>OZ241368.1:4800000-7344421 GCA_965200525.1 Kineosporiaceae bacterium
CGCCACCGAGGACGCCGCCGCCTTCACCACCGCCAACCTGGCCCAGTACGAGACCGTGGTCTTTCTCAGCACCACCGGCGACGTGCTGGACGCCGGGCAGCAGAGCGCGTTCGAGACCTACATCCGCGGCGGCGGCGGTTTCGTCGGCGTGCACGCAGCCGCCGACACCGAGTACGACTGGCCGTTCTACGGCACCCTGGTCGGGGCCTGGTTCGCCTCGCACCCGGCGATCCAGTCGGTCAACTCGACCACCGAGGACCGCGCCCACCCCGGCACCGCGCACCTGCCGCCGACCTGGACCCGCACCGACGAGCTCTACAACTACCGCACCGATCCACGCAGCACCGCCCACGTGCTGGCCTCGCTGGACGAGTCGAGCTACTCCGGCGGCACGATGGGCGATCACCCGATCACCTGGTGCAAGACCATCGACAGCGGGCGCTCGTTCTACACCGGCTTCGGGCACACCCAGGAGTCGTACGCCGACGCGAACTTCCGCAACCAGCTGCTCGGCGGCATCCGGTACACCGCCCGGCGGGCCAACGCCGACTGCCGGCCCGAGACCGGGTACAGCGCGCTCTACAACGGCTCCACCACCGGCTGGTCGCAGTCCGGGCCCGGCGGGTTCACCAACTCCGACGCCACCCTGAGCTCCACCGGCGGCCTCGGCCTGCTCTGGTACTCGGCCAAGCAGTTCACCTCGTACTCGCTCAAGGCCGACTGGCGCCTGACCGGTGACAGCAACTCCGGGGTGTTCGTCGGCTTCCCGAACCCCGGCGCCGACCCCTACGTGGCGGTCAACCAGGGCTACGAGGTCCAGATCGACGCCACCGACGCGGTCGATCGCACCACCGGCTCGGTCTACACCTTCAAGGCGGCCGACCAGGCCGCCCGCGACGCAGCGCTGAACCCGCCGGGGGCCTGGAACACCTTCGAGCTGCTGGTCGAGGGCCAGCGGCTGCGGATCTACCTCAACGGCGTCCTGATCAACGACTTCACCAACACCGACCCGGCCCGCAACCTCGACGGCTACATCGGCCTGCAGAACCACAGCTCGGCCGATCAGGCCGCGTTCCGCAACGTGCGGATCAAGGAGCTCGGGGCGGGCAACCCGGACGTGAGCGTCCAGGCCGAGTCGTACAGCTCGGTCAGCGGGGCCCAGCCGTTCACCAAGGCCGGCGCCGACAACGGCCAGACCCTCGGCTACATCGACCCGGGGGACTGGGCCGGGTACAACGCCGTCGCGCTCGGCGGGGCCACCGCGTTCCGGGCCCGGGTGGTGTCCGGCGGTCCGGGTGGCGCGATCCAGGTGCGCACCGGATCGGCGACCGGGCCGGTGCTGGGCAGCGTGGCCGTGCCCAACACCGGCGGCTGGAGCACCTTCGCCGACGTCACCACCGCACTGAGCGGCGTCCCGGCGGGGACGGCGAACCTGTTCCTGACCTTCACCGGGACCGGCACCGGGCTGTTCGACGTCGACGACTTCACTCTGGTCAAGGCGGCTCCCGCCGGGGGCGTCGGGCCGGTGAAGGGGCTGGCCGGCAAGTGTCTGGACGTGCGGGGAGCAGCCAGCGCCGACGGCACCCAGGTGCAGCTCTACTCCTGCAACGGCACGCCCGCCCAGACCTGGACCGTTTCCGGTTCTGGCTCTGCGTCCACGGTGAAAGCCCTGGGCAAGTGCCTGGACGTCGCCGGGGCCGGCACCGCCGACGGCACCAAGGTGCAGCTGTGGACCTGCAACGCCTCCGGGGCCCAGAACTGGGCCGCGCAGGGCGACGGCACGCTGCGCAACCCGGCGTCCGGCAAGTGCCTGGATGTGGCCGGCAACAACTCCGCCGACAGCACCCCGGTGCAGCTGTGGACCTGCGGCACCGGGGCCAACCAGAAGTGGGCTCTCCCGCTTTGAACTTTTTATGGACGAAGTTCTATCCGGAATGGGCGAAGTCCACTAACGTTCGTTGTGACAGACGGCACACAGCGGTGACGCCCGGAGGGCCACGATGAAGCGAGTCCGCATGCGACCGGAGAACAGCCACCAGGCTCGTCTTCTGCGGCTGCTGCGGGACAACGGCCCGCAGTCACGGGCCGAACTCGGCGAGTCGGTCGAGCTGTCGAAGTCGAAGGTGGCGATCGAGCTCGACCGGCTGGCCGAGCTCGGGTTCGTCGACGTCGTCGGGCTGGCCGCCTCCCGGGGCGGGAGGCGCTCGCAGATGGTGGCGCTGGCCGAGAGCCTGCGCTTCGTCGGCATCGACATCGGCGCCACCTCGATCGACGTCGCGATCACGGACGGCGAGCTGCGCCTGCTCGGGCACGCGGCCCAGCCCGCCGACGTGCGCTCCGGGCCGAACGCCGTCCTCGACCAGGTGCTCGACCTGGTGGCCAAGGTCCGGGCCGAACTGCCCGGGCACTACGCCGACGAGCTGGCCGGGATCGGGGTGGGCGTGCCCGGCCCGGTCAGCCAGCTCGAAGGGGCCCTGGTCGCGCCGCCGATAATGCCCGGCTGGAGCCACTTCCCGATCCGCGACACGCTCGGCGCGGCCCTGGGGGCCCCGGTCATGGTCGACAACGACGTGAACATCATGGCCCTGGGCGAGCTGCACGCCGGCACCGCCCGCAGCGTGCGGGACATGCTCTTCGTCAAGGTCGGCACCGGCATCGGCTGCGGCATCGTGGTCGGTGGCGAGGTTTACCGCGGCGTCACCGGCTCGGCCGGCGACATCGGGCACATCCAGGTGGACGACGGCGGCCCGGTCTGCACCTGCGGCAACACCGGGTGCCTGGAGGCCTACTTCGGCGGGGCCGCGCTGGCCCGCGACGCCGAGGCGGCCGCCCGCTCGGGCCGCTCGAGCTGGCTGGCCGAGCGGCTGGCCCAGCTCGAAGCGGTCGGCCCGGGAGCCGCTGCGGCGCTCACCGCCCAGGACGTCGGGGCGGCCGCCGCGGCCGGCGATCCGGTCGCCGTCCGGCTGGTGCGCGACGGCGGGCACCGGCTCGGCCAGGTGCTGGCCTCGCTGGTCAGCTTCTTCAACCCGGGCCTGATGGTGATCGGCGGCGGCACGGCCGGTCTCGGCCACCCGCTGCTGGCCGAGATCCGCAGCGTGGTCTACCGGCGCTCGCTGCCGTTGGCCACCGGCAACCTGCCGATCGTGCTCTCCGAGCTCGGTGGCACCGCCGGCGTGGTCGGCGCGGCCCGGCTGGTCTCCGACTCGGTGCTCAGCACCACCTGAAAGCCGTTCCTCAGCAGCACCGCTCGACCAGCACCACCGACCGAACCAGAACCACCGACCGGCCAGCACCTCAACGACGAGGAGGCGATCGACATGGACCACGAGGTTCCGATGCTGCGCATGCGCGGCATCGTCAAGGAGTTCCCCGGGGTGCGGGCGCTGGACGGCGTCGACCTCGACGTGCGCGCCGGCGAGGTGCACTGCCTGCTCGGCCAGAACGGCGCCGGCAAGTCCACCCTGATCAAGGTGCTGGCCGGGGCCCACCGGCCCGACGGTGGCACGCTGTCCTGGCAGGGAACCGAGGTCGGGTTCGCCGATCCCTCGACCGTGCTCGACCGCGGCATCGCCACCATCTACCAGGAGCTCGACCTGGTCGCCGGGCTGAGCGTCTCGGACAACATCCACCTCGGCCGCGAGCGCTCGCGGGCCGGCTTCGTGCGCCGCCGGGCCCAGACCGCCCAGACCCGCCAACTTCTGGCCCGGCTCGGCCATTCGGAGATCCCGGCCGGGCGGGAGGTCGGGCGGCTGTCCGCGGCCCAGCAGCAGATCGTCAGCCTGGCTCGGGCGCTGGCCCAGGACGCGCGGCTGATCGTGATGGACGAACCGTCGGCCGTGCTGGCCCACGACGAGGTGGCCAACCTGTTCCGGGTGATCGACGACCTCACCACGGACGGCGTTGCCGTGGTCTACATCTCGCACCGGCTGGAGGAGATCCGGCGGATCGGGGACGTCGTCACGGTGCTCAAGGACGGCCGGACGGTGGCCACCGGCCTGCCCGCCGGCAGCACGCCGACCAGCCAGCTGGTGGCCCTGATGACCGGCCGCACGGTCGAGTACCTGTTCCCGCCCCGCCCGGCCGGCGCCGCCCGCAGCGAATCGCGCGGCAGCGGTCCGGTCGGCAGCGGTCCTGTCGGCAACCAGGCCGGCACCGCCGAGCCGGGCAGTGAGCCGTGGGGCAGCGAGCCCGTCGCCGAGCCGGCCCGGGACCGGGGTCCTGACCTGTTGCGGGTCGAGAATCTGGCGCTGAAAGGTGCTTTCGAGGGGATCTCGTTCTCGGTGGCCCCGGGCGAGATCGTCGGCATCGCCGGTCTGGTCGGCGCCGGGCGCTCGGAGGTGCTGGAGACGGTCTACGGCGCCCGGCGGCGCACCGCGGGCACGGTCACGATGAACGGACGGGCCCTGCCCGCCGGCGACGTGCGGGCCGCGGTGAAGGCCGGGCTCGGGTTGGCCCCCGAGGAACGCAAGAGCCAGGCCCTGCTGCTGGGCGAGCCGGTGGCCCGCAACGTGTCGCTGGCCTCGCTGCCCCGACTGGCCCGGGCCGGCTGGCTCGACCGGCGGGCCGAGCGCCGCGAGGCCGAGACCGCCACCGCGTCGCTGCAGGTGCGCCCGCCCGACGTCGGGGTCGCCGTCCGCACGCTCTCCGGGGGCAACCAGCAGAAGGTGGTGCTGGCCCGCTGGCTGCTCGGCTCCACCCGGCTGCTGCTGCTGGACGAACCGACCCGCGGCGTCGACGTCGGCGCCCGCTCGGAGCTCTACGCGGTGATCCGCCGCCTGGCCGACACCGGGATCGGCGTCCTGCTGGTCTCCAGCGAGGTACCGGAGGTGCTCGGCCTGGCCGACCGGGTGCTGGTGATGCGCGAGGGCCGGATCGTGCACCAGGCCCGCGCGGCCGACCTCGACGAGCACCAGGTGCTCGACCTCGTGATGGAAGGGAGCGCCACATGACCGCCACCGACAGCCCGCAGCTCACCCGCCCGACCCGCATCGGCGGCCTGGTCGCCGGGTTGCGGACCACCGAGGTGCGCAACCTCGGGCTGGTCGCCGTCCTGGCCGTCCTGATCGTGGTCGGGGCGGTGACCAGCGACAACTTCCTGACCACCGACAACCTGCGCAACATCCTGGTGAGCTCCTCGGTGATCGGCGTGGTCACGGTCGGGGCCACCTTCGTGATCATCGGCGGTGGGATCGACCTCTCGGTCGGGGCACTGGTCGCGCTGGCATCGGTCTGGGCCACCACGGTCTCGACCCAGTCGTACGGGCCCTGGATGATGGCGCTCTGCGCGATCCTGGTCGGCGCCGCGGCCGGGCTGGTCAACGGACTGCTGATCGCCTACGGCCGGCTGGTGCCGTTCATCGTCACCCTGGCCATGCTGGTCAGCGCCCGCGGCCTGGCCGCCAAACTGGCCGACAACCGCACCCAGATCGTCACCCAGGACGGCATCAAGGAGCTGGCCACCACCGACGTGATCGGGGTGCCGCTGCTGGTCCTGGTGCTGGCCGCGGTGGCCGCGGCCGGCTGGGTGCTGCTGAACCGCACCACCTTCGGACGGCGCACGTTCGCCATCGGCGGCAACGCCGAGGCGGCCCGGCTGGCCGGGATCGACGTGCGGCGCACGACCACGCTGCTTTACGTGTTGTCCGGAACCTGCTGCGGGATCGCCGCGATCATGCTGATGGCCCGGACCACGACCGGGTCGAGCACCCACGGAAACCTCTACGAGCTCGACGCGATCGCCGCGGTGATCATCGGCGGCACCCTGCTGACCGGTGGCCGCGGCACCCTGATCGGCTCGATCCTCGGCGTCCTGGTGTTCACCACGATCACCAACATCTTCATCCTCAACAACCTGGCCACCGAGGTCCAGAACATCGCCAAGGGCCTGATCATCGTCGGCGCCGTGCTGCTGCAGCGGCGGGCCGACGTCACTCCCAACAGCCCATAGCCCCTTTCACCACACCCTCTCGATTTTCGTTCTGCCGCCCGGGCTCGCCGGGGACGGTCCGACCCACCGGTCGGACCGGTCCTTCCCCGATCGCGAAGCCTTCCTCGCCCGTCCCCTCATGGAGGTCCCGATGAACGGCACCACACCTTCCGGCTCCACCTTCGACCGCCGCCGCCTCTTCCTCGGCGCCGGCGCGGTCGGCGCGGCCGGCCTGCTGGCCGCCTGCACCAGCAACTCTCCGGCCGACGGCGCCAGCGCCCCGGCGGCCAACGTCGGCGCGGTCGGGGGTGACAACGACAAGCCGGGCAAGGCCATCACCATCGGCTTCTCGGCCCCCGCGGCCGACCACGGCTGGATCGGGGCGATCACCACCAACGCCAAGGCCCAGGCGGGCAAGTACTCCGACGTCACCTTCGACGCGGTCGAGGGCAGCAACGACGTCAACCAGCAGATCAGCCAGGTCGAGACCCTGATCAGCAAGAAGGTCAGCGCCCTGGTGATCCTGCCGTTCGACGGCAAGGCGCTGACCGAGGTCGGCATCAAGGCCATGCAGGCCGGCATCCCGGTGATCAACCTGGACCGGGTGTTCTCCTCCCCGCGCGGGGCCCGGGCCTGGATCGGCGGCGACAACTACGGCATGGGTGCGGCCGCCGGCCTGTACGTGGCCGAGCAGCTGAAGGCCAAGGGGGTGAAGAACCCGGTGATCGCCGAGGTGCAGGGGATCGCCAACCTGCCGCTCACCCAGGACCGCAGCCGCGGTTTCAGCGAGGCCCTGGCCGCGGCCGGGTTCAAGGTCAGCCACAAGGTCTCGGCCGAGTTCACGGTCGAGTCTGGCCAGCAGGTGACCGCCAACCTGCTGCAGGCCGCACCCAAGCTCGACGCGCTCTGGAACCACGACGACGACCAGGGCATCGGCGTCCTGGCCGCGATCGACCAGGCCAAGCGCAAGGAGTTCTTCATGGTCGGCGGGGCCGGCTCGCGCAACGCCATGGACCTGATCAAAGCCGACACCGGCGTCCTGAAGGCGACCGTGACCTACCCTCCCAGCATGGCGTCGTCCGCGATCAAACTGGCCCGGCTGGTGGCCCAGGGCAAGGGCATGAGCGACCTGGTCGAGAACGAGGTCCCGGCCTCCATCACGCTGGCCAGCGCCACCGTGACCAAGGAGAACGTGGACCAGTACCTGCCGCTCGGTTTCGCGTCCTGATGGCCGCGGCACGGCCCGCGCTCGGCGTCGGCCTGATCGGCCACGCCTTCATGGGCTCGGCCCACTCCCAGGCCTGGCGCACCGCCGGGCACTTCTTCGACCTGCCGCTGACCCCGGCGATGAACGTGGTCTGCGGGCGCGACCCGGCGACCACGAAGGCGGCGGCCGATCGCCTGGGCTGGGCCGACACCGAGACCGACTGGCGCCGGCTGATCGAGCGCGACGACGTCCAGTTGGTCGACATCTGCACCCCCGGTGACACCCACGCCGAGATCGCGATCGCCGCGCTGGCCGCGGGCAAGCACGTGCTCTGCGAGAAGCCACTGGCCAACTCGGTGGCCGAGGCCGAGCTGATGGTGGCCGCGAGCGAGCGCGCGGCCGCTCACGGCCTCCGCTCGATGGTCGGCTTCAACTACCGCCGGGTGCCGGCCGTCGCCCTGGCCCGCCGGCTGGTGGCCGAGGGCCGGCTCGGGCAGATCCGGCACGTGCGGGCGGTGTACCTGCAGGACTGGATCGTCGACCCGCAGTTCCCGCTGGTCTGGCGGTTGCAGGCCGAGCGGGCCGGCAGCGGGGCGCTCGGCGACATCGGCGCCCACATCGTCGATGCCGCCCAGTACATCGTGGGCGACGTGCTGGCCGGGGTCAGCGGCCTGACCGAGACCTTCGTCAAGGAACGGCCGCTGGTCGACTCGACCTCGGCCGGTCTCGGGGCCGCGGCCGGCAGCGGCACCGGGCCGGTCACGGTGGACGACGCGGCCCTGTTCATCGGCCGGTTCGTCGGCGGCGCGCTGGCCTCGTTCGAGGCCACCCGGTTCGCCACCGGCCGCAAGAACGCCCTGCGGATCGAGGTGAACGGCAGCCTGGGCAGCCTGGCCTTCGACTTCGAGTCGATGAACGAGCTCGAGCTCTACGACGGCGCCGTCCCGGCCGAGCGGGCCGGCTTCACCCGGGTGCTGGTCACCGAGCCCGAGCACCCGTACATGGCCGCGTGGTGGCCGGCCGGGCACCTGATCGGCTACGAGCACTCCTTCACCCACGAGATTGTCGACCTGGTGCGGGACATCGCGGCCGGCACCGACCCGAGCCCGTCGTTCGCCGAGGGGCTGCAGGTGCAGCGGGTGCTGGCCGCCGTGGCCGCCTCGGCCGGCGAGGAGTCCCGCTGGCAGGCCCTGAAGAGCATGTAGGCGCCGGCTGAACCCGGCTGCCCCCTCACGAGCGTCACGAGCGTCAAGGAGGACGACGATGACCCGACCGATCACCCTGTTCACCGGCCAGTGGGCCGACCTGCCGTTCGAGAAGGTCTGCCGGCTTGCTGCCGGCTGGGGCTACGAGGGCCTCGAGATCGCCTGCTGGGGCGACCATCTCGACGTCGTACGGGCCGCGGAGGACGACGCCTACCTGAAGAGCCGCACCGACCTGCTGGAGAAGCACGGCCTGCGGGTCTGGGCGATCTCCAACCACCTGGCCGGCCAGGCGGTCTGCGACGACCCGATCGACGAGCGCCACCGCGCGATCCTTTCCGACCGGGTCTGGGGTGACGGTGACGCCGAGGGCGTGCGGGGCCGGGCCGCCGAGGAGCTGAAGGCGACCGCCCGGGCCGCGGCCCGGCTCGGGGTGGACACCGTGGTCGGCTTCACCGGCTCGGCCATCTGGAAGACGGTGGCGATGTTCCCGCCGGTGCCCGAATCGATGGTCGAGGCCGGCTACGGCGACTTCGCCGATCGCTGGAACCCGATCCTCGACGTCTTCGACGAGGTCGGCGTCCGGTTCGCGCACGAGGTGCACCCCTCCGAGATCGCCTACGACTACTGGACGACGGTCGCTGCGATGGAGGCCATCGGTCATCGCCCGGCGTTCGGCCTGAACTGGGACCCGAGCCACTTCGTCTGGCAGGACCTCGACCCGGTCGGCTTCCTGTGGGACTTCAGGGACCGGATCTACCACGTCGACTGCAAGGACGCCAAGAAGCAGACCGGCAACGGGCGCAACGGGCGGATGGGCTCGCACCTGGCCTGGGCCGACCCTCGGCGGGGTTGGGACTTCGTCTCCACCGGTCACGGCGACGTGCCCTGGGAGGCCTGCTTCCGGATGCTCAACACGATCGGTTACGCCGGTCCGATCTCGATCGAGTGGGAGGACGCGGGGATGGACCGGCTGGTCGGGGCGCCCGAGGCGCTGGCGTTCGTGCGCCGGCTGGCCTTCGACCCACCCGCCGCCGCCTTCGACGCCGCGTTCAGCTCCCGCTGAGCCCCGATGCGCCTGGAAGGGGGTGACTGCGCGAGGATGGGGCGGTGAGATCGCCGACCCGGATCATGGCCGCCACCACTCTGACCTGTGAGGCCCTGGTCGTGATCTTCGCCGGGCTGGTGGCCAAGGACCTGTCGTCCCTCTCGCTCGGAGCCGCCCTGGGGATCTCGGCCGCGCTGGCGGTCGGCTGCCTGCTGGCCGCGGGCATGCTGCGCACCCGCCGCGGGTACGTCGTCGGCTCGGTGCTGCAGGTGCTGGTGATCGCCTACGGGTTCTGGCTGCACACCATGTTCTTCGTCGGGGCCCTGTTCGCCGGGCTGTGGATCCTGTCGATCGTGATGGGCACCCGCGCCGAACAGGAGGCCGAACGGCGCTGGGGACATGGTGAGATGAGCGAATGACCGATTTCGGCACCGTCATGCAGCTCACCCCGATCGGCGATCGGCGCTGGAGCGCGGAGCTTCCGGCCGACTGGGGCCAGGGCCGGACCACCTTCGGCGGCGTGCTGGCGGGCCTGGCCGCCCGGGTCGCGCACCAGGTGGTCGGGGCCGATCGCCCGCTGCGCTCGCTGGACGTCGCCTTCGTGGCCCCGGTCCGGCCCGGGGTGGCCGAGCTGGAGCTGGAGATCCTGGGGGAGGGCACGGCGGTCACCCAGTTGGTGGTGAGCATCAGGTCCGGCGGCGTGCTCGGCTGCCGGGTGCACATCGTCGCCGGCGCCGCCCGGGTCTCGGCGATGCGGGTGGACACGGCCCCGGCCGAGCTGCCCGAGGGTGATCCGGCCGAGCAGGGTGTGCCCTTCCCGTACCTGCCCGGGATCACCCCCGACTTCGTGCAGCACATCGAATACCGTTACTGCGGGCAGCATTTCCCGTTCGAAGGTGGTGGCCCGGAGACGGCCCGGCTGAAGGGCTGGGCCCGGCACCGCAGCGTCGCGCAGGGGCTGGAGGCCACCATCGCCCTGCTGGACTCCTGGCCGCCGGTGGTGATCCCGATGGCCACCGGGCCGACGCCGTTCAGCACCATCCGGTGGGCGATCCACCTGGCCGGGCTGAACGAGCTCAGCGACCAGGAGCTGGCCGAGGTCGACGCCGGGGCGCAGTGGTTCTGGTACGAGGCCCAGACCGTGCAGTGCGCCGACGGCTACGCCACCGGCACCGCCGCGATGTACGCCGCCGACGGCACCCTGCTGGCCTGGTCCGAGCAGCTGATCGCCGTCTACGACCGGCCGGCCGAGGCCACGCCCGCCGCCGCGACCGAGGGGGCCGAGATCGCCGAGCCGGCGGCCTCGGCGTAACGTCGCGCCCATGCGCATCGTGATCGCCGGAGGGCACGGCCAGATCGCCCTGAGGTTCGGCCGGCTGCTGGCCGAGCGCGGAGACGTCCCGGTCGGGATCATCCGCAACCCGGCCCAGGCCGACGACCTGAAGGCGGCCGGGATCGAGCCGGTGGTGCTCGACCTCGAACAGGCCGACGTCGAGGCGGTGGCCGCGGTGCTGACCGACGCCGACGCGGCCGTCTTCGCCGCCGGAGCCGGCCCCAACAGCGGCGCTGGCCGCAAGGACACCGTCGATCGGGTTGCGGCCGCGCTGCTGGCCGACGCCTGTGAGGTGGCCGCGGTGAACCGGTACCTGCTGGTGTCCTCGATGGGCGTGGAGACCGTCCGGGGCCAGGACGCCGACCCCGCCGACGACGTCTTCACCGTGTACCTGAAGGCCAAGCTGGCCGCCGAGGAAGACCTGAAGGCCCGCTCGACGGCCTGGGACCTGGCCTGGACCGTGCTGCGCCCGGGTGGCCTGACCGACGATCCGGGCACCGGCCGGGTCCACCTGGCCCCCTCCGTACCGAGTGGCTCGGTGCCCCGCGACGACGTCGCGACCGTCCTGC
Source organism: Kineosporiaceae bacterium (assembly GCA_965200525.1). Classification (GTDB taxonomy): domain Bacteria; phylum Actinomycetota; class Actinomycetes; order Actinomycetales; family Kineosporiaceae; genus JANNPJ01. The sequence continues at coordinate 4,811,286 of OZ241368.1, forward strand.
TGGCCCTGCTCGACGAGCCGCTCACCGCTGGGCTGGTGCTGGAACTAGCCGCCGGCGAAACCCTGATCAGCGAGGCGATCACGAGCCTCTGAGTCGCCGCCGTCCGGGGAACCGGCCGGTAATTCAGGCGACCGGAAGGCCTTTCGACCTACACACTTCAGGCGTGAAGAGCACCCAGACCCCGACCGTGCACCTCGACGAGGTGGTTCCCCCGACCCTGCTGGCCGCTGCCGTGGCCGACGGCCTGGTTCGGGTGCAGCGCCAGGGCGAGCTGGGCCTACGGATCTTCAACTACACCGAGCAGGCCGTCTACGCCCGGGCCTGGAACGCCGCCACCACCGCCTGCCGGGGGCTGATCGTGGACGCCGAGGACCGGGTGATGGCCCGGCCGTGGGCGAAGTTCTTCAACCACGGCGAGCACGCGGACGACGTCCTGGACCTGGCCGCGCCGGTCGAGGTGACCGACAAGGCCGACGGTTCATTGGGTGTTTTGTATCCGACGCCGGACGGCTGGGCGGTGGCGACCCGGGGCAGCTTCGGCGGCGAGCAGGCCCAGCACGCCAGCGCGGTGTACGCCGAGCGGTACGCCGGGGTGTGGCCGCCGGTCGCGGGCTGGACCTACCTGTTCGAGATCATCTACCCGGCCAACCGGATCGTGCTCGACTACGGGGCGCAGGACGACCTGATCCTGCTCGGCGCGGTCGAGATCGCCACCGGGACGCCGGTCGGTCCGCTGGACGAGGTCTGCGCCGGGTGGCCCGGCCCGTGCACGGAGGTCTACGCCTACCGGACGCTGGCCGAGGCACTCGCCGCGCCGCCGCGGGACAACGCCGAAGGGCTGGTCGTGCGGTACCTGCCGGGCAGCGCCTCGGCCGGGGTGATGACAAAAATCAAGCAAAAGGCATACCTCGAACTGCATCGTGTCCTGACCGGGCTCACCGCTCGGCGGTTGTGGGAGCGCTCGGCCGTTCACGCGGTGCTCGCGGCCGATCCGGGCACCCCGGCCCGGCGGCTGAGGCAGCTGCTGCGCCTCGACGCGGTCGACGTCGCGGCGATGATCGAGGCCGGGCCGGACTGGCTGGAGCAGGTCCGCCAGTCGGTGCCGGAGGAGTTCCTGGCTTGGATCGACGAGACCACGGCGGCCCAGGCGGGCGAGGTCGAGGCGGTGCTGGCCTCGGTCGCCGCCGTGCAGGCCGAGGTGTCCGGCCGGGACCGGCGGGAGATCGCGGCCGCGATCGCCGGCCACCCGTACCGGGGGCTGATCTTCGGCGCCCTGGACGGGCACTCGATCCTGGCCCAGGCCTGGGCCGCCGTTCGCCCGCCCGCCGACCGGCCGTTCGCAGCGCGTGGAGAGGACGTGGCCTGATGGCTGAGCTCGTGATCACCCGGGGGCTGCCCGCCTCCGGCAAGAGCACCTGGGCCCGGCAGTGGGTGGCGCAGGACCCGGAGATCCGGGCTCGGGTGAACCGGGACGACCTGCGGGCCAACCTGTACGGCGCCGACCGGTGCTCCTACCCGCAGGAGTCGGCGATCACCGCGGTGCAGCAGGCCGCGGTGGTCGCCCTGCTGGCGGCCGGGCGGTCCGTGGTCGTCGACGACCTGCACCTGCGGGCCCGGTACGTCTCGGGCTGGGTGGCGGTGGCGGCCGGCGCCGGGGCGAGCTTCGCCGTCCAGGACTTCACCGACGTCCCGGTCGAGGAGTGCGTGCGCCGCGACGGCGAGCGGGCGGCCCGGGGCGATCGGGCGGTGGGCGCCGAGGTGATCCGTGACCTGCACGCCCGGTTCCTGGCCTCCGGCCGGGGACTGCCGGCCTCGGTCCTGGTGCCCAAGCCGGCGCTCGACGCCGGTCCGGCCTACGTGCCGGATCCGGCGTTGCCGGCGGCCTGGCTGGTCGACATCGACGGCACGCTGGCCCTGATGTCGACGGTCAAGGGGGCCCGCAGCCCGTTCGACTGGAACCGGGTCGGCGAGGACGAGCCCAACCCGGCCGTGGTCGAGCTGGTCCGGGCGCTGTCGGCGACGGCCGAGATCGTGGTGATGTCCGGGCGGGACGAGGTCTGCCGCGAGCTGACCGAGAAGTGGCTGGCCACCTACGGGGTGCCGCACCAGGCTCTGTTCATGCGCCCGGCCGGAGACGTGCGGCGGGACTCGATCGTCAAGCGGGAGCTGTTCGAGGCCCAGGTCGCCCACCGGTGGGCGGTGCGGGGCGTGGTCGACGACCGGCGTCAGGTGGTGGAGATGTGGCGGGGCCTGGGCCTGATGTGCGCCCAGGTGGCGCCGGGGGACTTCTGAGCAGAGGCCTCAGGCGGCCGAGGTCGGGTCCGGCTCGAGGCCGGACTCGGCCGGCGCCGGCTCCCGGCGGGGCATCGGGATGACCCGAGGCAGGGGGATGACCTCGGCCATTCCGGGCTCGACGGGCGCCTGGGCGCGGGCCAGGGCCCGGCCGAACTCCGGGTGCAGGGTGGCCAGCAGGGCCGGGCGTCCGGCCCCGTCGACCTGGGCGGCCAGTACCGACGACAGGGCCAGGGTGAGCGTCGGGCGGGTCATGCAGTATTCATCGTCGGTCCCGGCCCGGGCTTGAGAGCTGCCGCCGTCCGGTCTCAACCGGCCCCCATCCGGCCCATAGCGGCGCGGACCAGCGCGGATCAGCGCGGATCAGGCCACTAGGCTGGCGCGACCCGCCGACCAAATCGGTCGCAGCGGGTGACGGCCGGGGTCGACCGGCCGCGAACCAGCGAGAGGGAAACAGATCATGGGTGCGGAGCGGACACTCGTCCTGATCAAGCCGGACGGCGTGCGGCACGGTCAGGTCGGCGAGGTGCTACGCCGGATCGAGACCAAGGGCTACCTGATCGTGGGCCTGGAGCTGCGCACGGCCACGGCCGAATTGCTCGAGCAGCACTACGAGGAGCACGTGGGCAAGCCGTTCTACGCCAGCCTGGTCGAGTTCATGCTGTCCGGCCCGGTGGTGGCCGCGGTGATCGAGGGCGAGCAGGTCGTGGCCGCGTTCCGCTCGCTGGCCGGCGCCACCGACCCGATCAAGGCCGCGCCCGGCTCGATCCGGGGCGACCTGGGTCGCGACTGGGGCACCGCGGTGCAGCAGAACGTGGTGCACGGCTCCGACTCGCCCGAGTCGGCCGCCCGCGAGATCGGCCTCTGGTTCCCGGCCCTCTGAACGACGTGATCAACGACTCGGTCGTGCTGCCTGCGCAGCACGGTTGAGTCGTTGATCTATGCCGTCACCGCTCGGACGCCCGGCTCGGCCCGGTGCGGTAGGCCTCAGGTGTCCCCGCGGCTCGGCTGGCGCGGAACCCGGGCCAGCTGAGCCGCCTGGTCGTGGGCCGCAACTCGCTCGTCCGGTTCGGCCCGGTGGCGCCCAGGCGCCGCGTCCGGCCCGGCCCGGTGACGGCCAGGCGCCGTTCGCCCACGGGCCGTGAAGTCCTCGAGCTGCTGCTGCGAGGGTCGGTCGGGTTCGGCCGGCCGGGGCCGGGGGATCGGTCCGGTCCAGGCGGTGTTCGATTCGGTGGCCACAGTTCCCCCTGCGGGATTGTGCGTGGTGGTGCTCGGAAAGTGATCGCCCGAATGTGGTTCGTCACTGGTTCGGTGCCGCTGGCCCGCCGGATTGGTCGGTTCGGTGGAAATCTTTTGGATTGATGGGTGATCACCCCATCTGACCCGAATCAGTCTCGGATTCGGATCTGCGGTGCGGGCGCGGAAGAGGCGCCGGGTGGCGGTTAAGCTGCGTGCATGCCTGGCTCCGCGCACGCCGAATCCGTCTTCGACCGGCTCGAACGGCTGCTGCCGCACGTCTCCAAGCCGATCCAGTACGTCGGTGGCGAGCTCAACTCCACGATCAAGGAGTGGGACGCCGGCGGCCCGAACACCGTGCGCTGGGCCCTGATGTATCCCGACGCGTACGAGATCGGCTTGCCCAACCAGGGCCTCATGATCCTGTACGAAGTCCTGAACGAGCGGGTCGACGCCCTGGCCGAGCGCACCTACGCGGTGTGGCCGGACATGGAGAAGCTGATGCGCGAGCACGGCCTGCCCCAGTTCACCGTCGACGGGCACCGCCCGGTCAAGGCGTTCGACCTGCTCGGCGTCTCGTTCTCGACCGAGCTCGGCTACACCAACCTGCTGACCGCTCTCGACCTGGGCGGCATCCCGATGCTGGCCGTCGACCGCGGGGACGACGACCCGGTCGTGGTGGCCGGCGGGCACGCGGCGTTCAACCCCGAGCCGATCTCCGACTTCATCGACTGCGCCGTGCTCGGTGACGGCGAGCAGGCCGTCGGCGCGATCACCGACCTGGTCCGGGCCTGGAAAGAGGAAGGCAGCCCGGGCGGGCGGCCCGAGCTGCTGTTCCGGCTGGCCCGGATGGGCGGGGTCTACGTGCCCAGCCTGTACGACGTGGACTACCTGCCCGACGGGCGGATCCAGAAGATCGCGCCCAACCGGCCCGGCGTCCCGTGGCGGATCAGCAAGCACACCGTGATGGACCTGGACGAGTGGCCCTACCCGAAGCAGCCGCTGGTGCCGGTGGCCGAGAGCGTGCACGAGCGGATGAGCGTGGAGATCTTCCGCGGCTGCACCCGAGGCTGCCGGTTCTGCCAGGCCGGCATGATCACCCGGCCGGTGCGCGAGCGCTCGATCGAGGGCATCGGCAAGATGGTCGAGGCCGGTCTGGCCGCCACCGGCTTCGAGGAGGTCGGCCTGCTGAGCCTGTCCAGCGCCGACCACTCCGAGATCGCCGAGGTCACCAAGCAGCTGGCCGACCGCTACGAGGGCACCCAGACCGGGCTGTCACTGCCCAGTACCCGGGTCGACGCGTTCAACATCGACCTGGCCAAGGAGCTGTCGCGCAACGGTCGCAAGTCGGGGCTGACCTTCGCCCCCGAGGGCGGCAGCGAGCGGATCCGCAAGGTGATCAACAAGATGGTCACCGAGGACGACCTGGTGGCCACGGTCGCGGCCGCCTACGGCGCGGGCTGGCGGCAGGTGAAGCTGTACTTCATGTGCGGCCTGCCGACCGAGACCGACGAGGACGTGATGCAGATCGCCGAGCTGGCCAAGCGGGTGATCCAGACCGGCCGCGACGTCTCCGGCAGCCGCGACATCCGCTGCACGGTCTCGATCGGCGGGTTCGTGCCCAAGCCGCACACCCCGTTCCAGTGGGTCGGGCAGACCGCGCCCGAGGTGATCGACGCCCGGCTGCTCAAGCTGCGCAACGAGATCCGCAACGACAAGAAGTACGCCAAGGCGATCGGCTTCCGCTACCACGACGGCAAGCCGGGTCAGGTCGAGGGCCTGCTCTCGCGCGGCGACCGGCGGATCGGCAAGGTGATCCGGGCGGTCTGGGAGGACGGCGGCCGGTTCGACGGCTGGAGCGAGCACTTCTCCTACGACCGCTGGATGGCCAGCGCGGCCACTGCGCTGGAGGGCACCGGGGTCGACGTCGCCTGGTACACCACCCGCGAGCGCGAGTTCACCGAGGTGCTGCCCTGGGACCACCTCGACTCGGGCCTGGACAAGGACTGGCTCTGGGAGGACTGGCAGGACGCCCTGAGCGAGGACGAGGTCGAGGACTGCCGCTGGACGCCGTGCTTCGACTGCGGGGTCTGCCCGCAGCTCGATCTCGACATCCAGATCGGGCCGACCGGGCGCAAGCTGATCCCGCTGACCATCGGCGCCCCGCCCAGCTACACGCCGTAACTGGGCGAGGTTGAGCTCAAGGCAGGGGCGAGGTAGAGCCGGCCGCCGACCAGAGTCGGCGGCCGGCCCCGTCAGTCCTTCAGGTTGAGCTGCAGCAGCAGCACCGGCGAGGTGGCCGACGCCGGCACGGTTGCGATCCAGCCGTTGCCGATCTCGATGCCGCACAGGCTCTGCGCCGACGAGGCGCTCGGGCAGGTCGCCCCGCCGACCTGGGCCGTGGCCGAGGACTCGGTCCGGATCACCAGCGGCAGGCCCTGCTCGCGCAGCGACTGGGCCAGCAACGGCAGGACCACGGCCAGGGCCCGGCCCGACGTGGACTGGCTGCTGCGCATCACGGCCCGGTCGATCTGGTAGTTGATCAGCACGGTCCGGGCCCGCTGGTCGTTCGCGGAGACGGTCCAGCCGGCGCCACCGGCCGACGGCACCGGGGTGACCGCGGTGCCGTTGACCGCCACCCGCAGGTTACGGATCGACGGCGTCAGGTCGGCGACCTCGCCGCCGAGCGTGGCCGTGGAGGGCAGGGCCAGGTTGAGCTCGCGCATCCCGCGCGGGCCCAGGATCGCCTGCTCGACGACGTCGAGGGTGTCGTCCGGGCCGACCTGGACCACGATCATGGTGCCGGGCTCGCTGATGCCGGGCCCGGAGGCCGGCAGCGAGCGTTCCGGCGCCGCCAGCGGAGCGAGCGCGACGGCGCCCTTGGGCACGGGCACGCCGGCCACGCCGCCGGCCGGCTGAGCCGTGCTCGCCGCCTGGCCGTCGGATCCGCCGGGCAGGTCGAGGTTCGACCAGGGCACCAGGATCGCGGTGCCGAGCACGGCCAGCGTGCCCCCGACCACCAAGGCCCCGAGCAACGGCTTGCGGTTGCGCCGGCGGGCAGGCGGCGGGGGAGCCAGCCGGCCGTCGAGCCGGCGCTTCAGCTCGTCGAGGTCGTGGCGCAGTTCGGCCGCCTCGGCGTCGGCGTCGGCCAGCCGGGCCGCGGTCGGGAAGCCGGTGGGCCGTTCCGGCACGCGCATCCGCCCGAGCGGCGGCAGGCCCGGCTGCGGGTTCTGGGCCGGCGGCGAGGGTGGCACGGTCTCGCGCACCGGGGCCATCGCCGGGGCCGAGGCCGACGACAGAGGCGGAGCAACATTCGGGGTGAACATCTCGCCGGGGGCGGCCGGACCGGTGCCCGGGCTGCCTGGGGTGCCGGGGCCGCCGGTCTGCTCACGGTCGCCCCGAGCGCTCGGGGCGGGCGGTGGCAGGGGGGTTGCGACCGGGTGGGGCAGGGTCAGGTGCCGCACTCGTCGCGGCCTTCTCACGTCGCGATCCACCATCGTCGACCTCCTCGCTTGTCGTCCCTCGTGCACCAACTGTCCCGTCCGGACCAGAAAAACGTCTCGTTAACTGCTCAGTAACCAGTACCAATCGGTGCGAAAGCGCACGTACTCTCGAGATGGCGACAGCTCGGCGAGTCCAGCGGTACCACAGTAGCCCGGTCGTGGTAACCGGTAGTGCTTATGAGCGCGAAAACAGGCGCCATCCCCGTAGTGAGTGACACACTGTGCCTGCTTCACCTGCTATTGACGTCGATCATCCATTGATGATCACAGAGGGTCAGACCAGAGTTCGTCGCTTCGGAGGAGTCATGACAATGCGCTGGGGAACCCCTTCGCACCCGGGCCCATCTCGCCCCCGAGCCGTTCGCCGGCTGAGCGGGGCCGCTGCGCTCGTCCTGGCGATGCTTCTGGCTGTCGTACTACCGGCCGTCCTGGCCGGACCGGCCTCGGCCGCCTCGGGCAAGGGTCAGATCTACGTGATCCACGGGATCGTCGGGCGCACCCTCGACGTCTACGTGGACGGCGACAAGGTGATGGGCGCGGCCAAGCCCAAGACGATCGTCGGGCCGCTCAGCCTCGACGCCGGTACCCACAAGGTCAGCCTGAAGTCCGGCAGCAAGACCGTGGCCTCGGCCAAGTTCAAGGTCGGATCCGGCCAGAGCCTGGACGTCGTGGCCCACCTGCGCTCTGACAGTTCGATGGGTGCGACCGTCACCGCCTACCGCAACGACCTGTCCGCGGTCGGCCCGGGCAAGCTGCGCCTGGCCGTGGCCCACGTCGCGGCGGCCCCGCCGGCCGACATCCGGGTCAACGGCGACGTCCTGTTCAGCAACGTGGCCAACGGCGAGACGCTGACCGTGATCGTGCCCGCCGCGACCTACAAGGTCGACATCGTGCCGGCCGCGACCAAGGGCGCCGCGATCCTCGGCCCGGTCAACCTGACCCTCAAGAAGGGCACCCTGACCAGGGTGTTCGCCATCGGCAACGTGACCACCGGCTCGATGGACGCCGTGGTCCACACCCTGCCGGTCAAGGTCTCCGGCGCCGCGGCCCCCAGTTCCGTGCCGACCGGTGACGGTGGCCAGAGCGCCACCCAGTTCATCACCGGGCGCTCGGTGATGCTCCAGGGCGCCCTGGGCGCGGCCCTGCTCCTGCTGATCGCGGCCGCCACCGTCGGCCTGGTCGGCCGGCGCCGGGTGCGGAGCCGCATCTACCTGTGAAGCACGCGAACGCGAGGCCGAGACACGTCACCGTCGCCTTCTGGCTGGCGGTGGGCGCGATCGGCCTCGCGTTCGGTGCGCTCGGCGTCGGTGGCCTGCTCGACCTGCTCGGCGGTTCGGGCCGGTCCCCGTCGGCGCAGGCGGCGGCCGGCACCGCCACCGGCAGCGACGGCGACTCGGCCCACTGGCCCGGGGAGTTCGCCGACGGCAGCCAGGTCGACGGTTCGCTGCAGGACGGCCAGGTGGTCGCTCCCGAGCAGGTCCCGAACGGGACGGCACTGCCGGGCACTGCGCCCTCGGCCCGGGTGGCCCGCGACGGCGACTACACCCCCTTCGTGCCCACCTCGATCCGGTTGCCCTCTGGCCGCCTGGCGCCGATCCAGAAGTCGGGCGTGCACAAGGACGGCGTGCTCGACATCCCACAGAACCCCGACCGGGTCGGCTGGTGGACCGGCGGGGCCGAGGCGGGCGAGCCCTACGGCAGCACGGTGCTGGCCGGGCACGTCGACTCGGCGTCCTTCGGCCTGGGCTTCCTGTCCGAGATGCTGAAGATGCAGCCGGGGCAGGAGCTGAAGCTGGCCAATGGCAAGTACGGCCAGCGCTACGTGGTCGAGTCGATCCAGAAGATCCCTAAGGCCAAGCTGGCCGCCGGCAGCACGCTGTTCGACCAGGAGCTCAAGCACCGGCTGGTGATGATCACCTGCGGTGGGCCGTTCGACCGCACGACCCACCGGTACCGGGACAACGTGGTGCTGGTCGCGTCCCCGGTCGCCTGACACCCCGATACCGTGGGCCGGTAAGCACCGCCCGAGCTTCCCGGAGGACCAGTCGTGGCTCGCAGTCCAGAGGGCCCGCCCCCGCCGCCGGTAGTGCAGCGGTTGCGGCTGCGCTACGCCAAGCGCGGGCGGCTGCGGTTCTCCAGCCATCGTGACTTCCAGCGGGCCCTGGAGCGGGCCCTGCGCCGGGCCGCGGTGCCGATGGCCTACTCGGCCGGGTTCAACCCGCACCCGCGCATCTCCTACGCCAACGCCGCCCCGACCGGCGCCGCCAGCGAGGCCGAGTACCTGGAGATCGCCCTCGACCGGCGCTGCGACGTCGAGCAGATCCGGGCCGCGCTCGATGCGGCCCTGCCGCCCGGGCTGGACATCACCGAAGCGGTCGAGGCCGGCCCGGGAGCGCTGGCCGACCGCCTGCAGGCCTCGCTCTGGCGGATCGAGCTCAGCGGCCTGGCCAGCACCGACACCGAGGTGGCGGGCCCGGGCACGGGCGACCTGCACGACGTCGTGCGCCGGTTCCTGGAGGCCGAGACGGTCGAGGTGCAGCGGATGACCAAAGCGGGCATCCGGACCTTCGACGCCCGCTCGGCCATCGTGCGGATCCAGGTCGCGGACGCTGAAGCATCAAGTACGAGTGCCTCCTGTGCGATACTCGAGGTGGTCGTACGGCACGCCACACCGGCCGTACGCCCCGACGACGTCCTCTCCGCTTTCCGCGCGGTGGCCGACTTCGCGCCTCCGTCACCACCCCTGGTGACGCGGCTGGCGCAGGGGTTGCTCGATGAGGTAGACGGTTCGGTGACCGATCCACTGGTCCCCGATCGGGATGTCGGCGGCGCCTGACAGGTGCCGCGCCCGCCCTGACCGGTTGGCGCGCGCCGTCCTGGCGTAAGAACTGACTTCCGTTGCGCCGAAACCGGTGCTGCGACTCAGCCGACCGCTCCCAGCGGCGCCGACTTCGGTGTGACCGGCGCCCGGGGCTGACGGGAGAACGCCCGTGACACTCGATCACGAGTCACGCGACCAGAACGACACCCCGAACGACGGGGTCGCGTCACCGAGCACCGGCCCGGAGAAGTCCGGGGCCGCGCCTGCCGGTGCTGACTCAGGCACCACCGCCACCGCTCCTGAGGCCGGCTCTGCTGCCTCCACCGAGGCGGCGGCCGAGCCGCCGGCCGCCGCCCCGCGCCGGCGAGCCACCCGCTCCCGCACGACCAAGAAGGCCGCGGCCGCGCCGCCGGCCGAGGCCGAGTCCGGCCAGCTGACCTTCCCGACCGGTGATGCCGCCGAGCCCACCACCGCGCCTGCGGCCGCCGCCGACCCGGGCGCCCCCGCCGTCGAGGCCACCGCGCCCGTCACCGAGTCCGCCGCCGAGTCGGCCGCTGAGCCTGCCGCGCCGGTCAAGCGGGTCCGGGCGCCGCGCAAGCGCAGCGCTCCCCGGGCCGCGCCCCGCACCGCCCTCGATGCGCCGAGCGAGGCCGAGACCGCCGTCGCCGCGGACCTGGCCGATCTCGCCGCTCAGGCCACCGCCGACTCGCTGGCCAGCGTGGCCGGCACTGAGTCCGACGAGCCGCTGACCGTGGACTCCTCCGCCGCTCCGGCCGGCGTCGAGCTGAGCCACGCCCCTGCTGACACTGCCGCCGCCACCGAGACCCCTGCCGCCGAGACCCCTGCCGCCGAGACGCTCGCCGACGAGCCGGCCGCGGCCAAGAAGCCGGCCCGCCGGCGCAGCCGCAAGGCCGTCTCGCCCGCGTTCAGCACCGAGCCGGTCGGCGTCCCGGACGCCGGCCCGGCCCCGGTCGAGGCGCCGGTCACCGAGCCGGACGACGCCGCGGCCCCGGCCCGCGGCCCGATCATGCCGCTGTTCCAGGCCCCCGAGCCGGTGGCGCCGCGCGCCCGCCGGGCTGCCTCCCGGCCCGCCGGACCGCCCAAGGCTCCCGTCGCCGAGGACGCCGAGACCTTGCCCGAGCCCGTCGCCGCCGAGCCGGCCGCGCTCGAGGCGCCGGCCGCCGCCGTGCTGCCGGTCGAGGCCGACCCGCAGCTCGAGGCCGAGATCGAGACCGATCTGCCCGAGGACCTGGCCGGCGACGTCGTCGGCGAGGATCTGGACGCCGAGGGCAGTGAGGACGACACCGAGGACGACGAGGACGCCGACGACAGCGTCGAGCAGGAGGGCGGCGGCTCGCCCCGCCGCCGTCGCCGCCGCGGCGGTCGTGGCCGCCGCGGCCGGGGCCGGACCGACGCCGAGAACGACGACGAGGCCGGCGAGGAGCCGGGCTCGGACGACGAGCAGGCACCGGCCGCCGAGGCCGAAACCGAGACCGAGCCCGGCAGCGACGACGACGAGGGCGAGGAGGCGGCCGAGTCTTCCGGCAGCCGTCGCCGGCGCCGCCGGCGCCGCCGGGGTGCCGCAGCCGGTGACGAGGCGGCCGAGGAGGGCTCGGGCGTCACGACCCGGGTCCGCGAGCGTGAGGTGCGCCCCAGCGACGTCACCGCCGTGCGCGGATCGACCCGCCTGGAGGCCAAGAAGCAGCGCCGGCGCGAGGGCCGCGAGGCCGGCCGGCGCCGGACCATCCTGACCGAGGCCGAGTTCCTGACCCGGCGCGAGAGCGTCGACCGGGTGATGGTGGTCCGCGAGATGGAGGGCCGCACCCAGATCGGCGTGCTCGAGGACAACCTGCTGGTCGAGCACTACGTGGCCCGCAAGACCCAGACCTCCACCGTCGGCAACGTCTACCTCGGCCGGGTGCAGAACGTGCTGCCGAGCATGGAGGCGGCGTTCATCGACATCGGCAAGGGCCGCAACGCGGTGCTCTACGCGGGCGAGGTCAACTGGGACGCCGCCGGCCTCGAGGGCGGCCAGCCGCGCCGGATCGAGCACGCGCTCAAGGCCGGCGAGGCCGTCCTGGTGCAGGTCACCAAGGACCCGATCGGCCACAAGGGCGCGCGCCTGACCAGCCAGATCTCGATGCCCGGCCGCTACCTGGTCTACGTGCCGGACGGCTCGATGACCGGGATCAGCCGCAAGCTGCCCGACACCGAGCGCTCCCGGCTCAAGAAGATCCTGCGCGAGATCGTGCCGGACGACGCCGGCGTGATCGTCCGTACCGCGGCCGAGGGGGCCAGCGACGAGGAGCTCGAGCGCGACGTCGCCCGGCTGAAGGCGCAGTGGGAGGACATCGCGGCCAAGATCAAGACCGTCCAGGCCCCGGCCATGCTCTACGGCGAGCCGGACCTGGCGATCAAGGTCGTGCGCGACATCTTCAACGAGGACTTCGCCAAGCTGATCGTGTCCGGCGACGAGGCCTGGGAGACCCTGCAGGGCTACGTCTCGCACGTCGCGCCCGACCTGGAGTCGCGTCTGGAGCGCTGGACCTCCGACCAGGACGTGTTCGCCGCCCACCGGATCGACGAGCAGCTGGCCAAGGGCACCGACCGCAAGGTCTACCTGCCCTCGGGCGGCTCGCTGGTGATCGACCGGACCGAGGCGATGACCGTCATCGACGTCAACACCGGCAAGTTCACCGGCTCCGGCGGCAACCTGGAAGAGACCGTCACCAAGAACAACCTGGAGGCGGCCGAGGAGGTCGTGCACCAGCTGCGGCTGCGCGACATCGGCGGCATCATCGTCGTCGACTTCATCGACATGGTGCTGGAGTCGAACCGCGACCTGGTGCTGCGCCGGATGCTGGAGTGCCTGGGCCGCGACCGCACCCGCCACCAGGTGGCCGAGGTGACGTCGCTGGGCCTGGTCCAGATGACCCGCAAGCGGGTCGGCCAGGGCCTGATCGAGGTGTTCAGCGAGACCTGCGAGCACTGCGGTGGGCGCGGCCTGGTGATGCACGACGAGCCGGTGGAGAAGAAGCAGCCCGAGCTGAGCCTGCCCTCGGGCGGCAACAACGGCAACGGCAGTGGCAATGCTCGCCGGGGTCGCAGCCACGCCCACTGATCGCTAGGTGCAGGTGAAGGTCCGGGCGCCCCGGCTGCAGGGCCGGGGCTGGCTGAACACCGGCGGGGTCGAGCTGACCCTGGCCGGGCTGCGCGGCAAGTTCGTGTTGCTCGACTTCTGGACCTTCGCCTGCGTCAACTGCCTGCACGTGATCGAGGAGCTGCGCCCGCTGCAGGAGCGGTTCGCCGACGTCCTGGTGACCGTCGGGGTGCACTCGCCCAAGTTCGCCCACGAGGGCGACCCGCAGGCGGTGATCGACGCGGTCGAGCGGTACCGGGTCGAGCACCCGGTGCTGGACGACCCGGACCTGCTCACCTGGGACGCCTACGCGGCCAAGGCCTGGCCGACACTGGTGCTGATCGACCCGGCCGGCTACGTCGTGGCCCAGGTCGCCGGCGAGCGGCACGCGCCGGAGCTGGCCGAGCTGATCGAACGGCTCAGCGCCGTCCACGAGGCCGACGGGTCCCTGCGCCGGGGCGGCGAATTCTACCGACCGCCGGCTTTTGCCGGGGCGGGGCTGCTGCGGTTCCCGGGCGGGCTGCTGGTGCTGCCGCCCGACCGGTTCGAGGGCGGCGGGCTGCTGGTCTCCTCCACTGCCGACCAGCAGCTGGTCATCCTCGACCCGGTCGACCTGAGCGTCGAGCTGGCCCGGATCGGCACCGGCGAGCGGGCCTCGATCGACAGCCCGGACGTCGCTGACCCGAACCCGAACCCGAACCCGGACCCGGCCGATCCGAACAGCTCAGCCTCGTACGGTCCGACCTTCGCCGATCCGGCACCGAGCAGTGCGCTCCCGAATGGCCCGGCTTTCGCGGACCCGCTCGGCGCCGTCCTGCTGCCGGCCGACGTCGCCCAGCGGGCGGGCTACGACGTCCTGATTGCCGACAGCGCCGGCAACGCCCTACGCGGCCTGCGGCTGGCCGACCTCAGCGTGCGCACCGTCGCCCGTCATCTCTCCACCCCATGGGACGTCGCCTGGTTCGGCGATCACGCGGTGATCGCGATGGCCGGCGTCCACCAGTTGTGGTCCTTCGACCCGCTCACCGGCGCCACCGGCGTACTGGCCGGGACCGCCCGCGAAGGCCTGGTCGACGGCCCGGCGGCGAAGGCCTGGTTCGCCCAGCCGTCCGGCCTGGCCGGGGCCGGCGACGGGCTCTGGGTCGCGGACGCCGAGACCTCGGCCCTGCGCCTGCTCTGGAGCGCGGACGACGACTCGCTCCAGGTGCGGACCGTGATCGGCCAGGGCCTGTTCGAGTTCGGCCAGCAGGACGGCGCCGGCGACGCCGCCCGGCTGCAGCATCCGCTCGGGGTGGCCGTGCTGCTGGACGGCTCGGTGGCCGTCGCCGACACCTACAACGGCGCGATCCGGCGCTACGAGCCCGAAGCCGACCGGGTCAGCACCCTGGCCGAGGGCCTGTCCGAACCGTCGGCGCTCGTCCTGCTCGACGGTGACCTGGTGGTGGCCGAGTCCGCCGCCCACCGCCTCACCCGCCTGCCCCTCCCGGCCGAGGTCAGGCCCGGGCCGCAGCCTCGGATCGGCGGTGAGGGCGGGCCGATCCGCCGTCCGGTGATCGACCTGGCCCCCGGCGCGGTCGAGCTGGCGATCCGGTTCGAGCCGCCGCCGGGTGAGCACCTGGACGACCGTTGCGGCGACCCGACCCGCCTCGACATCAGCGCCGTCCCGCCCGAGGTGCTGCTCAGCGGCGGGGGAGCGGCCACCGGCCTGGCCCGCACCCTGGTGCTGGCCGACCGCGTGTCGGGCGGGCGGGTGGAAGGCGTGCTGCTCATCGGCGTCCAGGCGGCCAGCTGCGACGCCGCCGACCAGCTCGGCGCCGCCTGCCACCTGCACCGCCAGACCTGGCAGGTGCCGTTCCGCCTGGTCCCCACCACCGCCACCGCCCTGGAGCTCACCCTCCAGCCGGCCCTCCGCCACCCGCCCTTCACCCGCAACCGCCCTCGCTCCTGACCCGCGGGACCCCGGATCGCCGGGTCGTGTCGTGTCGTGTCGTGAATTACGGACGCCTGCTCGTGGAGGACATCCGGCCCTGGCGACTCCTGGACCTGCGTGGCCAGGACACGACACTTCGCAGGAGCAATTGTCGACCGCTGCCGGCGTGGCGGCAGTGGAGGGCCCTTGCCGGGCGTTGTCCGGGTTCTGCCGGCCGCGGGCCCGTTCTAGCGTTGGACCATGTCCGCGGCTGCCTCCGGGAGTTCCGATCCGGCCTCCCTGCTGGGAGGACGGCTGGCTCCTCGATCGATCCGTGGCCGGCTCCTGCCGCTGGAGGCCGGTGACTTCGACCGGGAGTACCGCAGGGTCATGGCTGAGGCCATGGAAGCACTTGATCTCGAGCCGGTGCTGGCGATGCTGGCCCGCTGGGAGCGGGTGGCGCTGGTGAGCGACCACGACCCCGGCGGCTGCCAGCAGATGCTGAGGACGGCCGAGCACCTGAACGCCGGCGAGAACCTGGCCACACGCCCCTGGGCCGAGGTGAAGCGGGAGCTTGGTCTGTAGCTGCACTCGCCCGAGACTCTGCTCGACGTGGCCGAACACAGCGCGGCGCTGGCCACCCACGCCCTGACCGCCCTCGCCGACGTCACCGTGGTGCCTGGCTCACTTCGTGGACGGGTGATCCACTCACCGCGAGCACCCGTAGCACCACTCCGCTCGACGACCTTGGGGCGTGGTCAAGGACTGACTTCGGGTCGCACGGTCAGGACTGATGGCGGGGTCCTGAGGATCAGCGGCGCGTCCTTCCCCTCACGGTGACGAGGGTTGGCTGACCACCCGGACGGAGCAGCGCGCACGACGCTGCGACGTTTGGTCGAGAAGCCGGCATAGGGGAGCATTGGACTGGCTGTTCAGAGGCGCTGGGGGAGCCGGTTTGACCCTCGGGGTGGCTGATCCGTACTCTTGAGGGCGGTGCGCCGCGTGGCATGCCTTTGCGCGTGAGCCGTTGCCCCGGAAGTCGGGGGTCGGGTCGCACCCCTCGAAACGACCGGAGAGTGATTTCACGTGTACGCGATCGTCCGTGCTGGTGGCCGCCAGGAGAAGGTGTCCGTAGGGGACGTCATCACCGTGGATCGACTGGACGGGGCTGCGGGCGACACGCTCAAGCTCATCCCGCTCATGCTCGTCGACGGTACCGACGTGACCACGGCGGCTGACGCGCTCGGCAAGGTCTCGGTGACCGCCGAGATCGTCGAGTCGGCCAAGGGCCCCAAGATTGTGATTCAGAAGTACAAGAACAAGACCGGTTACAAGAAGCGTCAGGGTCACCGTCAGAAGCTGACCCGGATCAAGGTCACCGGCATCACGAACTAGTACTCCCGCCCGTCAGGGCAGTTCAGCGGCAGTTGAACGGCAGCACAGCAGCAACCCAGACACCAGCCGGCGGCGACACAGCGGCGCGCGGGACGAGAAGGCAGGGCAAGAGATGGCACACAAGAAGGGCGCCAGTTCCTCCCGGAACGGGCGCGACTCCCAGAGTCAGCGCCTCGGCGTCAAGCGCTTCGGCGGGCAGGTCGTCAACGCGGGCGAGATCATCGTGCGCCAGCGGGGCACCCACTTCCACCCGGGCGTCAACGTGGGCCGGGGCACCGACGACACCCTGTTCGCCCTCCAGCCGGGCGCCGTGCTCTTCGGCACCCGCCGCGGCCGTCGCATCATCAGCATCGTCCCGGTCGAGGCTCCCGTCGAGGTCGACGCGTAGGGCTCAGCACCGACAGACACAGTGGTTTGAAGGGGCGAGCCGGTTCCGGCTCGTCCCTTCGGCTTTTCTGCGGCCCGACCGCATTTTTCAGGTTCGTCCCCAGCAGGTCACAGCAATGGAAGCAGGGCAGTCATGGTCACGTTCGTCGATCGGGTGACGTTGCACGTCGCCGCGGGCGATGGCGGGCACGGCTGTGCCTCGGTGCACCGCGAGAAGTTCAAGCCCCTGGGCGGGCCGGACGGCGGTAACGGGGGCAAGGGCGGCGACATCGTGCTGCTGGTCGACCCGCAGACCACCACCCTGCTGGAGTTCCACCGCTCCCCGCACCGGCGGGCCTTCAACGGCAAGCCCGGCGAGGGCTCCAACCGCAACGGGGCCAACGGCACCGACGTGGTGCTCTCGGTTCCGGACGGCACCGTGGTCAAGGACCAGGACGGCACCGTGCTGGCCGACCTGGTCGGCAACGGCTCGATGTACGTGGTCGGGGCCGGTGGCCGTGGCGGCCTCGGCAACGCCTCGCTGGCCTCGGCCCGGCGCAAGGCCCCCGGGTTCGCGCTGCTGGGCGAGCCCGGCTGGGCCGGCGACATCGAGCTGGAGCTGAAGACCGTCGCCGACGTCGGCCTGATCGGTTTCCCCAGCGCGGGCAAGTCGAGCCTGGTCGCGGCCATCTCGGCGGCCCGGCCCAAGATCGCCGACTACCCGTTCACCACCCTGGTGCCCAACCTCGGCGTGGTCGAGGCCGGCAACACCCGCTACACCGTCGCCGACGTCCCCGGCCTGATCCCGGGGGCCAGCCAGGGCAAGGGCCTGGGGCTGGAGTTCCTGCGGCACGTGGAGCGCTGCTCGGCCCTGGTCCAGGTGATCGACTGCGCCACCTTCGACCCCGGCCGCGATCCGCTGACCGACTTCGACGTGATCGAGGCCGAGCTGGCCGCCTACCCGGTGTCCGAGGGCACGGTGCCGCTGACCCAGCGCCCGCGGATCGTCGTCCTGCACAAGGTCGACGTGCCCGACGCCCGCGACCTGGCCGAGCTGGTCAAGCCCGACCTGGAGGCCCGCGGGCTCGAGGTCTACCTGGTCTCCTCGGCCAGCCACGAGGGCCTGCGCGAGCTGCTGTTCGGCATGGCCAAGGTGGTCGCCGACGCGCGGGCGGCCAAGGGCACACCGGAGCCGACCCGGGTGATCCTGCGCCCGACCGCGGTCGACGACGCCGGCTTCACGGTCAAGCGGGAGAACACCTCGGACGGCGAGCTGTACCGGGTGCGCGGGATCAAGCCCGAGCGCTGGGTGCGCCAGACCGACTTCACCAACGACGAGGCGGTCGGCTACCTGGCCGACCGGCTGGCCCGCCTCGGCGTCGAGGACGCCCTGGTCAAGGCCGGTGCCGTGGCCGGCGCGATGACCGTGATCGGTGGCGACGACGGCGTCATCTTCGACTGGGAGCCGACCCTGCTGGCCGGTGCCGTCGCCCCGGCCGCTCCGCGCGGCTCCGACCTGCGCCTGGAGGAGCCGGCCCGCCTCACCCGCGGCGCCCGCCGCGAGCAGTACGAGAACATGCGGGTCGCCCGCCGCGAGGCCCGGGCCGAGCTGGCCGACGAGCGCGCCGCCGGGCACTGGATCGACCCGACCGTGGGCGACGACTACGAGGCCCTGGAAGGCGACGACGTCGACGAGTTGAACGGCGATCGGTCGGACGACGTCCAGTCGGGCGGCGGTCAGGTGGACGGCGACCAGGTGGACGACGACACATTTGACGACGACGCAGCTGCCGGTGAGATCAGTGAGCACGATGGCCAGGCCGTCGACCAGCACTGACGGCGGCCGTTCGGGGCTGGCTCAGGCCCAGCGGGTCGTCGTCAAGGTCGGCTCGTCGTCACTGACCACGACCGAGGGCGGGCTGGACGACGCCCGCCTGGACGCCCTGGTCGACGCGCTGGCCCGGCGCCGGCTGGACGGGCGGGAGGTGGTGCTGGTCTCCTCGGGGGCGATCGCGGCGGGGTTGGCCCCGCTCGCCCTGGCCCGTCGACCTAAGGACCTGGCCACCCAGCAGGCTGCCGCCAGTGTCGGCCAGGGACTGCTGATGGCCCGGTACACCGAGGCTTTCGCCCGCCGCGACCTGACCGTCGGGCAGGTGCTGCTGACCGCCGACGACGTGGTCCGGCGTGGTCACTACGCCAACGCCCGGCGCACCCTGTCGCGGTTGCTCGGGCTCGGCGTCGTCCCGATCGTGAACGAGAACGACACCGTGGCCACCGACGAGATCCGCTTCGGCGACAACGACCGGCTGGCCGCGCTGGTCGCGCATCTGGTGAGAGCCGATGCCCTGGTGCTGCTTTCGGACGTCGACGCACTGCACGACGGCCCGCCGAGCCGGCCCGGCACCCGCCGGGTCGAGCTGATCCGCACCCCGGCCGACCTGGAGGGCATCACGATCGGCTCGGTCGGCAGCGGGGTCGGCACCGGGGGCATGGTGACCAAGGTCGACGCGGCCCAGATCGCGGCCAAGGCCGGCATCCCGACCCTGCTCACCTCGGCCCCTCAGGCCGCGGCCGGGCTGGCCGGCGAGGACGTCGGCACCTGGTTCGCGGCCTGGGGCTCGAAGACGGCCAGTCGGTTGCTGTGGCTGGCCCACGCTGCCCGCTCCAACGGCTCGCTGTGGTTGGACGCCGGCGCGGTGGCCGCGGTCGCCCAGCGCCGGATGTCGCTGCTGCCGGCCGGGGTGACCAAGGTCGAGGGCCGGTTCACCGCCGGCGACCCGGTCGACCTGCTCGACCCGGACGGCACCGCGGTGGCCCGCGGGCTGGTCAATTTCGACGCCGCCGAGCTGCCGGCCCTGCTCGGGCACTCGACCCGCGACCTGGCCCGCGACCTGGGCCCGGAGTACGCCCGGGAGCTGGTCCACCGCGACGACTTGGTGTTGCTCGACCGTAGCGGAGAGTGACAGAAGCACGGCAGGTGAGTTGCGCCGTCCGCTGTGGTGACGAGGGTTCGTTTCGCGGCTTCCGTCGAGATCATCCGACGAATTCCGTGGTTCATGGCCGAATCACAAGACGTAAGCGTCGTCTTCTGGTCAACTAGAGGGGTGCCAGCCGGAAAGAGCAACGACGTTTCGTACGCGCCCTGCGTGCGACGTGCGGCGTTGCAACGTCGAACGCTCGCCGAGCCGCCCCTCGACGTCGAGGACGGCCCGGCTCTGTGGTTTGTCAAGGTGACTGTCGGTGGCGACGAGCTCGACCCGGCCCGGGTTCAGCGGGCCCTGGAGCAGCTCAGCGTCGAGCGGGCGTTCCTGGTCAGCGCCCGGTACGACAGCGAGCGGGTCGACATCCGATACTGGGACGAATGCGACGGCGCCGACGAGGCGATCCGGCAGGCGCTCGCCCTGTGGGGCGACGAGGAGGTCTCGGCCCGCCTGTCCGGCTGGAAGGTGATCGGCCTCGAGGTGGTCGACCAGCAGACCGCCCGCCGGCAGTGGGACCGCGGCGATCATCCCCGGGTCTTCGTCCTGGGCGAGATCCTCCCGCTGGACTGATCGAACTCCGCTCGCGCCGCAGCCATTAAGCTGACCTGATGAGTACCACCGACCTGGTCGCCGACGTGAGCTCCGAGCCTGCTGCTGCCTCGGGTCCGGGCGTCGATCCAGTTGTCGACCCAGTTCGCGAAGCGGTCCAGTCCGTGGCCCGTCGGGCCCAGATCGCGGCCCGTCAGCTGGCCACCGCCACCCGCGCCCAGAAGGACGCCGCGCTGCTGGCCGTGGCCGCCGCGCTCACCGCCAACACCGACCGGATCGTCGCCGCCAACGCCGACGACCTGCAGCGCGGTGCGATCGACGGCCTGGCCGCCAACCTGCTCGACCGCCTGCGCCTGGACGCCGCCCGGGTCGCCGCCATCGCCGAGGCCGTGCGCGACATCGCCGGCCTGCCCGACCCGGTGGGCGAGGTGGTCCGCGGCTCGACCCTGGCCAACGGGCTGCGGCTGCGGCAGGTCCGGGTGCCGATGGGCGTCGTCGCGATGGTCTACGAGGCCCGCCCCAACGTCACCGTGGACGCCGCCGCTCTGGCCCTGAAGAGCGGCAACGCGGCCGTCCTGCGGGGTGGTTCGGCGGCCGAGTCGACCAACACCGTGCTGGTCGAGGTGATCCGGGCCGCGCTGGTCGAGTCCGGCCTGCCCGCCGACGCCGTCACCTCGGTCGACGCCTGGGGCCGGGCCGGCGTCGTCCACCTGATGAAGGCCCGCGGCCTGGTCGACCTGCTGGTGCCGCGAGGCGGAGCCGGCCTGATCCGCACCGTGGTCGAGAACTCGACCGTGCCGGTGATCGAGACCGGCACCGGCAACTGCCACGTCTTCGTCGACGCCTCGGCCGACCTGGCCCAGGCCCTGGCGATCACGATGAACTCCAAGACCCGCCGCACCAGCGTCTGCAACGCGGCCGAGACCCTGCTGGTGCACCGCGACGTCGCCGAGGCGTTCCTGCCCCTGGTGCTGCCCGCGCTCGGCGAGGCCGGGGTGCGCCTGCACGCCGACGAGCGGGCGCTGGCCGCGGCCCGCGCCGCCGGGGTCGAGGCGGAGCCGGCCACCACCGAGGACTGGGTCACCGAGTACCTGGCCTCCGAGCTGGCCGTGGCCGTCGTCGACTCACTCGACGCCGCGATCGAGCACATCCGCGAGTACTCCAGCGGGCACACCGAGGCGATCTGCACCAGCGACCTGCGCTCGGCCGAGCGGTTCACCGCCGAGATCGACTCGGCCGTGGTCGCGGTCAACGCCTCGACCGCGTTCACCGACGGCGCCGAGTTCGGCCTCGGGGCCGAGGTCGGCATCTCCACCCAGAAGCTGCACGCCCGCGGGCCGATGGGCCTGTCCGAGCTGACCTCGACCAAGTGGATCGTCACCGGAGACGGTCAGATCCGCGCCTGAGCAGAACTTTCGTCCACCAACCCCAGGCCCAGTCACCTCGGCCGAACCAAGCTACGGGAGCAGTTTTCGCATGGAGGCGACCGAGGTCCGAAAGCTGACCGAGCTCGAGGACCGGCACTGGTGGTACCGCGAGCGGCGGCGCCTGCTGGCCCGCTCGGTGGCCGACCTGACCCCCGGCACGGCGGTCGACGTCGGTGCGGCCGGTGGTGGCAACACCCGGGTGCTGCAGGGTCTGGGCTGGAAGATCGCGGCGATCGAGTACGGCTCGCCCGGGGCCGAGGTCTGCGCCGAGCGGTCGATCCCGGTGCTTCGTGGCGACGCGACCCGGTTGCCGCTGGCTGCGGCCAGCCTCGACCTGGTGGTGGCGTTCGACGTCCTGGAGCATCTGGAGGACGACAAGGCCGCCGCGGCCGGCGTCTTCGAGGCGCTCAAGCCCGGGGGAGTGTTCCTGGTTGCTGTCCCGGCCGATCCGCGGCTGTGGTCGGCCCACGACGACGCCGTCGGGCACGTGCGGCGCTACACCCGCCAGACCCTGGGCGACCTGCTCAGCGGGGCCGGCTTCCGGCTGGAGCCGATGCGCAGCTGGAACGTGCTGATGCGCCCGCTGGTGGCCCTGCGCCGGCGTAGTAGCACCGGATCGGACCTGGACGACCTGCCCGGCTTCGTCAACACCGCCCTGCACACCGTGGTGGCGGCCGAGCGGTACCTGCCGGTGCAGAAGCTGCCCGGCGTCTCCCTATTGGTCCGGGCCCACCGCCCGAAATGACGCCCGGATATCCCGGGCGGCGAGCCCGGGCGGCGGCTCGGCCGCTGGAGCGACGGACAAGTTGTGCCCTACGCGCATCCGACGCCCAGCCGTGGTGAGGCGGGCAGAGAGGGCGGATCGAGGAGCTGCCGATCCGTGGCGGCGACGCCTCGTGCTCGGCTCGGCCGGCAGTGGGCCGATCACCTCAGCCCGGGTGGACGCCACCTGGACGCTGGACGGCCGCATCTCATACGGCGGGGGCCAGCAGACCGGGCTCCAGTATGGGATCCTTCTCCAGCTATGAGTCGTCGTCCGTGCAATTGTGCGCCTCTTAGCAGCCCCCATCGTCGGGGCCTACCTGTCGGGAGCGCTTGCCCCTCGACTCGCGTCTGCTCACGACCTAAGCCTGAGTAGCCTCAAACGGATGCCGTGATCCACTAATGCCACCAAGATCCACATGTGGCTCTCGCGCTGGGATCAGACCTCGGATCCACTGACAACGCTTATCTGAGCTCGGAAGATATGTCTTGTAAAGGCGAACTGACAATCCGCTGTGCAATTTGTGCATAAAGCGTATTATCCTCTTCAGTTAATTTAGGCCTTGAGCTGATTTATTTCGTATGGTCCGAGCGCGGCGCGCCTCCCGGTTGAGTGGGCGGGGCTGCTGATTCGAATCGGTGGCCTGATCGGTTACGGTCGTGCTTGGATTCTCCTTCAAGTAGGCCGCGCCGACGACGAGAAGTCCGCGAGCTTTCGCGCCGACTATAGCTTCGAGCAGCGCATTTTCATACACTTCGTCTGTTAAAGCGTACGACAAGAAACCGACACCTGCTATTATGCTGAAAACTACGGCAATCCCTGCATAAGGCCACCAGGGGAGGCCGATGATGATCCCATGAAATCCTGTATGAATATGAACAAAGGCCACCACGCTGCTCGACCCCGCCCAGTTCTCTGCGAGCGGTCCCGGAACAGTGAGTACAGCAATTCCGTAGACCAAAATAAAAGTTACTAAGGTTATTCCGGCAAGCAGGATCACCAGATCGCGGCGACATTTTTCCAGGAACACTTCACCGCTACGTTTCTGAATTTCGGCGGTCGCTGGTTGAAATGTGTAATCCTGGAAAGATCGGCGGAGGTATGTGTCCACCTCGTCCTTATCTGGCCATTCCTCGCCTGTCAAACAGTGACCTGTAAGCGTCGCGCGGCCCGCTTCGATCGCACCACTGACGTCGCCGCAAATGCTTTCTCGTGCCTTCTCAAAAACTTTGTCCAAGGAAATCCCGGATATTCTTCTGAGCACCAATAGGAGAAGTGGTCCGTACGTGGGAAAGATCAACCACGCTAGGCGCCAGCGCGCCTCGGTGACATACTGCCACGGATCTTGCGTCAGCAGCGGTGCGACCACCAGTGCGAGAGCGGCCGGCAAGAAAAGGGGCACACGGGAAGCAAGATACATGGCTTGATACAGAGCCACTACAACAAAGAATGTAATGAAGGGCAATGCGTGCGTGATTAGGATCTTTTCAGGGTGATTGTCTTGGGCAAATTTGATGCCCAGGGCTATCCAGGCCAAGACCATCGACCCGAGGATGACGGCTGGTGGAATATTGAACACTCTTCGAAGAATAGGCAGACCGATAACGGGGAAACCTACGGCGGCGGCAAGTGCCACTCCGATGTTCAATCGAAGCCCGACGGTAAGAGATAGCAGCAAGCCAAGGTACGTACTCATGGAAATTGTGAACGAATATCGGCGACCGGAATTTGCTGAGTCTCCCGGCTGTCCTTCGCAGATCACTCCAAATCCTCGACTGCGTAGAGCGCGAACCGTCAAGTTTGGTAGAGCGATCCGAGCCCGCGAGCGTTGGTATCTGAGGGTAGGATCATATTGTACGAGGTGCCGTCCAATAGGAGTTCCCAAATCAGGTCTTCCTGTATCCATATGCCCGCCTCAGATGTCAGTGTCTCTTCCATTTTTCCATTTTGAATCATGCGCACGAGGGTCGATCGGTATTCGACCTCCTCCATTCGGAGGAGATTGGCGTTTGCCGTCCGGCGCACCCCTGCCTTCTTACTCAGCACCTGCTCCCGTGCGCAGATCCGCACGTGCCGCTGCTCGCGCGGCCTCGCCAATGACCGGTCGCCGTTGGGCATCGGGCGTACCGATGGGCAGCGCGGAGGAGAAGCGGAGTCCTGCCATTGCCGTCTGACCGCGGATCATGCATCTCCCGACGGTCCGGCGTGGCCCGATCCGGTCCAGTACAGTCGACCTGCGGGAGGCTGCCGGGCGGGAGGGACCAACATGACGGGTCGCTACGTCGCGCTTCTGCGGGGCATCAACGTTGGTGGCAAGAACAAGGTAAGCATGGCGAGCCTGCGATCCTGTCTGGAAGAACTCGGCGCTGAGAGGGTCCAGACGTACATCGCTAGTGGCAACGTGATGTTCGATTCGACCCAGAGCCCACGTGAGATGGCCGCGCAGATTCAGCGCGCGCTGCACAGCCGCTTTGCGCTGGACACCAAAATTATCGAGGTGCTGGTACTTTCGCATGAACAGTTGCGGCGCGTTGTGGACGACGCACCGCAAGGCTTCGGCCGTGAGCCTGACCGCTATCACTCTGATGCGATCTTTCTGATGGGTATCACCATGGACGAGGCCCTGACTGCTTTCAACCCGCGCGAGGGGATCGACCGTGTCTGGCCAGGTGAGGTCGTCGTCTACTCACAGCGCCTCTCCGCCGAGCGTGCGAAGAGCCGGCTGTCCTCGATCGTCAACAGTCCGTACTACGGGAGAATGACTGTCCGCAGTTGGGTGACAACCCTGAAGCTTTTGGCGCTGATGGATGCTATCGAGCGATGATGGCGTTCGGCCCGAAGTGCGGCCCTCCCCGGACTGTCACGACGCGGAAGTCAATGCCGTCAGCAGCAATGAGGGACTGAGCCGGACCGCGGCCTTCGCGTTTCCACACGGTGACGACCAGGCCGTTCTTTGCGGGCGTTAGCCAGGCAACCCGAGCCCAGAAGCCGCGCCCCGCCTCTTTCGGGTTCTGGCCTAACCGCCCCCCTCCGCCCGGCTCACCATGCGGAAGCCGGCGCAGCTCGTGCGGCCCTCGACTCGTAGGGGAACGGTCAGCTCACTGCCTGATGAGCGGTAGCGAGAGGACGCCGCGGGTGTGTCCGACGACCAGGTCGCGGCCCGCGATTGCCAGGGAGGTGATCGCCACCTTCAGGGCGAGGTGCTGCACGGCACCGGTCTCCGGTTCCCAGATCCGCACGTCACCTTGTTGCCGGGCGCCGGTGGCCAGGAGGGTGCGCCCGTCGGGCAGCGTGGCGCCGCTCAGCGCTGGAAGACCACCGGTGGCCGCCGAGGAGGGCAGACCCGCACCGACCGGCGTACCGGTCGCCAGATCCCACAGCAGGACCGCACCCTGGTTGTCTGCGGTCGCCAGCAGCGTTCGGTCTCGGGTGGGCAGAGCCGCCACCGTCACCCGACGATAGGGGTCCTCGGGTGTCGGGCCGCTCAGCTTCACCGCCGCGCCCGGATCCCACGGGTCCTCGACGGCCGGATCCCAGACGTGAACCCGGCCCTGGCGGTCCGAGGCCGCGATCAGCGTATGGCCGGTCGAGATCGGAACGGCGACGATCGACTCGATGGCATAGCCGTTGGGGTTGAGGCGTCGAACCAGCTCTCCGGTGATCGGGTCCCACATCCGCACCGCGCCCCGGAGGGTGGCGGTGACCAGCAGGGTCCGACCGTCGGGCAGGGTCGCGGTGCACATTGCGCTCACGCCCGGCCAACTGCCCCCCGGTTCGCGAATCGGCCGACCGGTGGCCAGGTCCCACACGGCGATCGTCCCCCCGTCGCCCCCGCCGGCCAGAAGTGTCCGGCCGTCGGACCACGGGATCGCCGTCAGTGCGCACACCTGGTCGGGATGCCCGGACAGCGGTTCATGGACGAGTTGGCCACCGGCGGTGTCCCACAGGCACACCCGCTTGCCGACGGCGCCGGCCAGGAGCGTCGACCGGCCGGGGCGCGGTATCGCCGTCAACGTCTCAACACCGCCGAATGACCCGGGCGCCGTATCGGAGATCACCGAGACACGACCCCAGAGTGTGCCGTCGCTCGCGCTCAGAGCGCCCTCGTCCTGGCGGAACCTGTTCGCCGCGGCGGTTGTTCGACCGGTTGGCGCCGACTCGAATCTGGCGGTCGACCCATCGGTCGTCCAGGCCGGAAGGTGCGGATCCTGGGGCTGCGCGCCCTCCGGGTCGTCCGTCAGGCTATCGGCGATCATCCAGGTCTGCTCGCAGTTCCAGCAGCGGAAGTGGCCGGCCAGCAGCATCAGTTTGCGGGCCCATTCCCGTCCTGCCGGGCGCGGGGTGCCCTTGATCGCGACCATCCCGGCGACCAGGCACAGGACGTCCGGTCCCGGTGTCTGCGCGGGTACTCCCGCCGTCGCGACGTCGCGAGCCACCTGCATGAAGGGCTCCCACCGGCGTCCCAGCACGTTGTCCGACAAGGCTGCGGCGACCTCGTCCCAGGGATGATCTCCCGGCCGGGCGGTGCTGGGATCGGGCCGGCCAGGAGCCTCGAACGGCGGATACTGAGGGTCCACGAAGAACGTGGGGAGCTCAGTCTCGGCGCCGCACTCGGGGCAGTGCAGCACGAGTTCTTTCTGCTCGGGTTCGAGAAACCGCCACAGCGTCTCGCCGCTGTGATGGCCGGCGAGGGCGACGCAGGCCAGGGCGAGGCGGGCGCAGTCCCCGGCCGGAGTGCCCGCGGCCAGAAGGCTGCGGACGGCCGCTTGCTCGGCCAGCCGGAGTGAGGCCTCGAACGCCGCGGCGAGGTCGTCCGGGACGGGGTGACGGTCCTCCGCCGTGACGATGAAGCCGATCGGTTCCCAGAGGGCCGCCGACTGTTCCGGGGGCAACGCCGCTGCCGCTTCGAGCAGATGAGGTAGGGCGGCATAGGCCCCGGTGTAGACGGTTCCGTCGTCCACGAGTTCGTTGGCCAGCTCCATCCAGGCCTGCGGCCAGTCGTGGCTGGACCCGGTGGCAGCAGCGGCCATTTCGTCGAGGAGGGCCTGCACCTGCTCGGCCCTCACCCCCTCGAGCTCGTGCCACCGAGGGCTGGTCAAGGGCAACTTCGCCATCATCGGGTGAGGTCCTCCGGTCCGGCCGCAGCCGCCGCCGCGCGTTCCTCAGCCTCACGCCGCCAGCGCTCCTCCATCTTCGCCTGCAACCGCTCGAACTCCGGCCGCTGCGCCTCTTCCGCATGCTGCCTCTGCTCCTCGCGCCGCCTCAGGGCGTCCCGGCTTTCCTGCTCGATCTGCTCGGACACGTTGCGCTCCGACTGCAGCAGCCCCTCGGCGAAGTCCAGTTGCAGCACATGTTCGTACCAGCCCGCCGGGCCCACCTCGGCCGGAGCGTCCGGCACACTCTCACCGCCACCGACCAGGATCGCCCCGGTGTAGTGCAGGTGTGTGCCAGGCTCGTACCGCACCCACGGAACCAGGGCGTCGTCCGGCGACACCTCGGCGGCCTCGGCATCCAGGATCCTCGGCGGCCCGGGGGTGGGCAGGTACTCCTCGGGCCAGCCCGCCAGGAACACCTTGATGCTCTGCAGGATCAACTGATCACCCTCGAGCCCGAACTGGGCGACGTACCCGTTCCAGCGGGCCGAGAAGCTGCTCTCCAGTTGGACCCCGGCGAAGCCCGGCTCGAAGCCCAGCGAAGGACTGCTGCGGACGACGGCGTACGCCGAGACGTCCCCGACATCGAATGCGTCCAAAATCTGATTTGTCACCCGGCGACCCTAACCGGCGCCGACCGGCAGGTGACAGGCCGCCGCCGGACGCGGCAGCGCGCCGTGAAGAGCGGAGATTGGGAAACGCCTCCTGGGCCGCGTACCGATGCTTCGGCTGATCAGGCCCCCACTGCCCGGGCCAGGACGTAGGCCGCGACGCTGGGCACGAGGATCTGCCCGCCCGCCTCCAGAGCGGGCATGTGCTCGCGTAGCTGATCTCGAGCCCGGTCCTGAGCAGGTGCTCCCAGTGCTCGGAAGGGCTCGCCCATCAAGGCGACAAGTCCCGCCCACAGGTCGTCCCACGAGACCCTCCAGTCCCACGTGAGCTCACGGGACCGGACCGGTTCCAGCCCGGATCGCCGAGCCAGGGCACCGAGGCCATCGACTGTGCGCTCGAATTCATTCTCGGGACGACAGTGCCGCACGGCCGGAGCCAGCCCGGCAGCCTGGAATGCCGCCTGGATCAAGGCAGTGTGGGTCGTCCGGTCACTGACCCATACGGTGAGGGCGACCACTCCATCCGGGTGGACGACCCGGGCCAGCTCCCGCACAGCGGCACCGGGATCGTCCACGTTATTGACGACGAAGTTGGCGACCACGGCGTCGAAGGCGTCCGCCCGCAGTCCTGACTGAGGCAAAGCTGACTGCACCCATCCGATCGCCAACTCGCCAGATTCGGCCCGGCCCAACTGCAGCATCTGCACGTCCGCGTCACAGGCAGTTACACCCCACCCACGACCGGCCATCGTCCTGGACACGCTGCCGGTCCCGCAGCCGGCATCCAGCAGCCGGCCCGAAGTGGTCGATCCGAGATCGGCCGCAATGGTCTGCACGGTGCCGACGCACAACTGGGCGAAGGACCGCTGGAACGCCTGGGCAGGAAACTGCTGATGCTCGGTCATCAAGTTCAGACGAGACAAGTAGCCGGAACTCATCGATGGGCACGGCGTCGATAGTGACGGCATCGACCTGCTTCGCTCCGCATGGCAGCTATGAATGTCGGCGATCGGGTACTCCTCGTGGACGCCCGGGTCGAGCCGGAAGCCAGGCAGTCGCCGGCCTCGTTACGTGGCTCGTCTGCCAGGCCAACTGCTCGCCGGCTCGCGCTTGCGGCTGGCGTCAGGCTCAGGCAGTTGACCAGGCGAGGTCATCAGAGGCAGACGGGATGCACCCTAGACGGGAAATTTGGGCCTTTTCGGCACCGGCTATGTGTTCGATACTGGCGGCGTGGAACCCAGAAAGATCGACCCGAACAACACGCTGGAGCATCCGGTCGTGGCTCTTCGCGCGGAGGGGCCGATGGGCTTCACGCGCTCCCTTCTCCAGTTCGTGGGCGGCGCCGTCCTGACCTGCGCGGCACTGCTCGGCCGCTTCTCGATCTGGTGGATCATCGTGTCCATCCCGGTCGCGCTGTTCGCGCTGGTCGAGGTGATCGGCTCGCTGCGGTACGCCTATCTCGTACGCCACGGACGAAGCGAGCCGAGCCGCTCTCGCCTCGAATGAGCTGCTTCAACGTGCTGGGTGACCCCGGGGACGACCAACTCGTCGAGGTTGAAGCCATCGCGATCTGTCAGCAACAGAACAGCTGACGGACATCCGGACATGCTGCACAGCTGGGTGCTTGAGGTGGGCATCGATGACACCACTCCGTGTCAGTGTTGGTGGATCCTGTCGTGCCGATGAGCGGTCGTCCGAGCATCGGTAGATCGGATTGATTGAGTCGCGGCAAACGGAAGGCTGGCCGGGTGAGCGACCTAAACCCCCGGAACGACCCGGCTTCTGGCGAGAGACCCGAAGTCCGGATCGTGCATCTGAACGGCACGGTCTTTCGCGCTCTGGCCGAAGGCGACCTGGCAGCGGTAGAGGCAGGCAGCCCGGTGCCACTCTCGGATTACCTGACAGGCTGGCAATGCCGCGGACTGTGGCGAATGCGCAGCGAGCAATGCGACCAGGACCCGGCCAGCGCGGCGTGGGTCACCGGCATCGTCTGGGACGAACGACGATCTCTGGCTGTTGGTGCGGCCGGCTTCCACGGACCACCGGACACCGGCGGCATGGTGGAGATCGGCTATCGCATCGACCCCGCTCACCGGCGTCGTGGCTACGCTCGGGTGGCCCTTGAGACGCTGTTGGCCCGAGCTGCCAGAGAGCCAGACGTCCAACGTGTACGGGTAAGCATCCAACCGCACAACCTGCCCTCGTCCCGCCTGGCGCTGCAATACGGGTTCAGCCGAACTGGCGAGCAGTGGGACGACGAGGACGGGCTGGAACTCGTCTACGAACTCTCAGTCGGACAACAGCCATAAATGAGCGGCAGCATCCGCTCGTGCCGCTGTTCGGGCGATAGTGGGATCGGGCCGCCGTCGATTGCCTTGAGTGATGTTGTTGGCCGAACTTCATTGGTCGTGGACGTGTGTTCAGGGGCTCGCGGTCGGCGGTGACGAGATGTCGGCTGTCCTGGGCCAGGCGAGTTGCGCCGTATCGAATGGCCCGGACTTGTCTTCGCCAACTACTGCGGTCACGACTCCTCCTGCTTCGAGATGACCATCTTGCAGTGGCTGAGAGGGAAGACAAGATCCAGGTGCTGGTCAGAGCGCTGTACCGGTACGGCTTCTTGTCAGCGGTAGGTCGTCGGTTCGACACCGACCGCGGGCTCCAACTCGGCCGCTCTATGACGGCGCGCTCTCGTGTGGTGGCGAAGATTCGATCCGAACGGAGGATCGGCATTTTCCCGGTCCACTACCGGCCGGACTCAGGTCAAGGGGCCGAAGGTAGAGCTGGACCGGCGACTTCGGGCTCGAGGGCCGAGGGGCGGAGAGCGGCGAGGCCACCGGTGAAGGCGCCCACGGCCAGGCGGGCAATGATGTCGGCATCCACCTGGGAATGCTGCTCCGGCGGCAGCGTCAGCCAGTGCACGACCGCGGAGTCGACGTAGCCGAGATAACCGCGGACGGCGATGAGCGCGCCGGCCCGGTCCGGGTCGGGCGGGGCCAGGTCGCTCATGATTCGGGCGCTGATCTCGGTCCGCAGCGACTCGATCAGGATCGACGCCTCCGGAACGGCCGCGTCGGCGCCGCCGCGCAGCAGCGACAGAAAGCCGGCGGGGTGGGTGCGGGCGTGCTCGGCGTAGAAGTGCACCGACGCGTACAGGCGTTCCAACGACGGGGGCCCGGGCAGAGCGTCAAGACCCTCGGCAATGTCGCTCACGGCAGCTTCGATGATCTTGAGGTAGAGCGCGCGCTTGTTGCCGAAGTAGAAGACGATCAGCGGAGCGGTGACGCCCGCGGCCCGGGCCACGTCGGCCAGGGAGACGGAGGCGTAGGACTGCCGGCTGAAGACGTCGCGGGCCACGGCGAGAATCTCGGCCCGGCGGTCCTCCGGTGCCATCCGCCGTCCCGTCACATTGGTCAATGTATCTCGACGGGCACCGCTCACCGGCCGCTGCGCTAGGTCGCCATCGACCCGCCCGACGTCGTCCGATAGCCTTATTGAAGGAGCGTTAAATAGTCGACAGAAGGTGAGGCACCGTGAACGTCTGGTCCGATCACGTCATCTGGTGGCAGCTGCATCCGATCAGCTTCGTCGGCGCCGAACCGGTCGCTCTGCCCGTCGACGCCGCTCCGGTTCACCGTCTGCGGCGGATCGAGGCGTGGCTCGACTACGTGATCGAGCTGGGCGCCAACGGGCTGGCGCTCGGACCGGTGTTCGCCAGCGAGTCGCACGGTTACGACACCGTCGACCACTACCGCATCGATTCGCGGCTGGGCACGGATCAGGACTTCGACGCCCTTGTGTCGGCCTGCCGTGAGCGCGGCCTGCGTCTTCTGCTGGACGGCGTGTTCAACCATGTCGGCCGCGCCTTCCCGCAGTTCCAGGATGTGCTGCGCAACGGCGAGAAGTCCCCGTACGCCTCCTGGTTCAGGATCGACTTCGACGGCCAGGGTCCCGACGGATTCAGCTACGCCGACTTCGAGGGTCACCACAACCTGGTGGCCCTCAATCACAGCGAACCGGCCGTGGTCGACCACGTCGCCGACGTGATGTCCCACTGGCTGGCGCGGGGAGCCGACGGCTGGCGGCTCGATGCGGCCTACGCGGTTCCGGCGGCGTTCTGGAGCGCGGTCACCGCCCGAGTGCGCCGGTTGCATCCGCAGGTCTGGATCGTGGGTGAGGTCATCCATGGCGACTACGCCGGCGTCGTCACCGAGGGTGGGCTCGACTCGGTCACGGAGTACGAGCTGTGGAAGTCGATCTGGAGCAGCCTGAACGACCGCAACTTCTTCGAGCTCTCCTGGACTCTCGGCCGACATGACGATCTGGTCGACACCTTCGTGCCGCTGACGTTCGTCGGCAATCACGACGTGACCCGGCTGCCGAGCAAACTCGACGACGTCCGACACCTGCCGCACGCTCTGGCCGTCCTGTTCACCGTCTCGGGCCTGCCGAGCATCTATGCCGGCGACGAACAGGCCTTCCGGGGAGTGAAGTTCGATCGGGCCGACGGCGATGCCCAGGTGCGCCCCGAATTCCCGCTCACGCCGGCCGAGCTGTCACCGCTGGGGTTGTCGGTCTACCGCCTCCACCAAGAGCTCATTGGCTTGCGGCGCCGCAACCCGTGGCTGATCCGCTCCCGGAGCAAGGTTTTCCACCTGGCCAACGAGACTTTCGCTTTTCACGCCACCGATCCGGGCGGCGGCCCGGGCCTGGCTGTGCTGCTGAATGTCTCCGAACAGCCCTTCACCTTTCCTCTGCCGGCCGCCACCGCGCGGCGAGTGCTGGGCAGCGACCACGACGGACCGGGCGAGCAGGTGGGCGGGCACGGCTGGGCGATCCTGGAACTGCGGTGATTGGCCCAGCCTCCCATCGCGGCGCCCTGCCTCAGTGGCGAGGAATCGGTCTGACGGGTCTTTCCTTCAAGTGGATCGTCACCGGAGACGGCCAGATCCGCGCTTGACCAGCGCTTCGTCACCCCCCAGGCCGGTTCGGACCGGGTGTCACGGACCAAGATGCTTCGGAGCAGCTGCTTACAGGAGATGCTTCCTGTAGACGTTTGATCCGAGAAGAGGGAACTCGATGTCCATTTCCGCTGGAGGTCCGCAGCCCCAGTTTGGTCGCTGAGAATCCTCCGGACAGGTCAGTCGGCGGCTTCATCGGCCGCCTGCCGAGACCACAGGTAGGCCAGAGCGGTAGCGCCGGGGATCAGTGTTCGGGCGGAGGGGCCCGCTGCCCAGGTTCCCCAGTCCGGGACTTCGATCAGGTCGAGTCCCTCGAGGGTGGTGCGCAAGCCGAAGAGCGCGCTCGTCACGTCCTCCACGGTCATGGGGTGCCCGTTCATCGCCCAGCGGCCCAGGTAGGGGTGCGCGGCCGCCGCCAGATCCTCGACCTGTTTCGGGCCGTGAGCGGCCAGGAACCCGACGCTCACCCGGCTCAGGACGTCGTCGAAGTCGTCGGGCCGGCACCAGGTCCGCAGCCGGCGGACCACCTGCCGGTCGTCAGCAGCGGCCTTGGTCGGGGTCAGGGTTCCGTTGCGCAGACGCAGCAACCCCACCTGGCGCAATAGGTCATGCAAAGCGGCCAGAGGGAGAACATCTTCTTCGATCGAGACCGGCTTGGAGGAATAGGCCCACTGCGGGCGCGCCTCCTGCACCTGCCGCAGGAACGCGCGGGGGAGTCGGCCGCCGGGGGTGAGCTTTATCCCGCCTGCAGCCAGGGTGAGTACCAGGCGGACGCTGTCCGGCACTTGCCCAACGGTCTGGCGCACGAGCAGATCGATCGCGGCCTGGTCGAAGTCGCGTAATTGCCCGCTGGCCCACTCCCGCAGGTGGTCGTGCTCGTCGTCCTGCGGGTTGGCCAGCACCTCCAGAAGGCGCTCGTACCCGCCCGGGCCGCCGCAGTCTTCCGGCGGGCAGGCGCCCTCCCCGAAGACACAGCCGACCTTGTCGGCGCCCGTGCCGAGGATCTCGACGTCATGTTCCCAGCCGTCGCCGAAATCGTAGAGATACGTGAAGGGCGTCGACAGTTCTTTCAGGTGGTGCTTGGCCTCGTCCTGCTGCTCCATCCAGTCGTCGTCATCGGACGGGACCCCGTACGCGGTCTTGTCCGCGGTGACGAACTGGTGCAGGTGGCTGTCGGTCCAGCCGACGGCGACCTGGAGGAGGTCATGCAGTTCCGGCAGGGTGCTGTCCGCCGGGACGTCGATCACCCGGGTCACGACCGGCTGCACCTCGCGAAGGGTGACCTGCAGACGAGTAGTCCTCATCCAGTGAGGCTATTCCACCGACCAGCCTGACGACTCTTTTCCCGTCGCACTCAACCGTTGAAGGGGGTCGTAACGCCAGGCGCGGCGGGCGAAGGGCTGCTCGGCTTACTGGCCGCCCAGGATGAGGTGTCGTCGAGTGTTCGGTATTCCACCCAGAAGCTGCATGCCCGTGGGCCGATGGGCCTGTCTGAGCTGACCTCGACCAAGTGGATCATCACCAGAGACGGCCAGACCCGGACCTGACCAGTCCGTGACCTGTCGGCTCGGACGAGGCCCGCTCGGCCGCGGCCCCCGGCCTCGGTCGCCAACTCGACGACCTGGGTCGGCTCTGTGGAGGCAGTGCCCATGCGTGCGCCCACACCTGGTCACCCATGTGCCGCAGAGCAGTTGTTCGTCAGGTTGCAGGATGAACCTGTCAGTCCCAACATCCCACCAACGACACTGTGAATCCGCCTCCCCTGATTCGCCTCACTCCGGCGCGGACCGGTGCTGCAACGCCTTCACTGGCCGCTGCCGCGAGGACGCTGATCGAGTCCCTGTGCAGGTTACGAAGGAGCGAAAAGATCTGTAAGGTCGCCTATTTGAACAATGACAGCTTCGCGTTCGGAGGATGCGGGCAGTTCGGCTCTGGCGACGCCTGGCAATTTACGCACTGCGGTCGTCAGGTCCTGCTGCTGGGAATCGGGCAGGTTGCCAACGTTGAGGCTGCCGAGGTTGTACTCGGAGATCTCGCGAAGTTGCGCCGCGAGATCGGGGTTCTGCACTCGGGTAGAGAGGGCGTCGATTGCCCAGTAGAAGACGGAAGAGGACACTCCCCAGTCGCGTCCGTCGGGCGCGAGAACTATGCCAGCCATTACTTTCCCACCATGAAGACTCGGGGGCCCAGTGGTGCGATAAACTCCTGGACCCGGCTGATCTGATCGCGGCTGAACCGTGACACGTCGACCGGGACCAGGTCGGCCTTGTGGAGGTGTCGGGTGATCTGCATCGTGAAATTCTCCCGTTGATCGTCGAGGAACCGACCCGGGAAGCCGCCGACGGCGTCATAGCTTCGTCCGTCTTGATCGACCCAGTTCGCTGCGCTTCCCTTCGGGCCCGCGTCAGAGTCCAATCTGAATTACATTCTATCTCCGCCTGTCTCTTGCCAGCGTAGCCCTCGCATCGTTCGCAGCGGATTGCGCGGAGTTGCTGCTACACCGCTAGGACGGCCGTGGCAGCTCCGCCGGATCCGAGATCGACCACGCGGGCCGTGGTCGTCAGGACGAGGATGGGGTTGGTGCGGGCATAGGCATTGAAGGTCAGGGCCAGCTTCGGTTCGCGCAAGGCCAGTTCGGTGCGAGTGCGGATGAAGGAGATGAAGTCGGCGGTGAGCCGGACACGTCCTTCGAGCAGTCGCAAGTTTGCAGTGCCGTGGGTCTCCTCCAAGCGCTGGGCCTGCTCATGGGTCGGTTTCTCGACCAGCCCGATCATGTGGCGCTGCCCGCTCGCCTCAGCGGTGACGATGACGCCGCGCTGGCCGGCCAAATCACGCTGGTACGGGCGTGCGAGAACGGCCACGCCCTCGGGGAGGTCGCGTAGGTCAAGCAGCGGGTGGGCTGCGGGATAGAGGTTGTCGCAGAACGCCACATACAGATCGCCGGACAGGTCAACCGGTCCGGCGAGCTCGGTGAAATGATCGGCGCCGTTGATGATCGAGGTAAGATCGGCGTAAGGACCACGTTGGGCGACGAAATCGACCTGCAGTTAGGACGCGGGTTCGTGGCTCTTCGCGCAGCGTCCGGCCGCCAGCAGGTATTCGCCGAGGGCCTGGGGGCGTAGCACGTGGCGGGTCCAGGCCACGAATGCCTCGTAGTACGGGTGGTAGATGATCACCGCCCGGGTCGGGCCCAGTTGGGCGATCTCTTCCAGGATGTGCACGATCCCGATCCCTGGGCGTCCGTCCACCGGCTGGAACTCTTTGGGCAGGTACCGCGACCACGGCTGGACCCTGGTGCCAAGACCCCCGGCGGCGAGAATCACTTGAGTTCCGGTTGCGCCGGTCACAAGGCACCGCCTGGGCTAGATTCGCCAGTATGAAGGTTCGTGTCACCGGCGTGGTCATCGAGGACGGGCAGATCCTGCTGCTCGACCAGGACACCGACTCCGGCCGCTCGTGGTCGCTGCCGGGAGGAAAAGTTGAGGAAGGCGAGTCTCTTTCGGACGCGTTGATCCGCGAGATGCGTGAGGAGACCGGAATCGACGTCTCGATCGGGCGCCTGCTCTACGTGTGTGACCACTTGCCCGGTGCCGGCACGCATGTTGTGCACCTGACCTTCGAGGCCACTCGGATCGGTGGCGACGTCGGAGATGTCCTGCCTGATGCTGATACCAGCCCGATCCGCGGCGTGCACTTCGTCGAGCTCACCGACCTGCCCGACCATGGGTTCACCAGCACCTTCAGGGACCTGGCCCTGGCTGGTTTCCCTGGCGCCGGGTCGTACCAGGGAGCCAAGGCCACCATCGGTCTGTGACCGGTGCAGGGCGGTGATGAGCTGTCCATCCAGCACGGCCAGCGGCAGTCCGCGATCCTCCAGGCTGATCATGCACTCGGTCAAGAGGGCAGCGAGCCGCCCGACGGGCACCGGTGTTGCTGGGGCCTGGTCACGGACCAGGCGAACGCCGATACACGCAGACCCACTCCCCAACTGAACTGATCGCGCTTTAATCAGACCGGCCGAGGCCTGCTACAGCGTCGATCAAGTACTCGACCTCGGTTGCGGTGGGGGCGAGCTCGTAGGCGTGGTGGTGGCAGGCGCTCGAGAGGCCGCCATAAGCCCAGGCTGCTTTGGCACCCTCGTCGGCGTCGACCAGGGTCCGCAGGCAGATAAGTCGTACTCGCATGCTGCACTCGCTCAGGCCCGGTCCGAGGTGGGTCAGGCGCTCGTCGACAATGCCTTCCAGCGCAGTACGCGCCAGCAGGGCCGCGGCTCTGCTGACCCGAGCAGGCGGCAGGGCCAGCTCGCCGCGCAGCGCGGCCCGGGCCGCTTCGAGCAAGAGTTGATCGCGGCGCCCGGTCTCCCGGGCTCGGGTTGTCGGGCTCATGGGTTCACCGGGGCCGGGCGGCGAGCAGGTCGGCCAGGACGGATTCGACGTCGTCGATGCCGGAGTGCAGGTGCCCGTGCATGCCCTTGTGCGGGGCGGCGGTACAGATGCCGAGGGCGGTCTTACGGCGCGGCTTGGCACTGAGCCAGCGGTCTAGGTTATCGGTGGGGTCGCTGTTGACGACGAGGGCGATGCGCTGGCGGGTGGTGCTCGCCTCGGCCCAACCGTGCTCGACCAGGTACCGCGGAGTTCCGACGCGCAGCTCGCGGCCGAAATAGATCTCGCGGCAGCGTACTTCCACCCCCAGCCGGCAGAGCTGGGGGATTACTTGGCGGGCGACGTCCTCCGGGATCTGCTTGTCAGCGGCGACGGCGCGAGCGTCACTGAGGTAACGCTCGGCCGGGTCGGAGATATGGGTGACGGTGACGGCGGACCCGGTATCGCGAGTGACCTCGAGAAGCGTGGCCCGGATGTCGAGGCGACGGACAGCCTCGGGCAGGCGGTCGTCGTGGGTGAGAACGATGACCTGACGGTCTTCAGCAACTTCGGCAAGTACCTTGGCAAGGCCGTCGACTTTGCTAGGGTCCATGGCCTGGACCGGGTCGTCGATGACGGCAAACCCGAAAGGGCTTTCCGGTGAAGTCGCTTTGGGCAGGAACATCGACAGGGCAAGGGCGTTGAGTTCGCCCTGGCTCATCACGCCGAGCGCGCCGGCATCAATGCCGTCGACGGCGGCGCCGAGTTCGACCTTTCGCTGGTTCTTGGCACCGGTCAAGGTGATGGCCCCGAGATCGACGTTGCTTTCCTGCCGCAGCAGGGCCCAGATTCGCCGGGACCGATCGGCCAGCGGGCGCAGGCGCTCGTTACGCAGTTCGTGCGAGTGGGTTTTCAGCCAAACGGCCGCGGCTTTGCTGTCGTCGAGTTTGGCCTGCACTGCCTGGGCTTCGGTGGCGACCGTCAGCCATTCGCCCAGGCGCAGGGCCAGGGGTTGCCAGGCATCCTGGCGTTGTTCTAGTTCACGGCTGGCCTGGGCGGTCACTGAGACCAGGGCTGCCACGAGTGTGTCGAGGGTCGCTGCACCGTTGACCGCCAGCTCGGCGGGGGTGGTCAGCCGCGCCCACTCATGCCAGGCAGCGATGGCTCCCTTCACGTTGCCGTTGCCGTTGCCGAACAGCGTTTCGTCCGCGATCTGGGTCAAGAGGAGCGGCGCGGGCGTGGTGAGCGCCGTGAGTGCCCGAGCAGAGTTGTCGAACTCGCGCTGGGCGCTTGAGCGAGCCTGGGTTGCCGCCTGGTCGGCGACGAGTTCGGCGCGGACCTTGGCCGCCCACTCGTCGGTGAGCTGGCCTTGGTCGCACACCGGGCAGGGCCCGTCCCCGTCGTCCTGATGGATCTGGAGGGCGCGGGTGAGCAGGTCGAGGCGACGTGTGGCGGTTGCGGCCACGCCGTCGTTCACCTTGGCCAGGGTCTCGACGGCCCGCTGGTACTGGGCAATAGTGAGGTCGAACGCGGAACGGTCGGGGGCCGTGAGATCGGCGATGCGACGCAGCCGGGCCAGAAGTCCAGCGTCGTCCACTGAACTGGACCCGGTGACCAGGGCCCGGATCGCGGCCAGGTCGGGTTGGCGCTTGCGCAGTAGCTCGTAGGCGGCGGATGCTCGGTCATCTTCCAAAGTTTGGAGGAGGGTTTGAGTTCCTTGGCGATGACGGTTGCCGTGTTTCTCGCTGCGCCAAGCGGCTTTTGGGTGTCGTCGAGACGTCGTTGCGCGTCTTCGAGGCGCTCCAGGCCGAGGATGGACGACAGTGCCTCGTACAACTTGCCCTGCTCGGCGAACAGGGTGCCCAGTTCGTCGTAGGAGAGGAACGGGCGGTACAGCTCGAGGTCGCTGGCCCAGCCGAGACCCGCTAGCCCGGGCTCACGCTTGGCGCCGCGTCGTTGCACCCACGAGGTGACACCGTCCAGGACGGCACCCTCGGGCCAGGACGCGGCCACGGTGGTGAGGCCCTGTCCTTCTTCGGCCAGCTCCACTGCGATCGTGGCCTTCTCGCTCTGGTGGAGATTGCGCCAGGATTCCCTCCAGCCGGGGCCCTTGCGCGACTTCCAGCGGTAGCTACCCCGGGTCAAGGCCACTTCGAGGGCTTCGGCGAAGCTCGACTTCCCGCAACCGTTTCGCCCGGCGATCACAGTCAGACCCGGCGCCGGGTTGAGGGTCAGGGTGACCTGGTTACCGATGCCGCGGAACCCCTCGACGGTGATCGAGGCGAGGAAGGCCCGGGCAGCGGGCTTGAGGGGCTCTACGGCTTCGGTGGGGTCTGACGTGCGAGTGGTGTCCAAGGCGTCGGCAAAGTCGTCGTCACTCTGCAGGGCGGCCAGCACGAGCAGCTTGGCATCTTCGGACAGGGAGGAATCGCCATCCGCGCGCGCCAGCACCACCGACAGCAGGTCCCCGCTCACCGTGTCTCCCGCCTCTTCAGGATGGCTCGTCTTACTACCGATGGACGGTAGACCTATCCCTCGGCCGGCGAGGTGCTATTCGAGGCGTTCGTGTCGGTGGTGCGGACTAGGGTTGAGACACCATCAGGCAAACAGGGAGATTCTCGGATGTCGGTCGAGGCCTTTGGCATTGAGAAGGAGTTCCTCCTGGACCTGCTGAAGGAGGTCGAAAAGGGCGCCTCGCAGCTGCCTGAGTTCCAGCGCGGCTGGGTCTGGCCCGACCGGAACATCGCCAGCTTGCTGGCCTCGATCTCGCTCGGATACCCGGTGGGCACGATCATGATGCTGAAGGCCGGTGGCGAGGTCCGGTTCAAGCAACGTCCGGTTCAGGGCGCCCACCCGTCGACCGGTGCTGTCGTGGACCGGCTGATCCTCGACGGGCAGCAGCGCCTCACCTCGCTGTACCAGTCGCTGCGGATGGGCACTGCGGTGACGACGGTCGACCTGCGCAAGAACGACGTCACCGGCTGGTTTTACTTCGACATCAGGGCCGCGGTCGATTCGGACGTCGATCGTGAGGAGACCATCCGGCTGATCCCTGAGGACAAGATCATCCGCAACTTCCGCCGCGAGCCGATGCTGGATCTCTCGACCCCGGCCAAGGAATACGAGCAGATGATGTTTCCGGCCTCGATGATCTTCGATCCGGTCGACTGGTACATGGGATTTCAGGAGTACTGGAACTACAACCGCGACCAGATCCTCCTCTGGAACGCCTTTCAAGTGGGTGTGATCAAGCGCTTCGAGCAATACCAGATCCCCGTCATCGAGCTGGGCAAGGGCACCGCCCGCGAGGTGGTCTGCCAGGTGTTCGAGAAGGTCAACACCGGTGGCGTGACGCTCACCGTGTTCGAACTCCTGACCGCGACGTTCGCGGCGGACGAGTTCGACCTCCGGGAAGACTGGGAGCTGCGGCAGGCCGCGTGGGCAGACCCGCAGTACGGCGTCCTCGGTGAGGTCTCTAACACCGACTTCCTGCAGGCCGTCACTCTACTGGCGACTCAGTCCCGCCA
Organism: Kineosporiaceae bacterium; assembly: GCA_965200525.1. Lineage (GTDB taxonomy): Bacteria > Actinomycetota > Actinomycetes > Actinomycetales > Kineosporiaceae > JANNPJ01. The sequence goes on from OZ241368.1 coordinate 4,852,277, forward strand.
GCGCGCCTTCCTGGCCCGGGCGGACCGGGACGAGGAACGTGCTCCCCGGGTCGGATGCCGTCGTACCGACATGCTCGCGCTCACCCTGGCCGAGTACCAGCAATTCGCCCCGCAGGTGGTGCAGGGCTTCAAGACCGCCGCGAAGTTCCTGTACGGCCAGCACATCTTCACCACCCCATTCCTGCCCTACGGCACCCAGCTGATCCCCCTCGCGGCGATCCTCGCGATGGCCGGGAACAAAGCCGAACCACTCGCCGCGCAAGCGAAACTGACCCAGTGGTTCTGGTGCGGCGTCCTCGGCGAGCTGTACGGCGGGACCACCGAGACCCGGTTCGGGCGCGATCTGCCCGAGGTTCTGGCCTGGATCAACGGTTCCACGGTCGAGCCTCGCACTGTGGAGGAGGCCCAGTTCGCGGCCGGCCGCCTGCAGACGTTGCGGACCAGGGGCAGCGCGGCCTACAAGGGGCTGTACGCACTGCTGCTGAAAGACGGCGCGATGGACTGGCGCACCGGCGACGCGCTCAGCGCCAACACGTACTTCGACGAGGCGATCGACATCCACCACATCTTCCCGAAGAAGTGGTGCGACGAGCAGGGCATCTCTCCGTCGGTGTACAACTCCATCGTCAACAAGACGCCACTCAGCGCCCGAACCAACCGGATCATCGGTGGGCGTGCGCCCTCCGAGTATTTGCACCGGCTGGCGAACAGTGCCGGAGTGTCCATCGAGAAGGTGAAGGAGAAGGTCACCACGCACAGGGCCGACGTCGACCGGCTGGTGGCAGACGACTTCGACGGGTTCCAGGAGCTGCGGCGGGCGGCGCTGCTCAACCAGATTGCGGCTGCAATGGGGAAGCCAGTTACGGCTGACACGGAAGCTATCGGTGTGCAGGCGTCTTCTGGCTCTTCCGTCTGATGGTCGCGATGAGGATTGTTTACCGCGGCACCGAGCAACCGTCTCCTCCGGCGAGTTGATAGAGCCTTACGGCAGGCATCGTCGGATGCTGGTTAGGGCGCTAAGGGTGCCGGCGCGGGGTTATTCTAATTTGTCGGTCGCTCAGAGCAGGTCGCCGTCATCCTGGGAGTCGTAGGCGATGTGATAGGTCGGCCGGCCCTGGAGCTGGGTGTAGAGCCGGCCGACGTACTCGCCGAGCAGGCCCAGGCAGAGCAGCTGGACGGCGCCGACCGTGGCCACCGCGACGAAGGTCGACGTCCAGCCGGGCACGGTCCGCCCGGTGAGCCAGGCGGCCAGGGCGAAGGCCAGCAGGATCGCCGTCACCAATGCTCCGCCCAGGCCGAACCAGGTGGCCAGCCGCAGCGGCGCGATCGAGAAGCCGGTCAGGCTGTCGACGGTGAGCCGGACCATCCGTGACAGCGGGTACTTGGTGGTGCCGGCCGCCCGCTCGTCCCGGCGGTACTCGACCTGGGTAGAGGGGAAGCCGAGCGCGGGCACGACCAGCCGCAGCACCCGGTTCTGCTCCGGCAGCCGGTTGACGGCGTCGACCGTGGCCCGGCTCATCAGCCGGAAGTCGCCGGCGTCGGAGGGCACGTGGTGGCCGACCATCCGCCGGATCATCCGGTAGTACAGGCCGGCGGTGAACCGCTTGAAGACGGAATCGCTGGAGCGGTCGTTGCGCACGCCGTAGACGACGTCGGCGCTGACCTCCTCGGCCTGGCGGAGCATCTCGGCCAGGGTCTCGGGCGGATCCTGGAGGTCGGCGTCGATCGTGGCCACCCAGTCGCCGCGGGCTCGCTGCAGCCCGGCCGACAGGGCCGCCTGGTGCCCGGCGTTGGCCCTCAACCGGACGACGCGCAGCTGCGGCCAGTCCCGCCGGCACTTCTCCAGCAGGGCCGGTGTGGTGTCGCGGCTGCCGTCGTCGACGACCACGACCTCGTAGCGGCGGCCCAGGTCGTCGAGCACCGGGCGCAGGCGGGCGGCGAACAGCGGGATCACCGCTTCTTCGTCGTACATCGGCACGACGACGCTGAGTTCGGGCACAACGCTCGCACCGGGCGCGGATGTCACCATCGTGAGGGTAGTCGTAGTAAGAAGGTGCCGTCATGGCACACTCGTCCATCGACAGCACCGCACCGGCCCCAGCGGCCGCGAGCGACCAAGGTTCTGAGAGGACTGGGTGACCGCGATGATCGGGTACGCACTGGCGACCGCGGCCGAGGAGACCGAGAAGCAGCGTCACCTGCCCCTGCCGCCGTGGGGCTTCGCCCTGATCGCGATGGCCCTGTTCTTCACGCTGTTCGCCGTCACCTGGTCGTTCCGCAGCATCGGTACCCGGCACTGACCACCGGCCCCGAGTTACCGGCCCGCCCGCGGCGGGTCGGGGTGATGGGCGGCACCTTCGACCCGGTCCACCACGGCCACCTGGTCGCGGCCAGCGAGGTCGGCAGCCGGTTTGACTTGGACGAGGTGATCTTCGTCCCGACCGGTCAGCCCTGGCAGAAGACCGACCGCGAGGTCTCACCGCCCGAGCACCGCTACCTGATGACCGTGATCGCGACCGCCTCGAACCCGCGGTTCACGGTCAGCCGCGTGGACATCGACCGCCCCGGCCCGACGTTCACCACCGACACCCTGCGCGACCTGGCCGCCGAGCGCCCCGAGTCCGAGCTGTTCTTCATCACCGGGGCCGACGCGCTGGCCCAGATCCTGTCCTGGAAGAACGCCGACGAGCTGTTTCGCCTGGCCTACTTCATCGGGGTCACCCGGCCCGGGCATCGGCTGGAGAGCACCGGCCTACCGGCCGATCGGGTGAGCCTGTTGGAGGTGCCGGCGATGGCGATCTCGTCGACCGATTGCCGCGAGCGGGTGCAGCACAGCCAGCCGGTCTGGTACCTGGTGCCCGACGGCGTCGTTCAGTACATCAACAAGCACGGATTGTACGCGGCGCCCGGTGTTGGGCAGGCATGAGAGGGTAGTCCGGTGACTGCCTCCGACCATGCCATAGAACTCGCGATCGTTGCCGCCCGCGCGGCGTCCGGCAAGCTGGCCAGCGACGTCGTCGCCATCGACGTCAGCGACCACCTGGTGATCACGGACGTGTTCGTGCTCGCCTCCGCGCCGAACGACCGCCAGGTCAAGGCCATCGTCGAAGCGGTGGAGGAAGGCCTGAACAAGGTCGGCTCCAAGCCGATCCGCCGCGAGGGCGAGCGCGACGGCCGCTGGGTGCTGCTCGACTTCGGCGAGATCGTCGTCCACGTGCAGCACGCCGAGGAGCGCACCTACTACTCGCTCGAGCGGCTCTGGAAGGACTGCCCGACCATCCCGCTGCCGGAGGACGTCACCAACGCCAACGAGGCGCCCGGCGGCATCGTGTGGCCGAGCGATGACGCTGCCGAGTCGATCCTGGCCGGGTCCGTGCCCGCCGACGGTTCTGATGGCTCGGCCGAGTTCGATGACTTGGACGACGTCGATGACTCGGGCGACGCTGACGACTCGGTCCATGCGGTGTCCGGCGACTCGGTGTCGGGCGTGCCCGGCGCCTCGGGGGCGTGAGCACCCGGCGGGTGATCCTGCTGCGGCACGGGCAGACCACGTACAACGCCGAAGCCCGCTTCCAGGGCCAGACCGACGTGCCGCTCGACGAGGTCGGCCTCAAGCAGGCCGAGGTGGCCGGCGTGCGCCTGGCCGAGATCCTGGCCGACCAGCCGGTGAAGATCATGTCGTCCGACCTGCGTCGGGCCAGCTCGACCGCCGAACCCCTGGCCCGGTTGCTGGGGGCTGACGTCACGCCTGATCCGCGGCTGCGGGAGATCTACGCCGGCCAGTGGGAGGGCCTGCTGCGCGAGGAGATCGTCGCCCAGTGGCCGGACGAGTACACCGCCTGGCACCGCGGCGAGAACGTCCGCGTCGGCGGGGGAGAGACCCGCTCCGAGGCCGGCGCCCGCGCGGTCGAGGCCATCGTCGAGGCCGAGAAGTCGATGGACGACGGCACCCTGGTCTGCGTCTCGCACGGCGGCGCCCTACGCGCGGCTATCTTCCAGCTCATCGGGGCCGAGGGCTGGCCCTGGAACGGCCTGGAAGGGCTGCGCAATGCCCACTGGAGCGAACTGCAGCACACCCCGCGCGGCTGGCGCCTGAGCAGCTACAACGTCACCTGACGGTGTCTGTTGCACCGGTCGTCGGACGTCGATCGGCGCGCCGAGGGGGACCCGATTTGAAGTCCACCCCCCGTGCTGGGATAGACTCGCCTAGCTTCGCAAGGAGGTCGCACACGCGGTCTGCTTCGGAGAGGCGGGGCTGTGGCGCAGCTGGTAGCGCACCTCCATGGCATGGAGGGGGTCAGGAGTTCGAATCTCCTCAGCTCCACCGAGGAACGCCCAGGCCGCTGGCCTGGGCGTTCTCTTGTTTGCGTAGTGCGAGTCCCTTCCGGTTCGGCGGACAAACTTGCTCAGACCGTCGCCTGAGCGCGGTTCCCCGATCTGACGGCGACAGATGCGGACGGGCCCGGCATCACGATCCTGCCATCTGTGCTTCGCTGTCGGTCGAGCCGATGTCCTCACGGCGCGTCACACAACCTGGGACGAGAGCCCTCGGTACTGTCGCTTATGGCCTACACGGCGAAGATTCTGAGCGTTCTCATCGCCTCGCCCGGCGATGTATCAGCCAGTCGCAACACGATTCGTGACGCGATCTTGGCTTGGAACAGCGGACCTGTCAGCCAGAAGTATGGCACAAAGCTTGAGCCTCTAATGTGGATGACGAGCTGTCGGAGTTAGGTCGAGGCCTGCTCGGCCGTAGGTCTTGCGTTTGATCGTCTTGATTCGGTTGATGTGTCCTTCGACGGGTCCGGAGCTGTGCGGCAGGGTCAGGCCGGCGCGGACGGCGTCGTAGTCGGCGAGCAGGCCGCGGACGAAGGAGTGCAGTTCAGGATGCTGGTCAGCTTGAACAGCGCGGATCCAGTCGTTGAGGTGCTCGCCGGTCCGGGTGGTGAGCATGACCGCGAAGTCTCGGACGTGGTTGGCCAGGGAGTCCAGGTGCGGGCTGGCCTGGTGGACGTCGGCCAGGGCGCTCGTTTCGGTGTCGCTGAGGTCTTCTGGTCGGGTGCAGATCCATCGGGTGACTTGACGGTTGCTCGGAATCTTCGGCCGCTGGAGGGTGAAGACCTGAGTCAGGCCGCCTTCGTCCTGGGCGGCGCGCGGTGGCCGTAGGTAGTCGCGGACAGTGGTTGCGCCGCCGGTGTAGCCACGCTCCCGCAGGAGCTGGAGCATGACGGCGGCGTTGGTGACGCCGTTGGCCCACTGCTGGTGGATGAATTCGTCGTGGGTGTCCAGGGCTCGGCCCCGGGAGATGCGTCGACCGTGATCGAGATCGGCCGCGCTGCTGGTTCGAGCGAAACGGCGAACGGTTGCCCGGGACAAGCCGGTCCGGCGCATGACGTCGCGCAGGCTGCACCCCTGGTCCAGGAAGTCGTGGACGGTCTGCCATCGCTGTTCGTTGCGGATCTGCAGCCCGGTTGACTCTGTATCGGTCGCCCGCCACTTTGCAGGCGCGGCGAGAGACTCGACCTCGGCGGCACCGGCGTGCGGCTGGGCATCAGACACGTTGAATGGGAGGTGCTTCCAGCAGGAGCGGTGTCGTTTCACGGCTCGTTCGACGTGTTCAGCGAGGTTGTGCCACAAGTGCCATCGGTCGGCGATTTGTACTGCTTCGGGCACTCTTTGGGCGGCTGCTTGGGCGTAGGCGCCGGCGCGGTCACGGCAGATGATTGGCGTCGGCGGCGTTCTGGCGTAGCCAGCTCGCAACGGTGTCCCGTTCCCGGTCCGGTAGCAGTTCCACGGGTCTGCGGGTCTGAAGGTCGATCAGGACAGTGCCGTAGACGTGCCCGCGGCGCGCGGTGAAGTCGTCGACGCCGACGATGTCCAAGGCCGGTGCCGGTGGTTGCGGAAAGGCCCGGATCAGGCGCAGCACGGCGCCTCTGCCGCTGGGCAGGCCGAGCCGCTCGGCGAGACGGGCGCCGGCACGTCCAGCCAGGACGGGGCCGATGTCGGCCAGCATCCGCGAGGCCGGCACTGTTCGCCGGGCGTGAGCGCTGGTCAGGTCGGGGACCTGCTCAGCGAACGTCTTGGCTGAGCAGGCCGGGTTGTCGCAACGGAAGCGACGCACGTCCAGCCGGACACTCACGCTGCGCCCGGCGACGGGCAGGTCGACCAGGGTCCGGCGATACCGGCCATGCACGCGGGTCGAGCGCATCTGGCATCCGGGGCATTCACTGCCCGGGTCGCGTGCTTCCGCGGTGATCGCCACGCCGCGGCCGGACGACGAGACCTCCAGCAGCCGGATCTGACACAGATGGGGAAGGAGTGACTCAATATCGCTACACCAAAAGATCATGGTCGCGGCGCGCGGCTAAAGAAGCAGGCGCGCCGTCACGAACCATCTCAAACCATTACAAAAAGTGAGCCAGAGCCAACTGTCAACCGTCGTTGACATGGCCCAGGCGCGCAGTTCGAAGACGAGGGTGAGGCGGGTCTGGGTGCCTGCGGCGAGCGCGGGTGAGGTATCGACCAGGTTGTTCATCAGCTCGCAGTCCAGCGGGGCCAGGGTGCTGATCCGTCGCTGGACGGCTTCCCGGAGTCGGGTTCCCGGTGAAGGAGGGGTCTCGACGGTGATACTGATCCAGGCGATTTCGGTTCGTCGTCCGAGGTTTTCGAGCCAGCGTTCCCAGCGGCGATGGCGACGTCGTGCTCGATGGCGTCGGTGAGGTCGACCGCGGTGGAGGCCAAGTCGAGGCTGACGGCGATCCGGCGGACACGGGGTTGGTGGATCGCTCCGTAGGCCCGGCCGCTGCTCTGGACGGCGATCATCCGGGTGTCGACCAGGGGGCCGGGTAGCCGCCACCGGCTGGGGGCGATGGCGGTGAAGGCGGTGGTGCCGTTGGTGGTGGCCCGGTGCCAGCGGGCCTTGGTGAGGATGAACTCGAGGGCGGTGCTGCCGCCGATGCGGACGGCGGACACTCCGGTGACGGCGAGGCAGGCGCCGAGGACGGCGAGGCCGGTTCGGGGGTAGGTCTGCATGACGGCGAGGCCGGTGAAGTAGGCGATGACGGCGAGCAGGGCGCCCTTCCATCCGACGCCGCGGATGCTGAGGCGCTGAGGCCGTAACCAGTTGCCGTAGAGACGTCCTGAGTCACTGGCCGTCCTTTCCGAAGGTGACCGACGTGGTGAAGGCTGATGACACGGACGACGCCGCGCCGATGGCTGCTCCGGCCGGCAGGGCAGCGGCGGCCCCCACGGCGGTGGTCGCGGCGGCTTGGCCGGACCGGCCAGCCATCTGGGCTCCGGCAACGCCAATGCTGGAGGCGGTCCCGAGGGTGCCGAGGGCGGCGCCGGAACCCATGGGGGCGGCGTTAACGGCGAAGGTGACCAGACTGAGCATTGCCGGCAGGGCGAAGATCGCGGCGATCATCATGCACACGCCGCTGGCCAAGGCCTGAACGCCATTGGCCTGCCCGATCAGGGTGAGACCGAGGTAATAGATCAGGGCGGCGGCCGGCATGACGAAGAAGAACGCGAGCAGCCAGCCCGTGACCTTGGGTAGCCAGAACACGCTGCCTCGGCTGAACTGCCCGGCCGCGGCCAAGGGGAGGACGGCAGTCAGGACCAGGATCGCACCGTCCCGGAACAGCATCATCAGGTACTGGATCGCCGCGGAGAGTAGCAGGACGCTGGCCCAGAACGCGACGATCAATGATGACGCCGTCGGCAGGTCGAGCAGGTGGGTGATGCGGTCGCCGACGTCCTTGGTCGGGACGGCGGACAGCAGGCCTTTCGCGAGCTCGGTGCTCCAGGTCTGTAGGGCGGCGACCACCGGTATGGACCCGGCCGCGGTGACGCCGAACATGATGAGGCCGCGGGGGATGTCGGCGAGCCATGAGGTCCCGCCGCCGAGAACGCCCCCGCCGACGGCGGCCAAGACGGCGAGCACCGCGACCGGGACGGCGATCCAGGCGGTGACGTAGTTCTGCGTGGTGTGAACCACCGCGGTGTTCAGGTTGAGCGCCGGGGTGGTGGTCCACCAGCCGAACAGGGTAGTCACCATCTGCCCGGCGGCGGTCTTGACCATGTCCGCCAGGCCACCCCAGAACGAGTCGACGGCGTCACCGACGCAGTCCTGCGGGGTGAGACAGATGGCCATCATGAGGCGCCACCCGTGCCCAGCCCGAGGTTGTCGTAGCTGCGCAAGCTGGACGGGTAAAGGTTGCCCAGGGACCGGGCGACGCTGCGCCAGTCTCCCCAGCCCGGGGCGATGAGCCGCCAGTCACCGTCCTGCCAGCTGAGCTCCAGTAGATGGGAAACCAGGCCGAGGGTTTTGCCATCTCCGGCGACGAGGATCTGAACGGAGACGGTGCTCGGGGTGGTCTTACCGAGCTGGTAGCCAGCGATCCAACCGTCGGTGGAGCGGATCGGCTTACCGTCGCGGACGCCGGCGGCTTGGGCGGCCTGGTCGTAGGCCTGGCGGGTAAGTCGGGCCAGGCCATGGTGGCCTCCCCGGTGACCTGTTCGGTGATGGTCGGCTCGAACGTGGCCGGGCCGGTGAACGGAAACGTTCGGACCAGCAGTTGAGCGGCTGCGATGGCGGCGCTGCTGGCCGTGTGGGCGAAGCAGGACGCCCGGGTCTCGGTCAGGCAGAACGGGCCAGCCGTCTGGGACATCGGCAGATCCATCGCGTCGAACACGCGCCAGGAAGCGTCCCGGCCCGGCCGCGGAGCAGTGATGATCCCGGGCGTCGGGCTAGCAGTAATTGCCGTCCGTGGGCTCACGACCACAACGGTGTGGGTGGAGCGTGCCGCTGGTTGGACACGAGCCAGCCGGCGACGATGAGCGTGATGACGACGCCGATGACCTTCCAGCGTCTGCGGAGCATGCTCTGGCGGCGGGCGGTACGGGGAACGGGCGATGGTCAGGCATCAGGACACCGCCCGGTTCACGATGGCGACCGCACCGGACACGACACCGGCGCGGACCGGGGCGAGCAGCAGTTGCTTGGCGGCGTCACTGGATCCGCCGTGCGGACGGACTTCGATCGCGCAGCGGGCGCCGGCCGCGATCGCGGCCAGACCGCACATCGCGTAGGCCAGCCACCTGCCAAAGGCGTAGACCACGCCGACAGCGTCGGCGACTCCGGGCGGGGCTGCAGGTGCGGGGTTCGGGATCGCGGCGATCACCGAAAGGACGTGAAGCATTCGGATCTCCTTCTACGTATATACAGACCGTACGGTCCCTAGTATTTAAACATGACATACCGGAGATGGATAGGGGCGTTGAGGTTCGCCCCGCTACGGCCGAGCCCCGCGAGGTCTTGAAAGGGAAGAGCTGGGATGGCTGAGGACGACGACGCGCTGGCCGCGCTCGTGCTGGTCTAGGAGCTGCGTGCGGAGCGGGATGAGGACCGGATGCTGCTGGAGGAGCTACAGGTCGCCCTGACCAGCGCCATTCGGCCGTCCGCGCAGGAGACGGTGTATCCGTACTGGGTCAGCCGGGTGGATCAGTGGCTGACCGCGCGGGTGTCACGCCGGCCGCAGCGAGTGCATTGGTGCCATCAGTACGCCGAGCATCCGGAGGTGGCGGACCGGCCCGAGGCGTTGTGCCACGCCGGGGGGTGCGGTGGCCAGACTCACGGCCCGGTTGGGTTGGTCTCGGGACGGGTTCGATCACCAGTTGGGCGTGATCACTGCCGACGACGGACCGTTCAGGAAGTGCTCAGCCAACGAAGGCCAGCACCGCTGCAGCGCTGCCTTCGGGGACCTGGGACAGCCCTCAGGTCGCTTCAGTTTCGCGGATCCCGGCAAGGGCCATCCGGCGGACTGAACAGGCCTTGGTCGTCCCCGACCAAGCGACCCATTCTGAATCCGATCAACTCGACATACGGAGCGCAAGTGCGGGCTTTCTCCAGGCAAACGCTCGCCGATGACGCATCGGCCGCCTGCAGTGACTAATCTCGGCCGCAGCAAGCTCAATTCGCCACACCGCTCGGCGAGCCGCGACCACAGACGACCTGCCCCTCCAGATATTCGGGCATTCAAGGGTGAGGTTGAGGAAGACCTGAAGGTTCATCTCGGCAAGAGGGTGTTGGCGCTGGTTGGCCTCTTCGCCCGAATGGCCGGGCGAGCTGCCAACCATTCCTGCTGGTTCTGTCCAGCCCTACCGAGAACGACGGAGCCCCGCCCCGGCTTCATCCGTTATCGGATGAAGGTCGTCGCCGCCAGAGGTTCGAGCCGCGTCACCAGAAGTGGTGCGATGCTGGCACCATTGTTCGGGTGAGCCAGCAGGTGGCTGGCCGCCGGAACTGGGGAGGCGATGGCCGTGCGCAGAATCAAACATCACAACATTATGTTCCTGCCCGCAGAACCCTCGCCCAACTGGCACACTGCCAGTCCATGAGCGCGAGCACGCAGGTTCGCCGGCCGTTGACTCGCGAGTCGATCGGGTCGGATCTCGCCGCACTGGGGCTGGGGCCTGGCGACACGGTGCTGCTGCACTGTTCCTTGCGCAGCGTCGGTTGGGTTGAGGGCGGAGCCCCAGCGGTCGTGCAGGCTGTTATGGACGTGCTCGGCTCCCGAGGCAATCTGGTGGTGCCCACTCACACAGCTGGCAACCGCGATCCCGGCTCGTGGATCCCACCGGTGCCGCCTGAACAGCGCGCGAGCGTGCGCGACCAGCTGCCCGGGTTCGACCCGGCCCTGATGCCCAGCCAGGGGATGGGAGCGGTGGCCGAGTGTGTGCGCCTGTGGCCCGGTGCTCGGCGCAGCGCTCACCCGCAGGTGTCGATCGGGGCGCTCGGCCCGGACGCGTCCTGGCTGACGCGCGACCATGAGCCGACCTGCCATCACGGTGAGCAGTCGCCGCTACCAAGGCTCGAGCAACTCGACGCCCGGATCCTACTGCTCGGGGTCGGCTGGAAGCGCTGTACGGCCTTCCATCTGGCCGAGTACCGGCAGCTGCATCCGCCAACCCGGGAGTACTCTTGCGCGGTCACCACGGCGCAGGGACGCCGCTGGGTGCGCTACCGGGATGTCGTCCTCGACGACTCGTCCTTTGCCGAGCTCGGCAAAGACCTCGAGCGCAGCTCGGGCCCAGGCCGTTCGGTGATCTGCGGCCCGGTGGGCCAGGCCACAGCCCGATTGACGCCGATCCGAACGGCGGTCAGCTTCGCCGTCGACTGGCTGGCCACCGTCGCGACCCGGACCCGGGCCGAATTGACGAACATCGAACGGATGAACGAGGACTCATGGACGGACGCGTAGACGTGAGAGAGACCGAGAATCATGACGTACGCTCCGGGCTAATCGACCTCAGCCGGCAGGATCTTATGGAATTGCGAGACCTGGACGACTCGGTTCTTGACCAGATCCTGTGCCGGGTTCTGCAGTCAGCCATCGCCGGCCCTGACGTTTCGGCGTTCAATTCGTATCTCGACTGACCGTGGACGCCGCCGCTCAGCCCACGCGCTTTCCGTTCCGTCAGGTCGTGCTGAAGGTCGCAAGCCGATGTGACCTGGCCTGCGACTACTGCTACATCTATACGGCCGGGGACGAGAGCTGGCGCAGCCGGCCACGGCTGATGTCCCCGGCCGTGGCCAGCGCGACCGCGAGGCGGATCGCGGAGCACGGGCAGGCCCACGGCATGACGTCCGTGCGCGTGATCCTGCACGGCGGAGAACCTCTGCTGGCTGGCCCCGAGGGCCTCGACCGAATCGCTCACATTCTGCGGGGCATCTTGGGAAGCAAGGGAATTCGGCTAGACCTGAGCGTGCAGACCAATGGCGTCCAACTGGACGAGAGGTTTCTCACTGTGTTCCACCGCCACCGCGTCCGGGTCGGGGTCAGCATCGATGGCACAGCCGCCGACCATGACGCGCACCGGCGCCGACCGAACGGCCGGGGCAGTCACGCCGACGTCGCTCAGGCCCTGCAACTCCTGGCCCGGCCCGAGCATCAGAACCTTTACGCCGGCCTGCTGTGCGTGGTTAATCCGACGACCGACCCCCGGGCCACTTACGAGGCATTGTTGACCCATCGACCACCACGGATTGATCTGCTGCTGCCGCACGGCACCTGGACATCGCCGCCCCCGGGACGAAAGGCCGATGCGCCGGGTACGCCGTACGCCGACTGGCTGATCGCCGTCTTCGATCAATGGTACGCAGAACCGTCGCACCGCATCGGGATCCGGATGTTTGAGTCGATTGTCGGGCAGCTCTTCGGAGCCCCCAGCCTGCTTGAGAGTTTTGGCCTCGGCCCGGCCGACGTTGTGACAGTGGAGACCGATGGCCGCATCGAGCAGGTCGACTCGCTCAAGGCGGCGGCCCCGGGCGCGGCGGCGACGCAGCTGAGCGTCTGGTCCGACCGCTTCGACCAGGCGCTGGAGCATCCCGGAATCCATGCACGCCAGCAGGGCCTCTCCACCTTGGCGGCGGTCTGTCAGCGGTGCCCGGTACTCGCGGTGTGTGGCGGCGGGCTTTACACCCACCGCTACTCCGACGGCAGTTTCGATCACCCGTCCGTCTACTGTCCGGACCTGTTCCAGCTGATCACGCACATCGCCGACGTCGTGCGCCGGGACGTGCGGACGCGGCAGGCGCGTACATTCCCGGGCGTCGACGCTGTCGAGGGCTCCTGCCGGTGATCGGCTCGCGAATCGAGGACGACGCCGAACTGGTCTTGCGGGCACCGCAGTTCGAGCAACTCGCGATTGGCTACGGCGACGAGCAGACATTCGACCTGCTCGGGGCCGGCCAGCGGACCAGACGCACGGCCTTGCTGATTGCGGCCGGTCGACGCAGCGCCGATGCCCTTCGGGCGCTGGAGCGGCTGACCGCCGTCCAACGACTCGACCCAGGCGCGGTCCGGACCGTCCTGGAGCATCCGTTCTTGGAGGTCTGGGCCGAGCGGAACTTCACCGGGAGGAAGCAGATTGACGACCCCGCGTACCTGCATCAACTTACCGACGCGGCCGAGCAACTGGCGGCCGGCGGCGGTTTGGCCTCACCCGGATCGGCAGTGCGCGCCATCTCCGAAGCCGGCACCTGGCAGGTCCGGGTGGATGATGTCGACCCGTACCGGGACTGCTTCAACCTGGCACCGACCACCCGGCTCAGCCCGGGGCAGATGGCTCGGGCGGTGGCGACGACGGAGGCTGCCTGGGCGCTGATCAGCAAGCGGCTGCCCCAGCACGCCAACGGGGTCCGGCGGGTAATTGCCGTCCTGGTGCCCCTGGTGGCACCCGTTCGAGGAGGTGCCAGCGCTTCGGCCCGCCGCGCTTTCGGGGCCGTCGGGCTGCACTTGCCGAGCGACCCCAGAGAGCTGGCCCTGCTCCTGGTGCACGAGCACATGCACGTCAAACTCGGCGCTCTTCTCGACCTGGTCGACCTCGTACGGCCCGGCGGGCAAGCCCTCTACCGGGCACCCTGGCGGCTTGACCCGCGACCGGTCGGCGCCCTATTGCAAGGGGCCTACGCGCATTTGGGCGTCGTCGACTTCTGGCGGTCGGCGGCTGCGACCGAACAAGGAACTGAGGCCAACCGGGCCGGGGTCGAGTTCGAACGTTGGCAGCAGCACACTGCCACCGCGATTGAAATTCTCTCCCGCTGCGGCGAACTCACCCCCGCCGGCACCCGGTTCGTCAATGGGATGGCCCGAGCCGTCGACACCGAGCACCGATAGACCGGCTCGGCTGGACGAGCGATCCGCCCAGCCGGTGGCGGCGCAGAGCTTAGGTCGGTGGCAACTCGATGTCGCAGTACAGCCGGCCGCCCCGCAGCACCGACAGCGTGTTGAGATGGCCCTCGCCTAAAACCAAAGTCATAGTTCGATGGGTGCGCAAACGAAGCTCCTGACCCCCGGCGTCGTCGCCGTCCGCGATCATGCTACCGGCCAGATTGCTGGCCGCGGCCAGCGTGTCCGGATGATCCTCTCCCAGCCGGGCCATCATCAGGTCGTGCGTCTCTCGGTCGTGGAGGTGGGCTTGGGTGTAATCTTGGAGGGCGAAGTGATAGCTGCCGTGGTTTACCCGCGCCAGCAACACCCAAGGATGCAGGTGCTCCGGTTCACCCAGCTGTAGAGCCAGTGTCGGCAGTCGGAAGGCGAGGGTCGCGATCGTTCGCTGTGACATGTTCAAGGCGTCCAGGGGCCGGCCGAGGTGGTGGGTGAACACGGCAAGATTTACCGTGGCCGCGAGCGTGAACGGGTGGTCGCCGTCGAAATCGGTCCCGTAGGCGCGCACCACCATGTAAGCCAGGCGCCGTGCGCTCACGTAGTCACCGGCAGCGGCGGCGTCGGTGGCCTGATTCAGCTGTAGCGCTAGGCGGTCGGGGTGACGCGGCGAGCGGAACACCGACTCGGCATTGGTCACTGCCTCGTTGGTGTGGCTGGCGGCCTCGTCCAGTCGTCCCAGCTTTCGCTCGGTGACGGCCAGGCTCTTCAGAGTCCGAATGGTGTCCTCGTGCTGGTCGCCGAGCTGTTCGCGCAGCCCGGCATAGGCTGTGCGCAAGTTTTCCCAGCTGCTCGGAAAGTCACCAAGTTCGCGGTGGTCGCGCCCGACGGCCGCATAGGACTGAAGAGTCCAGGGATGGTCCTCGCCGAGTTGGGGCGCAGCCCGGCGCTTCTGCAAAGTCTCCTCGTCGAGAATGAGGGCCCGCTGGTAGTCTCCGACCAGCCGCAGCGAGACTGCCAGATTGTTGCCGGCGTTCAAGGCCCGTATTCCGCCGGCCCGCTCCGGCGCGCTCAGGATCCGGTGAAGGGTGTCCTCGTCCTGCTCGCGCGCCTCACGGAAACTGCCCAGGGCCCGTTCACTGGCGGCCATGACCGTGGCCGTGATCAGCGTTCTCTCGTCGTCACGGCCCAGCAGTTCAGTAAGGCGATCCAGCAGCTGATGCGCCTCGTAGTGCAGTTCCTTGAACTCTCCCTGCGACAAAAGCACATTGAGCCGGTGGTAGCGCATCATCTGGAGCAGGACGTCGTCGTCGCCAGCCGCGTAATCGGCTCGGGTCCAGGTTTCGATTGCATCTTCAGCCAGGGTACGTCCGGCGGTCCATTCGCCGTAGCGCCACGCAGCTCGAACCGAGTCGGCAACCAGTTCACGGACCGACTCGTCGTGCGATTCCAAGGCACAGCTGCGAACGTGGGGCATGAGCTGCCGGTAGACCGGGAAGTTCTCCGGCTCTTCCGTACTGCCAGGCGCGTCCACGGCCAGAATAGCCGGAACCACCTCTCGGTAGGCCGACTCCTGCTCGGATGACAGCTGCTTGAACACCACCGATCGAACCAGCCGGTGCATCTCGACGGTCTTCTCGGTCTGGTGGATCCGGGCCAGCGAGTACTGCTCCATATCGTCCAGCGCCTCGGCGATGGCCGAGGTTCGGGAGAATGCGGTTCGCGACAGTCCGAGCTGGGCCAGAAGATCGGTCGCCGGCCGACTGTACAGCAGCCGGACCGGGATCGGGGCGGCGGCGAAGAACGCGCACAGTTCGACCAGGCCGGCCGCCACCGGGTTGCGCTCGCGGAGGCGACGCAGCGACACTGTCCAGGTCGATGCGATCATGTCCCAGTGACCGTCGTGCTCACCGTCCGCTGAGGCCTGCTCGCCCAGCTGCTCGTCCAGCAGGTGCAGGTAGATTTCCACTGGGGTGCCCGACACGAGGACGCTGGCGGCGTAGTCCAGGGCCAGGGGCAGGTCACTGACCCGCTCGGCAATCCTGGCCGCCTCGCGCGGTCGCAACTGGGCCCGCCAGCGAAGGTAGCCGACCGACTCGTGGCGGGGGAAGACGTCGAGTTTGACGTCGGTCATCCAGCTGACTCCCGCCGGCTCTAACGCTGTGAGGACGACATGGGCGCGGCCGGTAAGCGGCCGCATCCGCTCAGCCAGTGGGTGCGGATTCTGTACATTCTCGAAGATCAGCAGAACCCGCCGGGTCGTCTCCTGGGTCCGGTTCAGGATCTGCTGCAGGAGATCGTCGTCGTCCTGACTAGGTGACGACATCTCCAAGCGCGCGGCCAGTGCGACGAGCCCCGAACGCAATTCCAGCTCGGTCTCCGCGGAAAGCCGCCACACGACGTCGTAGTCGGCCGCGAACCGGTAAGCGTACTCACGGGCCACCTCGGCCTTGCCCGTGCCGTCGAGCCCGTGCAGCACCAGGGAGCGCAGATTCGGGCCGAGCACCGAGAGCGTGTTGCGCATCTGCTCTAGCACCTCGGTACGGCCGTAGAAGCGGTCGTTGCGGCCGATTAGGTTGTCCACCCAGCGTATGTCCCGCGGGAACGACGTCCGGGCCTCGTTCAGTCGGGGCCGAACTTCGACGTCCGGTTCGGCATGTTCCAGAGCCGCCAGCACGACCGTGCGGATCTCGTCAGCCGTCTTCGGGCCCAGGCTGTGCGGGGTCGGGCTGGAGAACGGCGAGCGCAGCTCCGCAGTGTCCAGGCGCAGCGGAACGATGATCGGGCGGCCCCGACGGTTCTCCTCCACTAGCAAGGCCTCCCACAGGTTGCGGGCGGACGGTGAAGCGATGTACTGCTCGGAGAGCAGGGCGATCACTTTGGAGTCGGCTGGCAGTTGGGTCACCTCGCGCCCGGCCTCCACCACGGCCTCGACATTGCGCAGCGCGTAACCGACGCCGAGCGGTTCCAGTTGGGCGCCAAGCCACTCGGCCCACATCCGATTGCGTGCCGCGTAGCTGATGGTCACGCTCATCACCGGGCGGCGATGGCGTACGTCCGGCAGCCCGCCTGGCGCCCTCTCGTAGCCGGCTAGCAGTCTTGCCCGCACCGACTCCTCCAGAGGGTCGAAGCTGCTCACCGCCCCTCCGGTCAGAACCGCGGTCAGGCGCTCGCACGCGGCCAGCAGTGCTACCGAGGGTCCGGCCGGGTCCATCAAGGTGGCCGGAATCTCCTCGAACGCGAACGTCGAGACGTACGGCAACTCCAGCGGACGGCGGTCCACCGCGTCCGTATCGTCCAGTTCGCTGATGACGTCGGCGAAGCGCCCCTTCGCGTACGCCCGGCCGGCCAGCACCTTATCGGTCTCGGACTCGTCGACCTGCAACAGCACCGGCACGATCCCGACGCTGCGGTCTCCGACCTGCGCGGCGATCGCCTGGGCCACGTTCACTGCGCCGTCGACACTGGTTGAACCGAGCCGGGAACAGGCGACCACCTGGTCGGCTAGATGGGCCATGCAGACCGCGGCCGAGTCGGAGACTCCGCTGGCACAGTCGATCAAGATGTAGTCGTAGTGCTCGAGCATGCTCTCGCGCAGGGCCCGCAGGGTCGCCGAACCCAGTCGGCGGTCGTAGTAGAAGCTGTCCCAGTCCAGCAGGTGCACCTTGCTGCTGTAGGTCGTGGTGAGCTGGCCCGCCGGTAGCAGGTCGATGCCCCCGCGGCCGCCAAAGTCGCGATCGACCGAGACGCAGTAGTCGAGCAAGTGGATCGGTGCGATCCTTGGTGCCTCGCCCGACCCCGACCCCGACCCCGACCTCAGCTTCGGCCCGTTGATCGAGACCCGGGCACGGGCGGCGAGCTCGGTCAGCAACTCGATGCCGCCCTCGGACGACTCCAGGTCGGGATCCCGCAGCATCGGTGACAGCCACCGGTGCAGCGCAGGCGAGGGGAAGCTCCAGTCGGCGACGAGCACCCGGTAGCCAGCCGCAGCCAGGATCCAGGCTACGTTGACGACCGTGGCGGTGCGACCGGTTCCACCTGTGTAGGAGTAGAAGGCAAATACCCGGTCCGGACCCGGTGGTGCGGCGTACGTAGCCATTGCAGTCTCCTCAGCTCAGGCCGGCGGGATGATCAGTCCAGTTCCGGCCGGACCTGCACCCCTGCTAGGCCCGTCGATCATCTTGCGAGCCCGGCGCAGGTCGTCAACCACCCTGCACTCGAACTTGAACGGCGAGCCAACTTGCTCGCCGAGGATGTCACCAGGTTGGTAGCGGCGAGGCAGGATCGCGGAGAGGCGCTCGTCCAGATTCCCTCGGTCGGTCCAGGATTCGTCGTCCTCCCCGTTGAAGGGGACAGTGATAAAGGCACCGACCGCATCCAGGCTGTCGAAGGTGCCCAGTGCGTCCCGGTGCTCCTGCAGCTTCAAGGCCCACGGATCCACCACCACCATCACGATCTGCCTGAGTCGGTGGGCCGTGATCGTCCGATCAGCCAATCCGTAGATGTCCGCTGGGCCCCCGCGTAGGTCCAATTCGTGGGCGAGATCCAGCGCCCGCTGGACGACCGGGTCGCTCGAGCGCGGGTAGTACGGTCTCCAGTCTTGGGCCGTGGCACCATAGAATTTTGTGTCCTCCCGAACCTGGCTTAGGTCGGCCTCACCCGAACTGGCGATCACGATGTGCACGTAACGCGGCTCGCCGGTCTCGGCTGCGGGTGGGCGGGCCGGCTTGGGCAACGGATGGCGGACGTCGATCACCGTCGGCCCGACCGAAGTGGTCGGCGTCGGTTCGAGGCTGAAGGCGTCGGCGTACTCGTGCAGATTCTGGGGTAGGCCCGAGGCCTCCGTCAACAGGCCTTCCTGATACACGCGGATGATTTCCGCGGCCAGGCTCTGAACCAGTAGTACTCGCGCGTCCGCGAAGCGGTTCAACCGATACAAGTTGCACAGCCCCTGCTCGGCGTACTCCGGCACTGCCTCCTCCCACAGCGGGAAATGCAGGGGTTCCGCCGCCGAGGGCAGTTCGTTGGGCCGGCGCCAGATGATGGGTAGCCAGCCGGAGACCTGGCCGCTCGGGGTGTCTTCGCTATGCAACTTCATTCGGCGGTCATATACCGACCATTCCTGGCCGCAGTAGGTCGAGTGGAAGTAGCTGGGCGAGTAGAGCGGCAGAAAGACCCGGCTCGACTGAATGGCCTCGACCAGTTGGGTCGAATAGCGGAGTCCGCCCCGAATGCTGACCCGGTCCATGAAGCCAATGTCTCGAGCGTCGGCCAGTCCAGACGCCAGCTCGCCGATCTCGCCGCAGAGATCGCGGAAGAAGTCACCCACGAACGGATCGTCGCGGCCCCGCTTGTAGCTTAGGAAGAAGTACCGCTGCATCGGCCCGCCAGGTCGACCTCGGGGGCGCGAGGTTCGCGCCCTTTCATTGAGGATAGGGGATGCGGTTCGTCTCAGGTAGGACTTTGCCGCACTCGGAACGGCCCGGCTGGACCCCGGCCAAGAGGGTTCACCAGGTTGCCCGGCGGGGCCGGTCTGGGGCAGTGACTGGGCGAGCGGGCGCTTGGTCCTCAGTTGACCCTGACCCGGCTCGCGACCTGATCCCAGGCAAAGTTGGTGTGAGGGCCACCGTCAACCTTGAGCGCTCGCCCGACCAGAGCTCGACTGGTGGTGAACCACGCAACAGCGGGACTGGCTCATGATCCGTTCCAGGAAGCTCCTCAACGAGGGTCGCTCCCCGCCGAGGCCGGAATGGTGCCCCGGGCAGCTGAGGCATTCCCGCACGCGTGATTCTCCCTTGCGCGAAGCTTGTCCCCCCTGCTCTCACGGGCGAGGCGAAGGTAGTGATAGTCGACGTCCGGGACGTGCCGCCGGCCTACTCTGATGCGCAAATCATCGCTCAGAGTGGTCAGAGCACGGTCTTCTCTGCCCCGAAGACCAACGTCCAGCGCCGGGTCGGCCTCAAGGCATTTTCCGTGACCTCGGTGGGACTGAACAACGCGCTGCGACGAGAGCTGGCCGCCCTGACTAATCTGCACGACCGACGTCATGTGATCCAGATATACGACCTCGTCGAGTCGGAGAACGGGTTGTGGCTGGAGATGGAGCTCTGCCCCAGCTCGCTGAACCGGTGGAAGATCGATTATGCGCGCCAGGCGGGAGCGCCGATCAATAGCGACGATCTGGCCGATCTCATTCGGTTCGCGGCCGAGGCCGCCGCCGGCCTAGCGGCCGTTCACGAGAGCGGATATGGCCACGGCGATGTCAAGCCGTCCAACCTCTTCCTTGATCGAGAGAACTCGGTCAAGGTCGCCGACTTGGGTGTCTCTCAGCTGGACGGGCGCGCCGCCATCAGTGAGCCTGTCTCGGGGACGCGGCGGTATGTGGCCCCCGAGCAAGCCCGGGGTGAGGCGCTGTCGCGATCTCGACTTTCTGGCGCACGGATTCAATGGTCACGAGGGAATGCCGGCGCTTCCTTATCCACGCAGGCGGCGGCGCCTGCTGCGCGGAGCCGTTGCGGTGGCCGTTGTTCTCGTTGTAGCGAGCGGCCAGTTCGGTGGGAGTTAGGTCGGTCGGAGTCAGGTCGCTCGGGTGCATCAGGACTCCCGTCGCAGGCCGTACTGGCCAGGAAGTCGGCGGTGATGACGACGACGCGGTTGGGCTGATGGCGATGACGGGGAAGCGCCCGTCCTTGGCGGCGGCGTAGGCGGCGTTGCGGCTCATGCCGAGGATCCGTCCTGCTCCCGGGCGGTGCTCGTGGGTTCTTGGTTAGGGTCGTGGATCGAGCGGCCGCGCTGATAGGTCTTCATGGTTCGGCAAACTAGTACGGACTGTAGGGACCGTGTTAGCGTGGCACTGAAAACTAGCGGGAGGGACCGCAAGAGTGTTCAACCGCTACCGTTCGATCGTGCAGATCGATGACGGCGGCCGCTCGGAGACTCCTGACCAAAAGGTCGAGTGGCTGACACCTGCACCGGACGGCACCACCATCGAGCTGCCATGGCCGGACGAGAACGGCCCGTTCCTGCTGGCCTGCCACCTGGCATTGGTGGACGGGCGGACGTTGCTGGTCGGGCTGGATGTGCGCAGCTTCCGGGTTACCGACTCGTCGGACGTTGTGCCAGGGCCGGCGGGCTTGGTCGAGGTAAACCATCCGGCGTTGCGGTCGCTGCGGGCGGGGGAGATCGCCGAAGCTGCTCGGGCTCGGCTGGCGGCGCAGTTGGCGTCGCAGGCGCGCTCGCGGGGTGGGCCTGCTGCGGTGCGGGAGGCTGCGGCTTCGCAACTGGAGGCGCTGACGACGCCGCATCGGCCTCGGCCGACGGGGTTCCGGCCCGCCAGCTCGCAGCTGCAGAAGGTCGCCGACCTGTACTTGCAGGCGGTGGCAGCGGGTGGGGACAGCGCTCGGCGTCCGTCGATCTACGTGCATCACGCGCTGGCCGAAGAGGGCGGCGGCATCACGCTCAACACCGTGCGCGGACAGATCCACCGGGCTCGGGTGAAGGGTCTGATCCCACCGGCGTAGCCTCCGCATACGCCATGGGGTTCTTGGGGCTGGTGAATGCGCTCGATGGCTGAGCAACCTGAACCGATTGACGAACTCCTCACGGCTGACGACTCTGCTCGTGGTTTAAGGTCAGTAAGACTGGATCACGACGAAGTCGAAGCCGGGCGGATCCCCATCGTCCGTCTTGGTCGGCGACACCTGCGCTTTCATCGTTCGGGGCTTGAGCGGTACGTGGCTGGCAACACTCCTCGGCCAGTCGGCGGTCCCGCTGCAGAGCGCAACAAATAGTCGGAGCCGCAGGAGTAAACGGTATCTGCCGGAATCACCGGCGTCTGGGGTGGCTGGCTCAGTGCGCTGCGCTCAACATCAGTCGCGAGGTAATTTACGTCCGTGTGAGCTCTCCCAGATGCTCAGGCACTGGTCGCAGGTCAAGCCCAGGGGTGTGGTGTATCGCGGTTTCGCGTGATCCTTTGGTTTGGTTAGGCGCTGAGCGCCGGGATGGTGCTGGTGGCCTCCTCATCGGTGGTGGGCGCGGTGGTGCGGGCTCGGGTGAGGACGTCGGGGCCGAGGTAGCGGCGTCCTTCGATCCATTCGTCGTGTTGTTCGGCCAGGACGGCGCCGACGAGGCGGATCAAGGAGTCTCGGTCGGGGAAGATCCCGACGACGTCGGTGCGTCGGCGGATTTCGCGGTTGAGACGTTCCTGGGGGTTGTTGGACCAGATCTGGCGCCAGAGCTCTTTGGGAAGCTGGTGAAGGCCAGGACGTCGGTGCGGGCGTGTTCGAGGTGGTCGGCGACCTTGGGGAGTTTCTCGGTCAGGGTGTCGATGACCCGCTCGAACTGGGCGTGCACGGCATCGGCGTCGGGTTGGTCATAAACACTGTGCAGCAACGTTTTCACCCACGGCCAGGACGCCTTCGGGGTGGTGGACATGAGGTTGGCGGCGTAGTGGGTGCGGCAGCGCTGCCAGGCTGCTCCGGGCACGCTCGCGCCGATCGCGGCTACGAGCCCGGCGTGAGCATCGGAGGTCACCAAGCGGACCCCGGACAGGCCGCGGGCGCACAGGTCCCGGAAGAAGCCCAGCCAGCCGGCGCCGTCCTCGGCGGAGGTGACTTGCAGTCCGAGGATCTCCCGATGCCCATCGCCGTTGACGCCGACCGCGACCAGGGCGTGCACGTTCACGACCCGCCCGCCTTCGCGGACCTTCAGGACGAGGGCGTCGGCGGCCACGAACGTGTACGGGCCGGCGTCCAAAGGGCGCGTGCGGAACGCTTCGACCTGGGCGTCGAGGTCACGGGCCATGACGCTGACCTGCGACTTCGACAGCCGGGTGATCCCTAACGACTCGACGAGCTTCTCCATCCGCCGGGTCGAGACCCCCAGCAGGTAGCAGGTGGCCACCACCGAGGTCAGGGCGGGCTCGGCGCGCTTGCGTCGTTCCAGCAGCCAGTCCGGGAAGTACGTGCCCGAACGTAGCTTGGGGATCGCCACGTCCAGGGTCCCGGCCCGGGTGTCGAAATCCCGGTGCCGGTACCCGTTGCGGGAGTTGGTCCGCTCCGGGCTGGGCATGCCGTAGGGGGCGCCGCAGATATCGTCGGCCTCCGCCGACATCAAGGTGTCGATGAACGTGGACAGCAGGCTGCGCAGCACGTCCGGCGACGCGGATCCGAGCTGCTCGTGCAGCAGACGGGCAGGGTCAATAATGGGGCTCGCGGTCATCGCGTGGGTCTCCTTCGAAGCACTGTGAGAGGTCTTCAAAAGGATCACGCGATGGCCGCCCTTCACGCCGTAGCGCCACACCCATCAACTACGGGCCCGGCCGGTACACCACTCTGCTGGACGCAACTAGATGTTCTGCCGGTGAGGGCCCGGCTCCTCATCTCAGGCTCCGCTGGGGCCGAGCGACGATGAAGGTGCAGACGTGCCAGGTGTTCGTCCCTCGTTTGCGGGTCCACCGGATGCGGAAGCCGAGGAAATCGAACCCATCGCTCAGGTGCACGATCTGGGTCTTGGTTGATGAGCGCCGAAGGCCCAGAGGTTCGAGCACGGTGGCGGCCTCATTGCGCAGCGCCGCTGTGTGCTCCTGAGTGCCGTGCACCAGGATCACGAATTCGTCGGCGTAGCGGACCAGCCGCCACGTCGCTCGAGCAGCGCGCCGCCGGTAGGCGCGACGGCTCTCGGTCGACATCGTCCCGCCGGGTTGCCATGGCCTGTGGAAGTGCTCAGCGAGCGCGGACAGGGCAATGTTGGCCAGCAGCGGAGACAGAATGCCGCTTGCTGGGTGCCGGTCAGGGACTCCCGGTTCTGACCAAGCTCGTTAGTACCCCGGCTTTGAGCAATGCCTTGACCAGTTCCAGCACGCGTGTCCTTCACCCGAGCTCTCACCCGGTCCATGGGGACCGCTGCACGGATAGGTGACAGTCGGGTTAAGCGGCCTGGGCGGCCGGTGTGGTGATGATGGTCTCGAATTCGATGGGGGTCAATCGGTTCAGTCGGCTCTGCCGGCGCCGGCGGTGGTAGGTGCGTTCGATCCAGGTGACGATGGCCAGGCGTAGTTGCTCGCGGGTGGTCCAGGTTCGGCGGTCCAGGACGTTCTTCTGCAGTAGCGCGAAGAACGATTCCATTGCGGCGTTGTCTGCGCAGGTCCCGACTCGGCCCATCGATCCGAGCAGATCGTGGCGTTTGAGGGCGCGAACGAATTTCCTGCTCCGGAACTGGGACCCTCGGTCCGAATGCACTATGCAGGAGGAGATTTCGGTGCGCGTATGACCTTGGGCCAGGCGGTTGGCGACGGAGTTGTTCAGTGCGCGTACGGCCAGGCGGGACTTCATCCTGGAGTCGATGGAGTAGCCGACGATCCGGTTGGACCAGACGTCCTTGATCGCGCACAGGTAGACCTTGCCCTCACCAGTCCTATGTTCGGTGATATCGGTCAGCCACAACTGGTTGGGGCCGGTCGCGGTGAACTTCCGTTTCACCCGGTCGTCGTGCACCGGCGGGCCGGGTCTCTTGGACTTGGGCTTCTTCTTCGCGAACGCCGAGAACCACCCGCCGGACGAGCAGATCCGCCACGCGGTCCGCTCACACATGCCCTGACCTGCACTCTTGGCCTCCTCGACGAGGAACCGGTACCCGAACTCCGGATCCGCACGATGGGCGTCGAACAAGGCATCAGCCCGATAGGCCTGACGCAGCTGGGTGTCGGTGACCGGCTGGGCCAGCCACCGGTAGTAGGGCTGACGAGCGATCTTCAGAACCCGGCACGTCACCGCGACCGGCACCCGTACAGGGGCACCGGCCGCGGCCAGCTCACGGACGAGCGGGTACATCATTTTCCCGGCAAGTTCGCCTGCGACAGGTAGGCGGCGGCCTTGCGCAGGACCTCGTTCTCCATCTCCAGCAACCGGTTACGCCGACGCAGCTCCCGCAACTCAGCCGACTCGGTCTCGCTCACCCCGGGCCGCTTGCCGTCCTCGACATCAGCCTTGGTCAGCCAGTTACGAAGGCACGACTCGCTGATCCCGAAGTCCTTCGCGATCTGGGGTATCGGAGCCTCACCACGCCTGGCCACGGCCACCACGTCGTCACGGAACTCCTTGGGATGGGGTCTAGGCACGATCAACATCCTTCCAGCAGGGCGCACAGCCCCACAGATCAGATGTCACCTATCCGTGCAGCAGTCCCATGAGGGCCGTGTGTTCGATCGAGTCGAAGCACGCTTCGATGTCTGCGTCCAGCACCCACTGATAGCCCCGGCTGCCGAGAATGAACTAAAGGGATCGACCGCGATCGCAATGGTACGTTCCGAAATTACTAAGCGGCCGACGGGTTCGCTGGGACAGTGTTCAGTCTGCGACCGCCCGCCCGCGCAGAAGTGTTTGCCACACCACAGCTTGGGTATGGTCCAGCCCCAGCGCGTTGCGAATACGCTCTATTCCCTCCAGGATGCTGGAGAGCTCCGATTCGCTGGGGTGGAGCCTGCGGATGGCGTCGAGTTCCTGGGCCACGCGATCTGTATCCGCGATGACGATGGCTGCGGTCGCAGCCGTGGCGTGCGTCCAGACATTCTTCTCGGCCTGACGATCGATGATGGTCAGCGCCTGCCGATAGGTCTCTGCAGCACCCTTAGGATCACCAGTGGCTAGCTTTTCCTGACCTGTTAGGTCAGCCAGGTAGTACGAATTTGGGTTCGCCTCTAGCGCCAAGCCGTACACGTCGCGAGCAATCAGATGATCACCCTGGTCCCGGTGGTAACGTCCCTTCAGAGCGGCGCACTCTGGGTTGTGGACGAATGCTCGAGGATCGAGCTCCTCGATTTGCTTGATGACGGTCGCCGCTGTGTCGAACGCCCCCTTCTCCAAGGCGGCCTGGCCACGAGATCGCAGGATAAAAAGGTCGCGCGGAACTAAGCGATGGGCCATTGCGAACTGCCTCTCGGCCTTCTCGTATTGGGCCGAACGCAGGTATAGCTCTCCCAGTCTCCGGTGGATGCGGATGTCGATCGGCACCTCACCCGATCCGGCCTCCTGCCCGAAAGCAATGAGGAGCCAGTCATGAAGATGCGCCACCTCCGAAGGTCGACCGGCCGCCTCAAGCCCATCCAGTCGGGCGCACCATTCACCAACCACCGCTTCTGAGGCCAGGAGCGGCGACTTGCGGAGGGCGCTCTGGACAAGGTCCAGCCAGTTGTCCACCGCGGGGGCCAGTCGTTGCCCTGCACGGACCAAGGCCGTAGATCCCTCTGCCAGTTCTTCGATGAGTTGCTGGAAGAAGGCTAGGACATCCGCTCGCCGGTCCCCGAGTGTGATCTGGGCGTGGCTGTCCTTCAACGGCGAGGGAACGTCTGCCAGATCTACTCCCACCGCGAGAGGGCGGACACGAGTCACGCTGTGAGCGCCGTTCGCGCTGGCGGCTCCGTACACCGCCCCTGATTCCCAGAGGATCCAAGGCTTCATCACCGAGGAGGGCGTGAGAAGTACGAGGGTGACCTGCGCCTGCCGAACCTGTTCACTGATCCAGTCGAACCAATTCTCACCGCTGCGTATCGATCCTTCGGTGCCGCGACTGGACGACGAGGCAACAACGACACTCTCGCCGAGGAGGTCCTTAACGGTAACCTGGACAGCCTCGGCCAGCGCCTGATCGACGACTGTGTGGCTGAGGAAGATCCTCGGCTTGCCTCCGACGCGATCTCCTGTCACGAAATGCTCCCGTCAGATTCGATTCAGCTTGTGCCTGAGCGTACCGGGGCGACTCCTCAGCTGGTGGCCGACCGTCCGAGTCGGGACGCCACCCACAGCGTGTGTTCACGGCTGATGGCTTCTTCCGCATCCGCGACGACATCCGGCCAGTCCGGCTCCGGAACATCTCCTAGGCGGTCGCCCTGCAGGGCCAGCTCGTTGGCGGCCATCCGATACGCCAGGGCCAAGGCCCCATACTGCCGAAGGGCAGTCCAAGCCGCACCCGCCGCGATAGCCGCTCCCATCAAGCCGGCCAGGTCGATGTCCCAGTCGAGGGTGAGTCTCAGCACGGCGAGTATGAGCGCGATGATCTCGGCCACAAGCAGGGCGCCACGACCGAGTCGCGCCCGGATCAAATTGGTGTGGGCCTGCCTGGAATACCAGCGCTGCTGGTCGCGCGTGCGACCTTCAACATATGCATGCCTTCGCTCGGTGAAGGTGGCACTGCGAATGCGCTGCATTCCTTGCGTGATTGCCGTGTCGGCCGAGCGAAGTACGATGGGGACAGCTGACTGGGCGGCCGTTTCCAACAATCGCAGGCGTAGCAGGTCGCGGGCTTCGTCATCTGGGAGATGCATTGGGAAGGGGTCGGCGCCCACGGCGTATCGCCAAGCCAAGGTTTTCGCCGACTCGGCGAGAGCTCGCCCGTCGTACCAGGCCTGCTCAGGAGAATGCATCCATGCAGCGATTTCGGCGATCAGGGCCACGGCGAAGCCGACCAGCACCAGCACGGCGGCGAGGTCGAGCCGTCCAGCGCTGATCGATCCTGCGCCGCCGAGGGCCGCCACGAGCGCTCCGGCTAGGCGCATTGCCGCATACCGCAGCGTCCAGCGTTGTCCGGCTACGGACATGGCATCGGCATCCCGCCAGAACCCGGGCAGATCGTTCGTCGTCAGCCCAGCCCTCACGCCCAGCCCCTCTCAGCACCCACCGGCAGCACGCCAACCAACCGTAGCCTGACTCCGATCAGACGTCATAGTGGCGCTGGAAGTGCTGGTGCGGCTGCCTCTCGTTTAGAAGGACGTCGGTAGCAACTGAAGCAGCTCAGGGCCCCGGTTTCGGCAGCGGCGCGATCTGGTTTCATCACCTGGTTCCCGCGACCGGATGAGACTGCTGCTGTCCACTCGCAGCGCTGTCCCCTGAATACCGCCAAGCTCCTTGATCCCCGGCCAAGGTGACACCGATGGCCGCGTAGAACGGGCGGTTGGCGACCTGCCCGTCGGGACCTTGACCTCGATCGCATCGATGAAGATCGCCGCATAGATCGCCTCCAGCGGGCGGGTGACCCACTCGTTCATCTCCTCGATCACCTGTCAGTGATCCGCGAGAGGGTCTCCTCACTGACCGAAGCACCGTAGATTACAGCAAAGTGGGCGCTGTTCTCCCGGTCGTGAGGCCCTTGGCATACAGGGACAGCACCTCCTCATCGATGCCGGACAACCGCCGCTGGCGCTTCTTGACGATCGGCGGCTCGAACGTGCCGGCCCGTTCACGAGGGTGCAGGTGTGAGCGTTCGGCCCATTGCCGGTGCTTTCGCTGCGACAACCGGGCCTGTTCGGCGAAGACCTTCGCGAAGCGGGTCCCGGACCTGACCAGAGCTCACGCCCGCCGGATCGTGCCGGCCTCGCCGGTGCTGGCCGACATCAGCACACTCAAAGCCGGCGAACAGACGCTGGGACACGCCGAAGTCGTTATGACCTCGCTATCAAGGGTCGGTTCGCCGCATCTCGCCCGGCGGCGGCCGCACCGCAAGAACGTCGGGTTGCTTGCCGAGAACACCTGAGTCCAAGCGTGTGCGTGCTGTTGGACAGATGACGCCCGTCTTGCCGAGATGCGCATGAGCGGGGGCATGGCAATGTGGCAGAGCAGCGGAACTCCCGTCAGGCTTCCCATTCCGCCTTCGACTCGACTCGACTCGACTCGACTCGACTCGACTCGACTCGACTCGCGAGCGCGCAGTCCGCCCATATAGCCTTAGGGTAGTAGCTTCCCCGTTCCCATTCCGGGTTGGTCCGAGGACGTTAAAAATTGTGACGCAAGGTGGTGAGGAGCTTGCCAAGATCCGAGCAGTGGGTCTCTACCGAGGCTGGTCGACACCTCCGTGCTAGAGGAACGCGAAATACCCGACCGGAAGTGCAGCTGCGTAGCGCCGTTCACGCGCTGGGCTTACGGTTCCGAAACCACCAGGCCGTCGCGACAAGATGTACACCTGACTTTGTGCTTCCGCGTTGGCGTGTTGCAGTTTTCGTCGACGGCTGTTTTTGGCACGGATGTCCAACACACTTTCCCAACTTCCGTGGCCCCAACGCCGAGGCTTGGGAGCGCAAGCTGCAAACCAATCGCGCTAGGGACGAACGCAACACGGCTAGTGCGCGTGAAGCCGGATGGAAAGTCGTGCGTGTTTGGGAATGCCAGGTGCGACGGGATGTTCTCGCAGCGGCCACGACAGTCCAAGAATTGGCGTTGGAGGCGGCCTCAGCCCATAAAGGTGAGGGTGTGACGACTCGCTGACGTTGCACATCCCGGCGCGATGGGGCAACCGTCACACTCAGGATTCACGGCTGTGCAGACTTGGGTGCCGAGAAGCTGCAAAGCGGCCATTCGCAGAGGCGCCTCGGTGCCGAACCCGACCAGTCGGGCAAGATCCACCCGGCCGTCACTGAGTCGGTTCTTCGATGACGAGCCAGTGTCACGGAAACGGGAGGCAACGCGGAGCGCTGGCTGGTTTGTCAGGAGGACATCCTCGTTGCACAGAAGGCGGAACGTTAGATCCTCGCCCGGTCGCATGCTAAGGGCGACGCTGACGGCATCAACATCTTTCCAGATCGATCGCTTGTTGGTCAGGGTTGCGAGCCGGCGCACGGCCGCCTGAGCCGTGGGGGACGTGACTGCGAGCCCTAGCTGCATGATCGTTCCTGCTCCCAGGTGGCTGATACCCCGCATGCCGCCCATTGCGGTCTCGAGCACCTGCCCCGACGCTCTCGTTCCCGTGAGTAGTGCAGTCACAGCGGCCACTGGGGGCGTCATGTCGCCGCCTGGCAGCAGGTGCCAGGAGCCATGGTCTTGGCGACGACGTCGTGCCCAACGGGTGAGCTGGGCACGCACCCGGGGCCAGTTAGTCCTGGCCACCGTCTGTTGTCGGCCTTCCTGCTGCGGAGTAAGAGCCGAGGCTGCCGCCTGTCCGAGCATCGGCGGAACGGCGTTTCCGATCTGGCGAAAGGCGTCACTGCGAGTGCCTGCAAATCGAAAACCGTCCGGAAAGGTCTGGATACGAGCGGCCTCACGAACAGTTAGGGTCCGGTGTTCTTCGGGATGGATGTACCAGTAGCCGTCCTTTGCGATGTGAGCCGTGATCGACCGGCTCAGTTCATCCCAACCAAGCCGCTTGTATTTGTCGTCAAAGGTGTCGGCCGAGTAGCGACGCATCTCCATAGGGATCGATGAGTAGAGAGTGGTCGAGTCCATCAGCTCGAAGACCTCGCGATCGTCGGGCCTGACGGGCCTGGTCATGTGGTCGTGCACGACTCCTGGCTCGGCCCCCTGCCTCATCAGCTGGGCAAACACCGACTGCGTATTGGGTTCGTAGGGCAGACGCCGACCACCCGTGGCTGTTGCCAGAGCTGGGAGGTCCTCAATGGCATCTCTGAGCGTGCACAGCAAGCCCGGCTCAGGCCAGGTGAACCGGTCGTTGTCGCGCCGCGCCAAGAGGATCAGGCGCTTCCGGTGCTGAGGAACGCCGTAGAGCCAGGCGTCAACGAGCCGTAGTTCGGTGTGATACCCCGCCTTCTCGAATTCCGCCACGATGTTCCGAACAACCCTGAAATCGTCGCCCAACGCCATGTCAGGAACGTTCTCCATGAGAATGGCTCTGGGGCGGACGGCCAGTGTGACCCGGACGAAGGAACGCCACAGCTCACGCCGTTCATCGTAGGCATCGCGCCTCCCATCCGCGACGAGGCTCCGGATCTTGCTTCGGCCAGCACGGCTGAACGGTTGGCACGGCGGACCGCCGCCAATCAGATCTATGCCCAAGGGCTTGATCAGGTCAATGAGAGCCTTCACGGCTCGCGGGTCGGCCATGTCAGTGGCCAGCGCAACGCCGGATAGGTTGTGCTCGTGCGTCTGCAGTGCCTTCGCATCATGATCCACCGACGCGGCCATCGTCCAACCGGCCTGAACCATGCCCAGACTGAGGCCTCCCGCTCCGGAGAACAGGTCCACAGCCAGTCGCTCCCCTGCCTCCCGACGCGCCGCGCACCAGTCGGCCAGCCCGTCGACTGTCGGCGCCCCTAGGCGACGGGGCAGACGAAGATCGTCGCTGCGTTCGAGCTTGACCCCGTAGGCCATCAGGGTCGCACCGCCATGGCCTTGAGGTCAGCTCGCCGGCAAGCTTGTTTAGCATCCACGAGCGCGCACCCACCGTGGTTGAACGTCCTCGCGTGACGCTCGCCTGTCCTGAAATCGATCGTGGACCACATGTCACACAGGGTATCGGTGACCACCGACAGGTTGGCCGGCCGCCGCGCTGTGGTATCCAGCCGCGGAACATGTGTGTGCCATCTCGTGCCCAGGTCACACGGAGTAGGTCCCGGCCCGCTTATAGCCCAGCCGGCGAGGAGGGCGCCGGGAGACCCCTGGCATTCCCACGAACAGCCACACGCGCCCGGGGGCAAGCGACCCGGCACCCGTTGCCGTTCGGCTGCTGGACCGACAGGCCTTCACAGGAGGCAAGCCGCCGCTAGACGTGCCTTCATTTTGGATATATAGTCGACATAGAACCGATCATAGGTGAGGATGCATGCCGGAAACGAGGACGGACAGGTTCAAACGCCTAGCCCAAGCCCGTGGCGACCGACTCATTCGTGAGATATCGCTACTGGGGAATCTTGCCAACCGCAAGAACTACGACTACACGCCCGAAGAAGTCGAGCAGCTGTTTGATCCAATTGAACAGGAGCTGCGTGAGGTTCGAGCTCTTTTCGATCCGACTGTGCCATCGACCAGAAAGGTCAAGTTCCAATGACAGAGAGCGATTTCGGATTCTTTTTTGAACGCGCAGGACGGTCCGCAGCCCAAGGGGCGATCGCTCCCGCAGAGCAGTACTTCGAGGGGTCGCGGGCCGAGGTCTCGGTGGTCCGGGAGACGGGACAGAACTCTGTCGACGCTGACGACGGTGTCGGCCCCGTCCGCATGGAGTTCGAGGTTCAGGAGATGCCCACGAGCGGACTACCAGGGATCGTCCAACTGCGTGAGCACCTGGCCTTGGTGGTCGACGCAACCCGGGGGACAGAAGGGCACGATCGAATGAACGATGCCTTGGCCCTGGCTCACCAACAGACGATCCCGGTCCTGAGGATCTCGGACTATGGAACGACCGGTCTCGAGGGCAGCGAGTCTCTTCGGGCGGACGTTTCACGGCTCAGCGCCCTGACTCGCGGGGCCGGGATCTCGGCCAACGACGGTCGGGGAGGGTCGTTCGGAATCGGTTCTGCGGTTGGTCCCATGGCATCTGACCTCTGTACCGTGTATTACGCATCGATGCCCCGGGGTGGATCGGACGTCGTATTTACCGGGCACAGTCGATTGGCCACCCATGCCGATCGGGACGGGATCCTGCGCGTAGGTGACGGCTTCTACACCGACCGCACCGTCGAGAACGACTTCCGGTACCTTCGCAATCCTGGTGCCTTTGGCTCGTTTGAGCCTCGCGGCGAGCCCGGGACCGACATTTTCATCATCGGGTACCGCAAGGCCGGCGATGATCCAAAACTCCACACCATCCGAGATGCGTTCATAGACAACTTCATGATGGCAATCGACCGCGGGCGACTCCAGGCCAGCGGCAAAGGCGCCGGCGAGCACTGGCACC
Source organism: Kineosporiaceae bacterium (assembly GCA_965200525.1). GTDB lineage: Bacteria > Actinomycetota > Actinomycetes > Actinomycetales > Kineosporiaceae > JANNPJ01. Next base: position 4,884,553 of record OZ241368.1, read on the forward strand.
TGGACGCGGAGACTCTGGAAGAAATGGTCCGTGAGCGGCCTGAGTCCCGCGCCTTCTATCGCGCCATCCAAGACCCCGAGCCGGTGGTCATGAACAGTGAACGGTTCGGCGAGCTTCGCCTTTACATCAATGTGGATCCGTCCCTCCCAAAGAAGCTTCACACGATCACGATGCGCAGCCCGCTCATGAAGATCGACACCTTCCGTCACAACTCGGTCCAGACGAAGTACGCGGCAGTCCTCGAGTGCGCCGAACCCAAGGGAAACCTCTTGCTGCGCCGGCTTGAACCGCCGCAACACGACTCCTGGGACGGCGGCCGCGCCCTCGGGGGAAAGGCTGCCCTCGCGGAACTCAAGAGCTTCGTTGGGCAGGCTGTGAAGGAGCGAGTGAAGGACAGGGTCGGCGACATCGTGGAAATCAAAGGTCTTGCCCGCTTCCTACCCTCCGGGTCGTTCAGCGTCGGCGACGGCTCTGAGGGCCGGCCGGGAATTGACGAAGGCGCCAGTAATGAGAGTGCGAGCGTGCAGGGGGATCCCGGATCATCCACGACGCCCACGCGTCGATCCGACAAGCGGGTGCCCCTGACGGTTCAACAGCCCGCCAAAGAACGGGGAGGCAAGCCGACGACAAGAGGCAAAGACCCCGGCGGGACGGGCACGCGCAGGCGCGGCCGCCGCGCGCTGCCGGGTGGCGGTGAGGGTGGAGACGGCGGATCTCGAATTGCTTCTGGACAGTTTGGGTTCCGGAGCTGGTCAGCTCCATCCACCGTGGCAGGCCGAACGATGCTGCACATCACCCTGTCAGCCCGGGGGACCGTCACCGGTGACATCGAGCTTGTCACTCTGGGAGCCGGAGGAGCGCCGGAACCAGGCTACGAGTTGCCCATCCTGTCGGCCCAGATGGTTGTCGACAGGACATACAGAGACGTGCAGTGGGAGGGAAACGTGTTCAGGCATGTGGAGCTGTCGGAGGGCCAAACGACCCGTCTGGAGATCGAACTCACGGCTGGGCGCCGGTACCGTTTGGATGTGAAGTGACCACGCTCAGGGGTTCATACCCCCATCCCGTGCTGGATGCGTCCGATGACGTTGCCTCCTACTTCGAGGTATCGAACTTTAGCGTCACTCCCAGCGTCGAGGACATAGGTCTCAACTTCGACGTGCGCACCGACGATTCCACCTTGAGACAACTCTTGGACTCCGGCGAGGCCCGCCTCAGCCTGCGATGGCAGTGCAGCGCAACGCTGGCAAGCGATGAGAGCGAACCCTTGATTAGGAGGACTCTGAGCGACGGGAACGAGTACGAGTTCTGGCTCGACCACAGGCGAGTTCGAGGTTCCGTCACCGCAGATGTGCGGGTCGTCGTGGCGTGCGCCCTGACGAGCTTTCGATGGGGCAATCAACACCCCGACTACGGTGACGCGGTTTTCGACCTCGGGATCGGTGACGTACTCGCGGACGGGGGATCGGTCACCTTCGAGGCGGACAAGCTCTACGACCCACTTGACCCGCCCATCGGTTCCTGTTTCAGGTTCGTGGAGGACCGTCGGCTCCGCCACGGCCTGCAGGTCCGGTTCGAGGACGAGGAAGTGATCCAGGTACGACTGTCGTCCGACACACACAAACACCTCGGGCTCTTGGCTGCCCGCCCCGAGCTGCAGATCACGTGTGTGGTGTTGCCGGCTCTCATACAAGCTGTCACTTTCATCAAGGACGAGCGTGCGGACCCGTCCGCCGACGAGTGGAACGACCGCGGTTGGTTCAGGGCGATCAGTCACATCGTCGAACGCCTCGGTGGGTTTGACGACCCTGCGATCGACATCGCGCAGAGGATCCTCAACTATCCCGTAGACCGCACACTGTTGCTCGAGGCTGATCCCGAGGAGGACGACGAATGAACCAGTCAGTTGCTGCGGCAGCCTACACCGAGGCCGCGCTCGTCGAGTTGAAGGATGCACTCACGCAGTCAGGCAGCCCGGAAGATTTCTTGGCTCAGGTTGACTCGCTCTCCGGCAGGCCCGAGAACATCCTCCCGCTTCCCTACGATACCGGTGCCCCTCTTCCTCTCGGGCGGGCTCCCGGAGAAGGAGGTATCGACTCGGATAACGGTCCAGCCGTCTTCGACTTCCTGGGCGCGATGGACCCCTCAAACGCATCTGATCCCCGCCTGTGGAACTACATGACCTTCAACGTCTACCGCGATTACATGGAGGCGAGATGGCCTCTGGTGGGAGACAACTGGAGGCAGCGGGCAAACACGCGCTGGTTATTGCTGGGTTCAACTCGCGGCAGGCTCGTACGACACGGGATCGCCAGGCTGTGGTGGGTCACAAACCTGACTTATGATGCTCGGCTGGAGCACGTCCTCTCCAGGCAGAGCCAGGATCCGTTCGCATACACTCGGGCCGTCTTCCGAAATGAGGACAGGATCAATGCACTGTTCGATCGAGAAGCCGGCGCGATCGAATCAGTCACACGCGCAGTCCTAGAACACGCCAGCAAGAATTCCGTGTTCGCGCGGGACAACCATGTACGGGCCATAATGAAGGAATTGACTCTAATCATGGGATTCCGGGATTTGGGACTGCTCGCGGCCGACGCGCTTGAAGAGGTGATTGATGAGGTGCGCCCAAGGTATGAGGATGAGGACGACCTAGGCAGGTTGATCACAGTGGCACTTTGAGAGGGTTGCGAGTAGGCGCGTACATCTCACCGAGCGCTCGACCCAGGTGGCCAAGAGGTACAGCACGAAGGACATCCGGGTGCCGCTCAAGCCGACCCCATCCGCCGCAAACGCCCCCGGAAGTATCACCGCCCCCGGGATCGGCCGGCCCTGAATCGAGACCGACACGCCCACGCAAACAGCTCCGAAGGTCGAGCGCATGCAGGCCCTCGGTCGTTCTTCGACTCCAAACGTCGGACAGTATCCAGATCATCAGCAGTCGTCCACGACTGGAATCCGTCCAGTGGCTGGGCAAGGGATCACAGTTACGCACCGCCGCGCCCGGCCTGGCTAAGCGTTGGCGCAAGGAAAGGTTGAGGGTCACTCCTCACGGGCTGACGTCACAAGGCCAACACCGAGCCCTGTTCGGTCCACGGATCCGATCGAACGAGGGCGTACCTCGAACTGCCCACCACCGTCGGCCGTCGCCGAGCGTCAGGGGGCGCGCCGCTCGCCCTGAGAATCGGGCCTCGGTCGCACTCAAGACCGCGATCCGCTGTCTGCATGAGGCCCATCGCGCCCACAGGATGGCAGACGTGTGCTTGCATGTGCGTCTATGACATCCTGGTGGAGGAGGTGGAAGCCATGACTCGAGGCAGATCGATGTACGACGTGTCTCCTTCGGCGGCGCGACTGACGTCGTCGTTGAGAGACGTGGGGTACGACTTTCCGACCGCCGTTGCGGACATCATTGACAACTCCTTGGCAGCGGACGCGAGTCAGGTACAGGTTGAGGTCGAGTTCCACGGCCCGGACTCCTTCGTCTCGATCGCCGACGACGGGCACGGAATGACCGCCAACGGGCTGCTGGAGGCCATGAGATTCGGAAGCCGCCGCGACTACGTGCGGGGCGATCTTGGGCGCTTCGGCCTCGGTCTCAAAACGGCATCCCTTTCGCAGTGCCGGCGTCTGACGGTCGTCACCCGTCGAGGCGTCGAGAGACCCGTCGTGACGACCCGCACACTCGATCTCGACGTAGTCGAGGATCATGACCAGTGGCTCGTCATCGAGGATGAACCGTCAGCAGTAGTGCTCCGGGCACAGGCACACTTGGCTGAGGGCCCTGGAACAGTCGTGATCTGGGAGAAACTCGACCGGGTGATCCCCGAACGACAGATCGAGACGGGCTGGGGCAGACGCAGGCTGGCTTCGGTTTCCCGGCATACGTCCGAACACCTCGGAATGGTGTTCCACCGTTTTCTCGACGGTCTACTTGATGGTAGGCATCTCGTACTGACGGTAAACGGCGAGAAGGTACGGTCCTGGGATCCTTTCGCCAGTCACGAGGAAGCCACCACTGAGCTGCCACTCCAGACGTTTGAGATCGAAACTGGCTCACTCATTGGTGAAGCGCGACTACGCAGGTACGTTCTTCCCACAAAGGACCGCTTCTCCAGTCAAGAGGAGTTTGACCGTCTCTCCGGCCCGCTCAAGTGGAACCGTCAGCAGGGAATATACGTCTACCGCGCACAGCGATTGGTCCAGTTCGGCGGGTGGAATGCCATCCGTGCGATTGACGAGCACACGAAGCTGGCGCGAGCTGCACTTGACTTCGACACCGACCTTGATGAGTCCTTCCAGATCAACGTTGCCAAGATGCGTGTCATCCTTCCGGCGGCACTTCGCCCCATGCTCGAGTCGCCAATTCACGAACTGTGCCTGAGGGCGGGTGACACGTATCGACGCGCTGCCCTTCAGCCGGACCAGTCTGAACCTATGCTGGTAGCGCGGACGGATCGTCGCCCCGCCGAGTTCACGGACGTGGGCGTGGCCCTCCAAGCGGCGGCTCTTGAGGCGGGACAGTTCCCAGCTCTCACCGAGACGTTTCGCATCCTCAAAGAACGTTCACCCGAGGTGTGGAAGGCGTTAGGACTCAACAACTGACTCACGAGCAGCGTTCCGCGCCACCCGCAGGGCCTGCGACCTTGCGAACACGCAATGCTGCACCAATGGGCAGTGAGAACATTCCGGCCCAACGGGACGGCAGTGCGTGTTCGAAAGCTCCATGAGAGCGAGGTGGGCGTCTCGAGAGCCTTGGCCGTAGCCGATCATTCTGGCGACAGCGATTCGCCCGTCGGTCATTCGATTTCGGGCGTCGACAAGCTCGCCAGTGTAGTTCGCGGCCACACGAAGCACGCCCTTCTTGGTGATGACCGGCTCCTCTGTCGGGCCGTCGCCTGGGGATGTCACGATCAGGGAAGAGATGTCTGCCCACGATTGAGGAACAAGTCTTTGCTGCACCAAGGTCGCCAACCCGTCATCGTCGAGGACGATCTGGTTTTCGACAATTTTCTTGGCGAGACTCAATATCAGCTCGGTCTGCTTTCCACGGTTGATCATTTTTCCGATGAGGCGGAGTTCCTCAGCATGCTCGATCGTCTGGGACGGCAGCTCCCAACGCTCCAATAGCGGCCAGACCGCCTGGACTTGGCGGGCAGGCAGACGCTCAAGAAGGCACTCCGCACAAAGGGCCTGCCATCGGGACTCGGCGCGAAGCCATGGCAGGCGCAACCTGGACCTTTTACGCAGCCACCCGGCCAAGAGATTGGCGACAGCCTCGCTCGAGACATAGTGTTCGGCCGGAAGCCGCAGAGCCTCAAGCAGTCCTTCGCCGATAGCCCTACCCAAAGCCGGGGGAACGGCGTTCCCGATCTGACGGAACGCCACCGAGGGTGGGCCGGCGAAGCGATACCAATCAGGAAAAGTCTGTAGGCGCGCCGCCTCGCGGATCGTGATCGTGCGGTTCTGATGGGGATGGATGTACCAATATCCGTCTTTGGCGATGTGCGCAGTAATGGTGCGAGAAAGCTGGTGGTCGCTCAGTCGCTTGTACTTATCGTCGAAGATGTCGTCGCGATAGCGTTTGAACTCCTGCGGAAGGTCCGAGTACTTCGTCTCCGGGTCCATCAACTCGAATGCGCGCTCATCGTCCTCGCGGACTGGTCGGGTGATGTGATCATAGATGCGGTCCGACTCCGCTACTGGAACATCCTCCCGCATCTTCCTCTGAAAGCTCGTCCTAGGCCCGTCATAGGGCTGCCAACCCTCCGCTCCCCCCTCAGGTCGCCATCCACCTGCGACCGGCGGGAGATCGGACGTGGCAAGCCCGACGGTCACCTTGCCCGGATCCTCTGCAGGCCAACGGAACTGATGAGGTTCACGTACGGCAACCATGATCATGCGCTGCCTGAGCTGCGGCACACCAAACCTACCGGTCTCGACGACTCGCTCCTGGACCGCGTACCCAAGGCTCTCAAGTTCGAGTACGGCGCTGCGCAGAATGAACATCTCCCGATCCAGGACCATGTCCGGAACGTTCTCCATCACGACAGCACGTGGCTTGGAAAGTCGCACGACCTCAAGGAATGAACGCCACAAGTCGCGTCGCTGGTCATGGGGGTCACGCAGGCCGTTGCGAACGCGATGACGGATCTTCGAACGCCCGGCCTTGGAGAAGGGCTGACACGGCGGCCCGCCGGCCACCACATCGATGTGACAGTCCTTGACGAGCTGCGCCACTCGCTCAACGACGCGGGCGTCGCCCAAGTCCCAGTCAACGCTCAGCCCGGGGAAGTGGTGACGATGGGTTTCCACCGCCTCAGCGTCGTGATCGACGGCAAGGACCACGTCGATTCCGGACTGATGAAGACCGAGACTCAGTCCTCCGGCTCCCGAGAACAGGTCCACAGCCAGCAGACGGTCGGGGCGCTCGGCCCGCCACCGGGCAACTCCCCTCCGTAGACCGTCCTCGTCAATACAGGCGTCCGGATGCGGGCCGAGCCGTAAGACCGGGCCTCGGACCTGACGCACGGCCACGCGGTGATTAAAGTCGCTCAAGGTTGACCTCCTCAGACAGTCTATGAGCGAACCAGCGCCTTGAGCCGCGTCGGGGGATCGCCTCATGATCGGCCGTTCGGCGGAGGTCGAGCCTGGGGTGACCGGCTGCAACCTAGAGAGCAACATCAGCAACGTAGGACACGGGGACCCGCCTGACGTAAGGTGACAGATCGGTACAGAGCAATCCGCAAGCCTAGGCAGGCTGGCACCAGTGGGAGGACCGGGCGGGAGCCATGACAAAGGGCCTGCTCGGCTGTGAGGTCACCGAGACGAGTCCCACGCCCGTGGTTAGTGCCGTTACGAAGCCGACTTCACGCCGTACAACACGCCCGGTGGCGCCCAGAGCCCGCAGACGGTGCGGCATGGGCCCCCCTCCCTTAGTCCCGTGATTCCGACCCTTCCAGCGCCACATTCAGTGTGGTGGCCTCTTGCGTGGATGAACGGCCACAATCCTCAAGCCGGAAGCGTTTCTGTCGAGGGGAACCCGAGGGTTCGTCTCGTCGCTGGTCGATGCCCGCACGCTACAGACCCCGCTTTCCCGACAGGTGCAACGACGCGAGCTGACAGGAAGAAGATCCCCGCCCAGGGGGGAACCACAAGACCCCACCCAGAAGCGACACAAGTTGGGGAAGTCCGCCGACGTCGTCACGGGGACGGGGCGGTCCGTGTAGGACATGGAGCGCGCTCGAAGCGGTCGAGCGCGACCGAAGAGGGTCGAGGTTGCCCAGTATGACGATCGACCCGGCATACGATGGGGATGGGCAGGCGGACGGCTTCGAGGCCGGTCCCAGCGCCGCGAATCTTGTCGAGGGTCTGCGTGACTTCGGATACAGCCTTGAAACCGCGCTCGCAGACATTGTCGACAACTCGATATCGGCCGGCGCAACGCATATTAATATCTATGCCCGATACGAGGCCGAGGCAAGCGTGATCGGCATCCTCGACAACGGAGCCGGCATGACAGATCACCATCTGCGTTCTGCCATGCGCCTGGCCAGTGCGAATCCCATAGATCTCAGGGCAGCAGGCGATCTGGGCCGCTTTGGGTTGGGCATGAAGACCGCGTCGTTTTCGCAGTGTCGGCGGATGACGGTCGCATCTAGGAAGAACGGCACGGTCAGCACAGCAATGTGGGATCTCGATGAAGTGAACCGCCGCGACTCTTGGCACGTCGGTCAGCCAGACCCCCGCCATCTGCCCTGGATCGACCGTCTGGAAAACGACGGCACCCTGGTGGTCTGGCAGGACCTCGACCGTGTGGTCGGTGCCGAGAATGACGAGCGCACCTTCAACAGACGAATGGTTGAGGCAAGTGAACACTTGGAGCTGGTTTTCCATCGCTTCCTCGTGAGGGAGGGCAAGCAGATGCCCCTGACGATCGCTGTCAACGCCAGGTCTCTGGCGCCCTTCGACCCCTTTGCCCGAAGCCACTCTGCGACCATACAGGGATCCGGCGAAATCATACGCACGCTGTATGGAACGATATCTGTTGTCCCCTTCACGCTCCCGCATCACAGCAACATGGAACAAAATGACTGGGATCGATTGGGAGGCCGGGACGGATTCATCAAGAATCAGGGCTTCTATGTTTACCGCGCCCGCCGTCTGATTGTCTGGGGAACATGGTTTGGTCTCGCCAAGCAAACCGAACGCACAAAGCTGGCACGAGTCCTTATTGATATTCCCAACTCGTCCGACCATTCGTGGAAGATCAATATTTTGAAGGCGTCGGCGGAACCACCTTACGCCGTACGGACCAGGCTCAAAATTCTTATTGACGCTATCGTTGCCGACTCCAGAAGAATATACTCCTACAGAGGAATCAAGCAGGCAGCGAGTGCCCAGCTACCAGCCTGGTCGCGAATTCTGACAAAAGTTGGCATTCGGTATCAACCAAACATAGATCACCCTCTCGTTCGGGCAATGCTTGACGATGCAGCTCCCGATAATCGTAGGCAGCTGGTTGCCCTTATGAATCTGCTCGCCAAGACCCTCCCGGTTGACAGTCTGCTGCACGACCTGAGTGACGCTCCTGAGCGGGTAAATTGCGACATGCTGAGTGTCGACGATCTCAGCGAACTCACGCGGGCTACGGTGAGTGCACTGCGTGCACGAGGAGTTGGGTGGGAGCGCCTGTCCACAATGATGCGATCCTCTCCTCCATTCGATGGCCAGTGGGATGACACGACAACCATCATCGAATCCATGAAGGACGGGAAATGAGTTCCCAACAAGACGGCCGCCTGAGCTCTTTGGATCGTGTTGTCACTGCCGAGCTGTTGGAACTACCATCTGAGCAGTTGACACCGGAAGTGATCCGTTCTGCCATCTCGGACTACCTTTCTCTTCCAAAATTTGCCGAGGTGGCCGCCGACGAGGCCGAACAGTTGGCCCGCACCCTGGAGACTCGCCACGCGGTGCGGCTATCGATCGGCGGCGTCGTCCAGCTCAAGCACGAACCCTGGCTGCCCGACGCCAAGGCAGCTATTGATCCATATTTTTGGGGACGCTACAAATCGCTTTCCGCCTCCAAGGGCCTTGGTGTGCAGGTGTTGGCCACTCTCGACGAGGTCTCGGATCGGATTCTGGGCCTTCTCGGGAACCCACGACAGACGGGGGCATGGGACAGGCGGGGTCTCGTTCTGGGAAACGTTCAATCGGGAAAGACCGCGAACTACCTCGGGCTCATTTGCAAGGCATCAGACGCCGGCTATCGCGTCATCATTGTTATTGCCGGGATCCACAACAATCTCCGTAACCAGACCCAATCACGAATTGACGAAGGATTCATCGGATACGAAAAGGGTGCCTCAAAGAACAAGCTCGGAAAAGTTGTTGGTGTGGGTCGTCTTAATCTCACGCGGCGACCATCTCACTTCACGAGCTCGACGAGGGACTTCAGTCAGGCCGCAGCCACCCAAGTGGGAGTGCCGCTACAGAACCTCAGCGAACCTGCGGTCTTCGTTATTAAGAAGAATGCGAGTACCTTGGCCAACCTCCTCGAATGGCTGCAGACGAGCCTGCAAGGGGGGCGAATCAACTCGCCTGTTCTTATTATTGACGACGAAGCAGACAACGCATCGATCAACGTGGGACAAGACCCCGCCTCCGCATCTAAGATCAATGCCCAGATTCGTCAGGTCCTGTCCATGTTCGAGCGCAGTTCATACGTCGGATATACGGCAACCCCCTTTGCAAACATCTTCATTGACCCTGATAGTGATGATGATATGATTGGGCAGGATCTCTTCCCACGTGATTTCATTGTCAGTTTGGACTCTCCGACCAACTATCTAGGTGCAGAACGCGTCTTTCTGGAGTCCCCTGGACAGTTTTTGCGAACTATCGATGATTCTGAAGAGCTTCTTCCGGTGCGGCACAAGATCAACCATTCCGTTGATTCGATTCCCGACAGCCTGCGCATCGCTGTGCGCGCGTTCCTGCTGGCCCGGGCTATCAGGATGCTGCGGAATCACGTCGGCGCGCACAACTCCATGCTTGTAAACGCATCGCGGTTCACAAAAGTTCAGTCTCAGATTAGAAATCAGATTCATGCTTACCTTGAAGAACTTCAGAACGCACTCCGCCTGTACGGCTCTCTGCCGCCGGACGAGGCTGAGCTGCATGCTGAAATAGGTGATCTGAAAAACACATGGAACTCGGAATATCGAGGTGCCGGCGAACCGTGGCCGGAGATTTTGGGCTGTCTCTACGAGTCGGCTGCGCCCGTGGGAGTTGTCGAAATCAACAGCCGGTCTGCAGGCGTTCTGAACTACGCGGAGTTCGAGAACGGCCTGAACGTGATCGCGGTCGGCGGGTTCTCGCTTTCGCGGGGCCTGACCCTCGAAGGACTGTCCATAACCTATTTTCTCAGGAACTCCATTATGTATGACACGCTCATGCAGATGGGTCGTTGGTTCGGATACAGGCCGGGCTACGAAGATCTTTGCCGGATCTGGCTCCCCGAGGACGCGCAGGGTTGGTACGCGCATATTGCGGAGTCCATAGAAATGCTTCGCAGTGATCTGAAGGAGATGGAAGCGGCGGGCGCCACCCCCGCTGAGTTCGGGCTCCGAGTGAGAAGTCATCCCGATGCCCTGATTGTGACTGCTCGCAATAAAATGGGAACAGGACAGAAGTACCTGGTCAGTGTTGGACTTGGCGGGGCCTTGATTGAAACCACCCCCGTATCTTCCCGATCCGCAGGCCAAAACGTAGCGCGCGCTGTCAGATTTGTCGAACAGATTCACGGTGAGGTCAGTCCTTCGCGAGCAACGGATGGCTGGGTGTTCAACGACGTGTCGGCTGACGCGGTTGCCTCCTTCATCCGTGACTACAAGGGCGACCCTGGATCGACAAAGACTCAGAGAGAGCCCGTACTGGGTTACATCCGGGATCGGGCAGAGTCAACCTTGAAGCTCTGGGATGTGCTTTTGGTGAGCAAGGCCGATGCAAAAGAACCCTTGTCCGACCTGATTAATGACGGACGGGCAACGAGTATTTCGGGATTGGGAGTGATCTACCCAGAGCGTACGGCTGGCACAAGATCAACAGCGACCTCCGTGCACATTGGTAACAACCAAAAGGTGGCCTCACGCGGAAGCGAAAAGGCGGGACTTAGCCCCGAGCAGGTGCGGATCGCCGAAGAAACGTATCGTGCGAGACGATCTGACGAGTCGGAGGCGCCAAGGAATATTCCTGATGCTGCGTACAGGTTGCAGGGGCGCAAGCCCCTACTGATTCTACATTTCCTGAGGATCAAGGATCACGATGCGGGCGGCCATGTGAATTTGCCCCGCCTTGTTGCGACGTGGGGAATAACTTTCCCCAAGCCACCGCCCTATCCACCGGAGAAGCGTGTCGAGTTCGTCGTAAACACGGTTTGGTACCAGGAGCATTTCGGCAGGGACGCTGACGATGAGGTGGAGGCGGAGGGAAATGATTGAGGACCCTTGGGAGAAAATACAGGTTCCCGCCCAAGGCAACCACTTTATGGGCGTCAGAGCGGACACCGAGCTGCAGTGGGACTGCTATTGGGTTCGCGATCCTGAGGGGCACCGAGCCTGGGCTATGTCATTGAAAGACACGGTCCTGAATGGGCAGGAAATTCCCACTCTCAAGGGCATAGACATGAGGGTCGACCGGCCCTTGACTGGCGCCGCAGGTCACCTATATCTCATTTTGAAGGATGGGTCCCTCTCCGATATTTTTCTGCGTCTGTGCATGGACCTTATGGCAGCGGCCGGCGAGTCAGAAAATGAGCTGAGTGCAGCGAATCACGTCGTCACGCGCACCTGGCGTTGGCACCAACTGATGCGGGGGGCCTCAGACAGCGGGTTGAGCAAAGCCGAGCAGATGGGTTTGATTGCCGAGTTGACCTTCCTTCACGACTCCCTGTTCACGACTGTGGGCCCGATCGCTGGCCTCGAACACTGGCTGGGCCCCGTCGACGGCCCCAAGGATTTCGAACTTGGCCACATCGCTGTGGAGGTAAAGGCTCGTCGAGGGGGCGCGACTCCGTTCATCTCCATCAGCTCGGAGCACCAGCTGGATCGTTCCGCCTTCGAGTCGGTGTACATCGCACTGTTTCAGGTGGATCAGGGACTCGGTGATGATCCGCTGGCCTTCACCATCACCGAGCACATTGACTCGATGCGAGCGGAGCTGCAGGGGACGGTCCCCAAGGCGACTGAGCTGCTGGAGACGCGCTTGGCCGCAGCGGGCTATCGGGACACCGACCGTTACACCGAAAGCTGGCTTGTGGGACCGATGGCTCTCTACGAGCTGCAGGACTCCTTTCCTTCGATCACGCCGCAGACTCTACGTCCTGGTGTTTCTCGCGTTACGTACACGGTTGACATAGAGCAGATCGAGCCCTTTCTGGTGGGGCCAGGTCAAATGATGAATCAGCTGGAGGTCGGTCGTGGATGAAGAAATGGCAAGATTCCACCACGACTTGTACCAAGAGGTGCTGGCGCACGCCGACGCTGTGGGCGCATTTGCTGAGGATGCGTTCTTTGACGTAGCAACCCAGTATCTTGTCGAAGCAGGAGAAATTGAAACCGCTGACCGGGCCGCCTATATAGGCGCCAGAGGTGCGCGTGTAGATGGATATGCCGGTGACCCGCGGGACTCTAACGGAGTGCTCACAGTTATCTTGCTTGACTTTCAGCAGACAGAATTTCCAGAGACACTGACGGCGACTGAGCTGCGAGCCATCAACGCGAGGGCTCGGGGATTCGTTAGCCGAGCACTGGACGCCGATTTTCGGCTGGGACTGGAAGAGGCCCGGCCGGCCTACGGCTTATCAGATATGATTGCGGCCGCTTGGCCAACTCTTGTCAAGATTCGTGTCGTGCTTATTAGCAATCGCATTCTCAGTTCCCGAGTCGACGGAGTGCCTGCGGGGGATCTGAACGGGATTCCAATCACCCACAACGTTTGGGATCTTGGGCGGCTCCACCGCTACGTTGCTGTGGGTCGTGAGCGAGAGGATATCGAGGTTGATTTGGTTGAGGACTTCCCGGCCCCCATGTTCGCGCTTCCCGCGGCCATGGGGGGCGGCGACTACGAGGGATATCTTGTCGTGGTCCCCGGAACGCAGTTGGCCGCCATATATGATCACTGGGGGACTCGACTTCTCGAACAGAATGTAAGGGTGTTCCTTCAGGCTAGGGGCGCCGTGAATCGGGGCATTCGGCGCACTCTCGATACGGAACCGCATATGTTCTTCGCTTACAACAACGGAATTGCTGCAACGGCAGAGGGGGTAGTGACACAGAGCTCGGTGGACGGCCTGAGAATTACACGAATCCAGAACCTCCAGATCGTCAACGGCGGACAGACTACAGCCTCGATCCACGCCGCCCTGCTGAGAAAAGTTGACCTGTCGAATATTTTCGTTCAAATGAAATTGTCCATCATCAGTCCAGACAAATCCATGGACGTTGTGCCACGCATCTCCGAGTATGCCAACAGCCAGAACAGGGTGAGCCAGGCGGACTTCTTTTCGAACCACCCGTTCCACGTACGAATGGAGCAGTTCTCCCGAAGGATTTACGCTCCCTCAGTCGATGGCGCCTACAGGGAGTCGAAATGGTTCTACGAGCGGGCCCGAGGGCAGTATCAGGACGCACGCGCGGGCCTGACCGCAACAAGACGGAAGGAATTCGACCTCGAGTATCCCCGGTCTCAGTTATTTGCGAAGACCGATCTTTCGAAATTCAACTTGGTGTGGGAGGGGCAGCCCCATATTGTCGGCCGCGGTGCGCAACGACACTTCGCCGCCTTCGCCGGCGAAATCGCCAAAAAGTGGGAAAGTGACTCGGACTTTTTTTCGGAGGTCTATTATAAGCAGAGTATCTCAAAGGCAATCGTCTGGAAGCGTCTAGAATCCTTAGTCCCCAAGCAACCCTGGTACGACGGAGGGTACCGGGCCAACCTCGTTGCGTATGCCATCGCCAAGCTGGCTCATGACCTGGCCCGGCACGGTCGACGATTCGACTTCGACATTGTGTGGCGTACCCAGGCGGTACCCGACCCGGTCGAAGAGGATTTGGTCCACGCAGCAAAGGCTATTTTGCAAATTTTGCAGAACCCCCAAAGTGGCCGGGCCAATGTCACCGAATGGGCCAAGCACGTCGATTGCTGGGAAGCAGTGAAGGGGATGCATCTGAGTTGGCCGCGGGAGCTCGGCGAAGCCAGCTTGAACAATGCTGAAGCCGTGTCACGCATGAAGGATGGAGCAAAGGACCAGAAGGTTCTGAACGGGATTGCCGCTCAGACGGCTGCCGTTGTCGCGGGCGGGATTTTCTGGCAGGACGTGCTGCGTTGGGGTAGGGAGCGTCGTCTGCTCGCGCCCAAGGAAGTGAGCATCCTGAACGTGTGCGCTGCACTTCCGGCGCGGATCCCGACAGAAGCTCAGAGCATTGCCGCACTTGCCGTGTACGAACGGCTCAGAGGACAGGGTCTGTTGATGCCGCTGCCAAGCGCTGGTTGAGGGAACGGTGGTCGGCAGCCGCGCCGATGCTTGGCCGAGCAGGCTTGGAGCGCTTGACTGAGGTGCGCCTAACGGACGCCGATAGTAGTCCAGCCGCCACTTTGTCTCGTGCCGGGTTTGATGGACACCATCAAGCCTGGAAGGACAATGGAGTATGGCTGCGCCGAAGAAGTACCCCGATGAGCTGCGTGAGCGGGCCACGCGGATGGCGGTGGAGGCCCGCCGGGATCCCGCGACGGCCTCTGGGGCGATCCACCGGATCGCCGATCAGTTGGGGATCCACCGGGAGACGATGAGGATCTGGGTTAAGAAGGCCGAGGTCGATGGCGGGGTGAGGCCTGGCACCACGAGTTCGGACGCAGAGCGGATCGCTCAGTTGGAGCGTGAGGTGCGTGAGCTGCGCCGGGCTAACTCCATCCTGAAGAGCGCTTCGGCTTTCTTCGCGGCGGAGCTCGACCGCCCCTCCCACTGATCGTCGACTACATCGACCAGCACAAAGACCAGTTCGGGGTCGAGCCGATCTGCACGGTACTCAGCCAGGCTGAGGTAAAGATCGCCCCGAGTACGTACTACGCCCGCAAGAGCCGCCCGCCCTCAGCGCGAGCCCTGCGCGATGAGCGGATCACCACCCGGATCAAGGCAATCCATGCGGACAACTACGGCGTCTACGGGATCCGCAAGGTCCATGCCGCGCTAGGGCGCGAGGGCGGTGTCGATGGCCGGCATGTCGCCCGCTGCACGACCCAGCGTCTCATGAAAGCTGCTGACCTGAAAGGTGTCTCACGATCCAAGAGTCCACGAACGACGGTCACAGGCAAGGCGCCTGACCACCGCCCTGACCTCGTCAAAAGAGCCTTCACCGCCGATGCCCCCGACCGGCTCTGGGTCGCCGACATCACCTATCTGCGGACCTTCTCCGGCTGGGTCTACGCCGCGTTCGTCCTGGATGTCTTCTCCCGCCGGATCGTCGGCTGGCAACTGTCAACATCCCTGCGCACAGACCTGGCGCTGGACGCCCTGGAGATGGGCCTGTGGACCCGCCACCACGCTGGAGTCGACGTGTCATCCCTGGTCCATCACTCGGATCGCGGCGTTCAATACGTGGCCGTGCGCTACACCGAGCGCGTGGCCGAGGCCGGCGCCGTCGCGTCCGTCGGCAGCAAAGGAGACTCCTACGACAACGCCATGGCTGAAGCCCTCAACAGCATCTACAAGGCCGAACTGATCCGGAACAGAGGCCCCTGGAAGGGCATCGACGACCTCGAGATCGCCACCGCCGAATACGTCGACTGGTACAACCACCGTCGCCTGCACGGCGAACTCGGCCTCATCCCACCCGTCGAGTACGAGACCAACTATCACGACACAACCACCGCCGAGCACGCACTCAGCGTGTGATCAGAGCGTCCATCAAACCCGGTACTTGACAAACCATGATCTCCATTGTGCAGTGCGAGCCGTTCGTCGCTTCGGACCGCCGCAGCAGATCGCGCCCATCTGACGTAGCCAGCGCGCACTGTGGCCCTGCGGTTCTGCCGACCGGCTACAGATCTTCCGATGGCGTGAGGCTCAGACCGGGTTGGTGCGGAGCGCCTTGGCCTCGTCGCGGCGCACCTGCACCCGGCCGGAGTCCAGCCGCACCGCCAGCGGGGCCTGCGGGCGGGTGTTGTTCAACGTGCCCCACTGCGTGGCCGGCCTGGTCTCAATCGGCCTGCTCGGCCTGCTCGGCGGGGCCCTGCTCATGGTGATCCAGGTCCAGCGGCAGAGTCCGGCCGCTCTGATCGGACGCGTCAGCTCGGCCTTCGCAGCCGCCCCGCGGGTGAGCACGGTGAGCGGATCGATGCTCGGCGGCTGGCTGGCCAACGCCCTGGGACTGGGGCTGGTGGCCAACGCGGCGACGATGACCCGGGAGGAGGGGCGATGCACCCGCTTGATCGTAGAACGGCCCTTCTGGGCCTGCTCGATGTGGCTGGCGCGGCCGTGGCGGGGTGCTCCGGCTCCTCGGACGGGCAGGCTCTCGGACCGACGTCCTCGCCGACGCCGACCACCTCGCCGTCGGCCACCACCGCCGCCACACCACGCTGGCCGCTCACCGATTACAGTGCGCAGGCGACGGGTGATCACGCTCAGGAGTGGGTCACCGGTGTAGTGACCGCAGGGTGTCGTTGACGGACTTGAAGTCGTCCCCTGGGCGGATCATGTATGTCCAGCTGAAGTCCGGACACAGCACCGATCGAGGGCCGGCTTGGGTCGATCGGGTCCCGTTCACGGGCATGTGACCATTGCTGATTGGTGGATGACCTCGACCCTGAGCGCAGCTGGACGTGTGAGAGAGCGGACGGTGTGGCGGTGACTGGGCCTTCGGCACGCATTGATGAACAAGTTGGCCAGCGGGCCGGAGGCGTTCGTCGAGATGTACCACGCTCTCAGCCGGTGGCAATCGCGCTGGGATACGGCAGGATTGTCCGGTGACGACTTCGCGACTAGAGGCCTTCAGCGACGGCGTGTTCGCCATCGCCATCACTCTCCTGGTGCTGGAAATCCGGGTGCCCGAGGACACTCACGAACTGCCGCATCAGCTGGCCGAACTATGGCCGTCCTATCTCGGATACCTGATCAGCTTTCTGCTGATCGGGCTGATCTGGGCCAACCATCACGTCATGTTCGAGAACATCACGTCGGCCGATCGGCCGCTGATGTTCTTCAACATGTTGCTGCTGGCGAACGTGGCGTTCCTGCCCTTCGTCGCGGCCGTGCTGGCGGCGGCGTTCCGCGAGGGCGAGGGAGAACGCACCGCGGTCATCCTCTACGGCGCGACCCTGGTAGTCGGCGGCATCTTCTTCAACGCGATATGGGAGTACGCCCGTCACGGTCACCGCCTGCTCGGATCGGGGATCACTCCGGACCAGGCGCGCTCGATCAGCCGCCGGTTCCTGCTGGGGCCCACGCTCTACGGTGTTGGAACCGTCGTGGGGGCCTTGGTGCCGGTGCTCGGCGTAGTGGTGTTCGCCGCACTCATCCTCTTCTACTGGCTGCCACCGGCCTCGTCACCCGGACAGAAGCAGGTCGACCTCGGGGGTGCGGCGAACGAGGTGGATCCCGCGCGTCAGTCGTCCGATGGTGGGTAGCAGCCGCTCTCTGTTGCCACTATTACCACGCTTTTCATTGCCACCGGCTAGTTCTCGACGAGCGCCCTGGGACGGCCCCATACGGTGCCGTCCAGACTCCGGGCTCCGACAACACCGCACCCCAAGTCGGAGGTTCGACTGTTGGCCCCGTCTTCGACCCCAAAGAATGTCCACCGCGCCTGTAGCTTGCTTGCTCCTGACTATTCAATCGACGAAGTCAGGCAGACTCTGCACGAAGATGGCCTATCTCAGGGCGATGCGGACCGCGCCGTGAATCTGATCCAACTGGCTGACGAGAGTGCCCAGTGTGCCTCTCAAGCCGCCCTTGGCGCCGTAGCTCTTCCCGTGCCATCAATACCAGCGAATTGACGGGCTAGAAACTGATGTGTCCGCCAGCAGGGTTAGGCAGAGTTCGGTCGCTGCTTGGATGCGTCGGGACTGCTACATGCGAGTCTCGCTGCGCCGACTGTACGCGGTGATGACGAGCGCGGTGAAATCCGATGTGTCCTGCTCCTGATGCTGGTCGATGATCAAGAAGTCGGGTAGCTCGAAGGATTCTGCGTGTTCTTGCTGGGATAGCAGAAAGACCTCACCTTGGCCGCTGGTTGCCATCCACGGCTCAGGGCTTGAACAATGACCGCTTTGACGTCGGCGGGCGTTGGGAAGGCGCTGTCGGTGGCGCATCCGTGTGGTGTGGCCCAAGCCTTCGAGAGGAGGTCAACCTGTAGCGGGCAACTATTTTTCCCGTGACCCCAGACACGCAGGCGGATACACCGGTGAGCATCTCTCTTTTCCTGCACATGGCCGATCGTGGCGATCCACGTGAAGGTGTGGTCCCCGATGTGGAGCTTGCGCAGCCTATTGCCCATCGCACTCCAGCCTCGTGATCCACCGATCTCAGAGCATATGCGACGTTTCGCGTGGGGCGCTAATGCCAGGCGCGCGGCCTACGATCGCCCTTTGGGGTCGGTGGCCCGCAAGCTCCTGCCGGCGACCGCGTGAAGGTCAGTCGGGCGAGGGAGATGCCTTCGTGGCGTGCCTACTGACCGGCGGCCGGCTGCCCGTCCGCGTGCAGATATAGACCCGTGGGCGGAACGGGTGGCCGGCCGAATCGCGCAAGACCCGGGACTGCTCAGGGGCGGTTACCGTGTTTCTTTGGCCGCGCCCAACTGCAGAGCCGGCTCTCGGCACCGTCGACGTCGTTGACCGACAGGTCGAGGAATACCTGCCGCGAGCGCTTGGTAGCGGGCCAGGTGGGTGGCTGGTAGCCCTCGACGCGCACGGCGCCGAGGAAGATCGAGTCGACCTTGACGATGCAGAAGTCCGAGGTGTCTACGAGGACCTCGCCATCGAGGACGGCCCTGAATCCGGCCGGGACGGCGGGGTCAGAGCGCTCAATTGATGGCGGCGATACGAGCATTGCGCATGGCTTCTCCCCATTCCGAGGCTGGGATCCCTAAATCGGGCATTTCCAGTTCGCGTGCGCCCGTTGGCAGCCCGTTGATATGCTTCACCAACGACAATCACGGGGGTGGTCGTGAAACTTCCGGCCCTTCCCAGGACCGGGGCGGTAGCGTCGGTCCTGCTCGGCTTGGGCGCGGCGGTCCTTACCAACCTGATCACCGATCGGTGGAGCTGGGCGATCGCGGTTGCGCTGGGCGTCAACGCTATCGTCTGGGCAACCGTTGAGGCCTGGCGGTCCACGCCAGATCAATCGCCGGCGGCCGACCTTTCGGTGACCCAGAAAGTCAAGCGAGTGTCCGGCCGCGTCATCGGTATTCGCCGAACCGAGGGTTCCGGCATCGTTCAGCAGACTGTCGGCGAGGTGGCGGACGAGGCAGAGGTCGTCGGTTTCGAACAGAACTGGCCTCGCGATGTCGAGTGATGGCGCTGACATGCACATCTCCGGTTTTGACGATGTGGTCCGGGAGCGCACGGGTGCGGATTTCATCAACCGGGAATGGCTGGCCACTGAGCTCACACACCACGTTGCGCAGAACCGCTATACCGTGCTCGTCGGTGAGCCGGGTGCAGGCAAGACGACGGTGCTCGCCGGCCTGGCCCGGGAGCACCCGGACTGGCTGCGTTACTTCATCCGCCGCGACAGCGTCACCTCGCTGGTCGGGTCGGACCTGACCACCTTCCTTCTGTCGATCGGGCAGCAACTCGCCCGATCCCGGCCGGAGCTGTTCGAACCGCAGAAGCTTGAGGTTGTGGTCCAGCAGCGGGTCGGGTTGGCCCGACGCGGCTCGTCGGTGGTCGGGATCCGGATCGAGGACCTGGTGGCGTCGCCGTTTCACCGCACCGCGCGGCTGACGGTTGAGCAGGACGTGGCCCGTCTGGAGGGTGACCTGACCGGCGTCCAGCTCGGCCGGGCTCACATGGAGCCGCGCCTGCTGGAACCGGCCACCCTAGCCGAGCTGGCGCTCTTCGCCCCGGCCGAGCTTCTTGCTCAAGGTGATCCGGACGCCCGAATCGTCATCATGATCGACGCGCTGGACGAGCTCGCCCGAGACGCCACCGGCAGCCTGTTGGAGTGGCTCATCCACGGCCCCGAACTGCCCGCCAACGTGCGGGTCCTTCTGGCCGCTCGACCGAACACGGAGCTGGGCGGGTTGCGGTCGGCGCGTGACGGACTGGCCGAGGTGACGATCGATCCGGCTACCCCCGACGTACGCAGTGATCTTGAAGCCTTCGGGCGGCGCAACCTGTTCACCTCGCAGGTCGAGGCTGCTGTGCGCGTGGCCCAATGGGAGGTCGAGGACTTCCTGAACCGTGTCGTTCGCCGTTCGGCCGGCAACTTCCTCTATATGGCCGCCTACACCCGGGCGCTCGTCGACGTCGTCACCACCGGCGAGGACCCGGAACTGGTCGCTGGGTTGATCAATTTCCGGGATATCCCTGAGGGGCTGTACGGCCTCTACACCTTTTTTCTCGACACGATCCGGCGCGAGGTCGCCGGGCTCGGATCGATCGAGCTCGCAGACGGGTCGTGGACTGCCGCGTGGGAATCCGTCGGCCAGTCGGTCCTCGGCATCCTGACGGTAGCGCGCGCCCCGCTCACGCCGGAGGCCATTCGGCGGCTGTCGATGCTGCCGGTTCTCGCCCGGGTGCTGACAAACGTGTTGGCACGCATGCGGTGGATCCTGCACGCCCGCAACGGCGGGTACGTCTTCTTCCACGCTTCCGTCGCCGAATATCTGGCCTCTGCCGAGGTGCGGGCTGTTCGCCCCGAGTGGGCGGTCGAGGAACGCGAGTGGCACGCGCGAATCGTCCAGTCCTGCAAACGCGGCCGCGCCGAGTGGTCCGACGTGGACTGGTCCGGTGAAGGCGACTACGAGCTGCTGCACGTCGCCGCCCACCTCACCATGGCGGGCGACGGCGATCAGGTGCCGGCTTTGGTCGGCAGGCCGCTTCGAATCGCCATCCGGTCCCGGTTCGGCAGCGACCGCTACGTCGCCGGTGTCGTCGACCTGGCCCTGGACCAGGCGTGCCGAGGAGCCGACCCTGCAGCCGCCCTGCCGCTGGTCTGGTATCTCAGCATCGTGGCGCGTTGGCTGAGGCAGGGCGAGCGCAAGCTGTCGCCGAGGGTGCTGGGATTGGCGGCCCGGATGGGGCGGACCGACGAGGCACTCGACCACGCGCTGTCGATCGGGGTCTCAGAGCAACTCGTCGAGGCGCTGGCTCAGATCGTCGACCAGGCCAGCGTTCCCGACCAGCGCCGCCGGGAGCTGGCCGAACTGTTGGTGGAATCGGCACTGCTGGCGGATGACGCCGCGATGGCCACGGCCGCCGTCCGCCTTGCACGGTGGGACCCGCCGCGAGCCCTGCGCCTGGCGCAGCGCGGTGGAGCCGACCCCGACCCGGTACTCGCGGCCGCGGCCGCGGCCGACCCCATCCGGGCGTCCGAATACCTGGCCCGGATGGGCAAGGAACGCACGACTGCCTGCCTGGATCTCGCTGCCAAAGCCGGGGCTGACGGCGCCCACGCGTTGGTGCGACTGGCCGAAACCGGCCTCAAGGCGCTGGAAGCCGACCGGCGCGTCGTCGAACTCGCCCGGCTCGCCCGACTCGATCCGCAGCGACGCTCTCGTCATCTTCGCCGTCTCGCAGCCGATCGGCTCGAGCTTGACCCCAGTAATCAATACCCACACCAGCAGGCACTGATCAAAGCCGCGACAACCCTGGCGGGCATCGACGACGCCCTGGCCCGCGTGCTGCTGCGCTCGGTTGAGGGGGCCGACCTCGACCAGGCTCGAGCCTGGCTCACACTGGGGGAGCCGGCCGAGGCGCGGCGCATCCTGGACGTCTGCCTGGGCAACGCGGACGAGGCCGGCGCCCGGCTGCAAGCCGCCGGGGTCCTGGCCGGCCTCGACCCGGCGGCGGCCGGACAGCTCATCGGTGAGGTGGCGGCCGAGGTGGAGGCGATGCCGCCACCGGGTGACCTGATGACCGAGCTGGACCAGTCCGCCGTCATCGCCGCCTTGGTGTCCGCCCTTGCGCCGACTGCCCCGGCACGGGCCGAAACACTGGCCCGCCAGATGCCGTGGACGCTCTGGCGCCGGATCGGTCATGACCGTGCCACTGTCCTGGCCACGCTGGCCGCAGGCGAGCTGGATGCCGGCCGGGCGCAGTCCGCGACGCGCCTGCTGGACGAGCTCCTGGCCGACGCCGCTCGCCCTGGTCCGCTGGCGGAGCCGCAGGTCGGCGCGGCGGCCGTGCCCGCGGGTCAGGCCGTGGCCGGCGGCCGTGGCGCCATGATGCACGTGGCTTACCGGACCAACGTCCAGAACCAGTGGTGGTCCCGGGTGCGAAGGCGCCTGCACACCGATCCAGCCGACGTGGCCCGGGCCTACGCTCCCGGGCCGTCCTCGGTGGGCAGCCCGTACAGTTGGGCGCGGACCCTGCGGGTCTTCGCCACGCGCCTGGGCGGCCCGGATTTCGCCGCCGCGGCCCGGCTCGTCCGGCTCATCGCCGATCCCGGCGAGCTGCTGGTGGCCCAGGGTGAGCTCTTCACGGCGGCCATCAAAGGTGGTCTTCCCGAGCAGAAGGCCGAGTATTGGAACGCCTTCCAGAAGACGCTCGACGAACTGCCTGCCTGGGACTGGACCGTGCGCGGTGACAAGGCCGACCAGGGTTTCGCCGCCTATCTGCGGCCCGACCTGCGCGCCCGTTTCGACGCTGCGATCAGCATCATGCCGTGGGAGGCCGACCTGGGCATGAACATGCTGGCCGGTCTGGACGCGCTGGCCTATCTCTTCGAGATGTCTTTCGCCTGCCGCGCCTCGGACGCGTACCTGAGCCAGATGGTAAGCGGTCGCCAGCCACAGGCAGAGCTTCGCTTCGTGCATGAGTCGGTGGTCTCGACTCCTGCGGGCTCCATGTCCGACGCCCTGATCGAGAGCATCCTGCGGACAACGGTGGCCCGCAACGAGCGCTTGCTCACCGGCCGCGACCTGGAGATCGTCGACCCGGTCTATCGCCTGCTCGACTGCACCCGGCCGTCGCCCTGGGGTCTCGACCTGCCTGCGGGGCCCGGCGTCGAGCTCGATCCGAGGCGCCGGCCCGCGATGGCCGGAGTGGTGCTGTGCAATCGCGATAATGGCGCACTCGGCGACTTCGCCACCCGACTTCACGCCGCCGCGGTGACGGCGAAGGACTACGAGACTCTGATCATTCTCGCCCGGGCTGACATCGGCGATCCCCGTGCCTTGATCGATGAGCTCCTCCCGCAGTTGGACGGCATGTTCTACGTTGACCGCGACGAGCTTCTGCCCGACCTCGCCGTCCTGCTCTTCCGGCACGCTCCTGAGGAGGCGCTGCGCTTCCTCAGCCGGGCGGTGGAGACACAGTGGGAGACCGCGGTGGCCGTGCTCGAGTTCGCCGCCACCGACCTCGTTGAGTTGGCCGGCCCGGAGATTGGCGCGAAGTTGAACGAGGCACTCTTCGCGGCATTCGCCTGCTGCACCCTCGATAACGCCCAGGTCCCGGAGACGCTCAACGGGGTGAGACGGATCCCGGCCTGACCAACGCCTTCCTGGCCAGCCCGGCCGCGTCGTGCATCACCGCAGAGAACATCGTCATCGACGGCGGCTGGGGCACCACGCGCAGCGCACGGACGCGCTGACCTCCAGCCTCGGGTCATCCGATCTGATCATCCAAGCCGTCGACGCCACCTGCTGAACGGGTCCCGGCCCGCACCCGTGCATCAGCTTTCGATACCTGCCCGGTCGCTCTCCCAGTGGTGACCAGGCCGGCCTGCGCGAACAGTGATCGCCGCTCAGCGTTGCGGCCACGACATCGTTGCCGAGCGGGCCGGCGGCACGACACGGTCGCCGATCTCGAGATAGGTGAAAATCCGGCTCACTGCCGTACTCGCTTTGGCAGCGTCTCGCCGGCGCGTGCTCGACCGAGATCGGTTTCATAGGGATCGGTGGCGGTCACGACGGCGTCCAGCACTCCCAGGGCTCGGGCGACGCCGAGGAAGGCTTGCATGCTGACGCCGGTGTCACCGGTCTCGACCCGGCGCAGCGTGTTCCGTGAGATGCCCGCGCGCTCGGAGACCTGCACGGTGGTGAGTCCCTGCAGTTTGCGCCAGGCAACCAACTGTTCGCCGACAGTGCCAGCGGCGGCGGTCACGCGAGCAGAGGGGCGGGGCACGGCGACTCCCTATGCTTTCGGGGCACGATAATGACCACTATACGCTTTTAAGCGCTGGATCGTGACCACTAGCACGATGATGCCGACACCGCTGCCCCGGCGGAGCTCTCGGACCCACCAGCACGCACGCTGTTCAACGGGCCAGATGCGGATGCGCAACCTACCGAATGGTGATCGGTAGATCGGATCCGCTCATCGATGATGTTGGCTTGGGCCGGCGTGCCCACTGCTCGGTGCGTCCGCCACCAAGAGCAACGAGGTCGGGCTGGGGTCGAACGAGGCTTGTTGTGGTGGAGTCGGTTCACGTCCGCGCGGGTACAGATGCCGCCGATTCGCGAAGGGCCCGATAGAGGAGTGTGGGGTCTCCTAGCCTCCGGCGCAGTTCTCGTTCGAGGCCGCCGATCGGGTACAGGTTCTGCGGTGCGCGCGCGTCCTTGTACTCGGTGGAGGCGAAGCGGGGGAGTACCGCCTGGCTGAGCCCGGCGAGCGCGGCCGCATCGCTGGCGGGCATGTCCGCACTGCATTCCATCCGTACCACGCCCGCCCAGGGTGCCGCCGGCGGGCAGGGCAGTCGCAGGTACCAGGCGTGCCGGTCCCAGCTGGTGCCCATGAGGAAGACCGGCGTGCGTTCTGCTGGTCCCAGGCGCCCGACCATCGCGTGCAGCGGCGGGGGCAGGTAGGAGGTGCGGTGGGACTTGATGAACCCCAGGGCCCGGGGCAGGTGCTGCCTGCCCCGCAGCGGACCGTCGATGACCAGCAGGTCGTCTCCATCAGCGATGCCGTGCTGGGCCAGGCTGGTGCGCGCTTCGACTGCGGCGAGCACCTCGAGGTCGGCCAGCCGGCGCTGCAGGGCCGCGGACAGGGCCACGGCCAGGCCATGGGGTGACTCCGCGCTGCTGCGGTGGGCCAGGTAGGTGCCGGCGCGGGTGTGCACGTCGACGGCGTTGGGCGCGATTGTGAACATGCCCCGACGGGGCAGGGCGCTCAGCAGGTGGGCCCCGCTGCTGCAGCAGCAGACCGTGCCGGCCGCGTACGAGGCGCACAGCGCCAGGGTGGCCTCGTTGGCGGTGCCGGCTGCCTCGTCAGCGAGAGGCCCCGCGGCGGCGTCGTCGATCCAGATCCGCGCCTCGATCCGGCGTACGCCGTCCACGAAGAGGATCGCGCTGGGCGGGGTTCGGTTCGGATCGGGCGGGATGGGGGCCCAGGCGGCGTCGGGGACCTCGACGTCGGTGACGACCTTGGCGGTGGAGACGCCGAGGTCGTCCTCCAGCTCGAGGCTGCTGCCGTAGCCGGGGTCCCAGGCGTCGACGGCGAAGCGCATGCCGGCGCCGCGCCCGGAGCGAGCGTCGGTGGGTGGGGTCAGGACGCTCATTCGCCCTCCCGGGAGATCGTGGAGCCGCGGTTGTCCCGGCGGACGGCGAAGCGGACGGGGGCGCGGTCGGCCAGGGCGGCGACGTGGGTGATGACGCCGACCATGCGCTCGCCGCCGGCCAGGTTCTCCAGGGTGCCGGCGACGATGTCGAGGGTGTCGGGGTCGAGGGTGCCGAAGCCCTCGTCGAGGAAGATCGAGTCGAGGTGGGCTGCGCCCTCGGCGGCCAGCGTGGACAGCTGCTCGGACAGGGCCAGGGCGAGCGCCAGGCTGGCCTGGAAGGTCTCACCGCCGGAGAGAGTGCGCACCGAGCGGGTCGAGTCGGCGTCGGTGTGGTCGATGACCATGAACTCGCCCCGCTCGTGCGTGAGGTCGAACTGGCCACCGGACAGGTCGAACAGGGCGGCCGAGGCGTCCGCGACCAGGGTGTCGAGGGCGGCGGCGGCCAGCCAGCGTGGGAACTTGTCCGAGCGCAGCAGGTCGCCCAGGAGCTTGGCGACCTGCTGTTCCTCCTGGGCCTGGGCCAGCTTGTCGTTCAGTGTGCTGGCCCGCCGCCGGTTCTCGGCGATCTGCGTGACCTGGGCGTGGGCTCGCTCGGCCGCGGTGGCCACGAGGGCCGGCAGGGCCGCCGGGCGCACGTCGTCAGTGATGAGGAGTCCCTGCTCGCGCACCGTGGCCAGCAGCGCGGCCAGCTGCTGGGCGTGGGAGGCGCTCGTGCTGGCGATGAGGTCCGCGGCGCGCGGGATCTGCTCGGTCCGGATGCCGGCCTCGCCCGCCGCCCACGAGGTGAGCTGCGCCCAGGCGCTCGCGACGTCGGTGTCCTCCAGGCCGGGCGCTCCGAGGGCCACCAGCCGGTCGCGGGCCGCGCGCAGGTCGGTGCGCGCGGACTGCAGCGCGCTGTCCCAGTGCTGCAGGTCGGCGCCGGCGCCGATGCGGGCCGTACGGGCCGCGGCCAGAGCCAGTGCGGCCTGCTCGGCGGCCGTTTCGAGGTCGGCGCAGAGCGCGAGCTGGGTCGAGGCCTCGTCGGCGGTGGGTGCCCCGGCCAGGAGGGTGTCCAGGAAGTCGAGCCGTTCGGTGAGCCAGCGGTGCGCGGCGCCGGCCTGCTCGGCCGCCTTGAGCGCCTCGGTGTGCTCTATGCGGGCAGTGGCCAGCTGCTGCTCGGCGCTGCGAAGCTCCTGGCCGGTGACGCTGAGGGTGTGCTCGCCCTCACGCGCGTTCTTCTGGGCCACCGGGATCTGGGCGTCGTCCAGGTCGGCGATCTGGGCGCGGGACCAGGCCGTGAGCGTGGCCCAGGCACCCGGCAGGTCGCTGTCGTTCAGGTCGGGTGCTCCCGAAGCCAGCAGTGTCCCGTGGGTGGTGCGCAGGCGGCCGCGGGCAGCGGAGACTTCTGCGTCGAGGTCCTGCAGCGCGGTGCCGGCGGCGATCTCGGCGCGCCGGGCCTCGACGAGCACCCGCCCGGCGTCCTGGGCGGCCCGGCTCAGCGCGTCCAGGTGGGCGAGCGCGGCAGTGAGTGTTTCGGCGTCCGGGGGGCGTCCGCCCTGGCCGTGCCCGGCCAGCGCAGCGGCCAGCCGGTCGCGCTCGGTGGTGGCCGAGTCCACCTGGGCGGCGGCGGCTGCCTCTCGCGGCAGCAGTTCCAGGACCGCGCCCTGGGCCCGGTCCACGGCCTGCTGCGCGCCGGCAACGGCCTTCTCGGCGGCGGCCAGTTCGGGGGCGTCGAGGGGCGGCGGCAGCGTGGCCACCGTCTGGTCGCACACCGGGCACGCGTGACCGGCCACCAGGTGGGGTCGCAGCGCCGCGGCGGCGCTCGTGGCCCGCGCGTCCTGCTCGTGCTGGCGGGCCTCGGCCAGGGCCTGCTGGGCCTGCGCGCCAGCCTGGTGTGCCTGCACCGTGTCGGCCTGCAGTTTCTGGTGCGCGGGGATCAGGGCGGACAGTCGCGACTCGATGCGGGCCAGGTTCTGCAGGTCGCGCAGCGCCTGCTCCAGCGGGGCGCGCGTGGGAGCCGACTCGACGCCCGTGCGAGCCTGCTCGTCAGCGTTCTCGGCCTGCTCGCGCCGGGACTTACTCGTACGGAGGGCTTCTCGCGCCGCGGCTGCGCGGACCCCCAGCTGGCCGACGCCCTCCGGCGTCCGGATCGCGGCCAGGATGCTCCGATGGGACTGCAGCGCGGTGAGCGCGTCACCGGCGGCGGCGTGGAAGGCCCTGGCTCCCTCGTGCTGTTCGCGGGTCGCGGTGACCGCCCGTTCGGCGAGGTCGACCTGCCCGGTGGCGCTGGTTTCCTGGGCCCGGGCCGCTTCCTCGGCCCCGGCCACCGTGCCCCGCCGGCCGGTGAGCTCGTCCTGCTCGCGCCGGTGCTGCAGGGTCAGCTGCAGCGCACTGCGGCTGGGGCCGGCGGCCAGGGCCGCGCGGGCCGCCCCGTCGGCATCCAGGGCGATGGTCTCGGTGGCCTCGGCCTGCTGGTGCCGTGCCCGTGCTCGCGCGACGCCCGAGGCCAGGTCGCCCAGATCGGCCGGGGGCACGAGCGAGGCGAGCAGGTCATGCTCGGCCCGCAGCCGCTCGTGCTCGCTCGTGGCCCGGCTGATGGCCGCCTCGGCTTCGGCCAAGACCGGCAGGGCGGAGTCCACCGCCAGGGCGAGGGCTCGCAGCTCGCCCTCTTGCGCGCGGGCGGCGTCCTCGGCCTCGGCGGTCGACGAGGCCAGGTCACCCAGCTGGGCGCTCAGGAGGGTGACGCTCTGCTCGGCCAGCACCGAGCGCTGGGTGGCGGCGCGCGCGATGTGCTCGTACTGGTCGGCGCCCAGCAGTTTGAGCAGGATGCCCTGGCGCTGTTTCGGGGTCGCCCCGAGGAAGGCCGCGAACTGCCCCTGGGGCAGGACGATGCACTGGCAGAAGTCCGAGAACGACAGCCCAAGGAGCTTTTCGACCTCCTCGGTCAGCTGGCGCGGGTCCCCGGCCAGCACCTCGCCCGGCTCCTCGCCCGCAGCCCCGGTGCCGCGGGGGTCGGCCAGACGCTCGAGGACGGCGTTCTTCTGCTGCACGGTCTTGCCGATCCGGCGCACCTCGCGCGCCACCACGTACCGGGCCCCGCCCAGGTCGAACAGCAACCGCACCGTGCAGCGGTTGGTGGTCGGTGCAAGCGCATCGGCGATGGCCGCGCGGTTGTTCCAGCGCGGGGCCGAGCCGTACAGGGCGAAGGTCATGGCGTCGATCACCGTGGACTTGCCCGAGCCGGTCGCACCGACCAGGGCGAAGTAGTCGGCGTCGGTGAAGTCGACGACCGCGGGCTCGCGGAAGCTGGCGAAGCCGGTCATCTCCAGGCGCACCGGTCGCACGGCTCAGCTCCCGGCCCGGTCGGTGCTGGAGACCTCGTCGTGCAGGCGGGCGAACAGGGCACCCACCCGCGGGTCCTCGACGTCGGTGGCGGCGCAGTAGTCGGCGAACAGCTGCCCCGGAGTGCGGGCGGCGTGGTTGGGCGAGAGCGCCCGGCCGCTGGCCACGCCGGTGAAGTCGGGGTGGATGCGGATCTCCAGGGCGTCGGGCAGCACCGCGGCGATGTCGTCGCGCAACCCGGCCCGGGTCGGCTCGTTCACCCACACCCGCAGGTAGTCCCCGGCCAGCTCGTCCCTGCGGGCCAGGAGCTCGGCCACGGTGCCGGTCACGGTCCGAAGCCGGCGCCCGGTCGTGATCGGCAGGTCGCTGATCCGCGCCGGGGTGCCCGGGGAGGCCTCGATCAGGCAGACGACGCTGGTGTTGTCCTGCTCGCCGAAGTCGACGGCCAGCGGGGCGCCGCTGTAGACGACGGGGCAGGCCGCGGGCAGGGTCTGGCGGCGGTGCAGGTGGCCCAGGGCCACGTAGTGGGCCTCGACCGGGAAGACGCTGGCCGGCACGTGGTACTCGAAGATGGACTGCGCCGCGCGCTCGCCGCCCCCGAGCGCGCCCCCGGTGCAGGTCAGGTGAGCCATCACCAGGTTCACGGTGTCGCCGGAGAACCCGGCCGTCAGGTTGGCCAGCACGTCGCGGACCATCTGGTCGTACGTGCCGACGTTCTGGGCCGGGGTGTTCTCGACGATCTCGGCCGCGCGCACCGCGTATCGCTGGGACAGGAACGGCAGGACGGCCACGACCGCCTTCTCGCCGGTGGAGCTGGCGGTGAAACGGTGCAGCCCACCGCGCTCGGCCGGCCGGAACGCCCCGTACAGGTGGATGCCCGCATCCCGCATGACCATCCGGTAGGCCTCGAACGTGGGCCCGTGGTCGTGGTTGCCGGCGATCGCCACGACCTCGATACCGGTACGGGCCAGCTTGCGCAGCGTGCTGATGACCAACTGCTGGGCCTCGGCGCTGGGGGCGGTGCTCTCGTACAGGTCCCCGGCGACGAGGACGGCGTCCACCTCGTGCTGCTGCGCGAGCTGGACGATCTCGCCCAGCACCGCGCGCTGCTCGTCCAGGCGGCTGCGGCCCTTGAGGGACTTGCCGACGTGCCAGTCGGAGGTGTGCAGCAGCTTCATCAGAAGGGAATGTCCTCGAAGTCGTCGTCCTCGTCGGGTCCGGCGCCGGGCAGCCGGCTGAACACGTCGGCGCGCGAGGCCCCCCGCGGGCCCGGGGGAGCCGGCGGGCTCACGCACTCCGACAGGCGCGTGGCCCAGGCCGGGAACGGGAACGTCACCGCCAGGGGGACGGGGATCTCCGGCTGGGAGATGAACATCGTGCCGGGCTTGGCCAGGGTCGCCCGCTGGCGCTGGGAGGAGGGCAGGAACCCGTACTCCGGGCGGCCGGCCTCGGCCGGGTCCAGGCGCCCGACGATCTTGATCGAGGAGTTGGAGACGATCCGTCGCTCCACCTCACTGGCCGTCTGCTGGGCCCCGATGAGGATGATGCCCAGCGAGCGCCCGCGTTCGGCGATGTCCAGGAGCACGTCCTTGATCGGGGAGTTGCCCTCGCGTGGGGCGTACTTGTTCAGCTCGTCGATCATCGTGAACAGCAGCCCGCCGGGACCGGCGGCTTCCTTGCGGGCGGTCTCGGCAGCCAGGACCACCCCGACCACGAACCGCTGGGCCCGCTCGGGCAGGTTGTGCAGGTCCACCACCGTGACCTGCTGGTTCGAGGTGTCGATGGCCCGCATCGCGCTCGTGGTGAGGTCACCGCGAAGGATCGGGCGCAGCGGCTTGAGCGATGACCTCAGCCGCCGGACGAAGGCGTTGATCGTGCCCACCCCGGTCACGGGGCCGGCCCACTCCGCGCGGGTCGCCTCGTCGTTGAGCTTGTCGACGAGGAGGTCGACCAGCTCGTCCCAGGTGCGGGCGAGCTCGCCGTCGATGCTGACCGCACCGTCCTTGCCGGCCGGCACGGCGTCCTGCTTGAGCCGGTTGGCCACCTGGTGCACGACGATCGTGTACTGGTTGCGCTCGTCCTCGGCGTCGGCGAACACGTACGGCAGCAGCTCGCCGGCGCAGAACTCCTGCAGCGTCCACCAGAACGCGTTCACCCCGCTGGTGCGCCCGGTGACGTTCGGCGCGCCGGTGGTGTCGCCGGGCAGCGGGGGAGCGAAGAATCCGACCGATTCGAAGGGCGCGGCCGGCAGGTCCAGGGCGGCGTAGTCCAGGCGCAGGTCGTCGTCCAGGCGCGTGTTGGCCTGGTCGAGGAAGAGCAGGTCCTCGCCCTTGACCGAGAACACCAGGGCCTTGGCGTTGACGGCCTTGGTGCCCAGGGCGCCGGACTTGAACAGCGAGTGCAGCAGGAACAGGGCGAAGCTGGTCTTGGTGGCCACCCCGGAGATGCCGGAGATGGACACATGCGCGCCGCGGGTGCCGTCGAGGAACTCCAGGTTCAGGTAGATTGGCAGGCCGTCGCGGCCCCGGCCCACCGGAACCTTGCGTTCCATCTGGTCGAAGTAGAGGGCCTGTGCGCGCTCGGTGCCCGTCGCCCGCCGGGCCACCTCGCCCGGCGTTGGCGGCACGTAGTACTCCGGCTCCACCCGGGTCGTGCTGATCTCTGCGATCTCCTGCACCCGCGCCGGCAGGACACCGTCGGAGATGAGGAAGACGTCCGAGCCGAAGCTCGCCCCCTCGTGGCGCGAGCGCACCTCGGTGACGATCCCGCTGGTCATCACCGGTCCCACTCCTGGGACCACGCGGATTGTGACGACCACGTCGTCGAGTTGCAGGTAGGCATCGGGCTCGAGGGCGACGTGGAAAAGCAGGGGCGTGGAGTCCTCGGTGCCGGCCACGCGCCCGACCTGGCCCTCCAGCGGTGCGCCACCGACCGGCGTCCCGTGATGGACGACACTCTCGGTCACTGCTGCTCTCTTTCTGCCTTATCCCCGGCCCGGCGCGAGGAGACCCTCCGGCCACCGTACGTTGGCCTGCCATCACCGACGAAACTCCCACTCCGCCTGCTCAGCCGTGGATTGTCACGACTGTTCATGTTCGACCAGAAACCGCAGCTGGGCCGATGTCGTGCCCACCGCTCATCGAAGTCATCGTCCAAACGGGCCTGAGGAGGCATCGCGGCCGGTTCGGGATCGCCGCGTTGGTGAGAGCAGACGTGGGCTCAAGCGCTCGGGGCCCTTGGCAAGGAGATGTCCGATTAATACTCTACCCGGCAGGGCGTCGATCGAATCATCTACAGAATGATGCAATGCAGGTTCAGGTCATTCGCGTCAGTTATCGATTGATAGTCCATGGAACAGGCTGATAGGGCGAAATCTGTCTGCCTCTCGCCCGTTGTGTCAGATACCTTGGGGGTTACCGGGCTGCGCAAAGGGCAAGAGACATTACTTCTGGCTTTATCTTGTGAGTCCATCGACTTGCAAGATTATAGGTTGAATTCATTTCTCTTGACACCAGCTATGAACTCTCGCCACTCGTCACCGTCGAAGGTCAACACCGGGCTGTCGGATCGTTTGGAATCACGCACGCGAACAACCTGCCCGTCCGAGCTCACTTCCACACAGGTGGTGCTGGAGCAGAAACTGGAACGCTGCCAGTTCGGATCCGGGCTGTCGGCAGGTGCTGTCGCGTTGGGACGCTCCGAGGGGTTCATGGCCTCTCCGCTCCCGCGCCGGCTCTTGCACCCCCAGTCAAGGTGGCGAGACGGCGCGAAGTGTCACTTGGAGGCTAAATTGGGTGCGGCCCAAATACAAGGCACAGGGGATGACGCTCTACGCGAAGCGTGCCAAGGGCGGCGGAGCGCCTTCGGAAATCGTTGAATCTTTCCCGTCAAGCGTCGAACTCATCGTTTTTGACACCTGCCACGAAGGCGCGCCACTCGTCCCGGTCGAACGACAGGATGGCGCTGTCAGCTCGCTTGGAGTCCCGGACGCGAATCACGTTTCCGTTTGAGCTCACCTCGACGCAGCTAGTTGAGGAGCACAGGCTGGACCGGCTCCACTCATCCGCGGTCTCGGAAGAGGTGCGGTCGGTCGGGGCGAGCTGGGACATCGTTCGGATACCTCTCGGCAGAGGCCTAGCGGTAGATCAACACAACGTCGACCCATCGCGCAGGCCGGCTATTGGAGTGTGTGGTGGAATTTCTTGAGCCAGGCAGTGGACTCGACGGGCCCAAGTGCGCTTTCGGTCAGAACGCTTTGAAATACGGTCCCGTAGTGCTCAACTTGGACTGTGTTGTCAACGATGAAATTCCCGAACAGTCCTTCAACGTAAACCATGGGAGCCAGGCCAAAATTGGCCGGATATTTGAGAATCTGAAAGGTGCCGTCCAGTCCGGGATAGGGGCCGGCGGTGAATGGCACAACCTGTAGGGTCAGATTCGGTAGCTGTATCAGTTCGAGGATTCTAACGATCTGAGCCGCAATCACCCCGTCGCCGAGGGGACGCCAGAACATGGCCTCGTCGACGATTGCATGGAAGGAAAGCTCACCCGAAATCAACCGTTCTTGCCTCTTTTGGCGAACAGCCACTTGATCTTCGATGAATCGTTCGGTCAGTTCGCCCGCCGGACGAACCCGGCTGAGCAGAGCGCGAGTGACCTCTGATGTTTGCAAGAGTCCGGGCACGCGCAGAGTCTCGAGCGCATCCAAGTGGATGGAGGCTGACTCCAGACCGAGGAAGGTCGCCGCCTGGTCGTCCTGCACGCTGAAGTCGGCCCACCAGCCTCTTCGGCGAGCCTCGACGGCCAGACCTTGTAGTTCGGCGATCTCATCCTCGGAGGCGCCGTAGAACCGGCCCAAGTCACGGACGTCGCGCGCGACGGCGGCACGTTCGCCGGTCTCGAGCCTGCTGATTTTGGACGTGCTGCCCATGAGTTCGCGTGCGGCGTCTTCGGGAGTTTTGCCTGCCTGCAGGCGCAGTCGACGCAGCCGGGCCGCGAGAATCAGGCGCCCAGCGGTCGGATTAGGCCGCGAAAGTGACATCTGTCCAGCTCTGTCAATTGCCAAATGTTTAGTGCAATCTAGAGTATGACACATGCACCCGAACGCTCTGCGATTGCCCCTCGTAGCATGCCTGGTGGCAGGCGGGCGTGTAGCAATCTGCACAGCGCAGTTGTAGTCGCACCCGGTCTCCCATGTCTGCGACACGCCGAGAGGCTCGCTCAAGTCGTGATGAGGGAGGCAGGTGAGCCCCCATAAAGCACCGTGTTGCGGGCAGGCAACCTCCAGCAGGCGTCTGACTGCCGTGCCGACAAGTTCTTCGCGGAGGCCGCCCTATAGCGACCACATGCATCTCGATCGCTTGCCGGCTTCATGGACGGGGGTTCCGATCATGATCGTCGTGATCCAGTGCTGGTTCGAGGGTCAGGCACGTCCCCCTCTGGAGGGGTCATGACCTCCGGGCCGTCCCACCTGAGCAACCGGAACGGCGATTCGCCATCGCTGGTAAGGGCTCTGGTCGCGCTCGAACGTGGGGACTGGCGAGGCGCCATGGCTCTTATGGCCGACGACGGTGCATCGCACGAGGGCCTGATGGCGGTCGCTGGTCTGCTGGCGCTCAGCATGTTCTGCCAGGCCGTTGGGGATGTTTTGGCCGCCTGGCGGCACCTTGGCGATGTCGCTCAGATCCTCCCTGAGACGATGAGCCGCACCGACCAAAGCGAATCAGTGCGCCGGATGAACCCCCCTCGCCTTCCTGAGCCTGACAGTCACGACATGGCGCCGGTCATGATGACGGCCTGCCGGATCGCGTGGCGTGAGCAGAGCGAGCTGTTCAATCTGCGGGACCGCTTCCGAGCGCCGGGCCGCACGCCGCGTGAGGAACTGGTCGATGCCTGCATCGAGTACCTCATGTGGGTGGAATTCGACCCGTGGACCTGGCAGCACCGCAGCGGCGACCCTTATTCTCCACTGACGGGAGTGGTCCTACCTCGGTCTTTCGGGACCCCACAGCGAACCGATATGTGTGCACGGGCGAGCGCGCTGCGCAAACTGGCCGTCCCTGGGCTCGGCGATCTGAGTGAGTCGGTGTGGAAGGACGTCGGTGCTTACCGAGGCCTTCGGGGCTTGGCACTGCGACGACTGGCGGATCGGCCGCTGATCCCGTGGCAGCGAGGGCCCACGACACCGACCGTCCGCGAAGTCCCGGTCCGAAGGGGCCGTGATGCCGCCTGGAACTACGCCCAGGCGTGGATTCTTGACCTCTGAGGTCTGGCTAGTGGCCGTTTGCGGTGCGATGATCGATGAATCTGATGCTGCTGAAACTTCAGGTGAAATCAGTGTCACTTGGCCACGTTCGCTCGAATCAACTTGCTCCGCAGGTTTGTTTCAGGAAAGTGAGGCCCAGATGACGGTGTCCGTGGCGCTGTTTCCTGGTGGTCGTCGCGTCGATGCCGAACCCGAGGTGACATTTGCCTTCGCGGGCGACGAGTCGGTGAGCGACCTACGGTTCGAGTCGCGTCTCGGGCTCGGGGTGCGCCTGGTGATCGATCCGGTCTTCCCTCAGCGCTGGCGCGTGATCCGAGTGGCGCACCTTGATACTGAGAGCGAGCCTCTGATCAGGGCTTTGGTGGGGACAGCCGCGACGCGTCGGGTGTCTGCTCGTTTGCAGGAGCTACGTACCGACGTCTCGAATGGTGCTCGGTCAGCTGTCGTTGAGCCCATCGCGGTGGACTCCTCAAGCGCCGGACCCTGGTTGCGAGTCGCGACGACCGATGCGTTGGATCGTTGGCTGGAGCTTCCGCTTGATCAGTCATTGGTCGACGCCGAGAGGGGCATCGCTCGGGGCCGGGCAGCGTTGACTCTGCCCGAAGGTGCAGCCCGCCAAGCCGTGATCGCCGAGGCATTGCTGTTGGCTCGGCGGGCCTCGCGAGGACTGGCAGGGTATCTGGCACGACTGAGTCTGTTGAATCAGCCTCCCCCTGTGATTCTGCTGAATGCACTGAAGCAGTTGGTCGAGGGGTATGACGCGCTGATCGGTGAAGTCACTGGCCCTGATCGCGACTTGCGACGCGTGGTGACGCGGTGGGCCACCGTGGGGGACGGGGCGCCCGGCGGTTCCCCAGACAGGAGCTCGAGCCAGCCCCTAGACCGCAAGCCTGGTAACCATGTCGAGCCAGTGGTCCTTGCCGAGATTCGTGATCAATCTCAGCGTCTGGCCAACCTCGTCGATCTACGACAAGTCCGAGCCAGGGTGTTTGCGGTGATGAACGATCTTGAGACGGGCGAGGTCAGTGTCGTGCACACCCCGGAGCAGGATGCCCAGTCGGTGATGGTGAAGGTGGCGGCCTTCGGCCCGGTCACGGCAAGTTCGGGCCTGGGGGCACGGATGCTCGTCAGGCTCGTGGATCGAGGCTCGGGTTGGGCTCGCAGCGAGGCCCTACTGACCCTCTCTCGCGAGCCACAGGGGCCGGACAGCGAAAGCCGCCTGGTGTTCTCGGGAACGGCGGTTCTGAACGGGGCCAGCCTTGAGGATGTGCGAGCCGATGTGTTCGACGCTCTGAGTCTGGTGCCGCCGGCAGCAGCAGACGACGATGTGGCGATGCTGAGCGTGCGACGAGCCGTCCTTTCTCTGCGTGAACTGCGCCAGCTCATCGCGCGAGCACGAATCCCATCGGCCTCGGGTGGTCGGTTGCGGTTGAAGCGTGGCATACGAGAAGCTGCCCAGAGCGGGGTTTCTGGGCCTGGTGAACTAATGGTTGCCGAACTTGCGGCGGCCCATCACGGTGCGATGTGATGAATGGTCCCGCGGTGGGACCATTCGGTCCTACGGCACGACCGAGAGGTTCGCGGGTGGAACCAGGGCATGCCGTGAGAGGGCCGTGCGGCCCCGGCTCAGCGCCGCGCGGATCTATCTCAGGCTCGTATGGTGCTGCCGTGGAACCAGTTCCACGATAGCTGGGTAAATGGTCTGACGATGAGTGGGTGCTGAAGAAACTATCCACCCTAAAAGAGACGGCCGCTCCCCAAGGCTGGCTCATGTCCTCCAGCGTCGGGTCGTTCTCCCGGCCCGACGCCCTGGCGGACTTCCTTTCCGTTAGCCGGCCCTGGCGCAACCATCCGGTGCCTCTGTCTCGACGAGTCACGATCGCCCTGTGGTCGCTAGCCATTGTCGACGCGATCGTGACGGTCTGGCTCGGGGCCGTCCTGACCGACCGGTCCCCGTGCGGCGGCCCGCTGTGCGCTACGGCCACCCTCGGTGGGCATCCCGGCGTCGCCCTGGTCCTGGCGATCACCTGTTTGCTCGGCTGGCTGGTGATCGCCGTGCCTACACGCGGCCTGACCTGCGCCGGTGGGGCGCATCTGACCTTCGCCTTGCTCTCAAGCGCAGCAGGTTTGATCGCCGTGGCCGGCCCCCTCATGGTCTTGGCCCTATTCGCCGTGGCTCTGTCCCTGTTCGCCGTCGTCGTGGTGGCCGTCGCGGCCAACGCCTGACTATCCGCCCTCACCCTTTACTCCTGGAGTCCAAGCATGATCACCACAGCCGCGCTGGCACCCACGCTAGCGCCGAGCGCCGATCGGCGGCAGGAACTTCTGAACTCGCATCAAGAACTGTCTCGGTTCGCCGATCTGCCTACCCCAGTGGTGCAGACCTTCAGCGAAGCGCCGGTCATCGTTCTCGACTCGCGCCGCCGGGCCTGGATCGTGCTGCCAGCCGAACGGGATCCCTTGCGCACTCGCCGAGGCCATCACCGCCTCCCAGCCCAGCAACGCCGCGACCTGCAGCGCATGGCCGACTCCGGTATACGTTTCGACCGCCTAGTCATCGCGCATGAGCTCGATCCGGTCGGTCCAGTCGCCGAGATCGTTCACCTCCTTGCGCAGGGCCCGCGCACGTGCACGGACGAGGTGGCCTGCCGGTTGGTTGGTCCGCTGCCAGCACATCCAGGAACGGCTCGGGCAGTGGCTGTGCTCGACGCCATCGTCAGGGGTACGGCGTCCGTCGCAGCGGGACTTGCTGGCGCTGCAGGGAGCCTCGCCCGAGATCCGATCGTGTTTGGAGTGCTCGGGCATCCTGAACCGGTCGAGCACGGCCAGCCTGCCCTCTGGTACCCGCTCACGGCGTGGACGTGGTGACGATGCTTCAACCTCTCACCACCACCGTGCACCGCAGAACGCCCCTGGCACCTGCGGTGACGCGCCGGCTGTGGATACTGTTGTGGGCCGACGTGATGGCCGCGGTCTGGATGTTCAGCGCCGGGGCCTGGTTGGACGCTCATCAGATTGCCGCCGTCCTCACGTTCGGCGGCCACCACCTCCTAGTGCTGTTCGTAGCAGGGCTCAGTTTCTGGGCCCTGGCTGTCCTGGCCGCGTTCACCGGGGGATTCAGCACTGTCACCCCCCTCCAGAGTGTGTTGATCAGCATCGCCGCCGTGACCTCGCTCATGGCGTTGGCGGGAGTCGTGTCCGTGATCCTGTTGATTGTCGGAGGCGGGCTCTTTCTCGGCACCGTCGCGAGGCTGCTGCGGTAGCTGATCCTTTGCGCGGTTAGTCTTCGACCGCTGACGTCCAGTCCTTGGTGCGGGGGCAGCCGGCCCGAGCCTGTCGTAGCAGATCGGGACCCGAGCCAGGACGGCGCCAGCGACGACCAAGGAGAGATGGGGGAAACCCGGCCATCGCGTGGCCCGCAGGTCTGATCGCGGTTGGGGCGGCGCGGCAATCGCGATGGTGGTCAGGATCTGCGCCCGGTGTGTATTGATATATGGAAAAGCGTCATGATGAGTTCGCTGCTGCTTGAGGCCCGACCAGTGCTGAGGCGATGCGCTGACACAGACCCGCGGCACACGAGACGGCACAACGGCCGTCCCAGAGCCGAAGGAATCGCCATGACCACGTTCTTGTCCGTTACCCCTGCCGATACAGCCCTGGCCTATCGGGTCATCGACACCCCCGGCGATCAGACGGGCCTGGTCCAGGAGATCCTTCTGAGGTCCATGCGCTGGCACGTCGTGCTCCTCGAGCAGGACCAGGACGCGTTCACCTTCGGCGCTCACGCCACCGTGATTGCTAATCTCGGCGAAGTTCCCGCCGACAGGGAGAACTTCTACGACGGAGATCCCGAATGGGGGGCGATCTTCTCCCGTATCGAGGTCGCCGGTTATGACGCCGAGGAGCAGGTGTTCTGCAACGAACTCGTTCCTTTGGGTATGTGGATGCGTTGCGAGTACGTCGCGCCGCAGTGCGGCGTCAGCATCAGCAGTCTGTGGAACGGCGCGATGGTGGAGCTCGATGACGACGGGAACGAAATGCTCTGACAGGGACAAGGGCCAAACGTGCAACAGCAATCACTCACTGCCCGGGCGCCTGCGCAGTTGAAGGTGGCCGCCGGGTCCCGGCGCCGTCAGGCGACCAGCCCCTCCGGGTTGTCGGAGCTCGGGAGAACGACGACGGCCCATGCGCAGGTGCTGGGCGGAAGGAGTGACCTGCGCAGCGCAGAGGCTGCCAGTGGTTGCAGATATGTCGCAGCCTTCTGAGGGCCTGGTCGTGTCCGGGCGCGGATCCGGTTGGCGCCGACGTCTTTGGCTGGCGCCAACCGGCTGCGAGTGCCCTCAGCTCACGGACTTGAGAGCGGTCGTGATGACCTCCGTGACGGCGTCGGGCTGACTGATCATGATGACGTGCGAGCCCTGGATCTCGGTGATCTGGGCGCCCGCCCGCTGAGCCATCGATCGCACGACGTCGGCGCCAGCGGCCTTGTCCTCCGTGCCGACGGCGGCCCACGCGGGGTGGTCCTTCCAGGCCGGGTGCCCGGTCTCGTCACCGAGGGCGCTGGCGGCGATGGGTCGCTGGGACAGCCCGTAGACGTCGGATTCCAGTTGCGGCAGGTCGGCGGTGAAGACGTCGCGGAACCGGGCTGGATCGATGATGAACTCGACGGCCGTTTCGGACCCCTCGCCCGTGGGGAACTGCTTGGGCAAGACGGCGGTCGTCAGGACGCTGTCCTGGGATCGCCCGACGATTCCGGCCAGGGTCTCGCCTTCGTCCGGTGCGAAGGCCGCGACGTAGACCAGGCCGACCACGTTGCTGGTCTGCGGAACGGCGTTGGTGATGATCATGCCGCCGTAGGAGTGCCCGACGGCGAGCACGGGCCCGGGGATCTGGTTGATCACGCTGGCCACGTAGGCGGCGTCGTGCTTGACCCCGCGCAGTGGGTTGACGATGGCCATGACCGGCACGCCGGCGGCGACGAGTCGTTCGGCGACCGGGGCCCAGCTGCCGGCGTCGGCGAACGCGCCGTGGACGAGGACCACCGTCGTGGGAGCAGTGTCTTCTGAGCTCATCAGAGCTTCCTCTCGTTGCTGCGAACCGATGAATGTGGCCACGCCGGAGAGGCCGTTTGCGACTCCGCCGCGACACCCAGTGACGCTAGGAGTGGCGCTGCCGTCGACGCGTCGGTCACGTGACTGCGAACGACACGCACCGGACTCGGGGCTCCTAAGTCGTTCATCACTGTGGGTTCGCTCGGCGGCGGTGAGTGGGTGACGGGCGAGCGGTTGCACCAGCAGGTGATGTTCCTGCAGTCACGTGACCGATGCGCGGCAGCAGGGTCGCGGCGCAGAGTTCTGGAAGGGGTTGGGCGTTCGGAGGGAGGCGATCGTGATCGCGATCCGCGCTGGGCGGTGTGCGGCGGACCTACGGCCACCTGACGACGGGCGTGCGAGTCTCGATTTGGATGGCTGGGCCGTGCCGGCGTTCGATCGCTGGGCCGAGCGTGACCGGGCCCGAGACACTGGCCAGACAGGCATACGACGGTGAGCCCGTCGCCGTCCCGGCTGCGACCGTCGTGGACCAGAGCCCTCGTGGTCGAGCTCATCGCCG
Organism: Kineosporiaceae bacterium; assembly: GCA_965200525.1. GTDB lineage: Bacteria > Actinomycetota > Actinomycetes > Actinomycetales > Kineosporiaceae > JANNPJ01. The sequence continues at coordinate 4,925,466 of OZ241368.1, forward strand.
AGACCTCCACGGTGAAAAGCGTCGTGCTGGAGCCCTTCACCTGGCCCGGCCATCGCCCGGGCCAGCACGTCGATCTGCGCAGCCAGCCTGCTCAGGAACAGCCGCTTAAGGCCAGCTACTGCATAGCCTCTGCTCCCGAGGACGGGTACGTCGTGGTGAGCATCGAGAAGGTGGCTCACGCAGGGATGTCGTCCTACCTGTGCGACCAGGTCGCTGTCGGCGACTGGCTGCAGCTGCGCGGTCCGCTCGGCGAGACGTTCGTCTGGGAGCCCGACAACGCCGCCCCCGTGCTGCTCATTGCGCAGGGAATCGGCATCGCGCCGTTCCGCTCGATGCTCCGCCACTGGGGCGCCAGCCGCAGCCGGGCCGCGGTGCGTCTGCTGTACGCAGCGGCCTGCCTGGATGACGTCGTCTACTACGACGAGCTCCTGCGGCTGGCGGCCTACGATGAGCTCGACGTACGTCTGGCTCTTGCCGCTCAATCGCCCGCGAGCGGGACGGCCTGCCGCACGCAGGTCGATCTCTCGCTGCTCGAGGAGTTCGCGTGGCCGCCGGCCGTGCGCCCGTTGATCTATGTCAGCGGGCCCGGGGACTTCGTTGACCGGATGAGCCTTCTCCTGTCGGACGCCGGGCACGTCGGCGAGCAGATCAGGACAGAACGGTTCGGCGGGTGAGCGACTGTGATCAGAGGGGTGGGGAGGTTCCTGTCGGCGGGCCCGGTCGCTGCTCGGACGGCAGGAAGAGGCCGGCAAGTTCGCGACGGGAGGTGATGTCGAGCTTGGGAAAGATGCGATACAGGTGGGCCCCGACCGTGCGATGGGACAGGTACAGCCGCTGACCGATCTCCCGGTTCGTCATCCCCTGCGCAGCCAGGCGAGCAATGTCCAGCTCGGCCGGTGTGAGCTGCTCGGCCGGGCTCACCGCTCGTTGCTGGCTGGGTTCGCCGGCTGCGCGCAGCTGGTGGCGAGCGCGTTCGGCCCAGGGCATGGCTCCCAGGACGTCGAACGTGTCCCGGGCCGAGCGCAGCGATTCTCGGGCCTCGAGCGTGCGTCGGTGCCGGCGTAACCATATTCCGTAGGCCAGCTGCAGCCGGGCGTGCTCGAACGGTGCGCTCTGCTCGCTCAGGGTCAGGGCTTGGGCGAACAAGGGCTCGGCCTGCGGGCCCTGGGCCAGAACTGCTCGCCCGTAGGCGACCGACATGCGCAAGACGGGGGAGGAACCGCCCGGCACGGCGTCCATCCAGTCAATCGTCTCGAGGGCCTCGTCGGCGTGACCGGCCTGGACGGCGGCATCGCACATCAGCGGGATGGCACGCTGCCAGATGACCATGTTCAGCGATCGGTTGGCCGTCAGCCCGGCCCGGTAGTGGCGGTAGGCCTGCTCGTATCGCGCCTCGACGATGGCCGCCAGCCCCTCAGGGAAAGCCCGACCAGCACGACCGGCCACAGGCCCTGCTGGCGCCCCCACTGCTCCATGTCCCGCCCGAGCTGTTCGGCCGGGGCGGAGTCTCCGCGCCCGGCACCGACCAGGGTCAGCAACATGGTCGCGATCATGTCGGCCGGCTGATCGGCCTGCTGGGCGAGCCGGCTGGCTTCCCCGGCGTAGTCGGCAGCAAGATCCCAATCCCCGGCCGTCCAGGCATGGGCGGCGGCGGAGGTCAGGGCTGCCTTCAGGGCGGCCAGGCGGCCCTGGGCCCGCAACCCCGCGATGGCCTGGCGGGCCAAGGTCAATGCCAGCTGCGGGTCACCCCGGTAGCCCGCGGCTGCACTCAGGCGCCACAGGTGTTCGGGGTCGACCCCCGAGGTCTGGGCGACCTCGTGGATGCGCGTGAGCAGGACCTCGTTGTACTCCAGAGGCGTGTTGAGTGCGCGGATGTACAGCGGCCGGGGGTCATGCTCGCCGACCGGCAGGCGCTCGGTCGCGGCGACCATCAGCGAGCGGTGTTGCTCGCTAAACCGATTGGACACGGCGTCGCAGATCGACCCCAGCGCATCCATGGCGCGATCGGTCCCGCCGGCGGCACTGATCTTCTCGATCGTCGCGATGGCTGAGGTCATCTCGGCGACGTCGGCGAACAGGGCGCCCTCAACCTGCTGGACGATCCACTGCGCCCGGGCCCGATCGAGCGGTGTCAGCGACAGTGAGGTGGCCTGCGCGACGAGCCTGCCGGCCACGTCCTGGCGGTCGGCCTTGAGCGCGAGCTCGGCGGCCTCCAATGCCCGGCGGCCTCGCTCAGCGGGCTCGGGACTCAACTCGGCCGAGCGCTCGAACGCCGTGATGGCGACGGCGATCGTGCCGCGTCGCAGTGCCTCCCGGCCGGCCCGCTCCAGCCCGGCGGCAATCGGCTCGTCGGGAAGCAGCGCCGCGGCCGAGCGGTGCCAGATGGCCCGGCGCTCGTCGAGGACCTCGGCCAGCCCGCCGTGGGCGGCGTGACGTTCGGACAGGCTGGCCGCCTGGTAGATGACCGAGCGCACCAGGGGGTGGCGAAACTTCAGGTGAGCGCCGTCGACCTCGATCAGGCGTGCCTCGATCGCCGCCGACAGCTCAGCCGGCCCGGTCGCCGCGCCAGCGGTGAGGCTGGCCGCGGTAAGCACGTCGGCCAGGAGGTCGCCGTCGTCCAGGGCCGCCACGAGCAGGAGGGTTCGGGTCAGGGCCGGCAGTTGGCGCAGGCGCTCAGCGAAGGCGCGTTCGATCTTCGTGGTGACGGGCACGACCGACGACGTCAGGAGGCTCGTCGGCGGCAGCCGACTCCACATGAGCGCCAGCTCCACCAGGGCCAGCGGGTTGCCGGCCGCCTCCTGCAGGAGCCGCCGGCACAGTTCGGGGTCGAGGTGGGGGGCGTGGGCGGCGACCAGCGACCGCGCCGATGCCTCGTCCAGACGCGTCAGTTCCACGTGCTCCAACGGTGCCTCGGTCAGGCCGGCGCGCAGCGTGGTTCGGCTGGAGACCAGGACAAGGAGGGGATCAAGCTCGATCCGGCGCGCGACGAAGGCCAGGACATCGAGGGTCTCGGCGTCCAGCCACTGCGTGTCATCGGCCATGACCAGCACAGGGGCGTCCGCGGACCGGTCGCGCAGAAGGCTCAGGGTGCCCAGGGCCACGGACAGGAAGTCTCCGACCTCGGCATCGATCTGGCCCACCGCGCCGAGGACGGCGTCCCGCTGGAATCCGGGAAGCCGCTCGGCCGCCGCGAGCACCGGTTGGAGCAGTTGACCGAGACCGGCGAACGGGAGGTTGGCCTCCGAGCGCACGCCGGTGGTGCGCAGGACGAGCATTCCGCTCTCAGTGGCGTGCCGGGCGACAGCCTCCAGCAATGCGGACTTGCCGATGCCGGGCTCGCCCACCACCGCGACCGCGGCGCCGCGGGCCTGGAGGCCGTCGAGAAGATCGGTGAGGCGATCCAGTTCGTGGGCGCGGCCATGCAGGGCCAGAGGCGTCATCCTCGTGTCGGGCCGGGAGTCATTCATGGGAAGCACCGAAGCCCCCTGACGGGGCGCGCTCGCCGGCCGGGAGCATCGCCGGACGTTCGGATCGACGCGCGCCGGCCCGTGCGGGAACGATGGTGGCCCAAAGGCTTTCGCAGTGTCGTGGCACGCCTCATGCTAGGCCGGCCTGGATGACGCACGGCCTGCGGCGATGACTGCGAAATGACGGTGCAGTCGAGCCCGGTGGGCGAGGAGAACCGTGGTGAGCAGCACGGCGGCACCAAGGAGGTGACGAGCACGTGGTCACCCGTTCGCGCAGCGTTGTGCTCGAGGAGCCTCACGAGGGCCTGGGCGGCGCGGATCGGCTGTCCTTGGTGCCCAGGGCCTCGCGGATCTCCTGGCGGGAGGTGATGCTGAGCTTGGGGAAGACCCGGTACAGGTGGGAGCTGACTGTCCGGTGGGACAGGTAGAGCTCTCGCCCGATCTCCTTGTTGGTGAGGCCGTCGGCGGCCATCTGCGCGATCTGGGCTTCCAGCGACGTCAGCAGTTCACGAGCACTCGGAACCCGGTCCGGGCTGGTCTCGCCGGCGGCTCGCAGTTCCTCTCGGGCGCGCTGACTCCACAGCACCGCACCGAGCTGGTCGAAGGCGTCGCGGGCATGGCGTAGCGAGGATCGTGACTGTCGTACCCGGCGCTGGCGGCGAAGCCACGACCCGTAGGCGAACTCCAGGCGCGCCCGGGTGAAGGGGAAGTCGCTGAGGTCGGCCTCCAGGCCGGCCACGAACAGGCGCTCGGCGCAGTCGTCGCCGGCCAGCAAGGGCCGGGCAAACGTGAGGGCGACCTGCACCTGGCGGGAGGTGATGCCCTGGACGGACCTCTCGATCAGGGCGCTCACGCCCTCGCCGTCCAGATCGTGACCGCTCAGGACGGCGGCCTCGGCCAGGTCGCCGATCGACCACGGTGACTTGACGTAGTGGAACGAAGGGTCTGAGGGGTCCAGGAGGCGCGAGAACTCCTGATAGGCGTCCTGCGTGCGGCCACTGCCCAGCGCCGTCAGCCCGCGAGCCAACCGCACCTCGGCCAGCACCGCACTGACCTGCCCGGGCAGGGCCTGCGCCTCGGCCGATCTCGACAGTTGCTCGGCGCTGTCCTCGTTGCCGTGGACGCCGGCGACCACCGCGCGGGCTGCCCATGACTGGACGGTCCACACGGGTTGCCCCGTCTCTTCGGCCAGCCGTCCTGCTTCCTCCGCGTCGGCCAGGGCGCTGTCGAAGTGACCCAGGTGGATGCGGTTCCAGGCGCGAACCCCCAGTACCTGGGTGAGCAGGGCCAGGCGTCCCTGCCGTCGCAGACCGGCGATGGATGAGGTTCCGAAGACTTCCCCGAGCTGGGGTTCGCCGACCACGGCCGAGGCCATCGCATACACGCGCGCGGCGAGCGGATCCAGGTCGGGCTCGCCGGCCAGAGTGCGCAGCCGTCTGCTGACCTCGGCGCCTTCGGAGGTCGGTGACCCGATGGCGCGAGCCAACAGCAGGCGTGGATCGTCGGTGTCGATGCGCTGGGCGCAGGCGACGACGGCCTCGCGGGTGGAGGCGCTCGGGCGCCCCCAGAAGCACCGCAGGGCGGCGCCGGTGAGCAGGCCCAGTGCCAGCGTCGGGTCACCGCCGGCCTGGCAGACATCGGCCGAGCGCACGAGCTCGAGCGCTCGCTCGGGTCCGGCGCTGACCCCGTCGTCGAAGCTGTCTCGAATCCAGGTCATCCTGGCGCGGGCCAGCGGGACTTGCAGGTGGGGCTCGGCGTCGTCCAGAAGCGCAAGCACGACGTCCCGTCGCCCGAGCTCGAAGGCCAGCTCGGCCGCGCGCAGGAAACGGTCGCCGCGCGTGGCCGGCTCCTCGCTGAGCTGGGCAGAGCGCTGGTAGGTGGCGACCGCCGTCAGCAGGGCGCCGCGGTGCTGGGCGCGCTCGGCGGCGGACTCGACGGCGGCGGCGACCTCGTCGTCCGGACCGAACGTGGCCGCGACCCGGTGCCAGACGCTCCGTTCCGGGGCGCCGGCCAGGACGAGGGCCAACGCGGCGTGCGCGCCCTGTCGCTCGTGCATCGGTGACTGCTGGTAGATGGCCGAGCGGACCAGAGGATGGCGGAAGTGAAGTGAGGTGGACTCGACCGTGATCAGATGCGCCTCGATCGCCGGCGAGAGGTCACCGATGCTCGCCGCCTCCCCGTGGGCGATTGCCGTGGCGGAGAGCACCTCATGCAAGGCGCCGGTGTCACTGGCTGCCGCGATGAGCAGCAACCTGCGGGTCCGGCGCGCAAGCTCACTGAACCGTGCGGCAAAGGCGTTCTCGAGACGCGCGCTTAGAGGGACCAGGTGCACGTGTGCCGCCGGCCCGGCCGGCTGGTCGGTGATCTGGGTCAGGGGCATCTCGATCAGAGCCAGCGGGTTGCCGTCGGCGGCTCGCATCAGTCGCTCGAGCGTCGCCGCCGGCAGATCCGGGTCACGTTCCTTGAGCACGGTCCGGGCCGCCTCCGGGCGCAGGCCTTCCAGGACAAGCTCGGGCAGCTGGGAGGAGGCGAACGGATCTTCGACGCCGAGTCGGGCGCTGAGGTAGAGGACGATGCGATCCAGGCGCACGCGGCGGGCAATGAACGACAGGACCTCGCAGGTCGGGCGGTCCAGCCAGTGGGCGTCGTCGACGAGCACCACGAGGGTCTGCGACGGGCTGGCCTCGACGAGCAGGTCGAGGGTGGCCAGCGCGATCAGGAACGGGTCGGGGGCGGCGGCGTCGATGAGCCCGAACGCCGCCTCCAGCGCCGAGCGATGCCGCTCGGGCAGCCGCGAGACCAGAGGCAGGATCGGCTGCAGCAACTGGTGCAGGCCGGCGAAAGGAGACCGGGATTCCGACTGGACGCCGCAGGCGAGCAGAACCTGGTGTCCGGCCTCGTGGGAGTGCTGCTCGATGCGGCTGAACACGCTCGACTTGCCGATGCCGGCATATCCACGCACCACGATCGCGCTGCCGCCCTGGGTGGGGGCCGCCTCGACCATGCCCAGCAGGAGGGCCAGCTCCTCGTCCCGCCCGTGCAGCCGGTGCTGCCCGGAGGCTGCGCCGACCTGACCTGATGTTGTCACTGTCTGATCCAGTCGTTGGCGCACCGTCAACGACTCTCAGACTGACACGAGCGCTGGCACCGAAGGGCCAGAGCGGCGACCTCGTCAGGCAGGGACAACAACCTGGCACGGAAGGTCATGCGTGGGAGCGTTTTGGCAGCGGTGGCCACCAGGAGGCGGCATTCGCTCGTGGCACACTGGAACAAGTCGTCGCCGAGCGCGACGGCACAGCGACCTGAGGGAGGTTGACGTGGTCGTTCTTCTCGACACTAGCGCGCTGGAACCAGCCGAGCGGCTGCCGGCCGTTCAGGAAGCCATGAGAAGCACGACGGCCACCTGCGACGTCCGGTACGAGGACGACCCGCACCAGGTCTTCACCCGCATCGCCGCCTGGCAGGTCGGCGCGGTCCAGGCCTGGCGCAACCAGGCATCAGGCATGGCCATGATCCGCACGCCCAAGCACGTGGCGGCCGGCTTCGAGGACCGCGTGGCGATCGCCATCCAGGAACGAGGCACCTCGCGGATCACGTACGGGGACGAGTCGCGCACCGTCGTCTTCCGGCCTGGAGACCTCATCTGCGTCGACCTCAGCAAGCCGTACAACTACGCCTGGTCGGAGAAGGGCTCGGCCTTCTGCATCTCGGTGCAGGGCGACGCGCTCGCCATGGCGCAGGAGGATGTCCTCGCCGCCTGCTCGCGCCTGCGGGCCAGCCCGGTGTACGACCTCTTCGCCAACCACATCTCAGGGCTGGCCCGGGACGTCGACGTCATCCCGGCCGAGACGGCCGCCGAGGCGGTGGGCTCAGCCACGAGCGACCTGCTGCGAGCCCTGCTGAACTCGGTCGCCTCGGACGAGGGCGTCGCGCGGGCCGGATATCAGGAGACGCAGTTCGCTCGGGTGCGCGCCTACATCGAGCAGAACGTGCGCCGGCCCACGTTGGACCCGGCCTCCATTGCGCAGGCGACCAGCATGTCGGTTCGCCAGCTCTACCGGGTCTGCGCAGCCAACGACTACAGCGTGGAGCAGAACATCGCCACCCTGCGCCTGCACGGTGCTCAGCGGCAGTTGCGCGAGCCCGGGAATGCCGGGCTGACTATCGCCGCGATTGCGCGCCTGTGGGGGTTCTCCGACCCAGCCCACTTCACTCGCCGGTTCACCCGGGAATTCGGGCTCTCCCCGCGGGACTGGCGCGCGCTCGCCGGATCGAGCGCCCCTGTTCCGGCCCGTGACTAATCTGCGTGACCACAGGTATCACCGTCACGCAGCCCTGATGTGCAAGCGCGAGCATTGCTGACATGCTCTGGATGCTCGGTCGGATTGCCCCAACTCCCGGACGCGATCTTAGGCGACCAGGACGCGTTGGACCGTCCACACCTGAGCGACCAGGTCGGAGACCAGATCGGGTCCGGCGAGGTCGTCGCCGATGGTGAGCGGCAGCCAGACGTGGCCATCGTCTTCGCGGGCAAGGTTCCACAACACGGACGCCCGTAGGTTGCGTCGGATGGCGGGAAAGTGTGGTGTCTTTTTGGAGAAGCGCATCCACAAGGGTGGGTCGCCTTGGTCGGCGAAGCGCTGTGCAAGCCCGATTGCCAAGTAGCTGTCGGAGAACGGATACAGCTCGCCGTGGAGGGATGGGTCGATTGCGTAGGTGTAGCGCATCGGGTCGAAGCCGGGCTCATGAACGACAGGAAGTAGCTTCTCGCCGGGCTTCAGCAGCCCGCGTGTCAATAGGTCTACCAAGTGTTCCAGATCAGCTTGGCGAGTCCGCCACGGAGCGTTGGGGTCGACCGGTGGGATGACTACTCCGCTCAGTGTGGAGCAGAGCCCTCGGAACTGGACGAGGTCTGCAGAGATAGAGTTCGGATACTGTTCGAGGCCTGCTGCTGCGTGGTCGAGGCGGGCGAGCAGTCCCTCCCACGTCATTACCCCTGCAGCGACTGGTCTCTCATTGGCCCCAGCATCTGTGATGCTCGCGGTCGCGACGATTCGTCGAGCTTCACTTTCACGGCTTTCTGGTAGCAGGACGAGAAAACCGGCCGGGTGCTGAGTTTTTGGGGTCTGGCGCAGATGGGCCAGATAATTGTGTACCTGCTTGACCTCGAGAGGAGCCCAGAACTTTCCCTCGACGATCATCACCACTTGCCTCTGTGCATCCACGCCCTCGATGTCAGGGCGGCCGAATCCTTCGTGTGAACGCTCGGCCTCAAAGACTTGGATGCCAGGCAACACGGCGTCGGTGAGTTCCTCGGCGTAGCTGACGAAGGCCTGGCGCAGAACATCGTCATCCAGCAGCATCGCCAGGGCCTGAGTGGCCGCCACTTCGCCGTTGCGAGTGAACCACCCGAGAGTAGTCAATCGCCCCAGAAGCGGTCTCCTCGTTGTCATGCCCCTGATGCTAGCCCGGCATTGCAACGGACGATGAGGCCCCGATTCGTCCAAGCCTGGTCTGTCCGTGCGATCACCTTGTCATGGCCGCGACCTGGGTCTCGGCGACTGCAAACGGCCGTACGCCGGCAACCGACGGCAACAGGCGCCGGCCGACAGAGCCGGACCGACGGCTAGCGGCATGAGCAGGCGTTCGTTAGCTGTTCTGTTGCTCACAGACAGCGATGGCTTCAACCTCGACGAGTTGGTCGTCGTAACCCAGCACGCTGACACCCAGCAGGGTGCTAGGGGCGTCGTGGTCGCCGAAGGCAGCTCGGACGACCTCCCAGACCAGTCCAAGGTCGGCTTGACGTGCGGAGGCGACAAAGATGGTGGTCTTGACGACATCGCTGAGCTGCGCGCCGGCGGCCTGCAGAGCGGTGACGAGGTTGTCCATCACCTGGTGCGCCTGACCGGCGAAGTCACCGACGGCCACGGTATTGCCGTCAAGGTCCAAGGGACAGGCGCCAGCGGTGAACACGAACGTTCCGGGGCGGGTCACCGCCGCGTAGGCGTAGGGCGCCTTCGCCGTCAGCTGCGGGGGGCGGATCAAGGTGATGGCGGACTCGGACGGCATCAGCCCATGATGCCCAAGACTGCCCGCTGCGCGCCCGGAATTTCGTCCCGATGAACACGAGGCAGTCAAAGTCGACGGAGCAATCGGCAGGCTGCATGGTCACGGTGATCGGCACACGGTCTGCGGCAAGAGCGCACGTTCGGGCGAGAAGCAATAGGCGGCCCCCGGAGTCTCTCGCGCCGGATGTCCTGCCGGATCATCTACCGTCGATTCCCGACTGGGGACGGATACCTCATCGCGGGCAGCGTGGTGCAACACCCGGGAGCCGCCGGATGAGGCTAGCGCGCAGTCGGCGCGTGCGCCGGCATCATGCGCCGCCGCGCGGAGCGGCAGATGAGGACGTTGGAAATGGCGGCCACAGCGACGTGCCGTCCTACGCAGTTCACATCTCTTACTCGAGGGCGCCCAACGTTACGGGCCCAAGTGCGGTGGGCAAGTGGCGGACGGCCTCCGAAACGGCCTCCGCCGCTGTGGTTGTCTCCGTCAGGAGTTCACCCGCATGGTGCGTCTTGACGGAGAAGCGGTTCGCGCTATGGGCATCCAGAAAGATCGGAAGGGCGTCGGGCCGGGCAGGGCCTGTGCGGGTGGAGAAGCACAGAACCCAGTGACTGGTGAAGGGGTAGAGTTTTCGTAGTATTGGTTGAGCCGAGGCCGCCTCAATGAGCGCGCCGTACCCAGGCCGGTCGATCTCGCCCGCCCCGCTGAGCAGGTGCTGCCACTCAGACTCCACCAGCTGCATCGGATCGTCGGTGGGTACCTCAAAGCGGCCGGTCAGGTGCACGAACGGAGCAGTGTGTTGAATCTCGACCAGCGCCGTCCCGGCGTGCCAGGCCTGCGCGGCCCGGGCGATCTGAACCAGGTCCTGGCTCTCTCCTTCTATGAGCGCCAAACCTTGGAACGACTCGCAACCACGGATCGACCACCGCCGCTCCCAAGTCCACGCCGAGACAGTCAACAACGTCCGGCGCGGTGCTGAGCTCGCCACCGTGGCCATATTGAGCGGACGGGACTCTGAACTCTGGAACGGAACAGCAAAACCGTTCTGAACCGAGACCGCCTCCAGAGCCGCAGCGAGACCACCTGCGGCCGCGACCTCGGGATACAGCGCTGCTGGATCAGGTACGGCGCCCATGATCGTCGATTCTGCCGCAGCCACCACGCTGTGGCATAGACCTCGACGCACAGCACCACGCGGAACCGAGCCTGCGCCTGGCGGCCCGAATGGTCAGGCGTCGAGTCCCGGCCCGCGGGCTGGACGTCAGCTCCTCAGGCTCCGACCGGAGCAATCCGGGTCTGGACGGTGGCTCTGGTCCTGGCCGCGAAGTCGTTCGGCAGTGACAGGCGGATGACCTTCTTCCAGGCCGATGCGACCTGGCGCGGCAGGGAGCCGGTCGTGTAGGAGAGGTCGTACTTGTCGAACAGGGCTCGCACCTGGGGTGCTATCTCGCCATACCGGTTGCTGGGAAGGTCCGGGTACAGGTGGTGCTCGATCTGGTGGGACAGGTTGCCGGTCATGAAGTGCATGGCCTTGCTACCGGTGATGTTCGCCGACCCGAGCATCTGACGCAGGTACCACTCGCCGCGAGTCTCACCGTCGATCGACTGCCGCTCGAAGGTCTGCACGCCCTCGGGGAAGTGACCGCACATGATCACCGAGTGCGTCCACCAGTTGCGGATCAGGTTCGCGGTGAAGTTGGCGCTCAGGGTGCTCAGGACCGAGGGCCCTGACATGAGGGGGTGGATCACGTAGTCCTTGGTCGCCTGGCTGCGGATCTTCCTCAGGGTCTGGCGGGCCCGGGCCCTGAACTCCGGTGCGCTGCGACGCTTCTTCGTGGCCAGATTCTTTCCCAGTTCCAGGTCGTAGGCCGCGATGCCGTACTCGAAGAAGCAGGCGTTGAGGAAGTTCCACAGTGGCTGGCCGAGGTAGGCGGGCACCCATCGCTGGTCCTCGTCGACGCGCATGATTCCGTAGCCCAGATCGTTGTCCTTGCCGACCACGTTTGTGTATGTGTGGTGGATCTCGTTGTGCGAGTGCTTCCACTGCTCGGCCGGGGAGGCGTTGTCCCACTCCCATGTCGTGGAATGAATCTTCGGGTCGCGCATCCAGTCCCACTGGCCGTGCATCACGTTGTGCCCGATCTCCATGTTCTCGATGATCTTGGCGACGGCCAGGCCGGCGGTGCCGACAAACCAGGCCGGCGGGAACATCGAGGCGAGCAGGACAGCCCGGCTGCCCAGCTCGAGCTTTCGCTGCACGTCGATGACCTTGCGGATGTACGCCGCATCGCTGGCGCCGCGGGTGTCGATCACTGACTGCCGGATGGCATCGAGTTCGACGCCGATCGCCTCGATGTCCTCGGGGGTCAGGTGCGCGATCGGGTTGGTGGGCTGCTTCTGCATGACAGTCATGGAGATCCTCAGTTCGTCAGATCAGTGATGACTCAGATCAGCGGTGATCAAGGTCAGGTGGTGATCAAGGTCAGCGGTGATCAAGGTCAGTGGTCGATGTCGCAGGCGCCGGCGGCGGCCGAGATGCAGGTCTGAATGGGGACCCCGCCACGATCGGACTCGGCGCGCGTCGCCGTGGTGATCGCACCGGTGCGCAGGTCGCGCACGGCCCCTTCACGCAGGGGCAGCACGCAGCCGTAACAGATGCCCATGCGGCAACCGGAGGGCATCAGGACGCCGGCCTGCTCGCCGGCGTCCAGGATGGACGTGCCACCGTCGGTGGCCACCGTGGCGCCGGTGCGGGTGAAACGCACGGTGCCGGCCTGGCCCACCACGAGACTCGACGTCCGGAACTGCTCGGTCAGCAGCCTCAGGCCACGCTCATCATGATGGCGCTGCAGAGCATCCAGCAGGGCGCCTGGCCCACAGGCGAGCGTTGTGCGCGTTCGCAAGTCGGGCACTAGTTGCTCGAGGTCGTCGATGTCGAGGATCCCGTGCCGATCGTCGTACCGGGCCACCAGCCGGATCAGGCCGGCCTCAGCCAGCGCCCTCAGATCGGCACTGAAGATCGAGTCCGGTTCGGTGGGGGCAACGTGCACCACCACGATGTCGTAGGGCTGCGAGCGCGTGAGCCGCAGGGCGCCCGATGCCGTGACGGGAAACAGGTTGCGCAGCATTCCGATCACCGGGGTGATGCCGGAGCCGGCCGTGACGAAGAGGAACTTGCCGCCCTCGGTGGGAAGCACGAATTCCCCGGCCGCCTGCTCAAGGTGGATCAGTGTTCCGGCTTGGGCCTCGCGCACCAGATGAGTGCTGACCTTGCCGCCGGGTACGGCCTTGACCGTGATGCAGATATGACCGTCCGCGCGCGGCCCGTGGGTCAGTGAATATGCCCGCCACTGCCGGACGCCCTCGACGTCCACACCGATCCGGACGTACTGGCCCGGGCGGTGTCCGGCCCAGTCGGCACCGGGGCGGATCCTGATCGTGGCCGCGTCAGCGGTCTCGGCGTGAACGTCCACGATCCGCCCCCGCAGCGCTGCCCCGGCGCGCAGGGGATGAAACAGATCGAGGTAGTCGGTCGGCAGCAGCGGGGTGGTCGCGCGCTCGGCCAGCTGGACCCAGCGATGCCGCCACGAAGGGCGTTCCGCCCGGTGTGGTGGCGCGGAGATGCTCATGTCTTCATTGTGTGAGCTCGTGGAGCTAGAATCCTGACCGCAGAGCGTGAAAAATACGGCTCACTTTGTTCGGAGGGAACAGTCGTGGCATTGGAAGCGAGTGATGTCGCGGCAAGGACGCCGCAGGTGCCCCAGATCGACGAGCGCGTGCTGCGTGTCATGCGGCAGCAACTTCCTGATGTGGCCACCCGCACCGTGCGGGCAGTGACCGGCGAGGTTCCCAGCTACGGCGCGGGCCTGGACGACTCGATGGTCGCCGCCGTCCAGGCCTCCGTGCAGATGGCGCTGGCCGGTTTTCTGAAACTTGCCGCGGGTGGCGAGCTGGACACGGATGCGAGCACGCCGCTGGGACCAACGCTGGAAGGTGCCTATGCGCTCGGTCGCGGCGAGGCCCGAAACAACCGGTCCATGGACGCGCTGCTGGCCGCCTACCGGGTGGGGGCGAGGGTCGCCTGGCGCGAGCTGGCCCGCAGCGCAGCCGAGGCCGGCCTGGAGTCGGCCACCATGGCCCAGTTCGCCGAACTGCTCTTCGCCTACATCGACGAGCTGTCCGCGGCCAGCGTGGCCGGGCACGCTGATGAGCTCACCACCAGCGGGCGGGTCCAGGAGCGCTACCGCGAACGTCTGGGGCAGCTGCTGCTGCAGCGCGCCGGCGACGACCTTCTGGCTGCGGCCGCCGAGAGAGCGGGATGGCTCCCGCCGGTCTCACTGACCGCCGTCCTGCTTCCGGATGCCCAGGTCCGGCGAGCACTCGCCCTCCTGAGCCCGCAAACCCTGCAGATCAGCGAGGATCTGCCGGGTATCGACCGCCTCGGTGGCGATGAACCCCTCACCCTGCTCCTGGTTGCGGACGCCGAAGGTCCCGGTCGCCTCCACCTGCTGCGTGCCCTGGACGGGCGCGCCGCGGTCCTCGGGCCACCGCGGCCCTGGACCGATGCGCGTGCGTCCTACGACCGGGCGGCGCGCACGGCCAGCCTGAAAGGCATCCCTCGCGGTTCGGAGCCGATCGACAGCGAAGACCACCTGGCCGAACTGCTCCTGGGCGCTGATCCGGACGCGCTCGCGGACCTGGCGGCCCAGGTGCTGCAACCGCTGGCCGACCTTCCCGAGGCCGCCAGGCAGCGCCTGAGCCAGACCCTGCTGGCCTGGCTCCTTCATCAAGGACGCCGCGAAGCTGTCGCGGCCCAACTTCACGTGCACGCGCAGACGGTTCGATACCGCATGGGGCAGCTGCGTGAACTCTTCGGCGACCGGCTCGACGACCCCCGTACGGTGCGCGATCTCATTCTTGTTCTGCCGCTGTATCCCGCGACCGACCGAAGGCCCGTGGTCACGGCGGCGCAGGACAAGCCTCACGGCGTGTCTGCAACCACCGAGCGTTCAGAGAAGCAGACCCTGTCCGAGGTCGATGTCGCCCCGGCCGAGGACGCGTGATGTTCGAGGGATTCGTTCTGGAGCACGTGACCCTCGGCGACGTCACGCTGCGGTTCAGAGCCGGCGGTTCGGGTCCCCCAGTCGTGCTGCTGCACGGGCATCCGCGAACCCACACGACCTGGCACCAGGTCGCCGCCCGAATGGCTGAGCACCACCGCGTGGTGACCCCTGACCTGCGTGGGTACGGCGGGTCCACGCTGCCACCGGACGAGCCGCAGCACGCCCAGTCGAGCAAGCGGGCGATGGCCCTCGACGTCGTGCGGCTCATGGAGCACCTCGGTCACGACCGCTTCGCCGTGGTCGGCCATGACCGCGGCTCGCTGGTGGCGTTCCGCACGGCGATGGATCACCCGGAACTGGTGTCGCACCTGGTGATCATGGATGGCCTGCCGGTGATCGAGCACCTGGAGCGCACCGATGCCACCTTCGCCCGCGCTTGGTGGCACTGGTGGTTCCTGGGGCAGACCGAGAAGCCGGCAGAGCGGGTGATCTGCGCCGATCCGGACGCCTGGTACACCACCCCGGAGCCCGCGCAGATGGGCGCGGGCAACCACGCCGACGTCTGGGCCGCCCTGCGCGATCCCGCGGTGGTTCACGGCATGTGTGAGGACTACCGCGCCGGCCTGGGAATCGACCGCGACCACGAGGAGGCCGACCGGGCCGCCGGACGGCAGGTCAGGTGCCCGACCCTCCTGCTGGAGTCGGCCGGCGACGACCTGGATATCCAGGGCGACCCGGCCGCAATCTGGAAACCGTGGCTGGCCAAGCCTCTTCGCCACCTTGTCATCGACTCCGGGCACCATCAGGCCGAACAGGCTCCTGCCGCCGTGGCCGAGGCCCTGCTCGACTTCCTCTCGACGGCTCGGACGTGATGCGACGAGGTCTCAGGGACGCCGGACCTCGTTGGCGTCGATCCAGTCGAGGCGGATCTGATCCTCGTAGGTCCACTGGATCTCGACGGCGGTGGGGGTCCAGGCCAGGGCGAGCGCCTCGACGTCGCGCGGTTCACCCCAGCCGTTCTTGGTGTTCCAGCGCAGCCCGGCGATGACGGGGATGGGTTTGTCGGTCCGGAACACCTCGTCGGGGTCGAACGGGGAGCGACGGATGCGGGGGATGGCGGGCATGGGTGAGCTCCTGAACCTCTCGGCGGTCTCGACCCACTGACGGTGCGCGACGAACGTTACCTGGACCTGTGTTCGAGGGGTCAAGGGCCATTTGGGTGATGGTCGCTGCTCGAACATTAGTTCGGTCGGCGGTACTCTGTTGGGGGTCGGGGTCAAGACCGTCACGGTGCTCGGAGTGCTCGTGCCTGCTCGGTCTCGTTCCTCGAGGACCGGCCTGATCAGCGCAAACGTGCTCACCATGGCGACCTCCACTGCCGGCCGAGCTAGAGGTTGGCCGGCGGTGAGTAGTGTGTTCACTCGCCTGCACGCGTCGTCGGGGTACTCGCTGCGGTACGGGACGCCAAGTCTGCGGCAATTAGTGCAGGCGGCGGGGTGGATTCCGTTCGACCCTGACCTCCAGTGGCTGCCGGGCCGGCGGGTCTGTCTGCAGCATGCAGAGGCTGCGCCGCCGGCCTCGGCTGCGGTCTGACTGCTGCCATGTACTGCCGCGTACTGCCGTGCGGCGGGATACGGCGCATTTCGTCCAGAGCCTCGCTTCCTCTAGGCTCACCTTCAAGTGAATCTCTAGCCCACCTTGATGAGAACATCAACCATACCTAGAGTTCTTGCTGAAGGGGAGCTAGACTCGTGCCAAGGCCGATGAGGTTGACAGAGGTTGTCCGAGCCCTGAAAAGAGCTGGGTGCTCCATCCTGCGCGAGGGCGGCGAACATACGCTGTGGGTCTGTTCGTGTCCTGGGCAGCACAAATGCGCCGTTCCGAGACACAGGGCGATCTCCGGCGGCGTCGTCGGCAGCATTGCGAGAGGCATCGCTTGTCAGCCGAAGGGATGGTTGCAGTGATCGACGAAACTGACGAGACCGTCAACGTGAACGTCCGCGCCGAGCGCGAAGGGCGGCTGTGGGTTCTGTACCTGGAGGACGGCGGGGTGACCCAGACCCGCAAGTTGACCAACCTTGAGGCCATGGTTGCCGACTACGTCTCGCTCACGCGTGACGTGGCGGCGAAGAGCGTGCAAGTGACTCTGATGTCGATCGATCCTGGTGGCGGGCTTGCTGATGAGATCACGGCCGCCCAGGCGGCCCAGGCCGAGGCGGCGCGAGCGACCGAGTCCGCGGCTGCACGAGTTCGGGATCTAGCCACGGCCTTGCTGGGCCGCGGCCTGTCCGGTGTGGAGATCGGAAGGGTGCTGGGTGTTTCGCCGCAGCGCGTGTCGCAACTGACAGCACAGACCCGAGGGCCGGGAACGTCTGCTGCCGTGGCCGCAGCGGTCGTCGGGCGATCTACCACGCAGAAGGCGCCGGTCACAGCCCCAGGAAAGAAGAAGACGCCGATCCAGAGTCGAGATGTCACCGCGGCCATCCCCTCAGCGAAGGCAGCGAAGAGAAAGCGGGCAGCCTCTGGCACGTTTGACAAGAACGCTGCGGCTCAAGCCACGTCCTCACCGTCGCGGCGAAGTCCTGGGTAGTCCTCACCCTGCCGGTCAGCTGTGCCAGTGCGGTGCGCGCAACGAGGCGACCGATCTACTGGGTGTTCGCTGACCGCGACTCTTGGGCATCTCTTCTGCCTTGAGAGGTGATGGTGGACAATTGGTCTCGTGCAGGTTAGATCTCCTACACGTTGGCCGCCCGGCGTGCGTACGGGGGAGGCCGTCGGCTATCTGATGGCCCGCGCCGTGCCCGTGGCCGCCCTACCGATGGGCTTGGTTCACGTCCGCCAGGCCGCGGGGTGGGTTCCGTTCGGTTCTGAACCCCCAGTGGCTACCGGATTGCCGGATCTTCAGGTTGCTCGTTCGTGGCTGCGACTAGCCCGCGAGCAGGCGGCCCTGCTCGGTCCCCCAGCAGGTCTGCAGACCCCCGCCCATTTGGAATTGCTGGCCATCGTACCGGGTGATTTGGGGGCGGTGAAAGGGCGACGGAGGGGCCACAGACGCACATCTGCGCAGGTCGAACGTGTGACCACGATGGATGTGGCGCCGGGACGGGTGCCGGGCCCGATCCCCGCCCGTCTCGGCGCCCTCCATTTCGACAGAGGGAAAGTCAGGATGCCGAAACCTATTCTGTTCGGATACCAGACCGACCTCGGTCGCCTGCCGCGGGTGCAGCGGCTGACTCGTGACCGGCTGGAGCGCGAAGCCGGCGTCCGGGTGCTCGTGGCGGAATCGATCCGATGACCGGTGCGCAGCTGCCGAGTGGCCAGTGGCACGCCGAAGTCCGGCTGCTGACGAAGGTCACAGGCGTCAGCGGCTACCCCAACGAGGTCGAGTTCAAGCTCCGGCGCGACACGGTTGAGGTCTGGCATGCCGAGCACTGCTGCGCCGCGCTTGCCTGCGATCTGTTGCGGGACTGGCTCGCGTACCCCTGGGGTCCGCTGGTTGTCGATGAGGCTCGGTTCGCCAGTAGCTCCGATAAGGCCGTGACCCTGAGCCTGCCTGGCGTTGAGGAGTGGACGGTCGACTGTGGGTTCCTGGCGCAGCTCCGTGAGCGGGTGTGAGGCAGATGGAACCGGATCAGCTGCAGGCCGCACTCCGTGCCCGCGGCCTCTTTGTGCTCTATGTCAGCCGCCACCCGACAGATGCCCAGGCGTTCGTGGTGTACCTGCACGGCAATGCCGGTCAGTTCGTCGACGGCTACGCCCGGCGGGTCATCGGCCAAACCCCGGGGTCGCCACGGTCCGGGAGAGCCTCCAGACGCAGGCCATCTTGCTGGTGCGGGCTTCTTCTTGACGCGAACGGTTCCACCCCTGGAGCCAGCCGCCGGCTCAGATATGGGTCTTAAGCTGCATACGGCGGGGCGTCTGTATGCAGGTCACGAACGGTCGGGCGCGGCCGTCACTTGCATACGTCCTCGCAGCCCTACTGTCACGCGGCGAAATAAGTGCCAGCGATCTTCGATTTAGCGTCAGCGCCAAGCGTGCGTCACTGAGAAGTCCCCACGAGCTGGGGACCTCGACGCAAGCAAGCCCACTCGCTAGCCCATTGACGCATCAGCCCATACTCTAGCAAGCTTCCCGAATCGGACTAAACAGGTATTTCGGGTATCGAGGTACGGGGAGCATGGGGGCTTGCGTGAGTGGCATTCGACGACTGTGTGTTGCGCTGGCGATTGCGCTCACATTGGGGTTTTTCGGCGCGGGCGTATCCACTGCCAGTCCACGCAAGACCGACTTTGAGTCGTACGTGACTGCTCTTGAAGATGGATGCACTTGTCAGATAGACGTCAGGCAGCGGGATCACATCCGTAAGAAATATTTCGAAGGCGACAGTGGCAAGATCGCTGACGACATCATTGTGAAGCGAGCTTGGACGCAACTCGCCGCAGCTACAACGGCCCTCAAAGCCTGCCACGAAGCAGCTGTTGCCGCTGGTCAGGAAGGCTGTGAGTTCAAAACGCTTGTACCTTTCCCGGTTATGAAGCGCAAGCGGCCGAATGATAAGAAATATTATTACGTCTACCGAATCGATGCTCACGACAAGCATAAAGCTAGCGACAAGTACATTTACAAATACGGGATCGGGGGGTACAAGACCGACCGCATTAATCAATCGCGGCGCCTCTGCAATCGAGCTGTTGCCCACGAAGGCAGGAAATGCAGTTCAAGATTTATGGTGAAGAAGATCAAGGGCTGGACGAACGCTCGGACCGTCGAAGCGTCGTACATCCTGCAGTACGCTGTCGTGCATGGTCGCTGCCCGAAGGGCCAACCCAGCTGTCTGTAGAGGTACGTGAGGAGCCGGCGTGGATACCGGGGAGTTCTGGCACCTGATCGATGCGCTCCAGGGCAGCACCGAGACGGTGGCCGTGAAGCGGTTGGTTAAAGCCCTCGAGAGATTGCCAGAGCCAGAGCTCGAAGACTTCTCGACCCGGCTCGCTAAGGCCGTTTACGACCTGGACACCGAGAGACTTTTCGCACAGCCCATCAAGACGGACGAGTTCGGACCGGGCGACGTGGATGAAGATCTGTTCGTGAGTGTTCGCTGCGCGGTCGTCGCGGCGGGGCGAGAGGCCTACGAGTCGGTTATGCGTGACCCAGCCGAGCTGAGCCGACGCCACGACTGGTCGATCAGTAGCGGCGAGGCGATCCTGCAGGCTGCCGACGAGGCTTACCAGGGTCAGTCGGCGGTGCCTTGGACGTTCAGTCCACCGTGGGAGACCGAGACCGGCAACAACAAGGCCGGCTGGCCCGATGCGATCGTGACCGAGGGCGATTCGGCAGAAGTAGCTGAACCGGATGAGTGGATCAGCGTTGACTACCACACCGACGACTCTCGGATCGCAGATTTGTTCGACAGGCCGGCTCGGTTCACGGAGATAGTGGAAGCCGCAGATTTCGCCGCAAAGCAGTATGCAGATGATGCGTCGTATTGCCAGAAGTATATGGCATTGGGGAGTGAAACCGTCTCGTTGACCGTTCACTTTCTGACACCCAAAGGCAAGCCGCCCGAGCGAGTAAAACGCAGAGGTGGCGAGATTGAGATCACCCTTGGTCGACACCTGGAAGCTAAGTTTGCCAGGGGTGACTGCCTCACGAACTGGATGGTTGAGTATGTCCGAGACAGTCTAGATCTTGGGGTACAACGACTGGGTCTCAAGCGTTAGTCTCAGCTGAGGTCTACAAAGCTGCCAAGACGTCGATCGAAGAAGTGGTCGCTCAACAGCAGAGTGACGACCGACAGTAGACGAGGCGCAAATACAGGTATGACGTTGACCAAGACCTCGGGATCGGCCCTTGAGTGTCCGTATTCGAGACAATCATACATGCCTCGAGGTGCTGCGAGCCGCGGACTTGCGCAGATCGACGATTTTAGAAGTAGCTCGGGTTGATCTCTTCATCGCTCATGATTACGTATCGCCCGATACCCTGAGGAGATGCATTGTGCCGCAAGATTTGCGGGATCTTAATTGGCAACATGAATAAACTCAGGGAAGCTATCGAAAAGCGAGAGTCTAGCAAAATCCTTTCTGAACTTCGCTCATCCTCCCAGAGCCTCAGTCGAATAGCGCAAGATCCAGTGTTTTTTGCTGGCATCTATAAAGATGCTGCTACTCCCAATATGGCGGTTCAACTACAGATTTCCAACCTTGCGTCAGGATGGGCATCTCGATGGATTCGCGCTCATGGTGCAATTCAGACGGACGCTACCGGCGTGACCACGCCGACCAGAACTGCTCGTGGTGACCACCGAGCTCCAGAAGCTCGTCGTGGCTGCCGAGCTCCACGATCCGCCCGGCCTTCATCACCGCGATCCGATCGCAGCCCCGGGCCTGGCTGAGCCGGTGGGCGACGACGACGGCAGTCCGCCCGGCGACCAGGGCAGGTTCCGGCCTCCTCGACCGAAGTGGCCGCCCGGCTCGGGATCAGCGTGTCGGCGGCTAACCAACACCTGCGCGCCCTGCGGGCCGGCGGCCTGCTGACCTCAGCCCGCTATGGACGGGCCGTCCTGTACCGGCGCTCCGCGCTCGGCGACGAACTGCTCGGCGCGAACAGTGAGCGCAGGTAGGCGATTTCGGTGAACAGGTGCTGGTCAGCTCGATTCAGGACCGTGTCGGGTCACCGGGCCTCCATGACGTCGCTCAGTTGTGCGCCCCGAGAGGTATCCATCAACTGAACCGCGTTGCGCCGTTGCAGCCTTGCCCCGGTGCTGGTGCTGGTGCTGGTGCTGGGCAGGACCCCGGCTCGCCCGAGAACCCTGAATTCTGGCCGGCTTGGCGGGTCCGGGCGTCCATGCTCAATCGGCCGCCGACTGCATCTGACCGGCCGCCCGCTTCTTGCATCGGTGAATCGGTCCGGGCCGAGGAGCCTGATCGGGGCGCAGGAGTGATCAGCGTTGCCTGTGGCCGCGGTGCCGGCACGCTCGTGGCCCCGGATCCGTCCGAGATCGGCCGGATCCGCCGGGGAGCGTTTGCCGGCCCGGGCAGCCGTGCATGCCACCAGTCGAACCGCGCACGGCCCAGGATGCATCGGTCTCAAGACATCCTGGGCCCTGCGGCGAGCTGCAGGAGAAGGCGTAACCGTCGCGTGCGCTGCTCGGGCCTTGTGGCATGGCCCTGCTCAGCGCCGCCGTAATCCGGGGCGCGTTCTGGCCTTGATCCAGTTCAACCACAGCGCGGTGAGCGCCCTCGCCGAACCGGGCGCAACCGCCGTGGATCCGGTGACCAGGTGGCCCAGACGCGAATGAACTCCGTGGCCGAGATCGGCCACGGTGCCGTGCGGGCCGCTGACTTGCAGCCGTAGCCCGGCCTCGGCCAGGCCGTCGCCCACTCGTCCCAGCGCCCGCGGTCCGTTGAGGTCGCCGACCGCGGCGGGCAGTGCCGCCGAGACGACCGCCCGCCAGACCCGCTCGGGATGAGGCGAGGAGAGAATCAGGGTGCTCCCGTTGCCGGCCAGATGGGCCGGCGTTCCGTCGACGTCGATCCCGAGGTCAGCCTCGACCCGGATCTGCAGGCTCACGCCTTCGAAGCGCCCTCGGACGTCGTGATCTTCAGGCTTCCGTTGAGCATCCACACCGCACGCGGCGCCTCGGCGCCGGTGTTCTGCGGGATCTCGACGCGCATGTCGACGAACTCGTAGTTGATCGCGGCGCCCTTACCGGTGAGGTAGGACCACATCTCCTTGCCGAGATCGGTGAAACTCGTGACCTGCTGGGACTGCTCTGACTG
This sequence comes from Kineosporiaceae bacterium, assembly GCA_965200525.1. GTDB lineage: Bacteria > Actinomycetota > Actinomycetes > Actinomycetales > Kineosporiaceae > JANNPJ01. The sequence goes on from OZ241368.1 coordinate 4,947,843, forward strand.
AACCGTCATGTCGACTCCTTCGAGGACCGGTGGTGTTACCTGCAGCCTCACCCGATCCGAGGACACTCGCCCGTCGGAAGGCTGGGACAAACGTCACCAGCCCAGCGCCGGTCCTCCTGCATCCGAAAGCCTTTCCCAGCAAGCACGCGAGGGCTTGAGCCAACCGAGCCCAGCCCAGCCTCAGCTCTGGTTGCGTCCTGGTTCAGCCCTGGTTCAGCCTGGTCAGCCCAGGCGCAGCAGGCGCGGTGCGGGTACCGGCCCGAGTGCCTGACGGAGCACCGTGAATCGTTCCTGCCGTGCGGCTGCGGGGCGAGATGCGATGTCGGGTGCAGCGGGGAGGGTGCTCAGGAGCTGGACGGCGACCCAGGTTCCGCAGCGGCGGGCGCGGGAGCGCCGGCGACCTGGAACGTCACGCCCTGGGCGCCGAGGGCGGCGAGGTCCTGCGGATCGGTGGCCGCATCGACGATGACCAGGTCGAAAGCGGTCAGGGGGGCCAGTTGGTGCAGGCCGTGCTTGCTGAACTTGGTGTGGTCCAGCAGCAGCACCCGTCGGTCGGCCGAGTCCATCAGGGCTCGCTTGACCGAGACGGTCTCCTGCGACTGGTGGTAGCACTGCCCCCGGGTGACCGCGGTTGTCGACATGAAGAGCACATCGGCGCGCAGCGAGCGGATGGCCTCACTTGTGCGCATTCCCAGGAACGCGTCGTAGGCGGGGTAGTAGGCGCCGCCCAGGGCGATCAGGTCGATTCCCGGCTCACCGGCCAGCAGCTTCACCCCGGCCAGGAAGTTGGTGATCACGGTCAGCGGACCATGGGTGGGCAGGAGCTCGGCCAGGGCCAGGCCGGTGGTGCTCTCGTCGATCATCACGGACTGGCCCGGCTCGACCAGGGCCAGTGCGGCGTGGGCCAGCTGCTGCTTGGCTGCGGCAGCGGCCTGGACCCGATGTCGCACGTCACCGTGGTAGAGCGCCGACGGCTGGGCCGTGGCCCCGCCGCGGACCTTGCGCAGCCAGCCCTCGCTCTGCAGGACGTCCAAGTCGCGGTGAATGGTCATCACACTGACGCCGTAGGCCTCGGCCAGATCGTCCATCCGCACGAAACCCTCGTCGATGACGCGGGCCCGGATCTGGTCGCGGCGCTCTCGGGGGGCTATCAGGGCGGCCGGATCCAGCGCCTGCTGATCGGCCGGGGCACCGTCGGGCATGGGCGTTCCTCTCGTCGAGCGGGGACGTCGTCTGTGATGTCGATGTTGAATCTAACATCCTCTGAGATCTTTTGGCGATCGATCGTGATCAGATGCCTCAAACGATGCATTTTAACGCCAACATCACAGCAATCAATGTTAGATATGCGTTCAGTCTTGACATTGGAGTGGCTCGCGGGTTGTATCGGACTCATCGCTTCACTCAAGGAAGAGCCGAGGAGAACCCGATGAAGAAGGTCCCCCTGAGAGCGCTCGCAGTTGCTGCGGCAGCTCTCGGCGCGATGACGACGATGGCTGCGTGCTCCTCGTCGTCCAGCTCGGGCTCGTCCGCCGGTGGAGGTGGCAGCAGTAAGGCGAAGATCGCCTTCCTGATGCCCGACATCGCCTCCACCCGGTACGAGCTGTTCGACGCTCCGCTGTTCAAGGCCAAGATGAAGGAACTGTGCGCCGACTGCACGGTGCTGTACCAGAACGCCGATGCCGATGCCTCCAAGCAGCAACAGCAGGCCAATTCCGTGCTGGCCCAGGGAGTCAAGGCCATCGTGATCGACCCGGTCGACTCCGCCGCCGCGGTCACCATCGTCAAGACCGCGCAGGCCCAGAACGTCAAGGTGATCGCCTACGACCGCCCCATCCCTGATGCCAAGGCCGACTACTACGTCTCCTTCGACAACGAGAAGATCGGCGCCTCGATCGCTCAGTCACTGGTCGACCATCTCAAGGCCACCAACGCCACCGGTGGGGTGCTGGAGGTCAACGGTTCACCCACCGACGCCGCGGCCGGCCTGATCAAGAAGGGCGTGCACAGCGCTCTCGACACCAGCGGGATCAAGCTGCTGGCCGAGTTCGACACGCCCGGCTGGCAGCCGCCGAAGGCCCAGGAATGGGTCAGCGGCCAGATCACCAAGTTCCCCAACCAGATCGCCGGTGTGGTGGCGGCCAACGACGGAACCGGCGGCGGCACGATCGCGGCCTTCAAGGCGGCCGGGGTCAAGGTGCCACCGGTCACCGGCAACGACGCCGAGCTGGCCGCGTTCCAGCGAATCATCGCCGGTGACCAGTACAACACCATCTCCAAGCCGATCAAGATCGTCGCCGAGGCGGCGGCCACGGTGGCCTACCAGTTCGTCCAGGGCAACCCACCGGCCGCCAAGACCACGCTGTTCAACACGCCCTCGGAGCTGTTCGTGCCGACGGTCGTCACGCAGGACAACATCGCCAAGACACTCGCCGAGCCCGGCTTCGCGCTCAAGGTCGCCGACGTGTGCACCGCCGACTACAAGGCGGCGTGCGACAAGCTCGCCATCAAATAGTTGGCCATCACGTAGCCCGACGCCACCTCGTCCTGCCGGCTTCGGCGCCGCGCGCATCGGCGCCGAAGCCGGCGGGCTCGCCGACCCGGGCGACCACATGGCACGCAGCACCACAACAGCTGACCTCAGAAGGGCTCTCATGTCGTCACCGTCGACGCTGTCCCTGACCACCGAGAAGGAAAGCGTCCTGCGGCTGCGGGGCGTCACCAAGACATTCGGCGCCGTCGCGGCGCTCACCGACGTCGATCTCGACGTTTCCGCCGGCCAGGTCGTCGCCATCGTCGGCGACAACGGGGCGGGCAAGTCGACCCTGGTCAAGGTGCTGTCGGGGGTGCATGCACCGGACTCGGGTGTGATCACCTTCGAGAACCGTGAGGTGAGCATCACCAGCCCGGCGGCGGCCCACCACCTCGGCATCGCCACCGTTTTCCAGGACCTGGCGCTGTGCGAGAACCTCAACGTGATCGAGAACCTGTTCCTCGGCCACGAGGTGAACGCTCTGCGCCTGGACGACGTCGCGATGGAGGTCCGCTCCTGGGAACTGCTGCGCCAGCTCTCGGCGAAGATCCCCACCGTCCGGATCCCGGTCGCCTCGCTGTCGGGCGGCCAGCGCCAGACCGTGGCCATCGCCCGTTCGCTGCTCGGCGATCCGAAGGTCATCATCCTCGACGAGCCCACCGCGGCGCTGGGGGTGGCCCAGACGGCCGAGGTGCTCAACCTGGTCGAGCGCCTGCGCGAGAACGGTCACGGCGTCATCATGATCAGCCACAACATGGCCGACGTGAAGGCGGTGGCCGATACCGTCGCCGTCCTGCGACTGGGGCGCAACAACGGCGTCTTCGACGTGGAACAGGTCAGCTCCGAGCAGATCATCGCCGCGATCACCGGGGCCAGCGACAACGTGGTTTCCCGCCGCTCGGCCCGGCGCGAGCGAGCAGCGGCCCCGCCGGCGACCCCCAGCGACTCCACCGCCGACTCCAGTGCTGCGGGCTCCACCTCGGGCGCCACCACCACGACGACCACCCAGGACGGGGCGCTCTGATGACGCACACACAATCCGACATCGACGTCGAGGCCGACCCCGCGACGGCCGTGGCCACCGACCTGCAGGACGAGCGGCTGCGCAGTTCGCGGGGCCTGGAGGGGATCCTCACCAGCGCCCTGAGCCGCGCCCGCGGCGGGGACCTCGGCCTGATCCCGGTGATCGCCGGGCTCGTCGTGATCTGGACCGTCCTGCAGATCCTCAACCCGATCTTCCTGTCCAGCACCAACCTGGTGAACCTGGCCATGGAGTGTGCCCCGGTCGGCGTGATCGCCCTGGGCGTGGTCTGCATGCTGCTGGTCGGTGAGATCGACCTGTCGGTGGGCTCGGTCAGCGGACTGTCCTCGGCCACCGTCGCCGTCCTGTTCGTCCAGCACAGCGTCCCGGTCGTGCCGTCCGTACTGGCCGCGATCGCGGTCGGCAGCCTGATCGGCTGGGTCTACGCCCAGATGTTCAACCGGTTCGGCGTACCCAGCTTCGTGATCACCCTGGCCGGCCTGCTGGCCTTTCTCGGCCTGCAGTTGAAGGTCCTGGGGGCCGAGGGGTCGATCAACCTGCCCTTCGACTCCCCGCTGGTCAGCTTCGCCCAGCTCGACTTCGTGCCCCGCTGGCTGTCGTACGTCCTGGTGCTGCTGGCGGCCGCGGGCCTGTTCGTCACCGGGTACCTGCACTCGGCCAACCGCCGGCGGGCCGGACTGTCCGCTCAGTCGGGCCTGGCGCTGGGGGTCCGCAGTGCCGCCCTGCTCGTGGTCCTGGGGCTGGCGGTCTGGTACCTCAACCGCACCCGCGGGGTGGGCTGGATGTTCGTCTTCTTCGTGGCCCTCGTCCTGATCATGAACTACGCGCTGACCCGAACCAAGTGGGGCAAGTCGATCTACGCCGTCGGGGGCAACGCCGAGGCCGCACGCCGGGCCGGGATCAACGTGAAGGCCGTGTACACCTCGGCTTTCGTGCTGTGCACCTCGTTGGCTGCCATCGGTGGCGTGCTGGCCGCCTCCCGGCTGGCGGCGGCCAACCAGAGCAGCGGAGCCGGCGACGTCAACCTCAACGCCATCGCCGCGGCCGTGATCGGCGGCACGAGCCTCTTCGGCGGGCGCGGCAGTGCCTTCGCGGCACTGCTGGGGATCATCGTCATCCAGTCCATCTCCAGCGGGCTGACCCTGCTGAACCTGGACTCCTCCTACCGGTTCATCGTCACCGGCGTGGTCCTGCTGCTGGCCGTCGCCCTCGACTCCGTCGCCCGGCGCTCGCGGGCCTCCTCGGGGCGTGGCTGATGGCCGTCATCAGTGTCGATGCCGGCACCACGATGATCAAGGCGGTCGGGTACGACGACAGCGGAGCCGAGGCCGTGATCGTGCGCCAGGCCACCGCCGTCACCCACCCCCACCCCGGCTGGGCCGAGCAGGACATGGACTCGGTCTGGGACGCCGTTGCGGCCGGGATCCGTGCCGTGGCCGTGCAGTTGCCACCCGGATCGGTCGACGTCGTGACGACCACGGCGCAGGGTGACGGCAGTTGGCTGGTCGATGCGGGCGGGCGCCCGACCGGACCGGCCGTGCTCTGGAACGACGCCCGCGCCGCCGACCAGATCGCTCAGTGGGCGCGCGCCGGAGTCCTGGACCGGGCCTTCGCGCTCAACGGCTCGCTCACCTCGGCCGGGCTGCCCAACGGCGTGCTGAGCTGGCTGCGCCGGTTCGACCCGGCCCGCCTGGATGCCTCCCATCTCTCGCTCAGCTGCAACGGATGGATTTTCGCCCAGCTCACCGGCGAACTGGCCTGTGACGAGTCCGACGGGTCGGCGCCGTTCATGGACATCCGATCGCGCCGCTACAGCGACGAACTGCTGGAGCTCTACGGTCTGGCGTGGGCCCGCGAACTGCTGCCCGAACTGCGCACGGACCACCAGCGGCTCGCGCAGCTGAGTGAACGCGCCGCCGAGCAGACGGGGCTGCCGGCTGGAACCGCGGTTGTGATGGCGCCGTACGACATCGCTGCCACGGCGATCGGGGTCGGGGCGGTGGATCCCGGTCAGGCCTGCGCCATCCTGGGCACGACCATCTGCACGGAGGTCGTCGCCGGGGAGGTCCGCCTGGGCGATCACCCGGCCGGGATCACCGTGGCCCTGGGCGTTCCCGGTCGCTACCTCCGGGCCTTCCCGACCCTGGCCGGCGGTGAGGTGATCCAGTGGGTCTGCGGGCTGCTGGGGCTGCGTGACCCGCTCGAGCTGGGCGAGCTGGCTCGAGGCATCGCACCCGGCGCGGCCGGCCTGAACCTGTTGCCCTACTTGTCGCCGGCGGGAGAGAGGGCCCCGTTCCTGGACCCGCAGGCGCGCGGGTCGCTGCTCGGCATGACGTTCAACCACGGCCGCGAGCACCTGGCCCGGGCCGTGTTCGACGGGCTGAGCATGGTGATCGGTGAATGCCTGCTCGCCTCCGGCTCGACCCCCTCCGAGATCGGGGTCTGTGGAGGCGGGGCCTCCAGCCCGGTGTGGCTGCAGACCATTGCCGACGTCACCGGGGTGCCGGTCCTTCGTTCCACCGACGCCGAGGCCGGTGCCCGAGGCGCCTACCTGGTGGCCCTGGCTGCCACCGGAGCCGCCACCGACGTCCCGGCCGCCGCGGCCGCGCAGGTCCGGATCCGGGACCGTTTCGAACCGGACGCGGACAACCACGAGCGCTATGGCGAGCTGTACGAGGGCTGGCTGGACCTGCGGCGTACGACCGCCCCGGCCTGGGCGCGCCTGGCCGCGATGCGCTCAAGTGCCTTCAGTTCGAGCAGCTCGTACAGTTCAGACAAGGCCCAGCCGTGAGCGCCTCGGCCTCACCCGCTCGATCCGCTCGTGGCGTGCCCACCCGGCAGGCCGGCGCCAGCGACGGCGTGTGGGTCGGGGTCGACATCGGGACCCAGAGCGTGCGGGCGATCGCCGTCACCCGTTTCGGGCAGGTTCTCGGGTCCGCAACCCAGGCCCTGAGCAGCCACCGGGACGGGCCGAGGCATGAGCAGGACCCCGGGCAGTGGTGGCAGGCTGTTGGCGCGGCCCTGCGTCAGGCCCTGCGCGAGGTCCCGGCCGCTTCGGTGCGCGGCGTCGCGGTCGACGCCACCTCCGGCACCGTCCTGCTCGTCGATCCGGCAGGCCGGCCGCTGACGCCGGCGCTCATGTACGACGACGCCCGCGCGGCGGGCGAGGTCGCGCGGGTGAACGAGGCCGGCCACGAGTTGTGGGCCGAGCTCGGGTACCAGCGGATGCAACCGGTCTGGGCCCTGCCCAAGCTCGTGTGGCTACTGGGGGAGTATCCGCAGCTGGCCGCCACCGCCCGCCTGGCCCACCAGAACGACTTCGTCAACCGGCAGCTGGTCGGCCACGAGGTACCCACCGATCTGAGCAACGCACTCAAGACCGGCGCCCACCTGATCGAGGAGATCTGGCCTACGGCGGTCTTCGACAAACTGGGAATTGCGGCTCGGCTGCTGCCGGACCTGGTGCGTCCCGGGACGGTGCTCGGCACGGTCTGCCCGGCGGCCGGCGAGCACACGGGCCTGCCGGTCGGCACCCCGGTGATCTCCGGCACCACTGACGGGTGCGCCGCCCAACTGGGAGCCGGGGCCCTGCGGGTGGGTAGCTGGAACTCGGTGCTGGGCACGACGCTCGTGCTCAAGGGCGTCACCCGCGAGCTGATCCACGACCCGCTGGGTGTCGTCTACTCGCACAAGGCCCCGAACGGGGACTGGCTTCCCGGTGGCGCCTCGAGCACCGGAGCCGGCGTGCTCTCGCGCGACTTCGCCGGCCTGGACCTGGAGGAGCTCAACCGCCAGGCGGGCGAGCACGAACCGGCGCGCCGCCTCAGCTATCCGCTGGTGTCCCAGGGGGAACGGTTCCCGTTCGTGGCGCCCCAGGCTCGCGGCTTCGTTCTGGATGATCTGCACGCCGGCGCGGCCCGTGCCGTCGGTGCCGGTGCCGGTGCGGGCGACGAGCTCGCCGATCGCTACGCCGCCGTCCTGCAGGGCGTGGGATACATCGAGCGGCTCTGCTTCGACTACCTCGACCTGCTCGGTGCCCGCGCCGACGGCGAGGTGATCCTCACCGGCGGCGCCACTCGCAGCGCCTACTGGTGCCAGCTGCGCGCCGACATCCTCGGGCGGCCGATAACCCTGCCCCAGAACGCCGAGCCGGCACTGGGTATGGCCGTGCTGGCGGCCTCCCCGGGCCGGGCCGCCGCCGACGTGGCCGCCGAGATGGTCCAGGTGCGCGACGTCATCGACCCCCGCCCCGGTTGCGCCGAGCGATATGCCCCGCCGTACCTGCGCCTGGTCGGCGAACTGGAACACCGCGGCTGGCTTCAGCCGGCGGCCGCCCGACACGCGCGCGAAAGGACCGCCCGATGACCTACCTCGTCCTGGTGCGCCACGGAGAGACCGTGTGGCATGCGCAGAACCGCTACGCCGGCTCCACCGACATCGCTCTGACCCAGCGCGGCCTGGAGCAGGCCGCCCACCTGGCGGCCTGGTCGCGCACCGCGCGGCTGTCAGAGATCTGGGCCTCCACCCTGGGACGCGCCCAGGTGACGGCCCAGGCCGCGGCCGAGGCCAGCGACACCCCCCTGCGCATCGACGAACGGCTGCGCGAGCTCGACTTCGGCGACGCCGAGGGCCTGACCGCAAGCGAGATGGCGGACACCTTTCCCGATGCCTTGGCCGCGTTCCGGGCCGACCCGGTCGCCGATCACCTGCCCGGAGGCGAGGATCCCGTGAAGGCGGCCCAACGGTTCGTGGACTGCCTGCGTGACATCGTGGACGCCCACCCCGACGGCCGAGTCCTGGTCGTGGCCCACACCACGGCCATCCGCCTGGCCCTCTGCCAGCTGATCGGGCTGCCCCTGAGTGAGTACCGCCGGCTGTTCCCGTTCGTGCGCAACTGCGGCCTCACCGAGCTGCGGATCAGCGAGGGCCAGACCTCCGTGCTGGAATTCAACACCCCGATCGAAGGAGTGCCATCGTGACCACTCGTGTCCTTGTTGCCGGCGACGACTTCGTGCTCAACCGCCTGCTCACCGATGCTCTGAGCCAGGCGGTGGGCCCGGGTCTGGACTTCGCCAGCCTCAGCCTGCCCTGGCCAGTCGTCCCGTTCGGTCCGGTCGGTGAGGTCGAGGAGGCCTCGGGCAGCGAGGAGACCATGATCGAGGCACTGCGAGGGGCTGAGATCTGCGTGACCCAGATGGGCCCGCTGACCGAACGCATCCTGCAGGCCAGCCCCGAGCTGCGGCTGTTCTCGATCACCCGAGGGGGCCCCGTCAATGCCAACCTGGCCGCCGCGACCAGGCACGGTGTGGCCGTCTGCTTCACGCCGGGTCGCAACGCCGCCGCCACCGCCGAGCACACCCTCGGTCTCATGCTGGCCGCGATGCGTCGCATCCCCCAGACCAACGCCGACCTCAGCGCCGGCACCTGGCGCGGGGACTACTACCGCTACGAGAACGTCGGCCCCGAGCTCGAGGGCAGCACCGTCGGCCTGGTCGGCTACGGTGCGATCGGCAGCCGGGTGGCTCGGATGGTCCAGGGGTTCGGGGCTCACGTCCTGGTCTTCGACCCCTACGTGGACCCCTCGCGGCTCGGCGCCGCCGAGGCGGTGGGACTGGACGAACTGATGGCTCGCTCCAGCGTGCTGTCCCTGCACGCCCGGGCCACGCCCGAGACCCGGGGACTGATCGACGCGGCCCGGATCGCGGCCATGCCCCCCGGTTCGGTGATCATCAACTGCGCCCGAGGCAGCCTGCTCGACTACGACGCCCTGTGCGACGCGCTCGACTCCGGCCACCTCTTCGCGGCCGCGTTCGACGTCTTCCCGCAGGAGCCCATCCCCGCCGGCTCACGGTTGCTGAACACCCCCAACATCGTGATGACTCCGCATCTGGCCGGATCCAGCAAGGCGACGGCCGCCAACGCCGCCGCCATCGCCGCCGCGGACGTCGCTCTATACCTGGCCGGACAGCCGCTGAAGCACTGTGCCAACCCCGAAGCGATCTCCGTGCAACGTCGCTGACCGCTCGATCGGGGGTGCGCTCGCGCTCGAGCGGGACATCCCGGCCCGGGTCGGCCTGGTCGAGTCCTGGGCCTGCTTGCGGGGCGGCTCGCCGGCTCCAGCATGCTGCGGATCGTGGCCGACCCGCGTGAGGATGACGCGGTTCGGTTCGCGGCACTCCCAAGGCTTCACGCCTTCAGTTGAAGGACGTGCTGCGGCAGAGTTGAACCATGCAGTCCCCCTGGCCCACGCGCTGGCCGCCGGGCGTGCGCACCGCCGAGGCCATCGGCTATCTCATGGCCCGCTGCGTTCCCCTGGCGGCCCTGCCGCACGGGTTGCTCCAGGTGCGTCAGGCAGCAGGCTGGCCCACTCCGCAGCCCCCTCACGCCGATGGGCACCCGGGCGAGGCGATGGTCCGAGCGTGGTTGGCGCGAGCTCGCGAGGTGGCCCGGCTGCTGGGTCCACCGGCCGATCTGCAGCCCATGCTGTTGCGACTGGCCGACGGCGTGATCCGCGGCGAAGCTGCCGCCCAGGCGGTGCTGAGGCGCGCAGGAGCCGGTGAAGCGGCCAACCCACGAGTGCTGGTCGACTTCGCCACCTGGACCGGGGTCGACCTGCCTTCGCCCAGATCCCCCTCGGGCGGCGTGCGGACGCTCCGGTCTTCGCCTACGCCCGCACGGCCGGCGACCTCGTCACGGCCAGGGCCGTGACGACGGCCCGGCTGCGCAACGGCGTCGTGTCCCGCCCCCGCCTGCTCAGCACGCTGCGCGAGAAGGACTGCCGGATCGACGCCACCACCACGGGCGAGCTGGGCGATCTCCTGGCCGTGGCGGGGGAGGATGCGTGGCTGTGGCCACGAACGCCCGCACGTAATCCGCTGGCCACGGCGCTGGCGCGAATCGCCGGGCTGGGACGGCCCGTTCCTCTGGCCCAGATCCCGGCGGCCGTGGCCAGAAGCGTCACCCCGCATCGCACGATCGTCAGCGATGAATGGCCGCTGCCGGCCGAGGCGGTCCGGGCCTGGGTGAGGCATTGCGCGGACTGGGAACTCGTGGGCTCGGACCGGATCCACCCAGTACGCCCAGGCGAACTGCGCTTGCCGCCCGACCAGAGGCTCGTGGAGGTCCTCGCTCACCGGAACCAGGCGCTGCCGTGGAAGAAGCTGCACGCTGCTCTGGTCGACACCGGCTTGAGTGCCCCCTCATCCACGGTGGCCATCGTGCGCTCGCCCCTGCTGCGTCGCGCTCGCAACGGCTACGTCCTCCTGGGATGAAGTTGGCCCCCAGCCCTGGTCCGGGCTGCCCCGGGCGCTCCCGTGAAGGTTCTGAACCTGGCCGACCGACAGAGCATCACTGATCTGCGCGACCGGGGCGGCGAAGAACCTGGGCGCTCTGCCCGCGATTCCCGATGTCAACCCTGCGGTCTCTCAGGTGGGCGCGGGCGCGCAGCGGTGCGGTCGGCGGGTACGCGTTCATCTGCGCGAGGAAAGACGGTCCGCACGAGGGCGACGGTCTCGGCCGCCGGCTTCTCCCCGATCCGGCGCAGGGCATTCCTCAGTGCGGCCGCTCGATGCTCCACGCCCGCGTGGTCACCGATGACGGCCAGAGCCTGGATGGCCTGCCGGGCGAGCTCCTCGTGAGTGTCGTCAAGGTCGGCGGCCTCGTCGAGCAGGACGGCCGCAGAGCGGGGATCGTCCTGCGCCACGCTCTCGGCCAGGGCCAGCCGGCTGCGAACAGCCCTGCGGCGCAGGTTCTCGCGGGCGGTGTCGATCCAGTCATACTCGAACCCGTCGGCTAGGTGTGCGCCATCGCGGGCGACCAGTGACTGCAGAGCGGCTGTCCGCCGGGCGGGGTCGAGGATGCCGGCGACGGCGGTGAACTCGTCCTGCAGGTCCCACAGGTCGACGCCGACCAGGTCGGAGTCCAGCCGGTAGTGCCCGCCGGCGTTCATCACCGGCTGGAGCGTGTCGTCGCCGGCAGCCAGGCGGATGGTGCGGCGAAGCTGAGCGACCTCGGTGGACAGGCGCTGATTGGTCTTCTCCGGTGCGACCCCGGGCCAAAGGGCAATCTTGATGTCCCGCAGCCGGGCCCCGTCCCGGTGCAGCGCCAGGTAGACCAGCAGCAGGGCGGCGTGGCGGCGCAGCCCCGGCCACAGGGTGGACGTGTCATCGAGGACACCGGGGCGTCCCAGAACCTGGACTCTGACCCGATGTCCATGTCCCGGGCCGCGGCCTGCAGTGTCCGGGGCGGGCTGCGGGAGAGGAGACGCGGTGGCGGGTTGCGAGCCCGTCGTGGTCGCCGGCGCCTGCTCGGGCATCGGCGCGGCACTGGGCGAGGCGGTCGGTGCGGTCATGGCCGGTCCGGGGCCGGGACGCTCGTGCCGGCCGGCCGCTTCGCCGGCATCGGCGCGCGGCCGGTGTGTGCTCCTCACCGGGATGCGTGCTTCCTGCTCAGCAGGGGCAGGACTGTCCGGCGAGGGGGAGGGCGGTGCCAAGGCTTCGAGGATTCCTAGGGTCGCCTCGCTGCTCAGGATGTCCAGCCGCTGCTGCTCGGAAGTCGAACCTGGACCGGCTGATTCTGGTCCCGTGGACCCGGTGCCCAGTGCGATCACCGGCTCAGCGGTGGCACGGGTGCTGGGCCGGGCGCTGTGCCGACCGGAAGTCCGCTGCGGAATCACGTGGCCGCTCTCGTCCACGAAGACGGTCGTTCCCCAGGTCCAGTCTCCCAGCAGCACTGCCCGAGCCCCGTAGTCCGCGCCCGCCATCAGGCGAGCGGCCAGGTCCGCCTGGTGCCAGGCGGCCGGCACCACGGCGATCACCAGGATCGGGCCGGCGAGCGCGGGCGCGGGCTCAGCCCCCAGGACGGCAGGAGCGCCGTCGTGGATGCGGCGCTCGCGATCGTGCACGAGCTCGTCCAGCGCGGCCAAGGTTCCCTGCAGATCCGCGCAGACTCCCAGCCCCGGGGCCCTTTGCCGTGCGGTCAGCGAGGTCAGGCCCAGCAGGGCTTCCAGTGCTTCCTGGGTCAGCAGCACCTGGGGGCGATCTTCGCGACTGGTAGGGGGAATGTCGTTCCCGGCACTCAGGGCTGCGATCAGCAGGGCCCGTCCTGCTGCCGGCGCCCCCGGCCCGCGCAGGCCCAGCCCGGTGGAGGGGATGAACCCCAGTGGGCCGGCCACCGCCAGAGAGCCGGCTGCCTGCGGACGTTCTGGCACTGATCGTTCCGAGGAGGGATCGCCGGCGGGATCGAAGTCCGCAGCCGGCGGCTGGGTTCCCGCCGCGACTCCACCTCCCGCCGTCGCCGTCAACCGCGCCTGCAGGCGCACCACGGGACGCCTCACCGCTCCGGCAGGCCGATCCGGCGCCCGTCGCCAGGTGATCTGCGGGACCGGCGGGGGAAGGTCGGGGGCGGCCCCGGCCGGCTGGGTTCGATCCGTTGGCTCCGGTGCTGAGGCCGCCGAGCTTCCGGAGACCGCGCCCGCAGTCGATGTCGAGGCCCGTGAGGATGCTGCCGGGAACGGCGCGCCAATCTTCTGACCCGGCCGGATGCTGGGCACCGGGCCGAATGCCGGGCCGGGGTGCTCGGCGGGCAGGGTCTCGGGCGTCAGCGACTGCTCCAGCGCGAGGGCGTGCTCGCGGATCGCCTGGCGAACCCGCGAGACCACCGGTGGCATGACCTCCAGTTCGCTCTGTTCCATATCGAGGTCCTGCAGGTCGCTGCTGTACCGGTGGTGGCGCCGCCGGCGCTGCCACGCCAGCCCCGCGGCGGCCAGGATCGCGCCGGCCAGCGGCAGGCTCAGCCAGCCCCCGGGAATGCTGACCCCCGGCGAACCGGCGCGTGGGCGCTGGGCCCGCGGGGTCGGCGGGAGTTCGGGGCTGCCCGTCACGGAATCACCGGAGGGTGACGGCATGGACGTGGGTGCGGCTGGGGAGGACGTCACCGGCGTGGGCGTGTCCGGCGTGGTCGGCGATGCGCGGTGTCTCGGCGTGCTCGGCGACGGCGCAGGCGTGGATCCGCCAGACCCCACGGAGCCCGTGGCGCTCGGCATCGGCGACACCGGTGTGGTCCCCGTACCCGGCACTGGCCGCTTCGGTGGCGGGGCCGGGTGCGTGGGGATCTGCAGTTGGCCACGGGCGTGCTCGCGGGAGCCTCGGTCGCGAGCACCGGCCGGCAGGTGCAGCACCCAGCCGACCTGGATGGTGTCCGGTCCGTGAGGGCCGCTGGTAGCGGTGATGAGATCGCTGTTCAGGGCCTGGATCTGGCGGTATTCGGAGAACTGGCCCAGGAACCGCGCCGCCACCGTCCCCAGGTGGTCCCCGGGCTCGACCACGTAGAGCACCCCGGATCGGTGTCCGGTTGACCCCGGCGAGGGCCCCGGCGGATCGTTGATCGGAACGAGGACGGACCAGCCCACGCGCAGGAGCCCGGGAGAGATCATCCGGTGCCCGTCCGCCTGGACCCGCCCGGCGTTCAGGGCCCAGATCTCCCGCCAGCGCTCGCCCTGCCCGAGGTACTCGGTAGCCATGTCCCACAGCGTGCCGGGCCCGTCGCGGGTGATGACGTGGGTGATGGCCTCGTCCGTCCCTGCGGGGGTCGCAGTGGGAGCCTGCCTGGAGACCTGCGTGGACAGGGAGGTTCGCTGGGTGGAGTCCGAGGGAGCACCAGCGGCGGCAAGCGGCTGCGCCGCCCGTCCTGGGCTCAGCACCGATGCGGCCACCACCGTCGTTGCGTGCAAGCCGGGGCTCGTCGCGGTGGCCAGTGCGACCGCGGGACCGCCCACCGGCAGGACTGCCACGAGCCCCGCGACCAGGGACCGGACCAGCACCTGCTGGCCGGGCAGCAGGCCCCGAACGTCCACCGCAGGGGTCCGACGCACGGCGGCCCGCAGTTCGAGCACCACCTGCAGGCAGAACTGAGCCCAGGACAGCCAGGCCACGCTCGACAGCACCGCCAGGAGCGCCCGGTCGCTCAGGTCGCCTGCGCCCAGGTCCGCCCAGCCGGTCCGCGGATCCCCGAGCGCGGCCAGCAGCATCACCGGCACGCCGGCCGTGACGGCCACCAGCAGTCCGCCGGCCAGCAGCGCCCGCAAAACTCTCCACGTGCCGTGCGCGGGAAGTGCGTGGCCGCTGCCGGCGGTGCGCGGCCATTTCGTCGCCGGCAGTCTCGCCGGGCGCGGGCGCGTTCGCCCGCTCCAGGACGCCTCAGCCACGAGGACTGCTCACGCCTTCCGGCACCTGCAGATCTCGGTACCCGGCGTACAGGGCGGCATCGGTGTCCGGCCACACCTGCGGTGCGGCAGCCGGTTCCGGGCCCGGCCCAATAAGCCACCGGCCCTGGGCGAACACCATGCGCTGGCAGTCCACGGCCACGGTCCGGGTGCTGCCTGGCCCGGCCGGGCTGTTCCCCGAGTCACCGGCCGTGCCGCTTTCACGGTTACCGGCGTTGCCACCGGCGGGGCGGACGGTGATGTCGAGGGTCAGGTCCACGCAGGCCACGACGAAGTCGCGTCCGACCGAGCCCTTGATCAGGCCCATGGCCGGCGTGACGCGCACCTGCAGGTCCGCCGATCCGGAGCCGGAGGTCCCCGCGCTCTGCAGGAGCGAGGCCAGCGCTCGCACCCCTGACCAGGTGCCGGTATCTGGGCCGCCCGGCAGTGCCCATTGCCCGATCACGGCCCGGGCGGTGGGCAGCGACCCGGACTGCAGGACGAGGGTATCGATGGCGGCCAGCTGGGCCAGCGCTCCCTCGGGGGTCGAGGTGAACCCGCTGGGGACGCCGACGGCATCCTGGCCCAACGCCGGCGGCAGGACGATCGCCGGCCCCGGGGCGCGGGTGGTCAGTTCCGGGTAGCCGAAGGTGTGGCCCGTTCCGGTGTCCGGCATGGGCCGGGCGGCCAGATCGTCGCGGGCCTGGGCGACGTTAGTCGGCACCCGGGCCGCGATCGGTGGGGGGAAGGACAGGGGCGCCACGATGACGACCGATCCGTCGTGCCGCGGGCTCCCCGAGTGGGTCCACCTGAGGAGGCTCAGGCCCAGCCCTGAGCTGATGAGCACGATGAGGCCGCAGCTTCCGGCGATGAGAGCCAGCAGCCGCCGTCGGGGCAGGGCCGGGGGCGTCGCGGTCCGCAGGTGCAACATCAGCGGCCTCCCTCGTGGCCCGCAGCAGCACCCGCGGGGGTGTGGGGGAGATGGTGTTCCCGAAGCGGAGGGGCCAGGGGCCCGGACAGCAGGTGGACGAGCGCGCTCATGGAGGTCTCCTCGAGCTGGTGGGGGCGCCCGTCCGCGAGTGCGGACCGGGCGTGCTCACCAATCTGGATGAGGTGCGTTATACAGTGCGTCACCCATGCATTGCCGCAGGTCAGCGACCTGACCTGGCTCGCGACTCCTTCAGTGCGCCGGCGGCGTTCGCGGCTCATTGCCACGAGAGTCACCGCTAGGGCAGGTGGATCGCGTCCACGGGCAGTGTGTCGTTGTGCGGGCAGCGCGCGTGTCCTGCGGGCCCTAGCGTTGGCGCTGCGCGAGCCGCCGTGCTGAAGCCCGGGCCGTCGGCGTTCGGAAGGTCGAGGCGGCGGATCAGGGACCGGCTCACGCGGGCTGGGTCACCGTGGCGCCTAACCCGGTGCCGATGGCCGCGTGGTACTCGCGGGGCGGGAAGCGGGTGCTCGGTTCAGGCCAAGCCGAGGGTTTCCAGGTCGGCGGGGTCGGCCCCGTGTAGAAGTTGCCGCATCGTGATGCCCAGCGTCCCGCAGACGATGAGAGCCTCGGAGAGGGTGATTTCCCGTTCGCCAGCTTCGATCGCGCTGGTCTGGGATCGGCTCAGGTTCAGAGCTTCCGCAAGGTCGGACTGCCGGATGCGTGACCTGGCGCGCTCCGCGCGGAGGTTGCCCGCTATCAGCGCCTTGAGTGAGCTGCTCACGGGCAGAGCCAGATAGTCAGGCGTCCGGACCAGCCACTCCGAAGATCGTCCACAGTTCGAACCTATGAAGCGCCTGGCCGGAAGTCATACCGCCAAGCGGTCATGATTCGGTTAGGCCGACATATTCCTTTCAGGCCAACATATGTGCTTCAATTCCGACATGCCAAGAGTGACTGCCCTCACCGGCAAAGCAGTGGGCCGTCGGCGGGCGGGCCCACGAACGAAGGCGTGCTGTCGCGACTGTGAGCAGCCGGGCACCAGTCGGGGTATCGACTTGCGCGGGGCGCGCGAGGCGGCCGCACGTGAATCCGTGGTCGCTGTTGCAGAGCAACGGCACCTCTCGCGGGTGCCTAGGCATCGTCGGACCTATGGTCGGAAGGGTCGCGGCTGTCACATTCTGGGACATCTATTCGGGCATACGAGACTCTCAAAGGAGCTCTTGTGGGGCAGCATTCGGAAAAATTGATCACGGCATGGCAGAGACCATGGTGGGCTCAGACGAGCGAGTCTGACGAGGATGCGCTGATCCACACCCGACACCTCGGCCGCGTTGTCAGCCTCGACGGCGAGGAACTGGGTGTCGAACTCGTCCAGCGAGACGAACTGCACTGGGACTCGCCGCGCTTGTCCATCACCCGGGATGGCGCCTGGGTGCGGGTCGCGGGCTTCCGCGTCGGTGTGGACGAGGCCATGCGGCTGTCCGAGCACCTCCGGGCCATCCGGACGTGGGGCGCTCGCGGGTCAGATCTGTCCGCACGGCCCACGAGGATGCCGTGGCCCAGTCATCACCGTGCGGCAGGCTGATCCACGCGAATGCAGGCGCGGGCCTGCAAACTCCGGAGGACTAGCTGGCGCGCTTGGGGAGGGTGAGCTTCAGGTCGCCGCAATGGCCGGTCAGGATCGCGGCCAGCGCGTCGTGTTCGCTGGTGTCGATGGACAGTTTCCACCGGTACTTGATCGCCACCCAGTGCCGCGCGTACTTGCAGACATGGTTGTCCGGCAGCCAGTCTGCTGGATCGTTGTCGCCCTTGGACTCGTTGACGTTGTCGGTGACCGCATCGAGCGTCCACGAGTAGCCCAGGTCGTTCGCGTAGCGGAGGCGTCGCGCCTGCGTCCAGTCCCATCCACCCGAGCGCCAGACTTCGGCCAGGGCCACGACGTGATCGATGTCCACGTCGCTGGCCTTGGTCCAGGTCTTCTCGTCGTACCAGGACAGCCACTTGCCGGTCGCCACGGCGCACTTCTTCTTCGAGTAGTACGTGACCTTTTTCGTCGACTCCTTCTGCAGGACCTCGGAGCGGGTGTCCTGGCAGTCGCCATTCGCGTCGAGGAACCGGGCGCCGAAGTCCTTGTCCCGGTCGTAGCTGCCGGCATGGGACTCGGCCTTGACCGTGAGTTTGGCCAGCAGGGCCGTGCCGGTGATGGTCTTGGTCGAGGCGGCCTGGGCCGGCAGGGCCGGAGCAATCAGGATCACGATCATGCAGGCGGCAGCAACAGCCGTACGACGCAACATGGGGCCTCTCCCGAGAGTGAAGCGCCCAGCCTACGAAATTCCGGCCGGCATGGGGCCGGATGCGGTGCGGTTCTGAAGAAGTTCGCTCGACCTTTGACGATCTGCCATGGCATTTCAACCAGCCCGTTCGAGCCAGTGCCGACGAGCGAGGATCCGGGCCGTCCGCGGCGGGAGGTCGTCCTCGGTCTCGGCGTCATTGACGCTGAGGATGCGCTGCACCCATGAGGCGGCCTCACCCTCGTGTCCCTGGGCCTGGCTGGCCTCGACCAGGTCCAGCAGGGTGATGTCCTGCTCGCCCGCGGCCGTCAGCGCGACCCGCGCGGCAACCTCGGCTTCTGCCGGCCGGTCGTGGCTGAGATGGATCGTCGCCACCAGGTGCGCGACGTCCACCACCATGGCCTCGTACTGGGCCTGGAGGGGAACGTCGATGAGCCACAGGTACCCGGCGGGGCGGCGCTGGTCGAGGATCCGCCCGGTCACCAGGTCCAGGGCGGCCTGCAGGTCGTCGAGGCCCTCCTCGCCCGAGCCGGCTGCTCGCCGGCGCAGGCGGGCGAACAGGTCGGCGTCGCTGAGCAGCCCTTCTATCCGGAACAGCTTGGGCCCTCCGAAGTGCTGCTCGGTGGCCGGTGGCACGTGGTCCCCACCGCCGGGAGCGTGCGGGCCCAGCCACTGCCGCAGGATGTGCATCGCCTGGCGCGGCGTGCTCTTGCCGGCGATGTCGGGGTCGTTCGGCCACAGGGCGCTGCCCAGGTGCTCGGCGGTGACCCCTTGCGGATGTGCGGACAGGAACGTCACGATCTCGGTGTTCCAGGGCACGCGCGGGCGTCCCTGGGGCAGCGGGCCGCTCGCGCGCACCCTGACCGGGCCCAGCACGCTGAGGCGTGCGCGCCGGCAGGAGTGGCTGTGCCACTGGGCAAGGTCAGCGTCCAGGTCCGGGTCGCTGCCGGCGATCGAAGCCCTCACCTTCGAGCTCACCACCGGGGCCAGGACGGCCAGATCGCGGGCCGTGGAGGCAGTCGACGACAGGACCGAGATCAGGCGAGGGCCCGGTGGCGCATCGCGATCCGCGCCGTCGCCGGGGTCGGGCAGCCCCTGATCGCCGTGCCGGCCGCGATTCGGCTCGTGCGATCCGTCGCCGGGACCGAGGGGCGGGTCGGTGAGGAGGGTGCCTGCCGCATCCCAGACGGCCGGTTGGCCATCCTCGGGTGAACCGGAGGGCATGGCCTCGTCGTCCGTGGCGCGGGCGGCCAGCAGCAGGGCAGCCAGCTCGCCGGCGTCCTGGGCGGGCAGTTGCTGCAGGGCGATCTCGGCGCCGATCACGTCGAACCAGGCCCGGGCCTGCGCGCTGATCCGGATGTGCAGGCCCGCGGGGGGCAGCGGCGGCGATCCGGGCGCGGCAGTGTCACCCAGGCCCGCAGCCGCCGGACCGATGCCGGGGAAATCGTCGCCACCGGTGCCGCTCACCACCACCCGCGCGAGCCGGTTGGCGGCACTCGCAGAGTTGAGCCGCCCGGCTGCCGCCTGTGGAACCTCGACTACGTCGGTGTGAGGGCCCTGGGCTGCCGGCCTTCCGGTTGTGGCTGGCGTCACGACCAGCTCAGATCCTGGACGGAGGTCAGGCCGTGCCGGCGTGCCGCGTCGGTGCCGGTGTGAGGTGTCGCTGCCGACCTGCGCCGGATCCGTCGCATTGACCGCGTCACGTCCGTCATGATCTCCGGAAGATTCACCCTTGCCGGCGCTGTCATCCACCTCGACGTCGAGGTCCTCGTGCACCAGGCGCGGGTGCCCGAGAGGGGCGAACTCGGCCCCGAGCCCCCGCACGCTGACTCGCAGCGTCCGGGACCAGGAGTTCAGCGCCAGTTCCACGGCCATTGCCCGCAGGAGGTCCCGCCCCCGATCGGGATCGCCGTCCAGGATCACGGTGCCGGCCTGCTGCAGGTTCAGCAGCCAGTGATCGCCGCTCGCATCCCGCCCCAAAGACACCAGAGCCGGCCACGGGGAAGCGCTGGCAGGGGAGGGGTCTCGGGCGGGCCCGGGGGTGAGCAGCACCGCGCCCGGGCCGAGCTGGCGTCGCAGTTGCCAGCGACCCGTGCCTGGATCCTGCGCCCAGGGCGCCGGCAGTTCCACCTCGTTCGGGCGCCCGTCCGTGGCGAGCACCAGCTGCAGGACCTCGATGCTCACCCGGGCCGCCACCAGCTCCGGCAGGCGCCCGGCGCCGCGGCCCAGCTGCTCGCCCAGCGCTCTGAGCGCGGTGTCGACCCAGGTGAGATCGACCGGGTCGCGGGTGGTCGCGTCCACCAGCGCCTTCTCCACCGGAGCGTGGGTGCTGGCGGTCGAGGCGATCACCCGTCCGGGCCGGCGATGGCAGGAGCGCCGGCGGCGGGCGGCAGCCAGTTGGGCCACGATCACCGCGGCCAGGAGCCCGCCACCGGCCCCGGCGCCGAAAGGCACTGCCGCCGGCCCGAGCTGAGATGAGTGGGGCTCCATGGCCGAGGCGGGCGCCGCCGCGGTGGTCTCCGGTTCGCGGGGGACGGCGCCGGCCTGATCGGGGGTGCCGGCCACGGGTTGCCCGAGCGGCGGGGCAGGCGGCACCGGAAGCAGGACGTTCCAGCCGGGGCGCAGGAATCGCGGCGACGTCAGGACCGAGCCGTCGACCTGGCGCCGGCCCACGTTGAGATCCCAGAGCTCGCGCCAGCGCGCGCCGTCACCCAGGTGCTGGGCGGCCAGGTCCCACCACGTGCGCGGGTCGTGCGCGCCGATCAGGTACTCCTGCAACCTCACCGGTGCGACCTGGTCGCCGGTGGCGTTCGCGCCCTGGGCCGGCGACGAGCTGGAGGCGAGCGCCACGTGCAGCTCCGACCCTGACAACGGCGGTCCCCAATGATGGCCTGCCGCAGCCCCGATGCCCCGGCCCGCGCCCGCGCTGATCGCCGCGGTCGCCGGTATCAGCACGGCGGCCAGGACCAGGACGTGAGCCAGGTGTCCCAGGGCCGGCACTGTCGCGGGCAGCGGGCCCGGCACCGCCCGCAGCAGCGTGAGGACCTCCCCGGCCACCGCCCAGGTGAACGCCGCCCACGCCGCCCACGCCACGGCGGCCAGGACGTCGAGCACGACGTCGTCCGAGACGTCCCCGGCCACCAGCGACGCCCAGCCCTGCAGCGGGTTGCCCAGCAGCGAGGTGAGCAGGACCGGAACCCCGGCCAGGATCAGCACCAGGACCGCGGCCGCCGCAGCGCCCCGGAGGTAGCCGGTCACCGGCCGCCTCACGGCTGGGCCTGCCGCACGCCGTGCAGGACCACGGCGCTCGCGCTCGCGGTCCCCGAGACGTCGTCGATCCCGAACACCGACATGATCGCGGTGCGCTGGCGCACGTGGGCGCTCACGCGTACCGAGTCGGGGCCGGTGACGGTCAGGGTGCCGGTGGCCCCGGCCTGCGCGAGCAGCCGCATCGCGGCCTGGCGCGCCGCGACCGGGTCGATCTGCAGGTCCGAGGGCTCGGCCGCCCGAAGGGACTGCTGGCTGATCGCGTCCGCCCCGGCCCGGGCCGCCTGAGCGGCCAGGTCCGCGGCCCGGCCCCGGGCCGACAGGGCGTTGCCGCCGTCGACGACCAGGCCGAGCATCGCCATCACCGCCATCGCGATGATGATCAAGTACAGGGGGACCGAGCCGCGCTCGCGGGCCGACGGGACCGACGGCGCGGGGCGGAACCGGATGCTGGGCAGGCCTGTCCGGCGCCGGCGCGGGCCCTGGTGGCTCGCGCCTGCCCCCGGCCCAGGTCGTCGCACCGGGCTTGCACCCGGTTCAGCGGTCGAAGGCACGGTAGGTCTCCAGCGGGCTGAGCGAGGTGGATCGCAGAGTCACCGAGCCGGGGAACCCGGCGAGGGTCAGGTGGGACAGGTCGGCGGCGCAGGTCACGCTCACCGACACCTGGCCGCCGGGCCGGAACTGGCTGGTGTCGACCCGGACCTGGGCCGAGTCGCAGGACAGCCCGCCCTGGCGCAGGCTCTCGCGTGCAGCCAGGTCCGCCTGCTCGCCGGCCCGGCCCGGGTCGGGGGACAGCGAGGCTGCCCGGGCGGCCGCGGCGGAGGCTGCCTGCACGAGCTGGCGCCCGTGGCTGATGCGGCCCAGGCCGGTGACCATCAGGAGCATGAGCACGATGACCGGGACCATGACGACCAACTCCAGCGTCATCATCCCCTCCTGCCGCCGGTCCGATCCCGCGCCGGTAATGACGCCGGTGCGGTGCGATCTCCAGGGCGGAGCAGTCATGCGATCCAGGGTCCGCAGCGGCGGTCGACAGCGCGTCACCCACCAGGTCACCACGGATCCGCGGGCCCGAGACCGGTCACGAGCGTCCCGCTGATGCCACCATTGATCGGGACGCGGAACCTCGGTTCGCCGGCCGCAGGGACCACGCGTCATGCGCGATCGCCGGCTGCCTTGGGCTCCGGGCCCGCGTCAGGAGTTGCCGGTCCGAGAGTGTCGGAGGCGAACCGTTCCACCGGTCCCGAGGCCTGCTCGGTGATGAAGAACCGCAGTCCCGGAACCACGGGCAGGATGGCGGCGTGGACGGTGACGGTGACGCTGGCCGGGGTGCGCCGCAGGTCGACGTGGACGTCGTGCAGCAGGCGCGGAGCGACCCCCTGCACGTACTGCAGGCTCGCCGCGCGCCCGTCGCTGTCGCTGCCCTGGTAGTCGCGAGCCGCCTGCAGGCCGGCGCGGGCGGTGGCCTGCCCGACGTGGTGTCCGTGCCAGATGAGCGTCACCTGCAGGATCAGCAGGGTGGCGGCCACCATGAGCGGGATGACCATGACGGCCTCCACCGTGCTGTAGCCGCCGTCGCCGGCACGAGCGCCACCCGGGCCCAGCTGCGTGCGATGTCGCCTGGCGGTGCTCACGATGGTCTCCTCGTGGTCGTGGCGCGGGCCGGCAGCAGGTCGCCCGCAGAGACGCGGGAACCGGGACATCGAGACGGGGAGACCGCGGCGCGGAGGCGGGAAACGGCAGCACCGCAACCGATCTGGTTGGTGGGCGACATGGCTCACACCAGCAGGACGTTGACCAGGGCCGGGTAGAACAGGAACGCCATGAACCCGCAGCCGATGAGAACCTGGGCCACGAGCATCGACTGGTCGCGCTGACCGGCTCGGCCCTCGGCCTCGGCCAGCTGCGCCCGGCGCAGGGTGGCGGCTCGGGCGGTGAGGGTCTCGCGCACCCGGGCGCCGTCGCGACCCACCAGCCGGGTCAGGGCGGCCAGGTCGCCCAGTTCCTGCACCCCGATCCGCGCGCCCAGATCGGCCAGGGCCTCCCAGTAGTCCTGCTTGGACAGGGAGGCCCGGTAGAGGGTGTCGCGCAGGAGGGCCATCGGCCAGCCGGCCCCGATGCGAGCGGCCGACGGCAGTGCTTCCGCCGGCGCCGCGGATCCGGCCATCTCCAGGGCGACCAGGTCCAGGAAGGAACCCAGGGCGGCGCGGAAGTCCCGCCGGGCACCGGCTGCCTCCCGCCGGGCCTCCAGGTCGGGCAGGACGAACAGCCCGGCACCCGCGGCCAGCGCCACCAGGACCGCCGCAGACGGCGCCACCCTCAGCCCGGTCTGCGCGCCCAGAAGGCCCTGACCCAGGCCCGCGGTCACGAAACCGGCGGCGAAGGCGATCACCTTGCGGCCCATCATGGCCTCGTAGGTGCGGCCGGTCAGCGCCAGGTCCTGGCGCAGGCTGGTCTGGATGATGCCCGCCTGGGCCAGCCTCCCGCCCAGCACGCCCCCCAGCCAGGCCTGAAGCCGCGCAAGCCCGGAGCCGTCCGCGAGCACGGTGCCGGCCACCGGCGCCGAGGACCGGCGGCCGGCGGCCACGCGGGCGTCGAAGCGACCCAATTGCACCAGGGCGGAGGTGCGCCGCGGTATCAGGGTCCACAGCAGGGCGAACAGCAGCGCCCCGACCATCGCCCCGATCGCGACCGCGGCGATCACCGCGCCCACCGCCCGGGAACGGGAGCCAGGCGGCTCACGGCCTCGACGACCCGCTGCTCGCGCGGATCGCTCTGGTGCCCGGGCCGGGCCAGGAACGGCGCGCTGACCGAGCCCGCGGCCAGCCGGCGCAGCCAGACGAAGCCGGCCGTGAAGATCGCCACCACGATCAGGAGCGCCACTTGGCCCGCCGCGCTGTCGTACGGGGCGAGATAGGGCCCGGCAAGCGCTGAGGTATCCGGCGATGAGCAGCGTCATCAGCACGATGATCTGCACGCCCCGGCGCAGCCCGGCCCGCCCCGCGCTGATGCGCCGGCGCAGGTCGAGCTCCTCGCGGGCGGTCGTGGCCAGGCCGCTCAGCACCTGGGCCAGGCGGTCCCCGCGCCGGCGCACGTTGAGCACCAGGGCAGCGATCACCAGGTCGGCGCCGGCGTCGTCGAGGTCGGCAGCCAGCTCCAGCAGGGCCGCATCCAGCGGAGTGCGCGCGCGGATCTGCCCGGCCAGGCGGGCCAGCGGCTCGGCAATGACCGCCGGAGCGCTGGTCGTGCTGGCCGGGATGGCCTGCTCCAGGCTGACGTGCGCGGCCACCGTGTCTCGCAGCGACTCGGTCCAGATGACCAGCGCGTCGAGGCGGGCGATGGCCGCGCGCTCGGCCCCGGCCCCGCCGAACAGGTAGGGCCAGGCCAGTACCAGCACGCCGATCGCTGCGGCGGCCACCGGCCACCGGGTCACGATCAGGGTGAGGATCGCCGCCGCGATCGCGCCGCCGGCCCGACCGCGAAGGGCGGGGGAGGCCAGCGCGGCGCGGGCCCGGTGGCCGCGCGTCGGCGGGGCGCCCGGATCCGTGCTGACTCCGTGAATCCCGGCCACGTAGAGGACGACCGCACCACCGATGCCGGCCCCGGCCGCGACTGAGCCGACCAGGCCCCAGTCCAGGGTGATCACCGCGCCTGCCAGGGGGGCGGCATCGCGGCCGGATCCCAGGCCGGGCGGGCCCGGCCCGGCCCGGCCGGATCCGCACCCCGCAGGCCATCGGGCCGATAGGTGCCGGCAGGTGGGGCGTCCGGCTGGTAAGTGTCCTCAGGCTGGTAGAGGTGGCGCGAGGGTGGTGCCGTCGCCCAGGCCTCATTGCCTGCCCCGGACCAGGCCTCGTTCCAGGCCGGGGTCCAATCGTCGTCGTCGTACCCGTGGGCCGCCAGCAGGTCGCCGCGGGCGATCGGCACGTCGCGCTCGCGGACCGCCCGCCCGTCCGGGCCCGGGGCGAAGATGCGTGAGCGGATCACCGCCCCGTCGGCGCTGCCGGTGACCTCCAGGACCTCCATCACGGCCCGGCGCCCCTGCATCAGCGGGTTCTTGCGCACGAACACCACCAGGTCCACGCAGGAGCCGACCAGGGCATGCGTCACCGGGAAGTCGAGGTGCTCGTACTGCGCGGCGTACAGGGCCAGGCGGGAGAAGACGTCGACGCCGTCGCGGGAGTGGATGGTCGACAGCGACCCGTCGTTGCCCTGGCTCATCGCCGAGAGCATCTCCACCACCTCGGGCCCGAGGACCTCCCCGACGATGACGCGCGAGGGGTTCAGCCGGCGGCTGCGGCGCACCAGCGCGCCGATGCTCACCCCGCCGCTGCCGTCCGGCGCCGGTAGGACCTCCTCCAGTTCGGCCACGTCCGGGTGCAGGTGCGGCTGGCGGCGAAGGCCCAGCTCCAGGGCCCGCTCGACCGTCACCAGCCGCTCGTGGGGCGGGACGGCGTTGACCAGCGCCCGCAGCAGGGTCGTCTTTCCGGCGTCGGTGGCCCCGGCGACGATGATGTTGCACCGCGCCAGCACCGCCGCGTGCAGGAAAGCGGCC
Source organism: Kineosporiaceae bacterium (assembly GCA_965200525.1). GTDB lineage: Bacteria > Actinomycetota > Actinomycetes > Actinomycetales > Kineosporiaceae > JANNPJ01. Next base: position 4,973,656 of record OZ241368.1, read on the forward strand.
AGCTGCTCGTCGATCGTCCCCAGCTGGGTCAGGGTCATCGGATCGGACACGCTCGGCGCCTGCGGGGCCTGCGTGCGCCGGGCGCGGGCGGGACTGGCCTGCATCGGCACGCCGGAGAGGAACACCTCCTCGAACCGGCTGCGCCGGATGCACACCAGCGGCCGCTCCGAGGCGGACATGAGAGCCGACAGGCGCGAGCCGTCCGGCAGGCGCAGGTCCAGCTCGGGACTGGCCGGGGTGAACGGGCGCGCGTTGGGCCCGGCGTAGGCGCCCAGGGCCCGGACGGCGTCGATGAGGTCCTCGTCGGTGGCCGCCACCGGGTCGGCGCGCACCCGGCCGCGCTGGTCGGCGTAGGTCACCCAGACCTCGTCGCAGCCGTTGATGTCGATGTTCTCCACCCCGGGGTCGTCCAGCAGGTACTGCAGCGCCCCGGCCCCGAAGATCGCCGACTCCACGGCGAGCACCAGCTGCTCGTCCAGATCCGGCGGAGGTGGCTGCAGTCCCTGATGCATCTGCTCGCGCACGTGGGTGGCCACCTCCTCGCGGATCATCGCCAGCGCCAGCTGCCGCTCGTCAGCGGAGGTCAACTCGATCAGCCCGGCGGCCAGGCGCTTCTGGCGATCTGCCGTGAGCCGGTCCGCGACGCGACGCTGGAGCGAGCGCACCAGGGCGTAGTCGACCGGCGCGGCGGCGTCATCCACGGCCCCGCCAGCCTGCGGCAGGCGTCCGCTCGGGGTACTCATCGCGCGGACCAGGACGCCGCGGTGTCCGGGCCACCGTGAGGCACCCGACGAGAGCCACTGCGGGCCGGGCCATCAAGGCCCACGTCGCCGATGCCCCAGGTCCGCCGCATGCTCCCAATGAGGTCTGCCACCGAGCGCATCAGGGCACTTCGGCGCAGCCGGGCTGTGTCGGCTCCGGCCCCCAGCAGCCCCACACCGGACGGGTCGTCCGCCAGGGCGCCGACGACCGGTACGGGCGAACCGGTGGCCCGCAACATCTGGGCCACGTCGCCCAGCGCGCTGCGCTCGCGCCGAGTGGTGCGCACCACCACCCCGACCGGGTTGCGGCCCGGGCGCCCGCCCAGAACTGTGGACAGGACCTCGGTGCGCCGGCGGACGTGAAAGTACGACTCCGCGCTCGGGTTGGTCAGCACCAGCACCACGTCCGCTCTCAGGGCCAGGGCCAGTCCAGGACTGTCCGGGTGCAGGCGGCCCAGGTCGGCGAACACCGTGCCGTCCCAGTCCTCGACCTGCGCGGACACCTGCGGCCACAGGTGCGCCATGGCCGCCCAGTCCTCCGCCTGCAGGGGACCCGGGACCACCGGCAGCCCGAGACTGCTCACCTGGGCGAAGCGGGTCAGGTCCTGCACGCGCGCACCCGTGCGCACCTGGCCGGCCAGAGACAGGATGCTCGGCTCAAGGTCCAGCGACTGCGAGCGGGGCCGGTGCATGCGCAGCACCGCATCCCCACCGGAGGGGTCCGCCTCCAGCAGGATGCGCGGGCCCGGCCACCTCAGGGCCAGGGCGGCAGCCAGTGTCGACACCCCGGGAGCGCCCTTGTCCGAGCACAGCGCGACGATCATCCCCGCCGCCCACGATTGGTGGCTGCGTTCCCGCGAAACGCGTGGTGGTCGCTCATCTCACGATCCCGGGGGCACGCGCACGACCGCCACTGCGCCGGCAGCACTGGCTGTCGCGATGTCGGTGACGTTGCTCAACGGCACCGTCAGCGTCAGCAGGGCGGCGCCCGGCCTGGACGGATCCACACGGCTGGACCAGACCGTGGCCGCCGCCACCAGGACTTCGGCCTGTGCGGAGTCCGGATCTGCGGATGCGCCGTTGGACGGCACGCGCAGGACCTCGACCGTGTCACCGGCGTCCACACCATCGGCCGGGATCTGCCCCGCCGCCACGGCCACCCCCACCTGAGCCTGGCCCGGCAGGACTTCCCCGGCCGAACTCAGCATCGAGCCCTGCAACAACGTGCCTGCCAGCAACGTGACCGTGGTGCGCTGACCCACCACCGCCGACAGGTCCCCGCCTGCCATGGCGCTGACTGCCCCGGCCACGCGCGTGGTCGAGACATCTCCGCGGGTCAGGACGTGCCCTGCCGGAACCCGGGCCACCACGACGATCACCTGAGCCTTTGCCCCGGCCCGCTGGTAGAGAGCGCCGAAGGTTGCTCCCAGGCACACGACAAGCAGCACCGCCAGAGCGACCCACCAGGGGCGGCGCTCGCGCGTCGGCAGGGCCGTTGCCGGTCGCGCGCTCGCACCTCGGCCCAAGGCCGGAGCGGTGATGTTGGACATCAGCGACCCAGTTCTCGCGAGCAGGTGCGGGGCGTGCCGCGGGAAGCACTGCTCGCACGGTGCGCAGGGACGGCGCTGTGCCGAACATGGGTGGCGTGGAGGGGAAGGACCTGAGCGCTCGCTGGCCTCGGCCGATCTACCAGGGGTTTCGCGGGCCAGACAGGTTCGGGAACGCTTCCGCACCGCGCCGCGCTCGCTCGAACGGACATGGGCAGTGGGGGCCGGGTGCCGCCGGCGTCAGCGTGGGGGTTGCGCTCGTGAATGTCGATGACTCGGCAATCATTCTCGAAATGAATCGGCTGGCTGGCCCAATCGTTCCGCGGCAAGGCCCGACTCCTGTCATTGGCAGCCCAGCGACTGTGAGCTATTGATCTACCGTGCAGTAGGCAGATGTGTCAATAAACCAGTTCATATTCACAGCCATATGGTTCCGGATGACACGGATTGATGTCATCGGTGTCATGCAGTGGTTACATGCATTGATACCAAATCGCGATCGGCCCAGCCGAATGGGAGATGTGCGGTAAGCGAAAGAACGCCCACGGCTTGCATTAACACATGAAATTTCGGCGCGACGTTCGGAGTAAGTCTGTGTCGCTCGGGCAATAGTCGAACTGAGCGGGATTATCCCGAAAGAATTGGTTGATACCACCGAAGGTCTGGGTGTCCGTAGCGAATGCCACACCCCTCCCGCTCAGACGTCCTGTTCAGCTTCACCTGCCTGTGGGTCCTAGCGTCCAATCCTGGACGGCTAGTGTGCTGACCTGCGCGCAGTTTCGTGACGTTCGGCAAGGAGGATTGACAACAGCACGCTTGTTGTTCCAACGTCTCGGTATTCAAACATGCACGAGCTTCGCGGAAGGGGATCGGGACGTGCTACGGCGGAAGCGTCGACCCGACCGCAGGGTGAGCTCTTCGCTCTCAAGCGAAGCGCGCCACGGCGGCGAGGCGATCCGTGGTCGGTGCCGCGTCCTCGTCCGCGCTGTCCCATTGGAGCACAGGCAGTTCAGCAACGTGGGACGCATCGTCCTGCCCCGCGTCCAGATTGCCGCATCGACCAAGGCGAGTGACGGCGACGGTGCCGGTGTCCGGTCGCATCGGTGCAGGCCGCTCGGCGGGGTCTTTGGTGGCGTGATGGGAGCTCTGCTACTGGCCCTGGTGGCTTGTTCAAGCGGCGGTGAGACTGCGCAGGATCCCCCGGCAACGGTTCCGCCCGAGCCTACGATTTCGCCGTCTGCGTCGTCCACTGTAGATCCTCTGGCGTTGCCGGCTCTCCGGGCCTACGAGGCTGGCATTGAGGCTACGCGCAATGCGGCCCGCCATCCCTTTGACGAGGGCGACCAGATCGCAGCCAAGGCCGACTTCACGAGGTACATGTTTGACCCCTTCCTTACAACCTACAAGTTCTACATCTGGAATATGGCCGAGACCAGCGGCGAATATCGCGGTACGCCGCCGCGATTGAATGTAGTAATCAAGTCCCTCAATCTCTCGGCCAAACCTTGGCCAACGGTTATCCTGTCGGATTGTCAAACGGGTGGCAAAGATTGGCGTCTCTATGACTCCAGAACGGGAAAAGTTCAGCCTCGTGTTAAGCAGAAGGTGTCATCGCCCTACCAATCGACTGTGACCATGATTTTCTTTGAGAAACATTGGGGTATACAAAAACTCACGCTGGATAAAAGTCGAACCTGCAGCCCATGAGTTGCGGTCGGACAGTCTTGGGCGCCTTAGTTCTCGTGCTTGCCTTGCAGTACCCGGCCCATGCGGATGGGCCGGGCGATGGGCAAGTTGGATGTGACCCTGTGGCAGGGGATTGTGACGTCCATCTTGCGAAGCCGCCAACTGCTGGTGGCCTCAGGCCTGGAAATCCTGGTCCGGTTGGTCGACGCGGGGCGGGGGGCGGCCCAGATCCGAAGTGCGCGAAGAGATTACTGAAGCCTCAACCGGCAAAATCCGATCCCATTTGGAATGGTCATAAAACCGGCTCAATCCTGGTCGGTCCGCTCTGCCGCGACGGCAAGGTTGTGTCGCTCGTTCCCGTCTGGTCATGGTCGCCAACGGGACCGCCCGAACCGGAGATCACGCCGGCCGAGTTGGCTCAGCGAGCGCTGGCGTCAGTGAAGGTCCCGAAACCCCGCGTACACCGCTCGCCATCGGAAGCCCTCAGGGACGATGGCCTTCCCTATACCTGGGTGAACGTGTGGACCTGGTTCTGGACCGATCCGGGTCCTTGGACCAACCTGCCGGCGGCAACGGCAACGCTCGGGGTGGCGTCCGCAACGGTGACGCTCACGCCGACGGAGTTGATGTTTGACCCTGGCAACGGCGCTGCCGTTGAAACCTGTCGTGGCCCTGGGCGACCGTGGACTCCAGCCGACGGCAACGCCTCGCCCGGTCATGGTGGGTGCGCCTACCGGTTCCGATCAGTGAGTGAGGCGGTCTCCTCAACGGTGTCCATCCGCTGGGACGTGTCCTGGACCGGCTCGGGGGGCGCGGGGGGAACCCTTCCCGCGATGACCACGCAAGCTCTGCTGCCTGTGTTCAAGGTTGAGCAGGCGAAAGTGGTCAATCGCTGAGGCCTGCCTGTCTCTGGAACATGCGCCGTCTTGTGCGCACGACCCAGATCGTCAGGAACGTAGGCAGTTTTCCGCGCGGTCGGCCAGCGCTGAGATCGTCAGCAGGCCGTTGAGTTCGAGAGTTACGTTGCGGCGGATCAGGGGCTCGACTTCGGCGACGTACCGGGTGATGTCTGCCTGGTGTTCGGCGGTCTTGCCGTCCGGATTGTTGGTCCGTGACTGCACCCGCTCGAGTAGCGTCGCCAGCGGGACGTGGAGGTAGATCACGTGCTCGAACCGGTCGTAGAAGCGGCCCTGGTTCTGCGCTGTCCCGCTGACGGCAACGGTGGAGTGTGCCCGTCGAGCAGCGTGCTCATCCTGTGCTCGTCCCAGATCGCGGGCAGTTCCCAGACGGTCGAGACAGGGCTCTGCCGGTCAGGGGCGGCCGAACCGGCGCCAGATCCAGCTGTCGGCCCGATGCAGGCCAGAAACCACGTAGGTGGCTGCCGATTCAGCCATCATCGTGCTCTCCATCGCGCGCCGGGACGAACCCGGGCCGACCAATAGCACCTCGTCATCCGCGACCAGAACGACGTCGTCCGGAGGGCGGAGGGTGGACTCGCCGGCGTGCAGCAAGAGCAACGGGCTCACCGGCAACCGCTGCTCGCGGTCCCGCGGATCCCGCAGCAGATTGCCGAGAGTCACCTCGCCCGCCTGGACCAGCGGCATCAGGGCCGGCGCCTCGACCGGGTTCAGCCGCACCTTCCACAGGTCCGGCATTCGCCGGCCGCACTCGGTGGTCAGATGGTCGATCAGGTTCAAGGCCCATTCCTCGCCCTGGGCCGGCATCTCCTGAAGGAACCGCCACAGCAGGGGTGTGCTCAAGCGGGCGTAGGCCTCCCGGGCCACCACCTCGCTCGGCACTAACAGGATGTCGATCTTCATGGCCGCGAAGAGCGGGGCGTTGGCCGGCTGGTTCTGCCGGGCCGCGGTGTACAGGTTCGGATTTTTCCGCCGGGCCGCGGCAATCAGCGACAGGTTGGTGGTGTCGTTGTCGGTGCCGGCGACGAACGCCACCGCCTCATGCACCTCGGCCTGGGCCATCACCTTCGGCTCCGAGGCATCGCCGAACACGATCGTCGGATGGGCGCTGTGGGCCGGGTCGGAGTCGATGATCGTCACCTCATGACCGTCGGCCTCCAGGTCGGCGTGCAGCTCCTGTCCGAACCGGCCGTAGCCGCACAACACCCAGCGACCCCGGGCCGGCGGATCAACCCGGTCCGGCAAGAGCGCCCCGGGGCCGCCCTCGAACCAAGTCAGAAGCTGGTAGGTGGCCGGCGCCTTGACGGCCAGCTGCAGGTGATCGCCGAAGCGGTCGAACGGGTTGACGACGGTCGGCGTGCCGAACGCTTGCATCCGCTCCTCGATCGCCGTTGACAGTGTCCGGGAGATCACCGGCAGCTCGGGGCGCAGCAACCGGGCCGTCATCGTCACGGCCAGGTTGGCCTCGTCGTCGTTGGTCAGGGCCACGACGCCCTCGCAATAGAAGTGGTGCAACCCCGCCGCCTCCAGGTGGTTCGGATTGCGGGCATCCGCGACCAGACCCGGAACGTCCGCGTTGTACGGGTTGACGTCCAGCGAGTCGATCCGCTGCGGTGAGACGTCAATCGCGACGAATCCGCGACCGAGCGCGTCCCAGGACCGGCCGAGCAGCTCCCCGGTGTTGCCGTAACCGGCGATCAACAGGAACGGCTCGTGCAACCGCTTCACCTTGCGGGTGAACCGCTGCATGGCCAGGGCATTGCGGAAGGCCCGGTCCTGGATCAAGGTGAGCACGGTGCCGATGGCGTAGGCCCAGCCGATCACGGTCACGAAGATCGATACCAGCACCCACATGCGCTGAACGGTGGTGAACGGGTACGGCAGCTCCCCGAATCCGATCGTGGAGGCGGTGTAGCTCATGAAGTAGAACGCGTCGAAGAAGGTCATCCGGTAGGTGTGGCCCTCGGCGTCCTGGCCCGGGATCAGCACCAGTCCGAGTACCGTGACCGCGAAGATCAGGATGAGGATGATCAGCGGAGCCCTCATCCGGCGCAGGACGAGGAAGATCGTGGCCTCGGTCTGGATCGGCACGTCGGAGTCCACCTTCTCGCGGCGACCGACCACCGGCTCGGCGTCGTCGCCGAACAGTCGTTGCCAGAACAGCAACAGCCCGCTCATCGAGGGGTCCGCGGGCCGGCGTCGTCCTCCATCGACGTCCTGTCCGCTGTCGACGTTCTGTTCACCGTCATCGACGCCGGAACGACAGGGTCTCGGCCACCAGCAGCACGACCGACACCAGGTTGGCCAGCAGGGCCCCGCCGGACAGCGAGACCACGCTGGCCGTGGAGTGTGCGGTGATGCCGGCCGAGGACGCGTTCTCGGCCAGTGCCCAGACAACCGCGGCCGCGATCAGCTGCAGGTCGGCCACGAGGCTGGTAGCCAGGTGGACGGCTCCGATCTGGGTTCGATCACCGAACTTGAGCACGGTTGCGATCAGGCTGACGATCACCGCCGCGAACAGCTCGTAGACGTTGTGCAGGTCGGGGTTCGAGATGTCGCCAATGAAGAAGCCCAGGTTCAGCGTCGCGGCGAGCAGCACGAAGAAGCCGAAGACAACCTTCTCCAGGTTCATCACGCCTCCGGATTGAGGGGCAGGTGGATCTTTGGTTCCACATCGATTTTCGCTGCCGGGTTGATCCCTGATCCAGCCACGATTCGCGCGCGCATGCAAGTGGCCCGGCCGGGCGCCGCCTTCATCGTCAGTCCAGCGACGCGAAGGTTGAGTTTGGGCTCCACCGGACGCGCTCATCGAAGCCGTAGGCGAGTCGTTGGGTGGGTAGGCGGTGGCGGGGGCCTGCTGAACGCCGCCCTGGTCGTGCCGGTAGAGCCGCTGCCAGCAACGTGACGCAGATCAGTGCGAGGCCGGTGACGGCCAGAGCATCGAGGTGCTCGCCCAGGACCGTGACGCTCAGTGCGGTCGCCGCGGCCGGCTCGGCCAGCATCAGGGTTGAGGCCCTGGGCACGGAGACGGTGCGCAGCGCGTGACCGTAGAGCCGGTAGGCCCCGGCCGTGGCAGCCAGGCCCAGGTACAGGGCAACCCCGGCGCCGGCGGGGGACAGGAGCCAACCGGCGGGACCGGCCATCAGGATCGGTGACATCAAGATCCCGGATCCGGCGAAGACCAGTGCCATCGTGGTTGCCGAGTTACCGCCGTTGGCAATGAGACGGGCCACGAAAGTGCTGAAGCACGCCAGAGCAGCACCGGCCAGGAGGCAGTACCCGATTCCCTCCACGACGTGCTCTCCCAGCCGCATCCCGTTCACGACCAACAGGGCGCAGCCCGTGATGGCGCCTGCGGTCGTGATGGCCCATCGCCTGGTGAGCGGGGCGCCGCTGAGGCGGGCGATGAGCCCGGCGAATACGGGGGTGCTGCTCATCAGCACCACGGACGTCAGGGCCGGACCGGCTTCCTTGATCGCCGTGAAGTAGGTGAGTTGATTGAGGGCCATGGCCACCGCGGCCAGGCTCAGCCACAGGTAGGCCCGGGCAGGGGCCACCACCTGCCGGACGGCCCCCGGGCGCACGGCCACAGAAACCAGGACGACCCCGCCCACTGCTGCGCGCGCCGCCGCCAGAGCGAGGGGGCTGGCGCCTGCCGGAGCGAACGATGCGGCCGTCCCGATGGTGCCCCACAACGTGGCGGCCAGCACCGCCGACGCCGGCCCGGCCGACGACGATGTGCCTGTGTGAGTGTTCGGGCCGCCGCGCCGGGTGGAGTCAGGACGTACGAAATTGACCCTGACCGCGGGCAGGGTTTGGATCACATGCATTATCTGGAGTCCCCCGAACAAACGTACCCGCCGTTAATATGTGACCGTCGAATCCCCATTCGACGTCACGATCCATAAACATACTGCCCGGGGCTCTGATGCGTCGTCGAATTTCCTGTGGGCGCGCCCGCTGGGGGCTCCGCTGAGGTGTACCAGCAGGTGTGTCAGTTTGATGATTTTCTGACCTCAGAGAGAATCGTTGGAAGTGGATCATGGGGCCTTGCGGGTCGGGTCATCAGTTCGGGAATCACTGTGACTCGGTGTCGGCCAGATGATTGTGATTGCGCGCAAAGAGTTTTCGTCGTTGGCATTGCGTTGGTAGGAGTGCGCTTCCTGGGTGCCACAGCCCCCCGTAGGGAGGCGGGCCCGTCGGTGTCGGGCGGGCGAGTCGGCATCTCTCTGCAGTTCGAGGGCCGAAGCGAGATGGCTATGCCTACTCTCGCGTAGGCACGTTCATCTGCGCTTGGTCTTATTGATTGGCGCGTCAATTGCCGTCACCGGAGCGAATCTCGGCGGGTCTCCCGACCTCCGCCGCGCCTGATTCCGGACTCAGGATCAGTTCGTCTCACGGCGGCCGATTTCCCGTGTAATCAGGTGGGAGGACTGGTCCGCCCGTGCTGGGTGCTGTTCGTGTTTCGGGCCACCAGTCGCGGCGAGATTCCTGCAGCTCCTGCGGGCCGGCGCGACAGCGGCGATCACACCCGCCGGTGCGGCCAGGGTTGCGTACAGACCGACGTTGAGGACAGGCGCCGAGCTCGCCGTGATGCCTGCTCAGGAACCTAGGCAGTTCTCCACGCGGTCGGCCAGCGCTGAGATCGTCAACAGGCCGTCGAGTTCGAGAGTTACGTTGCGGCGGATTAGGGGCTCGACTTCGGCGACGTACCGGGTGATGTCTGCCTGGTGTTCGGCGGTCTTGCCGTACGGATTGTTGGTTCGCGACTGCACCCGCTCGAGCAGCGTCGCCAGCGGGACGTGGAGGTAGATCACGTGCTCGAACCGGTCGTAGAAGCGGCCCTGGTTCTGCGCCGTCCCGCTGACGGCAATGGTGGTGTGTTCGGCGAGCAGCGTGCTCATCCTGGGCTCGTCCCAGAGCGCGCCGGGCAGTTCCCAGCCGTCGTAGTCGGTGTCGACTGTCGTGTGGCCGCGCCGGGCAAGAGCCGCGAGCAGGGTGCTCTTGCCGGCACCTGACATTCCCGTGATCAGCACTCGGGCCATGCTTCAAGGCTATGTCGCGCCAGCAGGTCGGCCTACCGCGGGTCAGGCTGATCACATATCTGTACCTTTACGGTTACGTACCCGAACGGGTACTCTTCCGGCATGGATGCGGTGCTGCAAGCCCTGGCCGACGGGAACCGGCGCACGGTGCTGGAGATCCTCCGAGATCACTCCGCGACGGCGGGTGAGCTGGCGGCGGCGCTGCCGGTTGCCCGGCCGGGGGTTTCCAGGCACCTGCGGGTGCTGCGGGAGGCGGGCCTGGTCGACGTACGCAGCGAAGGGCAGCGCCGCATCTACAGCCTCCGGCCGGAGGCGCTGATCGAGGTGGACGACTGGCTGGCGGCCTACCGCGCGCTCTGGCAGAACCGCCTCGACGCCCTGAGCACCGAAATCACTCGTGGGAAGAGAGAACGTCGATGAACATCAGCGCAACCATGCGGACGCTGGCGGGGACCCGTGGAGCGGTACGGGTCGAAGGCGTCTACGACACCGACATCGACGACCTGTGGGAGGCGTGCACGAAGCCTGAGCGGCTTGCGCGCTGGATCGCCGATGTCGAGGGCGATCTGCGTCTCGGTAATGAATTCAAAACCCGCTTCACCAGCGGATGGGAAGGAAGCGGGCGCGTGCAGGAGTGCGAGCCGCCGCATCGTCTCGTGGTGATCACGCGCGAAGCGGGCGAGTCGGAAGACGCCGTCATCGAGGCCACACTGAGCTCCGACGGCAAGGGGACTCGCCTGGTCGTCGAGGAACGAGGCTTGCCCGCAGACAATTTGCCCGCCTACGGCGCCGGCTGGCAGGTCCATCTCGAGGATCTGGCCGCCCAGCTGGCCGGCGGTGAACGCTGCGACATGAAGGCGCGGTGGGACGAACTGATCGGCGGCTACCGAGAGTTGGCGATCGGCTGATGTCCGCGAAGATCAGACTCTCCAGCATCACGGTGAACGCCCCGGACGCGATCGAACTTGCGAAGTTCTACGCCGAGATTATCGGCGGCGTGGCCAAGGGCAGCTCACACTGGGCAGCCGCCGTCGGAGCGGACAGCTTCATCGCCTTCCAACGGGATGAGAACTTCCGGCCGCCCGAATGGCCCACCGGCACGGCACCGGCGCAACTACACCTCGACTTCTACGTCGAGGACCTCGCCGCCAGCGAGGCCCGGGTTCTCAGTGCCGGGGCGACTCGCTTCGACAACCAGCCGAACTCCGACCACTGCTTCGTATATGCAGACCCGGCCGGCCATCCGTTCTGCTTGTCTACCTGGGACGGCCCACAGATGGCCCAGGATCTAAGCGAGCAGTGAACGTCGTCCGCAGCACCTCCACGGATGAACGCCCAGGCTGTTGGCCTGGGCGTTCCTCTGTTCGGCGGTGCAAGACCCAGCTGGCTAGAGCAGTTGGTCGAACTCGCCCTTCTTGGCTCCGCTGATCCAGGCTGCAAATTCCGTGCGGGTGAAACCGAGGACGGGGCCCTCGCCTTGGTCCTTCGTGTCCCGTACTTCGACGGCTTCATCGTGTCGGCGCAGCTCGACGCAGTTGCCGTCACCTGATGATGCGCTGGCCTTGACCCATGGGGTCGGGTCGTTGCTCATGTCAGGAACTCCTCGATGCTGATGGACTGGGCCCGGATGAGGTCGAATCTCTCGCCGTAGCTTCGAACCAACTGTTCCTTCTCCTCGTACCGGCCGATGCCCAACGATTCGAGGTAGACGACGTCCGTTGACTCTCCGCTGTCCTCATCCTGGGTGTTGACGATGGTGTACGCACCTCGCATGGCGGCGTGTGCGCCAGCGTCCCACGGTAAGACAAGGACCTGCACGTGGGGAAGACGGTTCATCACTCGTAGGTGTTCGAGCTGGTCAGCCATGACGCCCTCGCCGCCGACAAGCCGCAAGATGGCTCCGGGACCCATGACGGCAACGATCTGCAGCGGGACATCACGGCCGAGAGCAACTCGTTGCCGCTCGGCTCGCAGTTCGACCTGACGATCAATCCCGTCAGGCTGCTGGCCGTCGGCTTCGGCGACGGCTCGGTGGTAGGCCTGCGTTTGCAGTAAGCCGTACACCAGCTCCGGGTCGTAGGTGCGGACGTTCGACGCTGCGCCCTCCATCTCGATCAGCGCCCCCAGGCGTGACGGCATGAGGTCGGAGTACTGCTCCCAGAAGCTTTCGACGCTGGTCTTCTCGGCCAGCTCGACCAGCGCGTCGGTCTGCTCGGCGTTGGCCTTGTACATCCGGCAGAGCGCGAGAATGTCGCCTTGCTTGACCGGGCTCCTGCCTTTCTCCAAGCGGTAGAGCTTGTCGCGGCTGACGATCTTGGTGCCGGCAACGTCGACGGTGCTGAAGCCGGCTGCTTCTCGCAATGCTCGGAGTTTGCGTCCCAATGATTTGCGAGCCGCGCCCGAACCGGTGCTGGTCCCCGTTCCAATCCCCATGCCGCAAATCCTGGCACCGCCGGCGAAAGTCCAACAGAGGCTCGATCAGACATTTTGCCTGTCTTACGAAACCTGTCTTGCCAGTTCTGTCTTACCGATTGAGTGTTGATGTTGTGCGAAGCCTGGCGCGACGCTTATGTGGACGGGCTCGCCGGCCCTCGCCCGAATCGACCCGGCGGGCTCGTCGTCCATCCGATCAGACGATGAGGAGTTGCAGGTGAACGTACAGACGGGGGTCTGGACCGGGGAACTGGTGCTGGAGCTGCGCAATGGGCGCGACTGGTCCGTGGGAGATGCGGAGGTGAGCGTCCGTCGGGACACGGTGGTGCTGCGTCACGACGGTCGGTGCCTGGCTGTGCTGGATCGCGATCAGCTGCGGGACTGGCTGACCGCCGCCGAGCCGCAGCCGCTCGCGGTGGACGAGGCCATCTGGTCGGTGGACACGGGCAGCACATTCATCGCGGTCATGGCCGGCAGCAGCCCGCGGTTCCGGGTGACCCGTGAATCACTGGCCGACCTGGTGGCGGTCATCTGATGGGCACCGAAGTCGTCGGCCCGTCCTGGAACGCGCCGCCGTGGGCGGAGGCGTGCACGATCGACGAGGAGGCCGTTATCTACTCGTGCGTCCTGGGTCGGATGAGGGATCTGAACGGCGGTGACCTGAGCGTCGAGCTGGTCCAGCGGGATGAGCTGAGCACTACCGCGGGCACCGTCTCGGTCAGCCGGCGCCCGGCGTATCTGCGGGTGGCCGGGGAGCTGATCGCGGCAGAGGGTGCTGCCAGGTTCGCCGCGATGCTAAAGACGGCCAGTGACCTGATCGACCAGGCGCCGACCCGATCGTCAGGACAGTGACGCCCTGACCTCGCTTGCCGACGCGGTTCTGCCGCTCAGCCGCACCAGGGCCGACTCCGTCGTGGATGGAACCGTTGCCATCAAGGGTCTTGCTGGCAACGTTTAGATCCCCCCTCCCTGTTCGGTCGGCCCCGCCTCCCGCAGGTGCAACGGCTCACCCGTGAGCGCCTGGAGCGCAAGGCCGGCGTCCGGGTCCTCATCGCCGAATCAATCCGGTGACCGCCCCCGAAGCAGCGAGCGCGCCTCCGTACACGGGGGCCCGGCTCGTCATGGAAGTGGTTGGCTCGGACGGTCGGGCCCGCGAGGTGGCGTTCAAGTTTCGACGTGACGTCGTGGAGGTTTGGTACGACGAACACTGCTGCGCCGCCCTTGACCGCGACCTGCTGCGTGAGTGGCTCGTCTGCCCGTGGGGGCCGCTCGTCGTTGATGAGGTCGAACTGAGCACTGGTGCCGATGACGACGTCGATCTGAGCCTGCCCGGAGTGGCCGGTTGGACCATTGCCCCGGGCGTGCTGGCCCAACTCCGCGAGCGGGTGTGAGCCAGATGGAGCCAGATCAGTTGCGCGACGCACTCCGCGCCCGTCGCCTCTTTGTGCTGGCGGTGAGTCGGCACCCCACCGACGCGCAGGCCTTCGTGGTCTACCTCCATGGCAACGCCGGTCAGTTCGTGGATGGCTACGCGCGACGACTCATCGCCCAGGTACCCGGCGTCCTGTCGGCCCGGGAGAGCATCCAGACGCCAGCCATCTTGCTGGTCCGAACCGCGGCGCCCGCACCTGAGTCCTGATCACGGTGGAGTTCGTTGCTGCACTCGTCGGTCGCGGCGTCTGGCCCAATCGCAAGGGCCCATTGCTAATTGCGCTGCAGCAAGCGGCCCGGTCTTCTGCGTGCCGTGACGTCGACAGTATGCGGGCCCTGCGGGTCAGAGACTTGCTCTTTCAACCAGTGGGCTAGCGACTAGGGATCTTCAGGCTTCAGTGAGCGATTCGCAAATTTGCAAGACGATGCATATGCCGCCTGCTACGATCCGGACGTATCGGACGTTTCGACCCACGGGGGGTCGGGGCGGGGGCCGTCACGGAGGACACAGTGCGGAAATGGTTTCGACTGCTCGGTATCACGGTTTTGAGCTTCGCGGCACTCTTCGGTTCGACGCTCAGTGCATATGCCACCTGTACGTCATCCCAGCAAGAGGAGCACATTTACGAACGGTATTACAAGGACCTGGACTTGACGGATGACGTGTTAACAGATCAAGCGTTCCGCTACGTCAATAATGCATACATCTACGTCGACACCTGCGATGCCGACAAGACTGCCTGCGTTTGGGAGCGGCAAGTACCCTTCCCGGTCATGAAGAAGGGCCGTGCAAACGATAAGAAGTACTACTTCGTTTACCGGATTCGCTACTGGTTCAACGGGGACAAGACGAAGAAGGTCTGGAAGTACGGAATCGGCCAGTACAAGGGCAAGCGAATGAAGGTCTCGGTGCGAGAGTGTGTGAAGGCCAACGCCCCAGGGCACTGCTCAGGCAACTACGTTGTCAAAAAGGTCAAGGGCTGGAGCAGTGCCCGCAGCATCGAAGCGTCCCTCGTCATGATGTACACGGTGCAGCATGGTCACTGTCCTCCGGGACAGCGCAAGAGCTGCACGTAGGCGGCTAGGGTGACCGCTTCGGATTGGACTGGGTGAGGGGCAAGCACGTGGATGAGACGACGTTCTGGGATGTCATCGACACCCTTGGCGGCCGAGTCACGAAGACGGCGCGTCAAGCCTTCAAGACTCGCCTCACAGAGCTGTCACCTGAAGACGTCATCGCCTTCGGGGACGAACTGTCAGCCAAGATCTACGCCCTCGACACCGAAGCGCACTATCACCAGCCCATCCTGCTTGGTCCGGACGGCGACGAGGAGCCCGAAGATGAGGTGGACGATGACCTCTTCGACGAGCTCCGGGTTGCTGTTGTGCTGGAGGGGCGGGACGTCTACGAGGCCGTTCTGACCAATCCTGACACGCTGGCATCCCACCGCTGGTCGCAGCTGTGGGATGCCAGCAAGCTCCTTGAAGTCCTTGACGACGTCCACCGGGAACGCTCGATCGGCACCGACAGCTACTCGCCAAAGTTCCCCTTGGAGACCGGCTCGAACCCGCTCGGCTTCCGCGACAGTGAGCCGCCGGCCGCAGACGCTCCAGAAAAACCCTGGCTGATGCTTGGGTACGGCTTGGAAGACAGCGCGTTCGAGCGGCGCTGGGACACCGACAAGAACTGGTCCCGCTTCGAGGCCCCGGTTCAGCGCGCGTTGGAGTCGCTCATGGCGGACACCAA
Source organism: Kineosporiaceae bacterium (assembly GCA_965200525.1). GTDB lineage: Bacteria > Actinomycetota > Actinomycetes > Actinomycetales > Kineosporiaceae > JANNPJ01. Next base: position 4,989,223 of record OZ241368.1, read on the forward strand.
GAGGCAGGAGTCGTTCGCTGCCCTCGGCCTTCCGTCGGTGCTGCTGTCGCTGGAACTGCAACCAGCTTCGCGAAAGCCGGGCCTGCGGGTCAGCCGAGTCGGCGATCTGCTTGACGTCACCATCCGCATCCACTTCGGCTTCAAAGATCCCATCGAAGAGGAGATTCACGAGTGGGCCCTGGGCGCCTTCACTGAGGCCCTGGACACGGGCCTCAAACGTGCTGCCCAGAAGAAGTAAACTTCGTCGCGAGATGATTCCGCAGTCGTCCCGAGGCGGTAGGCGCCAAGACGGGGACTTACGGGGTGACGTGCCGCCCACCGCTTAGATTAGTCAGCCACTGAGACAGCGAAGTAGTCTCGTAGATGACCGGGTTGGCACCGCGTCGGGACTGAACGGCCGAGCCGAGTCGAAGGCCGGCTGCCTGGGTCACCGGCGAGATGGGATCCGCCTTAGTTACCAGCGGAGTGGTACTGCTCGATGATGTCCGCCGGGATACGACCGCGGGAAGAGATGGGGATCTCGTTTTCCGCTGCCCAGGTGCGAACGGCGGCGTTGTCGACACCCGCCTCAACCTTGGTAGCGGTCCGTGCCCGGCGACCACCCACCCGCCGCGCTGCCCTGACCCAGGAATCCAGCGCTTCGCGAAGAGCCGCCGAGTTCTTATCGGAGGGGTCCACCTCGTACTGAATGCCGTCCAGCCAAACGCGACAGTCTCGTCAGCGCTCCACCCCTCAGGTACTGGAGAGGCTGTCCCGCCTGATGATCTAGGCGTTGGGTAAGGACGCACTCGTCCAGACCATGTACGAGCGCGAGCCTGACCAGCGGTCTACACGGACGACCCGGTGAGGATGGCGCCGCCTTCCGGGTTCCCTTCGCCGCAGTTGCGCTACACGGTGGCCTCACGCTGGTTGGTGCTCCGGGGGACGCAGGGAAGCCCCCAGGGCAACTCCCAGTTCTACGACATCTGCCGGCGAATCAGCGAGCATCCGGAATTCAGCGGTCCAGATCTGGGCCAGGCCGACCAGCGTATTGCTGATCCCCTGCGAGCCGGGCCAGGCGCCGCGTCGACGTGGCGCGCGCTCGGGACTGCCCATCACGCGGATTTCGTGGTGGAATCGCTCCACCGAGTAGGCCTGCCCTGAGGCCTCTCAGTCGTCGTAGGCTGCGAGGAATCGCTGCCGACATCTACTCGCGGGTGCTGGGCGGATGCGGGATCTCAACACTGCCGACCTGAGTGTCGAAGTGGTGCAGCGAAACGAACTGAGCACCATCACGGACACCGGCTCGACCAGCCGGTAGCCGGCCTACCTGCGGGTAGCCGGCGAGCTGATGACCGTCGAAGGCGCCGCCGGCATGGGGGAGATGCTGATGACGGCCGACGACCTCATCCAGCGACGACTCGGGAAATGACCGACGCTGGCCAAGGCGGTGGCCAAACATCGCCGCTCACGGCGTTTCCCAGAAACCCATGACGCAATTCTCCAGATCATCGATCAGGTCGTTGATGACCGCTTCCTCGGTGACGGCGGTGCCGTGCTGCCTCATAAGTGGTCCAAGACCACTGTCCCAGGGGGTGTCGGTGACCCGGCCGGCTGGTGGTCCTCCCGCTCTGCGGGCCAGAGCCCGCTCGTAGTCGGCCGAGCTCATCCGCCAGGGCCGGGCGCCGGCTCGGCTGATCACGTGGTTCGCGATCCGTAGCCCGTCCCCGTCCAGATCCCCGTGGTAGAGCACCTGGCTGCCGGTGGCCGACAGGCGCCGCAGCAGCAACATCCCGGCAGCGCTCGGCCAGCCGGATACGCAAACCAGAGCTGGACAGGCCGGTCCGAACCGCGCCAGGGCCGAGGCCATCACGCTCGGATTTTCCACCACGTGCACCACTGCGGGCCATGTCAGTTCGGGCGTGGACCGCACTTGCTGAAGGGTGAGCACAGCCGCTTCGCCTGCCGCGGCGCAGGCGCCGAGCTGAGCAGCAGCGGACCCTGGTCCGGCGGCGGGCCGGAAGCCAGCCACCAGCACCGTCGAGGAGAGCGCGTCGCCTTCCACGCCCATCCGTCGCCAGGCTTCACGGGTCTGCTCGGGGCACTCGCCGAGAAGGGTCGTGACGGCACGCAGGACGAGGGTGGTGAGACGGGTTCCGTCGTCGAGCGCGTGAGGGTCGCCGAGCACTCGGTCCGCGAACACGGCAAGCGGCACCCCGTCGGCCGGCAGCGCGCTCAGGACGGCCAGCGCCTTCTCCAGAAGATTGCGGGTGCGCTCGACCGAACCATTCACCAGTCCGGCACCACGCACGTAGGTGACCCAGCCGGCCAGAGCGGGGCCGGTGGCCGTCTCGAGCCACTCCCACAGTTGCACCCGCTCGGCGGCGGCCGCCTGCTTTTGCGCCCGCTGGTTGCTGAGCGGCCCGGCCACCTGCTCGACGACGGAACGACTGTCCAGCCCGGTCTCGGCCAGCGCCGCATCGAGCTCGGACAGGGCCAGCCTGGAACCGACCGGCGGCACTCGGTCCAGACCCAGCAGATCGGCCACGGCCTGCCGCTGCGTGTCGCTCCACGACCCGACCCGCACCGAGCTCACCGCCGCACCCGACGACAACCGGGCGTGCAGCGCCAGCCAGAGCGGCAGCAGGTCGGCAGCCTCGAACCACTCGCTCACAGCTGCTCGGTCAGGAGTTCGTGCCCGTCCCAGGTGAAGCGGACGCTGGTGACGGCATCGTCCTCGTCGGTGCCCGTCATCAGCTGGTGGATGGCGATGCCGTTCAGCTCCCGGTAGGTACACCACTCGTGGTCGGAGGTCAGCATCAGGTCGAGGTCGAGCGCGGCCAGCAGCGTGAACACCTGCCCGCGGTTGGCTGCATCGACCCCCACGAAGACCTCGTCGAGCAGGATGATCCGGGGCCCGGCCGGTGCGGCCTGATAGTGGGCGGCGATGGCGGCGAACAGGGGCAGGTGAAGGGCAATCGCTTTCTCTCCCCCCGAAAGCGCACCGTGCAAGCGGCTGGTCAGTTTCTCCGCCCCTTTCCCCCTGTCGATGGTGACCTTGAAGTGGTGCCAGGCGGCGTAGTCGAACACCTCGGCCAGCTGCTGCTCCCAGCTGGCCGCCGTGTTCGCCGAGCGAGCTTCTTCAATCCGTTCCCGGAAGAAGGCATGCAAGGCCTGGCGGTCGTCGTCGGAGAGGCGGACCGGGTCCTTCAGCAGCAGTTCGCGAGCCGCCCTGGTACCGGGCGGCAGCTGCGGGTCGACCTGCCAGGTCAGGCGGACCGCGACGCTCGAGGCGGTGCGCACCAGGGCCAGCCGGGCATTCATGGCATCGACCAGGTCACCGGCCTGGCGGATGCGAGCGGCGAGCTGGCGGCGCGTGTCGCCGGTCAGGGTTCGGTCGAAGAGAGCGTGCTCGGCTCCCGTGATGTCGTCGCGGCTGCTGCTCAGATCGAGTTTCAGCTGCTCCAGCAGCGCCGATGCGCTGATTCTCATCCCGCCCAGGGACGCGCTCAGCACCTGGACGTCGTCCTCGGTCACCATTTCGAGGTCGCCGCGGTGGGCGAGCACGTCGCGGGAGGCGTGCAGGGTCTCGATCAATCGATTCTGGGCATCGCTGATGTTGCGCGGCTCGAACGGCACGGTCTGCCAGGTCGCGGCGATGGTCCTGGCTGCTTCGAGGGCGCCCTTCACTCCATCGCGGTCCCCGAGTTCGATCCCGGCATCTACCACCAGATGACCGCTGGTCAGGGCCCGCACCCGGTCGGCCGCCTCATTGCGGGCGGCCACCGCCTCGTCCCGCTCGCTCGCGTCGCGTTCGCGAGCGGTGCTCAGACTGCCCTGCTGTTCGCGCAATTCGCCCAATCGCGCCGCAACCGTCGTGGCCTCGATCTGCACCTGGCCAAGGTCGATGCGCGCGGCCTGGATATCGGTCAACACCTGCTGGTAGGTCGCTCCGATGGCCTGCTCCACCCCGGCCAGGCGGGCCTGCAGGCCCGCGGCAGTCTCGGCGGCGCCCAGGGCTTCCTCCTGGGCTTCGGCTGCGGTGCGGCCGGCATCGTCGGCCCGCTCCTGGCGAACCTGGGCCACCTCACGTGACTGAAGGGCGCTGACGTGTGCGAACGACCAGGCATCCGCCGACGAACTCAAATCTCTCAGGCCGCTCGCCAGGCGGTCGAGGGCCCGCTCCTCAGCCGGCAGGCGCTTCTGGGCCGCGAGCGTCGTCAGGGCACGCAGGGCGAGCGCCGCGGCGTGTTCACCCTCCTGCAGGCGGGTCCGGCTGTCGTCCACCCGTTGTTGCGCCGACCCGGCCACGGCCTGGGCCTGCATCTGCCTCTGGGCAGCCGCATCGACCTCGCGATAGTCGGGCCGGGCCCGGGCTTCTGCATCCACCCGCTCCTGCTGTTCGGCCAGATCCTTGAGGGTCTGACCGAGGTCGCCCAGCGCAGCCTCGATGCGAGCCAGTGCCTCTTCCAGTTCGCTGATGCGTCGCCGGCGAGCGCGCTCGCGAGCCACAGCGCCGATGTGGGCCGACTCCGTCTTGGCCCAGCTGCCGCTCAGCGCGGCCAGCCGCCAGCGGCCGTCGGCACCGACCGCGACCGTTCCGCTCTCCGGCAGCTCCGCGCCGAACCCGATACTGCGGAGCAGTCGCAGCACCACCTCGGCCGGGACGGCGCCGTCCGACTCGGGGATGACGACCTGAGCCAGGGTTCCGGCCGTGTCCGACCCGGGGCTCTCGGCGCTGGTGACAGCGAAAACGTCGTGTCCCTCGAGTCCGTGCACCAGGCCGTCCGGGGCCACCCACGCATCGAGCAGGCCGGATGCCTCCAGCGCGGCCTCGACGCCGGCCTGAGTGGCGGCCGGCACCCCGTCGAAGAAGGTGATGAGCTTCCAGAACGGAGCTCCGGCTCGGCCCTCGCGGGAGGCGGTCCTCGACGGCGGCGCCGGTGGTGGTTGGTCGAGCCGAGCGCGGCTGCGATTCAGTTCGAGGTGAACCTGGTCCTGCTCCTCGCGCAGGCGCGCGGCCTGGTGGGCCAGGTCGGCGCGCTGCTGGTTGAGGCGGTCGAGTACCACCTGTCGGGCGGCGATCACGAGGTCAGCCACCAGCTGGGCTGAATCGACGGCGGCGGCCAGCCGGTCGGGATCCACGCGCAGTTCGGTGCAGTCAAGCGCCCATGCGACCAGCCGTTCGCCCATCTGGTCCAGCGCCAGCGCCAGCAGGGACTTGGCCTCGTGAAGGGCTTCGTTCGCCGTGTGGAGGTGGGCTACCGCGGCCTCCTGCTCCTGTTCCTGCCGGGTGCGGGCCTCGATGGCGGCGGCGTGCTGGGTGATGGCCCGGCGCACGTCGTCGATCTGGGCCAGCCGTTCGGTCACGCCCGACGTGACGAGTCGTTTCGCCGCCGCGGCGTCAATATCCAGGCCGGCTGGTGGAACGACGGCGCCCAGGGCCAATCGTTCGGCATCCGTCGCCAGCCGTGTCCGTTGTCCCTCGACCGTGGCGAGAGCACGCATCGACGCCCGAGTGGCTTCCGCGGCATCCCGGTCCAAGCTGTCGCTGTCCCCGCGCGCCCGCCCGGCGGTCCCGGCCAGCCGCGTAGCCCGCTGATCGGCCTCGGTGGCCTGGAGGCGCAGCTGGTCAAGCTGGCGCCCCTCGCGGTACGAATCGCTGGCGGTCAGGCCCTCGATCCGATCGCGCAGGCGGGCGCCGGTCGTCGTCAGTCCTTGATGTGTTGCCTGGGCCTCCTGCCGGGAGGCGACTACCTGCTCGTACTTCTCCTGGCTCTCGCGAGCGGTGCGGGTGCGGGTGTCCATCGTCGAGGTGGTCGAGATCAACTGCGCCGCCGTGGCCCGCAGCACCCGCCGGCTGTAGGTACGCGCCCGAAGGGCGACGCTCTCGGCCACCCTCACCAGCTCGTCCAGCCGGGCCAGGTCCTCGCGCTGGCGGTCGAGCCGTTCAAAGCCTTCAGCCAGTTCGGCGATGTCGCCCTGGTCCAGTGGCGGCAGCGCCTTCGACAGCAGCGTCGAGAGCAGGCCCGGGTCCAGGCGCTGCGACAGCTTCGGCGTGCGCAACTGCAGGAGAGCGGTGATCAGAGCGTCGTACTGCTGCTCACTGATGCCGGCGAACAGGTGAGCGCGCAGGGCGGAGCGATAGTCACCGGCGCTGTCGTACACGGTGCCATTCGGCCCGAGCGCCTCCACCAGGGCCGCCCGGGTCAGAGGCTGGCCGCCCTCGGTGACCAGGGACAGCTCCGCACCGATCCGATGGCCGGTGGTGAAAAAGTCCGCGCTCGTCCCACTGGTGCGCTGGCTGGCCTGCAACCGGGCGCCGCAGGTGAACCAGCGCTCGCCGTCGCTCAGTTCCAGCCACACGTACCCGACCCGCGTGACACCGGTGGCACCCTCACCCATCAGGTTCCAGTGCATGGTGCGATCGGCGGTCCCGAAGGTGGACAACCGGTTCGGCCGGAGGTTGGCATCGAAGAGGAAAGGCAGCAGCACCTCGAGGGCCTTCGACTTGCCCGTGCCGTTGGGCCCGCGAAGCAGCAGGCGGCCCCGGTGGAACTCGAAGATCTCGTCGTAGTAGCGCCAGATGTTGAGGATGCCCGCCCGATGGGGGATCCAGCGGGTCCGGTCATCTCTCGGCGCCTGATGCACGCTCAGTTCGGTGACACTCATACCGTGCCCGCCTCATCGGTGATGGTCTCGGTGCGGACGTCGATCAGATAGCGCGCCGCGGCCGGCAGCGGCCGGAACCAGTCGCCCTCACCTCGAACCAGCCGGAACGCCAGCAGGTGCCCCAGAGCCTCGTGGGCGAGCCGCTCGTTGCCGCCCTCGACCCGATAGACCCGGGCCCAGGTCGGGTTCTCGTCCAGAATCTGTTCGGTGGCGCGGGCGAGGTCGGGCGAGCTCATCTCGCGTGGTGGCTGTTGCAGCCGGTCGAGCAATTTCAGGGCCACCACCTTGGCGATCGAGCCACCCTCGGGGAACGTGTCGTCGGTCGCGATGGCGTCCGGGTCGATCAGGAGGTACCCCTCGGCCCGCTCCTCCAGAACGAGACCGGCCTGGGTGGCGGCCCGGCGAATGATCTGTCGCCCGGTGGGGGAGTCAAGGTAGTCCAGTTGGCCCGAGGACAGATCCGCCCGGTACACGACCGGTTCGTCGAAGAGCCGACGCAGCAGCGAGTGACGCAGCCACAGGTTGCGCTGCACCGAGGAGTGGCCGGGGCCGCGCTCGTCGTCCACGCTGGCGTAGCGGCTCTCCTCGCGCAGCGATTGCAGGAGTTCTTCGAAGCGGGCGGTGACCTCGCCGGGCGTGACGGCCAGTGAGGACGCACCCCGGGGCGCGGAGAGCAGCCGGATCAGCAGGGTGGTGTTTACCTGGAACAGCACCTTCGCGTCCTCGACCTGGACATAGCTGTCGGAGCTGCCGTCGACCAGGGTGATGGCGCCCAGGTCCTCCAGGAGCCTCAGGACGTCGACCAGCGCTCGGCGCTCGGCCTGCCGGCTGGAATCGAAGGCAGGCAGCGCCTCGTCGGTGGCACAGGCCTGCACGATCCGGTCGGCAACCAGCCCGATCGTGGTGACGGGGGTATCGAGCAACTCGGCCGCCACCACGCAGAACAAGGTGTAGCGACGGCGGTCGAACGGTTGCCGGGCAGCACGCGAGCGCAGCGCTGGGCGGTCGGATCCATCCACGATGCCGACCTTGGCCAGCCGGGCATAGCCCAGTCGGGGCTCCACGGTGAGCGTCCAGCCGCAGTGGTAATCGAACCAGCTCTGCAGGGGCTGGCGGCGGCGGCGGATCAGGTCAAAGGCGGCCTCGTCGCCCTGCTGGGTGATCATCGGGTGGCGTAGCAGGAGGCGGATGCCTCGGGCGACGTCCTCCTGCTCGGCGACGGCGAGCTGGTTGTGCAGCGTGCTCATCCGGTGGCCTCACCGGTTCGCACGACGCCGGCCACGTCGATCTGCAGCAGGTAGTCCGGGCCGCTGAACGCGCCGTGCGGTGTCCGGATCACCGCCCGTCGAGCATCGAGGGGGGAGCGCAGAATCACCTCGGCCCGGCCGTCGGTGGACTGCTGGCGGCGTGCTCCGGTGGCGTCCGGCGGCGAGGCCAGAGCCCGCCCGATCAGATCGAGCAGGCGGTCCAGCGTGGGGTGATCCAGTCGCCCCATCTCGCTGAGACGGACCGGCCCCCCCGTATCGAGCTGCTGCCAGGCGTGGACCAGTGCGGCCCTCTCCGTGCGCGCGTGCTCGCCCCGCGCCGCCCGGATGTCGGTGACGTCGCGCACTCGCCCGGTGCGGGAGAAGCGTTCGGTCCGGGCGCTGCTGCGGATCAGCGCCGACACCGGCACCGGGGGGGCCTGGTGCCAGGACGTGCCGGTCGGGATCAGTTCCGGGTCGGGATGGACGAGGTGGGCGTGGCGGGCCGACCCGAGCCCGAAGGCGCTGGACCACAGCCGGTGCGCGTCGCTCTCGCTGGGGGCCAGCGCGAACCAGCGGGCCAGCTCGCGCAGGTCGGAGGCCGCACTGGACGAGCGTCGCCGAGATTCGTTAATGCGATCCAGCGCCTGCAGAAGCGTCACGATGGCCCGGCGGGCGATCACATGCAGTTGCTCGGCGCGCGGTTCGCTGCCGTCCTGCGGGGTGAACCAGGCCTGCAGCCCGGCCCAGCGACTGCGTCGGTGCTCCAGCCAGTCCGGCCCCAGGTCGTCGTCCGTGCTCAGGGCGGGCAGTTCCGCGCCCCGCAGGGCGCGTTCGTGCAGGTCCTGGACTCCGTGCCGCTCGATCGCGGCCGCGGCCGTGGCGATGAGGTGCACCCGGATGTCGAGATTGGCCAGGAACTCCTCGAGATAGGCAACGGTCGCCGCCTTCACCTCCCGGAACGTGTCCTGGCCAGTGCCCTCCACCCGCAGCAGGCGCTGCAACTGGGAGACGAACTGCTTGGTGTTGGTCCGCAGTGCGTCGAGATGACCCTCCAGTTCCTGCAGGGCTGAGAAAATCCGGCGCTCGCTGGAGCCGGGATCGCCAAGGAGCCGGGCCAGTTCGCCCAGCCGCTCGGCGATGGCATCGAGGACGGCGGTCTGCAGGGCACCGGTCGAGGCCAGGACGGCGGCCGCCTGCTCCAGACCGGCCAGCGCCGCTTCGCCGTTCCTGGTGAGGGAGTACTGAAGGTTGCGCCGCTCGTACTCCTCAGCCGTGCGGTAGTTGCCGGCGTGGTTCTGGCTGACGTCCAGAAGGTGCCAGCTCCGCAACTGCTTCAGAGCCTCGATGAGGGATTCCAAGGGCAGCACACCCGCCCAGCCCAGAGCGTCGAGCCGTCGGGCGACGTCGTCGAGGCTCAGTGAGGTTTCGAGGCGCTCGTTGGCCTCGCCGAAGACGTGAAGCACCGCCGAGTACACCTCGGAGCGGTCGCCGAAGGTGAAGCGGAACATGTCGCCCGGCAGCCGGACCCTGTTCATGACCCCCACATTCATGTAGTCGACACAGCCACGCTAACCGACAGGTCCGACAGTCTCGGTCCGTTCTGGCGACGCCAAGCCGCACGAGCAGAACGGCGGACCCGGAAGTAGAGGCGATTACTCCGGCGACGAGCGCGCACCAATGCTCGGACGAGATGACGGTTGACGAGCGGGTGACCACCCACGATCGCCGAGCTCGCTGCAGACCACGGGCGGCTGAAGTCGAACGAGATCACGATCACCCTGCCCGTGAGCCAGGACGAACTGGCCCACATGGTCGGCGGCCCAAGTGAGGGCGGGTTCACATCGCTTCGGGTGCTCAGGCAAGAGCGGCTCATACGAACCGAGCGTCGGCGGAGCACGCTTCTTCGCCCCGACCTCTCTACTCTCCGCGTGCCGGGTGACATACCGAAAGCTGGAGCGCAGCAGACAGCCGGCGAAAGGTGACTCCTCGAATGACTTCTCTCGCCGACGTTCACCAGTATTTCCAGGTCAACCCCGATACGCGCTCGTTCGTATGCCGGATCTCAACGGTGACGACCTGAGCGTCGAGCTGGTCCAGCGGGACGAGCTGAGCATCACGGCGGGCACCGTCTCGATCAGCCGGCGCCCCGCGTACCTGCGGGTCGTCGGGGAGCTGATCGCCGCCGAGGGCGCCGCCCGGTTTGCCGAGTTGCTGAAGACGGCGAGCGACCTGATCGACCGGTGATCCCGTCGCGACTGAACGCTCGACTGGGCCGGTGATCGCCGGCCAATTGCCGTCGGCCCTTCGCCGGACTGGCGATGGGCCCTCGGTTCCCGACCCTGCGGGGTGACCTATTGCGACGTCGCGTGTACTTCAGGTCAAATCTGAGAATTTCCTGTGCAATGGTCAGGACCTGCTGTTTACTCTCACGTCTGCGGTTACGGGGGGCAACACCCCAGAAACAACGTCGTGCGCACGTTGCCAGCCCGTCCTGCTTAGCGCCCTCCAGGGCCCCGGCGCACCGGAACCCGCGAACGGCAGGAAAAGGGCGCCCATGTATCGGACCACGCTGGCCACGTCGTTGTTGGCTGGTGCCCTGCTCGCCGGTAATGCGGTCCCGGCCCAGGCCGGTGGCCTGGCCGGCTCGGCGCTTCCCGCCGGCCGTGGCGCCGTCGCGAAGGCGGCTGACTATCCGGTTGTCGACGCCCTGGCCGAGATCGCCACGGTCACCAGCACCTCCCAGAGCGCGGCTCTCACCGACGGCTTCACCGCGGTCATGTCCTTCCCCCTGGGGGGGACCCAGGCATTCACGCAGACCACGACCGTGGATCGGGCCGGAAGCCAGCACCTGGTCGCCAGCGGCGACGAGATCGGCGGCTCGTTCGACTCCCTGAGCGTGGTGGGCGTCGGCAACTGGATCGGGCTCAAGAGCGGCCTGTTCGGATCCGTTTTCGGTCGAGCCGCGCTCAAGCTCGCACTGAAGTACCTCGGGGAATCCGACGCCAAGTACGTGTTCCTGCCGGACCCCCAGACGCAGGAGGCCGACGCCGAGTCGACCGGGTTTGCCTCCCCCCTGATCGATCTTTCGGTCAAGACCGTCGCCACGGCCGACAAGGCGCCGTTCGGCGACAGCGACGGCCTGCGCTACACCCTGGTGACCAAGGCTCAGCGTGACGAACCAGCAGCCACGGCCACGATCGACGTTCTCGGCGGGCGCATCGTCGCCGAAGGCGTGAGTGCGGACGGCGTCCTGATGTCGAGTACCTGGGTCTACGGGGCCGAGGACCTCGTGGCGCCGCCCGAGGCCGAGACCGTCGGCATCGACAAGCTGACCCCGGCCCTCGAAGCGGCCACCCTGCCCACCACCCTGAAGTCCCAGGCCCACCGGATCATCAAGAAGGTCAAGGCCAGCGCCAAGAAGAAGCATCGCAAGGTGACCAAGGCTCGCATCCGTCGCTACACCGCCGCCGTCCTGAAGAAGGACAACGGCGACGGACGCGACCTGCTCACCCACCAGAAGAAGCTCAAGCACGGCGCCCGGATCTTCGCCCGCAACCCCTACACCCACAAGATCGTCGCGTACAAGATCGTCGTCATCGGGGGCAAGGTGCAGCTCGTCCGCGACTGAACACCGCCGTTCCCGGCCGGAGCCGGCCGGGAACGGCCGGGCGGGCTACTTGGGCTGGGTGATGGCGAATCCGCTACCGGGCGCGAAGGTGGTCACGGTCGGCGGGATGGCCTTCAGCGTATCGATCGTGGCGCAGGCCGGGCAGCTGCGATATCCGCGCTCGCGCTGGGCGTTCGCGTCGGCGTCGGCCCTCGCCGATGCCACCCGGGCCTGCGACTCGGTCACCGCGGCGAACGCGGCCTGAGCCTTGTTGATCGCGATCTGCAGGTCGGCCGGCAGGGTGATCTTGGCCAGGTTGAACTTCACGCCGACGATGTAGTTGCCGCCCAGCGTGACGGTCAGATCCTCGGCCAGCGAGGTGTTGATCGAGTTCTGGATCTTCGTGATGTTGAAGTTGGACGCCGCTCCGCCGCCGGCCGGGGTCTTGACCACGTTGCCGTTCGAGTTCTGCACCAGGGCACACGAGGCCTGCAGTTCGGCACAGCGGAAGTCGCCGATCTGCTCGCGCAGGTCGTTGGAAATGACCGGGCGAACGATCTGGTCCAGGAAGCTGGACCAGCCGTCGTCGTCGCCGTACGGGTGGCGCAGGGTGCCGTCCAGACCCCGGTACTCCCGGGTGCCGTACTTGTCGTCGAACTGCCGCAGCATCGTCTCATCGGTGTTCAGGGTGAAGTAGACGGTCCCCTCGACCCCCACCTCGACGCCGTCCGCGGTCGGGTCGTTCTCGACGTCCACTCCGGACCGGTCGCCGCGGCCGGCGTTCGAGGTGATCGTGTAGAACCGTTGCTGGGCCGGGTACTTGTGGCTGCTGGACCACAGGCCGGTCCAGGTCAGCGCGGAGGCCGGCTCGATCACCTGGCGCACCTTGTGGTTGTCCAGCGGCCCGCCGTTGCGGACCACCGCCACCTCGCCACCCTGCGTCTTGTCGAAGCCCCCGAGGACGGCGATCGCGGCCACCAGCACGACGATCAGGACCAGCGGTAACGCCACGTACGTGATCGGGCGAGACCATCGGGCCCGGCGACTGCCGGAGCTCACGGGAACACTGCGTGCCATGCTGACGCTCTTTTCTGAGGTTCGCTCGAACCTGACCCACCCCAGACGAGGCCGACCCCGAAAACGTTGCGCCCAGCGCCGGCTGGTCAGGCAGCCGCGGCCGTCGGGTCTGGACGGCGGGCGGGGTGATCAAGGGGTGAGGGAAGGTTCAGCCCTTCGATGAGGGTTGCCAGCCGTCCTCGGAACGTATCGCCGCCATGATCCGCCGGCTGATGTCTCGCAGCTGTCGGGTCTGGGCCTGCGTCAGTGGGTCGAAGATCAGCCGGCTGACGACCTCCTCGTGCCCGGGAGTTGCCTGGTCGACCTTCGCCCTGCCGGATCCGGTCAGGACGGCCAGGGTGTAGCGACCGTCTCCCGGGTCGGGGGTGCGCCGCACCCAGTCCTTGGCCTCGAGTCGGGCCACCGCGCGCGACAGGCGCGACAGGGAGCTGTTGGAGTAGCTCGCCAGGGTGCTCATCCGCAGCGTCTGGTCGGCAGCGTCCGAGAGGGCGAACAGCACGCCGTACTCGAAGTGCGTGAGGCTGGAGTCCTGCTGCAGCTGTGCGTCGAGCGCGGCCGGCAACCACTCCAGGACGGTCGCGAGTGCGGCCCAGGTCTCCAGGCGTTCGCCGGCCAGCCGTTCTCGGTCGCGGGGGATTGGCATGGCGCCAGAGTACGCGCCGAACGGGCTGAGTCCACCTCGCATGACTTGACTGAGCAAGTCATCCGACCTACCTTTCACTTGACTGAGCAAGTGAAAGCCGGTCCGAAACTCGTACCTCCCTGACGAAACGGCTGAAACCTTGGACCTCAATCTGACCGGCAAGCGAGCCTTCGTGAGCGGCTCGACGCAGGGTATCGGCTACGCGATCGCGCGGGCCCTGCTGGCCGAGGGCGCGAGCGTCGTCATCAACGGGCGCGAGGCCCGCAGGCTCCAGGACGCTGTGGAGCAGCTACGAGCCGACGTCCCGGACGCGATCGTTTCCGGCGTCGTCGCCGACTTCGCGAACGAGGCCGAGGTGCAGGAGCTCCTGGCCGCCCTGGGCGCCGTCGACATCCTGGTCAACAACGTTGGCCTCTTCGACCTGGCGCCGTTCGCGGACATCCCGGACGAGGAGTGGCGACGCTACGTCGACGTCAACGTCATGAGCGGCGTCCGGTTGTCGCGGCACGTCCTGAGCGGCATGCTCGCCCGCAACTGGGGCCGGATCATCTTCATCAGCAGCGAGTCCGGGGTGAACATCCCGGCCGACATGATCCACTACGGAGTGACCAAGGCGGCGATGCTGGCACTGAGCAACGGCCTGGCCAAGCTCACGCAGGGCACCGAGGTCACCGTGAACACGATCCTCGGCGGGCCCACCTACTCCGACGGTGTCGCCGCGTTCGTCGGCCGGATCGCCCAGGCTCAGGCGATGGCTCCGGACGACCTGAAGGCGGCCATCATCGGCGGCAACCGGACCTCGCTGCTGCAGCGGTTCATCGAACCCCACGAGATCGCCCACCTCGCGACCTACCTGGCCAGTCCGCTGTCCGCAGCCACGAACGGAGCCGCGGTGCGCGCCGACGGCGGAGTCCTCACCACGATGATCTAACCGGCGTAGCGGGAGGCGAGCAGGGCGCCGACGCCGGGGATGAGGGCCAGGCCGCGGGGGAGTGCGCGCCGGGTCGATCCCAGGCGAGACAGCGGTCCCGGCAAGGCCCGCTCGTCCTCGAACTCCCGTCGTGGAGCCGGGGCGCACGATCATCAGGACGACGACCCCGGCCCAGGACAGGGCGAACATCCGGGGTGAAACGGTCCTGGGCGGCGGCAATTGGTCTCTGCGCGACCTACTTCACCTTGCTGAGATGGACCATGGCGTCATACAGCTGCCCGTCCGTCATTGCCGGCTCGGGGATCGGGTGTGCCCGCTCAGCCCGGTAGGCATCGAGCATGAGGTGGAGCTGGCGTCGCCAGGCTGTGGGCGCTGTCGCGGCGGTGGCATCGATGATCCGGCCGTTGGACCAGATCAAGTTGACGATGTCGGCCAGGGTGATGTCAGGGCGAGCCTGGCCGGCTTCCTGGGCTCGGGCGAGGATGTCCTCGATCTGTTGGCACATGACGTCATGGATGTGCTCGGTCTCGGCATTGCCGGGGAAGCGGCGAGACAGGAAGTCGCTGAAGCCTCGATCTCCTGCCTGCACGGCGAACAGGTTCTCCAGGTAGGCGACGAACCCGTCCCACGGATCGTCCATCCTCATGGCCGCGTCGGCCCCCTCGGAGAACTCCTGGAGCCGAGGTCTGAGGGCGGCCATGAGCAGGTCCAGGCGTGCGGGGAAGTGGCGATACAGGGTGCCGATGGCGAGCCCGGCGTCGCGGGCGATCTTCTCCAGGGAGGCATCTACGCCGTGGGCGGCGAACTCGGCCTGCGCCGCGGCGATGAGCTTGGCCCGGCTTTCCCGAGCGTCGCGGCGCAGGGGCCGCTGCTGCTGCTCGATGTCGCTCTGACTCACGTCGCCAGTCTACCAGCGATAGTGAGGGATGCCTCCGGTTCTTGGGTCCTAGGAGCCCGTCGGGGGCGACCAGCTCAGCCCCGTCCCGCGTCTGAATAAAAATGAGGCTCCCCTCCGGAATAATGTGAGGGGTGCCTCCGCTGTGCTCTTCGACAACCTGAGGGGTGCCTCATATTGGCCCTCCGACCGACGTACGAGGAGACACGACAATGAGTACCCAAGAGATCTCTGGGGCACCCGGGGCCGGGGAGGCCACCAGAGAGCCCTCGGTGGCTCCACCTAATCCGCACTACCAGCGACGGTGGTTGGCCCTGGGGGTCATCCTCATCGCCCAGATGATGCTGCTGCTGGATGCGACCATCGTGAACGTTGCGCTGCCGTCGATGCAGGCGGACCTGGGCTTCTCCGTCGCCGCCCGCGGGTGGGTCGTCACCGCCTACCTGCTGGCGTTCGGTAGCTTGCTCCTGCTCGGGGGGCGGCTGGCCGACGTGCTCGGGCGCAAGAACGTGTTCATCGTCGGTCTGGTGGGGTTCGCGATCGCCTCCGCCGTGGGTGGCGCAGCTCCCAACGTCGAGACACTCCTCACGGCGCGCGCGGTGCAGGGCGCTTTCGCCGCGGTGATGGCGCCGGCGGCGTTGTCGCTGATCACGGTGATCTTCACCGACGTCAAGGAGCTGAACAAGGCCTTCGCGATCTTCGGGGCCGTCGCCGGCAGCTCCGCGGCCGTTGGTCTGCTGCTGGGTGGGTTGCTGACCGACTATGCGAGCTGGCGCTGGACCATGTACGTCAACGTCGTCTTCGCCGTCGTCGGAATCATCGGTGGCCTCGCGCTGCTGCACAACTCCTCTGAGCCGAACAAGCCCAAACTCTCCTTGCCAAGCACGATCCTTGGAACGGCAGGGATATTCGGACTGGTCTTCGGAGCATCGAAAGCCGGGACCGATGGGTGGGGCGCGGCCATCACCCTGACCTCTCTCATCGCCGGCGGCCTCCTGCTGATCGTCTTCGTCGTCTTCCAGTCGATTGACCGTCACCCGCTCGTCCCGCTGCGTGTGGTCGCCGACCGCAACCGCGGCGCCGGCCTGCTGACGCTCTTGCTGGGGCAGGCGGGCGTGTTCGCCCTGTTCCTGTTCTTGACCTACTACTTCCAGGGCGTGCTGGGCTACTCCCCGATCAAGACCGGACTGGCGTTCCTGCCGATGATGGTGACGGTAGCCGTGGTCGCCACGGTGACCCAAAGCGTGCTGTTGCAGTACCTGACCATTCGCGCCATCGTCGCCGGAGGTCTGACCATCGGCGGAGCCGGGGCAGCGCTGCTCACCCGGGCCGACGCGAGCAGTCACTACGCGGCCTGGGTACTGCCCGGGTTGATCTTGGCCGGGGCCGGCATCGGGTCGGCCATCGTCTCAGCGGTCGCTCTCGCGCAGATGGGTGTCGAACCGCGTGATGCCGGTGCTGCCAGCGCGCTCAACAACGTCTCACAGCAACTCGGCGCGGCCCTGGGCATCGCCGTGATCAGCAGCTTCGTCGCCACAGCGACCAGCAACTATCTGGCCGAGCACGGCAGCACCACCACCGTCGACGCGACCGTGCACGGATTCACGGTCGGCTACTGGTGGGGCGCGGGCGCCTTCTGGGCCGGCGCTGTCCTCAGCGGTGCTCTGATCAGAGGGGGCACCCGGTTCCACCATCAGACGGGCGAGCCCGAACCCCTCGACGAGATCGTCGGCGCACTCATCTGAGCATCCGGGCAGTCCCTCGCACCCCCAGTGGTGGGCGGTGCTCCGAGCGCCGTACGCCTCCCAGCGCCGCCCACCCCATCGACAACTCCCGAAAATCAACCAGCTCAAATCATCGAAGGAACCCATCATGACCACCATCAGCATCATCGGCTCGGGCAACATGGCCACCGCCATCGGCACCCGGGCGGCGAAGCACGGCCACACCATCGAGATCATGGGTCGCGATGCCACCAAGGCCCAGGCGCTCGCCACCCAGATCGGCAATGCAGCCACCGTCGGCACATATGGCGCCAGGCCCGCGGGGGACATCGTCATCGTCGCCGTCCTGCACCAGAACGCGGTCGACGTGGTCGCCCACTACGGCGATGCGCTGGCCGACAAGATCCTCGTCGACATCACCAACCCGTTCAATGCCGACGGCACCGGAGTCGTGACCAGCGTGGGTAACTCGATGTCGCAGCAAATCGCTGCCGCTGCTCCCGAGAGCACCCACGTCGTGAAAGCGCTGAACACGATCTTCGGCCACGTCCTGGCTGAAGGGACACCCCTGGACGCGTTTTTCGCTGGCGGGAGCACCGAGGCCAGGGCCCGCGTCGCCGATTTCCTGGAGAGCCTGGCCATGCGTCCCCGCGACGTAGGAGGGCCCGAGATGACCTACGTCGTTGAATGGGCTGCCATCCTGCTGATGGGACTGGCACGCAACGGCGCCGGCTTCAACGTCGCCCTGAGCGCAGAGGTCCACTGAAGGCACCTCGACCAGATCGTCAGCGGACTGATCTGACCCAGCACTGGTGGGTGGCGCCTCGATACCCACACGGATCGCGGCGCCACTCACCAGACCACGAACCTCCACTTCGTCCGCGACAACGGCTCGTCGTGGCTGGCCAAAGACCAATGACTCAGGGAGACATCGATGCCCGACTATGGTCATCCTCTGCGTTTCGCGACGTTCATCTCTCCGGCCAACTCCCCGGCGCACCGTCCGGTCGAGTTGGCCCAGCTCAGTGAGCGACTCGGTTTCGACTTCGTCACCTTCCAGGATCATCCCTACCAGTCGAGCTTCCTCGATACCTGGACTCTGCTGAGCTGGGTGGCCGCGCGGACCGAGCGCATCGGAGTGTCCGGCAACGTGCTGAACCTGCCGCTGCGCCAGCCCCCCGCCGTACTCGCCCGCGCGGCCGCCAGCCTCGACCTGCTCTCCGATGGTCGGGTAAGCCTCGGGATCGGGGCGGGCTACTACTGGGACGCCATCCAGGCGATCGGCGGCCGACGTCTCAGCCCGCTGCAGGCTGTGGCGGCGCTTGACGAGGCGATCGACGTGATCCGCGGGGTCTGGGACGCCGACGTGCCCGGCACCCTCACTGTCGAGGGTGAGTTCTATCCGGTCCACGCCGGCGAGCGCGGACCCGCGCCCGGGCACGAGATTCCGATCTGGCTCGGCGCCCACAAGCCGAAGATGCTGGACCTGGTGGGACGCAAGGCCGACGGCTGGCTGCCGTCGCTGCCGGTGATGGAACCAGGCGGGCTGTCGAAGGGAAGCGCGATCATCGACGACGCCGCACGGGCCGCGGGCCGAGACCCCCGCGAAATCACCCGTCTGCTTAACATCGTCCCGGACCAGCAGACCCCCGAAGCGCTGGCGCAGATGACCCTCGAGGACGGCGTCAGCATCTTCGTCGTGATCAGCGACGGGCCAAATGTGATCGAACGTTTTGCCGCCGAAACGATGCCCGCCGTCAGCGAACACGTCGCCCGCGGCCGCAGACAGCACGAGGAGTTGCTCAACCACAGGCCGAGCCCGACCAAATGACTGAAACCACCCCGGCACATCACAGTGTGACGGCGCCACCGATGGTCGAAATAATCACTTGCACGATCCACGATCGCGCTGGGATCGTCAACAGTACGTTCTTCGGAGGAGTTCCGGGATGAAGGGAGAACAGACCATGGCTGCCATTGCGCTGGCCCATGCCTTCTTCCTCCCACCGCGAACCTGAAACAGGCCGGTGGGGCCATCCGATCACAGGAGCTTTCCCACCGATGCCCAAGCAGTACCGTCGCAAGAGCCGCCTTGACGAGGCCGATCGCTACTACGCCGACACCACCTACGAACCCCCTTCGCCGGACTACTTCGATTTCGGCAAGCACGCCGGTGACGATTCCGCACTGGACGGCCCGCCGGCCGGCGACCGATGGTCCACCTGGCTGGAGAGCACCCCGACCCAGCGCGGGCCGGAGCCGCACCCGGCCTGGTTGGTGACCGAGTCGGCCGCGGTCGACACCGAGCACGGCGTGCTCAAGACCGGCAAGGAAGCCGACGTCCACCTGATCACTCGCGGCGTCCCCGACACTGACCGGTCGTGCCTGCTGGCGGCCAAGCGGTACCGCTCGGGCGAGCACCGACTGTTCCATCGCGACGCCGGCTACCTGGAGGGCCGGCGCGTCCGGGAAAGCCGGATGAACCGGGCGATGGCCGCTCGCACCGAGTTCGGCAAGCAGGTCATCGCCGGCCAGTGGGCCAACGCCGAGTTCACCGCCCTGTGCCGGCTCTACCTGCTCGGCGTCCCGGTGCCCTATCCGGTGCAGGTTCTGGGAACCGAGGTGCTGGAGGAGTTCATCGGGGACGCCGAGGGCTACGGCGCTCCCCGCCTGACCCAGGTCACCGAGAACCTGCCCGACCTGTGGGACCAGCTGGTCGAGGCGATGGTGCTGATCGCCCGGGACGGCCTGGCCCACGGGGACCTGTCCGCGTACAACATCCTGGTTCACCACGGCCGGCTGGTGATCATCGACCTGCCCCAGATCGTCGACGTGATTGCCAACCCGGGCGGGCCGGCCTTCCTTGACCGGGACGCTCATAACGTCGCCACCTGGTTCTCCAGCAAGGGGTTCACCAGGGCCGACGGTGACGAGCTGGCTGCGCTGCTGCGCACCGAGGCCCGGCTGAAGTGAAACCCAGCTACAGGTGCACAGGCGTCAAGCCGGTCGCGATCAAAGCCTGGCTACCGGAGCTTCGAGAGCGCCTCGCGCAACTCGTCGGAGATGGGCCACTGCGGTTCGGCGGCCGGCCCGGTGCGCCAGTCCATGCCGAACCGGTGCCACCGGCGGCAGCGGTACTGATCGCTCTCGATGCCTTCCTTAGTCCGCCTGGCCCGGGTCAGCCGACCCTTACCCATGCAGACCATGCAAGGGACATACTTGGCGAACGCTCCACCGGCCACCGCCCGAGCCTACCGAGCTCACTCCCGGCGCTGGCCGCCCTCTTCAAGGGTGTCCCACAGCCGATCCAGGTAGTCCTGAGCTTGTTCGTCCGGCGCATGCCAGATCAGCAGGAGATGA
Source organism: Kineosporiaceae bacterium (assembly GCA_965200525.1). Taxonomy (GTDB): domain Bacteria; phylum Actinomycetota; class Actinomycetes; order Actinomycetales; family Kineosporiaceae; genus JANNPJ01. The sequence goes on from OZ241368.1 coordinate 5,009,358, forward strand.
GCGCACAACACAAACGGGATCCGCAGGGCCGTCCCCAGCTCGAGTACCTGTTCCAGGGGCGTCGCCGGGAAGAGCGCGCCGATGTACCGACGGAAATCCTCCGAGCTGATGCTGCTCCACGAATTGTTCTCAGCGGCATGTGCAGCGATCTCGCTCACGACGCCGGCCGGGGGGCGCCCCTTGCACTGTTCGAGGATCATTAGAGCCGACAGGTCAGTTGCCCGCGCGCAGGCGGCCAGCAGCGAGTCTCTGTCTGTGAAGGCCTCCAGCGACTGCTCGAACGATCCGTGATCGCCCTTGAGCGCTGCGAACAGGACTTTGCGCAGGGTCTCTTCGGTGGCGAGGTCGATCGTCATGCGGGCTACCTCCTGTGTTGCGCCGGACCAGGCGGATCTCTACGTGTCTCGCGAAGGGTTTTAAGGACGTCGGGGGTGCCGAGGATGAGCTCGATTCCGCCGAACACCGACGCACCGATGGCCTGCCCCAGGGTAGAGCCGAACTCCAAGCCGGCCAGAATCGTGGCCCCTCCTGCCAGCTTGCCCAGAGTTAGGTATGCCCGGGCCCGGCGCGTCCGGCGCGACTGGGCAGGCCACGCATTCTCGTTCTGCCGCCGAGATTCAAGATCGGCGCCGAAGGGCAGGGGTGGGTGAATACCGGTGTCGACGGCAAAACGGCCGGGAGTAATGAGAAGGTCGAACGCTTGACGCAGCGAGAGGAGACTCCCCTCCCCTTGACCCGCGCTCGTCGCTTGCCGCAGCAGCCCGTCGTGCGACCCGGGACAATCCTAACCGTAGTAGTTCCGGAATTTCCTTGGTGATCGTGGCTTCTCCGAAATTACCGGTTTCAAGCCGGGCCTGGCGCGGCGATCGACATCGTCGTAAGACAAGCAGGAGAGGAGATCATGCCGCCTCGAGCGGGTCGGGATCGCGGCCCGGCATCGGCGTGCCTAGGGTGAGGGCCATGGACAAGGACATGCTCGTCTCGCGGGCCGCGAATCTCGCCCAGCTGCACGCCGAGCGCCACCCGCTGGTGCTGCCGACCGTCTGGGACGCCTGGTCGGCCCGCACCGCGGCCGGCGCCGGCTTCGAGGCGTTGACCATCGGCAGCCACCCGTTGGCCGAGTCGCGAGGGGCCGAGGATCACGAGGGCCAGACGTTCCAGGAGGTGCTCGACGCCGTGCGGCCGATCATCGCCGCAGTCGACGTGCCGGTCTCGGTGGACCTGGAGGCCGGCTACGGGCAGGACCCGGCCGACCTGATCGCGGGCCTGCTGGACGCCGGGGGAGTGGGCCTCAACCTTGAGGACACCGTGCACTCCGAGGGTGGGCGGGTGCGCACCACCCAGGAGCACGCCGACTACATCGCCGGCCTGCGGGCCGCGGCCGACCAGGCCGGGGTCGCGGTGTGGATCAACGGGCGCACGGACCTGTTCCTGCACGCCGAGGACGCCGCGGCGGTGGCCGACGAGGCGATCGCCCGGATGAAAGCGATGGTGCAGGCGGGCGCTAACAGCGTCTACCCGGTGAGGATTCAGGACGACGACGAGCTGATCACCGCCGTCGTGAAGGCGGTCTCCGTGCCGGTGAACAGCACGGCCCACCCGGTCAAGCACGACCTGGCTCGCTTCGCCCGGCTCGGGGTCGGGCGGATCACCTACGGCCCGCTGCTGCAGCTCGCGCTCACCGACGCCATGAAGGGCATGCTCGTCCCCTGGCGCGGCTGAACCGCACGAGAGTTGTCAGGCGACGGAGCCCGGCTCCAGCTCGTCGTCGACGTGCAGGCCTGAGGGCGGGGTGGGTGTGGTCGTGTCCTGGACCCACTGCCCGACCAGGTTCGCGGCGATCAGGGTCTCGTTGTCGCCGTCCCAGATCAGGGCGTTGCTGGCCTGGGTGAGCTCGATCAGGGGGCCGGCGGCCTCGGCGCTGACCGCCAGCTCGTGCCGGCGCCCGTCCTCGGTCACGACCAGCAGAGAGAACTGGCCGTTCTCGTCGGAGGCGGCCCAGTTCGCGTTGACGTAATGGACGCGCTGCAGGTCCGCACCGGTCGAACTCATGACGTTTTGCCCTCCATTGTCGCCAACCCCGTGGGTCACACCTTGGACCATCTCGGCGAGGGTCGCAGGTCGAGCGGGGGCGGAGCCGGCCGGTCAGGCCACCCGGATCTTCTCGCCGATCGTGATCAGGTTGGGGTTCTCCTGCTTGGCCGGGTTCAGGGCCAGGATCCGGGCCAGGGAGAGGGAGAAGTGCCTGGCGATGGTGCTGAGTGTTTCCCTGGCCTCGACCACGTGGAATTTCTTCGGGCCGGGGGAAGCGTGCTTCACGCTCACCGGGAACGCCGGGCGCTTGCCGGCCTTGGCCGCAGCGATGGTGATCCCGGTGGGCTGGACGTGGGTCGGGTCGAAGCCCACCTTGACCGGCCGGTCGAGGTCGCCCTGGGCGATGGCGGCCTCGACCCCGGCGGCGAGCGAGGGCTTCAGGTCCCACAGGATGCCGGTCTCCAGACCCTCGGCCCGGGCCGCGACGGCCAGGGCCAGAAGGTATTTCGTCGCCGAGGCCAGAGGATGGTCGTCGTCGAGTACGTCGCAGGCCAGCGACTCCTTGGCGCCGTCCGGGCCGGTTGCGTTGTGGAACCCGAACTTGACCTTGGACGTGCCGCGATGGAAGGCCGCGAGCTGGTCGGCCTGCGAACGCCAGGCCGACTGGATGCGGGGGCGAAAGCCCTGGTCCTCCATCCGCGTGAGCACCCGGCGCACGACCGGAGCCATTGGCGCGTACAGCTCGGTGAGCCGCTCCTGGTTGCGGGCCAGGCGGGCAGCTTCTTTCATCACGGGCCTCCTCGAGGTGCGGGTGTCGCACCCGCGGATCGTTGACGTGCTGAGGAGGACCCAGCCGCCGCCCTGATACATCGGGAGTCAGTCGGCCGCCGGCCCGCTGCGGGAAAAGTTCACGAACTGGCGCAGCAGCCCGATGTCGTCCACCGAGTCCGGGTTCGCGACCTGGGCCAGCGATCGGCCCTGGAGCAGTCGTTTCACCGGGATCTCCAGCTTCTTGCCGGTCCGGGTGTGCGGAATGCCGGGTACCTGCAGCACCTCGTCGGGCACGTGTCGGGGTGAGAGCTCGGCCCGGATCCGGTCGCGCAGTTCGCCGACCAGCGCATCGTCCAGGGTGTGACCCTCGGCCAAGACCAGGAAGAGCGGCATCCAGTAGCCGCCGTCCGGCATCTCGGCGCCGATCACCAGCGCCTCCGCCACCGCCGGGTGGCGTTCGACGACGGAATAGATGTCGGCGCTGCCCATCCGGACCCCGCCCCGGTTGAGCGTCGAGTCGGACCGGCCGTGCACGACGATGCTGCCGCGCTCCGACAGCGTCACCCAGTCACCGTGCCGCCAGGTGCCGGGAAACATGTCGTAGTAGGCGCTCCGGTACCGCTGTCCGGTCGGGTCGTTCCAGAAGGACACCGGCATCGACGGCAGCGGCTCGGTGATGACCAGCTCGCCGACCTGCCCGATGAGGGGTTGGCCGTCCTCGTCCCAGGCTTCCAGGGCGACGCCGAGTTGGCGGGCGGCGAGTTCACCGCGCCGGATCGGCGTGGTCGGGGCGGCCCCGGCGAACCCGGTGGCGACGTCCGTGCCGCCGGTGGTGGAGACCAGCTGCACCTGGGCGCCGACATGCTCGCGCACCCAGTCGTAGGACGACGGCGCCAGGACCGACCCGGTCGCCCCGAGGATTCGCAGCGCGCTGAGGTCGTGCTCGGTGCCCGGCTCGCGCCCGGCCCGGGCGCTGCCCTGCAGGAAGGCCGGGCTGACCCCGAGCACGTCGAGCCGGTGCCGCTCGGCCAGGGCCCACAGCCGGTCGTAACCCTCGGCGGTCGGGTCACCGTCGTAGGTCACGATGCTCGCGCCGACCAGCAGGCCCGAGACCAGGTAGTTCCACATCATCCAGCTCGGGCTGGTGAACCACAGGAACCGTTGCCCGGGGCCGAGATCCAGGTGCAGGCCGGCCGTTTTCAGCTGTTCCAGCAGGATGCCGCCGTGCCCGTGGACGATCCCCTTCGGCAGCCCGGTGGTGCCGGAGGAGAACAGCACCCAGAGCGGGTGGTCGAACGCCACCCGCACCGGCGCCGACATGGTCTCACCGGCCGTCGCCTCGGCCCAGGTCAGCGTGCCCGCGATCGGGTCAGGCAGCGCGCTCGGGTCAGGCAGCCCGACCGGGTCAGGCGATGCGTCAAGGTCGGGCCCGGTCACGACGATGGTCGTCCGCGCGGTGGGCAGGCCCGCGCGAAGTTCGGCGATGCTCGCGCGGCGGTCGTGCTTCCGCCCGCCGTAGACGTACCCCTCGGCCGCCACCAGGGCGGCCGGCTCCAGCTGGGCGAAACGGTCGATCGCGGCCGCGGCGGCGTAGTCCTGCCCGACGCCGGACCAGATCGCGCCCAGGCTCGCGGTGGCCAGGAGCGCCACGACCGCCTCGGGCCGGTTCGGCAGGTAGCCGACCACCCGATCGCCCGGGCCGACGCCGCGCTCGCGCAGGGTGGTGGCCAGGGCCCCGACCTGGCGGCGAAGCTCCGCCCAGGTCAGGTCGGTGGCCGGGCCGCTCTCGTGCAGGCCGTGAACGGCGACCGCCTGCGGATCGCGGTCGGCCTGTTCCAGCACGCGCTCGGCGTAGTTCAGCCGCAGGCCGGGGAACCAGTGCGCGGCCGGCCCCGGGCCGGCCTTGGTCAGCACCGGGACCGGGTCGCCCTCGGCGGTGACCTCGAACCACTCCCGCACGGCGGTCCAGAACCGGGGGACGTCGGCCACCGACCAGGCGTGCTGGGCCGGGTAGTCCATCGGATCGCCCGGGCCGGAATGGTTCTGGCTGACCCAGGTGGCGAACCGGACGATCTGCGACTGCCGAGCCTGCGGGCCGGGCGACCAGATGGCCTCAGCGTCTACCGGCAGGTCCAGGGGCAGGTCGAGATCAACGTCGTCGTTCCCGCGCATGGCGTCCTTCCCCGGGCGTCCGGCTACCCAGCCGAAACATTACCGCCGCTCGGTCACCAGGTGGCGACCCAGGCCAGCAGGCGCGCGTCCTGGAGCGAGCCGAACACGACGTCCGCCGGGAAGTTCTCGTGCGACAGCGTCGGGACGCCGACCGTGCGCAGGCCCGCGGCCAACGCCGAGCGCAGCCCGGTCATCGAGTCCTCGAAGGCCAGGCTCTCCGGGGCCGGCCGCTCCAGAGCCGCGCAGGCGGCCAGGTACAGGTCGGGGGCCGGTTTGGCCGCGCTCACCTCGTCGGCGGCGATGCTGATCGGGAAGTCGCCGGTGAGCCCGGCCCGGCTGAGGGCGGCGTCCAGCAGGCTGCGCGGGGAGTTGCTGGCGACCGCGACCGGGACCCGTTCGGCCGCGGCCCGCACCAGGGCGGCGGCGCCGGGCATGGCCTCGGCCGAGCGGCCCACCACCTCGGCCACCAGCATCAGCAGTTCGTCGGCAATTGCGTCGCCCGTTCCGGGCTCGTGGAAGAACCCGGCCAGCAGGTCGGCCGCGGCCGGCAACGACTTGCCGATCACCAGGGCCTTCTCCGGCGGGCCGAAACCGAAGCCGCGCCGGGCGAACAGCTCGGTCTCGGCCACCGTCCAGCAGGGCTCGGTGTCCACCAGCAGCCCGTCACAGTCGAAGACCACTGCCGCCGGGGTCCAGGTGGTCAGGTCGAGCCCCGCGGTGAGCGACATGATCGCCAGTCTGGCACGCGGGCCAGATCGAGCCGGGGACAGATCGGGCGGGCGGATCGGGCGGGCGGATCGGGCGGGCGGATCGGGCCGGTCAGGTCCGGGACGTCGCGTAGCCGAGCACGGCCGCGATCCCGAGCGCGCTGCGCGGGGCGTAGGGGATGCGCCACAGCCCGCCGTGGACGGCGGCGTGGGCCTCGTCCTGCCAGGGGTGCTCGTGCGGCCCGGGCGCGGTGTTCAGGTCGTGCACCAGCAGGGCGGCCATCAGCACGTTGGACGTCGAGGGCTCGAAGACCTCGACCCCGAAGCGGTGCGCACCGGCGAAAGCCGCGGCCAGGGCCCGGTTCTTGACCACCGAGCGGGTCCGGCTGGAGGGGGCGACGTGGAACGACACTCTCTGCCCCTGCGCGCGGGCCACGCTCGCCCGCCACCGCTGGAGCCGCTTGGCCAGGGCGTAGTTCGGGCCCTGGGCCGGCACCAGGCAGTCGCAGATCCCCGGGTCGGCGCCCGGCTGGTAGGCCCGGCGCAGCAGCGCCCCGCGGCTGGCCCAGCGCAGCGGCCGGGCGGCGAGCCGGCCCGGGCGGGAGCGGTGGGCGTAGGCCTCGACCGACTGGCGCACCGCCTCCGGCGGCACCGCGAAGGCATCGGTCGGGGTGGCCAGGAAGGCCAGGGCCAGGTCGGGCTCGGTGCGCTGCAGTCGCAGGGCCAGGACGTCGGCCGCCATCGCCACCCGCACGTGCGTGGCGCCGTCCGCGTACAGGTAGTTGCCCAGCACCAGCCGCCCGGGCACCGAGCGCAGCCACTCGGCCACGGCCGGGGTGTCGGCCAGCAGGTCGGCCCCGGCCACCTGGGCCAGGCCCTCCGTGCTCGCCCCGGGAGTGCGGACCGGGACCAGCAGGGTGCCGGCGCCCCGGGCGGCCGAGCCGAGAACCCTTTCCCACAGGGCGGGGCGGGCCAGGTCGACCGCGGCCACGGTGGCCCCCCAGCGCAGCAGCGCCGTCAGCGGGCCCATCTCGGCCCCGGCCCCGAGCACCGCGACGGTCCGGCCGGGCAGGGCGAGCCACTCGGGGTGATCGAGGACGTCGCGCACGGCGTCCGCGGCTGAGGGCTCCAGGACGCCGTGCTCGGTCCAGACCTCCAGCTGGCGGCGCAGCGCGTCGCCGGCCAGGCGCTCGCCCCGGTAGGGCAGCACCAGCTCCTCGACCGGGGCCTGCTCGCCACGCACCTCGACCGTGTGCAGCTCGCCGTCGGCGGGCCGCTTCAGCAGGTCGTCGACCGGGTGCTCACCGTCCTCGTCGATGAAGGTCATCTGCTCGTGAGCGGCGGCCAGGCCGGCCCCGGCGATCGACAGCCAGGCCTCGGGGCTGGTCAGGCCCACCTCCAGCAGCCGGCGGAAGTGGGTCACGTACTCGGTGCGCCAGGCCGTCTCGCCGGCCGCGGCCCGCGCCCCGGCCGGGTCGACCTCGTGCAGGGCCCCGGCCACCACCTCTCGGCCGAATGCTGAGGAGCTGCGCCGCCCGTCCGGGCCGGGCGGCAGCGAGATGCCGTGAGACGTCGTCGTCATGGGGCTGAGCCTAGTTCCGACCCGGACCGTCAGCTCGGAGAGGGAGCCCGATCAGGAGGGGCCCCCTGATCAGGGATTGCCGGCGTCGGGATCCAGTGCCGCCGGACCGGGCCGAGCTCGGTGTCGCGGATGTCGTCCAGCACACCGCCGTGGTGCTCGATGGTCCGGATCGAGGCCACATTGGCGGGCTCGCAGGTGACGAGCACCCGGTCCAGCCCGAGCCGGCGAGCCTCGAGGAGCATCTCGCCCAGGGCCCAGGTGGCCAGGCCGCGGCGGCGCTCGGACGGGCGGATGCCGTACCCGATGTGGCCCCCGACCCGGAACAGGAAGTTGTCGAGCTCGTGGCGCAGGGCGATCGCCCCGAGCAGCCGCTCGCCGGCGACGATCCACCGGTAGGTGCAGGCCACCGGCCGACCGGTGCCCGCTGTGCGCGGGCCGGCCTGAGCCTGGGCCTGGAGCCGGGCCACCCAGGCGGCGAAACCGGACGGCGACTCGACCTGGTCGGTCGGGCGCAGCCCGAAGCCGTCCTCGTGCCGGCCCGGACCCCACTCGTGATGCGCCTCGAGCCAGGCCGCGTGCCGGCTGACCGTGGGTGCGATCAGGTCGGGCATGTCCGGACGATACCGTCCGGAGAAGGACATCGACCGGCGTTCGCCCGCACCGGCGGGGGCCGGGCCCGGCCGATGACCGGCAACCGGGAGGGAGCCCCGATGACAGCGATCCCGACGTCGAGCAGCCCGTCGAGGCTGGGGCTCGGGCTGGCCGCGCTCGCTCGCCCGGCCTACATCACCTCCGGGCGAGAGCACGACCTGGGCCCGGTCCGCGACGTCGAGGGCCTGCGCGAGCGCAGCTGGGCCCTGCTGGACGCCGCCTACGACGCCGGCATCCGCTACCTCGACGTGGCCCGCTCGTACGGCCGGTCCGAGGAGTTCCTGGCCGGCTGGCTGGAGCGCCGGGCGGTCAGCGACGTCGTCATCGGCTCGAAGTGGGGGTACCGGTACGTCGGTGGTTGGCGGCTCGACGCCGACGTCCACGAGGTGAAGGACCACTCCGGCACCGCCTTCGCCGAGCAGTGGCAGCAGTCCCGGTCCCTGCTCGGTGACCGGCTGAACATCTACCACGTGCACTCGATCACCCCGAACTCGCCGGCTCTCACCGACCGGGCGCTGCACGCGGCCCTGGCCGAGCTGCGCGACCAGGGGGTCCGGGTCGGGTTCTCCACCTCCGGCCCGGAGCAGGCCGACGTGATCCGGCGCGGCCTGGCCGTCACCGTCGGCGGCCAGCCGCTGTTCACCTCGATCGAGTCGACCTGGAACCTGCTCGAGCCCTCGAGCGGTCCGGCGCTGGCCGAGGCCGCCGCGAGCGGCGTCACCGTGATCGTCAAGGAGGCGGTGGCCAACGGGCGGCTCACCCCGGCCGTCGTCGACCCGGCCGCCGGCGCCGCCCGCGAGCTGGCCCGGCGGCTCGGCGTCGGGCTGGACCAGGTCGCGATCGCCGCCGCCCTGGCCCAGCCGTGGGCCTGGCGGGTGCTCTCCGGTGCGGTCACCACCGACCAGCTGGCCCAGAACCAGGCCGGCGAGCAGCTCGCGCTCGGGCCCGACGTCGTCACCGGGCTGCTCGCCTCGGCCCAGCCACCGGCGCAGTACTGGGCCGAAAGGGCCACCCGGCAGTGGGCTTGAGTTTGGCGGCCGACATTTCACCCTGGCAGGGTGGGCCCGTGGTCGGGTGCGGATGTCGTGGACGGGCAGGTTGATGGGCGAGACGTATCAGGTGGTGGTCGCGGCCGGGTCTTTGCGCTCCGATGCCCCCGGTGTGGTGGCCTTCCCGCACGCGTGGACACCCGAGGGGGTCACCGTGCAGGCCACCTTCACCGGGGCGCATCTGCTGCACCTGGCCGCGGCCGGGTGCGTGCTGAACGACCTCTACCGCGAGGCCAAGGGGCTGGGTCTCGACCTGGCCGGCGTGCGGGTCAGCGCCGAGGGCGGCTTCGACGAGGGCTGGGGCTCCACCGGGGTCAGCTACCTGGTCGAGACCGACTCCAGCGCCTCGGGCGACGACCTGGCCCGGTTGCTGAGGCGGGTCGACGACGTCGCCGAGATTCCCCGGGCGATCCGGGCCGGGGCCCCGGTCACCCGGGTCGAGTAGTCGCCTGGCCAAGCACCGGTGGCCCTCCCCTCCAAAGGGCCACCGGCTGGGTTCGGGCGAGTTCAGCTCACCGGTACCGGCCGGCGCTCGTCCTGCTCGCCGCCCTCGGGCAACCCGGACCGGCCGGCCGGCTGGGCGGTGGGCAGTGGCGAGTCGGGCGTGAGCGGTGAGGGTTCGACCCGCAGGATCGTGGCGACCCAGCCCGGTAGCCACCAGTTGTACTTGCCGAACAGGCTGACCAGGGCCGGTACGAGCAGGGCGCGCACGATGGTGGCGTCGAGCAGGATGCCGACGCCGAGGGCGGTGGCCAGGACCTTGATGTCGGTGCCGGGTGAGGCGGCCAGGGCGGCGAAGGCGAAGAACAGGATCAGGGCGGCCGAGGTGACCAGTCGCCCGGTGCGGCCCAGGCCGTGCTCGACCGCGTAGGCGGTGGAGCCGGTGCGGTCGTACTCCTCGCGCATCCGGGCCAGGATGAACACCTCGTAGTCCATCGAGAGCCCGAACAGGAACGCGAAGATCACCACCGGCAGCCAGAAGTTGGTCGCCCCGGTCCCGCTCACCCCGAACAGGGCCTGCGAGCCGTGCCCGTCCTGCCAGAACCAGGTCATCAGGCCGAACACGGCCGAGACGCTGACCAGGTTGAGCACCACCGCCTTGAGCGGCAGCAGGATCGAGCGGAAGGTCCGCACCAGCAGCACGAACGTCACCAGCGCGATCAGGGCCAGCACGTACGGGAAGTTGTCGTACACCGCCCGCTGGTAGTCCTGCACGGTCACTCCGGGCCCGGCCAGGCCGGCGTACCCGGGCAACCCGTCCGCCGCGTCGCGGACCCGGTCGACCAGGGCCACGCTCTCGTTGTCGACCATCTCGTGATCGGGGATCACGATCACGTCGACCAGACCGCCCCGACCGGGCTCGTCGGCCACGGCCAGCCGGATCCCGGGCACCTTCTCGACCGCGTCGACGAACGAGCGGGCGTCGCCACCGGGGTTCACCAACAGGTTCAACGGTGTGAGGACGCCGTTGCCGACCCCGCCGCGCTCGAGTGAGGTCAGTGCCTCGTACGGGGCGCCACTGCTGGCCAGTGACGCCGAGCCGGCCTGGCCGATCTGCAGGCCGAACACCGGGGCGACGGCCAGGGCCAGGGCCGCGAGGGCCGTGCCGGCTGCGACCCAGCGGTAACGGACGACACCGCGGGCCCAGCTCGACCAGGCCCGCGACTCCGTGCCGCGGGCCCGGATCCGGGGCCGGTCCATTGCCGGCCCGACCAGGCTCAGCAGCACCGGCAGCAAGGTGAGCACCACCAGGGTGCTGACCACCGGGATCAGCATGCCGCCGAAGCCCATGCTCTGCACCAGCGGCACCTTGACCACGACCAGCGCGACCAGGCTGATCGCGACCGTGATCCCGGAGGCCAGGACGGCGTGCCCGGCCGTCTTGACCGCCGTCACCACGGCCTCGTCGTTCGACCGGCCAGCGGCGCGCTCCTCCCGCCAGCGGTAGACCACCAGCAGCGAGTAGTCGATCGCGACCCCGAGCCCGACCAGGGCGATCAGGAACTGCACGACGACCGAGACGTCGGTGAACGTGGTCAGGCCAAGCACGATCAGGTACGTGGACAGGATCGAGACGACGGCGATCAGCAACGGCATCAGGGCCAGGAACGAGGCGAAGACGAAGATCAGGACGATCAGGGCCCCGACCCCACCGAGCAGGGTCTCGGCCAGCACGCCGGTGCCCTGGCTCTGGTCGTCGCCGTCCGAGAGTTGCGTGTATCCGGTGACTTTGACGTCGAGCCCCTGAGCCCGGGCGGCGGCCGCGACGGTGGTTGCGAACTCCTCCTTGATCGGGTCGACGAAGGTTTGCGGGGCCGGGGTGTAGACCAGCGCGAAGGTGCTGCGCCCGCCGTCGGTGAGGAAGCCGGGGTCGCCGGTGCCGGCGTAGTCGATCACCTGGACGCCGGGAATGGCCCGCAACCGGTCGGACACCGCGGCGACGTCGTCCCGGTGGTCGGTGAACGTCTCGCCGGCCGGCAGGGTGAACACCGGGATGTAGGCGGCGAGCGCGGCCACTCCGTAGGCGTCGGCCAGTTTGGTCTCGGCCTGGTACCCGGGCTGGCCGGGAACCGAGAAGTCGAACGACAACCGGTCCGGCACCCGGCCGGCGGCGAAACCACCGGCCAGCAGCGAGATCAGCCAGAAGCCGACCACCCACCAGCGATGTCTCAGAACGAAGCGAGCGGATCTCTCCACGATTTTCTCCCCGGCGTGAACCTGAACTCGGATACCGGTTCGAGTATTCGAGTTCAAGATCGACAGAGGATCGGGGATGACCCTGACCGGGCCCCGGAGCCGGACCCTGGCCCGGGCCAGGGTCCGGATTCAGCGGGTTCGGGGTGGTCCCGCGCGCTTCTTGCCGTCAGCACTCTTGGTAGTCAAGAGTCTACGGAGAGATATGTTGGGGGAGCGGCTCCCGGGGCTGAACCGGAGGGTACGGCCCGATGGTGGACGAAGGGGACCAACCATGAAGTGCCAGACCTGTTACGTCGAGAACCCGGACGGGTACGACGTCTGCACGAACTGTCTGGAGCGCCGGGTCATCGACATCTCGCAGGCCGAGCCCGAGATCCTGCACACCCTTCCGCACACCGAACTGCCCTCGCGAGCCAGCCGTTCCGAGGCGCTGCGGGAGCGGCCCGAGCCCGGCCGCACCCGCTCTTCCAGCCCCGAACCGTCCGGCGAAGCGTCCGCCGAACCGACCGGCGCAGTGAGTGTCTCGGACAACGAGGCCTACCGTGGGGCCCGGCTGAGCTTCCGGCGGGAGGTCGACGCCAAGCTCAGCGGCGAGGTCGCGCCGTCCCTGCTGCTGCGGTTCTTCGTGCGCGGCGTGGTGGCCGGCCTGGTCGCCCTGGTCGGCGTGGGCGTGCTGAGCTTCGTGCTCTATCTCGTCGGGGCCCGCTCGGTGGCCTATGCCCTGGTCGAACTGGTCCCGCAGCTGGTCTTCGTCGGTTCGTTCTTCATGCCCTACCGGGAGGGGCTGTCGGAGTGGGAGCTGCTGCTGGACGGCAAGGCCTCGGCCGCCGAGTCGGCCTACGCCTCGATCTTCGCCACCCTGACCGAGCGCAAGCTGCCGGTGACCACCTCGCTGCGCCGGTTCACCACCGGGGTCGATCCGACCGTGAACAACTTCGTGGTGGTCCGGGACGGCGCCAGCGTGATGTACGTGTCGGTGTTCGCCTACGGCACCGGCCTCTACCTCGGCTGGACCCTGTGGAACCAACGCAGCCCGTTCAGGATGATGCTGCGCTACCTGCTCGACCTGTTCGGGGGCGGGCTCGGCCGGCAGCCCGACTTCGCCGGGGCCCTGAGCAGCCAGCGCAGCCGGGCCCTGCGCGAGTCGGTGCACTCGGCCCTGCGCGACTGCATCGACGCGGTCGGCGCCGATCTGCAGATCACCATGAGAAGCACTTTCAGCAAGGACATCCCGGTCGAGACGGTGAACCTGTCGGCGACCGCGGGCCTGCTGCGGCCGGTGCCCTCGCCGCGAGCGGCGGCCGGGCTGGCCGGGTCGCGCGCCAATCGCTGAACCGGCCTGAGCCGCCCTGAATCAGCCGGGAGCCGCGCCCTGAGCCGCCTGAACCGACCCTGAACCGCCCGGTCGCGGTGCTCTCAGAAACCCTTGTTAGGGTGCGAACACTGCCGATATCGACGCCGACGACGAAACGGGCACCGCCATGCCGCTCTGGGCCATCCTGCTGGTCGTTGTCTGGGTCGCCGGCATGGGCGCGGTGATGATGAGCAGTGCGGCCAAGCGCGGCGGGGCCCGGGAGTCGCTGTCCGGCGAGGTGATAGAGGTCCGTCGCGACTCGATCCCGGAGCCGGGCGGCACGCGCGGGCGGGTCGTGGTCACGGTCCAGACCGGCGACGGGCAGGCGGTCGAGCTGGTCGACCCGCCGTACCGCAGCGTCGCCGTCGGTGACCGGATCGTCGGGGGAGTGCTGTTCGGCCGCCCCCGGCCGGGCGTGGTGACGGAGCCCTCCGACGAGGCCTGACCGCCCCTGCGCGAGTTATTCAACGAATCGGTTGACAATGAGCTCGGCCGCACTCTAACTTTGTATTCAACCGGAAGGTTGAGCACAAAGGAGGCTCGAGATGGCGGCAGACCCGCTCTCCCAGGTGTTCTCGGCCTTGGCCGACCCGATCCGGCGCGACCTGGTGGCCCGGCTGTCGACCGGTGACGCCACGGTCAACGAGCTCGCCGAGCCCTACCCGGTGAGCCTGCAGGCCGTCTCCAAGCATCTCAAGGTGCTCGAGGACGCCGGCCTGGTCAGCCGCAGCCGGCAGGCCCAGCGCCGGCCGGTGCATCTCGAGGCGGAGGTCTTCGACCTGATGACCAAGTGGATCGAGCGTTACCGCGGTCAGGCCGAGGAGCGCTACCGCCGCCTCGACGACGTCCTCCGGTCGATGCCGGACGACGTCCAGCCGGCAGCACCGCCGCCGGCGTCCCCATCGAACCCAGCGACAGGAGCACCCACATGAGCGGCACCGGTACCAGTACTCACGAGACCGAGATCTCGCTCGACCCGACCGTTCCCCTGGTCCGGATCGTCCGCGAGTTCGACGCCCCACCGGAGAAGGTGTTCCGGGCCCACACCGACCCGGAGCTGGCCGCGCAGTGGATGGGCCCGCGGGCCCACCGGATGCGGGTGGAGCACTACGACTGCCGTACCGGCGGTTCGTACCGCTACCTGCTCGGCGGCGACGGCTACGAGTTCGGCTTCCACGGCTCGTTCCACGAGGTGCGCCCGGGCGAGCTGATCGTGCAGACCTTCACCTTCGAGGGCCAGCCGGACGGCGTCGCCCTGGAGAAGCTCCTCTTCGAGGATCTCGGCGACGGCCGCACCCGGCTGACCTCGACGTCCCTGGTCGACTCGTTCGCCGACCGGGACGCCTTCGTCGCCTCCGGCATGGAGTCGGGCGTCATTGAGGGGTACCAGCGGCTGGACGAGCTGCTGGCCGGCTGAGCTGATGGTCGGCCGAGCTGGTGGTCGGCTGCGCGGTCTTCGCCGCCGCGGCGCTACGGCCGGGCCGGGCCGGTCGAGCCGCGAACGACCAGGTCGGTGGCCAGTTCGATGTGCAGGGCCTCGATGTGCAGGGTCTCGACCTCGTGCTGGTCCATCAACCGGCGCAGCAGGCTGACCGCCATCCGGCCCATCTCCTCCAGCGGTTGGCGCACGGTGGTCAGCAGCGGGTTCGTGGCCCGGCTCAGGTCGATGTCGTCGAAACCGGTCACCGAGAGGTCGCCGGGCACGCTGAGCCCCCGGTCGGCCGCCGCCCGCAGCGCGCCGACGGCCGTCTTGTCGGAGAACCCGACCAGGGCCGTCGGCGGCTCGGGCAGGTCGAGCAGCTCGACCGCAGCCCGGTAGCCGTGCTCGACGGTCGGCTCGACCTTGCGGATCAGCTCCTCCGACGGCAGTACCCGCACCTCGGCCATGGCGGCGGTGTGACCGGCCAGCCGGGCGTCGCCGGCCAGCCACTCGCCCGGCCCGCCGATCACCCCGATCCGCCGGTGCCCGAGCTCGATCAGGTGTGACGTGACCGCCCGGGCCCCGGCGAAGTGGGCCGCCGAGACGGCCGCGATGTCGCGCGGCACCGGCGTCCGTGGATCGACCACGACGAACGGAAAGCCCGTGGCCCGCAACGCCACCAGCGCCTCGCCAGACTCCGGCGGCAGGATCAGGATGGCCCCGCCGACGTCGCTGCGGGCGCTGAGCCCGGCCAGCACGGATGAGGTCTGGGCCGCCTCGCCGGCGTTCAGCACCAGCGGGATGTCGAGCCGGTCGAGGGCCTGGGCGATGGACGACACGATCAGGCCGAAGTAGTCGGTCAGGATGTACGGGCAGCGCACGTAGACGCCGGCCCGGGCCTTGCGCGGGGCGGTGGCCGAGCGCGGCTCGGGGGCCAGGCCGCCGCGCCGTTCCAGGGCCGAGAGCACCAGGGCGCGGGTGTGCGGAGCGACGTGGGCCTGCCCGTTTAGCACCCGGGAGACCGTCGCGATCGACACCCCCGTCTCCGAGGCGATCTCGCGCACGGTGACGCGCCCGCTCAGGGTGTCGGCCCGCCGTTGTTACATGCCTCCGGGATCATGGCCGGAATCATAACCCAGCCTCAAGATCGGGGAATGCCTTGTCTCTACGCGGTTCCGGAACTGTTCCGGAACCGTGGCTGTCTTGACAGTGCCCCTTTGGGCTGTTTTTCTCAGCTGGAACAAAGAAGTTTGTTTCAGATTGTTACAGGCGCCGAGTGATACTCGAGCTCACAATGAGGAGAGCTATGAGACGACGTGTAGTTGTCGCGGCGGTCGCGGGCTCAGCCCTGGCCCTGACCCTGACCGGAACGGCCTCGGTCCAGGCGGCCTCCGCCGATCACGGCGCCACCGGCTCGGCCAAGGCCCGGGTCTGGCTGACCACGGTCGACCGCGGCCAGTTGCTGGCCGAGCAGGCGCCGGTGGCCTTTACCAAGCCGTCGTCCCCCTCGACCCAGCCGACTATCGTCGTCGACCCCAGCATCAGCTACCAGAGCATGGACGGCTTCGGCGCCGCGATCACCGACTCCTCGGCGTCCGTGCTCTCCGGCCTGGCCCCGGCGACCCGGCTGGCGACCATGCGCTCGCTGTTCAGCCGGCGCGACGGCATCGGGGTGAGCTTCCTGCGCCAGCCGATCGGCTCCTCCGACTTCACCGCCGCCTCGGCGCACTACACGTTCGACGACGTCGCCGCCGGCGCCACCGACTTCGGCCTGAAGCAGTTCTCGATCAAGCACGACCAGTCCCAGATCCTGCCGCTGCTGCGGCAGGCCAAGGCGCTCAACCCGGGCCTGAGCGTGATGGCCACCCCGTGGAGCCCGCCGGCCTGGATGAAGACCGGTGACTCGCTGATCGGCGGCCGGCTCAAGGACGACCCCAAGATCTACGACGCCTACGCCCGCTACCTGGTGAAGTTCGTCCAGGCCTACGCGGCCAACGGGATCAGGGTCGACTACCTCTCGGTGCAGAACGAGCCCCAGAACCGGACGCCGAAGGCCTACCCCGGCACCGACATGCCGGTGCGCCAGGAGGCCGCGGTGATCGAGGCCCTCGGCCCGAAGCTGCGCGCGGCCGGGCTGCGGACCAAGATCCTGGCCTACGACCACAACTGGACGACGCACCCGGGTGACGTCGAGGGCACCCCGCCGGGGGAGAGCCCGGAGACCGACTACCCGTACGAGATCCTCGACAGCCCGGCGGCCAGGTGGGTCGCCGGCACCGCCTACCACTGCTACTCCGGCGACCCGAGCGCCCAGAGCGCGCTGCACGACGCCCACCCGGACAAGGGCATCTGGTTCACCGAGTGCTCCGGCTCGCACGGCGCCACCGACACCCCGCCGCAGATCTTCCGGGGCACGCTGACCTGGCACGCCCGCAACATCGTGATCGGCACCACCCGCAACTGGGCCAAGTCGGTGGTCAACTGGAACATCGCCTTGAACAGCAACGACGGCCCACACCTGGGTGGCTGCGACACCTGCACGGCGCTGGTCACGGCCCAGCCGGACGGCACCGTCACCACCGACGCCGAGTACTACACGATCGGTCACCTGGCCAAGTTCGTCGACCCGGGCGCCGTCCGGATCGCCAGCACCTCGTTCGGCACCACCGGCTGGAACGGCCAGATCATGGACGTCGCGTTCCGCAACCCGGACGGCTCGACCGCCCTGGTGGTGCACAACGAGAACGACGACCCGCGCACCTTCGCCGTGGCCGTCGGCGAGGAGTCGTTCGAGTACACCCTGCCCGGTGGCGCTCTGGCCACCTTCACCTGGCCCCGCTCGGCCGGCCTGCGATCGACGCTGGACCCGGTCTCGCTGGTCGGGGCGACCGCGAGCGCCGATCCGGCCGGTGAGGGCCCGGAGCTGGCGATCGACGCGGACGCCTCGACCCGCTGGTCGAGCGGGACCGGCCAGGCTCCCGGCCAGTACTTGCAGGTCGACCTGGGCCGGTCGAAGTCGTTCCGCCGGGTGGCGATCGACAGCGGCGGCAACCTGGGCGACTACGCCCGGGGCTGGCAGCTCTCGGCCAGCACCGACGGCAGCACCTGGCGCACCCTGGCCAGCGGTGACGGCGTGGGCCAGCTGACCGACGTCGACGTCCCCCGCACGAGGGCCCGCTACCTGAAGGTGACCTCCACCGCCACCAGCGGCAGCTGGTGGAGCCTGGCCGACATCCGGCTCTACGACTGAACTGATCGCGTTTCTGACTGATTCACCCCCTGATCGGGGAGCCCGCGGCCCGCCCTGACCTGCTCGCCGCGGGCTCCCTGCTGTTTCATCTGACGCAAGGCCCAGGAGGCCACCGTGATTCACAGCTCGCTCGCCCGGCGGGTGGCGTTACCCGCCGCTGCCACCCTGCTCCTGACCGGCATCGCCGGGGTCGGCTTCGCCGCCACCTCGGCCCAGGCCGCCGGGGAGACCGTCAACATCTGGCTGACCACCACCAGCGACTCCGGCGGCCGCACGGTCACCCGCGGGCTGCAGCAGCAGACCCCGGTCGCCTTCGCCGCCGGCACCGGCGGCAGCGGGACCAGCATCAACGTCACCGACACGACCAAGTACCAGCAGTTCACCGGGGCCGGCGCCTCGATGACCGACACCGCCGGCTGGTTGCTCAAGAGCAGCGGCGCGCTGTCGGCGTCGGCCCGCGACGCGGTGATGCAGAAGCTGTTCAGCTACGACAACGGCATCGGCATGAGCTGGCTGCGCAACCCGATGGGCGCCTCCGACCTGGCCCGCGGCGACTACTCCTTCGACGACGGTGCGGCCGACCCGAACCTGGCCAATTTCAGCATCAACCACGACCTGGCCGACGTCCTGCCGCTGACCAAGCAGGCCCAGCAGATCAACCCGGGCCTGGCCGTGATGGGCGTGCCCTGGAGCGCGCCGGGCTGGATGAAGGACAACAACTCCATGCACGGCGGCCACCTGCAGGCCCAGTACTACGGCGCCTACGCCAACTACTTCGTGAAGTACCTGCAGGCGTACGCGGCCCAGGGAGTCAAGGTCAACTTCGTCGCGGCCCAGAACGAGCCCGGCGTGAACCGCACCGACATGCCCTCGATGGGCTGGGACGCCAACGGTCTGGACTACTTCATCGGCACCGAGCTGTTGCCCAAGCTGCACGCGGCCGGGTCGACGACCAAGGTGCTGGCCCACGACTGGAACCCCTCCGACTACGACGCCACGTCGGCCCAGACCGTGAACGACGCCGCCATCCGCAACGACTCGCTGTTCGGCGGGATCGGCTGGCACAACTACGGCGGCAGCCTGACCAAGATGACCGACGTGCACAACCAGTACCCGAACGTGGACGCCTACGGCACCGAGATCTCCGGCGGTACCTGGATCACCAACCAGCAGCAGAACGACATGCTCGACATGATCAACTACGGCCGCAACTGGGCCAAGTCGTTCTCCAAGTGGAGCCTGGCCGTCGACCAGAGCATGGGCCCGCACGACGGTGGCTGCGCCACCTGCACCGGCCTGATCACCGTGCACAACGGTGACGGCCACAACGGGCAGGTCGACTACACCGTCGAGTACTACGACATGGGCCACCTGACCAAGTTCGTCAAGCCCGGCGCCTACCGGGTCGACTCGACCTCCAGCGACAGCGTGCCCAACGTGGCCTACCTCAACCCCGACGGCACCCGGGCCCTGATCGCCTACAACAACACCGCCAGCTCGCAGACCGTGCGGGTCAACTGGTCGGGACAGAACTTCTCCTACGTGCTGCCCACCCGGACGTCGGCCACCTTCACCTGGAAGGCCGGTACCACCACGACCCCGCCGACCACCCCGCCGGTGACGCCGACCACCACGCCACCGACCACCGGCGGCAAGACCGGGCCGATCAAGGGCCTCGGAGCCAAGTGCGTCGACATCCCCGGCTCCAGCACCACCAACGGCGTCCTCGCGCAGCTCTACACCTGCAACGGCACCGGCGCCCAGACCTGGACCGTCGGCACCGACGGCAGCATCAAGGCGCTCGGCAACAAGTGTCTGGACGTCAAGGACAACGGCACTGCCGACGGCACCGCGGTCCAGCTCTGGGACTGCAGCGGCGGGGCGGCCCAGAAGTGGACCTACAACGCGGCCAACAAGACCCTGGTGAACCCGCAGGCCAACAAGTGCCTGGACGTGAAGGGCAACACCTCGGCCGACGGCACCCAACTGCAGATCTGGACCTGCTTCGCCGGGGCCAACCAGCAGTGGACGCTGCCGGCCTGACCTCCGGGCGGTGACGGACGACGGTTGCGGGTGGCCTGCCAAGGGTCACCCGCAACCGTTGCCGTCCCTCGCGCAGCTGTTCTGGGTGGGCTCCGCCGAGGTGACGTCGTCATCACTCGTGAGGGTGTAGCCGCCCGGCAGGGCCGCGACCGTCTCGGGATCGGCCCAGACAGCCCAGGACTCACGCAGGGCCAGTGCGCCGTCCTTTCGGCGCATCATGAGCGCATCTCCGTCGTATCGGAGGAGGGCATCGCTGCCGAGATCCTCAGCCAGCCGGACCGAGGTGATGCACAGCTGTCGTAGCCCCGCGAACTGCTCTGGCTCAGAAGCTTTCTCGTCCAACCAGAACGAGATCCTGACCCGCGAGTCGATGAGCCAGTCGGCGAAGAACCACTCTCGACGGCGGGGATCCGTAATCGTCTTGATCTGAGCGAACAACACGGTCGTGGCGATCCGGCGGAACGCGCCCTCCACCTGGACCGGGCTGTCGAGGTAGGTCGCTGTTCTGGCCGCGACGTCGTCCAGATCGGCGTCGGTGGCGAGGTCGCAGTAGTAGTTCGTGCTCACGGCTCTGGCCTCCTCTCAGCTGCTCGCGGTGGACTTCCTTCGCCGGCGCTCGGCGTAGGTACGCACCCGGGCCCGGTTGCCGCAGTCCAGCGGATCACACCAGCGTCGGCTGTGGTTGCGGGTGGTGTCGAGGAAGAACCACCCGCAGCCATCGCCGTCGCAGCGACGCAACGACGAAAGGTCCGGCTGGTGAGCGAGTTCGGCCACGGACAGGGCCAGGGTGTGGGTCAGCCGGCCAGGATCGTCGGGCTCGACGGTCCAGGTCAGGGGCAGGCCCGGGGACGGCGTCGCCACCGCCAGGGCGGCCTGCCGGGAGGCGGCGATCCGGGCGATGTCGTCCGGTCGGGCCGGGGCGCCGTGTCCGAGGTGGGCGTTGGCCAGTCGGGCGAATGATTCACGCAGTTCGCGGACCTGGTCCAGGGCGGTGGCGGCCGGCCCGGGATTCTCGATGATCTGGCGGCGCAGCTCCTCGTGGTGCGGGAAGGGGCTGACGGCCTGGAACCAGTCCACCAGCGCGGTCGGGCTGCTCAGCCGGTCGGTGCGGCGGGCCGGGTCGAGCCGCCAGGACATGGTGTTGCACAGGTCGAGCGCGAGATGGCCGCCGATCGCCCGCCACTGGTAGGTGCCGGGGTCGGGCGGCGGGGGCGGCAGTTCGCTCATGTGAGTCAGCGTACCTCTCACATGGGCAAACTGGCTTTAGAGCATGTACGGTCGACGTCATGCGGCTACTTCGCTCGTCCAGCCCCGCGGTGCCGGTACCTGCTGCCGGGCCTTCGGCGCCGAAGCCGGGGCCGGCTGATCCGTCCGACCGACTGCCGGATCTGCCCGATGCGCAGGCCGATCCGTCGGAGGGTTGGCGGGCCGGGCTGCGGGTCGGGGTCGGGCTGGCCACCGGCTCGTTCCTGCTGGCCGTGACCTTCGGCGCGTTCGCCGTCACCCATGGCTGGCCCGCGGGTCTGGCAATTCTCATGTCCCTGCTGGTGTTCTCCGGATCGGCCCAGTTCACCCTGGTCACCGCCCTGGTCGGCGGCGGGCTCGGGCCGGCCCTGGTCGCCGCGGCCCTGATGAACCTGCGCTTCGTGCCGATGGCGGCGGCGGCCGCCCGCAGCCTGCACGGCGGTCGGTGGCAACGGGCCCTGGAGGGCCAGGGCGTGGTCGACGGCTCCTGGGTCGCCGCCCAGCGGCCGGACGGCACCCTGGACCGGGCGAAGATGCTGGCCGCCACTGCCGTCCAGTGGCCGGCCTGGGTGGGCGGGACGGCCCTCGGGGCGCTGGCCGTGCCGTCCACCTCGGTGATCTCCAGTACCGGGCTCGACCTGGTCTTTCCCGCGTTCTTCCTGGTGCTGCTGCTCGATTCCCTGGTGACGGCGCCCCGGCTGATCCCGGTCGCGCTGGTCGCCGCCGTCGTGGCCGCGCTGGCCTGCCGGTTCGTGCCGACCGGCGTCGCCCTGGTGCTGGCCTCGACCGCGACCCTGGTGGTGCTGGCTCGGCGTCCGGGCCGGGGGCCGGCGGGGGAGCCGGCGTCATGACCATGGCGCTGATGTGGTCAGCCGTGATCGCCCTGGCGTTGATCAACCTGGCCTTCAAGGCGGCCGGGCCGATGATCCTGCAGGACCACGAGTTCGGCCCCCGCACCCAGCTCGCCCTGGACGCGCTGCCGGCTGCCCTGCTGGCCGGGCTGCTCACGGTCGAGTTGCTCGGGGCCCGCTGGGCCAGCGCCGACTGGACCGTCCTGCCGGGCCTGGCCACGGTCGTCGTCCTGCGCGGACTGCGGGCCCCGCACCTGGCCTGCATCGTGGCCGCGGTCGTCGTCACCGCCGCCCTGCGAGCCTTCACCGGCTGATCCGGGTGCGGTGTGCAGAGCCGGGATCAGACCTACCTGAGATCTCAGCCCAGCTCGGCTGGTCTCACATCAGGGGGTCACCGTGATCAGGGCGGCCAGGACGGAGTCGAGGTAGGCCGTGCGGGCGGCGCCGGTCGGCACCAGGTCCGCAGCGGTCCGGGCCAGCTGGGCGTGGCCGAGATAGGTGGTGTAGGCCAGCAGGGCCCGCTGGACGGCGTCCCCCTGGGTGAATCCGAGCTCGCGAAACAGGCGGGTGAGGTAGCCGATCCGGCGTTCGGTAACCCGTCGTAGCACCGGGCCGACCAGGGGGTCCTCGGTGTGGGCGAGCAGGGAGAGCTCGGTGCTCTGCGGGCCGGTGCGGCCCAGCACCAGGTGCATCAGGGTGCGCAGTCGCTCCAATGGCTGGTCGTGTTGCTCGACGACGGCGATCACCTGCTCGGTGTGCTCGCGCTCCCAGCGGGCCAGGGTGGCCTCGATCAGGGCCGCCCGGTTGGTGAAGTGCCAATAGCCACTGCCCTTGGTGGTGCCCAGTCGGGCCGCCAGCGGCTCGATGGCGACCGCGCTCAGCCCGCCCTCGGTCAGCGCGGTCAGGGCCGCCGCCGTCCAGTCGTCGCGATTGAGCCGGACCCGGGCTGGTTGGACCACCCTCCGTACGCTACCGTATGGAATGAACATACGGTGGCGTATGGACGGCGCGTGGAGGGGACGGCGAGTCATGTCGACACTGCTGGAGCAGGCCATGCCGGTGTACCACTTCAACGAGCGGCACAGCCGGTGGGTGAAGGCCGAGCCGGAGGACGTCTGGGCCGCGCTGAACCAGCTCAGCCTGAGCGACCTGACCATCACCCGGCCGCTGGTGATGATCCGGGGGCTGTCCCGGCCAGGCTCGATCGAGAAGCGGCCGTTCCTGGAACGGGGGCCCGTGCGGTTGTACGACACGGCCGCGCCGCACTACGCGGTCGGTGGGCTGGTGGCCCGGCCGTGGCAATTGCGCCCGGCTCACGTCGACGTCGCCGACCTGGCCGAGTTCGCCGCGTTCACCGAGCCGGGCTGGGTCAAGTGCCTGACCGACTTCGAGGTGCAGGTGCACGGGAGCAGGGTCCGACTGAGCACCGAGACCCGCGGCTACAGCACCGACGCCCGCGCCCGACGGCGATTCCGGTTGTACTGGGCGGTGATTCGGATCGGCAGCGGGCTCATCCGCCGGGACGTGCTGGCCGCCGTCGGCCGGAAGGCCGAACGCAGCGCCGCCCGGCGGGCCACGCAGGCCGGCCGGGCGGATCGCTGAGGCTGGACCGGTTGGGCCGCGAGGGCTGAACCGGGTCGATGACTGAGGTTGAGTGGGTCAGGTCGACCGGGCTGGACCGGGTGGTGACCTGGGGCTGAGCCGGTTCAGCGCCGCGAGCTGGGCCGGAGCATCGGCAGCAGGGCGACGGCGGTCATCGCGTGGATCACGCCGAGCATGATCCGGGTGCTCGTGGTGGCCTGCTCGATACCGATCGGCACCAGCGAGAGCAGCACCACGGCCAGGGCCAGACCGCTCCAGATCGCCCGGGGTCGGCGGGTCCAGCGCTCCAGCGCGGCCAGGGCGAGCCAGCCGGCCAGGGCGCAGATCACGGTGATGACAGCGATCTCGGGGGCGACGAAGGTGTGCGCCTTGCCGGTCGGGCCCGGGTCGGTGATCGTGAAGTCGGTGCCGGCGGCCCGCGCCACCAGGAAGATGACGGCGTTGGTGACGCCGGCCCCGGCCACCAGGGCGAGCCGCTGCAGCCGGCGGGTCCGCACCGGGTGGGCCGGGGCGGTGGTCGCGCCGGTTGAGCCGGTGGCGGTGAACTGGTTTCCAGTGGTCTCGATGACGGTCATCTCGCGCTCCTGAGTGGTCTCGGGTCGAACCGGTGGTCGGTCTCACCCATGCGTCGAACCACCAGGGCGCGATTCGACAGTCCCCGAGAAACCTTTTCTGGCTCCTCACCGATGACGGTGTGATCCAGGGTGCGGAGCATGGACGCTGTGGCTGCGGAGGATGATGCTGGCGCCGGTTGCGTCGGCCGAGCCTTCGTCGGCTAGGGTTGTAGACGTAAGGTGCAGCGGCCCGCGCGGCCGTGTCGGGACTTCCGGCCAGCATGACGCCCTGATGGGCGTCGAGACTCTCGACAGAGAGCTTCTTCGCTGTGTCTGAAAACTCTTTCCCTTCGTCCTTCCTGCGGTGGTTGGTCTTCGCTGCGGTCCTGATCGCCGACGTGATGGATCTGCTGTCCACCACGGTCACCAACGTCGCCACACCGACGATCCTTCGTGACCTGCACGCCCCAGAGTGGATCGCGCCCTGGCTGGGCGCCGCCTACGCGCTGACGCTGGGGTCGGGGCTCGTGCTCGGAGCACGCCTCGGTGACCGTTTCGGCGCGCGCCGCGTGTTCCTGATCGGCCTGTGCGGGTTCGGGGTGTCGTCCGCACTGTGCGGCCTTTCGCCTGACGCGGCCACGATTGTGCTGTTCCGGGCGGTTCAGGGCGCGTTTGGCGCCCTGATGATCCCGCAGGGCTTCACCCTGCTTCTTCGGGTCTTCCCGCGCTCCGATCTCGGCCGAGTTTTCGGCCTGTTCGGACCGTTGATGGCGGTCAGCTCGATCAGCGGGCCGGTGTTGGCCGGCCTCGTCATCTCGCTCGACCCGTTCGGCGCAGGATGGCGAGCGGTCTTCCTCCTCAATGTGATCGTCACGCTCGTCCTGCTGCCGCTCGCGGTGAAGGCTCTGCCGCGCCTGGAGGCCGACTTGTCGGTCAAGCTGGACCCGACCGCGGCCGGGCTTCTGTCCGTCGGCCTGCTGGGCGTCCTGGGGAGCCTGACCCTGCTGACCGGTCAGGCGCTGCTTCCCGCCGTGCTGGCGATAGGGGGTATCGCGGCGCTGGCCGTGTTCGTCGCACAGCAGCGGCGCAGCACGAACCCCTTCCTGGCACCATCACTGTTTAGCAACCGCGGGTTCGTAGCCGGAACAGCCGTCGGGATCGGCTTCTTCGCCATCACCGCCGGACTCCTGTTCGCCACCACGCTGTTCCTCCAGACCGGCCGGGGGCTCAGTGCCCTGTCTGCTGCGGCGATCGTCGCGCCCACCTCGGTCGGCATCATTGTCGCCTCCTTCTCCACCCGTCCGCTCATCACCCGGATGGGACGGCGCTTGCTGTTCGCCGGTCTGATCCTGCTCACCGTCGGAACCAGCACCTACCTCGCGATCGTGCTGGTGGCACCGGATCCGGTCTGGCTCATCGCCGTCCCGCTGTTCGTCTGCGGACTGGGAATGGGATGCGGGTTCGGGACCGTGTTCACATTGGCCCTCGGTGACATCGCTGAGTCCGAGGCGGGAAGCGCCAGCGGCGCCCTCAACGCGGCCCAGCAGATCGCCAACGCCACCGGCGCCGCCCTCATGTCCAGCGCCTACCTGTCGATCGCCACCGCGACCACAGCCGGCACCGCACTGGCCCTGTGCCTGTCGATCGTGCTGCTCGTCGCCGTCCTGGCCCTCGCACTGCTGCCACTGCTACCCCGGCGTGCGAGCGATGTGTACTGATCGCCGACGTTGCTGCTCCATACCTGCGCAGCGATGCGCCGGGTCAGGTGTCGGCTCAGGTGTCGGCGTCCACCGATTCGAAGGCCTGCCACATCCCGGCGTAGCGCCCGCCCTCTGCCAGCAGCTGGTCGTGCGAGCCGACCTCGACGATCCGCCCGCCGTGCAGGACCGCGATCCGGTCGGCCGTGCGGGCCGTCGGCAGCCGGTGGGCGATCACGATCGTGGTCCGGCCCCGGGCGACGTTCTGCATCGCCGCCGCCACCCGGGCCTCGGTGACCAGGTCGAGGTTGGAGGTCGCCTCGTCGAGCAGCAGGATCGCCGGGTCGACCAGCTCGGCCCGGGCCAGGGCGATCAGCTGCCGGTGCCCGGCCGAGAGCGAGCGGCCCCGCTCGGACAGCTCGTGCCGGTACCCGTCGCCGAGCTCAGCCACGAAGTCGTGAGCCCCGACCGCCCGGGCCGCCGCCTCGACCTCGGCGTCGCTCGCCTCGGGCCGGCCGTAGGCGATGTTGTCCCGGACCGTCCCGGTGAACAGGAAGGCCTCCTGCGGCACGTAGCCCAGCTGCCGGCGGAAGGCGCCGAGGTCGAGCTCGCGCAGGTCGTGCCCGTCGACCAGGACGGCGCCGGCGTCCGGGTCGTAGAACCGGGCCAGCAACTTCATGATCGTCGACTTGCCGGCCCCGGTCTCGCCGACCAGGGCCACGGTCTCTCCGGCGGCGATGGTCAGGTCGATCCCGCGCAGCGCCTCCGGAGGACGGCGATGGGCCGCGTCGGCGGTGATCACCGACCGCGGGTCGGCCGGGCCCTGCCGCTCGACCGCCCCCGGGCGCAAGGTCGGCGCCGGGTACGAGAACCGCACCCCGCGCAACGCCAGCAGCCCGGTCAGCCGGCCCGGGTCGCGCGGCGCCTCGGCCTGCGGGGTCAGCGTGTCGAGGGCCATCAGGTCGGAGATCCGGGCCACCGAGACCCGGGTCTGCTGCCAGGAGTCGAACACCTGGGAGAGCTGCTGGATCGGGGAGAAGAACATGTCGATGTAGAGGATGAACGCGATCAGCGCCCCGGAGGTGAGCTGGCCGCGCGGGATCAGGTAGGCGCCGTAGCCGAGCACGATCGCGTCGGCCAGGCCGGACAGGAACAGGACGAACGGGAAGTAGAGCGCGACCAGCCGCTGGGCCGCCACCCGCGCGTCCAGATAGTTGGCCCCCAGGCCGTGGAAGTGCCGCATCGTCTCGGCCTCGTGCACGAACGCCTGCGACTCCCGGACGCCGGACAGGCTCTCCTGGAAGTCTGCGTTGACGATCGCGATCCGCTCCCGGGCCAGGTTGTACAGCACCGCCGAGCGCCGCCGGAAGACGCTCGTGGCCAGGGCCAGCGGGATGACGACGAGCAGGGTGGCCAGGCCGAGCCGCAGGTTCACGCTCAGCAGCGCGATGCCGACCCCGCCGAAGGTGACGGCCGAGACGAACGCCGACAGCAGGCCGTTCTGGATCAGCGACTCGAACTGGTCGACGTCCGTCGTCATCCGGGTCATGATCCGCCCGGCCATCTCGCGCTCGTAGTAGTCCAGCGAGAGACGTTGCAGCTGGGCGAAGATCCGGATCCGCAGCGAGAGCATGACCCGCTGCGCGACCCGGCCCGTGACCAGGGTCGAGGCCATCTGGTCGACCAGGTCGGCGAAGGTGACCAGCAGGAACACGCCCGAGGCGGCGAACAGCACAGCCGTTGATCCGGCCTCCACCCCGTTGTCGATCCCGGTCTTGACCAGATAGGGCCCGAGCAGGCCGGCGACCGCGTCGATCACCACGAACAGCAGGCCCAGCAGCAGCGGCCGGCGGAACTCTCGCAGCAGCCGGCTCAGGGTGAACTGCGGATCGTGGCGCGACTCCCGGTCCAGATCGACTTCCGGGACGTCGCGGATCTGCGGCAGCGCCGCGACCCGGGCCATCAGGGCCGGCGTCGGTGCCATCAGCGAGCCGATCGCCCCGGCCCCGGCGCTGCCACCCAGCCCGCTGCCCAGGGTCAGTGAGGCCGAGGTGGTCCGCCGGGCGCTCTGGTTGGTGACCGCGGGCCAGGCGGCCGCTGTCACCAGCCCGGGCGGGGCCGGGGCCTGCGGTCGCTCGACCGGGAGAATCGGGGCCGGGTCGGGCCGGGGCTCGTCGTCCTGCTCGGTGCCGGAGACCAGGGCCCGGTAGTGCTCGCTGCGGGCCATCAACTCCTCGTGCCGGCCCTGGTCTACCACCCGCCCGTGATCCAGGACGACGACCCGGTCGGCCAGGTGCAGGGTCGACTCCCGGTGGGCGATCAGCAGCACGGTCCGCGCGCCGAGGACGTCGAGCAGGGCCTCGTGGATGGTCTGCTCGGTGCCGGCGTCGATCGCGCTGGTCGCGTCGTCCAGGATCAGGATCCGTGGATCGGCCAGCACGGCCCGGGCCAGGGCGATCCGCTGGCGCTGCCCGCCGGACAGGCTGAGCCCGCGCTCGCCGACCACGGTGTCGTACCC
Organism: Kineosporiaceae bacterium; assembly: GCA_965200525.1. Taxonomy (GTDB): domain Bacteria; phylum Actinomycetota; class Actinomycetes; order Actinomycetales; family Kineosporiaceae; genus JANNPJ01. The sequence goes on from OZ241368.1 coordinate 5,037,555, forward strand.
GCGGGGCAGGTCGGTGATGAAGCCGTCGGCCGCGGCGACCCTCGCTGCCGCCCGGACCTCGTCGTCGCTGGCCTGCGGCCGGCCGTAGGCGATGTTGGCCCGGACCGAGTCGGAGAACAGGAAGCTCTCCTCGAACACCATCCCGATGCCGCCGCGCAGCGAGGCCAGCCTCAGCTCGCGCACGTCGTGCCCGTCGACCCGGACGCGGCCCTCCACCGGGTCGTAGAACCGGGACACCAGGGCGGCCACGGTCGACTTGCCGCTGCCGCTGGGGCCGACCAGGGCCACCCGCTCGCCCGCGGCCACCCTGAGGTCGAGGCCGGCGAGCGCCGGCTGGTCGCTGCCGTAGCCGAAATGCACGTTCTCAAAGGTGATCTCGCCGCCGGTGGCCGGCAGATCGACAGCGTCGGGGGAGTCCACGATGGCCGGCGGCCGGTCGAGCAGCTGGAAGATCCGCTCCACCCCGACCCGGGCCTGCTGGCCGATGGTCAGGATGGCGGCCAGCTGCCGGGCCGGGGCCATCAGCTGGGCGATGTAGGCGGTGAAGGCCAGGAAGGTGCCGATGGTGAGGTGCTGGTGCAGGGTCAGCCAGCCACCCAGGGCCAGGACGGCGACCTGGCCGAAGGTGGGCACCGCCTGCAGCAAGGGCTGGTAGCGGGCCTGGATCCGGACCTCGCGCAGCTGGGAGCCGTAGACCGCGGTGGCGACGTCGGCGACCCGCTGCACCTCGCGCCGCTCGCGACCGAAGGCCTTGACCACCCGGACCCCGTTGACGTCCTCGTCGACGATCTGCGCGACCTCGCCCTCGCGCTGCTGGGCGTCCCAGGTGGCCGGGAACATCTGGGCCCGCATCCGGTACCCGATGATCACCAGGGCCGGAGTGACCACCAGGCTGACCACGGCCAGCAGCGGCGACAGGTAGAACATCACCGCCAGGGCGAGGATCAGCTGGATGACGTTGCCGCTCATGATCGGCAGCATGTTCAGCAGGCCCTGGACCAGCGCCGAGTCGGAGTTGGCCCGGGAGACCAGCTGGCCGGTCGGCATCTGGTCGAGGCTGGTGAAGTCCATCGACTGCAGGTGGTCGTGCATGTCGTTGCGCAGATCGTTCTGCACCTGCAGGGCGACCATGCCGCCGCGGTAGCGCCGCAGGTAGGCGAAGCCGAACGTGGCCGCCGACAGGGCGATCAGCAGGGCCAGCCAGGGCGCCAGCGGCGAGCTGCGATCGACGATGACCTCATCCACGATCTGGCGGGCGACCAGCGGCACCACCACCTGGCAGGCGCTGCCGAGCAGGGCCGCGCCGAGCGAGACGACCAGGCTGACCCGGTGCCGGAGCATGTACTGCCACAGGCGGCGGACCCAGCCCGCCGGGGGTGTGGGGCTCAACGCTCGCCGTCCGCCGGGTTCTGGGTCTCCGTGGTGGTCGTGGCCGCCGTGCTGGTCGCGGCCGCCTCGGCGTCGTCGATCCGTTCGGCCCGCTCGATCCGGTCGGTGACCGCGGCCTCGATCACGTCGCCGAGCCAGGACAGGGACCGGACCACCTGGTCGCCGTCCGGCGTCCGCTCGCACAGCAGCTCGAGCTGGCGGGCCATCCGGCCCTCGACCAGGTCGAGCAGGTCGAGGCCGACCTCGGTCAGGGTCAGCTCGGTGGCTCGGCTGTCGCCGGGCACCTCGGCCCGTTGCACCAGGCCGCGCCGGGCCAGGGAGTCGATGGTGGCGCTGATCGTCGGCTTGCCCAGAGCCAGGCGGGCGGCCAGCCGCGAGGCCCGGGCCTCGCCCAGCTTGATGATCGACATCGCCCGGTAGTCGGCCGGGCTGAGACCGCCCGCGGCGGGGGTGACGATCCGGGACAGCCGGGCGATGGCCCGGACGGCGTCGAGGAGCTCGGGGGATTCAGGCACTCCTTCAGCATACGCCGATAGTTCGACCTCCGAACTATCGGCGTGGGAGCCGACCCTGGCCGGTCGGGGTCGTGCGGTGCCGGTCGGTGGCGGGCGTCCCTAGACTGTTGCGGTGCCGCTCACTGCCAAGTACCCGACCACCTGCGGAGTCTGTGCCTCACCGGTCAAGCCCGGCGACGAGATATCCAAGGTCGGGGGCAAGTGGGCCCACGTGGCCTGCGCCGCCGACGGCCCGGGCCAGCAGGCGATGTCGATCGCCGCCCCGGCCGGGGGCGCGGCAACCACCGCGGCGCCCGCCCGCAAGGCGGCGGCCAAGCGGCCGGCTGCCGTGCGCGAGGCGATGCCGGCGGCCGAGGGGGCGCTCGAGGTCTGGACCGACGGCGCCTGCTCGGGCAATCCCGGTCCCGGCGGCTGGGCCTGGGCGACCCGGGACGGGCGTCAGGGCAGTGGCGGTTCGCCGGCCACGACCAATCAGCGGATGGAGGTCCAGGCCGCTCTCGAGGCGATCACCGCCCTGGACGGCCCGTTGGTGGTGGTCAGCGACTCGACCTACGTCGTCAACTGTTTCCGGGACGGCTGGTGGAAGGGCTGGCTGGCCCGGGGCTGGGTCAACACGGCCAAGAAGCCGGTGGCCAACCGCGACCTGTGGGAGCCGCTGATCACCCGGTTCACCGACCGCGGCGACGTCTCGTTCCGGTGGGTCAAGGGGCACTCCGGCGACGAGATGAACGACCTGGTCGACCAGCTGGCGGTCGCGGCCGGCAAGGCCGTCGTCTCCCGCTGATCCGGTCCGCTCAGGGTCGATCCGGTTCGGCCCGCAGCCGGGCGAACCAGGTGTCGACAGACGCTTTGTAGCCGGTCGGCATGGCCAGACCGGCTACCTCCGCCTGCGTGAACAGGCCGACCTGCCGGTGCTCGTGCGACAGGACCGGGTCGACGTCCTCCTGCCCCGGGCGTAGGTGGCAGCCGTAGGTGACGATGAAGACGTTCCGTTCGACCCCGTCGACGCGCTCGATCTGGTCGATGCGGTATAGCCAGGAGTCGAGGATCGGGCCGGTGTCGACCTGCCATCCGCTTTCCTCGGTGATCTCCCGGGCCACGCACTGCGGTGGGGTCTCGCCCGGCTCCAGGCGTCCACCCGGCAGTTCCCACTCCTGGCGTTCGTTGTGCAGCAGCAGTACCCGCCCCGAGCGCACCACCACACCCTTGACCGACACCGGAAAACGGCCGGGCCAGTGCTGGTTCACGGTCGGCCCTCTCTGCGCGTCTCTGTGGCGTGACAGCTCAACTGTGACAGTTGCACCGTGACAGTTCAACTGTCATGTTTGACTTCGACGAAGATCCGGGCGAGTCGGGAGGGGAGTGGTCGGCATGGCTGATGTCGCGGTCGACGACGAACTGCTGACGATCGACGAGCTGGCCGCGCGCACCGGTCTGACCGTGCGCACGGTCCGGTTCTACGCCGCCCAGGGGCTGCTGCCGCCACCGCTGCGGCGAGGCCGGGTCGGCTACTACGGCCCCGGCCACCGCCGCCGGCTGGACTTCGTCCGGGAGTTGCAGGAGTACGGCTACGGCCTGTCCGTAATCGAGCGCTGCCTGGCCCGGATCCCGGTCGACGCGACGGCCGGCGAGCTGGCCGTGCACCGGGCCCTGCTGGCGCCCTGGCAGCCGGAGGAGTGTGAGCGGCTCGATGAGGCTGAGCTGGACCGGCGGGCCGGAAGGGCCCTGACCGACGCCGACCGCGAGTTCCTGACCGGGATCGGCGTGCTCGTGCCGGCCTCCGGTGGGACGTTCGTGGCCCGGCCCTCGATCCTGGCCGTGGGGGTCGAGCTGCTGAGCATGCCGATCCCTCGCGAGACCCTGCGCCAGGCGGCGGCCGTGATCGACCAGCACGCCGCCGCCGTGGCCGCCGGGCTCACTGAGGTGTTCCGGGCCGGCATCTGGGAGCCCTATCGGGCAGGCGAACTGCCGGCCGAGGACGCCGGGCAGCTGGCCGCCGTCGTGGCCCGGTTGCGCCCGATCGCCGTCCAGGGCCTGGTGGCCGCGTTCGAGAAGGCGGCCGACCAGGCCCTGCGCAAGCCGAGTGATCTGTGATGGAACCGACTGTGCACCAGGTCGTCTCGGGCGACGTGACGCTGACCGTGCAGGAGTACGGCGAGCGGTTCCGCGGCGCCGGGGCGGCCACGGTGGTGTTCCTGCCGGCGATGGGGGTGCCGCTGGCCTACTACCGCCCGATGTTCGAGCACTGGGCCGAGCGCAAGCGCCCGGTGCTCGGCCTGGAGCTGCGGGGCATGCCGCAGAGTCCGGTGGCGGGCTTCCCCCGCACCCCGTTCGGCTACCGCCACCTGATCCGCGACGACCTGCCGGCGGTGTTCGAGCTGGAACCGATCGCCGCCGCCGAGGACGTCGTGCTGGTTGGCCACAGCCTCGGCGGCCACCTCTCGCTGCTGGCCGCGGCGGCCGGCACGGTCCGGGTGCGGGCCCTGGTCACGATCGGCACCGGGACGAGCTCAGCGGCGTCCCAGCTCAGCCGCTCCGGCCGGCTGGTCCGGCGGGCCCAGCTCGGCGCCGTGCGGGCGGTGATCCAGGTGCTCGGGTACTGGCCCGGGCACCGGCTCGGCTTCGGGGGCCGCCAGCCGAGGATGATGATGGCCGACTGGGTCTTCGAGGGCCGGCACGGCCGCTACCGGCTGACCGGCGACCCGACCGACTTCGAGGCCGCCCTGGCCGGGCTGCAGCTGCCCAAACTGCTGCTGGCCCTGGACGGCGACCAGTACGTGCCGGCCCGGGCGGTCGAGCACCTGACCGCCCGGCTGGCCGGTGGGCCCGCTCCGACGACCGAGCGGACGGTCAGCCTGGCCGGTGGCCGGCTGGACCACTTCTCCTGGGCCCGCCGGACGCCGAAGCTGGTCATCGACGAGGTCGAGACCTGGCTGGCCGAGACCGGGTTGTAGGCGCAGCGGGTGCCTTCCGGGCTCACTGCGGGTGGGCCGGTGGGCGCCAAAGGCCGGAAGGCCGATTGCGCGGGATCTGAACGGCCGAGATCTGCCCGGGGAGCCGTCCCACCCTTTCGGCCGGGCCGCGACTGTGGCCATAGTGACTGGGTGCGACTTAACAGTTACCCGTGGTCATTCACTGGATCGGCCGCGCGTCGCTTGCGCGGGTCTGCCCTGGTGGGAGCCGGTTTGGCCGTCGTCCTGCTGGGTGCCGAACTGCCTGCAGCCGGGACGGCGACGGCAGCCGCGGCGACGGCAGGGACGACGGCAGGGATGACGGCAGAGCCGACGGCAGCGGTGACCGGAGCCACCAACCCGCAGACGGTCGCGGCCACGGCGCCCAAGGTGTCGGCCGCCCGTTCGGGGCTGCGCTGGGCCAGCGGCGTCTTCCTTCCCGACACCAGCCCCAAGGCCCACAACGCGTTCGGCACCTACCGGGGAGCCCGCACGGACGTCGCGGTCACCTACACCGGCCGGGCCACCTGGGCCGACATCGTCGACCCGAGCTGGCTCTACGCGCAGTGGCGTTCGGCGACCCAGACCGTGGTGATCAGCTCGGCCCCCTATCCGGACTCGCCCGACCCGGCCCACCCCACGTTCACCCTGGCCGCCTGTGCCACCGGGGCCTACGACGCGCAGTGGCGCGAGTTCGGCGTCAACGCGGCTCGCTCAGGGCTGGCCGGGCGGACCGTCGTCCGTCTGGCCTGGGAGTTCAACGGCGACTGGAACCCCTGGGCGGCCTACCGGCCGGCCGATTTCGTGGGCTGCTGGCGGCACGTCTTCAAGGCTGCCGAGAAGGCGGCTCCGGCGCTGCGCTGGGACTGGACGGTCAACCGGGGCCCGAGCGCGGCGATGAAGGACCCGACCGATGCCTGGCCGGGCAAGGGCTACGTCGACTTCGTCGGGATCGACAGCTACGACGGCTACCCCGCGGTCAAGACCGAGGCCACCTGGCAGACCCAGTACTCCGGGCCCGGTGGGCTCAAGTACTGGGCCGCCTTCGCCAAGAAGCAGGGCCGGCGGTTGAGCGTCTCCGAGTGGGGGCTGTATCCGGGCACCGGCTGGGCCGGGCACGGCGGGGGCGACAATCCGTACTACATCGCCAAGATGTTCGGCTTCTTCCGGTCGCTGGGCAGCGGGCTGGCCTACGAGGCCTACTTCAACGCCGATGACCCTTCGCAAGCAGGTGCGCTCAAACTCAATCCGAAGGGCCGTAGAGAGTACCTCAAACAGATCAAGAAGTCTCGGGTGCCGAAGTGACAGGTGGGGGACTGTAGTGCCCGAAACGGGCTAATGTGTCGGATTTGGACGCTAGTTCAGCGAAAGTGATGAGATAAAGGTCACCTTGTAAAATCGGCGATATGGCCCATAGTTAGCGCGTGCAACTTTTCAACCATCTGCGACCCTCAGAAGCCCCGCGTTCGCGCTCTGTGACGGGCTCGGCGAAAGCCGCTCGGAGTCTCCGGTTGGTCGGCGTCGGCGCCGGTCTGTCCGTGGCCCTCCTGGGCGCTCAGCTGGCCCCCGCGAACGCCGAGATCCAGAAGGAGCCGGTGTCGGGCCCGGTCGCCTCGACGGTGTCCGAGTCCTCGACGGTGACGACGGCGGCGGCCAAGAAGGTCGCTGAGAAGCCGTACCGGCCGTCCTCGAAGAACTCCGGCCTGCGCTGGGCCAGCGGCGTCTTCCTGCGCGACGACCACGCCGCCGCGCACGCCAAGTTCGCCCACTGGCGCGGCTTCAAGACCGACATCGCCCTGGTCTACGGCGCTCGGGACAACTGGGCCAAGCTGATCGACCCGCAGTGGCTGTACCAGGACTGGAAGCCGAAGAAGCAGAAGCTCGTGATCAGCCAGGCCCCGTTCCCGGACGCCACCAAGAAGACGAAGTACACGCTGAAGTCGTGCGCGGCCGGCAAGTACGACACCTACTGGCAGCAGTTCGGCGTCAACGTGGCCAACGCCGGTATGCAGAACCGGGTGATCGTCCGGCTGGCCTGGGAGTTCAACGGCACCTGGACGCCGTGGGCGGCCTACAGCCCAACCAACTTCGTCGGCTGCTGGAGGCACATCTACAACGCCGCCGAGCAGGCCGCCCCCGGTCTGCGCTGGGACTGGACCGTCAACCGCGGCTACAGCGGTGCCCTGAAGGACCCGACCAAGGCGTACCCGGGCAAGAAGTACGTCGACATCATCGGGATCGACAGCTACGACGGGTACCCGCCGGTCAAGAACTTGGCCAGCTGGAACACCCACCTCAACGAGCCCTACGGGCTGAACTACTGGGCCAACTTCGCCAAGAAGAAGGGCAAGGGCTTCAGCCTGCCGGAGTGGGGCCTGTACTCGGGCACCGACTGGAAGGGCCACAGCGGCGGCGACAACCCGTACTACATCCAGAAGATGTACACGTGGTTCCGCTCGCTCGGTAAGCGGCTCTCCTACGAGGCGTACTTCAACGACAACTCCAAGGAGCAGGCCGGCGCCTTCAGCCTGAACCCCAAGGGCGGCAAGGAGTACAAGAAGCAGCTCAAGCTGTCCAAGAAGAAGAAGTAGCGAGCCCCGGCGGGCCCCGAGTTATCCACAGGTCTCGAGAGGCTCTCGAGACTGTCGGTCCCTGGCAATAGCCTCGGACTCACCTGAACGGTGAGAACGAAGGGGGAAGGCAGCGTGGAGATCCTCGAGGCCCGCCGGTTGGCGGTCGCCCTGATGCGACAGCACGGGCTGATCGGGTGGCGCCTGGTGTTCGACAACGCCAAGACCCGGGCCGGCATCTGCCGGTCGGGCCCGAAAGAGATCGGCCTCAGCCGGGTGCTCACCGCCCTGCACAGCCAGACCGAGGTCACCGACACGATCCTGCACGAGATCGCCCACGCCCTTGTCGGGCCCGCTCACGGGCACAACGAGGTCTGGCGGGCACGCGCGCTGGCCATCGGCTGCAGCGCTCACCGCTGCGTCTCCAGCACCGCGCCGAAGCCGGTCGGGCCGTGGGTGGGCACCTGCCCGGCCGGTCATCGCACCACCCGGCACCGCCAGCCCACCCGGGTGCAGTCCTGCGGGCACTGCGCTCGCGCGTTCGACCCGCTCACGGTTCTGGACTGGACCTTCCACGGGCGCCAGGTGCCGATGCACCCCAGCTACGAGGCCGAGCGCCGGGGGATCGCGGAGCGGTTCGCACCCGGGCGGGCCGAGCGCCCGGCCGGGGCGGTCGCGGCCCGGGTCAGCCAGTCCGATCGGGCGCCGGTCACCGATCCGGTGGCGCGGTTGCCGATCGGCAGCCGGGTCCGCCTGCAGGGGCGGGGCAAGTACGCCGGCAGCACCGGCCGGGTCGTCAAGATCGGCCGCAGCCGCTACCACGTCAAGACTGCCCGGCTGCTGCTCACCGCCCCTTTCGCCATGGTCGAGAAGGTGTGACGGTGCAGCGGGCGGGATCGGGTCAGTGCGGCAGGGTGGGAGTCACCGTCAGGTAGCTGGTCGCGCCCAGCTCGCCGCCCACGTCGTTGGTCGGACGGCCCAGCAGTTCGTGCACCCCGGCCAGGTCGACCGGGCGCGACCAGTAGTAGCCCTGCCCGATCGGGCAGCGCACCTTGCGCAGCCAGGCCGCCTGCTCGGCCACCTCGACCCCTTCGGCGATGGTGGTCAGCTTCATCGAGTGGCTCATCGCGATGATCGCCTCGGTCAGCGAGGCTCCCTGCTCGTCCAGGGCCACCCGGTCGATGAACGACTTGTCCACCTTGAGCACGTCCACCGGCAGTTCGGTGAGATAGGCCAGCGAGCTGTAACCGGTACCGAAGTCGTCGATCGCCACCCGGGCCCCGCGGGCCCGCAGGGCGCTCAGCCGGGGGATGACGTCGTCCAGGTCCTGCAGCACCACGCTCTCGGTGATCTCCAGGGTGAGCCGGTCGGCCGGCAGTCCCGCCTCGGCCAGGGCGTGGGTCACCTGGTCCACGAAGTCGGGGCGGATGAGCTGCTGCGAGGAGATGTTCACCGCCATGGTCGGGCGGCGCCAGTCGGCCTGCAGCAGCGCCGCCGTTCGGCAGGCCTCGTACAGCACCCAGGTGCCGAGCTGCACGATCATCCCTGTCTCCTCGGCCATCGGGATGAAGAAGTACGGCGAGAGCAGCCCCCGGGTCGGGTGCTGCCAGCGAACCAGAGCCTCGAAGCCGGTGATCTTTCCGGTGTCCAGCTCGACCGTCGGCTGGTAATAGAGCACCAGTTCGCCGTCGCGCAGGGCGCGCTGCAGGTCGGCCCGCAGCTCGAGCCGGTCCAGGGCCTCGGCGTGCAGGCCCGAGTCATAGGCGGCCACCGTCGACTTGCCGTGGTCTTTGGCCGAGTACATCGCCACGTCAGCGTTGCGCAGCGCCTCCTCGCTGGTGATCTCGCCCGGAACGGCCTGGGCCATGCCGACACTGGCGGTCACGGTGAGCGCCGTCCCGTCCACGGTCATCGGCTCGCAGACGATCTCGACCAGACGCTGGGCGAACTGCTCGGCCTCGCCCAGCTCGGTCGCCTCCATCAGGACGGCGAACTCGTCGCCGCCGAGTCGGGCCGCGGTGTCACCGGCTCGCACCGCGGCCCGGATCCGCTGGCCGATCACCTCCAGCACCTCGTCACCCACGCCGTGCCCGAGGCTGTCGTTCACGTCCTTGAAGTCGTCGAGATCGCAGAACAGCACCACCAGCGGCTGGGCGATGCCGGCCCGTTTGAGCAGGGCGTGCGCCAGCCGGTCGCCGAACAGCTGGCGATTGGCCAGACCGGTCAGGGAGTCGTGGAACGCCTGGTAGGTAAGGCGTTCCTCCAGCGCATGGCGCTCGGTGACGTCGCGGACGGTGAGCACGAACCCGCCCACCGTCGGATCGGCCAGCAAGTTGGTGAGGATGCCCTCGACCACGATCGTCCGGCCGTCGGCATGGCGCATCCGCAGCGTCACCGACTCGTCCTCACCGGCCCGCTGGCTGGCCAGTTGCTGGTTCAGCAGGTGCACGTCGTCCGGATGGATCAGGTCGACCATCCGGGTGCCGAGCAGCTCGTCGGCGCCCATGCCGAGCACCGGCCGGGCCGAGGGGCTGACGAACGAGGTGGTGGAGTCCAGGTCGAGCACCATGACGACGTCCGAACCGTTCTGCACCAGGGCCAGCAGTCGCTGCTCGCTGCTGGCCAGCGCGGCCTGCTCGGTCACCGCCTGCTGCAGGGCCCGATGCCGGCCGACAAGCTTCTTGAACCAGAGGAACCAGCCGACCGAGACCAGGAACAGCAACGACCCGTAGATCAGGTCGGCTTCCAGGTCGAGAGTGTGCCGGCGGGCGGTCAGCGTGCGGCCCAGCCCTCGCGCCTCGGTGTTCAGCGCGGTGAGGCGGGTGAGGTCGGTCGGCACGGCCGACAGGTTGGTCCGGGCGGTGGCGAGCCGGTCAAGGTCGTCGGGCTTCAACCCGGCCTGAGCCAGGGCCGCCAGGGCGGTGTCGGTGTTGTGCACGGTTTGGTCCACCACGGCGCCGGTCTGCACCGTCCGGACCGGGTCGGCGGGCGTTCCGGCGAGCGATCGGATCGCGTCGGCCGGTCCGGTGAGCGATCGGATCGCTTCGTCGGCCGCGGACACCTGCCCGCTGAGGCGGGCTTCGATCACCAGTTGCTGCCGTACCGGGTCGGCCCGGTGGTAGACCCCGTGCAGCAGGCCGAACTCGGCCGCGACCAGGGCCAGGGTGAAGACAGAGGTGACGACGACGCGGGCGTACGACCGCGGGGCCGGCCCCGACCTCGTCTGCTGCCCGCTCCCAGCCATCGACCCAGCCATCGACCTGGCCATCCCTCGATCCCGTTGACTGACCCGCACGACTCAGTCGGTATCGGCCCGCGAGCCGACGCGCTTGAGATCCAGAACGCGCAGTTCAGTGGAGGTGTACGGGTTTGTCCGGCGGTGGCCGGGCTCAGACGATGTGCAGTTGCTCCCCGCCCAGGACGACGACGTCGCCGCGGCGCAGCTTGCGACCGCGGCGGGTCTCCTCCTCGCCGTTGACCGTGACCTCGCCGGCAGTGATCCGCTGCTTGGCGTCACCACCGGACTCGATCACCCCGGCCAGCTTGAGGAACGCGCCGAGCGGGATCGAGTCTCCGGAGATTTCCACGTCTGCCACCCGGGCATCATGCCGCGCGTCGCGGGTAGCGTCATCCTCGTGGCCTCTGATCCCGCCCGGCCGGCGTTCGTGCTGCACGATCATCGCCGTCCCCGGCCGCACTTCGACCTGCGGCTGGAGGAGGACGGCGTGCTCAAGTCCTGGGCCGTGCCCCGGGGCCTGCCGGCCAGTTCGGGACAGAACCGGCTCGCCGTCCAGGTCGGCGATCACGACCTGGACCACCTGACCTACCAGGACGAGCACAAGTCCATCGCCGACATCGGCTGGTGGGAGCTGGTCGACCGGAACGAGCGGCGAATCGTGTTCACCCTGCACGGCCGGGGGGTGCCGGCGCGGTACGCCCTGATCCGGACCGATCGGGACTGGCTGCTGCACCGGACCAAGGACCAGCCCGCCCCTGGGTGAGCTGCTGCCCTCTGTGCTTCAGCCGGCGAGGTTCAATCCCGGGGGAGCTTCAGCCGGCGGGCGGAGCGGCGGTGCTGTCGCGGATCACGAGGCTGGTGGGCAGCACGACGTCGGCGCTGCGTTCGGCGCCCGGCTCGGGCCCGGCGGCGGCCCGCGCGATCTCGGCGGTGAGGGCGGCGACGGCGGCCCGGCCCTTGGCCGCGACGTCCTGACGCACGGTAGTCAGGGCCGGGCGCAGGCGCTGGGCCAGCGGGCTGTCGTCGAAGCCGACCACGGACAGGTCCTGCGGGACGCGCAGCCCCCGGTCCTGGGCGGTGCGCAGCACGGTGGCGGCGATGGCGTCCGAGAAGCACAGGAAGGCCGTCGGCGGGTCGGGCAGGTCAAGCAGGAAGGCGACGGCCTCGGCCTCGGCGGCCGGCGCATAGGGCGGTTGCTGCAGGACGACGGGCTCGATGCCGGCCGCGTTCAGCGCGTCCAGCCAGCCGGTCAGGCGCTGCAGGGTGACGTGTGAGCCGTGGGTCGCGTCGTCCGGAGTCGGGACCGGATCGTCAGCCGGAGCCGGAGCCGGAGCCGGAGCCGGAGCCTCAGCCGGATCGGTGTCGGAAGCCGGGGCGGGATGGGGGACGGGGACGGTGATCCGCCCGTGTGGGCCGGTCACGCTGGAGGACAGGATGCCGATCCGCCGGTGGCCGAGGTCGACGAGGTGCTGAGCCGCGGCCCGGGCCCCGGTGCGGTCGTCGATGTTCACGCTCGGGAAGGCCGGCTGCGGCAGTTGGTCGACCAGCACGATCGGCAGCTTGCGGCGGGCCAGCCAGGCGGTGCCGGCCGAGCTCGGATCGCAGGAGTAGATCAGCGCGCCGTCGATGGCGACGTCGCGCGCCGGGATCACGTCCTGCTGCTGGGACGACGTGGTCAGCAGGGTGAGCGCCAGGCCGGTGGGGGCCAGTTCGGCCGCGACCGCCCCGAGGAACCCGGTGGCGACCTCGTCGGTGAAGGCCAGGGACAGGGATTCGGTGAGCAGGACGCCGATCGCCCCGGTGCTGCCCCGGGCCAGGGCCCGGGCCGCCGGGTCGGGACCGGCGTATCCCAGGGCCTCGGCCGCCTCCAGGATGCGCCGGCGCATCGCGGGGGAGAGCTGGTCGGGCCGCGAGAAGGCGTTCGAGACGGTCATCCGGCTGACGCCGACCCGGTCCGCGATCGTCTGCAGGGTGACCCTCGGCAATACCTCACGCCCTTCGCCCGCAGTTGGCTCGTCCTGCTTGCGAGTATCCGCGATCAGTGGGCGGGACGGCACGCGGAGGGGGATTTCGACGACATCGGGCCGGACATCTGCGGGTTCGGACTTGGAGTGAGCGCCCGGGCCATCCGTTCCAGCAGGTGGGCCGTGGCCAGGCGGGGTCGCACGGCACGGGGGCCGCGACGGTGATCGCTGACCGTGGGGGCGCCCGGTTCGGCGCTGTGCATCAGGGCGGTGGTGGCCCGGTTCGACTGGATCAGGGCCAGCGGCAGGAGTTCCATGACCGTTCTCCTCTGCATGAGCGATTTCTATACCGGTATAGTACCTGGGCTTTCTATACCGGTCAAGAAGCTTCAGGACAACAGGGGGACGGCAGCGCGAACGGCCAGACCGAGCCCCACCACCAGCACCAGTGCCGCGGTGAAGATCGGCGTCAGCGTGGCCAGTCGCTGACTGCTGCGGGCGAACCGCTCGACGGTGGAGTCGTCCAGGCGCCGCCGCAGCCGGACCAGGAGCAGGCCGACGGCGGTCAGCGTGCCGGCCATCCCGACGCCGTAGCTGATCACCAGCTGGATGCCGAACGACGTCCGGCCCAGCCCGATCGCACCCAGCAGCACCACCAGCGCCGACGGGCTCGGCACCAGGCCGCCGGCCACGCCCATGCCGACCAGGGCCAGCCGCCCCAGCGGTCCGCTGTCGTCGTCCGGAGCCCGTCGCAGCGACAACCCGTGCCCGTGACCGTGACCGTGACCGTGCGCATGGCCGTGTCCGTGCCCGAAGGCTGGCTCGTCGATCAGAACCTCTTCCGGCACGACCAGTTTCACCGTCTCCGGTGACCGGTGCCCGTGACCCTCACCAGGGCCCGACCCGTGGCCGTGCCCATGGCCGCGTCCCTGGCCGGGTTCGTCATCGGCACCGTGCCCCTCTCCGTGGCCGGGCCCACCGTCGTGGCCGTGTTCATGACCGTGGTCATCTCCGTGCCCGCGCTCATCTCCGTGCCCGTGCCCGTGCCCGTGCCCGTGCCCGTGCCCGTGCCCGTGCTCGTGGGTGGGCCCGCCGACCGCCAGGGCCGGCTCGTCCGGCAGCACGATGATCCGGCCCTGCATCGCCACCCGGCGCCGCCCGGCCCCGGCCCGGTGGTGCCGGCGCAGGATCGCGGCCAGCAGCCAGGCCCCGATCCCGGCGATCATCAGCCCGCTGACCACGCCCAGGTAGGCCAGCACGGTCTCGCCGGCCAGCACCGCCACCCCGCTGAGCAGCAGGCCGAGCACGATCACGCCGGCGGTGTGGGTGATGGTCACGGTCGCGCCCACGGTCAGGGCATCGCGGATGGACCCCCGCCGTCCGGCCAGGTAGGCCGCGATCACGGTCTTGCCGTGCCCGGGCATGGCCGCGTGCGAGGCCCCGAGCAACAGCGACAGCAGGACGGCGAGCAACCCGACGGCGGGCGTCAGGGTCCGGGCGCCGACCAGATCGTTGAACCGGGTCGAGAGCAGGTTCAGCCACCGGGCCACGGGCCCGGCCACCGGCAGGTGCACGGCCCCGGCCGAGGTCGACAGCCCGGCGCCCGGCTTCACGTCGATCCGGGCCGAGCGTAGGTCGAGCGGGGAGCTGAGCAGGTCGTTCGGGTAGTGCCGGAGCTCGTCGCTGACGCTGTCGGCCGGCACCGGCGAGCGCTGCAGGTGCACGCCGGTGCCGACGGCGGTGATCTCGTGCCAGCCGACCCGGTCGGACTGGAACCCGTCGGCGAAGTCGACGGCGGCGGCCTGGTCGAGCCGGGCCGGGGCGCTCAGGCGGCACTCCAGCCGGCTGACCTGGAGCCCGGCCGCCCCCGGCCGGTAGCCGAAGTTGCTGCTGCCGACCGTCCAGCTCAGCGGCGTGCCTGCGACCGTCGCCCTGATCGCGCCGGCCAGCGCGGTGCAGGTGGACGCCGCGTACCGGGCCCGCTCCAGGTCGCTGACCTGGTCGTTGTGGTCGGCGTCGACCTGGTCGCGTTCCTGCAGGGTCGGGATCTCGGCCGTGTCGACCACGGCCAGGTCGTCGATCCGGTCCGGGTGCAGGGTCAGGCCGTCGTAGTGGTTGACGGTGAAGTTGCCGAGCGGGTGGGCGGCCGCGGCGCCGGCCGCGACGATCAGCATCGCCGGACCGACCAGCAGGGCAGCGGCGATCCGGTACCGGCGGCGGGCGCTCACGGCGTGCCCCCGGCCCGGATCAGGGCCCGGCGGGCGGCCGGCGCCTGCAGCACCGAGAAGTGCGGGTTGATCTTCAGCGCCCGGCTCAGCTGAGCCCGGGCCTGATCCTGGTGTCCGAGAGCCAATTCGATCATTCCCCGGTGGTAGGCGAAGGTGGCGTTCTTCCAGCCCAGCCGGTCGGCCTTCTCGGCGTAGCCGAGCGCCTCCTGGTCGTGGCCGGCCCGGTGCAGGGCCCAGGCCAGGGCGTCGGCGACCAGCACGCTGTGCCGCCGTCCCCATTCGGTGCGGGCGTGCTCGACGGCCACCGTCGGCGGTCCGTGGTCGGCATCCACCACGGCCGAGGTCAGGTCGTCGACGACGCCGTTCGCGGCCAGCAGGCGCTGCTCGACATCGAGCAGGTCGTACTGCCGCTCGGCCTCGGCGGTGCGGCCGAGCGACTGCAGCAGCTCGCCGTTCTCCAGCACGTACTGCGGCTGCGGCACCCGGCTGATCACGGTCGCGTAGTCGCGCAGCGCGTCGTCGGTGCGGCCCAGCGCGGCCTCCGCCTTGGCCCGGCCGGCCAGCAGCGGGTCGTAGGTCGGGTCGACGGCCAGGCCGAGCTCGTGCTGCTGCAGCGCGGCTTTCGGGTCGCCCTCGTTGAAGGCCAGCTCGCCCAGGTAGTAGCGGCAGAAGGCGACGTCGGCCGGCGCGGTGGCCTCAGCCAGGGCCCGCAGCAGGGCCTGCCGGGCGGCCTCGGTCTGTCCGGTCTCCTCGAAGTGGTACGAGGCGCGGGTGAACGCCGCGATCCCCGGCTCCAGGTCGAGCATCTTCTGGGCCGCCCGGGTCGCGGCCGGGTACTGGCCGAGCTGGGTCAGGGCGTCGTCCTCAACTGCGTAGATCGTGCCGTTGTAGCTGTTCACCGCCTGCGCCCGGCGGGCCCAGTCGAGGGCGGCGGCGAACTCGTGCCGGGCGTTGGCCAGGGCTCCCATCCCGACCAGGCCGGGCCAGTTGCCGTCCGGTTTCAGCGCGAGCGAGCGCTTCAGCGCCCCCTCGGCCTTGGGGTAGTAGGTGGGGTCGCCGGTGATCCGGGCCTGCTGCACGTAGGCGCTGCCGAGCTGGGCCCAGGTCTGGTCGTCGGAGGGGTACTGGCGCAGCCGGGTCTGGGCCTTGGCGATCGCGACGGTCAGCGAATCCGAGGCCGAGACCGGGGCCGGGGCCGCCGCGGCACTGCCGACCTGCCGGTCGGCGGCGGCGGTCCGGGGGTGGTTGAGCGAGCCGATGACGACACCCAGCAGGGCGAGGCCGGTGACGGCCAGAGCGATCGGGGTCGCGACACTTCGACGGGAACTCGGATTCGCGCTGACCTTGAGAATTTCGGCCGCCTTTCGGAAGCGGTGACGGCGGTGCCCCTCCCCGCCGGTTCAGCTGGGAGGAGCACCGCCTGGAGTTACCCGTGGTGCGATTGGTGCCAGAAGCGCCGTGCCGCAGTGGTTCGCTGTGGGCCTGCAGTGGGCCCGCTGCGACTACGCGGTACGCAGGCCCTCGCGGTTACGGCGGGTCCGCAGACCGGCCGCGCCGGCCAGAGCCAGCAACGCCATGGCCAGACCCAGGGCCGCCGCCCGGGCCAGGGCCGGGCTGAGGCTCAGGTGCGAGCGCCAGCCGCCGTTGTCGTGACCGATCGAGCCGCCAGTGGGCAGGGCCGTGATGGTGGCCTTGTGCCCGCTGACCGCCGTGTAGTGCGGGTTGGCCACGTACGGGAAGGTCTTGCCGAAGGCGAGGTCGTTGGCGTTCACGCCGTCCCCGCCGGCCAGGGCCTTGACCAGCTTGCCGGTCTGGGCCGCGCCCTCGACCGCCTGGATCGAGATGTCGATGACGTCGTCCGTGAGTCGTCGACCGTTCGGGAAGCCCTGGAAGTCGCCACCGATCACGCCGAGGCGGTTCGGCTTCTTGGCCGGGGCGACGCCCATGTTCAACCGCAGCATCTCCGAGGGCACGAACGTGGCCGGGTCGACGTCACCGTTGAGGATCTGCGAGTTGAGGTCGGCCTGGATCGGGGGCTTGGTCACGCCGTCAGCCGTCGGCGCGTTCTTGGCGATCCCGGTCAGGTAGATCTCGAACAGGTCGTTGCGCGGTGTGGCCGGGGCCTTGAGCTTGTAGATCAGGTTGAGCAGTCCCGGCAGTTCCGGGTCGAGCACCTTGTTGACCACCGGGGTCACGGTGTGGTCGATGTCCGGGGTGATCGAGTTGAACGCGTCCTTCAGGCCGGAGGGCACGACGACCTCGTTGACCAGCGGGTTGCCCAGCCGGGAGACCTGCACGAAGTCACCGGTCGGAGTCGATGCGCCCGGGGTGAGGGCCATCGTCTGCTTCTCGGTGCTGCTCCAGATGCCGACCACCGGGTTCTTGGCCGGGTTGCCGGACTGGGCGACGTCGGACTTGG
This sequence comes from Kineosporiaceae bacterium, assembly GCA_965200525.1. GTDB lineage: Bacteria > Actinomycetota > Actinomycetes > Actinomycetales > Kineosporiaceae > JANNPJ01. The sequence goes on from OZ241368.1 coordinate 5,054,829, forward strand.
GCACCTGCAGGGCGATCGTGTTGACGTTGTAGCCCTTGAGGGTGTCGTGCCCGGACTCCTTCAGGTTCGCCCCGTAGAGCAGGTCGAACACCCGCAGGTCGAGGAAGAACGGGTCGTCGGCCTGGCCGGCGAAGGTCTTGCCCCCGCCGTCGACCGAGGTGATCGCCGAGCTGCGCAGCTTGCTGTAGTTCGGCATCGACGCCTTGCCGACGTACGACGGAGCGGCGGTGCCGGTGGCGATGGTCACCGCGTTGCTCTCGTCGGCGTTGGTGAACCGGGTCAGCGTGTAGGTCTGCTTGAACAGCAGGTTGGGGTCGCTCAGCGACGTCACCACGCCGTTGTTGTAGAGGAACGTGCCGGTTCCCCGGTTGTCCACGTCGGTGAAGGTCCACCGGTAGGTGACGTCGGCCCCGGCGTCGCCGTCGTTGTCGATGTTGATGTCGTAGTGAGCGCCGCCCTGGAACGGGTAGAAGTTCGGCCCGCCGGCCGGCTCCTCGAACGGGATCCAGTTGGCGATCAGAGTGACACTGCTGGTCGCGTTCGGTGCCACGAACGCGTACACGTCGGTGTTGTCGACCTTCGGGTCCCCCGCGATCAGCGGGGCCTCCCGGTGGCTGGAGGCCTGGGCGCTGCCGGCACCGATGAGTGATCCACCGACGGCGAGGCCCGCCGCGGTCGTGAAGGCAGCGAAGCGCCAGATACGGGAACCCGCTCGCGCTGTATGCATTGCTACTCCCTGTCGCAGAACTTCATGAGAAATGACGCGAATTCTCAGGAGTGACACCCGTTCCGGCCAGGGACCGCCTCGGTGATCACGAGGATGCCGGTGGTCCTGGGAATGTGCAGGTGAAGAACTGACGCCGAAGCGTCCCCCCAATTCGCCATGCCCACCTCGCCCACCAGTGCGTGTAGCACTGGGTATTGAGGTAGTCACGGAAAGTACACTGGATTGATGGGCAGGGCGAATCAAAGTCGGTCGGGACACGCGCTGCCGGTCAGGCCCTCGGGCGTGGGGCGACACTCGCCGGTGTCGACGAAGATCATTACGGATGGTTACCACCGTTGGGTGCCGATCGAACCCGGTCAGAGGCCGGACGACCGGTTGACGACGCATCGACTGCCCGGTCGGGTTGGCCGTCGGAGCGCGGAGCCACCGCCAGTTCGGCCCGCCCTCGCCCGCCGGTCGGCTCCGGCGGGTGCAGCCCGTTGTCGCCGGGCTAGGGTTTTACCTTGTGAACATCCGACGCGCCCAGCCCCGCCGACCGCCGACCCCGGCCCCCGTCCGGCAGCTCGGCGACCCGGTGCTGCGGACCAAGGCCGACCCGGTGACGGTCTTCGACGAGTCGCTGGCCGACACCGTGGAGCTGATGTTCGCCTCGATGTACGAGGCCCGCGGGGTGGGGCTGGCGGCCAACCAGATCGGGCTCAGCCCGGCCCTGTTCGTGATGGACTGCGAGGGCGTGGTGGCTGTGGTGGCCAACCCCCGGCTGGTCGAGCTGTCCGACGAGACCGAGACCGATCTGGAAGGCTGCCTGTCGGTGCTGGGCAAGAACTACCCGACGACGCGGGCCGTGATGGCGACGGTCGAGGGGCAGGACCAGCGGGGCAAGGCGATCCGGATCACCGGTGAGGGCGAGGTGGCCCGCTGCCTGCAGCACGAGACCGACCACCTGAACGGCAAGGTCTACCTCGACCGGCTGGTCGGCGAGGTACGCCGCCAGGCCCGCCTGGACCTCGGCTAGTTCGTTCCCAGGACCAACGGGTGGACGGCGCTCGCGCCGGCCCGGCGCAGCGCCCGGCTGGTGACGGCGAGGGTCCAGCCGGTCACCGACCGGTCGTCGATCAGGAGTACCCGCCGGCCCTCGACCGCCTCCGGCACCTCCAGCCGGTAGCGCTCGGCCACCACGTGCAGCCGGTGGGCCGAGTTGGCCGCGCCCTCGCCCGGCCCGGCAGGCCCGATCACCGAGAAGCTGGTGAGCACCGGCAAGCGCAGGTAGCGGGACAGCCCGTCGGCCAGGTGCGACCCGAGTTGCGGCCGGCTCAGCGAGCTGATGAAGACGATGCCGTCGGGCCGCTGCGGCAGCTCCCAGCGCTCGAGCACCTGGACCACGGCGTGGCGCAGTGGCACCGGGACCTCGCCGTCCGGGGTCTGCGGGTGGAACAGCTCGCGCAGCTGGTCGCCCCAGCCCAGATCGGTGAACCGGGCCACGGCCCGGCCCGGCTCGGCCTGCTCGCCGGGCGGGATCTTGCCGCTCAGCCGGACCCCGAGCTGGGCCATGCCGCTGGGCCACATCCGCCGCGGGTCGAGGTCGACCCCGGGCTCGACCAGGCGCTCGTCGGCCACCTCGACCCGGTGCTGGTCCACGGTGGTGGGCAGTTCGAGACCACCGCAGCGGTCGCACCGCCCGCAGCGCTCGGCCTGGTCGTCGTCCAGGGCCAGCCGCAGATACTGCATTCGGCAGTTCTCGGTGGCGACGTAGTCGAGCATGGCCCGCTGCTCGGCCCGGCGGGTGGCACTGACCCGCTCGTAGCGGTCGGTGTCGTAGTTCCAGGCCTGGCCGGTGCCGATCCAGCCGCCGCGGACCCGGCGGACCGCACCGTCGACGTCCAGCACCTTGAGCATCATGTCGAGCCGGGTGCGGCCGAGGTCGATCCGGGTCTCCAGGGTCGGGGTCGACATCGGCTCGTCGCGCTCGCCCAGCGCGGCCAGGGTCTGGCGCACCTGGTGCTCGGGCGGGAAGGCGAGCGAGGCGAAGTAGTCCCAGACCTCCTTGTCCTCCCGGCCCGGCAGCAGCACCACCGTGGCCCGGTCGACGCCGCGGCCGGCCCGGCCCACCTGCTGGTAGTAGGCGATCGGTGACGGCGGCGCGCCCAGATGGATCACGAAGCCGAGATCCGGCTTGTCGAAACCCATTCCGAGGGCCGACGTGGCGACCAGGGCCTTGAGTCGGTTGCCGAGCAGGTTCTCCTCGGCGGCCAGCCGTTCGGCCTCCGGGGTCTGGCCCGAGTAGGCGGCGACCTCGTGGCCCTGGCCGCGCAGGTGCTCGGCCACCTGCTGGGTGGCGGCGACGGTCAGGCAGTAGATGATGCCCGAACCGGGTAGCTCGCCGAGGTGCTCGGCCAGCCAGCCCAGCCGCTGGGCCGCGGTCGGCAGCTCGACCACGCCCAGGCGCAGCGAGGTGCGATCGAGCGAGCCGCGCAGCACCAGGACGTCGTCCAGGGTGCGATCGCCGCTGACCGACAGCTGCTCGGCGACGTCCTGGGTGACCCGGGCGTTGGCGGTGGCCGTGGTGGCCAGCACCGGGATGTCGGACGGCAGATCGGCCAGCAAGGTGCGGATCCGCCGGTAGTCGGGCCGGAAGTCGTGGCCCCAGTCGGACACGCAGTGCGCCTCGTCGATCACCACCAGGCCGGTCGCGGTGGTCAGCTGGGGCAGGGCCCGGTCGCGGAAGTCGGGGTTGTTCAGCCGCTCGGGCGAGACCAGCAGGACGTCGACCTCGCCCGCCTCGATCTGCTGGTAGACCTCGGCCCACTGGTTCAGGTTGGAGGAGTTGACCGTGACCGCGCGGATGCCGGCCCGCTCGGCCGCGGCGATCTGGTTGCGCATCAGGGCCAGCAACGGCGACACGATGATCGTGGGCCCGGCCCCGGCCGCCCGCAGGAGCGCGGTGGCCACGAAGTACACCGCCGACTTGCCCCACCCGGTGCGCTGCACCACCAGGGCCCGGCGCCGCTCGACCACCAGGGCCTCGATCGCCGTCCACTGATCGTCGTGCAGGACAGCGTCGGGGCGCCCGACCAGCCGGCGCAGTGCCGCCTCGGCCTGCTCGCGAACGGCGGAGGCGGTGCGGGTGGCTTCCAGTGGCGTGGTCACGGGGTCGAGCCTGCCATCGACCACCGACATTGATGATGGAAGGGCGTCACCGGGTCCTGACTCCACCACTGACTGTCGCCCTGCTGGGCTGGCTTCAAAGTGTTCTGTCGGACCTGGTGACGTGCACATTCAGGCCGTCGGCCGGGGTGGACATGACCTAATAAGAGCTTGGCCGAGCCTCATCAATGTCCTGTCTGCTCACCCCGACCGAGAGCTGCACCCCGCCGTGTAGCCAGTCGGAAGGGCATGACCATCGTGACATCACCAGCAATCCGCCGGTCGAGCCCCGATCTGTGGACAAACCCCCCGGTCGTGCGCCGCTGTGGACAACCGCCCGGCCGTCTCGACCGGTGAAACGTGGTGGACAGGGCGCTCCTGGACAGCACACCCTTGTCTCACTAAACAAGATACTAATCTCGAAATATGAGACAGCGACGAAAGGTCCGAGAATGCCTCGCGAATGGGATGCCGGCCGCTACGACGCCCAGCCACTGCCGCACCTGGCCTGGGGGCTGCGCACGATCGAGCGGCTGGCTCTGGCCGGTGACGAGACCGTGCTCGACGCCGGCTGCGGCACCGGCCGGGACGCCGCCGCCCTGCTCGAGCGGCTGCCCACCGGCCGCGTGGTCGCCGTGGACGGATCCGTGCGGATGCTTGAGCGGGCCCGGGAACGGCTGGCCGGCGACCTGGACCGGGTCGAGATCGTGCTGGCCGACCTGGGCCGGCCGCTGCCTTTCGACGGCCCGGTCGACGCGGTGCTGAGCGTGGCCGCGTTCCACTGGGTGCCCGACCACGACGCGCTGTTCCGCCACCTGGCCGCGGTGCTGCGCCCGGGCGGGCGGATGGCCGTCGACTGCGGCGGCCTGGGCAACATCGCCCACGTCGCGGCCGCCGCCCAGGAGGTGCTGGGCCTTCAGACCGATGCCGGATCGACGCCGTGGAACTTCGCCGGCGTCGAGCAGACCCGCGAGCGGCTGAGCGCAGCCGGGTTCACCGAGCTGGACGTACGGCTGCGACCCGACCCGGCCCGGTTCGCCGGTTCGGGCGAGCTGGCGGAGTACCTGCTCACCGTGGTGCTCGGGGCCCAGCTGGACCGGATGCCGAAGGAGGAGCACGAGGGGTTCATCGCCGCCGTCATCGAACGGCTGCCGGAACCGGTGGTCGACTACGTCCGGCTCGAGATCGGCGCCGTCCGGGCCTGAGGGCGCGGGCGATCCGCAATCACAGGATGTGCCTGAGGTAGCGCATCGGCTCGGCCAGGAAGCTGCGGTAGTGCTGCACCAGCTCCAGGTCGGCCCAGGCGCTCTCGTGGAAACCCTCGTCGTCCAGTTGCAGGATCCGGGCCCCGGGCAGGGCCGCCAGCACGGGGGAGTGGGTGGCCATCACCACCTGCGACGTGCCTAGTTCGGCCAGTTCGTGCAGCAGCCCGACCAGGGCCAGGCAGGCCGAGAAGGACAGGGCCGACTCGGGCTCGTCGAGCAGGTAGAACCCGGGGCTGTCGAACCGCGAGCGCAGCACGGCCAGGAACGACTCGCCGTGCGAGATCTCGTGGAAGTCCGGATCGTTCCCGCCCGGGTGGTTCTCCAGGTAGGTGTAGAAACCGTGCATGGTCTCGGCCCGCAGGAAGAATCCCCAGGGCGAGGCCCCGCCCTCGCGCGAGAGCTGCAGGTTCTCGCCGAGCGGGGACTCGCTCGGGCGGGTGGAATGGCGGGCCATCACCGATCCGCCCTCGGGGGACATGCCGTAGGCCCCGGCGATCCCCTCGACCAGGGTCGACTTTCCCGAGCCGTTCTCGCCGACCAGCACGGTCAGCCGGCCCAGGTCCAGGCCGTCGGTGAGCAACCGGGCGATCGCCGGGATCGTGGCCGGCCAGTCCTGGTCGGACAGTTCGGACTGTGGGTGCCGTTCGATCCGGCGGACGTGAAGCGCACCCGGGCGGATCGGACGACGTTTCATCCAGCTATTGAACCGGCAGCGGCCCGAGCGGGAGAAGGGCGGCCCGGCTCAAGGAGCACCGGGCGCGCGCCGATCCAGGAACCGTGACCCCTGCCGCTCTCGCTCCCACGGCGGGCGATGCCACCAGCCTGGGGCTGCCCCGCCTGTGCGCCGGTTTCGCCGCCATCCACGCCGTGAACGCGGTCGTCGCTCTGGTCCTGCCGGACGTCGCCTACCGGGCGGCCCTGGTCTCGATCGACGGCAGCTGCGCGGTGATCTTCGCCCTGTTCGCCTTCATGGCCGCGACCCGGCGGCTGCCGGGCTGGCGCCGGGAGACCACCGCGGCCCTGGTGCCGGTCGTCGCCGCCTGTGCCGCGGCCACCCGGACCGGCCTGCTCAACGCCCACTGGCCGGCCGCCGAGCTGGTCCTGGTGGCCGCGGCGGCCGTCGTCGTCACCTCCCGGCACTGGTTCTGGGCCGTGCAGGGCGCCTGCGGGCTGCTCTGGGCCGGCAGCGTCTCGGTCGAGGTGCTGCGCGGCGGGTTCACCGCCAATGACGCGGCCATCTGGCTGAACATCGGCCTGCTGGTGGCGGCGGCCGGAGCGCTGGCCACGGCGGTCGGGCGCGCTCGAACCACCGCCGCGATCGCCCTGGTCACGGCCAATCGCCAGTTGCTCGAGCACTCCGTGCGCGACCCGCTCACCGGCGTCGCCAACCGCAAGGGCATGGAACTGGTGGCCCGCCCGATGATCGACCTGGCCCGGCGCCAGGGCCAGGCCGTGCACTGCCTCATCGTCGACGTCGACACGCTGCGCGGGATCAACGAGGAGCACGGCACCCGCGGCGGTGACGAGGTGCTGATGGCGGTGGCCGAGGCGATGGCCGCGGCCACCCGGACCACCGACATCGTGGCCCGATCCGGGGGCGACGAGTTCGTCGTCCTGGGCCCCGGCACGGGGACCTCGCCGCTGGAGATGGAGCGGCGGATCCGGGCCCACCTGAGCACCGCGGTCAACCTGCCCCGCGCCTCCTGGCAGGGCCGGGTCAGCGCCGGTGCGGCCACCCTGGTGCCCTGGGACGGCGACGACCTGGACGGCCTGCTGGAGCGGGCCGAGCAGGATCTGGCCCTGCGCCGCTCGCTGAAGCGCCGGGCCGCGGCCCGGATGCGCGAGGACCCGCCGTCGGTCGAGGTCGCCCCACCGGCCACTCCCGGTGACGCCGACGCCGAAGCGTGACCGGACCTGATCGGACCGGCTGAGCGAATGGGCTAAACTTTGCCCGTGCAGACCACGCAGCTCCTTATCGGGCCGCGCTGAGCGAACTCCTGCCGAGCCGGACGCTGACCGCGTCGGGCGCAGGAACGTCAGCGTGGCAACCCCTCCTGTGCGAGGGGTTTTTTCATTCCGGTACGAGGGCGCCCGCACCAGGACCAGGATCACTAGGGATCACCATGACGCAGATCGACAGCACCACCGAGGACACCGAGGGCCGGGACGGCGTGGCCGGGCAGGCCGGGCAGGCCGAGCCGGAGACCTTCGACGCCGACGCGATGCAGGAACGCTGGCTGCCGGTGTGGGACGAGCTGGCCCCGTTCCGCAGCGGCCGGCCCGACGACGAGCGGCCGACCAAGTACATCCTGGACATGTTCCCGTACCCCTCCGGCGACCTCCACATGGGTCACGCCGAGGCGTACGCCCTGGGCGACGTCGTGGCCAGGTACTGGACCCAGCGCGGCTTCAACGTCATGCACCCGATCGGTTGGGACTCCTTCGGCCTGCCGGCCGAGAACGCCGCCATCACCCGGGGTCTGGACCCGCGCGGCTGGACCTACGACAACATCGCCCAGCAGCGCTCCTCGATGCGCCGCTACGCCTGCTCGTTCGACTGGGACCGGGTGCTGGTCACCAGCGACCCCGAGTACTACCGGTGGAACCAGTGGCTGTTTCTGCGCCTGCACGAGAACGGCCTGGCCTACCGCCGCCCGAGCCTGGTCAACTGGTGCCCCAAGGACCTGACCGTGCTGGCCAACGAGCAGGTCGTCGAGGGCCGGTGCGAGCGCTGCGGCACGGTGGTGACCAAGAAGAAGCTGACCCAGTGGTACTTCAAGATCACTGAGTACGCCGACCGCCTGCTGGACGACATGAAGCAGCTGCAGGGCACCTGGCCGGACAAGGTCCTGAGCATGCAGCGCAACTGGATCGGGCGCTCGACCGGGGCCGACGTCGTCTTCCAGATCGAGCCGGTGGACGCCGGTGACGTCGCCGACGGCTCACCCGCGGTCCCGGCCCGGCCGGTCACGGTCTACACCACGCGGCCCGACACCCTGCACGGCGCGACGTTCTTCGTCGTGGCCGCCGACTCCGACCTGGCCGCCGAGCTGGCCGCCGAGGCCCCGGCCGAGGTGAGGGCCGAGTTCGACACCTACCTGGAGAAGGTCCGGGGCACCTCCGAGATCGACCGGATGTCGACCGACCGGCCCAAGACCGGCGTCTTCCTGCACCGGCACGTGATCAACCCGGTGAACGGCGAGCGGCTGCCGATCTACGCCGCCGACTACGTGCTGGCCGACTACGGCCACGGCGCGATCATGGCCGTGCCCGCGCACGACCAGCGCGACCTGGACTTCGCCCTGGCGTTCGACCTGCCGGTGCAGGTGGTGGTCGACGTCCGGGGCGAGGACGGCGAGCCGCTGCCGCACCCGGGCGAGACCGGCCAGGCGACCGCCGGCGACGGCGAGCTGGTGAACTCGGGCGAGCTGGACGGGCTGCGCAAGGTCGAGGCGATCGCGAAGATCACCGAGACGCTGAAGGACCGCGAGCTGGGCGGGCCGAAGGTCAACTACCGGCTGCGGGACTGGCTGATCTCCCGCCAGCGCTACTGGGGCACGCCGATCCCGATCATCCACTGCGAGGCCTGCGGCGAGGTCCCGGTCCCCGACGACCAGCTGCCGGTCACCCTGCCGCCGGCCGAGGGCCTGGACCTGAAGCCGAAGGGCACCTCCCCGCTGGGCGCGGCCAGCGACTGGGTCAACGTCGAGTGCCCGTCCTGCGGCGGCCCGGCCACCCGGGACACCGACACGATGGACACCTTCGTCGACTCGTCCTGGTACTTCCTGCGGTTCACCTCGACCGGGCGCGACGACGTGCCGTTCGACAAGGCCGAGGTGCGCAAGTGGCTGCCGGTCGACCAGTACGTCGGCGGCGTCACCCACGCGATCCTGCACCTGCTGTACGCCCGGTTCTTCACCAAGGTGCTGTATGACCTGGGCATGGTGCCGGTGGTCGAGCCGTTCGCCCGGCTGCTGAACCAGGGCATGGTCCAGATGAACGGCTCGGCGATGAGCAAGTCCAAGGGCAACCTGGTCAAGCTGTCCGAGCAGCTGGACCAGCACGGCGTCGACGCGATCCGGCTGACCATGGCCTTCGCCGGTCCGCCGGAGGACGACATCGACTGGGCCGACGTGTCGCCGGCCGGCTCGGCCCGGTTCCTGGCCCGGGCCTGGCGGCTGTCGCTGGACGTCTCGTCGCCGGCCGGGACCGACGTGAGCGGCGGTGACCTGGCTCTGCGCCGGGCCACCCACCGGACCGTGCACGAGGTCACCGGGCTGATCGAGTCGTTCCGGTTCAACGTGGCCGTGGCCCGGGTGATGGAACTGGTGAACGTCACCCGCAAGGCGATCGACTCCGGTCCCGGCGGCGCCGATCCGGCGGTCCGCGAGGCGGTCGAGGCCATCGCGCTGATGCTGTCCCTGTTCGCGCCCTACACGGCTGAGGACATCTGGTCCAAGCTGGGCCACCAGCCGGCCGTGGCGCTGGCCGGCTGGCCTGCGGTCGAGGAGGCCCTGCTGGTCGAGGAGACCGTGACCTGTGTCGTGCAGGTGCAGGGCAAGGTCCGCGACCGGCTGGAGGTGGCGCCCACGATCAGCGAGGACGCGCTGCGTGAGCTGGCCCTGGCCAGCCCGGCGATTCAGAAGGCGTTGGACGGGCGGGCCACCCGCACGGTCATCGTCCGGCCCCCACGGCTGGTCAACATCGTCCCTGCGTAGGTCCGCGAGGCTGCGCACGCTACTGTCGCTGTTCATGTCTGGGCCCGTTGCCGTGGTGACCGATTCCACCGCTTATCTGCCACCGAGTGCCGCCGCCGAGCTGGGCATCACCGTCGTGCCGCTGCAGGTGATCGTCGACGGCGAGTCGCTGGCCGAGGGCGTCGAGATCGGCGGCGACCAGGTCGCCGAGGCGCTGCGGGCCGACCGGACCGTGACCACGTCCCGGCCCTCGCCGCAGGCCTTCGCCGACGTCTACGCCCGGCTGCGGGACGAGGGTGCCGCCGCGATCGTCTCGGTGCACCTGTCCGGTGATCTGTCCGGCACCGTCGACGCCGCCCGGCTGGCCGCGACCGAGGTGGCCTCCTCCACGCTGACCATCGACGTGGTCGACTCCCGCTCGATGGGGATGGGCCTGGGCTTTGGGGTGATCACGGCCGCCCGCCTGGCGGCGGCCGGCGGATCCTCGGCCGACCTGGCCACGGCGGCCGCCCGGCGCTCGCTGAACAGCTCGATCTACATGTACGTCGACACCCTTGAGTACCTGCGCAAGGGCGGGCGGATCGGCGCCGCGCAGGCCTGGCTGGGCTCGGCCCTGACCATCAAGCCGGTGCTCTACCTGGTCGACGGCCGGCTGGAACCGCTGGAGCGGGTGCGGACTACGGCCCGGGCCATCTCCCGGCTGGTCGAGGTCGCCGTCGCTGACGCCGAGGGTTCCGAGGTGGAGCTCGCCGTCCATCACCTGGCCGCTCCCGAGCGGGCGGCCGAGGTCGCCGCTCGGCTCAGTGAGGCTCTGCCGGCGGTCGGCGAGGTGCTGGTCAGTGAGGTCGGGGCCGTCGTCGGTGCGCACGTGGGGCCGGGCGCGGTCGGGGTCGTGGTCTCGCCGGTGGGCTGATTCCGTTGAGGGCCATTGCTGGACCGTGGATGAGAAGCGCCCGCTCGGCTCGTGGCCGGAATGGTGACCAATGGTGTGACGTCCAGGCCGGGGACTGATTGGCGTCACTCGGCCGGCATTCGGTGGACGGCGGAACGGGCTGGTCCTCGAGTCTCAGCGCCGACCTGGACGCCATCCTCGTTGGCGAACTGCTGGCCGAACTGATGGCCGAATCCCGCCGAGGCGATGTGCGGGCCGGCCGGATCGTTCAGTGAGGTCGGTCAGAAGGCGCTCCAGCATCGGGCATGGTTCCCTTCGCACCGACGTCGCGCAGGCGTGGAACTCATCAGTGATCTTGAGGGTCTTGCCGATGTTCCGCATCAGCCAGGTGGTCATGGTCAACTCGCGGCCAGAAGCAGGGTCTGGTGGTCGTCCCAATCGGTGAAGTCGTAGCTGTGGGCTCGATCGAGGCCGGCGTAGTCGAGGTCACCTACTCGCTCTCGGGGACGGCCTGACCCAGAAGCGGGGCGGTGTCTGCCGGGGAGATTGTGCAAGGTCAGCTATGGCCTTAAGGGCTGGCGTGCATGCGGAAGCGAGTATGGCCCTAATTGGTAGGGCCGGTTCGTGTGGGGCTGTCTCGAGACCTCACATTGACAGGGGCTCGGTGGTGACGAAATCAGGGTGTGGCGTCCCTGAGCAGATCCGGCCTCACCGGGGGGACAGGTTGCCGTGACCGGATGAACCGATGCTGGCCAAGCCCACGGATCACCTGCCGTTGGCTCGCGAGCTGCCCGGCAACTGCTTGTACGAGCTGAAGTGGGACGGCTTCCTTTACTGACCCTGTCAATGGTGTGCATGCGGCCTCCGACGTGTCTTCGTGGCTGGAGCGTCGATCCAGCCGCAGTCGATTCCACCCTTCATTTGGAAGGACCAGCAGGAGATTCAGGACGCGATCAACAGGCGGGAGCGTGAGGCTCGACAGATCCGTCGAGCGATGACCATCTGGGGAATCGCAGCCTAGATTTTGGGCCTCCTCGCCGGCGTGGCCGACTACATCGGCGCCCTTGCCGATAGCTAGGTCAAACGGACGTCCGAATCTGAACAGCGGCGCTACGAAGGCGCACCCATAACGGTCATGACGGCGGGTATTCGAGATCTAACAGACCACGCCTTGACGCGGCCGATCACGGCAGCGGGACGACCCGCTCGACCAGGTCTTTCAGCCCGTGCAGGCGCACGGCAGTGCTGATCAGGGCCAGCCCGGCCTGCGGCCAGACGAAGCTCAGACGCAGCACACCGTCGGCGGGCAATTCCGCGATCCAGTACGACGCGTCCGGCCGTGGACACGCGCCCCGCCCTGCCCGGTGCCCTCATCGTTGGTGTGGATCGAACCCTCGGGTCCGACCGGTTCCCACCGACCGCTCACCTGGGCCTGCACGTGGATCCGGCTCGACGATCCGCGGGCGCTGGAGCACCCCGACCACCGCGGCGGCGGCAAGGCCGAGCAGGGAGATGGCCGACATGCAGGCGAAAACGAGGTGGAACGAGGTGATCCCGGTACGGGTCGTGCCGCTGAGCAGGATGACGAAGATCCCGCTGCCCAGCGCCCCCCCGAGGCGCTGGACGATGTTCACGGTGGACGCGGCATCGGTCATGGACTCCCGCTCCACGACCCCGAAGACCGAGGTCATCAGGGGCGCGCCTACCAGTCCGACGCCGAGTCCGCGCAGCAGCGTGAGCGCTTCGACCGTTGGCAGCCCGACGGTCACGGGCAGGACCGCCATCGGCACGGTGGCCAGCAAGGTCACAGCGAGCCCGATCGCCGCGGTCCACCCGCCGCTGAGCCGGCCGGTGAGGCGCCCGCCGAGCAGCATCGTGACGGCTGTGCCCACCCCGTAGGCGAGCAGCAGCTCCCCGGTCCGCTGGGCGCTCTGGTGGCGCAGAACCTCGAAATAGAGCGGGAGCACGACGAGTCCGCCGAAGAGGCCGACCCCGGACAGCGCCAGGGCCGCCTGAGCCGCGGCGTAGACGGGGTGGCGGAAGAGGCGCAGGTCGAGCACCGGTGGCCGCTGCGAGACCGCCCGGGTTCGCAGCGAGGAGACCGCGAAGGTTACGAGGGCGGCGAGCCCGAGCCCGCCGAGCAGCCCGGTGGAGGGTCGCAGCGCGTGCTGGGCGCCTGCGGTGATGGTGGCCCAGGTGAGCAGCGGCAGCCCGGTGGCGAGTAGGACGGCACCGACCACGTCGAGGCGGGCGCTGCGCGACCCGGCCTCGCGGGGCAGGGTTCGCACCCCGGCGAGCAGGGCGACGAGTCCGACGGGGACGTTGACCAGGAACAGCCACGGCCAGCTCGCGTGGGCGATGAGCAGCCCGCCGAGACCCGGCCCGAGTGCGGGGGCGATGACGAGGGCGACTCCGGCGGTGCTGGTGAGCCGGGACAGCAGCGCTCGCCCGGCCGCGCGGACCATGACGCTCTGCCCGGTCGGCATCAGCACCCCGGCGGCCGCGCCCTGCAGCAACCGGGCGCCGATGAGGACGGGGAGGGTCGGTGCGGCGGCGCACAACCCGGATGCCAGCGTGAAGGTGGCGATCGCGACGAGCCACGTCCGGCCGGGACCGAACCGGCGGCTCAGCCACCCGCACAGCGGCAGGGTCGCCGCCAGGGCTAGGAGGTAGCCGCTCGCGATCCACTGCGTCGCGGCGAGGGAGGCGGACAGGCTGCGGGCGACGGTGCTCAGGCCCACGTTCACCAGGGACGTGTCCAAGCCGGCCATGAAAGCGCCGAGGATCACCACCGCCGCGATCCGCCAGATGGACCCGGGGATCCGTTCGCGCGTGACTCGGCCCGGCGCCGCGATGACCGCGGCGCTCATCGGGCCACCGCCTGGGTGACCTCGGTGGAAGCGCCGGCCCAGCGGTGCAGGGCCGCGCTTAACCCGGCGACGGCCTTGTCGGGGTCGGTGGTCCCGCTCGCCCAGGCGATGACGCCGTCTGGGCGGATCAGCAGCCCGGTCGTGTCGCGGTAGGCATCGGGAGAGCCGGCGGCGGCCGCGCCCTCGGCGACAGCCTGCACCCGCTGGCCCCAGCCGGCAGCGGCCGAGGTGAGGACCCCACCGAGACGGTCGAGCAGCACGAAGCGGCCGGTGTGGAAGTGCTCGGCGAGTCGGCTGCCGTCCGCCAGAGGCGTGTCGCCGACCAGGTGTCCGGTAAGCGGGTGCTGCGACGTGGCGGCGGCGTCCGATCCGAGGTCGTAGCACTGGGCGATGCCGGAGGTCGTGCGGACCAGGCGCGTCGTGGTGGCCGTGCTCGAGAGGAGGTCCTCCTGCACGACGCGGCGCAGCTGGGCCGTCTTGTCGTCGCCGCGCATGAGCGCGACCTGAGCACGAGTCCAGTCCAGCACCTGTGCGCCAATCGGGTGCCGCTCGGCGGTGTAGGTGTCCAGTAGCCCCTCCGGCGCCCAACCGTTCACCGTCGCGGCGAGCTTCCAGCCGAGGTTCGTAGCGTCGCCCGCACCGAGGTTCAGCCCCTGTCCGCTGAACGGGGAGTGCACGTGCGCGGCGTCACCGGCCAGCAGCACCCGACCGGCCCGGTAGGTGATGGCCTGGCGGGCGTTGTCGGTCCACCGGGTCGCCGCGCCGTGCAAGGCGCGGACGGTGACATCCTGCCCGGTCACAAGGCGGATGCTGGCCTGCAGCTCCTCCGCGCTCACCGGCTGGTCGCGCAGCGCCCGGTCGGGGGTGCCGGTGAACTGGACGGTGAGGATCCGGCCGGGGATCGGACCAAGGCTGTAGACCCCGGTGGGCGTGTGGTGCCAGCCCCTCCCCAGACCCTCGGTCCCCTCCAGGTCCGCGATGGCCTGGTATCCGGTGATCTCGGCGTCGGTGCCGACGAAGTCGATCCCGACCAGCCGGCGGATGCTGCTGCGCCCGCCGTCGGCGCCGACCACCCACCCGACCTGGACCGGTCCGCGGCTGGTCGACAAGCACCAGCCCACCTCGACCCCTACCTCGTCGAACAGCGGGTCCATCCCGGTCATCTCCACGCCGCGCACGACCTGGACCCCGAGGCCTGCCAGGTGCGTCAGCAGTAGCTCCTCCACCTCGCTCTGGCGCACCATCGTGGAGCCGCCGGCTCCCGCGTGGGCGGCGATCGCCGGGTCGTCCTGGTCGAGCAGGTCCGGGCGGAAGAAGAGCCCCGCGAAGTGCCCGACCCCAGGGAACGCCGGCCTGCCACCGGCCGCGGGGCGTCCACCCACCGGCGGCAGAGTTGTTCCGTTGGCGGCGGCGAACGCTTTGAGCTCCCCGACGAAGCGCTGCTGCGCGGCCTGCGCGGCCGGGCGCAGCCCACGCCGGTCCAGGATCTCGGCCGTGGCGACGTTGATGGACCCGGCCTTGATGGTCGTGTCCGGTACCTCGCGCCGGTCCAGGACGACAACGCTCACCCCGGCGGTGGCGAGCTCGGTCGCGACGAGCAGCCCGGTCGGACCGGCGCCGACGACGGCGACCTGGTGATCGAGACCGGTGAAGTCCTCGCGAGCAGGAGCGGAGCTGGTGAGTGTCATGACGTCTCCCTAAAATCTATCGGTGATCGGGAACGGCATCACCGTACCTATCAGCGATAGAGTCTGCAAGGTGACCAAGGTGAACCGGCAGCTCGTGATCAACCAAGCCCTCGACCTGCTCGACGAGGTGGGACTCGACAGCTTCAGCACCAGGCGGCTCGCGCAGCGCCTCGGCGTGGAGCAACCGACGCTCTACTGGCACTTCAAGCGCAAGGAAGACCTGCTCACTGCGATGGCCGAAGCCGCCCTCACGCCCCTGGGTGAGGCGGCGCTGCCCGTGCACGGGGATGACTGGCGGGAGTGGTTCTTGGAGAACTACCGCTGCTTCCGCCGGGCCCTGCTGCGGCACCGGGACGGGGCGCGGCTGCACGCGGGGACCTTCCCCGGTGCTGAGGACCTTGACCGGCTGCTGGCCAAGTTCGCCTTCCTCGCCGCGTCCGGTCTGCCGGAGCCGCACGCGCGAATGGCGATGCTCGCGGCGAGTCACTTCACCCTCGGCAGCGTGCTGGAGGAGCAGTCCCGGCCGAGTGCCGAGCTGCCCTCCGACGTGCCGGCGCTCGATCACGACCAGGCGTTCGAGGCGGGCCTGCAACTCCTCGTCAACGGCCTCGCCCACAGCGAGTCACGTCCTTCCTGACCACGCCGCCGAGCACACGCGGCGCCCCTCCACGAGAGCAGCGAGCGTCGGGCCAGCGTTGGTCTTGCTTCACAAGGCGCCCGCGTTCGTTCAGGGTCCGAAGGCGGGCTCGACAGGACGCCATCGCACGCGGGTTGGCGGCCCGAGCCACGGTGAGTTCGTCGATGCGGTCGTCGAGGTGCTGCTGCAGGTCGAGCACCCGCTGGGTGAGTTCGCCCTGGTGGCGTCGCAGCTGGGCTGTCTCGTCCGAGGTACCGACACCACTGGTGCGGTAGACCTGTTCGCTGAGCATGTCCAACAATCGCCGCTTGAGCGTGCTGAGGTGCCGGGTGAGGCGGTTGTTCTTCGCCTGCAGGTTCGCGACTTCGGGGTGCTGGGACGCGGTGGTGACCGCGGTCGGATCGGGCGTCGCGGTGGGGCCGGCCAGCTGAGCGGCCTGGACGGTGGTGCGCAGGTCGGGCCCTGCGTACACCCGCAGAGCTACGGTCGGTGGCCAGTTGGGCTGGTGATCTTCAGGTCGTGACCGCGAAATGATGGTTCGGGCCACCGATTGCCTAGGGTAGGCCCGTGGCTGCATCTCCATCGACGTCGAGGTCCAAACCGGCGAGCCCCCGCACGGCCAAGAACCCGCAGGTCAGCCCCGAGGAGCTGCGCCCGGCGCCGGTTCTGTTGGTGGTCGGGTCCGAGGGGGTGCTGGCCGACCGCGCCGTCGCCGCGGTGCTGGTGGCCGCCCGCGAGGCTGATCCGGAGACCGAGGTCGAACGGATGGAGGCGGCGGGCTACCAGTCCGGCCGGCTCGGCGTCGCCACCAGTCCCTCGCTGTTCGGCGGGGGCAAGGTCGTGGTGCTTGAAGCGGTCGATCAAGCCAACGAGGCTCTGGTGGTCGACGTGACCGCCTACCTCAAGGATCCCTCGCCGGACGCCTGTGTGGTGATCCGGCACAGCGGTGGCCCGCGGGCCCGGCCGCTGCTCGAGGCCGCCCGCAAGATCGGCGCCCCGGAGGCCGCCTGCGTGCCGCTGACCCGTGACGAGGAGAAAGTCGAGTTCGCCTCGAACGAGTTCCGGCGGGTCGGGCGCAAAATCACCCCGGCCGCGGTCCGGGCCCTGGTCGACGCCGTCGGCAACGACCTGCGCGAGCTCGCGGCGTCCTGCTCCCAACTGGCCTCGGACATCGGCCTGGAGGATGGCGCCCGGATCGACGTCGACTCGGTCGAACGGTACTTCGGTGGCCGGGTCGAGGTGACCGGGTTCAAGGTCGCCGACGCGGCCGTGGCCGGGCGACCGGAGGAGGCCCTGGTGCTGCTGCGGCACGCGCTGGCGACCGGGGCCGATCCGGTGCCGCTGGTGGCGGCGGTCGCGATGAAGGTGCGCGGTCTGGCCAAGGTGTCGGCGGCTGGCCGGGGCCGCTCGGCTGACCTGGCCAAGGAGCTCGGGATGGCCCCCTGGCAGATCGACCGAGCCCGGCGGGAGCTGTCCGGCTGGGATGAGACGGGGCTGGCTGCGGCAGTGGTCGCGCTGGCTGAGGCCGACGCGGCGGTCAAGGGTGGCGGCCGGGATCCGGTCTACGCCGTCGAGCGCCTGGTCCTGACCGTCGCCGGCCGTCGACAGTGACGGGTCGGCGTGGTTGAGGCGATTCGCCTGATCGGTTCGCCGTAGGCCCCGTGAGCGTGTGTATCTGGTGCGCGGAAGCGGGGGATGATCACCCCACCGCCGGACTTTGATTTGTGCGTGATCAGCCCACGAACCGGGATGAGCCTAACGACCGAGAATCCGGCCGTTGCTCGAACACCAAGCCGACGATCGGGCAAAACGCCAATAGCACCGGGCCTCAAGGGCCGGTGCTATTGATCTGGCGAAGGTCGAACCGGAGGCTGGTGGAGCCTCAGGCCGAGACGGACGCGGCAGCCTTGGCCAACGCCGACTTCCGGTTGGCGGCCTGGTTCTTGTGGATGACGCCCTTGCTGGCAGCCTTGTCGAGCTTGCGAGCGGCAACCGCGACGGCGGCAGCCGCGGCGGCGGCGTCGCCCGAGGCGGTGGCGGCACGGGCGTTGCGCACGGCCGTGCGCAGCTCGGACTTGACCGCCTTGTTGCGCAGGCGCGCCTTCTCGTTGGTCAGGATGCGCTTCATCTGGGACTTGATGTTGGCCACGTAGATGCTCTCTCGTCTAAGTAGGTAGTGGGTCTGAGTAGGTCGGTTGCGACACGACCTGTGGACGCACCGCCTAGAAGGTTACCAGCCCGAGCCCGTGCGGCCGAACGCGCAGCGTGACCCCTGGGGGATAGCCGGTCATGCCCGGGCGACCGCAGCGCTGGGGCGGCCGCAGCACCAACCGCTATGTCGAGTCTGGCTGGCTCGCCCGTGGTCCAGCGCGGTCGACCGCGGCGCCGCCTTCAGTATCAATATCTGCCTGCCGCGCACACCCGAATGTGATCATTCCGATACCTGTAATGCCTGCGTGACGTCGGGCGGTTACCGTGCCCACATGGCGGATCTCTTCGACGACTACCGCCTGGGCGCAGCCTGGGACGAGATGCTCGCGGGTATCGATCAACCGCGAGCCCCCTACCATGCCGTTCACGGCACTCTGCAACGCCTGACCGGCGAGGAGCTGGGGGACAGGGCCGACACCCTGGCCCGCTCGTTCCTCGACCAGGGCGTTACGTTCGACGTGCACGGCGAGGAGCGGCCGTTCCCGCTCGACATCGTGCCCCGGGTGATCGCCGCCCACGAGTGGACCGAGGTCGAGACCGGGGTGGCCCAGCGGGTCCGGGCCCTGGAGGCCTTCCTGGCCGACGTGTACGGGGCCGGCGAGGCGATCGAGGCGGGCATCATCCCGCGCCGGGTGATCACGTCGTCCTCGGACTTCATGCGGGTCGCGGCCGGCATCGAGCCGCCCAACGGGGTCCGGATCCACGTCGCCGGGATCGACCTGATCCGCGACGAGGAGGGCCGGTTCCGGGTCCTGGAGGACAACGTCCGGATCCCGTCCGGGGTCAGCTACGTGATGGCCAACCGGCACGCGATCACCACGGTCTTCCCGGAGGCGTTCGCCACCCACCGGATCCTGCCGGTGTCGGAGTACCCGCGCCGGCTGCTGGCCGCACTGCGGGCGGCCGCGCCGTCCGGGATCAGCGACCCGACCGTCGTGGTCCTCACCCCCGGGATCTACAACAGCGCCTACTTCGAGCACGCCCTGCTGGCCCGCACGATGGGGGTCGAGCTGGTCGAGGGGCGCGACCTGATCTGCGCCGGAGGCCGGGTGAGGATGCGCACCACGGCCGGCGAGACTCCGGTCGACGTGATCTATCGCCGGGTGGACGACGAGTACATCGACCCGGTGCAGTTTCGGGCCGACTCCCAGCTCGGGCTGCCCGGGCTGGTGAACGCGGCCCGGGCCGGCCACGTGACGATCGCCAACGCGATCGGGAACGGCGTGGCCGACGACAAGCTGGTCTACACCTACGTGCCCGACCTGGTTCGCTTCTATCTCGGCGAGGAACCCATCCTGCCGAACGTGCCGACCTACCGGCTGTCCGAGCCCGACGACCTGGCCTACACCCTCGATCACCTCGATGAACTGGTGGTCAAGCCGGTCGACGGGGCCGGCGGCAAGGGCCTGGTGATCGGTCCGGCGGCGACCAAGGAGAAGCTGGCCACCCTGGCGGCGCAGGTGCGCAAGGACCCGCGGGGCTGGATCGCCCAGCCGGTGGTCATGCTCTCGACCGTGCCGACCCTGATCGACGGTGAGCTGCAGCCGCGTCACGTCGACCTTCGGCCGTTCGCGGTCAACGACGGCAACAAGGTCTGGGTGCTGCCCGGTGGCCTGACCCGGGTCGCCCTGCCCGAGGGCCAGCTCGTGGTCAACAGCTCGCAGGGCGGCGGCTCCAAGGACACCTGGGTGCTCTCGACGCCGATCGACTCGGCCGACGGGGTGCGCCCTCGTGAGGTGGTCAACGTGTCCCGGGTGGCGGTGATGTCCGGCCCCGATCAGGGCCCGGACGACTCGATGGCCAGCCAGCAGCAACAGCAACAGCAGAACCGGAAGACCCAGAGTCAAAGTCAGAGTCAGGGCCAGTCCCAGACCCAGCAGGGCGAGCTGCACGACCAGCAGCAGCAACAGCAACAGAGCCAGCAGCAGGGGAGCGCATCGTGCTGAGCCGGATCGCCGAGTCGCTGTTCTGGATCGGGCGCTACCTCGAGCGGGCCGACGACACGGCCCGGATCCTCGACGTCCACCTGCAGATGCTGCTGGAGGACCCGTTCATCGACGAGCAGTCGGCCTGCATCGCCCTGCTGTCGGTGATGGGCGCCGGCGAGGGGGTGGCGGCGGTCGAGGGCGTGCCGATCGACCGCAACACCGTGCTCGACCGGCTGGCCTACGACCGGACCAGCTCCAGCTCGATCGTCGGCTCGCTGGCCGCGGCCCGGGAGAACGCCCGCCGGGCCCGGGAGACCGTCTCCTCCCAGATGTGGGAGTACATCAACACCACCTGGATCGGGATCAACCCGGCTCGGCGGCGGGCCACCACCCCGCACCAGTTCTTCCAGTGGGTCACCGAGCGGGCCACGCTGGTCGCCGGGATCGCCGACTCGACCATGAGCCGGGACGATGCCTGGCGGTTCCTGGTGCTCGGGCGCAGCATCGAGCGGGCCGACATGACCGCCCGGTTGGTCGCGACCAGCGAGATCCGGGGCCAGACGCCGGCCTGGACCACCCTGTTGCGCTCCTGCGGTGCCTACGAGAGCTACGTGCGCACCTACCGGGGCGTGGCCAGCGATGAGCGGGCGGCCGAGTTCCTGCTTCTCGACCGGCTGTTCCCGCGCTCGGTCCGCCACGCCCTGCAGCAGGCCGAAGAGTGCCTGGAGGAGCTGGCGCCGGCGGCCGAGCGGGCGGGAGTGCGCGACCGGGCCCGCCGGAACCTGGGCCGGGCCCGGACCGGGCTGGAGTACCGCCGGCTCGAGGAGGTGCTCGGCGACCTGCCCGAGGAGATGGAGAAGGTGCAGAGGGCCTGCTCCGCGGCCAGCGACGCGATCGCCAACCGGTACTTCCCGCGGCTGTCGACGACGCTCTGGGTGGACTCCGCCTGGCACGAGGAACTGGTATGACCGAGCTGATCGAGCGGGACGAGCGGATCGAGGACAGAGCGTGAGCATCGTGCCGGCGGCCACCAAGCGGCTGAAGATCGTGCACCGCACCGGTTTCCGGTACGAGGGAACGGTGGCCGCGTCGTACAACGAGGCCCGGATGACGCCGATGAGCACCCGGGCCCAGACCGTGCTCGCGGCCCGGGTCACGGTCGAGCCGGTGACCTGGACGTTCAACTACAAGGACTACTGGGACACCCAGGTCACGGCGTTCGACGTCCTGGTCCCGCACTCCGAGCTGGCGGTGGTCAGCAGCAGCACGGTCGAGGTGCACGGGCCCGACCCGACCTCGGCCGGGATCGGCTGGGCCGCCCTGTCCGAGGCCGGGACCACCGACACGACGTCGGAGTTCATGCCCCAGACGGCCAGCACCACCCCGCACGAGGAGGTGGTGGCCCTGGCCGAGGAGGCCGCCGCCGGGCTGGAGCCCGACTCGGCCGCGCACGCCGTCTGCGAGCGGTTGCGGGCCGAACTGGAGTACGTGCCCGGCTCGACCGCCGTCACCACCGACGCGGTGGAGGTCTGGGAGGACCGCCGCGGCGTCTGCCAGGACTTCGCCCACCTGACCATCGGCGCGCTGCGCACCCTCGGCATCCCGGCCCGCTACGTGTCCGGCTACCTGCACCCCAAGGCCAGCGCCGAGATCGGCGAGACGATCCAGGGAGAGAGTCATGCCTGGATCGAGTGGTGGGCCGGCGAATGGGTCGCCTTCGACCCGACCAGCCTGCGACCGGCCGGTCAGGACCACGTCGTGGTGGCCCGGGGGCGCGACTACACCGACGTGACGCCGCTCAAGGGCATCTACGCCGGCTCGACGTCGTCCTCCACGCTGTTCGTCTCGGTGGACGTCACCCGCCTGACCTGATCCGGCCGATCCCAGGACCAGCCCGGCAGATCCACCACGCGGGCTGCGGCAGATCCACCACACCCAGTCCGGCAGATCCACCACGTCAGGTGCGGCAGATCGACCACGCGGGCGTTCTGAACTGGGATTTTGCTGAGATGACGACTTCGGCACCCTTGCCTCGCCGAGCCTGGAGCGAGCATCCGGCGAGGTGGTCGCTATTGAGGTCAAGGCGGCCGAGACCGTCCGGGCGGAGGACTTCCGAGGTATCGAAAGACTGGCGGCCAAGCTCGGCGATCAACTCGTTGCCGGAGTGGTGCTCTACAGCGGAGGTCAGACGCTGTCCTTCGGTCCTCGTTTACGTGTGCTGCCCATCTCGGCCCTCTGGTCGTCGGGGCGTTCCGATCCACCATGATCGAGCCATAGGTGGGCCACCCTGATGGCCTGATCAGGGAAGGGGCGGACTCATGGGACGATGGGCGGTGAATCCAGACCCACGACGATCGAGGTAGCTCACCCGTGTCCCCGATGGCCCGCACGGCGCTCCAGCCGTCCGCCACCCCTCCGGAGCTGATCCGGAACTTCAGCATCATCGCCCATATCGACCACGGGAAGTCCACCCTGGCCGACCGGATGCTGCAGCTCACCGGGGTGGTCGACGCTCGGCAGATGCGCGCGCAGTACCTGGACCGGATGGACATCGAGCGCGAGCGCGGGATCACGATCAAGTCCCAGGCGGTCCGGATGCCCTGGGAGGAGGACGGCGTCACCTATGCGCTGAACATGATCGACACCCCCGGGCACGTCGACTTCACCTACGAGGTGTCCCGCTCGCTGGCCGCCTGCGAGGGGGCCGTGCTGCTGGTCGACGCCGCACAGGGGATCGAGGCCCAGACCCTGGCCAACCTGTACCTGGCGATGGAGAACGAGCTGACCATCGTCCCGGTGCTGAACAAGATCGATCTGCCCGCGGCCCAGCCGGAGAAGTACGCCGAGGAACTGGCCAAGCTGATCGGCTGCGAGCCGGCCGACTGCCTGCTGGTCTCGGGCAAGACCGGGGTCGGGGTCGAGGCCCTTCTGGCCCAGATCGTGCGGCAGGTGCCGCACCCGGTCGGCGACCCGGACGCCCCCGCCCGGGCGATGATCTTCGACTCGGTCTACGACACCTACCGGGGCGTGGTCACCTACATCCGGGTGATCGACGGTCACCTGTCGCCGCGCGAGCGGATCGCGATGATGTCGACCAAGACCACCCACGAGCTGCTCGAGATCGGAGTCAGCTCGCCCGAGCCGACGCCGTCCAAGGGCCTGGGCGTGGGCGAGGTCGGCTACCTGATCACCGGGGTCAAGGACGTGCGGCAGTCCAAGGTCGGCGACACGGTGACCAACCAGGCCAAACCGGCCACCGAGGCGCTGGTCGGCTACCGCGAGCCGCTGCCGATGGTGTTCGCCGGCCTGTTCCCGATCGACGGCTCCGACTACGGCCCGCTGCGCGAGGCCCTGGACAAGCTCAAGCTCAGTGACGCCGCCCTGGTCTACGAGCCGGAGTCGTCGGTGGCCCTGGGCTTCGGCTTCCGTTGCGGCTTCCTCGGCCTGCTGCACCTGGAGATCGTCCGCGAGCGCCTGGAGCGCGAGTTCGGCCTCGACCTGATCTCGACCGCCCCGACCGTCGTCTACGAGGTGACGATGGAGGACGGCAAGGAGATCACCGTGACCAACCCGTCCGAGTTCCCCGGCGGGAAGGTCAGCGAGGTTCGCGAGCCGATCGTGCGGGCCACCATGCTGGCCCCGGCCGAGTTCATCGGCGCCATCATGGAGCTCTGCCAGGAGCGCCGGGGCGCGTTGCGCGGGATGGACTACCTCTCCGAGGACCGGGTCGAGATGCGGTACACCCTGCCGCTGGCCGAGATCGTGTTCGACTTCTTCGATCAGCTCAAGTCCCGCACCCGCGGCTACGCCTCGCTCGACTACGAACCGGACGGCGACCAGACGGCCAAGCTGGTCAAGGTCGACATCCTGCTGCAGGGCGAGCCGGTCGACGCGTTCAGTGCCGTGGTGCACTCCGACAAGGCCTACGCCTACGGCGTCCTGATGACCGGCAAGCTGCGCAAGCTGATCCCGCGCCAGCAGTTCGAGGTGCCGATCCAGGCCGCGATCGGGGCCCGGATCATCGCCCGGGAGAACATCAGCGCGATCCGCAAGGACGTGCTGGCCAAGTGCTACGGCGGTGACATCACCCGTAAGCGCAAGCTGCTGGAGAAGCAGAAGGAGGGCAAGAAGCGGATGAAGATGGTGGGCCGGGTCGAGGTGCCGCAGGAGGCCTTCATCGCTGCCCTCTCCAGCGACGAGCCGACCGGGGAGCGCAAGAAGTAGCCTGTCCGCAAAGAGCGTTTGTCGGCTGTTGAGAGGACGTCACCGTGGACGTTTCCGGATCGACCGTGCGTGACTCTGGCGTTGCCTCGACCGGGTCGGCGGCCCCTCGGGTCTGCCGGGCCAGCGACGCCGAGGAGGCCGCCTACCAGCGGCTGTTACGGACCGCGCCGGCCTCGCTGGCGGCGTCCTTCCGCGACCGGGTGGCCGAGACCCCCGACCTGGAGGCCTACCGCTGGCCGGACGGCACGGGGGCCTGGCCGTCGCACACCTGGCGGCAGACCGGCGAGGTGGTCGACGAGATCGCGGCCGGCCTGCTGGTGCTGGGTATCCAGCCCGAGGACCGGGTCTCGCTGGCCTGCACCACCCGGGTCGAGTGGGTCCAGTGCGACCTGGGCGTGCTCTGCGCCGGCGGGGCCACGACCACGGTCTACCCGACCTCCACCCCGGAGGATGTGCAGCACATCATCGCCGACTCGGGGTCCCGGTTCGCCATCGCCGAGAACGCCGACCAGCTGGCCAAGCTGCGCGCCGGTGGATCGGCACTGGAACGGATCGTGCTGATCGACGGCGTGGTGGCCGAGGACGACGACGTCGTGCTCACCCTGGCCCAGCTGCGCGAGTTGGGCCGGGCCCGCCTGGCCGAGCAGCCCGACGCCGTCGAGCAGGCCACCGCCGCCGTCCGGCCCGAGCAGCTGGCCACCCTGATCTACACCTCCGGCACCACCGGGCGGCCCAAGGGCGTGCGGCTGCCGCACTCCAGCTGGGTCTACGAGGGCCTGACCACGATCGCCACCGGCCTGATGCACACCGACGACCTGGGCTACCTCTGGCTGCCGATGTCGCACTCGTTCGGCAAGACCCTGCTCGCTTCCCAGCTCGCGGTCGGCCACCCGGCCGCCGTCGACGGTGCGGTCGAGCGGATCATCACCAACCTGCCGGTGGTCAAGCCCCGGGCGATGGCCTCGGCGCCGCGGGTGTTCGAGAAGGTCCACGCCGGCATCCTCAGCGCGGTGCGCAAGGAGGGCGGGGCCAAGCTGAAGATCTTCAACTGGGCCCTCGGGGTCGGCCTGCAGGTCTCGCGACTGCAGCAGCGCGGCCAGAAGCCCGGCCCGGTCCTGGCCGTGCAGCACGCCCTGGCCGACCGGCTGGTGTTCTCCACCGTGCGCGCTCGGTTCGGCGGGCAGATCCGGTTCTTCATCTCCGGAGCGGCCCCGCTGTCCAAGGAGATAGCCGAGTTCTTCCACGCAGTGGGGATGATCGTGCTCGAGGGTTACGGCCTGACCGAGACCTCGGCCGGCACCTTCGTCAACCGGATGGAACGCTACGAGTTCGGCACGGTCGGCTTCCCGTTCCCCGGCACGGAGGTCAAGCTCGACACCGACGGCGAGATCCTGCTCAAGGGCCCGGGCGTGATGCAGGGCTACGAGCACCTGGACGACGCCACGGCCGAGGTCCTGGTCGACGGCTGGTTCCGAACCGGCGACGTCGGCGAGATCACCGAGCTCGGCGCCCTGCGGATCACCGACCGCAAGAAGGACCTGATCAAGACCTCGGGCGGCAAGTACGTCGCCCCGCAGACGATCGAGACCCAGTTCAAGGTGCTCTGCCCGCTGGCCAGCCAGATCGTGGTGCACGGCGACGGGCGCAACTACATCACCGCCCTGATCGCGCTGGACGCTGACGCCGTGCGGGCCTGGTCGGCCGGCAACGACCTGGCCGGCTCCTCGTTCGCCGAGATCGCCGCCTCGGACCAGGTCCGCGCGATCGTGCAGGCGGCCGTCGACCAGGTCAACGCCAAGGTCGGGCGGTGGGAGACGATCAAGAAGTTCGAGATCCTGGACCGCGACCTGACAGTGGCCGACGGCGACCTGACCCCCTCGCTGAAGCTCAAGCGCCGGGCGGTCGAACGCCGCTACGCCGACGTCCTGAACGGCTTCTACGCGGAGTCCTGACCGCAACGGCCGGTCATGGGGCCGTGGGAGAATGGCCCCATGACAACAGCGATGAGCCAGGCGAGCGAGCCGGCGGCCCTGGCCGCGGGCACCCTCACCGCGGTCGCCGTCGTCCACAAGCTGTTGGTCAAGACCTGGGACGAGCCGTACTCCACGGCGATCGACAAGCGAGCGGTCGACGGGCGGGTGCTGCTGCAGCGCCTCGGCCTGGCCGGTGACGTGCAGTGCGACCGCAAGAACCACGGCGGGGTGCACGCCGCGGTCTACGCCTACGCCGACGAGGACGCCGCCTGGTGGGCCGGCGAGCTCGATCGGGACATCACCCCGGGCCTGTTCGGCGAGAACCTGCGCACCAGCGGGATCGACGTCAGCGGGGCCGAGATCGGCGAGCGCTGGCAGATCGGGCGGCCCGACGAGGGCGTGCTGCTGGAGGTCACCTCGCCCCGCGTTCCGTGCCGCACCTTCCAGGACCGGATGGGCGAGCCGCGCTGGGTCAAGCGATTCACCCAGCACAACGCACCCGGCGCCTACCTGCGGGTGCTCACGGACGGCGGGATCGCCGCCGGTGACCAGGTCCAGGTCGTGCACCGGCCGGGCCACGGCGTGCGGATCGCCGACGTCACCGCGACGGCCCAGCCGGCCACCATGCGCCGGCTGCTGGCGGCGGCCGACGAGCTCGACCTGGCGCTCGACCCCGGCCTGCGCCGCAAGGCCGTCAGGGTCGGCGGCCGCGCCTGATGGCTGGTCCTGCTCCTGAGGGCGACCCGGCCCCGGCCGACGGTGCGCTCCCGGCCTCGGCCGCTGTCGGTGCGCCCGAGCGGGCATTCGGCGTCTACCTGCACGTGCCGTTTTGCGCCGTCCGCTGCGGGTACTGCGACTTCAACACTTACACCGCGACCGAGCTCGGCGGCGGGGCCAGCCAGGCCGCCTACGCCGGCACGGTGGTGGCCGAGATCGACCTGGCCGCCGGGGTGCTGGCCGCGGCCGGGCTGCCGGCCCGCCCGGCCAGCACGGTGTTCATCGGCGGTGGCACGCCGACCCTGCTGCCGCCCTCGGACCTGGCCCGGCTGCTGAGCGCGGTCGGCGAGAAGTTCGGCCTGGCCGCCGGGGCTGAGGTGACAGTCGAGGCCAACCCCGACTCGGTCACCCGGGCCTCGCTGGCCGAGCTGGCCGCGGCCGGCGTCACCCGGGTCTCGTTCGGCATGCAGTCGCAGGTGCGCCACGTGCTGGCCGTGCTCGACCGGACCCACGACCCGCTGCGGATCCCGGACGTGGTCGGCTGGGCCCGGGACGCCGGCCTCGCCGTCAGCCTCGACCTGATCTACGGCACCCCGGGCGAGAGCCTCGGCGACTGGCGTCAGAGCGTCGAGGCCGCCCTGGCCTGCGCCCCGGACCACCTGTCGGCATACGCCCTGGTGGTCGAGGACGGCACCAAGCTGGCGGCCCGGGTCCGCCGGGGTGAGGTGCCCGCGCCGGACGACGACGACCTGGCCGACAAGTACGAGCTGGTCGACGACCTGGCCTCGGCCGCCGGGCTGGGCTGGTACGAGGTGAGCAACTGGGCCCGCAGCCCGGAGCACGCCTGCCGGCACAACCTCGGCTACTGGCGGGGTGACGACTGGTGGGGGATCGGGCCTGGCGCCCACTCACACGTCGGGGGCGTGCGCTGGTGGAACGTGCGGCACCCGAGCGCCTACGCCCAGCGGCTGGATGCCGGCCTGAGTCCCGGGCAGGGACGCGAGGTGCTGGACGCCGCCCAGCGGCACTCCGAACAGGTGCTGCTGCGCTCGCGGCTGCGCGAAGGCCTGCGGCTCAAGGACGTCGGCCTGGACGGCGACCCGCAGCCGCGGCTGGCCGGCCTGGTCGCCGACGGGCTCCTCGAGCTCGAGCCGGCCGAACGCGGTGTGGTGATGCTGACCCGGCGGGGCCGGCTGCTGGCCGACACCGTGGTCCGGGCGCTGCTCGACGACTGATCAGCGGCTCGACGACCGATCAGCGGCTTGACGACCGATCAGCTCAGGAACCGGTAGGTCAGCGGGTAGCGGTAGCGATTGCCCCGACCGGCGGCGACGGCCCCGAACACCGAGAACACCAGCGAGACGATCCAGACCAGGATTACCAGGTTCGGGAAGAACGGCAGGCTGTCGATGATCCGGGCCGCGATCCAGGCGATCAGGATCACGATCTGGAAGTTCAGCGCCTCCCGGGCCTGGTCGCGGACGTACTCGTCCTTGGTCAGGTAGAGCGTGTAGATCACCAGCGCCGGCAGCATGGGGACCACTGGCCAGATCGCCAGGACGCCGCCGAGGTGGGCCAGCATGGCCCACTGCCGCTGCTCCTGGCTGGTCGCGTCGGGCCCGGGGTTCTGGGCGTTCGGCGAGCCCGGCTGGTTCGGCGGGGGAACCCACGGCGGCGGCTGCTGGCCGTAACCCGGTGGCGGGCCGTACCCGGGCGGTGGCCCGTAGCCCGGCGGCGGTCCGTAACCCGGCTGGCCGTAGTTCGGTTGCTGGCCGTACGGCGGCTGCTGGCCGTAGGGCGGCTGACCGTACGGCGGTTGGCCGTAGGGCGGTTGGCCGTACGGCGGTTGGCCCTCATCCGGGTGCCCCGGGGCGGCGTAGCCGGGAGGCGGCGACGGGGGAGTGGGGGCGGCTGCTCCCTGTCCCGGCGTCCCGTAGACCGGCTGCTCACCCTGAGCCGGAGCCGGCGCGGGCGCTGGAGCCGTGGCTGAACCGGTGTCCGGGGTCGGTTCGGGGCCGGGAGGAGCCGGGTCGTCGTCCGGGTGCTGGGTCATGATTCGTCCCTTCTGATGGCGTTCACGGTAGACGACACGCCCGGGACTCAGCGATCGGTGTCGTCCCCGGTGACGAAGTCGATCAGCTCCTCGACCCGGCCCAGCAGCTCGGGCTCCAGGTCGGCGTAACTGTCGACCGAGGCCAGGATGCGCTGCCAGCCGGCCGCGACGTCGGCCTGCTCCTCGTGCGGCCAGCCGAGTTCGGCCAGCACGCTCTCCTTCCAGGGCCGCCCGCGCGGGATCACCGGCCAGGCCTCGACCCCGATCCGTTGCGGCCGGACCGCCTGCCAGACGTCGATGTACGGGTGCCCGACCACCCGGACGTGCTCGGCCGCGCCCTTCACCCGAGCCACCGATACCGCTTCGTGCCACTCCTTGCTGCCACCGACCAGGTGGTCGACCAGCACGCCGAGCCGGCGCCCGGGACCGGGACCGAAGTCGGCCACGGCCGCGGCCAGGTCGTCGACGCCGTGCAGCGGGACGACGACAACTCCCTCGACCCGCAGGTCGTGGCCCCAGACCTTCTCGACCAGCTCGGCGTCGTGCTTGCCCTCGACCAGGATCCGCGAGGCCCGGGCCACCCGGGCCCGGTGACCCAGCACCGCCACCGAACCGCTGGCGCTGCGCAGTTTTCCGGCCCCGGCCAGCTCGGCCTGGCTCGCGCCGCCGGCCCGGGGCGCCACCAGCCGGACGGCCACACCGTCGACCCAGAAGCCGGGCCCGAGCGGGAACGAGCGGGTCTTGCCCCGGCGGTCCTCCAGCACCACCAGGTGGACGCCGCCGCTCTTCTCGGTGCGGACCACCGCGCCGACCCAGCCGGTCTCGACGTCCTCCACCACCAGGCCCGCCTCGGCGGCCTGTTCCGGGGTCGGCGGCCGGCGCCGGGCCGGGGCCGACAAGACGTCCGGCCCGTACCGGTCGCCCGACGGGCCCGCGGTGGGACCGGCCGGCGGGGAGCTGGTGCCGGAGCTGCTGAACCGACCGGAACCGGGCATCCGGGGCAGAGAAAGAGGCATGCCGGGACGGTAACCAGCTCGCGCCCGCAGGCCCAGCCGACCCGCCGGGCGACGCTTTCGGCCGCGCTGGACGTAAGCTGGCACTCCACACAATCGAGTGCCAAGCCGGAACGGGTGCCCACCGCCCGGCCGGACGGCGGCCCGAGACGGCGAGGAGGCGGACGATGATGAGCGAGGACCGCAAGCTCGCCGTGCTGCGGGCCATCGTCGAGGACTACGTCCAGACCCGCGAGCCGGTCGGTTCCCGGGCCCTGGTCGAGCGGCACTCCCTCGGCGTCTCGCCGGCCACGATCCGCAACGACATGGCCGCCCTGGAGGACGAGGGCTACATCGCCCAGCCTCACACCAGCGCCGGCCGGGTGCCGACGGACAAGGGTTACCGGCTGTTCGTCGACCGGCTGAGCGGGGTCAAGCCGCTCTCCCCGGCCGAGAAGCGGGCCATCCAGTCGCTGCTGGACGGCGCGGTCGACCTGGACGACGTGGTGAACCGGACGGTCCGGCTGCTGGCCCAGATCACCCAGCAGGTCGCCGTCGTGCAGTACCCGTCGCTGACCCGCTCCACCGTGCGCCACGTGGAGCTGGTGCCGCTCGGGTCCGAGCGGCTGCTGGTCGTGCTGATCACCAACACCGGCCGGGTGGAGCAGCGGGTGGTGCCGGTCGCTCAGCAGCCGGGCGAGGCCGCGCTCGCCGGCCTGCGCTCGCGGCTCAACCGGGCCACCGCCGGCCGGCGGCTGACCGAGGTCTCCGACATCGTGGCCGGCCTGCCCGAGGAGTTCGACCTGGCCGACCGGGTGCTGGTCCGCGCCGTCCTGGATGCTCTGGAGGACTCGCTCGACGTCGAGCGGGAGGAGCGGATCGTGCTGGCCGGGACGGCGAACCTGGCCCGCTCCGGGCCCGACTTCGTGCAGAGCATCGGGCCGGTGCTGGAGGCCATCGAGGAGCACGTGGTGCTGCTCAAGCTGCTCACCGAGATGGCCGACGGCGCGGGCGGGGTCGGCGTCCTGATCGGCAGCGAGACCGCCCACATCGGGCTGCAGGAAGCATCGGTGGTGTCGAGCGGTTACGCCTCCCAGGGTGAGGTGGTGGCCCGGCTCGGGGTGCTGGGCCCGACCCGGATGGACTACCCGACGACGATGGCGGCGGTCCGGGCCGTGGCCCGTTACGTGTCCCGGATCCTTGCCTCATGAGCCCGACGAACTGCCCATCCATACCTGATCTGGAGAGAAAATCGCCATCGTGAGCGACTACTACGAGGTGCTCGGGGTCTCCCGCACGGCCACTCCTGAGGAGATCAAGAAGGCCTACCGGAAGCTGGCCCGCACGCTCCACCCGGACGTCAACTCGAGCCCGGAGGCCGGCGAGCGGTTCAAGGAGGTCGGGCGTGCCTACGAGGTGCTGTCCAGCCCGGACAAGCGGCAGGCCTACGACAACGGGGGCGACCCGAACGGTGCGAGCGGGTTCGGGCCCGGCTTCGGGTTCACCGACATCTTCGAGACCTTCTTCGGGGCCAACGCCGGGGCCCGCGGGGGTCCGCTGCCGCGCCAGCGCCGGGGCCAGGACGCCCTGATCCGGATCGACATCGATCTGGCCGAGGCCGCCTTCGGCGGCCAGCGCGAACTGCAGCTCGATACCGCCGTGGTCTGCCCGGTCTGCGCCGGCAACTGCTGCCAGCCGGGCACCTCGCCCCAGGTCTGCGAGGTGTGCCGGGGCCGGGGCCAGGTGCAGCGGGTGGCCCGCTCGTTCCTCGGCCAGGTGATGACCACCCAGGCCTGCGTGGCCTGCCAGGGGTTCGGCAGCGTGATCCCCAGCCCGTGCCTGGAGTGCTCGGGCGAGGGCCGGGTGCGCTCGCGCCGAACCCTGACCATCAAGATCCCGGCCGGGGTTGAGACCGGTACCCGGATCCAGCTCACCGGGCAGGCCGAGATCGGCCCGGGCGGCGGTCCGGCCGGCGACCTCTACGTCGAGATCGCCGAGCGCCCGCACGCCGTCTTCACCCGGCGTGAGGACGACGTGCACTGCACGGTCGAGGTGCCGATGACTGCGGCCGCGCTGGGCACCACGATCCAGCTGGAGACCCTGGACGGGTCCGAGGACTTCGAGGTCCGCTCCGGGTCGCAGTCCGGTGAGGCCAGCACCATGCGGGGCCTGGGCATCACGCACCTGCGTGGCGGCGGGCGGGGCGACCTGATCGTGCACCTGTCGGTGATCACGCCGACCAAGCTCGACGAGGCCCAGGAGGAGCTGCTGCGCCAGTTCGCCCTGCTGCGGGGCGAGGAGCGACCGGCCGGCCGGATGGCGCCGGCTCACACCAGCGTCTTCTCCAAGCTGCGCGACCGGTTCGCCGGGCGCTGAGCTCGATGATCTGCGCGGGGCCGGCGGCGTGACGCTGCCGCTCTTCCTGGTCGAGCCGGGCCGGCTCACCGGCCTGGCCGCCGGAGCCGGGTTCACCCTGGACGGCGACGAGGGCCGGCACGCGGCCGCGGTCCGGCGGATCCGAGCCGGCGAGCGGATCGACCTGGCCGATGGCGAGGGAACGGTGGCGCACTGCCAGGTCACCGGCGCGGGACGGGACCGGCTGGAACTGCGGGTGGACTCGGTGGTGCCGGTTGCGGCGCCCGCTGTGCGCCTGGCCCTGGCCCAGGCCCTGGCCAAGGGCGGCCGGGACGAGCAGGCGGTCGAGACCGCGACCGAGGTCGGCGTCGACCTGGTGCTGCCCTGGCAGGCCGGGCGCAGCGTGGTCCGCTGGCAGGGCGAGCGCGGGCAGCGGGCCCTGGGCCGGTGGCAGGCGATCGCCCGGGAGGCGGCCAAGCAGTCGCGTCGTCCCCGCACGCCGCTGGTCGAGCCGGTCCGTTCAACCCGCGAGCTGGCCCAGCGGGCCGGCCAGGCGACGCTGGCCCTTGTCCTGCACGAGGCCGCAGAGCGCCCGATGCTGGATGTCGCGCTGCCGACGACCGGTGAGGTGCTGGTGATCGTCGGCCCGGAGGGCGGCATCGCGGACGACGAGGTGGCCCTGCTGACCGGGCAGGGAGCGATCGCCGTGCGGCTGGGGCCGGAGGTGCTGCGGGCCTCGACCGCCGGTCCGGTGGCCCTGGCCTGGCTGGCCGCCGGTACCGGCCGCTGGTCCTGAGCCACGGCTCGGCCTTGACCTGAAGTTCGGTTCACCTCCTACGGTCGATCGCAGCCGCCTGCCGATCCCGTGATCCCTGGAGCTGAGCCCATGCACGCCGTCGTCCTGCACGAGTTCGGTCCGGCCGCGAACCTGCGGTACGAGCAGGTTTCGGACCCGCAGCCGGGGCCCGGACAGGTCCGGATCGCCGTCCGGGCGGCGGGGGTGCACGTGCTCGACACCACGATCCGGCGCGGTCTTCCCGGCCCGTTCCCGGCGCCGGCGTTGCCGATCATCAGCGGTCGTGAGGTTGCCGGCGTCGTCGACGCCCTCGGCCCGCAGGTGGATCCGTCCTGGTCGGGCCGGCGGGTGGTGGCCCACCTCGGCCCGGCCGGGGCCGGGTACGCCGAACTCGCGGTGGTGGCCGTCTCGGCCCTGCACGCTCTCGACAAGGTGACGGACGACGCCGATGCCGTGGCGATGATCGGCTCCGGACGGACGGCTGTCGCGATCCTGGAGACGGCCCGGCTGAGCGCGGACGACGTCGTCGTGATCACCTCGGCCGCCGGTGGCCTCGGGGTGCTCCTGGTGCAGGCGGCGGTGGCCGCGGGGGCCGTGGTCGTCGGCCTGGCCGGCGGGCCGGACAAGATCGAGCGGGTCCGGCAGTACGGGATCACGGCGGTGGACTACGACCAGGGCGACTGGCCGGACGCGGTGCGGGCCGAACTCGGCGACCGCGCGGTGACGGCCGTGCTGGACGGCGTGGGTGGCGTCCGAGGTCGGGGCGCGCTGGAGCTGCTTGCTCCCGGCGGGCGGATCCTGTTCTATGGCTGGTCGTCGGGAGAGCCGACTGCGCTCTCGGTTTCCGACCTGGTCGGGCGGGGCATCACCGCGGCCGCCGCGGTGGGGGTGCGCCTGACCCAGCGGCCGGGCGGCCTGCGTGCCTTCGAGGACCAGGCCCTGGACCGGCTGGCCACCGGTCGATGGACGCCACTGCTGACCCGGTTTCCGCTCGCTCAGGCATCCGATGCCCACTGCGCCCTGGAGAACCGCCGGACCGTCGGCAAGATCGTGCTTGTCCCTGAGGTGACCCACTGACCGATCGACGGGCAGGTCCAAGCGCAGATCACTGCCGTGATCCACTCGTCGGTCGTCGGATCGGGATCGACGGATGCAGCGTCGGTGTGCTCACTTCCACCTGGAGTGGTCATAGCGGGCATCTTGGCGAGGGGGTCCGGCAGGTTCGGGGCTCGGCGACGACGCCGTAAGCTCCGCAGATGATCGATCCTGAGTGCATCTTCTGCCGGATCGTCGCGGGCGAGATCCCGGCCGACGTGGTGACCCGCACCGAACGGGTGTTTGCGTTCCGTGATCTGAACGCCCAGGCCCCGACCCATGTCCTGGTCATCCCGGTTGATCACCATGCGAACGTCGTCGACCTGGCCGCGGCCGACCCGCAGGCCCTGGCCGAGCTGGTCGCGGTCGGTGCACAGGTGGCGATCGACGAGGCCGGCGGTCCGTTCCGGCTGGTCTTCAACACCGGCGCCGAGGTCGGCCAGTCGGTCTTCCACGCCCACGGGCACGTCCTGGCCGGCCGGTCGTTCGCCTGGCCGCCGGGCTGATCCGGCGGTCCGAACCCAAAAGGGCGGGAAATCCAGCGGCGTGTCGCGGTCGCGGACGGTTAGCATGAGATGTCGAGGACGGTGAAACGCCGTTGATCAGAGCCCCGGAAGGCGGTCGCACCCACCCCTCATGACCGAACCCAACGGCACGTTCCCAGCCCATTCCACCCGCGCCGGCTCGGCCAACGGCGGATCGCCGTCGGGTTACGGCGCTCCCGGGGTCCGAAACGGCTCGACGCTCAGTGAGGACGGCGCCGGCGGCACGCCGCAGGCCGTCCACCGGATCGTCGTTCCCCCCGCGGTCAACATGGTCTCCCTGCTCGGGGCCGGCGACGAGGTGCTCCGGGCGATCGAGCGGTCGTTCCCGAAGGCCGACATCCACGCCCGCGGCAACGAGATCACCGTCACCGGGCCGTTCGGCGAGGTGGCGCTGGTCGAGCGCCTGATCGACGAGCTCCTGGTCGTGGTCGGCGCCGGTCAGGCCCTCAGCCCGGACGCGGTCGAACGCTCGGTGGGGATGCTCCGGCAGCAGACCAAGGAACGGCCGGCCGACGTTCTCACGCTGAACATCCTGTCCAACCGGGGCAAGACGATCCGGCCCAAGACGCTGAACCAGAAGCGCTACGTGGACGCGATCGACACCCACACGATCGTGTTCGGGCTCGGGCCGGCGGGTACCGGCAAGACCTACCTGGCGATGGCCAAGGCGGTCCAGGCGCTGCAGGCCAAGCAGGTCAGCCGGATCATCCTGACCCGCCCGGCGGTCGAGGCGGGCGAGCGGCTGGGCTTCCTGCCCGGCACGCTGACCGAGAAGATCGACCCCTATCTGCGGCCGTTGTACGACGCGCTGCACGACATGATGGATCCGGAGTCGATTCCGCGGCTGATGGCGGCGGGCACGATCGAGGTCGCCCCGCTGGCCTACATGCGCGGGCGCACCCTGAACGACGCCTTCATCATCCTCGACGAGGCCCAGAACACCTCGGCCGAGCAGATGAAGATGTTCCTCACCCGGCTCGGGTTCAACTCGCGGATGGTCGTCACCGGCGACGTCACCCAGGTCGACCTGCCCTCGGGCACCCAGTCCGGGCTGCGGATCGTCCAGGACATCCTGGACGGCATCGACGACGTCCGGTTCATGGTGCTGAACAGCAACGATGTCGTCCGGCACCGGCTGGTCGGCGAGATCGTCGACGCCTACGGCCGCTGGGACGCCGTCCAGCAGTCGAACGCCCCCCAGGCGGCCGCCAATCAGGGCCCGCGCCAGGCCCGCGACACCGCTGCCGGCCGCCGCAGCAGCTAGTCGACCCCCGGTAGTCGGCTCTCGCCTCAGCCAGCCGCGATCCGACCCGCGTGTTGGGTCGGATCGCGGCTCGCGCGGCGCACCGGCGTACGCAGCGGTGCTCCCGATCAGGGAGAATGGCCTCGTGAGTATCGAGGTCAACAACGAGAGCGGGGTTTCCGTCGACGAGGCGGAGATCGCGTCCCTGGCCCGCAGCGTGCTCGACGCGATGCGGGTGCACCAGCAGGCCGAGCTGTCCGTCGTCCTGGTCGACGAGGGCGCGATGGAGCAGCTGCACGTCCAGTGGATGGACGAGCCCGGCCCGACCGATGTGCTCTCCTTCCCGATGGACGAGCTGCGCCCGGGCAAGGAGGACGAGGAGCCCGAGCCCGGCCTGCTCGGCGACGTCGTGCTCTGCCCCCAGGTGGCCAAGGAGCAGGCCCGCGCGGCCGGCCACTCCTTCGAGGAGGAGCTCCTCCTGCTGACCACGCACGGCATCCTGCACCTGCTCGGCTTCGACCACGCCGAGCCGGAGGAGGAGAAGGAGATGTTCGCCCTGCAGCGCAAGCTGCTGCTCACCTTCCTCTCGACCCGGGGCAAGGCATGAGCGCGCAGTGGTGAGCCTGGCCTTCGCGGCCGTCCTGCTGACCGTGATCGCCGGCCTGGCCGCCGCCTCCGAGGCGGCGCTGTCGCGGATCGGACGTTCCCGGGCGGCCGACCTGCAGACCCAGGGCCGCCGCGGCGCACCGGCCCTGGTCAAGGTGGCCGGTGACCCTGCTCCGGTGCTCAGCGTGGCCACCCTGCTGCGGGTCACGGCTGAGGTCGGGGCGGTCGTGGCCGTCGCCTTCGCCACGATCCACGCCCTGGGCACCGGCTGGGCGGCCGGGCTGCTGGCCATCCTGATCATGGCGGCGGTGTCGTTCGTGGTCGTCGGGGTCGGCCCCCGCACCCTCGGGCGGCAGTACGCCGAGCAAGTCGCCCTGGCGGTGGCGCCCGGCCTGGTCGCCCTGACCCGGGTGCTGGCCCCGCTGACCCGGCTGCTGGTGCTGATCGGCAACATGTTCACCCCCGGCCGGGGGCTGCGCGACGGGCCGTTCGCCTCGGAGGCCGAACTGCGCCAGTTCGTCGACATCGCCCAGGAGAGCCAGCTGATCGAGCTGGGCGAGCAGAAGATGATCCACTCGGTGATCGACCTCGGCGACACCCTGACCCGCGAGGTGATGGTGCCGCGCACCGACGTCGTCTCGGTGGAGCGCGAGCGCAGCCTGCACGACGCGATGTCGCTGTTCCTGCGCTCGGGCTTCTCCCGGGTGCCGGTGGTCGGCGCCGGACTCGACGACCCGGTCGGCATCCTCTACCTGAAGGACGTCGCCCGCCGGATGCACGAGCAGCCGGACGCCGGGGGCTTGCAGCGGGTCGAGACGATCATGCGCCGGCCGGTCTTCGTGCCGGACAGCAAGCCCGTCGACGCCCTGCTGCGGGAGATGCAGCAGGCCGGCCACGCCGCCGTCGTCGTCGACGAGTACGGCGGCACGGCCGGGCTGGTCACCATCGAGGACATCCTGGAGGAGATCGTCGGCGAGATCGCCGACGAGTACGACCGGGACGAGCCCGAGGTCGAGGAGTTGGCGGACGGCGTGAAGCGGGTCAGTTCTCGCCTGCACCTGGACGAGCTGGGCGAGCTGTTCGGGATCGAGATCGAGGACGATGAGGTCGACACCGTCGGCGGCCTGCTCTCCAAGGGCCTCGGCCGGGTGCCGATCGCCGGCTCGCAGACCGCCGTCCAGGGCCTGATCCTGACCGCCGAGCAGTTCGAGGGACGCCGTCACAGCCTGGCCAAGGTGCTGATCCGGCGCGACCCCGACTTCGGCCACGAACGCACCGATCGCCCTGATCGCCATGAACGAAGCGAGCGCAGTGAACGAACCGAGCGCAGTGGACGAACCGAGCAATCTGACCGCGCTAACCCCGACCAGCGCGAAAACCGGAATGGTGCCTGATGTTTGATGGAAAAGTCTTCCGCCTCACCCTGCGGGGGATCGTCCTCGTGGGCGCCGTGGCCCTGGCCACCAAGGGCGGCGCTAACCTGCTCTGGCTGCTCCTGGTGCCGGCCCTGGCCTGGGACAGCTACCGGGTGATCCGGCCCGCACCGCCGGCCACCGCGGCCGGCCGGTTCACCGAGGCCGGCGAGTACCGGGTGGTGCTCCAGGTGCCCGGGAACCGGGTGGTGGCGGTGATCCGGGAGCTGCGCCGCACCACCGGCAAGGACCTGGTGGCGGCCAAGCAG
This sequence comes from Kineosporiaceae bacterium, assembly GCA_965200525.1. GTDB lineage: Bacteria > Actinomycetota > Actinomycetes > Actinomycetales > Kineosporiaceae > JANNPJ01. The sequence continues at coordinate 5,093,168 of OZ241368.1, forward strand.
ATCGTGGACGACGCCCCGGCGATCGTGGCCGAGGGACTGAGTGAGCAGAGCGCAGAACTGGTCGCCGACCGGTTGCGTGCGGCCGGGGCCCGGGCCGTGGCCGCACCGATCGGAGAGATGTGAGATGAGTTCGCACCCGCGCAAGAACCAGCCGCCGACCAAGAAGCCGAGCAGGCCCCGACCCCCCGAGCGGCCGGTGGCCGACGAGCACGCCGTCCACCACCACGCCGGCCCGCAGCCGGACGGCGACCAGCCGCGGTCGCCCTCCGTCGGACCCCACCGATCCGGCTTCGCCTGCTTCGTCGGCCGGCCCAACGCCGGAAAATCCACGCTGACCAATGCGCTGGTGGGGGAGAAGGTGGCGATCACCTCCAGCCGCCCGCAGACCACCCGGCACACCATCCGTGGGATCGTCTCCCGCCCCGATGCGCAGCTCGTGCTGGTCGACACCCCGGGCCTGCACCGGCCCCGGACGCTGCTCGGCGAACGGTTGAACGACCTGGTTCGGCAAACCTTGATGGAGGTCGACGTGATCGGGCTCTGCCTGCCCGCCGACGAGAAGATCGGCCCTGGCGACCGGTTCATCGCCGCCGAGCTGGCCGAGCTTCGCCGGGGGCAGAAGCGCAAGACCCCGGTGATCGCGATCATCACCAAGGCCGACCGGGTGGATCGGGCGGCACTGACCGATCACCTGCTGGCGGTCGAACGGCTGGGGGTCGGTGACGACATCATCCCGGTCTCCGCCGTGGACGACTACCAGGTCGAGGAGCTGGCCGATCTGCTCGTCGGCCACCTGCCCGAGGGCCCGCGGCTGTACCCCGAGGGGGAGCTCACCGACGAGCCCGAGCACATCATGATCGCCGAGCTGATTCGGGAGGCCGCCCTGGAAGGGGTTCGCGACGAACTGCCGCACAGCCTGGCCGTGGTGGTCGAGGAGATCGCCCCGCGCGAGGGCCGGGAGGGCCGTGAGCCGCTGCTGGACGTGCGGGTGTTCCTGTTCGTCGAGCGCGACAGCCAGAAGGCGATCGTGATCGGCCGTGGCGGCACCCGGTTGCGCGACGTCGGCACCCAGGCCCGGGCCTCGATCGAGGCCCTGCTGGGCACCCGGATCCACCTCGACCTGCGGGTCAAGGTGGCCAAGGACTGGCAGCGCGACCCCAAGCAGATGCAACGACTGGGGTTCTGAAAGGACGCACCACTGAGTACCGTTCATCCGCTTCGCCGGCCCGGACGCCTGTTCGCCGATCTGACCCCGCTACGGGCCAGCCCGCCCTACCGCCGGATGTGGTTCGGCACGACCCTGTCCGGGGTCGGCTCCCAGCTCACGACGGTCGCGGTCGGGCTGCAGGTCTACGACCTGACCCGCTCGACCTTCAACGTCGGCCTGGTCGGGCTGTTCGCGCTCGTCCCGCTGGTGGTTCTCGGGCTCTACGGCGGGTCGATCATCGACGCCTACGACCGCCGCCGGGTTATCATCACCAGCTCCAGCGGGCTGTTCGTGCTGGCCCTGGCCTTCACCGTCCAGGCGGTGCTGCACGTGGAGAACGTCTGGCTGCTGTACGCCCTGGTGGCGGTGCAGAGCGGGCTGTTCGCGGTGAACAGCCCGGCCCGCACGGCGATCACGCCGCGGCTGCTGCCGCCGGACCTGCTCCCGGCGGCCAACGCGCTCGGCAGCCTGTCGATGAGCCTGGGGCTGACCGTGGGGCCGCTGCTGGCTGGTGTGCTGGTGTCCTGGTGGGGCTTCGGCGGCGCCTACAGCATCGAGGCGATCCTGCTCGTGGTCGCCCTGACCACGCTGGTCGCGCTGCCCCCGCTGCCCCCGGTGGGAGCGGTCCGCCGCTCCGGGGTGCGCTCGGTCCTGGAAGGCCTGTCGTTCCTGCGGACCCGCCGCAACGTGCGGATGACCTTCCTGGTCGACATCGCGGCGATGGCCCTGTCGATGCCGCGAGTGCTGTTCCCCGCCATCGGGGCCACCCTGATCGGTGGCGGCGCCACGACGGTCGGCATCCTGTCGGCCGGGATCGCGGCCGGCTCGATCGTGGCCGGGCTGCTGTCCGGTCCGCTGGGCCGGGTCCGGCGCCAGGGCCTGGCGGTGCTGGTCTCGGTGGTCGGCTGGGGATTGGCGATCAGCGCGTTCGGCCTGGTCGTGGCCGTCTCGAACGGCCCGGCGGCCGGTGGCGGGGCGAACTGGATGCTGGCTCCGGCGGTGGCCTGTCTGGCCCTGGCCGGCGCGGCCGACACGGTCAGCGGGGTGTTCCGCACCACGATCCTGCAGGCGGCCACCCCGGACGCGATGCGCGGGCGGTTGCAGGGGGTGTTCATCGTGGTGGTGGCGGGCGGGCCCCGGCTCGGCGACCTGATCCTGGGGGCCACGGCCGAACTGACCCGCGAGGGCGTGGCCGCCGTCGCCGGTGGTCTGGCCTGCCTTGTCACGGTGGTGGTGCTGGGCCTGCTGCAGCCCGGGTTCGCTCGTTACGACGCCCGGGAGCCGACCGCGTGACGCGCGGCCGGCGCCGGGGGCCCCGAACCTCCGGGCGATCGGCGCGCGCCGATCACTGACAGCACCAGCAGCCCCGCCATCGCCCCGACCAGGCCACCGAAGGTGTTCGTGAGCACGTCGTCGACGTCGGTGCTGCGGCTCCAGATCGGGATCTGCATCACCTCGACGGCGACCGAGACCAGGGCGCAGACGGCGGTGGCGGCGATCACCCACCGGCGCAGAGCCAGGTAGGTGAAGAAGCCGAGCGGCACGAATAGGGCGACGTTGCCGCCCAGGTAGACCAGAAGGTCCCAGGAGTGGTAACGGTACGTGCGCAGGGTCTGGAACGGGACGAGTTGCAGCTTACCGATCGCCCGGGCGTTGGCCCGCGGCGTGACGGTGGCCACGACGATGGCCAGGGTGGAGCCGACGGCCAGGCTGGTGGCCGCCGGGGCGAGCCCGAAAGGCCAGGTGCCTTGGCGGCTTACGGCGAGGGCGACGGCGGCGGAAGCGATCACGATCAAGGCGATCAGGAACAGCTGGGGGCCGAACTGGTATTGCAGAGCGGACATGGGTCCAAGGATGCCCCGCGGGCGCTGAGAGAGCGCTGAGGTAGAGACGCCGGTCACTACCGGTCATCGCGCCGATATCGGCCGGGCCCGCCGTCCCGCGACATCCCGGCGGGGGTCTCGGTACCGCCCCCAGGCAGCGTGTACCGTGAACCTCGTGCGTACGGCGCTGCTCCTCCTTCGTCGCCGCGGCGGGACCCTCTAGGTCGGTCCTCTCGCCGCGGTGGTTCTGCGTGCCGGCCGATTTCCCCCGAAGCCAGAGCAGCAGCTCCGACCCGCCGTGGGTCGTCGAAAGACGTGAGGCAGAGCCAGATGAAGAACTTCCAGCAGCCCTCGGGCATGCCGATTCACAAGTACCGCCCGTTCCAGGAGCAGATCGCCGTCGACCTGCCCGACCGCACCTGGCCCGACCGCCGGATCGAGGTCGCGCCCCGGTGGTGCGCCGTCGACCTGCGCGACGGCAACCAGGCCCTGATCGACCCGATGAGCCCCGAGCGCAAGCGGCGGATGTTCGAGCTGCTGGTCCGGATGGGCTACAAGGAGATCGAGGTCGGCTTCCCGGCAGCCAGCCAGACCGACTTCGACTTCGTCCGCGAGCTGATCGAGCAGGACCTGATCCCGGACGACGTCACCATCCAGGTGCTGACCCAGTCCCGCGAGGCGCTGATCGAGCGCACCTACGAGTCGATCCGCGGGGCCAGGCAGGCCATCGTGCACCTGTACAACTCGACGTCGACCCTACAGCGGCGGGTGGTGTTCAACACCGACGAGGACGGCATCGTCGACATCGCCCTGACCGGGGCCCGGCTGGTACGCAAGCTGGGCGACTCGATGCCCGGCACCGACGTCTTCTTCGAGTACTCGCCCGAGTCGTACACCGGCACCGAGCTGTCGTTCGCGGCCCGGATCTGCAACGAGGTGCTGGCCGTGTTTGAGCCCACCCCCGACCGGCAGGCGATCGTCAACCTGCCGGCCACGGTCGAGATGGCCACGCCGAACGTGTACGCCGACAGCATCGAGTGGATGAACCGCAACCTGGCCTTCCGCGACGACGTCATCCTGTCGCTGCACCCGCACAACGACCGCGGCTCGGCGGTCGCGGCGGCCGAGCTGGGCTACCAGGCCGGTGCCGACCGGATCGAAGGCTGCTTGTTCGGCAACGGTGAGCGAACCGGCAACGTCTGCCTGGTCACGCTGGGCCTGAACCTGTTCAGCCAGGGCGTCGACCCGATGATCGACTTCTCCGACATCGACGAGATCCGCCGCACGGTCGAGTACTGCAACCAGCTGAAGGTGCCCGAGCGTCACCCCTACGGCGGCGACCTGGTCTACACCGCCTTCTCTGGCTCGCACCAGGACGCGATCAAGAAGGGCCTGGAGGCGATGGAGCGCGACGCCGCGGCGTCGTCGACCCCGGAGGCGACCGTCGGCGTCGACGACCTGGTCTGGGCGGTGCCGTACCTGCCCATCGACCCGCACGACGTCGGGCGCACCTACGAGGCCGTGGTCCGGGTGAACAGCCAGTCCGGCAAGGGCGGGGTCGCTTACCTGATGAAGAACGAGTACGCGCTGGACCTGCCCCGCCGGCTGCAGATCGACTTCAGCCAGGTGGTGCAGCGGCACACCGACTCCGAGGGCGGCGAAGTCGTGCCGGCCCAGCTCTGGCAGATCTTCTCCGACGAGTACCTGCCGACCACCGACCCGGCCGCCGCGACCGGCTGGGGCCGGTTCTCGCTGCGCGGCATGCGACACACCAGCGACGAGGACGGCGCCGACCACCTGCAGGTGGAGCTGGTCGACCGCACCGAGGCGGGCACCGAGCCGGTGCGCGTGGAGGGTCGGGGCAACGGCCCGATCGCCGCCTTCGTGGCCGCCCTGGAACAGCGCGGCGTGGACGTGCGGGTGCTCGACTACAGCGAGCACGCGATGAGCGCCGGCGGCGACGCCAAGGCCGCGGCCTTCGTCGAGTGCCAGGTCGGCGACCGGGTGCTGTGGGGGGTCGGGATCGACGCCAACATCGTACGGGCCTCGCTCAAGGCCGTGCTGTCGGCGGTCAACCGTTCCGTCGGCCGGCCTTCTTGAGTCTTTACCGCGACGAGGCGATCGTGCTGAGGGCCCAGAAGCTGGGCGAGGCCGACCGCATCGTCACCCTGCTCACCCGCGAGCACGGCCGGATCCGGGCCGTGGCCAAGGGGGTGCGCAAGACCCGCTCCCGGCTCGGGGCCCGGGTCGAGCCGTTCATGCTGATCGACGTCCAGCTCTACGAGGGCCGCTCGCTCGACACCGTCACCCAGGTGGAGACGATCGGCCCCTACGGCCTGGCCATCGCGGCCGACTACGGGCGGTACACCGCGGCCACCGTGATGCTGGAGACGGCCGAGCGGATGACCGAGACCGAGCGCGAGCCCGCCGTCCAGCAGTTCCTGCTGCTGGCCGGCGGGCTGCGGGTGCTGGCCGAGGGCGGGCACGAACCGGGCCTGGTGCTGGACGCCTACCTGGTCCGGTCGCTGGCCGTGGCCGGCTGGGCGCCGAGCTTCGTCGACTGTGCCCGCTGCGGGGCCACCGGGCCGCACCGGGCGTTCGCGCTCGGCGCCGGCGGCTCGGTCTGCCCGGCCTGCCGCCCGCCCGGCTCGGCGGCGCCGCACCCGGAGACCCTGGAACTGCTGGCCGCCCTGCTGACCGGCGACTGGGAGCGCGCCGACGCCAGCGAGCTGCGCCGCCGGCGCGAGGCCAGCGGGCTGGTCGCGGCCTACCTGCAGTGGCACCTGGAGCGCAGGGTCCGCTCGCTGCGCTGGGTCGACCGGCGCGACGACGTCGTCGACGTGGCCGAGGCCGAGCGCCGGGCCAAGGCCGAGCGCCGCCACCCCGAAGGCCTGGAACGCCGGCCCGGCGACCCGGCGCCCCCGATCGAGCTCGACGCCCCCGAACGCCGTCCCGAAGGAGTGAGTTGATGCCGGTCCGGCGTCGTCCGAAAGTTCTGCCCGACCTGACCGATCTGATCAAGGCGGCCCCGGTACCGCCGCCGCCGCACCCCTCGGGGGCTCGCCCGCCGCAGATCCCGGCCGAGTTCGTGCCCGACCACGTGGCCGTCGTGATGGACGGCAACGGCCGGTGGGCCAACGCCCGCGGCCTGCCCCGGATCAAGGGTCACGAGATGGGCGAGGCGTCGCTGCTGGACGTCGTGGCCGGCGGGATCGAGATCGGCGTCAAGCACATCTCGGCCTACGCCTTCTCGACCGAGAACTGGCGCCGCTCGCCCGACGAGGTGCGCTGGCTGATGGGCTTCAACCGCGACGTGATCCGCCGCCGGCGCGACGAGATGAACTCCTGGGGGGTGCGGGTGCGCTGGGCCGGCCGGGCCCCGCGGCTGTGGCGCAGCGTGATCAAGGAGCTCGAGGCGGCCGAGGAGCTGACCCGCGGCAACGACGTCCTCACCCTGACCATGTGCGTCAACTACGGCGGCCGGGCCGAGATCGCGGACGCCGCCCGGGCCATCGCCCGGGAGGCCGCGGCCGGCCGGCTCGACCCCGAGCGGGTGGACGAGCGCACGGTGGCCAAGTACCTCGACGAACCGGACCTGCCCGAGGTGGACATGTTCCTGCGCTCCGGTGGGGAGCAGCGGACGTCGAACTTCATGCTCTGGCAGTCGGCCTACGCGGAACTGGTGTTCATGGACGTGCTCTGGCCGGACGTCGACCGGCGCACGCTCTGGGCCGCGGTCCAGGAGTACGCCGAGCGGGACCGGCGCTACGGCGGCGCCGTCGACACCCCGAGCGCCCCCACCGCCTGAGCGGGCCGGAATATCCGCTCGCGCCCGGCGTTGTCAGCTACTGATAACGGTACTCATTAAGGAGTGACTTCGATGGCTCGCCCGAGCGAGGTCCGCCCGATCGTCAAGCTCCGGTCCACCGCCGGCACCGGGTTCACCTATGTGACCCGCAAGAACCGCCGCAACGACCCGGACCGGCTGGTACTGCGCAAGTTCGACCCGATGGCCCGCGCCCACGTCGACTTCCGCGAAGAGCGCTGACCCACCAGTTTCCTGATCGACCGTGACGCCCGCGAAGCTCTCGCGGGCGTCACTGCTTTGAGCAGCGTCGGGGTCAGGACTCGTTGCGGGTGGCGCCGCGGCCGGCGGCGGTGCAGTCGGCGCAGGTGCCGAACACCTCGACCACGTGGCCGACGTCGGTAAAGCCGTTGTCGTCGCCGATCCGCCGCGCCCAGCGCTCGACCGCGGCGCTGTCGACCTCGACCGTGTGCCGGCAGTACCGGCAGACCAGGTGGTGGTGATGGCCGCTGCTGCACCGGCGGTACATCGACTCGGTCTCGCTGGTGCGCAGCACGTCGACCTCGCCGTCCTCGGCCAGCTGCTGCAGGGTGCGGTACACGGTGGCCAGACCGACCCCGTCGCCGGCCTCACGCAACCGCGAGTGCAACTGCTGGGCGCTGACGAAGGAGTCGACGTCGTCGAGGGCCGCGGCGACGGCGACGCGCTGCCGGGTCTCCCGGCGTTGGGGCGGCATCCGTAACTCCTTACCGTGGTGGCTCTCCCGCGTGCCTGACATCGTCGCACGTTCCGGCCCGCGGTCGGGTCGGCGGTCGGGCCGGTCGGGTCGATCAGCGGGTCGGCCGGTGGATCGGTCAGTGGTCGTCATAGTGGGCTCCGTGAGCGGCGTGGCGGTGGCCGTCGTGCACGTAGTCGAGATGCCCGTCGTGCGGCACCACGTCGTGACCGCAGTCCGCGCCGTGCTCGTGCCGGTGCTCCAGGGCGGCGTGGTGGCGGCGGGCGTGAGCGGCCCGGACCGTGGTCGCGGCCAGCGCGGCGACCACGAAGACGGCCACCGCCAGCAGCACGATCGTGCCCCCGGACGGCGTCCCCAGGTAGTAGGACGACGTGGTGCCGACCACGCTCACGCTCACCCCGACCGTGGCCGCGATCAGCATGCTGCCCCGGAAGCTGCGCCCGATCTGCTGGGCGACCGCGTTGGGGACGATCATCAGGGCGCTGATCAGCAGCAGGCCGACCACCCGCATCGAGATCACCACGGTGGCTGCGGTCAGGGCGGCCAGCAGCAGGTTCAGGCCGATCACGTTCATCCCGCTGGCCCGGGCGTACTCCTCGTCGTTGCTGACCGCGAACAACCGGGGGGCCAGGCCGACCGCGACCAGCAGGACCACCGCGGTCAGGGCCCCGAAGGTGGCCAGGTCCTGCGGTGACGTGGTGGTGATGGCGCCGAACAGGTACGAGTTGAGGTTGGCCGCGCTGCCGTCCTTGGACAGCCCGATCAGCACCACACCGCCGGCGATGCCGCCGTAGAACATGACGGCCAGCAGGACGTCGGCGGTGGCCCGACCGCGGGCCCGCAGCAGCTCGATCACCACCGCCGCCGCGACCGCGAACACCAGGGCGGTGAAGACCGGCGCCGTCCCGGTCAGCAGGCCGATCGCGACCCCGGTCAGGGCCACGTGGCCCATCCCGTCGCCGATCAGGGCCAGTCGGCGTTGCACCAGGTAGATGCCGACCACCGGCGCGGTCAGGCCGACCAGCAGCGAGGCCAGCAGGGCCCGCTGCATGAAGTCGTACTGCAGGATCTCCAGCATCGCTCTCAGTGCTCCGTCCCGGTCGGCAGCACCACGGTCCGATCGGCGCCCGGCGAGGGCGCACCGATCTCCGGACCGGGCTGCGAGCCGGTCTCCGGGCTGATCTGCAGGCCGGTCTCCAGGCCGGGCCGCAGCAGGGTCGAATCGCCGATCAGCCGGCCCGCCGACATCGACACCACCCGGGTCAGCACCGGCCGCAGCGGAGCGATCTCGTGGGTGACGATGACCAGGGTGAGGCCGGTGCGGACCAGCGTCAGCAGGGTGCGGACCAGGGCCCGCTGGCTCTCGGCGTCCACCCCGGCGGTCGGCTCGTCCATGATCAGCACTTCCGGTTCGCCGGCCAGGGCCCGGGCGATCAGCACCCGGCGCTGCTGGCCGCCGGACAGGGTGGCGACCATGGTCCGGCGCCGGTCGGACAGGCCGACCGCCTCGATCGCCGCGTCGACCGCGGCCCGGTCGCCCGCGCCGGCGCGGGCGAACCAGCGCCGGTGGGTCAGCCGCCCGGAGCCGACCACCTCCTCCACGGTCGAGGGGATCGCCCCGCCGACCGTGTGCCGCTGGGGCACGTAGCCGAGCCGGTGGCGGCGCTCGACCCGGGCGGCCGGCACCCCGAACAGGTCGACCTCGCCGTGCAGCACCTCGGCCAGCCCGAGAATGCCCCGGACCAGGGTCGACTTGCCCGAGCCGTTCGGCCCGACCAGGGCGACCACGTCGCCGGCGGCCACGCTCAGGTCGACGCCGGAGACCGCGGCCCGGTCCTCGTAGCCGACGCTGACGTCTCGCAGTTCGATCACCGGTGGGGGGTTCACGAGCAGGGCTGGCCTTCCATGAGGTTGCGCAGGTCGGACCGCATGATCGCGAGGTAGTCGCGCCCCTGCGAGCTGGGCGTGATGCCCTCGATCGGGTCCAGCACCATGGACCGAGCCCCGGTCTCGCGGGCCACGGTCTCGGCGATCGCCGGGCTGACCAGGGTCTCGTAATAGATCGTGCGGACGCCGTTCGTCCGGACGAAGTCAGCCACGTGGGCCAGCGTGCCCGGGTCGGGCTCCTGCTCGGGGGTCAGCCCGGTGATGCCGACCTGGGTCAGGCCGTAGCGCTCGGCCAGGTACCCGAAAGCCTGGTGGCTGGTGACCAGGTCCGTGTCGGCGCAGTGGGCCAGGCCCTGGCGCAGCTCGCCGTCGAGGCGGCTCAGATCGGTGCTCAGGGCGGTCAAGTTGGCCCGGTAGGCGGGCGCCCCGGCCGGGTCGAGGCCGGCCAGGCGCTGCTCGACCTGGCCGGCCACCGCGCTCAGCCGCACCGGGTCGAGCCAGAAGTGCGGGTCGGTGCCGTTGCCCTCGCCACCCTCGTCGAGGGTGCGATCCAGCCGGGCCGGGCCGGAGACGTCGTCGGCGTGGTGCTTGGCCTCGGTCTTCACCGCCTGGTCGACGGCGGCCTGGAAACCACCCAGATAGACCACCAGGTCGGCGTCGCTGACCCGGGCGACGTCCTTGGGGGTGAGCTCGAGATCGTGCGGTTCGGCCCCGGGTGGGGTGAGGCTGGTCACGACGGCCCGGTCCCCGGCGATCCGGGCGGTCACGTACTGCAGCGGGTAGAAGCTGGCCACGATCCGCAGCCGGCCGTCCGGAGCCGCCTCGGAACGGCCCCCGCAACCGCTCAGCAGCAGGGCCAGACCGGCGACGCCGATCAGGACGCCGGCCACCGGCTGCTTAAACATGACACTCATTCTCATTAACTTCCGGCCCGAAGTCAAAGCCGACCGACCGCAAAGGAGGATCAATGGCTCAGCTGGCCCCTTCCGGCCCCGCCGAGTGGCTTTGCTCCTCCTTCGCGGTCGTCGGAACCCGGGCCACCGGGGCCGTAGCCTGGGGTGGTGCTCGTCGTCACCCGGTACCGGGTCCCGCCCGTCGAGGCCCAGGAGTTCCACGAACTGGCCCGGGCCGCCCTCGAGGTGCTGACCGCTCGTCCGGGGTGCCGGGGTGGGCGGGTCGGCCGCTCGATCGACGAGCCCGACCTGTGGGTGCTGGCCACCGACTGGCAGACGGTCGGCACCTATCGCCGGGCGCTGTCGAACCCCGAGGTCAAGGTGCGGGCCGTCCCGCTGATGTACCGCTGCGTCGACGAGCCGACCGCCTTCGAGGACCTGACCGTGTGGGCCCCCGCGACCGGGCTGGTCGAGCACGAGAGCGACATCGCGGACGACGTGAGCACCGTCGCCCCCGGCCGGCCGGTCACCGGCGCGGAAACCTGATCGGAACGCGGGCCGCAGCCGCGTAGGCTGGCCGTGGATCACCTCGGATCCACCCCCACCTGATCGACCGAGATATCAGCACCAGATATCCGCCGACACCCAGCCGGATGGAGTGACCTTTCCGTGGCCGCCAAGCAGGAGTCCCGCCTCGACGCCGTCGTCAGTCTCAGCAAGCGCCGGGGGTTCGTCTTCCCCACCGGTGAGATCTACGGCGGCACCCGATCCGCCTGGGACTACGGCCCCCTCGGGGTGGAGCTGAAGGAGAACATCAAGCGTCAGTGGTGGCGCTCGGTGGTGCAGAGCCGCGACGACATCGTCGGCCTCGACTCCGCGGTGATCCTGCCCCGCCAGGTCTGGGAGGCCTCCGGCCACGTCGCGGTGTTCACCGACCCACTGGTGGAGTGCCAGAACTGCCACCACCGGTACCGGGCCGATCACCTCGAGGAGCAGTTCGAGGAGAAGAAGGGCCGGCCGGCGACCAGCCTGGAGGAGATCGCCTGCGGCAACTGCGGCACCCGCGGCGCCTGGACCGAGCCCAAGATGTTCAGCGGCCTGCTGAAGACCTACCTCGGCGTCACCGAGGACGAGTCCGGCCTGGCCTACCTGCGCCCCGAGACGGCGCAGGGCATCTTCGTCAACTTCAAGAACATCTACCAGTCCGCCCGGCGCAAGCCGCCGTTCGGCATCGGCCAGATCGGCAAGTCGTTCCGCAACGAGATCACGCCGGGCAACTTCATCTTCCGCACCCGCGAGTTCGAGCAGATGGAGATGGAGTTCTTCGTCGAGCCCGGCACCGACGAGGAATGGCACGAGTACTGGCTCAAGGCCCGGATGGACTGGTACACCGGCCTCGGCCTGTCGCCCGACAACCTGCGCTTCTTCGAGCACCCCAAGGAGAAGCTGTCGCACTACTCCAAGCGCACCGTTGACATCGAGTACAAGTTCGGCTTCACCGGCTCGCAGTGGGGCGAACTGGAGGGCATCGCCAACCGCACCGACTTCGACCTGAAGACGCACAGCGAGCAGTCCGGGGTCGACCTGTCGTTCTTCGACCAGGCCAGCAACGAGCGGTACTTCCCGTACGTGATCGAGCCCGCGGCCGGCCTGACCCGGTCGCTGATGGCGTTCCTGATCGAGGCCTACGACGAGGACGAGGCGCCGAACACCAAGGGCGGCGTCGACAAGCGGTTGGTGCTGCGGCTGGACCACCGGCTGGCCCCGGTGAAGGCGGCGGTGCTGCCGCTGTCGCGCAACGCCGACCTCTCGCCCAAGGCCCGGGACCTGTCGGCCGAGCTGCGCCAGTCCTGGAACATCGACTTCGACGACGCCCAGGCGATCGGCCGGCGCTACCGCCGGCAGGACGAGATCGGCACCCCGTACTGCATCACCGTCGACTTCGAGACCCTCGAGGACGACGCGGTGACCATCCGCTCGCGCGACACCATGGAGCAGGAGCGGGTGGCGCTCAGCCAGGTCAGCGGCTGGCTGGCCGCCCGCCTGATCGGCTGCTGATCGGGAGGTTCGCCGGACGGCGGCGCGAGCGCGCGGTTACCGTGAAGTTCGGTACGCAGGGTTGCGCCGCCGCCTCGGGGAGGCAGTCATGGTCGGTCTCGGTCGTCGTGATCATCGAATCGGCGCCGCCGCGCTGCTGATCGGCGCCGCGCTGGTGCTGGCCCCGCTGCTGCCGGCCGCCCCGGCCCGGGCCGGGGGCCAGGCTCCGGGCCCACCCACCCTGCTCGCCCCGGCCGACGGTGCGGCCCAGGTGCCGGCCGGGCAGCAGTTGCGGGTGAGCGTGAGCGACCCGGACGACGCCACGGTGGACGTGTCGTTCTACGGCCGGGCGAGCGCCGGCAGCGCGAACACCGCGGCCCCGTTCACCTTCGCCGTCGTCCCGGACACCCAGAACTACGTCAGCATGAGTGCCTATCACCCGATCATGGGGCAGCAGACGCAGTGGCTGGTGGACAGCCGGGCCGCCCTGAACACGGTCTTCGTGGCCCAACTGGGCGACCTGGTGGGCACCGACACCAGCACCGCCCAGTGGCCGATCGCCTCGCAGTACCTGGCCACCCTGGACCACGCCGGGCTGCCGAACACGGTGCTGCCGGGCAACCATGACCTCAACCTGAGCACCGGGGCCGCGCCGCTGTACGACCAGTACTTCCCGCCGAGCCGGTACGCCGGCGCGAGCTGGAACTCGGCCACGGCCTCCTACGGCGGCTACCTGGGGCAGAACCAGTTCGGCCCCGACCCGGTCGACCGGCAGAACATGGACAACTACGCGCTGTTCACCGCCGGCGGGATGAACTTCCTGCTGCTGAACCTGGAGTTCAACACCCCCGACCACGTGATCGACTGGGCCAAGCGGGTTCTGGCCGCCTACCCGGACCGGCGAGCGATCGTGGCCACGCACAGCTACCTGCGCTTCACCGGCGAGATCAGCACCGAGATGGACCGGTTGGACGGCGGCAACAGCCCGGTTCAGCTGTGGCAGAAGCTCATCCGGCCCAGCTGCAGCATCTTCATGGTCGTCAGCGGTCACTTCCACCAGGGCGACCTGAGCGAGGCCCGGCGCACCGACACCAACGCCTGCGGCCGGCCGGTCCAGTCGATGCTGTCGGACTATCAGGACCGTCCGCACGGCGGGGACGGCTGGCTGCGGTACTACACGTTCAGCCCGGCCCTGAACCAGATCCGGGCGGTGACCTACTCGCCGTCCCTGAACCAGTACGAGAGCGACGCCGACAGCTCCTTCACCCTGCCCTACGACATGTCGAACCCGACGGCGGCCCCGTTCACCCGGATCGGCCAGGTGAGCGTGGCCTCCGGCGGTATCGCGAGCCTGCCGGTGCCGAGCCTGCCGGCGGGCAGCGGATACCAGTGGTACGCCGTGGTCACCGACGGCACCTCGACGCTCACCGGCCCGACCTGGTCGTTCACGACCGCGCCGGCGCCCGCCGCGGTGCTGGCCCAGGACGGCTTCGGCCGGTCGGTGACCAACGGCTGGGGCAACGCCGACCTGGGCGGAACCTGGAGCCTGGGTGGCGGCTCGACCCGGTTCTCGGTGGTCGGTGGGGACGGCCTGATGGCGCCTCCCTCGGGCACCACCACCAGCGCCGTCCTGGGCTCGGTCTCGGCGACGGCGACCGACACCAGCACCCAGTTCCGCCTGGACGCGATGCCGAACGGGTCGACCTACTTCTGGGTCGCCGGCCGGCGGGTCGGTTCGGCCGAGTACGCGGCCAATCTGCGGGTCATGGTAGGTGGGGCGGTGGATCTGCACCTCTCGGCGGCCGGGGTCCAGCTGGCCGGAGGGGGCACGCTGCCGGGGCTGACCCTGGCCGCAGGGCAGCGGCTCGCGGTCCGGGTCCAGGTCGAGGGAGTGTCGCCGACGACGGTCCGGGCCCGGGCCTGGAAGGCCGGCACGCCCGAGCCGACCACCTGGACGGCGACCGCCACCGATTCCACCCCGGCCCTGCAGACGGCCGGCACGGTCGCGCTGAGCAGTTACCTCAGTTCCTCGGCGACCAGCGGGCCGGTGAGCATTCGCTGGGACGACCTGGCGGTGACGCCGATCGGCGGGACCCAGCCACCGGTCACCCCCACGCCGACCCCCACGCCGACTCCGACGCCGACTCCGACGCCGACTCCGACGCCGACTCCGACGCCGACCCCGACTCCCACGCCGACTCCCACGCCGACTCCCACGCCGACCGGGCCGCCCACCCCCTCCGCCTTGGCCGCCGACACGTTCACCCGGAGCGTGGCGGCCGGCTGGGGCCCGGCCGAGACCGGCGGCAGCTGGACCGTTCAGGGTGGCACCAGCTCGGTCGCCGGGGGCCAGGGCCGCCAGACCGTCGCTACCGGCGCCACGGTCACGGCCACGCTGGCCGGGGTGTCGTCGTCCGCGACCGACCTGACCGCCCAGATCGAGCTGGACGCCGTGCCCAACGGGCCGGTCTACGCCACCGTGGCCGGCCGGGTGATCGGCGCCGCCGACTACGCCGCCCTGGCCCGGGTCCTGGCCAACGGCAGCGTGGAGCTTCTGCTGACCCGCTCCGGCACGGCCCTGAGCAGCACCGCGCTGGCCGGGGTGAAGCTGACCGCCGGCTCGAAGCTGCTGGTCCGGGTGCAGGTGCAGGGGGTCTCGCCGACCACGGTCCGGGCCCGGGCCTGGCCGGCCGGCACCCCCGAGCCGACCACCTGGCAGCTGACCGCCAGCGACTCCACCGCCGGCCTGCAGGCCCCGGGCGGGGTCCGGCTGCGGACGTATCTCAGTTCCTCGGCGACCAATGGTCCGGTCACGGCCCGGTACGACGACCTGCGGGCCACGGCGCTCCCATGACCGGTCTGGTCCCTGTCCCGGTCCGCGCAACGGGAGGACAATGACAGATGTCATGGCCGGGTGGTGACGCCTCACATGAGGGCCCGGGCCCGCCCGGGGTCACGCTGAAGTCATGAATACGGGACTCAGCACCACCACCGGCCCGGGGGCCGGCACCGGGACGGCGCGGTCCGCCGGGGCCGCCGCCATCGAACTGGCCGGTCTGGTCAAGCGGTACGGGGACGTGACCGCCGTGGCCGGCCTGGACCTGACCGTCCGGCCCGGCGAGATCGTCGCCTTCCTCGGCCCGAACGGGGCCGGCAAGACCTCCACCATCGACATCCTGCTCGGTCTCAGCCGCCCGACCAGCGGCTCGGTCACGGTGTTCGGCCTCGACCCGGCCGCGGCCGTGGCCCAGGGCCGGATCGCCGCCGTGATGCAGACCGGCGGCCTGCTCAAGGACCTCACGGTCAAGGAGACGGTCCAGCTCACTGCCTCGCTGTTCCGCGACCCGCAACCGGTGGACGACGTGTTGGCCCGGGC
Source organism: Kineosporiaceae bacterium (assembly GCA_965200525.1). Classification (GTDB taxonomy): domain Bacteria; phylum Actinomycetota; class Actinomycetes; order Actinomycetales; family Kineosporiaceae; genus JANNPJ01. The sequence continues at coordinate 5,108,932 of OZ241368.1, forward strand.
CGGCATCACCGGGATCGCCGACCGGCGGGTGGACAAGTGCTCCGGCGGCGAGAAGCAGCGGCTGCGGTTCGCCATGGCCCTGCTGCCGGAGCCCGACCTGCTGGTCCTGGACGAGCCGACCACCGGGATGGACGTCGAGGCCCGGCGGGCGTTCTGGACCTCGATCCGGCAGGACGCCGCCCAGGGCCGGACCGTGCTCTTCGCCACCCACTACCTCGACGAGGCCGACTCCTACGCCGACCGGATCGTGATGGTCCGCCGGGGCGAGGTCGTCGCCGACGGCACCGCGGCCGAGGTGCGCTCGATGTCGTCCGGCCGCTCGGTGCGGGCCACCCTGCCCGGCGCCGACCAGTTCGCCCTGGCCGGGCTGCCCGGCGTCACCACGGTCGAGCTGCGCGGCGACACCGTGCTGATCCAGTGCCAGGACTCCGACTCGGTGCTGCGGTACCTGCTCAACCACACCGAGGCCCACGACCTCGAAGTGACCTCGCGCAACCTCGAAGAAGCCTTCATCGCGCTCACCGGCGCCGACTCCACCGGGAGCAAGGAATGACCACGATCACCACCACCCGCGACCGGGCCCGCTCGGCGCCGGTCAGCTTCAGCCCGACCTACCTCGCGCTCGACATCCGGCGCAGCCTGCGCAACCGGCGCACCATGATCTTCCTGGTCCTGATGCCGGTGGCGTTCTTCCTGCTGTTCGGCGGTCAGTACCGGCACTCCGACCCCGGCTCGTTCGCCTACGTGATGGTCAGCATGGCCGTCTACGGGGCGATGATCGCCACCACCTCGACCGGCGCCCAGGTGTCGGTCGAACGCTCGCAGGGCTGGACCCGCCAGCTGCGGCTGACCCCGTTGCGACCGGCCGGCTACGTGCTGACCAAGGTGGCCTCGGCGCTCGTCCTGGGGGCCGTGCCGGTGTTCATGGTGCTGCTCGTCGGCGCCCTGCTGGGGGCCGACCTGAGCCTGGCCGAGTGGCTCGAGGTGGCCGTCCTGTCGTGGTTCTGCTCGCTCGTGTTCGCCGCCTTCGGCCTGTTCGTCGGCTACCTGGTGCCGGCCGAGAACGCGATGCAGTTCATCGGCCCGCTGCTGGCCCTGATGAGCTTCTTCGGCGGGCTGTTCCAGCCGCTGGACCAGCTGCCCCAGGCGTTGCAGAACATCGCCCCGTTCATGCCCACCTACGCCGTCGGCCTGGTCGCGCGCAGCCCGATCATGCACAGCGGGATGAGCCTGCTGCACGTCGGCGATCTGTTGCTCTGGACCGCGATCTTCGGGGTCGGCACCGCCCTGCTCTTCCGCCGCGACACCACTCGTGTGTGAGGCTTGAGACCGTGAGCACCGAGAGCACCGACCAGCGCGGCGGCGCGGGCCCGAGCCGCGCGGCCCGGGCCGCCCGCGGCACCAGGGCCTTCCCGGTCCTGGCGCTGCGGGCCGTCGTGCCCGGGCGGACCGGCGGACCCGTTCTCTGGGCCCGGGAGTCGCCGCTGGAGGTGGCCGAGCGGGAGGCGGTCGCGGCCGGGGTGCTGCTCGGTCGGGTCGGTGACCCCGACGTCGAGGGCAACGCCCAGATGATGCGCCGGCTGCAGGGCGGCTGGCGGGTCTTCTTCGTCAGCATCTGGCTGGCCTACCTGATCCCCACCTTGCAGCACGCCTGGAACTCGCCCGGCCTGCTCTGGCGAGTCGTCGGCGTCCTGTCGATCATCGTCTTCGCCGTCGTCTACGTCATGGTCTTCGTTCTGATCCGGCAGATCCGGGTCCGCTTCCTGAGCGAGCCCGGTCGGCCCTGGTCCTGGTGGCTGCTGTCGATCGAAGTCGCGCTGATCTTCCTGACCCTGCCCTCGGCCGGCGAGACCGTGCTCGGGATGTGCGTCTACCTCGCCGTCATGATCATGTTCGTGCTGCCGCCCAAGCAGGCCTGGGCGCTGATCATCCTGGACGCCGGCACCGTCGTCCTCTCCTCGAACCTGGTGCCGGGTTGGTACCAGCAGAACGTGCTGTCGATGCAGATCCTGGTCACCGCCCTTGCCGTGTGGGGCATCATCCAGCTGCTGCAGCGCAACAACCAGCTGGCCCAGGCCCGGGAGGAGATCACCGGCCTGGCCGTGTCCCAGGAGCGGCTGCGGTTCTCCCGCGACCTGCACGACATCCTCGGGCACACCCTGACCGTGATCACCCTCAAGGCCGAGCTGGCCGGCCGGCTGGTGCAGGCCGACCCGGAGCGGGCCGCGCGCGAGATCGCCGAGGTCGAGCAGTTGGCCCGCACCGCGCTGGCCGACGTGCGGGCCACCGTGGCCGGCTACCGCGACGTCAGCCTGGCCGGCGAGCTGGTCTCGGCCCGCACGGCGCTGGACGCCGCCGGGATCGAGGCCGACCTGGCCGGCACCGTGGACGACGTCCCGGCCGAGCGGCGCGAACTGTTCGGCTGGGCGGTTCGCGAGGGCGTGACGAACGTGGTCCGCCACAGCGGGGCCCAGCGCTGCCGGGTCAGCGTGCAGCGCGGCGCGATCGAGATCGCGGACGACGGCCGCGGCCCGGGCGGCTGCCCGGAGGACGGCGCGGACGGCGACCCGCAGGCCGGTCACGGGCTGGCCGGGCTGCGCGAACGGGCCGAGGCGGTCGGGGCCCGGCTGATCGTGGGCCGCACGCCGGAGGGCGGCTTCCTGCTGCGGGTGACCGAGTCCCGAGGGGTCGACCCGGCCGCGGTGGCCCGCCGGTGAGCGCGACCGTGCGGCTGCTGCTGGCCGACGACCAGGCGATGGTCCGCGGGGCACTGGCCGCCCTGCTCGGGCTGGAGCCTGACTTCGAGGTGGTGGCTGAGGTCGGCCGGGGCGACGAGGTGGTCGAGGCGGCCCGTCGTTCCCGGGCCGACGTGGCCCTGCTGGACGTCGAGATGCCGGGCCTGGACGGCCTGTCGGCCGCGGCCGCGCTGAAGGCCGAGGTGCCGGGCTGCCGGGTGCTGATCGTGACCACTTTCGGCCGGCCCGGGTACCTGCGCCGGGCGATGGAGGCTGGCGCCAGCGGCTTCGTGGTGAAGGACACTCCGGCCCGCCAGCTCGCTGACGCCGTCCGGCGGGTGCACCAGGGCCTGCGGGTGGTCGACCCGACCCTGGCCGCCGAGACCCTGACCACCGGGGTGAGCCCGCTGACCAGCCGGGAGAGCGAGGTGCTGGCCGCGGCCCGAACCGGCGGCACGGTGGCCGACCTGGCCCGGGCGCTGCACCTGTCCACCGGCACGGTCCGAAACCACCTGTCGGCGGCGATCGGCAAGACCGGCGCCCGGACCCGGGCCGAGGCGGTCCGCCTGGCCGACGAGAACGGCTGGCTGCTGCAGCACTGAAGATCACCGCGGTACGCGATGATGGGCGGTATGACGGAGTTCGACGCAATCCTGTTCGACGCCGGCGGCGTCCTGCTGCTGCCCAGTCCCGACCAGACGGGCGCGGTCCTGGCCCCGTTCGGCGGCTCGCAGGACGACGCCACCCTGCGGCGGGCCCATTTCGTGGCCATCCGGGCCCTGGACCGGGCCTGGGCCGAGGGCGGCGACGGCCGCGACCACGGCTCCGGCTGGGCCCCGTACCACCGGGCCTACGCCCGGGCCGCCGGCGTGCCGGCCGAGCAGGAGGACGCCGCGGTCGAGGCCATGGTCGGTGAGTTCGGGCACCACTTCTGGCGCACGGAGGTCGAGGGAGCCGGGGCGGTGCTGACCGCCCTGGCCGAGAAGGGCGTGCCGATCGGGATCGTCTCCAACGCCGGCGGCCAGGTCGAGGGCGACCTGGCCCGGCTCGGCATCTGCGGCGTCGACACCCCCGGCGCGGCCCGGGTGGTCTGCGTGGTCGACTCGTTCATGGTCGGCGTCCGCAAGCCCGATCCGGGCATCTTCGCTCCGGCCCTGGCCGCCCTCGGCCGGCCCGCCTCGCCGCGGATCGCCTACGTCGGCGACACCGTGTTCTTCGACGTCCGGGCCGCGGCCGCGGCCGGCCTGACCCCGTTGCTGCACGACCCCTACGGCGTCCACGCGGCCGACCCGCACGCGGCCGGGCCCCCGCACCGGCTCCTGCCCGACCTCAAGCACCTCCTCGACCTCACCTGACCCGGGTCTCGATCGGGCCAGGTCTCGGTGGGTCGCATCCCGGCCCAATCCGGCCCAATCGGGGGCGGGACGGACCTCGGGACGAGGCTCGGGACGGGGCAGGGGTGCCGGGGCGGCAGAATAGGGGGGTGACAGCTCTGCAGGTCGGCCCGCACCGGATCGCGACCCCGGTGGTCCTGGCCCCGATGGCCGGGATCACCAACCAGGCGTTCCGCCGGCTGTGCCGCGAGCAGATGGCCGGCGCCGGCGGCCAGGGGCTGTTCGTCAGCGAGATGGTGACGTCGCGGGCCCTGATCGAACGCAACGTCGAGTCGATGCGGCTGATCCAGCACGACCCGGAGGAGAGCCCGCGCAGCGTGCAGCTGTACGGGGTCGACCCCGGCACGATCGCCACCTGCGTGAAGATGCTGCTCAGCGAGGGCCGGGCCGACCACATCGACCTCAACTTCGGCTGCCCGGTGCCCAAGGTGACCCGCAAGGGCGGGGGAGCGGCCCTGCCCTGGAAGCTCGGCCTGTTCACCGCGATTGTCGGGGCGGCGGTGCGGGCGGCCCAGCCCTACGGCGTCCCGGTGACGGTGAAGATGCGCAAGGGCATCGACAGCGATCACCTGTCCTACCTGGAGGCCGGCCGGATCGCCGAGGCCGAGGGCGTGGCCACGGTCGCGCTGCACGCCCGCACGGCCGCCGACTACTACGCCGGCACCGCCGACTGGTCGGCCATCGGCCGGCTCAAGCAGGCCGTGACCAGCATCCCGGTGCTCGGCAACGGCGACATCTGGTCGGCCGACGACGCGGTCGAGATGATCCGCCAGACCGGATGTGACGGCGTCGTGGTCGGCCGGGGCTGCCTGGGCCGGCCCTGGCTGTTCGCCGACCTGGCCGCCGGGATGGCCGGCCGGCCGGAACGGGTCCGGCCCACCCTCGGGCAGGTGCTGGCCACCATGCGCCGGCACATCGTGCTGCTGGCCGAGCACTTCGAGGGCTACGAGCGACCCGGTCACGAGGGCCCGAACGCCGGCGGGGTGCCGGCCGCCGAGGACCGGGCCTGCCGCGACTTCCGCAAGCACATCGCCTGGTACTTCAAGGGATACGTGGTCGGCCAGGAAGTTCGGGCCACGCTCAGCATGATGGGCTCGCTGGCCGACTTCGACCGGATCACCGCCCCGCTTGACGTCGACCAGCCGCACCCCGGCGCCGCCGCCGAGGGGCCGCGGGGCCGGGCCGGCGCGCCCAAGCAGGTCTCGCTGCCGGAGGGTTGGCTGGCCGGTCGCGAGATGGACGACGCCGCCACGGCCATGATCCGGGCCGCCGAGCTGTCGGTGTCCGGCGGCTGACCCGGTGACCCAGGGCGAGCCCCCGATCGGGTCGCCGAGCCGGTTCTGGCCCGGCAACGAGCCCGGCTACACCGACGCCGACCGCGAGCGCTGGTACGCCGAGCCACCGAAAGACCCCCGCCGGGGCGAGTTCGCCCGCGACCGGGCCCGCGTCGTCCATTCCTCGGGATTGCGCCGGCTGTCGGCCAAGACCCAGGTGGTCGGGCCGGACCAGGACGACTTCGTCCGCAACCGGCTGACCCACAGCCTCGAGGTGGCCCAGGTCGGGCGCGAGCTGGGCCGTGCCCTCGGCTGCGACCCGGACATCGTCGACACCGCCTGCCTGGCCCACGACCTGGGCCATCCGCCGTTCGGTCACAACGGCGAGCAGGTGCTGGCCGAGCTGGCCGACGGCATCGGTGGTTTCGAGGGCAACGCCCAGACCCTGCGGATGCTGACCCGGCTCGAGCCCAAGGTGGTGGACGTCGCGACCGGCCGCGGGCACGGCCTGAACCTGACCCGGGCCAGCCTCGACGCCGCCACCAAGTACCCCTGGCGGCGCGGCGACTCGCCGTCCGGCAACCGGCTGAGCACGGCCAAGTTCGGGGTCTACGACGACGACCTGGCCGTCTTCGGCTGGCTGCGGGCCGGCGGGCCCGGCCCGGGCCGGCGCTGCCTGGAGGCCCAGGTGATGGACCTGGCCGACGACGTGGCCTACAGCGTGCACGACGTCGAGGACGCGGTGGTCTCGGGCCGGCTCGACCCGGCCCGGCTGGGCGACCCGGACGAGCAGGCCCGGGTGGTGGCCCAGGTGCGCTCCTGGTACCTGCCCGACCTGTCGCCGGACGATGCCGCGGCCGCCCTCGCCCGGCTGCGCTCGCTGCCGGCCTGGGTGCGGCAGTTCGACGGGGAGTACGGCTCGCTGGCCGCGCTGAAAGACATGACCAGCCAGCTGATCGGCCGGTTCGTCCGGTCGGTGGAGGCCGCGACCTGGGCCGCCGCCGACCTGCCGACGTCCGGCTCGGGGCCGGGCCCGCTCACCCGGTACCGGGCCGATGTGGTGGTGCCGACGGGCACGGTGGCCGAGATCGCCGTCCTCAAGGGGCTGGCCGCCGTGTACGTGATGACCGTGGACGATCGCAAGCCGATCTACGCCCGGCAGCGCGAACTGCTGGCCGAGCTGGTGACGGCGCTGGCCGACCGGGGTCCGGCCGCGCTTGACCGGCCGTACGCGACCGCCTGGCGGCTGGCACCCGGCGACGCCGGCCGGTTACGTGCGGTGATCGACCAGGTGGCCTCGATGACCGATGCGCGCGCCGTCACCCGCCATCACGAGCTGCTCGGCTGATCCGGAGGCCGAGCGGCCGTCCGGGGAGGCGCCCGGAGAACTTACACTCCGGGGGTGAGGATCCGTCGGGAGGACGTCGAGACGGTCCGCGATCAGTCCAAGATCGAGGAGATCATCGGCGAGCAGGTGGCCCTGCGCTCGGCCGGGCCGGGCTCGCTCAAAGGGCTGTGCCCGTTCCACGACGAGAAGAGCCCCTCGTTCAACGTGCGGCCCTCGGTCGGCCTGTGGCACTGCTTCGGCTGCGGCAAGGGCGGCGACGTCATCGCGTTCGTCCAGGACATCGACCATCTCTCGTTCGCCGAGTCGGTGGAGCGGCTGGCCGCCCGGATGGGCCTCGAACTGCGGTACGAGGACGACGGCAGCGGCAAGACCGCCGCCCGCCGCGACAGCGTCGGGGTCCGGCAGCGGCTGATCGAGGCGAACCGGGTTGCCGCCGCCTATTTCCAGGAGCAGCTGGCCACCGCCGCCGACGCCCAGCCGGCCCGGCAGTTCCTGGCCGAGCGGGGGTTCGACCGCGACGCGGCCGGCCGGTTTGGGGTCGGCTTCGCCCCGCGCGGCGGCGAGGTGGCGCTGAAGTACCTGCGCGGGCGGGGGTTCACCAACGAGGAGTTGCTCGCCTCGGGCCTGGCCGGGCAGGGCCAGCGCGGGCTCTACGACCGGTTCCGGGGCCGGCTGCTGTGGCCGATCCGCGACGTCACCGGCGACGTCGTCGGGTTCGGGGCCCGGCGGATCTTCGACGACGACGGCATCGAGGCCAAGTACCTGAACACGCCCGAGACCGCGATCTACCACAAGTCCCAGGTGCTCTACGGGGTCGATCTGGCCAAGCGGGAGATCGCGAAGTCTCGCCAGGTGGTGGTGGTCGAGGGATACACCGACGTGATGGCCTGCCACCTGGCCGGGATCGAGACCGCGGTGGCCACCTGCGGCACCTCGTTCGCGGCCGACCACATCCGGATCGTCCGCCGGCTGATCGGCGACGACGCCCGGGCCGGCGGCCAGGTGATCTTCACCTTCGACGGTGACGCGGCCGGCCAGAAGGCCGCCCTGCGGGCCTTCGAGGAGGATCAGCGGTTCGTCGCCCAGACCTTCATCGCGGTCGCCCGGGACGGCATGGACCCGTGCGAGCTGCGGCTCAACCACGGTGACGAGGCGGTCCGGGAGCTGGTTGCCTCCCGCCAGCCGCTGTTCGAGTTCGCGATCCGCTCCACCATCGCCCAGGTCGACCTCAACACGGCCGAGGGCCGGGTCCAGGCGCTGCGCACCGCTGCTCCGGTGGTGGCCCAGATCCGCGACCCCTCGCTGCGGCCGGAGTACGCCCGGCAGCTGGCCGGCTGGCTCGGCATGGAGGTCGAGCCGGTGATCCGTGCGGTCAACCAGGCCCTGCGCCAGGGCCCGGCCGCTCCCGGCCCGGCGGCCCGCGCGAGCGCCGGCGGCACTCGGGACGACGGCCCCCGCCGCGGCGGCGCCGACCAGCAGCAGCAACCCCCGGACCGGCCGGCCGCGCCCCGCCCGGACCGCAACGACCCGGTGGCGGCCATCGAGCGGCAGGCCCTGGAGTGCCTGCTGCAGGTGCCCCGGCTGGTCCCGGCGGTGGACGCCGACGCCCTGACCAGCGACGCGTTCCGGGTTCCCGCCTACCGGGCCGTGCACGACGCCGTCCGGGCGGCCGGCGGCATGGCCGTGGCCGCCGGGATGAGTGGCCCGGCCTGGGTCAACGCCGTCCAGGAGAACGCCCCGGACGCGGTCGAGACCCTGGTCACCGAGCTGGCCGTGGCTCCGCTGCCGGCCGACCGGGAGGAGGCGCTGGCCCGGTACGCGGCGTCCGTCGTCCTGCGGGTGGCCGAGATGAACCTGATCCAGCGCATCGGTGACCTGCGCAGCCGGGTGCAGCGGATGGGGGCCCAGGCCGACGGCAGCGCGTTCGCCGAGCTGATGGCGGCCGAGACCGCCCGCCGGGCGCTGCGGGACCGGATCAACGGCGGCTGATCGCCGGCCTGCGGTTCGGCCCGGCGCACCTGCCGGCCGACCTGCCTGGCCGGCGTCCACCCGTCGGCCCGTAGGCTCGCCGGGTGAGACTGATACCGCCGATCTTCCACCGGGCCCCCCGCGCGGAGCTGCCGCCCGAGGTGGCCGAGGCCCTCGAGCTCAACGGCCTGCCCGGCCGCGACCGGCTGCTGGCCTGGTCGTCGCTGGTCGGCGGGGGAGCGGCGGCGGCCACGGTGCACGACCTGCGGATCGTCACCCCCCGGGGCAAGAAGATCGTCCGGCCCTGGGACGACGTCGATCACGCGGTCTGGGAGCAGGAGTCCCGGATGCTGGTGGTCTGGTGGGTCGACACCCGGGTGACCACGCCGCTGGAGATCCAGGACGACGTCGGCCGGCTGCCCGAGGTGGTCCGCGAGCGGGTCCAGGCCTCGGTGGTGCTGACCGCCTCGGTACCGCTGCCGGGAGGCCGCAACGCCCGGGTGGCACTGCGCCGGACCCGGGACGGCACCTTGATCGGGCAGTCGCTGGTGCCGCCCGGAGTCAGGGCCGACGCCCCCGATGTCGCTCCGGCCTTGGCCTCGGCGCTGGCCGCGCTCTGGTCCGAAGCCGGTGACCAGGGCTTGAATCAAGGTGATGTTCCCGGCCTTCGCTGACCTGTCGGAAAATGGCTCATTTCGGCAAGAATGGCTCGTTATGAGTGACAGCCCTGGAGTCCTTGATCACGCAAGTCATACCGCTTACAGCGAGCCGGGCGCCTACGCGCCATTGCTCGACCAGGCCCTGGAGGGCCGGCCGGACGTCGTCGCCGCGGTGTCGGCGCTGGCCCGCAACCTGATCGTGCACTACCGGGCCTCCGGCCGGGCCCTGCCGGAGGCCACCGCCGAGGAGATCAACCTGCGCTGGCTGGCCGACATCCTGGCCACCGATCAGGCCCGTCACCCGGTGCCGCTGGACGCGCCCCGCGAACTCACCGACCGGGTGCAGGGCTGTTGCCGTGACCACACCCTGCTCAGCGTGGGCGCGCTGCGCCAGCGAGGCATCCCGGCCCGCAGCCGGATCGGGTTCGCCTCCTACTTCGCCCAGGACTGGAACTGGAACCACGACCACGTGATCGTCGAGGCCTGGCTGGAGGGGCGCTGGCGCCGGTTCGACCCCGAGATCGAGGTGCCGCTGAACAGCCTGACCGACCCCACCGACATCCCGGCCGGCCCGCGGGCGCCGTTCCTCACCGCGGCCGAGGTCTGGCTCGGGCACCGGGACGGCTCGCTCGACGCGGCCCGGTTCGGCGTCGACGAGGCCCTGGCCCTGCCCGGCCTGGCCGGCGCCGCGTTCGTGCACGCCTCGGTGATCGGCGAGGTGGCCCACCGGTTCGGCGACGAACTGCTGCTCTGGGACCAGTGGGGGGCCCGCACGCCCGACCTGGCCTCAGCCCCACCGGCCGACCTGGCCCTGGCCGACCAGATCTCCCGGCTGCTGCTGATCGCCGACACCGGCGACGAGGCGGCCGAGCGGGACCTGCTCGACCTCTACCTGGGCGAGCCCCGGTTAAGGCCTGCCGGCCTGGTGCAGTGCATCGACCCGCTCGGCGGCTCGCACCCGGTCGACCTGAGTGCCGGGCCGGCGTCCGGTTGAGGCCCGCTCAGAAACTCTCGGTGTCGTAACGGGCCCGCAGGTCGCGCAGCAGGTCGTCGGTGAGCTCGGTGCCGGCCGCCACCGCCGCGTGCACGTCGCGGAAGTACTGCTCGTACCCGGTCGGGGTGTAGAGGCACAGCGCTCGCACCGCCGCCGCCGGGTCGGCGTTGCGGAACCCGTGCACCGAACCGCGCGGCGCATGAGCCAGATCGCCCGGCCCGAGCACGATCTCGCCGTCCGCGGTGGCCACCGTGAGCTCGCCGTCGAGAACGTAGAACGACTCGTCGTGCGAACGGTGGACGTGCGGGCGGGCGCCGAGCGTGGCCGGTGGCACGACGAACTCCTCGAACCCGAGCCGACCGCCGGTGTGCCCGGCGGTGAGCTTGAAGCGGTGCTCGACCCCGGCGGCCGAGATCAGCTCACCCTGCCCGGCCCGGACCAGGACGGCGGCGACCTTCGCGAGTGATTCGTCCACCGGCCAAGTCTGGCACGAGGCGCCTCGGGGTCGGCCACCCGCTTCGTCAGTGCCGACCTCAGCCTCGAACGCCGACCTCACGTGAACGTCGGTCGCAGGTGGACGCCGGTCTCAGGTGAACAGGGCGCTGTAGGCGTTCAGGGCCGGCTGGCCTCCGAGGTGGGCGTAGAGCACGTTGGCGTCGCGCGGGATGTCACCCCGGCCGATCAGGTCGATCAGCCCGGCCATCGACTTGCCCTCGTAGACCGGATCGATGATCACGCCCTCCAGCCGGCCGGTCAGCCGGATCGCCTCCAGGGTCGACTCGACCGGGACGCCGTAGAGGTCGCCGGCCCAGCCCTCCAGCACCGTGATCTCGTCGTCCCTGAGGTCGCGACCGAGGCCGATCAGGGCGGCGGTGTTCCGGGCGATCCGGGCCACCTGCTCGCGGGTCTCCTCCAGCCGGGCCGAGGCGTCGATGCCGATCACCCGGCGGGGCCGGTCCTGCCCGGCGAACCCGGCGATCATGCCGGCGTGGGTGGAGCCGGTCACCGAGCAGACCACGATCGTGTCGAAGAAGACGCCGAGCTCGCGCTCCTGCTGCTGCACCTCCTCGGCCCAGTGGGCGAAGCCGAGCCCGCCGAGACGGTGGTCCGAGGCGCCGGCCGGGATGCCGTACGGCGTGCCGCCGCGCTCGCGCACGTCGTCCAGGGCCTGGGTCCAGCTGTCCTTGAAGCCGATCCCGAACCCGGAGGAGTCGAGACGGACCTCGGCGCCCATGATCCGCGACAGCATGATGTTGCCGATCCGGTCGTTCGACGGGTCGGGCCAGTCCACCCATTTCTCCTGCACCAGAACCGCTTTGAGTCCGAGATGAGCGGCCACGGCGGCGACCTGACGGGTGTGGTTGGACTGGTAGCCGCCGATCGACACCAGCGTGTCCGCGCCCTCGGCGAGCACATCCGGCACGATGTACTCCAGCTTGCGGGTCTTGTTGCCGCCGTAGGCCAGCCCGCTGTTGCAGTCCTCCCGCTTGGCCCAGATCCGGGCCCCGCCGAGGTGGCGGCTGAGCCGGTCGAGCGGGTGCACCGGGCTCGGCCCGAACAGCAGTGGATATCGCGGAAAGTCGCTCAGTGGCACAGTACTTCTCCTGCCGGTGGGGAGTGGTGGTCACGGTTCGAGGGTGAGCCAGGTCTGCCGGGAGACCGCCGCCGCGGCCTCGATGTCGCCGGCCGCGCAGAGCTCGATCAGGCTGGTGTGCAGAGCCACCGAGTCCCGGCCGCTGAGTGAGCCGAACCGGGCCCGCTCCACCCGCCGCAGCACCGGGGTGAACTGCTCGAGCACGGCGACGATCGCCTGGTTGGCCGCCACCAGCACCGGGACGGCGTGCAGCTCGTCGTCGGCGGCCAGCGCGGCGTCGACGTCCCCACTGCGCAGGGCCGAGGCGAACCGCCGGTTGGCCGTGCGCATCCGGCTCAGATCGGCTGCGGTCAGCCGCTCGACCGCGGACCGCACGGCCAGCTCGTGCATCGACGCGACCACGGCCTGCGCGTCCTGGGTGGCCCGCTGGTCGAGCGTGCTCACCGACGTCGAGCGCCCCGGCTCGCTGACCACCAGCCCGGCCCGCTGCAACTGCAGCAGGGCCTCCCGGATCGGCGTGCGGCTGACCCCGAGCCAGCCGGCCAGCTCGCCGTCCCGCAACTGCTCGCCCGGAGCCAGCGTTCCGTCGACGATCGCGTCACGCAGTCGCCGGTGCACGTCGTCCCGCAGGAGGGGGCGGCGGGCGACCACCTCATCCGGTATCGGCATGCAATATATTGCATGTCAACCGCCATCAGAAGTCAACCGCGGGTCCGCACCGGTCGGCCCGGTCCCGCCCGTTCAGCCCCATCCGGCTCGGTCGGCCCGGTCGGCCCGGTCAGCCGGCGTTCCCGCTACGACTTCGCTCCTGTCGGCCCCCCACCGGCGTCCTCACTCCGACTTTGCTCCCGTTAACCACCGGCCCGGCGTCGGTGGGCCCGGCTGACCGGCCTTGAAAAGGTGGCCGGATGGAGCAAAGTCGGAGCGAGGGACGCGCAGGGCGGCCGCACGGTGAGGCGTAGGTGAGCGGGCCGGCGTGGCCCAGCCGGCGCTCGGCTCTCACCGAAGTCCGGCTCAGTCGACTCTGGGGCTGTTCACCAGGCCGGCCGGGCGGTCACCAGTCGAGCGGGAGAGGGACGAACGGGACGTCGTCGGAGGCGGCGTGCCGCGCGGCCAGCAGCCTGGCCGCCGCCTCGCCGACCGGCAGCCGCAACGGCAGCACCTCGAGCTCGGCCGCGTCGGCGACGGCCGTGGCCACCTCCTGCACGCTGAGCTGCCCGGCGCTGCTGTTCCGGCGCTGGGCCAGCAGCTCGGCGTACGGGTCGCCGGGCAGGGTGTAGGTGAGGACGTCGTCCAGCGCGCCGGACGCGACCGCGCCCGGCTGGAGCAGGGCGGCGTCCAGCCCGAAGTGCCGAATCTCGGTGGCCAGCCCCTCGACCAGGGCCTCCAGGGCCCATTTGGACGCCGCGTAACCGGCGCTGCCGGGCAGGACGATCCGGCCGACCACGCTGGAGACGAACAGCAACCGGCCGCGGCGGCGCTCCCGCATCCGGGGCAGCACGGCCTGGGCGACCCGGATCGCACCGGCCGTGTTGCTGGTGAACAACCGGACCAGCTCGTCGACCGGGCTCGCCTCGACCGCGGCGTGGAAGATGACCCCGGCGTTCGAGACCAGGACGTCGACGTCGCCGGCGGCCTCGATCGCGGCGGCCACGGTCCGGGGGGCGGTGACGTCGAGGCCGAGCCGCTGATCGACATCGAGGTCGGCGAGCGAGCGCGGATCCCGGGCGGTGGCGATCACCCGGTAGCCGCGCCGGGCGAACTCCTGGGCACAGGCCCGGCCGATGCCCTTGGAGGCGCCGGTGATGAGCACAGACGTCACGGTGCACTCCTGGTCGGTTCGGAAAATAGACCTCTTGATCAATGGGGACGCTAGCATGAGTAAGTTCGTTTTTCGAACTTAGGAGCAGATGCCTCGGCGGTGCGAAAGAGAATCGGGAGAGCGCGATCTCAGCCGGGCCGGAGGTGGCGGGCCGAAGCCCTCGGGAGTTCGAGAAGACGTGTGTCCGTGATGTTTCGCAGCCTCGCGGGTCCCGGGGGGGTCGAGCCGGTCGAGCCGGCCCGACGAGGCGAGTATGGAGCGTAAAACCGTTTCTGTGCAGCATTTTTGGGCGATGGCTTCGGGCTTCAAGGCTGAATTGGGTTCGATTTCGAGTTGCGCCACGCGAGTCGACCGACGTGGATGTGAGCGCGGTCACGCAACGAGCAGGCAGAGTTGAGCAAGAAGTTGACCAAGCTCGGCGGCGTTGATCTCTCCTGCGGTGAGCACGCGGGGCGATTCGGTCAAGGCGGCCTCAAGCACGAGGCCACGCCAGGATCGGCCGATGAGAACCCGCCCGGAGCGGTCGGTTAAGCCCAGGCCAAGCTTGTCCCAAATCCGCTTATAGCCCTCTGACCTGCGATAATAGGTATGTGAATCCGGCCGTCACCGGGCCTGCGGCACTCCGGAGCCGACTGGCGCGAGCAGCGTCGTCAATATCTTGCGCAGTCGAAGAACAATCTTGCAGGAAGTAGGTCTACATATTGCAAAGCGGTGTGAGCGGCGTTACGGTCCCCTGAGGCGGCCTACGCCCGACATGTCACGTCTTCGCGTCGAGAGTGAGCAGACAATGTGGTCTATTCGAAGTGGGGGACGAAGTCGCCGGATCGGCGCCCTCGTCACCAGTACCGCCCTCGCCGCTGCGGGGCTGACCGTCGGTGCCCTCTCCCTGGCCGCCCCGGCCTCGGCCGCCGGCGCCACCGGCGGGGTCGGAGCGACCCTGCCCTACGTCGAGGTCCAGGCTGAGGACTCGGCCACCAACGGGACCAAGATCGGCCCCAGCGCGGACTACAACACGCTGGCCGACGAGGCGTCGTTCCGCAAGGCCGTCACCCTGACCGGCTCGGGCAAGTACGTCGAGTTCACCACGCCCACCGCGACGAACTCGATCGACTTCCGCTACAGCATCCCGGACACCGCGGGCGGCTCGGTCTACACCGCTCCGCTGTCGCTCTACATCAACGGCACGAAGTCGACCAACTTCACCCTGACCAACGCCTACAGCTGGTACTACAGCAGCTACCCGTTCTCGAACCAGCCCGGCAGCAATCCGCACCACTTCTACGACGAGGTCAACCGGCTCTTCCCGACCACCTACCCGGCCGGCACCAAGTTCAAGCTGCAGGTGGACGCCGACTCGACCGCCTCCTCGTACACGATCGACTTCGCCGACTTCGAGAACGTCGGTGGGGCCGTCGCCCAGCCGTCCGGTTCGGTCTCGGTGACCAGCAAGGGCGCCGACGCGACCGGCGCGGGCGACGCCACCGCCGCCTTCAACTCGGCGATCAGCGCGGCCGGCCCCGGTGGCACGGTCTGGATCCCGGAAGGCACTTATCGGATCCCGGGCCACCTGGTGCTGAACAACATCACGATCAAGGGCGCCGGCATGTGGCGCTCGCGGATCATCGGCGCCGCCCCCGGTTTCTACGGCGGCTACGTGCCCAACGCCAGCACCGGCATCCACCTGGCCGACTTCGCGATCTTCGGTGACGTGCAGGAACGCAACGACGCCGACCAGGTCAACGGCATCGGCGGGGCGATGAACAACTCCACCGTCGACCGGGTCTGGATCGAGCACGAGAAGGTCGGCGCCTGGATGGACGGGCCGTTCACCAACCTGGTCTTCTCCGGCATGCGGATCCGCAACACCACCGCCGACGGGATCAACTTCCACGACGGCATCACCAACTCCAAGGTCACCAACA
Source organism: Kineosporiaceae bacterium (assembly GCA_965200525.1). GTDB lineage: Bacteria > Actinomycetota > Actinomycetes > Actinomycetales > Kineosporiaceae > JANNPJ01. Next base: position 5,124,642 of record OZ241368.1, read on the forward strand.
GCGACCTGCGCAACCTCGGGGACGACGGCCTGGCCACCTGGGCCGAGCAGAACGCCGACTCCGGCGACTCGTTCGACCACAACACGGTCCAGTACCCGATCCTGGCCAACGGCATCGCGATCTACGGCGGTCACGACAACTTCGTCACCGACAACCGGGTGATCGACGCCGGCCTGACCCAGGGCGGCGGCATCCACGTCGCCCAGCGGTTCGCCTCGACCACGCTGGGGCGCACCGACGTGCTGCGCAACACCCTGATCCGGGACGGCGGGCTCGACCCGAACTGGCAGTTCGGCGTCGGCGCGCTCTGGTTCGACGCCCGGGACGGCGCGATGAGCGGCCTGACCAACGTCGACAACATCCTGATCCAGCAGAGCCCGTACGAGGCGATCCAGTTCGTCTCGGGCTCCAGCATCACCAACGTCAAGATCAACAACGCCACGATCCAGAACACCGGCACTTTCGTCGTGCAGGAGCAGGTCGGCGGTTCGGCCACGATCACCAACAGCACCGCGACCGGCACGGGGGCGCCCAAGCCGATCTACAGCTGCTCGACCCAGTTCGCCCTCACCGACGGTGGCGGCAACTCGGGCATCTTCGACGGCTCGCAGTGCGGTTTCACCACGCCGACGTTCCCGCCGTACCTGCCGGACAACACCTCCGGCATCTCGGTCAGCCCGTCGGCGCTGGGCTTCGGCTCGGTGGCCACCACCGACACCAGCGCGGCCCAGACCGTCTCGGTGACCAACACCGGCTCGGCCTCGGCCGCGGTCGGCGCGATCACGATCACCGGTGACTTCAGCCAGACCAACACCTGCGGCTCCAGCCTGGCCGCCGGGGCCACCTGCACGGTCAGCGTCAAGTTCGCGCCGACCGCGGCCGGCTCCCGCACCGGCGCCCTGTCGGTCACAGCCGCCGGTGCGACCACCGCGGTGCCGCTGTCCGGCACCGGTGTGGCCCCGGGCCCGATCCTGAACACCAACCCGGGATCGCTGTCCTTCGGCGGCACGGTCGTCGGCGCGAGCACGGCCACCCAGGCCGTGACCGTTTCCAACACCGGCACCAGCGCGGCCACCGTCTCGGCCGTGGCCGTCACCGGTGACTACACGCAGACCAACAACTGCACCACGCTCGCGGTCAACGCCACCTGCACGGTCAACGTCAAGTTCACCCCGACCGCGTCCGGCGCCCGTACCGGCACGTTGAAGATCACCAGCAACGCCAACAACAGCCCGACGTCGCTCGCCCTGACCGGCACCGGCATCGGGACCGACACCAACATCGCGGCGGGCAAGCCGGCCACCGCGAGCAGCCAGGTCAACTCGACCCAGGCCTCCACCACGGTGACCGACGGCGACGCCAACACCTACTGGGAAAGCACCAACGGGGCCTGGCCGCAGTGGGTCCAGGTCGACCTGGGCGCCGCGACCAGCGTCGGCAAGGTCGTGCTCAAGCTCCCGCCGGCCACGGCCTGGGCGACCCGCACCGAGACCCTGTCGGTGCAGGTCAGCACGGACGGCACCAACTTCACCACCCCGGTCGCGTCGAAGGGCTACACGTTCGACCCGGCCTCCGGCAACAAGGTCACCATCCCGGTCGACCCGGCGGTCACCGCCCGCTACGTCCGGCTCAACGTGACCGCCAACACCGGCTGGAACGCGGCCCAGATCAGCGAGTTCGAGGTCTACCCGTCCGGTGGTGGCACCACGCCGCCGCCGACCTCGGCCACGCTGAGCACCAACCCGTCCTCGCTCACGTATCCCAGCCAGGCGCAGAACACGGCGAGTGCGGCCCAGACGGTCACGGTGTCCAACACCGGCACCGCCGCGGCCACGGTCTCGGGCGTCGCCGCCACCGGTGACTACGCCCAGACCAACACCTGTGGGACGTCGATCGCGGCCGGTGCGTCCTGCACCGTCAGCGTGAAGTTCACCCCCACGGCGGCCGGTACCCGGACCGGCACGCTGACCGTCACCAGCAACGCCACCAACAGCCCGACCACGGTGGCGCTGTCCGGCACCGGCGCCCGGACAACCCCGCCGACCAGCACCAACCTGGCCGCCGGCAAGCCGACCAGCGAGTCCAGCCACGTGCAGGTCTACGGCTCGGGCAACGTGACCGACACCGACCAGAACAGCTACTGGGAGAGCAACAACAACGCGTTCCCGCAGTGGGTCCAGGTCGACCTCGGGTCGGCGCAGAGCGCCAGTCGCGTCGTGCTGCAGTTGCCGTCGGCCTGGGAGTCACGCAACCAGACGCTGTCGATCCTGGGCAGCACCGACAACAGCACCTGGAGCACGGTGAAGGGCTCGGCGAACTACGCCTTCACCCCGGGCGCCAACAACACGGTCACCATCACCTTCACCGCGACGACTCAGCGCTACTTCCGGCTGAACTTCACGGCGAACAGCCAGTGGCCGGCCGGTCAGGTGTCGAGCTTCCAGGTCTGGAACAGCTGACTCTTGAACAGCTGAGACCTGGAGGTTCGGTTCACCTGAACCTCTGATCCGCTGATGCGGTGTCACCGGGCGCAGCCTCGCCCGGTGGCACCGCATCAGTGCGTCAGCTCCAGCCGCTCGAACGGCTGCAGGTGGTCGAGCGGGAACGGCGGGACGCCGCGGCCGGTGATCCGGTAGCGCCCCCACAGGTCGCGAGCGCTCAGCCGGCCGGCCGCGACCCCGTGCGGGGTGTGCAGTTCGCCGTCCAGCTTGCCCGAGGCCGGCTGCGGGTCCGGTTCGATCCGCAGCCGGCCGTGCCAGTCGAACTGGCCCTCGATCGGCTGGAAGTCGCCCTCCAGGCTGACCGTGACCTCGAACCGGCGGCCGTCGCCGGCGACGAACACGCCCGGCCCGGTGTAGCCGTCGTCGTGCTCGTCGTGCGGGTCCGGGCCGGTCGGTGCGCTGGGCAGGAACGTCGTCCCGCGCAGAAACGTCGTCCCACGCAAAAACCTGGGCCGGGTCACAGGAAGCCCGCCCGGCGCCAGATCCGCTCGCTGGCCCCGCCGATGATGCCGAGCCCGCGGTAGTGCTCGACGATCCGCTCGGCGGCCCAGGTGAACGTCTCCCGGTTGTGCGGGTTGCTCACCGCGGCCCGGTGGGCCACCTTCGGGTCGAGGCCGGCCCGGGCGTACATCGCCGGGTTGAAGAACTCCTGGGCGAACGTGCGGATCGACAGGGCGAGCATGGTCCGCAGCGCCGAGCGGCGGGCCGTGGACAGCTCCGGCACGAACCGGTCCAGCTCGGTGCGGGCGAAGCCGATGTGCCGGGCCTCCTCGACCACGTGGATCCGGGCCATGGTCCGGATCAGCGGCTGCACGCTCTCGTCGGCCGCCAGTTCGCGCTGGGTCCGGTCGAAGATCTCCTCGGTCATCAGGATCAGCGCCCACAGGGCCGGCACCGGGGCCAGGTTCTTCAGCAGCCGGCCGGACTCGCGAACCTTCCAGGGAGTGGGGTAGGTCCGGCTGCCCATGCTCTCGATCACCCGGGCGAACATGATCATGTGGCGGACCTCGTCGGCGATCTCGACCAGGGCGAACTGCACCTGCGGGGTGGCCACGTCGCGGTCGTAGACGAACCGGGACACGATCTGCAGCAGCATGTGCTCGGTCCAGACCCCCAGAGCCAGGGCCGAGGCCAGCTCCTCCCGGCTGCACCGGATCTTCTGCTCGGTGCTGAGTGAGGCCCACAGCTCGGTTCCGTAGAGCGTGCAGCGCTTCTCGGGCAGGAACCACAGGCCGGGCTCGAGCGGGGCGTCCCAGTCGAGCTCGACCCGGGGGTCGTAGGAGTGCCGGGCCGAGGCGGTCAGCAACTGGGTCGCCTTGCGGGTCTGGCGCTCCAGCCGTTCACCGGCTTCGCGTGTGACGGGTTGAGACGGAATGGTTTCGGGTACTGCGGTTTCGGGTACTGCGGTCACAGGGTCACCTCACGGGTTCGGATCGGGAGCCACCAGTTCCACCGGCCGAGAAGCCGCATGGTGGCCGGGACGAGCAGGGCCCGCACCACGGTGGCATCGAGGATGATGGCCACCGCCATGCCGAACCCGAGTTGCTGGATCGGCACCATGCCGGTCGAGGCGAATGCCCCGAACACGGCCACCATGAGCAGCGCGGCGCCGGAGATCAGCGGGGCGGTGGCCTCGAGGCCGGCCGCCACCGATTCGGTGTTGTCGCCGGTGCGCAGGTAGTTCTCGCGCACCCGGTTGAGCAGGAAGACCTCGTAGTCGGTGCTGAGGCTGAACAGCAGGGCCAGCAACAGCACCGGCACGAAGTTCTGCAGGCTGCCGGTCTTGGTGAAGCCGAGCAGGTCGGCCCCGACACCCTTCTGGAAGACCAGCACCAGCACGCCGTAGGTGGCGGCCAGCGACAGCACGTTCATCACCACCGCCTTCAGCGGCAGCAGCACCGAGCGGAAGGTGAACAGCAGCAGCAGGTAGATCAGGGCCAGCATGACCAGGACCACCGGGAGCAGGTGCCCCTGGATGACGTCGTTGGAGTCCAGCCCCTCGGCCGTCTCACCGCCCACCACCACGACGAACCCCGGGCCGGATGCGCGGGCGCTCACCGCCCGCACCCGGCTGACCAGCGCCTGGGTGGCCGGATCGGAGGCTCGCTGGGCCGCCTGCAGCTCGATCAGCGTGGTCCGGCCGTCGGCCGAGGTGTAGTGGGCGGCGCCACCGGCGACCGCGGCCGTGGTCAGCGCCGAGCGGGCCCCGGTGACGCCGGGCAGCGCGGCCAGGGACTGCTGCAGCCGGCTGAGCCGGGCCCGGCCGGCGGCGCCGGTCAGGGGCTCCTGGCCGCGCACCACCACCTGGATCGGCGAGGTGGCGCCGGCCCCGAACTGGTCCTGCACGTAGTCGAAGCCCTGCCGGGCGGCCGCGTCGGTGGGGATGATCCGCGCGTCCGGGGAGAAGGTGCGGATCTGGCCGGCCGGCACGGCCAGGGCGCAGAGACCGGCTGCGCAGACCGCGATCACCAGCACCGGACGCCGCATCACGGCCAGCGCCAGCCGGTGCCAGCGGCCGTTGTCGGGCCCGGCTCCGGCCCCGGCCCCGGCGGCCCCGGCGGACCGGCGCCGGCGCAGCTGCCCCTTGAGGATCCGGTGGCCGAGCAGGTGGAGCAGGGCCGGCAGCAGCACGGTCGAGCAGAGCACGCTGGCCGCCACCACCGTGATCGCGCCGACGGCGATCGACACGATCACGTTGAGCTGGATCAGCAGCAGGGCCGACATGGTCGCGATCACGGTCGCCCCGGACAGCACCACCGTGTGCCCGCTGGTGCGGACCGACTCGGCCACCGCGTCGGGCACGCTCAGCCCCCGCCGCAGGGCCTCGGTGTGCCGGGAGATCATGAACAGCGTGTAGTCGACGCCGACCCCGAAACCGAGCATGGTGGCGGCGTTCTCCATGAACACCGACATCTCGAAGTGGTGCGCGATGGGTGACAGGACGCCGAGGGTGAGCACGATCGCGGTCACGCTGACCGTCAGCGACACCAGGGCCGCGACCACGCTGCGGTACAGCAACAGCAGGATGAGCAGGATCAGGGGCAGCGTAATCGCCTCGGCCCGGACCAGGTCCTGCTGGCTCAGGGTGTTCACCGCCCCCCACAGCGCCGCCGGGCTGACCAGCGACACGGTCAGCCCCTGGGCGGCGTACTGGCTGCTCAGCTTGCTCTGGACGAGGGGTAGCCGGCCCCGGGCGGTGCCGTCGCTCAGGCCCAGGGCGACCGAGTCGATCGCGGTCCGCCGGTCCGGGCCGAGAAAGCTCTCGCGCTGCCCAGCCGGCAACGTGGTGTAGCCCAAGGCGCTGCCCACCCGCAGCGAGGGCTCGCCCCGCAGCCCGGCCGCCACCGCGGCCACCCGGGCCGCGAACCGGGGGTCGTCGGCGGTGTAGCGCTGGTCGTGCACCACCAGGGTGACCGCCGTCTCGCCCCGCCCGAGCAGTCCGGCCCGCGACAGCTCCTGGGCCGCCTTCTGGGACTGCGAGCCGTTGACGTACCAGCCGCCCCCGCTGAGCACGTCGGCCAGGGACGCCGAGCCGGCCCCGGCCACCGCCAGAAGCACGACCCAGCCGGCCACGACGCTCCACCGGTGCCGGCGCAGGAACTCCGACCAGCGCCGTCCCCGATCGGGCCGGCCCCCCGCGTGAACCGCAGGGTGGTGCGGTGAGCCCGGCGCCGCGGGTGGGGCCTTTTCGGGGGTGATGTAGCCGACGCGCATGTCGCACTCCTCGGTAAGATCGGGACCCCTGCAGACCGACTGACAGTCGGTTACCAACCGTGGGTATGTTACTACACCACGTTGCGACGATTCCAGCGATGTGCCAACCTGACGCAATGGCGGCGGAAACTCTTTCTCGGCGGGCCGAGTACGTGGCGGCGACGCGGGCGGCGATCCTGTCGTCGGCGGCCGAGCTGTTCGCCGAGCAGGGTTTCGAGAAGACCTCGATCGACCAGATCGCGCTGGCCGCCCGGATCAGCAAGGGCGCGATCTATCACCACTTTGCCGACAAGCGCACCATTTTCGAGGCCATCTTCCTGACCTCGCAGGAGCAGACCTTCGCCGACGTGCTGGCCGTGGCCGCGGCCGAGCCCGATCCGGTCCGCCGGGTCGAGATCGCCCTGCGGGCCTTCGTCGAGCAGTACGCCGGCCACCCCCACCGGCAGGCCCTGCTGCGGGAGGCCCCGACCGCGCTCGGCCCCGAACGGATGCGGGCCTACGACGAGAAGCTGGGCCTGCCGCTGCTGCGGGCCACGCTCGACTCGCTGCCGGGCCGCGAGTCGCTCACCGACCGCACGGCCGACGTCGCCGCCCGGCTGCTGCTGGCGGCCATGTGCGAGGCCGTCACCGGGGCGGCGGTCGAGGCCGCGGCCTCGAACCAGGTCGACGAGGCCGCCGCGGCGGCCGAGGCCGCCGCCGTGCTCACCCGGATGGTGCACGGCCTGCTCCGCTGGAACTGACCGCGCGCAGTTCGCGCAGGCCCGCGATCAGGGTCCAGGGCTTGCGCACGGCGCCGGCCAGCCCCCGGTGCCGGGGCGCGACCGCGGCATGGACGTCGACGCAGGTGTGCCGCCGGATCGCCCGGCCGTCGAGCACGTCGATCACCATCCGCGAGGCCAGCGCCCCGAACAGCATCGAGGTGTAGACCAGTTGCGGCACGCTGCGCTCGGGCTCGTGCAGCCCCCGCCGGGCCTCCTGCAACATCTCCAGCGGAACGTGCCGCAACGGCAGCACCTTTCGCAGCAGCTGGAGGCTGCTGAGCCGCTCGATCCGGTCCTCGGTGAGCCGGCCCCCGAACGGCTCGCTCTCGCGCCGGTAGTCGTAGAACCGGATGTACTGGCAGCCGGCCATGTCGTAGCCGGTGATCACCGGGACGCCGGCCGCGGCCGCCGCCCGGTGAGTCAGGTACTTGGCCCACCAGCCGTCCTTGGTGGTCACGTCGACCCCGTCGAGCACGACGTCCGCCGCCGTGACCAGCTCGCCCACATTGGTCTCGGTGATCCCCTCGGGGTGGACGACGGCCGTCGCGTGCGGGTTGATCAGCACCGCCCGCTCGGCGCACAGCTCGGCCTTGTTCCGGCCCAGCTCGTGCAGAAAGGCGCTCTGGCGGTTGAGGTTGTTCAGCTCGTAGCGGCCGATGTCGGCCAGCACCAGGTGCTGTACCCCCAGCCGGACCAACGGCTCGAGCGCGGCCCCGCCGGTCGAGCCGCAGCCGGCGACCAGCACGGTCGCCCGCGCCAGGCGGTCCTGCGAGCCGGCAGTGATGAAGCCGGCGTTGCGCTCGACGAGTCCGGCGTAGAACTGCTCCGGCGAGAGGGCCGGCTCCGGCGCCCGGCTGAGCAGGGTCATGCCGCCGCCTCCGGGCGGGCCGGTGCCGCCAGCATCCGGAAGTCGCCCGGGCGGGCCAGCGCGGCGTCCACAAAAGCCTGCAGCGGGGCGATCTGGTCCAGCGGCGGGATCTCGGCCACGAACGGCTTCACGCTCTTGCGCTTGACGTACATCGGGCGCATCACCTCGCCCGGGTGCAGGGCCGGTGAGGTGTGCTCGATCAGCCGGGTGCGCATGCCCACGGTCAGCAGGTGCCGCAGGGCCACGCTCTCCTGCAGGTCGCCGACCAGCAGCTCGAGGCGGGGCGAGATCGCCGACAGGCCGCCGGCCAGGCCCAGCAGCAGCTCCCAGGGCACCCGGGCCCGCAGTTCCCGCTCCTTCAGGCTGACGTCGCGCACGAACCGCTTCACCTCGCGGACGGCGTCGCAGGCGAAGGCGGCGACGTCCGGCAGCTCGTCCTGGACCCGCAGCCGGTGGGCCACCTCGAACGGGAACGGGGCCCGGTCCGGGTCGCCGAGCCGCCGGCCGCTCGCCTCGCTGCCGTGGGCCAGGCTGACGTAGCCGAGGATCCGCCCGGTGCGCTGGTCGAGGGTGATCACGTGCAGGTCGTCGGGTGAGGGGTGGTGCCGGGGCTCGGTGAACAGCGATCGGTGGTAGACAGTGTCGGGGCAGGCCCAGCCCAGCCGCAGGTACTGCGAGAGCCGGAACCCGTAGATGCCGAGCAGGTAGCGGTCCGGGATCTGCGACTCCAGAGCGGCCACGGTGGTCAGCGGCGTGCCCTGCCGGCGGCGCAGCCAGACCGGCTCGCCCTCGATCACGTCGGGCAGCCGGCGAAAGCTGAGCCGGTCGTTGAGCTCGAGGATGTCGTTCGTGTAGCGCTCGATCCGCTCGGGCGCCGGGGCCGGTGTCGTAAGGACGTCGAGTGTTGTGTTCATGTGTTTCCCCCCAATGGGTTTCGGTGCGAACGGTGCGAACGGGGCCGGACGGGGCCGGACGGGTCCGGCTCTAGAAGTCGTCGTCCGCGTCGTCGTACAGCGATTCGGTGATGGCCAGGGCCAGCACCTCCGGTGTGCCCTCGTAGATCCGGGCTCCGTAGGCGTCGCGCAGCAGCTTCTCGAGGGGGTTCTCCCGCAGGTAGCCGCGCGCCCCCATCAGCGACATGGCGGTGTCGGTGACGTCGATCGCGACCCGGTCGGCGAACAGCTTGGCCACCGCCGGCTCGTAGGGCGGCGTCGGGATCCGGTGGTCGGCGATGTGCGCGGCCCGCAGGTAGAGCATCCGAGCGGCGTCCACCGAGGCCGACATCTCGGCCAGCTTGCGGGCGCTGAACTGATGCTGCCAGAGCAGCTTTCCGCCCTGAACCCGCTGCCCGCACCACTCTCGGGCGGCGTCCAGGGCCCCGCGGGCCACGCCGGTGGAGATCGCCGCCACCGTGGCCCGGGCCATGTTCATCTGCTGGATGTTGATGTGCATGCCGTCGCCCGGCCCGCCGACCATGTTCTCGGCCGGCACCCGGACGTCGTCCAGGGTCAGGTTGGAGCCGAGGCAGGCCCGGTAGCCGAGCTTGTCCGCGACCGGGCCGCGGCTGACCCCGGGGCTGTCCAGCGGGACGACGAAGCAGGTCAGGCCGGTCGCCCCCGGGCTGCCCTCGAGGTTGGCGTAGACACAGCCGAACGTGCCGACCATGGCGTTGGTGACGAACCGCTTGCGCCCGCTGAGCCGGTAGCTGTCGCCGTCGCGCACCGCGGTCACCACGTCGGTGGCGTGCACCGCGTTCTCGGGGATCAGCAGGTCGCAGCCGGCGGCGTCCTCGGTGATCGCGTTGCAGGCCAGCACCGCCTCGTCGCCGCAGAACAGGGGCAGGAAGCGCGACTGCAGGTGCGGGTCGCCCGAAAGCAGCACCGGCGCCTGGCCGAGCATGGTCGCACCGAAGATCAGGGCCGTGCCGGCGCAGACCGAGGCGATCTCCTCCAGGGCCACGGCCACCCCGAGCACGCCGTGGCCGAGGCCGCCGTACTGCTTCGGGATGACCAGCCGCAGCAGGCCGAGCTCGTGGCCGCGCTGCACGATCTCCCAGTCGAAGTCGGCCGCGTCGGCCCGATCGAGGCGGGCCACGTTCTTGCGCAGCTCGTCCTGGGCCCAGTCGCGCACCGCCGACCGCAGCGCGGCCAGCCGGGCGTCGTCACCCTCGACGAAGTAGGACAGGTCGTCGTCGCTCATCGTTGTCCCCGATCCCTGGCTCAGTGGACGCCGGCGTTGGCGGCGAGTTCGGGGTACCGGTCGAAGGCCGGGTGCAGCAGCGGGACGAACTCCAGCACCTTGCTGACGCTGCCCCGCAGCCGGACCTTGCCGGTGGCCAGCGCCACCGGCATCAGCAGCTGGCCGCGCCAGAGGGAGTCGGCGGTGTCGCAGCTCATCTTGATCCGGATCGCGGGGGAGTAGGGCTCCTCGTCGACCCGGACGCCGTCGGGGTCGACGAACAGCGTGAAGTCCGGCTTGGTGTGCAGCAGCAACAGGCTCAGCGTGCCCGAGCGCAGGCCGGCGGTGAACGTCTCGTCGGCGAGCAGGATCTCGAAGAGGCCGGAGAACAGGTCGACCGCTTGGCTGCGGCTCTCGAACTTTGCCATGGGGTGTCTCCTCGCGTGGCGGGTACGGACGGTGATCGAGTGATCGGGAGATCGGAGCGGTTCGGGTGGGTCGGCCGGGCCTGTCCGGATTACGTTCGGTATCCGACCGGCAGTCGGCTCGTTGCCCGCGATCAAGAGAGTCAGCAGCTCAGCGGTGATACATGACCCGCCGGTATTGTCGAGAGAGGTCATCCGGGTGGGCCTGGGCCGGCTTCCGGACGGCGCAACGACGTCGCCCGGCCGGGTGGATCTGGTCGCTGACGGATGCGCTCGGCTACGCAGCGCTCGTATAACTGAGGAAGGACATCCCGGCCCCGGGGCTCCCATCGCCAGCACCGACGCACGCCGTGACGACGGGTAAGAGCCCTGGAGGCCAACGTGAATCGCGCCCGCCCCCGGGTGTTCCTGCGCTCGGCCGCGGTGGCGGCCGTCCTGGCCTGCGGCCTCGCACTGGCGGCTCCGGCTCTGGCCGGGTCCGCAGGCGCGGCGGCCGCCCTGGCCACGAGGTCGGTGCCCACGAAGGCGGTGGCGGCCACGAAGACCGCCCTGACCAAGCAGACCGCGCCGGGAAAGAAGACGGTACCCGGCAAGAAGACCGCGCCGGGCAAGAAGACGGTGCCGGGCAAGAAGACGGTGCCGGGCAAGAAGACGCCGGCCCCGGTCAAGAAGCCGGCCCCGACCGTGCCGACCGCACCGACGGCGCCGTCGATGCCCGTGCCGGCCACCGGCGAGGGCTGGGCCGCGGCGTCGTCGCTGTTCCACGCCGTCTCCGAGGTCACCCGGCTGAACCTGGTCGACGACCCGACCGCGACCGACGGCAAGGCTCTCAAGCTGCAGCTCAACGCCCGGCCGGAGCCTGGTCCGAGCGGGGGGGCTCTGATCGCCACCGACCAGCTCTACCGGTACGGCACCTTCGGCAGCCGGCTACGGACGGCCGACTGCACCGGGCAGGATCACGTCGGCGTGGTCACCGGCACGTTCACGTACTCGACCGACCACTCGGACGCCGACCACAACGGCGTCAGCGACAACGACGAGATCGACATCGAGTTCCTCTGCGCCCAGCCGAACGTCGTCTACCTGACCCTGTGGACCGACTACAGCGAGACCAGTAACGACCTGCGCGAGATCACCCGGGTGATCGACCTGAGCTCGGGCCAGGTGCTGTCGACGTGCTTCATCGTGTCGTACGGTTCGGGCTGCCAACCGCTGCTGGCCGGCGAGAACAGCCCGGCCTCGGTGCCGGCGACGGCGGGCTTCCGGTCCGACCGGCAGTACCGCAGCTACTGGTTCGACTGGCAGCCCGACCACGTCACGTTCCGGGCCTCGGACGCCGCCGGCGGCAGCGTGGTGCTCTGGGACTACCGCGGCCCGCGGGCCCGGATCCCGAGCAAGCCGTCGGCTTTCATGCAGAACGTGACCTACACCAAGGCCTGGGACCCGCTGACCGGACCGTCGCACAACCAGCCGACCGCCGACACCTCGGCCTACGTCGACGCCGACTTCCTGCCGGCGGTGCCGGCTACCTGACAGCACCGCAACCCGGCTCGGTACAACTGCGCCGGCCGGCCTCCGGGTGAGGCCACGCGGGGTTGTACCGAGCCGGCTTGCGGTCGGCGTTCGAGCTCAGGTCACCCGGGTGAAGGTGGTGCTGCCGAGCGCGTCGCCCAGCGGGTCGAGCTGCAGCTGCCAGGTGCCGCCGCTGGTCGGGGTGAACACGCAGCTGGTGGGCGTGGTCACGGTGCAGTTGGTGAACAGCGGGGAGCCGCTGGGCGGGAACACGTAGAGCCGGGCCGCCCCCGAGCCCCAGGCGGCCGAGGTCACGTTGATCTTCACCTGGCTGCCGGCGGTGGCGGTGAAGGTGTAGTTCGCGTTCTGGCCCTTGGTCGCGATCGTGGTGGTGATTGGCGTGCCGATCGCCAGAGCGCCCTTGTTCTGGTCCTTGACCAGGGCGAACGTGGTGTTGCCGACGGTCGAGCCCTGCGGGTCGAGCTGGAGCTTCCAGGTGCCGGTGCTGTCCGGGGTGAACTCGCAGGTCGTGGTGGTCACCACCGCGCAGTGCGAGAAGAGCGGGCCGCCGCTGGGCGGGAACACGTAGAGCAGAGCGCTGCCGGCGCCCCAGTTGGCGGCCGAGATGCTGATCGTGACGTGGGCCCCGGCGGTGGCCGCGAACGTGTAGTTGGCGTTCTGGGCCATGGTGGTGATCGTGGTGGTGACCGGGACGCCGTCACCGAGGGCGCCCTTGTCCAGGTCGGCGGCGTAGGTGAAGGTGGAGCTGCCGACCGAGTTGTCGGTCGGGTCCAGCGAGGCCCGCCAGGTGCCGGTGACGGTCGGGGTCAGGTCGCAGCTGATCGGGCTCGCGGTGAGGATGCAGTAGTCCCAGAGCGTGCCGTTCGGCTGGTAGAAGTACAGCCGCGCGCTGCCGGCCCCCCAGTTGGTGGCCGAGACGTAGAACGTGCTGTGCACGCCGCTGACCCCGGCGAAGCTGTAGTTGGCGTTCTGGCCCTTGATCGCGATCGTGGTCGAGATCGGGGTGCCTGACGTCAGGGCGCCCTTGTTCTGGTCGTTGGTCAGGGCGAAAGTGGTGCTGCCGAGGGCGGTGTCGTACGGGTCGAGCTGCAGCCGCCAGGTGCCGGTGGCGTTGGGGTAGAACTCGCAGATCGTCGTGATGGTGACCACGCAGTTGCTGTAGAGCGGCCCGGTCGGGCCGAAGATGTACAGGTAGGCGCTGCCGCTGCCCCAGTTCGAAGCGGTGATGTTGAGCGTGACGTGGGTGCCGGCAGTGGCCGGAAAGGTGTAGTAGGCGTCCTGACCGTGGACCCCGACCGTGGTGGTCACCGCCGTGCCGTCAGTGAGAGCGCCCTTGTTCTGGTCAACGGCGTAGGTGAAGGTCGCCGTGCCGACGGAGTTGTCGCCCGGGTCGAGCATCATCTTCCAGTTGCCGGTGGCGTCCGGTGTGATCTCGCAGTATTTGGGCGAGGTGGTCACGATGCAGTAGTCGTAGCCCGAGCCGTCAGGCCGGTAGAACCGCAGGGCCGCACCGCCGTTCGCGCCCCAGTTGGTGGCGGTGACGTCGAACGTGATGTGCCCGCCGTTGGTGGCGGCGAACGTGTACTGGATGTCCCGGTTCGCCACCGTGACCGTTCCGGTGACCGGCGTTCCGCTGGTCAGGGTGCCGCCGTTGACCACGTCGGCGGAGGCGGGCAGGGCGGTGACGATGCCCAGCAGGACGAAAATCGGCGCAACAGCAGCAACGAGCCAGCGACGCACAGCGAAACCCCCCGGTTTCAGAATGTTCTCGGTTGGCCCCGGCGAAGAGCTCGCGCGGTGGGCCAGCGACTGACGGGGCTGATGTTAGGCCTGGCCGGTATCGGAAGATCTCAGTTGAGGCCGAGTGTCGCGGACCAATCGCCGTAGGGGGGTCCGGACTCGAATCCTGACCTGGTTAGTCTGGAACCCCGGATCCGGATCGCCGATGAGGAGCAACCCCCGCATGGTCAGTCGCGACGCCGTCCCGCGGCCCACCGTCCTGGTCGTGGGCGGGGGAGCGGCCGGCACCCTGGTCGCCCTGCACCTGGCCCGGACCGCCGGGCGCCGGGCCACCGCCGTCGACGTCGTCCTGGTCGACCCGGCCGACCTGCTCGGCCGGGGTACGGCCTTCGGGACGCCGGACGACGAGCACCTGCTTAACGTGCCGGCGTCCGGGATGAGCGCCCTGCCCGAGGATCCCGGGCACTTCGTGACCTGGCGGGCCCGGCAGGACCCGGACCGGCCGTCGGAGGCCTGGCTGTTCGCGCCCCGCCGGCAGTTCGCCCGGTACCTGCACGAGACCCTGACCGACGCGCTGGCCGCAGCGTCCGGCCACGCGACCCTGCGCCAGATTCCGGAACGGGCCGTGGCGGTGCGCCGGGCCGGGGCCGGGGCGGTCGTCGTCACCGGGTCGGGCCGGGAGCTGACCGCCGACGCCGTGGTGATCGCCACCGGTCTGCCGGTGGCCGGGCACGCCTGGGCCCCGCCGGAGCTGAGCTCGTCGGCGTTCTTCGTGCCCGACCCGTGGGCGCCGGGTGCGCTCGACCTGATCCGCCGCGACCGCAGCGGCCCGGGGGCGGTGCTGATCGTCGGCACCGGGCTGACCATGGTCGACATCGGCCTCTCGCTGACCCGGCCCTCGGCCCGCCCCGATCGGGTGCTGCACGCCGTCTCGCGCAGCGGGCGGCTGCCCCGGGTCCACGCCCGGACGGCGAAACTGGCTGCCATCCCGGATGTCTCGGAGTGGGGTTCGACCCTGGCCGAGCTGCGGGAGCGGGTCGGGCAGCACCTCGGCGAGGTGGCCCGGACCGCCGGCGACTGGCGCCCGGCCCTGGACGGCCTGCGGGTGCAGGTGGCCACCCTGTGGAACCGGCTCGACGAGGGCGACCGGGCCGCTTTCCTGGCCGAGGACGCCGGGCGCTGGAACGTGCTGCGCCACCGGATGCCGGTCTCCAGCGCCACCACCCTGCACGAGCTGCGCACCACCGGCCGGCTGGAGCTGCACCGGGGGCAGGTCACCGAGGTGGAGCCGCTGTCTCGCGGCGGGCTGCGGGTCGGCCTGTCCGACGGCACGACCCAGGACGTCGGCTGGGTGGTCAACTGCACCGGCCCGCAGACCGACATCCGGCGGCTGGGCGAGCCGCTGCTCGACGACCTGCTGCGTCCCCAGCACGGCGTCGCCTTCGCCCGGGTGGCCAGTGGCGGGATGGGCCTGCAGACGTCGAACGGCCGGCTGATCAACTCCTACGGCAACGACGAGGCGCCGCTGTGGACGCTCGGTGCGCTGCGCCGCGGCGAGCTCTGGGAGTCGACCGCGATCCCGGAGATCCGCAGCCAGGCCCTGGTGGTGGCCACAGCCGTGCTCGACGCGGTCGCCCCGCCGGTGCGCCGCCCGGCCGACGGCCGGATCGTCACCGGCCGCGCGCCCGTGGCCCGGCCCCGCGACCCGCTGGGGCTGGCCCTGTCGACGACGGCCGAGGCGGCGGCGTCCTTCAATGCCGGTCTGGAACGGGTGATGCGGCTGCAGAGCGGGGCCGAGGAGCTGCTGCGGACCGCGACCGAGCTCGATCCCGGGTTCGCCCTGGCCCACGCCGCGCTGGCGATGCTCGGCCACGAGGCCGGGGCCCCGGCCGACGTCGCGGCCTCGCTGGCGGCGGCCCGGGAGGCGGTCCGGGTCCGCGGCGACGAGCGCGAGCACAGCCTGGTCGACGTCATCGGCCGCCGGGTCACCGACGTGCGGCGCTCGGGGGCGAGCGCGCTGAAGACGCACATCGCGAGCTATCCCCGGGACGTGCTGGCGGTGTCGGCGGCCGTGCCCACGATCGCTTTCTCCGGCGTCACCGACCTGCAGCAGGAGGCCTGGGAGCTGGTCGAGGGGCTGGCCCCGGCCTACGGCGACCACTGGTGGTACATCTCGCTGCTCGCCTTCACCCGGCAGGACCAGTCCCGGTTCGACGAAGCCGGCTTCCTGGCCGAGAGCGCGCTGGCCTGCGAGCCGTCGTCCGGGCACGCCGTCCATGCCCAGACCCACGTGATGTACGAGACCGGCCAGCATGAGGAGGGCCGCAACTGGCTCGACCACTGGATCACCGAGACCGGCCGCTCAGCCGGCTATCGGGCCCACTTCGCCTGGCACGCGGCCCTGCACGAGCTGGCCCTGGGCGACGTCGAGGCGGTCCGCCGGCGCTACCAGCAGCGTCTGGCCCCGCCCGCGGTGACCGGGGTGCGGGCCCTAATCGACTCGGCGTCCCTGCTCTGGCGCTGGCGGCTGGACGTACCCGGGATCGCGGCCGGCGCGCTGCCGCCGATCGCGCCGGTGATCTCGGCCATCGACCAGCCCCTGCTCAGCCGCCCCCAGACGCCGTTCATCGCCCTCTACGCCGCGGTCGCGCTGGCCGCCGCCGACGACGTGAGCGGCCTGGAAGCTCTGCGGCGGTACGCACGCGAGTCGTCCGAGCCCGCGATGCGCACGAGCGTGGCCGGGATCTGCGAAGCCCTGATCGCTGTGGTCGAGGGCCGCTGGGACACCGCGTGGCGGCTGCTCGACAGCCTGCTCCCGGGCCTGATTCACATCGCCGGATCAGCCGCTCAGCGCGAGGTCTTCGAGGACGCGCTGCTGCACGCCCTGATCCAGGACGGCGAGACCGGGCGGGCCGCCGATCTGCTCGACTCTCGCCTCTCCCGCCGCGCGTCCCCGCTCGACCGGCAGCGCCGAGACACATTGGTGGTTCAGGGCAGTCGAACCGCGACCTGAGCAGTCGATCCCGTCGTTCACCTATGGTGCCGACACCTCACGGGACGGACTTGCCGATCCAGGAGGGTGTCGTGACTGCGAACGGGTCCATGTCCGATCTGGCGTCCCGCTGGAGCGAGCTGCTGATCAAGGACGAACCGAAGAGCGAACGGCTGACCGCGGCCGCCGCGCGAACAGGCTCGCTGTTGCGACCGCAGGCGCTCGAGTCCGAGATCCAGGCTGCCGAGGCTCGGCTCGGTCGCCGCCTGCCGCCGTCCTACCGCGAGTTTCTCCTGGTCAGCAACGGGGCCTTCGGGGACGACGCCGGCCCGGTGAGAGCAACCAGCGATCCGGAGATCGCCTACTGGCCGTCGGAAGTGGTCGGCGCGGGCTTCCTTCCGGTCCAGGAGATTCAGTGGTTGCGGGACGTCGAGCCCGTGTGGGACGAGATCGTGACGCAGGAGGATTGGTACGACGAGCCGGGGCCGGTCACGGTGGACGGTTCGCAGCCGGGCAACTGGACTCCGTTCCTCAACGGTCTGCTGATCGCCACCGAGAAGGGTCCCGGGACCACCGTGCTGATCCCGTTCGACGGTCTCGACGAATGGCAGCTGTGGAACATCACCAAGGAGACCAGTGACGCGTACCTCTCGTTCCGCTCGTTCCTGGAATACGAGGTCGCCCGGCGCGAACCGGTGACCTCGCTGGCCGAGGTCGCGACCCTGATCGAGCGAGCCCGGGAGCACGATCGCCTGGCGTCGATGCAGCTGTCACGGGTGGTGAATCCGGACGCCGTCGCGCTGCTGGTCGCGTTCGCTGATGAGCGGATGGGTGGATACGCCACCATTGGGCTGGGGCGGATCGGCACGCCGGCGGCCATAGCCGTGCTGAAGTCCATGGACACGCCGGCCGCCCGGCAGGGGCTGATCGTGGCCGAGGCCCCCGAGGCCCGCGACATCCTGGCCGAGCGGGGTGACTTCAGGGCGTTGTTCGAGGTCGGCGACCCCCGGGCGACCGACCTCGCCCTGCGGCGCATCCTCGCCACCGATCTCACCGAGCGCCCGCACTGGGAAGTGAACGTCGCCGTCAACATCGTCGGACTCTCCGGCGAACTGGCCTACGCGCCGCACCTGGTACCACTGCTGCAGGCTCACCCCCAGCTTCAGTTCTCGGTCGCCTACGCGCTGGCCTTGCTCGGCGCCCCCGAAGGGGTGGAGCACCTCGCCCGACTCGCAGCTTCGCCCGGATCCCCACACCAGCAGGCGGCCGAGCGCGAACTGGAAAGCTTCCGCCGTCGCGAATGAATGCTTCTGCGGCCTCTTCCGGGAACAGGATCGTTCCGATTAGACGGTCCCGGTGTGCGAGCGGTCGAAGTAGGCGCTGAGCCTCGGATACGCGGTCTGCGTCTGCGAGCCGTCCTCGAAGTCGGTCTCGCCGCCGGCCGGCTCATCCGGCCACGGAGCGGACTGCTTGGTGACGGCGTCCCAGTAGGCCTTGTCGCCGTGCCCCGTCGCCTGGGCGTAGGCGGCCGCGGCGGTGCCGAGCATGTCCTCGGACTCGACCCCGCTGCGCTCGACCTTCCGGCTCATGATCGTGGCCAGCGAGTCCGGGTCGGCCAGAGCGGCGTCCCAGGTGGACCGGCCCTGAGCGACCAGCCACCCCTGGAAGTAGTCGAAGCAGTCGTCCGAGCAGCCGCCGTTGATCAGGTAGGCCGCACCCCAGAGGTCCCAGCGGTAGGCGCTGACCTCCAGCCCGTCCAGGTAGACGCCGAACTCGACGATCTCTTTCGGGTCGCGCCGGGCCAGCAGGGCGGTGACCTGCTCGGCGACCCGGTCGCCGTCCACCGAGTTGCCGGTCCGGTGCCGGGCGTCGGCGATGACCTGCCAGAAGTAGCCGGACGTGCTCGCCGGTCGATCGGTGTGGCCGAACGTGGCCCGCAGCGTCGGAATCGCGACCAGGGCCGCGACAGTGACGGCCGCGGCGACCCCGAGCAGGGCCGAGGGCTGCTGGTCGGGTCGTCGGCGCGGCACCCGGGAAAGATACCGGCACCTGAGGCGGCGGCGATCCGGACACGGTCGCTACCGGACCCGGTCGCGACCAGGTCCGCAAACTGGGAGGCTGGGTCGAACGACGCACGAATGACGGCCGAACAACGAGGTGATCGATGTGGTGTCCCTGGACCAAGCCGCGGAGTTCATGTGGCTCAACGCCCGCCTCGTCGATCAGCTCCGCTTCGAGTACCACTTCCGCGGCGGTGAGCGGGATCGGGTCGTCGACGGTCTGCGCCCGTACCAGAACGCCGACGGTGGCATCGGCAACGCCTTCGAGCCCGACCTGAGAGGCCCCGCCAGTCAACCCTGTTCGGTCGACCTGGCACTGGGCGTACTCGACGACATCGGGGCCTTCGACGTCGACCTCATCCCGCGCGTCCTGGACTATCTGGTCTCGATCACCCGGCCCGACGGTGGTGTCCCGTGGGTGCTGCCCACCGTTCTGGACGCTCCTCACGGGCCCTGGTGGCAGGTCGGTGAGGACCCGCCGGGCAACCTCAACCCGACGGCCGCCATCGCCGGCCGGATGCACAAGCACGGCGTCAAGCACGACTGGGTCGAGGCGGCCACTCAGTTCTGCTGGCACCAGCTCGACGAACTGACGTCGACGTTCCACCACGAGCTGGTCTCGATCACCACGTTCCTGGCCCAGGTGCCCGACCGGGCCCGGGCCGAGGCCGTCGGTGAGAAAATCGGCCGGATCATCGAGGACAACGCTCTGGTGGCTCCTGAACCGCAGCCGGAGGGCGAGGTCCTCACGGCGCTCGAACTCGCCCCGAGGCCGGACAGCTTCGCTCGCCGATGGTTCGATGACACGGTGATCGCCGGGCAGCTCGACGCGCTGGCCGCCGCCCAGCAGCCGGACGGTGGCTGGCAGTTCAATTTCGAGTCCTGGACGCCGATCACCACGCCGGAGTGGCGCGGCTGGGTGACCTTGGAGTCGCTGATCACGCTGCGGGCCAACGGTCGCCTTCAGTAGTCCGGACGTCGGCGAGTGATGGGCAGTGGGCGTGGTCAGTCCGTGAGCTGCTCCGAGCGGTCCCAGAGCCGGCGGGCCAGGTCGGCGTCGGCGTGGTTCGCGCCGGGCGCCGCTTCTCGTAGTACTCGCCGGGCTGCCAGTCGGCTCCGGGCCGGCCCTCAGCCAGCCAGACCAGCTGGTCGGCGCCCTTCTCCGGCGTGATCATCATGGCCCGGGTGACGGCGTTGGTCGTAATGAATCGCATCAGCCGGCTCTGCGACTGCTTGCCGAAACTGCTGGCCACGTTGCCCGGATGGAAGGCCACCGCGGAGAGCCCCTCGGCCTGGTAGCGGCGGTGCAGCTCCTTGGTGAACAGGATGTTCTCCGGCTTGGGGGCGCTGTAGGCCCGGATCGGGCTGACGTTGCGCTCAAGATTGAGGTCGTCGACGTCGAGCCGGCCAGGCGGGCCGCGACGTCGTCCATGGTCGTCGCGTCGTAGCCGCGCTCGACGAACAGGGGCAGGGCCGCGTCGCTGCGGACGGTTCTCCGGTGATCGTGATGGCGGCGTGCCGCGGCCCCATCGTGAGCAGCGGCATCCTCGACACCGGTCCGATGGCAAGGCCTACCGGAGCGCCGGAGGCTGGACCTCACGCCTGCCGGTCGGGCGAGGCGTGACCCTGCTGCCGGTGGCAGCGCCGCCGGCCGGTTGGGTGCAGGATCGGCCGGCGCGTCCGCTGGTGGCGGGCGTGCAGTACGCCGCATCGGGAGCGACCACCGACAACACGGCCGCCACCGAGCCGTTCCGCTTCACTGTCGCGGACCTGGCCGGGCTGAGGCCCGGCACGGTTGTGTACCCCGGTACACGGAACAGGCCGACGGCGAAGTCATCGACTCGCAAGCCCGGGTCGGGGTCGGCGAATTCCTGAAGATCGCCTGCGGCTGAGGGCTGCTCATTGACGGCAGGTGACGGCGCGGTCCGCTGTGCGGGCGCCGAGTTCACTTGACGTGAACCATGCTCAGTTGGTTGAGACCACTCGGGTCCGCTTCCGCCGTCCCGTACGGCGGAAGCGCTCGTCGATGAGCCCCGCGATCGTTGAGGGTCAGGTCGCCAGGTCGTCGAACTCGCCGTTCTTGGCTCCCTCGATCCAGGCGGCCAGTTCGGCGCCGCTGTAGCGCAGGATCGCCCCAAGAGGGTGCTTGCTGTCCCGGACCTCGATGGCGTCCCCGTTGCGCCGCAGCTCGACACAATTGGCCTGGTCCGAGGCGGAAGCCTTCTGCGACGGAGTCACCTCTGAGCTCATGGTGCGTGCTCCTCTATCGGGACCGACTGCTGCCACAGGGTATCGAAGGCACTCCGATACTGCGTCAGCTCGTTCTCGTGCTCCAGATAATGGCCGCCGATGAGGGTCTCAAGGTAGACGGCGGACGGGTTAGCGGCGTTCTGGAAGTCGAACACCGTGAAGCCGCCCGTCATCCCCATGTGCGCGCCGGCCGAGAACGGTAGAAGACGTATCTCCACATGGGGTCGGCCGGCCAGCTCGAGGATGTGTGCCTGCTGATCCTCCTGAACGTCGCCGCCCATGTCTCTGAGACGAGTGGCTGGTCCGAGCACCACTCGCAGCCGGCCCGGTGCAGGCCGACCGAAGAAACGCCTCTGACGAGCAACTCGCAGCTCCACACTGCGGTGCAGGTCGTCGACCCCGATTGCGTTCATCACCTGCTCGGCGTAGGACTTCACCTGGAGCAGCCCCGGCACCAGTTCGGGCTGCCAGATCATGAGCTCATCTGCACCCTCTTCCAGCCCCAGGTAGAGCGCGAACCAGTCTGGAATCCGGTCGTTGTATGCCTCCCACCAGCCCCGCTCCCCGGTGCCGTCGGCGAGATCGGCCAGTGAGTCGATCACGGCCGAGTCGGTGACCTTGTAGAAGCGGCAGAGGGTCCAGACGTCGGCCGCCTTGACCTCGATCTTTCCGCCTTCCATCCGGATCATTTTCGAGGTGCTGAACACCTTGGATCCGGCGACGGCGCTGATGGTCTGGCCGGCGTCCTCACGGAGCTGGCGAAGTCGATTTCCGAGTTGACGGCGTACCACTGTCGGGCCCTGGACAGTCACGGAGAAATGGTACGAGCAACCGTCCGGTAGAGACACATGTCTTTGCGACACCGCTGTTCCGAGGACACGTCGAACCGAGACCGGCCCATGAACGAGGGTCATCGAGTCGGGACCGGTGTCGAGGCCCTCCATGAGGCGCCGGTCCCGACGTCCATATCGACACCTCACGGGGGTGACCATGCAGGTGCTCATTGAGGTTCCCGATCGCTGGGGTCGAACGTCCGCGGCCGAGGTGGTGGTCCGGCTCGACACGGTGGAGATCCGCTATCAGGACCGCCTCATCGGCGTCGCTGATCGAGACCGTCTCCGGGACTGGCTGCGAGATCCGCACGGCAGCTATGTCTACGACGAGATCTGCTGGCTCGCGGTGTCCATCGGTGTCTCGCTCGCCCTCGAAGACGAGCCGGCCTGGGTGTTGCCTGACCACATTCTCTTCCGGCTCCGGGAGCACCTGTGATCAGACATCGCGGTGCGTCGCGTGCACCGGCCCGAAGACCGGAGCTGAGCGTTCGACAAGCTGAGCTGTTGTTGTTCTTCGCCGGGCGCCGGGCGCTGACCAGGTATCAGGCTCCTTGGGGGGCGGCGCTCGACCGGATGGGTCTGATCGAGCGCGATGCCCTGACGTCCCGGTATCGGATCACTGAGCTCGGTCAGCGGCTCGCCGACCAGTTGGTCCGAGAACAGAAGCAGCTGTGAGACCCGATCTACGGCTGATCGTCGTCGTCGGCCCACCCGCCGGAGGAGTAGTAGGCGGTCGCGGAGTGCCACGGGCCTCGCTCGGTGACATCCCTGTGAAAGTTGATGTCGAGGACCATGGTTTTGTCCGGCAGCTGTGAGATGTGGGTGGCCAGCCGCCGTAGGAGGCGCGGCCGGTCGGCCTCGTAACGACCGCGTGGGTTGCTCAGGCTGAAGTGTGAGCAGGTCCACGACGGGTCGATCGGATCGGCGTCCATAAGGTGACAGTGGCAGTCGCGGCGTGGAAGTACGACCAGGTTTCCGTATTCCTGGAGGCTTGGCCCCACGACGGGCTGCTGGTCCGGGTCAGGCCGCTCACGTCTTGGCGGTGACCCTGTTGAGGCGCAGGCGGGCGCACCCGCCCGCCTCGCGGGCGGCTCTTGAAGACGCACAGAAAGTAGTCGCCGCCGCTGGGGTTCCACCGCCGAACAGCTCGGTCACGCCAAGGTTTCGAAGACTCAGGACCACTACTTCGGCCGGAAGAGGGCCCGGACGGGAGCGGCTGACCTGCTCGAATCCGTCGACCAGTCGCCCAAGGGCTCAGGCGAAAAGCGTGCTTAAAGTGTGCTGGTGATCTTGGTCGGTTAAGAGCCTGAGGCTCTGACCTGGGGTTTTGCTCCCCCCACTGGACTTGAACCAGTAACCCTGCGATTAACAGTCGCATGCTCTGCCAATTGAGCTAGGGGGGATCGCGGTGCGCCCAGAACGATACCAAAGTCTACGGGGTGCTTCGAACGCCACGCGGTGAGCCGGGCCGGACCTCCGAGCCGAGCCGCCGAGGCGGGCCGCCGGCCGACCCGGCCCGTCCAGGCGAGGCTCAGCCCATTCACAGATTCACAGGAGATTGCCAGGTTGGTCCGATGCTGGCCCCAGGTTCGGTGCCGAACGTCGATCATGTCGGGCGTCGATGCCCGGCCCGAAGGTGAAGGGGAGAGCATGCGAAAGCGACTGACTGCCGTCGCCCTTGCTGGGACCGTGGGACTGGGAGCCGTGGGCGCCACCGCGGTGGCCTATCCGGCGCTGGCCGACAACTCCAAGAACGGCGCCCCTCAAGCACCATCGGCTGAAGCTCAGAAGGCGGCCCAGGCTCGCCGCACGGCCGCGATCCGGGATGCCCTGAAGGGCCTGGTCGACGACAAGACGCTCACCGCGGACCAGGCCGACAAGGTCGCGGGCACGCTGGCCGGCAGCGATGCGCTGCGTGGCGGCGGCCCTGGTGGGGGCGGGCGCCTGGGGCTGCGGCCCGGCGGTGGCCTGCTCGGGGTCGAGGGCCCCGAGGCGGACGACGCGGCGGCCAAGGTTCTGGGAATGACGACCGACGAGCTTCGTAAGGCCCTGCAGAGCGGCAGCACCCTGGCCGACCTGGCCAAGAAGCAGGGCAAGGACGTCGACACGCTGGTCAGCGCCCTGGTCAGCGCGGCCAAGGACCGGCTCGACGCCGGGGTCAAGGCCGGCAAGATCACCCAGGCGATGGCCGACCAGATCGAGAAGACGCTGGAGCAGAGGGTCCGGGACGTGGTCCAGAACGGACGCCCGGCCCTCGGCGGGATGGGTGGTCGCTGGCACGACAAGGGCAGCCTGCCGGCTCCGGGGTCGACCGACGGGCCGGGCGGGCACGCCTCCCGGATCCCGAAGCCGAGCGAGGTGTTCCCCAACGGCAGGCCGACGCCCGCCCCGACCGCGTCCGCCGCGAACTCCGTGTACGGCACGGCCTAGATCGCGACGGTTCCGCGGAACCGTTTTGTCTGACCTGCGCCGATGCCCCCCGCGGCGCGGTAGGCCCTTCGATCATGGCAAGCTCGGTCCATGGCTGAGCGCGTGGAGTGTGTGCGGTGAAGGTCGGCGTCGTCGGGCTGGGAACCATGGGTGCGCCGATGGCCCGGCACCTGATCGAGGCCGGTCACGAGGTCACGGTGTGGAACCGCACCCGGGCCAAGGAGGAACCGCTGGCCGCCCTCGGTGCCACCCGGGCCGAGTCGCCGGCCGCAGCCGCGCAGGGCCAGGACGCCGTCCTCACCTGCGTCTCCGACGATCCGGACCTGAAGGCCGTGGTGCTCGGTCCGGACGGCGTGGCCTCGGCCCTGGCCGCCGGCGCCGTCCTGGTGGACTGCTCGACCGCGTCGCCCTCGCTGGCCCGCGAGCTGGCGGCGACGCTGGCCGAGTCGGGCCGGTTGTTCGTCGACGCGCCGGTGTCGGGCGGGTCCGAGGGGGCCGAGCGCGGCACGCTGACCGTGTTCGTCGGCGGCAGCACCGAGGCCGTGGCCCTGGCCATGCCCGTGCTGCAGGCGTTCGGCTCGCGGATCACCCATCTCGGCGAGGCCGGCTCCGGGCAGGCGGCCAAGGCGGTCAACCAGGTCGTGCTGGCCGGCGCCTACGCCGGCATGGCTGAAGGCGTCGTCCTGGCCGAGAAGTTCGGGCTGCCGGCCGACGCCCTGCTGGAGGCGCTCGGCGCCGGGGCGGCCGACTCCTGGGTGCTGCGCAACCGGGCCGGCAACATGGTCAAGGGCTCGTACCCGCTCGGCTTCCGGACGTCGCTGCACCTCAAGGACGTGCGGATCGCGCTGCGGGAGGCCGAGGCGCTCGGCCTGAGCCTCGACGTCGCCCAGCTGGTGGCCGGGGTGGAGGACCAGCTCGTGCAGGCCGGCTTCGGCGACGAGGACGTCTCGAACGTGGCCCGTCACGTGCGTGGCGAGGATGCCTGATCTGCACAGCTAACTCGTCTTGACAGAGCGTCAAACCTGCTGGTGGGCCTCGCAATCAGGGTGTAACGAATACGTAAAGTAAACCGCAGGCGAATAGTGCAAGGCGGGCCTCGCGGACGTCTGGTTCTGAGGCCCGCAGCAGGCGCACCCTGGCCTCGTGACAGCAGCAACGGTGATTCTCATCTTGGTAATCGTCGTGGCCCTGTCGTTCGATTTCACGAACGGCTTCCACGACACCGCGAACGCGATGGCCACGTCCATCGCCACCAAGGCTCTGGCGCCCAAGACGGCCGTTGCGCTGTCCGGTGCGCTCAACCTGATCGGCGCCTTCCTCTCGGTGGAAGTCGCCCTGACCGTGACCAACGCCGTCGTCAAGATCCAGAACAAGGACGGCTCGCCGAAACCCGATCTGCTCGCGGGCGGGGGATCGGCACTCCTGCTGATCATCCTGGCCGGGCTGATCGGGGCCATCGTCTGGAACCTGCTGACCTGGCTGCTCGGCCTGCCCTCGAGCTCCTCGCACGCCCTGTTCGGCGGCCTGATCGGCGCCACCATCGCCGGCCTGGGCTGGAAGGCGGTGAACTGGAACGGCGACGGCAGCAAGATCGACGGCGTGGTCGGCAAGGTGATCCTGCCGGCCATCCTGTCGCCGATCATCGCCGGACTGGTCGCTGCGATCGGGACCTGGCTGATCTACCGGATCGTCGAAGGGGTGGCCGCGCGCTACACCGACAACGGCTTCCGCTGGGGCCAGATCGGTTCGGCCTCGCTGGTCTCGCTGGCCCACGGCACCAACGACGCGCAGAAGACGATGGGCGTCATCACCCTCGGCCTGATCGCCTCCGGGCACTGGACCGACACCAAGAACATCCCGTTCTGGGTCAAGCTGCTCTGCGCCCTGGCCATCTCCTCGGGCACCTACCTCGGCGGCTGGCGGATCATCCGCACCCTCGGCAAGGGCCTGGTCGAGATCGCCCCGCCGCAGGGGCTGGCCGCTGAGAGCGCCTCCGGCGCCGTCATCCTGATCTCCAGCCAGCTCGGCTTCGCCCTGTCCACCACCCACGTCGCGACCGGCTCCATCCTCGGCACCGGGATCGGCAAGCCCGGCGCCACCGTCCGCTGGCGGGTGGCCGGGCGCATGATCGCGGCCTGGATCATCACCCTGCCCAGTGCCGGCATCGTCGGTGCCCTGATGTGGTACATCGCCGACCTCTTCGGGGCCGGCGTGGCCGGTGCCGTCGTGATCACCGCGCTGCTGGCCGCCGCCGCCGTCGGCATGTGGCTGCGCTCCCGGCAGGAGCCGGTCCACCCCGGAAACGTCAACGACGAGTGGGACAACACCGACCACCGCGCCGCCGAGCCCGTCGCGGCCTGACCGGCCTCCGAACCCACTCAGCTCAGGAGAACATCACATGGGACACACGCTGTCACTCGAATGGCAGGCGGTCTGGAAGATCCTCCTCGTCGGGATCATCCTCGGCTCCGGCCTGCCCGCCCTGTTCGCCGTCGGCATCCGCTCGATGGCCTACGGCACCGGCGGCGAGGCCGAGGTGAGCGCCACCGGCGTCACCTCGCCCGCCCCGCACCCGGTCGGCCGGGCCGTGGCCTACCTCTGCTTCGCGATCGTCCTGCTGATCGTGGCGCTCGGCATCGTCTACATCGTGTCGACCGGAGCCGGCAAGGTGCTCAACTTCGACCACATCTACCCGGTCATCCAGGACAAGAAGTGAGAGGGACCAACTCGTGAGCGACGTTCAGTCGACCTTTGTCGGCCGGGCCCTGGAGTGGCTCCGGGCCGGCTACCCCTCCGGCGTGCCGCGCCAGGACTACGTGGTCCTGCTCGGCCTGCTGCGACGCAAGCTGACCGACGTCGAGGTGCATCAGATCGCCACCGAACTGGCCGGGCTGGCCGAGCAGGGCGAGAACATCACCACGGACGACGTCGAGCGGCTGATCAACGAGGCCACCCTGGACCAGCCCGCCGACAACGACGTGGCCCGGATCTCGGCCCGCCTCGCCGCCGGCGGCTGGCCCCTGGCCGACGCACCCCGGGACTGACCCGGGGGCCGGTCGCTCGCCATCGCCCGGACGGGCGCGGTTTCGCCGTGAGACGGCGGGACCGCGCCCGTCTCTCTGCCGGGACGACCGCCCGGTGCCGCATTCAAGATCATGCGGATTTGGTTCGCCAAGATCGTTTTTCGCGCAGGACCAGGAGCTGAAGATCGACAAATTCAGGCGTTGACCGCGGGTCGGATCGTGCTTAAAGTGCTGACTGCCCGGTTCTGCTGCATTGGCTCGTCAAGGGCTCGTATGTGCTGCTCACAAGCGCGTCATCGGATGTGGGAGGCCTTGTGGAACGTCGCCCGGATGGAACTCTGACCTTCGTCCCGCCCGTGGAAGTCTCTCCGAAACGGCTCGAAACTCTGGGCGAGGTAAGGCAATACATCGATGCGCTGGATCTGACTCCGATCAAGGAGCGGCTGACCTGCGCGCTCGACGACGGCGGCCGCGACTGGAGCCGGGCCCAGGCCGACTACTACGAACCCGTGTACCGCAACTGGCTCTTTCTGCGGCGCAAGTATGAGGGCGAGTCGATGCCCCCGCACGCCGACATGGACGAATTGTGGCACGGCCACATCCTCGACACCTACGCCTATTTCGAGGACTGCGACCGCATCTTCGGTTACTACTTCCATCACTTCCCCTACTTCGGCATGCGCGGACCTGAGGATCACGACAACCTGCTGTCCGCCTGGCAGCAGACCCAGAACCGGTACAAGCAGGAGTTCGGCGACTACATCTACGACTTCGATGCGAGTCTGGTGTGATCGGCCCCGGCCGACCTCTCGCCTACTACGTGCACATCAACAAGAACGCCGGAAACACGGTCATGGACGTGCTCGATCGCGAATACGGTGACCGCTTCGCCGATTTCCTGGTGCCGGGGCGCCGGGCCGGTGACAAGGCCAAGACGGTCGACTCCGACGACGCCGTGGTCCGGGCCGTCGTGGCCGAGGCGCTCGCAGTCGAGGACACCCTCGACTGCCTGGCCATCAACCTGCCCTACGGCATCCACCGTCACCTGTCCCGGCCGGTGCACTACTTCACCCTGCTGCGAGAGCCGGTCTCCCGCTGCCTGTCTCAGTGGTACTGGTTCTACCGCAACCGGGACGGCGGCAGCGCCTGGGCCACCGTCGAGTCGTACGACCGGGATCTGGAGCGAATTCTTGCCGACGACGCGATCCTCCAGTTCAGTAACGACCAGACCCGGTTCATCACCGGCACCGCCGACATCCGGCTGACCGACGAGCACCTCGATCTGGCCAAACAGCTCATCGCCGAGGAGTACCGCTTCGTCGGGGCGGTGGAGCGGTTCAGTGACTCCTACCGCGAGCTCGCGTCCCGGTTGGCCTGGAAACAGGAGGAATTCGAGCACCTGAACCCCGGCGACTACTCCGACCTGGCCGTTCGCCCCGACCGCGCGGTGGAGTTGTTTGCCGCGGCCAACGACGTCGACCGCCGGCTGCACGAGTGGCTCGTACAGGTTCACCTCCCCTCGGTCCTCGGCGCTTGAGCGGCCCCGCGCTCGTCGCCGCGCCGGCCGGTCGAACCGACCCGGGCGCCCTGCAGCCGGTACATGCCTACGCGATGGTCGCCAACATGTCGATCGTGGCCCTGAGCTACGCGACCGGAGGGCTGAGCGCCGACCTGGTGCAGATCTTCGCCGTCCAGGTCCTGTTGCTGAGCCCGCGAAGCGTCGGCCTGGCCCTCGGCGCGCTGATTCTGAGCCTGCCGTTCCAGTTGCTCGCCCCGAACCTGGCCCGGCGCTTCGGGCATCGCACGCTGATGCGCGCCGGCTACGGCACGGTGCTCGTGCTGCTGGTCGCTCTGGGTCTGCTGCCCGCCCTGAAGCCCCACGGCACGGCCGTCGTCCTGATCGCCTTCACCCTCGTGATCGTGCTGATCGAGATCGCGATCAGTGCCAGCTGGGGGGTGGCCTGGCACCCGTGGATGCGCACGATCACGACCGCGGCCCAGCGGCCCCGGTTCATCGCCCGGATGCAGCTGACCGCCCAGCTGCTCAACCTGATCATGCTGACCGGCTTCGGGCTCCTGGCCGGAGCGGTCGTCAGTGCCGGCGACTACCGGGTGTTGCTCGCGGCCCTGGGGGGCTGCCTGGTCATCTCGATCGTGCTGATGGGCCGGATCCCGGACGTCGCCGGGCCCCGGTCGCCGTCCTCGCCGCCCTCATCGCCCGACCCGGCCAACCCCTCGGGCCCGGATTCCGCGGATCGGGGTCGGCTTTCGGCCCTGGCCCCGCTGCGGGCCGCGTTCACCGAGATCCGCGGCGACCGCCGGCTGCGCGCGCTGCACCTGATGGCCCTGCTCGACACGCTGGTGATGATCCCGCTGCTGCCGGCCTACGCCATTCTCTATCTCGGCATCCCGGCCGGCTTCGTGGCGGTCGTGGTCGCCGTCCGGAGCCTGGCCGGGGCCCTGTCCGGAATCCTGTGGGCGCGGGTGGTCCGCCGGTACGGCCAGCCGGCGGTGATCGCCGCGGCGATGGCAGCGGCCGCCGTCCTGAGGCTGGGCTGGCTGGCGATCCCTCAGGCCCCGATCGGGCGGGCCGGCCTGTCGGCGCAGGCCGTGCTGTTGACCCTGGTGGTGGCCGGGGGCGTGATCGGCACCGGCTACGGCAACGCGACCCTCTCCAGTTGGTACGACGCCGCGTCGGACGATCGCTCCACGGGGATCTTCACCATTCGCGACATCCTGCTCTCGACCAAGGGCCAGCTGGCCATGGCCGGGTGCGGGCTGCTGCTGGCCGGGCTGGCCGGCTCGCGACCGATCGCTGGTACCGGCAGCTACGCCGACGGGTTCAAGCTGCTCATCCTCCTGGGCGGTGTCGCGGCGCTGGCGATCGTCGGGCTGGCCCGGCGGCTCGAGCGCCGGGAGGCGAGCGATGCCAGCTCCTGAGCGCGATCCGGCCACGTCCTGGCCGGCCCGGCACCGGGCCGAGGTCGAGTCCCTCCTGAGCGCGCTGACCCGGGCCGAGTCGGACTACTGCCGCGCCGTCACCGAGGACTTCGATCCGGAGTCGTTCTACGAACGCCATCCCGAGCCGCTGAGCGCGCGGCGCCTGGGCGAGCTCAGGGCCGCGCTCGCGGCTGGAGCGGGCGAGCTGCTGCCGCTCGTGCGTTACACGGCCGAGGTGATCATCGCCCGCCGGACCCGAGCGGTCCGGGACGAGATCGCCGCCGCCGAGTGGGAGACCCTGACCAGCGAGGGCTTGGCCCTGGCCCAGTTGCGCCGGCTGATCGTCACCGACCCGGATCCGGAGTTGAACCCGGCCCGGGAAGGCGAACTGGGCGCGCTCTACGCAGCCCACGTCTCGCCGGTCTGGACCCGGTGCCGGGCCGAGACGGACGTCGTGGTGCGCGAACTCGGATACCCCGACCGCGCCGGCTATCTGCGGGCCACCACCGGCGTCGACCCCGAGGCGCTGGCCGTCGACGCCCAGCTGTTTCTTGAGCGAACCCGCACCGCCTACCAGGCGGCCGTCGCGCCGTTACGGGCGGGCCGGGCGACCCTGACGGTCTCCGAGATCCTCGGCTCGATCCGCCGGTCCGGTGTCTCGCCCGGGGTCGGACCGACCCTGCGGGCCCTGACCGCGACCGTCGAGGCACTCGGACTGGAGCGGTTCGCGCAGATCGAGCTCGACCTGGAGGATCGCGAGGGCAAGGCCGGGGGAGCGTTCTGCTCACCGATCCGGTTGCCGGGCGAGATCGTGGTGTCGATCCAGCCGCACGGCGGGATCGAGGACTGCCGCGCCGTCCTGCACGAGATCGGCCACGCCCTGCACTTCTCGTACACCGATCCGACGCTGCCGGTCGAGCGGCGACGGCTCGGGGACACCGGCCTGGTCGAGGCCTGGGGGATGCTGTTCGAGCATCTCTTCCTGAGCGAGACCTGGCTCGCCGAGCACTTTCCCGACCAGGTCGCGGCCATCGGCCAGGACAGCGCCCGGCGCCTGCTGCTGGTGGCCCGGTTGCAGAGCGTCCGGCACCTGTACGAGTGGCAGGTGAGCACCGGCACGATCGGAGCCGACCAGCACGCGCGCCACTATCGCGACCTGATGCTCGAGCACCTGGACGCCGTCCCCGGGGTCACCGAGTTCGAGCGTGACCGCTCGACCGGATTCGCGGCCGCCGTCCGGTTGCGGTCCTGGTCGCTCGAACTGGCGATCCGCCGGCACCTGGAGGACTCGTTCGGGGCCGGCTGGATGAACGATCCGGCCGCCGGCGCCTGGCTGCGGGCCCAGTGGTGGCGGGGCCAGCCGGCCCGGGCCGACGACGGCCTGGTCGAGATGGACGTGGCCGCGGGCAGCCTCGCCCTGCTGGGAGACTGGCTCGGCGACAAGTGGCAGGACCCGCTGTCATGATCCGGGTGCTGCTGATCGGCTGCGGTGAGCACGCCCGCCACTCTCACGTACCGGCTCTGGCCCGGCTGCGCGACGAGCTCGACGTCCAGCTCGTCGCGGTGGTCGACCTGCCGTCGCGGCACCAGGAGATCAGGGCCTACCTCGGCGGTCTGGGGATGGACGACGTCGAGCTCCTGGCGGCCGACCCGGCCGCCGGCGGCGGCGCGCTGACGCCGGCCACCGAGGGACGCCTCACCGAGGCCCGGGCCCGGCTCGACGTCCAGGCGGTGATCATCTCCACCGAACCGCTGGCACACCGCGGGTACCTCACCTGGGCGCTGCGCCACGACCTGGCCGTCCTGACCGACAAGCCGGTGGTGCTGCGCGAGGGGCTGGCCACCGATCCGGCGGTCGCGCTCGCCCTGCGGGCCGACATGGACGAGATCGCCGGGCTGTACGAGGCCGCCGTCCGGCGCTCCCCGCGCTGCGTGGTCAGCGTCCTCACCCATCGCCGGGCCAATCCGGTGTTCCAGCGGGTCCGGGCCTCGATCGAGGAGGTCTACCGGCTGACCGGATGCCCGGTCACCTCGGTGGTGGCCGAGCACTCCGACGGCGAGTGGCGGATGCCCTGGGAGCTGCGCGATCAGACCTACCACCCGCTGAACACCGGCTACGGTGCGCTGAGCCACTCGGGATACCACGTGCTGGACGTCGCCACCTGGCTGACGACGCCGACCCTCGGCGGCCTCGCCCTCGACGAGAACAGCCTGGCCGTCGGCTCGTGGTTCAGCATGCCCGAGGACTTCGTCACCCAGCTCACCCCGGAGATCCTGACCCGGGTGTTCGGTCCCCTGCCGGCCGACACCCCCTCGGCGTCGTACTTCGCCGAGGCCGGCCACTTCGGTGAGGTCGATCTGCACGCCCTGGCCCGGGTCCGGCGCGGCGAGCGAGTGGTCAGCACGATGGCCCTGCACATCCTGCACAGCAGTTACTCCAACCGAGGATGGCTCTCCAACCAGGACCGCAACCTCTACTGGGGCAACGGGCGGGCCAGCCAGGAGATCTACTCGATCCAGCAGGGCCCGTTCCAGACCATCAAGATCGTCTGCCTGCAGGGCGGTGAGCAGTTCGACGACGTCTCGCTCTACGAGCCCGGCGGGCCCCGCAACTGCGAGGCGCACGTGTTCCGGAACACCTACGTGCTGCCCGACGTCGAACGGCACGAGCACATCCGCCTGGAGGACCACGAAAAGGTCGGTTCCGAAGCGGGATTCGTCGGTCCGGGCAAGGAAGCGATGATCCGGGAGTTCCTCGGCGCCGTCGAGGGCACCGTGCACCGCACGGCCCTGGTCTCCGACCTGGACAGTCATCTGGCCCCGATGTACCTGCTGAGCCGGATCTACGAGAGCTGGGCCTCCGGACGCGCGTCGGCGGGGCCGTCATGAGGCCCTACTCGTTGCGGCCGGGCGCGCTGGCCGCCGTCCATGTGGTGGCCGGGATCGCCGTCGTGGCGGTCCAGTTCACGGCCACGATCCGGGACCGCTCGACCTGGCCGTTCTGCAGCTACAACATGTTCAACCGG
This sequence comes from Kineosporiaceae bacterium, assembly GCA_965200525.1. Classification (GTDB taxonomy): domain Bacteria; phylum Actinomycetota; class Actinomycetes; order Actinomycetales; family Kineosporiaceae; genus JANNPJ01. Next base: position 5,157,916 of record OZ241368.1, read on the forward strand.
GCCCTGCCGAACCGGATGCCCAATCACCTGCGGATCATCCTGCTCGACGACGCCGGGGGCCGGAGCGCTCCGCTGCGGGTCTGGGGCCTGCTCCCGCTGGAGCACTTCCGGGTCGCCTCCACGTTCCTGACCGTCTACCTGGCCGGCGACGACGAGCAGGAGCAGCGGGCGCTCGCCGAGCAGGTGCTGTCGCTGGTCAACGACGCCCCCTGGCGGTCGTTCGACCAGCGCAAGGCGCCGCCGAGACCGCCGGCCGGCCGCCGCTTCGTCGGCTTCGAGCTGTTCCGGGTGGCCCTTGACCTGACCACTTACGACGGGCGCACCGACTCGCCCTACGCGGACCAGGAACTGCTCTACCGCTACCAGGTGCCGGTGGTGAGCCCCCGATGAGCCTGCTGAGCCAGCCCGACGCCGGCCTGCGCCTGGCGCTGACCCGGATCACCGCCGCCGTTGCCGTGATCCGGTACACCGCCCACCTGCCCGGCGGTGAGACCTTCGCGGCCCTGAACCGCTTCGCCGCCGATGCCGGTGACCGCGGCGGTGGGCCCGGTCGGTACGCCCGGCGGATCGCCGTCACCAAGGCGTTCACCATCGCAAGTGTGGCCGCCTGGGGCGCGGGCCTCGCTCCCCAGCTCAGCGGGCCGGCCGCCGTGGCCGGATTTACCCTGCTCAATCGCGAGGTCGCACTCGGACTGCCCGGATTCGCCAGCTACACCACGCATCTGAACTTCCTGCTCGCCGCCTCGGCCGCCAGCGACAGCCATCAGTACCTCTCCCTGGCGGCGCCCTCGTGGCGGGACCGGCCCGCGCCCGAGGATCCGGCTGCCGCCGGGCGGGCCCGGCTGCAGACCACCCAGCTGGCCGTCATGCAGGTCTTTGTCGGGTCCACCTACACGCAGGCCGGCCTGTCCAAGGTCCTGCACGGTGGGCACCGCTGGGTGAGCGAGACCAACACGCTCGGGCACGCGCTGAGCGTCTACGGCACCCCGGCCGGCCGGCGGCTGGCCCGGCGGCTCTGGCTGATGCGGCCCATGGCCGCGGCCACGGTCGGCTTCGAGACCGGCTTCCTGCCGGCCCTGGTGGCGGGATCGCGCCACAAGCGCTGGCTCGGACTGGCCGCGCTCGGGTTCCACGCGTCCACGAAGAGGTACATGGACATCTCGTTCTGGCACCTGGCCTGGTTCCACCTGCCTCTCTTCGTCCTGCCCACCTCGATCTCCCGGCACCGCCGTCGTCGCGGGTCGGCTCAAGGTTCCCTCGACGCCCACCCCTGAGGGGACGACGAGGGCAAGTGTCCGGCGACCGCCGGACGGTTCACATCTCAACTGGAGGTACGTATGCCGGAGATCACGAACACGACCGAAGCGACCGAGTCCACGTCGGACACCCCGCTGGTGAAGACGGCGGCCAAGCCCGTCCGCGAGCCGTCGACGCGAGTGATGCGCTGCGAGTGTGCGCTGTAGGTAGTCCGTCCAGATGATCCAGGACGCCGGACCGGGCCGTACCAGGCCCGGTCCGGCGCTCTGCCAGCCTCGGCGGGCGCATTCGCGCTCCCACCCCCACAATGTCGTCGTGTCTGTGAGTAGTCATGGGTGACGAAGGGTCATGGGAGGAGGGGTGTCGTGGTGCGCTTGCGCCGCAGTTCGCCCAGCTCGGCGGGGTGGACGCGCCGCCGGTCGGGGACCGGGTTCGTCTACCTCGACCAGCACGGCGACCGGATCACCGACCCGGACCAGGTTCAGCGGCTGCGTGACCTGGTCGTGCCGCCGGCCTGGCGTGACGTCTGGCTCTGCCCCTACCCGAACGGGCACCTGCAGGCGGTCGGCACAGACGACGCCGGGCGGCGTCAGTACCTCTACCACCAGCAGTGGCAGGCCGAGCGCAGCCATCAGAAGCACGACCACGTGGTCGAGTTCGCCCGCAAGCTGCCGGCCGCCCGGGAGCGGGTGAACGCCGACCTGACCCGCTCCGGGATGCCCCGCGAGCGGGCCCTGGCCGCCGCCTTCCGGATGCTCGACCTCGGCCTGTTCCGGATCGGCGGCGAGACCTACGCCGAGGAGCACGGCAGCTACGGGCTGGCCACCCTGCGCAAGGAGCACGTCCGGATCCACCATGGGTCGGCCTCGTTCGAGTACACGGCCAAGTCGGGGATCCGGCGGACGCTGGCGATCGCCGACGACGGCGTGGTCGCCGTCATCCAGGAGCTCAAGCGCCGCCGCGGAGGCGGGGAGGAACTGCTGGCCTGGCGTGAGGGGCGCAGCTGGAACGACGTGGCCGGGGCCGACGTCAACGCCTACGTCAAGGACATGATCGGACCGCAGGCCTCGGCCAAGGACTTTCGCACCTGGCACGCCACCGTGCTGGCGGCGGTGGCGCTGTCCGGCGTCCCCGAGCCGGCGTCGCCGACCGCGGCCCGCCGATCGGTGGCCCGGGCCATGCGCGACGTGGCCGACCAGCTCGGCAACACCCCGACGGTCTGCCGGACGTCGTACGTGGACCCCCGGGTGATCGACCTCTTCCAGGACGGGACGACGATCCGCCCGGGCCGGCGAGCTCCTGTGTCGATCGCCGACCTGGACTCGCCGGCCACCAGTGCCGCGGTCGAGCGCGCCGTCCTGCGCCTGCTCAGGTCCTGAATCGCGACCGGAGCCGGAACCGGCGCCGGCGCGTCGGGGGCGGCAGGGGCGGAGGCTCGGGCGGCGGCGGCCGTTGCTCGCGCCAAGCGGCGAGCACCTCGTCCGGCTCCAGGACGCCGACGGCGATCAGCGGCCCGTCCATCGGCCGGCGGTACTGATCGAGCAGCCGGTGGTTGAAGTCGGCGACCAGTTCGCGCAAGACGGCCTCGGACGGCACCTGAGCCAGATCGGCCAGCAGCGCGGCCCGCTCCTTGCGCAGCGCCAGCATCGGCGGCAGCAGCGCGGTCAGGTCACCGCCCTGGCGCCGGGCCCAGTCGGCGGCCCACCGGGTCGCGGTGAACGGCCGGTCCAGGTTCGGGATCGGCTTGCCCGCACCGGGCAGGTCGTCGAACGCGCCGCGCTCCTGGGCCTCCCGGATCTGCCGGTCGACCCAGTCGGCCGGCCGCATCCCCGGTGGCTTGCGCGCGGCGCCACCCGCCGTCCGGTCGGCGTCCGGTCGCCTCTCGCCCTCGCTCACAACCACCCTCCTTCGATCTTCGGCCTGGTTCAAGTATCCGACGGGCGATCGTTGGGTGTAGACCCGAGGTATGGAATATCGCACCCTCGGCCACAGCGGCTGTGCCGTCTCCCACCTCTGCCTGGGCACCATGACCTTCGGCGCCGAGACCGACGAGAAGGGCTCCCACGCCCAGCTCGACCGGTTCGTCGAGGCCGGCGGCACCCTCGTCGACACCGCCGACGTCTACTCGGCCGGCGTGTCGGAGGAGATCGTCGGCGCCTGGTTCGCCGACCGGCCGGCCGACGTCACCGACCGGGTGGTGCTGGCCACCAAGGGCCGCTTCCCGATGGCCGACGAGCCCAACGGGGCCGGGTTGTCGGCGCGGCACCTGACCCGGGCCGTCGATGCCTCGCTGCGCCGGCTCGGGCTGGACGCCGTCGACCTCTACCAGGTGCACGCCTTCGACCCGTGGACGCCGCTGGAGGAGACCCTGCGCACCCTGGACGGCTTCGTCCGGGCCGGCAAGATCCGCTACTACGGCCTGTCCAACTTCACCGGCTGGCAGCTGACCAAGGCCGTGCACCTGGCCAAGGCCCTGAACCTGGCCGCGCCGGTGACGCTGCAGCCGCAGTACAGCCTGCTGGTCCGCGAGATCGAGTGGGAGATCGTGCCCGCCGCCGTGGACGCCGGTCTGGGCCTGCTGCCCTGGAGCCCGCTCGGCGGCGGCTGGTTGTCGGGCAAGTACCGGCGCGACGAGCGGCCGACCGGAGCCACCCGGCTCGGCGACAACCCGAGCCGCGGCATGGAGGCCTACGACCGCCGTAGCAGCGACCGGACCTGGGACGTGATCGACGCCGTCCAGCAGGTGGCCGAAGCCCGGGGGGTGTCGATGGCCGAGGTGGCGCTGGCCTGGCTGGCGGCCCGGCCCGCGGTGACGTCCGTCATTCTTGGCGCCCGCACCCTGGAGCAGCTCGAAACCAACCTGGCCTCGGCCGATCTCGTGCTGAGCTCGGAGGAGAGCGCCGCCCTGGACGCGGCCAGCGACCTGCACGCCACCGACTACCCGTACGGCGAGATGGGCATCGAGCAGCGCGGTCGCAAACTGGCCGGAGGCCGCTAGAGCTGCCGGCCCGGATGACGCAGGACGATCACCCGGGCTACTGCAGGAGGAGAGGACGCGGCCATGGCCGGAGCCCTGTCACCGGACGGCGACCAGCACCCCGGCGAGATCGTGTTCGAGAACCTCGTCGAGAACCGCACCCACAGCGAGCCCGCCACCGAGGTGCCGGTGGGAATCGCGTGGGTGAAGCTCGCCGGCCGGTGGGTTCCGGTGGTGAAGATCATCATCACCGGCGCCGGCCGGATACGTGAGATGACCAGCTTCGGTCCGGACGGGCAGTTCCTGAGCCGCACGGTCGGGACGATGGGCCCCGCTCTCGAACCTGACCGTCCTGCGTCCGGCGATCAGGATGACTGGCCAGGATTCGGCCCCTGAACTGGGCCAGGGAATGGGGGAAGTTCACCGACGCAGCCAGGGCCGGGCAGCACAATCAGAGCTTGGCGGACTCGGTCCACAGTTCGTACGTGGGCTCGTAACTGCCGGTGCCGATGCCGCGCCGCTCGAAGACGTCCTGCAGAGCGGTGATCATCCTGCTGCCGGCTTCGAGGGTCTCCCAGTAGCGGCCGGCCACCTCGTCCGGATTGGCCAGCACGGACTCGTACCGCCGCCGGCCGGCAATCACAGCGGAGATCCTCAGCTCGTCGAACAGATCCTCGTCCAGTTCGTCCTCGGGCTCTTCGTCCGGTCCGAGCCGGACGAGCTGGTTGAAGTGCGCCTCGGTGTCCAGGGCATGGATCTTGACCGAGAGTTCGTCACCGAAGGCGATGACCTCGTCGTCCGACATGCCGTTCAGACGGTCCTGGAAGGCCTCGCGGGCCTTCTTGCTGACCTTCCCGCCCAGAGCGTCGATGACATCCCAGAACACCGTCTCGTCCACGCGGGCTTCCTCCGTCTGATCGGGTCAACTGGTCAAGCCGCCTCAGCCCGTCACCCAGCTGTATCGATCGCCGATCCGAGCCCACGACCTCTCGTCATCGGCCGCTGCCCCGGCGCCGGGCTCGGTAAGGTTCTGTCGTGGTCGACCGACCGCGGCGGGGCAGTAGCTCAATAGGTTAGAGCAGCGGACTCATAATCCGTCGGTCGCGGGTTCGAACCCCGCCTGCCCCACGAACGCTGACCTGCGGGTTTGGTCAAGTCGATGATCCAAATAGGCATGATCGCGGATCAAATCTGGTGCGAACTGCCTCTACAGTGTTGGCATGGCTACGTCGAGCGGGCGGCGGAAGCGCGCCCGAGGCAATATCGAGCTCCAGGCGAGTGGCTCGCTGCGTGTTTCCGTGTATGCGGGCTACGACCCGGTAACCGGCCGTCGGCACTACCTGCGCGAGATGGTGCCTGGTGGGCCCAAGGCCGAGATCGACGCCGAGAAGGTGTTGACACGTTTGCTGAACCAGGTGGATGAGCGGCGAAACCCGAAGTCCAGGGCAACCGTGAACCAGTTGCTTGATCGCTACCTCGAAGTCTTGGACGTCGACGATTCCACGAGCAAGACCTATCGCGGCTACATCAAGAACCACATCCGACCAGTCCTCGGCAAGATGCCCGTGGCGAAAGTGGACGGCGAGGTGCTGGACTCGTTCTACGGACAGCTGCGCCGCTGTCGAGTGCGCTGCAAGTCAGGATCACGGCAGATCGACCACAGGACCGTCCGCGAGCACGATTGCGACGACCGGTGCCGGCCACACAAGTGCCGACCGCTGGCGGCATCGACGGTTCGGCAGATTCACTGGATCCTTTCCGGCGCGTTCGACCGCGCAGTGCGCTGGAACTGGCTAAGCGTGACCCCTTGTGGCAGTGCTGAGCCGCCAGCACCGCCCCGGCCCAACCCCGAGCCGCCCTCAGCTGAAGAAGCCGCACGCATCGTCATTGAGGCGTGGAAGGACACCGAGTGGGGAACCCTGCTCTGGGTGGCCATGACCACGGGGGTCCGACGCGGCGAACTGTGCGCCCTTCGAAGGTCTCACATCGACCCGAAATCCGGTGTCCTGAGTGTCCCTCGAAGCGTGGCTGGCACCCGAAAGGTCATGCGCGAGAAAGACACGAAGACGCATCAGCAGCGCCGGGTCGCACTGGATACTGAGACACATCTGCTCTTGCAGGAGCATCTAGCACTCCAGGATCAGCTGGCCGCCGAGATCGGCGTCCAGGTTCGATCAGACGCGTATCTGTTCTCATTGGACCCCGACTGCAGCCGGCCTTTGGTTCCAGACTCCGTGAGCCAGCGCTACGACCGAATGGTGGCCCGGCTCGGCATCGAGACCACACTGCACAAACTGCGGCACTACAATGCCACCGAACTTCTGACCGCCGGTGTTGATTTGCGAACCGTCGCCGGTCGGCTAGGCCACAGCGGGGGCGGCACGACGACTCTGCGCGTCTATGCCGCTTGGGTCGACGATGCAGGGCACAAAGCTGCTGAGACACTGGCGGGTCGCATGCCTGAGCGCCCGAAAAGCGCAGAGCGAGAACCAGTCAAGGATTGATCATGTCATGTTGGCGCGGACTCATCTGGCCGGCGTTTAGGGCTTGCGGACCAGTTTCTGTACGTCTTCGAGAGCCGCCCCGCGAAGCGGGGCAGGCGCGCCGGCCCAAAGGCCGGCCTTGCTGGCTTGCCGCTTCGCTCCCGCCAGCGGCCGGCGGCGCGGCGCGCACTGTCGACGCGAGGCGGAGACTCCGAAGCATGTACAGAAGACCGCAGGGGTGCTGCCCCCGCACCCCCGGCCCTCCCTTCAAGAGCGGCCGAGCTGGTTGCCGAGGCGCAAGTCTGGGTTGACAGTCACCAGGCGCTCTCGTCGGTCGGGCACCCAAGGGCTACGCCGCCCCGGCCAGGGCCGCCAGCTGGGGTAGGCGGGTTCGGCCTTTCGAGACGGTGGCGGCCCCAACCGGCGCGACGTCGAGCTGCCGCTTGCCCGACCGACGAGAGCGCCACATGTGTAGTCTAAATTTCATGAACCTTGCGAGGATGAACATTGAACCCTTGGTTTAAAAGCTCGGCATGTCGCAAATCGAGAGCAACTATCAATTCCTGCTTTAGAGCAAGCCAGTCGGAATTAGGGTCTACTACGTTTTCCGCCCGTATCCAGTTTCCCAACCAGACATTGCAGTTATATCGAACTATGAATATTATTTCCGCCAGGGAAAAAGACCCGACTGGAGAGCCCGAGAGCTTCACGTCAAGTACGTCTGAGGATATCTGCAACCTTCGCCTAAGTTCATTGTCTGTTAAATAGTTTGATTCGAAATACAGTGTTGCGCTAATTGATAGAGCACTTTCCTTTACAGCTTCATCGTGTTGAACTAAATTTGCAGGATTTTCGAGGAAACTTTTTAGAATGTTTTCTGCCGCCGCATATGACCTTTCTCGTCTCAGTCGTAATTCTTCTGCCAAAATTGCACGATCATATGCAATTTGAGAATCTTCCTGAAATTCCAACCGCTGCCGAGCCGCCTGTCGTCGGGCCCCCAAGCGGCCGGTGAGGTCACCCAGCAGCCCGATGGCTCCACCAACTGCTGCGCCTGCAATCGTCGCCAAGTCCATCGGAACATCATGGACGTTGCGACCAACTCGGGACCACACTTCACACACACCGCTCCCATTCGAGCGCGAGTCCTTACGCGCGGCACTGCGACACCATGGTCGCCAACATGGTTTACATATTGGAAACGATGCAAAACGACCTCAACCGATACGCCAAATCCATACGGTCGCGGTCGCCGTCCCTGCTGGCAGTGGCCATCTTCGGCAGCCAACCATCAAGATCCACAGGCCTCGATGTTGACTCCGCGGATCGACGGTCCGTCGGGAGCCATACTGCGTCTCGATGCATCGTCGGCCAGGTTGTGGGCGTCGTCTGAACCACGGCGACGCCGTCCGAGGTACCGTCGCTAGGTGACCTTGTCTCGGAGCGATCAGACCTTCACGGAGGCCGATGCTCGAGATTCCGTAATTGAAGCCGCTCGAACGTCGGGCCTGGTCAGCGGCGACATCCAGCTTCGGCGCCTAGGGTCCAACGCCGTTTTCAGCGTTGGACCCGATGTGGTCGCACGGGTAGCTCGGCCGGAGGCCGACGGCCGGGATGTGCAGCGGAGCGTTGAGGCCGCCCGATGGCTGGCTTCCCAGGACGTCCCGGCGGTCTTGGCTCTGGACGTGGTCCAGCCCGTGAACGCTGCCGGCCTGCTTGTCACCTTCTGGCGGTCCCTTGGCGATGGCGAGGCGTACGGATCCACAGGAGATCTAGCCCAGCTGCTGCGGAGGCTGCATGCGCTTGTGCCCCCCGCCGAGTTGGAGCTCGCTCGTGTTGACCCGCTTCAGAGGGGCCGTACCCGACTGGCCTCCGCGCCGATCGGGCCTCAGGATCGCGAATTTCTTGTCCAACGGCTGGAGGACCTGGCGGACGCGTGGAAAGGCCTCTCATTCCATCTGCCCGTGGGAGTGATCCATGATGACGCCAGCGTCGGGAACGTCCTTATCGACGATGCTGGCACCGCCCGGCTGATCGATCTCGATGGTCTCTGCATTGGGCCCCGCGAGTGGGACTTGATTCAGACGGCGATTTACTACGACCGGTTCGGGTGGCACACTCACGAGGAGTATGAAACCTTCTGCGAGACCTACGGGTATGACGTCATGGCCTGGCCTGGTTATCAGGTCATGGCCGATGCCCGTGAGCTTCTCATGGTGACGTGGATCGCTAAGAACGCAGACAAGGATCAACGGACCGCGGACGAGGTTGCCAAGCGGATCATGACCTTGCGGACGGGCGGTAGCCGGCGGGACTGGCAGCCCTACTGATCCTGCAGCCCGGCTGGAGAAGACGATTTTGATGCACCCAGCTGTGGCTGGGAACGTCAGCTGGCGGCGAGCCAGAGCGGGTGGTCTGCGTGCTCCTCGTGCAGGGTAGCCAGCCCCTTTTCGCCGGCGACGGCAACGATGCGGCCCCGGAATTCTCGAACGTACGAGCCGCAGCGGGCTGATTTGAGGCCACGGCCCATCTCCAACGCCAGCCCAGCGACGCGGGTTGCTTCGGCCACTTCCCCGGCAGCGGCGTGTGCATCGGCCAGGACCATGGTGGCGAAGAAGTCGCTGCGGACGTAGCTGCCGTCTGGGCTGAGGCTCTGGCTCGCGTACGTCGTGGCATCGACAGCGCGGCCCAGATCTCGCTGACAGTGTCCGAGCTCTGCAGCCAGCTCGGCGTCGTCGAAGTAGGCGATCCAGGCTGGATCAATGTCGATGTTTCGGCGTTCGAAGAACGTGACGGCGTCGGCCATGGCGAGGTCGCAGCTGCGGCGATCGCCGAGTCGGGCGAGGGCCCGCGCTTCCATCGCGTGAAACTGCGCGCGGAGGGTGTCTGTGCCGACCGTTCCGATGCCCGCGATTCCGGCTCGGGCCAGGTCCGCGGCTTCGCGATAGCGGCCGATGAAGGTCGCCTGGTGGCTCATTGCGGAAAGGATGCTGCCGGCGAGCAGGCGGTCTCCGCCGGCCTCGGCGAGGCGCAGTGCCTGGATGAAGTAGCGCTGGGCGAGTCCGTGCCGGCATCCGTCGTAGGACATCCAGGCTGCGAGCAGGGTCGCTTCGGCGGCGGCGACGAAGAGGGACTGACGGACAGCCTCGTCGTGGCGGCCGGCAAGCATTGGTTCGACGTCGTCGGCCAGATACCTGATAAGTGCCGTCCGGGCGTGATCGCCGCCGAATCGGTTGTCGAGTGTGGCGAACATGTCGGCTGTTGACCTGAGGGCCTCGACGTCCGCCTTTCCGACGCGGCGGCCGGACGCGTGCTGGACGGCTGGGTGTTCGCGGGTGCCGATGAGCCACCTCAGCGATGCCTCGCCCCAGGCTGCGCTCTTGGGCTCCGACCGGAGGAGGGTCGGGTTCTCGGAGAGGTCTGCTCGTAGGAGATGAGTGAGGGTGCCGACCGTGTCGTCGAGGCCGGGCGCGTAGACCAGGCCCAGCTCGGCCGGTACCGCCTCACGCTTTGCCATCCCGAGGTCCATCGACGTCAGAGTTCGCCCGAGTCGAGCGCTCAGGACGTCGACGACGTAGCCGGCGGTTTGTTCGCGGGGCGTCATGCCACCGAGCCATCGGCTGACGGCCGTGTGGTCTGTACTCAGAGCCACGCCGTCGCGGGCAGCCATCTCACGGACAGCGCGTGCAAGGGCCTTCTGGGAGAAGCCGGATTCGGCCAGCAGTTGGCCGAGCTGGTGGTTCCTCGCGTCAGCCACCTCGGCCCCCTCCTGTTACCCGAGGTATCCAGATTAGGGCTATTCGGGCACGACCGGGCGGCTGCAGCTAAAAAATCTGCACAAGTGCGCCCACTTGTGCGCCCTGGTGACACCTGTGGTGAGGAAGGAGGCTGAAGTGAGCCGGATCAACCTGATCGAGCAACAGGAGGAGTCGCATGGGATTGACGAACGAAGAGCGAGTGTTGCTCGCTGGCCAGCTGCGAGAGGTGAGTCAGCTCGTAGAAGACCTGATGGAGAGCGCGAGAAGGCGACTCAGTCGTCTTTCGGATTCGATCGAGGGGGGTCCTGCTCCAGGCCGGCCGAGCGCTCCAGGGCTTTGAGCCGGTCATCCAGGCGTTGTGCCGTTTCTTCAAGCAGAGTCCGCAGGTCGCCGAGCTGGCGAGAAATTTGAACGAACTCGGAGGACGCCGGTGTGGGGTCTGGGGGACTGGCTGCAACGAAAGTTCCGCGCCCGTGGTTGGTAACCAGGACCCCTTCGTCGCGAAGCATGGCGAGGGCCTTCTGGACGGTCATAAGAGCAACGGAGTGCAGCTCCGACAGGTCCCGGCCGGAGGGAAGCCTGGCGCCGGGCGCGTAGGTGCCATCGGCGATGAGCGCACGTAGCTCATCCGCCACCTGAACGTACGGAGCGCGAGCGTCGTTCGCCGAAACAGCCACGTCACGACCGTAGCCGACGTGGACCTGCGAGGTCATCCAAGACGGACCGAGCGAGCGTTGCAGGATCAAGTGACCTAGGTTAACCTAGGTCAATATTCAGTGGTTCGAGTTTCTGAAGGGAGTGTGGAGATGCGTAACTACGAGTCGACCGGTCGTCGCCCTGCGGCGATCGAGGTTGTTGGTCAGGAGCCGATCCGGCGAACATCGACGTTCTTCAGCGTCGCGCAGACCGCCCAGCTGCTGGGCATGTCGGAGATGACGCTCTACCGAGCCATCAGCGCGGGAGAGTTCCCCGCGGTACGGATCCGAGGTCGGTTGATCATCCCGGCCCGCGCAATCGACGAGATGGTGGATGCGGCTCTGGCCGGTGGCCGGTCGGTGGATGCGGTTGATTGGGTCGCGACGGCGGCGGGGGTTCGGTCATGAGCCGCCAGGTCGCCCGGCCTGCCCTCGTGCCGTTGGCCATGGCGGTGGGAGTGCCCCTCGGCTTGCTGCAGATCTCAGCTCTTGCCGCTGCCCTGTCGCTGCCGGTCTCCGTCCTGCTGGCCGGGTTGGCATTCGTCATGGGGCACGAAACCCGCCGAAACGCGCAGTTGTCGGCCGACTGGGCTCAGGTCGCGCTGGAGTCCGACAGTTCGACCCAGCAGGGATCCGGAGTTCTGTGGTGAGCGGCGGTGTGACTCCCGGCAAGGGGACGCGTCCGCCGGCCAGCGGGACGGTTCACCCGCCTCGGCCAGGCTGGGGCGGAGACACGAAGGGCGACAAGGGTCGATGAGCATCGTTGTTCACGAGCCGGCCGCGGCCGGGGGAGGCGCGCGGATCAGTTGCTTTGGCTGCGACGCGGCTTTCGACGTCATGAAGGACCACGGTGAGGCTGCCTATTTCGCGGGTGTGCACAACGACCTGGTTCACGGTGGCCAGGATGAGGCCGCCGTGTTTCTCCCAGGCGATCGCTCCGAAGTGAGCGACTTGGTCGACGACGACGCAGACGAGCTCTAACCACCACCGGGTCGACCGGTTCGGCAATCCCTTTCTCACATTTTCACGGTACGGCCAGTTCGGTAGGGCCGTACCTGCCTGCAGCACGCCCAAAACCAGCCTCAGCGAACGGATTGGAGGTGATCAGTGATGGGAACGAAGCGGCCCCGAGCCTGAACCGCCCTGCTCACCGGTGAGGGGTTCCGCCTGGGTTGCGAACGGACGGCAACCCCTCACCGCCCCAGCAAGTACCGCCAGCCCAGTCGGTTTCAGTGAGGAAGGACAGCGTTGATGAGCATCACCCATCAGAACGACACCGCGGCCGAGGACTACGACGACGTCGATGCCGGCCCGTCCGCCGGCGAGCCGGCACCGCGCCCGGCCCCGCACTTGGCCGCTGAGGTGACCGGGTCGGACGACGTCGAGGCCGCCTACCGGCAGTGGGCTCTGAAGCAGGTCAGCGCTGGGCGGCTCGGGCGGGACGAGGCAGTCGAGTTGGTGCCGGGCGCGGCCCGGCTGATCGACAACGCCCTGGCCGACGACACCGAGGCCGCCGCGGTGGCGCCTGGTGACGTCGAGTGCGACGAGCTCTAACCCCGCCCCACGCACTGGCGCCCCTACCTGGGGTGCGGGGTTCCGCCCGGGTTGCGACCGGGCGGAACCCCTCCAAGGGACACGGAACGACCCTCACAGATATCTCCGGGCAGAGACAGGAAGGACAGGTGCCCCTGATGGGCAACGGTAATGGCAGGAGCGCGGCGTTCGCCGCGGTTCGGATGGCCTACCGGTATCCGTGGCAGGTCGCCGGCTGCGGCCTGGCGACCACCACGATGGGTGTCGGCCTGCACAAACTCGGGGCCGGCCGGGCCGGGATGGTGTTCATCCTGACCGGCCTGATCACCTACATGCTGGCGACGGCGTGGTGGTGGTTGAAGCATGTGGCCCGCCCTCACACGACGAAGGCGCTGATCGCCCGGCGGGCGGAACTGGATCAGCGCAGCGACGGCGTCGCCTCCCGCCTGGACATCGCCGAGCACGCCAGCCCCGCCGCCCTGCGCCAGAAAGCCGCCGTCCTGCGCCCGTCGTTGCGGGAGCTCAGCCGCCGGGACCGGCGGCGGGTGGATCCGAAGCAGTTGGGGGTGGAGATCGCCCGCCTCGGCTACGGCTGGTACGGCGAACGCGTCTGGTCAGCCAACGAGGACGCCACCGCCCGGGTCGCCGGCCCCCGCACCGGCAAGACGATCAGCCTGGCCTGCCACGGCCTGGACGCCCCCGGCGCCCTCATCACCACCAGCACCCGCCTGGACCTGGCCGAGCTGGTCCACCAGACCCGCGCCAAGCGCGGCACGGTCCACGTGTTCAACCCCGCCGACCTCGGTGGGCTGGCCTCGACGGTGCGGTGGCGGATCCTGGATGGTTGCGAGAACTTCGCCACCGCCCAGCGCCGTGCCGCTGACCTCATCCCACCCTCCGAAGGCGAAGGCGAACGTTGGGACGAGCAAGCCAAACGGATCCTACCCCTCTACCTGCACGCCGCCGCCGTCACGGGGCAGTCGATGCGGGAGGTCATGCGCTGGATCTACGACCCCACCCCCCACTCCCTCGGTGAAGTCGTCGAAGCCCTCGTATCCGTGCCGATCGGTGGGCGGGAGCGGGCCGCGGCGATCCGCGCGCACCACGCCACCAACGACCGGACCAAGTCCTCCATCACCACCACCATGGCCACCCCGTTGGCGTGGATGTCCGACGACCGGGCCCGCGACCTCGGCGACGCCGACCCCGACGACCCGGCCCTGTTGGATGTCACGGCTCTGATTGAGCGGGGGCAGACCCTGCACCTGATCGGGCACGAGGACCGCACCGGCCTGTCCCCGCTGATCGGGGCCCTGGTCGCGGAGATCGCCCACGCCGCCCGCCGCCTGGCGGCGACGAAGCCGGGCGGGCGGTTGGACCCGCCGCTGACGATGCTGCTGGACGAGGCCGCCCTGGTCTGCCCCGTCCCCCTCGACCGGTGGACCGCCGACTTCGGCGGACGCGGCGTCACCCTGCACATCGCGGCGCAGTCCCTGCACCAGCTGCGCCAACGGTGGGGCGACCGCGGAGCGGCAGCGATCATCGCCAACGTCACCTCCTTCATGTGGTTCGGCGGCTCACCCTCCCCCGACGACCTCACCGACCTGTCCCTGCTCACCGGCGAACACCGGATGAAAGTCATCGGCGACGACCACACAAAGGACAGCAACCGCGACGGCGAACGCCGCGGTGAGTACCGGTGGGTTCCCGTCCTCTCACCGGCGCAGATCCGCGCCCTGGCCCCCGGCCAGGTCCTCGTCCTACGGCGCGGCCTCAACGCCCTGGTCGGGTGGGCCCCCACCGTCCTGGACCGCCGAGGCTGGCGACCCGTCACCCTCAACAACCGCCCCGCCGCAGTCGGTGCCGGGATCGGGGCGCAGGACGCGCCGGTGCCGACCGCGGCCGAGCTGGAAACCATGCTCGAAGACGACACCCGCCCCACCGCCAACCCCACCACCCCGCACCCGGGCGGGGGCCAGTCATGACCACCCACCCCGACACCAGCACCGCCGCTGACCCGGACGTCGACGAGCTGCAGGCCGGCGAGCGGGCCGGCGGCGATGGGAGTGTGCTGCCGGACTGGGCCGAGCAGGACCCGGTGGTCTGCGTTGACGGGCCGATGGCCGGACACTGGTACACCGCCCAAGACTGGGCCACCCGCCAGGCCAGCGCCCACGCCATGGCCGAACGCGGTCAGCGCCCGGTCCCCGCCAGCGCCTACGTGCCGACCGGGCGCCACGTCACCCACCCCAACGCGGCCGGCGTCACCGGTACTGCCCTGACCTACGAACCGGCCGGCCACGCCCTGACCGAAGCCAGCCGCGACCACCAGGACGAGCCCACCGCAGCGACTTCGGCGCCCACAGACCTGGACCGAGGCGCCGGGGGGGTCCGGGGCGGGGTGCGGGTCCTGGTCACCGGTTCACGCACCTGGACCGGCTACCGGGAGATCGCCGACGCCCTCGAAGCAGTCCGCGAGCAGCTGCCGGCCGGGGCCCAGCTGACGATCGTCCATGGTGCTTGCCCCACCGGCGCCGACGCCCTCGCTGACCTGTGGGCCCGCAGGCACGCCGACCAGGGCGTCTGGGTCGAACGGCACCCGGCGGACTGGGCCACCCACCAGCGGGCGGCCGGGCCGATCCGCAACACCGCCATGGTCGCCGCCGGCGCCGACCTGTGCCTGGCGTTCATCCAGGACGCCTCCACCGGAGCCACCCACGCCGCCCAGACCGCCCGAGCGGCAGGGATCGCCACCCGCCAGCACGAGCGGGCGACCCGGACCCGCGACCACGGCGACCAGGCCGACCAGGTGGCCGACCTTCCCGAACCGGCCGATGGCGTCATGGCCGCCGTGGGTGCGGGCGACGTGGACGAGCCGGGGTGGTGGTGATGGCCCGCAAGTACCTACCCGAAGGCGAACTGCTGGCCGCTGCCCTGGCCGGGCGGGTCGACGCCACCGAACACGAGGTCCGCAAGACCTCCGCCGACGTGGCTGCCCTCGGCCGCGGCCTGGCCGACCTCACCGCCCAGATCCGCACCCTCACCACCAACGGCACCGGCGGGACCGGCACGGACAGTGCCGCGCAGGACGACGACGAAGACGGCCGGCCGGCTGGGCAGTTGGACTGGTTCGCCGTCGACGACGTCGAGACGGCCCGGGTGATCCTGACCGGGCTGCAGGACACCGTCGAGGCCGTCCTGACTCACCACGGGATCAGCCTGGACGTGCCGTGCTGGCCCCTGCACCCGGCCGTCGTCGTCGAGCTCCTGGCCTTGGTCGCCGAACGGACCGGTGCCTACACCGGGCCGAAGCCGACCCCGGTCTCGGAGTGGCTGACCCGGTGGCTGCCGGCCACCACCGAGCGGATCACCGCGGCCCTGGCCACGTGCTTGGCCGAACACGGCCACCGCGAACGACCGCACCTCTACGACACCACCGGGTTCGACCCTCTCTCCGCTGCGGCGTGGTGGGCGCGCGAGCGCCACCTTCCCGCGCCTGAAGCGTTCGCCCTGCCCCGCCTCACCTGACTTCAGGCCCTTAGCGCACCCCCCCGTTGTCGTCCCGTCTGTCTTAAGGAGACCGCCATGACCGAGAACACCGCCGACCCGACGAACCCGCAGAACGCGACCCTCTCCCAGCTACGCGACTGGGGTGTAGCCCGCCAAGCCGGTGAGGCGTCGGCCCAGAGCTGGCCCGGTTCCCGGGAAATGCTGCGGGCACAGGAGGAACGCCACGAGCACGTCATGAACTACGACCCCAGCCGGCGACTGGAGGCAGCCCGCGACACCCTCGACGAAGTCTTCGGCTGGAACTACGGCCGCGGTCACCTGATCGTCACCGGCCCCGGCCTACCGACTCACACCCTCGACGCCCTCGCGCAGCTCGGATTCGCGCCGGTCGAGATCGAAACCGCCGTCGCCGAGCGGATCGACGCCGACGGGAACCTCACCACCGCCGACATCGTCGCGGCCACCGCCGAACTCACCGGTGTGCCGGGCACGGAGGACGCCTTCCTTCAGGACACCCACGAACGAGCCACCTCACCTGAAGCCCTGCGCTACGCCGAAGAAGGCGCCTACCAGGACGAATGGGAGCGGGTCAGCGCACTGCCGTTGGCCGGCCTGCTGGCCGAGGCCGGCCACAGCGACCTGCCCGCCGCGCTGCAGGACGCCGCCGAACGCCACGGCTACGCCACCTACGACGACCTCGACGCCGTCCTGAGCGGCAAGTGGAACGACACCAGCAAGCAACTGCACCAGGGCATGTCGAACACCGACGCCGCGCTCTGGGTCGCCGCCGACCCCACCGCCGACACCGGCGACGAAGCCACCGGCCTCGGTGGCAGCCGGCAAAACGACGACGTCGACGACCTGTAACCCCGGGGCCGGACTGGCCCGATGCCGCCCCTTCCGTCTGCCCCTGAAAGGACTCTGATGAGCGTGACCGTGATCCGGCAGCCTCGCCGCCGGTCGAAGAAAGACCAGGCCCACGACAGCGAACTGGCCCGGCTCGGGTCGAAGGCCGCGCAGGTGCGTTACGCCTGCGAGGTCGTCGCCGCCCAGCCCGGCCCGATGACGGTCCAGGTGGTCCGGCTGTGGCTGGCCGAGCACGGCGTCGCCGAAAACCCCGCCGACACCAAGCGCCGCACCTACGTGAGCCGGATCGTCAACGACTGGCGCCGCGAGCAGGGACTGGACGCCACCACCAACGCCCCGAACCCAACCGGCGGGCCCACCGCCGGCACCACCGAAGAACCCCCCGACACCGAGGCACCGGCGAGCACGCGGGCAGGAACGAGCACGGTCGCGCCCCCCGACCCGGCACCCACGCCCGACCCCGTCCCCGCCGCCGATGTGCCCGCGCTACTGCGCGCGCATCTGCCCGCCACCGTGCCCGCGACTGTGCCCGCGGCCCCGCACCCCGGTGTGTTCGTCGCCGAGCACACCGCCGCCACCGTCACGCGCGCAGTGGCGCGTGCAGCCGAACCCCTTACGCCGGCGCCCACCCAGGTGCCCGCGGATCTGCGCGGGACGCAACCGCGGGCAGGTGCGAGCACCCCGGAGCTGCATCTGGTGAAGCGGGCGCGTCGTCTGCGGTTCGCGTCTTACCTCGTGCTGTCCGCCGTGGCCGCGGCCGGGGCGGCCTTGTCGTACCAGTCGCTGGAAAGCGCCGCCGCGGATGTCTTCCCGCACCGTCTGGCGCAGGTCTTTCCCCTCCTGGTGGACGCCCTGATCGTGGGAGCCTCGCTGGCCTACCTCGCCGGCGCCGTGATCGGGCGGGGCCGGGCCGGGTGGCGGCTGACCGCCCACGTCGGGGTCGGCGGGACCATCTTCCTCAACGCCCTGGCCGCCGACACGCTCCTCACCGTGCCGTGGCACATCGCCGCCCCGATCGTGTGGTCGGCCCTGGTGGAACTCACCGCCCGCGACCTGCTCGGCGACTACCGCGCCGCCCACGCCCGCCCGGACAGCATCCCGTTCGCGCTGTGGCTGACCGCCCCCGGCGAATCCGCCTCCACCTGGCTACGCGTGCGCCGCCAGGCCGCCCACGCGAGCGTCCGCGCGGACGTCGGCGCCCATGCCGCCGCCCGCGAAGCCCTACGCATGGCCCTGCCCGGCCGTGGCGCCCGCAAGGTCCGGCGCGTCATCTCCCGCCAGCTACGCGCCGGATCCATCACCCCCGCCGCCGTCCTCGCCCAGGCCGTCACGATCATGGGCGCCGTCCCCGCCGGCACCCCCCAGGCCGTCCTGCGTGACGTCCTCGCCAACGCCGTCACCCCAGTCCCCGGGCAGCCGCCCCCTCCCGCGGCCGAGCCCCGCACTCGGCCGCGCGTGCGATGCCGAACGGCCAGAACCCAGCTTCAGGACAGCGATCACCTCCGGACCGCGATCCGAGCCCGCCGACAGCCGCGCAGTGCAGCCGCCCCGGGCGGCGCAGACACGGCGCGGCACCGCCCGAACCCGGCATCCAGAGCAGGACAGCGCAACCCCTACATCGACCTCCCAGCAGAAGCAGAACAGCAGCCAGAAAACCCCACCTAAGAAACCGATTCAGCAGTCAGAAAGAAAGCCCAGACCAGTACGCAGCCAGTCACCCAAGAAACCCATTCTGAAAGAGCCAAGAACCCCACACCTATGCATCACTGATCGAGTAGGCCGAACCAAGATCAACTAGCCAGATCGTTTGGCTCATTCTTCGCGCTATTCAGCGCGGTCGAACCCCTTTCGCACGGAGGTGATTTCGCGTGGTCGTGACTGTGGCCAAGGCGACGTCGGCGGAGTACTACGTCGGCCTCGGCGGCGTGGCCGCCGGCCAGGAGTCGTACTACCTGGACGCCGTCACCGAGGGCGAGCCGCCCGGGCAGTGGTCCGGCTCCGGCGCAGCCCACCTGGGCCTGACCGGTGAGGTCGACGCCGACGACATGACCGCCGTGTTCAGCGAGTTCGTGAACCCGCAGACAGGGGAGGCGATCGGGTCCGGCCCACGGGCGTACCGGTCCGTGCAGGACCGCCTGGGCGCCGCTCTGGCGGCTGAGCCGGGGGCGTTGCCGGAGCGGGTGGAGGAGCTGCGCCGGCAGATCGAGGGCTCGGCGCAGACAAACACGATCGGGTGGGACGCCACGTTCAGTGTCGCCAAGTCCGTGACCGTCGCACACACCGCCGCCCACCGGGCCGAGGTCGCGGCGATCCGGTCCGGCGACACGGTCCGGGCCGAGCAGTTCGCGGCGATCCGGACCGGGATCGAGTCGGCCATTCTGGAGGCGAACGCGGCGATGCTCGACTATGCCGAGACCATCGCGGTGGTGCGGACCGGACGGCACGGCGGTCATTCCGAGACGGCCCGGTGGGAGGCTGCGCCGGGGTTGGTGGTGGCGTCGTTCTTCCAGCACACGAACCGGAACATCGACCCGCAGCTGCACGTGCACAACCCGATCTTGAACCGGGCCTACTCCGCCGACGGGAAAGCCCGGGCCTTGGACGGTCAGGATCTGCTGGCGCAGAAGCACGCGCTTGGCGCGGTCGCCGACCGGGTGTTGGAGGAGCGCCTGACGGCGTTGGGGTTCCAGGTCGAGCTGCGCCCTGACGGGCTGGCCCGGGAGCTCACGGTCGTGCCGACGGCGGTGTCGGAGTTGTTCTCCTCGCGCCGGCAGCAGGTGACGGCGAAGCTGGCCGACCTGATCCCGGACGCCGAGGCCAAGGCCGGGCGGGAGCTGACCGACCGGGAGCTGTGGCACCTGGCCCAGCACGCCAACCTGTCCACTCGTCGCACGAAGTCGTCCCACACCCCGGAGACCCGCGAAGAGATGCTCGCGCGGTGGTGGGCCGAAACCGGGGCCATCGGCACTGGCCTGGAGCAGGTCGCCGACGACATGGCCGCGCACCTGCAGCACCGCCGAGGTGACACCACAGATGCGCTGCCGGCGGCGGAGTGGTCGGCCACCGCGATCATCAGTGAGGCGGTCGCGGCGTGCGGGCAGCAGAAGTCGGCGTGGCGGTCCTCTGATCTGATGTTGGAGATCGCCCGGCGGTTGCCGTCGCTGGGTGGGTTGGATGCCAAGAGCACCCAGCAGGTCCTGACCGGCCTGGTCGAGCAGGCCCTGGCCGGGGACCTGGTGCGTCAGGTCGCCGGGCGGAACGTCGACGACCTGGCTGAGCTCCTGGACAGCGACCCCGCCACCGCGAGTAGCGCCGCCGCGGCCCTGGCTGCCGACCCCTCGACTCCGCCGTCGACCCGCCTGTATGCCACCACCGACACCCTCCTGGCCGAGGAAGCCCTGCGCCGGGCGTCGATCGAACGCGGCGCCCACCACCTGAACGCCGCCGCCGTGAACGCCTGGTTGGACGAGCACGCCCCGACGATCGGCGCCGACCAGCGCGCCGCCGTCGCCGGGATCGCGGCTTCTGACGCCCGCCTGGCGGTCCTGGTCGGCCCCGCCGGGACGGGGAAGTCCTACGCGGCTGGGGCGTTCGCTCATGCCTGGTCCGACCTCACCGCGTCTGACGGCGCGCCTGGGCGCGTGGTGGGGTTGGCCGTCTCGCAGATCGCTACGCAGGTCTTGCGTGATGACGGGATCGAGGACGCCCGCAACATCACTCAGTGGCTCGCGGTCCAGGACAAGCTCACCGCCGGCAGCACCCACCCCGCCGACACGACGTGGGCGTTGCGGGCCACGGATGTGGTGATGGTCGATGAGGCGTCGATGGTCGCCACCGCCGATTTGCACCGCATCCACATGCTCACCCAGGCCGCCGGCGCCCGCCTCGTCCTGACCGGGGACCCGCGCCAGCTCGGCGCCGTTGAGGCCGGTGGGGTGATGGGCCTGCTCGACGGGCACGCCGAGACCTACGCCCTGGCCGACGTCCGCCGCTTCGCCACCGGCTGGGAACCGGCCGCCTCCCTGGCCCTGCGGGACGGCGACCCGGACGCCCTGGCCGAGTACGACCGCCACGGCCGGCTGCTGTCGCACGACACCCCCGACGACGCCGTCAACGCGGCCGCCCGGGCGGCGGTCGCTGACCGTCTCGACGGGCGGTCCGTTGTGGTCGTCACCGCCACCAACGAGCAGGCCGCCCAGGTCGCGACGGCGGTGCGGGACCAGCTGATCGGCCTCGGCCTGGTCGAGGCCGACGGGGTCCTGCTGGGCTTGGACGGCGGTACCGCCGGGGTCGGCGACCTGATCGCCGCGCGCCGCAACGACTATGCCCTCGGCGTCATCAACCGCGCCCAATACAAGGTCACCGCCGTCGGCGAGGACGGCTCCCTCACCGTCGTGCCTGCCGACCAGACCCAGCCTGCGGGCAGCAGCAGCCCGGCGGGGGAGCTGGTGCTGCCCGCCTCCTACGTGGGTGAGCACGTGCAGCTCGGGTACGCCTCGACCGTGCATGCCGCCCAGGGCATGACCGTGGACAGCGCCCATCTGGTCACCGACGGGACCATGGATGCCGCCACCCTCTACGTGGGCTTGTCCCGAGGTCGGCTGGCCAACACCGCCCACGTCTCGCTGAACACTCCGGCCACCGCTGACAGCCGCCCGGCCGCGACCACGGCCGCGGGCGGGCAGGTGCGGCTGGAGGACGCCACCACCCGGGCCTCGGCCCGCGCCGTCCTGGAAGCCTCCCTCCAGCGTGACCAGAGCAACCGCGCCGCGACCGTCGAAGCCGAACTGGACGCCGCCCGCCTGGGCAACATGAGCGTTCTCGCGGGCCGGCTCGAAGCCGTCGTGCGGATCGCCTGCCGCGAGCGCCTCGACCGCCACCTCGATGACCTCACCGCCCGCGGCGTCCTCGACCCGCATACCCGCGCCCGGCTCGGCGCCGACCAGGGCAGCGAGCACCTGGCCCGCCTGCTGCGCGCGGTCGAGCAGGCCGGGGACGACCCACGCCAGGTCCTCACCGACGCCATCACCGCCCGGTCGCTCACCGATGCCGACTCCGTCGCGCAGGTCCTGTCCCACCGAATCACCGGCGGGCAATCCCTGCCGCACCCCCTCCTGCCCGAGGCCCAGGCCGCGGGCGATGCGAGCGAGCGGAAGAAGGGCGACGTCGCCGGGCTCACCGTGCCCGGGGACATCGCGCCGGCCCTGGCCGAGCACGTCGAGCACCTGCAAGCGCGCATCGCCCGCCGCCAGGACGAGCTCGGCCACCAGATCGCGGCCGAGCCACCTGCATGGGCGCTGCAGGCGTTCGGTCCCGTCCCCATCCGTGCTGACGCCAACGACACCGACGGCAGCATCGCCGGCGCCCACGACAGTGTCGGCGTCGGCGTCGGCGGCGTCGGCGTCGGCGTCGGTGGAGATGACTCCGCCTGGCGGGCGTGGGTGGACCGGGCCGGGATGGTCGCGGCGCACCGGGAGGCGACCGGCTGGGAGCACGAACTGCAGGCGCTCTCGACCATGCCGGGCCTGGCCGCCACCGAACAGCGCGCCTCCTACACCGCCGCGTGGGAAGCCCTCGGCCGCCCCGAGGCCGCCCTGGACGAGACAGGGATGAGCGAAGGACGCCTCCGTGCCCGGGTCCGCGCCGGGCAGCTGGAGCGGGCGTGGGCACCGCCGCACGCCGACGCTGCTCTACGGGCTGCCGAGACCGAACGCGAAGCGGCCCGCCAGGCGGCGGCGATCGCCCGTGCCCACGCCGAGCAGGCCGAGCGAGCCGGTGACCTGGAAGCTGCCGCCCAGCACGCCGCGGAGGCGACCAACCAGGAGGACGTCTTCACTATCAAGGACGCCGCCATCCCTGCCCTGCAGCTGGCCGTGCGAGCCCGTGGCGCGTGGGCGAGTTCGGCGACGGTCGCGTTCGACGTCGAGCACCGCAGCCAGATCGAGCTGGAGCGCCGCGGAATCCGCATCGGCGCCGAACCCGACCGCACCGACACCGCGGCCTGGTTGGCCGCCGACCGCGCGGCCCGCGAAGCCGACGACGCCCACCGCCCGATCACTGAACTGGACCTGCACGACGTCGACGTCGACGCTGCCGCCGCCATGGAGCAGGTGTCGGCCGCGGAACTGGCTCACCTCCCCGAAGCCGCCTCCGCTGACGAGGCGTGGAACCGCGCCAGCGACGCGGACTCGGCCGCCGACGCGACCGCCCAAGCCGGCCGGGCCACCGACGTCGACGAGGCGGCCCGCAGCAGTGACAGGGGTGAGCACGGGTGGGGCCAGTCACCCGCACACGCCGTCCTCCCAACCGACGCCAGCGCCGAGCAGGTCGAAGCCGGCGCGGCCCTGGCCGCGCTGACGCTGCGCACGGTCGCGGACCGGGCCAGCCAGGACGCCGCCCACGTCGAAGACGCCGACCTCGACGACACCCACCACAGCAGCAGCGACAGCCGGGCTGAGTCCGACGAGCAGGGGCGCCGGCGGCGGGAAGCAGCCGACCATCAGCAGGCCATGTCCGAGCGGGCCGCGGTGCGCGAGTCGGGTCCGGATGTGGCCGATGCGTGAGTCAGCCGCGCGGAGGTGTGTGTTCGCCGGGCAGGATCAGTTCCTCGCGGACGCCGGTGATCCACCCGAACCAGCCGGCCACTCCGGTGGCGTACTCCCACCCATCCAGCTTGTGAACCATCTCGACCGTGGCCAGGTCCAGCTGCCGGCGGATACTGCCACCGGTGACCGGCATGTGACCGCCGCCCATCGGCGCGGTAGGGATCTGCAGCGTGGTCCACCGGGCCGCGTTGAACGTCCCGAACAACGCCCGCTCGACCCCGTCCAGCGAGGCGTAGTCGTTCGGCAGCCCGTTGTTCACCACCGCCGCGACCGCTGTCTCCACCTTGTCCCACGCCACGTCCAGCTCGGGGCCCGTTCGGATCCACGGCACGCCATGGTCCAGGATCCGGGGCACTCCCGGGACCGCGACGATCTCGTGCGGGCCCGGAGTGCGCCACGCCTCCAAACCAGTCGTGGCGTCGTTCTCGCCTGGCTGTGCAGCTGCCATCTCACTCACCCCGTACGTGGGCCCATCCGGTCACCAAAAACGGTACGCGCCAGCACCGACACTTCCGCCCGGCCAACACCAGCCCGGGACGGCAGGCCGGGAACCGGAAGCAGCAGAACTGGGTTGCGTTCGGCCCGCGCGAGACCAATCAGGGGCCGGACCGGGTGACGCGCGAGGCCGATCACCTTGGGTGCCTTGGCTCACCTTCCGGTACCACCCGCGGTCTCACCGTCAATCCCCAACTCGGGCAGGTGGTCGGGGGATGTGCTCCGCACATGCGCGGGGCCGGGCCAGCTGGGCGGGTGGGGATTGACCGCGAGCCTCTCCGCGGGCGGTACCTAGCGCCCACGGCGGGGGCAGCAAAAACGCCCCCACCGCAGCACCACCACCGACCACAAACCCGCGAAAGGTGCCCTCCATGAACGAGAATCGTGAGCAGTACGTCCCGCCGAGAGTCATCCCCGAAGACCTGGCCGAAGCGTTGAGCGAGGCGATCCTCGCCGCGTTTTTGGCCAAGCGCCATGATGGCGAGGCATACATGAATTTCGTGCACAGCCGGATCACCCGGGCCGAGTACGACGTCGTCGAACGGGCTGATCAGGCTGCCACCGAGGCCGTGTGGTTGTTGCTCGGGCGCGCCACCCGACACTACGACGCAGCGCCCATTCCCGTACCGGCGCCTCCCGCGCCGGTGCGCCCGGCCACCGATCAGGACGGGGAACGTTCGGTCCGGTTCGAGGCTCGCTTCGACTCCGGCTGCCCCGCGTGCGACGCCCCGATTTCCGCCGGCGACAGCGTGGCCTGGTCAGACGGCGAGGTCGTTCACGACTTGTGCGCTGAAGGCGCCGGCGTTGTGGTCTTCGACCGATGAGCGCCGAGCCCACCCAGCCAGGAAGGCGCGCGCCTGCGATGAACACCACCCCGTCCCAGGACCCATGGCACGCGGTCGCTGGGCACCCCGACGACACCACCATTCCCGAGACGGACTGGCCGGCGTACTCGGCCGGGTACGAGGCCGGGCTGCGAGCCGGGATCGAGCTGGCTGACCTGCGGATCACCGTCGAGCTCGTCCCCACCGGTCCCGCCCAGGCCGGCGTCAAGCTCTGGCGCGCCGTCACTCAGGCCCGGCTGCAGAAGGCCGCCCGGTTCACCGAGCCGGGCCGCACGGGTGAGCAGCTGCGAGAGCAGGCCCGGACCTCGTGGTCCCAGAGCACAACCAGTCCGACTGCGGCCGGCACCGGTGGGCGTCGTGTCACCCCTGGCCAGGCCGGGCGTGACGTGAGGAAGGGATTCTGATGAGTCTGAGCGTGTACGACGAGTTCTGCGGTTTCGGGGGCAGCTCGCAGGGGCTGGAGGCGATCCCGGGGGTGGAGACGGTGCTGGCCGCGAACCACACGAAGATCGCGGTGGAGGTGCACCAGCTGAACTTCCCGAACGCCGATCACCACATCGGCGACGTCACCAAGGCCGACCTGACCCGGTTCCCGCGCGCGGACATCTTCTGGGCTTCGCCGGCCTGCCCGGCATGGTCGGATGCACGGGGTAAGCGCCGGGACTTCGACACCAGCACCCAGGAGAGCTTGTTTGATGCGGAGGAGACGCCGGCGCAGCGGGCCGAGCGGGAGGAGCTGAAGAAGCGCCGCGCGCTGATGGAGGAAGTACCCCGTTACCTGGCCGCCGTCGCAGCCCGGGGGGAGCCTGTGCTGGCTGGGGTGGTGGAGAACGTGATCCAGTGCCGCAAGTGGGATCAGTGGCACCGGTGGCTGCGCGAGATCCAGGCCCTCGGGTACTGCACGCGGGTGATCGCTCTGAACTCCATGCACGCCGCCGGCGTCAACACGTTGCGAGCGCCGCAGTCCCGCGACCGCCTCTATGTCGCATATTGGTTGAAGAGCCTCGGTCGCACCCCGGACTGGGACAAGTGGCTGCGGCCTCGGGCGTGGTGCCCGACCTGCGATGAGGTGGTGTCGGTGCTGCAGGTGTTCAAGCAGCCCGGCGTGGACATGGGCCGGTACGGCCGGCACGGGCAGTACTACTACCGCTGCCCCAACCGGGCCTGCCGCAACCAGATCGTCCACCCCGACGTCCTGCCGGCCAGTACCGCGATCGACTTCACCCTGGACCCGGGGCAGAAGATCGGCGAGCGGGTCATCCAGACCGGCAAACGCAAAGGCCAACCCGACCCGCTGGAGCCGGCCACCCTGGAACGCATCGCCACCGGCCTGATCCGGTTGGCCGGGCGCAGCATGCTCGCCCCGGCCGGCGGCACCTGGCGGCAGGACGCCACCGCCCTGACCGACCCGATGCCGACCCGCACCACCCGAGAAAGCGACGCCCTGGTGCTGCCCCCGGCCGCGGTGGGGGCGATGCTGGTGCCGACGACCGCCCGCGAAGGCAAGAGCGCCCACGGGGTGGACGAGCCGTTGCGGACCCAGACATGCCGGCGCGAGACCGCCCTGGTGCTGCCGCCTCGGGGGGAGTTCATCACCGTGCTGCGCGGCGGTGGGTCCAAGCAATCCGGGTACCGGTCCCTGGACGACCCGCTGGCGACGTTCTCCGCGCAGGGCGGGCACCAGGCCCTCATCGGTCCGCCGGCCGACACGCAGGCGTACCTGCTCAGCTACTACAGCAACGGATCCCTCAACCCCACGGACCAGCCGATCGGGACGTTGACCACCCGCGACCGGTACGCCCTCATCGAAGCGCGCCAGCCGGTGGGCCAGGTTCCGGCGGTGGAGGACTGCACGTTCCGGATGCTCGACACCCACGAGATCGCCGCCGGCATGGCCTTCAGCCCCGACTACCAGGTCAAAGGCAACAAGCGTCAACGCACCACCGGGTACGGCAACGCCGTCACCCCACCAGCCGCCGAAATCATCGGCTCCGCCCTCGTCGAAGCCATCACGGGACAATCGCTACACCGATGAAAAGCTTGCAGGCGCCGGCACCGCCGGCGCCTGCAAAGGAGGTGAACACCATGGACGATGCCCGCCCTGACTGGGTGCGTCGGCTGGAGGACAAGCACGGCCTACCGATCCACCAGATCCCCGGGACCATCTACGGCCTCTGCTACGACCCGCCGACCGTGGTGGAGTCAGTCAGCCTCGACTACGCCGGCGACCCGCCCGAGCACAACGCCCGTGGGTACGTCTCGGCCGGGCCCATCCGGCACTACGTCGGCTGGACCCAACAACGCGACCCGAACCGGCGCATCAGCAACCACCACCGTGCCAGCACGTCAGTGACGGTGACGGTGGGGCGCGGAACGATGGAACGCGAGGAACAGGTCAAGCGCACAGCGAGCTGCCCGACCTGCGGCCAACCGTACTCGGGGGATTTGACCCGGTGAGCTGGAGGTGCTCTTCACGAATCTTGGTCTTGATCAAGAGAATTGAGTGGCATCGCAGTGAAGCTGCTGCTGATATTGCAGATCTTGGGCAGTGATGCACAGAGATCCGCTGCTAATGCCTGCCTCTGATTTCAGAGAACACATCCGCCTGCCGTTCTCAGATGGGCTCACGTGTTATGTGGATGCACTCCAACGACACAGGAGGCGACTCGATGCCGTCCGTCACCTGTAACCGTCCGGCTCGTGCCGATGCTTGCAGTAGCGTTGGGTGCCTGTCGTCTCAGGATAGGTAGAGCAGGGCGCCGGGTCGAGATTCACTCTGGGCTGAATGGACTATGGGATGCCACGAGAAAGTACGCAGGAGAGCGGTAGGGAAGCCGCCCAACGGACCAAGCGGTGGCTCGAGTCATCGACTTACATCGATCTTCCTTGGAATGCGTACAAGCATGACGCAATGTGCAGGGTGCGCTGTCTGGATAATAGCTCGAAGGGATTTGACCTCGTAGGCCTTTTTCTTGACGATCAAAAGCCGGTCGTCGTAGAAAACAAAGGGGTCGGCGCTAGTGGTGATCAGTATGCTGAATATCGAAAATTTCTAGCGATCGCTTACAGTAGTTCAGTTCTTGGGTGCGAAGAAGGCACGGACTGGCAGAGAACGTTTATGTGGGTTACGACCCACCCTTTTGGATACTCGCAAGAGTGGGTGACGATGGAGACCCCAGAGGCGGTACGGAAAGCCGTGGAGGAGTTTCCTGAGCTTTTGAACGGACGTATAGTAGACGAGGACATGTTGCGGACTGTAGCGTCACGGGTTTGGCTCTTGATTTTCAATGAAAAACAAGAGAGACTCTTCCTGACGCCCGACGAGGTCCTTAGGGTCCACGCCTTACTAAAGCGTAAGGAGAGTAGCTTGTGACATTCGCCGACGAGATCCGGTTAGCGACAGACACTACGGATCCACTTGCATATATCGATCGAGTGAAGACCGTAGTTATTCGACAGTTGGAAGCCTTGGATGAAACTGCGTCCATCGAGAATACCCAGTATTTCAACCACAGCTCGGTCCCCGACTTTATCGTTCGCTGGCCTGGGGAACGTGGCGAGCGCAGAATCTACTTGAGGGATTCCTATGAATCAATCGTGGCTGCACATGACGGACTGTATCTAACTGCAGGCGATCCGGTCCTGGTGTCTTTGGAAGAACCACATCCAGATTTCGAGCAAAGCCTAGGAGAAGTCGACGCAGAATTAGGCACAAGAATGCTCATTACCGATGTCGATGCTGTGAGCGTTATCACCGAAGGTGACCGTCAGGGAGATAGTCCGCTCACTCAGATGATCCGCGCAAATTTCGTTAGAGGCGCGCGGGGTAGAATCGACCGACCTGTCGCTGAGTCTTTGATCGAACCACAGACGGGCGATGCCGAAACGCTCACGACCGGCCGCATTCCAGAAGAGTTCATAGCGGAGACTTTTTTCGAGGACGCCGCGTTTAGAATCAATCGTACGGCCCGTCTTATTGAGCGAGCAATGCTCATCAACACTGTAGGCGAAGAACTTCCGCCATTGTCAGGCATCGTGAGCGGCCAGTTATCAGTGTCTGAGATGCGAACCGTCCTACCTTGGCTTCTCACGCAAGAAGCGGCACAAGGGAATGTTGAGTTCTGGCGTCAGATTGGCCAATTGATGTCCTTTTCGGATCTTGAGAAGATTCGACACTCATTGATTGGAATCAATGTAACACCCCTTATCTCAGCCAATCGAACCTACTGGACAGCCAAATGGGCGTATGCTGGCGCATCAATGCCGATCGAGGGTGACGAGACGTACGAGAGGCGCCGGAACTACTGGTCATTCGAGCAAGGGGCCTTGGGTGTAGACCTCGGAGACGCTCGGTTCTCCGTGGCCTTCAACGGTCAGTTAGCACCGAAAGGACGCTCCTCCACCTCGTCCGCCAGCTGGGAAACGCTTCAAACAATTGTTGAGTCCGAACGCATTTCACGGGTTGACCTGCACGGTACGCGCCGATCAGTCGCAGTAAGCTCTGAACAGAGCACGGATGTCCGTGGCGACGTTTTGGATATTAGTCGATCTTTAGAAGACGACTATTTCGTTGGTCAGATCGCGATCCGGGGCGTGCCACCAGAAGGCGAGGAGGGGGATACTGAAATTTCAGTGAATTTCGACTCCGGGCTCGTGAAGGCTGAGGGAGGAGTGGCGACCATCGATGATTTGATCAAGGCAGTGGTCGGAATATTGAGTTTCCGGCTGGGGGTCAGCCACAATCAACTCTTCTGATGCAATTTGCTCCTGAGTCAGCCGGCGAGGATGAGGAGCAAGCGATCAACCATCGAGCTGAACACCATAAGCTCGTTGATCTTGCCAATATGTGCCTTGTCATCTGAAGCGTCCGTTCGGACGTGGGGGTTGCGTAGACAATAACTGTTGTCTTGCGCCCAGCCCCAGAGCGTTAAAATGCTCGACATTCCGATTCGCGCGGCTAAACACGACCCGATGACAACCCTAGAGCTGGGTCAGGTCTGTCGAGCCGTAGCTGATTCGCCGACGCTCGCCGTCTCGCAGCACGACCCTAACCTGCTTAATTACGGCCACCGATTCACCGGCTGGGGCCAGCTCAACCAGCACCCCGGCTGCATAGGCCAGCAGCGCCTCATGGCTCACGGCCGGGCGCTGGAAGCCGGTGAGATCGCCGCCCAGCCGAGCCTGATCATCCATGAGCCGATCCGCTTCCGCTTGCTGGTACGTGCATCCGTCAACATGCTCGAAGTCCAACTCTCGAAGCCAAGCCGCGCCGCAGCTGTCGCACCTTCGGTCGCTAGCAGTAGTCGCCATGCTACAAATGGTAGCGAACTCAATCGGGCTGGGGGAGCACGGCTGAGTCTCGGCCACGCTTCTCGCGCAGGCAGCGCTGCCGTGGAGCGGTTCGTGGAACGGACTACGGGCAGTCAGAGCAACTGAGGACACTCAAGAGGCGAAACCAGAATCTACGGCGTGCTCAGAAGCTGGCGATCGACGGGATGACCGTCCTCCTCGGGCGGTGCTCACCGTCGGGTGCGCAGGCTCCCTGCTGCCGTCATGAACGTGGCCGCCGGGTCGCGACCGCTGAAGGTGTCTGGGCTTGGGTGCTGGAGGCTGACATTGAGGTAGACGACAGCGCGGGTGCGTCGCAGTGGAACAGCTCGGCGACGCCACGCCGGACTCGCGCGAGGTGTGTGGCTACGGTGTCAGTGTGAGCAGCTACGTGCCCCCCCGGTTGGCCTTCGGAGGTCCTGCCGCCTGGTGCACCGGACTGGGAACAGTCCGCGCAAACGTGGTTGCTGGACCAGTGTCCGCCTGACTATCGCGGCTATCTCGTGTTGCGTCGGCATCCGGTGGTGTTGGCCTGGCTGGCCCGTCGGCACGCTGAGGCCTCGTGGCGGGCCATGTCCGCGGCGCTGTCCAGTGCCAGGGCCGACCTCGGTGAGGTGGTGGAGCCAGGCGTCTTGGAGGCCTCCATTGGTGCTGTCGAGAAGGAGCAGGCCCGGCTCATGATTGTCGGACGCGGGATTGCTCTCATCTTGGAGTCTCTGTTGGGCCATGGTCACGTTCCCCGGCTTTGACGTGCTTGCTCTGGCGGATCCGGCTGCAGTCCAGCTTATTGCGGTGGCTTCCCCTGGGGGGCATCGTCCGGACGCACCGCGTGCTGCCGTCCCTTGCGCCACGATGGTCCGATGGATACGCGAATCTGGAGCCCCGTCTCGTTTGCGCCGGCTGCTGGGCTGAGTCACGAGTCCGTCTACCTGGATGGTGATGGCTTCCTGCGGCGCCCGATCATCGGGGTGCTCATCGAGGACGAGGTGGCTGCTGGTCCGGACGGTCGCTGGCATCCGACCGGGGTGCGACGCAGCGTCATGGCCGAGCAGGCTGATTCAGGTAGTGCGGATATTGAGGGCGCTGGAGGCTCCGTCGACTTCGTCGGCGTCTTCGAGGTAGGCCAGGAGCCGTCAGCTGAGCTGGTCCGGCGGGCCCGCAACGCCATGGAGGCACTAGATCGGGACCTGGGCGCACCTGACTCTCCGGTAATCCTGACGGAGACTTGGCCCAGCGACGACTGGACCGGACCTGTGCGGGTGGTCCGCCGGCGCGACCTCCTCGGCGATGCAGTCCTTACACTCCCCGCCGCGGCCATTGCCAGGACGGGTGACCAGGACGTTGATGTAACCGTCCCCATGGAGCTGATGAGATGGGCGACGGACCCCGTGTAGGCACGAAGCTCGGGCACTGCCTGATCAGACGCCGGCCGCGGAGTCGCTCGCGGCGTGGGCGCGCGCCCAGTGGTCGCGCGAGGAACACCACCGCTCCTCGGCTGGTATCAAATCTGGAGCGAAACGCTGCCGAACGGTGGGGGAGTAGCGGCCTCAGATGCCGATTGTGTTGGCATCGTCGCAGGTAGATGCCCTAGTAGCCATCGTCCGGCACTCTCATAATCCGTCGGTCGCGGGTTCGAACCCCGCCTGCCCCACCACCTCTGAACTGCAGGTTAGTCATTGTGGCAACTGCTCTTGTCCATGATCGTGCATCAAACATGGTGCGAGTTCGTTCTCCAGTTGATGCATGGCCACAGGTGGAGGACGCCGTAAGCACGCCCGGGGGTTGATTGGCACCCTCCCGAGCGGGGCGTTGCGCGTTCGGGTGTATGCCGGCTTCGACCCGGTCACGGGCAAGCGGCCCTACCTTTCAGGCCCTTCTCGTTG
The DNA here is from genome assembly GCA_965200525.1 of Kineosporiaceae bacterium. Lineage (GTDB taxonomy): Bacteria > Actinomycetota > Actinomycetes > Actinomycetales > Kineosporiaceae > JANNPJ01. The sequence continues at coordinate 5,190,152 of OZ241368.1, forward strand.
GTTAGGCGCACCAACTCCGCCGCCGCCTGCTGTTCCGGCGACTGCTCACCGGTCTTCTTCTTCGTCACGCCATCCAGTTTCGCCGCCATCAGACGCCAACCCTCCCCGCCGAGCACAGCTCAGCGAATCAGGCCGGGAACACCGTTAACTGCACAGTCCCTGATCTGCGGTTTTGTTACGGCGGTACCGGGCCTGGATCCAGGCTTGACGGCGCCGGGCGGCCAGTGTTCGCGTAGTAATGACCGCCGAGTCACCGCGTGCGAAGATCACCCGCGATCGTAGGTGGATGTTTCGGGCGTTTTCGGCGGTGAGGTGGTGCGCATGTACTGGTGGCTGGTTGGGCGCTTACAGGCCGTGGCGTGGCTGCTGCGGCCGGAAGCGCGTCGGCGGCGGATTCCGGTCGAGCTGCCGGCGCTCTGGGTGAGTCTCGGTGACCCGCAGCGCGCGGTCGAGCTCACCCATGAGATGGCTGATCCGGAGGAGCGCGCGCGGGCCCAGATCCGTCTGATCAAGGCGCTGGCGGAGAACCACGAGCCCGAGCGGGTCACGATGCTCACCCGGACCGCGCTGCGGACCGCCCGCGGCGTCGCCACCCGGATCCCGCGCACCTGGCAGCTGGAAGACCTGACCGAGGCCCTGGTCGGGATAGGCGACCTGGATACCGCCGAACGCATCACCCGGTTGATCCCGGGCGGCTTGAGCCGCGACGCCGCGTTGGCGCAGGTTCTGGTCGCCGACGTAGAGGCTGGCCGGTTCGCCCCGGTGGACGCGCTTGCGGCCAGCCTGAGCGAGCCGCGGTACGTGCTGGCCGTGGCCGTGGCGCTGGCCGCGGCGGACCGTCTCGAGCAGGCCGAGACGCTGGCCGACGGGATCCACAACCCCGACGGCCACGCCCTCAGCCCGGAGGATCTGGTCCGTGAACTGGCTCGGGCCGGCGCGTCGGAACGCGCGCGGCACCGGGCACAACGGGAGATCGACCCGCTGAGGCGGGCTCGCTGTTTCGTCGCGCTTCTGGCCGGCCCGGTCGACGACGCTGTGGTCGAACTCGCGCTCACCGCCGTCCGCGCGATGGAGAACCAGATCGCCCGGGCCGACGAGCTGGCCCACCTGTCCGGCGCCCTGCACCAGGCCGGGCGCCCCGACGTGGCCGCGGCCGTCGCCCAGGAGGCGTTCGACGCGACCGCGGGTCGCTGGACGAGGAATCCGATCGAGGCAGCCCTATCGGCCGACACGCTGCAGGAACTGTTGAAAGCCCTGCCGTTGGAGGCGGACGCCGCCTTCGTGGACCGGGTCGCCGTCGAGGCGCTGGCCGCCGCGCTCGGCATGGCCGAGGACGACACGGCCCAGAGACTCGAGAGCGAACTGCTGGATCTGGCAAGCTGGTTGGTCGACGCCGGAGCACCCGTTCAGGGCGCGGGCCTGGCCCTGGTCGGGGTTCAGTTCCAGGAGTTCGTGGACACGTCGGACCTGCGTGAGGACGCGCTGATCGGGCTGATGGACCTGCTGCTCGACCGCGGCCGGACCGATCAGGCGATGGTCGTCGCCCGGGCCACGACCAACCCGCGCTATCGGGTCCAGGCTCTGACCCGGCTGATGTCCGTCGTCGACCACTCGACGGCGGTGGAGCTGGCCCACGAGGCCGAGGCCGTGATCGCCGAGGTGGAACATACCGAGGCCCGCGCCGCGATCGCCCGTGGGCTCATCGTCGCGCTGGTCGACCTGGGGAAGCAGGAGTGGGCCCGGGAACTCGCCGTCGCGGAGACCGCGGCCGCGCTGGCCGGCGACCCCGACAGCGGGCAGGCGGATGCATTGATCGAGGCCTGCTACGCACTGATCGCCGTCGGTGACCGCGACCGGGCCGTGCAGGCCGCCCGGGACGCCTGGACCCACGCCCGCACGTGGTAAATGAATGCCGGGCTAGAACTCACTCTCATAATCCGTCGGTCGCGGGTTCGAACCCCGCCTGCCCCACCACCTCCGACCTGCGGGTTAGCCTTTTCGGTAAGCACCTTTGTCTCGCACAGCGACTGGTCCGGGGTGCGGGCGCCGATTCGTTGAGCCGTTGACGCCCTTCCGCCCGAGCGCTGAGCGTGGTCAGTAGTTGAGTCCGGGAGTGTCGAAGAAGCCGTCGAGGGCGCGCACGTCCCGGCGGGCCGTCGCTCGCTGCTTCGCCGTGGTGTTCGTGAGCGGGACCGCCTCCAGCGAGGTCAGTTCGGCCCGCTCGGCGGCGTAGCGCTTGCCGTACGAGTCCAGCTCGTCGACCGCGGCAGCGTGCCAGAAGTTCCCTTCGGCCGCATTGACTTTCGAGCTCTTGATCCAGTCGGCCCGGGCGAACTTCGTGGTCTTGCCCGCCTTGACACCGTAGAGGCCGGGGGTGCGGAAGAAGCCGTTCAGCTCGCGGGTCGCCCGCGCTGCCCGGGCCTGCTGCTTGGGGGTCGTGTCGGTCAGCGGGATGTTGATCAATGCGGTCAGGTCGTCCTGCTCGTGCAGGTAGCGATCGCCGTAGTGGGCGAGCTGGCCACGGGCCGCGGTCCACGAGTCGGCCTCCGTGGCCGCGACCGCCGCGCCGGCTTTCCAGTCCTGTCGGGCCAGCGCACGGTGACTCTTCTTCTTGGTGTGGCCCTGGCCGGTGGCGGTGGTGGCATGGGTGGTGGCGGCGCCGACCGCGTCAGCACTGGTCGTGGCGGCGCCGGCCGAGCCGGCCAGGACGACCAGCGACGTGGTCAGGGCGCCGGCCAGAGTCGTGGCCACGGCGGCGGAGAGGGTAGTCACTCGGGTACGCATCAGAATGTCTCATTGTCTGCTCGGGCAGTCGGTGACAGCCACCAACTGACTTCCCTGGGTCTGATGCGCTTCGGCGGGGCGGGGTTCGGTGCAACGCTCAAGATCTTTTACGCGGTGCAAACGCTCTGTCTGTCTGGACTCCTGCAGTCACCCATGGACTCACCCGGCCCAACCCGAAAGCGTGGTTCACGCTCGGGTCGAGCCGGGTGGGGGCGGGCGAAGGGCCCTACCGATCTGCGTGCTATCGGTCACGCCTCAGCGGGTTCCTCGGTGGAGCGGGAGTCGGTCAGCGTGAGCGCGCCGCCTCCGGCGACCAGTCCGACGACCACCGCGACGATCCCGTAGGTGATCCGCTCGCCGTGGAAGAACGACGCCACGAGGCTGTCGCTCCAGACCCCGGCCGGCAGCTGGGTGGTGACCAGCGCGGCGATCATGGTGCCGACCAGGGCCGTGCCGATGCTGGTGCCGAACTCCTGGGCGGTGTCGTTGAGGGCGGTGCCGATCGAGGTGCGGTTGGCCGGCATCGCGTCGACCAGGGCGATCGCGCAGATCGTCATGACCGTGCGCAGCCCGATGGTCATCGCGACCATGGAGACCGCGATGGCCACGTACCCGTGGTCGACCCCCCAGGAGAGGCCGGCCAGCGAACCGGCCAGGAACACCGCCCCGACCAGGCAGGCGATCCGATGGCCGTACTGCTTCACCAGCCACTCGGACAGCGGGGTCGCGGCCAGCATCGTCACGATGATCGGCAGGTTGGCCAGGCCGGCCCGCATCGGGCTCCAGCCGTAGGCGTACTGGAAGTGCAGGATGAGGCCGAACATCACGCTGGCCATCGCGATCGCCGTGCCGAGTTGGGCGATGGTCGCGCCCCGGACGGTGCCGTTCGAGAACAGGGTCAGGTCGAGCATGGGCGCGGCGCTGCGGCGCTCGTGCCGGACGAAGGCGACGGCCGCGACGACGGCGCCGACCATGGCCCCGAGCGTCAGGGCCGACAGCCAGCCGTGCTCGACCCCGCTGGTCAGCGAGTAGCAGGCAAGCCCGATGGCGATGACGCTGAGCAGGGCCCCCGGCAGGTCGAGGGTGTCGTTGGTCAGGTCCTCACGCCGGTCGGCCGGTACCCCGAGGCGGACCCCGACGCAGGCGATCAGCGCGATCGGGGCGTTGACCAGCAGCAGCCACTGCCAGTCGAAGTGGGCCAGGGCGGTGCCGCCGAGCAGCGGGCCCAGGACGAACCCGGACATCCCGACGATGATCATCACGGTCATTGCCCGCATCCGCAGGGCCTGGTCGTCGAACAGCCGGAAGACCAGCGAGTTCGTGATCGGCGCCATGGCCGCGGCGGCGATGCCGAGGGCGGCCCGCAGGACGATGAGCTCCCCGGTGTTCGAGACGGCGACGACGGCCAGGCTGAGCAGGCCGAAGACGGCCAGCCCGACCAGGAGGACCCGGCGCCGGCCGAGCCGGTCGGCCATCGAGCCCGCGGTCAGCAGCAGGCCACCGAAGGTCAGTGAATAGGCCCCGGTGACCCACTGCAGCGCGGTGGTGCTGCTGCCGAGGTCGCGACCGATCGTCGGCAGGGCGATCGACAACAGCGTGTTGTCGACCATCTCCACGAAGAAGGCCAGGCAGAGAGCGGCGAGCGGAATCCAGGCCGCGCCCAGGGACCGGTAGGTGTGGGACGGCTGGTCCCGAACGGTGAGGTCGGGCGGAGTGGCAGTCACGGTCGATCCTTTCTGGTCGAACGCGGCTCTCTCCGCGGTCAGGGGCCGGGCAGATCGTGCTCGGCGAAAGAGAGATACGTTCTAACTCGGCAGGTAATGCTCAGTCATGAGGCGGGGTGCGCCTCGCCACCAAGCATCACCGTGGCGACTGTCAGGCCGCGCACGCGTCGCTGTCAGCGCCTCCCGGTGCGCTGACAGCACCCGGACAGCCGCCGGACCAACCGGGTCAATCCATGCGATGTCCCACGTCAGGGGCCCGCTCAGTGAAGGGTGGGCCGGTACGTCAGCTCCTGGGTGCGCCCGTCCAGGGTCAGGCTCTCCAGCAGCTCCAGGTCGAAGTCGGCGGCGCCCTGAAAGATCGGCGCGTCCCCGGTCCGGCCGGTGATCACCGGGAAGACCGTCAGCTGGACGAGGTCGACCAGGCCGGCCGCCATCAGTGTGCGGTTGACCGACAGGCTGCCGTGCGAGCGCAGCGGCACCTCGGACTCCTCCTTCAGCCGCCGGACCACCTCGACGGTGTCACCGTCGACGGCGGTGGCGTCCCCCGGCCAGGACAGGGTGCCTGACAGGGACGACGAGAGCACCGTCAGCGGCATCCGCATCATCCGGGTGCCCCAGTCGTCGTCCGGGCCGTCGTCGTCGGTGCCGACCAGCTCGACGAAGTCGCGGTAGGTGCTGGCCCCGAAGACCATCCGGGCCGGCTCGCCGTACTGGTCGCGGCGGTGCTCCAGCAGTTCGGGGCCCTCCTTGCCCCAGTAACCACCCCAGTCGCCGTGGTGCGAGCCGAAGCCGTCGAGGCTGGTGAAGATGTCCCAGGTGTACGTGGTGGTCATGGCGCTCTCCTCAATGCGTGATCGGGTGTCTTCACCCCTGCTACGAAGACGACGGCCTCGATCCGACACCACCCGGGACCTTCTTTCACCTTTTCGGCTCGACCGGAACGAGTCCGCCCCCGCAGCCGACGAGCGCTGCGGGGGCGGAACGGTGATCAGGAGCGACGGGTCAGCCGCCCAGAACCGTGAACAGGTCGGTGTGGTCGTTGGTGCCGAGCACCGACAGCCCACCCGGGCCGGCCGCCCAGACCGGCACGACCGTGCCGGTGTGCTGCTGGCTCGGCGGCGCCGCCACCGGGGCGTTGCCGGCGCCACCGAAGCCGGCGGTGCCGTAGGTCAGGCTGAGGGTCTGCCCGTCCTTGGTCAGCAGGTTGGTCGAGTAGCCGGTCGGCAGGCCCGAGCCGGTCGCGTCCTCGGACACGATCTGGCTGGTGTGGCCGTGGTCGGCGGTCACCACGACCAGCGTGTCGGAGTGCTTGCGCTGGTAGTCCAGGGCGACGCCGATCGCCTTGTCGAAGGCGACCGTCTCACCGATCTGGCCGCAGGCGTTGGTGGCGTGGTCCTGCTTGTCGATCGAGGCCCCCTCGACCTGGAGGAAGAAGCCCTTCTTGTTCTCCAGCAGGCTGATCGCCTTCGAGGTCAGGTCGGCCAGGCTCGGCTCGGTCGCCGGCCGGGTGCCTTCGGTGCAGGCGGCGGCCGGGTTGCCCTTGCCCGTGGCCGCGCCCGGGCCGGTCCACTCCAGGGACATGTTGCCGGTGTTGAACAGGCCCAGCACCGGCTTGCTCGAGCTCTTGAGCGCGCTCAGGCCGGCGGCGTCGGTGACGTACTGGAAGCCCTTGGCCTGGGCCGCGGCGACCACGGTCTTGCCGGCGTCGGGGCCCCCGGTGATCGGCTGCAGGAACCGGGCCCGGCCGCCACCGAGCAGCACGTCGATCTTGTGGTCGACCTCCTGCTCGGCGATCGAGCCCAGTCCGCCCGCGGCCTTGGTCTCGGTGGCGCAGTTGGCCATGTCGGCCGGGCCCTGGCAGCCGCGCAGCGAGATGTGCGAGGCCAGGACGGCCGGCGTGGCGTCGGTGATCTCGGCGGTCGAGACGTTGCCGACCTTGAGGCCCCGCTTCTGGGCCTTCTCCAGCACGGTCGTGTAGTTGGTGCCCGGCACCGAGATGGCGGTGCTCGGGCCCTGCGAGATGCGCTCGTCGATCGTCTTCTTGCCGGTCGCCCACGACGACCCGGTGGATGCCGAGTCGGGGTCGTAGTCGGGCAGGTACGGCGCCGCCGTTCCCGGCTTGACCGACCAGGTGGTGTCGAACCCGGTGAACGGCATCCGATCGACGTTGAGCTTGTTCTGCACACCCTGGTAGTACCGGGCCGCGGTGATCTCCTGGGTGCCCATGCCGTCACCCAGCAGGAAGATTACGTTCTTCGGGCTGTGGTTGTGCAGGGCCTGGGCGAAGGCGCTGTCGTCACCGCTGTGGCCGTCGGAAGAGAAGGCCACGGTGGCCGATCCGACTCCGATCAGAGCCAGGGCGGTGGAAGCCGCCCCGATCGTCAGGGCACGCGTGCGCTTCATGGTGAGCCTTTCGTCCGTCCGAGGGTTCGACCCGGCGCACGCTAACTACTGAGAGCAGACATGAGGTGTACCTAAGTTGGCTCACCGATGACATCTGACGCCGGAGCGGCCAACGGCTCTCCCGCCCGTCCCACCAGGCCCGACAGGCGCGTGGCAGGACCCGCAGCCGGGCCGGGTGGCCGGATCGGCGCGGGCACGATAGGAACCGGGGGTGCTTCGTTCCTTCGCCAGCTCGCTGACCCGCTCGCTGACCGGCAACCTGACCGACGCCGCCACCATCCGGAAGGTGGCCCGGCAACGGTTCGGCTGGACCAAGCTCCACCCGGGGCAGCTGGCCGCGGTCCGGGCCTTGCTCAAGGGCAGGGACGTGCTGGTGGTGATGCCGACCGGTGCCGGCAAGTCGGCCGTGTACCAGCTGGCCGGGTTGCTGATCGATGGGCCGACCGTCGTCGTCTCGCCGCTGATCGCCCTGCAACGCGACCAGCTGGCTGGCCTGGCCGCCCGCGACGAGAAGAACGGCACCGCGAAGAACGCCAAGGCCCGCAAGAGCGACAAGGCCACGCTGGCCGCGGTGGCGGTCAACTCGGCCCAGGGTGCGGCGGTGACCAGCCAGGCTTGGGAGTCGCTGCGCACCGGGGACGCCGAATTCGTCTTCCTGGCGCCCGAACAGCTCGCCCACGATGCCGTCGTCGACAAGCTGGCCCAGGCCGGGGTCAGCCTGCTGGTGGTCGACGAGGCGCACTGCGTGTCGGCCTGGGGTCACGACTTCCGACCCGACTACCTGCGGATCGGCGACGTCGTCGAGCGGCTGGGCCGGCCACTGGTGGTCGCGCTGACCGCGACCGCGGCCCCGCCGGTGCGGGCCGAGATCGTCGAGAAGCTGCGGATGCGCGAGCCGGCCCAGATCATCCAGGGTTTCGACCGGCCCAACCTGCGGCTGACGGTCGAGCGTTTCACGGACGCGCGGCGCAAGCAGGCGGCCGTGATCGAGTCGGTGCTGGCCCAGCCGGGCTGCGGGCTGGTCTACACCGCCACCCGCAAGGACACCGAGAAGTACGCCGAGCAGCTGAGCGCCAAGGGCCGCACGGCCAGCCCGTACCACGCCGGCATGAAGGCGGCCGAGCGCGAGCGGGTGCACGCCGGGTTCCTGGCCGGCGAGATCGAGGTCGTGGTGGCCACCTCGGCCTTCGGCATGGGGATCGACAAGCCGGACGTGCGGTTCGTCGTCCACGCCGACGTCAGCGAGTCGATCGATTCCTACTACCAGGAGATCGGCCGGGCCGGCCGGGACGGCGCCCCGGCGCTGGCCACCTTGCTCTACCGGTCCGAGGACCTCGGGCTGCGCAACTTCTTCGCCTCCGGCGGCGGTGACCCGGAGGTGCTGGCCACGGTGGCCGGCGCGGTGCGCAAGCACACCAAGCAGGACGGGCCCGCGGAACCGTCCGCGCTCAAGGACGAGCTGCAGCTCTCCCACACCCGCCTGACCAACGCGGTCAACCTGCTCGAGCAGGCCGGCGCGGTCGACGTCGACGGCCTGGGCCGGCTGCACTACACCGACCAGAAGCTGGCCGTGCCGACCGCGGTGACCCAGGCCGAGCAGGTGGCCGAGGCGCACACCCGGGTGGACCGGTCCCGGGTGGAGATGATGCGTGGCTTCGCCGAGACCGACGGCTGCCGGCGGCAGTTCCTGCTCGGCTACTTCGGTGAGGAACTGCCCGAGCCCTGCGGCAACTGTGACACCTGCTCGGCCCGCGAGGCGCGTGCGGCCGAAGGGGCCGGGGCGGCGGCCGGTGGCGGGGCCCGGCCGGTGGACTCGACGGCCCTGGGCGAGGCCGAGCGGGACTACCCGCTGAACGCCGCCGTCACGCACCGGGAGTGGGGGCCGGGGGTGGTGATGCGGCACGAGAGCGACCGGATCACTGTGCTTTTCGAGCAGGTCGGCTACCGCACCCTGGCCCTGAGGGCGCTGCGCGGGGACGACGGGCTGCTGGTCCGGACCTGAGCCCGCCTCAGCGGGCCGGCTGCCGGGCGGTGACCGCGTCGATCTCGTCGAGGAAGCTCGCCCAGAGCTCCTCCGGCAGGTTGTGGCCCAGGCCCGGGTAGCTGACGAACCGGGCGCCGCGGATCCGGCGGGCCGTCTGCCGGCCACCGCGGAGCCGGACGATCGGATCGGCCTCGCCGGAGAGCACCACGGTCGGGGCGCTGACCGCCGACAGCGGCGGCGGCTTCTGGGCCCGACCGGCCGCGAGCTGGCGCTGGGTCGAGTTCGGGTCGCGGGGGCTGCGGTCGTGACTGATCGTCGCCGCCTGCCGGGCCCAGTCCTCGGCGAACGGGTAGCCCGGCGAGGCGACCGCGCGCGAGAGCCGGACCAGGTGTTCGATCTCGCCGCCCCGGGTGCCGTCCGGCCGGAGCCGGGCCGTCTTCAGGGCGGTGGCGAACTTCAGGTAGCCCAGGGTGCGCAGCAGGCCCGCGTCGACCGGCAGGCACTGGGTCAGGATCAGGGACCGGACCCGGTCCGGGTGCAGTGCGGCCAGGGCCTGGGCCAGGGCCGCGCCCATCGACCCGCCCATCAGGTGGGCGCTGTCCCAGCCGACGGCGTCCAGCACGGCCCGGGTGTCGTCGAGCAGGTCGAGCCCGGTGTAGGCGGGCCGGCCGCGGCCGAACAGGGCCAGGAGCGGGTGCGCCGCGGCGGCCCCGGCGAACTTGGTCGACAGGCCGGTGTCGCGGTTGTCGAACCGGACCACGGCGAACCCGCGCTCGACCAGCCGGTCGATGAAACGGTCCGGCCACCAGACCATCTGGAAGTCCAGGCCCATGATCAGCAGGAGCGGTTCGCCGGTCGCCGGGTCGCCGAAGGTCTCGTAGGCGATCTCGACGTCACCGTTGCGGGCGTACTGGATCTGCGCTGCCACAACCCGTCTCCCCGTCCGCCACTTTCTGTGCATTCTAGGGGAACATTGTGTGACGTCGGTCCGGTAATTCGGTGGAGCTGGGGCCGCCCGGCTCCTACCGTTCCGACATGAGTCCTGCCGTCACCATCCGGCCGCTTCGACCCGGCCATCCGGGGGAGCGCTCGGCCGCCCGTGCCGTCCTGACCGAGTCGTTCGGCCGGCCGGCGGTGGCCGACCTGGCCGAGGCCCTGCGGGACGCCCGGCCCGCCAACGCCGCCCTCTCGTTCGTGGCCGAGAACGGCGAAGGCCGGGTCGTGGGCCTGGTCCAGCTCTCGACGTCCTGGCTCGACGCGCCGTCCCGGGTGGTGGAGGTGCTGGTGCTGAGCCCGCTGGGAGTCGCCGGCGATCATCAGGGGCAGGGGATCGGTGGCCGGCTGGTCGAGCACGCGGTGCGGGTGGCGACCGCGGCCGGCGCCCCGCTGATTTTTCTGGAGGGCGATCCGCGCTACTACGCCCGATTCGGCTTCCGAAAGGCCAGCGGGCTCGGGTTCGGCTCGCCGTCGGTCCGGATCCCGGACGCCGCCTTTCAGGTGATCGTCCTGCCGGCCCACCGGCCCGAGATGAGCGGTGCTCTGGCCTACGCCGACCCCTTCTGGGCCTTCGACTGCGTCGGGCTCAGATGATCCTGAACCGGGCTGCCGGTCGGGTCCAGGTCCAGATCCGGGCCGGGGTTCGGACTCGCGATCGGCCGGGCCGCGGGCACCAAGGCCAGCGCCGGGATCAGCAGGATCGGGACCACCAGCAGGGCCTTCAGCACGCCGTAATGGTTGCCGAGCAGCCCGACCAGTGGCGGCCCGGCCAGGAAGGCGGTGTAGCCGAGGACTGCGACCACGCTCACCCGGGCCGCGGCCCGGCTCTCCTCGTCGGCGGCCGCGCTCATCCCGACCGGGAAGCCGAGCGAGGCCCCCAGGCCCCACAGGGCGACGCCGACCAGGGCCAGGGCCAGGCTGCCGGCGTAGATCGCCAGTGCCGCGCCGGCCGCGGCCAGCAGCATGGTGGCCAGCAGGACCGGAACCCGGCCCCAGCGGTCCAGGGCCACCGTGCCCACGGTCCGCCCGGTGGTCATGGCGGCGACGAAGACGCCGAACACGACGGCCCCGGTGGCGTTGCTGACCTTGTAGCCGTCGACGAACGCGACCGCCAGCCAGTCGTTGGCGGTGCCCTCGGTGAAGGCCACGACCAGCACCAGCAGGCCGATCAGCAGGGTGCGCGGTTCCAGCCAGGCCTGCAGCACGCCACTGCGCCCCGGCGCGGCCGGCGCGCCGGGTTCCGAGCCCGGGACGGCGGTGGAGTGGTCCAACTCGGTGTCGATGACGTCGGTGGCGTCGATCGGCCGGCCGCCGACCCAGCTGCCGGCCAGGTACGAGCGCAGCGCGAACAGGGTGCCGGCCAGCTCGATCACCGCGATCACGCTCAGATGGACGCCGATCGGCAGGCCGACGTGCGAGGACGCCGCTCCCAGGGCCGCCCCGGTGACCGTGCCGATGCTCCAGGCCGCGTGGAAGCGCGGCATCACCGTCCAGCCGAGCTGGCGCTCGACGGCGGCCCCCTCGACGTTCATCGCCACGTCGCAGGTGCCCGAGCCGTAGCCGAGGGTGAACAGGCCGATCGCCGTCACCGGCACCGACTCGAGCACGCCGGTCGCGATGCCGATCACGACCAGGCCGATCGCGACCAGGGTCGTCCCCACCGTCACGATCCGGGCTGTGCCGAACCGGTGGCAGATCGCCCCGGCGGTGGTCAGGGCCAGCACCGCCCCGGCCGACATGGCCAGCAACAGCAGGCCGAGCCGGCCCGCGGGCAGGTCGAGGGCCTCCTTGGCGGTCGGGATCCGAGCGAACCAGGTGGCGACGGCCAGACCGTTGAGACCGAACGTCACCGCGGTCGCGTTGCGGGCGGTCACGACCGGCGCCGGCACCCGGGCCCGGGCGGCGGCGTTCGGCGACGACAGCGATGACACGGCGGTGGGCTCCTCGGCGGGGGGAAGATCGACGGTACGTGGGCATCGTGCCTTGTGGAAGCGGTCCCAGCGCAAATGTCAGGCGCGTTCGGGGCACCGGTCGTGTCAGGATGGAAAGCGGGATCCGGTCGGCGAGGTCCGCGCGCCCGGCGCCGCTGGAGGAATGCCATGTCTGAGCCGGTACGAGCCGCGACCATCGACGACGTGGCGACCGCGGCCGGGGTGTCGCGCTCCACCGCGTCCCGGGTGATGTCGGGAGCCGGATCGTCGTCCACCAGTGCCGGTGTTCGGGTCCGCTCGGCCGCCGAACGGCTCGGTTACGTGCCCAATCCGCTGGCCCGGGCCCTCGCCCGGGGCGTCGGTACCCGCGTGGTGCTGGCCGTCTCGGCCGTCTCTCCGGACGTGCACGACGAGTACCTGGGCCTGGTGATGGGTGGGGTGGCCGAGGTCTGCGCACCGGAGGGGGTCGGGGTCTCGGCGCAGTGGCTGCCGCTGGACGCCCCCGAGGCCTCGCTGGCTCGGTTGGCCGAGGACCGCGGCGTGCGCGGCGTCGTCCTGATCAACACCACCGACCGCGTGCTGGACGCCGTGCCGCCGGGGTTACTGGGCCGGATCGCCTCGATCGGGATCGGGTCGGACACCGTGCCGGCCATCGACGTCGACAACGCCGGAGCGGCCCTGGCCGTGATCAGCCATCTCTACCTCTCCGGCCGGCGTCGGATCGCCATGATCACCGGCCCCGACTGGCTGCCCTGCACTCGGCGTCCGCTCGAGGCTTACCGGTCGGTGATGCGCTCGGCCGGGCTGGGCGACCGGATCGTTGCGGGCGACTTCACCGCGGCCAGTGGCCAGCGGGGGGCGCTGGAGATCCTGCGCCGCTGGCCCGACACCGACGCGATCTTCGGGATCTGCGACGCGACGGCGTTGGGGGCGCTCTCGGCCCTGCGTGGTCTGGGCGTCGAGGTGCCGGCGGACGTCGCGGTCGCGGGATTCGACGACATCCCGTTCGCCGCGCTCAGCGCCCCGGCCCTGACCACGGCCACCCACCCGGTGCGGCAGATCGCGGCGGCGGCGGCCGAGGCGGTGCTCGACCGGACGGCGGCCCGGCCGGCCTCCTACCCCTCCCGGCTGGTGCTGCGGGAGAGCGCATGAATTGGTGGGCCGGAACCGGCGATCCAGCGACACCGGGCATCCGTATTGTCCGGGAATGATGCGAACCGGGGCCAAGCTTCGTACGATCATGCCGTGACCTCGGAACTAGCGGACATCGTCGCGCGCAACATCCGGCTCGAGCGTAGTCATCGCCGGTGGAAGCAGGAGCAGCTGGCTGAGCGGCTCGGCTGGGGGCCCGCGGTGATCACCGCGCTCGAGGCCGGCACCCGGCGGGTCAACATGGACGACCTGCCCGCGTTGTGCCGGGTGTTCGGCATCTCTTTGAGCCGGCTGATCGACGGGGCCGATCCCGACGATCTGGCCGCCCTGGGCCTGCCCGTCACCTGAGTGGGCCGAAAGTCGTTCACCGATGCGGGGGATACGGCTGTGTGAATCGCGTTACCCGAGCCGGGCGGGGCTGGGCTGTGGGGGTGAGGCTTCGTGACTGCTGGTGAAACATGCCCGACGCCACGTTGTGACTGTGGACGTACTGGGGCATAGACAACTCCTGACCCGGTATAAAGAAACGGTGACCGCCCCCCGCCGAGCACCAGCCAGGCCTGTGACCCTTGACGAGGTGGCGCGGGTCGCCGGCGTTTCCCGGGCCACGGTGTCCCGTGTGGTCAACGGCGTGGCCACGGTCGACGAGAGCATGCGCCGCACCGTCGAGCGCGCGATCAGCACCACCGGCTACTTCCCCAACCGGGCCGCCCGCTCGCTGGTCACCCGCCGGGCCGGCTCGATCGCGCTGCTGCTGCCCGAGCAGAGCCGGATGCTGGGCGACCCGTTCTTCGTCCGGGTGGTCAGCGGCGTGATGAGCGTGCTGCGCCCCAGCGGGGTCCACCTGGTGCTGATGATGGCCGACCCGCGCAGCGGCGACGGCTCCGGCACGCCCGACCAGGTGGTCAGTGACCTGCGCCAGGGCCGGCTGGACGGCGTCATCCTGATCCACACCATGCACGAGGACCCGCTGCCGGGCATCCTGATCGAGGACCACCTGCCGGTGGTGCTCTCGGGCCGGCCCGAGCACCCGATGTCGATCAGCTACGTCACCGTGGACCAGATCTCCGGCGGTGCCCTGGTCGCCGATCACCTGGTCAGCCGGGGCTGCACGAAGATCGCCACGATCTCCGGCCCGCTGGACACCCCGGCCGGGCAGGACCGGCTCAACGGCTTCCGCGACGCGATGCTGGGCCACGGCTTTCCCGACGTGGTCACGGTCGAGGGCGAGTTCACCTGGGAGAGCGGCGCGGCGGCGATGGAGCAGCTGCTGACCGAGCTGCCCGACGTGGACGGCGTCTTCATCGCCTCCGACCTGATGGCCAACGGCGCCCTCTCGGTGCTGCGCCGCCACGGCCGGTCGATCCCCGGCGACGTCGCCGTCGTCGGCTTCGACGACAGCAGCGCGGCCCTGGCCTGCGACCCGCCGCTGACCACGGTCCGCCAGCCGGTGGAGGACATGGCCGCCGAGATGGCCCGCCTGCTGCTACGCCAGATCGAGCGCTCGGACGCCCCGCACGCCTCGGTGGTCTTCGAGCCGACCCTGGTGATCCGCGAATCGGCCTGACCCGAACCTGACCCGAAGTTGCCCGCGGGGCGCAATAGAGTCCTGCGCATGGCCAGCTCGAAGTCAGCCCTCGACGATCTCGAAGCCCGGTGGGGCGATCGGTGGGAGCAGGACGGCACCTACCGGTTCGACCGGGCCGCCGACCGCGGCGACGTCTACTCGATCGACACGCCGCCGCCGACCGTGTCCGGCTCGCTGCACGTAGGCCACGTCTTCAGCTACACCCAGACCGACACCGTCGCCCGCTACCAGCGGATGCGCGGCCGGTCGGTGTTCTACCCGATGGGCTGGGACGACAACGGCCTGCCGACCGAGCGCCGGGTCGAGAACTTCTTCGGCGTCCGCTGCGACCCGTCGGTCGCCTACCAGGAGAACCTGGCTGCGCCGGCCACGGTGCCGGCCCGGCGGCAGGATTTCGTGCCGGTCAGCCGGCGCAACTTCGTCGAGTTCTGCCGGCAGCTCACCGAGACCGACGAGAAGGTGTTCGAGCGGCTCTGGCGGCTGCTGGGCCTGTCCGTCGACTGGTCGCTGACCTACTCCACGGTGGCCCCGGCCGCCCAGCGAATCAGCCAGCTCGCCTTCGTGCGCAACCTGGCCCGGGGAGAGGCCTACTCGTCCGAGGCACCGAGCCTGTGGGACACCACCTTTCAGACCGCGGTGGCCCAGGCCGAGCTGGAGGACCGGGACCGTCCGGGGGCCTATCACGACCTGAGGTTCCACCGTGCGGGCAGTGCGGACGGTGCGGACGGCGCCGGTGACGTCGTCATCTCGACCACCCGGCCGGAGCTGCTGCCGGCCTGTGTCGCCCTGGTCGCCCACCCGGACGACGAGCGCTACCAGGCGCTGTTCGGCCACACCGTGACGACGCCGGTGTTCGGGGTCGAGGTGCCGGTGCTGGCCCACCGCCGGGCCGAGCCCGACAAGGGCACCGGCATCGCCATGGTCTGCACCTTCGGCGACCTGAACGACGTCCTGTGGTGGCGGGAGCTGGAGCTGGCCACCCGCCCGGTGATCGGCAAGAGCGGCCGGCTGATCGCCGAGACCCCCGACTGGCTGACCACCGACGGCGCCCGGGCGGCCTACGCCGAGCTGGCCGGCCGGTCCACCTTCGCCGCCCAGCAGGCCCTGGTCGAGCTGCTGCGAGCCGCCGGAGACCTGGTCGGCGAGCCGACGCCGATCACCCACCCGGTGAAGTTCTACGAGCGCGGTGATCGCCCGCTGGAGATCGTCACCACCCGGCAGTGGTACCTGCGCAACGGAGGCCGCTCGGGCGAGCTGCGGGGCGACCTGCTCGAGCGCGGCCGGCAGCTGAACTGGCACCCGGAGTACATGCAGCACCGCTACGAGAACTGGGTCGACGGCCTGAACGGCGACTGGCTGATCTCCCGGCAGCGGTTCTTCGGCGTCCCGATCCCGCTCTGGTACCGGCTGGACGCCGAGGGCCGGCCCGAGCACGACCGGCCGATCGTGCCGGACGAGGCGAGCCTGCCGATCGACCCGCAGTCACACATCCCGCCGGGGTTCACCGCCGGGCAGCGGGACCGGCCCGGTGGCTTCACCGGCGACCCCGACATCATGGACACCTGGGCCACGTCGTCGCTGACCCCGCAGATCGCCTGCGGCTGGGAGCGGGACGCCGACCTGTTCGCCCGCACCTTCCCGATGGACCTGCGACCGCAGGGTCATGACATCATCCGCACCTGGCTGTTCTCCTCGATCGTGCGCAGCCACTACGAGCACCACCAGCTGCCCTGGACCGACACCGCGCTGTCGGGCTGGATCCTCGACCCCGACCGCAAGAAGATGTCCAAGTCCAAGGGCAACGTGGTGGTGCCGACCGAGCTGCTCCATCAGCACGGCGCCGACGCCGTCCGCTACTGGGCCACCAGTGCCCGGCTGGGCACCGACACCGCCTTCGACCCGGGCCAGATGAAGATCGGCCGGCGGCTGGCGACCAAGGTGCTGAACGCGTCCCGGTTCGCGCTGGGGCTGGGGGCACCGGCGGACGGGCAGGCGCCCGACGAGCTGGTCGGACCGGACGTCGAGGCGGGCCCGGGTTCGCAAGCCGTGACCGAAGCGGTCGACCAGGCCCTGCTCGGGCGGCTGGCCGGCCTGGTCGACGAAGCCACGGCGGCGTTCGAGCAGTACGACTACGCCCGGGTGCTGCGCGGCACCGAGGAGTTCTTCTGGCAGTTCTGCGACGACTACCTGGAGCTGGTCAAGGATCGCGCCTACGGCCGGGGTCCGGCCGCCGGATCGGCCCGCATGACGCTGCGGACGGCGGTCTCGGTGCTGCTGCGGCTGTTCGCGCCGTTCCTGCCCTACGTGACCGAGGAGGCCTGGTCGTGGGCCCGGGTCCGGCCCGACACGGGCTCCCCGGCCGGCGAACAACCGGCGGCCGCAGCGGGGCCGCCGGAGGCGACCGATGCGCTGCCGGGCTTCACCACCGGATCGGTGCACCGGGCGCCGTGGCCCTCGGCCGCCGACCTGCCCGACCCGACCGCTGCGCCGGACCTGGTCCTGGTGGTGGCCGCCGACGTGCTCCGGCTGATCCGCCGGGCCAAGTCCGACGCCAAGCGCTCGATCCGGGCCGAGGTTGCGTCGGTGCTGGTCAGCGACACAGCCGAGCGGATCGCGGCGATCCGCCGGGTGCAGGCCGACCTGTGCGGGGCGGGCAACGTGGCCGAGCTCGAACTCGTCGAGTCCGGTGCCGAACTGTCGGTGGTGGTCCGGCTGGCCGAGCCGTCCCCGGCCGGCTGAGCGGACGGCGTCCGGGAAAGAATTTCGGCTCGGCTGTCGATCCCGGCCCGGCCCGATCGACGCCCTGATGAAAGCATCGACCGACACGAACGGGAGCAGCGCCATGAGGTTCATGATTCTGGTCAAGGCGACCGAGCAGTCCGAGGCCGGCGAGATGCCGGGCGAGGCCGCGTTCGCCGCGATGGGCAAGTTCAACGAGGAGCTGGTCAAGGCGGGCGTCCTGCTGGCCGGCGAAGGGCTGCACCCGAGCAGCACCGGGGCCCGGGTGGTGCTGAGCGGCGACAAGAAGATCGTGCTCGACGGCCCGTTCGCCGAGACCAAGGAGCTGCTGGCAGGCTTCTGGCTGGTCGACGTCACCTCGCGGGAGGAGGCCCTGGAATGGGCCAAGCGGGTCCCCGGGCCGCCGGAGGGCGAGATGATCCTCGAGGTGCGCCGGGTGTACGAGGCCGACGACTTCGGCGATGGGTTCACCCCCGGGCTGCGCGAGGCCGAGGAGCGGATGCGCGCCCAGGCGCAGGCCGCGGCGAAGAACGGCTGATCCACCGATGACGGTGCGGGTGGCGATGTGGTCGGGGCCGCGCAACATCTCGACCGCGATGCTGCGCAGCTTCGGCGCCCGCACCGACGCCCTGGTCGTCGACGAGCCGCTCTACTCGTACTACCTCACCGAGACCGGCCTGCCGCACCCAGGCCGGGACGACGTGATCGCCGCCCAGCCCCGTCGCTGGCCCGACGTGGCCGCCCAGCTGACCGGGCCGGTCCCGCCCGGGGTGCGGGTGTTCTACCAGAAGCACATGGCCCATCACCTGCTGCCCGGGGTCGGCCGCGACTGGCTGGCCCGGCTCGACCACGCCTTCCTGATCCGGGACCCGGCCCAGGTGGTGGCCTCGTACGCCAAGGTGCGCGACGAGCCGACCCTGGCCGACCTCGGCTACGAGCAGCAGGTGGAGATCTTCCGGGCCCACGGCGGCCCGGTGATCGACGCGGCCGACGTGTTGCGCGACCCGGCCCGGCTGCTGGCCGACCTGTGCGCGGCGCTCGGGATCGACTTCGACCCGGCGATGCTCAGCTGGCCGGCCGGCCGGCGTCCGACCGACGGGGTCTGGGCCCCGCACTGGTACGCCGCGGTCGAGGCCTCGACCGGGTTCGGCCCCTACCGGCCGCCCACCGGCGCCGTCCCGGAGCGGCTGCTGCCCCTGGTCGAGGCGGCCCGGCCGTTCTACGACGAGCTGGCCGCCCACAAGCTCTGAGCCGGCCACAAGCTCCGAGCCGCCCGCAAGTCCGAGCGCGCGACAAGCTCTGAGCCGCCTCAGACCAGCTTGACGCCGTTCTCCCGGGCGTGGGCGCCGTAGAGCCCGGCGATCCGGCGGGTGTGGGGGCCGGTCTCGCCGGAGCCGATCGTGCGCCCGTCGATCCGGATGATGCCGGCGATCTCGCCCATCGTGCCGGTGCAGAACACCTCGTCGGCGGCGTACAGCTCGGACAGGGACACGTCGCGGACCTCGGTCGGCAGGCTCGCGCCGTCCGGCCCGGCCGTCGGGGCCAGCTGCAGCACGGTATCCCGGGTGATGCCCTCCGGGCAGGCCACCGAGCGGGGGGTGACCAGGGCGCCGCCGATCAGGGCGAACAGGTTGGTGGCGTTGGTCTCGGCCACGAACCCGCGCCCGTCCAGCATCAGGGCGTCGTCGGCCCCGGCCACGGTCGCCTCCATCTTGGCCAGGATGGAGTTGATCAGGTTGTTGTGGTGGATCTTCGGGTCGAGCACGTCCGGCCCGGGACGGCGCACGCTCGCCGTGACCAGGGTCAGGCCGCCGGTGTCGTAGACCGGGGCCTTGTGCTCGGGCAGCACGATCAGGGTGCAGCCGCTGCGGTTCAGCCGCGGATCCATGCCGCTGGTCACCTTGATCCCACGGGTCAGCGTCAGGCGGATGTGCACGCCGTCCTGCATGTCGTTGACCTGCAACGTCTCGGTGATCGCGGCCACGATCTCGGCCGGCGAGGGGACGGCGGCGAAGCCGAGGGCGGCGGCCGAACGCCGCAGCCGGTCCAGGTGCGGGTACAGGCCGAAGATCCGCCCGTCGTACAGCCGCAACCCCTCCCAGACGGCGTCGCCGCCCTGCACCACCGAGTCGAACGGCGAGATCCCTGGTTCGTCCCGGTGGCGTACCCGCCCGTTCACCCAGTACCGGACATCGGCGTTACGTTCGTCGTAGGTCTGCAGCATGATGACCATCTTGCCCCGGGCCCGGCGCGGCCCGGACTAGGGTGTCGGGCAGTGAAGCCCATCGACGACGACGCCCCGCAGCGCTGGTTCCTCAGCCCGGACGAGCGCGGCAACCCGTCCACCGACATCGACCGCGTCCCCCGGGACGACGGTCTGGCCTGGGTCAACGGCAACGCCGTGCGGCCGGTGATTCACGGGGCGAACTACTTCCGCCGGCTCTACGACGAACTCTGCGCGCTCAAGCGTGACGACCGGGTGTTCTTCACCGACTGGTGCGGCGACTCGGACGAGAAGCTGCTGCCGGAGGGCCCAACGGTCGGGCAGACGCTCAGCGACCTGGCCCGCAACGGGGTCGAGGTGCGGGGCCTGGTCTGGCGCTCGCACAGCCGGTACCTGCAGTACAACGCCCAGCAGAACGAGCACCTGGGCACCGAGGTCAACGAGGCCGGTGGCGAGGTGCTGCTGGACCAGCGGATCCGCCGGTTCGGCTCGCACCACCAGAAGCTGTTCGTGATCCGGCACAAGGACGACTCCGACCGGGACGTCGCGTTCGTCGGCGGCATCGACCTGTGCCACGGCCGCCGCGACGACATCGAGCACCACGGCGACCCGCAGACGATGCCGATGGACCCGAAATACCAGGGCCGGGCCCCCTGGCACGACGCCTGCCTGGAGCTGCGCGGGCCGGTGGTCGGTGACCTGCTGCGGACCTTCATCGAGCGCTGGGACGATCCGACCCCGCTGGACCGGCGCACCCCGTACCGGATGGTCCAGCAGAAGCAGGCCAAGATGCCCCGGCACCCGAGCAGCCTGCCTGAGGCTTTCCCCGACCCGGACCCGGCCGGCCCGCACTCGGTCCAGGTGCTGCGCACCTACGGCAGCAAGCGGCCGAAGTACCCGTTCGCCGAGAACGGCGAGCGCAGCATCGCCCGGGCCTACGAGAAGGCCTTCACGCTCGCGCACAGCCTGATCTACGTCGAGGACCAGTACCTGTGGTCGGGCGTGGTCGCGGCCGGCATCGTCAAGGCCCTGCAGCGTTCCCCCGACCTGCGGGTGATCGCCGTGGTGCCGCGGTACCCGGACATCAACTCGGCCACCAACGGGCCGCCGCAGCGGCTGGGGCAGCTGCGGGCCATGAGAATGCTCAAGGCGGCCGCCCCGGACCGGGTGGCGGTCTACGACCTGGAGAACGCGGCCGGCGTCCCGATCTACGTGCACGCCAAGATCTGCGTGGTCGACGACGTCTGGTTCACCACCGGGTCGGACAACTTCAACCGCCGGTCGTGGACCAACGACAGCGAGCTGACCTGCGCCGTCATCGATCCGACCCGGGACGAGCGAGAGCCGAGGGAGCTGTCCGGCACCGGCGACGGCGCCCGCAAACTGGCCCGCGACCTGCGCCTGGAGGTCTGGTCCGAGCACCTCGGCCGGACCCCGGACGACCCGGCCCTGCTCGACCCGATGTCGGCGTTCGACCTGTGGAAGCAGACCGCCCAGAACCTCGACGCCTGGCACGGTGGCGGGCAGCGGGGCCCGCGCCCGGCCGGGCAGGTCCGGCGGCACGAGCCGGCCCCGGTGGGGCCGCTGACCCGGCTGTGGGCGGGCCCGGCCTACCGGCACTTCTTCGACCCTGACGACCGCCCGCAGAAGATGCGCCGCCGGCTGCGGTTCTAGCAACCTCCGGATCGACTCCCGATCGACCGCGGATCGACTCTGGGTCGCCCCTGGGTCGGCTCTAGATCGACAGGACGACGGCGGCCTCGCCGGTCTGCACGATCGCGGTCAGCGACTCCTGCAGGTACAGCTCGATGCGCTCGGCGTCGTGGCTGAGGTAGCCGATGGACAGGTCCTGGCCGAGGTGCAGCTCGAAGTCGCCGCCGCGGGTGGAGACCAGGAAACCGCCCTCGATCGCCGGCGCCCAGATGATCTCGCCGTCGCCCAGCACCCGGGCGATGTGGTCGAGGATCGGGTAGCCGTGGTCGGTGGTCTCGGCCACCTCGGTGTAGGCCTCGGCCGACAGCAGCAAGCTGTAGGGGCCGTCGACGCCGGCCAGCCGCAGGGCGGTCAGGGCCTGCGAGACGGCGGTCGGGTAGCCGGTGACGTCGGTGGGCAGGTTCAGCGGCGGGTTGGTACTGCCGGCCCGGATGCCGGTCACCCCGGCCGGGGCGAAACCGTCGAACACGGCCCGGTCCTCGGCGAACGCGATCTGCCGGGCGGCGTCCTTGACCGGCTGCCAGTCGGAGTCCCTGGAGCCGCGCTCGACGTCGTCCACCGCCTGGCGGTCGATCACGAACGGCACCCGGAACTCGATGATCGGGCGGACCTCGCGGACCCGGGCCAGCACCCCGCTGCCGGGGGCGGTCTCGATCGGGTGCAGGTGGCCGGTGCCGACCGCGGACAGGCCCGGGCCGCCCGGGCCGATCAGGTCGACGACCCGGCGTCCGGCGACGTTGCGGGTGAAGGTCCGGCGGGCCTCGTCCTCGATCTCGGTCCAGGCGGCGTCCGTGATCGGGGCGAGGTCGCGGTACAGGTTGTTCATCAGTGCGAGCTCCTCTTGAGGCTGCCGATGTGGAGTGAGCCCGAGGCGGGTTCAGGCACCGGAGGGGTGGTCGTGGTCGGCGCCGGGGCGGCGGGGCCGGTCGGCGGGTCGTCGAGGAAGTCGGCGGTGGGCACGAAGAACAGGCTTCCGGTGACGGCGGTGGAGAAGTCGAGGATCCGGTCGTGGTTGCCGGGCGGGTTGCCGATGAACATGTTGGTCAGCATCTGCTCGGTGACGTCGGGCGTGGCCGAGTAGCCGATGAAGTAGGTGCCGTACTCGCCCTCGCCGACCCGGCCGAACGGCATGTTGTCCCGCACGATCTGACGTTCCTCGCCGTTCTCGTCGACGATCGTGTTCAGGGCCACGTGCGAGTTGGCCGGTTTGACGTCGTCGGCGAGCTCGATGTTGGTCAGCTTGGTCCGGCCGACCACCCGCTCCTGCTCCTCGACCGGCAGGGCGTTCCAGGTGGCCAGGTCGTGCCGGTACTTCTGGACGATCAGGTAGCTGCCGCCGGTGAAGGCCGGGTCCTCGTCGCCGATGGTCGCGGCCGCGATCGCGGAGCGGCCGGTCGGGTTCTCGGTGCCGTCGACGAAGCCCATCAGGTCGCGCTCGTCGAAGTACTTGAAGCCGTGCGTCTCGTCGACCACCCGAGCCCGGCCCTCGAGCCGGCCGGCCAGCTGGGCGGCCAGCTCGAAGCACAGGTCCATCCGGGCGGCCCGCAGGTGGAAGATCAGGTCGCCCGGGGTGGACGGCGCCCGGTGCCGGGCCCCGGCCAGCGCCCGGAACGGGTGCAGCCCGGCCGGCCGAGGGCCGGCGAAGAGCCGGTCCCACAGCTGCGAGCCGATCCCGGTGACGCAGGTCAGCCGGCCCTCCGGGATCCGGAAGCCGACCGACCGGGACAGTCCGGGCACGTCGGCCAGCAGTTCGCGGACGTCGTCCTCGGCGCCCGCCTCGACCGTCAGCACCAGGATGATCGCGGCTTCGGTCAGCGGGGTCAGGACCGGCTGCGGCTCGGCCGGCGGGGTCGACATGTTGACCATGCTAGGACCCCACCGGCGACCCCCGGCGGCGGTACCGGGCTAGGGCGTGGTGGTGGCCCGGAAGTCGCTCACCGACACCGTGGCCGGGCCGTTGGTGGCTCCGCTGGACAGGTACCCGGTGAAGCCGAACGGGCCCGCCGCCTGCAGCGCGGCACTGGAGTCGGTGCTGGCCAGCGACCAGGCGGCGGGTTCCGTGGCCGCGGCCGGCCAGACCTTGATCCGCAGCGTGGTCGGGCTCGCCCCGGTGGTCTGGAAGCGCAGCTTGAGCGGCGTGCCGGGGGCGTAGGTGAGCCCGCTGACCGTCGTCTCGCCGATGCTGACCTCGGCTCCACCGTCGAACTTGGAGAAGCCGACCAGCACCGCTCCGGTGCCGGTGATCCGGACCCGGCCGCGGTACTGCACGGTCGAGCTGATCCGCCGCGACACCGAGTAGAAGGTGGTGCCGTTGCCGGTGGCCAGCTTGTCGACCGAGAACCGGGTGGCCAGCTCGACGTCCCGGACCGACTGCCCGGCCAGGTACACGCTGCCCGGGTTGGCCCCGGCGGCCAGCAGGATCGTGCCACTGCCCGGCGTCACGGCGAAGTTGGTCGCGGTACCGGTCCGGGTCCACGGCCCGCCGCCGTCGGCGCTGGCCCAGCCGCCGCTGACCGTGCGCTGGAACGAGTCCTGCGCGTAGGTCACCTGGCCGGGGGTGACGACGGTGCTGGTGGTGTTGGTGGCTCCGCCGTTGTCGGTCACGGTCAGGGTGACCGTGTAGGTGCCGGCCGTGGCGTACGTGTGGGTCACGCTCTGGCCGGTGGCGGTGGCGCCGTCCCCGAAGGTCCAGGCGTAACCGGTGATCGTGCCGTCCGGGTCGCTCGACGGGCTGCCGGTGAACTCCAGGTTCAGGTTGACGCCGGTCGCGCTGATGATCGCGGTCGGCGACTGGTTCGCCACCGCCCCGCCGAAGTGCTGCCCGATCTGGGCGAAGGTCAGCGGGGTCCGGTAGACGGCGACGTCGGCGATCGAGCCGTTCAGCGCGAACAGGCCGGTCGGGGCGTTGGGCCAGCCGTTGAGGCTGTCCCCGCCGACCCGCCAGTAGCCGGCCAGCACCGAGGTGGCCGCGATCGAGGGCCGGGACGCCGCCAGCGAGCCGTCGACGTACAGCGACATGCCGCCGCCGGGGATGACCGTGCCGACCAGGTGGTGCCAGGCCCCGTTGTTGATCGCGACGTCGCCGTTCACGGTGTTGTTCGTGTTGTTCTGCCAGACCCCGAAGTACGGGCGGCCGTTGGGGGCCAGATAGAGCGTGCGGTCGGTGTTGACGCTGTTCTGACTGCCACTGAGGCCGTAGCCGAGGATCTCGCCGCCGGTCGTGGACGTCGTGCGGACCCAGGCCTCGACGCTGAAGCTGATCAGCCGCTCGCCGTTGGCCCGGGACGCGCTGACCGCGTTCGCCGTCCCGTCGAAACTGCTGGCCCGGGCCGGGCCCGGGCTGTTCGGGCCGGTCACGTTGCGCGTCACCCCGGAGCCCAGCACCAGGTCGTTGCCGCCGCTGAGGTCGTAGCCGGCGGTGCCGGAGGTCTCGGACAGCGGCCAGAAGTTGCTCGCACCGTCTGAGAGCACCTGCGACTGGTAGGCGGTCAGGGAGCCGCCAATCGTGACTGCGGCCGACGTGCCGCCGGTGCGCACGTTGCCGAGCGGGTCGGTCGCGCTCACCCGGTAGGTGTGGCTCGACCCGGCGGCCAGCCCGGTGTCGGTGAACCGCAGGGCCGGCTGGTACCAGAACCGGGAGTCGGTGGTCGTGGTGAGGATCGGCGTGGTGCCCGCGTCCCGGTAGAGCCGGTAGGTGAGCGTCACGTTGTCCGGGTCGGACGTGGTCCGCCAGGCCACCCGGGCGCTGGTGGCCGAGCGGGAGACGGCCACCGGGGTGAGCTGGGCGCTGGTGACCGGGCCGACCGTGTTCGGGGCGTGGGCCCGCACGGCGAACCGGACCAGGCCCTGCTGGGCCACGCCGTTCGCGGTCGGGAACTCGCCGCCGACGGAGAGGTAGTCGGCGTTGCCGGAGACCGACCAGGCCGCCTGGGACTGGCCGGTGTAGGTGCCCTCGCGCAGGGTCGGGTACCAGTTCAGCTCGGCCGAGTGGGTCTGCCCGGCGAAGTTGGAGTAGCGCGGGCCGGGGATGCCGGGGCCGCCGGCGAACACCACCTGGCGCTCGGCGCCGGTCGGCTCGGTGCTCTCGGCCAGCACGAAGTGGTGGGTGGAGTTGAAGACGTTGTTGTCGTCCTGGGAGAAGTCCTCGGCGTCGCTGCAGTCGTGGGCGTGCCCGGCGCTGTACAGCACCGAGCCGATCACCGCGGCGCCGTAGCTGTCGCCGTGGCAGCTGTTGAGCCAGACGATGTTGCCGGTGTACGGGTTGACCGCGAACCGGCCCTCGAAGTTGCCGCCCGCGCCGAACTGGTAGGCGGTGCCGTAGACCCGGGTGCCGTCGGCGACCAGGGCGGTGTAGGTCGCGCCGGAGCCGCTGTCCAGGATCGGGAAGCCGGCGTTCCAGGTCGTGTTGGCCCCCGTGCCGCCGGAGGCGACCGCGCCGATCCCGATCAGGGCGGCGCCGTTGAGCGTGGTGAACCGGCCGCCGACGACCACCCGGGAGTTGTCCGGGGCCATCACCATCGCGGTCACCGAGTCGTTGGCCACCGGGGCCCAGGTGGTCACCGCGCCGGTGGCGGCCGTGAACGAGGCCAGCCGGCTGCGGGGCAGACCCCCGGCGGTGCTGAAGCTGCCGCCGGCGAAGACCGAGTCGTTGGTCGCGGTGACCGTGCGGACGACGGCGTTCAGGTTGGGCGCGAACCCGGCCACCAGGGCCCCGGTGGCGGTGTCGAACGCGGCGATCCGGTTGCGGGCCTGCCCGTCGACCGTGGTGAACTCGCCGCCGACGTAGACCCTGCTCCCGTTGGGCGAGGCGGCGATGGCCAGGCCCTGGCCGTTCAGGCTGTGGTTGAACGTGGTGATCAGCGCGCCGGTGGTGATGTTGTAGGCCAGCAGGTTGGCGCGGCCGGTCTGGTTGGTGCCGGCCGCGGCCCCGGCCGGGCGGGCCTGGGTGAAGCTGCCGGTGGCGTAGACCGTGGTGCCCACCGTCACCTGGGCCCACACCACGCCGTTGATCTGAACCGTCGGCAGGGCGTCGGCGCTGACCGTGGCCGGCGTCCCGGCGGCCGGCGGGGCGGTGTCGGCCCGCGCCGCCGGGGCAGAGCCGACAGCGGCCAGGACCCCGGAGATCAGCACCGCGGACAGCACTCCGGCGAGGCCCCGCCCGCCACTGAGCGGCCTGATTCTGGTCTGACGACGCGGCACGACGGTTCTCCCACCCTGGGTGCCCGGCAAAACGGACACGAAAGTTTTGGGTGAAGTTAGCGCAGGCGACGATCGAAGTTGACCATGTTTTCCGAATCGATCAACCACAAGCGCCGTTCGGGCTAAACCGTGATCCAACTGGTATTCGAGTGCAAATACTTGACCTCGAGTACTCGGGATCGGTTAACTGGAGCCATGGTGGACCACAGCGGGGCCGGCGGCCGGGGCGGGTCGATCTCATGACCGCTGCCCGGCTGTCTAACCCCCTCGCGCTGGCGGTGCTGACCCTGCTCGACGAGGGCCCGATGCACCCCTACGAGATGTCGACCACCCTGCGTGAGCGCCACAAGGAAGACAGCATCAAGCTGAATTACGGCTCGCTGTACTCCGTGGTCGCCTCGCTGCAGAAATACGGCCTGATCACGGTGCAGGAGACGGTGCGGGAGGGCAACCGGCCCGAGCGCACGATCTACGCCGTCACCGAGGCCGGCCGGCTCAAGATGAACGACTGGCTGAGCGAGCTGATCAGCACCCCGGCCCGGGAGTTCACCGGTTTCGAGGCCGCCCTGTCGCTGATGGGCGCCCTGCCGCCGGATCAGGTGATCCGGCTGCTCGACATCCGGGCCAACACGCTGCAGGTTCGGTTGCACCAGCTGGAGGCGGTGACGAACGGCGTCCCGCCGAACTTTCCCGAGATCTTCCTGATCGAGGGCGAGTTCCAGCAGGCCCTGCTGAGGGCCGAGATGGCCTTCGTGCGCACCCTGCTGGACCGGATGCGCACCGACCGGATCACCGGGCTGCAGAGCTGGCGGCGGCTCTACGAGTTGCGGGCGGCCGGGGCCGGGCCGCAAGAGATCGACGCCGTCCTGCGGGCCGAATTCCCGCTCGACATGACCTGGATGGAGGGGCCGTCCTGAGCGCATGACGCCGTGAATGCATGACGTCGCGAACCTATGACGACCCCCGGGATCCGGTGCGCCAACACCGGAGCGGGGGCCGTCCAAACCACCGAGTCGAGCCCGCGGACGGGCCGGACCTGAAGGCCTGCATCCTCAGGATATCCGTTCCGCCGCGCCGCTCCGGCTCCTTCTCATGGCACCACCATGACGACGGAAGGAACGACCGAGATGTCCGATCTGATCGAGGCCGACGGCCTCACCAAGACCTACGGCAAGGGCGACAAGGCGGTGAAGGCCCTGGCCGGGGTCTCGTTCGCGGTCCGAGCCGGTTCGGTGTTCGGCCTGCTCGGGCCGAACGGGGCCGGCAAGTCCAGCACCGTCAAGATCCTCAGCACGCTGTCGCGGGCCGACTCCGGCACCGCCACCGTGGCCGGCTTCGACGTCGCCGGCCGGCCCGACGCCGTCCGCCGGGCCATCGGGTACGTCTCCCAGAAGCCGGGTTTCGACCCGATGGCCACCGGCCGGGAGAACCTGCTGCTGCAGGCCCGCATCCACGGCCTGAGCCGGCGCGCGGGCCAACAGCGGGCCACGGAGCTGCTCGAGCGGTTCGGCCTGACCGAGGCCGCCGACCGGCTGACCGGCCCGTGGTCGGGCGGCATGCAGCGCAAGCTCGACGTCGCGCTGGGGCTGATCCACCGCCCGCAGGTGCTGTTCCTGGACGAGCCGACCACCGGTCTCGACCCCGAGGCCCGATCCCAGCTGTGGACCGAGATCGCCCGGCTGACCGTGGCCGAGGGGCTGACCGTGCTGCTCACCACCCACTACTTGGAGGAGGCCGACCAGCTGGCCGACCAGCTGGTGATCATCGACCGGGGTGCGGTGGTGGCCCAGGGGGCCCCGGAGGAGCTCAAGAGCGGGCTGAACGGCGACACTCTGCAGGTGGACCTGGCCGAGGGGGAGTCCCCGGCCCGGGCCGCCGGCCTGCTCGAGGTGGTGCCCGGCGTCCGGGAGGTGACCTCGGTGGCGGCCACGGTCCGGGCCCGGGTCAGCGACGGGCCGGCGGTGCTGCCGGGGGTGCTGGCCGCGCTGGCCGAGGGGGCGGTGGCGCTGCGGGCCGTCTCGATGGCCCGGCCCAGCCTGGACGACGTGTACCTGCGCTACGCCGGAAGGGCGTTCGACCCGAACCGGCCACCCACGACCGACGCCCGGATCGACAACGGGACCGATAGCGGGATCGAGTCGACCCGGAAGCAGGTGGCCTGATGAGCAGCCTCACTGTCGAGCGGGCGGTCACTGCCCCGGCCTCGCCGGCCCCGCCCGTGGTGCAGTTCGTGTCCCACTCGGCCCTGCTGGCCGGCCGGGCCCTGCGCACCCTGGCCCGCCAGCCGATGTACCTGGCCTTCACCCTGATCCAGCCGATCATCTGGCTACTGCTGTTCGGCCAGCTGTTCAAGCGGATCGGGGAGCTGCCCGCCTTCGGCCCGTCGTCCTACCTGGAGTTCATCACTCCGGGGGTGGTGGTGATGACGGCGATGGGCTCGGCCGGCTGGGCCGGCACCTCGTTCGTGCAGGACATGGAACGCGGCGTGATGGACCGCAGCCTGACCTCACCGGTCCGGCGTGGTGCTCTGATAACCGGCTCGCTGGTCTATCAGGGCGTGATCACGGTGATCCAGTCGGTCATCGTGATCGGGATCGCGCTGGCCTTCGGGGCCCGGTTCGACAGTGCCGGGCCCGGCCTGCTGATCACCGTCGCGGCGGCGGTGCTGCTGGCGCTCGCCTTCGCCGCGCTGTCGGACGCCATCGCCCTGCTGGTCCGCTCGCAGGAGGCCCTGATCGGGGTGCAGCAGTTCCTCACCACCCCGCTGACCTTCCTGTCCTCGGTGCTGATGGCGACGTCCCTGATGCCGGGCTGGGTGGCCGACGGGGCCCGATACAACCCGGTCGACTGGGCCGCCACCGGCAGCCGGCAGGCGCTGGCGGCTTCGCCGGACTGGGCCGTGGTCGCTCGTGATCTCGGCCTGCTGCTGGGGCTGGCCCTGATCATGGCCTGGCTGGCGACCAGGGCCTTCCGCAGCTACCAGCGGGCCGCCTGACGGCCTGAGCCGGCGGTTCAGGCGAAGGCGTCGACGCCGGTCAGATGGGCCGAGAGCCGCCACAGCCGCGCGGCGTCGTCGGGATTGATCGCCCAGGCGTTCACCCCGGCGACCCGCGCGGTGGGCGAGTCGGGCACGGTCGGGACGGCGATGTCGCAGTCCTCGCAGTAGACCCCGCCCAGGCCGGCGAGCTGCGGGGAGGTCGCGGCCCAGACCGAGGTCGAGGCGCCCTGCGCGGGGGTCTTGAACCGGTCGTCGAAGTTGCCGTCGGCGTCGATCCAGCCGAAGTCGACCATCTCCTCGCGGGTCAGGTGGCGCTGCAGCGGCGTCATGATCCCGCCCGGGTGGACGGCGAAGGCCCGCACCCCGGCGGCCGCGCCGAGCCGGTCGAGCTGGACCGCGAACAGGCTGTTGGCCGTCTTGGCCTGGCCGTAGGCCGCCCACTTGTCGTACCCGGTCTCGAACTGCGGGTCGTCAAACCGGATCGGCGAGCGCTTGTGACCAGTGGACGACAGCGACACCACCCGGGCTCCGCCGCCCGCGGTCAGGGCCGGCCAGAGCCGGTTGGTCAGGGCGTAGTGGCCGAGGTGGTTGGTGGCGAACTGCGACTCCCAGCCCGGGCCGACCCGGGCCAGCGGCGCGGCCATGATCGCGGCGTTGTTGATCTCCAGGTCGATCGGGCGGCCGGTGGCCAGGAACCGCTCGGCGAAGGCCCGCACGCTGTCCAGATCGGCCAGGTCGAGCTCGTCGACCTCGATCGGGCCGGCCTTCGGGCCCAGGTCGAGCTGGTTCAGGACGCCCTCGGCGTAGGCCCGGCGGCGGGCCGGCACCACCACGGTGGCCCCCGCCCGGGCCAGCCCCTTCGTCGTCTCCAGGCCCAGCCCGGAGTACCCGCCGGTGACGACGGCCAGCCGGCCGGAGAGGTCGATCCCGTCCAGGACCTGGGCCGGGGTGGAGCGCGGGCCGAAACCTGAGCCGATCGGCTGCTGTGCGGTGGTCATGCCCCGAGCGTAAACCTGGAGCCCACTCGAGCCCGGGATCGCCCGGCCGGGCGATCAGTCGCCCGGGTTCAGTCGCCCGGGTTCAGTCGCCCGGGTTCAGTCGCCCGGGTTCAGTCGCCCGGGTTCAGTCGCCCGGGTTCAGTCGCCCGGGTTCAGTCGCCCGGGTTCAGTCGCCCGGGTTCAGTCGCCCGGGGCCGCCGTCAGCGCGTCCCGCAGGGCCCGCAGGATCGGCAGCTGGCCCTTGACCAGCTTCACCTCGGCCACGTCGGGGGTGACCCAGGCGGCCCGGTCCATCTCCGGGAACTCCTGCATCCGGCCCGATCCGCGCGGCCACTCCATCTCGAACGTGTTGCTGCTGAACGAGGTCACGTCGTAGTCGCCCTCGACGGCGAAGGTGGTCACGATCTTGCCGCTGCCCTGCCGGGCCTCGCCCAGCTCGAGGTAGTCACCGGCCGGCGGGGGCGAACCCATCTCCTCCTCGAACTCGCGGCGGGCCGCGGCCAGCGGCTCCTCCGGCGGCTCGTACTCGCCCTTGGGGATCGACCAGGCGGCGGCGTCCTTGCGGGCCCAGAACGGCCCGCCCATGTGCGCGATCAGCACCTGCAGGCCGGCGGGGCGGCCGAGAGCCCGGTCGAACCGGTAGACCAGCATCCCCGCGCTCCGCCGGTTGCTCATCGTTCACCGCCAGGTCGTCGAGGATGGTGATGGATCTTGGCATGCGGTGCGGGCGATGCACGAATCCGCAGGGGTCCGCGATGATGGGCTCATGAGCCGCCGCCGTCCCGAGCCCCTCGGCCCCGGGGCCCGACCCGGGGTGGTCGCGGTCGGGCAGGGAACGGCCGAGCTGCTGGCCGACCCGGACCGGCCGCAGTCCTGGACGCTGCTGGTCGAGGGCACCCCGCAGTCCCACGTGGACCTGCTCGACCCGACCCACCTGGAGTTCGAGTACGTCCGCTGGCTCGGGCACCTGGCCGACCTGGCCGGGCCGGCCGGGCAGCCGCTGAACGTGCTGCACCTGGGCGGCGGGGCCTGGACCCTGGCCCGGTACGTGGCCGCGACCCGGCCCGGCTCCCGCCAGCGCGTGGTCGAGATCGACGCGGCCCTGGTCGAGCTGGTCCGCCAACGGTTGCCGGCAGCCGGCACCGGGATCCGGGTGCGGACCGGCGACGCGCGGGCGGTGCTGACCGAGCTGAGCACCGACAGCGTCGACCTAGTGGTGGTGGACGTGTTCGCCGGGGCCCGGATCCCGGCCCACCTCACCTCGGCCGAGTTCGTCACCGAGGCCGGCCGGGTGCTGCGGCCGGGCGGCCGGTACGCCGCCAACCTGGCCGACGGCGCGCCGCTCGGCTTCGCCCGGGGGCAGGTGGCCACCGTGGCCTCGGTCTTCGCCGAGGTCGCCTTGATCGGCTCGCCCCAGGTGCTGCGCGGGCGGCGGTTCGGCAACCTGGTGCTGGTGGCCGGCCGGCAGCCGGTTCCGGCGCTCGAGCTGGCCCGGCGGGCGGCCGCCGACCCGTTCCCGGCTCGGGTGGTCGCCGGGGCCGACCTGGACCGGTTCGTGGCCGGGGCCCGGCCGGTCACGGATGCCTCCGCGGGCCCGTCGCCGTTGCCGCCGGCCGGGTTGATGTCGGTCTGATTGTCGGCCTGAGCCGACTCTGAACCGACTCTGAGCCAGACTCGCCCGACCGAAGCGGGGCGGAGCGCTCAGATCGGCTGCCAGGCGGGCCGGTTGGCCCAGATCTCGGCGTAGTAGTCGGCCAGTTGCAGGTCGGCCCCGGCGGCCCGGTCGAGCAGCACGGTGGCGTGCGGGTGCAGCTGAACCACGGACGCCGGGAAGTTGGCCGCCAGCGGGCCCTCGACCGCCCGGGCCGCCGCCGCGGCCTTGCCGGTGCCGGTGGCGATCAGCAGCAGGTGCCGGCTGCGCAGGATGGTGCCCAGCCCCTGGGTGATCACGTGCCGGGGGACCTCGTCGACGCCGGCGAAGAACCGGGCGTTGTCGGCCCGGGTCCGGTCGTTCAGGGTCTTCAGCCGGGTCCGTGAGGCCAGCGACGAGCCGGGCTCGTTGAAGGCGATGTGCCCGTTCGAGCCGATCCCGGCGATCTGGACGTCCACCCCGCCGGCCTCGACGATCGCCTGCTCGTAGCGCTCGCACTCGCCCAGCAGATCGGGGGCGCCGCCGTCCGGGCCCTGCACCGCATCGGGTTTCAGGTCCAGATGGTCGGTCAGGCCGGTGCGGATCACGGCCGCGTAGCGCTGCGGGTGGTCGGCGGGCAGGCCGACGTACTCGTCCAGGGTGAAGGCCCGGGCGTGGGCGAAGCTCAGGCCCGGGTCCTGGTGCCGGCGGATCAGCTCGGCGTACAGCGGCTCCGGGGTCGAGCCGGTGGCCAGCCCCAGCACCGGGGCGCCGGCGGTGGCGAGCACCCGCTCGATCACGTCCGCGGCCAGC
The DNA here is from genome assembly GCA_965200525.1 of Kineosporiaceae bacterium. Taxonomy (GTDB): domain Bacteria; phylum Actinomycetota; class Actinomycetes; order Actinomycetales; family Kineosporiaceae; genus JANNPJ01. Next base: position 5,223,028 of record OZ241368.1, read on the forward strand.
CGGGCGACGTCCGCCGCCGAGGGCAGCACGATGACCTCCATCAGACCGCCGTCCGTTCCGTTGTCGAGGTGGTGCTCAGCCGGCCGGCCACGACGGTGGCCACCGGGCGCAGGTCCGGGGTGAGGACGACGACGTCGGCCGGCCCGATCGGGCGCAGCCGGCCCAGTTCCGGCCGCCCGAGCAGGCCCGAGGGCACGGTGGTGGCCGCGGCCAGCACGTCGGCCAGGTCGCGGCCGGTGTACTCGACCAGCCGGCGCAGGCAGTCGTCCAGGCCGACGGCGCTGCCGGCCAGGGTCTTGCCGTCCTCGGCCAGGCGGACCGCGCCATCCGCGATCAGTACCTCCTTGCCACCCAGCCGACTGCGCCCGGCGGGCTGGTCGAGGGCGACCGTGGTGTCGCTGACGGCCAGGAACCGGTCGCGCCCAAGGGCCCGCCGGGTGGCCGCGATCACCCGGGGGTGCACGTGCAGGCCGTCGACGATCACCCCGGCGACCAGGACGTCGCCGCCGAGCGCGGCGCCGATCGGGCCGGGCTCCTGGTGGTGCAGCCCGGGCATCGCGTTGTACAGGTGGGTCACCGCTCGCGCGCCGGCCTCGACCGCCGCTTCCATCTGGTCCAGGGTGGCCGCGGTGTGCCCGAGCGAGACCAGCACCCCCCGCGACACCAGCAGCCGGATCACCTCCAGGGCGCCGGGCAGTTCCGGGGCCAGGGTGACCATCAGGACGCCGTTCTCGGGGCTCCAGCCCTCCACCAGTTCGGGCGACGGCGGCCGGAGCAGGGACTCGTCGTGGGCGCCGAACCGCTTCGGTGACAGCATCGGGCCCTCGAAGTGCAGGCCCAGCGGGACGGCGCAGGCCGCCACGTCGGCCGGCCGGCCGGCCGCGAGGGCGGCCATCGCCCGGGCCCGGGTCTGCGGGTCGGTGGTGACCAGGGTCGGCAGGAACGCCGTGACTCCGTGCCGGGGCAGCGCCGCCGCGACCTCCCAGAGCCGTTCCGGTTCGGCCGTGACGTCGACCCCCGCAGCCCCGTTGACCTGCAGGTCGATCAGGCCGGGGGAGACCAGCAGGCCGGTGGCGTCGAACTCCTCGACCGAGCCGTACTTGGCCGGCAGGTCGTCGGGCAGCTCACCGGGCTCGCTGATCACCAGCACCCGGCCGCCGGCCAGCAGCAGGTCGGCCGGTTCGGCCCGGCCGGCGTCCGGGTCGAGCAGGGTGCCGCCGGTGATTCTCAGGGTGGGGGCTCTCACGCGGGTACGTCCTCGATCGTTTCCGGGGAACTGTCCAGGACGGCGTCCAGGGGCGATCCGGGATGGGTCAGCAGGGCCGCGCCGATGGCGGCTACCGGCTGGTCGCGGGGGACCACCGACAGCCGGGCGGCCAGGTCGAGGCCGCGCAGGAAGGCCGAGTGCTCGGCCTGCTTGTCGAGGGCGCTGGCCACGGCGTGCCGCAGCGGCTCGCCGACCTCGGCCACCCCGCCGCCCAGCACGACCAGGTCGACGTCGATGGTCAGGGCCAGCATCCGGATCGCGTCGGCCAGGTAGCCGGCCACCTCGTCGCGGATGACGATCGCCTTCGGGTCGCCGGCCGCGGCCGCCGCGAACAGCGCCGTGGCCGGACCCTGGGCCCGGGAACCGTCGGCGTACTCGGCCACCGGCCAGCGGGCCGCGATCGCACTGCCGGAGGCGACCGCCTCGAGGCAGCCGCGCTGGCCACAGCCGCAGACCGGGCCAGACAGGTCGACCGGCACGTGGCCGATCTCGCCGGCCGCGTTGTGCGGGCCCCGGCGCAGTTCACCGTCGAGCACCACACCGGCGGCCAGGCCGGTGCCGATGCTCAGATAGGCCATGTCGATCCGGCCCAGGCGCAGGTGGGCGGCGGCGCCCAGAGCGGCCGCGTTGACGTCGTTCTCGACCACCACCGGCAGTTGCAGCCGGCGGCGCAGCCGGTCGGCCAGGGCCAGGCCGCCGGTGCCGACGCCCAGGTTGACGGCGTGTGTGATGGCGCCGCGCTCGGCGTCCACCAGACCCGGCACGCCGATCCCGACGCCGCGGAACAGGGCCGCCGGGTTGGCCGGGTGACCGTTCGACCCGTGCTGACCGGAGAGCTGGCCGGCCAGCGCGGTGAGGGCCCGCAGGGCCGTGTCGACGACCCCTTCGGGGCCCTGGAAGGTGGTCAGCCGGACCTGCTCGACCACGCGAACCCGGCCGTCGCCGCCGCTGGTGTCGACGGCCACCGCCAGCACCTTCGAGCCGCCGATGTCCAGGCCGGCTAGCAGGCTGGCGTCATTCATTGACTGTTACCTCTGTTCGGAGTGCCTGCGGTACGGGCTGGTCGGAGGGCAGAGCGGGCAGGCCGGCGAGCAGCGTGGCCACGGCCCGCAGGCTGACCGCGGAGCCGCCGTAGGTCCAGATCCGGACGGCGCCGGGCAGGCCGGTGGGCTCACCCTGATCATCCACGACCGGCCAGCCGGTCTCCACCGTGATCAGATCGGGCCGCGCCGCGGCCAGCTCGGCCAGCTGCGCGGCGACCCACGGGTGCCGGTGGGCGTCCCGGACGACGGCGATCAGTGGGCGGTCCGGGCCGGCCGCCTCCAGATGGGCGCCGACACCGGTGGCGGCGGCGCTCTCGGAGGTGGACCGGCGCTCGATCCCGGGCAGCAGCCGGCTCAGCGGGGCGGCCACGCTCCAGGGCACGACACCGGCCGCGATGCCGGGCGTGACGTCGAACTCGACCACCACCGCACCGGCCGGCGCGGCCGGGGCGCTGCCGGTGGTCCGCACCCGCAGCGCCCGGCGGGCGGCCTCGGCGTCCGGGTCGGGACCGGTGCTGTTCGAGTCGGTGCCGGTGTCGGTGCTGGCGCTCGGGTTGTTGGCGGTGCTGCTGCCGGAGCCGGGCGCCGACGGGGTCGCCGACCGGGTCCAGGCCACCAGCCGGTCGACCCGGGCCGCGGCCTCGGCCAGCCGGGCGGCCGGCAGGGCGCCGCTGCGGACCGCCTCGACCACCGCGTCGACGACGTCCCCGGTGACCTGTTCCATCAGGCCCTCGTAGCGGTCCGGGCCGAGGCAGAGCAGGTCCACCCCGGCGGCCAGGGCGGCCACCGCGGCCGGGCCGGCGCTGCCGTAGAGCAGCACCACCCCCGCCATGTCGAGGGCGTCCGCGACCAGCACGCCGTCGAAGCCGAGCTCGGTGCGCAGCAGATCGATCACCGGCGGGCTGGTGGTGGCCGGCCGGGCCGGGTCGAGGGCGCTCAGGACGACGTGCGACGTCATCACCGCGGCCGTGCCGGCCCGGACGGCGGCCGCGAACGGCACCAGCTCCCGGGCGCGCAGGGTGTCCAGGTCGAGGTCGAGCCGGGGGGCGGCCAGGTGCGAGTCCTCGACCGTGGCGCCGTGCCCGGGGAAGTGCTTGACGCAGGCGGCCACGCCGGACTTCTGCAGGCCGTCGACGAAGGCGGAGACGTGCCGGGCGGCCAGCTGCGGGTCGGCGCCGAAGCTGCGCACCCCGATCACCGGGTTGTCCGGCTCGCAGTTGACGTCGGCCACCGGTCCCAGGTCGAGGTCGACCCCGACGTCCCGCAGCCGCCGGCCCAGCCGGAGCGCGACCTCGGTGGTCAGGGCGACGTCGTCGACCGCGCCGAGAGCGGCGTGACCGGCCACCTCGCTGCCCCGGACGGCGTCCAGCCGGGTGACGTCGCCGCCCTCCTCGTCCAGGGTGACCAGGACGCCGTCCGGGGACGCGGCGTGCAGCTGGTCGATCAGTTCGCGGGCCTGGTCGTCGACCCCGGTCAGGTTGGAGCCGAAGAGGCAGACCGAACCGATGCCGCCGGCCAGCCGCTCGCGCAGCCAGCTCGGCACCTGCTCGCCCAGGAAGCCCGGCATCAGCACCCGGTGGGCCCGGCGGCGCAGCTCGGCCTCGGCCGTCATGTCGTCCGCCGTCGCGTCGTGGGCCGTCGCGTCGTCCGTCGTCGTCATCCCTTGACCGCTCCCGCCATCAGACCTTCACTCATCCGGGACTGCACCAGCAGGAAGAAAATGATCACCGGCACCGACATCAGGGTCGAACCGGCCATCACGCCGCCCCAGTCGGTGCCCTTGGCGCCCTCGTTGAAGGCCTGGACCCAGACCGGCAGGGTCTGCTTGTCCGGCCGGTTCATCACCACCAGGGCGAACAGGAAGTCGTTCCAGGCCGTGATGAAGCCGAACGTGCCGGTGGCGACCAGACCCGGGGCCATCAGCGGGAAGGTGATCCGGCGGAACGCCCCGAACCGGCTGCAGCCGTCGACCATGGCCGCCTCCTCGAGCTCGACCGGCACGCCGGCGACGAACCCGCGCAGCGTCCAGATCGTGAACGGCAGCACGAGCACCAGGTAGACCATCGCCAGCCCGAACACGCTGTTGATCAGGTTCCAGCCGTCGAGCACCTTGAACAGGGAGATGATCAGGGCCACCGGCGGCACCATCTGCACGACCAGCACGGTGACGATGAACGTGCCCCGACCGCGGAACCGGAACCGGGCCAGCGCGACCGCGGCCAGCAGCCCCAGGAGCAGCGCCGTGCCCACCGCCAGCAGAGTCACCTCCAGGCTGTTCTGCAGGGCCTGGAAGAAGTACTGCCGGTCGAACACCTTGCGGTAGTTGTCCAGGGTGCCGAACGGCAGGAACCGCGGCGTCGGACCGGAGATGTCGACCCCGCGCTGGAACGACGTGGTCAGCATCCAGTACACCGGGAAGGCCATCACGATCATGACCAGGATCCCGGTGGCGTTCGCGGCGATGGTGCCGGCCCGGGTGTTGCCGGGCCGCCACGAGGCCCGGCTCTGCTTCACGACCCGCGGAGCGATCGTGCCGGTGCCGGCGGTGTCGGTCGTCGTCACTGGTCCTCCTGTTTGGCCATCTGGCGCAGGTAGACGGCGGTCAGCAGCAGGGTGAGAACCACCATCACGACGGCGATCGCCGCCCCGACGTCGAACCGGTTCTGCCCGATCGCGACCCGGTAGGCGTAGACCCCGAGCGTGTTGGTCTCGGAGGAGATGCCGCCGGCCTGCTGGAGCACGTAGATCTGGTTGACCACCTGGAAGTTCCACAGCACCGAGAGCGTGGTCAGGATCAGCAGCACCGGCTTGAGGTAGGGCACGATCACGTGCCGCAGCCGCTGGTACCCGTTGGCGCCGTCCAGCTGGGCCGCCTCCAGCACCTCGTTTGGCACCTGGGTCAGGCCGGCGAAGACGGTGAAGGTGATGAATGGGATGCCCATCCAGATCACCACGATCGCGGCCACCGCGAAGAACGAGTGCGGGTTGGTCAGCCAGGAGTGGCCGTGGAAGTTGCCGCCGAGGGCGGTCAGGGCCCAGTTGATCACGCCGTACTGGCTATCGAACATCCACTGCCAGATCACCGCCGAGGACACCGGGGGCATCGCCCAGACCAGCAGCAGCATGGTCAGCAGGCCGAGCCGGACGAACCGGTGGACCCGCTGCAGCAGCAGGGCCAGCAGGGTGCCGATCACCATGGTCAGGGACACGGTGACGGCGGTGTAGAACACGGTCCGGACCAGCACCGTGCGAAAGTCGGGGTCGGTCAGGATGCGGTGGTAGTTGGCCCAGCCGACGAAGTCGGCCGGAGCACCGAACTGCTGGCGCAGGCCGAACTTCTGCACCGACAGCACGATCAGCTTGATCAGGGGGTAGCCGAGCACCAGGGCCAGGGCGGCGATCGCCGGTGCCAGCAGGACGTAGGGCAGAACCGTGAAGCCTCGGAGCCGCCGCCGGCGGCTCGCCACCACGGGCGCTTGCGGCGCCCGTGGTGGCGACAGCGGAGGTGCCGTCATCAGCTGATCATCGATTCGATCATCGTTACGGTCATTGCTTCGCTCATTACCTCAGTGTCGGTCGTCGCGGCGTCGTCATCGACGTCGATCCACGCTCGATCGGGGGCTGATCAGGGAGGGGTCGAGGCCGGACTACTGGTTGAGCGCGGCTTCGATCGCGGTGTCGGCCTTGGTGGCCTCGGCCGTGACGTCGTTGCCCTTGGCGATGCCGACGAGCATGTCGGGCAGGGTCGAGGAGGCCTCGACCCCGGCCCAGTTGGCGCTGGCCGGGGTGAACCGGGTGTTCGTCGCCGCCTTGGCCTGGGCCAGGGCGGAGGCGTCACCGGAGACGTCGGTCAGCAGCGACTTCTTGGCCGGCAGCAGGCCGAGAGCGGCGAACTGCTTCTGGTAGCCGTCGCTGGTCAGGATCTTCAGCAGGCTGAGGGCCAGTTCCGGGTTCTTGGTCTTGGCCGAGATCGCCATGTTGGAGCCACCGAGGAAGGCCGGGGCCAGGCTGCCGGCGGTCTTGCCGGGCAGGGCGAAGGCGCCGATGTTGTCGGCCATCTTCGGGCAGCCGTCGTCCTTGTTGATGATCTGGCCGACCTTCCAGCCCGGGCCCATCAGCATGCCGACCTGGTTGTGGCAGAAGGCGATGTAGTCCTTCGACTCGTCGGTGTCCTTCGGCGCCGCGGAGGCCTTGTCCATGATCGTCTTGACCACGTTCAGGCCGGCCACCGAGCCGGCGCTGGCCAGGTCGCCGGTCCACTTGCTGCCGTCCTGCTTGGCGATGTCGCCACCGTTGTCCCAGATGAACGGCAGGGCGGCGTACCAGTACTTGCCCGGGAAGTAGATCCCGGAGAAGTCCTTGGTGCTGGAGGCCTGCTTGAGCTTGATGCCGTCCTGGACGAACTCGTCGGTCGAGGTCGGCGGGGCGCTGATGCCGGCCTTCTTGAACAGGTCCTTGCGGTAGACGACGACGCGGGCGCCGCCGTAGTAGGGCACGCCGTAGAACTTGCCGTCGTAGCTGCCCGACTCGACCAGGCTCTGCACCAGGTCGTCGCCGCCGAGGGTGGCCTTGTCGGCGCTGATGTCCTTGAGCGCGCCGGCCGCCTCGAACGCCTGGGCCTGGGTGTTGCCCAGCTCGACGACGTCCGGGCTGTCACTGCTGGAGAGCGAGGTGGTCAGCTTCTCGACGATTCCGGTCCACTGCTGGCGCTCGAAAATCACCTTGGAACCGGGGTTCTCCTTGGCGAACTCGGCCGTGGCGTAGTCGATCATGGCCTGCGGGGTGTCCGGGCCGTTGGTCCAGAACCGGATGGTGCCGGTCTTGGGTGCAGCCGAGGCGCCGCTGTCGGAGCCGGAGCTGCTGCTGCCGCAGGCGGTCAGGGCCAGACCGAGACTCATGGTGAGTCCCACCGCTGTCAGCGCACGAATCTTCATCAGGGTTTCCTCCAAAGCGACGAACCAGGGCGGGGGGAGAGGCCGGCACGGGCGCCGGCCGATGGTGCTTCGGTGCTGTGCGGTGGGACCTTGGTGGTGCGGGTGGGACCTTGGTGGTGCGGATGGTGCTGGGGTGGTGCGGGGTGGGTTCGGGGGGGGCGAGCGGCGACTACGAGACGCCGAGCTCACCGGACAGGACGAGCGCGGAAGCGCCCAGCAGGACGCTGTTCTCGTGCAGGGTGGAGAGCCGGATGTCGAGCGCGTCGGCGACCACCGGCATCACCCGTCGGCGCACGGTCTGGGCCAGCGAGTCGAGCAGCGCCCCGCCGAGCAGGTCGGGCGGGCCGTTGAGGACGATCTCGCCGAGATCGAGGGTGCTGATCACCGGAGCCAGCGCTACCCCGAGCCGGCGGCCGGCCGACGCCAGCAGTTTCTGCTGCTCGGCGGCATCGAGTTCGGCTAGCCGGGAGCGCAGTTGGGGGGTGGCCAGCACGGTCTCCAGGCAACCGGAGCGGCCGCAGGCGCAGTCGGCGCCGCGCTCCTCGACGGTGACGTGCCCGATCTCACCGGCGGCGAACCGCTCGCCGCGGACCAGGGCGCCGTCCAGCAGGATGCCGGCGCCGACACCCATGCCGACCGTGACCACCAGGACGCCGGCCGCGCCGGCCCCACCGAAACTGTGCTCGGCCAGGGCGGCGACGTTGGCGTCGTTGGCCACGTGGACCGGGTGCTCCAGCGCAGCGGTGAGGATCTTGGCCAGCGGGACGCCGGACCAGCCGAGGTTGGGTGCGTCGAGCACGCAGCCGGAGGAGTCGACCACGCCCGGGCTGCCGACGCCGATCCCGAGCACCGGACGCTGGGCCTCGGCGACGAGGCGGGTGGCCAGATCGGTGACCATCTCGACCGCGGCCAGGCCCGTGCGACCGTCGCGGGAGATCTCGGTGGTGGAGAGCAGGGTGCCGTTCAGGTCGAGCACGGCTCCGCGGACCAGCTGGTGCGCGGACAGGTCGAGGCTGACGATGTGGCCCGCGTTGTGATCGAAACCGACCAGGGTGGCGGGCTTTCCGACCCGCGACGCGGTGCGGGTGCCCAGCTCGACGGCCAGCCCCTCGGTCAGCAGCTCGCTGATCAGGGCACCGATCGTGACCGGCGTCAGCGACGTGACCCGAGCCAGGTCGGCCCGGCTCTGCGGGCCGTCGCTGTAGAGCGACTGCAGCACCAGAGACCGGTTGTGCCCGCGCGCCTGGCCGGGCATGACCTTGGTGGTCGGCCGAAGGGAGCGGCCGGGGGTGACTGGCATTTTGTTAGTGAAGCGTCTTTATAAAAGGCCGTCAAGGGTCGAATCCTGGCGTTACCCGATCGTCACCAACCTGCCCCGGATTGCCCCACTATAACGTGTTCTCTCGCATGTTTCGGCCTCGTTTCAGGCTGCCTCCGCCTGGTGGTCGACCGTTCCGCCTGGCGGCTGCGGTCATCTCTGAGCCGGGCGACGCTCCCGGCCCGTACCGATCGGACGCCGGGAGGGTCGATCGAGTACGGGCCGGAAGCGGAGCCGAAGCCAGTCGGGAGCTGAAGCCGGGTCCAGAGCCGAAGCCGGGTCGGGAGCCGAAGCCAGGTCGAGAGCCGAGGCGGAGCCGGACCTGCCGTGTGGAGCCGGACCTGCCGCGTGAAGCCGGGCCCGCCGTGTGAAGCCGGACCGAGCGGGAGAGCGGGTCAGGCGGTCCGGGCGGCTTCGGCGAGCGCGGTGGCCAGCGGGGTGGTGGGCCGGCCGCTGAGACGGGAGAGGTCTCCGGTGTCGATCTGGAGCTCGCCGAGGGTGGCGGCCCGGTCGACATCGGCCAGGATCGAGGCCATCGGGGCGGGCAGGCCGGCCCCGAGCAGCGCCTGCTCGTACTCGGCCTGAGGCAGGTTGCGGTACTCGACCGTGGTGCCGGTCTCGGCCGTGACCGCCGCGGCCAGCTCGGCCAGGGTGAACGACTCGTCGCCACCCAGTTCGTAGACCGCACCGGCGTGCCCGTCCGACGTCAGGACGGCGGCGGTCGCCTCGGCGAAATCGGCCCGGGCGGCGGCGCTGATCCGGCCCTCGCCGGCGCTGCCGTAGATGGCGCCCAGCTTGAGATAGGTGGGGATCTGGGCCAGGTAGTTCTCGAAGTACCAGCCGTTGCGCAACACGGTGAACGGCAGGCCGGAGGCGGCCAGCAGCTCCTCGGTGGCCTTGTGCTCCTCGACCAGCCGCATCGTCGCCGTGGTGGCCCGCGGGGCGCTGGTGTAGACGACCAGACCGACGCCGGCCTCCTTGGCCGCGTCGATCACGTTGGTGTGCTGGGGGATGCGCTGCCCGACCTCGCTGCCGGAGATCATCAGCACCTTGTCGGCCCCGGTGAACGCGGCGACCAGGCTCGCCGGGTCGGCGTAGTCGATCTCCGCGGTGCGCACCCCCTGGTCGGCTAGGTCTTTGATCTTGTCGAGACTGCGGCCGGCGGCCACGATCTCGCTGGCCGGGACGCCGCGCTGCAGCAGGGACTCGATGACCAGCCGGCCGAGATGGCCGGTGGCGCCGGTGACGACGAGGGACATCGGAACTTCCTTTCGGTGAACGGTCGGAGCTCGGTCGGTGAGCTCGCACCTGGAGAAGGCGCTGTTCGACGAAGGACTTCCCGAGCCGCAGTACCCACTTTGAGGTAAGGTACTTGCATGACGGTTAGTGTCCAGGTCGAAGCTTCTTCCGGCAGCTCGATCTCTGCGGTGCGGCCGGGGGCGGCCGGGGCATCTCCGGTGAAGCCGGGCAGTTACCTCGACCTGTTCGCCGACGGTCTGTTCTCGGCCAACTGCCCCACCCGGGTGGTTCTCGACCACGTCACCAGCAAGTGGGGCGTTCTGGTCCTGGTCAGCCTGACCGGCAACACGCTGCGCTGGGGCGAGCTGCGCCGCACGGTCGACGGGATCAGCGAGAAGATGCTGGCCCAGACCCTGAAGACGTTCGAGCGCGACGGGCTGGTCCAGCGGGTGGCCCGGCCGGTGATCCCCCCGCACGTCGAGTACAGCCTCACCCCCCGGGGCGACGAGCTGGTGGCCCTGCTGCATCCGCTGCTCGACTGGATCACCGCGACCGCGCCGGCCATCCTTGGCGACGAGGCCTGAGCGTTCGCCCCCGGCGGCCCGGTGATCCCGCGACCGTGAGGGCGCGGCATCGTCGGTCGTCGGTCGGTGTCAGTCGGTCGGGTCAGCCGGTGGGCTGTGCGGTGTGCTGGGCCAGCGCCTCGCGGACCAGCGCGATCACCGTCTCCTCGCCCAGCCCGGCCCGTGCCGAGAGCTCGACCAGATCGCGGGCGAGGTCCCGGACGGCGCTGAGGTCGGCGCTGGCCCCCTGATAGACCACGACGGTCCCGGTGCGCCGCCGGCTGTGCACCAGGCCGTCCAGCTCTAGCACCTGGTAGGCCTTGCCGACGGTGTTGATGGCCACCCCGAGCTCGGCGGCCAGGGCTCGGACGGTCGGCAGATGGGTGCCCAGGGCGAGCGCGCCGGTCAGGATGTAGCCGGCCAGCTGCTCGCGGATCTGTTCGAAAACTGGCGTGGCGGAGTCGAGTTCGACGGCGACGAGCAGGCCCACGAGGGCAAAGTATCAGACTAGTAAGACAATGCGGTTTCCGGGTCGACCGCGGCGCGGGGATCGATCGGGCGGCTACGTGCGAACCGGGCCGGGCTCACGCCGAGAATCCGGGTGAAGTGCCGGTTCAGGTGCGACTGGTCGTAGAAACCGGCCAGCTCGGCCGCCTCGGCCGGCGGCCGCCCCTCGAGCAGGTGCCGGCGGGCCAGGTCCACCCGCCGGCCGGTCAGGTACAGGTGGGGCGGAAGGCCGTAGGCCTTGCTGAACGCGCGGATCAGGTGGGTCGGGTGACTGCCCAGCTGCCGGGCGGCGTCGTCCAGGGCAATACCGGGCCGGATCCGTGCGTCCAGCAGGTCGCGCAGCCGGGCGGCCAGGTCCGGCGCTGGTGGTTCGCCGGCGTCGTCCGTCTGCCCGCCGGAGCCCAGCCCCGGCCGTGGCTGGTGACCCGGTGGTTGACTCGGCCGTTGACGCAACTGCTGGAGCAGCCGTTCGGTGATCAGGGCCAGCCGGCTCTGGGCCTCCAGCGGTTCGGTTGGCCGGGCCAGCACCTGGTGCAGTTGGTGGACCCGGCGGCGCAGCACCGGGTCAACGATCCCGGGGTGGTCCACCGCCGCGCCGATCAGGTCGAGGTCGAGCTGGTCGCGGTCGAGGTAGATGACCCGCTTGCGGAAGCCCCCGGGCCGGGCCGAGCGACCGTCGTGCGGCACGTCCGGCGGCAGCAGCGTGACCAGCGACGACACCGCGCCGTGCTGGTGCCGGTCGAGGTCGTAACGAACTGCTCCCTGGTCAATGATCAGCAGGGTCCAGACATCGTGGGTGTGCATCGGGTAGGCGTGTTCGGTGAAGCGGGCGTACAGCACCTCGCGGACGCCGCTGATCGCCGGTTGCCAGGCCACCACCCGATCGCTGCCCATGCCAGGAACGTACAAGACGGCCGGTCCGGTGCGGCGGGAGAGTGCTCGGCGTGACCCATGTGAACCAGACCCAGATGAACGAGACTCAGGAGAACGGTACTGATCAGAGAGATCAGGCCGGCAGCGGGCCGACCCGGTTCGACACCAAGATCTGCGTGCTGCTGCGCGACGACCTGGAGTCCTGGCAGCGGCTCAACGTCTGTGCCTTCCTGACCTCCGGGATCACGGCGGCCGAGCCGGGCCTGATCGGCGGGCCCTACGAGGACGGCGACGGCACCCTCTACCTGGCCCTGCTCCGCCAGCCGGTGGTGGTCCTGCTCGGCGCCAAGGAGGTGCTGAGCGCGGCTCACGGCCGGGCCCTGGGACGGGGCCTGCCGATGTCGATCTTTACCTCGGACATGTTCCGGACCGGGAACGACCGAGACAACCGCGCCGCTGTCCGGACCGTCCCGCGCGGACAGCTCGATCTGGTCGGGATGGCCCTGCACGGCCCTCGCAACGCCGTCGACAGGGTGTTCAAGGGCGCCCGGATGCATCCGTGAGCCGAGCTGAGCCGTGCCGCACCCGCCGGCTGGGCCGGACCTGACCAAGATTGGACGGGTGGCCCGCCTCAGCCGCCCAGGACGGCCCAGCCGTGCGGACCGAGCCGGACCCGGGCCGCCTCGCCCGACGGGTCCAGCAGCTCTGCGTCACCGGCCAGGACCAGCTGGGCCCGGCCGACGGCCGGTTCGGCGGGCTCGTTGGCCAGGTTGAGGGCGACCACCAGGGCGTCGTCCCCGTTGCGGATCTCGTAGCTGAACTGGCGGTTGGCCAGGGTGAGTGGCCGGACCCGGGCGGTGTGCAGCCAGGCATGGCGCCGGCGCAGAGCGATCAGGTCCCGGTGCAGCCGCAGGACGCCCCGGCCGTAGGGGGCCAGGTCGTTCGGGGACGCCGGAAAGGCGGGCCGGATCGCGTCGTCGCCGCCGGCCCGCTCCTCCTTGATCCCGCGAAAGCCTTGCTCGTCGCCGGCGTAGATCGACGGCGTGCCGCCGACCGTGAGCAGCACCACCAGGGCGTGGGCCAGATGGCGCTCGTCGGTGAGCCGGCTGGCCAGTCGGGTGACGTCGTGATTGCCGACGAACGTGAGCGGGACGAACTGCTCCAGCCAGCTGTTGTGCCGGTCCAGGGTCCAGGCCAGCTCGAAGAAGTTGCCGTCGTTGAGCGAGCTCCAGATCGACTTCCAGAGCTCGTACTGGGTCACCGAGTCGAGGCCGGAATCGCTGACGTAGCTGGCGTAGTCACCGTGCAGGACCTCGCCGACCAGGTAGGCGTCGGGATGGGCGGCGCGGACCCGGGGGAGTACCTCGGCCCAGAACCGGGTGGGGACGGCGTATGCGGCGTCCAGGCGCCAGCCGTCCGCGCCGCGGTCGAGCCAGTGCGTCATCACCGCCGCGACGTGGTCAGCCACCTGTGGCTCGGCGTGGTTCAGGGCGACGAGCCGGCGGTGTCCTTCGAAGCAGTCGTACTCGGGTTCGGTCCCGGGGCGCCAGGTGTCCGGTGATTCCCAGGTCAGCCGGAACCAGTTCGCCGTGGCCGCGGCCGGCCCCTGGTCCAATACCTGGGCGAACGCCGGGAAGCCGCGGCCGACGTGATTGAACACGCCGTCCAGCAGCACCTTCAGGCCCCGCTGGTGGGCCGCCCGGATCAGCGTGTCGAAGTCACCGTCGTCCCCGAGCCGGGGGTCGATCCGGAAGTGGTCGGTGGTGTCGTAGCCGTGGGTGCCGGAGGCGAAGACCGGGCCCAGGGCCAGGCCGGAGGCGCCCAGCTCGACGGCGTAGTCGAGCCAGGCGATCAGCGCCCCGAGCCGGTGCCGGACCGGGGCGGTGTCGAGCTGCGGCTCGGCGCCGACGAAGCCGAGCGGGAACACCTGCCACCAGACGGCGCTGCGGACCCAGTCCGGCCCGGTGACGGCGGTGGCGGTGGTGGTGGTCGTGTCGGTGGTCGTTCCGGTGACGGTCGCGGTGCCGGGCCGGGGCTGCGCCGGACCCATCAGGCGTCCGCCAGCCGGTCCATCAGGATGCCGGCGATCTGCAACACCCGAGCCTCGGTGTCGCTGAGTCCGGCGATCACCTCGGCCAGCCAGATGTCGCGCTCGGCCATGTCCTGCGAGAGGGCGTCGAAACCGGCGCCGGTTAGGGCCAGCAGCGACTCGCGCCGGTCGGCCGGGCTCGGGCTGCGTGAGATCAGTTCGGCCAGCTCCAGTTCGGCGAACACCCGGGTCAGTGACTGCGGGCGCTGCCGCTCGGCCTCGGCGACGTCCCCCGGAGTGCTCGGCCCGTGCCGGTGCAGGTGGCTGAGCACGCCGATCTTGTTGGCGCTGAGTGCGTGCACCGGCCGCTCGGCCCGCAACCGGCGGGCCAACCGAGTGGCTCCGCGGCGGGCGTCGGCAGCGATGTTCAGCAGCTCGGTGGACCGTTCTTCAGGCATAAACAGTACGCTAGCACTTAGTGAGTTCCAGCGCTGAACGGCCAAATATCGGATTCATGAGGTAAATCACTAAGCGAGATCTTATCGTTGCGGTTAGGTCGGATCGTGACGGGAATGATCGGGTGGAACCTGATCTGGCGACCTCCGGGGAGCGTTGGTACGTTTCGCCCGGATCAGTTACAGATCAAGACATCTATCCGACGGGTGGCTGAAGAATGAGCGACACCAGCGAGTACGCGACGACCTTCGCTCTGATCGACGTCGACGGCGACGGCCTGATCACGGCAGCCGAACTGCAGAACCTGATGGAGGCTCTGGGGGCCGAGGTGAGCGACGAGTTCGCCGCCCACGCCGTCTCGGTGCTGGACACCAACGGCGACGGCCTCGTCTCGCTGGAGGAGCTCACCGCTTACCTGAAGAACGCGCCGAGCGCTCCGGCCGAGCCCCAGGCCTGAGTTCCGGCTGAAACCCACTTCCGGCTCGCCCGGTTCCGGTTCAGGCCGGCCGGGCGACCCGGAAGACCCAGGTACGCAGCAGGGAGAAACGCAGGGCGGCGGCCAGCAGGCTGGCCGCCATCAACACGATCAGCTCGACGCCATGGTGAGTGGTTGTGGACACCGCTGCCAGCGCGGCCAGGGAGCCGTCGGTCAGGGCAAGGGCGAAGGAGAACACGGCCAGGCCCTGAAGCTGGTGGCGCCACCACTGGTCGGGGCCGTGGACGCCGAAGGTCAGGCTCCGGTTGGCGGCGGTATTGCCGATCGTGGTCAGCAGCAGGGCCAGCAGGTTGGCGGTCTGAGCGCCCGTCCCAGCCCGCAGCAGCGCGTACAGAATCACGTAGGCCGTGGTGCTGACCGCGCCAACCAGGGCGAACCTGATCAGCTGACCGGTCAAGCCGGCGGGCACGCCGTCCGGGTCGACCGTTCGGCCGGTGGCCGACAGCCCACCCTCGACGGTGCCGCCGGCTCCTGCGCCGGCCGAGCCCGGGCGCAGCTGCGAACGCAGATCGGCCAGCGGCAGCCGCCCAGCGGTCAGGGCCCGGCCCACCCGAACGACGCCCCGCAGGTCGGCCATCGCCGTTGAGACGATGTCGACCCGGCTGTCCGGGTCGTCGACCCAGTCGACTGGAACCTCGTGGATTCGCAGCCCGGCCCGCTCGGCCAGAACCAGCAGTTCGGTGTCGAAGAACCAGCCGGTGTCCTCCACCAGGGGTAGCAGCCGGGCTGCGACGTCCCCCCGAATGGCCTTGAAGCCACACTGGGCGTCAGAGAATCCGGCCGCCAGGGTGCCGCGCAGGATGAGGTTGTAGCAGCGGGAGATGAGTTCCCGCTTGGGGCCGCGAACAACCCGCGAGCCCCGGGCCAGCCTGGTGCCGATCGCTAGCTCCGAGTGCCCGGACAGCAACGGTGCCACCAGTGGCAGCAGAGCGGCCAGGTCGGTCGACAGGTCGACGTCCATGTAGGCCAGGACGGTGGCGTCCGACTCGGACCAGACCTGCCGCAGGGCCCGCCCGCGGCCCTTCTGCTCCAGGTGGACGGCGACCACCTCGGGGTAGTCCGCGGCCAGCCGCCGGGCGATGGCCAGGGTGGCGTCGGTGCTGGCGTTGTCGGCCACGGTGATCCGGAACCGGTACGGGAAGCGGGCCTGCAAGTAACCGTGCAGGCGGATCACGCACGATTCGATCCCGGCCTCCTCGTTGTAGACCGGGATCACCACGTCGAGGGCCGGGACGAGCAACGGGTCGGAGGGGACGGGGCGGGTCGGCGTCGAGTTCGGGTCCGGGAGGGTCGTGGTCATGGTGTGACTCTGTCGTCGCCGTCTGACACCATCATCTGCCGGACCTGAACGTCGACTGTGAACCAGGAGCTGATCCGATCGGGTGAATCCGAATGTTAATCGGTACGGCATCTCGAACAGGCGTTCGATACGAGGTACCTTGGAGGACGTCGGGTCGAGACCGTCAAGGATCCGTGGAGTCGTCAATGCCCGACCAGCCCCGTATCGACCGCGCCGCTGCTGAGGGGCGCATAATCCGTCCTGGGCAACCGCTTCCGGTGATCGCCACGATTCGCTGGCATCACGGCGTCGTCCAGGAGGTGCCGGCGATCGCCGTGGCCTGGACGACGCAGGCGGTCGAGATCCAGTGGGAGATGGAGCGCGGCCAGGGGTTACGTACCGACTGGGTCCCGGCTTGCGACATCCGCCGCGGCGGTGACAAATCACGGTCGGTGAAGCCTCCCTCGCCTCTGCAGGTGGGTGCCGCCTCCAAGCAGTGCGACTGACCCATTTCTCCGGACCGGACCGGACCTCCGGGGGCAGTGATGGGATCGATCAGACTGAGCCGGGAGACGTCCCGCCGGATGTGCCCGAGCAGGCTGCCCACGAGTAGGAACTTTTCGACTGATGCCTATTCGACCCGCGGCTGTGGGCGGTCGGGCGGGCATCGGGTTGGTACCCCGGATGCCGTCGTGAGTACTGAACGACGACGTCCACGGTTGAACGAACCACAACCTCGGCCGTCCAGGGATGCCCGGCCGGATGACGTCGCAGGCCGCGGCTCGCCACTCAGGTACAAGGTGAGCCCGGCGCGGGTTTCAGTCCTCGGTAAGGGTGAGTACGCCGCCGGTGGCATCGAGAGCTCCCAGAGTCTGGCGAGCGGCCTCATCGACACTGATCCGGGGAGCGGTCGGCAGGTCGACCGGGTAGTACGTCCCGGGCCCGTAGAACTGGCCGTACCGCAGCACCACGCCGCCGTGCTCGAGCACGGCCGACTCCAGATCCTCGACCGCCGCGGCCCCTTCACCTGTCGTGGGCCACGCGATGCTCTGGGCCAGAACCTGTTTGACCCCGGCGGCCCGAGCGGCGGCGAGCAGGTTGCGCGTGCCTTCCCGCCGGATCCGGGCGTGGCCAGCGGCATGTTCGCCGATCTGAGCAGGATCATCGGGCAGGTCGGTGAGTTGATGCACGATGACGTCGGGCCGGAACTCGGTCACGACCTGCTCGAGCTGCGCGGCATCGAACACGTCGCACACTACGGCGTCCGCTCCGAGGGCACGCAGTTCGACCACCGTGGTCGGCGTCCGAGTGATGCCGAGAACGTCGTGGCCTGCACTGACCAGCAACGGCAGAAGGCGTACCCCGATGACTCCGCTGGCTCCAGCGACGAAGACTCGCATGAGCAAAGGCTATGCCTGGTCCGAAGCCGATCGCCAGTTTCGCTGTGATCAGTCCTGCGACTTCTGTGGTTCGGCGCATCCCGTTGGTGCAGTGCCGTGCGCCGACTGCGCCGACTGCACCAACTGCACCAACTGCACCAACTGGGTCTGACCTGCGGCTTTCTGTGGTGGCGGGCCCAGTCGGTGCAGTGGGTGCAGGCATGGCAGTGCCGTGCGCCGACTGCACCAACTGGGTCTGACCTGCGGCTTTCTGTGGTGGCGGGCCCAGTCGGTGCAGTGGGTGCAGGCACGGCGGCGCCGTGCTCCAACTGCACTAACTGGAAGGCAGCCGCCAAGCCAGCAGAGCAGTCGGCGCGGGATACGCGCCGCTCAGGCGCACACGTGAGCTGGACGGGACGCACACTCGGACCGGTGCCAGTCGAGCCGCGGGCGGCACTGCGGTGGCGGAGCGAACTCAGGTCGGGACGATGGGGCCGGGAGAAGCAGGGTCAGGGAGGTGTCCCTTGTCCGCGCGCGGAGAGAGCAGGAACAAGCTGACGACGCTGGCCAGGATGCAGCAGATCGCAGCTCCGCCGAAGATCGTGTGCAGTTCGGACAGCAGAGCCGCATGGGTGGCGTCTGTATAGGCCGGACAGTGGGCCGGGGTGCTGGGGCACAGCTGCAGCACGGTGCCGATGCGCTGCTGCTCGCGGTAGAACACGCGCAGTCCGACGGCCGTCAGCACCGACAGGCCGGCCAGCATGCCGACCATCCGGGCCACCACCACCATGGCCGAGGCGACACCGTGGACCTCGGGTGCGGTCGAGGCCAGCAGGGCTGTGTTCACCGGAGCGATGACCAGGCCGAATCCGAGCCCGGCGGCCACTAGTTCGAGACTTCCGCCGGCGCCGTGCAAGGTGGCGTCGTCCCACCGTGTCATCCCGGCCAGGGCGATTGCGGTCAGCAGCATGCCAGTGGCTGCGACCCGGCCGACCGGCCAACGGCGGACCAGCATGCCTCCCAGTACCGCTCCGATCGGGACAGCGATCAGAAGCCGCAGAAGCACCAGAGCAGCACCGAACTGATCGTGGACCGCGGTCGAGCGGGCGAACACCGGGATGTCGACCAGAGCCGCGACCAGCGCCGCACCGACCAGCAGGTTCACCATCAGGGCGGACCAGGCTGCCGGGTGGCTCAGGGTGCCGGCCGGGATCAGCGGAGCGGTCGCGGTTCGTTGCCGGACCACGAAACCGGCCAACAGAAGGCCCGATCCGAGCAGCAGCAAGGGAGCGTGGCCGGAGGTCACAGCGGTCTGCGGGTCGGCGGTGGCGAAGCTCAGCACCAGCGCGGCCAGGGCCCCCGCCAGCAGGGTCGACCCGATGACGTCGAGCCGGCCGAACAGCGCACCAAGGCCGGCTCCGATCGATCGCAATGCCGATCCGGCGGCCAGCAGCAGCACGCAGATGACAGCCAGTGGGGCGCTCCACCGCTGGTCACCGGCCAATGGCAGCCACGCGCGACCGGAGCTGACCCCGTTGACCAGCTGTTCTGGGGCGATCAGGAACAGGGCGAGAGCGCCCAGACCGGCTGCGCAGAGCGCCGTGCCCAGAGCCGACCTGAGCGGGTGCATCGGGCCAATGCTGACCGACATGGGATCCGCCCGCGCGTGCTCGGGCCCGGTGCGGGCCGACCTGGCTGACCCGGCCCTGCTGCCCTCGGGCGAAGGCGTGAGGCGCAGGGCCACACCGAGGACGGCGGCGCCGGCCAGGTTGGCCCAGAAAATCGCTCGCCAGCCGGACAGGGCCAGCAGGCCGGCGCCGAGCAGCGGTCCCAGGACGGCTCCGGTCTCCTGCACGGCGCCGACCAGGCCCAGCGGTAGCCCCCGTCGCGACTCCGGCCAGGACTGGGCGACCAGGGCCAGAGTTGCCGGCACCAGCCCGCCACCGCCCACACCTTGCAGGGCCCGGCCGGTGACCAGCGGGCCGAGGCTGTCGGCGGTCGCCGTCACCAGGCAGCCGAGCCCGAACAGCACCAGGCAGCCGATCAGCACCGGCCGGCAACCGCACAGGTCGGCCAGCCGGCCGAGCAGGGGCAAGGTGGCCACGTAGCCGAGCAGGAAAGCGCTCACGATCGGTGTTGCCCGCTGCAGCTGGTCCACGCCCAGGCCGACGCCGGTCATCATGTCCGGCAGGGCCAGCACCACCACATAGGTGTCGGCCGCTGCCAGCAGAACAGCCGCCGAGGCCAGTGCCAGCGTGGTCCGCCGGCCCCGGGGCAGGTGCATTTGGTCGAGCCCGGCGAGGGAGGTCATCGTCGTCGCCCGTCCAGGAGTGCGACCCGGCCGAGTCCGCCTCCGAGCCTGTATGCGAGGTCGGCGCCAGGGGCGGCCTCGAAGAGAGTAGTGATGATCAACTTGTCGGAGCGGTGATCGTGACCGGTCGGCCGTACTGGTCCAATAGCAGGTTGAACGTGCTGTCCTGGCCCTTCACGAAGAACGGCCCGGTCAGCACCACCCGTCGCAACTGGTGGCCGGCCTGGGTGACGTACAGCTCCGCCTTCACCGGCTGAGCCGGGTCGGCACTGGTCAGCAGGTCGCCGACGACCGCACCGGGCAGCGAGCCGTCGACCTGGGTGACGACGTCGTCCCCGATCCTCAAGGAGCCCTTGTCGGTGACTCCGGTCAGCTCACCGAACATCCGGGCGATGCCGTTCTGCGGGTCGATCAACGTGGCGGGATCGCTCAGGCCGAAGGATGACGGGTCCGTGACCTGATATCCGCTGGAGAACGGCAACTTGGCGTAGACCTTGTCGCCGGCCGAGATGAGGTCGACCGATACCTGGCTTCCGTTGAGCATGATCGCGAACTTGCCCTGGAACAACTTGGGCCGGGCGATCACCCCCTCGCCGGACACCAGCCGGGTACCCCCGCCAGGCACGTCGCTGCTGGTCAGACTGAAGTGCACGGTCTGTGCAGCGGCCAGGTCGGCGCGAGCAGCGGCCAACAGAGCCGTCGGATCGGACGAACCGGCCGAACTCTTGGAGCCGGAGCAGCCGGCCAGCACGATGACCGCCGCCGTGAATGCGGTCAGAAGAGCGAGCCGTGCGGGACGAGAGCTGTGCATGCCTGAACTGTGGCAGAAATCAAGCCCCGGGCCAGGCCGCCCCGGGCCAGATCAGGCCGCTGTGATAACTCCAGACCTGCCAGCCCAGCACCACCGGCCAGGCCCAGCGCAGAATCCGCTCGGTCACGCCGCCCGAGTTCAGCCCCAGGCCGGCGTACTGCCACCAGGGAGCCATCGGGATCCCGGGCGGCCGTTCGCCGAAGATGAAGTCGCCGACCAGGTGCGAGCTCCAGCCCAGCAACAGGGCCCAGATCGCCCAGGCCGTGTCCGGCGGGATGTACAACAAGGTGGCCACCGCCAGCAGGGCCGGCAGCCCCCACCAGTGCAGCAGCCCGCGATGACCGCCGGGCATCCGGCGTAGCCAGGTCTGGTCGGCGTCCGGGCTGGTCCAGCCGGCCGAGGTGGCGGTAGCGATCAGGGCCGAGGCCACGCCCTGCCACATCGGGATACCGCTACCGGCCGAGACCGCCAGACTGACGGACGCGGCGAAGAGCCGGTGTGTGCTGCCATCCATGATTGGTGCCGATGGAATCATGAGCCCGGCCGCCGGCCGGGGAGGCGCGCTCACGAAGATCGAAAGTGGGTAAAACGGATGGACGACAGCGAGACCGGCGCACCGTGGGCGATGCAGCTGGCGCTGCGCGACGACCGCCCGAACCGCCCCTCGCACCTGGCCGTCTGCGAGTCGGCCGCCACCGCGGTCGTGGTGCTCCTGACCGATCCACGCAGCACCGAACCGGACGGCGAGTGGCGCCCTTGGGTCCGGCGGTGGGCCTCCGGACCGATCCGCAAGGTGGTCCGGCGGGGCCGGGGAGTGCGCTTCACCGCGGTCGAGCAACTGCCCGGCGTCCAGGTGTTGCGCCGGGAGGCCTGCGTTCGGGCCTTTGTGCCCGGCCCGACCGATCAGCTGCCGGCCGAGCTGGCCAAGTTGCAGGTCGGCGGCACCGATCAGCCCGAGCGGGGTGAGCCGTCGGCCCCGGTGGCCGGGGGGTTGAGCATCGCCCTCACACCGCTCAGCGAGATGACCACGGGCAAGTCGGCGGCCCAGTGCGGGCACGCGGCTCAGCTGGCCCTGCTGGCGATGGATGACGATTCGCGGGCAGCCTGGCAGAAGAGCGACTGGGCGGTCAGGGTGTTGCTGCCGGACCGCCAGGCCTGGCAGCAGCTCGAGCGGACGGCGCCGGTGGCGGTGCACGACGGGGGATTCACCGAGGTGGCGCCGGGGACTCGGACGGCTCTGGCCTGGTGGGCGGAAGCCGTCGAGACGTAGGAGGAGTCTCGGACGGCTCTGCCCTGGTGGGCGGAACCGTCATGACGGAGGAGTGGACGGTCCGGGTCGTCGTGGCAGGAGTTGGTGTGATGATCCGCCGTGGCGATGAGGCTGCGGGGTCAGGCGGCGTCACGGGAGGGTGGGGCCGGTCGATGACGTTCCGGGCAATCCCGGGCCGGGTCAGCGGTTGCGGTTCAGCCGGGTGACGATCGCCGTGGTCGCCCGGCCGGTGAGCTCGCGCAGCCGGGTGGTGGCCGGTGCCGGCTGCCGGAGCTGATGCACGGTGCTGGTGTGCGGCCCGGGGACCTCGCCCGGTACCGGGACCAGGCCGGCGACCAGGGCCCGGGCCACGTCGGGGACGTCACCGCGAGCCAGCCGCACGGTGGCCAGGCAGCGGCCGGACTGCCAGATGCTCAGCACCAGCCGGTCGGCGTCGGGGTGGCCACTGATCCGCAGCTCTCGGCCGGCGACGTCCTGACCGGCAATCACCTCACCGATCGACGGCAGCGGAGTCACGGTCTGGGCCATGATTCAGTGTGAATGCGGTGGCGGTGCGTGTCTACCAGGAGGGTTGAATGACCGAGCTGTCGACCGAAGCCCTCGTGGTCCAGATCTGGTCGGCGTTGGACGGCGACCTGGACCGGCTCGAGCAGGTCACCATCACCGGGCCGGAGCGGGTGCTGGACGGCCCGTTCGACGTCACCGGCCTGGCGGCGGCCACGGTCGCCGTGGCGACGACGGCCGTCGCCGAGTTCGGCGCCCGCCGGCAGGGCGTGGACATGCCGGCGGTGGTGATCGACCGGCTCGGCGCCGCGGCCGCCTTCGGCAGCGAGACCCTGTTGCGCCCGGTGGGCTGGGAACTGCCGCCGATCTGGGATCCGATCGCCGGCAACTACCGGACCGTCGACGGCTGGATCCGGTTGCACACCAACTACTCCTACCACCGGGCGGCAGCGCTGCGAGCGCTCGGGCTCGACCCGACCCGAGCGGTGGACCGGGACCAGGTGACGGCCCGGGCCCGCGGCTTCGGCGTGGACGAACTGGAACAACGGGTGGTGGCCGAGGGTGGTTGTGCGGCCGCGCTGAACACCGCCGAGGAGTGGGCGGTTCATCCGCACGGCCGGGTGGCCCGGCAGGAGCCGGCGGTCCGCCTGTCCCGGGTGGCCGATCCGGTCGTTCCTCCGGGGTCGGGCGACCGGATCGACCGAGGTCGACCCGGTCGAGCCGGTCGCGGTCCGCTCACCGGTGTCCGGGTCCTGGACCTGACCCGGGTGATCGCCGGTCCGGTGGCCACCCGGACACTGGCCGCCTGGGGCGCCGACGTGCTCCGGATCGATCCGCCCGGCTTCGCCGAGGTGCCGGCTCTGCTGCCCGACGTCACTGCCGGAAAGCACTGCGCCGCACTGGATCTGCAGGTCGGACCGGACCGGATCCGGTTCGAGGCCCTGCTCGCGCAGGCCGACGTGATCGTGCACGGTCTGCGACCCGGAGCGCTGGCCGGGCTCGGCTACTCGGACCAGGTGTTGCGCCGGATCAACCCGCGGCTGACGATCGCCGCGAACTGCGCCTACGGCTGGGACGGGCCCTGGGCCGATCGTCGCGGATTCGACAGCCTGGTCCAGTTGAGCTGCGGGATCGCGGCCACCGCGGCCGCGGCGGTCGGCTCCGACCGGCCGGGCGCGCTGCCGGCCCAGGCCCTCGATCACGGCGCCGGCTACCTGCTGGCCGCGGCGGTCGTGCGGGCGCTCACGGACGCCGACGCAGGCCTGGGACCGGCCGACATCAGGACCAGCCTGGTCGGTCTGGCCAATCTGCTGACCCGGAGCCTGCCGATCCTCGGTCCGGACGAGAAGCCCCCGACCGAAACGGATCTGGCCACGCTGGGGATCGTCCGCGAGACCGAGTGGGGACCGGTCGCCGGGATCGGGCCGCCCGGCTCGATCGACGGCCGACGGGGCTCCTGGCCGGTGCCGGCGGGCCCACTGGGCCGGCACGCCGCCGCGTTCGCCGGCTGAGGCTTTCGGCCCGTGCGGGTCCGTTCGGGTCCGTTCGGGCCCGTCAGGTCTTGATCAATGATCGGGTGAGGGCGATACATTTCTCCCATGAAGCTGGTAACCGCCGTGCTGCGCCCGCACAGTCTCGACGCCGTCAAGCAGGCTCTTCAGGACGCCGGGGTGGCCGGCCTGACCGTTTCCGAGGCTCAGGGCTTCGGCCGGCAGCGCGGCCACACTGAGGTCTACCGCGGTGCCGAGTACAGCACCGACTTCGTGCCCAAGTTGCGGGTCGAGGTCCTGGTCGACGACGCAGACCTGAGCCGCATCGTCGACGTGGTCCGGGCCGCGGCCGGTTCCGGCAAGATCGGCGACGGCAAGATCTGGGTCGTCCCGATCGACGACGTCGTGCGGGTGCGCACCGGTGAGCACGGGGCCGACGCACTCTGACGCGCTCCGAAGCGCCCTGAGCCCGGTTGCCGCTGATCCGCCGGCGAGGCGGGACGCCGTGAGGCGCTGATGCGCCGGCGCCGCTGATCCGGCGGCGCCGGCGGGGCGTCAGTGGCCTCGGGCCACCCAGGCGTCGTAGTCCTCGGCCTCGGCCTCGATGGTGGTCGGGTCGCCGTGACCGGTGAACACGATGGTCTCCGGCGGCAGGGACAGCAACCGGGTCCGGATCGACTCCAGCATGGTCGGGAAGCTGCTGTACGACCGGCCGGTCGCGCCCGGCCCGCCGCAGAACAGGGTGTCCCCGCTGAGCAGGAAACCGTGCTCGGGCACGTACAGGCTGACCGCGCCGGGCGAGTGACCCGGCGTGTGCAGCACGGTCAGCGTCATCCCGGCCACCGTGAAGGTCTGCCCGTCGGCCAGCGGCAACGGCTCGACGTCCGGGTGCACGACGTCCCACAGCATCCGATCGTCCGGATGCAGGTAGATCGGGACGCCGCCGTCCCCGTCGGCCGAGGCGGCCACGTCGACGGCGGCGTTGATGTGGTCGTTGTGCCCGTGCGTGCTGATCACGCCGAGCAGCCGGCGCTCGCCCACCGCCTCACGGATGGTCTGCGCGTCGTGCGCGGCGTCGACCACGAACACCTCGCTGTCGTCACCGACCAGCCAGACGTTGTTGTCGACGGCGAAGTCCTGCCCGTCGAGGGAGAACGTGCCGCTGGTGATGACCTTGCCGACCCGGGCCTCACCGGCCATCAGAACACCACGACCGAGCGCAGCACTTCGCCCGAGTGCATCTTGGTGAACGCCGCCTCGACGTCGTCCAGCCCGATCGTCTCGGTGACGAACTTCTCCAGCGGCAGCCGGCCCTGCAGGTGCAGGTCGACCATGGTCGGGAAGTCCCGGGACGGCAGGCAGTCGCCGTACCAGGCCGACTTCAGCGATCCGCCCCGGCCGAAGACGTCGATCAGCGGCAGTTCCAGCTGCATGGTCGGATCGGGGACGCCGACCAGCACGACGGTGCCGGCCAGGTCGCGGGCGTAGAACGCCTGCTTCCAGGTCTCCGGCCGGCCCACCGCGTCGACCACCACATCGGCGCCGAAGCCGCCGGTGAGCGCCTGGATCGCGGTGACGGCGTCCTGCTCGCGGGAGTTGACGGTGTGGGTGGCGCCGAACTCCTTGGCCCACTCCAGCTTCTTCGGGTCGACGTCGACGGCGATGATCGTCCGGGCCCCGACCAGACGGGCGCCGGCGATGGCGGCGTTGCCGACCCCGCCGCAGCCGATCACGGCCACGGTGTCGTCCCGGCTGACCCCACCGGTGTTCAGCGCGGCCCCCAGACCGGCCATCACCCCGCAGCCGAGCAGGCCGGCCACCTCCGGCTTGACCGCCGGGTCGACCTTCGTGCACTGGCCGGCGTGGACCAGGGTCTTCTCGATGAACGCGCCGATCCCGAGGGCCGGGGACAGCGGGGTGCCGTCCTCCAGCGTCATCGGCTGGGCCGCGTTGTGGGTGTTGAAGCAGTACCAGGGCCGGCCACGGCGGCAGGCCCGGCAGTCGCCGCAGACCGCGCGCCAGTTCAGGATCACGAAGTCGCCCGGCGCGACGTCGGTGACGCCCTCACCGACCTTCTCCACGATCCCGGCGGCCTCGTGGCCGAGCAGGAACGGGAACTCGTCGTTGATCCCGCCCTCGCGGTAGTGCAGGTCGGTGTGGCAGACGCCACAGGCCTGGATCGTGACGACGGCCTCGCCGGGTCCGGGGTCGGGAACGATGATCGTCTCGACCGTCACCGGAGCACCCTTGCCGAGCGCGACCACTCCTCGAACACGTTGCGACATCGCCGCGGCCTCCCTGCGTCAGACCGGCCGTCGGGTGGCCGGAACCTGCGGTCGGCCCGATCGCCGTCCCGCACCGCTGACCCTATGTGGACGGTCCGCGATTCCGAATCCCGGCCGCGCTCAGAACCGGAAGGGTTTGGGTGGTGGAGCCAGCGAGGCCCGCGGGCACTCGGCCAGGCTCAGGCCGCCGAAGCTCAGCGCCTCGTCGCAGAGCGACTGCACGGTCATCCCGGCGGAGGTGCCGTATTGCGTGATCGTGACCTGATAGATGGTGATTTCGTACTTGGTCGGAGTGCCGTAGGCGACCTGGATGGTGCCCAGCCGATGGGTCTGGCCGCGGTCGCCCGGAGCGTCCCAGGGGAAGTCGTACCGGGTCCAGCAACTCGGTTCGGCCAGCCAGCACCCGTCGTTGTAGACGCTGCTGCGGGTCATTCCGCTGAGGATGGCGCGGGCCGCGTTCTCCGGCACGATCGCCGCCGGCCGGATGACCTCGGTCACCATGTCGGCGCCGCGTGCGATTGCGGGCTGTTCCATAGCGCTGCCTCTCGAGTTCGTTCGGCCGTCGTCCCCCCGGTGATGGTTCTTCGACGTCGCCCGCCGGATACTTCAGCCTTCGACGGACGCCGATTTCGGCGTTTTCGGCGCCGGCGCGGCATTCGGGCCGGCCCATCGGCCGATTAGGGGAGCCCCGCGACCTGGCGACCGCGCGACGGCTCGGGCACAATGAGGCCCGACACTCGTCCACGTCGACGGTTGCCCGCAGGTCATTCGCAAGGTTTGAGGTCGTTGGGGAAGACGAACCTCAGAACCGGGTCGAGGAGGGCCAGATGTCGGGTGCCATCACGCGAGGCGTGCTGTTCGTGCATTCCGCGCCGAGCGCGTTGTGCCCACATGTGGAGTGGGCCGCGGGCGGCGTCCTCGGGCTGCGTCTTTCGCTGGACTGGATCGAGCAGCCGGCGGCGCCCGGGCTGTACCGCACCGAGCTGTCGTGGCAGGCCCCGCAGGGTATGGGGGCCAAGCTGACGTCGGCTCTGCGCGGCTGGGCTCATCTACGCTTCGAGGTGACCGAGGAACCGAGCGCCGGGGTCGACGGCGGCCGCTGGAGCCATACCCCGGAGCTCGGGATCTTCCATGCCGCGACCGACGTCCACGGCAACGTCATGGTGCCCGAGGACCGGGTGCGGGCCGCGATCGAGATCGGTCACGGCGAGCCGGCGCTGATGATGCGCGAGCTCGACCTCGCCCTCGGCCGGGCCTGGGACGACGAGCTCGAGCCGTTCCGCTACGCCGGCGACGGCGCTCCGGTCCGCTGGCTGCACCGGGTCGGGTGAGGCGCGACCCGAAGGTCGGCTGACGCCCGGAACAAACGTCGCCAGCCGTGGACCGCTGGTCGGCGGTCCACGGCTGGGTGGGTGATTGCTGCTGCGGTTACTCGGCGCTCTTGAAAGCCAGCGCCACGTTGTGACCGCCGAAGCCGAAGGCGTTGCTGATCGCCGCCCGGCCGCCCGGTCCGCTGGGCAGCTTGCGCGGGTCGGCCCCGATCACGTCCAGCGTGATCGCCGGGTCGAGGTTCTCCAGGTTGATGGTCGGCGGGGCGATCCCGTCCCGGACGGCCAGCACGGTGAAGATCGCCTCCAGAGCGCCCGCCGCGCCGAGCAGGTGCCCGGTCATCGACTTGGTCGCGGAGACGGCCACGCCGTCGATCGCGTCACCGAAAGCGACCCGCAATGCCTTGGCCTCGGCCACGTCACCGACCGGGGTCGAGGTGGCGTGCGCGTTCACGTGGACGATGTCGCGCGGAGCGAGGTCGGCGTCCCGCAGGGCGGCCAGGATCGCCCGGGAGGCCCCGGCGCCCTCGGGCTCGGGGGCGGCGATGTGGTACCCGTCGGAGGTGATCCCGGCGCCGGCCAGGATCGCGTGCACGGTGGCGCCG
Organism: Kineosporiaceae bacterium; assembly: GCA_965200525.1. Taxonomy (GTDB): domain Bacteria; phylum Actinomycetota; class Actinomycetes; order Actinomycetales; family Kineosporiaceae; genus JANNPJ01. The sequence goes on from OZ241368.1 coordinate 5,251,015, forward strand.
CGGGCCCGGGCGTGCTCCAGCGACTCCAGCACCAGGGCCCCGGCGCCCTCGCCGATGACGAAGCCGTCGCGGTCCACGTCGTAGGGCCGGGACGCCGTCGCCGGCGAGTCGTTACGGGTGGACAGGGCCTGCATGGCAGCGAAACCGCTGATCGGCAGCGGGTGGATGGCCGCCTCGGTACCACCGGCGATGACCACGTCGGCCAGGCCCCGGCGGATCATGTCGATGCCCTGGGCCAGGGCCTCGGCCCCGGAGGCACAGGCCGAGACCGGAGTGTGCACCCCGGCCCGCGCGCCGAACTCGATCCCGATCGCCGCGGCCGGCCCGTTGGGCATCAGCATCGGCACGGTCAGGGGCAGGATCCGGCGCGGACCCTTCTCCAGCAACGTGTCGTAGGCGGTGAGCAAGGTCCAGACCCCGCCGATGCCCGAGGCCATGGTGACCGCGAGCCGCTCCGGTTCGACCTCCGGGGCGCCGGCGTGGGCCCAGGCCTCGCGGGCCGCCACCAGAGCGAACTGACCGCTGGGGTCGTTGCGCTTGATCTCCTGCCGGGTCAGCACCTGGTCCACCGGCTGAGCCAGCCGGCAGGCGAAGGACACCGGTAGGGGGTACCGCTCCAGCCAGGCCGGGTCGAGGGGAGCGGCGCCGGACCGACCGGCCAGTGCCCCTTCCCAGGTCGAGGTGACGTCACCGCCGAGGGGAGTGGTCGCCCCCAGACCGGTGACGGCGATCTGAATGTTCGCTGAAGCGGACCTGGTCATCGAAGCTCAGGCCTGCCCGACCGAGGCGTCCTGCGCCTTGGTGATGTAGTTCACGGCGTCGGCAACGGTCTTCAGATCGGTGACGGCGTCGTCCGGGATCTCGACGTTGAACTTGTCCTGCGCGTTGACGACGATCGTCATCATCGACAGCGAGTCGATGTCGAGGTCGTCGACGAACGACTTCTCCAGCTGCACGTCGTCGGCCGGCAGACCGGTCTCCTCGGTGACCAGCTCGGCGAGGCCGGCGAGGATCTCCTGCGGGCTGTACGTGGACATTCGAACTCCTTGTGGGGTTGGTTGATGATGCCGGACGGGAAAGAAACCTAGGGCAGGACGGCGACCTGGGCCGCGAAGCTCAGGCCGGCGCCGAAACCGATCATCAGGGCCAGCCCACCGGAGTGGGCCTGCCCCTCGGTGAGCATCCGGTCCATGGCCAGCGGGATGGAGGCGGCCGAGGTGTTGCCGGCGTCGGCGATGTCCCGGGCGATGGCCACGTGCTCGGGCAGGTGCAGCTGCTTGGCCATCGCGTCGACGATCCGCATGTTGGCCTGGTGCGGGATGAACGCGTCGAGGTCCTCGACGCCGATCCCGGCCGCGTCCAGGGCCTTCTGGGCCACCGGGGACATCTCCCAGACGGCCCAGCGGAACACCTTCGGCCCGGCCATCCGCAGGGTCGGCCAGTCGGCGCCCTCGCGGTACTCCGACCAGGAGGCGTTGGAGCGGATCGAGTCCCACTGGGAGGCGTCCGAGCCCCAGATCGTGGGCCCGATCGCGGGCGTGGCGCTCGGCCCGATCACCGCCGCGCCGGCGCCGTCCCCGAAGATGAACGCCGTCGAGCGGTCCGTGGGGTCGGTGATCCGGCTCATCGTTTCGGCCCCTACCACCAGCACGTTGCGGGCCGAGCCGCCCCGGATCATGTCCGAGGCCAGGCTGATCCCGTAACAGAACCCGGCGCAGGCGGTGTTGACGTCCATCGTGACCGCCCGGTCGGCGCCGATCCGCTGGGCCAGGACGGCGGCCGCGGACGGCGTCTGCAGGTGGTGCGTGATGGTCGCGACCAGAATGGTGTCGATGTCGGCCGGGACCAGGCCGGCCCGCTCGATCGCGGTCAGGGCGGCCGGCACGGCCAGGTCGACCGCGTTCTCGCCGGGGGCGGCGAACCGGCGGCTGACGATGCCGGAGCGTTCCTGGATCCAGGTGTCGGACGAGTCGATCGCCTCGACCAGTTCGTCGTTCATCACCACCCGGTCCGGGCGGTGGGAGGCCACGGACATGATCCGGGCGTGCTCCGACCCGCGGGACGGCGTGATCACGGCCGGGGCCGTCCGGTTGGTGGTCACGAGTTCACCGCCGTCGGCAGTCGCAGGTCGGCCGCGTCGGTCGTGTCACCCTGGCCGGTCCGGTCAGGTTCGTCGGTCCGGTCAGGGGCCGGGCCCGCTTCGGGGCCGGGGCCACCGTGCTCGCGGATCAGCTTCAGGGCCGCGGGCAGGTCGTCGGGAGTCTTCAGAGCCACGATCTCGACCCCGGGCAGGGCCCGCTTGGCCAGGTTGGCCAGGGTGCCGGCCGGCGGGAGCTCGAGCAGGCCGGTGACTCCGAGCTCGCGGAACGTGGCCATGCACAGGTCCCAGCGGACCGGGTTGCTGACCTGGCTGACGATCCGGCGCAGCACCTCCGGGCCGTTGTGGACCACGGCGCCGTCGGCGTTGGAGACCAGCCGGACGCGGGCGTCGTGGGTGCTGATGCCCCGGGCGTGCCGGGCCAGGACGTCGACCGCGGGGGCCATGTGCTCGGTGTGGAAGGCTCCGGCCACCTTCAGCGGGACCACCCGGGCCCGGGCCGGCGCCGCGGCGGCGAACGCGGCCAGGTCGTCCATCCGGCCGGCCGCGACCACCTGCCCGGCGCCGTTCACGTTGGCCGCGATCAGGTGGTGGTCGGCCAGGGCGGCCGCGAGCTCCTCGGGATCACCGCCCAGGACGGCGCTCATCCCGGTCGGGGTGACCGCGGCGGCCCGGGCCATGGACCGGCCACGCTCGCGGACCAGCACCACCGCCTGCTCGGCGGTGATCACCCCGGTGGCCGCGGCCGCGGTGACCTCGCCGACCGAGTGTCCGGAGCCGGCCCCGATCCGGGCGTAGGCGTCGGAGGGGTGCGGGAAGAGGGTGAGCAGGGAGACCAGGCCGGCCCCGACGATCAGGGGCTGGGCGATCGCGGTGTCGCGGATGGTCTCGGCGTCCGACACCGTGCCGTGCTCGATCAGATCGAGGCCGGCCACGGTCGAGAGCCAGGAGAGACGGTCGGCCACCCCGGGCAACTCCAGCCAGGGCTGGAGGAAGCCGGGGGTCTGGGAGCCCTGTCCGGGGGCGACGATGACGAGCACACGTTCACCTTGTGCCCCCGAGGCCTCCGGTGGATGTCGCGCCGGCCACCAAGCTTTGGGCCGCCCTTTGGAGGGTTCCTCCAAGAGACGCCTTCCGGTGCACTGATCAGATCGGTCCTTCACCGAGCCGACCTGCGACGATGGCCACTCGGAGGTTGAACGCCCCGCGAGGATCAGTAGGGTTCCACTTAGTGATGTCACTCACTCGGCGCAACCTGTACCGCACGGTGTTGGGGTGCACGAAGAGAGCCCGGGCCGCGCCTTCGAGCGAGCCGCCGAGTTCCAGATAGGCCCACACGGTCTCCAGCAGCGGGACCGGCCCGTCGGCCAGCGGGCGGTAGCCCTCCTCGATCAGGGTCCGGCGGGCGGCGACGTCGCCGAGGATCAGCCGCTCCGGGAGCAGGTCGTCGGCGCTGACCGGCCGGGGAGCCCCCGGCCAGGCGGAAGCGGCGCTGAGCCCGGAGAGGGCGGCCCGGGCCGACTCGCCGGCCGACATCAGCCCGTCGACCACCGGGCCGACCACCACCGGCCCCGGCCCCAGCAACGGCAGCACCTCACCGACCAGGGCGGCCGGGTCGGTGGGATGACCGAGGATCACCACCACCCGCTCGCCCTGGACGCCGACCAGGGCGTCGCCGCCGGCGGCCCGGGTGCTGCGCCGCAACCCGGCCACCACCTCCTCGACCGGGTCGAGGGGGGTCAGCCCGGCGATGACGGCCACCTTGCTCTCCTCGCCCCAGCTCAGGGCGGCGGCCCGGGAGCGCAGGTCGTCGGTGTCGACACCGCGCAGCACGCCGTCCACCACCAGCGCCTCGAGCCGCGCGTCCCAGGCCCCGCGGGACTCGGCCGCCCGGGCGTAGATCTCGGCCGCCGCGAACGCGACGTCCCGCGAGTAGCGGAGCATGGCCTCGCGCAGGTGCTGCTCGTCGCCGGGGGCGGCGATCAGCGGGGTCTGCTCCTCGACCGCGTCGACCATGGTCCGGACCATCTGCAGGGTCTGCCGAAGGGTGATCGAGCGGGTCAGCTCCCGGGGGGCGGTGCCGAACACGTCGGCGGTCACCTGGACCCGGTCGGCCGGGTCGCGGTACCAGGCGATGAAGGCCGACACCCCGGCGTGAGCGATCAGCCCGACCCAGGAGCGGTCCTGGGCGCTCATCGCCCGGTACCAGGGGAAGCCCTCTTCCATCCGGCGCACCGCCTGAGCCGCGAGGGCGCCGCGAGCACGGGTCAGGTTAACGACGGTGGGGTCTTCCGAGGCGGGCACGCCTGTGAGCTTAGGACATCCTGGGTGCCCTTTCACCTGCGGAAATACCCGGATGGCGGTGAGCTGCAGTCGCCCGGCCGGGCGAGTGCCGGTAGGTTGGGGGCGGTTCACCACAACCCCGGAGGGCTTCCGGGGTCGCTTGATGACACTGCACCTCCCGTTGCCGAAAGGGGCGATATGGCAGCGCTGGATCGACTGAGGCGACGCTCTGTGAACGACGACACCGGTGGGGGGAGCGACGTCGTGTACACCGAGGACCGCTCCGAGGAGGAGGGTCTGCGGGTCCGGCTCGCCGACGACCCGAACGACGTCCCGGCCTTCGACCGGCTGGCCAAGATCGTCCGGTCCCGGGCGGTCGAGGGGCACGACGCGGGCGACCCGCAGCGCGAGGCCGACGACGCGGTCTGGGCCCTGGCCGAGGAGGTCGCCCACAACGGGCGGGCCTGGTACCCGCTGATCCAGCTGGCCCGGCTGTCGATCGACGACGACCGCGAGGTGGCCCTGCGCCGGCTGGCGACGGCGGCCGACCGCGATCCGACCGGCGAGGCGCTGGCCCAGGGGCTGACCATGCTGCTGGAGTCCGGCCACCCGGTCGACGCGCTCAACCTCGGCGTCGGGCACTGGCGGCCCCGTGAGCACGTGGTCGCGGCCGGCCGGCAGGTGATCGAGGCGGCGGTGGAGACCGATCGCCCCGGTGAGGCCCGCCGTCATCTCGACTCGATGGGCCTGCACCCGGACACCAAGGCGGTGGAGAAGCTACGCCGCGAACTGGAAGGCCGGATCGCCGAGGCCGACCGCAAGGCGGCCGAGCGGCGGACCAGCACCGGCTCGTTCCCGGCCGTGGTGATCGACACGACGTCCGACTTCTCTGACCCGTCGGCTGCTCCCGGGCTCGGCGGCCGCCCGGACGCCGGTGGGGGCGGACCAGCGGCCTCGGTCGACCTGCGGGACAAGGGCTCGCGGTTGCTGGGCTTCCTGCGCCGCTGACCGAACGACGGCTCTGAACGAACGACGGCGCTGAACGAACGAGGGGCCGGAGCTGAGTGATCAGCTCCGGCCCCTCGTCGTGGTCCTACCCGGTCAGGCGTCGCCGCCGGCCGTGCCGGTGGTTCCGGCCCGGACGTCGAGCAGCTGGTACTTCTCGACCGCCTGCTGCGGTACACCGGCCGGGATCTCCCCACGGCCGGCGAGCAGCTCCAGGGCTCGGATCGCGACCGACGGCCCGTCGATCCCGAAGAACCGGCGGGTGGCCGGCCGGGTGTCGGACAGACCGAAGCCGTCGGCGCCGAGGGAGACGAACTCCTGCGGCACCCACTGGCGGATCTGGTCCGGGACGGCCCGCATGTAGTCCGTCACCGCGACCACCGGGCCGGGGGCGCCGGCCAGGGCCGAGGTGACGAACGGCGTCCGCTTCTCCTGCTCCGGGTGCCGGAACGCGTCGTCGTCGGCGGCCATCGCGTCGCGGCGCAGTTCGGTCCAGCTGGTGACGCTCCAGACGTCGGCCTGGACGCCCCAGTCCTCGGCCAGCAGCGTCTGGGCCTCCAGGGCCCACGGCACGGCTACGCCCGAGGCCAGCAGCTGGGCCTTGGGGCCCTCGCTGCCCGCTGCGGCGGGGGCCAGCTTGTAGATGCCCTTCAGCACGCCCTCGACGTCGAGGTCGTCCGGCTCCTTGGGCATCACCATCGGCTCGTTGTAGACGGTGAGGTAGTAGAAGACGTCCTCCGGGCTCTCGCCGTACATCCGGCGCAGCCCGTCCCGCATTATGTGGCCGATCTCGTACGCGTAGGCCGGGTCGTAGATCACCGCCGCCGGGTTGGTCGAGGCCAGCAGCGGGGAGTGCCCGTCGGCGTGCTGCAGGCCCTCTCCGGTCAGCGTGGTCCGCCCGGCGGTGGCCCCGATCAGGAAGCCCCGGCTCATCTGGTCGGCGGCGGCCCAGAGGCCGTCCCCGGTCCGCTGGAAGCCGAACATCGAGTAGAAGATGTAGATCGGCACCATCGGCTCGCCGTGCGTCGCGTACGACGTGCCGGCCGCGGTGAACGCCGCCACCGACCCGGCCTCGTTGATCCCGACGTGCAGGATCTGGCCGCTGGTCGACTCGGTGTAGGTGAGCATCAGCTCCCGGTCGACCGAGGTGTATTGCTGGCCGTGCGGGTTGTAGATCTTCGCCGTCGGGAAGAACGAGTCCATCCCGAAGGTTCGGGCCTCGTCCGGGATGATCGGCACCACCCGCGGGCCGAAGTCCTTGTCCCGCATCAGGTCGCGCAGGATCCGGACGAAGGCCATGGTGGTGGCGATCTGCTGCTTGCCCGAACCGCGCTTGGCGCCGGAGTAGGCGCTGTCGTCCGGCAGCTTGAGCGCGCCCGCGCTGACCCGGCGCTCGGGCAGCGAACCGCCAAGCTTGCGCCGGCGGTCACGGACGTACTGGACCGTCTCGTCGTCCTCGCCGGGGTGGTAGTACGGCGGCAGGTACGGGTTGGCCTCGAGCTGCTCGTCGGTGATCGGGATGCGCAGGCTGTCCCGGAACACCTTGAGGTCGCTCAGGGTGAGCTTCTTCATCTGGTGCGTGGCGTTGCGCCCGGCGAAGTGCGTGCCCAGCCCGTAACCCTTGATCGTCTGTGCCAGGATCACGGTCGGCTGGCCGGTGTGCTCCATCGCCGCCCGGTAGGCCGCGAACACCTTGCGGTAATCGTGGCCACCCCGCTTGAGCTGCCAGATGTCGTCGTCCGACATCTTCTCGACCATCTTCAGGGTGCGCGGGTCGCGCCCGAAGAAGTGCTCCCGGATGTACGCGCCGTCCTCGGCCCGGAAGGTCTGGTAGTCGCCATCGAGGGTGACGTTCATCAGGTTGACCAGCGTGTTGTCGCGGTCGGCGGCCAGCAGCGGGTCCCACTCCCGGCCCCAGACGACCTTGATCACGTTCCAGCCGGCGCCCCGGAAGTGCGCCTCCAGCTCCTGGATGATCTTGCCGTTGCCCCGGACCGGGCCGTCGAGCCGCTGCAGGTTGCAGTTGACCACGAAGGTCAGGTTGTCGAGCTCGTCGCCGGCGGCGACCTGGAGCAGGCCCCGGCTCTCCGGCTCGTCCATCTCGCCGTCACCGAGGAACGCCCAGACGTGCTGCTGGGAGGTGTCCTTGATGCCCCGGCCCTGCAGGTACTTGTTGAACTGGGCCTGGTAGATGGCGTTCATCGGGCCGAGGCCCATGGACACCGTCGGGAACTCCCAGAAGTCCGGCATCAGCCGGGGGTGCGGGTACGACGACAGGCCGCCGGCCGGGTGGGACTTCTCCTGGCGGAACCCGTCGAGCTGGTCGGCCGAGAGCCGGCCCTCCAGATAGGCCCGGGCGTACACGCCGGGCGAGGCGTGACCCTGGATGAAGATCTGATCGCCGCCACCGGGGTGGTCCTTGCCCCGGAAGAAGTGGTTGAAGCCGACTTCGTAAAGGGTCGCCGAGGAGGCGTAGGAGGAGATGTGACCGCCGACGCCGATGTCCGGCCGCTGGGCCCGGTGCACCATGATCGCGGCGTTCCAGCGGATCCAGCGACGGGCCTCGCGCTCGGCCTCCTCATCGCCCGGGAACCAGGGCTCGGCCTCCGGCGGGATCGTGTTCACGTAATCCGTGGCGGTCAGGCTGGGGACGCCGACACCACGCTCCCGGGCTCGCTGAAGCAGGGAAAGCATCAGGTACCGGGCCCGGTTGCGGCCCTGACCGTCGATCGCCGCGTCGAGCGAGGCGATCCATTCGGCGGTCTCGTCCGGGTCGATATCGGGCAGCCGGCTCGGCAGCCCGTTGAGGATCGGCCCTGCAGACTCGCGTCCGACCACGTCGGTCCTCCTGGATGTAGGACAAGGATGGGCTGGCTGTGGACGCCGAGCTGGATCGCAGCCCGGCACCACTCCTATCTTGACCCAATCTTGGACCGGCGCCGCGCCCAGGTCACATCTACTCATCAGTAACGAAATCCCCGGGCCCCGGCGGACCGCTCGTCCCGGAGTGTGACGGAAAGCCGACGCACGAGGTGACAGCCCAGTTGCGCAGCACAAGGGGGGTGCAGTCCACTAGCCTGACCGGCCAGGTGGTGGTTCCATCATCGGTCGGTACCCGGAACGAGTCCGGGATCATCAGGGGCGGCCCGTCCAGGGCCGCAGGAGCGGCCTCGCGGACACGCGAAGGCCGCGGAGGAGGTCAGTGAGGTGGGCGCGACCGCGGAGCCCGCGGCTGAGCAGTCCATGGCCGGCAGGCTCGGGCTGAAGCCAGGTCAGGTCGTACAGGAGTTCGGGTACGACGACGACGTGGACGACCAGCTGCGGATGGCTATCGAGACGCTGACGGGGAACGAACTCGCCGACGAGGACGGGCAGGACGTCGTCGACGCTGCGCTGTACTGGTGGCGGGACGGTGACGGAGACCTGGTCGACGCGCTGGTGGATGCGCTGACCAATCTGGCCGACGGCGGGGTGATCTGGCTGGTCACGCCCAAGGCGGGCCGGGACGGTCACGTGGAGCACAGCGAGATCGAGGAGGCGGCACCGACCGCCGGGCTGCACGCCACGAGCACCATCAGCGTGTGCCAGGACTGGACCGGTACCCGACTGGCCACGCCGCGAAGCGGCCGCCGCTGAACCGCGACCCGGCCGGTGACCGAGGGCTGGCACACTGGGAAGAGTCAGGGTGCCGGCAGGTTCTCGCGGTGTGCCCTCGGCGGGGCCGGATCATCGTCCGGGTACGTCGGGGGCGATGACGACGGCGTCGGCGCACGGTCGGCGGCAGCTCGACGGAAGGTTGGAGATGGCCCTCGAGGTCGGTCAGGAAGCAGCAGACTTCGCCCTGAAGGACGAGCACGGTCAGCTGATCCGGCTGTCGGACTTCCGCGGCGAGAAGAACGTGGCCGTGGTGTTCTACCCGTCCGCGTTCTCCCGGACCTGCACCGGCGAGCTGTGCGAGCTGCGCGACAACCTCTCGATCTTCGAGGCCGACAACGTTCAGGTGCTGGCCGTGTCCTGCGACCCGGTGTTCGCCCTGCGGGCCTGGTCGGAGGACGAGAAGTACTCGTTCCCGCTGTTGTCCGACTTCTGGCCGCACGGCGGCGTGGCCCAGGAGTACGGCGTCTTCAACCAGACAACCGGCTCCGCCGTCCGGGCCAGTTTCCTGATCGACACCGACGGTCTGGTCCGCTGGAGCGTCGTCAACGGGATGGGTGAGGCCCGGCCGCTGGCCGCCTACCAGGAAGCGATCGCCGCGCTGTAGTTCACGCTGAGAAGTTGACGCTGAGACCGCGGTCTCGGTGACGTCGAAGGGCCTGTAGCTCAGTTGGTAGAGCATCGCGTTTACACCGCGAGGGTCGTCGGTTCGAGACCGGCCGGGCCCACCCTTCACCACCTCCGGACGCCGCCGTGCTCACCGCTGTGGGTGCTGCCGTCCGGGTGATCCTGGCCGGCCGTGGATCACGGCGACCAGGGCCCGGCCGCCACGGCCCGGGTATCATGGTCGGCAACCGCCCGCGCAGGCGTAGGGAGATCAGGTGAACAGAGTGGACGCGTCGTCCCCGGCACTGCCCACTCCTCCCTGGCGCCGCACGGTCCGCCGCGAGGAGCCACCGCGCCGGCAGATCTCGCAGAACCTCATCCTGCAGACCACGCTGGAGCTGATCCAGGCCGAGGGGCTGGACGCGGTCAGCATCCGGCGGATCGCCCAGGAGCTGAAGATCGGCCCGGCGACGATCTACGTGCACTTCGCCAACAAGGAGGAGCTGCTCGAGCTGGCTCTCGACGAGGTGCTCGGCGCGGTGAAGATCCCGGAGGCGGACCCGGCGCAGTGGTACCAGCAGCTGGCCGAGGTCGCTCGCTCGGCCTACCAGGAGCTGATCCGGTACGGCGACCTGTCCCGGGCCTCGCTCGGCCGGGTCTCGATGGGCCCGAACGCGCTGCGGCTGGCCGAGGGCCTGGTCGGGATCATGGTGAGCGGCGGGGCCCCGGTGCAGCTGGCCGCCTGGGCGAAGGACCGGCTACTGCTCTACGTGCACGCGGATGCCTACGAGGCCTCGCAGTTCCTCGGCCACGAGCGGTCCTTCGGCGCCGAAGGGGTGCGGACCTTCCTGGAGCAGGTGCGCGGGTACTACGCCGCCCTGCCGGCCGACGCATTCCCGCACCTGTCCCAGAACCCGGCCGCGATGGTGAACGGCTCCTGCGACGACCGGTTCGAGCTCGGTCTCGAGCTGCTGCTCGACGGCCTCGCGGCCCGGATCGGCCGGTCCGGCGCGACCGGAGGAACCGGCGCGCCGGGCCGGGTCAGGGGGACGGCGGGCTGATCCGGCCGCGCCGGACGGCGACGTCGGTGACCGTCAGCCGCACGCCCTGCCCGTAAATCCGCTCGGTGAACAGCGCCAGTCCACAGGTGACCTGGTGCGGGTCGGCGACGGCCGGCTCCAGGCCGTTGTCCCGCAACGCGTAGCGGCTCTCCGGCAGCCGGTGCCCCAGCGCGTCCACCTGCAGCACCTCCTTGTCGCCGACCAGCCAGCGGACCGCCCCGGCCGACCGGTCGTAGCCGATGCTCAGGGTGTGCCGGTCGCCGGGGGAGCGGTCCAGAACCGGTACGGCGTAAGAGAACCCGGCATAGCCCGTGCCTGGCCAGGCCAGTCGCTCGTAGACGGCGAACACGCATTCCTGGGTGGTGATGAAGTCGAAGACCATCCCGGTCCGGCGGTCCATGCAGATCATCGCCGCGGCGCCGAGCCGCAGGTCGCGGCCGGGCTCGGGGACGGCCCCGCCGTAGGTGTGACGGTCCAGCCCGAACACCTCGACCCCGAGAGTCGCCGTCAAGGTGAGGTTTTCGCCCTTCGCCAGTGAGTAGCCCGGCATTCCCTCCGGGGTGTCCCGGTTGGCGAACAGCGCCCAGCGCAGGTGATCGCCCTCGGTCAGCGGGGCGTCCGGCCGGACGAAGGCCGGCTCGCCGGTCTCCGGATTCGTCCCGGAGGACGTCACCACCAGGCCTGCGGGTCCGGTCACGGCAAGGCCGTCCCCGTGCGGCAGGCCCGGCACCGGGCGCAACCGCCACGGATCCTCGGCCCTGCCGGCGGCCAGCCCGGCGGTGAAGTCGTCGGCCAGCAGCAGTTCCACGTCGGTAGCGGGATCGATGTCCACGGGCGGGCCTCCTCGGCGTTCACCGGACGGGCGGTCGGTACTGCCGGGCCAGCGTCGCCGCCGGTCCTGGGGTGCGGCTGGACGCCGGCTCGGGTCCGGCTCGAGCATGGCCGGACCGCTCCACCGGGCCCGCTCCACCGGGCCCGCGCCATCGGGCTCGGTCCGGCGGGTTCGGTCCGGCGAGTTCGGTCCGGCGGGCTTTCGCCGGGCTCGCTGCGTCCGGCTCGCTCCACCCGGGTTCGAGTCGGGCGCCACCCCGGCTGCCTAGGTTTCCTGGAGTCCAGCTTCAGGAGGCACTCATGCACCGGCAGATCCGGCAGACGACCGAGACCATCGACCGCGGAGTGACGGCGTTCCTGCAGGCCGACGGAGGCTGGTGCCTGAACAACGCCGGTGTCGTGGTGGGCCGCGAGCGAACGGTGGTGATCGACACCGCGGCGACCGTGAGCCGGGCCGAGCGGCTGCGGGACGTCGTCACCGGCCTGGGCCGCGGAACCCCGATCACCGTGGTCAACACCCACCACCACGGGGACCACTTCTTCGGCAACTGCGTGTTCGGGCCGGAGGTGACCATCGTGGCGCACGAGCTGGCCCGGGCCGAGATGATCGAGACCGGCACCGGCCTGCAGAAGCTCTGGCCGGACGTCGACTGGGGCGAGATCGAGCTGCGCCTGCCGACCGTCACGTTCCCGGACCGGCTGACCCTGGACACCGGAGACTTCGCGGTCGAGCTGCACCACGTCGGGCCCGCGCACACCACGAACGACGTCGTGGCCTGGCTACCGGAACAGGGAGTGCTGTTCGCCGGGGACGTGATCTCGAACGGCGTCACCCCGTTCGCCCTGATGGGCTCGATCCGGGGCTCGCTGGCCGCGGTCGAGCGGCTGCGGGCCTTTCCCGCCGAGCGGATCGTGCCGGGTCACGGGCCGGTCGGCGGCCCGGAACTGCTCGATGCCACGGTCGGATACCTGCGCTGGATCCAGCAGCTCGCGGCCGAGGGCCTGGCCGCCGGCCTCACGGTGCTGGAGCTGGCCCGGGAGAGCGACCTCGGTGAGTACGCCGAACTGGTGGACAGTGAGCGGCTGGTCGGGAACCTGGTCCGGGCCTACTCCGAGGCCCGCGGCGAGGCCCTCGGCGTCGAACTGGACGTGGTTCGAGCGTTCCAGTTGATGGTGGAGTTTCACGGCGTCCTGCCGGCCTGCTTCGCGTGAGCCTGCGACCGCAGCCGCGGGTGGCCGGGCGCTGCCGGCAGCAGCGAGCACACGCCGTGCCGGTCCAGGCCGGGGTCGGCCAGCAGGATCGCCTGCCGCAATCGGGTGATGTTCGGCGAGGGGTCCAGGCCCAGCTCGTCGGCCAGGGCCGAGCGGAGATCGCCGAAGATGCTCAGCGCGTGCGAGCGCCGGCCCGAGCGGTACAGGGCGATCATGAAGTGTGCGTGAAGCCGCTCGTCGGTGGTGTGCTCGGCGGTGAGGCCGGCCAGTTCGCCGAGCAGCTCGTGGTGGCGGCCCAGCTGCAGGTCGGCCTCGACCCGGCGCTCCAGGACGGTCCGACGGGACTCCTCCAGCAGGGTGGCCTGGGCGGAGAGCCGGCTGCCGGTCTGCACATCGACGAAGGCCGGGCCGCGCCACAGGTCCAGGGCGGCCTGCAGCCGGATCCGCGCCTCGGCGAAGTTGCCGAGCTGGATCGCCTCGTATCCCTGAGCGGCCAGCCGCTCGTGCTCGGTCGCGTCGAACACGCCGTCACCCTGGTTGAGCAGGTAGCCGCCGGGTTCGGTGCGCAGCACCAGTTTGGCGTCGTCCTCGCAGGAGCAGGCCCGGATCATCCGGCGCAACTGCAGGATGTAGGTCTGGATGGTGGTGGTCGCGCTCGGCGGCGGCGAGTTCTCCCACAGTTCGGAGACGATCACGTCGATCGGGATGACCCGGCCCGAGTAGGCGGCCAGCAGGGCCAGCAGCGATCGTGGTTTGGCCGCGGACGGGACAATGCTCCGGCCGTCGCGGGTGGCCGTGAGTGGTCCGAGAACAGAAATATTCATGGTTGCTTCTCTCAGTCGAATACGCGGAACGTCCGAATTGCTGATCCGGACCGGAACTGAGAAAGGCTCCCCCCGCCATTGTCGGAAAGCCTCCTGTCTGATTAGTCGTGACCTGCTCCCCACAGGCCGAAAGGCGGGCCGGAACCTCGAGCCCGACTTCTGGACAAGATGCGGCCGTGAACCGTCGAAACCATATGCAATGTACCATTTGTCCAACAAATGCACGAGGGATGCACCTGCCGGATCACGGGTTGACCTTGTCGTCGTCGGCCCCGAGGTTGTTGCCGGCGCAATGAGGCGGGCCGTACCCGAAGGTTCGGCCCGCCTCATTCGTACCCACAGCATTTGGCTCGGGAATACCGATTGCCGGGACATTCCGGCGGTGATCAGGAATTCCCGGCCAGGGGTTTCAGGATGCCCAGTGAGAATGCCGACGCCGCCCCCTCGGGTCGCAGGACGACGTGCGTCGCGGCGGCGTTGACGTCCCGCCAGTAGCGCTGCAGCGGGTGGGTGTCGACCTGGACGGAGGTGCCGGCCGACGTCATCAGCCGGTTCACGGCGGTGACCAGCAGATCCGCCGCGACGGTGCTGTCCCGCCAGGCCTGGGTCGTCTCCTCCGGGGTGACGCCGCCGCGGTCGGCCACGCCCGCACTGCGGGCCAGCAGCAGGCCGGCCGCGTCGATCTCGCCGGACGAGCGGGCCAGCACCAGGTGCAGGTGCTCCACGTTCTGTTGCTTCTTCTCAGTCAGGGTGCGGGTCCAGGACTGCATCGCGCCCTGGGCGGCGCCGAGGATCGGGGCGGCGAAAGACATCCCGTTGATCGCCCGCAGCGGGGTGGCGTCGGCCACCGACACGGCCTGCGGCCCGGCCCGCCCCGCGGTCAGCTCCTCCCGGCTGAAGGTGTGCGTGGCCGGCACGAACGTCTCGTCCAGCACCAGGGTGTTGCTACCGGTGGCCCGCATGCCGACGTTGAACCAGGTGTCCACGATGCCGTACACGGGGCGCGGGATCAGGAAGAACCGGGCCTCCGGCGGGCCGGCCGGGCTGGTGGCCATCGCGCAGACCAGGGCCCAGTCCGAGTGGTCGATCCCGCTGACGTACGGCCAGCGGCCGCGGACGGTCCAGCCGCCGCCGGCGGCCGGTTCGGCCGTGCCGAGCGGCATCAGGGCACCGACGATCACGGTGTCCGGGCCGCCGGCCCAGAGCTCGGCCCGGGCCGGCCCCGGCAGGTAGCCGGCCATCCGGCCGAGCCCGGCGGTCAGCGAGGCGAACCAGGCGGTGGAGGCGCAACTGCGGCCCACCACGGTGACCGCCGCCAGGAACGAGGTGAAGTCTCCACCCCGGCCGGCGTGGGCGGTGGGGACGAAGTGCCGGGCGAATCCGGCCGCCACCACCGCCTCCACCGCCTCGGAGTGCAGACGCCGGCTGATCTCCATGTCGTTCGCGTGCTTGGCCGCGATCTCCGCGACGTCCGTGGATCGAGACACGATGTCCGTCATGTGTCGCCGTCCTTCCCTGCGAGGCTGATTCCAGAGTCGCCACTGGGTCTCAAGCCCCGCTGGAGTACCGGTCGGTTCGTGAGACCCGGGCCCGGAGCGGCCGGCTCAGGGGCTGGTGAGGACGACTTTGCCTCGCACATGGCCGGTTTCGACCTCATGATGGGCCTTCGCCGCCTCGGTCAGTGAGAACGCCTTCCAGATCGAGACCCGCAGCCGGCCGGTCTCGTACAGGCCCAGCAGGGAGTGCAGCCGGTCGAGGGAGCGGCGCGTCCCGATGCTCTGCACGCCCAGCCGGCCGGCGTTCATCTGGTCGGCCACCGTGCCGATCCGGTTGCGGTCGGCGACCAGCCGGACCGACACCTCGAGGGCGTCACCGCCGACACAGTCCAGCGCGGCGTCCACCCCCTGCGGAGCCAGCGACCGGACCCTGTCCTCCAGCCCCTGACCGTAGCTGACCGGTACCGCGCCGAGCGAGCGCAGGTACTCGTGGTTGTGCTCGCTCGCAGTCCCGATCACCGTGGCCCCGAGGGCCACGGCGATCTGGACCGCCACACTGCCCACGCCCCCCGCGGCGGCGTGGATCAGCAGGGTCTCGCCCGCCTTGACCCGCAGATCCTCGATCGAGGTGTGCGCGGTCTGGCCGGACGCGGAGAACACCCCGGCCTCCTCCCAGGACATCGACCCGGGCTTCGGCGCCAGCTGGTCGACCGGGACCACCAGGCTGTCGGCGTAGGACAGCATCGGCAGCCAGCCCAGAACCGGGTCGCCGACGGTCAGCGCGGTCACCCCGGGGCCGACCGCGTCGACGACGCCGGCGAACTCGTTACCGAGCCGGCTGGGCAACGGGACCCGCATCCACTGGGAGAACTTGCCGGCCCGGAAGCCGCAGTCGAACGGCTGCACGCCGGCCGTGCGGACCTTGACCCGGACCTGGCCGGCGCCCGGCTCCGGCTCCTCGAACTCCAACGGCTGCAGAACCTCGGGCTCTCCGTACCGGGCGAAAGCGATCGCGATCGGCATGACGGCTGGTTGTCCTCTCTGCTGGGGTACGACTCTGCTGGGCACGACTCTGCTGGGCCCGGGTGGCCCGCCGGGACGTCAGTCGCCGGGGTGCTGGGACACCGAAGCATCCTCCGCCGACACGTTTCGCTTGCCGGACAGGGGGTTTCCGGGGTCGACGCCGTAGCTGATGATGCGCCGGGGGTGAATCCGGATGATCGGCCCCGGGTGGTGGAACGCCGAGTGCTCCGGATCGAGCAGGGCCTCGGCCACGCCGCGGATTTCCAGGCAGCGGATCTGCAGGGGTGAGAGGGACGGCATGTCGTCGGCCACCAGTGCCACTCGTTCGTTGGCCTGCACGTTGCGGAACTTCTGACTGGCGGCCATCCCCGAGCCGCCGATGTCGATCGTCCGGAGCCGGGCGTTGTAGTAGAAGCCGACCGGGTTCGCCTGGGGCGTGCCGTCCTTCTGGACGGTCGCCAGCCGGGCGATCCGTTGCGACTGGATGAAGCTCAGTTCGCGTTCGGTGAACAGCATTCTCTCCTCGGAGCTCTGGTGGGCCGGTGATCGGGTGGGGCCAGGGCCAGGGCCGGGGCCAGGGCCGGGGCCAGGGCCGGGTGGGGCCAGGGCCGGTGGGGCCAGGACTGGGTCAGGGTTTGTGGGTGAGGGTTGCGGTCAGGCGGTGGCGGGTTGACCGGCCGGCTCGGGTGCGCCGGGCGCCTGGCCGGGCCACTCTTCCCGGGCTCGCAGCGGCAGCAGGAAGGCCAACAGGAAGGTGAGGGCCTGCAGGCCGGCGGAGACCCAGATGGTCCGTTCCATCGTGTCGGCGAAGCCCTGCCTGGTGGCGGCGGCCGAGGCGGCGGTCACGACGGCACCGACCTTCGCGCCGTCGGGGGAGGAGGCCGCGGCGGCACCGACCGCGGCCTTGAGTCGCAGGCAGGACGCCGGGACCTGGTCCGGGTCGGTCGCCGAGGCGCTGTCCGAACCGCAGTCGCGCAGCGAGGTGACGACGGCCTCCTGCTGCGCCGCCGGCACGCCGACGCTCTGCAGCTGGGCGCGCAGTTCCGGGGCCCGGCCGGCGCTGTTGTCGGTGATCTGGCCGCCGAGCACGCCGAAGAAGATGGTGCCCAGCACGGCGATCCCGAGCGCGCTGCCGAACTGCTGCATCGCGGTCAGCGTGCCGGACGCCGAGCCGCTCTCGTGTGGTTCGACCCCGGCCAGCACGATGTCGAAGAACGGCGCCAGCACCAGGCCGAGGCCGATCCCCATCAGCAGCAGGGCCGGGATCAGCTGCCAGATGTGGACGTCGACGCCCTGGCTGTGCAGCACCAGGTAGAAGATCGCGATACCGGCGAACGAGACCACGGTGCCGGCCTGGATCAGCCGGCGACCGAACTTGTTCGCCAAGCCGGCCCCGGCGGCGATGAAGCCGATCACCGAGCCGCCGGCCTGCGGCAGCGCGGCCAGCCCGGCGTGCAGGGCCGAGTAGCCGAGGCCGACCTGCAGGAAGATGGTGAACACCAGACTGAATCCGACCAGGGCGGTGAAGAACGCCAGGCCGGCGACGAGTCCACCGGTGAAGGCCCGCTTGCGGAACAGTGACGGGATGACCAGCGGTTCGCCGCCGGCCGCCTGCTTGCGCACCTCGTACCGGCTGAAGATCGCGAACACCACGACCGAGGCGGCCATCGAGAGGAAGGCCCAGATCGGCCAGCCCAGCGCCCGGCCCTGGACCACCGGGTAGACGATCAGCAGCGCGCCGAGCGAGACCAGCCCGACGCCGACCAGGTCGAGTTTCGACGCGGTGGTGTTTCTGGTCCGCGGCAGGTAGAGGATGGCGCCGACGATCGCGAGCAGGCCCAGCGGCAGGTTGATGAAGAAGATCATCCGCCAACCGGTGCCGAAGTAGTCGGCGTCGATCAGCCAGCCGGCCAGGGTCGGGCCGCAGACCGACGACAGGCCCAGGACCGGCCCGAACGCGCCGAACGCCTTGGCCAGGTCTTGTGGTGGGAACACCTCTTTGATCACACCGAGACCCTGCGGCAGCATCAGGGCGCCGAACAGGCCCTGCGCGACCCGGGCGCCGATCAGCATGCCCGGGCCGGTGGACACCCCGCAGAGCACCGAGCTCGCGGTGAAGGCGACAGCGCCGACCAGGAACACCGTGCGCCGCCCGTAGATGTCGCCGAGTCGCCCGCCGGTGACCAGCCCGGCCGCCATCGCCAGGGTGTAGGCCGCGCCGAGCCACTGCAGCACCTCGGTGCCGCCGCCGATCTCCTGCCGGATGGACGGGGCCGCGACGTTCGTCACCAGGCTGTCGAGCAGGTCCATCACGGAGGCCAGCAGCACCACGGCGAAGGCGAGCCAGCGCTGCGGATATGGGTCCGCGCCGCCGGAATCACCGGCCCAGGAGGCGTTCTGGCCTGCCTCTGCGTTCTGGCTCATGTGCGCCCCGTTCTTCTGTGGCCCGGCTGTTCCGGGCAGCTGAGATCCGATGCCGAACAGTGATTCTGATGCCGAACGCCGACTCTAGCACCGAACGCCCCTTCCGGAGACGGCCCGCGTGATCGCGGTTCCGGCGGTTGTCCAGTCCGGGTCCAGTGCCTGTCCAGTACCCGTCCAGCGCGGGTCCAGCCGGTCCGGAGAGCGGTGCCGCAGGCTGCCCGGGACACCGACCGACCTTCGAGGGGACGACGAGATGGGCAACGACGACGTGGACATCGACGACATGGACATCGACGACGTGGGCAACGACGACGTGGGCAACGACCATGGAGGCGGCGACCACGGAAGCGGCGACCACGGAAGCGGCGACCACGGAAGCGGCGACAGGGGCGGCGACGGCATGGACATCGACGACGTCGCGGGGTTCGTCGCGCTGGTCACGATCCGGGTGGACGGTCCGGCGACCCAGCGCGCCCTGGTCGACCTGCTCTCCCGGGACGTCGAGGAATGGGTGCGGTACTGCCCGGGCTTCGTCTCGGCGAACTATCACCTGAGCCTGGACGGCACCGTGGTGGTGAACTACGCGCGCTGGCAGGACGAGGCCAGCTACCGGGACTCGTTCGACCGCAACCCGGACCGGCAGCGGATGCGGGCCGCGATCACGGCCCTGGACGGCGTGCTGGAGGGGCCGTCGATGACCGCCTTCCGCCTGGACCTGCAGATCGCGGCCGCCCCGGCCCGGGCCGTCGGCTGACCCTCGCTCCGGCGCCCGGTCACGGGGGCGAACACCGGAAGAGGCCACCTCCCGGACGACGGGTGGTGGCCTCTCACTGGTGCCGGTGGAAGGTGGTGCGGCGGCTCAGCCGGCCCGGGGGACGCCGGCCGCGGGCGGTGCCGAGTGGTGCCCGGCCGGCCGCCAGCCGGTGCGAGCCAGCCAGCCGGGCAGGTCGGTCAGCCCGGGGAACCGGGCCCGCAGGGCCGGCACGTCCGCCGAGTAGCCGATCCGGTTCAGCCAGCTGTAGGCCGTGGCCTGCCACTCGCTGACCTGGCGGAGATCTTCGAGGGGTACCGGCTCGAACCGGCTCGGGATGCCGGTGTGCTGCTCGAACGCGGCGGCGATCTCGTCCCCGGTCAGGTCGTCGCCGGCGATCTCCAGCCGGGCCCCGATCGAGGTGTCCGGGTCGGCGAACGCCTCGGCCACGAAGAACCCGATGTCGGCCGAGTCGATCATCTGCAGCCGGCGGCCGGGCAGCAGGGCCCGGCGGTAGACCAGCTCGCCGTCCTCCAGCAGCGGCGGGTACTGGCTCAGGTTGTCCATGAAGTACGTCGGCCGGATGAAGGTGGCCGGCAGGCCGTGCTCGCGGACCCGCTCCTCGATCCGCAGTTTCGACTCCCGCCAGTGCACCCCGGCCGGGTTCTCCGCACCCCCGACCGAACTGTGCACGTAGTGCCCGACGCCGATCCCGGCCGCGACGTCGGCGAGCAGGATGCCCTGCCGTTCCTCGGCCGGTGGACCACCGACGCTGAGCGGCGTCTGAACGCTGAACACGCCGTAGGCGCCGCGCAGCGCCGTCCGCAGCGAGTCGGCGTCCTCCAGGTCACCGACCACCAGCCTGGCCCCCAGACCGGCCAGGACGCGGGCCTTCTCGGTGTCCGGATCGCGGACCAGGGCCCGCACCGACCAGCCCTGCCGGAGCAGGTACCGGGCGGTCGATCCGCCCTGGTTGCCGGTCGCCCCGACCACCAGCACCCAACCTCTGTCGCTCGCCATCACGTCGTCGCCTCCTGTCGATGGACGGAACTGGATGAAGGCGCGGCTACGACAGGGTGGTCGCGGTGACGGCCACCGGGTCGGTGAAGCAGGCGAACGGGCGCTGCGTGACGCCGTCGGCCGGGTCGGTCCGGACCCAGGAGAACCCGGGGTCGGACAGGGTGACCCCACCGGCCGTGATCGACCCGGACCCGGCCGCCTTCGCCTTGAGCCGGAACACCACGGTCGGCAGGGTGAACGGCGTCCCGGCGATGAACGGCCCGGCCGCGGTCAGCACCGCGGAACCGCCCTCCAGGGCCAGCTGGGCGCCGGCCGGCCCGAGGCCGGCGCCACCGGTCAGGTGGGCGCTGAGCAGTTTGGCGCCGGCCGGGGCGGTGAGCACGAGCCGGACGTCGCGGACCGAGGTGTTGATCGACGGGTTCGGGGTGATCGGAGGCAGGCTGACGCTCGCGGTGTAACCGTCCTTGACCGCGACCGTGTCCGGCGCCGTGCCGGAGAAGGTCAGCGGGTAGCTCACGATCGTGCTGCCGCCCTGGTAGGTGACGAAGCACGAGTACGTCACCGGGGTGGTCACGGTGGCGGTGGTGCTCGCGGACCGGAGCGACGACGGGGACCCGGCGAGCCCGGCCGCCGTCCGGGCCGGCGCGGCCCCGGCCCCGACGGCCCCGGTGACCGCGGTGGCGCCGGTCAGGGTCAGGGCGAAGGTGAGGGCGAAGATTCTCTGCTTGGCGCGCGACCAGCTCACGTGAAGGTTCCTCTCGATGGACCGACAGACGCTCGGGCAGGTCAGAAGGTCGCAGCCGAAGGTGGAACGGCCCTGGAGCGGCGCTGGAGACCATCTGGAGCGCAGACCTCGCCGATCCAGCGGTTCTCCTCCGGACGTCGAGGCGGGGCCCGCACTCTCGGAGCTTCCAGGTCACGCCACGGCGAGAGCAGAGGTGAGCCATGACCCGCACCGAACCGGCACCCGACTGGGTGCTCTGCCCGGGCTGTCGCTCGGTCGTGTACCGGAGCAGGTGGGACCGCGCGCTCGGCACCTGCCCCGACTGCGGTCGACACGCCCAGGTCAGCGCGGTGCGCCGGCTGGAGCAGTTGTTCGATCCGGGCAGCGGCCGGGTGCTCGACCTGGTCACCCACGACCAGGACTGGCTCGGCTTCGTGGACACGATGCCCTACGCCGACCGGCTGGCCCAGGCCCGGCGCGGCACCGGCCTGGACGAGGCGGTGCTCTGCGCCCGCGGTGAGATCGAGGGCAACCCGCTGATCGTGGCCGTGATGGACTTCCGCTTCCTCGGCGGCAGCCTGGGCTCGGCGGCCGGTGAGCGGATCACCCTGGCGGCGGAGGCGGCCCTGGCCGAGCGGATCCCGCTGCTGCTGGTGGCCGCCTCCGGCGGGGCCCGGATGCAGGAGGGGGCCGTCTCGCTGATGCAGATGGCCAAGACCAGCGCGGCCCTGGGCCGCCTCGACGAGGCCGGGGTGCTGACCGTCGGTCTGATCACCGACCCGACCTTCGGCGGGGTCGCGGCCTCGTTCGCCACCCTGACCGACGTGATCCTGGCCGAGCCCGGGGCCCGGCTCGGGTTCGCCGGCCGCCGGGTGATCGAGCAGACCATCCGGCAGCGGCTGCCGGCCGAGTTCCAGACCGCGGAGTTCCTGCTGCGGCGCGGGTTCGTCGACCGGGTGGTGCCGCGCGCCGAGCTGCGCGCCGAGCTCGGCCGGCTGCTGCGCACCACTCGACCGGCCCCGGCCGACCTGGTCGCCGCCGCCCGGCCCGATCCGCACGACCCGGTGCTGCGCGATCCGGGGCTGCTGCCCGATCAGGACCCCTGGCAGCAGGTCCGGACGGCGCGTGGCCTGGACCGGCCGATGACCCGCGACTACCTCTCCCTGGCTTTCGACGACTGGGTCGAGCTGGCCGGCGACCGGGTGGGCGGCGACTGCCCGGCGATGATCGCGGGCCTGGCCCGGCTGGACGGCGTCCCGCTGGTGGTGATCGGCACCCAGAAGGGTCACACCGCGGACGAGCTCGCCCGGCACAACTACGGCATGGCCCGGCCGGCCGGCTACCGCAAGGCGGCCCGGATGATGCGGCTGGCGGCCAAACTCGGGCTGCCGGTGATCACCCTGATCGACACGCCGGGCGCGTACCCGGGGGCGGAGGCCGAGGAACAGGGCCAAGCGGTGGCGATCGCGGAGAACCTCCGGCTGATGGCCGCCCTGCCGGTGCCGGTGATCAGCGTGGTCACCGGTGAGGGCGGCAGTGGCGGCGCGCTCGGGATCGGGGTGGCGAACCGGGTGCTGATCCTAACCAACGCCGTCTACTCCGTGATCAGCGCGGAGGGCTGCGCGTCGATCCTCTGGCAGGACCCGGCAGCGGCACCGGTCGCGGCGGCCGCGCTCGGGCTGATCCCGAGGGACCTGCTGCGGCTCGGCGTCGTCGACGGGGTGGTGCCCGAGCCGGCCGGTGGCACCGGGGCCGACCCGCTGCGGGCGGCCGCCATCCTGACCGCCGCGCTGCGGCACGAGCTGGCCACGCTAGCCGGGCTGGGCCCGCGAGACCTGGTCGACGACCGCCGGGCCCGGTTCCGCCGGTTCGGCGCCGGCCCCGACGACGTCCCTCAGGTCAGCGAGCTGGAGGAGGCCCGGTGAGCGAGCTGCCGAGCGTGCCCGACTGGCTGGCCCAGGTGCTGGCGGTCCTGCCCGAACGCCCGCACCGGATCCGACTCGGCGCCGGTGAGGTGACCCTGGAGGTCGAGTGGGGCGATCCGGTGCGGACGCCGGCGCCGGTTGCGCCGGCCGCCGCCGCCGCGCTGACCGCCGCGCTGACCGCCGGGCCCGGGCCGGAGCCCGCCGCCCCGGAGCCGGTGGTGGTGCCGGCCACGATCGAGCCGCAGGTCGGTGGGCACCGGCTGTGCTCGCCGACCGTCGGCACGTTCTACCGTTCGGCCGAACCGGGTGGACCGCCGTTCGTCAGCGAGGGCCAGAGCGTCCGCCCGGGCCAGCAGATCGCGATCGTGGAGGCGATGAAGCTGATGCTGCCGGTGGAGGCCGACCGAGCCGGCCGGATCACCGACATCTTCACCGCGGACGGCGATTTCGTCGAGTACGGGACGCCGCTGATGTCGCTGGCCGCGGACTAGGGGGCCGCGGTGTTCGGCAAGATCCTGATCGCCAACCGCGGCGAGATCGCGGTCCGGGTGGCGCGGACCTGTCGCGAGCTCGGCGTCCGCACGGTGGCCGTGCACTCCACCGCCGACCGCGGCTCCGCGGTGACCCGGATCGCCGACGAGGTGGTCCAGATCGGCCCGGCGCCGGCCCGGTCCAGCTACCTCTGCCAGGCCGCCGTCCTGCAGGCCGCGCTGTCCACCGGCGCCGAGGCGATCCACCCCGGCTACGGCTTCCTCTCCGAGGACCCGGACTTCGCCGAGGCGTGCGAGTCCACCGGCCTGGTGTTCATCGGCCCGCCGGCCGCGGTGATGGCCCGCCTCGGCGGCAAGGTCTCGGCCCGCGAGGTGATGGGCCGGGCCGGGCTGCCGATGCTGCCCGGCGGCCGGACCCCGCACGACGCGGCGGACGCCGAGCGGATCGCGGCCGAGATCGGGTACCCGGTGATCGTGAAGGCCTCGGCCGGCGGGGGCGGGCGCGGGATGTGCGTCGTCCACCGGCCGGCCACCCTGGCCGAGGACTACCTCCGGACCCGGGCCACCGCCCGGCTGCTGTTCGGCGACGACCGGGTCTACATCGAGAAGTACCTGGTCGCGGCCCGGCACGTCGAGGTCCAGGTGGTCTGCGACAACCAGGGCAACGCCGTCCACCTGGGCACCCGGGACTGCTCGGTACAGCGCCGGCACCAGAAGCTGGTCGAGGAGGCGCCGGCCCCGCTGCTGCCGGACGGCCTGGCCGAGCGGATCGGGGAGGCGGCGGTCCGCGGTGCGCTCGCGGCCGGCTACGTCGGCGTCGGCACGTTCGAGTTCCTGCTCGGGCCGGACGGCGGGTTCTACTTCATGGAGGTCAACTGCCGGATCCAGGTCGAGCACCCGGTGACCGAGGCGATCACCGGGCTGGACCTGGTCCGCGAGCAGCTGCGGATCGCCTCGGGGGAGCCGCTCGGCCTGAGCCAGGACCAGGTCCGCCTGGCCGGGGTCAGCATCGAGTGCCGGATCAACGCCGAGGACCCGGAGCACGAGTTCCGGCCCACCCCGGGCACCGTGGAACGCTTCCGGCCGGCCGGTGGGCCGTTCGTCCGGGTCGACACCCACGCGTTCGAGGGGTACGCCGTCCCGCCGTTCTACGACTCGCTGCTGGCCAAGCTGATCGTCTGGGGTCCGGACCGGGAGGTCGCGCTGGCCCGGGCCGAGCGGGCGCTGGCCGAGTTCGAGGTGTCCGGGCCCGGGGTGCGCACGACGATCGGCTTCCTGCAACGGGTGCTCGCCGACGACCGGTTCCGCAAGGCCGGGCACGACACCGGGCTGGTCGAGCGGCTGCTCGCAGGCGACGCCGAGGGCGCCAGGGACGCCGAGGGCGCCAGCGACGCGGGATACGCCGGGGACGCCGCCCCGCGGCCCTGAGAGCACCGCCGGGCCCGGGCGGGCGTCGTGCTCATGGTCTCCGGCCGGGCGCGCGGATGCTCAGGCGCCGGACAGGGCGTGAGCGCGGGCGACGTCGTGCACGATCCGCAGCCGGCCGGCCAGGCTGGTGCCGGCCGCCGACACCATCACGCTCAGCGTGCCGCAGCCGGCCTCGGCGTACTCGGTCAGCCGGCCGGCCACCCGGCGGACCGGGCCGAGCAGCGCGGTCGCGTCGATGAAGTCGAACGGGACGGCGGCGGCGGCCCCGGCCGGGTCCCCGGCGGCCCGGCGCTCGTGCACGGCGGCCAGCTGCTCGGCGAAACCCATCTCGGCGGCGACCCGGCAGTAGAAGTTCCGCTCCGGGGTGCCGAGCGAGAGCAGGTGCGCCACATGTGCCCGCAGGGCGTCGGCGGCGGTCCGCGGATCGTCCGCGATCGAGGCGCCGACGCAGGTCAGGACGTCGAAGTCGGTGAGGTCGCCCCGGGCCCGGGCAATCGTCGCGGCGGCCGCGGCGACCTGGGCCGGGGAGGTGAAGACCCCGATCCAGCCGTCGGCGATCTCGCCGGTCAGGGCCAGGTTCTGCGGTCCGCCGGCGGCCAGGTAGACCGGCAGGTCGGACCGGACCGGGACGGTCGGCAGCAGCAGCGGGGCGGCCGGCTGGTCCTCTCGCGGGGGCAGCCGGTAGTGGGTGCCGAAGTAGCGGACCGGCTCGCGGCGCAGCGCCGCCCGGGCGATCTCGACGTACTCCCGGGTCCGGGCCAGCGGGTGGTCGAACGGCTGGCCGTACCAGCCGAGCGCGATGTCCGGGTTGGACACCCCCAGGCCGAGCCGGAACCGGCCGCCGGACATCTCGTCCAGGGTGGCCGCGGTGAGCGCGGTCATCGCCGGGGTGCGGGCCGGGATCTGCATCACGCCGGACAGCAGGCCGATCCGGTGGGTGCCGCCCGCCACCGCGCCGAGCACGGTCGGGGCGTCCGAGCGGTTTCCCTCCGGGGCCAGGACGACGTCGTACCCGAGCGCCTCGGCGGCCCGGGCCAGCGGGACGGCGCCGTCGTGGATCAGGTTCAGACCGAGCTTCACGATGCCGTCCCTCAGCCGATGAGCAGGTGGGCGCCGCCGTCCACCAGCACCACCTCGCCGGTGGTGTAGTCGGCCTCGACCAGCGCTTGGACGGCCTGGGCGACGTCCTCGACGGTGCCGACCCGGCGCAGCGGGGTGGAGCTCTCCACGTGGGCCCGGATCGCGGTGAAGTCCGCGGTCCAGGGGGTCTCGATCAGGCCCGGGGCGACGGCGTTGACCCGGACCCGCGGGCCGAAGGACGCCGCCAGCAGGCGGGTCAGGTGCAGGACGGCCGCTTTGCTGACCGCGTAGGGGATCGAGCTGCCGGCCGGTCGCACCCCGGCGATCGAGGCGATGTTCACCACGCACCCACCGGCCGCGCTCAGGTGCGGCAGAGCGGCCGCGGTGACCTGCCAGGTGCCGATCACGTTCACGCCGAGGATGTCCCACCAGACCTGCGGGGTGACGGCGTCCAGGTCGGTGTGCGGGATCCGGCGGGTCACCCCGGCGTTGTTCACCACGACGTCGAGCCGGCCGAAGTTCGCGACCGCGACCTCGATCAGCTTGGCGGCCTGGTCCGGGTCGGCGATGTCGGCCTGGACGTAGATGGCGCCGGGCAGTTCGGCGGCCAGCGCCTCGCCGGCCTCGGGGGAGCGGGCCGAGTTGACCACCACCCGGGAGCCGGTCGCGGCCAGCCGGCGGGCCACCGCCGCCCCGATTCCGGAGCTCGACCCGGTCACCACGGCTACAGGCTGTTCTGGCATGACGTCGCTCCCGGGATGAGGTGGTGAAACCAATTGAGGTGCTTTTTTTCTCGAACCGTCGGATCAGTAGTTGCCGAGGCCGCCGCAGACGTTGATGGCCTGCGCGGTGACCGCCGCGGCGTCGTCCGAGACCAGGTACTCGACCATCGCCGCGACCTCGGCCGGCTCGACGTACCGGCCGATCGGCACCCGCGCGGTGATCCGCTCGAAGGTCTCCTCGGTGGAGACCTGCCAGATCTTGGCGTAGTGCTCCCGGACCCCCTCGGCCAGCGGGGTCTCGACGAATCCGGGGCAGACCGCGTTCACGGTGATCCCGGTGCGGGCCAGTTCGAGGCCGAGGGCCTTGGTGAAGCCGACCACGCCGTGCTTGGAGGCCGAGTAGGGGGCGGCGTGGACCACACCCTGCTTGCCGCCGGTGGAGGCGATGTTCACGATCCGGCCCCGCCCCCGGGTGCTCATCCCGCCCTGGTTCAGCACCGCCTTGGTCACCAGGAAGACGCTGTTCAGGTTCGTGTTGATCACGTCGAGCCAGAGCTCGTCGGCGATCTCGGCGGTGGTTCCGCCACCGGGCCGGCCGGCGTTGTTCACCAGGATGTCGATCGGCCCCCAGCGCTCGACCGTGCCCTCCACGAGTTCGGCGATCTGGGCGGTGTCCCGGACGTCACAGACCGTGCCCTCGACGTCCCCGCCGTCGGCGCGCAGCGACTCGACCGTCTTGGCCAGCCGCTCGCCGTCCCGGGCGCACAGCTGCACCCGGGCCCCGCGCGAGGCCAGCCGGGCCGCGATCGCCAGGCCGATCCCGCTGGTGGCTCCGGTGACCAGCGCGACCGGTCCGGTGG
The DNA here is from genome assembly GCA_965200525.1 of Kineosporiaceae bacterium. Taxonomy (GTDB): domain Bacteria; phylum Actinomycetota; class Actinomycetes; order Actinomycetales; family Kineosporiaceae; genus JANNPJ01. The sequence goes on from OZ241368.1 coordinate 5,278,533, forward strand.
GGTTCGGGTCCTCGCTCATGGTGGGCGGTCCTTTCGGTGGGGGTGCGGAGTTCCACGATCGGGGCCGGCCCTGGAAAGGGTCTGGAGCCGCTCTCGAACCCGGCTCGGGCGCGGACCGGTCTCCTCCGGTGCTCGAGTGCGGCTCCAGACCTTCGGGCGACCGTCGAGACGACGATTCCCGCAGCCGCTGACGGAGTTCCTGATGAGCCGAACTTTCACCGATCTCTACGTCGACGTCCTCCAGCACTACGCGACCCAGATGCAGAACCTCGACGAGGGCAAGTTCGAGGAGTACGCGCAGACCTTCACCGAGGACGGCGAGTTCCAGCACACTCCCGGCCGGCCCGCCGCGGTCGGCCGGCAGCAGATCGTGGAGGAACTGCACGAGTTCCACCTCCGGTTCGAGCACGACCCGGTGCAGCGCCGGCACTGGTTCAACCAGGTGGCGGTCAGCGCCGACTCGGACGGCACGGTCCGGGCGTCGTACTACTGCCTGGTGGTCACCACCCGCCCGGGCGAGCGGATCCCGCAGATCGCACCGAGCTGCACGGTCCGCGACGTTCTGGTCGACGAGGGCGGAGTGCTGCGCAACCGGAGCCGGGTCGTCGACCACGACTTCGTCCGATGAGCTCGACGGCGGCCACCGGACGGACCCTCACCCCGGACGGGTTCCGGGACTCGATGAGCCGCTGGGTCAGCGGGGTCACCGTGGTCACCACGGCCGGCCCCGACGCCCAGCCGCACGGGTTCACCGCGAGCTCGTTCGCGTCCGTCTCGCTGGCGCCGCCACTGATCCTGGTCTGCCTGGAGGAGACGGCGCAGTGCTACGCGGCGTTCACCGGGTCGGACTGGCTGGCGGTGCACGTGCTCGGCCGCGACCAGGAGCACCTGGCCCGCCGGTTCGCCCGCAAGGACCACGACAAGTTCTCCGGGCTGGGCCTGGAGGCCGGGCTGGCCGGGCTGCCCCTGATCAGCGGGGGGCTGGCCACGCTGGAGTGCCGGGTCACCGAACGGCTGCCGGCCGGTGACCACCTGGTGCTGATCGCGGAGGTCCGGCGGGCGGTGGTGCGCGACGGCGAGCCGCTGGTCTACCACCGGCGCGACTTCTGCGGCGTCAGCACGGAGCAGTGGGACGTGCCGCAGGCCGGCTGAGCGCTCGGCCGGCAACCGGCCAGAACTCGGTCGACCCCGGAACGGGCCGGCCCCACCTCGCCGGAGGTGGGGCCGGCCCGTTCCGGGGCGAGGGCTCAGTTCTGCTCGGCGAACGCCTTGGCGTGCTTCAGGGTGGCCAGGCTGTTGGCCCGCAGGGCCCGCTCCGTCCGGTCGGCCAGTGCGGCCAGGGCGGCGTCGGCCTCCGGCCCGCTGGTCCCGGAGGGGCCTGCCGGTGGCTGCAGGGCGACCGTGTGCCGCGCGGTGACCAGGCTGCCCGACAGGCCGAGGTCCTCGAAGAACCAGGCGCCGCTGTGCCCGACCAGCTGCTCCGGCGGCAGCGTCTGCTTGTAGAGGATCCGGTCGGTCGGGGTGCACAGCCGGACCGAGGCCGTCCGGTGCGTGGCGCCGTCCGCCGTGATCGTCCGCATCGACATCAGCTGGACGCCGGGAACCTCCTCACGCAGGTCGACGTCACCCACGTGCGGCAGCCGGTACGGCCACTTCCGGGCCTGGTCGACGAAGTCGTAGACCGCCTTCGGCGGCGCCGCCACCTCCAGGGTGTCCTCGAACGAGAAGATCACCTCGTCCACCGGCCGGCCGAACTCGGCGACCCGGGCCAGCGCCGCCAGTTCGGTGGCGCTGTTGCGGTCCAGGGCCCGGGTGACCAGCTCGGTCGCCTCGGCCGAGCCGTCCACGGTGACGAAGTCGTGGTGCAGGGTGATCTCCGTGCCGGCCGGGCCGAGATCGGTGAACTGCCAGCGGCCGGACATCGAGGCGATCGGCGGGGTGCTGTGCTCCTGGTGAAAGGTGATCACCAGGAGCTCCGGGTCGAAGGTCCGGCGCGAGGTCCAGTCGGCCACCCGCTCGTTGACCAGGGCCCAGATCCGGAACCGCTCGTCGTTCTCGCCCCGGGCCAGGACGTCGACGTGCACCGTCGGCCCGAAGATCACCGGCCACCGGGTCACGTCCGCGACCAGGGCGTACACGCTGCGGGCCGGGGCCCGGGTGAGCAGCGTGTGGGTCACGCGGACCGGGGCCGCCATCAGGACGCCCGCGCGATCGTCCCGTTGACCAGGTCGAGGACGGTGCGCGGGGTGCCGAACCGGGCCGCGGTGTCCTCGTCGATCGTGATCCCGTACTCCTGCTCGATCGTCGCGGCCATCTCCATCAGCGCCAGCGAGTCGTAGCCGAGCTGCTCGAAGTCGGTGTCGACGATGTCCGCGCCGAGGTCGACGCCCTCGGGCCGGCCGGCCACGGCGATCAGGATCCGGCGCAGGTCGTCAACAGTCAGTGTGCTCATGTCGGGAACTCCTCAGAGATTGGGCTGGAGCGGTGATCAGGTCGGGTGCCGTGATCAGGTCTGGGCCGTGATCAGGCCCGGCGGTGATCAGGTCTGGGCGGTGATCAGGTCGTGCGGTGAGGGGGTGGTGGGGGCGGCGGTCGCGGCCGGGCCGAGCACCAGGGCGGAGTTGAACCCGCCGCGCCCGCGGGCCAGCACCAGGGCGTGGCCGACCGGCTGCCGGCGGGGCGTACCGACCACCAGGTCGATCCCGTACCCGTCCGGGACCCGGGTACCGGACGGTACCGGCGGTAGCACGCCGTCCCGGATCGAGAGCAGCGCGGCGACGGCGTCCAGGGCGCCGCCGCCGGCGTAGAGCCGGCCGGTCAGGGCCTTCGGGACGCATACCGGCACGGCGTGCGGGCCGAACAGCCCGGTGATCGCGTGGGCCTCGGCCCGGTCCTGCGCGGCGGTGCCGGCGCCGTCCGCGAACACCACGTCGATCTCGCCCGGGCCCAGCCCGGCGTCGGCCAGGGCCAGTTCGGCCGCCCGGCGCAGGCCCGGCGGCCGTCCCGAGCCCGGCCGCGGGTCGAACGTCGCGGCGTAGCCGAGCACGCTGCCGTACCGGTTCGGTGCCTGCCGCTCGTCCGCGGACCGCGCGCTCTCCAGCACCAGGACGGCGCCGCCCTCGCCGGGCAGGTAGCCGGTCGCGGCGACGTCGAACGGCAGGTAGGCCCGCTCGGCCCCGGCCCCGGCGTCTCGGCCGGCCCGGCTGATCTGGCCGGTGGCCTGGTGCGAGAGCCAGCCCCAGGGGTCGAACGCCGAGTCGACGCCCCCGGTCACCATCACCCGGGTGCCCTTGCGGACGCCGCGCCGGGCGTAGCCGATCGCGTCCAGGCCCCCGGCCTGCTCGGCGACCAGCGCGCTGCTGGGCCCGCGCAGGCCGTGCCGGATGGAGATCTGCCCGGTGTTGCAGGCGTAGAACCAGGCGAACGACTCGTACACGCTGACGAAACCCGGACCCTGGGACCAGAGCTTGCGGAACTCGCGGTGGGTGAACTCGAACCCGCCGGAGGCGTTCGACAGCGTGACCCCGACGTCGTAGTCGCCGACCTGGCCCTGGTCGAGACCGGCGTCCACCAGAGCCTGCTGGGCCGCGTAGAGCGCCAGCCGGGTGACCCGGTCGGTCTGCGGCAGCAGCCGGCTCGGCACGTGCCGCTCGTCGTCGAAGTCCTTGATCTGGCCGACCGGCCGCGGCTCGCCGTTCTCGTCACCGGTCCCGGTGGTGGCATCGGTCAGTTCGCCTATCCCGCTGCGGCCGGCTCGGGTCGCGGCCCAGAAGTCCTCCGGCGTCAGGCCGTTCGGTGCCGCGACCCCGATCCCGGTGACCACGATCGGGTTCACGCCGCCACCCCGGAGATCCGGCGCAGCACCATCGCGCTCTGGAAGCCACCGAACCCGCTGCCCACGGTGAGAACGTTGTCCAGCTTCACCTCCCGGGCCGTGACCGGAACGTAGTCGAGGTCGCACTCCGGGTCCGGTTCGGACAGGTTCGCGGTCGGCGGGACGACGCCGTGGCGGATCGCCAGCACTGAGGCGGCGATCTCGATAGAGCCGATCGCACCGAGCGAGTGACCGATCATCGACTTGATCGAGCTGATCGGCACCTGATAGGCGTGCCGGCCGAGACTGCTCTTGTAGGCGGCGGTCTCGTGGCGGTCGTTCTGCTTGGTGCCGGAACCGTGCGCGTTCACGTAGTCGATCGAGGTCGGGTCCACCCGGGCCTCGTCGAGCGCCACCCGGATCGCCTCGGCCATCTCCCGGCCGTCGGTCCGCAGCCCGGTCATGTGGTAGGCGTTGCACCGGGTGGCGTACCCGGCGACCTCGGCGTAGATCTGGGCCCCGCGCCGCCGGGCGTGCTCGAACTCCTCCAGCACGAAGAACGCCGACCCCTCGGCCAGCACGAAGCCGTTGCGCGAGGCGTCGAACGGCCGCGACGCGTGCTCCGGGTCGTCATTGCGTGACGTGGTGGCCTTGATCGCGTCGAAGCAGGCCACCACGATCGGCGACACCGGGGTGTCGGCGGCCCCGGCCACCATCACGTCGACGGTGCCCTCGGCGATCAGGTCCCGCGCGTGCCCGACGGCGTCCAGGCCCGAGGTGCAGCCGTCCGAGATCAGCATGGCTGGGCCCTCGGCGCCCACGGCCCAGGCGATCTCACCGACCATCGCGCTCGGCACCATGTAGTCGAACATGTGCGGGGACAGGTGGTTCCGGTCGACCTGCCAGTTGCGGCCGCTGTCGGACAGCACCAGGTACTCCTGCTCCAGGCTGGTGGCCGCGCCGACCGCGCTGCCCAGGCTGACCCCGATCCGGTGCGGGTCGACGTCGCCCGGGCTCAGGCCACTGTCCTGGACCGCCTCCCGGCTGCTGACCACGGCGAACTGGGCGGCCCGGTCCATCCGGCGGATCTCCTGCGGGCTCAGCCCCTCCAGGGCCGGGTCGAAGTCGCACTCGCCGGCCACCTGGGAACGGAAGTCCCGGGCGTCGAAGAGCGAGATCGTCCGGGTGGCGGTGCGGCCCGAACTGAGCAGGTCCCAGAACTCCTTCGTCCCGGTGCCACCCGGTGCGCGTACTCCTACTCCGGTAATCACCGTGCGTCGGGCCATCAGGTCGGTCTCCCATCGGCAGTACGTTCGCGAACGAGGTTGCGGCGCATCGGGTCACGGGTGCCCAGCGGGGTGCCCGGTGGGCGACAGCGAGCCCGTGAGGCCGGGGCGGCAGCGCCACGGCCCGCGCCCGGACCTGGCAGCAGACTGCGTTCGCGAACTGGAATGCGGCTGGAAGCCGGGTCCGGCGTCACTGGACCGGCGCCCGCCCGGCCGCCGCCCGGGGCCGGGTTCCAGCCCGGTTCCAGTCGGACTCGACCGCCAAGCCAGCACGGCCGCGCAGGATCGGCGACCAGAACCGACCAGAACCGACCAGAACACCGCCGACTCGAAGGGCCAGCCACCGTGATCTTCACCGACCTCGAGATCGAGTACCTGACCACCCAGCGGCTCGCCCGGGTGGCCACCCTGCAGCCGAACGGGACGATCCAGAACAACCCGGTCGTCTACTGGTACAACGCCGAACTGCAGACCATCGACGTCGGCGGCCGGGCGCTGTCGGACACCCAGAAGTTCCGGAACGTGGCCGACAACGGCAAGGTCTCGATCGTCATCGACGACGTCGTGTCCCGCCGGCCCTGGCGGGTGCGGGGGATCGAGGTCCGCGGGCCGGCCGAGGCGCTGCTCGACCAGCCGGTGCCGCCGGAGCTGACCTTCCTCAGCCCGGAACTGATCCGGATCCACCCGAACCGGATCTTCACCTGGGGGATCGACGAGGCCCACATCGCGATGACCCGCCGGACCGTCGAGACCGAGATCGCGGCCCCGTGACGGCGGATCCCCGCACCACGGCGGTGAACCCGAACCTCGAACGGCTGATCTCCGCCGGGCTGACGATCTGGATGGACGGCGCGGACGCCGGTCTGCCGGCCGCGGTCGCCGACGGATCGGTGACCGGCGCCGTCCAGCAACCGGCCCAGTTGCGGGCCGAGGTCGCCGCCGGCCGGCACGATCAGGTGCTGCGCGACGAACCCGGTGAAGGGCTGCCGGCCGCGCTGGTGGTGGCCGGGGCCCGCTCGACCGCCGACCTGCTGCTGCCGCTGCACCACGACAGCGGCGGGACCGCCGGGTGGGTGGCGATCGACCTGCCGCCCGCCGGCGGGACGTCCGGATCGACGGCCGGCGCGACGATTGCGGACGGGCTGCCGGGGCCCGATCCCGAGACCGCGGTGGCCGCTGCCGTCCGGCTCTGGGAGCGGGTGGACCGACCCAACGTCCAGCTCAAGATCCCGGTCACCGGGACCGGGCCGGCCGTGATCGCCCGGCTGCTCGCCGCCGGGATCCCGGTGCACGCGACCGCCGTGGTGGACGGCGCCGGCCACCGCGCCGCGCTGGACGCGCTGCGGTCCGGGCTGGAGGGCTCGCCCGACCCGGCCGGGAGCACGGCGTCCGTGTTCGTGGTGCTCAGCGAGGTCGACTCCGAGGCCGACCGCCGGCTCTGGAAGATCGGCACCGACAGTTCCGGGGCGCTGCGCGGCAAGCTGGCCGTGGCGAGCGCCCAACTGCTGCACGAGGCTCATGTCCGGGCCTTGGCCGACGAGCGCTGGGCGGCCCTGGAGCGGGAGGGCGCCGTCCTGCCCCAGTTGGTCTGGACCTCCACCGTGGCCCGGGACCCGTACTACTCCGAGACCCTCTACGTCGACGGCCTGGTCGGCCCGGGGCTGGTCAGCGCGCTGACGCCGGGCACGCTGGAGCTGGTGAAGGAGCAGACCGGGTTCGACGGCGACCCGATCGGGACGCACTACCAGCAGGCCCGGCGCACGGTGGACGCCTTCGTCGAGGTCGGCGTCGATCTGGCTGAGGTGGCCGGCGCCGTCCAGGTGAAGGTTCGCCGGGACCTCGAGACGGCCTGGAGGTCGGTGCTGCAGGCGATCGCCTCCCGGTCGGTGACGGCCGGCTGATCGCTGGATTCGGTCACCTGGTTCGAGACGATCGCCCAGGACGCCGCCCGGGCCGGGCCGGGGCCGGATCGGCGCCGGCCGGTCGGGTCGGCCACTCGACCGGGCGGCCGAAAAGGCCGGCCAGTGCCGTGCGGCTGTCCGCGGCGGTGGTGCGGTTGCGCCAGCGATGGCCGCAGTCCTGGCACTGCTGGATCACGATGTGCCGGCCGCCCTCGAACAGCACGCCGACGGGCTCCATCAGACCCCCGCAGGTGGCGCTGCGGTCTCCGGGGGAGACGTCGACGTGCCGCGACCACAGGCACTCGGGGCAGTGGTTGGTGTAACCGGTGCCGCGCACCGGATGGCCGCAGTGGGCGCAGACGAAGTTCTCCCGCCGACGCGAGAATCGGGCGGACTGCTCGGTCACGAACGCCCTCCCGTTCTGCTGTCAGCCGGATTTCACGGTATCAGCCGGGCCACGCCCGGGGGCCGGGGCCAGTTCGGCGAAGTGCCGGCCGGTGTCGGCCAGCATCTGCCGACGGCGCTGCGGTGACACTGCGGTGACGTTCGCGTAGTTGATCCACTTCAGGTTCCGGACGCCGATCTTGCCGAACGTGCCCCGAAAAAGGATCTTGGTCAGTGGGTCGCGGTACCACCAGCGGTAGGCCTTGTCCGGGGTGGTCATCACGCTCAGCACGGTGACGCCGCCGAGTCGGGTCATCCGGCTGCGGAACGGGTTGCCCCGCGCGTCCGGGAGCTCGTCGTACATCACGCCCTTGACCAGCACCCGGTCGAGCCAGCCCTTGGTCGCGGCCGGCATCGCCTCCCACCAGACCGGGAAGACGAGCACCAGGAGGTCGGCCTCCAGCAGTCGGCGCTGGTAGTCCTGCACCTGCGGGTCGATCGACCGCCGCTGTCGCCAGGCCACCAGATCGGCCCGGGACATCACCGGATCGAACCCGTCGGCGGCCAGATCGACCAGGTCGACCTCGTGACCGACCCGGTTCGCGCCGAGGATCGCCGCCTCGGCCACGGCGGCCGAGAAACTGCGTCGGTGGGGGACGTCCTCGGCCGAGGTGAGCGTGTAGGGGTGATCCAGGACCAGCATGATCCGCATGAGGTAACGACCTTCCCATCGATAAAAGGTTGCCATCATGACGGTTGCATATAGAACGGTTGCCAGTCAAACAGTTGGAGGCGATACGCTGATCCGATGGATGCCGCCCCCCTGGATCTGCCGGACGACTGGTCTCGGCTCTGGTACCTGGTCCGCCGGGTCGCGACCTCGCTCGACCGCCAGGGGGAGTTGCTGTTCCGGGCCGAGCTCGGCATCTCGATGGCCCAGTTCCTGGTGCTGAGCGTGGTCGACGCCCATCCGGGCCGGCTCAACCAGCAGACCGTGGCCGATCGGCTGGGCCTGACCAAGGGCACCATCAGCCGGCAGATCGACGCCGCGGTCGCGGCCGGCCTGATCGTCGTCGGCCGGTCGCCGCACTCGCGCCGGGAGAACACCGTGGCCCTCACCCCGAAGGGCACCGATCTGGTCCGGCGGGGTGACGAGATGTTCGAGCGAAGTCGGCCGGCGCTGACGGCCGACCTCGATCCGGGCGACCTGGCCGCGACCCTGCGGGTGCTGGCCGGGCTCAGTCAGAAGCTGGACCAGCCTCTGGCCGGCGGGTCCGGGCCCGCAAACGACTGATCCCCGCCGGACGCCGTCGGGACGTCGAGCGGGGATCAGTCGGCGATCAGGCGAGGATCGGCTGGGCTCCGGGCTGGGTCAATGAACGACCGGGCAGCCGCCGGTCAGTTTGCCCAGGAACTGGTTCGGGTCGTAGTAGTGCTCCACCTCGAGCAGTTTGATGTCGTCGCTGACCTTGGCCACGCTCATGCCGAACATCTCGATCTGCTCCCCGGTGGGCTGGAACCCGTGGTACTCGCCGGTGAACCGGCCCCAGTGACGCCACTTGAACGCCACCACCGGCGGCGGGCTGAGCACCTCCAGGACCTCCCAGAAGAACCCGCCCGGGAACGACCGGTGGAAGATGGCGTGCGAGGACTCGAAGCTCTCCTCGCCGCTCTTGTAGAAGATGCTGTCGCCGATCAGCACGTTGTAGCTGCCCGTCTCGACGATGCCCGCGGCGTCGACCCAGGGGCCGCCGTTCACGTTGGTGCGGAACTTGTCGGCGACCATCGACACCCAGGTGGCCGGGTCGCCCTTGTGCGAGACCTCCATCTCGAACGCCTGGACCAGGCTCTCGACAACGGCCTCGAGCGAGCCGGCGGCGTGCTGGTGGGTGCGCTCCTGCGGCATCACGGTGGCCGAGAGGTGGTAGTCCGGAACCCCTTCGCGCCACTCGCCGGGGTCGGAGGCTTCGATGATGGCGGAGCGGCCCTCGAGCCAGAGCGGAGTTTCAGACACGCAGATCGTCCCTTCGGGGTTTACGGGCAAACCGTCGCCCACAGAATCTCCAATTCCGACAATGGGAGCAATGCGCATAGGAGACTCGTATTGTGACTAAACTCGCATACCCATGAATCGGTACAATTTGCTAGGACGTCGAAGATCAGCCGGGCAGGGCAGAAAGGGAGTGCTCCACCAGGGCGATCAGCGTGTTGAGGCTGGAGCGTGGATCGGTGGCGGCCATCTGAACGATCGGACGCTCGGGTGCGATCGCCAGGGCCGATCGCACGTCGTCCTCGGAAACCACCGGCCCGCCGGGGAACTGGTTCACCGCGACGGCGAACGGCACGCCGCGGTCCTCGAAGAAATCGATCGCCGGAAAGCTGTCGTCGATCCGGCGCAGGTCGACCAGGACGACGCCGCCGACCGCGCCCCGGGCCAGCTCGTCCCACATGAACCAGAACCGGTCCTGGCCGGGGGTTCCGAAGAGGTAGAGGATCAGCTGCTCGTCGACCGTGATCCGGCCGAAGTCCATGGCCACGGTGGTGGTGGTCTTGCCCGGTACCGCGGCGGCGTCGTCGATCCCGATCGACAGCTCGCTCATCAGCGCCTCGGTGCGCAGAGGGGGGATCTCCGACAGGGTGCCGACCAGGGTGGTCTTGCCGACGCCGAATCCGCCCGCGATCAGGATCTTCAGGCCGATCGGGGACGACTCGTCGAATCCTTCGGACCGGCCGGCGGGGAAAGGGTGCGGCCCGGCCGGGGGCAGGTCAGCGGGAGCGTAGTCCATCGAGCAGTCTCTCCAGGATCTGGCGGTTGGGGCGGCCGTTCTCGTCGGTGCTAATCGGGACCGAGACCGTGAGGTAGCCGGCCTCGGCCAGGTCGCTGACCAGCACCCGGGCGACCCCGATGGGCACCTGCAGGGCAGCCCCGATCTCGGCCACCGAGATCGGCCGGCTCGACAGGGCCACGATGGTGTGTGACTCGAGCTGCAGTGCGGATTCGTTTCGGAATGCGTAATCAGTTGCGGTGACCAGGGTTTCGAAGGCCAGTTCGGGGCCGTTGGGCCGGGTCCGACCCTGGGTCAGGGCATAGGTCGGAACGACCCGATCGCCGTCACGCCAGTTGTTGAACCCCCCCTCCGGCGTCACGACGGAGCCCAGGTCCCGCTCTCCCGGGCCGCCGGGGAGAGGGCGTGCCCCACCTGGGCCGCCAGCACGGTCATCTCGTAGCCGACGAGGCCCATGTCACAGGCCTGGTCGGCCACCACGGCCAGCATCGCCCCGGTGCTGATCTGGGTGACGAACAGGTGACCGTTGGCCAGTTCGACGATGGTCTGGGTCATCGGGCCCAGCCGGATCAGCCGGGCCGCGCCGTTGGCCAGGCTGACCAGGCCGGACGTGGCCGCCGAGAGCTGGTCGGCCAGCCGCTCGTCGACGTCGCTGGAGGCGGCCACCCGCAGGCCGTCGGCCGAGACCACCAGGGCCTGGCGTACCCCCGGGGTCGCCTGCTCGAAGTTGTTCAGCATCCAGTCGAGATTGCCCTGGGCCTGACTCGGCGTGCTCATGGTTGGTTCCTCTCGGCTGAACCCTGATCGGCCAGCGCCGCCTGGCGACTGGCCTGGTACCGGGAAAGGGCTTGCCGGGCCCGGGCGGCGTCCGGCCCCGGGGTGGACGACGGGCCGCCCGGCGCCGGACGACCGGCGGTGCTGCCCGTGGGTCTGCCCGAGCGGTCGCGCTGCAGCTCGGGGGCGAGATGGGCCTGCGGGGTCCGCCGGGTCAGCTGCACGGCACCGCCAACCGCCGCCGGCGAGGGCTGGTTCGGCGGCTGGTTCAGGGGGTGGTTCGAGGGACTGCTCCCGGGCGGGGCCTCGGCCTCGGCATCCGGCTCCCACCAGCCGTCCCAGCTCGGGGCCGAGCTGAGCCGGTCGACCTGGATCGAGGCCGTCGTGGGGGAGCGAGCCGGCACCGGAGCCGGAGGCGGGAACGGCGTCGGCTCGGCGGTCGGCCGGGCGATCGGGCCGGAGGGTGAGGCCGATCGCTCCAGGCCCGGCACCGGCGGGACCACCGGCGGCGGCAGCGGGGCCGGGGCCCGCCGTCGGCCGGGAGCAGGGCGGGGCTCGATCCCGGCCGGCAGACCGGCCGTCCGGGTCGGCAGCGGCCCGGACGGCGTGGGGCCGGCCAGGGTGAACAGGTCCGGTGGGAACAGCAGGACGGCGGTGATCCCGGAGCCGGCGGTGGCGGCCAGCACCACCCGGATCGAGTACCGGCCGGCCAGGCGGGAGATCACGTGCAGCCCGAGCCGGCTGGAGACCAGCGCGTCGACCTCCCGCGGTTCGGCCAGCACCAGGTTGGCCTCGGCCAGGTCGGCCGTGGGCATCCCGACCCCCCAGTCCTCGACCGTGACCATGATGCTGCCGGGGGAGCGGACGTCGGGGGCCGAGCGCACGGTCACCCGCGACTCGGGCGGGGAGAACCGGACGGCGTTCTCGATCAGCTCGGCCAGCAGGTGGGTGACGTCGATGACGGCCTGGCCGACCAGGGTCAGCCGCTCGTCGATGCTGAAGGTGACCCGGCTCAGGTCCTCGGTCTCGGCGATGGCGGCCCGCACCACGTCGGTCAGCGGGACCGGCTTGCCCCAGACCCGGGGCGGTTCGGCCCCGGACAGCACGAGCAGGTTCTCGGCGTTGCGCCGGATCCGGGTGGCCAGGTGGTCGAGCCGGAACAGCTCGAACAGGGCGTCCGGGTCCTGCTCCTTCTCCTCCAGCTGGTTGATGATGTCGAGCTGGCGGTAGAGCATGCTCTGGTTGCGCCGGGCCAGGTTGACCAGCAGGTCGGAGGTGAACTTGCGCCGGGCGAGCTCGGCCGCGCTCAGTTCGGCGGTCAGGGCCAGGGTCTTCTGCTGCTCGTCCTCGTTGGTCCGCCAGAACAGAACCATGCCGATGCAGGCCAGCAGCACGGCGAACCCGTGGATGAACGAGAGCCGCCAGGGGTGGTCCATCCCGGCCATGGTGTTGAACATCATGTCCGGCTTGAAGGCCGAGCCGAGGCCGTGGCTGAGCACGGTGAAGGCGACGTCCCAGCCGAACGGCACCCAGTCCTGATAGAGCGCGATGAAGCCGATCACGATGAAGAAGTCGAAGTGGGCCTCGATCGCCCCGTTGGAGAAGACCACCAGTGCGGCCGCGCCGTAGACGATCCCGGCGGTGACGAAGAACGACTTCACCCGGCGCCCGTAGGGCAGATCGCCGAGCACCCAGAACACCGGGAACGGCGCGACCGTGGTCAGCACCATCACCACGGTGTGGTGCATGAACAAGCCGTAGAGGGTGAGCACCGGCAGATGCAGCAGCAGGAGCAGGCGCAGCAGATCGTGCCGCTTCTGCCAGACCTCGTCGTCCAGCAGGTTGCCCTGCGGCAGGTAGGTCTGGACCCGGCGGGCCCAGGACGGCCGTCCCCGGTCAGGCCCCGCCCCGGTGCGGACCGGACCGGTGCGGGCGGGATCGGTGCGGGCGGGATCGGTGAGCGCGGCGTCGACGGCCATGCGCGGCGTTCCTCCAGACAACCATGGTGATCACGTACCGGACAGGCAGCTAGGTGCGCGCAAAGTAACACCGCTCACGGATCGGCCAGGGATATCACGGCAATGTTGCGCTCAGTGGTTCACCCCGGCCAGGGAATTCGCTCAACTGGTGTCTCTGTGTCAGCGCGGATGTACGGGGCAAGCATGACGGGTTCGGCACCCGATGGCGAAATGGCTGGTCATAAGTGGTTTTGTCCGACGTGGTGAATGCTTGGGTGACCCGGTTGCTCTGTGCCCACTGCTACTGCATGGAAACCTTGACGCCCGTCCAAATCGACACCGTCAGTTGTCATACATAAACTCCCCGTGCCCGATAGAGTGCCAAGCGTGACCAACGAACCCTCCCCTCCCTCGTTGGCGGATGTCGTCTCCGTTCTGGAACGGATGTACGACCCCACCTGGGCCCGCGACTGGGACGCCGTGGGACTGGTCTGTGGTGAGCCCACCGCTCCGGTGCGCCGGGTGCTGCTCGCCATCGATCCCGCGCCGTCCGTGATCGAGGAGGCGCTCACCTGGCGTGCCGACCTCCTGATCACCCATCACCCGCTGCTGCTGAAAGGCGTGCACGGGGTCGCCGCGACCACTCCCAAAGGTCGCGCCGTCCATCAGCTGATCCGCGGTGGCTGCGCTCTCTACACCGCGCACACCAACGCCGACGTCGCTGCCCCGGGTGTCTCGGACGCGCTCGCCCGGGTACTGGGCCTGACCGATCTGGTGCCCCTCTCGGCCGACCCGGCCGATCCGATCGACAAGATCGTGACGTTCGCGCCCGAGTCCTCGGCCGAGAAGGTGATCGACGCCCTGGCCGGCGCCGGGGCCGGCGAGATCGGTGACTACGAGCGGTGTTCCTGGACCACGGCCGGGATCGGCGGCTTCGTGCCGACGGCGAACGCCACCCCCACGATCGGCACGCCGGGCGAGCACTCGGAGGTGGAGGAGCGCCGGGTCGAGATGGTGCTGCCGCGCCACCGCCGGACCGAGGCGCTGGCCGCGCTGCGGGCCGCTCACCCCTACGACCAGCCTCTGGTCGACGTCTACGAGCTGGCCGCCTGGTCGGGGCCACGCGGGATCGGCCGGGTCGGCACGCTGGAGACCTCGACCAGCCTGCGCGAGTTCGCGATGCTGGTGGCCGAGGCTCTGCCCGGTACCGCCCAGGGCGTCCGGATCGCCGGCGACCCGACCGCCGAGGTCCGCCGGGTGGCGGTCTGCGGTGGGTCCGGCGACTCGCTGTTCGACGCCGTCCGCGAGGCCGGCGCCGACGTCTACGTCACCGCCGACCTGCGCCACCACCCGGCCTCCGAGGTCCGCGACCGGGCCGGCGAGGGCCCGCCGTACCTGGTCGACGTCGCCCACTGGGCCAGCGAGTGGCCCTGGCTGGCCGGGGTGTCGAACAGGCTCGAGGGCGCTCTGATGGACACCGGCACCCCGGTCGAGGTGCTGGTGTCGGTCCGCAGCACCGATCCCTGGATCTTCCGGGTGCCCAGCCCGGGTGGAATGGTTCGCTAAGATGTCGCCGTGGTGACAGCGGCGGCACAGGACCAATGGCGGCTGCTCGACGTGCAGGCGCACGACACCCGGCTGGCGCAGATCGCGCACCGGCAGCGGGCCCTGCCCGAGCACGCCGAGATCGCCCAGCTCCAGACCCGTCTGGCGGCGATCGAGGCCGAGCTCGTGGTGGCCCGGACGGCGGCCGGTGATCTGGCCCGCGAGCTGACCAAGGCCGAGAACGACGTCGAGCAGGTACGGTCGCGGGCGATCCGTAACCAGGCCCGGCTCGACTCCGGTCAGGGCAACGCCAAAGACCTGCAGGGCCTGCAGCACGAGCTGGAGAGCATGGCCGCCCGGCAGAGCGCCCTGGAGGACGTCGAGCTGGAGATCATGGAGCGACAGGAGGCGGCGGCCGCCGCCCTGCAGAGCGCCCAGGCCGAGTCCGAGCAGGTCCAGCAGCAGCTCACCGAGGCCACCCGGCGGCGCGACAAGGAACTCTCGGTGCTGCAGGCCGAGGCCGGGTCCGAGCAGGCGGCGCGCACCAACGCCGCGGCCGGCGTCCCGGCCGCGCTGATCACGCTCTACGAGAAGATCCGCGAGCAGTCGGACGGCGTGGGGGCGGCCCGGCTCTACCAGCGCCGGTGCGAGGGGTGCCGGCTCAGCGTGCCCCCGAACGACCTGAACCGGATCCGCAGCGCTCCGCTCGACGAGGTGGTCCGGTGCGAGGAGTGCCGCCGGATCCTGGTCCGCACCGCCGACTCCGGGCTGTAGGCCCGGCTCGCCGGTGGAGCCGGCTGTTCGCGTCGACCAGCCCGACGACCGGCCCGACCTGGGCCCGCCGACCACGCTGGTGCTGGTCCGCCACGGCCGCACCGACGACACCGACGAGCGCCGGGTCCGGGGAGGATCGAGCGCCGGGCCTCAGCTCAACGCCGCCGGTCAGGCGCAGGTCGCCGACCTGGCCCAGGCCTTTCGAAGCGGGTCCTGGGAGCCCGCCGACGCCGGCGACCGTCCCCGGGGACCGCGACCGGTGGTTCTGGTCGCCTCGCCACTGCTGCGGGCCCGGCAGACCGCGACCGCGGTGGCCGCGGCGCTCGACCTGGAACCGCGGTTCGACCCGGCCTGGGCCGAGCTCGACCTGGGCGACTGGGACGGTCTGAGCTACGCCGAGATCGCCGCCGGCTGGCCCGAGCGCTACGGGGCCTGGCGGGCCTCGAGCGCGGTGGCTCCGCCGAGCGGTGAGTCCCTGGACGAGCTGGCCGCGCGGGCGGCGGGCGCCTGCGACCGGCTGGTGCGTGAGCAGCCCGGGCGAACCGTGCTCGTGGTCAGCCACACGGCCCCGATCCGGAGCGTGATCGCCCGGGCCCTGGACGCCGGGCCGGCCGCGCTCTGGCGGCTGCGGGTCGATCCGGCCCGGCTCAGCGTGATCCGGTTCTGGGCCGACGGCGGGTGCGAGGTCGCCACGGTCAACTCGCCCGGCCCGCCCTGATCGCCGGTCCGCCCTGATCGCCCGGCCGGCCTGATCCCATCGCCCGGCACCCGGGCCGCCAGGCCGCGTGAGGTAGAACTAGGGTCGGAGAGTTTCCTCCTTCTGAGTGGGAGTTGTGGTGTCGGACAACGATCAGCTGCGGTACCGGGTTCTCACCGGTCCCGACGACCGGACGTTCTGCGAGCGGGTCAGCGCCGCCCTCGGCGAGGGGTACCAGTTGCACGGCGGCCCGACCCTGACCTTCGACGGCCAGCACGTGATCGTCGGCCAGGCCCTGGTTCTGGCCTCGAGGTCGAACGCCGTCCCGCTGCACACGACGGAGGTGTGAGCCGTGGCCTACGCCGGTGACCTCAGCCCCGAAGAGGCGTTCGCGCTGATCGAGAAGACGCCGGATGCCGTCCTGGTCGACGTCCGGACCCGGGCCGAGTGGTCCTACGTCGGCACTCCCGACCTCTCCGGCCTCGGCCGCGAGGCCGTGCTGATCGAGTGGTGAGCTTCCCGGACGGCGCCCGCAACCCCCGGTTCGTGGACGACGTCGCCGCGGCCACGGTGAGCAGCAGCGCCCCGGTGGTGTTCCTCTGTCGCTCCGGGGTGCGTTCGGTGGCGGCGGCGGAGGCCGCCACGGCCGCCGGCTTCACCGCCGCCTACAACGTGACCGAGGGCTTCGAAGGGCCCTCGGACGGATCCGGCCACCGCGGCACCGCCGCGGGCTGGAAGGTTCGCGGCCTGCCCTGGAAGCAGTCATGAGCGACCAGCCGCAGAACCTGCGGCCGGCCACCCTGGGCGTGCGCGGCGGCCTGACCCGGTCCAACTTCGCCGAGACCTCCGAGGCCCTGTTCCTGACCCAGGGCTACGTCTACGACTCGGCCGGCCAGGCCGAGGCCGCGTTCAAGGGCGAGGTCGAGCACTTCGTCTACTCCCGCTACGGCAACCCGACGGTCTCGATGTTCGAGGAGCGGCTGCGGTTGCTCGAAGGCGCGCCGGCCTGCTTCGCCACCGCGACCGGCATGTCGGCGGTGTTCAACTCCCTTCTGGCGCTGCTGAAGACCGGCGACCGGGTGGTCGCGGCCCGCTCGCTGTTCGGGTCCTGCTTCGTGATCCTGGACGAGATCCTGCCCCGGTACGGGATTCACACCGACTTCGTCGACGGCCACGACCTGGACCAGTGGCGGGCCGCCCTGGCCACGCCGGCCCAGGCGGTGTTCTTCGAGTCGCCGTCCAACCCGATGCAGGAACTCATCGACGTCGAGGCGGTCAGCGAGCTGGCCCACGCGGCCGGCGCCCAGGTGGTGGTCGACAACGTGTTCGCCACCCCGCTGCTGCAGAAGCCGCTCGAGCTCGGGGCCGACATCGTCGTCTACTCGGCGACCAAGCACATCGACGGCCAGGGCCGGGTGCTCGGCGGGGCCATCCTCGGGCCCGAGGAGTACATCAACGAGCAGGTGCAGAACCTGATGCGGCACACCGGCCCGTCGCTCAGCCCGTTCAACGCCTGGGTGCTGCTGAAGGGGCTGGAGACGCTCCGGCTGCGGGTCGACCACCAGTGCGCGGCGGCCTTGCGGCTGGCCGGCTGGCTCGAGGCCGACCGGCGGGTCGGTGCCGTCCGCTACCCCCACCTGCCCAGCCACCCGCAGTACGACCTGGCCAAGCGGCAGATGGCGGGGGGCGGCACAGTCGTCACGTTCGAGCTGGCGGCCTCGGACGACCCGCAGGCGAGCGCGTTCACCTTCCTCGACCGGATGCAGGTGATCGACATCTCGAACAACCTCGGGGACGCCAAGTCGATGATGACCCACCCGTCGACGACGACCCACCGGCGGCTGACCCCGCAGGCCCGGGCGGCGGCGGGGATCACCGACGGCACGGTCCGGCTCTCGGTCGGCCTAGAGGACGTCGACGACCTGCTCGCCGACCTCGACCGCGCCCTCGGCTGAGCTCGCCGACCGCAAAGGAGGAGCAACGAGCTCACAGGCCGCGGCGGGCCGCGCCTCGGCCGATTGCTCCTCCTTTCCGGTCGCTCACCCTTCCCGGAGCACGACGTCCAGGGTCCAGGGCGTGCCGGGGCGGGGTGGGGGCGTGAGCTCAGCCGGCCAGCGGGCGCCGACCATTTCGGCCAGGGCGGCCGGGGTGCGCGGGTCGGCGTCCTGCTCGAGCAGGTACCGGCTCACCTCGCCCCGGGTGTGCTTGGCCAGGTGACTGACCACGCTGCGCCGGCCGGCCACCTCCCGCAGCACCCGGACCGCCACCGTCCGGCGGGCCAGCGCTCCGGCCGGCGGGGCGGCGGCGGTGTACGGGCCGGAACGGCAGTCGATCACCAGGCCACGCGCCCCGGCGACCCGCTCCAGCACGGCCGGCAGCTCACCGCGCCAGAGCCGGGCCAGCGGGCCGGTGCCGGGCAGGTCGCCGTCCATCGAGAGCCGGTAGGACGGCACCCGGTCGTTAGGCCGTAACGCGCCCCACAGCGCCGAGACGATCAGCACCCGGCTCGCCCCGCGCCGGCGGGCCGCGGCGGAGAGCCCGGCCCAGCCCAGGGCGTCGTAGAGCACGCCGGTGTAGACCTCGTGCGCCGGCCGGCTGGGGACCTCGCGCAGGGTCAGGTTGCGGGCCACCTCCGCGCTCAGCGTGGCGCCGACCCCGAGCCGGTCCAGGGCGTCCGGCCGGGCGCTGGTCTCGATCAGCGCGCCCAGCACCTGGCGGCGCAGGCCGGTGAGCTCCGGGAAGGACAGCCGCTCCAGGTCGACCGGCCGGCCCCGGCGGGCCGGCGCGGCCTTGGACTCCGAGGGCGGCAGCAGCACGAGCACGCCCGGAACTCTAAGCCACGAGGCTGCGCAGGCCGCGCGCCCGGTCGGGGGAGGTGAGAAGCTCGGACCATGCCCAGAATCACGGCCCGCCTGGCCGGTCCACCGGCCCTGCTCAGCCGAGCCGACCTGGTCAGCCGGTTCGATGCGATCCGGGCCCGGCTCGGGGTGCCGGACTCGTTCCCGCCGGCCGTGCTGGCCGAGGCCGAGCAGGTCCGGCCGCAGCCCAGTGACGCCGACCTGACCGACGTCCCGTTCATCACGCTCGACCCGGCCGGCTCGACCGACCTGGACCAGGCCATGTACCTGGCCGAGCGACCGGGCGGCTATCACGTCGACTACGCGATCGCCGACGTCCCCGCGTTCGTGGTCCCGGACGGCGCGATCGCGGCCGAGGCCCTGCGCCGGGGCCAGACGATCTACGCCCCGGACCGGCGCACCCCGCTGCACCCGCCGGTGCTCAGCGAGGGCGCGGCCAGCCTGCTGCCAGACGGCGACCGGCCGGCCTTCGTCTGGCGGTTCGAGCTCGACCAGCAGGCCGCGGTGACGTCGTTCGAGCTGGTCCGGGCCACGGTCCGCAGCCGGCACCGGCTCGACTACGCCACCGTGCAGGCCGCCCTGGACGCACAGGCCACCGACGAGCTGGGCGAGCTGGCCCGGCTGCTGAAGGCGATCGGCGAGGGCCGGCAGGCTCTGGAGCGGGGCCGCGGCGGGGCCAGCCTGCCGCTGCCCGAGCAGGAGGTCAGCTCGGACGCGGACGGGTTCCGGCTCACGCTGCGGGCGGCCCGCCCGATCGAGGACTGGAACGCCCAGCTCTCACTGATGACCGGGATGGCCGCGGCCGAGCTGATGCTCAAGGCCGGCTTCGGCGTGCTGCGCACCCTGCCCCCGCCGGACGACGGCGCGATGCGGAAGTTCCGGGCCCAGGCCCAGCGGCTCGGCGTGCCCTGGCCGGACGGCGAGAGCTACGGCGCGTTCCTGAGCCGGATGGACGGCGGCCGGCCGCAGGAGCTGGCCCTGCTGCACGCGGCCGGGGCGCTGTTCCGCGGGGCCGCCTACGTGCCGTTCGACGGGACTCCGCCGGAGCAGACCGGGCACGCGGCCGTGGCCGCGCCCTACGCCCATGTCACCGCCCCGCTGCGCCGGCTGGTCGACCGGTTCGGCCTGGTCGCGGCCCATGCCGCCTACCAGGGCCGGCCCGCTCCGGACTGGCTGCGGGCCGGCCTGCCGCTGCTGCCGGCGGCGATGGCGGCCTCCGACCGGCTGGCCGGCGGGGTGGACCGCGCCTGTGTCGACGCGGTCGAGCTGGCCGTGCTCGACGGGCGGGCCGGTGAGCAGTTCGAGGCCGTGGTGGTGGACGCCGACGACGACGGCGAGGGTGGTCACATCCAGCTGCTCGATCCGCCGGTGCTGAGCCGCTGCTCGGGACGGCTCAGCCCGGGCTCGACGGTGCGGGTCCGGCTCGAGGCGACCGACCAGGCGGCCGGAACGATGAAGTTCGCGGCCGTCTGATCCGCCGGCCCGGCGAGAGTCAGCACGGCCCTCAGCGCAGCGTGATCCGGTTACGCTGGGGCAGCTTCAGCTTCGGGTGCGCGCCGAGGTAGCCCGCCAGCGCGTCCCGGTCGAGCGCGCCGGTCACCCGGTGGGTGCCCGACCTCAGCACGGTGAAGCCGTTCTCGCCCGACGCGAACAGGGCGTTCACGGTCACCCGGTAGTGCCCGTCGGCGGTCATCTTCTTGCCGTTCAGCCGGAAGTCGCGCATCCGGACCGAGTGCCGACACTTGCCCTTCAGGTCGTACTTGTAGGTGAAGCTCTTGCTCACCCCCATCGGGACCCGGGTGGTCGGGTGCACCGCCCCGGGCAGGCACAGCTGGGTCTCCAGGGCCTGGTCGATCTGCCGGGCGGTCAGGGTCATGGTGACCAGTCGCTGGCCGAACGGCTGGGCCGCGTAGACCTGGCCGTAGGTGGTCCGCCCCTGGTCGAGGTTGGTCCGGATCAGGCCGTAGGCGACGAAGGCGAGCTGGGCCCCGCCCTTGGCCTTGGGCTTGGTCGCCCGCAGCTGGGCGTCGCCGACGACGTCGCCGAGCACGGACTCGCCGCTGCGGCTCGGGTTGCGGTTCGCCGTCCTCGACAGGTGTCCGACCTTGCGGTTCGCGATCGGCGAGATCAGCTTGTGGTAGCGCGAGACCACCGCAGCAACGCCCGGGTCGGGCGTGAGCTTGTGCGTCACCACCGAGTTCGAGGCGCTGATCGCGGTCACCTTGTGCGCGCCGGTGTCGACGGTCAGCTTCAGCGTGGTCATCAGCCGGCCGTAGGAAGCGGCGCTGGTCAGCATCGTGCCCTTGATCGAGCAGACGTAGGCCCGGTGGGTGTGGGCGCTGACGACGGCGTCCACCCGGCCGGCCACGGCCTTGGTCAGGTCCACGGCCTCGCCCACCGTGTCGTTGCAGTCGTCGACGCTGCCGGGGCTCATCTGCTGGCCGCCGGAATGGGTCAGCACCACCACGGCGTCGGCTCCGGCGGCCCGTAGCTTCGGGGCCAGCGCGTTGATCACGCCGGCCTGGGGCAGGAACTTCACGTCCTTGATCCCGGCCCGGTCGACCAGGATCGGCGTGTCCGGCGTGACCGTTCCGATGAAGCCGATCCGGGCCCCGCCGACGTTCTTGATCACGTAGGCCGGCAGGATCGGCGCGCCGGTCCTGCGGCTCACCACGTTGGCCGCCAGCAGGTCGAACTTCGTTCCGGCGTACGGGGTGTGGTCCTGGCAACCGTCCACCGGGTGGCAACCGCCCTTGACCATCCGGCGCAGTTCGGCTGTGCCCTCGTCGAACTCGTGGTTGCCGACCACACCGACGTCCAGGATCTTGTTCATCGCCTCGACGGTCGGCTCGTCGTGGTAGTACCCCGAGATCATCGGGCTGGCACCGATCAGGTCGCCGGCCGAGACCACGACCGAAGCCGGGTTCGCCTTCCTGGCCGCCCTGATCTTCGCCTCCAGGTAGGCCGCGCCGCCGGCCGGCACCCAGCCGGACCCGTGACTGGTGCCGGTCTTCGTGCTGATCGACAGGTCGTCCGGCTCCAGGTGGCCGTGGAAGTCGTTGATGGCCAGGATCTGAGCCTGCACGGTCTTCCCGGCGGGCTTCAGCGGTGCGGCCGCGCCGGCGTCGGCCAGCGCCGTCGGCGTGGTCGCCGGGCTGAACAGCGCCAGGGCCGGGACCGCCAGGACGACGGCCCCGACGGCGACGGTCAGGGCGAGCGGACGAGCGGACGGTAGTGGCATGGCTGTGTTCTCCTCGCCCAGCGGTGGGATCGTGCGATGACCGTCGCAGCGGCGAATGACGCCCGGGGTGTCCGGACTTGAGCTGAACGTGACCAAATGGCGAAGCTCCGCCGTCAAAAAGTGTGGTCAATAGCGGAGATAACTCGCGAATCAGCAACGCCGGTACGGCAGTGCGGCTACCGGACGGCTGCAGTTCGGCTGCAGTCCGGATGCGGTTCTCCTGCTGTCCGCCGGCGGGGCCGGGCGGCCCTAAGATGGTCGACGCGGACGAGCTGGACGGGCGACCGCGTCGGGCGGCGTGCTGCGCCGCCCGCCGAGGAAAGTCCGGACTCCACAGGGCAGGGTGGTGGGTAACGCCCACCCGGGGTGACCCGCGGGAAAGTGCCACAGAGAACAGACCGCCCCTGGTCCTGCTCCGGCCGGCGACGGCCGGGGAAGGCCGGGGGTAAGGGTGAAACGGTGGTGTAAGAGACCACCAGCGTGCCGGGTGACCGGTGCGGCTCGGTAAACCCCACCCGGAGCAAGGTCAGACAGGGTGCGTTCGAGGGCGGCCCGCCCGAGCACCCGGGTAGACCGCAAGAGGACGGCGGCAACGTCGTCCCGAGATGGATGGTCGCCGCCGCCTCGGGGGAGACCCCGGGGCGGGCACAGGATCCGGCTTACAGTCCGGCTCGTCCGCCCGGACACCACGCAGCGTCCCGGCCACCACGGTGGCCGGGACGCGACGTCTACCTGTTCGGCGGCATCCCTGGTGACCGTGCGTGGCGGTAGCCTGCGGGCAACGGAACATTCGGGCGGGAGGAGTCACGTGTTGTCATCGCCCGAGCAGCGTGCGGCCGCGCGCGCCAATCAGCGGGCCGCGGCCTTCATCCGGTTCCAGATGCTGAACGACCACGAGGCCATGCACTTCCTGCTGACCGAGCTGGACGAGCGCTCCCAGCTCGGCTTCATGACCGCGTTGGCGTCGATCGCGGCCACGGTCACGGTGAAGTCCATGGGGGAGCAGGCCGCCCTCGACTACCTCAAGCTGCTGGCCGAGACCAGCGCCGCCCTGGCCGAGCCCAGCGACTGACCCGGCGCTCTCCCGGCTCAGCCCGGGCTACGTCGCCGGCTCGGGCTGGGCCGGCAGCCGAACGGCGTCCATCCGGGCCAGGATCGCGCGCATCTGGAAGTACCAGAGCGGGACCAGGACGGCGGCCTGCACGGCCAGCCCCCAGGCCGCACCCCGGGCACCGTCCAGTTCGGCCCCGAGCAGCAGGCCGACCAGCACCATCACGGCCTCGATCGCGGTCAGGCGGAAGGTGGCCTTGCTCTGGCCCAGGGCCAGGATCACGATGACCGGCCCGAGGCAGGCCCCGGCCAGGGCCGTCCACAGGGTCACCGGCAGCAGGACGTCGTGGGCGCCGGTCCAGGTGTCGCCGAGCAGGGTGGTGCCGAGGGAGTCCGGGATCAGCAGCAGCAGGCCGGTGTAGACCAGGCCGGCCGTGAGCATCACCCCGGTGACGGCGACCGCCACCTGGGTCCGCCGGGCCGAGGTCAGGGTGGCGGCCCGACGGGACACCTCGGGCAGGCCGAACGCCAGCGCCGCGGCCGTCAGCACGCCGAGCGGCCCGGTCAGGCGCTGGGCCGCGCTGAGCGAGCCCAGGTTGTTGAGCCCGGCAAAGGCTCCGATCAGCAGGATGCCGCCCTGAAGAGCGCCCGCCCCGAGCAGGAAGTCGGCGACCAGGTACCCGACCAGGTCGGCGTGCTCACGGATCCAGCCCCGGGTGGCCCGCAGCCGGGGGACCACCCGCAGCTGGGCCAAGCCGAGGATCGCGGCCACCACGGCTGACCCGCCCCAGGCCAGGGTCAGTGACCAGGGGGTGGCGTGGTCGCTCCGGATCAGCGCGACCACGGCGGCGAACTGGAGCACCGCCCAGACGGCGTCGTTGAGCGTTGCCAGCTCGGGCCGCGACCGGGCGAAGAAGGCCAGCCGGCAGCCGTCCTGGACGATCAGCGCCGGCAGGACCAGCGCGAACGCCAGCAGGGTTGAGCGCAGGACACCGCCGATCAGCAGGCCGGCCAGGGCGCAGACCACGGCGATGGGCACGGTGACGACGATGATCGTGCCCATCGAACGGGCCACCGCGGTGCGCATCCCGGCGTCGTCGGCGGTGCTGTAGCGGATGTTCAGCGGCTGCCCGACCAGGGCCCGGCCGACCCCGATCAACAGGGTGAAGATGATGAAGCCGACCGCGAAGGCGCCGTACCCGCGCTTGCCGACCGTGCCGGCGACCAGGAACGACAACGCCACGTTGGTGGCCGAGGAGATGATCTGGTCGAGCAGGTTCCAGCCCGCCCGCCGCAGCAGCGCCCTCAAGACCGGCCCGATCGGGCGCTCGATCGGGGACTCGATCCGGGGGTCGATCGGGGGGTCGGCCGGAGGCCCGCCGGGGGCCGCGAGATCGTCACCGACGAAGTATGGCGGCCCCCGGCTTCGGGCTGGTTCGGTGCGGGCTGGTTCGGTCCGGGCTGGTTCGGTGCGGGCCGGTGCTAGGTGAAGGAGGGCGAGTAGAAGACCAGGTGCCCGGTGCCGTCGAACCAGGCCCGCAGCCACACGCCCTGGGCCGCGACCCCACCGGTGCCGGTGGCGGGCAGGTCGCTGTCCGGGTTCTGGAAGCAGGACGGGCTGCAGCCCTGGGAGTGGGCGCTGAACACGTGCCCGTTCGCGCCCCGCCAGGCCAGGTAGTTGTCCGAGTCCTGGGAGATCAGGTCAGGGGCCCCGACGGCGTCGACCGGGGAGTTGACGCCGGCCCGGTTCTTCAGCACCGGGGTGTCGTCGTAGGTGGCGATCCGCAGGTCGTGGCCGCGGTCGACCCAGCCCAGCATGATCCCGAGGAAGCTGCAGCACTCGTTCTCGTCCCAGCCCAGGGCCGGCCCGGTGAGCGAGACGTCGTGCAGCGTGGTCCTATTCACCAGGGTCATGGTGTTCGTGCTGGCGCAGCCGCTGCTGTTCAGCTGGGCCACGTTGAGCAGGCCGGCCGGGTCGGTCCAGGCCAGGTACCGGTGCCCGGAGAGGTCGTGGGCCAGGGCCGGCGAGAACGGGGTGGTGATCCCGGGAAAGGCTGTCCGGCAGCCCAGGGTGGTGCCGTTGTAGTAAGCCGCGGTAAGCGTGTTTCCGCTCTTGCCGTCGGGCCAGGCCAGGAACACACCGGGGCCGAACGAGCCGTAGCGGGTCTGCCGGTTGTCGTCCAGGGCCGGCCCGCTGCCCTCCGGAAGGCGCTCGCCGTTCGCGATTTTCGTCAGGACCGGGGCCTGGGTGGCCGGGCTGGTGCTGTAGGCGAAGACCAGTTCCTTCGCGGCCGCGGTGCCGGAGGAGCCGGCGTAGGCGACGTAGAGCCGGCCGTCGCCGGCGGCCATCGTCGGCTTGCCGCTGCCGGTGTGCCCGGTGACGACGGTGTACGAGCCGGCCGAGGCGCTGCTCGCCCCCAGCCCGGTGGCGGTGAGGGCAGCGATCACGCCGATCGCGGCGAGGGCAGCACGAGTGGAACGGCCCGTACGGGGCCTGATTCGGGCAGCAGACACGGAAAGCTCCTGGTGGGCCGCGGTGGTCATCGTTGATCCATTTCGGAGTGTAGCCACGGAAACCCCGCAATTGGGATGATCCTGGTTCCGGAACCACGCCACCGGTTCCGGAACCGGCAACCGCTTTCCAACGACCGCCCCGGCGTCCCGGGGATGGCGACCGGTCAGATCAGTTCGCCGGGCTGATCGGCGTAGCCGGCCCGGATCAGGTCGAGCAGCTGCGGGTCCCCGGCCAGGGGCACGGTGTCGATCGAGGTCACCGGCTGGACCCCGACCCCGGCGCTGGTGATGAACGCCGCCCGGGCGCCGGCCAGTTCGGCGGCCTGAATCGGGCGCACCGACCAGGGCACGACCGCCGAGTCCAGCGCCCGCTGGACCAGGGCCCGGGTCGTGCCGGGCAGGCAGTCGTCGTCCGGCCAGATCAGCCCTTCGTCCAGCAGGACGGCGATGTTCCAGGTCGGGCCCTCACAGACCCGCCCGCGGGCCACGAACAGGGCATCGTCGAAGCCGGCCTGCTGGGCCCGGCGCCGCTCGTGGAGCGGGCCGAAGAAGCCGAGGTGCTTCACCCGCGGATTGTCCCGGGCGTAGTCGACGGTACGCAGCCGGGGACCGGTGGCCGGCTGGTCGGACCGGCCGTGAGCCCGGGCCGGGACCGGTCGGCTGGTGATCAGCAGACTGGGCTCGCGGTCGCTGAGCGGCTCCGGGTCGAAGACGGTGACCCGCAGCATCATCGGCCCGTCCAGGAGCGCGGCCGCCGACCGGATCAGCGCGCGGACCCGGCCGGGGTCCAGAGCCTTGCCGAACACCACCTGAGCATCCCGGACCAGCCGGTCCAGGTGCAGCCCGAGGCCCTTCACCCGGCCGGCGTCGACGGCCAAGGTGCTGAAGTGCCCGTAGTTCAGCACCGCCAGCGCCGCCGCCTGATCAGCGGTGGCCGGGACGCCGTCCACCAGCATCAGGGGTGAACCCGGTCCGGGGTGGCGGTGGTGCTGCGCGGTCATGCTCAGGCCTGGTCGTGCTCCTCGGCCGCGAGCACGGCCGCCCCGATGATCCCGGCGTCGTTCAGCAACTGGGCCGGGATGATCTTGCTCCGCAGCTCGAGCAGCGGCAGGAACTTGGCGCTCTTCTTGCTGACCCCGCCGCCGACCACGATCAGGTCGGGGGAGAACAGCTTCTCCAGGGTGGCGAAGTAGGTCTGCAGCCGGTGCGCCCACTTCTCCCAGGAGAGGTCCTCCTTCTCCCGGACGCTGTCCGCGGCCCGGCTCTCGGCGTCGTGACCGTCGATCTCCAGGTGGCCGAACTCGGTGTTCGGCACCAGCTTTCCGTCCAGCAGCAGGGCCGAGCCGATCCCGGTGCCCAGGGTGACCACGATCACCACGCCCTTGACGTCGCGGGCGGCGCCGAAGCGGGCCTCGGCCACGCCGGCCGCGTCGGCGTCGTTGACCACGTGGACCGTGCGGCCGAGCCGGGCGGTGAGCAGGGCGTCGATGTCGGTGCCGATCCAGGCGTCGTCCACGTTGGCCGCGGTCAGGGCCACCCCGTGCTGGATCACGGCCGGGAAGGTGCAGCCGATCGCGCCGGTGCCGGCGTCGTCCCCGAACGAGCCGACGATGTCGGCGACCACGTCGGCCACGGCCCCCGGGGTGGACGGCGAGGGGGTCGGGATCCGCAGCCGCTCGGCCGCGAAGTGACCGCCGTCCAGGTCGACCGGAGCGCCCTTGATCCCGGAGCCACCGATGTCGATCCCGAAACCGCGCCGTCCGGTGCTGGTGCCGGGGACGGCGACCTCGCCGGCCGCCACCTCGCCCGTCCCTGACTGTGCCGTCATCTGGTCAGACTCCGTCCCTGCAGTCTCGGATCCGGTCAGCGGTGCTGTCCCGGTGGTCGCGTCGGGGCGGCCGAAAAGACGCCGCAACCGGGGGATCTCGCTCACGGCAGCGTCAGGATCTCGGCGCCGTCGTCGGTCACGAGAATGGTGTGCTCGAACTGGGCGGTGCGCCGGCGGTCGCGGGTGACGACCGTCCAACCATCGTCCCACATCGTCCACTCGTGGGTGCCGAGGGTGAGCATCGGCTCGACGGTGAAGGTCATGCCCGTCTCGATCACGGTGTCGAAGGCCGGCGCGGCGTCGTAGTGAGGCACGACCAGGCCGGAGTGGAACGCGGTGCCGATGCCGTGGCCGGTGAACTCCCGGATCACGCCGTAACCGAACCGCTTGGCGTAGGCCTCGATCACCCGGCCGATCACGTTGATCTGCCGGCCCGGCTTGATCGCCCTGATGCCGCGCAGGGTGGCCTCGTGGGTGCGCTCGACCAGCAGCTGGGACTGCTCGTCGACGTCGCCGACCAGGTAGGTGGCGTCGGTGTCGCCGTGCACACCGAGGCCGTCGACGGTGAGGAACCCGGTGATGTCGATGTTCACGATGTCGCCGTCGGCCAGCACGGTCGAGTCCGGGATGCCGTGGCAGACCACCTCGTTGACGCTGGTGCAGAGCGACTTCGGGAAACCCTTGTAGCCCAGCGTGGAGGGGTAGACGTGGTTGTCGAGCAGGAACTCGTGCCCGACCCGGTCGAGCTCGTCGGTGGTGACTCCGGGCGCGATGTGGGCGGACACCTCGACCAGGGCCTGGGCCGCGATCCGGCTCGCCACCCGCATCAGCTCGATCGTGGCGGCGTCCTTCACCTCCGGGCCCTGGTACCGGGCCGGGGCCGGACGGTCGACGTACTCGGGTCGCGCGATCGAGGCGGGGACGGCGCGGCGCGGGCCGATCACGCCCGGTACCAGAGTCCCCAGCGGGGCGGCGGCCCCGGCTGCGGTTCCCGACAAGGTGCTCATGGGCCTGAGTCTAGGTGGTGCCCGGCCGACCGGCAGGGCGGCCGGGACCGCACTATTCTCGCCCTCATGAGCGACGCGACGCAGTTCTTCTACAACGTCAGCACCGGACAGGTCGAGGAGCTGACGAACCGCGGTCAGTCCAAGGACCTGCTCGGCCCCTACCCGACCCGGGCGGCGGCCGAAGCGGCCCTGGCCACGGCCCGGCAGAAGACCGAGAACTGGGACGAGGACGACCGCCGCTGGAACAAGGACTGACCCCTACCGCTTCAGCTTGGGCAGTACCTCGCGGCCGAAGACCTCGATCCATTCGGCCTGGTTGCGGCCCACGTTGTGCAGGTAGACCCGGTCGAAGCCGAGGTCGACGAACTTCTGGATGTACTTGCGGTGCTCGTCCGGGTCGGAGCTGATCACCATCCGGCCCTCGAAGTCCTCCGGGCGCACCAGCTTGGCCATCTGCTCGAAGTCGAACGGGGACCGGATGTCGGCCTTGGCGAACTTCATCCCCCCGTTCGGCCACTCGGTCATCGCGTTCGACAGTGCCTCCTCGTCGGTGGCCGCCCAGGAAAGGTGCAACTGCAGCACCCTGGGCATGGTGTCGGGGTCCTTGCCGGCCTCCCGGGCGCCCTCGGCGAACTTGTCGAACAGCCCACCGATCTTCTCCAGCGGTGCCCCCACCGTGATGATCCCGTCGGCGAACTTGCCGGTCTTCTTCGCGTTGATCGGGCCCGCGGTGGCGATCAGGATCGGCGGCGCCTTCTCCGGCATCGTCCACAGCCGGGTGGACTCCATCTTGAAGTACTTCCCCTCGTGCTTGACGTCCTTACCGGCCAGGGACGCGGTGAACAGCTTGTTGATCAGCTCCACGGCTTCCCACATCCGCAAGCTGCGCTCGCCCGCCTCCGGCCAGTACCCGGGCACGATGTGCTCGTTCAGCGCCTCACCGGCCCCCAGCCCCAACCATGACCGGCCCGGATACATCGCCTCCGTGGTGGCCGCGGCCTGAGCCACGATCGCCGGGTGGAACCGGAACGACGGGCAGGTCACCCCCGGGCCCAGGTCACCACGGGTCCGCTCGCCGACCGCGGCCAGCACACTCCACACGAACGACGCCTGCCCCTGCTGCGGCACCCACGGCTGAAAATGGTCGGCGGCCATGCACCCGCTGAACCCGTGTTGCTCGGCCAGCGCGGTGTAGCCGACCACCTCCTGCGGATCGAACTGCTCCAGCATCGCGGCGTAGCCGACCGTCAGATCACTCATGCCTCAAAACTTACGCGCCCGAGCCCGGGCCGGCAGCGCCGACCCGGGCTCGGGGTGGTTCAGGGTGCCGCCGGAGCAGACCTCGGATCGACCTCAGATTGAGGTGGCCGGGCTGGTCTCACGGTTGCGGGCCAGGGTGCCGTAGACGACACCGGCGACCAGGATGATGCCCAGGTAGATGCCGTAGCTACGGCTCACGCCGTTGTCGCCGACCAGGAACTGCAGGACGACCAGGGCCGCGGCCACGCCGGCCACGGCCAGCCGGATCTGGCCCCAGCTGAACTGCCCGACCGGCGGCAGCTTCTGGTCCAGCAGCTGGACTGCCACGACCTCGGCGACCAGGGCGATCACCAGCAGGGTGGCCAGCAGCGAGAACGGCGTGCCCCAGGCGCTCTCCGAGCCGCAGGCCTTCGTGCCCAGGAACTTCACGCACTCGCGGAACCAGGGCAGGAAGGAGTCGACGAGAAAGACGACGCCGGTGGCAACGACGACGGTCCCGCCTTTGCTGAGCGAGGTGCTGGCCATGCGATGACTCCGATCAAGGGGGTGAACAGGGTGAACATGTGAACGAGCCCTGATCATGTACGAAGTCAGGGGCATTGTGCAGACACTTCACGACTTATTCCCAGCAATCCATGAAACTCGGGTGTTCGCGGAGCCGGTTCGGGCCGCTCGGCCGGTCAGCATCCATCGGGATTGACGATGGATCGACCCGCCGCGAACCTGAGGTGGTGAGCGATCCACCGCCCCCTCCGCCGGCCGCCGCCGCCCGCTTCGCCGCGCTCTTTCCCGAGATCTACCTGCACTTTCACCGGCGGGACGAGAAGCGCTCGGAGCTGTCCGGGGCCTCCCGGGCGGTGCTGTCCCACCTGGCCCTGAGCGGCCCGCTGACCATCGGGGAGGCCGCCGGTCACCTGCGGCGGGCGCAGTCCGTGGTCAGCGAGATCGTTACCCAGCTGGCCGGCAAGGGCCTGCTGGAGCGCTGGCGCGACCCGCGCGACCGGCGGCGGACCCTGGTTTGGCTGACCCCGGCCGGGATCGAGCTGCTCGAGCGGGACCGCGACGTCCTGTCGATCGACCTGCTGACGGCGGCGTTCGCCCGGATGAGCCCGGGCGAGCAGCAGGCGCTGTCGGTCGGGGTCGCGGCCCTGCTGCGCTGCGCCCCCTCACCGGCACCGGCCTCCGCCCCGGCACCGGCCTCCGGAACCACCCACCGACCCGACCCCACCACCCCGGAAGGACCCCCACCATGAGCGCGACCACGTGCGAGAGCTGCGGCATGCCGATCGAGTCGGGGCCGTACTGCGCCCACTGCACCGGCGCCGACGGCCGCCTCCAGCCGTTCGAGGAGCGGTTCGAGCGGATGATCGGCTGGCAGGCCCGCCAGCAGCCCGGAGCCTCCCGGCAGGAGCTGGAGTCCGAGACCCTGGCCTACCTGTCGACCATGCCCGCCTGGCGCGAGCACCCCCGGGTGCTGGCCCGCTGACCTGCGGTGCTGCTCGGCTGGGCCGGCTGGGTCACTCCTCGAACGAATGCTCCGGGGCCGGGAAGGTTCCGCCCCGGACGTCGTCGGCGTACTCCCGGGCGGCCTGCAGCAGGGTGCCCCGCAGGTCGGCGTAGCGCTTCACGAACCGGGGGGTCTTGCCGCCGTTGAAGCCGGCCATGTCGGTCCAGACCAGCACCTGGGCGTCGCAGTCGGGGCCGGCCCCGATCCCGATCGTCGGGATGTCGAGCGCCTTGGTCACCTGGGCCGCCACCGGGGCCGGCACCATCTCCAGCACCACCGCGAACGCCCCGGCCCGCTGCAGGGCGAGCGCGTCGTCCACTAGCCGGTCGGCGGCCTCACCCCGGCCCTGCACCCGGTAGCCGCCCAGGGCGTGCTCGCTCTGCGGGGTGAACCCGAGGTGGGCCATCACCGGGATGCCGGCCCCGGTGACCAGCTCGACCGAGGGGGCCTGGGCCCGCCCGCCCTCGAACTTGACCGCGTGGGCGAGACCTTCCTTCATCATCCGGACGGCGGTGTCGAGGGCCTGGCGCGGGGAGGCCTGGTACGAGCCGAACGGCAGGTCGGCGACCACCAGGGCCCGCTTGGCCGCTCCGCTCACGGCACGGACCAGCGGGATCATCTCGTCCACGGTGATCGGCAGCGTGGTCGCGTAGCCCAGCACGTTGTTGGCGGCCGAGTCGCCGACCAGCAGCACCGGGATGCCGGCCTCGTCGAAGACCTGGGCCGAGAGCTGGTCGTAGGTGGTGAGCATGGCCCACTTCTCGCCCCGGTGCTTCAGCTGGGCCAGGTGCGGGATGCGGACCTTGCGCGGGACGGCGGGTGCGGCCGGCGGGGCGGGTGCGGCCGGTGCGCTCCCGCCGCTCGCGGCGGGGGGGACGTCGGCCGGTGGGCGGGCGCCGTAGGGCGCGAGCTCCTCGGGCGGCACGTGGCTGTTCTGCTCTTGGTTCATCGAGGGCCTCCTAGCAGGATCGCTCCGTTGCGACGATGCGATTCATGCTCCATCACCGTGAGCGGCTCGGCTGCCGCTGTTGGCGTGCTTGCCGTCACACCATCCTCCCTCTGCCTGCCGGGGCGCTTACCTGTCGCTCGACAGGAAAGCCTGGTAGACCGGAGCCAGGAACAGTCAGGAACAGCGACGAAACAGTCGACGACGGTTCGACCGGACCGCGCGGGTGACTGTCGGCAATGTCACGGAAACGGTGCGCTGGCAGATTCACCTGGGCCGACGGTGTGCCGATACCGGTGCGTGGCCCGGCCGCCTACGGCACCGTAGGCTCCGGTGAGCGGCCGTCGTGACCACGGCCGACCCCCTGGCGCAGCGCCATGGTCACGGAACCTGAAGGGACCGGAATGGACAGGCAGCAGGAGTTCGTCCTCCGCTCGATCGAGGAGAGAGACATCCGGTTTGTCCGGTTGTGGTTCACCGACATCCTGGGATCGCTCAAATCGGTGGCGGTGGCCCCGGCCGAGCTCGAGGGAGCCTTTGCCGAGGGCATCGGCTTCGACGGTTCCGCGATCGAGGGCCTGGCCCGGGTCCACGAGGCCGACATGCTGCTCAAGCCCGACCCGTCCACCTTCCAGGTGCTGCCCTGGCGGGGCGAGCACCTCGGCACCGCCAGGATGTTCTGCGACGTCTTCACCCCGGACTTCGAGCCGGCCCTGATGGACCCGCGGCACGCGCTCAAGCGCTCGCTGAACAAGGCGGCCGAGCACGGGCTGACCTTCTACACCCACCCCGAGATCGAGTTCTACCTGGTCAAGGACCCGGTGCTGCCCGGGCGGGAGCCGGAGCCGGTCGACCAGGCCGGCTACTTCGACCACGTGCCCCGCGGTACCACCCACGACTTCCGCCGGGCCGCGATCGGCGTCCTGGAGTCGATGGGTATCTCGGTCGAGTTCAGCCACCACGAGGCCGGCCCGGGCCAGAACGAGATCGACCTGCGCTACGCCGACGCGCTGAGCA
The DNA here is from genome assembly GCA_965200525.1 of Kineosporiaceae bacterium. GTDB lineage: Bacteria > Actinomycetota > Actinomycetes > Actinomycetales > Kineosporiaceae > JANNPJ01. Next base: position 5,311,680 of record OZ241368.1, read on the forward strand.
CGGCCGACAACATCATGACCTTCCGGACCGTGCTGAAGGAGGTGGCCCTCGAGCAGGGCCTCTACGCCACCTTCATGCCGAAGCCGATGAACGCCCACCCCGGCTCGGGCATGCACACCCACCTGTCGCTGTTCGAGGGCGACCGCAACGCCTTCCACGAGGCCGGGGCCGAGTACCAGCTGAGCAAGACGGCCCGGCAGTTCATCGCCGGCCTGCTCAAGCACGCGGCCGAGATCACCGCGGTCACCAACCAGTGGGTCAACTCGTACAAGCGGCTCTGGGGCGGCGCCGAGGCCCCGGCCTACGTCTCTTGGGGGCACAACAACCGCTCGGCCCTGATCCGGGTGCCGATGTACAAGCCGGGCAAGGGCCAGTCGACCCGGGTCGAGTACCGGGCCATGGACAGCGCCTGCAACCCCTACCTGGCGTTCGCGATGCTGCTCGCCGCCGGCCTGAAGGGCATCGAGCAGGGTCTCGACCTCCCGGACGGCGCCGACGACAACGTCTGGTCGCTGACCGACAGCGAGCGCCGGGCGATGGGCATCACCCGGCTGCCGGAGAGCCTCGACCAGGCGATCTCGATCATGGAGGATTCCGAGCTGGTGGCCGAGACCCTGGGCGAGGGGATCTTCGACTTCTTCCTGCGCAACAAGCGCCAGGAGTGGGCCGACTACCGCAACCAGGTCACACCGTTCGAGCTGCAGCGCTACCTACCAATGCTGTAACCCAAGGTCAGGATGGAGACATGCTGAAACGCACCTCGGGCCGGTGGCGAGAGTGGCACCGGCCCGAGAGGCCGGTTCAGCCGTCCTGGGCCGTCCGTGGGCCGTCTGACGTGGGGGCGGAGGCCTCGTAGACCCGATCCAGCGCCGCGCGCGCCCGTCCCTCGCTGCTCGGCATAAGGTGCGTGTAGACGCGCAGGGTGAAGCCCGGGTCGCTGTGCCCGAGATACTGGCTCAAGGCGCGGATGTTCTCTCCGGCATCCAGCAGAACCGAAGCATAGAAGTGCCTGAGGGCGTGCATGCCGTGGTCGCGGGCTGCCTGGTGCCGCTTCCCCCTTGCAGGCAGGGGGATCACGCCAGCGGTGACGAGAGCTGGTTTCCATGCCTGCACGTTGAAGTCGGTTCCCCGCACGGCAGTGCCCCGCTCCCGAGAGAAAAGCAGCTCTCGCGTGACGGAATCACCGTCGGGCCGAAGCCATGGGAGCGTGATCCTGATCGGCGGGCATCGCTCGATGTGTGACTTCAGGGCGTCGGCCACCTGCCTCGGGAGGGGGACGTCGCGCTCTTTCCCTCGCTTGGGTGGCGCGAAAACCAGGCGGCCGTTTATGAGCTTCACCTGGACACCGACGTGCAACCAGCCAGCCGCGAAGTCGATTGCGGCGACCGGTAGGCCGAAGATTTCTCCTTGACGCATCCCGCAGCCGGCGCCAAGATCGACCATTGCCCGGAAACGTTCGGGAAGGGCTGTGCGTACTGCGAAAACCCGGTCGGCGGTCCACGGAACGATCCGTCCCGGCGCTGCGCTAGGGGTTGTGACCGAGCGTGCAGCGCACGGGTTCTTGGGAATAAGCCGGTCGTCTACGGCAGCCGCAAATATTGATGAGACACTGCTGAAAATAACTCGCCGGTAGGACGACGCCGGCAGGGCCGTTTCGAGCTTGCTCAACCATTCCCTAATGTGACCCGGGGTAAACGAATCTATCGGCCGGGTTCCAATGTATGGAATGGCATGCTTTCGAATTTGGACGACAACCGATGTGCGCGTATTGAGATCCGTGGTCATAGAGGTCAAGCATGTTTCGGCATATTGACCGAACGTTATTCGGGCTGCCCTGGGGTCGAAGTAATGCCCCTGAGACATATCTGCTTCAATTCGGGTGAGCCATTGCTCTGCCTCTCGCTTGTGCCGGTCAGGGAAAGATTTGCTTTTCTCGGACCCGTCCGGACCGACATAGCGTGCCCGGTAGCGAAGTCCGATCCCGTACCGCGATGTTCGCTCCTTCACACTCTCGCCTCCTGGACTCGATGATGTCCTGTGCCAACGATCCTGAATGTGGCCAGCCAACTCTAAAACTCCCGCCGAGACTGCAAAGAGACCCATTCCTCGACCGCTTTTGGGTCATAACGTAGATGGCGACCGGCCCTAAATCCGGGTGGACCTGTGCGTTTCCTGCGCCACTGATAAACCGTTTCCAGGGGAACGCTCAGGAGATCCGCCAGCTCTTGGGGTGTGAGATATTTATTCATGACACTCTTCTCGGTAATTGAGAAATGGCTAACCCTCGGTGAGGGGGATCTGCTTGCGGCGGCAGGGCTTGTCCGGCCGCGCGCCGGTGTCGGTGTCAAGCAGCTTTTCGCTTGATGCCGGCGCCGGGGTGTGGCTGCCTCTGGCTGTCGCCGTAAGTAGGTCCGCCGTGGTGGGTGCTGGGATCTGTGAAGCGGTGGCCGGGGTCTGGGGCGGAGCCCCAGGGTGTGCCGGGGTGAAGTTCGTCGGGGCCGGTGGAGGGAGACTGTCGGTGGTCGTGGTTACGGTTGTTGGGAGGGTACTTTCGGGCTGACTTGCATGGAGCGTGTGGTGGTAGTGGTGGGTGCATCTGAGATGACTGCTGTTGGGCGGGTCGACTTTTTTGCCAACGTTGACGGGCCGTGGCCGTTGCGGTCGCGTGCGGATTTCGGGGTGCAGCTGGATCAGCTGGCCATCCGGTTGCGACTGGTGGCGGCGGGTGGTGTGCACCGGGGTGGCGATGAGTTGAGTGTGGGTGAGCAGTTCACGATCGGGGTGAAGGATGCGGCGGCGTGGACGCTGGGAATCAGTTCCAAGGCGCCGTTCGTGCCGGGGGTGACGGTGGTGTCGGATTCGGCGTTGGGTGCTCGGGTCGCTGATGCTCAGCTTATGGTCAGTCTGGGCGCTGAGGCCCGGTATTACGCGGCTGGTGTGCGGGCGTGGTTGTTCTGGCTGACCGGTGTGGTTGAGTCGGTCGAGTATCCGGTCTGAGCGGGGGTCAGTCATTGCCGATCCCTGCGGTGTTGGCCTGCTCCATTGTTCGGGCGGCGTTGGCCGCGGCGGAATCGAGTTCGGCGGCTTCACGTCGCCGGCGGCCAGCTTCGAACGATTCGATCGCGGCGGTTTCTTGTTCGTCCTGGTCGTGGTTGCTGTCCTGGCTGTGACGGTCAGCCATCCTCGCCGTCGCCATGTTGGTGGCGGCGATCATTGTTTCCAGTTCGAGCATGGTGTATTCCGGTGAACCCTCCGTACTGGCGGCGGAATCGTCGTGGACGGCTTCGGGAAGGGCTTTCTGATTCGTGGCACCGTGCCGGGTCAGAACAGGTCCGGGCGTGTCGGCGCCGGCCGTGTCCTGGTAGGTGGCTGCGGCCCAGGCTGTGTCGTTTTCGCTGACGGTGGCGATGTCGGCTTCGCTGATGGTTCGATAGGCGTCGGCGGCGGCTTCGTGGGCCTGGTGTTCGGCCATCCAGTCGTGTGTGGTGCTCCGGTCAGCTTCCTGACCTGGCCGTAGGTCGCGGCGTTCGGCTTCGGGCTGGACGTGTTCAGCGGCTTGGCGGGTGCCGATGGTGGCGGCGGCCCATTGGCTGCGTGCCTCGGCGGCTTGGGTGTACTCGCGGGCGGCGGCAGCTTTGAAGGCAGCCTCGTCGCGGTGGCGCGCTGCGTCCGCTTGCTGCTGGGCAGCTTCGGTGAGGTTGCCGGCGTGCTGGGCCAGGTCGGCGGCGGCTTCGGCGAGGACGGCGTTGTGGCGGGCGGTCTCGGCGGCGGTCTCGGCGTCGCGCAGCTGGTGGTCGACGAACGGCGGTGCCCATTGCTGTTCACGCTGCCAGGCGGTGAGCCGGTTGCGGATCTGCCCGTCACTCATGATGTTGACGTCCAGGTCGGGTTCAGGGCGTCCGGCGGCCGACCATGCGGCGGCGAACGACCCGCGTCGTTCGGTGGCCGACAGGCCGGGCATCCGGTCCAACGCTTGCGTCGGGTGGTCGAACCCGACGGCTTCGCGGTGCGCGGCGATGATCCCGGCGCGTTGCTGCCAGTCGGCACGGTCCGCGGCGGCCGTGGTGTCTGGGACGGGTCCGAGCACCTGCACCGCCCAGGCGGGGGCTTGTTGCGCGGTGTCGTGTCCGAGATGGGTGGTGCGGGCTGCGGCTCGCTGATGCAGGCTGTTCAAACGCTGTCGGTCGGTGTCGCTGATCCCGGCGGGGATCAGCGCGGCGCCGGCCTCGTGGGGGTGTTCCAGCGGGTGCAGGGGTGGGCGGTCGCGGGTGATGCGGTGGGACAGGACTTGCGCCACTGATTGGGTGTCGCCGAGCCCGCGTGGGTCGCTGAGGGCGTCGGTGAGGACGTCGCGGGGGTCGTGTCCTGCCTGTTCGGCCACCCGTAGGAGCCGTGAGAGGTGCTCGGTGCCTTGGTCGGCTCCCAGCCGGGCGCGGGTGTTCTCGTCCAGGGTTCCGGCGGCTACGAGGTCGTCCAGGTGACGTTCGGTGCGGGCTCGGCATGCGTGGCGGGTTTCGGCGTCCAGGCGGGCGCTGATGGTCACCATCGAGGCTTCCAGGGCGGCGGCTCGTTCAGCGGCGACGGTTGCGGAGATCCCTTCACCCCCGCGTGAGGGCAGATGGGCGCGGGGGCTGCTCTCGGCGTTCATCGCGGCTTGCAGTACGTCGCGGGCGTGGGCGCGGGTGCGGGTGTCTTCGAACCGGACCTGCCCGCCGCCTGCTGTGCCGGCGCTGGGGGCCGACGCGGTGTCGGTGGGGGCGTTCAGAGCCACGTGGGCGGTGTTGCGTTCGCGCCCGCGGGTCATCGCCACATAGACGGTGGCGGCGTCGAGTCTTCCTCCTCCGCCGGCCAGCAGGTGCGCCGAGTCCACGGTCAGGCCTTGCGCGGAATGGACGGTTGAGGCGTACCCGAGCTGGACGTGTTCACCGACGTAGGAGCCGGGCAACCGGATCGCCGGCGCGGCGGGTCGGTCGGGGCCGGTGACCTCCCGGACCAGCAACCACCCCTCATCGACCGCCCCAACTCCATCGGTGCCGCTCCTATCCGTGCCGCTCTTATCCGTGCTGCTCGTGTCGGTGCTGCTGGTGTCAGTGGTCGGGTGACTGGTGGCCGTGTCCAGGACGGTGTACTGGACCTGGTTGGTGACACCGAGCCCGGTGCGGTCGTTGTGGCGGCAGGTGATGACGTCACCGATGCTGGCCGTGTTCTGGTCCCGTCCGGTGATCACCCCGCCGCCGGGGTGGACGACGCCGAGGCTGATGAGCTGGTCACGTACCTGTGCTGCCACGGCGGCGGCTTGAGCGTTGGTGGCGGCGACGACCACGACGGAGCGTCCGTCCAGGCGGTCAGCCACGGCCGCGCGAGCGGCGGCGGCGGTAGCGTCCTCGAGGGTCGGGTGGGCGATCAGGCGCCCGTGCCGGTCGTACTCGCCCAGGGCGGCGGCGTCGCCGTCACGCAGGTTGAGGGAGGCGGCGCGTTCCCATTCGTTGGTGAAGCGGCGCACGTCGGTGAGGGTGTAGGTCTCGGCCCGGCCGGCCAGCAGGTCCATCACCCCGCCGGCCTCGACGGCGGCCAGCTGGCGCGGGTCACCAGTCAGGACGAGTCGGGCGCCGGCCGCCTTGGTAAGGGCGTGGATGCGTTCCAGGTCGGTGGTGGCGACCATGGACGCCTCATCGACCATCACCACATCGGCCGGTCCAAGCCTCCATTCGATGTCGGCGGCCCGGGTGGAGCCGCTGCTGATGCGGGCCTGAATGCCCAACCACTGGGCGATGTTGCGTGAGGTGGGTATCCCGTCCTCGATGAGAACCCGGGTCGCGGCGTCTGAATCGGCCAGCCCCACCACCCGGCCGGGACCAGGGCCGTGGTCGGTAGCTGTGAGGGTGAGGTCCTGCCAGGCGCCGGCCAGCGCCCCGGCCGCGAACGACTTACCCGTCCCGGCCGGACCGACGAGGATGGTCACTGCGGCATCCGAAGAGGTGATGCCTTCGACGGCGGCTCGTTGATCGGCTCCGATGCTGGGGTAGTGCTCATCCAGCCACGCCGCCACCTGCTCGCGGGGAAGGCTGGCCGCGCCCCGCTCGATCGTGGCCCGCCGTAGTGCTCCTTCGGCCGCAAGGGTCCCGGCCGAGGCGTACTTGGTCGCCGATGGGGCGGCGTAGATGTCCGTGCCAATGCCGGTGACCTGGACGACGTCAAGGCGGGCCAGGGCTTCATCGGCCAGGGCCTCCAGAACGTCAGGGACGTCTTCGGCGCTGATCCCCAGGATCGGCAGGTGCAATTCCAGCTCACTGATCAGGTTCGCCCGCCCCCAGGTCGCTTCGCGTTCGCTGCACGCCGCGACGGCCGCCGAGATCACCGCATCGGCCGACCACCGCACCGGAACCTGCGGCTCGCCTTCCGTGCTGGTCGTGGTGTGGGCGGTCGTGACGTCGTAGATTCGCTGTCCCAGGGAGTCGAGGTCGTGGCCGGTCTGGGTCAGCAGTTCGGCCCACCAGCGTTCGTTCAGTTCCGCCGCCGATTCGCCCTGATGGGTCTTGGCTGCCCGGGAGGACCGGCCGGCGGCCCGGTGGACCTGGAAGAGCTCCGCCGCGGTCAGTTCCCTGCCGAGGCGTTCTTGTGCTTCGGCTACCAGCGGCGCCATCGCGGCGGTCGTCTGCCGGCTCCGGGTCGAGAAATGGTCGATCACCTCCTGCGGCACCACGGCCACCTCCCGGCCGGTCCCGTCCGGACGATCACGCATTTGCAGGCCGAGGCGGGACGTCAGGGACTCGCTCAGCACCCGGTCGGCGGTGGCCGAGAACGCGAACCGCTGTTCCAGCAGGTCCTCCCCGTCCAGGGACCGGACCTTGCCGTCCTCGCACATGACCCGGTTGAGGATCACGTTGTGCACGTGCAGGTGCGGGTCGATCGAGCGGTTCGTGTGCTGGAAGAACGACGCGACGGTGAGTCCTTGGGTGCCGACCCACTGGGTGGCCCCACCCGGGCCGCCGGCCATCCGCGACGTCGCGACCCGCTCGGCCGCCTCGATGCCGGCCCCGTTCGCTTCGGCGATCGCGTCCTCGATCTGCGTCCGCACGAACGCGAACTGCTGCGCCCGATCGACGTCACCGGATCGGATCGCGGCCAGTTCCCCCCGATGCGCGGCAGTGTGAACAGCCGTCACCGACTTCGGAACCGAGAACGTCGCGTCCCACCCGATCACGTTGCTCTGCACCCGAGTCTGCGCGCGGAGCTCCTCGATCCGTTCGGGACTGGCGTCCGGCTCGGCCGCGAGCTTCGCCTCCAGCCGTTCCTGAACGCTGCGGCGGTTCGCCGGTCTGGCGCCGAACTGCTCACCGGTCACCGGGTTCACGAACTGCCCGTACAAGGTCTTCATGTCTTCGGCGTCAACCTCGCCCGCCAGGCCCAGCCCGGCCGCGCCGGAGCCCAGCCACACCCCCGCCGGCTCGCCTTCGGTGACGGCGTCCAGGTAGTACGACTCCATGCCCGACGCGACGCCGGCGCTGCTGGTGTAGTACTCCACGTTCGTCGCTTTCGCCACCGTTATCAACGCGAATCGCCTCCAAAAATGGGCAGAGAAATAGCGGGAAAGAAATACGGAAATGAATTCAGCGCACGGGCTTCCGGCGCGACTTGCGCGGTTCGCGCGGATAGCTAGTTGATCTTGATCGGCCTACGGCAGCGGAGTTGCATGGGTCCCGGATGTTTTTGGGGCTTGTCGTTGTATTCGCTGATGGTTATAAGTTTTGCTTGTCTTGATGGCTGTACCTGGTGGGGTTCTGGCTGGTGATGTTGGGTGTGTCGTTGTGGTGGCGTGGTCTGCTTCTTGATTTGGTTAGTAGTTCGGGCTGATGAGTTTGATGGTTGCTCGGCGGATGTCCGGTGGGCAGGGTGCGGGTCGGAAAGCAAGGCAGAGGGTGGATGTTCGGTGAGGGTCAGGGTCGGAGCTCCTCGCACGTCCACCCTCTAAACCCGGACCGGCCGACCCGACCGACCCGACCGACCCGACCGACCCGACCGACCCGACCCGACCGACCCGACCGACCCGACCGACCCGACCGACCCGACCGACCCGACCGGACCGACCGGACCGACCGACCCGACCGACCCGACCGGACCGACCGGACCGACCGACCCGACCGACCCGACCGGACCGACCGACCCGACCGGACCGACTGAACGAGCGACCCGCCTCGACCGCTTGGACCGGCAGGACCAGCACCGAGCCGCCGCGGATGAGTAGGCGCGCGGGCCGGCACACGCTCACAGGTCCCACCCGTCGTCGCTCTCATCGGCCGCGCTGGACTCGGCCAGGTGGCGGGCTGTGGTGCTGACGGCGACAAGGACTTGGTTGAGTCGTTGTTGGGTTGCGCTGGTCATCTCCTCTATGTAGGCGCGCAATTCCTCAACCTTGACGGCGATCTCGGCGCGCTCGGCATCGACGAGTGCACGCCCGGCCCCGGCTGCCAAGGAGTTACTGAACCCGAGGTCTTCGTCAGTAGCTCCCAGCGCGGTGCGAAGGAGTTCGCGGTTGCGGGCGTCGGGGTAGGTGTGCCCGTTCTCCCATCGGGAGACCTGAACCTTGCTGCTGCCCTTCGACGGGGCCGGCAGCCCCGTCCGGCGGGCGACCTGTTCCAGCTCATGCACTAGCCGGTCCTGAGTCCACCCATGCGGAGCCTGAGCCGCCCGCAATGCGCGCAGCCGCTCACCGACAAGACTCTTGCGCGCCGAGTCCACGCCGCGCCGGTCTCCGCCAGGCGTCGGGACGTCAGCGCCGGCGACCTCCAACCCAGCGCTCTGCAGGCTCTTGGCCCGTGCTGGCTCGACTCCGACCGCCACGGGCGCGGCCTGGTCGCTCTGGTCCAGATCAGACCCGGCACCGGACCGGACCGTGCCTGCGCGCGCGTCTGCTCGCGTGCCCATCGCGCCGACAGCCGTGGTGGCCTGGTGATGGGTGTGGGCCTGGGAAGCGGTACGCCGGCCGACCCGCTGAAGCAGCCTCATAGCTGACCGCCCGATCTGTCCGGGCCGAGGATCGCCGGCGACGTGCTGGCCCGGCTCTCGGTGAGGCGATAGCGGCGCAGAGCGCGGAGCCCCTCAGGTGCACAGACCGGCCGGGCCGATGACCAGCTGACCCGCAAGATGGAACAGCGCCTATCGGCGGCCGGTCCACCGGCGGGGCGGCCCTTTCCGTCGATGGACGGTTCGGGCGCGTTCACAGATCCCACCCGTCCTCGTCGGCGTCGTCGCCCAGGCACCACGATGTCTGCGTAAGGTCAGACTCCGCCGCCGACAGTCCCCGCGCTGGCATTGCCGCAGAATCTTCCGTTGTGTCCACGGCGGCGGCTCGGGTCACCTGATAGGCGATGCTGGCGGCTCGGTTCTCATCGCGCATGCCCCACATCTGCCGACGCGCCTCGTACGCGGCCTCACCGGCAGCGTCAGTGGCCGTTCCCCGTAACTCACCGGTCCGCAACTGCTCATCCAGCTCCTGAACCCGCTCATAACCCAGCGAATCCAAGCCCCGGGCAATGAGGGCGGTGGCGTCGTCCATCCCCAGGCCCTTCGCCGCGGGCAGGCCCGGGACCGCTGACAACGCCGCGAACATCTGACCATTCGTCAGCTCAGCCACCATCTTGGTCGGAGGCGTCACCGTCGCGACCGGCGCCGCCACGGCTCCGGCCTCAGCCGCGGCCGGTGGGGACTGGTGGGCGGTGTGCTGACGGGATTTCGTCGCGGAGCGGCTCACAGCTGCCACCCCTCGACGTCGTCGCGGTCGGAGTACACGTCGGCGTCGAAGTCGTTCCCGTCCTCGGCGTCGTCACTGACATAAACCACGTTCTGTGGACAAAGGCAGGCATGCTGGCCGTCCGCGACAACCTCCGACCCGACCTGCTCAGCAGCGATACCGGCGGTGCGCTCCATCTGGGCGATCCCCGCCAGCCACGCCCGGTGCCCCGCGCTCGAATCCGAGAACGAACTGACAACCGCCTCGCGGATGGCCTCCCTCCGCTCGGCAGGCATCCCCCAGAACTCCCACAACCAACCGGCCGCCGACCTGTCCGGTGCGCTATGCCGGCCCTCCGGGCCTGCCATATCCTGCTCGTGCATCGTGTCTCCTACGCAAGGGGTGGGCGATGTACGAGGTCCGGCGGGGCTCAACCGCCGGGCCTCATTTAGATCAGAGACCGTCTAGTGATCTCTATACGACGATCGTACACCCATCTCTAGACGTAGTCTAGAGATGCCTAAACGACTGTCGTATGCTGGCCACATGAAGAAGTCAGACGGCGGTGACGTGATCCTTCGGCAGGCATATGCCGCAGTCGCCGAACGAGTGGAGCTGACCAGTGATCCGGGCGCTGCGTACGAACAAGCCACGGCGCTAGCCAAGGCGGCGGACGACATCGTGGGGGATGCTGCCCTCTTGCGGGCTCGTATGGCTCGGCGACTACTGAGGGCCGAGGGCATGTCTTTAGCGCAACTGGCGAGCCGGATAGGGGTCTCGAAGTCGCGGGCCGACCAACTCATGCGGACCGCCACGCGGGGTGAGAAGACTTGATCGAAGAAGCTTTGTTCATGCAAGCAACGTTGACGGATGGCGACCGGGGGTGACAGTTGGTCGCTGGTCGCAGGCCGTCAGCTACCGTTTGGTGGACTTGGATCGACTCATGGGGATGACTTGAACTACCACGGGGAGGGTTTCGGGCGGGCTGTCCGGGAGCGCAGGCAGGAGAAGGGCTTGTCCCTGCGGCAACTGGCGTCGCTGGTCCATTGTGCACATTCGCACATAGCCGACCTGGAGTCAGGACGTCGGCAGCCAAGCGAGACACTCGCCGATCAACTGGGGAGAGTGCTCGACCTGGCCGACTGGGAGAGCGCCCCGACGTCGTTCGAGACAAGTGAGCCCATTTCTTTTCGCTCTCATAAATTTATCACGGGATTTCTAGGCAGCGACGTTGTCAAGATATTGCGGGAACAGCTAAACGCACGGCCTGTTGATGGCATACTTTCGGGGCACTGGTTTGCTCCGATTAGACATGCTAGTGGGCAATGCGAACTACATATTTGGAACCACGGTGCCATAGTTGCTCATCTTCCCGAAAGAGGTGAATGGGCTTCAATATCAGATTTTGCCGCTTGGCGCTACGCAACCTACGAGCGCGACCTGGCGTGGTTAAGTGATTCCCTGGCGCGAATCGTTCAATCCAACGTTCTCTCTGCGTACGTCTTTTCTGCATACTGGCTGGATGATTCATACTGGCCTGCAGACCAAAGGGATACGGCGCTTAAACTGATCTGCATGCCACGGACGTTGTTTGGTGCCAGTTCTGGAGAAACGGATACGGAGGAGAGGCTCCTCCGGGGTGGATTCGACCACGAAGATCTAAAATGCTTTGGTGTTGCGGACATAAGTATTGCCTTTGCATCATGGTCGAGCGTTGTGTACCACTCTCTTGACGCTGATCGAGGGCTAACCGAGATGGAGTTGGTTAGGCTTGAGCTGGCTGTACAGTCTTTATGGGTTTTCTGTTCAGCTGTGGGGAGTCAGATCGAAGAGGGGCGCGATCCGGATACCGCACCCGCGCACGACTGGCGATGGCTGCGTGCCGCTCGTTCTCGTATCAACACGGCCAGAGCCAATGAAACGGGGCATCATCGATCGATGCGTGAAGCCATTCTGGTGACATCCGGACTGCCCGCCATGCTTGACGAAATTATTAGTGTATTGAGGGAGATTCAATGAATGTTCAGCGGACCGTTCCCCCGCAAATAGCCAGGACCATGCTTGTCGTTGTAGATGTGCAAAAAGGATTTGTTACTGAATATTCTAAACGAGCACTGCCTGTGATACGTGACGTGCTCCGAAAGTGGCACGCGGCCGGCGGGATATCCGTACTGACTCAGTTTGTGAATACTCCCGAGTCTCCTTATGTAAAAATCATTGGCTGGCAGAGAATGATGGAAGATGACCCCGGAACTGCCTTTGATTCATCCGTAGCTGATTTGGCTGGGGAAGCTACGGCGATTGTGCGCAAAAACAAGTACTCGTCCCTAACGGACGAAGCTGTACGGCTATTGGCAAGGACTGGACTGACGGACGTCTGTGTTATTGGGCTTGACACGGAATCATGCGTATTAGCAACGGCTCTGGCCGCTTTCGAGCAGGGCTATACGCCCTGGATCGTTACGGATGCCGTTGCTTCGCATGCTGGTGTTGCGGAACACGAGGCCGGATTGCTCGTCGCGGGGCGATACATAGGAATGGGTCAATTGTTAACGTCTGCGCAATTGATCACTGCGAACGAAGGGTTCGCGGTCAGCTAGTCGGCGTCGTCAAAGTGGCGGACATCATTTTGAGCAGGCGACCACATCGCGACGTCTATACGACGCAGTCGCGAGGTGGGGTGATCGAGCAAGAGTTTGTTTCTCGTTTGACGCCGAGGATTACGGGAGGTGCGGAATCAGCTTGGTGATACCTGTCTATCAGCTAAGCGCCCTCGCCGGGTGAAAGAGATCCACTTGCCAATCGTCTTTTCCTACAGTGCCTCGCGCTCGAACCTGCCCCACTTTCCCCCATGGCTCGCGGGGATTTGTGGCCAGTGGCCCTAGAGCGCTTCCTCTTTTTCGGGTAACTGTTCCTTGCGCTGGTATCTGGGGAGATGCCGTAATATAAGCTTGGTTTGTCAAAGATAGAATTCTGTTGATGTCGTCTTCTGAGGGTCGAGGATTCCGACCAGCCCGGAAAGGAGCAATAAGCGCTAATGGATTTGCCATCAACATATTATCCCAGACGCCGGGATGGTGCGCGTTGGGGGCGCCATGGTGGGGGACCTTGAATAGTTCGGCTTTCGATCCCGGCGCGTGATCGGCGAGAACTGCCCTCCAACCACACCCGGCCGGCCCACTTGTCAGATCCGCGCCTAAGATAATGACTCTGCCACCGACATCAACCCATAGGGCCACCGCGAACTCATTAGGATCCACAGTCTGCAGTCTCTTGCGGGTGGCCTCTTGTTGGGCAATGGTTTCTGCGAGAGGCCTGCTGGCCCGCGTGACAGAGTGATGGCTAGGCGACAGAGCTCGAACTGAAGACCTAAAGTTGTGCTCTGAAAACTGACGTTCATAGAGCGGCAGGTTTGCAACTGCGCGTTTGAAACATATTCGGTCCGGAACCAGTCGTCCGCGGGATTCGACTAGTTTGTAAACTTTTCTAAATTCTGAATAGGCGCTCATGCGAAGCATACTAGATATCGTAGAATCGAGCTCTATGAGAGCCAGAAATTCTTCGGAGGTAGCCGCTTGAGAGGCAACAAAGGTCGATTCTTTGCATTTGCTGAAAGCATCGGCAATTCCGGCGAAATGATCATCGTGAGCGTGGGTGGCCACTATCAATTGGACAGATGTTTCGACGTCTACTCCCAGCCCAGATAAATATTCGAGGGCAGGATTCTTGCGAGTCGATTGTTCAATGCAAGAGTCCACCATCATCCATTGTCCGCCACCCAAATGGACAAGGATTGATTCTCCCTTTCCTGGTCCGAAGATGGAAACCTCCACCTCATCGGCAGCTGGCGGATCAATCGATGAACTTCTCAAGTTCCTGTAACCTTTTCTTAGCGCTGGCCCTGGCCTCAAATATTTCAGTCTTCGTCCAGTTGCCGAGGCGCCTCAGACGTAGGTGCGAGGTTGTATGTGTCAAGCCTCCATGATCGACAATGGTCCGATTTGTCAGATAGAAGGCATCTCCAGGGGCCAGCGGGGTGTCTTGCGACTGCTCTGCTAAAAGATGTGTTGCAAAATCGGCCGTTATTGGTACTTGATCGTCTTCGACGTCCAAGGATATCAGCTCGGCGGTGAAATATTCGTCGTCAATCTCAAGTACTCGGCCAATCCATCTCTTAAGGCCCGTCACAAGCTCCATATCACGCTTGTTGACCGGTTTTGCAGCGTTCAGTTCCTGCACCGTCTGCCGGGCGGTGGACGATAGAATCGAAGTGGGGTCTCCGGCTACTGTTTGGGCCTCAGCTGTCGTGGCTAGACCGCGTGCATGTCCGGTGCTGCGATTTCCAGGAACCGTCTTGTGTTGGTTAGTCGTAGTATCGCCGGGTCGAGATTTGGTTTCAGTTAGGCTCCAGCTCCCAGCCAACGAGGGGGTCATGAAGGGTTCCCAAGTTCGCCGACTCTGTCACGAATCCGTGATGACCTGGAAATTGACGCTGCCCATTCTTCGTTAAGAACAGCTAGGGCAATGGGAACATTCTTGTCCGACAAGTTCCGCGAGGCAGTGGTCATATCGATTCGAAGAGCTGTTTCAACATCCTCTCGAGTCTCTATTTTGTTCTCGCCTCCTCCTAGGTCGTAGTGGTCGTTGACCGTCAAAAAAATGCCAGGCATAACAGTGTAGGACGGCTCAACCTGGACCTGAATTCGTCCTGCAAATTTGCTATCACGTTGGCCCAGTATCGTGACATTAGTCATTCCCGGCACGCTAACAATGTCTGCCCACGGTGCTTTGGGGGCCAGCAGGTCGCCGATTGCATGCCACTCGGCAACGGATCTACAGAGCGAATGGAAATGGCGATTGATGCCCAGAGCAACCAGTGGTGTGTGCGGAAGTACCTGCAGGATGCCGATGGCAATATCTCGGAGGCGTTCGATCTCGCTGTCATCTGACGTCGAGAATTGCAAAGTATCGGCCGAAGCGTAGAAATCCAGCCAACCTGTAGCAAAGGAGGCTATTTCAGTGTTTATGAAATTGAGCTTGACGTCGTCGTATTCTTGAACTCCGATTAGACCCTGGGCTAGCAGCCATGCTGGGGAGAACAGAGCAGGCGTGAACTGGCCTTTGAGAACGATCGTCGTGGCCGAGTGGGCGGTAGGAGTCGGAGCCACGTCGCTTCTCCTGTCTCATCGGTCTAAATGGGGTATAGCGGGTCGTAACGGGCGTGTCCGCGGTACCAGCCCGACATTACCCGTTCATCGTCTCATCGGTGGGCGCGTTCGGATGCTTGATAGTGCCCTACCAG
The DNA here is from genome assembly GCA_965200525.1 of Kineosporiaceae bacterium. Taxonomy (GTDB): domain Bacteria; phylum Actinomycetota; class Actinomycetes; order Actinomycetales; family Kineosporiaceae; genus JANNPJ01. The sequence continues at coordinate 5,326,712 of OZ241368.1, forward strand.
GTTGAACGCGCGGAGGGTTTGGGTCCTGGCATCTTCGGCGAGAGGCGGCCATCGAGGTAGTTGCGAGGACGGGCGCCCGCCCAGTCTGAGGCGCACGAGGTCGAGCGTGGGGTAATGGGATGCTCCGACCAGCGAACGATCACCCGCAGAGCGGTTGGTGCCCCCCCGTAGTGAGCTTGGAGCGGTGCGGCTCGTGCGTCCCCGGCCGCCTGGGTCTCGGTCCCCGATGACGGGGCCGTCTGTGGGCCGTCCGAGGTAGGCGAGAGGCGGCCAACAGTGACAGGCGTTGAGGGGGTGTATGCAGGCCAGATCTCCATCTTGGTGGCCCAACGCAGGGGGCGCTCTCCAGCGAATCACTTCCTGCGCAACAAGCGCCAGGAGTGGGCCGACTACCGCAACCAGGTCACGCCGTTCGAGCTCACCCGCTACCTGCCGATGCTGTAGCCGGTGCTTCGGCCGGCCGGTGGCCGACCCGCTGAACGCCGTACGGCGTCACCCCTTCGAACGGGGTGACGCCGTACGTTCGGTTCGGGGGTGGCTCAGGGCTACTTGGCCTTGACCTTCACGCCCTTGGAGACGGCCGGCCCGGTGACCGAGTTGCCGGCGAAGACCAGCCGCCAGGTGCCGGTCTTCGTGGCCTTGGCCTTGGCGCTGAAGAAGCCTCGCTTGCCGGTCAGGACCGTCTTGACCGTGATCCACGTCTTCTCGCCGGCCGGTAGCAGCTCGACCAGCACCGGGCGCTTGGAGTAGCCGACGTAGGTCGACTTCTTCTTGCCGTTCCAGCTCACCCGGGTCAGCCGGCCGGTGAAGCTGACCTTCGCGCCCACCTTCACCTTGTGCGGGGTGACGGCGAGGGTGGAGCCCCAGGTGGCCTGGCGGCGCAGCAGGAACACGGTGTCGAGTTCGGCCACGTCGGCGTCCTCGGGATCGTCCGTGGCCCCGGCCGCGACGACGGTGGGGGCCTTGCCCGCGTCGGAGTTCTTCAGCCCCTTCGGCGAGAGCTTGATCGTCGGCTGCTCGGAGCTGGCGATGGTCGACTCGGATTTCTTCGAGGCCAGGTAGAACGGCTGGATCGCCACCGCCCAGCCGGCCACGTCGCAGTTGCTGACCTTGACGCTGAAGGTCCGCTTCTTCGCCTTGGCCCCCAGAATCACGTGGTTCGGGGCAAAGCTGTCGACCGTGCACTTGGACGGCGGCGGGGCGGCGGGGGCGGCCGGGGCCGCCTGGGCGCCGACGGCCGGCAGCAGGGCCAGCACCAGGGCGCCGACCGCCATGACCGCCGGTGCGCCGAAGCGCCGGACTGTGGAACCTGACATCGATGTCTCTCCGTTTCGTGCCGTTCTGAACCCGAGTGTCGGTAGACACTGACAGATCGGTCACAGGAGAAACACAGGTACCGGCGAAATCTTACGATCCGGGCGCCGATACCCTCGGCCGGTGCTGGTGATCGAGCATGAGACGCACGCCGGGCTGGACCTGCTGGCCGGCGACCCGGGACTGCGCGCGACCGTGGTCCGGCCCTATCTGGGGGATCGGCTGCCGGACCGGGACGAGCTCTCCCGGTTCGGCGGGCTGATCGTGCTGGGCGGGTCGATGGGGGCCTGGGACGACGACGTCGCGCCCTGGTTGCCGGCCACCCGCCGGCTGATCGCTGCGGCCGTCACCGCGAGGGTGCCCACGCTCGGGATCTGCCTGGGGGCCCAGCTGATCGGGGCCGCCTGCGGCGGAACGGTGAAGCGGGGCGAGCCCGGGCTCGAGGTCGGCGTGGTGGCGGTGACGCCGACCGCCGCGGCCGCGGCGGACCCGTTCTTCGGTTCGGTCGGGCCGCTCACGGCCGTCTCGCAGTACCACTTCGACGCCGTCACCGAGCTGCCCGCCGACGCCGAGCTGATGATCACCTCGGATCGCTACCCGCATCAGGGCTTCCGGGTCGGCGAGGCGGCCTGGGCGGTGCAGTACCACCCGGAGGTGTCGACCGCAGCGTTCACCGGCTGGGTCGCCGGCGGCCTGACCTCGGGCGACCTCGACCAGCCGGCTGCCACCGCCGTGCTCGAGCGGGTCCGGGCCCACGACCCGACCCAGCGCCGGCTGGCCGCCGCCCACGCCCGGGCCCTCGCCGAGGCGACTACGTTGGACCGGTGACCACCGCGCGGCAGGAGAGTTTCGCGGCCCGTCTGGTTCGGCTGGGGTTCGCCGACCCGGCCCGGGCCGAGCTGCTGCTGGCCGACCCGGTACTGGCCGACCCGGTTCCCGCCGAGCCGGCTCCGGCTGACGAATCGCGGACCGGCCGGGACCGGCTCGGCCCGGGCGTGCTGGCCGCCCTGGGCGACAGTGCCGACCCCGACCTGGCCCTCTTCGGCCTGGTCCGGTTGCTGGAGGCGCTGGGGGCCGGGCCACCGGCCCAGGAGCTGCGCGCCGCCCTGGCCGAGGACGCCGTCCTGCGGCACCGGCTGTTCGCCGTCCTGGGCTCGTCCGCGGCGCTGGCCGACCACCTGGCCCGGCACCCCGACCACTGGGTCGTGCTGCGCCGGCCGGCCCCCCCGATCACGGACGACGACCTGGTCGAGGACGTCGACGCCGACGCTCGGGCGCTGCGGGCCGAGATGCTGCTCGCGGTCGGGGCCGACCCGGCGGCGGCGGTCCCGATCGCGACCGTGAACGTGCCTGCCGGAACGGATTTCCTCCGGATCGCCTACCGCCGCCGGCTGCTGGCCCTGGCCGCCCGGGACCTGGCCGCGCCCGACCCGCTGAGCGTCGTCCAGCAGGTGGCCCGGGAGCTGGCCGATCTGGCCGCGGCCGCTCTGGAGGCGGCTCTGGCCCTGGCCCGGGCCGATCTGCCGGTCGAGGCCGAACCGTGCCGGATCGCCGTCCTGGGGATGGGCAAGTGCGGCGGCCGGGAGCTCAACTACGTCAGCGACGTCGACGTGATCTACGTGGTCGAGCCGGTCGAGGGCGGTGACGAACGGGCCGCGCTGGCCACCGGCACCCGGCTGGCCGGCGGGCTGGCCCGGATCTGCTCGGCGGTGACGCCCGAGGGCACGCTCTGGCCGGTGGACGCCAACCTGCGGCCGGAGGGCAAGCAGGGGCCCCTGGTCCGGACCCTGGCCAGCCACCTGAACTACTACCAGCGCTGGGCCGCCACCTGGGAGTTCCAGGCCCTGCTCAAGGCCCGTCCGGTGGCCGGCGATCCCGAGCTGGGCCAGGAGTACCTGGACCTGATCCAGCCGATGGTCTGGGCGTCGTCCGAGCGGGACAACTTCGTCGAGGACGTGCAGGCGATGCGCCGCCGGGTGGAGGGCACGATCCGTGGCCGGGACGCCGACCGGCAGCTGAAGCTGGGCGCCGGCGGCCTGCGGGACGTCGAGTTCTCGGTCCAGCTGCTGCAGCTGGTGCACGGCCGGGTCGATCCGCGGCTGCGGACGCCGAACACCTGGCTCGGGCTGGAGGCGCTGAGCACCTTCGGCTACGTCGGGCGGGCCGACGCGGCCGAGATGGACCGGGCCTACCGGATGCTGCGGGCCCTGGAACACCGGATCCAGCTGTTCCGGCTGCAGCGCACCCATGTGGTCCCCAGCGGGGACGACGACCTGCGCCGGCTCGGGCGCAGTTTCGGCTTCCACAAGCACCCCGGGGCGGAGCTGACCGCGCTCTGGCGCAAGCACGCCCTGGAGGTCCGCCGGCTGCACGAGAAGCTCTTCTACCGGCCCCTGCTGGCGGCGGCGGCCCGGCTCAGTACCGACGAGGCCCGGCTCACCCCCGAGGCCGCCAACGCCCGGCTGGCCGCCCTGGGCTACCGCGATCCGGTCGGGGCCATGCGGCACCTGACCGCCCTGACCACGGGGGTCAGCCGCCGGGCGGCGATCCAGCGGCAGCTGCTCGGGGTGATGCTGGGCTGGTTCGCCGACGGCGCCGACCCGGACGCCGGCCTGCTCGACTTCCGGCGGCTCAGCGACAGCCTCGGATCGACCCACTGGTACCTGAAGATGCTGCGCGACAGCGGGGCCGCGGCCGAGCGGATGGCCCACGTGCTGTCGTCCAGCCAGCTGATCGCCGACCTGCTGCAGAAGGGGCCGGAGGCGGTCGCCCTGCTGGAGGGCGATCAGGTGCTGCGCCGGATCCCGCTGGAGGCGATGATCGCCTCGGTCCGGCTCGGGGCGGCCCGGCACGAAGGTGACCCGGTGGCCGCCGGGATGGCCGCCCGATCGGTCCGCCGCCGGGAGATGGTCCGCACCGCGATCGCCGACGTGGTGGGGCTGACCGACATCGACGACGTCGGCCGGGCCCTCAGCGACGCCGCGGTCGCCGCCATCGACGGCGCCCTGGTCGCCGCGGCCGACGTGGTGAAGCCCCGCTACGGGGGCGAGCTGCCGACCCGCCTGGCGATCATCGCGGTCGGCCGGCTGGGCGGGTACGAGCTGAACTACGGCAGCGACGCCGACGTCCTGTTCGTGCACCAGCCCCACCCGGGGGCCGACCCGACCCAGGCCCAGCAGTCGGCGATGGCCACCTTCAGCGAGGTCCGCCGGCTGCTCGGGCTGACCGGCCCCGAACCGGAACTGGCGGTCGACGCCGACCTGCGCCCGGAGGGCCGACAGGGCCCGCTGGTGCGCTCGCTCGGCTCCTACGCGGAGTACTACTCCCGCTGGTCGGCGCCCTGGGAGGCGCAGGCCCTGACCCGGGCCCGGCCGATCGCGGGCGAGGTCGACCTCGGCCAGGACTACATCGACCTGATCGACCCGCTGCGCTGGTCCCAGGGTGGCCCGAGCGAGTCCTCGATCCGCGAGATCCGCCGGATCAAGGCCCGGGTCGAGTCCGAGCGGCTGCCCCGCGGGGCCGACCCGCACCGGCACGTCAAGCTCGGCCGGGGCGGGCTGGCCGACGTCGAGTGGACCGTGCAGCTAATCCAGCTTCAGCACGCGCACGAGGTACCCGGGCTGCGCACCACCTCGACCCTGGGCGCCCTGGCCGCGGCCCAGGAGGCCGGCCTGGTCGCCGAGGCCGACGCCGAGGTGCTGACCGAGGCCTGGCGGTTCGCCAGCCGGCTGCGCAACGCGGTGATGCTCTGGAAGGGGCGCCCCTCCGACCTGCCGCCGGCCAACTACACCGACCTCGACGGCGTGGCCCGGCTGACCGGGTACCCGCCCGCCTCGGCCGGCCGGATGGACGACGACTACCAGCGGGTCACCCGGCGGGCCCGGGCGGTCGTCGAGCGGCTGTTCTACGGATGACGGGCCGATGGATGACGGGCCGATGGATGGGTTGCCGATGGATGGGTGGAAAGCCGGAATGAAGCTGCTGCTGATCTCCGGGAGCACGCGAGCCGCCTCGAGCAACACCGCGGCCCTGCGGGCGGTGGCCGCGCTCGCCCCGCCCGGGTCGCAGGCCGACCACTACGACGGGCTGTCCGTCCTGCCCGCGTTCAACCCGGACGACGACGTCGATCCGTTGCCGGCCCCGGTGTCCGACCTGCGGGCCCGGATCGCGGCCGCCGACGGCGTCCTGGTCTGCACCCCGGAGTACGCCGGAACCCTGCCCGGGAGCCTGAAGAACGCGCTCGACTGGACGGTTCGCGGCGGCCAGCTCTACGAGAAGCCGGCCGCGTGGCTGAACGTGGCCAATCCCGGGCGCGGCGCCGGTGCGGCCGCCCACCTGGAACTGGTGCTCGGCTACGTCGGCGTCCGGGTGGTGCCGCAGGCCTGCCTGCGACTGCCGTGGTCCGCGAGTGGCGTGGGGGCGGACGGCGCGATCGCCGATCCCGCGGTCCGCGACCGACTGGCCGGGATCTGGCCGGCCTTCGCCCGGGCCGTGGCGGCTTCCGAGACGGAGTGAACCCGGCTGGGCCGGTCTGCGGTCAGCGATGTCCAGATCCATGTACCCCAAGGGGGGTGATCACCACCGCTGAGGTACATCGACGGCCGCACGCCCGGCTGAACCTGGGCCGGCCGGCTGAGCCCGGACCGGACCGAGTCGCTCTCGTCCCGGGACCGGCCGCCTCGGTCGGATCACCACGCGGAGCAGTCCGGCGCGGGCCGGGGCCTTGCGCTCGTTGCCGTCCGTGTTCGGGAAGTCGGTCTTTTACTCTTTGTCCGTCCGACTGCCAACGATGAGCGACCGCCGCTCTTTCCTTTATCCTCTCATAATGCGCATATCGGCGGCTGTTAATTCGAACTTTACGTGACGGCAACAGGACTGGGAGTTCGACGGGGAAGGGTCGCGTTGGAACTGCGAACTCGCCTCCGCATGGCGTTTCCAGCTCCTCCCGCGCTCGCGCTCGCCGCCCTGCGAGTGCTGAGCGTGCTGCTGCTGTCCCGATGATGAGGAGTTCGTGAATGCCCTACCAGGCCGAATACATCTGGATCGACGGAACCAAGCCGACCCCGATCATGCGGAACAAGACCCGCATCGTCGCCGACGGCAAGGAGCCCGACATCTGGGGCTTTGACGGTTCCAGCACCAACCAGGCGCCCGGTGCCAACTCGGACTGTGTTCTGCGACCGGTGTTCACCTGCCCCGACCCGCTGCGCGAGCCGGGCGACATCCTGGTGCTGTGCGAGGTCGAGCTGACCGACTTCACCCCGCACCCGACCAACACCCGCTCCGGGTGCGTGGCCGCGGCCGAGAAGTACGCCGACCAGTCGCCGATGTTCGGCATCGAGCAGGAGTACACCTTCATGCAGCACGGCCGGCCGCTGGGCTGGCCGGCCGACGGCTTCCCGGCCCCGCAGGGCCCGTACTACTGCGGCGTCGGCGGCGAGAAGATGGTCGGCCGCGAGATCATCGAGGCTCACACCACGGCCTGCCTCAAGGCCGGTCTCTCGATCGAGGGCACCAACGCCGAGGTCATGATGGGCCAGTGGGAGTTCCAGATCGGGGTGCTCCCGGCGCCGATGATCGGCGACCAGATCTGGGTGGCCCGCTGGCTGCTGCACCGGATCGCCGAAGACTTCGGCGTCGTCGTGTCGTTCGACGCCAAGCCGATGAAGGGCGACTGGAACGGCGCCGGCGCGCACACCAACTTCTCCACCAACGCCACGATGGAGGGCTACGACGCCATCATCACCGCGTGCGAGGCGCTCGGGCGTAACGCCCCGGCCCATGTCGCGGCCTACGGCGAGGGCATCGAGGACCGCCTCACCGGCGCCCACGAGACCCAGAGCTACAAGGCGTTCAGCTGGGGAGCTTCCGACCGGGGGGCCTCGGTCCGGATCCCGTGGGCCGTCGAGAAGGCCAAGAAGGGCTGGCTCGAAGACCGTCGTCCGAACGCCAACGTCGACCCCTACGTGGTCTCGATGATGATCATCAACACCTGCTGCAGCGCCCTGGCCGGCGAGGAGAGCCCGACCAGCTGAGGTCAGCTCATCCGTCAGGCCTTCTGAACCACGAAGGGCTCGCAGCCGATTCCAGCGGCTGCGAGCCCTTCGTACGTTCCGGTGGTGCCTGGGAGGGACCGGCCGCGGCCGGCGGGGAGATGGATGGCGCGGTGGAACTGGTGCGGGTGGGACCAGTGGTCAGAACGACGCGGCGATGAGCGGGTTGGGCTCGTCGATGACGTCGTGCAGCACCTGGAGGACGGCCTCGGCCAGGCTCGGGTCCATGCTGGCCCCGCCCAGGTCGTCGGTGACGATGAAGGCGCCGGTCATGCCCTTGGCCCGCCAGGCCCGCTCGATCGCCGAATGGGTGCCGCCGACGGCCTTGGGGGAGCCGACGATGGCCACCAGGTCGTCGTAGTCGGCTGCCGCGGGGGAGGCCTGGGCCACCTGCCGGATGTACTCCGTGCGCTTGCTGCCATAGCCCCGAAGGAGGGCGATGACCTTCTGCCGCAAGGTGTCCGGGTCGATGGTGGCCAGGGCCTCCGGCTCGCTGAGCCGGTCGAGGATGGAGCGGGCGTGAGCGACGTCCATCGGGTTGTCGGGGTCGAAGGTAATCGTGACTGTGCTCATGAACCGATGATGCGCCTTGTCTACGTAGATAGCAAGTAGAGTCTTTGTAGAGTCTACGTAGACATGACCGGGAGCCGGGCGGCCCCGTCTTCGAGGGCTCGCACCGGCCGATCGAGGGCCTGCCGGGACGTCGGTGCTGTGCGGCCACGCTGCCGCTCGTCGATCCCGGAGCCAGACTGTCGGTGCCCTCGAGTATGAAGGGGGAGTACCGGGGAGTCGATCCGCTGGAAGGGCTGTGATCGCGTTGTCCACGTTGCGGGGAAACCCATGGGCCGTGCTGGTGACCCTGTCGCTGGGGTTCTTCATGACCCTGCTCGACCTGACCATCGTCAACATCGCCATCCCGAGCATGATCGGGGCCCTGCACGCCTCGCTCGACGAGGTGCTCTGGGTGGTGAACTCGTACGTCCTGGTCCTGGCCGTGCTGTTGATCACCGCCGGCCGGCTGGGCGACTTGCGCGGTCAGCGCAACCTGTTCGCGATCGGGGTCGCCGTCTTCACGGTGGCCAGCCTGGCCTGCGGGCTGGCCCCGAACCCGACCTTGCTGATCATGTTCCGGGCGGTCCAGGGGCTCGGGGCGGCGCTGCTGATGCCGCAGACGATGGCCATCATCATCGCCACCTTCCCGGCCGAGCGGCGCGGTACCGCCCTCGGCATCTGGGGTGCGGTGGCCGGGCTGGCCACCGTGGCCGGCCCGACCCTCGGCGGCTTCCTGGTCACGTTCGCCAGCTGGCGCTGGATCTTCTTCGTCAACGTGCCGATAGGTGTGGCCGTTCTGATGATGACCTGGGCCTACCTGCCCGACACCCGGATCCAGCGCCGGCACCGGATCGACCTGGTCGGCGTCCTGATCGCCACGGCCAGCCTGTTCTGCCTCACCTTCGGCCTGATCGAGGGGCAGCGGTTCTCCTGGGGCCCGGGGATCTGGGCGCTGTTCGCCTCGGCGGCCGTCCTGCTGGCGGTGTTCCTGGCCCAGCAGCGCCGCCGGCAGGAGAGCGAGCCGCTGGTGCCGTTCGGCCTGTTCCGCGACCGCAACTTCTCCATCCTCAACCTGGTCGGCTCGCTGGTCTCGGTCGGCATCATCGGCTTCTTCCTGCCGGTCACCATCTACCTGCAGTCGGTCCTGGGCTACTCGGCGCTCAAGGCCGGGCTGATCCTGGCCCCGATGTCGCTGATCGGGGCCGTGCTGGCGCCGATCTCGGGCAAGATGTCCGACCGGGTCGGCGGCAAGTTCATCCTGATGGGCGGGCTCACCCTGTTCGCGGCCGGCGCCGCCTGGATGACCGTGCTGCTCGCGGTCGGCCGGTCCTGGCCGGCGTTCCTGCCGGCGGTGCTGCTGCTCGGGGTGGGCTTCGGCGGGATCTTCGCCCCGATGGCGACCGAGGCCATGCGCAGCGTGCCGCCGCAGCTGGCCGGGGCGGCGTCCGGGGTGAACAACACCATCCGGCAGATCGGCTCGGTGGTCGGCAGCGCCGCGGTCGGGGCCCTGCTGCAGCATCAGCTGGCCACCGAGCTGACCAAGGAGGCCACGGCCAGGGCGGGCGCGCTGCCGGCCGGGTTGCGGGAACAGTTCGTGGCCGGGTTCAGCACGGCCAAGGGCGGCGGGGTGGAGATCAGCGGGGCCCAGTCGCAGGCTGCGGTGCCGAGCGGCACCCCGGCCCCGGTGGTGGCTCAGCTGCGGGAGCTGTCGACCGCGGTGTTCGAGCACGCCTTCGTCCAGGCGTCCCGGCCCACCCTGATCCTGCCGATCGTGGCCATGCTGATCGCCGCGGCGGCCTGTTTCGGCGCCCGGCGGCACGTGAACCAGCCCGCCCCGGCCGGTCCGGCAGCGGGGGCGGCGTCCACGCATTCGGCGTCTTCAGGTTCGGTGACGCCGGGTTCGGCGTCCACCCCGGGTCAGCCTCCCGGCGTCGGCGCCCAGGCCTGATCGGCGCCCCGGCCTGGTCGGAGACCGGGTTCCGGGCCCGGTGCGGAGGGCGGTCAGGAGCCGGGGCGGAAGGGCGATCGGGCCCCGACCTGAAGCGAGCCTGACCCGGCGATCGGGTCAGGCTCCCTCCAAACCGGGCCGGGCCGAACGTGAACCGGCCGGCCGCTACGACTCAGACGTCGTAGTAGAGCTCGAACTCGTGCGGGTGCGGGCGCAGCCGGACCGGGTCGATCTCGTTCGTCCGCTTGTACTCGATCCAGGTCTCGATCAGGTCCGGGGTGAACACGTTGCCCTCGGAGAGGTAGGCGTGGTCGGCCTCGAGCGCGTCGAGCACCTCACCGAGCGAACCAGGAACCTGCGCGATCGACGCGTGCTCCTCGGGCGGCAGTTCGTAGAGGTCCTTGTCGACCGGAGCCGGCGGCTCGATCCGGTTCTTGATCCCGTCGAGGCCGGCCATCAGCATGGCCGCGAACGCCAGGTACGGGTTGCCCGACGGGTCCGGAACGCGGAACTCGATCCGCTTGGCCTTCGGGTTCGAGCCGGTGACCGGGATCCGGACGCAGGCCGACCGGTTGCGGGCCGAGTACACCAGGTTCACCGGAGCCTCGTAGCCCGGCACCAGCCGGTGATAGGAGTTCACCGTCGGGTTGGTGAACGCCAGCAGGGACGGCGCGTGCTTGAGCAGGCCGCCGATGTACCAGCGAGCCATGTCCGACAGGCCGCCGTAGCCGCGCTCGTCGTAGAACAGCGGCTCGCCGTCCTTCCACAGCGACTGGTGGCAGTGCATCCCCGAGCCGTTGTCACCGAAGATCGGCTTGGGCATGAAGGTCACGGTCTTGCCGGCGTCGTGGGCGACGTTCTTGATCACGTACTTGAACAGCTGCACCTTGTCGGCCGACTTGCGCAGCGAGTCGAACCGGTAGTTGATCTCGGCCTGCCCGGCGGTACCGACCTCGTGGTGCGAGCGCTCGACCTCGAGGCCGAGGGCCTCGAGCTGAACCACCATCTGGTCGCGCAGGTCGGCGTAGTGGTCGACCGGCGGAACCGGGAAGTAGCCGCCCTTGTACGGCGTCTTGTGCCCGCGGTTACCACCCTCCTCGACCCGGCCCGTGTTCCAGGCCGCCTCGATCGAGTCGATGTAGTAGTAGCTGGCGTTCTGCTTCGTCTCGAAGCGGACGTCGTCGAAGATGTAGAACTCGGCCTCGGGGGCGAAGAAGGCGGTGTCGGCGATGCCGGTCGACTTCAGGTAGGCCTCGGCCTTGGCCGCCACCTGGCGCGGGTCGCGGCTGTAGGGCTCGTCGGTGTACGGGTCGACGATGCTCATGTTGATGTTGAGCGTCTTCTCGACCCGGAACGGGTCGATGTAGGCCGTGTCCAGGTCCGGGATCATCTTCATGTCGGACTCGTGGATGGCCTGGAAGCCGCGGATGGACGAGCCGTCGAACATCTGCCCGTCGGTGAAGAAGTCGGCCCCGACCGACTTCGCGGGCACATTGAAGTGCTGCATCACACCAGGCAGGTCGCAGAACCGGACGTCGACGAACTTGACGTCCTCGTCTGCGAGAAACTTGATGACCTCATCGGCGTTGCTGAACATCCAACCTCCACGGTCGGGGAGCGGTCGCGATTCTGGGGGCGTCACCGGCCACGCTGCCGGCGGGTGAGAGCAGTGCGTTTCCCGCGAGTGTCCCACGGGTTACCTCGCGGTCACGGCATGATCCTGTCGTGTCTTTGGTGTGACGAACCAGCCGAGTTCGTGGGTTTCCGGACGACCCGCGTCGTCCTGTACGGATCGTGGCCTGGGTGACACTGACCGTGAGCGCGCGCGCTTCACAACCGGTGTGCAGCCCAGCCTCGGTGACACGTCGCGTCGACCTTACCGCCGGCCCGGGGGGACAGCCCGGGCGGTGCCGCGGAGCGGGAAGGTGGGTTGGCTAGACTCGGCGCCGTGGTGGACCGGCGGGATCTCGGCTCGTGGCTGCAGGGGCCGGACGCGACGTCCGGGCCTGATTCGCCGTACCCCGGGCAACGGCTCGGCCGACCCGAGACCGGTCCGCGATCCGTGGCCCGACCGGGCCGGCGACTGCTCGGCGTGCTGATCGACTGGGTGCTGTGCCTGGTTATCGCCCGCGGCCTTTTCGGTCCGGAGGCGTGGGGTTCATTGATCCCGGTGGGCGTCCTGGTGGTGGAGAACCTGCTGCTGGTGGGCGGGGCCGGAGCCACGCTCGGTCAGCGACTGGTCGATACCCGGGTGGAGCGACTCGACGGCGGCCGGCTCGGGCTGTTGGGCACGGCGATCCGGGCGGTGCTGCTCGGGTTCGGCTTTCCCGCGTTCACGCTGGTCTGGGAGCAGGATCGTCGCGGACTGCACGACCTGCTCTCCGGATCCCTGGTCGCCCGACGCTGACGACGGCGCGAGGCTGAGGACGGCGCGAGGTTGAAGACGGCGCGAGGTTGAAGACGGCGCGAGGTTGAAGACGGCGCGAGGGCTGAAGCAGTGCCCGGCGTTGAGGACCGCGCTGAACACCTCGCCCGGGGAATTAGCCGGCCGGTCAGCGAGCGGCGCGGCGTCCGGAGTGGCTGGATCGGGCCGACGTGATCCGGGCGGCCGGGATCTTCTGCAGGTCGTGGAGGGTGCGAGCATCGTCGATCTCGCGGGACCGGGCGTCGAGCACCGAGATCGCCGCGTTGCGCGCCGCGCTGCGGACCAGGCCGGAGTCGGCCCGGCGGACCAGGCTCTCCATGATGCGCACGACTTCTGTGGTGGTCTGCACGCGATTCGACCTCCTCCGGGGCGGGCTCGAGCCGATCCTCGGCGAACCCTCATCGGCCCGGTTCGAGATCAGCGGACAACCGGAAGCTACCCCCGGAGCGCCCGCGATGACAGCGGCACTCCCGGTCAGTGGTTGTGACGAAGTGAACGGCAGGACCGGTCGAGAACCTGAGCCGTTTCGCCGATGATCTGCGCCGAACGTGGTGCCGGCCGCTTCTCAGCGGGTCTCAGCGGCCCTTGGTGGCCCGCCGGTCGGGGCGCATCCGGGTCGGGTCGACACCCTTCGGGATCGGCAGCCGGGCCGGGCCCAGCGCCCGCAGGCGCTTGGCCACGTCGCTGACCTCGCCCTTGGTGAGCACCGGGCGCTTGCGCATGATGGTCCGGGACAGCTTGCGCAACGGGATCTGGCCCTCGTCGCCACCGGCATTGACGACGATCACCGGAACCTCCGGAAGGACCCGGTTGAGCCGCTTTCGCTCCAGGTCGACCAGGCGGTTCACCCGCGGCACCGGGCCCTCGGTGACCAGCACGATCCCGGGCCGGCCGATGGCCCGGAAGACCAGGTCCTGGGTGCGCGGGTCGACCGCGATCGGCTGCTCCTCGACGCTCCAGCCCCGGCGCAGCCCCTTCATGGCGTAGCCGGCCGCGCCCTTCTGGTCGGCGATCTGGATGTACGCGGCCCGCTCGGCCCGCCGTCCCAGCACGATCAGCATCAGCAGGACGCCGGAGATGACGCCGAGGATGGTGACGTAGATCGGGTGGTTCAGGACCAGCCCGATGAGGAAGCCCAGCACCGCCGCGCCGAGCAGGACGCCCAGCATGTACCAGACCACGGCCGGGTCGGACCGGCGGGTCATCGCGAAGACCTCGCGCAGCTGCGTGAGGCGGCCCTGCTTGGCCGGATCCGCGTCCTTGGGGGCTGAAGTGCGTGCCGTGTTGCGTGCCATGTGCGAAGGATACTTCCCTGTGGGCGTGCCGTCGGCCGGTGCCGGGGTGGAGGGTCAGGTCAGGCCGGGGATCAGGGCCTGCGCCTCCTGCCGGGCGGCGGTGGTCGAGTCGGTCAGGTGCTCGAGTTCGGGCGGGACGACGTCGCCCCGGCGGTGCATCGCCTGGGCCCAGAGCCGGCCGGCCCGGTACGAGGAGCGCACCAGCGGGCCGGACATGACGCCGGCGAAGCCGAGGGTCTCGGCCTCCTCGCGCAACTCCACGAACTCCTCCGGCTTGACCCACCGGTCGACCGGGTGATGCAGCGGGGAGGGCCGCAGGTACTGGGTGATCGTGATCAGGTCGCAGCCCGAGTCGTGCAGGTCGGCCAGCGCCTCGGAGATCTCGGCCCGGGTCTCGCCCATGCCCAGGATCAGGTTCGACTTGGTCACCTGGCCCTTGCCCCGGGCCAGCTCGAGCACGCCCAACGAGCGCTCATAGCTGAATGCCGGCCGGATCCGCTTGAAGATCCGGGGCACGGTCTCCAGGTTGTGGGCGAACACCTGCGGAGCGGCGTCGAACACCTGCTGGAGCAGTTCCGGGCGGCCGGAGAAGTCGGGCACCAGGATCTCGACCCCGGTGCCGGGAGCCGCGGCGTGGATCGCCCGGACCGTCTCGGCGTACAGCCAGGCGCCCTCGTCCTCCAGGTCGTCCCGGGCCACACCGGTCACCGTGGCGTAGCGCAGGCCCATGGTCAGGACGCTCTCGGCCACCCGGCGGGGCTCGTCCCGGTCCAGCGGGGACGGCTTGCCGCTGTGGATCTGGCAGAAGTCGCAACGCCGAGAGCACTGGTCACCTCCGATCAGGAAGGTCGCCTCGCGGTCCTCCCAGCACTCGAAGATGTTGGGGCAGCCGGCCTCCTGACAGACCGTGTGCAGGCCCTCGCGCTTGACCAGGCTGGTCAGCGCCGTGTACTCGGGGCCCATCCGGGCCGTGGTCTTGATCCACGGCGGCTTGCGTTCGATCGGGGTCTCGGCGTTGCGTGCTTCCACACGCAGCAGCCGCCGGCCCTCCGGTGCGAGCGTCACCTGTACTCCCATATCTCGCGGTCCGCCCGGCCGGCCGGCACTGCTCTCGCGTGCCGGGCCGCCCGCACCGCTGACCGGTGCGCCGACGTCCCACGAATCGCTGAACCCCACTGTAAGCGCCGCGACGGCCCGTTCTCATCCGGGTGCGGGTGTGAGCAATCCGGCTCAGCCGGCGGCGGTGGTCAGCCGGTGCGAGCGCTCGCCGGACAGGTCGCAGCGGCGCAGGGCGGCCTCGACCAGAGGGAGCACCTCGGCCACCGGGACGGGCCGGCCGAGCTCGGCCGAGAGCGACGTCACCCCGGCGTCGGCGATGCCGCAGGGCACGATCTGGCCGAAACCGCCGAGATCGGGGTCGCAGTTGAGGCTGAAACCGTGCATGGTCACGCCCTGGGCCACCCGGATGCCGATCGCGGCGATCTTGCGCTCGGGGCGGAACCCCTCGGCCGGCAGCCAGGCCCCGCTGCGCCCGGCGACCTGGGTCGCCGTCACCCCGAGCTCGGCGCAGACCTCGATCAGCATGGTCTCCAGCCGGCGCACGTAGGCCACCACGTCGACCGGCTGGGCCAGCTTGACGATCGGGTAGCCGACCAGCTGACCGGGCCCGTGCCAGGTGATCTTGCCGCCGCGGTCGACGTCGATCACCGGCGTGCCGTCGAACGGGCGCTCGTGGGGTTCGGTCCGCCGGCCGGCGGTGTAGACCGGCTGGTGCTCCAAGAGCAGGGTGGTGTCGGGCCGGGTGCCGGCGGCGACCTCGGCGTGCACCTCGCGTTGGCGCTGCCACGCGACCTCGTAAGGCACCGCGTCGATCCCGTAGCCGATGTGCTCGATCCGTAGCGAATCCACGAGCTCAGGTTACGCCGGTAAGGATTCGCGGGGGATGGCCGGCAGCCCGAGACCGGCCAGCACCGCGTCGGCGGCCCGTCGGCCGGACACCAGGGCCCCCTGGGTCGAGGCGGTGTCGCGGTGGTCGCCCGCCACGACCAGGCCGCCGTCCAGGGCCACCGGCTTGCGGGCCTGCAGCGGCGGCGGCATCGCGGTCAGCGCATCCGGGACGACGTGCCGGCGCATCAGTTCCCACCACCGGGTGGACCCGCCGTAGATGGTTTCGAGCTGGGCCAGGACGGCGCGTTCCATCGACTGGTCGCCGACCGCCCCGAGCACGGTGGTGGCGATCAGTGACCGCTCGTCGGGGCTGTAACTGCGGGCCCGGTTGCTGATCACGATGCTGTTCACCACCGGACCGCGGTGGTCGCCGTCCACGTGCAGGGCGCCCGAACCTGTCGGCGGTTCCGGGCTGACGTGCCAGAACGTGGTCAGCGACCGCATCTGGACGGCGGGCAGCCCGAGCAGCCGGCCGGCGGTCGGTGGGTCGGTGGCCACCACCACGGATCGGGCGGTGATCTCGCCGTCGGCCGTGCGGACCCGGCCCGGGCCGACCGAGGTGACTTTTACTCCCAGGTGGACGCCGCCGAGGCCGGCCGCGAGCTGGTCCGGCAGGGCCTGCATGCCCCGCCAGGGAACGGACGGCGTGCCCCGCAGGAACGAGCGGACCAGGAGCTGGGCGAACCGGTGCGAGCTGGAGCCGTCCTGCTCGCCGAGCACGCCGGTGAGGAACGGCAGCACCACCCGGTCGCGCAGGGCGCCGTCGACGCCGCGCTCGGCCAGGACCGCCCCCCATTCGCCGTCCGGCTCGGAGAGCAGGGTCTCGACCGGCCGGCGACCGGCCGCCAGGGCCCAGCGGCCGAACGCGGCCTGCTCCCGGACCGAGCCCACCCCGCCCCGCAGCAGCGCCATCACCGTGCTCGGGAGCAGACCGGGGGCCCGGCGCGGATCGGCCAGGGTGCGCCGCCCGTTGCCGGTGGCCACCACCACGGCGGCCGGCAGCGGCTGCAGACGCAGAGCGGTGACGTCGAGCACCCGGCGGACCTCGGGGTAGGCCGGGTTGAGCAGCTGGAACCCGCGGTCGCAGAGGAACCCGTTGACGACGTCGGTACGGACCCGCCCACCGACGGCCTCGGCCGCCTCGAGGACGACGACGTTCAGGTCGCGCCGGGCCAGCCGCCGGGCGCAGGCCAACCCGGCCAGACCGGCGCCGACCACGACCACGTCGGCGCGGGAGGGCAGCGCCGGCGTCGGCGGGCTCTGGTCGGTCATGGCGTCCTCCGGTCCTCGTGCTCTCAAGCGTGCCGTCGGGCCACACGCGGTCCTCGGCAGCATGTCAGGTCCGTGGCGGCGGGCAAGGCGTGCCCACGGCCTGTGGACAACCAGGGCCGCTCCGGGCCGGCTGTGGACAACTGCAGGGGGCCCGGCGCGCGGTGGGTCATGGTGGTCGCCATGGAGCTCACTGCCTTTCACGGGCCGCCCCGCTCGGCCCCGCAGATCCCCGGCCTCGTCGCGCGCACCCTGCTCGGGTTCGGCGCCCACGGCGAGGTCTGGCTGGCCGACGACCTGGACACCGGCGACCAGGTGGCGGTCAAGGTGGGCCGGGGCGCGGCGGCCGGCGGGATCGAGCGGGAGACCGCCCTGCTCTGCCGGATCGACCACCCGCACGTCGTCCGGATGCGCCGGGTGGTGCCGTTCGGCGACGGTGAGCTGGCCTGGTCCTCGACCACGCCCGCCGGGGGCAGCCTGGCCTCGCTGATGGTGGCGCGTGGGCCGTTCGAGCCGGGGGAGGTCAGCACCCTGCTGATCCCACTGGCCGGGGCTCTGGAGCACCTGCACCGGCGCGGGCAGCGTGCTGGAGGCGGAGCTGACCGCCGCCCTGGACGGGATCGGCCGGTCCCGGGGGGGCCGCCTTCGCCGGCGCCTCCCGGGCCGATCTGGCCGCGGCCGATCAAGGGCGGGTCGCCGGGCCTTCCGGGACGACCTGGCCCTGGTCCAGCGGCTGCGCCGGCGCGGCGTCCGGTTGCAGGGGGTGCAGTACCGGGTGAGCGACGTCCACGTGCTGCGCCGACGGGACGACGCGGTGGAACTGCGGGCCGTGATCACCACGTCGGCCCACGCCCAGGTGAGCACCACGACGTCGGTGAGCGTGCCGGTGCCCGCCGACGGGCCGCGATCGGTGGTGTTCACCGTGGTCCGGCAGGGGCCGGCCGGGGCCGGGGCGGCGCGCTGGCGGGTGCACCAGGTGCGGGCGGCGTGACCGTCCTGAGTGGTGCGGGTGGGGTGGGGCGGTTCAGTGCCCGGTGACCCAGTCGGCCGCCGCGGCCAGCGTGCTGTGCTGGAAGGCGAACCCGTCACCGACCAACCGGTCGGGCACCACGTGCTGGCTGCCGAGCACCTCTCCGGCGAATTCGCCCAGCACCAGCTTCAGGGCGAAGGCGGGCGCGGGCAGCAGGGCCGGCCGATGGTAGGCCCGGGCGATGGCCCGGATCACCTCGGCGTTTCGTTCCGGTTCGGGTGCGGTCAGGTTGACCGGCCCGGCCAGCTCGGACGACTCCAGCAGGTGGATCAGGGCCGCGACCTGGTCGGGCAGGGTGATCCAGCTCCACCACTGCCGGCCGTTGCCGAGCGGCCCGGCCAGCCCGAACCGGGCCAGTAGCCGCAACTGGGCGAAGGCCCCGCCGGAGCGGGCCATCACCAGACCGGTCCGCGGGTGGACGACCCGGATGCCGGCCGACCGGGCCGGATCGGCCTCGGCCTCCCAGGCCTCGACCACGTCGACCAGGAAGCCCTCGCCGGGGCCAGAGTCCTCGGTCAGCACCTCGTCGCCGCGCTCGCCGTAGTAACCGATCGCCGAGCCCGAGACCAGCACCCGGGGCAGCGGGTCGAGCGAGGTCAGGGCATCGACCAGGGTCCGGGTACCGAGCACCCGGGAGTCCTTGATCTCCCGCTTGTAGTCCTCGCTCCAGCGGTGGTCGCCGACCCCGGCTCCGGCCAGGTGGACGGCCGCCTCGACGCCGGCCAGGCCGGCCCGGTCGATGGTGCCGGCGGCCGGGTCCCACCGGACCTCGTCCGGCCCGGTGGGGTCGGACCGCACGAGCTGAACGACGTCATGTCCCGCCTCGCGCAGGGCGGGGACGAGCGCCGAGCCGATCAGCCCGTGCGATCCGGTGACCGCGATCCGCATCCGGGGTCAGAGCCCCAGATCGGCGTCGAACGCGCCTTCCTCAAGGCGTTCCTTCACCGTCATCAGGAACCGGGCCGCGTCCGCGCCGTCGACCAGCCGGTGGTCGTAGGAGAGGGCGAGGTACACGATCGACCGGATCGCGATGCTCTCGGCGCCGTCCTGGTCGAGGACGACGACCGGGCGCTTCACCACGGCCCCGGTGCCGAGGATGGCGGTCTGGGGCAGGAACAGGATCGGGGTGTCGAACAGGGCGCCCCGGCTGCCGGTGTTGGTCAGCGTGAACGTGCCGCCGCCGAGCTCGTCCGGGGTGATCTTGTTCTTCCGGGTCCGGTCGGCGAGCTCGGTGATCTTGCGGGCCAGGCCGGCCAGGTTGAGGTCGCCGGCTCCGTGGATGACCGGGACCATCAGCCCCCGGTCGGCGTCCACGGCGAAGCCGAGGTTCTCCTCGCCGTGGTAGATCACGCTGTCGCCGTCGATGCTGGCGTTCAGCTTCGGATGCTGCTTCAGCGCCTCGACCGCGGCCAGGGCGAAGAACGGCATGAACGACAGCTTCACGCCCTCCCGCGCGTTGAAGTCGGCCTTGGCCCGGTCCCGCAGCCGAGCGATCTTGGTGACGTCGACCTCGACCACGGTGGTCAGCTGGGCCGAGGTCTGCAGGGACTCCACCATGCGGGTGGCGATCACCTTGCGCATCCGGGACATCTTCTCGGTGGTGCCGCGCAGGGCCGAGACCGCGACCTGCTTGGCCCCTCCGGCGGCCGGTGCGGGGCTGGCCGCTGCGGCCGGGGCCGGTGCCGGTGCCGGGGCGGCGGCCTTCTTGGCCTTGGCCGCGTCGACCACGTCCTGCTTGCGGATCCGCCCGCCGACACCGGTACCGGTGAGGGTGGTCAGATCGACCCCCTGCTCGGCCGCCATCCGGCGGACCAGCGGAGTGACGTAGCCGGCACCACCGTCGGAAGTGCCGTTGCTGGACGACGCGCCGGCGGCCGGGGTTGTCGCGGCCGGTGCCGGAGCGGCGGCCTGCGGAGCCGGAGCCGCTTGCGGGGCGGGCGCGGGTGCGGGTGGGGCCGGGGCGGGAGCCGCCGGTGCCGGAGCCGCCGGTGCCGGAGCCGCCTGCGGAGCCGGAGCCGCCTGCGGAGCCGGAGCCGCCGGAGCCGGGGCGGACTTGGCGGCGCTGCTGCCGACGATCGCCAGAGCGGCGCCGACCTCCACCGTCTCGTCCTCGGCGACCAGGATCTTCTGGACGACGCCGGCCACCGGCGAGGGGATCTCGGTGTCGACCTTGTCGGTGGAGACCTCGAGCAGCGGCTCGTCGACCTCGACCGTCTCGCCCTGCTGCTTGAGCCAGCGGGTGACGGTGCCCTCGGTGACGCTCTCGCCCAGCGCGGGCATCGTCACCGTGGTGCCGTCGTCGCCGGACGCGTCGTCGCTCGCGGCCGGAGCCGGAGCCGGGGCCTCGGTGGCGGCCGGAGCCGCGGGCGCCGGGGCAGCAGCGGCCGGAGCGGGGGCGGCCGGAGCCGGGGCCGGCGGTGCGGCCGGGGCCGCGGGCTCGGCCGGGGCCGAGGCGGCCTCCGGTTCCGGGGCCGAGGCCCCGGCGCCCGAGCCGTCACCGATCACGGCCAGGGCCGCGCCGATCTCGACGGTCTCGTCCTCGGCGACCAGGATCTGCTCCAGCACACCGGCGACCGGCGACGGGATCTCGGTGTCGACCTTGTCGGTCGACACCTCCAGCAGAGGCTCGTCGACCTCGATCCGGTCACCGATCTGCTTCAGCCACCGCGTGACCGTGCCTTCGGTGACGCTCTCGCCCAGCGCGGGCATCTGCACGGAGTCCGACATCAGTTCTCCGCTCTCCTTCGTCGTTGGTGGCGTCAAAGCTGCCGTGATGGAAAAAAGGATCAAGCGTGCGAGTGCAAGGGCTTTCCGGCGAGTGCGAGGTGAGCCTCGCCGACAGCTTCGTTCTGGGTGGGATGAGCGTGCACCAGCTGAGCCACTTCTTCCGGGAAGGCTTCCCAGTTGACGATCAGCTGGCCCTCGCCGATCAGATCGCCGACCCGGGCGCCCACCATATGCACCCCGACCACCGGACCGGACTTCTGCCGGACGAGTTTCACGAAACCGGCCGTCGCCAGGATCTGGCTCTTGCCGTTGCCGCCGAGGTTGTACTCGTAGGTCTCGACCTCGTCGGCGCCGAACTGCTCCCGGGCCTGGGCCTCGGTGATCCCCACCGAGGCGACCTCCGGGTCGCAGTAGGTGACCCGGGGGATGCCGCTCTCGACGATCGGCGCCGGGTTCAGCCCAGCGATCTCCTCGGCGATGAAGATCCCCTGGGCGAAGCCGCGGTGGGCCAGTTGCAGGCCCGGCACGATGTCGCCGACCGCGAAGATGCCGGGCACGTTGGTGCGCAGCCGCTCGTCGGTCGGCACGAAGCCACGGTCGACGGTGACGCCGACCTGCTCGTAGCCGAAACCGGCCGAGTTCGGCCCGCGCCCGACCGCGACCAGCAGCAGGTCGGCCTCGAGGGTCTCGCCCGATTCGAGCGTGACCGTGACCGAGGTGTCGTCCTGCTTGGCCCCGGCGAACCGGATACCGGTCTTGAACGCGATGCCGCGCTTGCGGAAGGCCCGCTCGACCACCTTGGAGGCGGCGGCGTCCTCGGCCGGGACCAGCCGGGGCAGCGCCTCCACGATGGTCACCTCGGCCCCGAACGACCGCCAGACACTGGCGAACTCGACCCCGATCACCCCGCCACCGAGCACGATCACCCGGGCCGGCACGTGATCCAGGACGAGCGCCTGGTCGCTGGTGACGACCCGGCCGCCGATCTCCAGGCCGGGCAGCGAACGCGGGTACGACCCGGTGCCCAGGACGATGTTGCGGCCGCGGTAGGCCCGCCCGTCGACCTCGACCGTGTCGGCCGCGACCAGCCGGCCCTCGCCTTCGACGTAGGTGATCTTCGACGAGCCGATCAGGCCCTGCAGGCCCTTGTAGAGCTTGGCGACGACGCCGTCCTTGTACTTGTTCACGCCCGGCATGTCGATCGCCTCGAAGCTGGCCTTCACGCCGAACCGCTCGCTCTCGCGGGCCGAGTCGGCCACCTCGGCCGCGTGCAGCAGGGCCTTGGTCGGGATGCAGCCGCGGTGCAGGCAGGTTCCGCCGACCTTGTCGCGCTCGATCAGGATCACGCTCAGGCCCAGTTGCGCGGCCCGGAGCGCCGCGGCGTACCCACCGCTACCGCCTCCGAGGATCACGACATCGTGGACCTGGTCGGGGCCGGACTCGGACACAGACGCTCCCTCGCGATTCACCACCGCCGGTGGGCGGTCGTCGGGTTCTGCGGGCCATCCTGTCACCACCGCTGCGAGGGGTCACATCGGGTGCGGCTGAGCAGCGGAGAGTGCATTGCGTCACGTCAGGGCGCTCGTCGATGCCGGTCGGGCGTGTCGGCGATGACATGATCAGGGAACCCGCGGCGGTCGAGTCTCGTTCGAAAATCGACGACCCGGGACGACCCGGTCACGTCCGGCCCGGATCAGCCGGCGGTGAGAGGCGGAGGGGCCAGATGAGCTGGTGGGGACGCAAGCGCTCGCCGGTGGGCGGTGGCGGGGGCCGGGCCGAACAGCGGGCCGAGGTCAGCCGGGTCCGCGATCACCTGGAGGATTTCGTCAAGACCCGGCGCGGGGTCGAGGCGTTCATCGAGCCGGCCACCAACGTCACGCCGCCCACCGTGCTGCTGATCGCCACCACCGGGGAATGGACCCGGCGGCGGGTGTTCGACCGAGACGTCGTGCGCGACCTGGCCGAGCGGTTGGCGGTGCCGGTCTACGACGTCCAGCTGGTCGGCTACCCGCAGCGCATGCGGGACTGGAACGCGCAGGTCAAGCAGGCGGCCCGGGAATCCGGTCGGAGCGAGTCCGGTCGGAGCGAATCAAGTCGGAGCGAACCGGACTGGGGCAGCGCACCGGGCCGCTGACGCCCGGCCGATCAACCACCATCCTCGCCCCACCGATCAACCGCCGAATCTGCGTGATCAACCGCCGAACCCGCCCGGCCCGTTCACCGCAGGAGGGCCAGCGGCCATTTCTCGGTACCGCCGCCCCGGCCGGCTGGTTCGTGGTGGCCGGCATCACCCTGCGGCCCCGGGCCGGCTCCGGTCGGGGCGGAGGTCGTCGGTACGGGTCGCTGAGCGCTCATCGCAGGGCCTTCCGTGGCGGGAACGGGCACGAGAACCGCGCCGGAGGCAGCCGGCTCGCGACGTCCGCCCGAGCCGGCTGCCGTAGCGCGCGAAGCGAGAATACGGACAATTCCGATCAGAGTGAACTCACGGACAGATCACTCGATCGGCGACCGGGCCAGATCCTCACAGAGCGCCAGCATCGTCCGGACGCCGACCCCGGTGCCGCCGACCCCGGTGTAGCCGTGCGGGGCGCCGGTGTTGAACGACGGCCCGGCGATGTCCAGGTGGGCCCAGGGCACCGGCGTCCCGTTCTTCGCATCGCCCCGCACCGGGACGAACTCCTTCAGGAACAGGCCGGCCACCAGCATGCCGCCGAACCGGTCGCCGATGTTGGCGATGTCGGCCACCCGTGAGTCCATGCTCGAGCGCAGCTCGGCCGGCAGCGGCATCGGCCAGAACTGCTCGCCGGCAGCGTCGGCGACCCGGTGGACACGCTCGCGTAGGGCATCGTCGTTGGCCATGATCGCCGAGGTCCGCTTGCCCAGGGCCACCACCTGGGCGCCGGTCAGGGTGGCGATGTCGACCATCACGTCGGGCTTCAGTTCGCCCGCCGCGACCAGCGCGTCGGCCAGCACGAGCCGGCCCTCGGCGTCGGTGTTCAGCACCTCGACGGTCTTGCCGCCCCGGATGGTGATCACGTCGGACGGCCGCTGGGCGGTGCCGGAGGGCATGTTCTCGGCGATCGCCAGCCACCCGGTGACCCGGATCGGCAGGCCCAGCTCGGCCACCGCCGCGACCGTGTGCAGCACGGCGGCCGCTCCGGACATGTCGCTCTTCATCTCGTCCATGCCGCCGGCCGGCTTGATCGACAGGCCGCCGGAGTCGAACGTGATGCCCTTGCCGACCAGCGCGACGTGGGTCCGGGCGCCGGCCGGCGCGTAGTCGAGCTTCACCAGTCGCGGCGGCCGGGACGAGCCCTGGCCGACGGCCAGGATGCCGCCGTACCCGCCCCGGGCCAGCCGGCGCTCGTCGAGCACGGTCACGGTGACCGGCAGGTCGGCCATCACCTGCTGCGCGTCCGCGGCGAAGGCGGCCGGGTAGAGGTCCAGCGGGGCCTGGTTGATCAGGTCGCGGGTGCCGTGCACGGCGGCGGCCAGGATCTTGGCCCGCCTGATCCCGGCCCGGCCCGCGGTCGTGGCCCCGTGCGCGGTCGCGACCACCAGGGCGACCACGGCGGGTTTGGCCGAGTCGCCGGTCCGGTACCGGTTGTAGGCGTAGGCCCCGAACAGCGCGCCCTCGGCGACGGCGGCCACCGCCTCGACGTCCGCGGTCGGCAGGGCCAGAACGACCTTGGCCAGCCCGGCCAGCGATCGGGTGGCGGCCCCTGCGGCCCGGCGCAGCACCTCCGGGTCGGCGGCCGAGGGAGCAGGGCCGAGCCCGGTGAGAACGACCGAGCGGGCCGTGATTCCGGTCACCGCCGGGATCCGGGTCACGCTGTCCTTGGCCCCGGTGACGCCGACCGCGTCCAGGGCGGCGGCCAGCGCGCTGCGCACCGCGGCCGGGAAGGCCTCGGTGCCCGCCGTCCGGGGACCGGAGGGCCCGCTGGTCACTCCTACGACCAGCGCGTCCGCGGTGAGGGTGACGGGATCCTTCGACGAGAGGCTCAAGGTCGGCAACGGGCATCCTTCGACGTGTTTTCGTGGCAGTCTTCGCCGGAGTCGTGACGAACCGGCGACCCGCGGCGTCGCCATGGGCACTGTCCGGCGATCGTAGTGCCGCCGGTCGATCGGGCCGTCGGCGATACCGTGGTTCTACTCGACGGGAGGACCCCATGTCCGATGCTCAGCAACTGATCGACGCCGAGGCTCACGACGGCGATCGCGGCGATCACGGCCCCGGGGCAACGGTTCTGCGGCGCACCCCGCTGTACGCCAAGCACGTCTCGCTGGGGGCCAAGCTCGCCGATTTCGGCGGCTGGGAGATGCCGATCGAGTACGCCGCGGGTGGCGTGTTGCGCGAGCACGAGACCGTCCGCGAGCGGGTCGGCGTGTTCGACGTCAGCCACCTGGGCAAGCTCGAGGTCCGCGGGCCGGGGGCGGCCGAGTTCGTCAACTCCTGCCTGACCAACGATCTGAACCGGATCGCGCCGGGCCAGGCCCAGTACACGCTGTGTTGCGACCCGGTGACCGGGGGAGTGATCGACGACCTCATCGTCTACCTGCGGGCCGACGACGACGTGCTGCTGGTGCCCAACGCGGCCAACTGCGCCCAGGTGGCCGAGCTGCTGGCCGCCGCCGCACCGGCCGGCCTCGAGGTGACCGACCAGCACGAACGGTACGGCGTGATCGCCGTCCAGGGCACCCGGTCGGACGAGACCCTGACCGCGCTCGGCCTGCCCGCCGGGCACGACTACATGACGTTCGTGGACGTCGTCTGGCAGGGGCTGCCCCTGATCGTCTGCCGCACCGGCTACACCGGCGAGCGCGGTTACGAGCTGCTGCCGGCCTGGGAGGTCACCCCCGCGCTGTGGGACCGGCTGCTGGAGGCGGCGGCCGACTGGGACGGTCTGCCCTGCGGGCTGGGTGCCCGGGACACGCTGCGGACCGAGATGGGCTACTCGCTGCACGGGCACGAGCTGTCGCCCGAGATCACCCCGGTCCAGGCCCGGCTGGGTTGGGCCGTGGGCTGGCTCAAGCCGGCCTTCTGGGGCCGGGAGGCGCTGCTGGCCGAGCGGGCGGCCGGCCCGGCCCGGGTGGCCCGGGGCCTGCGGGCCCTCGGCCGGGGCGTGCCCCGGCCGGACATGGACGTGCACGACGGCGACGGCCGGGTGATCGGGCGGACCACCTCGGGCACCTTCTCGCCGACCCTGCGACAGGGCATCGCGCTGGCCCTGCTCGATCCGGCGGTCGCCGAGGGGGCCGAGGTGTCGGTGTCGGTGCGCGGTCGCGAACTGCCCTGCCAGGTGGTCCGGCCGCCGTTCGTGCCGATCGAGACCCGCGAGGAGTGAGCCCCCGGGGGCAGTGACGCCGCGGCTCTGCGCGGCTCAGGTCTGTGCGGCTCAGGCCGCGACGGCCAGGGCCAGCAACGCCGCCGCCGTCCCGACCTCGACCACGGCGCCGAGCACGTCGCCGGTGATCCCGCCGAACCGGGCGACCGCACGTCGCACCAGCAGGCCGGCGCCGATCGCGACCAGGGTCACCGCCAGCGGGCCCGCCCACCAGTCGAAACCGCTGATCAGCCCGAGCCCGGCGCAGCCGACCGCGCTCCCGGCCAGAGTCGTGACCAGCCCGGGCGGCGTGACCTGGCCGGCCACGGTCGCCCCCAGCCCGTCAGGCCGGGCGGCCGGCACCCCGCGGGTGCAGGCCAGCGGGATCGCCGTCCGAGCCGCGACCGCGACCAGCACCAGCACCGCCACCGCCCGGGCCTGGCCGAGGGCCCCGGCCGGTGACTGCTGGAGCGCGGCGGTCAGCACCTGGCTCAGGGTCACGACCTGGAGCAGCAGCACGAGGACGACGGCGGCCAGGCCGGTCGGGCCGGTGTCGCCCCGGTGCATCACGGCCAGGGCCTTCTCCCGGTCGTAGGAGGCGGCCAGCCCGTCGGCGGAGTCGGCCAGGCCGTCCAGGTGCAGCCCCCGGGTGGTCAGCGCGAACAGGCCGACGCCGATCACCGCGACCACGGCCGGGGTCAGGCCGAGGCGCAGGGCGAGCCAGCCGGCCCCGGCCGCGGCCAGACCGGGCACCAGCCCGGCCGGCGGGGCCAGGGCCATCGCCCGGCCCGGCACCGGCGCGGCGACCGAGCCTGGTGGCGGGACCGGGAGGGCGGTCAGCGTGCCGAGGGCCAGCCGGAGGGGATCATTCACCGTCGGCGTCGGGCTCGTCGTCCGGCTCGTCGCCGGCGCCGGACACGGCCCGAGCGACCGCCGTCTCCAGCAATTCCAGGCCGATCCGGGCGGCGGTACCGTCCTCGGCCCGCAGGCCGAGCCGGGTCAGCGGGACCAGTCGCAGTTCGGCCTGCACCTTCTCGGTGAGCGGGCCGAGGCCGGCGTCGGCGGCCAGCCACCAGTTGGCCGCGGCCCGGGCCACCCGGTGAGCGAGCAGGGCACAGGCGGCCGCGCCGGGCCCGTCGAGCAGCACCGGGGTCCGGCGGGCCGCGGTCTGCAGCAGCAGCGCGGTGCCGGCGGCCAGGGCCGGGCTGCCCAAGGTCTCGAGCAGGAGTTCGGGCTGCTCCTGCAGGCCGCGGACCGAGCGCAGGCCGTCGCGCAGCGCCGCCACCTCGCTCACCCAGCGGGCGTCGCCGAGACCGGTGACAGCGGGCCAGCCCATCGCCTCGACCGCGTCCAGGCCGAGCAGGTGGGCGGCCAGCACCGGCCACCGGGGAGCGGCCGGGGTGTCGTCCGGGACGCTCAGCAGCACCAGGTCGGTGCCGTCGTCCACGGCGTCGTCGGCGGTCGAGACCCCCCAGCTCAGAGCCTCCAGGACGTCGTCGGGGGCGTCGAACCGGCGGATCAGCACCTCGGCCCGGGCCGGCCCGGCGCTGCTCGGCCGGGACAGCCAGAGCTGCTCGACCCGGCGGGGCGGGGCGGTGCCGGCCACGGTGGCCCACCAGGCCGACAGCTCGCTCAGCCGGTCGCCGGGGCCGGCCCCGCGATCGGTCCGCAGGCCGTACCGGCGGGCCCGGCGGCTGCCGGTGGAGCGGTAGGCCGAAGCCTGCGGTACCTCGATCTGGGTGCCGATCTTCGCCAGTTCCAGCTTGTCCACGGCGCTCATCATGGCGGACCGGACGACGCCGGCCGCTACCCCGGGTCGGTGGTCAGCAGCCGGCCGGCCACGACGAGGAGCACCTCCTCGCTCTCGTCGGCCAGGCGCTGGTTCAGCCGGCCCAGCTCGGTCCGAAACAGCCGGCCGGCGGCGGTGGCCGGTACCACGCCCAGGCCGACCTCGTCGCTCACCGCGATCAGCGGGGCCGGGCGGGCGCGCCAGGCCCGGACCAGCTCGTCGCTACGCCGGGCCAGCTCGGCCGGCCAGCCGTCCTGCTGGGTCCAGGCACCGGCCCGGTCCAGGGCGCCGGCCAGCCAGGTACCGACCGAGTCGAGCAGCACCGGCTCCTCAGCCGTCGCCAGCAGTGCGGCCACCTCGTCGGTCTCCACCGTCCGCCACCAGGACGGCCGGCGGTGCTGGTGCCGTTCGACCCGCCGGGCCCACTCCGGGTCGGCGCCGGAGCGCAGATCGACCACCGGCCCGGTGGCCAGGTACAGCACCTCGGGCCGGGCGGCCAGGAACTGCTCGGCCAGGTCGGACTTGCCCGACCCGGACCCGCCCAGAATCAGGGTCCGCCCGCCGAGCGGAGCCCCGGCGGCCGAGCCGTCGCCCAGAACCGGGCCGTCGTCCAGGGTCGTGCCGTCGACCGGCACCCGGGCTCCCCAGTGGCGCAGCTGCCGGTCCAGCCGGTCGGGGGAGCCCTGCCGGTGCCCGGCGCCGACCAGTAGACAGCGCGTCCGGCCGGTGACCGAGCCGGCCGCCCGCAGTCGGGCCAGCACCAGCGCGCAGTCCACCAGCGAGCCGCCGACGTCCGCCGGGTCCGCGGGATCGGCCTCGGCCGCCGGGCCGAGCACCGCGACGCCCAGTTCCACCCCGGCCAGGGCCGGCGCCAGATCGGGCGACCGGCCGGCCGTGAGGCCGGCCTGAGGGGCCCAGAGCAGTGGCGGCCGGCCCCCGGCCCGGATCAGCAGGCCGGTCGGGCCGATTCCGGTGTCGCCGGCCGGCCCCAGAGCCAGCACGATCAGCTCGCCCCGCCGCAGCTCGGCCCCGGGCGACAGCCGGACCGGCGAGCCGTCCGGAGCGACCAGCCCGCAGCCGGCGTCGACCTTCCAGTCGCTGTCGTCGAGTCGCAACCACAGTTCGGCCGGACGGCGGGTGGGCCACCGGGCCGAGCCGGCCCGGGCACAGGTCGAGCACGGGCACCCCGCGACCGGGAAGCCGGCGGCCGGGCCGGTGCCGGTGAGCACGATGTCCATGGTTTCTCTCCCGGCGGCGCTGTCGGAGGGCCCGCCCAGCGCCTACGGTAGGCCGGGTGAACTCGTGGACGTGGCGGTACGAAGCGGCAGACGGCTCGACGATGACCGGCCCGGACCTGCCCGGGACCGGTTTTCCCAGCCAGGCCGACGCCGAGACCTGGGTCGGCGAGACCTGGCGCGACCTGGTCGCCGTCGGCGTCGAGCAGGTCAGCCTGCTCGACGCCGGCCAGAAGGTCTACGGCCCGATGAGCCTGCGCCCCCTGGAGTGAGCTCCCCGGCGTGAGCCCGCCGGTCCGAGCCGGTCCGAGCCGGCAGAGCGGTCAGCTCGGCCGGTGGGCCGGGGCGTTCTGGGCCGTGCGTGCCGGATCGCTGATCACGACGTCGCCGAGCACCTGGTCGATCCGGGCCATCAGCTCGGGCTCGAGCCGGACCCCGGCCGCGGCCACGTTCTCCTTGACCTGCTCCGGCCGGGAGGCGCCGATGATCGCGGCGGCCACGTTGTCGTTCTGCAGCACCCAGGCCACCCCGAGCTGGGCCAGGCTGAGGCCGGCGTCGTCCGCGATCGGCTTCAGGGCCTGAACCCGCTCGAGGACGTCGTCCTTGAGGAACCGGGCGATGAAGTCGGCTCCGCCCTTCTGGTCGGTGGCCCGCGACCCCTCGGGCGGGGCCTGACCGGGCACGTACTTGCCGGTCAGCACTCCCTGGGCCAGTGGCGAGAAGACGATCTGGGACAGCCCGAGCTCCTGGCTGGCCGGCACCACCTCGCCCTCGATCACCCGCCAGAGCATGGAGTACTGGGGCTGGTTGGAGATCAGGTGCACGCCCAGCTCGGCGGCCAGGGACTGCCCGTCCCGGATCTGCTGGGCGGTCCACTCGCTGACCCCGATGTAGAGCGCCTTGCCCGACCGGACCACGTCGGCGAACGCCAGCATGGTCTCTTCCAGCGGCGTCTCGGTGTCGTACCGGTGCGCCTGGTAGAGGTCGACGTAGTCGGTGCCGAGGCGGCGCAGCGAGCCGTTGATCGACTCCATGATGTGCTTGCGCGACAGCCCGCTGTCGTTGGCCCCCCGGGACCCGGTCGGCCAGTAGACCTTGGTGAAGATCTCCAGGCTCTCGCGCCGCTCGCCGGCCAGGGCATCGCCGAGCACCTGCTCGGCCACCGTGTTGGCGTACACGTCGGCGGTGTCGAACGAGGTGATGCCCACGTCCAGGGCGGCCCGGACGCAGGCCGTGGCGACGTCGTTCTCGACCTGGGAGCCGTGCGTCAGCCAGTTGCCGTAGGTGAGTTCACTGATCTTGAGGCCGCTGCGGCCGAGGTACCGATAGTCCATGACCGGACCCTACCCAGCGTTCATCAGGCTCTCACCCGGGCTCACTACTTGGCCGGGTCGAACTGCCCCCGCTGCACCTGGGGCTTGGGCATCCGGCCGCGGCGGAACTGCAGGGCCCGCATCAGGGCGTAGGTGCCGGTGCCGGTGGCCGCCTTCTCGCCAAACTTCTCCGTCGTCAGCTTGAGCACGCGGCGGCGCAGCAGGTAGGAGTCGGCCGCGATCGCGAGGACCATCACGTACAGCACGACCAGCGAGATCAGCCGGGCCCCGGCGACCGGGATGATGCCGACCACCAATGAGCCCAGGGCCACCGGCAGGAAGTACTCGCCCAGGTTGTGCCGGGAGTCGATGTAGTCGCGGACCCAGCGCCGGGCCGGGCCCTTGTCGCGGGCCGGCAGGAAGCGCTCGTCGCCGGTCGCCATCGCCTGGCGGGAACGCTGGCGCTCCTCGCGGACCAGGCTCTGGCGGGCCTTGCGGGCCGCGGCCCGTTCCTGCTTGGTGGCGCCCTTGGCCGGCGGGGGCGCGCCGACCAGCGGCCGGCGGTTGCGCAGCTCGGCCTCGCGGCGGCTCGGAGTGGGCCGCCCTTTACCCCCCTCCTTGGTGGTCGCAGGGGTCGCGGCAGTCGTCGTCGCGGGGGCGGCTGAGGTCTTTTCACGTCCGAACACGTCGCCAGCCTACGGCCTGAACGAATCCGGGATCGGACGCGTTGATCGGGGCAAGTCGGTGACGCACCCGGGCGGTTGTGGTGCACACTGTCCGTATCTGCGCGATAACCCTAAGGCGCGCTTTTCCCTTAGAGGAGTCCGAATGCCCATCATGCAGCGGCGTGCTCAGGACACCCGGTCTGCGCTGCTCGAGGCCGGGCGGCAGATCTTCACCGACGTCGGCTACAGCGAGGCGAACGTGGCCGAGGTGGTGGCCCGGGCCGGCTCGAGCGTCGGCAGCATGTACCACCACTTCGGCGGCAAGGCCGACCTGTTCCTGGCCCTGCACGACGGTCACCAGACCCGGCAGGAGGCCCGGGCCGACTCGGCCGTCCGCGATCTGCTGGCGGCCGGCGAGCGTGACCCGGTGCAGCTGTTCTCGGCCGGGGCCCGGGCCTTCCTGCGCGGGGCCTGGGAGGAACGTGACCTGGCTCAGCTGTTCCTGTCCGGCGACGGTCCGCCCGGGTTCGACGCCGCGATGCGGGCCGGCTTCAGCGACTGGGTCCGGCGCAGCGGGGCGGTGCTGCGCTCGGCCGACGGCCGGTCGGGCAACCGGGCCCTGCCGCTCGTGCTGACCACGGTGATCGCCGCCGGCGCCCGTGAGGTGACCCAGCAGCCCGACGAGGCCGCGGCGGCCGTGTTCACCGACGACATCCTCACCCTGCTGGGTCGGCTCAGCCGCTGACCGGCCGCAGCTGCGAGACCCGGTGCTCAGGCGGACCCACCCGGGCTCGGGGTGGGTAGGTCCGCCTGAGCACTGATCACGTCCCGGATCAGTCCAGCACGAGCCGGGCGATCCGCTCACGGTGCGCGGTGCCGTCGCCGTAGGTCTGCTCCAGCCGCCGGGCCCGCTTGAAGAAGAAGTGGGTCTCGTGCTCCCAGGTGTAGCCGATGCCGCCGTGGTACTGGATCATCGTCGCGGTCGCGGCGCGGGCGGCGTCCCCGGCCTTGGCCTTGGCCACCGAGACGGCGACCGCGGCGTCCGGGCTCGCGACGTCGATCGCGTGAGCGGCGTACCAGGCCGCGTGCTCGGCCATGGTCAGGTCGACCAGCAGGTCGGCCAGGTGGTGCTTCAGCGCCTGGAACGAGCCCACCGGCCGGCCGAACTGCTCCCGGGTCCGCAGGTGGGCGACGGTCCGGGTGAGCGCCTCCCGGCCGATCCCCACCAGGTCATTGGCGACCAGCACGGTGGCCCGGGCCAGCAGGCCGGCGGCCGCGCCGGGCCCGCCCCCGGGCAGCCGTTCGGCCGCGGCGCCGGCCAGGGCCAGGGTGGCCGTCCGGGTGGTCGCGTCCAGCAGCGGGGTCCGGGTGATCGTGACGCCGGGCCCGGTCGGGTCGACGAGCCAAAGGCCGATCCCGCCGTCCCCACCGTTTCCGGTCCGGGCCGCGACCACGATCCGGTCGGCCCCGGCGGCGTACTCGACCTGTGACACCTCACCGGTGAGCCGGTCGTCCTGGGCCCGGACGCCGTCGCCGGGCTGGTCGAGGGCCGCGGCCGGGCGCAGCAGGGCGACCGTGAACCGGGCCCGGCCGGCCGCCAGTTCCGGCAGCCAGCGGGCCTGCTGCGCGGTCGAACCGGCGATCCGGATCGCCTCGCTCCCGATCAGCGCGGGCAGGATCGGGCCGGGCACGACGCCGGCGCCCAGGCACCGCGCGATCACCGCGGCGTCCAGCAGCCCCAGACCCAGACCGTCGTAGGCCTCCGGGACCAGCACGGCCGGCCAGCCCTGCTCGGCTGTCCGGGCCCACAGCCCCTTCGGCTCGCCGTCGCCGTCGCCGTCCTCGACCACGGCCCGCACCACGTCCAGACCGGCATGAGTGGCGATCAAGTCACGGACCGCCGACTGCAGACCCAGCTGCTCCTCGTCGAGCACGAACTCCATGTCAGAACCTCTCTGGCCGGCCGTGGGCCCGGTCGATCAACGGGGCAGACCGAGCAGTTGCTCGGCCACGATGTTGCGCTGGATCTCGGAGCTGCCGCCCCAGATCGTCTCCGAGCGCGACCAGAGCCAGACCCGCTGCAGCAACCGCCGGACCGGGTCGTCGCCGGCGGTGAGCTGGTGGTCGACCCCGGCGACCTCGGTGAACAGATCACCCAGCTCCTGGTGGGTCCGGCTCCACTGCAACTTGGTCAGCGACGACGTGGCGCCCAGCGGGGTGCCCCGTTCCACCTGGCTGAGCACGTGCAGCGAGTGCAGCCGCAGGGCCTCCAGCTCGATGTGCAGCCGGGCGATCCGCTGCCGGATCGCGGGATCGTCGATCGCCGGCCGGCCACCGCGCTCGGTCCGGCGGGCCAGTTCGATCAGCTGGTCCAGTTCTCCCCGGAACGCCGTGTACTGGCCCATCGCCGACGAGCCGCGCTCGAACGACAGCAGCAGCATCGCCACCTTCCAGCCGTCGCCGGGCGGGCCGAGGACGGCGCCGGCCGGCACCCGGACGTCGGTGAGGAAGACCTCGCCGAAGTCGAGCAGGCCGCTGAGCTGGCGCAGCGGGCGCACCTCGACTCCGGGCGAGCGCAGGTCGATCAGCAGCATCGACAGGCCCTGGTGCTTGCGCTCGCCGGGGTGGGTGCGGACCAGGGCGAACATCCGGTCCGCGTGCAGGGCGTTGGAGGTCCAGATCTTCTGCCCGTTGACCACGTACTCGTCCCCGTCGAGGACGCCGCGGGTCCGGACAGCGGCCAGGTCGCTGCCCGCGTCGGGTTCGGAGAAGCCCTGGCACCAGATCACCTCGTTGCGCAGCAGCGGGCCGATGATCTCGCGCTTCTGCCGGTCGGTGCCGATCGCCATCACGGTCGGGGCCAGAAAGGTCAGCCCGAGCGTGTTGACCGTGCTCGGGGCGTGGGCCCGGGCCAGTTCCTCGTCATGGATCGCCTTCTGGGCCGGGGTGCCGTCCCGGCCGCCGAACTCGCGGGGCCAGTCGATGCCGGAGAACCCGGCCCCGGCCTTGGCCGCCTCCCACTCGCGGCGGCGCTCGAAGCTCTCGTCCGGGTCGAGCTCGAGCCAGTAGCCCGGCGCCCGCCACGGTTCCGGCACGCTGCGGTTCAGCCAGGCCCGGAACTCCTGCCGGAAGGCCTCGTCCGCGTCGCTGTACCTGAGGTCCATCGGTTCAGCCTCTCTGCTGTCGCCGCGATCGCCGGCCGGTCGGTGGCTTTCGATACCGTCGAGGTATGAGCGCACCGGCAGGACGGCCGTACCCCAGTATTGACGTGGAGCAGCTCCGGGAGCGCGTCGAGGCCCTCCTGCCGCAGGTGCGGGCCGATCTCGAGCGGCTGGTCCGGATCCCGAGCGTGTCCGCGCCGGCCTTCGACCAGGCCCACGTGCAGGCCAGCGCCGACGCGGTCGAGCAGTTGCTGCGTGGGGCCGGCCTGGCCGAGGTCCAGCAGTTGCGGGTCGACGTCGACGGTCAGGCCGGGGCTCCGGCCGTGGTCGGCCGCCGGCCGGGGCCGCCCGGGGCCCCGACCGTGCTGCTGTACGCCCACCACGACGTCCAGCCCCCGGGGGCCGACGCCGACTGGGACAGCCCGCAGTTCGAGCCGACCGAGCGCGGCGGCCGGCTCTACGGCCGCGGCGCCGCCGACGACAAGGCCGGCGTGATGGCCCACGTCGCCGCCCTGCGGGTGCTCGGCGACGAGCTCGGCGTCGGCGTGGTGGTCTTCGTCGAGGGCGAGGAGGAGATCGGCTCACCCACCTTCGGGGCCTTCCTGGACGAGCACCGCGACCTGCTGGCCGCCGACGTCATCGTGGTCGCCGACTCGGTCAACTGGCGGGTCGGCGTCCCCGGGCTGACCACCAGCCTGCGCGGCCTGGTCGACGGCACGATCACCGTGCGGACCCTCGACCACGCCGTCCACTCGGGCATGTTCGGCGGCCCGGTGCCCGACGCGATGATGGCCACCATCAGGCTGCTCGACTCGTTCTGGACCGTCGACGGTGACGTCGCGATCAAGGGGCTGGTGGCCGGCGAGAGCGCGCCGCTCGACTACCCCGAGGCCGACCTGCGGGCCGACTCCGGCCTGCTCGACGACGTCCGGCTGATCGGCACCGGCAGCCTGACCTCCCGGATGTGGACCAGGCCGGCCCTGACCGTGATCGGCATCGACGCCCCGACCGTGGCCGAGGCGTCCAACACCCTGGTGCCGGTGGTCCGGGTCAAGTTCTCGCTGCGGATCGCGCCCGGCCAGGATCCGGCCGCGGCCCTGGAGGCGGTCCGTGACCACCTGGCCGCTCACGCCCCGTTCGGGGCCCAGGTCGAGCTGACCGAGGGCGAGACCGGCCACGCCTTCGCCGCCGACGTCGCCGGCCCGGTGTACGCGACCGCCGAGTGGGCCCTGGGTCAGGCCTGGGGCACCGCCCCGGTCCAGATCGGGATCGGCGGCTCGATCCCGTTCATCGCCGACCTCAATCAGGTCTACCCCGAGGCGACCGTGCTGGTCACCGGGGTCGAGGACCCGGACAGCCGGGCCCACGGGGCCAACGAGTCGCTGCACCTGGGCGAGTTCGCCCGGGCCTGCCTGGCCGAGGCCCTGCTGCTGGCCGCGCTCGGCTCAGCCGGGTAGGGCTCAGCCGAGCGGGCCTCAGCCGGGTAGGGCTCAGCCCGGTAGGGCCAGCATCTGGTCGAGGGCGACCCGGGCCCAGTGGGCGACGTCCGGGTCGACCACGATCCGGTTCGGCACCCGGCCGGCCACCAGCGACTCCAGGCTCCAGACCAGGTGCGGCAGGTCGATCCGGTTCATCGTGGAGCAGAAGCAGACCGTCTGCTCCAGGAAGCTGATCTGCTGCTCGGGGTGCTGCGCGGCCAGCCGGCGGACCAGGTTCAGCTCGGTGCCCAGGGCCCACGACGTGCCGGCCGGGGCGGCCTCGACCGTACGGATGATGAACTCGGTCGAGCCGACCAGATCGGCGCTGGTCACCACCTCGTGCCGGCACTCCGGGTGGACCATCACCTGCACGCCGGGCACCCGCTCGCGGACGGCGGCGACGTTGGCCTCGGTGAACCGGCCGTGCACCGAGCAGTGCCCGCGCCAGAGGATCATCCGCGCGTCCCGGAGCTGCTGGACGGTGAGCCCGCCCATCGGCTTGTGCGGGTCGTAGACCACGCAGCCGGCCAGATCGAGACCCAGTTCGAGGACGGCGGTGTTGCGGCCCAGGTGCTGGTCGGGCAGGAACAGCACCTTGCCCCGGCCGGCCGGGCGCTGCTCGAAGGCCCAGTTCAGCGCGGTCCGGGCGTTCGAGGAGGTGCAGACCGTGCCGCCGTGCCGGCCGGTGAAGGCCTTGATCGCGGCGGCCGAGTTCATGTAGGTCACCGGCACGACGTCCTCGGCCACGCCCGCCTCGACCAGGGTGTCCCAGCACTCGTCGACCTGAGCGATCGCGGCCATGTCGGCCATCGAGCAGCCGGCGGCCAGATCGGGCAGCACCACCTGCTGGTGCGAGGCGGTGAGGATGTCGGCGCTCTCGGCCATGAAATGGACGCCGCAGAACACGATGAACTCGGCGTTCGGCCGGTTGGCGGCGTCCCGGGCCAGCTTGAACGAGTCGCCGGTGACGTCGGCGAACTCGATCACCTCGTCGCGCTGGTAGTGGTGGCCGAGGATGAACACCCGGCTGCCCAGGGCCTGGCGGGCGGCGTGGGCCCGGGCCACCAGGTCCGGGTCGGACGCCGCGGGCAGGTCGCCCGGGCACTCGACGCCCCGCTCGCTGGTCAGGTCGGCACCCCGGCCGAGCAGCAGCAGCGCGGAGGGGGACGGCGGTGGTTCGACGAACCTCGTGGTCATCCTCGGATTCTCACACGGCATGATGGCCGGGTGCGCGTCGTCATTGCTCCGGACCGCTTCAGCGGCACCCTGACCGCAGCCGAGGCCGCGGAGGCGATCGCGACCGGCTGGCGGCGGCACGCACCCGACGACGACCTGGACCTCTGCCCGCTCTCGGACGGCGGTCCGGGCTTCGTGGAGGCCCTGCACCGGGCCCTCGGTGGCCGGTTGATCCCGGTCGAGGTGCCCGGCCCGCTGGGGGAGCCGGCCCTGGCCGTGTTCTTGCTCACGGACGGGCCCGAGGACAGCGACACCGCGGACCACCGGCCGACCGCCTACCTGGAGGCGGCCCAGGCCTGTGGCTTGGCCCTGGTGCCGGAGGGCCGGCGCGACCCGACGACCGCCACCAGCCGCGGGGTCGGGGTGCTGATCGCGGCGGCCCTGGCCGCCGGGGCGGGCCGGATCGTGGTCGGTCTGGGCGGCAGCGCGAGCAACGACGGCGGCGCCGGCCTGCTGGCCGCCCTGGCCCACGACTTAGACCTCAGCGGTGCCGACGGGACGGCCGGGGTGCTCGGCCGCGGTGGGCTGGCCCTGCGCGGCATCACCGCCGACCGGATCCCGGCCCTGGCCGCGCTGCGGGAGCGGCTGGCCGGGGTCGAGCTGGTCGCGGCCACCGATCTCGACGTCACCCTGCTCGGGTTCAAGGGGGCCAGCGCACTGCACGCCGAGGCCAAGGGAGCCACCCCCGAGCAGGCCCAGGAGCTCGACCTGGCCGTCGCCGACTTCGCCCGGGCCGCCCTGGAGGTGACCGGCACGCCGCAACGGCTGGTCGCCGAGGCCGGTTCCGGCGCCGACGGCGGTCTCGGGTTCGGCCTGCTGCTGCTCGGGGCCCGTCGGGAGGCCGGGGCGAGCACGGTGGCCGGCGCGGTCGGCCTGGCCGGCCGGATCGGCCGCAGCGACCTGGTGATCACCGGCGAGGGCAGCCTGGACTGGGCCTCGCTGCGGGGGCGGGTGATCACCGCCGTCGCCCGATTGGCCCAGCAGGTCGGCGTGCCGACCGTGGCGGTGGCCGGTCAGGTGCTGGTCGGACGACGCGAGCTGCTGTCGGTGGGGGTCGAGTCGGCCTACCCGGTGGCCCGCACCCCGACCGAGATCGTCCGCTCCCTGGCCGACCCCGCGGCCCGGCTGGCCGACCGCGCCGAACGGGTGGCCCGGACCTGGTCGCCCCGGTCGAATCCGGCCTGACGTACCCTGAGGGGACGAGCTCGGCGCGACGCCGTCACCAGGTCATCACCAGGTCACCCCAGCGCCCGAGAATCGCCGCCAGTTTCACAGCTGGAACCGGGAATTACCGGCGGCGGCCCGCTGCTGAGCTCGATGCAGATCGGGTGTCCGTGCGCACGCGGGCGGATGCCACCCACAGAACTGGCCGACCTGACCGTTCGGACGAGCAGGAGATGCACCCATGACCGTCAACGACCAGAGCGTCGTCACCCCGGCGGAGACGAGCACGCACGCCGTGATGCTCACGGACGTCGCCGCCACCAAGGTGAAGAGCCTGCTGGAGCAGGAAGGGCGTGACGACCTCCGACTGCGGATCGCCGTCCAGCCCGGCGGCTGCTCCGGCCTGGTGTACCAGCTGTACTTCGACGAGCGTTCGCTCGACGGCGACCTGGTCCGCGACTTCGACGGTGTCGGCGTCGTCGTCGACCGGATGAGCGCCCCGTACCTCGAGGGTGCCTCCATCGACTTCGCCGACACGATCGAGAAGCAGGGCTTCACCATCGACAACCCCAACGCCGGCGGCAGCTGCGCCTGCGGCGACAGCTTCCACTGATCCCACACTGAACCACCGGCGACGAACCCGTCGCCAGGTCAGGCCGCGCGTCCGAAAGTTGGATAGCGTGGCCTGACGGGGTTTGAGCCTGAGTTGGGGTGTTGGAGAAGTTCGGACCGGGTTCGCCCGGAGCGGCTTCGTCGGTCGAGGGTGCGTGAGCACCGGTAGGGTTCCGGATCGTGCGTATCGCGGTAACAGGGTCCATTGCGACCGACCATCTGATGACCTTCGACGGTCGGTTCGCCGACAGCCTGCTCAAGGAGCAACTGGAGAAGGTCTCGCTGTCCTTCCTGGTCAGCGACCTGCAGATCCGGCGTGGGGGGGTAGCCCCCAACATCGCCTTCGGCCTGGCCAACCTGGGCCTGAGCCCGCTGCTGGTCGGTGCGGCCGGCAGCGACTTCGCCGAGTACCGGGCCTGGCTGGAGCGGCACGGCGTCGACTGCACCGGGGTCCGGATCTCCGACTCGCTGCACACCGCGCGCTTCGTCTGCACCACGGACGCCGACCACGCCCAGATCGCCTCGTTCTACCCGGGCGCGATGTCCGAGTCGCGGGAGATCGAGCTCGCTCCGCTCGGCGTCAGCGAGCCGCTCGACCTGGTCCTGATCGGGGCCAGCGATCCGGCCGGCATGGTGCGGCACACCGAGGAGTGCCGCACCCTCGGCATCCCGTTCGCGGCCGACCCCTCGCAGCAGCTGGCCTGGTCCGACGGCCCGCTGATCACGCAGTTCATCGAGGGTGCGACCTACCTCTTCAGCAACGACTACGAGGCCGGCCTGATCGAGCAGAAGACCGGCTGGAACTCGGCCGACGTCCTCGACCGGGTGGGCCTGAGAATCACCACCCACGGTGACAAGGGCGTGTTCATCACCGGCAAGGACATCGAGGAGATCTACGTCCCGGTGGTCCCGGCCAAGCAGTTGGCCGAACCGACCGGCGTCGGCGACGGCTTCCGGGCCGGCTACCTGGCCGGCGTGTCGTGGGGACTCGACCCGCTGCGCAGCGCCCAGGTCGGCTGCACCCTGGCCACCCTGGTGATCGAGACCGTCGGCACCCAGGAGTACGAGCTCGGCCAGGCCAACTTCCTGCAGCGGCTCGGCAGCGCCTACGGCGACACGGCCGCGGCCGAGGTCGAACCGCACCTGCGGGCCTACCGGCCGTGAACCGGAGCGGGGTGCGTCGTCGTCGACCGACCGGCCCGTGCTGATCGGTACGACGTGACCGGGGCCGAGCCCGTCGAGCCGATCGCCAGCCGGTACGCCTTCGACCTGGCCGTCGCGGTGCCGGGCGAGGACCTGATCGGGGTCGGCGCCGATCTGGAGCCGGGCACACTGCTGGCCGGCTACCGGTCGGCGGTGTTCCCGATGGGCCTGGGCCGGCACGGCCGGGGCCCGCTGGGCTGGTGGTCGCCGGATCCGCGGGGCGTGCTGCCGGTCGACGCGATCAAGGTCAGCCGCTCGTTGCGCCGCTCCTGCGCCACGTTCGAGATCCGGGTCGACTCGGCCTTCGACCAGGTGGTCGCCGCCTGCGCCGACTCCCGCCGGCCGGGCCGCTGGATCACTCCCCGGATCGGTGAGGCCTACCGCCGGCTGCACGACCTGGGCTGGGCCCACTCGGTGGAGTGCTGGCGCGACGGCCGGCTGGCCGGCGGGCTCTACGGGGTCGACGTCGGCGGCCTGTTCGCGGGGGAGTCGATGTTCCACCGGGAGACCGACGCCTCCAAGGTCGCCCTGGTCGCGCTGGTCGAGATGCTGGCCGAGGACGGCGAGCCCCGGCGGCTGCTCGACGTCCAGTGGCGCACCGATCACCTGGCCTCGCTCGGCGTGGTCGAGATCGGGCGCGAGGAGTACCGCCGGCGGCTGGCCGTGGCCCTGACCGCGCCCCGGCCGCGGCGTTTCGGCCAGGTCTGAGGCTCGATCAGGTCCGGACCCGGCTGCGCAGGGTCGCGCCGCCGTCCAGCCACTCCTGACCAAGCAGGTCGACCCCCCGCATCCGGCACCAGGCGGCGACGTCCGGCTCGGCCGCCGGATCGGTGCTGAGCAGGGCGATCACCGTTCCGGGGGGAACTTCCCGGGCGGCCCGGGCCAGCCGGATGATCGGCAGCGGGCAGCGCAACCCGGTGGCGTCCAGCACCACCTCGCCCGCCGGGTCGTCAGCCGGGCCACCCGCCGGTTCGTCGCTCACAGGTCGTCCGCCCCGAGCAGGGCCCGCACCCGGGCCACCGCCCCCGGCAGCTCGGCACAGAACCGGTCGACCGCCGCGGCGTCCACCCCGACCGGGAGCCCGACCCGGATGTTGCCGTGGGTCAGCACGCCCATCGCGGCCAGCACGTGGCTCGGCTCCAGGGTCGAGGCCGTACAGGCCGAGCCCGAGCCGACCGCGAACCCGGCCCGGTCGAGCTCGTCGACGATCGCCTCGCCGTCCACGTAGAGGCACGAGAACGTGACGACGTGCGGCAGCCGTTCGTCCGGGTCGCCGACCACCTCGGTGTCCCGGATCCGGGTCGCCGCCGCGCGGATCCGCCCGGTGAGCTCGCGCCGCTGGGCGTCCTGGTGCTCCACCTGCGCCAGCACCGCCTGCAGGGTCACCGCCGCGGCCAGGGCCGCCGGCACCGAGGGGGCGCCGGGCACCTGCTCGATCCCGTCGTCCGCCGGTGCCGCCGACACCCACCGGGTGCCGGCCCGGATCGCCAGCACACCGATCCCGGGCGGCGCGCCCCAGGCCCGCGGATCGGCGGTGAGCAGGTCCCAGGACGCCGGCGCGGGCCCGTGCCCGATCGAGGCGGCCGCATCCACCAGCAACGGGATGCCGGCCGCCCGGGCCGCCGCCGCCACGACCGGTACCGGCTGAAGGGTGCCGACCTCACCGTTGGCGCTCTGCAGAGCGGCCAGGGCTACACCGGGGGAGCGCAGGCGCAGGGTGAAGTCGTCGACGTCCACCCGGCCGAGCCGGTCCACGCCGATCCGGACGGCCGTACCGGCGTGCTCGGCCGCGTGCAGCACCGCTGAGTGCTCGACCGCCGAGAGCAGCACCGCGTCGCCGGTCCGGTGCCGGGCCTTCACCGTGCCC
Organism: Kineosporiaceae bacterium; assembly: GCA_965200525.1. Taxonomy (GTDB): domain Bacteria; phylum Actinomycetota; class Actinomycetes; order Actinomycetales; family Kineosporiaceae; genus JANNPJ01. Next base: position 5,368,319 of record OZ241368.1, read on the forward strand.
AGCACCGCGGCCTGAACCGCCTCGACGTGCGACCCGGTGAACACCACCTCCTCGGTGCGCGCGCCGAGGGCCGCGGCCAGGGCCTCGCGGGCGCCGTCCAGCAGCATCCGGGCCTGCCTGCCCTCGCGATGCAACCGGCGCGGATCGGCCCAGCCCTCGTCCAGCGCCGCCAGCCACGCCTCGCGGCCCGCCGGATGCGGCGGCGCCACCGTCGCGGCGTCCAGATACGTGCGCGCAACACGCCGCTGAGCTGCACCGAGTTCGGCCGGGGAGGGATTCACACAGCCAGTCTCTCGCGCCACGCGGACGAGTTGGTGACCCGTCGCAGGCGCGGAGCGAGCAACCCGCTACGCTGCTTGTCGTCGAGAAATCGACACCACAGACATCCAGGAAAAGCTCTCGGCGGCGCGGTCCGAACCGTGCACCGGGACCAGACCGTGGGAAGGCCACCGTTGCGTTCGCACGAGGGGTTCCACAAGGCGCGTGGTAGCGCCCGGGTAGTGGCCGTGGCATTGTCCGGCGCTGCCGTTCTGACGCTGTCCGGCTGTTCCGACACGATCGAGCACGGCTGGCTGCCGACCGACCGGGACATGACCAACAACACCGCTCAGGTGATGGACCTGTGGAACGGGTCCTGGATCGCGGCGCTGCTGGTCGGGGTGCTGGTCTGGGGGCTGATCATCTGGGTGATGATCGCCTACCGCCGCCGTCGCGACGAGACCGAACTGCCGCCCCAGGTGCGCTATCACCTGCCGCTCGAGATCATGTACACCGCGATCCCGCTGATGATGGTGGCCGTGCTGTTCGGCTACACCTACAGCGCGCAGGCGGCCGAGATCGACACCAAGAAGACCCCCGACCTCACCATCGGCGTCGTCGCCAAGCAGTGGGCCTGGGACTTCAACTACGTGAACGACGACGCCTACGACACCGGCGTCCAGGGCCAGCTGACCGGAGAGGCCGGCGTCGAGGACGAGATCCCGACGCTGTACCTGCCGGTGGGCAAGCGGGTGCAGTTCAACCTGTACTCGCGCGACGTCATCCACTCGTTCTGGATCCCCGCGTTCCTGATGAAGATGGACACCATCCCGGGGCTGGAGAACAAGTTCCAGGTGGTGCCCAACAAGATCGGGAACTTCAAGGGCAAGTGCGCCGAGCTGTGCGGTGAGTACCACTCGGAAATGCTGTTCAACGTCAAGGTGGTCAGCGTCGCCGACTACCAGGCGCACATCGCCGACCTGAAGGCTCACGGGCAGTCCGGCTCGCTGCCGGTCGAACTGGGCCGGAGCGAACTGACCCCGAAGACGTCTTCGGACGAAGGGAACGACCAGTCATGACTGCCGCGTTCACACCGGACGAAGTACCTCTTCTGCGCCCCGCCGTCAGGACCCGCAAGGGCACCGTCTCGGTCAAGTGGCTGGCCAGTACCGACCACAAGGTGATCGGCAACCTGTACCTGATCAGTTCGTTCGGGTTCTTCTTGATCGCCGGCCTGATGGCCCTGTTGATCCGGGCCGAGCTGTTCAGCCCAGGCCTGCAGATCGTCAGCTCGAAGGAGCAGTACAACCAGCTGTTCACCATGCACGGCACGATCATGCTGCTGCTGTTCGCGACCCCGCTGTTCGCCGGATTCGCCAACGCGATCATGCCGCTGCAGATCGGCGCCCCGGACGTCGCCTTCCCGCGGCTGAACATGCTGTCGTACTGGCTCTACCTGTTCGGCGGCCTGATCGTGCTGGCCGGCTTCCTGACCCCGGCCGGCGCCGCGTCATTCGGCTGGTTCGCCTACGCGCCGCTGTCCAACCCGGTGTACTCGCCCGGTCTGGGCGGCGACCTCTGGGTCTTCGGCTTGGCCCTGTCCGGTTTCGGCACCATCCTCGGCGGGGTCAACTTCATCACCACGATCATCTGCATGCGCGCACCCGGCATGACGATGTTCCGGATGCCGCTGTTCAGCTGGAACGTGCTGATCACCAGCGTGCTCGTGCTGATGGCGTTCCCCCCGCTGGCCGCCGCCCTGCTCGCGCTCGGCGCCGACCGCCGGCTCGGGGCCCAGGTGTTCGAACCGCAGAACGGCGGCTCGCTGCTCTGGCAGCACCTGTTCTGGTTCTTCGGCCACCCCGAGGTCTACATCATCGCGCTGCCGTTCTTCGGCATCATCAGCGAGATCCTGCCGGTGTTCAGCCGCAAGCCGATCTTCGGCTACAAGGGCCTGGTGTTCGCGACGATCGCGATCGCGGCGCTCTCGGTCGCGGTGTGGGCGCACCACATGTACGTCACCGGCCAGGTCGCGCTGCCGTTCTTCGCCTTCATGACGATGCTGATCGCGGTGCCCACCGGGGTGAAGTTCTTCAACTGGATCGGCACGATGTGGCGAGGCTCGCTGAGTTTCGAAACCCCCATGGTCTGGGCGATCGGCTTCCTGGTCACCTTCCTCTTCGGTGGTCTGACCGGGATCATCCTCTCCGCGCCGCCGCTCGACTTCCAGCTCTCCGACAGCTACTTCGTGGTCGCCCACTTCCACTACGTCGTCTTCGGCACCGTGGTGTTCGCGATGTACGCCGGCTTCTACTTCTGGTGGCCGAAGCTCACGGGCCGGATGCTCGACGAGACGCTCGGCAAGTGGCACTTCTGGCTGACCTTCATCGGCTTCCACACCACCTTCCTGATCCAGCACTGGCTGGGGGTCGAGGGAATGCCCCGCCGGTACGCCGACTACCTGCCGGAGGACGGCTTCGAGCTCTACAACCGGATCTCCTCGATCGGCTCGCTGATCCTGGGCCTGTCGGTGCTGCCGTTCGCCTACAACGTCTACAAGACCTGGCGCACCGCGCCGCTGGTCGACGTCGACGACCCGTGGGGGTACGGCGGATCGCTGGAGTGGGCCACCTCGTGCCCGCCGCCGCGTCACAACTTTGACTCGCTGCCCCGGATCCGGTCCGAGCGCCCGGCGTTCGACCTGCACCACCCGGAGCTGGCCCAGTTCGACTCACCCACGGCCGACCAGGGTGTACTTGACAAGATCTTCGGTGAGCCGGAGATGGCTCACCGGGGGCACGAGACCAACTCGCCGGACAAGGACGGCCAGGACGCCGGGAACCAGGGAGTGCAGCAGTGAAGGTTGAAGCCTGGTTCTTCGGTGGCGGGACGCCCCTGTTCCTGGTGTTCGCCATCGTCTACGGATCGGTGACGCACTGGGACGAGCCGGTCGGCGTGGCCTGCTTGTTCCTGACCACCGGCCTGGCCGCGCTGATCGGTGGCTACCTGGCCTACACGGCCCGGCACATCGATGCCCGGCCCGAGGACGACGCCTTCGGCGAGATCGCCGAGGGTGCCGGTGAGCTGGGCGAGTTCGCGCCCTATTCGTGGTGGCCGCTGGCCGCCGCCGGCGGGGGCGCGTTGCTGTTCACCGGGTTGGCCGTCGGCTGGTGGCTGATGGTCATCGGGGCCGGGGTCGGAGCGCTCGGCCTGGTCGGCTGGGTCTTCGAGTTCTACCGCGGCGAGCACGCCCACTGATCCTCGCTCCGCACGAGTCACCGTCGCGGCCGGCCCCTCAACGGGGGCCGGCCGCGATTTCGTTACACTTCAGTTGCGTAAATCTGGCAACTCCTGGCCGTCCGGGAGCGTCTTAGTTGACGACCAGAGTTCGGCAACGTGGGAGTTCGGTGTGATTCGTGGTGTGCGCAGTCGTCGGTCGGGCCCCCTATGCCTGATGCTGGTGGCGGTAGTGGCCGGTGCGACCGTGCTCGCCGGGTGCTCGTCGAACGCCGACCACGACAGCACCGGGGCGGCCGGTCAGGCCGGCGGCAAGGGCTCGACGGCGGTCCAGGCGGCCGTGGTCGCGATCACGCCGGCCGACGGCACGGCCAAGGTCGGGCTGACCAAGCCGATCAAGGTCACCGTGAGCAAGGGCACTCTGGCCGCGGTCACCGTGACGTCGAAGCAGGGCCGGGCCCTCAAGGGCACCCTGTCCGACGACAAGCTGAGCTGGACCAGCAAGGGCAAGCTGGCCGCCAACACCACCTACCAGGTCGCGGTGCAGGCCGCCTCGGCCGACGGCAAGCCGGCGGGGAGTTCGGCGTCCTTCACCACCCTGACCCCCAAGGGCACGGTCACGGCGGCGATCACACCGTCCGACGGCTGGAACGTCGGAGTCGGCATGCCGGTGATCGTCAACTTTTCCCGTTCGGTCTCGACCAAGAGCCGGCCCGCCGTCGAAGCCGCGCTCAAGGTCAGCACCGACGCGAACATCGAGGGCAGCTGGCGCTGGTTCAGCTCCCAGCAGGTGCAGTGGCGCCCCGCCGTCTACTGGCCCAGCAACACCAAGGTGAACGTGAAGGCCGACCTCGGCGGGGTCGAGATCCAGCCCGGCCTCTACGGCAGCACCACCGAACGCAGCTCCGACTTCACCGTCGGCAGCGCCGTGATCAGCACGGTCGACGTCACCGGGCACTCGCTGACCATGCGCAAGGACGGCAAGGTGGTCAAGACCATCCCTGTGACCACCGGCAAGGCGAGCATGGCCACCCGCAACGGGGTCAAGGTGATCATGAGCCGGGAGACCTCACACCGGATGAAGTCGAGCACCATCGGGATCAACAAGGGCACCGCCGGCTACTACGACATCGTGGCCAAGTACGCGATGCGGCTGACCTACAGCGGCGAGTTCCTGCACGCCGCCCCCTGGTCGATGGGCAGCCAGGGCAGTGCCAATGTCAGCCACGGCTGCACCGGCATGAGCACGGCCAACGCCAAATGGCTGTTCGACCACTCCAAGGTCGGCGACGTCGTCGTGTACAAGCACAGCACCCGCAAGCTCGAATGGGGCAACGGGTACACGGCCTGGGACATGTCCTACGCCAAGTGGCGCAGCGCCTGATGCCCTGAGCCGTCCATGAGCGCCTGATGCCCTGGGGTCGTCCGTGAGCGCCTGGTGACCTGGGGTCGTCGGTGAGCGCCTGATGGCCTGGGCCATCGTTCGTCCAGAGGCCGTCTGGAGCGGGTGACCTGGGGCCTGAAGGCCCTCTGCCGGGCTTTCGTGTACTGGCGGGGTCTGCCCCGTACCTCATGGGGCGTACGGAGGCGCAGGGAACGTCTGTGGGCTCGTGTGAGCCGGCCGACAGTGTGGCCGCGGCCGTCAGCGGATACGAGCCCCGAGGAGCCCGTACCGGCCAGCCGGCGCCCGGGCGCTGGTGGCGCTGTATCCGTGTCGGTGAACCGAGCCCCTTGGCGGGGCTGGTGACCGCCTTGGCCTGAGCGTGCACAGATCGGTGAACGAGCAGGGTGGTGATCACCCCCGGTGCGGCACATCGATCACTTCACGCTCACGCCGGACCGCGTCGCCCCATCAGCAGATCTGGCCCCACCAGTAGATCTGGCCCCACCGGCTGATGCGGGGCCACCGGCTGATGCGGCCCCGCCGAGGCCCGGTGGTCTCCTTGATCGACGACTCGCCGGTGTTGCCGGCGCAGCACTGATCAGTAGGTGATCAAGGAGATCTCGGCTGAAGCTGGGTCCGGAGCCCGTAGTCGGCCCTATCGCCGCCCGCAGGGGGAGGGGGGACGCAAAACGGAGCCGCTGGGCCTCGACCGATGAACATTGAGGGCAAAACCGAGCGGCCGCCCCGAGCGATGAACGGGTGAGGGCAAAACCGAGCGGCCGGGCCCCGACCGATGAGCGGTTGAGGCCCGGCCGCCGGCCGGTGCTGGTGGTGCTAGTGCCCGGTGGGCGAGCCGGCCGCGATCGCCGGTGCTTCGCCGCCGCTGGCCGAGAGCTCGTCGTGCTCGCCGCGGTGCTGGGCCGCGGCCAGTTCGGCCGGAGTGACCGGCGCGATCCGGTCCTCGAAGTAGAACTTGCCGATCTTGTGGCGCAGAGACTCCATCAGGCCTCCCGGACGGCGGACGCCGGCCTCGTCGACCAGCGGACCGGGCTCGATCGCCTCGGGCGCCTCGAACTGGACCAGCAGCCAGCGGTCCTCGGCCGACAGCGGCTGGTGCAGCTCGAACACCTTGCCGTCCTCGGTCCGGAACACCCGGCCGGTCTCCGACCCGTGCAACACCAGTTCGCGATCCTTGCGCTGCAGCCCGAGGCAGATCCGCTTGGTGATCAGGTACGTGATCGGCGGCAGGATGAACAGCAGGGCCCGCAGCGTGTACGTGATGTCGTTGATCGACAGATGCAGGTGCGTGGCGATGATGTCGTTACCACCGCTGATCCACAACAGCACGTAGAACGTGATCGCCATGACCCCGAGCCCGGTCCGGGTCGGCACGTTGCGCGGCCGGTCGAGCAGGTGGTGCTCGCGTTTGTCACCGGTGGCCCAGGCCTCGATCCACGGATACATGATCGCGAGGTTGGTCAGCAGCCCCGGCAGGATCAACGTGGGCAGCACGATGTTGCCGGACAGGGTGTGTCCGAACGCGGTGAATTCCAGGAAGCCGGGTGTCAGCCGGACCGCGCCGTCCAGGAAGCCCATGTAGAAGTCCGGCTGGGCGCCGGCCCCGATCGGTGAGGGGTCGTACGACCCGTACAGCCAGATCGGGTTGATCGTGAACAGGGCCGCCATCAGCGCGGTCACGCCGAACACGATGAAGAAGAAGCCGCCCGCCTTGGCCGTGTAGATCGGGAAGAGCGGGTAGCCGACCACGTTGTCGTTGGTCCGGCCGGGGCCGGGGTACTGGGTGTGCTTGTGCACCACGACCAGGATCAGGTGGAAGGTGATCAGCCCGAGCATGATCGCCGGCAGCAGCAGCACATGGATCGTGTAGATCCGGGGGATGAACGCCTCGCCCGGGAATTCACCGCCGAACAGGAAGAAGCTGATGTACGAGCCGACCACGGGAATGGCCAGGATGATCCCCGAGGCGATCCGCAGGCCGTTGCCGGAGAGCAGGTCGTCGGGCAGGGAGTATCCGAGGAAGCCCTCGAACACCGCCAGCAGGGCCAGGACGACCCCGATGCTCCAGTTCAGCTCGCGCGGCTTGCGGAAAGCGCCGGTGAAGAAGATCCGGAACATGTGCACGATGATCGAGACGACGAAGATCAGCGCGGCCCAGTGGTGGATCTGGCGCATCAGCAGACCGCCCCGGACCTCGAACGACAGGTGCATCGTCGAGTTGAACGCCTCGGAGACCTGCTGGCCCTCGAGCGTGGTGTACGGGCCGTGGTAGATCGTCATGCCCGTGCTGGGCACGTAGAAGAATGTCAGGAATGTGCCGGTGAGCAGCAGGATGACAAAGCTGTAGAGCGCGATCTCACCGAGCATGAAGGACCAGTGGTCCGGAAAGATCTTCCGGGAGAACGTCTTCGTGAGCTTGCTGGCTCCGAGGCGCTCGTCCAGAAAGTTGCCGACCGCTTCGGCCGGCTTGGCCGGTGTCGTGGTGCTCATCCGCGCTCCCAGAAGCTTGGGCCGACGGGCTGCGTGAACGGGCCCTTGGCCACTAAATATCCCTCGGAATCAACGGTGATCGCCAGTTGGGGCAACGGCCGTTTTGCCGGACCGAAAATAACCTTGCAATTCTGAGTCAGATCGAAGGTCGACTGGTGGCACGGGCAGAGCAGGTGGTGCGTGCGCTGTTCGTACAGGGCCACCGGGCAACCCATGTGGGTGCAGATCTTGGAGTAGGCCACGATCCCGGAGTAGGAGTCCGGTACTGATTCGGCCGCCAGGAGCTCCGGCTCAAGCCGGATCAGCAGAAGAGCCGCTTTCGCGCGCTCCTCGATCGCGTTGTCCAGCTTGTCGATGCCCTCGGGCATCACGTGCACGACCGAGCCGATGGTCAGGTCGGAGGCCTTGAGCAGGCCGCCACCCTCCTGGTCGCGGGCCAGTCGGGTGCCTTCCTTCCAGACCGTCTCGTCGAGGTGCTTGCCGGGCATCGGCCCGGTGTCGCGCAGGAACAGCAGGGCCGGCAGCGGGAACAGGGCCATCGCGCCGATCAGGCTGTTGCGGATCAGCGGACGCCGGGCGATCCCGGACTCGTCGCCACCCAGCTTGAGCAGCCCGACCGCCTCGGCCCGCTCCTCGTCGGTGCCCCGCTGCAGGTGGCGGTACTCGACCCGCTCCTCGTCCGGCATCAGGGTCTTGGCCCAGTGCACGGCGCCGACGCCGATCCCGAGCATGGCGATCGCCAAGCCGATCCCGAGCAGCTGGTTGGACAGCCGCAGCCGGGCCACGAAGTCGTAGAAACTCAGACCCGGGCTCAGCTTGACCACGAAGTAGCTGACGATGACCAGCAGCGTGCCCAAGGTGGACAGGCCGAAAAGGGTGGCCACCTGGCGTTCGGCCTTGCGGGCCGCCTTCGGGTCGGTGTCGGCCATCCGGTGACGGTGCTCCGGCAGGCCCGGGTTGCTGAACCGCTCGGGCAGTGGCGACTCGTGCTGGACGGCGACCTCGGAGCCGCCGTGACCCTCGTCGTGAGTGCTCATCGTTCCACCAGTCTCGTCGCTCATGAAGACTTCGACCCCAGCCACACCGCGAAGCCGAGGAGCACGGTCAGCCCGACCAGCCAGGCCACCAGGCCCTCGCTCACCGGCCCGATCCGGCCCAGGGCCAGCCCGCCCGGATTCGGCGTCTTGTTGATCGTGTTCAGATAGGCGATCACGTCGCGCTTGGTCTGCGGCGTGATGGTCTGGTCGTTGAAGACCGGCATCGACTGCGGCCCGGTAACCATTGCCTCATAGATATGGGTCGGGGTCGACCCGGTGAGGCTGGGCGCGTACTTGCCGCGGGTCAGGGCACCGCCCTTACCGACCGAGTTGTGGCACATGGCACAGTTGGTCCGGAAGATCAGCGAACCGCGCGAGGCGTCCCCGGTGTTCGGGTCGACGGCGGTGGCGTCCGGGATGGCCGGGCCGGGGCCCAGGCTGGCGATGTAGGCGGCCAGGTCGCTGATCTCGTCGGAGCTCAGCCGCACCGGGGCCTTGGGTGCCTGCGGGCCGCTCTGCGCCAGCGGCATCCGGCCGGTACCGACCTGGAAGTCGACCGCGGCCGCGCCCACCCCGACCAGGGACGGCGCGTCCTTGCGACCTTCGGCGCTCTGGCCGTGGCAGGTGGCGCAGTTGGCCAGGAACAGCTTCTGACCGGACGAGACATCCTGGGCGGCGGACTCCGCGGCACTGGCCCGGCCGGGCACCAGGGTGGCGTAGGCCGCACCCGTGATGACCAGGCCGAGCAGCACGAGCAGGGCCGTGGCCAGCGGGTGCCGCCGGCGGGCAGCGAGTGCGGTCACGATGGAGAACTCCTACGTCCGGAGGCCGGTAAAGGCAGGATGGGCATGATCACTTAATGATGTAGATGACGAAGAAGAGGCCGATCCAGACCACATCGACGAAGTGCCAGTAGTACGACGTCACGATCGCGGCGACCGCTTCCTTGTGGCCGAACCGCTTGGTCGCGAAGCTCCGGCCGATGATCAGCAGGAAGGCGATCAGGCCACCGGTCACGTGCAGGCCATGGAACCCTGTCGTCAGGTAGAAGACCGAGCCGTAGCCGTTGGTGGAAATGCTCAGGTTGTCGCGGACCAGCGAGGCGTACTCGTAGATCTGGCCGCAGACGAAGAGGGCGCCCGCGGCGTAGGTCAGCAGGTACCACTCCCGCATGCCCCAGGTCTGGAAGCCGTACTTCCTGGTGTAGATCTTCCACCAGCGGTCGCCCCGGGTGCTGGGCTGGAACCGCTCGGCGGCGAACACGCCCATCTGGCACCAGACCGAGCTGAGCACCAGGTTGAGGGTGTTGGCCGCGGAGAACGGCACGTTCAGCTTGAGCGGCTGGGAGTCCCACAGCCCCGGCTGCACCGAGCGGATCGTGAAGTACATCGCGAACAAACCCGCGAAGAACATGAGTTCACTGGCGAGCCACACGATGGTGCCGACCTGAACCATGTTCGGTCGGTTGAGGGTCGCGTGAACGCTCGGCCCGGGAGGGCTGTCTACTGCCGATACGGAGGCCACGGCGAGCATTATTGCGGTACCCGGACCTCGTTGCAGGCTTGGGGGGGCAATGACGCGGCGCGGCGTGATTCCGAGACCTTTCCGTAGCCTCCGTGAGGGCCCTGCGGACGGCTCCGCGCAGCTTGCGACGACGGGCACCGATAGCATCGCGACCGACCGGCCCCACCGGAGGAGACGACAGATGACCAGCACCCCGGTCCACCCCGACGCCGGCAGTACCGCGTCGGGTGGACACTCCCACAATGCCGCTTCCACCCATGGTGGGGAGATGGTTGCCGCCGCCTCCGCAGAGGCGCAGAGCCGTGGGCACGCCGACCCGCGACTGACCGGTGCCGAGCCGATCTCCGGGCCGCGCCCGATCAGCGTGCTGCTCTACAGCGACGACCTCGACACCCGGGCGACGGTCCGGCGCGCCGTCGGCAAGCGACTGGCCGCCGACCTGCCGCCGGTGGAGTGGACCGAGTGCGCCACCCCGCCCGCCGTCATCTCCGCCGTCGACAGCACCGGCTTCGACCTCCTGATCCTGGACGGCGAGTCGTCGCCGGCCGGTGGCCTGGGCCTGTGCAAGCAGTTGAAGGACGAGAAGTTCGAGTGCCCACCGATTCTCGTGCTCACCGGCCGGCCGCAGGACGCCTGGCTGGCCACCTGGTCGCGGGCCGACGCCGCCGTTCCGCACCCGCTCGACCCGCGGGTGCTGGCTCAGGCCGTGACCGGCCTGGCCCGACGCCGCCGGGGCTGAGCTGATGTCGACCGCTGCTGTCCTGACCGGCTGGCCGAACCTGATCACCGCACTGCTGCGCCGGGAGGATCTCTCCCGGCAGCAGGCGGCCTGGGCGATGGGTCAGGTGATGGCCGGCGACGCCACGCCGGCCCAGCTGGCCGGCTTCCTGGTCGCGTTGCGGGCCAAGGGCGAGACGGTCGACGAGATCGCCGGCCTGGTTCAGGTGATGCTCGAGCACGCCGTCCGGATCGAGGTGCCGGGCCCGGCCCTCGACGTGGTCGGCACCGGCGGCGACCGGTCCAGCTCGGTCAACCTCTCGACGATGGCCGCGATCGTGGTGGCCGGCACCGGCCAGCGGGTGGTCAAGCACGGCAACCGGGCGTCGTCCTCGTCGGCCGGCGCCGCCGACGTCCTGGAGGTGCTGGGGGTTCGGCTCGACCTGCCCGTGTCGCGGGTGGCCGAGCTGGCGGTCGAGGTCGGCATCACGTTCTGCTTCGCCAACGTGTTCCACCCGTCGATGCGGTTCGCCGGCCCGGTCCGGCGTGAGCTCGGCGTGGCCACCGCGTTCAACCTGCTCGGCCCGCTGACCAACCCGGCCCAGCCGGGCGTGGCCGCGGTCGGCTGTGCCGACCTGCGGATGGCGCCGATCATGGCCGGCGTGATGGCCGCGCGGGGTGACTCGGCGCTGGTGTTCCGCGGCGACGACGGCCTGGACGAGCTCACCACCACCGGCCCGTCGCAGGTCTGGCAGGTGCGCGACGGCGTGGTGACGCCGCTGCGGTTCGACCCGGCCGACGTCGGCCTGCCCCGGGTGACCCTCGACCAGCTGCGCGGCGGTGATGCCGCCCACAACGCCGGCGTGGTCCGCTCCGTGCTGGCCGGGACGACGGGGCCGGTGCGCGACGCGGTCCTGCTGAACGCGGCCGCGGCCCTGGTCGCGGCCGGCGTGGGCGACGGCGACCTGGTCAAGCGGATCGCCGCCGGTCTGGAGCTGGCCGCCGGATCGGTCGACTCCGGTGCCGCCGCCGACGCGCTCGACCGCTGGGTCGCCGCCAGCGCCGCCTGACCGCGACACCGCCGACCGCAACCCCACCGGCCGGAACCGCGGTTCTCGCTCGGGACGGTTCCGCGAAACCGCGGCCAGCCCCCCGAAGGCCATGGCTCGGCCGTGGTTGCAGAGATCGATGTGCGCTTCTAGGGGTGACCACCACCAAGAATCTGCATCGATCTCTGCATGGCCGAACAAGCGGTCACGTGAGCCGGGCGCGGGCCTGCGCGGCACCGGAGATCGGCCAGGCCCAGGTGCCCTCGAGCTCGACCAGCCGGGTGCCGGGCTGTTCCAGCCAGTTGAGCACCAGTTCGGTCTCCTCCGGGTGGGCGGCCGGCAACGGAACCGGCCGCGGCGTGACGATCTCGCCGGACAGGCTGAGCGCGGCGACGTACGGCATCGGGTCGGCGCCGGGCGGGCTGAGGCTGGTGCCGGCCAGCCGGCCGTGCCGGACCAGGGCCAGTTCCCAACCGCCGCGCTCCCGCCGGCGGGCCGCTACCAGGTGGGACACGGCGGCGATCGGGGCCAGGCGCTGGGCCCGGGCGGCGCCGCGCAGGTAGGCCAGCAACCGGTCGCGGTGCACAGCGGCGTCCTCGAACCGCTCGGCCTGGGCGAGCGCACCGGCTCGCACCAGGTTGGCCGCCACCACCGGGGCCGAGTGGGACAGCAGGGCCGCTCGCACGCCGTCGGCGACCAGCGCGTATCCCGCGACGTCGACCCCGCCCACGCAGGGAGCGGGGCAGCGGCCGAGCTCGGCCAGGATGCAGGCGCTGGCGCCGGCGGCCGGCTGCCGGGGCAGGCGAGGGGTGCAGCGCCGCAGCGGGTAGGCCTCCTGCACGGCCGCGACCGCCAGTTCGGCCTGCAACCGGGAGGAGAACGGCCCGGCATACGTGGCGCCGTCGGTCTGCACCTCGCGGACCACGGACAGCCGGGGAAAGGCCTCGACGGTGAGTTTGATCCAGGGCTGGCGGTCGGGGGTGCGTGAGCGCCGGTTGTAGGGCGGTGCGTGCTCGGCGATCAACCGGATCTCGCGGACCCGGGCCTCCAGGGCGGTCGCGCACGGCACCGGGGTGACGCCGGCCGCCCGGGCCACCATCTCGCGCATCCGGCTGCGCTGCTCGGACGAGGTGAAGTAGCTGCGGACCCGGGTGCGGATGTCGACCGAGGTGCCGACGTAGAGCACCCGGCCGCGATCGTCCTTGAACATGTAGACGCCCGGGCCGCTAGGCAGCCGATCGGCCAGGTGGCGCTTACGCCGGGTGCTCTCGGGCACCTTGGAGGAGAACGACCGCAGCTCGCCGAGCGTGGTGACGCCGAGCGTGCCGATCCGGCCGAGCAGGGTGTGCAGCACGTGAACCGTGGCCCGGGCATCGTTCAGGGCCCGGTGGTCGGGCGTGGTCGGTGAGCCGAAAAGTGCGGCCAGAGTGCCGAGTTTGCGGTTCGGGGCCTCGTCGCGGCTGACGATGTGCCGGGCCAGCCGGACCGTGTCGATCACCGTCGCCTTCGGCCACGGGTGACCGGTGCGCTCGCAGGCGGCCCGCAGGAAGCCGATGTCGTAGGGCGCGTTGTGGGCGACCAGCACGGCGCCGGTGATGAACTCCAGGAACGGTGGCAGCGCGGCTGCCAGCATCGGTGCGCCGGAGACCATCGAATCGGTGATGCCGGTGAGCACGGCGATGAACGGCGGGATCGCCGTGGGCGGGCGGACCAGGGTCTGGAACTCGCCCAGCAGTTCGCCGCCGCGCACCTTGACCGCCCCGATCTCGGTGATGCCGCCGTCGGCCGGGGCGCCGCCGGTGGTCTCCAGGTCGAGCACGACGAACGTGACCTCGGCCAGGGACCGGGCATCGTCGCCGAGGGCACCCGACACCGCGCCGGTCGGCTCGGGCCAGAGCGCCTGCTGCTGCGGCCCCTGATCTCCAGCGTTGCTCATGGTCGGCACCGTACGGTCGACCACCGACACTCTTGGTTCCGATGCCGGGCCGCGGGGCGGGGAGCCGGTCGTCGATAGGGTGCTCGCGCCGTCGTCAGTAGGGTCGAGGGTCAGAGCCCGACGGGGGCGGAGAGGTGGCCTGGCTGTGTCCGATCCCGTCGCCCTGCCGCCGCGGGTCCGCCGGGCGCTGGTCGAGTTCGCGGCCGAGGTGCTCGACGTCCTGACCGAACCGGAGATCCCGGCGGGCCTGCGCAAGGTGCGCGGTTTCGCCCCGGCCCGGCGGGCCCGGGCCGGCGCGGCCCCGCTGAGCCTGGCTCTGGATCGCGACCCGGTGTTCCGCCGCCAGGTCGCCGCGGCCTGGCGCACGGCCCATCCCGAGCTGGCCGCCGCGCTCGAGGGTGAGGGGCCGATGCCGGTGCTCGATCCGGTGCCGGTCGTGGTCGGGATCTACCTCGGGCGGGCCGAGGGCTGGCAGGGCGACCTGGCCGGCTGGCTGGCCGCGGTGTCCGCGGAGCCCGCGGAGCCCGCGGACGAGCCGGCCCTGGAGCCGGCCGAGAGCGAGCCCCAACCGCCCGACGAGGCCCTGGTCCGGGCCCGGGCCGAGACCGCGGCGGCCGAGGCGGCCCGGGCCGAGCTGGCCGAGGAGCTTCTCGCCCTGCGCCGCGAGCAGCGAAGGCTGCGGTCGGATGCCGACCGGGCTCGCTCGGCCACCCGGGAGGCCGAGCGCAGGGCGGCCGAGGAGACCGAACGGCTGTCGGCCCTGCTGGCCGAGCAGGACGGTCGGCTGCGACAAGCCGAACGTCAGACCCAGGAGGCCCAGGAGCAGCTGGCCGCGGTCCGGCGCTCGGCCAAGGACGGGCGTTCGCTGGCCGAGCTGCGGGCCCGGTTGCTGCTCGACACGATCGTCGACTCGGCGTCAGCGCTTCGCCGGGAGCTGGCCCTGCCACCGATCGCCCGGACGCCCGCCGATCTGGTGACCGAGCAGCTGGCCGGCGCGGACGACCAGACCGGCCCGAGCGCCCCGGTCGTGCCGGCGCGGGGGCTGGCCGGGGACGACCCGGCTCTGCTTCTGGAACTGCTCCGGATCCCGCGGGCCCACCTGCTGGTGGACGGCTACAACGTGACCAAGGAGGGCTACGGCAGCCTTCCCCTGATCGATCAGCGGCGCCTGCTGATCGACGCCATGTCGGCGCTGACCGCCCGGACCGCGGCCGAGATCACCTGCTGTTTCGACGGTGCCGAGGTCGACGGCCGGTCCGCCGGGCTGGTCCGGGGCGTGCGAGTGCTGTTCTCCGAACCGGGGACGACGGCCGACGAGTTGCTCGGGCGGCTGGTCCGGGCCGAACCGCGGGGGCGGATGCTGGTGGTCGTCTCCTCCGATCGCGAGGTCGCCGACGCGGCTGTCGCGGCCGGGGCCCGACCGGTCGCCTCGCGGGTTCTGCTGAAGCTCATCGGTGCCGGTCAGCGCGACCGCAAACGCTGATTGTCGGTACCCACCCCTAGCGTCTTCGATGTCGGCAGCTCGCCGGCCGGGTGACAAGCCCGAGACCTCTCGGAGACCATCATGATGATCGACTGTGATGCCTGCGCGGCCCGCGGCCCGGCCTGTGGCGACTGCGTCGTCACCGTGTTGCTCGGGGCGCCGCCCGCCGATCGGCCCGGCGACGCCGACGGTCGGATCGATCTGGACGGTGAAGAGCAGGCCGCGCTGGCCGTGCTTGCCGGGTCCGGGCTCGTTCCCCCGCTACGGTTGGTGGCAGCCGCTCCGGTCCGTCCCGGATGCTCGCACGAACATCACGTGAACGCCGGGCCGGCCGGGGGCGAACGCCCGCTGGATGATCGGCCGGGCGATGTTCGGCGAGCGGCTATGTGATCGCGGTTGACAGGTGAATCTTAAAATATCGCTAAAGATCCACGGAGGTTGTTCGGGAGCATCGCCCTCATCAGCAGAGATTACGCTTGGTAATCGCCTTTCGATCTTTGGGCGGCTTGGCGTGAGCGTCTGCGGGGGATAGGTTGCTCCTCGTTCACGCACCGTCGCCAGGAATGTAGCGCTCAGCATTCGTCTTCGGCCGAATCGGGTGTCGTATCTGGTGATGGCAGGGCCCGCTCGCGGGCAGTCCAGAAACGGAGCTGCAACGCCTTGTCCTCGGACTCCCGGCTGGATCCCGACCGGTTCCCGTTGCGCCACCGGCCCACCCAGGCCGGGTCGGCCCGGGTCGAGAGTCGGCGCCGGTCCCCGTTCGAGGGTCGACCGGGCTTCCAGGGTCGACCCGGGTTCCGGGGTCGAGGCCGTCGGCGGGGGCTGATCGCTCTGGGCCTGTCCCTGACCCTGGTCGGCTCCGCCGTCCTGAGCATGTCCTCGGCCACCGCGGCCCCGAAGCCGACGGTCAAACAGGCCGAGGCCAAGGTCAAGAAGCTGCGCGACCAGGCCGAGCAGGCCAGCGAGGACTACAACAAGACCAAGGTCCAGCTGAAGTCGCTCAAGATCCGGCTCCAGGCGTCCCAGGTCCAGCTGGCCCGCCAGGACAAGGAGCTCAAGGCGGCCCAGCTCAGCCTCGGCCGGCTGGCCTCCGAGACCTACCGGCGGGGCGAACTGTCCACCCTCGACCTGGTGCTCGGCGACGATCCCGAACTGGCCCTGGCCCAGGCCGGCTACCTGCCCACGCTCAGTGACCGGCAGGCCGGCGCGACCGATCGGCTCCGGCTCGGCGAGCTGAAGCTGGCCAAGACCCAGTCGATGATCAAATCGCAGCAGACGAAGATCACCTCCGCCCAGCGCAAGCTCGGAACGACCAAGAAGACGATCAACAAGAAGCTGGCCGAGGCCACCGCCGAGCTGAACAAGCTCACCGGGACCCAGCGCGACACCTACAACCAGGACCAGAACAAGTCCTCGGGAGCGGGCGTCCCGGCCGGCGCGGGCTCGGCCTACTGCCTCGAGAAGGCTGACCTGGCCACCTCGGCCGCGGCCCGGACGGCCCTGAGATTCGCCTGCGGCCAGCTCGGCAAGCCCTATCTCTGGGCCGCCGACGGGCCCGGCAGTTTCGACTGCAGCGGCCTGACCATGAAGTCGTACGCCGCCGCGGGCGTCTCGTTGCCGCACAGCTCGGCCCTGCAGGCGAACTACGGCACCCGGGTCAGCGTCAGCGACCTGCAGCCGGGCGACCTGGTCTTCTTCCACTCCCCGATCCACCACGTCGCGATCATGCTGACCAGTAACCTGATGGTGCATGCCCCGCAGAGCGGTGACGTGGTCCGGATCGCCTCGCCGTACACCACCCCGGTCGCCGCCGTCCGGTTCTGAGCCGGCGGCGTTCGGGCGGCGCCCGGCGCTGGTTACCCTGGCCTGGTGCCGGACCTGGGACTGCGACGCCGTTTGGCCGTGATCGGTCTGCTGCTGGTGGTCACGCTGGCCACCGTGCTCGCGGTCGACGTCCGCGGTGGTGATCCCGGGAGCCCCCGGCCCGCGGGCCGTGCGTCCGGGGTCGCGCCGTCCCACAGCGCCGCCACCCTCATCCCGCCGACCGGTCCGACCGGCTCGACCGACATCGCTCCCGACAGCCAGGTTCCGGCCCACCCGGCCGAGGCCATCGACGCCCTGCTCGACCAGCGGGCGACGGCAGTCCGGGACGGCGATCGCGTGGCCTGGCTGGCGGCCCTCGATCCGTCGTCCGATCCGGCGATCACCCGCTTCCGGCGGGCCCAGAGCGACGTCTTCGACCGGGTCCGGACGCTGCGCCCGTCGTCCTGGAGCTATCAGGTGGCCGGTGGCTCGGCCCTGCCGGACCGTCGGCGGACGGCGCTCGGCGGCCAGGCCTGGCTGGCCGACGTCCAGCTGGACTACCAGCTGACGCCGGGTGGGGCCCGGGTCCGGCGCGAGCAGTTCCTGACCGTGGTCCGGCGCGACGGCGGGTGGCGGATCGCCGCCGACACCGACGGCTCGACCGGGCGGGACGTCTGGGACCTGGGCCCGGTCAGTCATGCCGGGGCCGAACGCTGTCTGGTGGTCGGCGCTCGGGCCCGCCGGACCCAGATCGCCCAGCTCGCCGCCGAGTGCGGTGCCGCGGCCCGAACGGTCGACGTGGCCTGGGGCCGGAGCTGGACCCGCCGGACGGTGCTCACCGTGCCCGGCACCCTGCAGCAGCTCGCGATGCTGCTCGGCCGCACCGGTTCCGGAACGAGCACGGCCGATGCCACGGTCGGCCTGGAAAAGACGGCGGCCGTCACGATCGGCCCGGCCGAGGGCCCGGCCGAGGAGGTGCTGATCAACGGGGACGCCTTCGACGACCTGCGATCGATCGGACGGCGCGTCGTCCTCACGCACGAGCTGGTGCATGTGGCCACCCGGGCCACCGGGTCGCGCGACGCGCCGACCTGGCTCGAGGAGGGTTACGCCGACTACGTGGCCTATGCCGGCACCCACCTGCCCGCGGAGCAGATCGCCGGGGCCGCTCTGGACGCCGTCGCGGCGGGTCACGGGCCGGCCGCGCTGCCTGGCCCGAACGACTTCAACGCCGCCGGTGACGGCGCGGCCGCAGCCTACGGCCAGGCCTGGGTGGCGGTGCAGCTGATCGCCGCCAAGGCCGGCAGCCCGGCCCGGACGAAGTCGTTCTACCAGCGGGCGGCCGCGGGGTCGGCGTCCCCGACGTCGAAGGCCCGGCAGGCGGCGGTGGACGCCGCCCTGGCCCGGATCGGCGTCCACGGCACGGCCGCGTTCGTGCCGCTCTGGCAGGCCCGGTTGCGCCGGCTGGCGGCATCGTGACCGGGCGCACCCTGATCGTCACCAACGACTTCCCGCCCCGGCACGGCGGGATCGAGTCGTTCGTGCTGGCGATGGCCCGGCGGTTCCCACCCGGCCAGGTCGTGGTGCACACGGCCCGGCAGGCCGGGGACGTCGCGTTCGACGCCGGCCTGGACTTCCCGGTGATCCGGGACCGCTCACGGCTGATGGTGCCGACCCCGGCGATCAGCCGCCGCTCGGCCGAGCTGGCCCGTTCCGAGGGCTGCGACCAGGTCTGGTTCGGGGCCGCCGCCCCGCTCGGGCTGATGGCTCCTCGGCTGCGCCGGGCCGGCGTGCGGCGGCTGGTCGCCACCACCCACGGTCACGAGGTCTGGTGGGCCGGGGTGCCGGTGACCCGGCAGCTGTTGGGCCGGATCGGCCGGCACTCGGACGCCGTCACCTACCTGGGGGAGTACTGCCGGCGCCGGATCGCGCCCGCTCTCGATCCGGTCGCGCGGGCCCGGATGCGGCAGCTCACACCCGGGGTGGACGACGTGGTGTTCCACCCGGGGGCGGACGGCGCGGCGATCCGCCAGCGGCACGGCCTGGGCGATCGGCCGGTCGTCGTCTGCGTGTCCCGGATGGTGGCCCGCAAAGGGCAGGACGTGCTGGTCCGGGCCCTGCCCCGGATCCGGGCGAGCGTCCCGGACGCCGCGTTGCTGCTGGTCGGCGACGGTCCGCACCGGCCCGCGGTGGAGCGGGAGATCGACCGCCTCGGGCTGCGCGAGCACGTCGTCCTGACCGGCCGGGTGCCGGGGGACGAGCTGCCCGCGCACTACGCCGCGGGCACGGTGTTCTGCATGCCGTCCCGCAATCGCCGGGGCAATCTGGAGACCGAGGGCCTGGGCATCTGTTACCTGGAGGCGGCGGCGACCGGCCTGCCGGTGGTCGCGGGCGACTCCGGCGGCGCGCCCGACGCCGTCCTGGAGGGCGAGAACGGCTACGTCGTGGACGGCAACGACGAGGCCGCCGTGGCCGAGCGGTGCATCCGGCTGCTGCTCGATCCGGAGCTGGCGGCCCGGTTCGGCCGGCGGGGCCGGGCCTGGGTGGCCGAGCAGTGGCGATGGGACGACCTGGCGGTCAGACTTCAGCAGCTGCTGGCCGGGGAGCTGCGCTGACCTCGTCCGGCCGGGCCGGGGGCACCGCCAGCGAGATCACCACCAGGGCCGCGACCAGCCAGTACTGGTTGTAGAAGGCCTGCTTGTTGACCAGGTTGGCGACGAACAGGAACAGCGCGCCCCAGCGCAGCACCGTGCTCAGGTCAGGATTGCGGCGGTGCACCTGGACCACCGCCGCCCCTAGCGTGACCAGGACGGCGGCCCCGGTGAGCCAGAACGGCGGCGTCCAGGAGAAGCTGTTGACCGCAGCGATGTAGAGCGTGTCGGCGAAGATCAGCGGCTGGAAGTTGATCAGCACGGTGACGGCGTCGTGCCAGATGTCGGCGGGCGAGGCGATGATCCAGGGCAGCACGAACAGCCCGGCCAGCCCCCCGGTGTACACCGCCTTGCGCAGACCGAACTGCGGCCACGCGGCCAGCACCGGCAGCAGCACGATCAGGTGCTGCTTGCTGGCCACGCCGAGGGCCAGGCAGACCACCGCCAGCACAGTGTGGCGCCGCTGCACGCCCAGCGCCCAGCCGGCCAGGCAGGCCATCAGCAGGGGCTCGGTCCAGGCCTGTTCGACCTGGGTGGCGGTTCCCGGCATCAGCAGCAGCAGCGCGGCCGCGCCGATCGGGGCCAGGCCGGCCGACCAGGCCCGCGGCGAGTCGTCGTCGTGGGCCGAGCCGAACAGCGGGCCGGCCAGCAGGCGCACGGCCAGGACACCGAGCAGGGTCAGCACCACCAGGGTCCAGCGCACGTCCCCGGCCAGCCAGCGCCCCGGCGCCAGCAGCAGCCCGGTCATCGGCAGGTAGGTGAAGGCGTCCTGGACGCCGGGAGAGCCGGACCAGTTCTGGGTGTACATGTCCTTGCCGTGCAGCAGGCCGTCGGCGGTCTGCTGCAGCATCACCCAGACGTCGATCTTGGGCGTCGGGTCGAGGTGGATCAGCAGCGCGGCGGCGATCAGGTAGCCGATCACGGCCGCGAGCAGGCCGAGGTCGGCCGTTCGCCGCCGCCCGGTCAGGGCCGCCCCCACGACGGCCAGCGCCACCAGCACCGCACTGGCGGCGTAGACCCACCGCACCAGCCAGCCCTCGGACATGGTCAGGTAGGTGTACGGACGTACGGTCAGCTGCAGGACGGCGACCAGCCCAAACGTGACCGCCAGCCCCCAGACCGCGATCCGCCCGGCCACCGGCCGGTCGGCCGCTGGAACGACCGAACCGGACCCGGTGGACGGGCGATCGGACCGGAGGACCCAGATCGCCAGCAGAACGGCGAGCAGGGTGTAGACCACCACGATCCAGAGCTTGTACCGGACGACGCTGTGGGTGGCCACCGCCATCCCCGCTACCAGGAGCAGCGGCGGTGAGAGCGCGGCCACGACGTCCTTGAGCGGAAACACCGCCGACGGCGTGCGGAGAGGGGTGTCGGCCGTGGTCATGCTGTGCAGCCTAGCCAGACTTCGGCCAGGCGGTTTCGGGTGTTACTTTCCGCCCTCAGCCGGGCAGCCGGGGAACGGATCTCCGGTGCCGTGGGCGGCGATGCAATCCGACGTCTTGGTAAAGGTGTCGTTGATCATGTGGCCGAACCCGAAAACCACTCCGACGATGACAGCCGCGATGGCAGCGACCATGAGGCCGTACTCAACAGCGGAAGCCCCTCGGTCAACGGTTGAAGCCATGACTCGGCGGATCCGAGACATCATGCATTTCCTCCTAGTGACCAATGCGGCTGCGGTCCGCATTGGGTGGTACCCCGTGCCTTCGTACCTTGTCACAGGCTTCGACCAGGGGGACCAGCAATCCCGATGATCGGCTGAACACCCGATCAGTAGCCTCGACGGCCCCGAACCCGGTAGCGAGCGGCTCGCGAGCGGTTACGGACCCACTCACGGAGGCCAATTCCCTCCATGACCGTTTCTGGCAGGAGTGCCTTCACAGTCCCGGCCCGGAAACCGGTGTGTCCCCTGGTTGATCTTGGCGCAGGTGTGGTCGAAAGTCCTGCCGACCAGGTGTCCCATTCCGAACACAACACCGACGACGACGGCGGCCACTGCGGCGACGATCAGCCCGTACTCCACAGCCGAAGCCCCCCGGTCGGCCTGTCGGTCCGTCTTCGTTCGGTCAGCGCGAGTCATCGTGTCCCCCTTGGTCACGCGCTATGGACGTGCGGCCCCGGCCCCCAGAACGGGCCTGTTCGCGGCACGGGTGGATAAAAGATCCGTTCAGGGATGGCCGGTCGTCGACGATGTGCTCGGAGTCGGCGTCACGCTCGGCTTCGGGGTCGGCTTTGGCGACTTGGCCGGCTTGGTCGTGGGTCCTGATCCCGGACCGGGACCGCCCGGCCCGGACACCCCGCTGGGCCCAGGACCGCCCGGGTCGACCGGATCCACCGCCCAGCTGGGGAGCGGGAGGGATGGATTGCATCCGGAGCCGCTACCGGCTTTGGTGCCCTGCCGCATGGCCGTGCACGTGTCGTTCAGGGTGTGCGAGACCAGCGTGCCCAGTCCGAACACGACACTTACCACGACTGTGGTGATTGCGCCGATCATCAGGCCGTACTCCACGGCCGACGCGCCTCGGTCCGTAGCCTCGCCCGTCATTCCTCTGGTGTGACCCATCTGAACGATCCCTTTTCCCACCTTGCCAGATCCGACCGGCCGGATCATGCAGAGAGCCCGGGAGTCAGAGGTGACTCCCGGGCTCTCAGATGATGCCGGATCGAAACTACTACTTTGTGACGCAGTCCTTGCCGGCGGTAGGCGTGGTTCCTGCGGCGGCACCGGCGGCGGCAGGTCCACCGTTGATGGCGCTGCAGGTGTTGTTGAAGGTCTTACCCACCAGCGTGCCGAGGCCGAACACGATGCCGACGATGACGGCGGCGATGGCGGCGACCATCAGTCCGTACTCGACGGCGGACGCTCCACGATCTCCCGCGGTTCGTGCCACTCGGCGGATCCGAGAGAACATCTGATTCCTCCTTGTGAGCCGGTGCGCACAGGGCCTCACCGGTAGATCAGCAGTGGTCGACGGGCACGACGTGATCCCGCTCAGTCGCGCAATAAGGAACGGGTCACTTGGTGACGCAGTCCTTGCCCGCGGCGGGCGTGGTTCCTGCGGCCACATTCGTGCCACCGTTGATGGCGCTACAGGTGTCGTTGAACGTCTTGCCCACGAGGGTGCCGAGGCCGAACACGATGCCGACGATGACGGCGGCGATGGCGGCGACCATCAGCCCGTACTCGACCGCGGAAGCGCCACGGTCTTTGCCACCGCGTACCACCTTACGGAGATTGCCGAGCATGTAGATCCCCCGATGGTGCAGGCGAGAACTCATGCTCAGCACTTGTCCTTGGGAGTCACGCCGGCAACGGCCGGTGCACCCGCGTTGATGCTCTTGCATGTGTTGTCGAACGTCTTGCCGACCAGGGTGCCGAGGCCGAACACGATCCCGACGATCACGGCGGCAATGGCGGCGACCATCAGCCCGTACTCGACGGCGGAGGCGCCACGGTCTCTGGCACCGTGCACCACCTTGCGAAAGTTGGTGAGCATGCGGATCCCTTTCATGGGTGCTCGGGTCGGTAGTCCCCTCTCCGAAGACAAGCCCAGCGTGCCAGTTGACTAGCTCTGCGTGGCTATGCACAGACTCGGATCGGGAGAAGAGAGACCCCCCTCCTCATCCATTCGGATGAGAAGGGGGGTCATCATTTGAACCTGCCTTATCTTTGCAGGTCAGCGGCTCTTCACATCGTCGACCAGACCCAGCCGGACAGCGGCCATGACGGCCTGCGCGCGGTTGCCCGCGCCGAGCTTTTCGTAGATGTTCGCGACGTGCGTCTTGGCCGTGGACTCACTGATGTAGAGCCGCCGGGCGATCTGGGCGATGGCCAGACCGTCGACCAGAAGGTCCAGCACCTCCCGCTCGCGGGGCGACAGCTTGGGGCCGGCCGGGGCGCTCATCCGGCGTTGCATGGCTCCGGCCAGATCGCGGGCGGTGAAGGCCCGGGGGTTGGCCGCGGCGTGCCGGGCGGCGGCCACAACCTCCTCGGCCGGGGCGTCCTTGCCGACGAACCCGGAGGCGCCGGCGTCGAGGGCGGCGAACACCTGGTCGTCACCGGCGTACATGGTGAGGACGACGATGCCCATGGTCGGGTTGCCCGCTCGGACCTGAGTGGTGAGCGTGATGCCGTCCCCGTCGGGCAGCCGGACGTCGGTCACAAGGACATCCGGTTTCAGCCGGTCGAGGGCGCTGATCGCCTCAGCGATCGAAGCTGCCTCCCCGACGACGTCGATGTCTCCGGCCCGGTCGAAAGCCCGTCGCAGGCCTTCACGGATCAGCTGGTGGTCGTCAACGAGCACCACGCGGAGGTTTGCCGTTGTACTGGTGGTCACTTGGTCACCTCCTGTTCGGCCAGGGGGACAACCCCGTGCCGAGTTGTCTGCGGAACGATGGTCGGGATGCCGTGCGGGTCGGTGAGGGTGCTCCGGGTGACCGCCTGGTGCGGAAGCGGGGCCTGCTGGTAGGCCGGTGCGGGGGCGGTGCCGAGAGCCACCTGGACAGCGGTGCCGACGCCCTGCGGCCCGGGGCCGACAAGCAGGTTGGCTCCGATCCGGCGGGCCCGCTCGCGCATCCCGGTGATGCCGAAACTGTCCGGCCGGCCCGGCTTGAGGCCGCGCCCGTCGTCGGTCACGGTGATGTGGGCCCGGGGCGGCTCGACCGCCACGGTCAGCCAGAGGTTGCTGGCGTTGGCGTGACGGCGGACGTTGGTGATCGCCTCCTGGACGATCCGGAGCAGCTCGACCTCGACCGTGATCGGCAGCCGTTTGGGCGACTCGTCGATCGAGACGTGGACGACGAGCCCGGACTGCCCGCCGGTGCGCTGGGCGTGCTCGCTCAGCGCGGTGCCCAGGCCGACCGTGTCGTTCACCCCGGTCCGCAGGTCGAAGATGCTCATCCGCAGATCGGCCACCATCGCCTGGAGCTGCTCGCGGACCGAGACGACCTGCTTGGCCACGACCGGGTCGGAGTCGCGGCGGATGTCGTCCAGCGCGTAGCCGACTGAGGCCAGGTCCTGGGCGATGCCGTCGTGGATCTCCCGGGCCAGTCGCATCCGCTCGTCGGTGGTGGCCAACCGGCGGACGTCGTCGAACAGCATGGCCGAGGCCAGCCGGGGACCGGACTGCTCGATCACGGCCCGGCAGCGGCGCAGCGCGTTGTCGTCGATGACGGTCAGCGTGGTCACCACCACCAGTGCCACCACCCGCTCGCCCATCAGCACCGGGATGGCCGCGAAGCAGGTGTCCGGCCCTTCCCGCTTGACCGGGTGTGCGCTAAGCCAGGCGTCCTCAATAGCGGCCTCGGCCGCGTCGTCCGGCTCGTCGCCGGCCAGCGCCACGAACCGGCCGCCGGGGGAGCGGGCCAGCACGACCGCGACCGCCTGCGGGACGACGGTCCGGATGTCTTCGGCCAGGGCGCCGGCCAGGGTGCGCGGGTCCAACCCGAGGCTGAGCTGGCGGGCCACCACGTGCAGTTCGGAGAGCAGCCGGTGGGCGTCGGCGTAGGCCGGTTCGCTGTCCGGCGCGGAGTCCGCCCGGATCTTGCGGATCCAGGCTCCGACCACCGGCACTGCGACGAAGATGAACAGCCAGGCGACCAGGGCGTCGTTGCCGTTGTGCAGACCGTCGCCGGCCGGCCCGGCGGTCACGGTGGCGGCGAGCGTGATGCCGGCGACGGCGGCACAGCCGAGACCAGCCGCCACCCCAGTGGTCAGTCCGGCCAGAAACAGCGGGACCGTCAGGTAGGGCAGGAAGAGCAGCCCGCTTTTACCCAGCGCCCCGATGATCACGGCTGCGGAGAGGGTCTCCGCGAGCAGCGGGATGATCGGCGGCACGGCCCGCGGCAGGGGCAACGATGCCAGCGCCGCGACGCACAGCAGGAGTAGCGCCGGCAGCACGATGTCCGACGACTGGATGTCATTGACGCCGGCCACGGCGTCCGTTTTCGCAGCGATGATCGTCAGTGCCACCGCCGCACTGGTGAAGATCAGAATGATCCCCGCCCGAAGGACAAGGGGCACGAAGACGCTCTTCACTCGCAGTCCCAGCACAGCCACGGTGACAATCTGCCACATGGGCGATACTCCTGGCTGGGGATCGTCCGATAAGCGTGGTACTTCCTCGGAGGTTTGGTCGATTCGGGTTCTAAGTCTGCTCAAATAGGACTGTGGCGGACGATCTTTTTTCGGTCAGTGAAGCGCTCGAGCAGGTGGACGCCGCTTTGGTGACCGGCCGGCAGGCCGCCGCCAAAGTCTTTCCGACCGGATTTCCCCTGCTCGACACCTATCTCGGCGGCGGCCTCCGAGCCGGTGAACTCGCCTTGCTCGGCGGTCCGCAGGGTCTCGGCAAGACCGCCTTCGTTCTGCAGACGGCGCGGCATCTGGCCAACCTCGGCGAGGCCGTTCTGGTGATGTCCTACGAACACGGGCCCGTCACCCTGCTCGAGCGACTCGTCGCGATCGAGGCCGGCGACACGGTCGGCACCGAGGGGGCGCCGCTGCGCCGGATCCGCGAGTCACTGGAGGGCCGGGGCCCGCGCTCGGCCACCCTGGAGGAGCGGTTGGCCGGCACCACCGGCGGCGCCGAGGCCGTGTCCGCACTGCGCAGCTACCGCGACCGGCTGATGCTGCACCGCTCGTCCGGGGTCTCCACCGGTCTGCCGCAGATCCGGGCCGCGCTCGAAGCGGCCCGTCAGCGCTCCGACCGCAGCCCGCTGCTGGTCGTGGACTACCTGCAGAAGGTCCACGTGCCCGGCCGGCTCACCGACGACGAGCGGGCCGCCGAGATCGTGGCCGGCCTCAAGGACCTGGCCCTGGAGTTCGCCGTCCCGGTGCTGGCCGTGGCCGCCGCCGGCGAGGAGGGGATCCGGCCCGGGCACCGGGTGCGGGCCGCCCACCTGCGCGGCTCGGCCGCCTTGGCCTACGAACCCGACGTCATCCTGATCATGAACGAGAAGTACGACGTGGTCGCCCGGCACTACCTGGTCTACGACACCCGGTCGGTGGACCGGTACCGCGACTACGTGGTGCTCTCGATCGAGAAGAACCGCTCCGGGCTGGCCCGGATCGACCTGCAACTGCGCAAGCGGCTGGATCAGAGCCGGTTCGAGCGGGACGTCGAGGGCGTCACCGAGGAACTCGTCGACGAGCGGCTGGCGCGGGACTGACCCGACGGCGTCCGGCGCCGGGTCACTCGTCGGGACGGCGCCGCGGTGCGGCGGCCGGGTCGGTCTCGGACTCCTGGAGCGGGCCGAGGGCCCGGGCCAGCCGCCGGGTGGCCAGGGCCTGGGCCAGCAGCGCGGCCGCCTCCCGGACCGGGGCGATCACGGCCGAGAGGTCACGGTCGGTGAACGGCCCGGCCTCCTTTCCCCGGGCCAGGACGACGATCGCCCGGACGTCGGGCACCGGCACCGCCAGCAGGTGCCGCCAGGCCGCGAGCGGCGCCCCGGACAGCTGCTGACGGATGATGTCGGTGTCCTCGATCAGCACGGCCCGCCCGGCCGACCCGATCTCGGTGATCAGCCAGTGCGAGTCCTCCAGTACCAGCCGCCGCTCCAGCGGGCGCAGGCCGACCCCGCCGCTGATCCGCCAGACCGGCCCGTCCGGGACCAGGATCGCGGCGGCGTCGGCGTCGGCCCGCTCGATCACGTCGTCGGCCAGCACCTGGGCCGTGTCGCTGACCCCGTACAGGTCGCCGATCCGCTCGTGCACCAGCCGGACCAGGTCGGCGGTGCGCAGCGAGGCGCCGTCGTCACCGGGCACCGGCCGGGCCGAGACCAGGGACGCCGCCTCGGCGTCGAGCCGGCGATCGAGGGCGCTGGCCGGGAAGCCGTGCGGCTCCGTGCGGGGCCCGAGCGGGTCGGTGACCAGCCCCATCCCGGGCGGCGTGCGGTAGGCCGGGTCCGGGGTGACACCGGTGTTGCGCTGCAGCTTGCGCGGCCGGTTGCCCAGCCGGGGCATCCGTCGGGCGGCCGGTGACGCCGGCCCGGCACCGGGCGCGGGGTCGGCGTCGACGGGCAGCGAGGAGTTGCGCGACCAGCGCTGGGCCGGCCGGGCCGGTGGGGCCGGGACGGCCGGGGTGGACGGCATCTGCGTCTGAGGCTGATCGCCGTTGATGAACGGGAACGACCCGGTCTTCGGCTCGTCCCGGAACGGCCGGGTGATCGCGCTGGAGTAAGACAGACCGGCGACGTCCGACTCGTGCAGGGACGGCACGTCACCGGTGCCGATCGAGAGCAGCCCCGGGGGACGGCGCGCATGGGCGGGCACCGCGTTGGCGGCCCGCGGCGGCGCCGGCGAGTCCGGCGTCGGAGTGTGCGGGCCGAGGCCGGCCGCGGCGGCCAGGGTCTCGGGCGGCGGGGGAGCAGCGGCCTTCTCGGCGGCCAGGGCCGCGCCCGCGGCCACGGCGGCGGCGGCCGCGCGATCGGTCGGCGAGGCGGTCGGTCTCGCCGTGGCTCCGGCGTCCGGGGCCGTCGTCCGGGAGGCCGTCGATGCCGGTGCCGGTGCCGGTGCCGGTGCCGGTGTCGGTGCCGCTGGCGTCGGCCCGGAGCTCGGCTTCTGAGCCGCTGGTGCCGGGGAGGATGCCGGGGTCGGCGCTGCGGTGACCGGCTTCTGAGCCGCTGGTGCCGGGGAGGATGCCGGGGTCGGCACCGAGGTGACCGGGGTGCCGGCCGTCGGAGGATCCACCGGCGCGGTCTTCGCGACCGGGGCGGCCTTGGTGGCCACCGCGGCGGCAGGCTTCGGCCCGGCGTCCGGAATGGGCCGGGACGGCGTCGCGGACGACGCGCTCGACGGGGACGACGGCGGTGGCGGTGGCGGCGTCCGGTTGACGACGGGGGGCGCGCTCGGCGACCCCGGCGGCGTCCGGTTGACCATGGGCTGGGTGACCCCCGCCGCGATCGGTGGCGGCAGTTCGATGTCGCCGGTGTTGATGAAGTTGATCGGGGAGGCCTCGCCGGTCAGGGCCGAGATCCCCTGCAGCAGGGCGATCCGGGTGATCGGCAGGGGGACCACGTGAACGCCCTCGACCTCCTGGGCCTCGACCTGCTCCCACTCCGGCTGGTAGCCGGAAACCAGGAGCACCGGGATGTCCTGCTCGGCCTCACGCAGCGAGTTCACCGTGTTCACGGCCAGCACCGGATCACCGACGTCCAGTACCAGCACGTCGGCGTCGATCCCCGGCAGCAGGCTCTCCAGTTCGTCGGCCGAGTGCTCGACCACCTGGTGCTGATCAGCGAGCCGCATCGCGAGCGCCATCGAGCGCGAGACGATCAGTAAGCGGGCCATGTCACCTCACAGACCACGGAACTGTTGGAAGATCTTGATCCCGGCCGGGCCGATCACCACAATGAACAGGGCCGGCAGGATGCAGAAGATCAGCGGGAAAAGGATCTTGACGGGTACCTGCTGGGCCTTCTCCTCTGCTCGTTGACTCCGCTTGATCCGCATCTCTTTGGACTGTACGCGGAGAACATTGGCAATCGGTATGCCGAAGGTGTCGGCCTGAACCATAGCGCCGACGAAGATGCGAAGCTCCTCCACATCCGTCCGGTCGGCCAGGGCTCGCAGGGCGTCGACCCGGCCGGTGCCGATCTGCATCTCCTGGAGCACCCGGAACAATTCCTTGGCCAGCGGCCCGTCACTGTTGCGGGCCACCTGGGCCAGGGCCGCGTCGAAGGCCAGGCCGGCCTCCACCGAGATGGTCAGCAGGTCGAGCGCGTCGGGCAGTTCCCGCTGGATCTGCTCGGTGCGGTCGTAGCCGAGCTGGTAGACCCACATGCTCGGCCCGAACCAGCCCAGCAGGGCCAGGGCCAGGGTGGTCAGGAACGTGCCCCGCACCCCGGCGCCGAGCACCGGGGGCAGCGCGATACCGACGAAGATCCCGGTCAGCAGCCCCAGCGCCTTCAGCCCCAGGATCCGGTCGACGTCCCAGTTCTCCGGGTTGCCGGCCAGGTCGAGCCGGCGCCGGATCCGCTCGATCCGGTCGTCCGGGGTCAACCGCCGGCCGGCCCCGATGAACCGCTCGGTCAGTGGGCCGACGATCCGCTCGGCGAACGGCACCTCCAGCTCCTGCTGGCGCAGCGGGATCGGGCTGGACCGGAAGTTGTCCAGCAGGGCGCTGCGGCGGGCCATCTCCCGGCGGTCCGAGTCGGCCATCAGCACGGTGGCCAGGGCGCCGATCAGGCCCAGGAAGATGCCCCCGAGGCCGAGCGGCAGAAGCAGGTCGGCCCGCATCTCAGACCTCCACCTTGATCACTTTGGACATCCAGAACCCACCGATGATCAGCACCACGGTGCCGACGCCGAGCAGCAGCAAGCCCATCGGGGTGTTGAACAACGGAGCGATGTAGTCCGGCCGGGCGAGCACCAGGTACAACGTGAACACGAGCGGGAGCGCTCCGAGGATCAATCCGGAGAGCCGTCCTTCGGCCGACAGGGCCTGAACCTGGCGGCGCAACCGCTCGCGCTCGCGCAGGGTGTCGGCCACCGTGGACAACAGTTCGGCCAGGTTGCCGCCGACCTCACGCTGGATCCGGATCGCCATCACGATCCAGGAGAAGTCCCGGCTGGCGGTCCGGTTGGCGATGCCCTCGAGGGCGTCCTCGGGCAGCAGGCCCAGCCGGGCCTCGATCAGGGCCCGGTTGAACTCGGTGCTGATCGGCGGCTGCGACTCGCGCACCACCGAGTCCATCGCCTGCGGCAGCGAGTAGCCGGCGGCCAGGCTGCCCGCCAGAAGTTGCAGGGTGTCCGGCAGCTGACTGAGGAACCGGTTCTCCCGGCGCGACTGGGAGAAGCTGAGGAACAGCCAGGGCAGGCTCAACCCCAGCACCAGCCCGATCAGCATCGCGACCACGGCCCCGCGGGCGGCGACCAGCAGCACCAGCGCCGCCCCGACGGCCGAGCCGATGTGCAGCAGCATCCACTCGGCGGTGCGCAGCGGCAGCCCGGCCGCCTCGAGCCGGCTGTCCAGCGCGCGCTCCAGCTGACCGGTGCGGGCGACCCTGGTCATCATGCCGACGGCCGACCGGGCCAGGGCGCTGTCACCGAGCCGGGTGGCCTGCTCGGTGACCGAGATCTGCTGCGGCCGGGCTCCGGCCACGGTGTAGACCGAGAGCCGGCGGACCACCTCCGACTCCTGGCGCGAACCCTTGGTCAGGGCGCCGGTGGCGGAGTAGATCAGCACCGCCAGGGCGACGAACAAGCAGGCCAGGGCGAGGATGACGACCGGCGTGGTGATCGCGGTGAGGCGTCGGTCGTCGGTCGCCGAAGCCGCGCCGGCCGCCGCGAGCAGCACCCTCAACGCAGGAACCGCTGGTCGGCGAAGATCCGGGTGTCGATGGTGATGCCGTAGTCGTCGAGCTTGTCCAGGAACTTGGGCCGGATCCCGGTGGGCCGCAGCGCGCCGGTGCGACGTCCCTGGTCGTCGAGGCCGGCCCGGGGGTCGTAGACGAAGATGTCCTGGAGCGTGATGATCTCGCCCTCCATCCCGACCACCTCGGTGATGTGGGTGATCCGGCGGGAGCCGTCCTTGAACCGGGTCTGTTGCACGATCAGGTCGAGCGCGCTGGACATCTGTTCGCGGATCGCCCGCATCGGCAGGTTCATGTCGGCCATCAGCACCATCGTCTCGACCCGGGACAGGACCTCCCTCGGGCCGTTGGCGTGCACGGTGCCGATCGAGCCGTCGTGACCGGTGTTCATCGCCTGCAGCATGTCCAGGGCGGCCTCGTCCCGGATCTCACCGACCACGATCCGGTCGGGGCGCATCCGCAGCGCGTTCTTGACCAGCTGGCGGATCTTGACCTCGCCCTTGCCCTCGATGTTGGCCGGCCGCGACTCCAGCCGCAGCACGTGCTCCTGGTGCAGCTGCAGCTCGGCGGCGTCCTCGATCGTCACCACCCGCTCGTCGGCCGGGATGAAGCCGGAGAGCACGTTCAGCGTGGTCGTCTTGCCCGCGCCGGTGCCCCCACCGACCAGGATGTTCAGCCGGCCCTGGACGCAGCCGGCCAGCACGTCGGCGACCGAGCGGGTCAGGGTGCCGAACGAGATCAGGTCGTCGACCTCGAACGGGTCGGCGGCGAACTTCCGGATGGTCAGCAGCGACCCGTCGACCGCCAGCGGCGGGATGATCGCGTTGACCCGGGAACCGTCCAGCAGCCGCGCGTCCACCATCGGGCTGGCCTCGTCGACCCGTCGCCCGACCCGGCCGACGATCTTGTCGATGGTGCGCCGCAGGTGGGCCTCGTCGGCGAACCGGCCGTCGACGGCGTGCAGCCGCCCGGCCCGCTCGACGTAGATCTGGTCCGGCCCGTTGACCATGATCTCGCTGATCTCGGGGTCGCGCAGGTAGGGCTCGACCGGCCCGTACCCGAGGATGTCGTCGGCGATCTCCTGGGCGATCCGGGCCCGGTCGGCGTTGGTCAGCGGCATGTCGCCGGCCGACAGCGTCTCCTGCAGGGTCTGGCGGACCCGCTGCTCGAGGTCCGACTGGGTCAGCCGGGAGTCGTAGAGCTTGGGCCCGAGGTTCTCCAGCAGGGACTGGTGCACGGTCCGCTTGAGATCGGCGAACGGATCCGACGGCAGGCTGCGCCGCCGGTGCGCGAACGGCATCGGCGCCCCGGTGCTCTGCGACAGCCGGCCGCTCTGCTCCTCGACCGCACGGCCCTCGCGGGCCTGGGCGAGGCGATCCGCGAGACTCATGACCGGCTCCTCCGCTTCTTCATCAGTCCTCGTCGATCGGGGCGCAGCTCCGGATACTCACCGGTCGCGCCGTGCCCGATCACCTCGTGCTCGGCGAACCGCCGGATGGCCACACTCACCGGGTGCTTGGGGTCGTCCTGGACGATCGGCACGCCCCGGTTGATCGCCGACGGGACGTCCCGGGAACTGGGGATCTGGGCCGACAACGGCATCTGCGCCGTCTTCTCGACCTCGGCATGGCTGATCCCGACCTTCGCGTCCGCCCGGTTCAGCACCAGCCGGAACTTGTCCCGGGAGTAGCTCAGTTCGATGAGCGTCTCCAGGGTGATCTTCAGGTTCTTCAGGGCCGGGACATCGGGGGTCACGATCAGGGCGATCAGGTCCGAGACGTCGAGCGCGGCCAGGACCTGGTCGTCGAACGTGGGTGGGGTGTCCACGACAACGTAGTCGAAGTCGTCCCGCAGCACCTCGAGCAGATGGGAGATCAGGGTCGGCTGGATCGTCTCGGCCGCGCTCGGCTCGGTCGGCGCGACGATCGCGCTCAGGCCGGCCGAGTGGTGGGTCAGCATCGCGGCCACGGCGGCCGAGTCGATCGCCCCGCCCAGCGGGACGGCGTCGGCGATGGTGTGGGCCGGGAACAGCTGCATCGCGATGGCCACGTCGCCGAAGGCCAGGTCGAGGTCGACGATGCAGACCTGCCGCCGGCCGCGATCGGCCAGCACGGTGGCCAGGTTGGTGGCCAGGGTGGTCTTGCCGCAGCCGCCCTTGGCCGAGAACACCGTGATCACCCGGCCCCGGGGCGGTGCCGGCACGGTGGGCATGGCCGGCAGGCCGACCCCGGCCGGCGGTGGCCCCTGATCCCGCAGGGCCGAGGCCAGGTGGGCGCTGCGCTTGACCGCGGCCTGCAGGCCGAGCACGTCGCGGCGGTCGATCACCTCGAAGACACCGGCCCGCAGCGCTTCCTGCAGCAAAGGGGTGGTGACCTCGTGACGGACCAGGATCACGCCCAGACTGGGCCGGTTGAACTGCATGTAGTCGGCGACGGCGAACGCCTCAGCGTCGCTCACCCCGGGGCCGAGCACGATGGTGTCCTCCTCGAAGGCCACCATCAGGTGGTCACGCAGGGCACCGAGGTCGGTGAAGACCAGGCCCCCGCCGACCTCGGTCCGCAGCCGTTCGGCCGAGGACAGGTCCGGGTCGCAGAAGAGCGGCATCCCGGCCACTACTTCGACTCACCCGGGAGGACGGCGAAGAACAGCTTGCCCTTGGCCTCGGCGGTCTTGACCTTGACCACCTGAGGGTCGCTGAGGGTGAGCGCCACCAGGGTGGTGGGGACCTGATCCGTGGTGTCCCCGGTCGCGGCGCTGTCGTCAGCGGTGTCGGCGATGTTGTTCGGACCGATCGCGATCACCTTCACCGAGGACAGCACCGCCGGGTCGGAGACATTGTTGTTGATGATCGAGTAGACGTCGATCTTCGAGCCGACCTTCAGCAGGCCGGCCGCGCGCTCGGGATCCTGCAGTTCGAGAACGATCCCGACCTGGCCCGGATCGATTCCACTGTTGCCCGTGACGGCGCCGGATGTGGTCAGCATCGGGCTCTCCAGAATC
Source organism: Kineosporiaceae bacterium (assembly GCA_965200525.1). Lineage (GTDB taxonomy): Bacteria > Actinomycetota > Actinomycetes > Actinomycetales > Kineosporiaceae > JANNPJ01. Next base: position 5,402,219 of record OZ241368.1, read on the forward strand.
TGACCCTTGAGGATCGGGCCGACCGCCCGACCGGTCACCTGGGAACTGTTCAGCAGATCACTCGGCAGGTCGCCGGCCCGGCGTTCCCCCACCTCGTAGTCACCGGCACCGACCGTGGCTCCGGCCGCGATCTGGTGGCTCGCCACCAGCACCTTCTGCACAGTGTTGTCACCGATGGCGCGGTCGTTGGCGCCTCGCACGTACAGGCCGATCAGAGCCGTGCCGACCGCCGCGATCAGGATCGAGGTGATCAGCAGAAGAGTTCGTCGTCCCATCCCAGTCCTATCTCAAGCCGTGCCGCGGGTACGGGCGATTCTGGCCCGGTCTGACGTAGTGGGGACGCTCGACGAATTCTTGGTCGTCCACGATCCGATCTCCTGAGGACGGGCCCGCTCGGCTCGCATTCTGACGCATTGGCCGCGCTTATGGGCAACCTTGTTGAGTATTGGATTGGTTTTGCTCCCGTTCATGACCCGCCCAAATCGGAAATAAGCAGTGCTTCTTTGGGCATATCGGTTCCCAGAAATGGCCCGACGAGCGGGGAACCCGCCACCTCGGTGGGAAGGAAGCCGGGATCGATCGCATAACCGCGGAATGAGGTGACAGGGGACTGGGTGCCGTTCAGGCCTCGGTTCGGGCTGGTGGTGTCGTCGATCCAGACGTACCGGAAGCTGGTGATGGCGTTCCCGGTGAAGCCGGGCAACGGGTCGGCCCCGATCACCGGCATCACCGCCAGGCGGGGGCAGTGCAGCACCTTGGACGTGATCCAGCCGCGGTCACCCGGACCCGCCACCGGGCTGAACCCGGGCGTGGCCGACAGCCGCTTCAGGAGCAGGGCGCTCGATCCGTGCCCGTTGATGTCGAGCAGTCCGTGGGTCGAGTCGAACAGGGTGCTGGCATCGATCCCGGAGACAGCGTGGGCGGTGATCGTGCCCTGGCCGCAGTTGCCGATCAACCGGCCGGAATCGCCACCACCGGACTGCAGCAAGCCGTCGGTCAAGTCGGCGCTGAACGGTGTGCCCACCACCGAGGCCAGGCAGGTGCTGGCCGGGTTGAACACTTCGGAGACGCAGTTCAGGAGCGGGCCGATCGTGCCCATCAGGCCGTTGCTGGGATAGAGGTTCACCTTCGGTCCGCTGCGGATGTTCGCGGAAAGGGTGTCCAGGTCTCCGGCGCCGGCACCGGCGCGGGCCAGCTTGACGAAGCCTCGGGTGGTGGCCAGCGGTTGCTGGCAGAGGTCGTCGCTGGGGGCGAGCACGCCGGCGTAGTTGATCAGGCTGAGGTTGGTGACGAACGGGTAGGGGTGCCCGTCGATCACCTCAGTGCCGGTGGCCCAGATCGGGATGTGTGAGCCGGGTGCGCCGGCCGGCAGCGTGACGTGCCAGGTCAGGCCATTGCGAGTGGCAATCAGGTCGGCCGGGCTGTTCTCCATGGAGAACGCCACGTCCATCAGTTGGTTCGCGCCGTCGTCGATGTGCAGGCTCATGTCGATCGGGAACTCCCGATTGGCCGGCACCCCGCCGGGGACGACGCCCTGGGTCAGCGAGATGCCGCCCAGCTTGGTCGGGTACTTCCGGTTCGGTTTGGCGTTGACGCAGAACTGTCCGGCGGCGAGGTCCTGATCGGTCAGGGCGAACGGCAGTATGCCGAGGCCGAGCGGGGTGCCGACGCGGGCGGCGGCTCGCTGGTGCAGCGTCGCTGTGCTGAATCCGAACGCTCCGGCCAGCCCGAACTGCACGGTCGAGGGGGGAAGGACGACCTCCAGGGCCGAGCTCGGGGTCGCCAGGTTCTGCACCGTGTTGGCCAAGTTGAACTTGGCGTCACCGTCCGGGTCGGTGATGAAGCTGATCTCGCCGTTGGCCGGATCGTGGTCGGTGGCCCAGTTCAGGTTGGGCGTACCGGCGGCCGGGCAGAGCCCCGGTGTCTTGTCCTCGTCGCAGAGCTTGGTCAGGGTCTGGGTCATCAGGTCGATCGCGCCGCCCGGGTGGGTGATGTCCGGCAGGCCGGCCGCGCCGGACACGGCCAGCTGGTCGGCGATCGACTGCAGTTCGGCCTTGCGGGTGTAGGCCGAGCCGAGGTCGACGGCGAGCGCGGCGAAGCCGAGCAGGAACGTCGACAGTGAGAGGGCCACGATGATGGCGATCACGCCGTCGTCGGCCGGGCGGTGCCCCGCCCGACGCGCGCGCAACAGGCGGCTCGCGATCACGGCAGCAGGCACCCGGTCAGCGACGAGTTACCGATGTCCTGGATGGCCACCAGCCGGGTCCGAGTGAACTCGTCCGGGAACGGGATGAACGGAACGCCGATCTTGAACGGCGCGTAGCTGACCGTGAGTTTCGCGTAGCCGAGGCGCTGCGGCAGGGGGCTTCCGTCGGAGTTGACCCACTCCACGTGGATGTCGCTGAGTGCGGTCGGATCCAGGCCGTTACCGCCGGCGATGCTGTCGAGGGTTCCGTTGAACGCGGTGCAGTTCGTGATGCCGGTGGACAGGGACCGGGCCGAGTCGCTGACCGTGGAGTTGAACGTCTGGAGCTGGAACAGCCCGTAGCCGTACTGGATGATCCCGAACAGGAAAAGCATCAGGATCGGCAGCAGGAGGGCGAACTCGACCGCGACCGCGCCGGAGTCGGAGGTCCGCTCGCCGGCCGGCGGGTGCGACCAGGAGCACGAGGGCAGGGTTTGCACCTTTTCCTCCTCTATCTCACCAAACATCACTCTGTGCAGCAGCGCGAACTCGCACAGTCTGCACCACCACGGGGTGAATGTGTGCCGTTACGTGAGAGTCCTCGTAACCGGGCCGATTGCCCCAGCCGGTCGCCGCGGCCGAGGTCGAACGGATCACCCGGCGACGGTGCTGATCACCCGACTGCGCCCGGCCGCGTCGTCCCAGCGCTCGAGCACCCCGACCACTCGGCGCAGGGCGACCGCGGTGATGGCCACGGTGGCGGTCACGGCCACCAGCTCCAGCCCGAACCGGGCGCAGAACGAGAACAGCAGGCCGGTCAGCGTCGTCCCGATCGCCAGCCGGGCCGAGTACCCGGCCATCGCCGCGGGCGGGGCCGGCTGGTCCCGGGCGTCGCGCAGGCTCGCGGCGTAGGGCCGGGTCACCGACCAGACCGCGCAGTGCCCGACCACCTGGGCCGTGGTCGCGATCACCGCCCCGAGCACGCTGGCCAGAGCCGCCGGCGGCGGGGCGCCGGGCGCTCGCACCGCCCCGATCAGGGCGGCCAGCAGCGCTGCGACCAGACAGACCTCGGTGATCACGAGAAGCCGGGCCAGCAGCAGGGTTCGAGCCGGACCGGGCAGGCTCTCCCGCCAGATCGCCCCCGATCCGTCCAGGCTCAGCGCGTTGACCCCGAACAGCAGGCCGGCCCCGGAGGCGACCAGGCCGGGCAGGATCGGGGCCAGCGACCCGTCCAGCCCGGCTCCGGCCGCGGCCAGCGCCGGAACGGCGATCAGGGTGGCCAGACCGCGGCGCAGCGGAGCCGACCGCCAGACCCCGGCCCGGTCGATGCGCAGCGCCGCCGTCAGGTCGCCACCCGGATCGGGGCGGGCCGGGTAGTCGCGCGCCTCGACCCGGATCTGGTCGCGCGAGGGCCGGCGTTGCCGGCGGACGCTGAGCCACCATCCGGCCAGATAACTCAGACCGCCCACTGCGGCCAGCTCGGCCAGCGCGATCAGCCCGGGCCGGAGCCGGCCGTCGTCGGTGGCGGCCACCGCGGCCACGAACCGCACCGTCGGCGCGTGGTCGAGCAGGCTCCCGATGCGCCCGTCCAGGGCCAGGCCGGCCGCTGTGGCGACGGCGATCAGGCCGACCGCTCGCAGCGCCCACGGCCCGGCTCGCGTCGTCCGCAGCAGCTCGACCAGCCAGCTCACCGCCTGGGCGAGCACGGTGCTGGTGGCGATCCAGGCCAGGGTCAGAACCAGCACGGGGGCCGGGCCGATGCCGAAGGCCCAGGTGCTCAGCGTGATCAGGGCCAGCGACTGGGTCACCCAGGCGACGTTCAGCGGGGCCAGCAGCAGGGCCGCGAGGTGCTCGGTGTGCGCGGTCAGGGGGAAGGCCACGGTCTGGGCCCGGGGCAGCAGGGTGCGTGAACCGCTGGTACCGGCCGCGACCACGGCCGAGGCGGTGAAGCCGAGCCAGGCCGTCGGCATCAGCAACTGAGCGTTCTCGGCCCCGCCCGCCGGCAGCAGCGTCCCGCCGACCGCGGCGGCCACCGCGAGGGCCGGCAGCAGGGCCAATCCGATCGCGGCCCGGTATCGGGCCGGCCCCCGCACGGCGCTCGCCCGCATCCGGACCAGGGCCCCGACCTGCGCCATCGCGCCGGCGCTCACCCGAGCAGCTGCCGGTACCGCTCGGTTCCGCCGGCCCCGGTGAGTTCCTGGACGGGCGCGGTGGCGACCACCCGGCCGGCCCGCAGGACCACGGCGTCGTCGCAGACCCGCACGGCCAGCTCCAGCAGGTGGGTCGAGACCAGGACGGCGCTGCCGCCGGCCCGCAGTTCGGCGATCAGGTCCACGGTGGCATCCACCCCGAGCGGGTCGACGCCGTCGAACGGCTCGTCCAGCAGCAGCACGGCCGGGGCGTGCAGGGCGGCCAGCACCACCGACAGCCGGCGGCCCATGCCGTGCGAGAACCCGGCCGTCACCCGGTGCGCCGCCGGGGCCAGGTCGAACCGCTCGAGCAGGTCCCGGGCCCGGGGCTGCCAGTCGGTCAGACCGCGCAGCCGGGCCGACAGTTGCAGATGCTCCCAGGGCGTCGCCCGCGGCACCAGGCCACCGACGTCCGGGCAGTATCCGGTGGCCCGCTTGACCGCGATCGGGTCGTGCCGCACGTCGATCCCGGCCACCCTGACCCGGCCGCCGGTCGGCGGCAGGACCCCGGCCAAAACCCGCAGCGTGGTCGACTTGCCGGCTCCGTTGCGCCCGATCAGGGCCAGGGCCCCGCCCGCCGGTACGGCCAGATCGACCCCGGCGACGGCGTCCACCGCGTCGAACCGCACCCGCAGCTCCTGAACCAGGACGGCGTCCCGGCCCGCGACCGGCATCGAGAGCGGACCGGCGGAGAAGACAGGGGACTGGGCCACCGGCCCAGTGTGCCCGCCCCGACCGGCCGCGATCAGGCGAACCGGCAGGTCAGTACTGGAACCTCAGGGTCCCAACCTCAGTGGTAACCGGAGTTTCAGTGGTAGCCGAAACCTCAGTGATAGAGGGACTCGACCGAATCGGCGAAGTCCTTCATCACCACGGCTCGCTTCAGGCTCAGCTTCGGGGTCAGGTGCCCGGACTGCTCGGTGAAGTCGGTCTCCAGCACCGAGAACTTGCGGATCGACTCGGCCTTGCTGACGAAGGTGTTGGCGTTGTCGACGGCCTTCTGCAGCTCGGCCAGCACCTCCGGGTCGGTGGCCGCGGCGTGCACGTCGAGCGCGGGTTTGCCGTGGTTGCTCAGCCAGGTCGGCAGCATCTCGGCGTCCAGCGTGATCAGGCAGGCGATGAACGGCCGCGCGTCGCCGACCACGATGCACTGCGAGATCAGCGGGTGGGCCCGCAGGTGATCCTCCAGCACCGCCGGGACGACGTTCTTGCCGCCCGCGGTGATCAGGATCTCCTTCTTCCGGCCGGTGATCGAGACGTAGCCGTCCTCGTCGATCGCGCCCAGGTCGCCGGTGCTGAACCAGCCGTCCTGCAGCGCGGCCTCGGTCGCCTCCGGATTGTTGAAGTAGCCGCAGAGCACGCCGGCTCCCTTCACCTGGAGCTCGTCGTCGGCGCCGAGCCGGATCGAGATCCCGGGCAGAGGCCGGCCCACCGTGCCGATCTTGTTCCTGGTCAGCACGTTGACGGTGGCCGGGGCGGTGGTCTCGGTCAGGCCCCAGCCCTCCAGCACCGGCAGGCCGATGCCGCGGAAGAAGTGCCCGAGCCGGGTGCCCAGCGGTGCCCCGCCGGACACCGAGCCGTGCACCCGACCGCCGGTCGCGGCCCGCAGCTTGCTGTAGACCAGCCGGTCGAACAGGGCGTGCCGCAGCCGCAGGGCCAGGCCCGGGCCGCCGTCGTCCAGGGCCTTGCTGTACGCGATGGCCGTGTCGGCGGCCCGGGTGAAGATCGCGCCCCGGCCGGCCGCCTGGGCCTTGGCCTCGGCGCCGTTGTAGATCTTCTCGAACACCCGGGGGACGGCGAGCAGGTAGGTCGGCTTGAACGTGGCCAGGTCCTCGAGCAGGTTGGTGACCGACGGGCTGTGCCCGAGCTTCGACCCCGCGACCAGCGAGAGCACCTGGATGTAGCGGGCGAAGACGTGAGCCAGCGGCAGGAACAGCAGCGTGCTGCCGGTGTCGTTGACCAGGTCGGCGAAGATCGAGGTCGCGCCCCGGGCCAGGCCGAGGAAGTTGCCGTGGGTCAGCTCGCAGCCCTTGGGCCGGCCCGTCGTCCCCGAGGTGTAGATGATCGTGGCCACCGAGTCGGCGGTCAGCGTGTGCCGGCGGCGCTCGATCTCGGCGTCCTCGACCTCGGCCCCGGCGGCGGTCAGCGCGTCGATCGCGCCGCCCTCGATCACCAGCAGGTCGCGCAGTTGCGGCAGGTCGACGCGGAGGCCCTCGAGGGCGGCCTGGTGCGCGGCGGTCTCGACGACCACCGCGACCGCGGCCGAGTCCGAGACGATCCACCGGATCTGCTCACTGGACGACGTCTCGTAGATCGGCACCGTGACCGCACCGGCGAACCAGATCGCGAAGTCGAACAGGGTCCACTCGTAGCGGGTCTTGGACAGCAGCCCGACCCGGTCGCCGACCTGCACCCCGGCGGCGATCAGGCCCTTGGCCACGGCGGTCACCTCGGCCAGGAACTGCCGGGAGGTGACGTCGGACCAGCCGTCCGGACCGGGCCGGCTCAGGACGGCGGCCTCCGCCCGCTCGGTCGCGTTGGTCACGACGACATCGGTGAGGTTCTCGCTGGGGTCCAGCCGGTAGCTGACCGGGACGCTGATCTCTCGCACCCCCGGAGCCTATGCCGCGATCCGCCGTCCCGGTACGACCGGGAAGGGACACACCTCACCCGGCGACCGGCGCCGGATCGGGCATGCTTGCCCGGATGCGCCCCGAACCCCCGGTGCCGGAGCCCGAGACCCGGGCCACCGTCCAGCTGGAGATCGGCGACGAGACCTTCGTGGCCGTCGACCGGGCCGTGGTCGCCGAACTGGTGGCTGATCCGTCCCGCCCGGGCCAGTGGTGGCCCGACCTGCAGCTCCAGCTGACCCGCGACCGCGGGCTGAAGGGCCGCCAGTGGGTGCTGACCGGTGCGGTCGCCGGAACCGCCGAGATCTACCTGGAGCCGTGGCAGGACGGCACGCTGATCCACCTGTTCCTCCGGTTGCGGCTGCCGGAACGCGCGGCCCGGCGTCCGGAAAAGGTGATCCGGGACCGGACGCTGGCCTGGAAGCGCACGGTGACGCGGCTCAAGGACGAACTCGAGGCCGGCCGGCCACCGGGTACCGCCGCCCGCCCCTGCCGCTGACCCCGCGCGGGCCGCGGTTGTGCGCTCAAGTACGGCTCCGTCGGTGACGAGGGTTCGATGATGAGCAGTTCGCCCACTTCCGGGCCGCGGCACGCGGTGTCGACCGACGGCCGGTGCGTCTCCTGCGGGTCTCGCCTGCGCCCGGACGACGCCTGGTGCTCGCTCTGCCACACCCCGGTGGCGACCGAGTCGGTTCCCGCCCAGTGGGCGCCCCCGGTCACGGCCGACCCCGCCCCCGACAACGACACGACCCCCGCCGACGATCCCGTCGAGCAGGACGACCTCGGGCCCGACGGGCTCGGGAAGGACGACGAAGACGACGTCGCCCCGGGCGGGCTGCGCCCCGACCCCGGCCCCGAGGTCTCCGCCGCGGCCGACCAGATGATCGCCGAGCTCGCGGCCATGGAGGCCCGGCGTGAGCGGGAGTCCGGGGTGGGCCTGCTGCGGCAGCGCTTCAGCGGCCTGAGCCCGCGGGCAGCGGCCCTGGTGCTAGCCGCCGGAGTGGGGGTCGGCCTGCTGGTGGTCATCATTCTCGGGCTGACCGTGGTCGGCCTCGTGGTCTGAGTTCGCCCTGCGCCCGGCCCCACCGGTGACGCCCCCGGAGCGCGGTTGACGGTAACGTTCCGGCTGAGCCCACCCGTCGCGCCCTCGGCGGCTCGGGCTCGCCGCCGTTCGCCAGAGAGAGGCGCGTACATGGCCGACCGCACCGAGTCGAGTATCGTCATCGACGCCGCGCCCGACGCCGTCCTCACCGTGATCGCCGACTTCGAGCAGTACCCGGAGTGGACCGGCGCGGTGAAACAGGTGACCGTGCTGGACCGCCTGGCCGACGGCCGCGGCTCCCGGGTCAAGTTCGTCCTCGACGCCGGCGCGATCCGTGACACCTACACCCTCGACTACGTCTGGGACCTCAAGGACGACGGCACCGGCGTCCTGTCCTGGGGGCTGGTCGAGTCGACCGTGCTCAAGGCCATGGACGGCTCCTACGAGCTGACCGCCACCGGCGCCGGCACCACGGTCAAGTACTCCCTTGCCGTCGACCTGCGGATCCCGATGCTGGGCATGCTCCGTCGCAAGGCCGAGAAGGCGATCATCGACACCGCGCTGAACGAACTCAAGAAGCACGTCGAGTCCTGATGCGGGTCGTCCTCTTCACCGGCAAGGGTGGAGTCGGCAAGACGACGACGGCCGCGGCCACGGCGCTGCACGCCGCCCGGTGCGGGGTGAAGACGCTGGTGATCTCGGCCGATCCGGCGCACTCGCTGGCCGACACCCTGGGGGTTCCGCTCGGCGCGGCGCCGACCGAGGTGGTCGCCGGGCTGTTCGGCCAACAGGTGGATCCACGGGCCCGCAGTGAGCGGTCCTGGCGGGAGATCCAGGAGTACCTGGTCACCGCCCTGGCCGACCTCGGGGTCGATCCGCTGACCGCCGAGGAACTGACCGAGCTGCCCGGCGCCGACGAGGTGTTCTCCCTGTTGGAGGTGCGCGACCAGGTCGAGCACGGGCCGTGGGACCTGGTTGTGGTCGACTGTGCCCCCTCGACCGAGACCCTGCGCCTGCTGGCCGCGCCCGAGGTGCTCAACCGGTACCTGGAGCGGCTGCTGCCGATGGAGCGCCGGATCGCGCGGATCGTCAGCGTCGTGCGGCGCCCGGGCCGGCCGGGCGCGCTGCCGCCCGGGGACGGTCTGGTCGAGGCGGCCGAGAAGTTCGCCGCCGAACTGACCGCTGCGGCGCAGGTGCTGCGCTCGCCGTCCACCTCGATCCGGCTGGTGATGACGGCCGAGTCGGTGGTCCTGGCCGAGACCCGGCGAACCTGGACCGCCCTGGCCCTGCACGGCTTTCCGGTCGACCTGGTGATCGCCAACCGGGTGTTCCCCACCGGGACCGGTGACGAGTGGCGCCGGCAGTGGGCGCAGGCCCAGGCCGGCGTGCTGGCCGAGGCCGAGACCTCGTTCGCCCCGGTCGCGGTGCGGGCCGCCGGGTTCGCCGTCGGCGAACCGGTGGGCGTCACGGCGTTGTTGGCCCTGGCCGAGTCGCTGTACGGTCCGGCCGTTCCCGAGGCCGCCGCCGCCCTGCTGGCCGAGCCGGTGGCGGCCCTGCCGTTCCGGGTCGAACGGGCCGGTGACGGATTCGACCTCGGCCTGGCCCTGCCGCTGGCCGCCCGGGCCGATCTCGATCTGGGACGGCGCGGTGACGACCTGGTGATCACCGTCGCCGGCCGCCGGCGGGTGCTGGCCCTGCCGAGCGCGTTGCGCCGGTGCCGGGTGGACGGCGCGACGCTGCGGGACGGCGTCCTGCGAGTCCACTTCGCCCCCGATCCGGCCCAGTGGCGGTCCCTGTGAACCCCGAGCCCGAACCGGACCCCGGTTCCGCGCCTGAGCCCGGGCCCGCGGCTGAAACCGGGCCCGCGGCTGAAACCGGCCCGCCGCCGTGGTCCGGCCCCTGGGCCGACGACGCCCGCCGGCTGTTCCAGGCGATCCAGGGCGAGGGACTGGCGGTGCTCCGCCGGACCGGGCCGGAGGTGCTGGACAAGGTCTCCGAGCTGGCCGCCGGGCTGGCGGCCACGCTCCGGTCGCTCGACCTCGACCTCGACCCGGAGCCCGGACCCGGCGCGGATCCGGCCCCGCCGGCCGGTGCCGGCACTCCTTCGGAGCAGTCGGCCCCCGGACCGGAGAGCGCTTCCGGCCCTCCGACCAGTACCGTGCGGATCGACGTCACGGACTAGCCCGCCGGCGACGTCGGCTCCACCTGCACCGATGATCACCGGCTGAACCCCGCAGCACCCAATACTTGAGCACCACCAAGCCCTTGAGTCGCCACCACTTGAGCAGAGGAACGGACCGTTGGAAAACACGATCGGGGTCGACGTCGGCGGAACGAAGATCGCCGCCGGCGTGGTCGACGCCGAGGGGCACATCCTCGAGCGTCTGAGGGTGCCCACGCCGCCTACCGTCGAAGAGATCGACGCCCGGATCGCGGAGGTGGTGACCACCCTCCGGCAGCAGTCCGGCCAGAGCGCGGCGCAGACGGCGGTCGGGGTCGCGGCGGCCGGGTTCGTCGACCAGAACCGCACCACGGTCCGGTTCGCCCCGAACATCGCCTGGCGGGAGCACCCGCTGGCGGCGGCCGTCAGTGACCGGGTCGGTCTGCCGGTGGTGGTCGAGAACGACGCCAACGCGGCCGCCTGGGCCGAGTTCCGGTTCGGTGCCGGCGCCGGGGTCTCCGACGTCGTCCTGATCACGGTCGGTACCGGGATCGGCGGCGGGATCGTGCTGGACGGCAACCTGATCCGCGGGTCCTTCGGGATCGCGGCCGAGCTGGGGCACATCCGGGTGGTGCCGAACGGCCGGCCCTGTGGCTGCGGGCAGTTCGGCTGCTGGGAGCAGTACGCCTCGGGCCGGGCCCTGCTGCGCGCGGCCCGGGCCCTGGCGATCGAGGATCCGCAGGCGGCCAAGGCGCTGCTGGTGCTGGCCGGCGGCGACGCGGCCGGGCTGCGCGGCGACATGGTGTCGGAGGCGGCGCTGGCCGGTGACCCCGGCGCGGTCGGGCTGTTCGCCGAGCTGGGCCGCTGGCTCGGCGAGGGCATCGCCTCGGTGGCCAACGTAATGGACCCGGCCGTGGTAGTCATCGGTGGCGGCGTCGCCGACGCCGGCGATCTGCTGCTGGAGCCGGCCCGGGCGGCGTTCACCACCCACCTGAGCGGCGGTGACAACCGGCCCCACCTGGAGATCCGCAAGGCTCAGCTGGGCAATGACGCCGGCATCATCGGGGCGGCTGATCTGGCTCGACGACGATGACCGGTCCAGAGGTGCTCACTGCCGAGCCGGTCGGCCGGCTGGCCATCGGCGTCGACATCGGCGGCACCAAGGTGCTGGCCGGCCTGGTCGACGAGCAGGGCTCCGTCCTCGCCCGCGCCCGGCGGCTGACGCCGTCCCGCGATCCCCGGGCGGTCGAACGCACCATCGCCGAGGTGGTCCACGAACTGGGCGACGGGCGGGAGATCTCCGGCGTGGGCATCGGGGCGGCCGGCTTCGTGGACGCCGACCGGGCCGTCGTGCTGTTCGCGCCCCACCTGGCCTGGCGCAACGAACCGCTGAAGGCGGCCGTGGCCGCGGCCGTCGGGCTGCCGGTGGTGGTGGAGAACGACGCCAACGCCGCCGCCTGGGCGGAGTGGAAGTTCGGCGCCGGACGGCGCGAGCCCCGGCTGGTCTGCGTGACTCTCGGCACCGGGATCGGCGGCGGGATCGTGATCGACGGCGTGGTCCAGCGCGGTCGCTGGGGGATGGCGGGCGAGTTCGGTCACATGGTGGTCGTGCCGGACGGGCGGCGCTGCGAGTGCGGCAATCGCGGCTGCCTGGAGCAGTACGCCTCCGGCAACGTGCTCGGCCGGGAGGCCCGCGAGCTGGCGGCGTCCGGCTCGCCGGTCACCATGCCCTTGATGGAACGGGTCAAGGGCGACGCCTCGGCGCTGGTCGGGCCCCTGATCACCGAGGCCGCGCGGGACGGCGACGCCGCCGCGATCGAACTGTTCGAGGAGGTCGGCCGCTGGCTCGGGGTCGGGCTGGCCAACCTGGCGGCGGCGCTCGACCCGGGCATGTTCGTGATCGGTGGCGGGGTGTCGGACGCCGGTGAGCTGCTGCTGGCTCCGGCCCGGGAGTCGTTCCGGCGGACCCTGACCGGCCGCGGGTTCCGGCCCGTGCCGCAGATCGTCAAGGCGGCTCTCGGACCCGAGGCCGGGCTGGTCGGGGCGGCCGACCTGGCTCGGGAGGAGTCCGCCGGGTGAGCGAGCCGGCCCTGCCCCTGCGCCTGCTCAGCTGGAACGTCCGGCACCTGTTCGGTGATCCGCTGGCGGTGCGCCGGGTGCTGCGGGCGGCGTCGCCGGACGTCGTCTGCCTGCAGGAGTCGCCCCGGGTGCCGTGGGCAGCCTGGAGCCTGGCCTCCCTGGCTCGCTCGACCGGCCTGATCCACGTCGCCGGCGGCTGGTCCGGAGGCGGGACAGCGATCCTGAGCTCGCCCCGGGTAGTGGTCCGTGATCCGGAGGTTTTCCGGTTTCCGTTGACCCGCGGCAACTCTCAGCGGCGGGGGGCCACGCTGGTCAGCGTCGGCCGGCCCGGGGCGTCCGCAGGCCCGTTCCTGCGGGTGGCCGGCATCCACCTGGGGACCGAGGCCGAAGAACGACTCGACCACACCCGTCAGCTCCTCGAGCGGCTGTCGGTCCGGTCCGGACCGGTGACCGGACCGGTGGCGGTGGCCGGGGACCTCAACGAGCCGCCGGGCGGCCCGGCCTGGCAGGCGTTCTCGGCGGTCGTCACCGACCCGGCGCCGGGCGCGCCCGTCACCTTTCCCGCCGCCCGCCCCCGGCGGCGGATCGACGCCGTGCTGACCGGCGCCGGCGTGAGCACCCTTGAGTACGGTCAGTGGGCACCCGACCGCCGGGACGCCGAGCTGGCCAGTGACCACCTGCCCGTTCTGGCCCTGCTGTCGTTCTGAGGCCCGTCCTCGACTGCTTCGTCGGCCTCTGGTCTCGCCTGTGAGGGCGCTGGGTACCGCCGGGTGATGCCGTCAGTCAGACGACTGCGCCGTCGTCGCCGTCGTCGTCGCGGTGCTTGGGCATCCGGGCGACCAAGGTGACGAAGCCGCCGACGAAGGCTCCGATGGCTCCCATCACCAGCAGTTCCGGTGCGTTCGTCCAGAGGAAGGCGCTGGTGACCAGGAACGCGGGGCCGACGATCAGGCCGGCCCAGGCCAGGCGGCTGATCAGATCGCCGCGGGGGATCGGGGGCGGCTCGGGCGGCACGAAACGGTCGGAGTCGTCCACGACCGGGGTGTCGTCGACGTCGCCGGGCAGGTTGAGCGAAGGGATCAGCGGGCCACCGGGCGAGGTCAGCGAGAGTCCGGGGTCGTCGCGGCCGGTGGACCGTTCGTTCGGGGCGTCGTCGTCAGGGTCGTCCACCCGGCGGTGCCGGCCGCTGGTCAGGTCTTCCTCGGCGGGCCAGCTGCCGGTGGTCGGGGCATCGGCCCAGCCGGCGATGATCGCCGCGAACGCGCTGTCGACGTCCAGGGGCTCCGGTTCGGGCGTGGACGGGTTCTCGGCGTCGGGGCTGCCGTCGTGTTCCGCGTCGCCGGTGCTCACGGTCGACCGTCCTGCGACCCGGACACGGACTTGGCGGCGATCCGTTCGACGAAGGCCAGGGTCCGCTCGAAGATCATCGGCGCGTCGTTGTCGAGCGTGGCCACGTGGTAACTGTCGGGCAACAGCACTTCCTCGGCCTCGGTCGAGGCGATCCGGTCGAGAATCAGCGCGCTACTGGCGGCTGGCACCACATGGTCCTCCGGCGAACGGAACAGCAGAACCGGCTGACTCACGGCCGGCAGGTCGGTAACGACGGTTCGATACCCCTGCAGCATGGAATGCACGGCATGGGGCGGAATCTTCCCGTAGGCGTCCTCGACCCCACCCGGCTTCTTGATGTCGCTGGCCACCGGCGGGAACGATGGAACGATCCAGCGGACCACCGGCACCAGGGCCAGCCGCCAGTCGTCCATCTTGACCGCCGGATTGACCAGCACCAGCCCGTCCACCCCGCCGCCGTCGGCCGAACCGTGCTGCTCGGCCAGTCGCAGGGCCAGCGCCCCGCCCATCGACAGACCGGCCACGATGACTACCCGTGACCGTTCACGCAGCGCCCGGAACGCGGTGTCGACCTCGCCGTACCAGTCGGCCCAGGTGGTTCGGCCCATCTCCTGCCAGGTCGTCCCGTGGCCGGGCAATCGGGGCACCCGAACCGTGTGACCAGCAGCGGCAAGCGTCTCGGCCCACGGCCGCAGACTCGAGGGGTTACCGGTGAAACCGTGGCAGAGAAGGACACCGACGTCGTTACCGTCGTGGGCGTAGGGTTCGGCTCCCGGACGCACGGACACGGCGACTCCTCGTCGTTCGTCGCTCTCTGGTGATGTGACTGCAACCGCGTCCTCAGGAGAGAGTGCGCAGGACCAGGTCGCCATCGTGACATGTTGCGCACCAAGGGTCGAGTAGTGGGCCCGATCGTGCTCAACCAGCCCCGGCGGTGGTGCTCCTGGGGCTGCCCCCGGGCGATCTTCGCGGCGGGCCGAGCCGGTTCCAGAGACGGTTCAAGGGCGGTTCGAGGGTGGTCCGGGCTGGGGGATACCCCTGGGCCGATCCGGGCCGGACAATGAACCCGAGGGGGGCGGCAACCGATGCCCGGTTGGCATCACGATGGTCTCGGGCTCGACAATGGCGCGACAATGGACCTCTGGGGCGACCCGGCGTCCGGTTGAGGACTCTCTAGAGTTCGGCTGAGGTTCGACATCGACGGGTTGAGGAGGCGCGGATGCTCTACTGGCTACTGAGGCGCGTTCTGCTCGGGCCCGCACTGCGGGTGCTGTACCGGCCGTGGGCCACGGGGCTGGAGAACATCCCGGAGGAGGGCGCCGCGATCTTCGCCAGCAACCATCTGTCGTTCTCGGACCACTTCTTCCTTCCGCTCAGGGTGTCCCGCAAGATCACCTTCCTGGCCAAGGCCGACTACTTCAACGGCCCCGGCCTGAAGGGCTGGCTGACCGCCGCCTTCTTCCGGGGCGCGGGCCAGATCCCGATCGAGCGCGGCGGTGGCCGGGCCTCCGAGGCCGCGCTGAAGACCGGGATGAAGGTGCTCAAGCGCGGCGACCTGCTCGGCATCTACCCCGAGGGCACCCGCTCGCCCGACGGCCGGTTGTACCGGGGCAAGACCGGGGTGGCCCGGATGGCGCTGGAGTCCGGCGTCCCGGTGATCCCAGTGGCCATGATCGACACCCACAAGATCCAGCCCCCCGGCACCCTGCTGCCGCGGATCGGCAAGGTCGGCGTGGTGATCGGCAAACCCCTCGACTTCTCCCGTTACGAAGGCATGTCGACCGACCGGTTCGTGCTGCGCTCGGTCACCGACGAGATCATGTACGAGCTGATGGTCCTCTCCGGCCAGGAGTATGTGGACATCTACGCCGCCACCATGAAGGAGCGGATCTCCGCGGCCAAGAAGGCGGGCGGCACCTGGGACGTTCCCGACGGCCACGCCGAGACGCCGGTGATCCCGGGCGTGACCGCCGCCGCCCAGGTGGTCCGGACCGCCCCGGACGACGCCGCCTGAACCGCCCGGCCGTGCCCACCCCCCGATCCCGGGCCGGTGACGACGACACCCGCCTCTGGCTGGTCGTCGCCGGGTTCCGGGTGGCGGCCCTGGTCTACGCGGTGGCCCTCTACGCCGCCGCTCAGGACGAGTACCGCCGGCCCTGGCCCGCCTGGGGCGTGCTCGCGGTTCTGGCCGGCTGGACGGCGATCCTGACCCTCTGGCCCGACTGGCACCGGCAGGCCCCGGTGATGCTGGCCGACCTGGCCCTGGCCGCGGCGTCCGTTATCGTGACCCGGCTGCTGGACGAGCCCGCCCGGATCGCCCAGGGCGCCGCCACGCTGCCCTCGATCTGGCCCGCCGCGGCCGTTCTGAGCTGGGCCCTGTGGCGGGGCTGGCGCGGCGGCGCGGTGGCCGCGGTCGTGGTGGCCGCGGCCGACCTGGTCGAGGTCGGCCGGTTCTCCAGCCTGTCGGCCGGCAACACCGCGAACAACATCGTGCTGCTCGTCCTGGTCGGGGTGATCGTCGGCTACGCCACCCAGGTGATCCGGGCCGGCCGGGCCGAGATGGCCGCGGCCGCGGCTCAGCGGGCGGCCACCGTGGAGCGCGAGCGGCTGGCCCGCGACATCCACGACTCGGTGCTGCAGGTGCTCGGCTTCGTGCACCGCGACGGCGTGGAACGCGGCGGGGCCGCGGCCGAGCTGGCCCGGCTGGCCGGTGAGCAGGAGGTGCGCCTGCGGTCCTTGATCACCCACGGGCCGGTCGAGGGCACCGTGCCGGGCGAGTCCGACCTGCGGGCGGCCCTGTCGCGGCACGCGGCCGACCGGATCACCGTCTCCTGCCCGGCCGAGCCCGTGCTGCTGCCGGCCGAGCTGGTCACCGCCCTCGAGGCGGCGGCCCGGGCCGCGCTCGACAACGTCCGCCGGCACGCCGGGGCGCAGGCCCGGGCCTGGGTGTTCCTGGAGGACGAGCCGGACCAGGTGACGGTCACGGTGCGCGACGATGGTCCCGGGATCGCGCCGGATCGGCTGGCGGCGGCCCAGGCCGACGGCCGGCTCGGGGTCAGTTCCTCGATCCGGGGCCGGATCGAACAGATCGGAGGGACGGTGGACATCGTCACCGCACCCGGTGAGGGCACCGAGATCGAGTTGCGGGTGCCCCGGCCCCGGGAGTCCGCGACCGCCCGCCCGGCCCGCTTGAGGAGAGCCCGGTGATCCGGGTGATGGTGGTCGACGACCACCCGATCTGGGTCCGCGCGGTCAGCGCCGACCTCACCGAGGCCGGCTTCGACGTGGTGGCCACGGCGGCCGACGGCGCCGAGGCGCTGCGCCGGCTGCCCGCGGCCCGCCCCGACGTCGTCGTCCTGGATCTGCATCTGCCCGTGCTGGACGGCGTGGGGGTCACCCGGGAGGTGATCGCCTCCGGACTGGGGGCCCAGGTGCTGGTGCTCAGCTCCAGCGGCGAGCAGGAGGACGTGCTGGACGCGGTCAAGGCCGGGGCCTGCGGTTATCTGGTCAAGTCGGCCTCGCCCGACCAGCTCGTCGAGGCCGTTCGCAAGACCGCCGCGGGCGAGGCGGTGTTCACCGCCGGGCTGGCCGGGCTGGTGCTGGGCGAGTACCGGCGGATGGCCGGCACGCCGTCCTCACCCGGGTCGCCGGGGCAGCCCGAGCTCACCGAGCGGGAGACCGAGATCCTCCGGCTGGTGGCCAAGGGCCACTCCAGCCGGCAGATCGCCGAGCGGCTGGTGATCTCCCACCGGACGGTGCAGAACCACGTCCAGAACACGCTGACCAAGTTGCAGCTGCACAACCGGGTCGAGCTCACCCGGTACGCGATCGAGCAGGGGCTGGACGCCGACTGACCGGGACCCGCTCCTATGTCTCGACCCTGTGTCTCGACCCTGCGCCTCAGCCCCGGGTCTCCAGGCCGGCCCGCCGGGCCTTGAGCTGGGCCTGGAACAGCAACGGCCGGAGCACGTCGCCCTGCACGGTGGGGTCGTCGAAGGCCAGTGCGCTCTCCACCTTGAGGTTGCCCGGCACCTTGCGCAGGGTCGACCAGACCACCCGCGACGGGATGACGAAGCAGGCCGACTCGAGGGTGAACCGGGTGATCAGGGGCAGGTGGGTGGGCAGTGCCGGCTCCTGCGACATGCACAGCACGCCGCCCTCGCTGACGTTCAGGGCCTGCCCGACGAGCGCGTCGGGCAGGTCCGGAAGCACGTCGTAGACCCCGCTGTCCTTGAGCAGCCGCTGTCGTTCGTCGTGCAGGGTGTCGAGGTCGCGGCGGATCTCCAGATCGACGGTCAGCTTCCAGGGCACCCGGAAGTACTGCCGGCGCTCGTCCCGCCGGGTCGGCCCGGTGATCCGCAGCCGCCAGACCCGCACGCCGTACGACGTCGTGGTCTGGGCCTCGAAGGCGGTGGGCAGCACGCAGTGCCCGCGAGGGGTGAGCCACTGCAGCCAGCACTCGGCGTCGTCCTGGGGCAGTTCGACGTTACCGGCGAAGGTCGGGGCGGCCACCAGGTAGCCGATGATCTTGCCCTTCTTGTCCAGCATGACGTCCTCGATCCGGGACGCCACCTCGCTGGCCTTCTCCTCGGCGTCCGGGTCGTCGAGCGCGCCCAGGGACAGCCGGACCAGGTCGTTGGCGTCCGGAACGTCCGCCGCCCTGCCGGCCATGCCACCTCCACGTCTCGATCGGCGGCATCGCGCGCCGGGCGCGGTTCAGGCGCCGTCAGACCCCCAGGATCGGCTCATTGCGGGCCCGCCTTGAGCGTTCCCGGGCCGGGCCGGGCGATATCCAGGCGCGAACTGCCTCAGCGGTCACATACCCTGATCCGGTGAGCGCACCTTTGCATCCCATCGCGACGTCTGATGTCTTCCCTGGCGGTTCGGCCCCCGAGACCGCCGCTGCCGCCCTCGAGGCCGGCCTGGACGTCTGGCGTGACCTGCCCGCCGCCCAGCAGCCGCAATGGCCCGACCCGGCCGCGCTGGCCGCGGTGACGGCCGAGCTGTCCACCGTGCCGCCGCTGGTGTTCGCGGGCGAGTGCGACCTGCTGCGCGAGCAGATCGCGGCCGCCGCCCGCGGTGAGGCCTTCCTGCTCCAGGGCGGTGACTGTGCCGAGACCTTCGCCGAGGCCACGGCCGACCGGATCCGCAACAAGATCAAGACCATCCTGCAGATGGCGGTCGTGCTGACCTACGGCGCCAGCATGCCGGTGGTCAAGCTCGGCCGGATGGCCGGCCAGTACAGCAAGCCGCGCAGCAGCGTGCTGGAGACCCGCGAGGGCGTGACCCTGCCGGCCTACCGCGGTGACGCGATCAACGGCTTCGCGTTCGATCCCGACGTGCGCCGGCCCGACCCGCAGCGGCTGCTCAAGGCGTACCACACCAGCAGTTCGACGCTGAACCTGATCCGGGCCTTCACCAAGGGCGGGTTCGCCGACCTGCGCCAGATCCACGAGTGGAACCGCGGCTTCATGAGCAGCCCGGCCAACGCCCGCTACGAGGTGATGGCCCGCGACATCGACCGGGCGATGAAGTTCATGGCCGCCTGCGGTGGCGACGGCGACTCGCTGCGCACGGTCGACTTCTACTCCAGCCACGAGGGTCTGCTGCTCGACTACGAGCGGGCGCTGACCCGGATCGACTCGCGCACCGGCTCGCCCTACAACGTGTCCGCGCACTTCGTCTGGATCGGCGAGCGGACCCGCCAGCTGGACGGCGCCCACGTCGACCTGATGTCGCGGGTGCGCAACCCGATCGGGGTCAAGATCGGCCCCAAGACCACCCCGGACGAGTTGATGGCCCTGGTCGACAAGCTCGACCCCGAGCGCGAGCCGGGCCGGCTGACCCTGGTCAGCCGGATGGGCGCGGGCACCATCCGCAAGGTGCTGCCGGCCCTGGTCGAGACGACCAAGCGCGAGGGCGTGCCGGCGCTGTGGATCACCGACCCGATGCACGGCAACACCTTCGAGGCGGCGTCCGGCTACAAGACCCGCCGGTTCGACGACGTGCTCGACGAGGTCCGTGGCTTCTTCGAGGTGCATGCCGCCGTGGGTACCGTTCCGGGCGGCTTGCACGTGGAGCTGACCGGCGACGACGTCACCGAGTGCCTGGGTGGGTCGGAGCAGATCGACGAGGCCGACCTGGCCACCCGCTACGAGACGCTGTGCGACCCCCGGCTGAACCACCAGCAGTCCCTGGAGATGTCCTTCCTGGTGGCGGAGATGCTGGCCGAGCGCTGACTCGCTGCTCGTCGGCTCCCCGCCACGCAGTGGTGGCGTGAGTGGCTCTGGGTGAGTGGGAGAATGATCGGGTGCCGGAGCCGTCCTCGTCGTCCTCGTCCCGGGTCCTGCCCCCGGGGCAGCGGCTGGCCAACGGCTTCCCGGTGCGGCACTACGGCCCGGTGCCGCGGTTCCGGCCCGACCGGTGGCGGCTGACCGTCAACGGCGCCACCAAGGACGGCGAGGAGCACCACCTCGACGTCGAGGCGTTCGCCGCCCTGCCGCGCGACCGAGTGGTCGGCGACCTGCACTGCGTCTCCAAGTGGTCGGTCCTCGACAACACCTGGGAAGGCGTGCTGGCCCGCACCCTGACCGACGCCGTCCCCCCGGCCGACGACGTCACCCACGTGATGGCCTGGGCCGAGTACGGCTACTCGGCCAACCTGCGGCTCGACGACTTCGTCTCGGCCCGGACCATCCTGGCCACCCACCACAACGGTCTGGCCCTGACCGCTGAGCACGGCTGGCCGCTGCGCTTGGTCATCCCGCACCTGTACGGCTGGAAGGGCCCGAAGTGGCTGCGGATGATCGAGTACCTGACCTCGGAGCGGCGCGGCTACTGGGAGGAACGCGGCTACCACACCGAGGGCAACCCCTGGCGGGAGCAGCGCTACTCCTACCAGGAGTGATCGTTCCACTTCAGCAACTACGGCCTCGGTCATGGGATCGGCGGTCTCACATCACCAGCAGTTGGATCAGCCCTACCACGAAGGAGCCAGCAGCGAACAGCACCTCGGCGACGGCCAAAATATCGAGACTCTCGGCCGCGATGGGTGTCAATGGGGCAGCAGCCGAGGCGACGGCGGGAGATAGGGATCCTGGGATGCGGCGCCTCTGTTGTGCCTTTGTCTGAAAGCTTCGTGCGTGCCGACCGCGTCGTTGCTTGGCGAAGGGCCAGGGAACGAGCTTTCGTCTATGACTCGTCCCGTCCCTTGTCGCGTGAAGCAGTGATTCGGATAGACAAGGAACTGGAAAACGAGCAGCGGCGACTGTTAACTGAGTTGCGAGGGGCCTTGCGCGACCTTCGTGCCGCATCTTCCAATGAGCGCGCAGCGATCGCAATGGCTGCCGAGAACGTTCGGATTGCCACAGCGAGATTGCGTCAAGCTGAACTGGATGCCGTGGCGGCGAATGGCAAGGTTCCCGTGTGAGGCTGCGGCCGAGTCAAGGCTGCCGGCACATGAGTTAGACCGCCTATGATGCGTGCTGGATTTGTGAATTCAACCCAGCCCCTGGACGAGAAGAAGGTGGACTTCTGACCGATCCTCGACAATCAAGTAGATGACCTGGCCTGCTGCGCCCGGACCGAAGGCCCAGCGCCGGACGGGTCCGTCCTGGTTCGCCTCGTGCTGCGGCCGTCCCGCCCAGGGTTTCACCTCCAGCACCGAAAGCACCTCGGCGTAGGAGAGCAACGCCTCATCGGGTAGCGCCGCAACTTGTTCCATCACGGGACCATCGGGTATCAGGCTGTACACCTACCGGCCCAGCCGTCGCTCTATCAGAGCTCGCATGTCTTCGATCGGGACCGCGCCGGGATTCGATCCGGTTCGCTCGATCTGTTCTGCCTTGGCCAGCATCCGGAAGTGTGACCCCAGATCCTTGAGTTCGGCGTAGGCCAGGTGCCGCCACTTGTTCAGCAACGAATGGATGGCCGTGATGTCCTTCTCCTGTTTGGCCCTCTCCAGGACGATCTCCCACTCGCGGTCGAACTCGGAGGCCAGGGTGGGGGTCAGGCAGGCCCGGATGGCCTGCGGATCCGCGGCCGGCGGAACCGCGGCCGAATCGGGGATGCCTGCGGACAAGGACACGAAATCACCATAGCCAACACCACGGCTACAGCCGGGCTCTGGTGTTCCGATCCGGAGAGGGCCCTCAGCCGACTCGGCCGGGGCGGGTGGGGGCCAGGACGCCGCTCTTGCGGGCCAGGTACACCCAGTTCTGGGCCGTGCGCAGGCTGACGTCGCAGGCCCGCGCGATCTCCGGGCCGGGGCGCAGGCGGTTGCCGACGGCCCAGCGGTAATAGGCGGCGACGGCCCGCAGGAACGGCTCGTCGATCCGGCCGACCACCGGCGGCGGTGGGCACGGCGTCGTGTCGTCCTCGGTGGTGAGCGCCGGATCGGGAAAGGCCGGGGCCCGGTCCACGACCTCGCCGAAGAGCTCGCGCTGTCGCTGGGCCGGGATCTGGGCCCGCAGCGAGTCGAGGGCCCAGCCGGCCTGGCCGAGCCGGACCAGACGGGGGGCCCAACGGCGCAACTCCGGGGCCAGGGCGTAGCTGGCCAGCAGGGACAGGTCGGGTCCGGGCTCGCGGGCCTGCTCGGCGAACCGCCGGCCGTCGGCCCCGCCGTCGATCAGCGCCCCGACCACGGCCGCGGGGAAGCCGGCCAGGGCCCGCAGCATGCCCGCGGTGAGCTCGCAGCCACGCCCGTCCAGGTAGAACTCGCTGACGAACCACCGGTCCCCGTCCCGCGACAGCCGCAGCCAGAGCGGGCCGGGAACGGCGTCGACCTCGACCCGGACCCAGCCCCCCCGACCGCTGAGCCAGCGGTAGGGCGGCCCCTGATCGGTCATGACAGGCAGGTCTACCGCAGCCGCAGGTAGGTTCCAACGACTACTCGGGGGGTGTCGAGAACTACCCGCTCAGCCCAGGGTGAGGACGACGTGGCTGTTCGCCGGGGCCGGGCCGGTGACGCTCTGCGCGACCACGGTGTTCTTGAAGAACCCCCCGCCCTGCCGGTCGACCTGGAAGCCCAGTTGCTGCAACTGCTGCCGGGCCTGGTTGAAGTTCTGGCCGACGACGTTGGGCACGTCGACCTGCGCCGGCTGCTGGACCACGACCAGGGTGATCGTGGTGCCCTTGGGCAGGGTCTGGCCCTGTGCCTGCGGCACCGGGTTCTGGCCGGTCACGGTGCCGGCGGCCGGGCCGCCGTCGGCGTAGGGCTGGGGCTGGGTGGCCACGACGAAGCCGTGGCTCTTGAGCAGGCTGGTCGCGTCCTGGACGTTCTGGCCGACCACGTTGTCGAGCACCACCGGCTCGACGCCCTTGCTGAGGTTCAGCGTCACCTTGCGGTTGACGGCGATCCTGGTGCCCTTCTTGGGTGTGGTCGAGATCACCTGACCCTCGGGCACCGTGCTGCTGAACTTCTTCTTGGTCACGCCGAGCGGCAGCCCGGCGCCCCGGATCGCGGTGCCGGCGGCGTCCTCGGACTGTCCACTCACGTCGGGGACGGCGATCAGGTGCTGGCCGAGGCTCACGACCAGCACCACGGTGCCGTTCTTCTTGACCCGGTCGCCGGCCCCGGGATCGGTCGAGATGACCTGCCCGGTGGCCACCTCGGTGCTGTAGGCGCTCTTTCGCTGTGCGTGCAGGCCACTGCTCGACAGCAGGCGCTCGGCGTCGGAGGCCCGCCGGCCGGCCAGCGGCGGGGTGTGGGTGTACGACCCCGGGCCGCCGGTGAACCACCAGACCCCGGTACAGATCAGCAGGACGACGACGAGAGCCCCGCCGACGGCGGCCAGGCCCTGCCGTCGACGGTCGCCGAGAAAACCGGGCGGAACCGGTTCGTCGTCGTGCACCCGCAGCCGGGGGACCATCGGCCGGCCGCCCCGGCGGGACACGGACAGGGTCCGGGTCGGCTGCGGCGCGACCGCGGCCGCGGGTGCGCCCGGCTGGTGAAGCTCGGTGCGGACGGCGTCGATCCGCAGGGTGACCGCGTCGGCGGACCGGACGTCGAGCTGCCCGGCCGGCACCCGGGCCTGGGCCGCGTGCAGGTCGGCCAGCAGCCGGCCGGCGTCCGGCGGGCGCAGGTCGGGGTCGTGGCTGGTCGCCTCCAGCACCACCTCGTCGAAGGCGACCGGCAGTTCGGGCGACAGCGTGCTCGGCGCCGGCACGGTCTCGTGCACGTGCCGGTAGGCCACCTGCAACGGGTCGCTGCCGGTGAACGGCTGCTTGCCGGTGAGCAGTTCGAACAGCATGATCCCGGCCGCGTAGACGTCGGCCCGCGCGTCGGCGATGCCGCGGCTGACCAGCTCGGGGGCCAAGTAGGCGACCGTGCCGAGCAGTTCGCCGCCGGCCGTGCTGCTGATCGGCGCGGTCACCGCCCGGGCCAGGCCGAAGTCGGCGACCTTGATCCGGCCGTCGTCGGTGAGGATGACGTTCTCGGGCTTGACGTCGCGGTGCACGATCCCGGCCCGGTGGGCGGCCGCGAGGGCGCCCAGCACCGGCTCGAGCACGGACACGCTCTCG
The DNA here is from genome assembly GCA_965200525.1 of Kineosporiaceae bacterium. GTDB lineage: Bacteria > Actinomycetota > Actinomycetes > Actinomycetales > Kineosporiaceae > JANNPJ01. The sequence goes on from OZ241368.1 coordinate 5,426,376, forward strand.
CGCGGGGTCAGGGCGCCGCGCTCGGTCAGCACGTCGCGCAGCGTGCGGCCGGGCAGGTACTCCATGGCCAGGTACAGCACCGGGCCGTCGGAGCCCTGGTCGAAGACCTGGACCACGTTGGGGTGCGACAGCCGGGCGGCGGCCCGGGCCTCGCGCACGAAGCGGGAGACGAACTCCTGGTCGACGGACAGGTGCTCGTGCATCACCTTCAGTGCGATCTCACGATCGAGCCGGCGGTCGAGGGCGAGGTAGACCGTCGCCATTCCGCCCCGGGCGATCCGCGACTCGACCAGGTACCGGTCGTCGACCACGCGGCCGACCAGCGGGTCCTGCAGAGTCGTGTCCACGGCGCGAGTCTAAGGCCGGGGGTGCCCGGGGGGCCCGTACCGATCCCGCATCGTCACCGGAACCGTAACTTGAGAGTACGGACGGTAGCCACATAACGCCGGGTATCGGCGAACATGCCGTGCTTGGCCACTGACGACAACCCCTGGTAATACCCGGCCAGGGCGGTCTGCTCATCGTGTCGCGCGGTCAGGGTGGCCAGCAGCACCACCCCGGCGGTGATGTTGTCGACCGGGTCGAGCAGGTCGAGCCGGCGGCCGATCAGCTCGCCGGCCCAGGTTCCGGTCGAGGGCAGTACCTGCATCACGCCGACGGCGTTGGCCGGGGACACCTGCCGCTGGTCGAAGCCGGACTCGATCGAGCCCACGGCCAGGGCCAGGGCCGGGTCCACCCGGTAGTCGTGCGCCGTCCGCCGGATCTGGTCGCGGATCTGGGCCCGGTCCACCACCGGCCCGCGGGCCAGCGCGGCCCGGTTCGCGGCGGCGGCCCGGGTCACGGCGTCCGGATAGGTCCGGCCCAGGAAGGACGACGGCGCCTCGGCCCCCGAGCGGCCGGCCCGGCGGGCGGCGGCCGGGCTGCCGACGGTGGTGCCGACCGGCACCAGCAACCGCCGTCCGGGCTGGATCGCGGTCCGGCTCTGCAGGTGGTTGACGGCCAGCACGGCCGCGACGGCGACGCCGTACCGGCGGGCGATCGCGGTCACCGTCTCGCCCCGGCGGACGACGTGGGCGCTGGTGGTGCCGACCGGCCGGCCCGCCCGCGCCACCGCTCCGGGCAGCACCAGTTTCGCCCCCGGCCGGATCACGTCCGGGTGGCCGGTCAGCCGGTTGGCCCGGATCACCTCTGCCGTCGGTACGCCGTAGCGGGCCGCGATCGCGCTGACCAAGTCGCCGGACCGGACCACGTGCACCACCGGCCGCTGCCGGCCCCTCGGGGGCTTGCTGGTGGTGGTGGCCGAGGTTCGTAAGGAGGGCAGGACCAGCAACTGGCCCGGCCGGATGACCCGGCCCGGCCGGAGCCCGTTGGCGGCCAGCACGGAGCGGACCGAGGAGCCGCTGCGGGCCGCGATCGCCTCGACCGTGTCGCCCTCGCGGACCCGGTACGACAGGGCCGGGGCGCCGCTGTCGTCGACCGGGTGCAGCCCGGCGGCGGCGGCCCGGCGGCGGGCCACGCTGTCGTCGCCAGCCGGTGGCACCGGCACCGACAACTGGCGGCCGGCCTCGATCTTGTCGGCATCGGTCATGCCGTTGACCAGGGCCAGGGCTCGCACGTCGGTGCCGTGCCGGCGGGCGATCCCGGTCAGCGAGTCGCCGTCCCGGACTAGGTATGTGGTCCAGCCCGGGCCTCCGGCCACCACCGCGGCGATCAGCACCGGCAGGCCGGCCGCCCGGAACGAGTCTCGTGGCGTGGCGACCCGCTCGCCGACCAGCCGGGTGCGCCGCAGCAAGGCCTCGACCGCGGGGGAGAGGGTCCGGGAGCCAGCGGTTTTCCGGTGCCGGGCGCTCGGGAGCAAGGTCGGGCGGGTCGGCCGGTCAGGAGGCCGGTTGCGCAGATCGGGCATCGCCGCGCGCTCCTTCCGGCTCGCTGATTCTGATGTTCGGGCAGCGACAGAGAGTAGTAGAAGTAAGACTCAGAGTTACGGAGGTGAGAGATGACGGCTCGCCGTGGCAGGCTTGAGTGGTGTCCGACCAACGCTTTGACGATCCCTCCCGGCCCAGCTCCGCCGGGAACCCTGCCGAACCGGTGGACGTGCTGGACGCCGGGCCCGACGGTCCCCGGGTCTGGCTGCCGCTGCCCGACGTCGCCGACCTGATCCACATCGAGGTCGGCAAGGTCCGCCGGATGCTCCAGGAGCGGGTCCTGATCGGGCTGCGCCGGGGCGAGCGGAAGATCCTCAGCGTGCCCGCCGAGCTGATCAAGGACGGCGCCCCGCTGCCCGATCTGCAGGGCACCCTGGTGGTGCTGAACGACGCCGGCTACTCCGACGAGGAGGCGCTGCGCTGGCTGTTCACCGACGACGACTACCCGGGCCCGCCGGTCGACGCGCTGCGCTCGGGCCAGGGCAAGACCGAGGTCCGGCGACGAGCCCAGGCCCTGGGCTTCTGAGCCCCGGGTCCCGGGCCGCCTTCGGGTTCTAGGACGCCTTCGAGGCGTCCTCGTCGGCGGAGGTCCAGCGGGCCTGGGCCCGGCGGACGGCCCGGGCCCGGCGCAGGGCCGGGACGGCGACCGCGAGCCGCCGGGGCAGCGGGACCCCGACCCGGCGGGTGAGCACCTGGTAACCGGACCGCTCGACGGCGTCCAGGATCTCGCCGTAGAGCGTGAACGCCGTGCGCATGCAGTCCCGGCTGGTCGGGTGCAGCATCTCGATGCCCGGCTCGGCGAAGGCGTAGAGAGCCCGGGTGCGCTCGATCTCGAAGGCCAGCAGCTCCCGGATCATTGGGGTGACCACGCCGACGCCGAGCGCCTCCCGGGTGACGCCGAAGGTGTCCAGGTCTTCCTGGGGCAGGTAGACCCGGCCGCGCTTGAGGTCCTCGCCGACGTCCCGGATGAAGTTCGACATCTGGAAGGCCTCACCCAGGGCCCGGGCCCGCGGCGCCGCGGCCGGCGTCAGCGGCTCCAGGATCGGCAGCATCTGCAGTCCGATCACGGCGGCCGAGCCGTACATGTAGTGCTCCAGGTCCCGGTAGGTCGGGTACCCGGTGATCGTGATGTCCATCTGCATGGACTCCAGGAACGCCTCGACGTGCTGGCGCGGGATGTTCCAACGCTTGATCGTGTTGATCATCGCCAGCGCGACCGGGTCGGTCGGCGCCGGCCCGCCGGAGAGCGCGTCGAGGAAGCGCGCCCCCCAGCTGAGCAGCGCCTCCGGATCGGGCGCGGTCAGCGAGTCGACGAACTCGTCGGCGTACCGGGCGAAGCCGTAGAGGGCCCAGACGTGCGGCCGCTTGGCCGGCGGCAGCAGCAGCGAGGCCAGGTAGTAGGTCTTGCCGTGCTCGGCGTTCAGCTTGCGGCAGGTCTCGTAGGCCGCCCGCAGCTGCGGATCGGTGATTCCCGCGGCGTCCAGGATGCGCTCACTCACCTTTGGCATCTTGCCCTACTTTCCCGCTCGGGCCCGGCAACCAACCCGTCGACGCCGGGCCCGTCAACGCCAGGCCCGGGAGCGATACGTCGGATCCGGCCCGGTGATCCGCTCGGCCGCGAGCCGGCCGGAGATCAGCACCATCGGGACGCCGACCCCGGGCTGGGTGCCCGATCCGGTGAACACCACGTTCTCGCCCCACCGGTTGCCGGGCCGGAACGGGCCGGTCTGGAAGAACGAGTGCGCGGCCGCGAACGGGGCCCCGCGTTCCATCCCGCGCGCGGCCCAGTCGGCCGGCGTGGTCACGTCCTCCACCTCGATCGCGTCACCGAAACCGGCGTAGCCGCGCTCCTCGAGCGTGCTGAGCACGTGCTCGCGGTACACCGGGGCGATCCGCGCCCAGTCGAGGTCGGCATCCAGGTTCGGCGTCGGGAAGAGCACGTAGTAGATCTGCCGGTTGGCCGGGGCCAGCCTCGGGTCGGACACCGTCGGGTTGCTGACCAGCACCGATGGATCGGTCATCAGCCGGCCGGACAGCAGCTCGTCGAACACCCCGCGCCAGGACGCGCCGAAATGGATGTTGTGGTGAGCAGTCTGGGGGTAGTGGGCCCGGGAGCCGGCCAGCATCAGGTAGCAGGACGGCGAGTACCGCAGCCGGCGAACCCGGCGCGGGGTGTGCCCGAGCAGGTCGCGGTAGGCCACCGGCAGGTCGGGGTTGAGCACCACGGTGTCGCACGGCACCCGCTCGCCGTCCGCGGTCAACACCGCGACCGCCCGGCTGTTGTGGTGCTCGACGCTGGTCACCTCGGTGTCGTAGCGGATCTCGACGCCGTGCTTCTCTGCCGCCGCGGCCATCGCGGCCGGCACCGCGGCCATGCCACCGGCCGGGAAGAACACGCCCGCGACCGAGTCCATGTAGGCGATCACCGCGTACAGGGCCAGCGCGTCGTACGGCGACATGCCGGCGTACATCGCCTGGAACGAGTAGATCCGCCGGGTGCGTTCGTCCTTCAGGTACTGCCCGACCGTGGGGGCCAGCTTGCGGAAGCCGCCGATCGCGGCCAGCCGGGCCAGGTTCAGCGAGAGCAGGTCAAGCGGCGAGTCGATGTTGCGGTCGATGAAGTCGCGCATCTCGTAGCGGTAGAGCTTGGAGACGAACCGCACGTAGCGGCGGAAGCCGGCCGCTTCGGCGCCACCGCAGACCCGTTCGATCTCGGCCGCCATGGCCTCGACGTCGGCGTGCACGTCCATCCCGGTGCCGTCGGCGAACGTGGTCCGGTACAGCGGGGCGACCGGCTTCAGGTTGAGCCAGTCGGACATCTCCTCGCCCAGCGCGTCGAAGCAGTCGGCGATCAGGTCGGGCATGGTCAGCACGCTCGGGCCGGGATCGAACCGGTACTCCCCGCCGGAGGGCGAGGGCAGGCTCCGTACGGCGGCCCGGCCCCCGGGGGTCGACGCCCGTTCCAGCACGGTGACCTGACGGCCGGCGCCGGCCAGTCGCATCGCCGCCGACAGCCCGGCCAGCCCGGCGCCGACCACCACGACGTGATCGCTCGGGCCGCGAACGGTCTTGACCCGGCTCCCCAGCCGGCTCACCGGGCGCGGGCCGTGGCCGCGACCACGAGCTGATTCAGGACGTCGAGAGCCGGCCCCGGATCGCCCGGACCGGCCGCGCGCTCCAGCCCGGCCAGCGCCCCGGCGGCCCGGTCGGCGAGCTCCTCGATCAGGCGCTCCACAGCGTCCACGGCGCCGGTGTCGACGATCACCTCGCGCAGGGCCGCGACGCCCTCGGCGTCCAGCCGCCGGTCTCCGAGCAGCCGGCGCAGGGTGTCGGCCTGGGCCGGGCTCGCCTCCTGGGCGGCCAGCGCCACCAGCACGGTCCGCTTGCCCTCGCGCAGGTCGTCACCGGCCGGCTTGCCGGTCTGCTGGGGGTCGCCGAACACGCCGAGCACGTCGTCGCGCAGCTGGAACGCCTCGCCCAGGGCCAGCCCGTACTCCGAGTAGCCGGCCAGCAGGGCCGGCCCGGCCCCGGCCAGGGTGGCCCCGATCAGCAGCGGATGTTCCACGGTGTACTTGGCGCTCTTGAACCGGATCACCTGCCGGGCCCGGGCGATGGCGGTGGCCGGGTCCGGTGCCGGCCGGGCCTGGGTGAGCACGTCGAGGTACTGCCCGCCGAGCAGTTCGGTCCGCATCCGGTCGAACATCACCCGGCCGGCCGCGAGCTGCTCGACGCTCATCCCGCTGGCCGAGAACAGCTCGTCGGTCCAGACCAGGCACATGTCGCCGGCCAGCACGGCCCCGGCCAGCCCGAACTGCTCGCCGTCGGCCAGCCAGCCCCGCTGGGCGTGCAGCTCGGCGAACCGCCGGTGCACGGCCGGCCGGCCCCGGCGCAGGTCGGAGTCGTCCATCAGGTCGTCGTGGATCAGAGCGGCGGCCTGGAACAGCTCCAGAGACGCCGCGGCGGCCACGATCGCCTCCGACGGCTCGCCGCCGGCGCCGCGCCAGCCCCAGTAACAGAACGCCGGCCGCAGCCGCTTGCCGCCGCGCATCAGCTCGACCACGCTGTCGACCAGCTCCTGGCAGTCCGGCCCGACCTCGGCCAGGGCGCTCGCCTGCCGTTCGAGGAAGGCGGCCAGCACGGCGTCCACCCGGTCCCGCAGGTTCTCGGTCTGGAGCGGGCCGGGATCGGTGACGGTGGTCGGTGCAGTACTGGTCAAGGACCACTCCTGGGCGAGACGGGTCGAGTCGAGGGTCTGGTCGGTGCCTGGTTGGTGCGGCATCAGCTAAGCACTTCGGTCGTGCTTCGGCGCGGTGTGGCCGGGTGGATGCACTTCGCCGGGGCGGGGATTTCCGTAAGCTGGACCAATGGCTCAGAATCGCCCCGCCCTGCATGATCAGCTCCAGGAGCTGATCGCGGCCGGCCGGCCGTCGATCTCGTTCGAGTTCTTCCCGCCCAAGGACGACGCGGCCGAGGCGGTGCTCTGGCAGGCCGTCCGGCGGCTCGAGCCGCTGAACCCGACCTTCGTCTCGGTGACCTACGGCGCCGGTGGCTCCAACCGCGACCGCACCACCCGGGTCACCCAGCGGATCGCGCAGGACACCACGCTCACCCCGATGGCCCACCTGACCTGCGTCGGAGCCAGCCGGTCGCAGCTGCGCCAGGTGATCGGCGAGTACGCCGACGCCGGGGTCCGCAACGTGCTGGTGATCCGGGGCGACCCGCCGGCCGGCCCCCGCGCGCCCTGGACCCCGCACCCGGAAGGCCTCGACTACGCCGTCAATCTGGTCGAGCTGGTTCGGGGGCTGGGCCGGTTCAGCGTCGGCGTGGCCGCGTTCCCGGACATCCACCCGGCCAGCGCCGACCTGGACGCCGACGCCCGGGTCCTGGCGATGAAGCAGGACGCCGGGGCCCAGTTCGCGATCACCCAGATGTTCTTCACCGAGGAGGCCTACGTCCGGCTGGTCGAGCGGGCCACGGCCCACGGCGTGACCATGCCGATCATCCCGGGCATCATGCCGGTGACCAACGTCAAGCAGATCAGCCGGATCGCCGAGCTGACCGGGGTGGCCCTGCCAGTGCCGGTGATGGAGCGGTTGCACGCGGTGGCCGACGACCCGGCCGCCGTCCGCGAGGTCGGGGTGCAGATCGCGACCGAGCTGAGCGAGCGGTTGCTGGCCGGCGGCGCGCCCGGGCTGCACTTCATCACCATGAACCGGTCGACCGCCACGCTCGACGTCTTCACCGGCCTGGGTCTCGCCGCCAGCACGTGAACAACGCGGACTGCACGTGAACAGCGCGGACTATCGGGAACGATGGTCGCGCTCGCACGGCGGGGTGCCGGCTCGCGGGGTGGTCGGCGGCTGGCTGCGGATCGTCCACCGGGCCGCACAGCCGTTCGTCGCGCTCGGGGTGACGCCCAACGCGGTCACCGGGCTGGGGCTGCTGGTGGCGGTGGCGACCCTGGCTCCGGCCGCGGCCGGCGGCCGGTGGGCCTTGGCCGCAGTTCCGGTGGTGGTGCTCTCGGGCCTGCTGGACAGCGTGGACGGCGCGGTGGCGGTGATCACCGGGCAGGCCGGCCGGCTCGGCGCCGTCCTCGATCCGGCCTGTGACCGGCTGGCCGACCTGTGCTTCGTCGGGTCGCTCTGGCTGGTCGGCTCCTCGGCCGCGACCGGCGCCCGGTCCGGCTGGCTGACCGGCTTGGGCCTGGCCGGCGCGGTGCTGGCGCTGATCCACGAGCAGGTACGGGCCTCGGCCCGGGCCGCCGGGATGACCGAGGTCGGCGTCGTCACCGTGTCCGAGCGGCCCACCCGGGTGATCGTGACCGCCGCGTTCCTGCTGGCCGCCGGGCTCTACCCGGCAGCGGCGCCGACCTGGGCGGTCCTGGGGGCGCTGGCCTGGGCGGTGCTCGGGGCGATCGGGCTGGTCCAGCTCTCGGTGGTGGTCGTGCGCACCCTGGGCCGGCCGAACTGAGGTCGTACCGATCAGGGTCGTACCGATCAGGGTCGTACCGACCGTGTCAGAGCAGTGCCGATCGTGTCATTATCAGCCCGCTGCCCCGGTACCGGGCGCGTCTGCGGCGGGAGGTGCCCGTGATCAACGAACTGCCGCGCAGTCGCACCTCGCCCGACGACGAACCGGTGCCCCGGCGGGGGATCAGCCATCGCGAGATCGTGTGGCGCGACTCCGGGCTCCGGTCGGCGGCCGTGGGGCTGAGCCTTCCCCGCTGGCTCGACCCGCTGGTCCTGATCCTGGTGATCGGCTACCTGCTGGGCGGGATCGCGGCCGCACCGCTCACGCTCGAGGAAGCGGTCCAGGTCTCGCTCACCGGTGACGCCGCCGTCGCCCTGACCCATCCCGGGGCCCTGCTGCCCGGCGGAACCAGCTCGCCCACCCGGGAGTCGGTCCGGCTGGAGTACGGCTCACTCACCCGGTACGCGACCGCGATCGGCTGGTACGCCTCCGGTGGCCGGCGCGGCCAGGCCCCGGTCGACCTGAACCGGCCCGGGCCGAGCCCGGTGCGAGTGCCGTCCTGGCACCGGCTGGTGACGGCCCGGATCGGCCCGGCCCTGATCGCGGTGACCGCCGTGCTGCTGCTGTTCGGCCTGATCCGGCGGCTGCTGGGGCGGGCGGCGGCACTGGCCGGGGTCCTGGTGTTCGGTCTGCACCCCACGATCGCGGTGATCGGCCGGACCGCGACCGACGCCGGCCTCACGCTGACCTTCGGGCTGGGCGCGGTCCTGGTCGCCAGCGCCGTGTCGGCCACCCTGGCCCGCGGCGACGATCCGGGTCTGGGGGCCTGGTCGGCGCTCGCCGTCCTGACCGGGCTGACCCTGGCCTCGGGGCCGACGGCACCGCCGTACGTCGCGGGGGCGGTGGCGTTCTGCGCCGCCGGGCTGCTCGCCCGGCAGATGCGGCGGCGTCACGAGGTGCTGGCCGGCCGGACGGTGGCCGGGTCCGAGACCGGCGGTCCGGTGGGCTGGTCGGCGGCGACCGCCCTGGCCGCCGTCCTCATCTGGGTGGCGGTCTCGCCGTCCCTGTGGGGCTGGCTCCCCGAGCGGCTGGTCACCCGGCACGATCAGCGGCCCGTCCTGGTGGCCCAGCAACTGGTGCCCGCCCCGGGGCCACGGCCCGGGCCGGCGCGGGCGGCGCTCGGCGTCCTCACCGATCCGTTTCTCACGCCCGCCCACCTGGCCGGGCCCGGCCGGGCCGACCTGGACGCCCGGGTGACCCGCTACCGGCGCTCGTGGTGGTCGGGGCTGCCCCTGGGCACCGACACCGGGCCGCTGCCGCGGGTGATCACCGGTGGGGCGTCCCTGGTGATCGGTGTCCTGCTGACCATCGCGGCCGGGTTCGGCCTGGCCGGGTTCTGGCGGGTGTCGCGCCGGCAGACCGGGGCCGTGATCGGCTGGCTCGCGGCCACCGCCGGATGGCTGCTGTTCTGGCCCTCCGAGCAGGTGGATCAGGGGACTCCGTCAGCCGTCCTGGGGTGCCTGCTGGTGGCCGCGGCGGTGCCGTTGGTGCTCTCCTGGTCAGGCCGGAGCAGCGGGCTCAGTACCGGTCGCGTGACCGGTCGCGGAGCCGGCTTCGGCCGGGCCGATCAGACCGGCCACGATCGCCGCCGACAGACCGACCAGCGGTAGCCCGCCGCCCGGGTGCGACGACCCGCCGACCAGGTAGAGCCCGTCGACCGCGCTGCGGTTGGCCGGGCGCAGGAAGGCCGCGCGGGCCCCGTTGCTGCTGGTCCCGTAGATCGAGCCGCCCACACTGCGGGTGTCCCGTTCCAGGTCGGCCGGGGTGCGGACCTGACGCCAGAGCAACCGGTCGCGGACGTCGAGCCCTCGCTCGGCCATCCGGGTCAGGATCTGGTCGGCGTACTGCTCGGCCAGCCCGGGAGCATCCCAGTCCACTCCCCGGCGGGGGTCGCCGGGATCGTGGCGAGGGGCGTTGACCAGCACGAACCAGGCCTCGTGGTCGTCGTCGGGACGCAGGGCCGGGTCGTCCGGGGCCGAGATGTAGATCGTCGGATCGGGCACCGGGGCCGGCTTGGCCGCGCACCGACCGGTGCCGAAGACGTGATCGAACTCGGCGTCGTAGTCGGCCGGGAACAGGACGGTGTGGTGCCGCAGGCCCGGGGTGCGCCCCCGCAGGGCGAGCAGCAGCACGAACCCGGACAGCGACGGCGTGGCCTTGCGCAAACCCTTGCGGCCGGCCGCCCCCTCGGGGCCGGGCATCAGATCGCGGTACAGGTGCTGAGCATCGGCGTTGGCCACGACCAGGTCGGCGGCCAGATGCTCGCCGCCGGCCAGCCGGACCCCGCCGACCCGGCCGCGGGAGACCAGCACCTGTTCCACGGTCGCGCCGGTCCGAATCTTGACCCCGCAGCTCACAGCCCGGTCGGCCACCGCGTCGGCCAGCCGGCGCAGGCCACCGGGCACGTACCAGGAGCCGAAGGTCTGCTCCACGAACGGCACCGTGGCCAGCGCGGCCGGGGCGGCCCGGGGGTCCGAGCCGGTGTAGGTCGCGTACCGGTCGAGCCAGGTGCGCTGATGCGGGTGACGCAGGTAGCGGCGGCCCAGCTGGCGCAGGCTCAACCAGGGCGCGACGGTCCGGACGTCGCCCAGGTTGCGGCTCAGCCCGATCAGGGTGCGGCCGCCGGCCAGCGGAGACTCCAGGAACGGGCCCCGGGTGACGTCCCAGATCCGGCCGGCGTGGGCCATGAACGTCGTCCAGTCGGCACCGGCTCCTTCGCCCAGAGCCTCGTCCCAGGCCCGGGCGACCAGGTGCGGCGCGGCGTTCGGCAGGTCGAGCTCGACGCCGTCGGCGAACCGGTAGTGGCAGACCGGGTCGACCGGCTGCAGCTCCAGCACCTGCTCCAGCGGGGCGCCGGTCTTCAGGAACAGGTCGCGGTACACGGCCGGCAGGGTGAGCAGGCTCGGGCCGGTGTCGAAACTGAAGCCGTCGCGCTGGAAGAGGCCGACCTTGCCGCCGACGGTCTGGGCCTGCTCGCAGACCGTGACGTCGTGGCCGAGGGCGCCGAGCCGGGCGGCCACCGCCAGACCGCCCATCCCGGCGCCGATCACCACGGTGCGGGCCATGACCGGCGCCCTACCGGCCGGCGGAGACGGTCAGGGACCGGCCCCGCCAGAGGAGCCGGCCGCGCTGCCGGGCGGTCAGCGAGCGAGCGGTCAGCCAGCCGAACAGCGCGATCGAGGCCGGATGGGCCAGCGAGTCGGGCAGCGAGCGGCCCGCCGTCCGTTCGGCCACCACGTACCGGCCCAGGACGGCGGCCAGGTAGCCGGTGAGCCCGGTCAGCGAGCCGCCCAGGGCCGCGACCGGGGGGACCAGGTAGACCAGGCCCAGCCCGGACACCACGCCGGCGGCGCCGGTGCGCGAGCCGAAGGCCGACCACAGCGACTTGGTGTACCCGTCGCGCAGTTGCGGCCAGTTCTCGTACATCCGGCAGGTGGCCAGGGTGGTGCCGTCGACCACGGTGCCGCGACCGCCGCCGGCCTTGACCGCCCGCAACAGGGCGACGTCCTCGATCACCGCCGCCCGGACGGTGGTGGCGGCATGACCACCGCTGCGGCGGTAGGCCTCCGTGTCGACCACCAGGAACTGGCCGTTGGCCGCGCTCAGGCTGGGCCGGGCGGAGCGTTCGGCCGCCCGCAACGGCAGCGTCGTCAGCCACGACCACTGCAGCAGGGGCTGGATCAGCCGTTCGGTCGCGGTCAGGGCGATCTGCCGGGGATAGGGCGAAACCAGTTGCAGGCCGCTGGAACGCAGCAGGCCCACGGCAGCGGCCAGGGCGTGCGGGGCCAGCCGGACGTCGGCGTCGACGAAGACCAGGACCGAGCCGGTGGCGGCGTCGGCCAGCTCCTGGCAGGCGTGCGGCTTGCCCAGCCAGCCTTCCGGCAGTGGCGCGGCGGTCAGCACGGTGACCCGGTGGTCGCCGCCGGCGGCGCCCCGGACCACCTCGGCCGTCCCGTCGGCGGAACCGTCGTCCATCACGATGATCTCCAGGTTCGGCACCCGGATCTGCTCCAGCAACGACTCGACGCAGGCCGGCGCCCGGACCGCCTCGTCGCGGACCGGGAGCAGCACGCTGACCCGCTCGGCGATCTCGGGCGGATCATTCTCCGGCACCCGGAGCCGGCGCAGGTTCACCAGGGTGTGGGCGGTCAGAGCGAGCGAGCCGAGACTGCCGGCCCGGACCAGTCCCCGCCACAACCTGCTCATGCCGTGCCTCGATCCATGGTCGGTTCCGATTCGCCGGTCGGTGGGTTCCCGCCGGCGGGTTGTCGGGCCCGGAGAAGTTGTCGGACCCGGAGAACCAGCAGGTAGGGCAGCGTGACCACGGCCATCGTCAGGCCGCCGTAGACCGCGACCCAGGGCCGGTCGAAGAAGACCAGGTTGCCCACCGCCGACCCCAGCCAGGTCCAGGCCAGCACGGCGGCCGGGACGGACTCTCCGATCGGGGAGCCGGCCGGCAGGACCCGGTCCAGTGCCGCGATCATCACCACCGAGACCAGCAGCCAGCCGGCGTAGTTGGTCAGCGGGACCCCCGGCACGCCGGGCAGCCCCGGAGCCGGACTGCTCCAGGACCAGTTGCCCTGGGCGACCATCTGCGGATCGAGGAAGAGGTCCCAGGCGGCCAGACCGAGGCCGCCGGTGAGCGCGGTGACGACGGTCCGGCCGATGCCACCCGCCCGCCCGGGCCGATCCCACCCGCCCGGCCGATGCCACCGGGCCAGTTGCCGGCCGAGCAACAGGCACGGATAGGCCAGCATCGTCCAGGCCAGCGGAACCACCAGGGGCACGGCGGCAAGCCGGGGTCCGAGGCCGTTCGAGTAGCTGTAGTGGCCGAACGGGAAACCGGTGTGCACTCCCACGGTCTCGGCGGCCAGCCCGAGCCCGCCGGCCACGAGCAGCAGGACGGCGCCCGGGCCCGGCCCCCAGGCCGCCCCCGCGTGCAGCACGGCGGCGGCGGCCAGCAGCAGCACGCTCAGGATGGTCGCCGTTCGCAGGGCCGGGCCGGTCAGCAGGGGATACGCGATCTGGGCCAGGACTCCGGCGCCGGCCAGCCCCGCACTCAGCCGGCCGGGCCGGGCACGTTCGAGGACACCCTCACCGGCTCGTCGTGACCGGTGAATGGCCAGCACGGACGCGTGGTCGCTCACACTTTCCTCACCGTAGGCACCGGTCGTCAGTCTAGACACCCGGTTCAGCCCGGGAAGGGGGAGCGGCCGTCGAAGGTGCCCGACACCGAGCGAACGGTGAACCGGGCGAACAACTCCTCGGCGTACCAGCGTTCGGGCCCGGTGCGCCTGATCACTTCGCGGTGAGCCGGTCGCCGGTGCGCGAAGTCGTTCAGCGCGGCGGGCGAGTCCCACAGGCTGAACGTGCCTTGCAGGCCGATCGGGGACTCGCCGATCCCGATCGCCAACCGGAGCCCCTCGACCAGGGCGAGATCGGCCGAGACCGGCGGAACCGCCCGCCAGAACGAGAGGGCCCGGGACGGTCGGAGTCGGGCGCGGGTGATCGAGGCCACCGGCCCGGTGCCCGGCGGGCCGGTGGGCGCCCCGAACGGCTCCTGGCCGGCCCATCGGCCGCGACTGGCCAGCGGGGTCATCAGGACGTCGAGGCGTTCCTCGCAGAGGGAGTTCCAGCGTCGCTGGACGATGCCGGCGGCAAAGTTCTGGACGTCGTCCTCGTCGTCCCACACCGTCAGCAGGGCCCAGTGCAGCGGATCGGCATCCCGGAGGGTGAAGGTCCGGCCGTTGCCGGTGCCCAGCAGTTTCGCGAAACGCAGTCCGGGGGTGCGGCGCAGGTGCAACCGGTCCACGCCCATCCGGGCGATCGCGGCCGGGACCAGCCGAGGCCGGACCCGCCAGACGGTGAGGCCGACGGTCACCGGCACCGCCGCTCGCTCCTCGTCCGACCGGGTCGCCATCCCGGCAGCGTACGGCGAGAGACCGCGCCGCCCGCCGGCACCCGGCCCGGCACCCGGCCCGAGGTGGGGCCGGTGCCGCGGGGACGTCGTGGCTAGAGTCACGAGTCGTGAGCACTGCCCCACCTCTCGACTCCCGGGCCGGCCTCGACCTGGACGCCGCCATTCCCTATGCGATACCGCTGATAGAGCGGTTCCGGGGGATCGATGTGCGGGAGGGCATGCTGCTGCCGGGGCCGGTGGGCTGGGGCGAGTTCTGCCCGTTCGAGGAGTACGACGACCGCACCGCCGGGATGTGGCTGGCCACTGCGGTCGAGGCGGCCACCGTGGGCTGGCCCGAGCCGAGGCGCGACCGGATCCCGGTCAACTGCACGGTGCCGGCCGTGTCGGCCGAGCGGGCTCACGAGATCGTCTCGGCGTCCGGCTGCTCGACGGCCAAGGTGAAGGTGGCTGAGCACCCCCGGTCGGCGGCCGAGGACGAGGCCCGGGTCGAGGCGGTGCGGGCGGCACTCGGACCGGCCGGCGCGATCCGGGTCGACGCCAATGCGCGCTGGGACGTCGACACCGCGGTGTCGAGGTTGCGGTTGCTCGACCGGGCCGCCGGCGGCCTGCAGTACGCCGAGCAGCCGTGCCGGACGATCGAGGAGCTGGCCGCCGTCCGCCGCCGGGTCGAGGTGCGGATCGCCGCCGACGAGTCGATCCGGCAGGCCGACGACCCGTTGCGGGTCGCCCTGACCGAGGCCGCGGACATCGCCGTGATCAAGTGCACGCCGCTGGGTGGGGTACGCCGGGCTCTGGCCGTGGCCCAGGCCTGCGGTCTGCCCTGCGTGGTGTCGTCGGCGCTCGAGACCAGTATCGGACTGGCGGCTCAGCTGGCCCTGGCCGCGGCCCTGCCCCGGCTCGACCTCGCCTGCGGCCTGGGCACGATGGCGCTGCTCAGCGCCGACGTGGTGGCCGCCGACCGGTCGCTGCGGCCGGTCGACGGATTCATCCGGCTGCCGACCCGGCCCCTGCAGCCGGACCCGGCGGCGACCCTCGGTGTGGGTGCCATGAGCCGCGAGCGGGTTCAGTGGTGGCGGGCCCGCCTGGCCCGGGCCGCGGCGACCCTGCCGGCATGAACCGGCCAGTTCGAGAAGATGGGCCGATGCCCACCTGGACCACCGACGGCGACTACGAACGGGTCGAGCAGAGCGGCCTGGAGCTGACCGATGTGTCGGCCCCGGGAGCCCGGTTCCTCGATTGCCGGTTGACCTCATCGGTGATCAGCGGCGGAGATCTGGAGGGCAGCACCTGGCGTGGTGGCGGCCTCGCCGGGGTGCGCCTGATGGGAACTCAGCTGGCCCGGTCGACCTGGTACGGCGTCGAGCTGGAGAACTGTGCCCTCTCCGGGGTGGAGTTGTTCGGCTCGAGCTGGCGCAAGCTGACCCTGCGAGGTTGCCTGCTGCAGGGCCTGAACCTGCGCCAGACCCGGCTTGAGGACGTGGTGTTCGAGGACTGCGTGCTGAGAGACGTCGACCTGGGCGGCGCCGCGCTGCTGCGGGTGCGCTTTCCGGGATGCCGGATCGAGCAGATCGACCTCACCGGCCTGACCGCCCGACGGGTGGATCTGCGGGGGGCCCGGATCACCGTGGCCCGGGGGGTCGACCGGCTGCGGGGGATGGTGGTCGACCACGGCCAGCTGATGGACCTGGCGCCGGCGCTGGCGGCCCAGCTCGGCCTCGAGGTTCGAGCTTCGGACGACGACTTCTGACCTCAGGACGAACACCTCCAAGACGGTCGAACAAGTGTCCTATCTTACCCTGTTTCAGGTTGCCCTGCCGGAGTTGTCCACAGGCGCTTGAGCAGCGGCGTTGCCGGAATCTTGGCTGCGATTCAGTCAATGACGCTGCGATGCTTGCCGTTTCGCCGGATCAGGCGCCGGCGACCGACGGCGATCGAATGTCGCTCTCGGTAATTCCAACTTGACTTGGTGTCATGGTTGACGACGGCCGGGGGAGGCGGTGTACATTCGTGGTGTTCGAACATCTGTTCGAACACTCGCCAGGTGCCTCGCGAGCCACCATCGGCGAGGGGTCGGTGGCGAGGCGAACTCGACCCCGTCTCGTCATCGACCATCGTCGCATTGATCGGCGTCGCGAGCACCGGGGGATGTTCCGTCGATGAGGACTGTTCCGCCCGTCTTCCCCCGGGCCGCAGTCGCACGTGTTCAGGGTCCTGTCGTCGTACGCGTCAGATCAGTCGTCGTGATCGGGGAAGAAGGTGTCGGTACGAATGGCTCGTCGGGTGGGTGAACCGGTTGATGTACGGGTGATCGGCGAGGAGGACGTCGCGCCGATGTCCTTCCTCTGGCGAGGTCGGCTCTATGTGGTTCGCGAGGTGCTCGGGCACTGGCGCGATCGGCGCGAGTGGTGGACCAGTGCCGCCGCCCGGGCCCTGCACGGTGACGAAGGGGATCAGACCGAGAGTGCCCGGGTGGGGCCGGGAGATGAGCGCGAGGTCTGGCGGGTCGAGGCCAGTGCGGGCCGCACCTTCAGTACCGGGGTGTACGACCTGTCCCGCGAACCGGTCTCGGGTCCGCCGGTCGCGACCGAGGTGTGGCGATTGCTTCAAGTCGCGGACTGAACGAGCGGTGTGACGGCGATGTCTCCCGACGACGCCCCAGATCCTCCGCAGGAACCTCACAGCGAACCCATGGAGGGTTCGGAGCAACCCTCCATCAGCCCGCGACAGCGTGACCAGCGTGACCGGTCCACCGGCTCACATCCTGAACATCCTGAACGTCTCGACCCTGAGGAGGTCGACATGTCGGCTACCACTCTCGCCCGGCCGCCCGTCTCCGTCGCCGCCCGCATGCTGCTGGAGCGGTCCCGGGCCGGTCTGCTGCAGTCCTGCGACGCCCGTAGCCCGGGGGAGCGGTACGTCACCGCCCACCTGGCGGCACTGCGGGCGGCGGCCGCCGTACTCGCCGTCCGCAGCCGGCCCGGTGGGCGAGGCGGTCCCCGCAGCGTGTGGGAAGTGATGCCCCGAGTCGCCCCCGAACTCGGGGAGTGGGCCTCCTACTTCGCCTCGACGGCATCCAAGCGGGCCGCCGTCGAGGCCGGCCGCACCGATGTGGTCAGTCCTCGCGAGGCCGACGACCTGCTGCGGGACGCCGAGGCGTTCCATCACCTGGTCGAGTCGTCGTTGGGGCTGCCCTACCAGCAGGTGCTGCCGCTGTCGCTTCCGAGTTGCGACTGATCCGCTCGGCCCAGTTCGACCGCTCGGCACCGAAAGAGGTATCAGCCCTGAGCGACTGGCCGAGTGTTGAGGCCGGGCCGGGTGTTGAGGCCGGGCCGGGTGTTGAGGCTGGGCCGGGTGCGGAGGCTGGGCCGGGCTCGACCGTCTTCGCCTCGCTGGACGGGCCGGCTCCGGCAGAGGCCGGGCCGGGCGGTGCGGACGACGACGGCTGCCCGATCCTGCACATCGACATGGATGCCTTCTTCGCCTCGGTCGAGCTCATCGACCGACCGGAGCTGAAGGGCCTGCCGGTGATCGTGGGTGGCGGTGGGCGGTCGGTGGTTCTCTCGGCCAGTTACGAGGCCCGCCGGTTCGGCGTGCACTCGGCGATGCCGATGGGCCGGGCCCGGCGGCTCTGCCCGCAGGCGGTGGTGATCGAGCCCGACCACCAGCGGTACGCCGATGTCTCCCGCGGGGTGATGGAGATCTTCCGGTCGGTCACCCCGCTGGTCGAGCCGCTGAGCCTGGACGAGGCCTTCCTCGACGTCTCCGGGTCGATCCGCCGGCTCGGGCCGCCGACCCGGATCGCTCAGCTGATCCGCGACCGGGTGGCCGACGAGCAGCAGATCAACGGCTCGGTCGGCATCGCCGTCACCAAGTTCGTGGCCAAACTGGCCTCCGCCCGGGCCAAACCGGACGGCCTGCTGGTGATTCCCCGCGCCCAGACCGTCACCTTCCTGCACGGGCTCCCGGTCGGGGCGCTCTGGGGGGTCGGTGAGCGCACCGAGGAGGTGCTGCGCGGGCTCGGCCTGGTCACCGTCGCAGACATCGCCCACACCCCGGTCGGCACGATCCGCCGGGTCCTCGGGGACACGCTGGGGGCCCAGCTGCACCGCCTGGCCTGGGGCACGGATCCACGCCCGGTGATCCCCGAGCAGGTCGAGAAGAGTGTCGGAGCGGAGGAGACATTCCGCACAGATGTCGATGATCCACAAATCGTCCGCCGGGAGCTGCTCCGGCTCAGCGAGCGGGTCGCCACCCGGCTGCGGGCCTCCGGACTGCTCGGCCGCACCGTGATCATCAAGATCAGGTTCGCCGATTTCTCCACCCTCACCCGATCGAGGACGCTGACCGAGCACACCGACGTCGCCCGGGTGGTTCACTCCACCGCCGTGGACCTATATGCCCGGCTTGGTCTCGATCGAGCCAGATTACGGCTGGTGGGGGTGAGGCTGGAGGGGCTGATCGAGACCTCGGCCGGGCATCATCAGCTGGCCCTGGACGAGCGGGCTCACGGCTGGCGGGAGGCCGAGCTGGCCGTCGACCGGGCCGGGGCCCGGTTCGGTGCGGGCGCGGTCCGGCCCGCCAGCCTGGTCGCCGATTCCCCCGCACCGCGGGCCTGGCCCCCGGCCGGCAGGCCCCTCGTCGCCCCCCACGCGGGGGTGGAGCGGTCTCAAGCGGACCTCTTCGACAGCCGATAATGCAGAGACCGTCCGCGTGGGGTGGCTGATCGGCTTTCGCGCCGGGCGAGCGCGACCTATCCTGTCCACATCGCCGGATCGCAGTGGTACGACCGGTGTGACCGTCAGGAGGTCGAAGTGCCGCTCTCCGATAACGAGCAGCGTCTGCTTGAGCAGATGGAGCGTGCGCTGTACGCCGAGGATCCGAAGTTCGCCTCGGCCATGCGCGGCGCCAACCGACGGCCCGGGGCCGCTCGGCGACTTGCTATTGGGGGCACGGGCATCGTGCTCGGGCTCGTAGTTCTCGTCTTCGGCGTGGCCCAGAACAACGTCCCACTCGGGGTACTTGGCTTCGTCTGCATGCTCGGGGGCACGGCGTACGCCGTCTCCAGTCAGCGCAGGGGCCCGTTGGGTGTCGTCAACGCAGCCGGGACAGTCCGCCCCCCCGTCAAGAGCGCCGCGCGCAATCGAGGCAGCTTCATGGCTCGCCTCGAGCAGCGCTGGGACCGCCGTAGAGACGAGCGCTGAGGCGACCACTGCGGTCGGGGCGACCGGGCGAGACAATCCGGGGCCCCAACAGCGTGACCTTTCCTGACGCGTGAAGTCGCTCGGCCCCGTCCGGAACCGATGGGTTCAACCGGCGATTCCGGTTGGCGCCCATCGGTCCGTTGCTTTGCCCGGACACAGCGAGAACTGATCAGCGCCGGCCGCTGCCGACCTTGTCCTTGACCTGAGTCCCGAGCGCCGAGGCCTGCTGGCCGGCCCGGTCGGCGGTCGAGTTCACCCATGGTCCGAGCTCGGCCAGGATGCTCACCCCGGAGGCCGGCCACAGCCGGGCCGACCACGTCGTCCGGCTCGATCTGAGTTCGGACACCTCGGACACCACCAGGGCGACGTCCTGGGCCCGCTCGGTCGCCGGCCGGCCGGACTCGCCGTCCGGCGGGGCGTAGCGGGCGGACTCGATCTCCATCGCCAGCCGGTCGACGGCGACCAGGGCGCCCGCGCTCACGTGATGATCGCGAGCCAGATGCTGGACGACGGCCCGCGGCGTCCAGGACGGGTCCCAGCGGATCCCGAGATCGCCCAGTTTGAGCCGCAGATCCGTCCAGGCGGCCTCGGCCAGGGCCGGGCCGGTGCCGGCCGACCGGGCCCGCCGCCACCGCCGGCGGGACGACAGGGTGCTGGTCAGCCGGGGCGCGCCGAGAGCGAGCACGATCAGCACCGCGACCCCCAGCACCCGCCAGGGCACCTCGAACCCGCCGTCCTGCTTCTTGGTGGCCACGGCGGTGTCGTTGAGTTCCTTCTTCGGCACCGCCGGAGCGGCGGAGGCCGACGACTCGGTGGTCGGCGCCTGCGACGGCTCCACGGTCGGTTCCGGGTCCTCCGGGAGGACGCCGGCCGGTGGGACGGTCCAGGCCGGCGCGGCGGTGGCGTTGCTGCGCGGGGTGGGCTCGAACCGCACCCAGCCGACGCCCTCGAAGAACAGCTCCGGCCAGGCGTGCGCGTCGTGCGAGGTGATCTCGGTCCAGCCGTCGGCCTTCGCCTCGCCGGGCAGGAAGCCCACCGCGACCCGGGCCGGGATTCCCAGGGTCCGGGCCATCACGGCCATCGTGGAGGCGAAATGCACGCAGTAGCCGCGCTTCTGGGTCAGGAAGTTGACGATCGCGTCGGTCCCGTTGTCGCTCTTCTTGCCGGTCGGGGCGGTCACCGAGTAGACGAAGTCGCCGCCGCGGAACCAGCGCTGCAGCCGGACCGCCTGCTGGTAGGGGGTGCCGGTCTGGCCGATCTCGTGAGCGGTGCCGGAGATCACCGCGGGCAGGTTCTTGGGCAGGCTCAGGTACTGGGAGCTCACCGACACCGGGGGCGGGGCGTCGGCCAGCTGCTCGGCCGTCGGCTCGACGTCCAGGTGCTTGACCGTGTAGTCGAGGCCCTGGGTGGTCTGGCCGTCGCCGATCACGTTCAGCGTGTTGGAGTCGTAGAGCCAGGTGCCCTTGGCGTTCACCTGCTGGGCCGGGTAGGGCATCGGCAGGTAGGTCTCGGTCAGATCGCCGATCTTGATGTGCGTGGTGGCCTGGACCGTCTTCACCGGAGCGGTCAGCCCGGGCGGCGACGGCAGGCCGTTCTGAGCCTTGTTGTCCTTCGGGATCGGCGTGGTGCTGGGCGACCATGTGTTGCCGTCGAACACGTCGGAGGTCACGATCCGCAGCGGCGCCGGATGGGCCACCCCGCCCTGGTACTGCAGCAGGGGGGTGTCGTCCCGGGACTCGAGGTTCTTGCGCAGGTCCAGGATGGGGTTAATCCGGGTGATGGTGTGGCCCTTGCCGCCGGTGCCGTCACCGTCGCCCGACCCGCCGATGATCTGGTTGTTCAGGCCCGGCACCAGGGCCGGTAGCGCCACCGCGACCAGCACGGTCGCGATCCCGACCCGGCGCCCGCCGCGGGCCAGGCTGTTGTCCGAGGCCTGCCGCCCGACCGCACCGCCGACGGAGGACGTGAGCACCCGCCCCCAGCCCCGGACCCGGTCGCCCGCGTCGGCCGACAGCAGCAGCAGGAAGCCCGCGGCCGCGGCGAAGAAGTAGTACCAGGGCAGCCCCCCGTCGAGCAGGGCCGCCGGGACGCAGTAGACCGCCAGCAACGGCAGCCCGGCCAGGGCCGGCTGGCGGAGGGTGGCGGCCAGGATGTCGACCAGCAGGGCGACCAGGGCCACGCTGCCCGCCGCCAGCAGCACGATGCCCCGGGTCGCCTCCACCGGCGGGGCCTGGTTCTGGGTCACCTTCATCCCGGCGGTGTAGAGGTCCACCAGCACCTTGGGGCCCTCGGCGATCCGGGACCGGGCGAACAGCACCATCAGCGTGATCAGCAGGACCACGGTCTGGGTGGCGGCGACGGCCGGCCACCAGCGCAGCACCTGCCGGGCCACGATCCCGCTGACCATCACCGTGACGACGGCGATCGCGGCGACGAAGAGCCAGGTCGCGCCGGAGACCAGTGGGCACAGGGTCAGCGCGGTCAGCATGCTGGCCACCGCCGCGGTCACCGACACCCGCTCGTCCGCGCCACTTCTCACTGGGGGGCTCCTAGCGGGCTGTTGTCGAATCGGGCGTCGTCGTCGAAGGAGCTGATCCGGGCCCGGTCGGCCACCCCGGTGACCTCGTTCCAGACGTCGGAGACGGACCGGCCGGCGCCGGCCTCGGCCACCGCCCAGCCGGCGTCGCGCAGGATCGTCACGGCCCGGGCCCGGGCCTGGTCGGGCCCCGATCCGGTATGGCCCCGGATCGACCATTCCTCGGTCCGGAGCAGCATCACCAGCCCTGGGGTCCGGTCCTGGCCGAGGTGGGCCATCATCCGGGCCCGGGCCTCGTCGATCTCGCCCAGCACGGCCACCACGACACCGTCGCCGCCGGTCCGCCGGATCAGGTCGATCCCGGCCTCAAGATCCTTGTCGGGGCCGAGCTCGACCAGGGCCATCCGGTCCAGCATCTCGCCGGCGGCCTCCCCGGAGTGCGGGTTGGACCAGGTGCTGGGCCGCCCGTCGAGAACCATCCGGACGCCGTGCTTGGCCTCGGCGAAGTGCACCGCCACCGAGGCGGCCGCGCTGACCGCCCATTCGAACGAGGACGCCGGGCCGTCGCCGCGGTGGGCTCGGGTCCGGGTGTCCAGCAGCACGGTGGCCCGCATCTGCCGGGGCTGTTCCTCGCGGCGGACCATCAGCTCGCCCCGCTTGGCGGTGGAGCGCCAGTGCACCCGCCGCAGGTCGTCGCCCTCCCGGTACTCCCGGGTGGCGATGTCGTCCTCACCGCTGACCGCGGCCGCCCGGGCCAGCGAGTCACCCGCACCGCCCCAGGTGCCCCCACCCGGGATGGCGGCCAGCGGCCAGAGCTGCGGCACCACCATGACGTGGTCGAGGGCGGTGAACGACCGGGTCAGCTCGCACATCCCGAACGGGTCGGCGACCCGGAGCTTGAGCGGGCCGATCGGGTACCGACCGCGGACCTCGGCCCGCAGCGAGTAGGTGACGGCGGCCTGCTGGCCGCCGGGCATCCGGTCCAGCACGAACCGGGGCGGGGCGCCCAGGGCGTAGGGCACCTTGTCCTCGGCCAGCAGCACCCTGGTCGTCAGCCGGGCCAGGTTCTGCAGCTCGAGCCGGACCCGCAGCGGGGTCCCGGCGCTGACCCGGATCGGGCTGACGGTGCGGGTCAGGCCGACCCGGTAGCGGGCCCGCGACAGCATCGCGGCGCAGCCGAGCGGCAGCACCACCAGCAGGACGGCGACCCGGAGCAGGTCCTCCTGGCCGAGCAGGACGGCGCAGATCGCGGAGGCGCAACCGGCCGAGATGAAGGACCGGCCCCGGGTGGTGAGCCCGCTGAGAGCCGGCCGGATCTGGGCCAGGGCTGAGGTCACGATGCTCAGGCGTTCCCTCGCGGCTGCGGCACCGGTACCTGGCTCAGGATCGAGCTCACCACGTCGGCCGAGCTGCGCCGGGCCAGCTGGGTGTCGGTGCTGGGCAGCAGCCGGTGGGCCAGTACCAGCGAGGCCAGTGCCTGGACGTCGTCCGGGATCACGTGCCCGCGCCCGCTGATCGCGGCCCGGGCCTTGGAGGCGCGCAGCAGGTGCAGGGCGGCCCGGGGGGAGGCCCCGAGCCGGAGCTCGGGGCTGGTGCGGGTGGCCCGGACCAGGTTCACCACGTACTCCTTGACCGCTTCGGCGGCGTACACCGACCGGGTGACCGCGATCAGGGAGCGCACCACCGCGGCGTCGCAGGCGGGCTTCAGACCGCTCAGCGGGTCGTGCTCGCTCTGGGCGCCGAGCATGTCGAGCTCGGCCCCGGCCGAGGGGTACCCCATCGAGACCCGGGCCATGAACCGGTCGCGCTGGGCCTCGGGAAGCGGGAACGTGCCTTCCATCTCGATCGGGTTCTGGGTCGCGACCACGATGAACGGCGACTCCAGCAGGTGGGTCGTGCCGTCGACCGTGACCTGCCGCTCCTCCATGCACTCCAGCAGCGCCGACTGGGTCTTCGGGCTGGCCCGGTTGATCTCGTCGCCGACCACGATGTTCGCGAACACGGCGCCCGGCTTGAACTCGAAGTCGTGCCGCTCCTGGCGGTAGATGCTCACCCCGGTGACGTCGCTGGGCAGCAGGTCAGGGGTGAACTGGATCCGGCGCACCGAGCAGTCGACCGACCGGGCCAGGGCCTTGGCCAGCATCGTCTTGCCGACCCCGGGCACGTCCTCCACCAGCAGGTGGCCCTCGGCCAGCAGCACGGTGACGGCCAGGTCGACCACCTCGGGCTTGCCCTCGATCACTGTCTCGATCGCGGCTTTGATCGCCCCCGTGGCCTGCGCCAGGTACTCGAGTTCCCGCGGGCCAGCCATCGTCGTCACGTGTGCACCCTCCGTGCCTCCCGGGACCACCGGACCCGGAACGCTTACCGCCCGGGGATGCCCGGGAGCCTCTTGCAGTCACCTGCGGATTGTCAGTCTCTCAAACGGTGCCGGGTTTCGCAGGTTCCCCTCGGTGCCACTTGCCGCCCCACGGGCCCCACCCCTTCGCCTAGCGTTGCGGCGAAGTCACCCTCCACGGCCCCCACTTTCCCCCACCACCGGCCTCCGGCGGTACTCGAGGGTCGACCGCGGGGGAAACAAACCGGCGAAATCGTCACTACTTGTCAGCAACACCCCCGGCGGACGGCGCGACCGCGATTTCTCCTCCACCGTTCAGCCCACGCCTCTGACCTGCGTATTTGCTAGGAGATTGCGGTCAGAGTTTGCCCAGAACCCGTTGACCGGGGAGCGAAGTGGAGTAATGTGGGGGCCACTGGAGCAGAGAGGGGCTGCCAAATCTGGCCGCTCTAGCTCTGGTGCCCTGAGGTGAAGGGGAGGGTGCGCCGATGTTTCTCGGCACGCATTCCCCTCGCCTGGACGAGAAAGGCCGGCTGATCCTGCCGGCCAAATTTCGCGAGCAGTTGGAGGAGGGGGTAGTGGTGACCAGAGGTCAGGAACGGTGCCTCTACGTCTTCCCGGTGGCCGAGTTCGCCCGGCTCGCCGACCAGTTGCGTCAGGCTCCGGTCACCAGCAAGCAGGCGCGCGACTACCTGCGGGTGTTCCTCTCCGGGGCCTCCGACGAGATGGTCGATCGCCAGGGCCGGGTCACCATCCCGACCGCCTTGCGGACTTACGCCGGCCTGACCCGCGACTGTGCGGTGATCGGGGCCGGCCAGCGGGTCGAGATCTGGGACGCCGCGGCCTGGGACAGCTACCTCACCGAACAGGAGCAGGTGTTCGCCGAGCAGGCCGTGGAGGTGGTTCCCGGGTTGTTCTGACCCGTGGCTGCTGATTGCGCAGCTCCTGATTGCAGCACGACGAACGACCACGTGCCCGGACCGACCCGCCGCCGGTGAGGTCTCCAGCCGCCCGAGGCGTCCTGACGCACCTTCCCCGGTGTCAGGCCGCAGTTCGGTCGGAGCGGATGGAGACCTGATCGTCGGATGTCGGCCGAGTGCAGCGATGACGCACGCGTGGCCGGCTCCGGGTTCAACCGGCTCCGAAGTTCGATCTGCTCAGCAGCGAGCAGCACCCCGTACCACCCGAGCACGACCGTGCACGACCCGCCGAGTCCGGTCAGTCGACGTCCCCGGTCGACATCAGTTTCTTCTTCAGCCACCCGCCGCAGCACCGTCCCTTCGGACAGCTCTGCCCAGATCACGAGCACCAGCCGTCCGGAGGGAGGTCGAGATGACTACGAGCGAGCCGTCGCAACGCCACGTTCCGGTCCTGCGGGACCGTTGCGTCGCACTGCTGGCGCCGGCGCTCGAGCTGCCCGGGGCGGTGGTCGTCGACGCGACCCTGGGAATGGGTGGGCACAGCGAGGCCCTGCTGCGCGAGTGCCCGCAGGCGCTGCTGATCGGGATCGACCGCGACCCGCAGGCGCTGGAGCTGGCCGGTCGCCGGCTGGCCGAGTTCGGTGACCGGGTCCGGCTGGTGCACGCCGTCTACGACGAGCTGCCCCGGGTGCTGGACGATCTCGGCGTGCCGAGCGTGCGCGGCGTGCTGATGGATCTGGGGGTGTCGTCGCTCCAGCTCGACGAGACCGATCGCGGCTTCTCCTACTCCGTCGACGCGCCGCTGGACATGCGGATGGACGGCAGCACCGGCATCACGGCGGCCGAGGTGCTGAACACCTACCACGCGGGTGACCTGGTTCGGGTGCTGCGCGACTACGGCGAGGAGCGGTTCGCCAAGCGAATCGTCTCGGCGATAGTGCGTCAGCGCGAGGTCACGCCGTTCGACACCAGTGCCCGGCTGGTGGAGCTCGTCCGGGACAACGTGCCGGCTGCGACCCGTCGCACCGGAGGCAACCCCGCCAAGCGCACCTTCCAGGCGCTGCGGATCGAGGTGAACCAGGAGCTGGAGGTACTGCAGCGAGCGGTGCCGGCCGCGGTGGCCGCCCTGGCCGTCGGCGGCCGGATCGCGGTGCTGGCCTACCACTCGCTCGAGGACCGGATCGTCAAGCAGACCTTCGCCGCCGGGGCCCGCAGCACCACCCCGGAGGGGCTGCCGGTCGAACTGGCCGACCACGCCCCCCGGTTACGCCTGCTGACCCGGGGGGCCGAGATACCGGACGCCGCCGAGACGGCGTCCAATCCGCGCGCGGCATCAGCCCGGCTGCGCGCGGTGGAACGAATCAGGGCAGCCCAGGGGGGCGCGGACGGGACCGATCCGTTCCGGCGAGCATTGAGAGGGGACGACGCAGCATGAGCAACAGCACCGCCGCGGCCCGGGTACCCGCCCGGCCGCTGGTTCGGCCGGCGAACCGGGAACGTCCTGCGCAGCCCCGGCTGCGGGTGGTCGCGCCCGTCACCCACCGGCCGGCGACCGGACTCGCGCTGCTCTGCGTGGCGCTGCTCGGTGGCGGCCTGCTGATGCTCCTGCTGCTGAACATCAGCATCGGCAAGGGTGCCTACGAGCTGACCGAACTGCAGAGCACGCAGAGCCGGCTGAGCGAGAACCGGCAGGCCCTGGCCGAGCAGATCGAGGCCCAGAGCGCCCCTCAGCGGCTGGCCGCCGCGGCCAAGAAGCTGGGCATGGTGCCGGCCCCGGTCCCCGCGTTCGTGACGCTGCCGGACGGTTCGGTGGAAGGCATGCCGGCGGTGGCCCAGCCTGCGCCCAAGCCCACCCCGAAGCCGAGTGCGAGCGCCAAGGCCGGTTCGGGCCCGCCCGCCGCCAAGGGCGCGAAGACAGCCACGGCCGCGAAGACGGGCACGGCCGGCACGACGGCCACCACCGGCAAGGCCAAGACCGGGGTTAAGAGCAAGACCGGGGCCAAGAGCAAGACGCCGGGCAAGACCAAGACGCCGGCCAAGCAGGCCGAGAAGCAGCGATGACGCCGGCCGGCCCGTCGGCCGCCGGTTCGTCGTCCCGCTCGCGCCCGGACGGGACGGCGCCCCCCCGGGCGACCGCCCCCCGGTCGGCCGCGGGCGGACCGGTGACCTCCCGGACCGCGGCCGGCGCCCCCCGGGCGGCGACTCGGACCGGTTCGGTCCCGCCCCGGCAGCGACCGGCCCGCCCGGCCGGCCCGGCCGAGACCCCCGCGGGACGCGCCACCCCGACCGCCCGTAAGGCCCAGCCCGCGCCGCGACAGACCCAGCCTGTGCCGCGCAAGCCTCAGCCGGCGACCCGCAAGGCCGCGCCGACGCAGAAGGCCGCGCCGATCCGCAAACCGGCCCAGAAGACCGCTGCGGCCCGCAAGCCGGCTCAGAAGACCCTGCCGGCTCGCAAGGCGGCACCGGCGGCCCGGTCCGGGGCTCCGGCGGCCCGCACGGCTCCGCAACGGACCCGGTCGGCCCCTGGCAGTTCCGGCCCGTCGGCGCGACCGCTCGCTCGCAGCCCTCAGCCGGGGCTGCGGCGCGGGCCCGGCGGCACCGGCGCCGGCAACAAGGTCGGTGGCAACGGCGGTGGCAACGGGAGGGGCCGCCCGCCGCGCCCGCCCCGGCCGCCGCGGGCCCGCCCGCCCAGGCTGCGCCGGGTCCGGATCGCCAATCCGGACCGGCGGCTCCGGTTCGCCATGGTGGCCGCGCTGACCGTGTTCACCGTGTTCGGCGCCCGGCTGTTCCAGCTCCAGGGCCTGGACTCGGCCTCGCTGGCGGCCAAGGCCTACGCCAGCCGGCTGAACACCCTCCCGCTGCCGGCCCACCGCGGCGACATCCTCGACACCGACGGCGTGACCCTGGCCACGACGTTCGACCGGGTCACGATCACCCTCGACCAGACCCTGATCCCGCAGTACCGCCTCCGGGACAAGGATCCGACCCACCTCAAGGGCGTGGCCGGCGCGGCCGCCGGCCTGTCGCCCGTCCTCGGGATCAGCGTTCCCGACCTGACCCGGAAGCTGACCGGCGACCGGCGCTTCGTCTACCTGGTCAAGAACGTCGAACCGCAGGTCTGGCGGGACGTCGACGCGCTGTCCATCCCGGGCGTGATCCCGGAGTCGACCAGCCGGCGGGTCTACCCGGGGCAGACGGTCGGGGCGTCGCTGATCGGTTTCCTGGACTCCACCGGCAAGCCGCAGTCCGGCATCGAGCGCAGCTACAACTCGCTGCTCAAGGGCACCGACGGCCAGCTGTCCTACGAGAAGGGCAAGGGCGGCCAGCAGATCGGCACCGGCGTCACCACCGAGACCGAGCCGGTGGCCGGACAGGACATCCAGCTGACGATCAACGCCGACCTGCAGTACCGGGCCCAGGCGGTCACCGCTACCGCGGTGAAGGCCACCGCGGCGCAGTCCGCCACCGCCGTCGTCCTCGACGTCAAGACCGGCGACGTGCTCGCCCTGGCCGACGCGCCGACCTTCGACGCCAACGCCCCCGGCGCCGCACCGGCGGCCAACCTGGAGAACCGGGCCCTGACCGATGTCTTCGAACCGGGCTCGACCAGCAAGGTGATCACCGCCGCGGCCGCCCTGCAGGAAGGCGTGGCCAAGCCGACGACCAGGCTGACCGTGCCGCCGCTGCTGCCCCGCGGCGTGGCCGGCACGTTCCACGACGCCGAGGTGCACGGCACCGAGAAGCTCACCTTCGCCGGGGTCCTGGCCCAGTCGAGCAACATCGGCACGATCAAGGTCGGCGAGCGGATGTCGCCGGCCACCATGCACCAGTACCTGATGAAGTTCGGGATCGGCAGCAGGACCGGGGTCGGCCTGCCCGAGTCGCCCGGCATCCTGGCCGACTCGAAGGACTGGGACGGCCGGCAGCGCTACACGGTGCTGTTCGGTCAGGGCCTGGCCGTCACCTCGCTCCAGTCGGCCTCGGTGTTCGCCACCATTGGCAACAACGGGGTACGGATCGCGCCCCGGCTGATCAAGGCCGAGGGCCCGGACGCCCAGCACCTGACCGCCCAGCCCGGGGGAGCCCGGACCCGGGTGGTCAGCGCCCGCACGGCCAAGCAGCTGCGGGAGATGATGGAGGGCGTGGTCGGGGCCGACGGCACGGCCGAGAAGGCCTCGATCGAGGGCTACCGGGTGGCGGGCAAGACCGGCACCGCCCAGGCCTTCAGCGCCAAGTGCAGCTGCTACTCCGGGTACACGGCGAGCTTCGTCGGCATGGCCCCGGCCGACAACCCGCGGCTGGTCGTGGCCGTGTTCATCCAGCAGCCGGTCAACGGTCACTTCGGTGGATCGGTGGCGGCCCCGGTGTTCAAGGAGCTGATGACCTACGCGCTGCAGCAGGAGGGGATCGCGCCGACCGGCACCAAGGCCCCCAAAGTCCCGGTCTACTGGCACTGACGGGTACTCTCGGCGACCGTGCCGTCCCCAGGCCTTGTCCGCGCTCCCGCCCCCGCCCGCCGCCTCGCCGAGGTGGCGGCCGAGCTGGGCCTGAGCGGTCCCGCCCTCGACCCGAACGGGGTCTCGATCACCGGGGTCTGCCTCGATTCGCAGGCCGTGCGGCCCGGTGACCTGTACGCCGCTCTGCCCGGCCGGCGCACCCATGGAGCCCGGTTCGCGGCGTCCGCGGCCGGTCAGGGGGCGGTGGCGGTGCTCACCGATCCGGCCGGGGCCGACCTGGTCGAGGCCGGGGTGCGCGCCGGTGAGGTGCCGCCGGGCCTGCCGGTGCTGGCCGTGGCCGACCCCCGGGCGGTGCTCGGCGGGCTGGCCGCCTGGCTGTTCGGCGAACCGGCCCGGCAGATGCTGATGTTCGGCGTCACCGGGACCAACGGCAAGACCACCACCACCTTCCTGCTGGACGACGCGCTGCGCCGGGCCGGGCGGCGCTGCGGCCTGATCGGGACGATCGGCAACCGGGTGCTGGACCAGCCGCTGCCGAGCGTGCGGACCACCCCGGAGGCGCCCGACCTGCAGGCCCTGCTGGCCCTGATGGTGGCCCAGGGGGCGGACACCTGCTCGATGGAGGTGTCCAGTCACGCGCTGTCGCTGGGGCGGGTCGACGGCATCCGGTTCGACGTCGTCGGGTTCAGCAACCTGTCGCAGGACCACCTCGACTTCCACCCCACCATGGAGGACTACTTCGCGGTGAAGGCCGGGCTGTTCACCCCGGAGCGGGCCCGGGCCGGCGTGGTGTGCGTGGACGACGACTGGGGACGCCGCCTGGCCGCCCGCGCGGGCGTGCCGGTGGTCACCGTCGCGACCACGGGCGGTGATCCGACCAACGACCAGGCCGACTGGCGGGTGATCGATCGCCGGCCGAGCGGGGCCGGGACCGCCTTCACCTTGCGCGGCCCCGACGGCCGGACCGTGGCCGCGACCTGTCCGCTGCCCGGCGACTTCAACGTGGCCAACACCGCCCTGGCCCTGGCGATGCTCGTGCAGGCCGGGATGGACGCCGACGATGCGGCCGACTGGTTGGCCCGGGCCCAGCCGGTGCCGGGCCGGATGGAGCGGATCCCCGGCGCCGGTGCGGCCGCCGAGCCGCTGGTCGTGGTCGATTACGCGCACACCCCGGACGCCGTCGCCGCGGCCCTGCACACCCTGCGCGGCAGCCGGCCCGGCCCGCTGGTGGTGGTGCTCGGGGCCGGCGGCGACCGGGACCGGGAGAAGCGGCCGCGGATGGGCGAGGCCGCCGCGCGGGGGGCCGACGTGGTCATCGTCACCGACGACAACCCCCGCTCCGAGGACGCCGCAACCATCCGCTCCGCGGTTCTGGCCGGTGCGCGGAGGGTGCCCCGGCCGGACCACCCGGCCGGAACGTTCCGGCCGGGTGCCCCGGTGGAGTTGTTCCCGGTGGTGCTGGAGATCGCCGACCGGGCCGCCGCCATCCACGAGGGCGTCGCGCGGGCCTGGGGCGAGGGCACACTGCTGGTGGCGGGCAAGGGTCACGAGCGGGGCCAGGACGTGGCCGGCACGGTCCACCCGTTCGACGACCGCGAGGTCGCGGCGGTGGCCCTGCGCCAGGTCGCGACCGAGATCCTCCCGGACGACGAACCGGACCGACCGACCGCTGAACCGACCGACGAACCGACCGACGAACCGACACACCCGGCCCCGGAGGCCCGTTCGTGATCCAGATGACGCTGGCCGAGATCGCCGAGGCCACCGGCGGCCGGCTCGACGGCGGGGCCGACCCGGCCGCCGTGGTCAGCTCGACCGTCACCCTCGACTCCCGGGCGGTCGAACCGGGGGGCCTGTACGTGGCCCTGGCCGGGGCCCGGGTCGACGGTCACGACTTCGCCGCGGCGGCGGTCGCCGCCGGCGCGGTCGCCGTCCTGGCCGCCCGCCCGGTCGGGGTGCCCGCGGTCGTCGTCGCGGACCCGGTGATCGGGCTGGGCCGGCTCGGCCGGGCGGTCCGCGACCGGGTGCCCGGGCTGACCGTGGTCGGCGTCACCGGCTCGGTCGGCAAGACCAGCACCAAGGACCTGCTGGCCGCCGTCCTGGCCCGGGCCGGCGCGACGGTGGCCCCGACCGGCAACAACAACAACGAGCTGGGCGTGCCGCTGACCACGCTGCGGATCGACGCGACGACCGAGTACCTGGTCAGCGAGATGGGGGCCCGGGGGATCGGCCACATCGCCTACCTGTGCGGCCTGACCCGGCCCGACATCGGCCTCGTGCTGAACGTCGGCACGGCCCACTCGGCCGTCTTCGGCGGCCCGGACGGGATCGCCCGGGGCAAGGGCGAGCTGGTCGAGGCCCTGCCGGCGACCGGTCTGGCCGTGCTGAATGCCGACGACCACCGGGTCACCGCAATGGCTTCGCGGACGGCGGCCCGGGTGGTGCGCACCAGCGTCTCGGGCCGGCCCGAGGCCGAGATCCGGGCCGGGCGGATCACGCTCGACGGCCAGGCCCGGGCCACCTTCGAGCTGATCACCCCGGCCGGCTCGGCGTCCGTCCGGTTGCTGGTCACCGGCGAGCACCAGGTGGCCAACGCGCTGGCCGCGGCCGCGGTCGGGATCGAGGTCGGGCTCGCGCCGTCCGTGATCGCCGAGGCCCTGTCGGCGGCCGGCCCGGCCAGCCCCTGGCGGATGGAGATCCGGCACCGCGGCGACGGCCTCGTCGTGGTCAACGACGCCTACAACGCCAACCCCGACTCGGTGGCGGCCGCGCTGCGGGCCCTGACGGCGATGTCCGGGCCGACCGATCGAAGCGGGACCTCCGGCGCGCCCACCCGGCGCTGGGCCGTGCTGGGGGAGATGGTCGAGCTCGGCTCGGCCTCGCTGGAGAGCTATCGCGGGGTCGGCCGGCTCGCCGTCGAGCTGGGCCTGAACGGGATCATCGCGATCGGTCCGGAGGCGGTACCGGTCGCGGCCGGGGCCCGGGACGCGATCGCGGCCGGCGCGGTGCCGCCCGGATCACCGGCCCCTCAGGTGCACAACGCGGCCGACCTGGACGAAGCGCGCGCTCTGGTGCAGCAGAATGTTCGCCGCACCGACGTCCTGCTGATCAAGGCCTCCCGCGTGATGGGTCTGGAACGGCTCGCGGCCGAGGTACTGGCCCAGAACCCGGGAGAGGCGACATGAGAACCGTACTGATCGCCGCCGTGGTGTCCCTGGTGTTCTCGCTGTTCGGCACCCCGGTGTTCATCCGGTTCCTGGTCCGGCGCGGCTACGGGCAGTTCATCCGGGACGACGGCCCCACCTCGCACCACATCAAGCGGGGCACCCCGACCATGGGCGGCGCGGTGATCATCCTGGCCTCGCTGTTCGCCTACTCGGTCGCGCACCTGATCACGTTGCGGCCACCGACCGTGTCCGGCGTCCTGGTGCTGTTCCTGATGTCGGGGCTCGGCGTGGTCGGGTTCCTCGACGACTTCATCAAGATCAGCAAGCAGCGCAGCCTCGGGCTGCGGTCCGGGGCCAAGCTGCTGGGCCAGTTGTTCGTCTCGATCGCCTTCGCGGTGGCCTCGCTGCACTTCGAGAACAGCTCGTTCTTCACCCCGGGCTCGACCCGGATCTCGTTCATCCGGGACACCGCCTTCGACCTGGCCTTCGCCGGCCCGGTGGTCGGACTGATCCTGTACCTGGCCTGGTCGTACATCATGATCGCCGGGATGAGCAACGGGGTGAACCTGACCGACGGCCTGGACGGCCTGGCCACCGGAGCCTCAGTGATGGTCTTCGGCGCGTTCATCCTGATCGGGATCTGGCAGTCCAACCAGTCCTGTCAGGTGGTGCCCGGCCCGCAGTGCTACGAGGTCCGCGACCCGCGCGACCTGGCGGTGGTCGCGGCCTGCGTGATGGGCGCCTGCTTCGGCTTCCTCTGGTGGAACGCGTCGCCGGCCAAGATCTTCATGGGTGACACCGGTTCGCTGGCTCTCGGCGGGGCCCTGGCCGGGCTGGCCGTCACGACCCGGACGGAGCTGCTCCTGGTCCCGCTGGCCGGCCTGTTCGTGATGATCACGCTGTCGGTGATCATCCAGATCGGATCGTTCAAGCTGACCGGCAAGCGGGTGTTCCGGATGGCCCCGCTGCAGCACCACTTCGAGCTCCTGGGCTGGGGCGAGGTCACCATCGTCATCCGGTTCTGGATCATTGCCGGGCTGTTCGTCGCCCTCGGTCTGGGGGTCTTCTACGCCGAGTGGGTGGTGGGCACATGAGGTTTGACGGGTTGACCCACGGGCAGGCCGACTGGGCCGGGCTGCGGGTGGTCGTCGCCGGCATCGGGGTGTCCGGCTTCGCCGCCGCCGACGCGCTGCTCGAGCGCGGGGCCCGGGTCGTCGTCGTCGATCCCCGGGAGGGCGAGGCCCAGCGGGAGCGGGGCATCGTGCTCGACACCCTCGGCGCCGACATCCGGCTCGGGGCGGACGCCGTCACCGGGCTGCCGCTGGTCGAGAAGGAACCGGCCGAGCTGCTGATCGTCTCGCCGGGCTGGGACGACGACCGTCCGGTGGTCGCCGCCGCCGCCGCGGCCGGGCTGCCGGTCTGGGCCGAGGCCGAACTGGCCTGGCGGATGCGGGCCCGGACCGGAGCCGCGCCCTGGCTGTCGATCACCGGCACCCGGGGCAAGGCCACCACCGCCACCATGCTGGCCGCGATGCTGACCGCGGCCGGGCACCGGGCCACCGCCACCGGGCAGGCCGGTACCTCGCTGCTGGAGGCCGTGCTGCACCCCCGGCCCTACGACGTCCTGGCCGTGCAGCTGTCCGGCTTCCAGCTGCGCCGCTCGCCGTCGCTCCGGCCGCAGTCGTCGGTGTGCCTGAACCTGGCCGGCTCCGACCTCGCCGCCGGCCCCCGGGCGGCGCGCGGGCAGGTCTACCAGAACACCGAGCTGGCCTGCGTCTACAACGTGGCCGACCCGGCCACCGAGCACCTCGTGATGGACGCCGAGGTGATCGAGGGCTGCCGGGCCGTCGGCTTCACCCTCGGCGTGCCCGCGGTGTCGATGGTCGGCCTGGTCGAGGATGTGCTCTGCGACCGGGCCTTCGTCGCCGAGCGGATCACCTCCGCGGCCGAGCTGGGCACCCTGGACGACGTCCGCCAGGCCGGGGCGGGCCTGCTGGCCCCGCACAACATCGGCAACGCGCTGGCCGCCGCCGCCCTGGCCCGCGGCTTCGGGGTGCCGCCGGCGGCGGTCCGGGACGGGCTGCGCGGGTACCGGCCACTGCCGCACCGGCTCGGCCCGATCGCCCGCACCGGCGAGGTCACCTGGGTCGACGACTCGGCCGCGACCGACCCCACCGCCGCCGCGGCCGGCCTGGCCGCGTTCGAGCGGGTGGTCTGGGTGGCCGGTGGCTCCTGGCCGGCCGGCGCCGGCGACGCCGAGGCGGACCTGCTCGACGAACTGGTCACCGCCCACGCCGCCCGGCTGCGGGCCGTCGTCCTGCTCGGCCCGGACGCCGACCGGTTGCGTGAGGCATTGCAGCGACACGCCCCGGATGTCCCGGTCGTCGACGTCGACGTCACGGAGACTGGCCCGATGCCGGTGATGGAGGTCGTGGTGGCGCGGGCGGGGCAGCTGGCCCGGCCCGGCGACACCGTGCTGCTGTCGCCGGCTTTCGGGGCCGCGCCGTTCGGTTCCCTCGACCAGCGGGGCGCGGCGTTCACCGCCGCCGTGCTCGACCGGGCTGATGCGGCCGACGCGGGCGAGGCGGGCCGATAACGATGACGACCACGGTTTCGGACGGCCGCGCAATCGAGGCTCCCGGCGGCGCCGGCAGTGCCGCCCGGCGTCGGCTGCGAGCCCTGCCGGCCCGGCTGGACACCCCGCTGACCTCGTACTACCTGGTGCTCGGGGCATCGGTCGCGTTGATCTGCTTCGGCCTGGTGATGGTCCTGTCCAGCTCCAGCGTCGAATCGATGACCGACTACGGCTCGGCGTTCACGGTGTTCTGGCGGCAGGCCCTGTTCGCGGTGATCGGCGTGCCGCTGATGGTGCTGGCCTCGCGCACCTCGGCCCGGACCTGGACCGTGGTCTCCTGGCCGCTGCTGCTCGGCGCGCTGTTGCTGCAGTTGCTGGTCTTCGTGCCGGCCCTGGGCGTGGTGGTCAACGGCAATCGCAACTGGATCAGCCTGGGCCCGTTCCAGATGCAGCCGGCCGAGTTCGGCAAGCTGGCCCTGATCGTCTGGTCGGCCACCGTGCTCACCCGCAAGCGCGAGCTGCTGCACGAGCCGGCCCACGCCCTGGTGCCTGTGGTGCCGGGGGCCGCGCTGCTGCTGGTGCTGGTGCTGGCCGGCCACGACCTTGGCACTTCGCTGGTGCTGATGGCCCTGGTCGGCACCGTGCTGTTCGTCGCCGGGGCGCCGCTGCGGCTGTTCCTGGTCTCTCTGGGCCTGGCCGCAATCGTGACCAAGGTGCTGGTCACCGGCAGCGACAACCGGATGGGCCGGATCTCCACCTGGCTGGACGGCTGCTCCGGCGACGGCACCGGCAAGGCCTACCTCGACGCCTGCTGGCAGACCGTGCACGGGCAGTGGGCGCTGGCCTCCGGCGGCTGGTGGGGTGTCGGCCTCGGCGCCAGCCGGGAGAAGTGGGGCCTGCTGCCCGAGGTGCACAACGACTTCATCTTCGCCGTGATCGGCGAGGAGCTCGGCCTGGTTGGCACGCTCGCCGTCCTGGCCCTGTTCGTCACCCTCGGGCTGGGGCTGTTCCGGATCGTGCTGCGGACCGACGACCTGTTCATCAAGATCGCCACCAGCGGGGTGCTGACCTGGGTGCTCGGCCAGGCGGTGATCAACATCGGCGCGGTGCTCGGCCTGCTGCCGGTCGTCGGCGTCCCGTTGCCGCTGGTCAGCAGCGGTGGCTCGGCCCTGGTGATGACCATGGTGGCGCTCGGCATGGTGATCGGGTTCGCCCGCCGCGAGGCCGGCGCCCCCGAGGCCCTGGCCGCCCGCGCCGGTATCGTGCAACGTTCACTTGCCGTTCTGCCCGTTCGCCGGGACGGTAGGGCCCGATGACTCTCTCCGTAGTTCTTGCCGGTGGTGGCACCACCGGCCACGTCGCCCCCCTGCTCGCGCTCGCCGACTGCCTGCGCCGTCGCGACCCGACCACCAAGATCGTCGCTCTCGGTACCGCTGAGGGCCTGGAGTCCCGCTTGGTCCCGGCGGCCGGCTACGACCTGGAGCTGATGCCCCGGGTGCCGTTGCCGCGCCGTCCGACCCCCGACCTGCTCCGGCTGCCGGGCCGCCTCACCGGGGCGATCTCGGCCGCGGCCGCGGTGATCGAGGGCGCCGACGTGCTGGTCGGGTTCGGCGGGTACGTGTCGGCCCCGGCCTACCTGGCCGCCCGCCGGCTCGGCGTGCCGATCGTGGTGCACGAGGCCAATGCCCGCCCGGGCGTGGCCAACCGGCTCGGCGCCCGGTTCACCTCCCACGTGGCGGTCACCTTTCCCGGCACCCCGCTGCACAACGGCCAGGTGCTGGGCCTGCCCCTGCGCCGGCAGATCACCCAGCTCGACCGGCTCTCGCAACGCGAGACGGCCCGGGTCGCGCTCGGCCTGCAGCCGCAGCGGACGACGCTGTTCGTCACCGGCGGCTCGCTCGGCGCCCAGCGGCTCAACGAGACCTTCGGGGCCGCCGCTCCGTTGTTGATCAACGCGGGCATCCAGGTGCTGCACACCGCCGGCCGGGGCAAGACCGTGCCGTTCGAGGGCGAGCAGCCGCCCGGCTACGTGGTGCTGGAGTACCTCGACCGAATGGACCTCGGCTTCGCCGCCGCCGACCTGGTGGTCTGCCGGGCCGGCGCGGGCAACGTCAGCGAGGTGGCCGCGCTCGGCCTGCCCGCCGCCTACGTTCCGCTGCCGATCGGCAACGGCGAGCAGAAGCTGAACGCCGAGCCCGTGGTCGCGGCCGGCGGGGGACTGCTGGTCGACAACGCCGACTGCCTGCCGCACTGGGTGATGAGCACGCTGCTGCCGCTGCTGGCCGACCCGCAGCGGTTGCGGGCGATGGGCGAGGCCGCGGCCGCGTTCGGCATCCGGGACGGCGACGAGCGGCTGGCCACGATGGTCGAGCTCGCGGTGGCCGAGAAGGCCGCCGAGCGGGCCCGCCAGAACAGCCGGGGCAGCCGGTGAGCGCCGGTGTGGTGCCCGACCTGCAGCGCGAGGTCACCGGGGTCGAGGGCCTGGGCCCGGTGCACCTGATCGGCGTCGGCGGGGTCGGCATGTCCGGCATCGCCCGGCTGCTGCTGGCCCGGGGCGTCCAGGTGTCGGGAAGCGATGCCAAGGAGAGCGCCGGCCTGGCCGGGCTGCGGTCGGCCGGGGCCGAGATCTCGGT
The DNA here is from genome assembly GCA_965200525.1 of Kineosporiaceae bacterium. GTDB lineage: Bacteria > Actinomycetota > Actinomycetes > Actinomycetales > Kineosporiaceae > JANNPJ01. Next base: position 5,464,078 of record OZ241368.1, read on the forward strand.
CGGCCACCGCGCCGGGCAGGTGCCGGCCGGCGCCACCCTGGTGGTCTCGACCGCCGTCCGGGCCGACAACCCGGAGCTGGTCGAGGCCCGGGCCCAGGGGCTGACCGTGCTGCACCGGTCCGAGGCCCTGGCCGCGCTGATGCTGGGCCGGCGCGGCGTCGCGATCGCCGGCACCCACGGCAAGACCACCACCACCGGCATGACGACGGTGCTGCTGCGCGACTGCGGCCTCGACCCGTCGTTCGCGATCGGCGGCGAGCTGACCGAGGGCGGCCTGGGCGCGCACGACGGCCGCGGCGACGTCTTCGTGGCCGAGGCCGACGAGTCGGACGGCTCGTTCCTGCTGTACCGGCCCGAGGTGGCCGTGATCACCAACATCGAGGCCGACCACCTCGACCACTACGGCACCGCCGAGGCGGTCGAGGCCGCGTTCGAGGCGTTCTGCCACCGGGTGAACGCCGGTGGCCTGCTCGTGGCCTGCGGCGACGACCCCGGCGTGCGCCGGGTGGTCGGCCGGGCCGCCGACACCCTGGCCGAGCGCGGGGTCGAGGTGAGCTTCTACGGCGAGGACGAGCGCAACGACGTGCGGCTGGTCGAGCTCGAGGCGACCGCGGCCGGTGTGCGGTTCGGGCTCGCCGACCGTCCGGGCGATGAGGCGAGCGGTGAGGTCGTGGCCGGGCCGGTGACCCTGCGGGTGCCGGGCCGGCACAACGCGCTGAACGCGGCCGCGGCCTGGACCGTGGGCCGGCGCTTCGGCATCGGCGCCCAGCCGGCCCTGGCCGCCCTGGCCGGTTTCGGTGGCACCCGCCGCCGGTTCGAGGCCAAGGGCGAGGCGGCCGGCGTCCGGGTCGTCGACGACTACGCCCATCACCCGACCGAGGTCGAGGCGGCGCTGCGCTCGGCCCGCTCGGTGGTCGGCGCCGGGCGGATCATCGCCGTCTTCCAGCCCCACCTGTTCAGCCGGACCCGGATCTTCGCCACCGATTTCGGCGCCGCCCTGAGCCTGGCCGACCGGGTCGCCGTCCTCGACGTCTACGCCGCCCGGGAGGATCCCGAGCCCGGGGTCACCGGCGAGCTGATCACCACCCAGGTGCGGCTGCCGGCCGAGGCGGTGCGGTTCTGCCCGCAGCCGGCCGACGCGATCGACGCTGTCACCGGCTGGGCCCGCGCGGGCGACCTGGTGCTGACCATCGGCGCCGGCGACGTCACCACCCTGGGTCCGAAGATCCTCCAGGCCCTGACGGCGTTGCAGGACTGATGGCCGTCGCCTCCCGCCCGCCCCGGTCCCGGCCGGTGAAGCGGGCCGGTGCCGGTGGGGCCAAGGCGACCGGAGCAACCACCGGGACCAAGTCCGGCCGGTCCAGCTCGTCCGGCCAGACCAGGAGTACCAAGGCGCTGGCTCACGGTCCGGCCCGGCCGGCCCGGGGGACGGTGTCCCGCACCTCGGCCCAGCGCTTCGCCGCGCGGGTCCGGGCCCGGCGCCGGCGCCGGGTGCTGATCGTCGTCCTGGCCGGGCTGGTGCTGGCCGGGGTCGGCTGGCTGGCGTTCCGGTCGCCGTGGGCGATGGTGCAGCGGGTCCGGGTGACCGGCACCGACCGGGTCGCGCCCGGTGTCGTCCGGGACGCGGCCCGCTCCGAGGTCGGGCACCCGATGCTGCTGGCCCGCACCGCCGACATCGCCGCCCGGGTCCGCGAGCAGCGCCTGGTCCGCTCGGTCACGGTGACCCGGCACTGGCCCGGCACCCTGGTCGTGACCGTGGTCGAACGTGAACCGGTGGCCGCGGTGCCGGCCGGGGCGGGGCAGGTGGCGCTGGTCGACCCGGACGGCGTCCTGATCGAGAGCGTGGCGACGGCGCGCAAGCCGGCCGGTCTGCCCCGGATCGAGGTGGGGATCGGCCCGGCCGACGCCGCGACCCTGCGCGGCTGCCTGGCTGTGCTGCACGGGTTGCCGGCCGCGCTGTCGGCCCGGCTGATCGCGATCGGCGCCAACACCCCGGACGGCATCTGGCTCACCCTGCGCGAACCGGGAGCCAAGGGCCGGCCCGCGCTCAAGGGCGGCGCCCGGGTGGAGTGGGGCAACGCCACCGCCACCCCGCACAAGGCCGAGGTGCTCACCGCGTTGCTGGCCCAGCACGCCGTGAACTACGACGTGCGCTCACCGGACACGCCCGCCGTACGCCGAAAGTGAGTGTTCGCCGGACTGGGGGCGCGACACACCCCCGGGGTCGTTGAAAGCCCCCCGGTAGCCACCTACGTTCGCTTAAAGGTACTAGGTTGACATAACTATAACCCTCCACTAGAGGGTTAGGGTCCAAAGGATCCGCGAGCGAGAGGCACTCGACGTGGCAGCTCCGCAGAACTACCTCGCAGTCATCAAGGTCGTTGGTATCGGTGGCGGCGGGGTCAATGCCGTCAACCGGATGATCGAGGTCGGGCTCAAGGGCGTCGAGTTCATCGCGATCAACACCGATGCGCAGGCGCTCCTGATGAGCGACGCCGACGTGAAGCTCGACGTCGGCCGCGAACTCACCCGTGGGTTGGGTGCCGGCGCCGATCCCGAGGTCGGCCGCCGGGCCGCCGAAGATCACGCCGAGGAGATCGAAGAGGTGATCAAGGGGGCCGACATGGTCTTCGTGACCGCCGGCGAGGGTGGCGGCACCGGCACGGGCGGCGCGCCCGTGGTCGCCCGGATCGCGCGCTCGCTCGGGGCGCTGACGATCGGGGTCGTGACCCGCCCGTTCACCTTCGAGGGCCGTCGCCGTTCGACCCAGGCCGACTCCGGGATCACCGGGCTGCGCGAAGAGGTCGACACCCTGATCACCATCCCGAACGACCGGCTGCTGTCGATCAGCGATCGGCACGTCAGCGTGCTCGACGCCTTCCGGTCGGCCGACCAGGTGCTGCTCTCCGGCGTCCAGGGCATCACCGACCTGATCACCACCCCTGGCTTGATCAACCTCGACTTCGCCGACGTGAAGTCGGTGATGCAGGGGGCCGGCAGCGCGCTGATGGGGATCGGCTCGGCCCGCGGCGAGGACCGCGCCATCCAGGCCGCCGAGACCGCCATCTCCTCGCCGCTGCTCGAGGCCAGCGTGGACGGCGCACACGGCGTCCTGCTGTCGATCCAGGGCGGCTCCGACCTCGGCCTGTTCGAGATCAACGAGGCCGCCCGGCTGGTGCAGGAGGCGGCCCACCCCGAGGCCAACATCATCTTCGGCGCGGTGATCGACGACGCGCTCGGCGACGAGGTGCGGGTCACCGTGATCGCGGCCGGCTTCGACGGCGGGGCACCGGTCCGCCGGCGTGACGACCGCGCCCTGGGTGAGGTCTCCGGTCGCTCGACCCGCTCCAGCCAGCCGGCTCCGCCGGTGCCGCAGCAGCCGGCCGGCTCCCAGCAGCCGGCTGCGGCCCATGTCGGCACCTACCCGATCAGTACGCCCGGTGGCGGCTACCCGCAGGCCTCGCCCAACGGCAACGGCTTCAACGCGCCGGTCCCGGCCCCGGTGACCTCGCCGCCGCTGCGCCCCCAGCCCGAGCCGGAGCCCGAGTGGGCCGGTGCCGCGGTGGTCGAGCGGCCCGAGACCCCCGAGGAACCGGTCAGCCCGCCGCGGGTGGTCGAGCTGCCCGACGCCGGCCGCCAGCCCCGCCCGGTGGTGCTGGACGACGACGACCTCGACGTCCCGGACTTCCTCAAGTAGTGCCCGAGTAATGCGCGGCCAATCCGACCCAGCAGTATCCCGCGCCGGCGAGCTCTCCGGCGGGCTGGCCCGGATCGAGGCCCGGATCGCGGCCGGCTGCGCTGCGGCCGGCCGCGGCCGGTCCGAGGTCACCCTGATCGTGGTGACCAAGACCTACCCCGCCTCCGACGTCCGGCTGCTGGCCGGGCTCGGCGTCCGGGAGGTCGGCGAGAGCCGCGACCAGGAGGCCGGGCCCAAGGCCGCCGAGTCGGCCGACCTGGAGCTGAGCTGGAACTTCATCGGGCGCCTGCAGAGCAACAAGGCCCGCTCGGTGGCCCGCTACGCCGCCGCTGTCCACTCGGTCGACCGGGGGTCCCTGGTCAGTGCCCTGGACCGGGCCGCCACCGAGGCCGGCCGGTCGATCGGCTGCTTCGTTCAGGTGAGCCTGGACGACGCTCCGGGCCGCGGTGGGGTGGCCGCCGACGGCGTGGCCGGGCTGGCCGAACTGGTGGCCGGATCGATGTCCTTACGCTTGTGCGGAGTGATGGCGGTGGCTCCTCTGGGAGCCGATCCGGACGCCGCATTCTCCCGCCTTGAGGGTATTTCGGCGGATCTACGCCGCGATCACCCGGACGCTTCGGGCATCTCCGCCGGAATGAGCGGTGATCTGGAAGAAGCGCTGCGTCATGGAGCAACTCACCTGCGTGTCGGAAGCGCGGTCCTCGGACAACGGCCACCGGTCCAGTAGCGTCCCGAAGGAGGGTGACAATCACGCGGAGGTTTCGATGAGCGGCGCATTGCGCAAGACCATGGTCTATCTGGGTCTCGCCGAGGACGACGACCGCTACTCGGCGTACGACGAATACGACGACGAAGAGTTCGAGCCGGTGATCGAGGACGAGGTCGAGGAAATCCCCCGGGAGACCCGCCGCGCCCCGGTGACCCCGATCAGCCGCGGCCAGGTCGCACGCGTGGTGGCTCACCCGTCGTCCGAGATTCACCGCATCACCACGATTCACCCGCGGACCTACAACGAGGCCAAGACCATCGGCGAGAGCTTTCGCAGCGGCACCCCGGTGATCATGAACCTGACCGACATGGACGACGCCGACGCCAAGCGCCTGGTCGACTTCTCGGCCGGCCTGGTGTTCGGCCTGCACGGCTCGATCGAGCGGGTGACCAGCAAGGTGTTCCTGCTCTCGCCGGCCAACGTCGAGGTGGCGACCCCGGAGAAGCCGCGGGTACCGGAGCGGGCGTTCTTCAACCAGTCCTGACCCGAACGCCGACCCGAACTCTGGGCGATCGTCGCCGATCGTCGACCCGGGCCTGAACGACTTCCGGCCCGAGCCGGAACTCGATCAGGTCCGGGTCCGTTCTTCCGCGCGTCCGCCCCACCCTCACGCCTTGCGGAGCCATTACCGTCGTGTCCGTGATCAGAGCAGTTCTCTACCTCGTCGTCTTCATCTTCTTCATCATCCTGATCGGGCGCCTGGTGCTCGACTGGATCCAGGTGTTCGCCCGGGACTGGCGCCCGCGCGGGGTGATACTGGTGATCGCCGAGGGAATCTACTCCGCGACCGACCCGCCGCTGAAGGCGTTGCGCCGGCTTCTGCCGCCGCTGCGGATCGGGCAGGTGCAGCTCGACTTGGCATTCATCGTGTTGTTCCTCATAGTGACTTTCGCTATGGCGGTCCTCAAACCCCGATAATGAGGGCGGGTCCATGGCAACATGTGACCCGCTGTAGGCGACACGTGACCTTAAGTTGTCGCTGAAGTGGTCTCAAGCTCCATCGTTGTGTAGCGTCACCTTCCGGTACGGTGGCGTAGCAGCGGCTCCGCACTTCCGATTGAGTCTCCAACGCGAGGTGACCAGATGGCGTTGACGCCCGAGGACGTTGTTAACAAGCGCTTCCAGGCGACCAAGTTCCGTGAGGGCTACGACCAGGACGAGGTCGACGACTTCCTGGACGAGGTAGTCAACGAGCTTCGTCGCCTCAATGAGGAGACCGAGGAGCTGCGCACCAAGCTCGGCTCCTGCGAGCGGCGGGTCGGCGAGCTTTCGCGGGCCACGGTCGCTCGTGAGGCCTCTCCGGAGTCCGCTCCGATGCAGATCCCGGCGCCCGCGCCGGCCCCGGCTCCGATGCCGCAGCCGGTGGCTGCGGTCGCTCCGGAACCGGTCCGCGCGGTCTCCCAGCTTGAAGCCGCGGGCCAGGGCCCCGAGGCCGCCGCCGGCATGCTGGCGCTGGCCCAGAAGCTGCACGACGAGTACGTGCGCAACGGCGAGCAGACCCGCGACCGGATCGTGGGCGAGGCCCGCGAACACTCCACCCGGCTGATGCGCGAGGCCGAGGAGAAGCAGCGCCAGACCCTCGGCTCACTGGAGCAGGAGCGGTCGCTGCTGGAGCGCAAGATCGACGAGCTGCGGGCCTTCGAGCGGGAGTACCGCGGCCGGCTCAAGTCGTACCTCGAAGGCCAGCTGCGCGAGCTCGACTCCAAGGCGGCCGTCGTGCCGACCCGGAGCTCGCCGCCCGTGCAGCCCGCCTCCGTCGGTGCCTCGCAGGCGCCGTACAGTGGGCCCCTTCCGACCCGGGGCGGCTACGCCGACCAGGGTTCGGAGCAGCCCGCGCAGTACCCGTTCGGCGGGCAGAACTAGCACCAGCACCACGTAGCCCGGGCAACTCCGGGTTACCGAGGAACCGCGTTGAGCGGTGCCGGGCCTGTGTCAGGCCCGGCACCGCTCATCTGCATGAGGGGGATCGGACACAAAAATGCCACGGGCCGAGGGAAAACAGACTGCCACCGCGACCACCACTACGGTCGCCGCGGCCGGGGGTGAGTTCGCCGGCGCGCGAGCGGCCCTGGTCGAGGAGCGCGCCCGGTTGAGCGCCGAGCGCGAGTCGCTGCAGGCCGGCCTGGAAGAAGTGATCCGGGACAGTGCCGCCGGGTCGGGCGACGACCAGGCCGACAGCGGGGCCAAGACGTTCGGCCGCGAGCACGAGCAGGTGCTGGTCGACCGGGTGGCCGAGGCGATGGACCAGACCGAGCGGGCGATCGCCCGGATCGATGAAGGCACCTACGGCAACTGCGAGTCGTGCGGCAACCCGATCGGGGCGGCCCGGCTCGAGGCCTACCCGCGGGCGACGCTCTGCGTGTCCTGCAAGCAGCGCGAGGAACGCCGCTGATCGGGTGTCGTGCGGGCCGCTGCGGCCGGTACTGACCGGCACCGATGATCGCCGCCCGCGGATTCGTGACACCCTGGGGGCACTATGACTGAACCCATCGACGCCGGTGTTTCCGACCGCGGTGCCCCCGGCGGCCCGGCGCGGCTGTCCAACCGACGGCTGACCGTGGCCGTGGCCGTGATCGCCGTCCTGGTGCTGATCGCCGACCAGGGGTCCAAGCTGCTGGCCGTCCATCAGCTGGCCGACGGCCGCCGCCGGGATCTGATCGGCAGCCTCTTCGGCCTGCAGCTGACCCGCAACGGCGGCGCCGCCTTCTCCACCGCCACCGGCGCCACCTGGGTGCTCACCCTGATTGCGATCGCGGTGGTGGTGACCATCCTGCGGTTCGCCCGCCGGCTCGGCAGCCGGGGCTGGACGGTGGCCCTGGGGTTGCTGCTCGGCGGGGCGCTGGGCAACCTCAGCGACCGGCTGTTCCGCGCCCCTGGATTCATGACCGGCCACGTCATCGACTTCCTGGAGTTCCCGCACTGGCCGATCTTCAACGTGGCCGACTCGTGCATCTGCACCGCGGCCGGCCTGATCGCGGTGCTCAGCCTGCGCGGGATCGGGATCGACGGCCACCGGGTCCAGAGCGGTTCCGAGGCCGGCTCCGGTTCCGAGGCCGGTTCGGATGCCGGTTCGGGTTCCGGTTCGGGTTCGGCGGTCACTCGATGAGCGAGACGCGGGCGCTGCCGGTCCCGGACGGGCTGGCCGGAGAACGCCTGGACGCCGGGCTGGCCCGGTTGCTCGGGCTCTCCCGGACCGCCGCGGCCGAGCTGGCCGAGCAGGGCGACGTGCTGCTCGACGGAGCCGCGGCCGGCAAGTCGGCCCGGCTGACCGCGGGGGCCTGGCTGGAGATCACGCTGCCCGAGCCCGACCGGCCGATCCAGGTGGTCGCCGAGCCGGTGCCCGGCCTGCGGATCGTGTTCGACGACGACGACCTGGTGGTGATCGACAAGCCGGTCGGGGTGGCCGCGCACCCGAGCCCGGGCTGGACCGGCCTGACCGTGATCGGCGGGCTGGCCGCGGCCGGCTACCGGATCTCGACCTCGGGCGCGGCCGAGCGGCAGGGCATCGTGCACCGGCTGGACGCCGGCACCAGCGGGCTGATGGTGGTGGCCAAGAGCGAGCGGGCCTACTCCCGGCTGAAGCAGGCGTTCCGGGAGCGGACCGTGGAGAAGACCTACCACGCCGTCGTCCAGGGACACCCGGATCCGTTGCGGGGCACCATCGACGCGCCGATCGGCCGGCACCCCAGCCACGACGCGCGCTGGGCCGTGGTCGCCGACGGCAAGGACAGCATCACCCACTACGAGACACTCGAGGCGTTCCGGGCGGCGTCCCTGATCGAGGTGCACCTGGAGACCGGGCGCACGCACCAGATCCGGGTGCACTTCTCGGCCCTGCGCCACCCCTGCGTCGGCGATCTGATGTACGGCGCCGATCCGACCCTGTCGGCCCGGCTCGGCCTGAGCCGGCAGTGGCTGCACGCCCTGCGCCTCGGGTTCACCCACCCCGGCACCGACCAGTGGGTCGAGTTCGAGAGCAGTTACCCGGACGACCTGGCCGAGGCCCTGCGCCGGCTGCGCGACCTCGACTGAGTCGGCGTGCCGGCCTGGTCCGGACACTCCGTAGTGATCAGAAACTCTGTGTGAGCAGGCCTTTTCGGGGCCGGCCCGCCGGCGCGACCGGCCCGCCGGGGCCGCCGCCGGGCCGTGATCGGGACACGCCGTCCGGACTTGCGACTATCGCCGGTGGCCGGTGCGCAGGGCCGCGACGACCTACACTCGGGAGCGATTCAGACTGCACCTGACTGCACCCGGGCGACCAACGTCCGAGTGCCTTCCCCGGTCGGGTGCTATGTCCGTTCTGGTCCTTTCGCGGTCGGATTCCCGCCGACCGTCGATCTTTTGGTGTTTGAACTGGCTGACCGCTTGGAGGCGCCTCGTGCCGTCCGGCAACGATTCCTTCGTCCATCTTCACAACCACACCGAGTACTCGATGCTCGACGGGGCCGCGAAGATCGACGACCTGTTCGCCGAGGCCGCGCGGATGGGGATGCCCGCGGTCGCCACGACCGACCACGGGTTCGTCTTCGGCGCCTACGAGTTCTGGAAGAAGGCCCAGAAGCACGGGGTCAAGCCGATCGTCGGGGTCGAGGCGTACCTGACGCCGGGTACCAGCCGGCGGGACAAGACCCGGATCCGGTGGGGCGACGGCGGTGGCGACGACGTCTCCGGCACCGGCGCCTACACCCACATGACGCTGCTGGCCCAGAACAACACCGGGATGCACAACCTGTTCCGGCTGGCCTCGCTGGCCAGCCTGGAGGGGCAGTTCTACAAGCCCCGGATGGACCGCGAGATCCTGACCAAGTACCACCACGGGCTGATCGCGACCACCGGCTGCCCGTCCGGTGAGGTGCAGACCCGGTTGCGGCTGGGCCAGTACAAGGAGGCGGTCGAGGCCGCGGCCGAGTTCCGCGACCTGTTCGGGGCGGAGAACTTCTACTGCGAGCTGATGGACCACGGCCTCGGCATCGAACGCCGGATCCAGAAGGACCTGCTGAAGCTGGCCCGTGAGCTCGACCTGCCGTTGCTGGCCACCAACGACCTGCACTACACCAAGGCCGAGGACGCTCAGGCGCACGCCGTGCTGCTCTGCGTACAGTCCGGCTCCACCCTGGCCGACCCGAAGCGGTTCAAGTTCGACGCCGACGAGTTCTACCTCAAGTCGCCGGCCGAGATGCGCCAGGTCTGGCGGGAGCTGCCCGAGGCCTGCGACAACACCCTGCTGGTGGCCGAGCGGTGCGACATCAGCTTCACCGAGTCGGTCGGCTCGCTGATGCCCCGGTTCGGCGTGCCGGACGGCGAGAGCGAGGACTCCTGGTTCGTCAAGGAGGTCGAGCTCGGGCTGCACCGCCGCTACCAGAACGGGATCCCGGACGAGGTCCGCCGGCAGGCGATCTACGAGACCGAGGTGATCTCGACCAAGGGGTACTCGGGCTACTTCCTGGTCGTGGCCGACTTCATCAACTGGGCCAAGGCCAACGGCATCCGGGTCGGGCCCGGGCGTGGTTCCGGCGCCGGCTCGATGGCCGCCTACGCGATGGGCATCACCGACCTCGACCCGCTCAAGCACGGCCTGATCTTCGAGCGCTTCCTCAACCCGGAGCGGATGTCGATGCCCGACTTCGACGTCGACTTCGACGAGCGCCGGCGGGGCGAAGTGATCCGTTACGTCACCGACAAGTACGGCGAGGACCGGGTCGCCCAGATCGTCACCTACGGCACGATCAAGGCCAAGCAGGCCCTGAAGGACGCCGGCCGGGTGCTCGGCTACCCGTTCTCGGTCGGCGAGCGGATGACCAAGGCCATGCCGCCGGCCGTGATGGGCAAGGACATCCCGCTCTCCGGGATCTTCGACCCGACCCATCCGCGGTACAAGGAGGCCGAGGAGTTCCGCCAGCTGCACGACTCCGACGCTGACGTGGCCCGGGTGGTCGAGACCGCCCGGGGCCTGGAGAACCTGAAGCGCCAGTGGGGCGTGCACGCGGCCGGCGTGATCATGTCCAGCGAGCCGCTGATCGACCACGTGCCGATCATGCGCCGCGAGCAGGACGGCGCCATCATCACCCAGTTCGACTACCCGACCTGCGAGAACCTGGGTCTGGTCAAGATGGACTTCCTCGGCCTGCGCAACCTGACCATCCTGGACGACGCCCTCATCAACATCGGGCTGAACGGCAAGGCACCGGTCGACCTGGAGGCCCTGACCCTCGACGACCCGGCCACCTACGAGCTGCTCGGCCGGGGCGACACCCTCGGCGTCTTCCAGTTCGACGGCGGCCCGATGCGCTCGCTGCTGCGCCTGATGCAGCCCGACAACTTCGAGGACATCTCGGCCGTCGGTGCGCTCTACCGGCCCGGGCCGATGGGCGCCGACAGCCACACCAACTACGCCCTGCGCAAGAACAAGAAGCAGGAGATCTCCTACCCGCACGACGAGCTGGCCACCGCGCTGGAGCCGATCCTCGGCACCACCTACGGCCTGATCGTCTACCAGGAGCAGGTGATGGAGATCGCCCAGAAGCTGGGCGGCTACTCGCTCGGCAAGGCCGACCTGCTGCGCCGGGCGATGGGCAAGAAGAAGCGCTCCGTGCTGGACGCCGAGTACGTCGGCTTCGAGGGCGGGATGCAGGCCAACGGTTTCAGTGCGGCGTCGATCAAGGCGCTCTGGGACGTTCTGGTGCCGTTCTCCGACTACGCCTTCAACAAGGCGCACAGCGCGGCCTACGGCCTGGTGTCGTACTGGACGGCGTTCCTCAAGGCCAACTACCAGGCCGAGTACATGGCCGCCGTGCTGACCAGCGTGCGCGACGACAAGGACAAGTCGGCGCTGTACCTGAACGAGTGCCGCCGGCTGCGGATCAAGGTGCTGCCGCCGGACGTGAACGAGTCCTCGGCCAACTTCACCCCGGTCGAGACCGACATCCGGTTCGGCCTGACCGCGATCCGCAACGTCGGCGCCAACGTGGTCGACGCGATCGTGGCCGCCCGGGAGGAGAAGGGCCGGTTCGCCTCGTTCGAGGACTTCCTGCGCAAGGTGCCGGCCGTGGTCTGCAACAAGCGGACCATCGAGTCGCTGATCAAGGCCGGGGCGTTCGACTCGCTGGGGGAGACCCGCAAGGGCCTGGTCTCGGTGCACGAGCAGGCCGTCGACGCGGTGATCTCGGACAAGCGCCAGGAGGCGATGGGTCAGGACTCGCTGTTCGGTGGTCTGGACGACACCGGGCCGAGCCTGTCGATCGTGCCCGACGTGCCGACCGGCGAGTGGGAGAAGTCGGCCCTGCTGGCGGCCGAGCGGGACATGCTCGGGCTGTACGTCTCCGACCACCCGTTGTTCGGCGTCGAGCACATCCTGACCAAGGCCGCGGACATCTCGATCAGCGGGCTGACCGGTGACGACAGCCTGCGGGACGGCGCGATCGTGACGATCGCGGGCATGATCAGCTCGCTCCAGCGCAAGATGACCAAGAACGGCAACCCGTGGGCGATCGCGGCCATCGAGGACCTCGGCGGCTCGATCGAGGCGCTGTTCTTCCCGCAGACCTACCAGACCGTGCAGCACGTACTCGCCGAGGACCTGATCGTGGTGGTGAAGGGCCGGGTGAACCGGCGCGACGACGTCCCCACGATCTACGCCCAGGAGCTATCCATCCCCGACCTGAACGTCGGCGGGGCCGGTGGCCCGGTGGTGCTGTCGATGCCGGTCAGCAAGTGCACGCCGCCCACGGTCGAGCGGCTCAAGGACGTGCTGGTCACCCACCCCGGCTCGACCGAGGTACACCTGCGGCTGGTGCAGACCGGCCGGTCGACGGTGATGCGGCTGGACGACCGGTTGCGGGTCACGCCGTCCCCGGCGCTGTTCGGAGACCTCAAGGCATTGCTCGGCCCGAGCTGCCTGGTCTGAGCTGTTCGAGCCGACCGGTCCGAGCTACCCGGAGCCGGCTGGTCCGGGGCGGGTGGTCGGCCGGTCGCCGGGCGCACCGGCGGATATCCTGCTCGGGTGAGCGCTGAAGCTGTGAATGACCGGTCGGCCGCCGCGGCCCGCCGGGACTGGTTGTTCGAGTTTCTGCTGCTGCTCGGCCTGCTGGTCGGTGGGGTGGGGCTGGCCCTGGTCTGGCGGTCGATCGACCCGCAGACCCTGCACCTGGGCGACTCCGACGAGGTCAACGCCGGCACCGACGGCACGCTGATCCTGCTCGGCCCGCTGGCCGGCATCCTCAGCGCCGGCTTCGTGCTGCTGCGGCCCGGCCGGATGCCGCTCACCCGGACCGTGGTCGCCATCGTCGGCTCGACCCTCGGCGCCCTGATCACCTGGAAGGTCGGCGACCTGATCGGCGACCCGAACCTGCGGGCCGTGGCGTCCACCTTCGTCTGGCCGATGTCGACGTCGGTCTTCCTCTTCCTGGGGGCGATGCTGCCGGTGACCTCGGCGCGCCTGCAGCCCCCGCCCCGGCCGTGGTACCCACCGTCGCCCGGGGCCCACCCGTGGGACGTCCATCCCGGCTCGGGACGGCCCTGGCCGGCTGACTCGCCGCCGCCGCGCCCGGCCGAGGGCCCGGTCCCGAGCTCCGGTTCGAGCCCGACGTCAGCGGGGCAGTTCGAAGCGCCCTGAGCGCACGCACACTCCCCGGTCAGTCAGTCCGAGCCGCGGTCAGTCCGGGCGGGCGATCGGGGCCGTCCGGGCCGAGGTGAGCCGGACCAGATCGGCCGCGGCCAGCTCCAGGTCGAGGCCGCGACGTCCACCGCTGACGAACACCGACGGATGCTCCAGCGCCGAGGAGTCGACCACGGTGGGCAGGGGTTTGCGCTGCCCGAGCGGGCTGATCCCGCCGACCACGTAGCCGCTGCTGCGCTCGGCCCGAGCCGGGTCGGCCATCGCCGCCCGCTTGCCGCCGGCCGCCGTGGCCAGCGCCTTGAGGTCGAGCTGGGCGGGCACCGGGACCACCGCGACCCACAACGCCCCGTCGATTTCGGCGACCAAGGTCTTGAACACCCGGCCGGCGTCCACCCCGAGGGCCTGGGCCGCCTCCTCGCCGAAAGACAGCCCCCGGCCGGAGTCCCGGCCCTGACGGCTGCGATCGTCGGCCGCGAAAGTGTGCGCCGCGAACTCCACCCCGGCCGCGCTGAGCGCCCGGGTGGCCGGGGTCGCACCACTGCCGGAGGCCTCCGCCTGCCGCTTCGCCATGACCTGCCCCTGTCTGTCGTTCCCGCGGTGAGCTGGTCAGTTCGGGGTCGGCACCTCGCGCAGCAGCTCGACCGCGGGCAGGGCGCCGAACGCGTCGACCAAGCCGATCTCGCGGCGCAGCAGGACCAGTTCGGTCTGCAGCCGTTCGGCCGTGGTGGCCGCCTCCAGCAGAGTCTGGCGTTCCGGGAGTTCCAGCACCGCGGCCGCCGCCACCAGGTAGGAGAGCACCCGGGGATCGGTCGGCACCCCGGACTGTTCCACCCGCAGCCGGTCCCGGTAGGCCGCGAACCGCAGCGCGACCAGGTCGGCCACATCGCTCAGATCGGTCTCGCCGTCCGGTTCGAGCAGGAAGTCGACCAGACCGGTGTGGTATGGCGTCTGCGCCTCCTCGTCCAGCCCCTCCAGCCGGAACCGGGCCTGCCCGACGGCGACCACGTCGAACCGGCCGTCCTCGTACGGCGTCACCTCGCGCAGCATCGCCGTGCAACCGACCGTGTACATGCCGGCCAGCGAATCGGAGTTCTGGCCGACCCGGGTGGCGACCACCCCGAAGTGCCGGGGGGCGCCGTCGGGCAGGTCCATCAGGGCCTGGATCAGAACCCGGTACCGAGGTTCGAAGATGTGCAGCGGCATCACCAGCCCCGGCACCAGAACGGTGCTGAGCGGAAAAATCGGGAGCCGGGTCGCCACGGACCCAGGCTAGTCACGATTCCGGCGGTATCCGCACCCGCGCGGCCCGGGTTTCGAGGAGCGAGACGCTCGCCCCGGCCGACGCGCGGTGGGCTTTGGGTTGAGCTTCTCGTAGGCTTCACCGGGTGATCCGCCGACTTGACCTCCGTGGCCAGACCTTGAGCTCGCGCGAACTGCGAGCGGTCGTCCCGCGGGCCACGATGGACGTCGAGCAGGCCCTCGAGGTGGTCCGTCCGATCTGCGCCCAGGTCCGCGACGGGGGCGTGGCCGCCCTGATCGACCTCACCGAGCGGTTCGACGGCGTCCGGCTGACCTCGATCCGGGTGCCGGCCGAGGCTCTGCAGCGGGCCCTGGCCGATCTGGACCCGGCCGTACGGGCCGCTCTGGAGGAGTCGATCCGGCGGGCCCGGCTGGTGCACTCGGAGCAGCGCCGGGTCGATCACACCACCCAGGTCGTACCGGGCGGTTCGGTCACCGAGCGCTGGGTGCCGGTCGATCGGGTCGGCCTCTACGTGCCCGGTGGTCTGGCCGTGTACCCGAGCAGCGTGGTGATGAACGTGGTGCCGGCCCAGGAGGCCGGCGTCCCATCGATCGCGGTCACCAGCCCGGCCCAGCGGGACAATCGCGCCGGCTACGAGGGGCTGCCGCACCCGAGCATCCTGGCCGCCTGCGCCCTGCTCGGCGTGGCGGAGGTCTACGGGATCGGCGGCGCTCAGGCCATCGCCATGTTCGCCTACGGCGCCCGTGCCGTCGGCGCCGACGGTGAGCCGGGCCCGGGTTGGGCCTGCGAGCCGGCCGACCTGGTCACCGGCCCGGGCAACATCTGGGTGGCCGCGGCCAAGCGCCTCCTGCGCGGGCTGATCGGGATCGACTCCGAGGCCGGACCGACCGAGATCGCCGTCCTGGCCGACGACAGCGCCGACCCCGGGCACGTCGCCGCCGACCTGATCAGTCAGGCCGAGCACGACCCGCTGGCCGCCGCCGTGCTGGTCACCGATGCGCCGGCGCTGGCGGCGGCGGTCGAGGCCGAACTGACCGCCCGGGTGGCCGCGACCAAGCACTCCGGCCGGGTCACCGAGTCGCTGGCCGGGCCCCAGTCGGCGATCGTGCTGGTCGACGACCTGGACGCCGGTCTGGCCGTGGTCGACGCCTACGCCGCCGAGCACCTCGAGATCCAGACCGCGGACGCCGCGGCGGTGGCCGCCCGGGTCCGCAACGCCGGGGCGATCTTCGTCGGCCCCTGGTCACCGGTCAGCCTGGGTGACTACTGCGCCGGCTCGAACCACGTCCTGCCGACCGGCGGCTGCGCCTGCTTCTCCAGCGGCCTCAGCGTGCAGTCGTTTCTTCGGGGCATCCACGTCGTCGCCTACGACGAGACCGCCCTGCGCGGGGTCGCCGAACATGTGGTGGCCCTGGCCAACGCCGAGGACCTGCCGGCCCACGGCGAGGCGGTCCAGGCCCGGTTCCCGGGCGCCTGATGGCCGCGACCGCGAAACCGCCGGTGCGCTACGCCGCGTTGCTGCGGGGGGTCAACGTCGGTGGCAACAAGAAGATCGCCATGGCCGATCTGCGGCAACTACTCGGTGGGCTCGGTTTCGACGACGTGAGCACCCTGTTGCAGAGCGGCAACGCCGTCCTCACGGCCCCGAAGTCCGACCCGGTCGAGGTGGCCACCCGGATCGAGGCCGCGTTGCGGGCCGACCTGGGCCTGACCTCCCGGGTGGTGCTGTGGACCCACGAGCAGCTGGCAGCGGTCGTGGCCGGCAACCCGTTCCCGAGCGCCGAGGACGAGCCGTCCAAGCACCTGGTCCAGTTCTTGTTCGCGCCGCTCACCGCGGCCGAGAAGGACCGGATCGGCACGTTCGACGCCGCCGCCTACGATCCGGAAGAGTTCCGGATCGGTGACCAGGTGATCTACTTCCGCTTCCCGGACGGGATCGGCCGCAGCAAGCTCGCGGTCGACTTCGGCAAACACGTGACCGCGAAACTCGTGATGACCGGCCGCAACTGGAACACGGTGCGAAAGCTGCACGACCTGACCGCCTGACCGCCTGACCGCCTGACCGCCTGACCGCCTGACCGCCTGACCGCCCCGGTGCCCGGCGACCCGGCCCGGTTCGGCGATCAGCCGGAGCGGGCCCGGCGCAGCGCCCGGAACAGGGCGGCCATCCCGATCAGGCCGGCGAGCAGGAAGGCGCCGCGCCAGATCAGGCCCCGGACGCCTTCGACGTCGGCGGTTCGGTCGTCCGGCCCCGAGACGCGGGCGCCGACCCGCTCGCCCCGCTCCAGCCGGCCGATGTGGTCGAAGGTCACGGCGGGCACGACGAGGTCGCCGTCGGCCGTGCGGAAGTTGCCCAGGCACCAGTAGGTGTTGCCGTGCTGTCCGAACGCCTCGAAGGTGCAATTGGCGACGGTTACCGTGCCGCGGTGCTCATGCCGGGCGCCGGCCAGCCGGTGGGCCGTGTTCAGGCCGAGCGCGATCAGCACCGCGGCCAGCAGGACCATGACCCCGCCGAGGAACCAGGGCAAGCGGCGCGGGACCGGCGTCGGCGTCGTCATCCGGTGGCTCCGTTCGGCGGCGGTCGGGGTGCGCGGTGATCGTCATTGTGGGGGATCGCCGAGCGCGGCGGGAGAGCCTGAACCGCCCGGTAGCTCGAGCGCGGCTCGGTAGGATCGGCCCGTGTCGACCTCAGTGACCTCCACCTCCTCGGAAGCTGTGCTGGCCCGGCTGCCGCTGCGCGACGACCTGCGCGGCAAGGTGCCCTACGGTGCCCCGCAGCTCGATGTCGGCGTCCGGCTGAACACCAACGAGAACAGCCACGACGTGCCCGACGAGGTGATCGCCGCGATCGTGGACGCCGTCCGGCAGCAGGCCAAGCACCTCAACCGTTACCCGGACCGCGAGTTCACCGCTCTGCGCGAGGACCTGGCCGCCTACCTGGGGCACGACCTCGAGGCGGCTCAGCTGTGGGCCGGCAACGGCTCGAACGAGGTGCTCCAGCACGTGCTGCAGGCCTTCGGCGGACCCGGCCGCACCGCGCTCGGCTTCACCCCGTCGTACTCGATGCACCCGATCATCAGCACCGGCACCGGCGCGACCTGGGTCGACGGCCTGCGGGGCCGGCTCGGCGCCGTCCCCAACGCGACCGACCCCGAGCAGTTCAACCTGCACGCCGAGGAGACGGTCGAGCAGATTCGCCGGCACCGGCCCGACGTCACGTTCCTCTGTTCGCCCAACAACCCGACCGGGACGTCGCTCGACCTGGACGTCGTGACCGCCGCCTACGAGGCCACCGACGGCATCGTGGTGGTCGACGAGGCCTACGCCGAGTTCGCCCGGCCGGGCACGGTCAGCGCGCTCAGCCTGCTGCCCGGGCGCGAGCGGCTGGTCGTGACCCGCACCATGAGCAAGGCGTTCGCCCTGGCCGGGGCCCGGGTCGGTTACCTGGCGGCAGATCCGGCGGTGATCGACGCGCTGCGCCTGGTCCGGCTGCCGTACCACCTCTCGTCGCTCACCCAAGCCGCGGCCCGGGCCGCGCTCTGGCACTCCGACCTGCTGCTGGACACCGTCGAGGAGATCAAGGCCCAGCGCGACCGGATCGTCGACGCGCTGCACGAGCTCGACCTGCCGCCGGCCCCCAGCGACGCCAACTTCGTCCTGTTCGGTGGCCTCGACGATCAGAAGGCGATCTGGCGCTCGCTGCTCTCGCGCGGGGTGCTGGTCCGCGACGTCGATCTGCCCGGGTATCTTCGGGTGACCGCCGGCACCGAGGCCGAGACGACCACGTTCCTCGACGCGCTGGCCGACTCCCTGCTCGACTGAGCGCTGCGAACCAGCCCGACGACACGAAGAAGGATCACTGATGGCGCGGACGGCGCGGATCGAACGCACCACCAAGGAGTCCAGCGTCGTCGTCGAGGTCGACCTCGACGGCACCGGCCGGGCCCAGATCTCCACCGGGGTCGGCTTCTACGACCACATGCTGACCAGCCTGTCCAAGCACTCGCTGATCGACCTGGCGGTGACCGCCACCGGTGACCTGCACATCGACGCCCACCACACGGTCGAGGACGTCGCGATCGTGCTCGGCGACGCGCTGCGCGAGGCCCTGGGCGACAAGGCCGGCGTCCGCCGGTTCGGCGACGCCGTGGTGCCGCTGGACGAGGCGCTCGTCCAGGCCGTCGTCGATGTCTCCGGCCGGCCCTACTGCGTGCACACCGGCGAGCCCGAGGGGCAGCAGTACGTCGTGATCGGCGGCAACTACGTCGGCTCGCTGACCCGGCACGTGCTCGAGACGCTGGCCTTCCACGCCCAGATCGCCCTGCACGTGCGGGTTCTGGGCGGCCGCGACCCGCACCACATCGTGGAGGCCCAGTTCAAAGCCCTGGCCCGAGCCCTCCGCACCGCGGTGGAACCCGATCCCCGGGTCACCGGCATCCCCAGCACCAAGGGCTCCCTCTAACCCAGGGCTGGAGTGGCGATCAGCTCGGTGCCGAGGGGGAGCTTGCCGGTGGCGGCGGCGTTGTGCAGGTACTCCATCAGGGCCTGCTGAAGCTCGCGGGCGGCGCGGGAGGGTTCCGCGCCCCGGCGGTGAGCCAGGCCGATGGTGCGCGACAGCCCGGGGGAGGCGATCGGCGTCACGCGGTGGGTCGAGCGGCCGGCGACCACCGTGCTCGGCAGCACGGCCAGCCCCAGACCGGCCTCGACCATGCTGAGCACGGCGTCCATCTCACCGCCCTCCACGGCCAGGGTCGGTACGAAACCGGCCTTGCGGCAGGCCCCGACGGTGACCTCGCGCAGGTCGTATCCGGGGCGGAACATCACCAGGGGCCGACCGCGCAGTTGCGCGATCGAGATCGGCCGCCCGTCGGTCGGGGCCGGCTCGTTGATCGAAGAGACCACCACCAGGTCCTCGCGCAGCAGGGGCGTCGTCACCAGGGCCGGGTCGTCGGCGTGCAGCGGCAGCACCAGCAGGGCCAGGTCGAGGGCGCCGGCGGCGGTGGCTGCGACCAGGTCGCGGGAACCGCTCTCGTCGATGACCAGCCGGATGCCCGGGTACCGCTGCCGGTAGAGCTTGGCCACGGCCGGCAGCAGCCCGGTGAACAGGCTCGGCGGGGCGCCCAGCCGGACCCGCCCGCTGCGCAGTTCGACCAGTTCGCGTACCTCCTGGCGGGCGGTCTCGACGTCGGCCGTGATCCGCTGGGCGATGGGCAGCAGGGCCTCGCCGGCCGGGGTCAGGGTGATGTTGCCCCGGACCCGGTCGAACAGGGCCGCGCCGAGTGATTTCTCCAACGCCCGGATCTGTTGCGACAGGGACGGCTGGGCGATTTCCAGCTGCTGGGCGGCATGGGTGAAGTGCCTGGTCTCGGCGACTGTGAGGAAGTACACGAGCTGCTGTAACTGCACCGGACCAGTTTACCGCTAGCAGTAGTCACAGCCTATGGAGAGCCAACGTTACATCTCTTGGACCTACCGGGTACCGGTGACCTACCTTGCCGTTTGTGGCAACTGTGACTCGCTCTCCCGGTGCCGGCCGGGCGGCCCGGCCGAGCTCGATCGGCACGCTCTACCGGTCCACGATCGGCAAGAAGATCGTGATGGCCGTGTCCGGCCTGCTGATGCTGGCCTTCGTCGTGGTCCACATGCTCGGCAACCTGAAGATCTTCTTCGGCGAGCACGACTTCGACTCCTACGCCCACTGGCTGCGCACCATCGGCGAGCCGATCGTGCACGAGACCTGGTACCTGTGGGTCCAGCGGACCGTGCTCACGGTGGCCCTGGTCGCGCACATTTGGGCGGCGGCGTCACTGTCCCGGCAGGACCTGAGGGCCCGCCCGATCGGGTACCAGGGTCGGCGTCGCGGTGGTTACGCCACCAGCACGATGCGCTGGGGCGGCGTCATCCTGCTGCTGTTCATCGTTTACCACATCCTTGACCTGACGATGGGCGTGGCCAACCCGGGCGACCAGGACGCCGGGCCGTACGCCCGCGTGGTCGCCGACTTCAACATCTGGTACATCACGCTGTTCTACGTGATCGCGATGCTCGCGCTCTGCCTGCACATCTGGCACGGGCTGTGGAGCGCGGCCAACACGCTCGGGGTCAGCGCGGCCACCACCAACGCCTACCGGACGATCGCGAGCGTGGTCGCGGTCGCCATCACCGTGGGCTTCCTGATCGTTCCGTTCGGCGTCATCGTGGGTTGGGTGGGTTGAGCATCATGTCGGAGCTTCTGGGTTCGGAACTGCCGTACAACGTAGGAGAGCCGCTGCGAGACACCAAGGCCCCGGAGGGCCCGGTCGAGACCCGCTGGGAGCGGCGGCAGTTCGAGGCCAAGCTGGTCAACCCGGCCAACCGGCGCAAGCACACCGTGATCGTGGTCGGTACCGGCCTGGCCGGCGGCTCGGCCGGCGCCACCCTGGCCGAGCAGGGCTACCACGTGATCCAGTTCTGCTTCCAGGACTCGCCCCGGCGGGCCCACTCGATCGCCGCCCAGGGCGGGATCAACGCGGCCAAGAACTACCGCAACGACGGCGACTCGGTGTACCGGCTGTTCTACGACACCGTCAAAGGCGGCGACTTCCGCGGCCGGGAGTCCAACATCTACCGGCTGTCGCAGGTCAGCGTGCAGATCATCGACCAGTGCGTGGCCCAGGGCGTGCCCTTCGCCCGGGAGTACGGCGGCCTGCTCGACACCCGCTCGTTCGGCGGCGTCCAGGTGCAGCGCACGTTCTACGCCCGCGGCCAGACCGGCCAACAGCTGCTGATCGGCGCCTACCAGGCCCTCAGCCGCCAGATCGACGCCGGCAACGTCGAGATGCACGCCCGCACCGAGATGCTCGACCTGGTCATGGTCGAGGGCAAGGCCCGCGGCATCGTGGCCCGCGACCTGGTCACCGGTGAGATCAAGACCTACCTGGCCGACGCCGTGGTGCTGGCCACCGGCGGCTACGGCAACGTGTTCTACCTGTCCACCAACGCGATGAACTCGAACGCCTCGGCGATCTGGCGGGCCCACCGGCGGGGAGCCTACTTCGGCAACCCCTGCTACACCCAGATCCACCCGACCTGCATCCCGCGCTCCGGCGACCACCAGTCCAAGCTCACCCTGATGAGCGAGTCGCTGCGTAACGACGGCCGGATCTGGGTGCCGAAGGTGGCCGGCGACCAGCGCTCGCCGGAGCAGATCCCGGAGGTCGAGCGGGACTACTACCTGGAGCGGATCTACCCGGCCTTCGGCAACCTGGTGCCCCGCGACATCGCCTCGCGGGCGGCCAAGAACGTCTGCGACGAGGGCCGCGGGGTCGGCCCCGGCGGGCAGGGCGTGTACCTCGACTTCGCCGACGCCATCAACAGAATGGGCCGGGCCGCGGTCGAGGAGAAGTACGGCAACCTCTTCGACATGTACGCCCAGATCACGGCCGAGGACCCGTACACCGCGCCGATGCGGATCTACCCGGCCGTGCACTACACGATGGGCGGGCTGTGGGTCGACTACGACCTGCAGACGACGATCCCGGGACTGTTCGCGATCGGCGAGGCCAACTTCTCCGACCACGGCGCCAACCGGCTCGGCGCCAGCGCCCTGATGCAGGGCTTGGCCGACGGCTACTTCGTGCTGCCCTCCACGATCAGCGACTACCTGGCCCGGGGGCCCTTCCTCCCGGTCGACCCGGCCGCCCAGGAGGTCACTTCGGTCGAGTCCGAGGTGCAGGAACGGATCGCCACGCTGCTGTCGATCAACGGTGAGCGCACGGTCGACTCCTTCCACAAGGAGCTCGGCGAGATCATGTGGGAAGAGTGCGGAATGGCCCGCAACGAGACC
Organism: Kineosporiaceae bacterium; assembly: GCA_965200525.1. Lineage (GTDB taxonomy): Bacteria > Actinomycetota > Actinomycetes > Actinomycetales > Kineosporiaceae > JANNPJ01. Next base: position 5,486,244 of record OZ241368.1, read on the forward strand.
GGCCTGCGCAAGGCCCTGGACCGGCTGGCCGGGCTGCGCGAGGAGTTCTGGCGCAACGTCAAGGTGCCCGGCACCGGCCTGGAGCTGAACCAGTCGCTGGAACGGGCCAACCGGGTGGCCGACTTCATCGAGCTCGGCTACCTGATGTGCCTGGACGCGCTCAACCGGCGCGAGTCCTGCGGCGGTCACTTCCGCGAGGAGAGCCAGACGCCGGACGGCGAGGCGGCCCGCGACGACGACAACTTCAGCTACGTCTCGGCCTGGGAGTGGACCGGCGAGCACACCAAACCGGTGCTGCACCAGGAAGAGCTTGTGTTCGACTACGTCCACCCCACGCAGCGGAGCTACGCATGAAACTGAAACTGCGCATCTGGCGGCAGAAGAACAGTGCCGACGACGGGGCGATGGTCGGGTACGAGATCGACGAGATCACCCCCGACATGTCCTTCCTGGAGATGCTCGACACGCTGAACGAGAAGCTCACCCTCGACGGTGAGGACCCGGTGGCGTTCGACCACGACTGCCGCGAGGGGATCTGCGGCTCCTGCAGCCTGATGATCGACGGCCAGGCCCACGGCCCGGTGCAGACGACCACCTGCCAGCTGCAGATGCGCAGCTTCGCCGACGGCGACGAGATCGTGATCGAGCCCTGGCGGGCCCGGGCCTTCCCGGTGATCAAGGATCTGATCGTCGACCGCTCGGCCCTCGACCGGATCATCGGGGCCGGCGGCTACATCACCTCGCCGACCGGGGCCGCGCCCGACGCCAACGCCACCCCGGTGCCCAAGCCGGACGCCGACAGCGCCTTCGAGAACGCCACCTGCATCGGCTGCGGAGCCTGCGTGGCCGCCTGCCCGAACGGCTCGGCCACGCTGTTCACCTCGGCCAAGGTCGCTCACCTGAACCTGCTGCCGCAGGGGCAGCCGGAGCGCGAGACCCGGGTGCTGAACATGGTCGGGCAGATGGACGACGAGGGTTTCGGTGGCTGCACCAACACCGGGATGTGCACGGTGTCGTGCCCGAAGGAGATCCCGTTCATCAGCATCGCCAACCTGAACCGGGAGTACCGCCGGGCCGTCCGGTCGAACCGCGGCTGACCGCCGGTGCCGGGGCAGGGGCGGGTTTTCCGTAAGCTGTGTCCATGACCAAGCCGGATGTCGTTGTGCTCGACTACGGGTCGGGCAACGTCCGATCCGCTGTGCGGGCGCTGGAGCGGGCCGGCGCCGAGGTCCGGCTGACCGCCGACTTCGACGCCGCGCAGCACTGTGACGGCCTGGTCGTGCCTGGCGTCGGCGCGTTCGCGTCGGTGGCCGAAGGGCTGCGGGCGGTCGGCGGGCACCGGATCGTCGGCCGGCGGCTGGCCGGGGGCCGGCCCGTGCTCGGCATCTGCGTCGGGCTGCAGGTGATGTTCGAGCGCTCCGTCGAGTTCGGCCGCGACGACGTCGAAGGGCTGGGCGAGTGGCCGGGCACAGTCGAGCTGCTGCCGGCCAACGTCGTCCCGCACATGGGCTGGAACACGGTCGACCCGGCCGCCGGTTCGGCGCTGTTCGCCGGGGTCGAACGGGAGCGGTTCTACTTCGTGCACTCCTACGGCGTCCAGAAGTGGGAGCTGCCCTCGCCCGGCGACCCGCAGGCGGTGCTGACGCCGCCGCTGGTCACCTGGGCCGAGCACGGCGCCCGGTTCGTGGCCGCGGTCGAGAACGGCCCGCTGACCGCGACCCAGTTCCACCCCGAGAAGTCCGGGGACGCAGGGGCCCAGCTGCTGCGCAACTGGCTCGGAACGCTGTAGTGCCGCTCGCCCGGGCCTAGGATTCGCGGCATGGCCCGGTACTTCGACGTCCACCCCGACAACCCGCAACCGCGCGCGATCAGCCAGGTGGTCGAGCTGATCCGGGGCGGCGGCCTGATCGCCTACCCGACCGACTCCTGCTACGCCCTCGGCAGCCAGTTGCGCAACCGGGCGGGCCTGGACCGGATCCGTGAGATCCGCAAGCTCGACGACAAGCACCACTTCACCCTGGTGTGCGCCGACTTCGCTCAGGTGGGCCAGTTCGTGAAGGTCAGCAACGCGGTGTTCCGGCTGGTCAAGGCCTCGACCCCGGGCAGCTACACGTTCATCCTGCCGGCCACCAAGGAGGTGCCGCGGCAGTTGTTGCACCCCAAGAAGCAGACCGTCGGCGTCCGGCTGCCCAAGCACACGGTGACCCAGGCGCTGCTGGCCGAGCTGGGCGAGCCGCTGCTGTCGAGCACCCTGCTGCTGCCCGGCGACGAGGAGCCGATGACCCAGGGCTGGGAGATCAAGGAACGCCTCGACCACCAGCTCGACGCCGTCCTCGACTCCGGTGACTGCGGCCTGGAGCCGACCACGGTGATCGACCTGTCCGGCGACGAGCCGCAGATCCTGCGCCGGGGGGCGGGCGACGTGTCCCGGTTCGAGTAGCGTTCGTCCGGCCCGAAAACCTCGACGGCCCGAAAACCTCGACGGCCCGAAAACCTCGACGGCCAGAACCCCGATGGCCAGAACCCCGATGGAAGGCTCCGCGATGACCGACCCGACAACCGCCGTCCCCCGGTTGGAGCTGCTGCCCGCCGTCGACGTCAGCGACGGTCAGGCGGTCCGGCTCGTCCAGGGCGAAGCCGGCAGCGAGACCGGTTACGGCGACCCGCTGGAGGCCGCGCTGGCCTGGCAGCAGGCCGGCGCCGAGTGGATCCACCTGGTCGACCTGGACGCCGCGTTCGGCCGCGGGTCCAACCGCGAGCTCCTGGCCGGGGTGGTCGCCCAGGTCAGCGCGCTCGGCGTCAAGGTCGAGATGTCCGGCGGCATCCGGGACGACGCGAGCCTGGACGCCGCGATGGCGACCGGCTGCGCCCGGGTCAACCTCGGCACCGCCGCCCTGGAGGACCCGGACTGGACCCGGGACGCGATCAAGCGGTTCGGCGACCGGATCGCGGTCGGCCTCGACGTGCGCGGCACCACCCTGGCCGGCCGGGGCTGGACCCGGGAGGGTGGCGACCTGTGGGAGACCCTGGCCCGGCTCGACGACGACGGCTGCGCCCGGTACGTGGTCACCGACGTGACCAAGGACGGCACTCTGCGCGGCCCGAACCTGGAGCTGCTGCGCGACGTGGCGAGCCGGACCGACAAGCCGGTGGTGGCCAGCGGTGGCATCTCCAGCCTGGCTGACCTGGTGGCCCTGCGGGCACTGGTACCGCTCGGGGTGGAGGGGGCGATCGTCGGAAAGGCGCTCTACTCGGGGGCGTTCACCTTGCCGGAGGCCCTGGATGCCGCCGGCCGCTGACCGCCCCGGCGACCCAGCGCCGGACCCGGGCCCGACGGTGGCCGCGGCCGGGGTTCGGCCGGGCGACTCGGCCGGGGTGCCCTGGTCGGGCCGAACGCTCACCGCGCAGCCGTTCGCCGGTGACGACGGGACGGGCGATCCGGGCCTGATCGCCGCCCTGACCGGCTGGGACGCCGGCACCCTGGGCCTGGTCGACGTCGTCCGGGCCTGGGCCCCGACCCGGGTGATGGTGCCGATCGTGGCCGTCCTGGGCGAGGACGACGACCTGCGCTCGGCCGCGGCCCACGGCCAGGGCGACAAGAGCGCCGACATGGCCCTGGTCACGGTCACCGGCCGGGACGGACGCCGGGTGCTGCCGGTGTTCAGCAGCACGGCGGCGCTGGCCGAGTGGGACGGCGCGGCCCGGCCGGTCCCGGTCGAGGCGGCCCGGGCGGCCCAGGCGGCCGTCCTGGAGGGTTGCGACGTGATCACGATCGACCTGGCCGGGCCGATCACCTGCGCCCTGCCGCGCCCGGTGGTCTGGGCCGTCGCGCAGGGCCGGGACTGGCTGCCGCCGGCCGAGGACCCGCAGGTGCTGGCGGCCGTGGCCGGGATCGCCGCCGCCGTGCCGGGGCTGGCCGCGCACCGCTGCGAGCCGGACGGCGACACCGGGCTGAACGTCGTCCTAGGCCTGCCCCCGGGCCTGGCTCAGGAGCAGCTCGAGCAGGTCGCCGGCCGGATGTCGCAGTTGCTGGCCGGTGACGACCTGATCGCCGAGCGGGCCGACGCTCTGCGCCTCACCGTCCGCCCCGTCTGATTCACGCTCGACTCACGCGATCCGGCCGGGATCAGACCCGTCCATGAGGTCAGATCCCGGCTCGATCCGTCGAGCGTCGTGCGCGCAAGCCGGCCGCCCGTAGCGGTCCAGGGTTGTCGGACTGCCCGGGGGCCGGACTCTCCCGCGTCACGGGGACCAGTTGAGCAGAGTCGTTGGACACGTTCAAGTTACAGGGCCGTTACGGTGAATTTCGGCCCAGGACTGTCGGTGGCCACCGGCAGGATGAGTGCATGTCCGTCGCTGCCTACCGCTCCGTCCTCGCCCTGCCCGGCGTCCGCCGACTGCTCGCGTTCGCCGTCCTGGCCCGGATCCCGCACGCCGCGGCGAGCGTGGTGCTGACCCTGTACGTCGTGCTCGGCCTGGGCCGGGGGTACGGCGAGGCCGGGCTGGTCGCGGCGATCTCCACGGTGGGCACGGCGCTGGGCGGGCCGTGGCGGGGCCGGGCGCTGGACCGGATCGGGCTGCGGCGGGCCCTGCTGCCCTCGGTGCTGGTCGAGGCCGGGGCCTGGGCGGCCACGCCGTTCGCGACCTACCGCGAGCTGCTGGTGATCGCCTTCGTCGGCGGTCTGCTGTCGGTGCCGACCTTCACCGTGGTCCGCCAGTCGTTGGGTGTGCTGGTGCCGCCCGACCAGCAGCGCACCGCCTACGCCCTGGACTCGATCGGCACCGAGATCACGTTCATGGCCGGCCCCACCCTCGGCGTGCTGCTGGTCACCCAGTGGTCGACCACGGGCACGGTCCTGACCGTCGGTGCGGCTCTGGCGGCGGCCGGTCTCGGGCTGATGATCTTCAACCCGCCGACCCGGACCGTCACCGAGCCTGGAGTGGGCACCCAGCCGGCAGTGAGCACCGAGCCGGCGGTGAGCACCGAGTCCGGGGGGAGCGGGGCCGCCGGAGATCCCCGGCCGAACCGGACGTTGCTGCTCGACCCGGCGCTGCTGGCGGTGCTGGCCGCCACTGTGGGGGTGCTGGCCGTGCTGGCCGGGACGGACGTCTCGATCGTGGCCCATCAACGGGCCGCCGGGCAGGTCGGCTCGGCCTGGATGGTGTTCATCGCCTGGTCCCTGACGTCGATGGTGGGCGGCCTGATCTTCGGGGCGATCCACCGGCCGGTTCCGGTCTACCGGATCCTGCTGGCCCTGGGGCTGCTGACCATCCCGATGGGGGCCGCCCCGGGCACCTGGGGTCTGGTCCTGGCCATCGTGCCGGCCGGCTTCCTCTGTGCTCCGGCCCTCAGTGCGACCGCGGCCGCGATCAGCCGACTGGTCCCCGAGGCCCGGCGCGGTGAGGCGATGGGCTGGTACGGCTCGGCCATGACCATCGGCCTCACCGTCGGCACTCCGGCGGCCGGCACCGCGATCGACCTGCTCGGGCCCTGGGCCGGGTTCGCCCTTCTGGGCACGCTGGGCAGCGCGGTGGCCGTGATCGGCCTGGCCGTGACCGGCCGCTCGAGCGACCGCACGGTTCCGCGGAACCGTCCCGGCCAGGACGACGAGCGGGTCCAGGCTCCGCCCGGCGAGCCGGCCGGTTCGGGGGCGGCCGGCCGGGGCGAGGTCACGGCCGGGGCGGCGGCGTCGCAGGCACCGGGGTAAGGCTGATAGTCTGGTGAACTGACCGACCGGGTTCTGATGGGTTACCTGACGAACTCGGTGCGCCAAGTGGAGTCTCTCCCACCCGTCGCCGGGCCTGCCGGGCCGGATCGATTGCCTCGATCCGACCCTCGTGGCCGTACGGCACCGGGTCCGGTCTGCCTCACCCGTGATGGGTCGAGGCTGCTCCACCCGCTTGTCGGGTGGGGGAGCGCGGTAGCAGTTTGCCGTGCCGCCGTACTTGAGGCTCCTGCGCGCCCGCGCTCGGGAGCCTTCTCCCATGTGCCGGTGGTCTTCGTCACGGCATGAAGGAGAACCACATCAGCGAGCCCCGGATTAACGACCGTATCCGCGTCCCTGAGGTGCGGCTGGTCGGCCCCAACGGGGAGCAGGTCGGCATCGTCCGGGTTGAAGACGCGCTGCGTCTCGCCCAGGAGGCCGATCTCGACCTCGTCGAGGTCGCGCCCCAGGCCCGACCGCCGGTCTGCAAGCTCATGGACTTCGGGAAGTTCAAGTACGAGTCCGCGATCAAGGACCGTGAGGCGCGGAAGAACCAGGCGCACACGGTCCTCAAAGAGATCCGACTTCGGCTGAAGATCGACCCGCACGACTACGGCACCAAGAAGGGCCATGTCGAGCGGTTCCTCAACGCCGGCGACAAGGTCAAGGTCATGATCATGTTCCGTGGCCGTGAGCAGTCACGCCCGGAGATGGGTTATCGCCTGCTCCAGCGGATGGCGGCCGACGTCGCCGAACTCGGCTACGTCGAGAGCACGCCGAAGCAGGACGGCCGAAACATGATCATGGTCATCGGCCCGCACAAGAAGAAGGCCGAGACCAAGGCCGAGACCAAGGTCCGGCCGCCGCGCCGGATCGAGGAGGACGTCGAGCTCGAGGCGACGGACGACGCGACCTCGATCGAGACCGACACCGAGACCGCTCCGGCCCCGCCGGTGCCGGTCGCGGCCAGTGCCGCTCCGGTGCCGGCCGCCCCGGTCTCTGACGAGGAGCCGATCTTCGTGAAGCGGGCTCCGCTGCCGCCGGCCGCCGCGTCGTCGTCCAGTAGCTCGGCGCCCTCGTCCTACTCGTCGCGCCCGCCGTCGTCGAGCCGACCGCCGTCGAGCGGCACCAGCCGACCGCCGTCGTCGCCGAGCTCGCGCCCGGCGCCCAGTGGCCGGCCGTCGTCGTCCGGTTCGTCGTACGCGGGGTCGGCCTCCGGTTCGTCGTATGCCGGCCCGTCCTCGGCGCCGTCCTCCCGGCCGGCTCCGTCCAGCTCTTCGCCGTCGTCCAGTTCGACGACGTCGTCCGCCCCGACCCCGTCGACACCGTCGTCGACGCCGGTCAGTCGCCCGGCCCCGGCAGTACGGCCCGCGCCGTCCGCCCGACCGGCCCCGACACCCGGCCCGGGAGCAACCCCGGGCACGGCGCCCCGCCCCGGACCCGGCGCCCGGCCGATGCCCGGCCCGCCGCCGAAGCCCGGCCCGTCGGCCCGGCCCACCCCCAGTCCCACCCCGGCCCCGAGTCCGAAGCCGAAGGACGAGGCGGCCAAGGCCCCCGAGTCCGAGCAAGCCGCCGCCGACGCCTGACGGCAGCTACGAGCGGTGGTCCTTCGGACTCGTCCGGGGGACCACCACCCACCCGCGCAGATTGCGCGGATCACTGAGGAGACAGACGTGCCGAAGATGAAGACGCACAGCGGTGCGAAGAAGCGCTTCAAGGTGACCGGAAGCGGCAAGCTCAAGCGCGAGCAGGCCAACCGCCGTCACCTGCTGGAGGGCAAGTCCACGACGCGCACGCGCCGCCTGGCCGCCGACGTCGCGGTGTCGCCCGCCGACGCCAAGAGGGTCAAGCGCCTGCTCGGTCTCTGATCCTCGTCCTGCTGAAGCCGCACTGCTTCGCACCCATTTGAGCGTCGGCGAGATCGACGCGTAAGAACCAAGGAGACTCCACGTGGCACGCGTGAAGCGGGCAGTCAACGCCCAGAAGAAGCGTCGAGAGGTTCTCGAGCGCGCCAGCGGTTACCGCGGCCAGCGCTCGCGGCTCTACCGCAAGGCCAAAGAGCAGGTCACGCACTCGCTCGTCTACTCCTACCGCGACCGTCGGGCGCGCAAGGGAGACTTCCGCCGGCTCTGGATCCAGCGGATCAACGCCGCGGCCCGCGCCAACGGCATGACCTACAACCGCTTCATCCAGGGCCTGAAGGCGGCCGAGATCGAGGTCGACCGCCGCATGCTGGCCGAGCTGGCCGTGTCGGACGCCGCCGCGTTCACCGTGCTGGTCACCGCGGCCCGGGCGGCCCTGCCGGCCGTCGCCGACAGCAACGCCGCCTGAGGAAGTTCGGCCTGAGCACCACCGGCTGAGCACCACGATGCCCACGGAACGCCCGGAGCAGGAACTGCTGTCCAACCCTCGGTCCGACCGGGTGAAGGCAGTGGCCCGGCTGTCCGGGCGTTCCGCGCGTCTGCGGGCCGGCCGGTTCGTGGTCGAGGGCCCGCAGGCGGTTCGGGAGGCGGTCCGGCGTCAGCTCGAGTCCCGTTCCGTCCCGGTCGAAGCGGGCGGGCGGCTGCGCGAGCTCTACGCCACCGCCTCGGCGGCCGAACGGCATCCGGAGATCCTCACCGACGCGGCCGGCGTCGGGGTACCGGCCCGGCTGGTCACCGACGAGGTGTTCCAGGCGATGCTGGCCGACGCCGGCACCCTCAGCCCGCAGGGGCTGCTGGCCGTCTGCGACCTGGTCGGGGCCGACCTCGGCGCCGTTCTGGCCGGCCGGCCCCGGCTGGTCGCGGTGCTGTCCCAGGTTCGCGACCCGGGCAACGCCGGCACGGTGATCCGGGCCGCCGACGCGGCCGGGGCGGACGCCGTGGTGCTGACCGACGCGAGTGTCGACGTCCACAACTCGAAGGCCGTCCGGGCCACCGCCGGCAGCCTGTTCCACCTTCCCGTGGTCACCGGAGTGCCGCTGGCCGAGGTGGTCGCGGCGCTGCGGGCGGCCGGGTCCTGGGTGCTGGCCGCGGACGGCGCCGGCCCGATCGACCTGGACGACCTGGCCGACGAAGCCGACGAAGCCGACGACGCCGACGGCCTCACGGGCACCCTGGCCGGGCCGGTGGCCTGGGTCTTCGGCAACGAGGCGTGGGGCCTGCCGGACGCCGACCGGGCCCTGGCCGACGCCGTCGTCCGGGTTCCGGTGCACGGCCGGGCCGAGAGCCTCAACCTGGCCACCGCGGCCACCGTCTGCCTGTACGCCACCACCCGGGCCCAGCGCTCGGCCCAGCGCTCGGCCGAGCGATCGGCCCGGCGAAAAAAACACCTGGCGCAGTCTGAGAGGATCGAAGAGTGCCCGGAACCAAGGATTACGACCCGGTAGAGGTAGCGGTGCTCTCGGAGGCAGAACTGGCCCGATTCGTGGCCGAGGCGCTGGCCGCGATCAAGGACGCCGGAGACCTCGACCAGCTCAAGCAGGCTCGCCTCGACCACACCGGCGACCGCAGCCCGCTCGCGCTGGCCAACCGTGAGATCGCCGCCCTGCCGCCGGCCGCCCGCAAGGACGCCGGCAAGCGGGTCGGCGCGTCGCGGGCCGAGGTCGGCCGGGCCCTGGCCGCCCGCCAGGGGGAGCTCGAGGTCGAGCGCGACGCTCGGGTGCTGGCCGAGGAGACGGTCGACGTCACCCTGCCGGTGGACCGCCGTCCGATCGGAGCCCGGCACCCGCTGGAGACGATCAGCGAGCGGATCTGCGACATCTTCGTAGGCATGGGCTGGGAGGTGGCCGAAGGCCCGGAGGTCGAGGCCGAGTGGTTCAACTTCGACGCGCTCAACTTCGGCCCCGACCACCCGGCCCGCCAGATGCAGGACACCTTCTTCGTCGATCCGCCGGAGAACGGCTTGGTGCTGCGCACCCACACCTCGCCGGTGCAGGCCCGCACGCTGCTCGAGCGCGGGGCCCCGGCCTACGTGATCTGCCCGGGCCGGGTGTACCGGACCGACGAGCTGGACGCCACCCACAGCCCGGTGTTCACCCAGGTCGAAGGGCTCGCGGTCGACGAGGGCCTGACCATGGCCCACCTGAAGGGCACCCTGGACCACTTCGTCCAGGCGATGTTCGGCGACGGCATCGTGACCCGGTTGCGGCCCAACTTCTTCCCCTTCACCGAGCCGAGCGCCGAGCTCGACCTACGCTGTTTCGTCTGTGCCGGCGACGACCCGAACTGCCGGGCCTGCCGGGGCTCGGGCTGGATCGAGTGGGGTGGCTGCGGCATGGTCAACCCGAACGTGCTGACCGCCTGCGGCGTTGACCCGGAGCGCTACACCGGTTTCGCCTTCGGCGTCGGCGTGGAACGGGCCCTGATGTTCCGCAACGGGGTCGAGGACATGCGCGACATGCTCGAGGGCGACGTCCGCTTCAGTCAGCACTACGGCATGGAGTCCTGAGATGCGCGCGCCCCTGAACTGGCTCCGCGAGTACGTCGAGCTGCCCGAGTCGGCGACCGCGCTGCAGGTGTCGGCCGACCTGGTCCGGGTCGGCCTCGAGGAGGAGGCGATCCACGGCGGCGACGTCACCGGGCCGCTGGTGGTCGGTGCGGTGCTCGACTTCGTGGCCGAGCCGCAGAAGAACGGCAAGACCATCCGCTGGTGCTCGGTGGACGTCGGCGAGCACGGCATCCCGCTGCCTGAGGGCGGTTTCGGCCCGCGCGGCATCGTCTGCGGGGCCGGTAACTTCGTCGTCGGCGACAAGGTCGTGGTCTGCCTGCCCGGCGCGGTGCTGCCCGGCGGCTTCGCGATCGCGGCCCGCAAGACCTACGGCCACGTGTCGGACGGCATGATCTGCTCGGCCCGCGAGCTGGGGCTGGGCGACGACCACGCCGGGATCATCCGGCTGGTCGAGTGGGGGATGGACGACGTCCCGGCCGGTACCGACGCGATCGCGCTGCTCGGCCTGGCCGAGGAGACGGTCGAGGTCGAGGTGACGCCGGACCGCGGCTACGCGCTCAGCCTGCGGGGCATCGCCCGGGAGTACCGGCACGCGACCGGGGCCACCTTCACCGACCCGGCCCTGGTCGAGGTGCCGCCGGCCACCCCGGACGGTTTCGAGGTCCGGATCGTGGACGACGCGCCGATCCGCGGGCAGGCCGGCTGCGACCGGTACGTGGCCCGGGTCGTGCGCGGGGTCGACGTCAACGCGACGTCGCCGCGCTGGCTGCAGCGCCGGCTGGAACAGGCCGGGATGCGGCCGATCTCGCTGGCGGTCGACGTCACCAACTACGTGATGCTGGCCGTCGGCCAGCCGCTGCACGCGTTCGACCTCGGCCGGCTGAACGCCCCGATCGTGGTCCGCCGGGCCCGGGCCGGGGAGAAGCTGACCACCCTGGACGACGTCGAGCGCACCCTGGTCGCGGAAGATCTGCTGATCACCGACAGCCCGGCCGACCCGGCCGGCCCGGCGGCCGGCAGCCGGGTGCTGGCCCTGGCCGGTGTGATGGGCGGAGCCGGCAGCGAGGTCTGGGAGCAGACCACCGACCTGCTGATCGAGTCCGCCCACTTCGACCCGGTGACCGTGGCCCGTACCGCCCGTCGGCAGAAGCTGTCCACCGAGGCCGCCCGCCGGTACGAGCGCGGCGTCGACACCGACCTGGCCGACAAGGCGGCCGAGCTGGCCGTCCGGCTGCTGGTGGAGTTCGGCGGCGGCACGCCGGGACCGGTGACCGACGTCGGTGAGCCCGGCCAGGGCGCGGTGATCCGGATGCCCTGGGACCGGCCCAACCGGGTGACCGGCTGCGAGTGGACCCAGGACGAGGTGATCGACAGCCTGATCGAGATCGGCTGCGAGGTCGCCGTGCTCTCCTCCGGCGAGGACCACGAGGTCGAGGAGCTGGCCGTGCTGGCCCCGACCTGGCGGCCCGACCTGCGGGTCGGCGTCGACCTGGTCGAGGAGGTGGCCCGGCTGCGCGGCTACGACCAGATCCCCTCGGTGCTGCCGGTGGCGCCGTCCGGTCGCGGGCTGACCCACGGCCAGCAGGTGCGCCGGTCGGTGGCCCGGGCCCTGGCCGACCACGGTCTGGTCCAGATCCTGACCTACCCGTTCGTCGGGCCGGGCGTTCACGACGCCTTCGGCCTGCCCGCCGACGACCCCCGCCGGCAGGCCGTGAAGCTGGCCAACCCGCTGTCCGACGAGCAGCCCTACCTACGGACGTCGCTGCTGTCGACCCTGGTCGAGGGCCTGCGCCGCAACGTCGGGCGCGGGTTCACCGATCTCGGCCTGTTCGAGCTGGGCTCGGTCACCCGGCCCGACCCGCAGGCCGGGCCGGCCGGCCGGCCCTCGGTCGCCGGGCGGCCCTCCGACGACGAGCTGGCCGCGCTCATCGCCGCGATCCCGCACCAGCCGCTGCGGGCCGCGGTGGTGCTCACCGGGCTGCGCGACCTGCCCGGCTGGCACGGCCCGGCCCGGGCCGCCGACTGGTCCGACGCGATCGAGGCCGCGGTGCTGATCGCCCGGACCGTGGGGCTCAGCCCGGTGGTCACCCCGGACCGCGATCACGCGCCCTGGCACCCGGGCCGCTGCGCCCGGCTGGAGATCGACGGCGTGCTCTTCGGGCACGCCGGCGAGCTGCACCCGAAGGTGGTCGCCGCCCTGGGGCTGCCGGCCCGCACGGTCGCGGCCGAGGTCGATCTGGACGTTCTGATCGCCGCCTCGGGGGCGATCGTCGCGGCCGAGCCGATCTCGACCTTCCCGCTGGCCAAAGAGGACGTCGCGCTGGTGGTCGACGAGAGCGTGCCGGCGGCCACGGTCGAGGCCGCCCTGATCGAGGGGGCGGGCGAGCTGCTGGAGTCGATCCGGCTGTTCGACGTCTACACCCGCCCGCCGATCCGGCCCGGTCAACGCTCGCTGGCCTTTGCCCTGCGGTTCCGAGCCTCCGACCGGACCCTCACCGCGGACGAGACCCTGGCCGCCCGGGACGCCGCGGTCGCCGCGGCGACCGCCCGCACCGGTGCGGTGCTGCGCAGCTGAACGTGACCACACCCGCGCCGGCCCGGACGGCGCTGGTCAGCGGGGCGAACCGGGGCCTGGGCCGGTTGCTGGCGCTGGCCCTGGGCCAGAGCGGCGTGGCCGTCGGCCTGCTCGGCCGCTCGCTGCCCGGCCTGACCGTGGTCGCCAACGAGATCACCTCGGCCGGCGGCCGGGCCGCGGTGGCGGTCGCCGACGTCCGCGAGTTCAACGAGGTCCGGGTGGCCGTGGCCGACCTCGAGTACGAGCTCGGCGCCGGCACCGATCTGCTGGTGAACAACGCCGGTCTGATCGAGAGCGTCGAGGTGCCGGTCTGGCAGGCCGACCCGGACGACTGGTGGGACGTCGTCGAGACCGACCTGCGCGGGCCGTTCAACCTGATCCGGGCGGTGGTGCCGGGCATGGTCGAGCGCGGCGGCGGCCGGGTGGCCGGCCTCAACTCCGGGGCCGGAGCCAACGACCGGGAGATCTACTCGGCCTACTGCGCGGCCAAGGCCGGCATGTTCCGGCTCACCGGCAACCTGCACCTGGCCGGCCACGATCAGGGCCTGCGGGCCTTCGAGCTGTCGCCCGGCGTGGTCCGCACCGAGATGACGGCCGCGATGGCCATGCATGATCGACGGACCGACTGGACGCCGGCCGAGGCCCTGGTCGAGCTGCTCCTGGCGGTGGCCGCGGGCGATCTCGACCCCTGGTCCGGCTGCTTCCTGCGGGCCGGTGTCGACACCCCCGAGTCGCTGCGGGCCAGCGCGGTTGAGTTGGCAAGGGGGCCGGGCCCGGTGCCCGCCCCGGCCCGGCGCCTGGGCGTGCTGCCCTGGGGTGACGGCGACCCGCTGGGCTTGTGAACGGCCGGTAAAATCCATGCATAGAATTCCATTCAGGTGTATAGTCATGCGTCATGGGTATGACTGCGGCGATCGCCGGTGCGAGCGGCTACGCGGGCGGTGAACTGCTGCGGATCCTGCTCGGGCACCCCGAGATCGAGATCGGCACGCTGACCGCCGGATCGAACGCCGGGTCCCGCCTCGGCGAGCACCAGCCGCACCTGCACCCGCTGGCCGACCGGGTCCTGGAGCCGACCACCACCGAGACCCTGCGCGGGCACGACATCGTGTTCCTGGCCCTGCCCCACGGGGCCAGCGCCGAGATCGCCGCGACCCTGCCCGCCGACACCGTCGTGATCGACTGCGGCGCCGACCACCGGCTCGCCGATCCGGCCGCCTGGGCCGAGTTCTACGGCGGCCCGCACGCCGGCACCTGGGCCTACGGCCTGCCCGAACTGCCGACCGCCGACGGCCGCCGGCAGCGGGAGGCGCTCTCCGGAGCCCGCCGGATCGCCGTCCCCGGCTGTTACCCGACGGCGTCCAGCCTGGCCCTGGCCCCCGGGTTCGCGGCCGGCCTGCTCGAGCCGGACGACGTCGTCATCGTGGCCGCCAGCGGCACCTCCGGAGCCGGAAAGGCAGCCAAGGCCAACCTGATCGGCAGCGAGGTGATGGGCTCGATGAGCCCCTACGGGGTCGGCGGCGTCCACCGGCACACCCCGGAGATCGAGCAGTGCCTGGGCATGAGCGGCGGCACGCCGGTCCGGGTGTCGTTCACCCCGACGCTGGCCCCGATGGCCCGGGGCATCCTGGCCACCGCCACCGCCCGGCTCAAGCCCGGGGTCGACCCGGCCGCGGTTCGGCAGGCCTGGCTGGACCTCTACCAGGACGAGCCGTTCGTCCACGTGCTGCCCGAGGGCCGCTGGCCCCGGACCGCCGACACCCTGGGCGCCAACCTGGCCCTGATTCAGCTCGCGGTCGACGCGCGGGTCGGCCGGGTCGTCGTCGTCAGCGCCATCGACAATCTGACCAAGGGCACGGCCGGGGGAGCGGTGCAATCCACCAACCTCGCGCTCGACCTGCCCGAAACGCTCGGCCTGCCGGTCACGGGGGTGGCCCCATGAAGCTCTTCCCCGCACGCCCGATCCCCGAGGAGTCCTTGTGCACCTGATCCAGTACCGGCAGGCGATGGCCGTCATCCGGCTCCCCGCGGATGCGCCGGAGCCGGACTGGGCGATGGGATCGCCGCTGGCCAGCGTCTCGCGCACGTCCGACGAGACCAGCGTGATCTGCCCGACCAACTGCCTGCCGGAACCGGTGCCGGGCCCGTTCGAGGGGCCGTTCACGGTCACCCGGGCCGCCGGCGCGGTCGAGTTCTCGCAGATCGGCATCCTGCTGCGACTGCTCAAACCGCTGGCCGACGCCGGGATCCCGGTGCTGACCGTGTCCACCTTCGACACCGACTGGGTGCTGGTGCCGGCGGCGCAGTCCTCGGTGGCGACCTCGGTCTGGCGGCACGCCGGCTACACGGTCACCGAGGACGCGGAATGAGCCGGGTGAAGCCGTCATGACCGACCCGGCGAGCTTCCCGGTGCTGAGCGCCGAGCAGAAGGCGGGCGTGCTGGTCGAGGCGCTGCCCTGGCTGCAGCGGTTCCGGGGCGCGATCGCGGTGATCAAGTACGGCGGCAACGCGATGATCGACGACGACCTCAAGCGGGCCTTCGCCGAGGACGTGGTGTTCCTGCGCGCGGCCGGGCTGAAGCCGGTAGTGGTGCACGGCGGCGGCCCGCAGATCAACGCCATGCTCGCCCGGCTCGGCATCGCCAGCGAGTTCCGCGGCGGCCTGCGGGTCACCTCGCCCGAGACCATGGACGTCGTCCGGATGGTGCTCACCGGCCAGGTCGGCCGCGAACTGGTCGGCCTGATCAACAGCCACGGCCCGCTCGGCATCGGCCTGTCCGGCGAGGACGGCGGGCTGTTCCTGGCCGCCCGCCGGGGCGCGGTGATCGACGGCGCCCAGGTCGACATCGGCCTGGTCGGCGACGTGGTCGAGGTGAACCCGGCCGCCGTCCTCGACCTGATCGACGCCGGCCGGATCCCGGTGGTCTCGACCGTCGCCCCGGACGACGACGGCCAGGTGCTGAACGTCAACGCCGACACCGCGGCGGCCGCGCTCGCGGTCGCCCTCGGCGCGGCCAAGTTCGTCGTGCTCACCGACGTCGAGGGGCTGTACGCGAACTGGCCCGACCGCTCGTCGCTGCTGACCGAGATCACCGACGACGAGCTCGCCGTCATGCTGCCCAACCTGGAGTCGGGGATGGTGCCCAAGATGGAGGCCTGCCTGCGGGCGGTGCGCGGCGGCGTCCCCAATGCCACGGTCATCGACGGCCGGATCAAGCACAGCCTGCTGCTGGAGGTCTTTACCTCGCAGGGCATCGGCACGATGGTGATACCGGCGAAGGAGCCCCAGCTGTGACCGACCTCGAGTCCCGCCACTCCCAGGACGCCGAACCGCGTGACGCCGCCGGCAACGAGGCCCTGCTGGAGCGCTACCGGCACTCGCTGATCGGCGTCTTCGGCACCCCGTCGCGGGTGCTGGTCCGCGGCGAGGGCTGTTACGTCTGGGACGCCGACGGCCGGCGCTACCTCGACCTGCTCGGCGGGATCGCGGTGAACGTGCTCGGGCACGCCCACCCGTTCCTGGTCTCGGCCGTCACCGCGCAGCTGGCCACCCTCGGGCACGTGTCCAACCTGTTCACCAGCCCGCTGCAGATCGGCCTGGCCGAGCGGCTGCTGGAACTGCTCGGCGCGCCCGACGGCTCGGCCGTCTTCTTCGGCAACTCCGGGGCCGAGGCGGTCGAGGCCGCGATCAAGCTGACCCGCCGCACCGGCCGCGCCGGGCTGGTCGCGGCCGAGGGCGGCTTCCACGGCCGGACCATGGGCGCGCTCTCGCTGACCGCCAAAGCCGCGTACCGGGAGCCGTTCGAGCCGCTGCCGGCCGGCGTGACGCACGTGCCCTGGGGCGACCTGGGCGCGATGCGGCAGGCGGTCAACTCCGACGTGGCCGCCGTCGTCCTGGAGCCGATCCAGGGCGAGGCTGGCGTCCGGATGCCGCCGCCGGGCTACCTGGCCGGGGTCCGCGACCTGACCCGGGCCACCGGCACCCTGCTGGTCCTGGACGAGGTGCAGACCGCGATCGGCCGGACCGGGGCCTGGTTCGCCCACCAGCTGCCCGAACTGGGGGGCGCGCCGGGGAACCTGGCCCCGGACGTCGTCACCCTGGCCAAGGGCCTCGGCGGCGGGATCCCGATCGGGGCCATGATCGCGCTCGGCCCGGAGAACGCCGGCCGGCTGTCCGCGGGCCAGCACGGCTCGACCTTCGGCGGCAACCCGGTGGCGACCGCGGCCGCCCTGGCCACCCTGCACGTGATCGAGCGCGACGGCCTGCTGCAGAACGCCACGACGGTCGGCGACCGGCTGGCGGCCGGCATCGAGAGCCTGGCCGACCCGCTGATCGACGGCGTGCGTGGCGTCGGCCTGCTCCGGGCGGTGCAGTTCACCGCCCCGGTGGCGGCGGCCGCGATGAAGCACCTGCTGGCCGCCGGGTTCATCGTCAACGCGGTCGCCCCGGACGCGTTCCGGCTGGCCCCGCCCCTGATCCTGACCGCTGACCAGGCCGACAGTTTCGTCGGGGCCCTGCCCGCCGCCCTGCGGGCGGCCGAGGAGGAGATCGCATGACCGCCCGCGGACCCCGGCACTTCCTGCGGGACGACGACCTCGCCCCGGACGAGCTGATCGAGGTGCTCGACCTGGCCGACCGGCTCAAGGCCGACCGTGCCGCCGGCGAGCTCGCGGTCCGCCCGCTGGCCGGCCCGAAGGCGGTCGCCGTCCTGTTCGACAAGTCCTCGACCCGGACCCGGGTGTCGTTCAGCGTCGGGATCTCCGAGCTCGGCGGTTATCCGCTGGTGATCGAGTCCGCCGGCAGCCACCTGGGCCGGGGCGAGCCGATCGAGGACACTGCCCGGGTGCTCACCCGGCAGTGCGCCGCCATCGTCTGGCGCACCGGGGCCCAGACCCGGATCGAGGCGATGGCCTCGGCCAGCACGGTGCCGGTGATCAACGCGCTGACCGACGAGTTCCACCCCTGCCAGTTGCTGGCCGACCTGCAGACCGTGCGCGAGCGGTTCGGCCGGCTGGCCGGCCTGACCCTGACCTACCTCGGCGACGGCGCCAACAACATGGCCCACTCCTACCTGCTGGCCGGGGCCAACGCCGGCATGCACGTGCGGATCGCCACCCCGCCCGGGTACGAGCCCGACCCGTCGGTCGTGGCCGCGGCCGGCCGGCTGGGCGCGATCACCGGTGGCTCGGTCGACGTCGAGCACGACCCGGTGACCGCCGCGACCGGCGCCGACGTGCTGGCCACCGACACCTGGGTGTCGATGGGGCACGAGGGCCAGGAGGACGCGCGGGCGCAGCGGTTCGTGCCGTACGCGATCGACGCGGCGGCGCTGAAACTGGCCTCGCCGGAGGCGATCGTGCTGCACTGCCTGCCCGCCTACCGGGGTCAGGAGATCTCGGCCGAGGTGCTCGACGGCCCGGCCTCGGCCGTCTGGGACGAGGCCGAGAACCGGCTGCACGCGCAGAAGGCGCTGCTCGTCTGGTTGCTGGAGCGGTCATGACGGCGCTGCCGCGGACCGGCGCCCCGGCCCGGTCCAAGGCCGCCCGGCAGCACCGGATCGTCGACCTGCTGCGCCGCCGGCCGATCCGGTCCCAGGTC
The DNA here is from genome assembly GCA_965200525.1 of Kineosporiaceae bacterium. Classification (GTDB taxonomy): domain Bacteria; phylum Actinomycetota; class Actinomycetes; order Actinomycetales; family Kineosporiaceae; genus JANNPJ01. Next base: position 5,504,550 of record OZ241368.1, read on the forward strand.
GAGCTGGCCGACCTGCTGAACAGCGAGGGGGTCGCCGTCACCCAGGCCACCCTGTCCCGCGACCTGGTCGAGCTGGGCGCGGTCAAGGTGCGTCACCCCGAGGGGGGCCTGGTCTACGCCACCCCCGGCGAGGGCGGCGACCGGACCCCGTGGGGCGGGATCGAGCAGGAGATGCTGGACGCGCGGCTGGCCCGGCTCTGCGAGGAGCTGCTGGTCACGGCCAAGGCCTCGGCCAACCTGGTGGTGCTGCACACGCCGCCCGGGGCGGCCCAGTTCCTGGCCTCGGCGATCGATCACTCGGTGCTGCCGGACGTGCTCGGCAGCATCGCCGGCGACGACACCGTGCTGGTGGTGACCCGCGACCCGCTCGGCGGTGACGCGGTCGCGGCCCGGTTCCTGGCCCTGGCCGCCGGCCAGGAGGACCGGCCGTGAGCGCCGGGCTCACGCCGTCCTGAAATCAGTGGTGCATCAATGACTCTGGAGAAAAACGTGACCGGCAAGTCGACCGTGCTGTGGGGTTCGAGGTTCGAGGGCGGGCCGGCCGAGGCAATGGCCGCCCTGTCGAAGTCGACCCACTTCGACTGGCGGCTGGCCCGCTACGACCTGGCCGGTTCCCGGGCCCACGCCCGGGCCCTGCACCGGGCCGGGCTGCTCACCGACGGCGACCTCAAGGAGCTGCTGGCCGGGATCGACACCGTGGACGCCGAGGTCGAGGCCGGCTCCGTGCGGGCCCAGCCGCACGACGAGGACGTGCACTCGGCCCTGGAGGCGGTGCTGATCGAGCGGCTCGGCCCCGAGTTGGGGGGCCGGCTGCGGGCCGGCCGTTCGCGCAACGACCAGATCGCCACCCTGCTGCGGATGTACCTGCGCGACCACGCCCGGGTGATCGGCGGGCTGGTCCTCGACCTGGTCCAGGCCCTGGCCGACCAGGCCGGCGCCCATCCGGACGCGGCCATGCCGGGCCGGACCCACCTGCAGCACGCCCAGCCGGTACTGCTGGCCCACCACCTGCTGGCCCACGGCTGGCCGCTGCTGCGCGACGTCGAGCGGCTCACCGACTGGGACAAGCGGGCGGCGGTCTCGCCCTACGGCTCGGGCGCGCTGGCCGGCTCGTCGCTCGGCCTCGACCCGGAGGCGGTGGCGGCCGACCTGGGCTTCGACAGCTCGGTGCCGAACTCGATCGACGGGACGGCGTCGCGCGACCTGGCCGCCGAGTTCGCCTTCGTCACCGCGATGATCGGGGTCGACCTGTCCCGGCTGTCCGAGGAGGTCATTCTCTGGGCGACCAAGGAGTTCTCCTTCCTCACCCTGGACGACGCCTGGTCGACCGGGTCGAGCATCATGCCGCAGAAGAAGAACCCGGACGTGGCCGAGCTGGCCCGGGGCAAGGCGGGCCGGTTGATCGGCGACCTGGCCGGCCTGATGGCCACCCTGAAGGGGCTGCCGCTGGCCTACAACCGCGACCTCCAGGAGGACAAGGAGCCGGTGTTCGACGCGGTCGACACCCTGGAGGTGCTGCTGCCCGCGGTCACCGGCATGGTCTCCACCCTGGTGTTCCACACCGACCGGATGGCCGCCCTCGCCCCACAGGGCTTCGCGTTGGCCACCGACATCGCCGAGTGGCTGGTCCGCTCGGGCGTGCCGTTCCGGGATGCGCACGAGGTCGCCGGGGCCTGCGTGCGCCGGTGTGAGCAGCGGACCGCCGCCGAGGGCACCTCGATCGAGCTCTGGGACCTCACCGACGACGACCTGGCCGCGGTGTCGCCGCTGCTCACCCCGGGGGTTCGCGACGTCCTCAACGTGACCGGGAGCCTGTCCTCGCGCAACGGCCGGGGTGGCACGGCTCCGGTCCGGGTGGCCGAGCAGCAGGTCGAACTGATCGCGACCCTTGCCCGGCTCCGCACCTTTTTGTGACCCACGACTCGCCGGTGCTTTACCTCGGACGGGGGAACGACCAGACTCACGGATGCGTGGGCCGCAATGCGGCAGCCCGTGTCTGAGGAGGATTCTGGATGTCGTCCGTTGCCGACCGTTCGCAGCCGCCCGCCGGGGCCCCACCGGCCGGTACCGGGGTGTTCTCGCCGGGCCGGGCCCGGATCGGGCAGCGAACCCTGCGAACCGACAACTGGCGCCGGCCGCCCCTCACGGTGGCGGCGATCCTCGGCTTCTTCGTGGTCTACACGCTGATCCGGATCTTCATGAACAAGTGGTACTACGCACCGCAGTACCACTACCTGACGCCGGTCTACTCGCCCTGCCTGAGCAAGGCCTGCCCGAGCGCGGCCTCCGACTTCGGGCAGCCGCTGCCGAAGTTCTGGACCGGCATCCCGCTGGCGATCATCATCTTCCCGATCCTGGCCGGGTTCCGGACCACCTGCTACTACTACCGCAAGGCCGGCTACCGCAGCCTCTGGGCCTCGCCGCAGGCCTGTGCGGTGCCCGAGCCGCACGCCAAGTACACCGGTGAGACCCGCTTCCCGCTCGGCCTGATGAACTCCCACCGGTACTTCTTCGTGCTGGCCAGCATCCTGCTGCTGGTCAACTTCTACGACGCGGTCAAGGCCTTCGAGGGCGTCGACGGCGGCTTCGGCTTCGGCCTGGGCTCGCTGATCATGGTGGCCAACGTGGTCATGCTGGGCCTGTACTCGCTCTCCTGCCACGCCTGCCGGCACATCGTCGGCGGCCGGCTCAAGCACTTCTCCAAGCACCCCGTGCGGTACCGGATGTGGACCGTCGTCTCGAAGCTGAACCCGTTGCACGGCAACTTCGCGATGGCCTCGCTGTTCACCGTCATCCTGACCGACGCCTACATCATGGCGCTGTCCGCCGGTTGGTTCTCCGACCTGCGCTTCTACAACTGAACAGGGGAAGCCCGATGACCGAGGTGGAACGCCTCCAGTACGACGTCCTGGTGGTCGGGGCCGGTGGAGCCGGCCTGCGGGCCGCGATCGAGGCCCGCGAGCAGGGAATGCGCACGGCGATCCTGTCCAAGTCGCTGTTCGGCAAGGCCCACACCGTGATGGCCGAGGGCGGCGCCGCCGCCGCGATGGGCAACGCCAACTCCAAGGACAACTGGCAGGTCCACTTCCGCGACACGATGCGCGGCGGCAAGTTCCTGAACAACCCACGGATGGCCGAGCTGCACGCCAAGGAGGCGCCGGCCCGGGTCTGGGAGCTGGAGACCTACGGCGCGCTGTTCGACCGGACCAAGGACGGCAAGATCAGCCAGCGCAACTTCGGCGGGCACGAGTACCCGCGGCTGGCCCACGTCGGTGACCGCACCGGCCTGGAGCTGATCCGCACCCTGCAGCAGAAGATCGTCTCGCTGCAGCAGGAGGACTTCGCCGAGTTCGGCGACCACGAGAAGTACCTCAAGGTGTTCCACGAGTTCGCCGTCACCGACCTGCTGCTGGACGGCGAGTCGATCTCCGGTGCCTTCGGCTACTACCGCAACACCGGCGCGCTGGTCGCCTTCTCGGCCCCGGCGGTGGTGCTGGCCACCGGGGGGATCGGCAAGACCTTCAAGGTCACCAGCAACTCCTGGGAGTACACCGGGGACGGGCACGCGCTGGCCTTGCGGGCCGGCGGCACGCTGATCAACATGGAGTTCGTCCAGTTCCACCCGACCGGCATGGTCTGGCCCCTGTCGGTGAAGGGCCTCCTGGTCACCGAGTCGGTGCGCGGCGACGGCGGGGTGCTGCGCAACAGCGAGGGCAAGCGCTTCATGTTCGACTACGTGCCCGACGTCTTCCGGGCCCAGTACGCGACCACGGAGGAAGAGGCCGACCGCTGGTACAAGGATCCGGAGAACAACAAGCGGCCGCCGGAACTGCTGCCCCGCGACGAGGTCGCCCGGGCGATCAACTCCGAGGTCAAGGCGGGTCGGGGAACCCCGCACGGCGGCGTCTTCCTCGACGTCTCGACCCGGCTGCCGGCCGCGGAGATCATCAAGCGGCTGCCGAGCATGCACCACCAGTTCAAGGAGCTGGCCGACGTCGACATCACCGCCGAGGCGATGGAGGTCGGCCCGACCTGTCACTACGTGATGGGCGGCATCGAGGTCGACGCCGACACCGAGGCGGCCAAGGTGCCGGGGCTGTTCTCCGTGGGCGAGTGCTCCGGTGGCATGCACGGCTCCAACCGGCTGGGCGGCAACTCGCTCTCCGACCTGCTGGTCTTCGGTCGCCGTTCCGGCACCGCCGCGGCCGACTACGTGCGGGGGCTGGGCGAGAAGCGCCCGCAGCTGACCGAGCCGGACGTGGCGGCGGCCCAGGAGCTGGCACTGGCCCCGTTCGGTGCCGTCCTCGACGGGCCGGCCGAGAACCCGTTCACCGTGCACGGGGAGCTTCAGCAGACGATGAACGACCTGGTCGGGATCATTCGCCGGGAGGGTGAGATCGCCGAGGCGCTGGCCCGGCTGGACGACTTCGAGCGGCGGGTGGCCCGGGTCCGGGTCGCCGGTGGGCGGGCCTTCAACCCCGGTTGGCACCTGGCCCTCGACCTGCGGAACATGCTGCTGGTCTCGCGCTGCATCGCGATGGCGGCGCTGGAGCGCACCGAGAGCCGCGGTGGCCACACCCGGGAGGATCACCCGAAGATGGACCCGCAGTGGCGCCAGGTCAACCTGGTGCTCGGGCTGGAGACGGTGCCGACCGGGAAGGTCACCCTGACCCGGCAGCCGGTGCCCACCATGCCGACCGAGCTGCTCGCCCTGTTCGACCGGGGCGAACTGTCGAAATACTATACGCCCGAGGAACTTTCCGTACTCGATGAGGAGGGCTCCAAGTGAGCCATCAGGCACGCTTCCGGGTCTGGCGCGGGGACGCGACCGACGGCGAACTGGTCGAGTACGAGGTCGAGGTGAACGACGGCGAGGTGATCCTCGACGTCATCCACCGGCTGCAGGCCACCCAGGCCGGTGACCTCGCCGTCCGGTGGAACTGCAAGGCCGGCAAGTGCGGCTCGTGCAGCGCCGAGGTGAACGGCCGGCCCCGGCTGATGTGCATGACCCGGATGAGCACCTTCGCCGACGACGAGGTCATCTCGGTGACGCCGCTGCGGGCCTTCCCGGTGATCCGCGACCTGGTCACCGACGTCTCGTTCAACTACCAGAAGGCCCGCGAGATCCCGGCTTTCGCCCCGCCCAAGGGGGTGGCCCCGGGGGAGTACCGGATGCAGCAGGTGGACGTCGAGCGCTCGCAGGAGTTCCGCAAGTGCATCGAGTGCTTCCTGTGCCAGGACACCTGCCACGTGGTCCGCGACCACGAGGAGAACAAGGAGTCGTTCGCCGGGCCCCGCTTCCTGATGCGGGTGGCCGAGCTGGACATGCACCCGCTGGATGCCCAGGACCGCAAGGCCCAGGCCCAGGAGGAGCACGGGCTGGGCTACTGCAACATCACCAAGTGCTGCTCCGAGGTCTGCCCCGAGCACATCAAGATCACCGACAACGCCCTGATCCCGATGAAGGAGCGCGTGGTCGACCGTAAGTACGATCCGGTGGTGTGGCTGGGCAACAAGATCATGCGCCGGACCTGAGTGACGCCGCGAGCGGGGCCGTGCTGCCCCGCTCGTTCTTCGCCCGGGACCCGCTCGAGGTGGCCCCGGACCTGCTCGGCACCGTGCTCGAGCACGTGGTGGACGGCGTGGTGGTCGCGGTGCGGCTCACCGAGGTGGAGGCCTACCTCGGTGAGGGGGAGGATCCGGCGTCCCACTCGCACCGGGGGCTGCGGCCGCGCAACGCGGTGATGTTCGGCCCGCCCGGGCATGCCTACGTGTACTTCACCTACGGCATGCACTGGTGCGCGAACGTGGTCTGCCGGCCCGAGGGGGTCTCGGGCGGGGTACTGCTGCGGGCCGGCGAGGTGCTGACCGGCCTCGAGAGCGCCCGTTCGCGCCGCCCGGCCGCCCGCAAGGACGTCGACCTGGCCCGGGGCCCGGCCCGGCTGGCGTCCGCGCTGGCCGTCTCCGGTGTCGACAACGGCCGTGACCTGTGCGACGCCGGCGCGGAGCTGGTGCTGCGGGCCGGAGAGCCGGTCCCGGCGTCCCGGGTGCGCTCGGGGCCACGGGTCGGCGTGGCCTCCGGGGTGGCCTCCCCCTGGCGCTGGTGGATCGCCGACGATCCCACCGTCTCCGTCTACCGCCCCGCCGTCCCTCGCCGCCGCCCCCCGCGCCCCTGACCCGACCGCTGCGTGGTTGCCGGAGACGGTATATCGGGAGCCGGTCCGGGGAGGTCGGCCTTAGGGTTGGTCCGTGTCTATCGAGAGTGTTCCGGTGGGGGTGGCCGAGGTGGGGCTGCCCGACGTCATCGACGAGTTGAGCTGGCGGGGGCTGATCTCGGTCTCCACCGACGAGGCCGAGCTGCGGTCCGCCTTCGCGGCCGGCCCGGTGACGTACTACTGCGGGTTCGACCCGACCGCGCCCAGCCTGCACATCGGCAACCTGGTCCAGATCCTCACCCTGCGCCGGCTGCAGCTGGCCGGCAACCGCCCGTTGGCGCTGGTCGGAGGGGCGACCGGCCTGATCGGCGATCCGAAGCCGACGGCCGAGCGCACGCTGAACGCGCCGGACGTCGTGGCCGGCTGGGTGGACCGGATCCGGGGCCAGATCGAGCCGTTCCTGGACTTCACCGGCCCGCACGCCGCGACCATGGTGAACAACCTGGACTGGACGGCCGGGCTGAGCGCGATCGACTTCCTGCGCGACATCGGCAAGCACTTCCGGGTCAGCCGGATGCTGGCCAAGGAGGCGGTCAGTGCCCGGCTGAACAGCGAGTCCGGGATCAGCTACACCGAGTTCAGCTACCAGATCCTGCAGGGCATGGACTTCCTGGAGCTGAACCGCCGGCACGGCTGCACCCTGCAGCTGGGCGGCTCCGACCAGTGGGGCAACCTGACCGCCGGCATCGACCTGATCCACCGGGTGCGGGGGACGTCGGTGCACGCCCTGGCCACCCCGCTGGTGACCAAGGCCGACGGCAGCAAGTTCGGCAAGACCGAGAGCGGCACGGTCTGGCTCGACCCGGCGATGACCACGCCGTACGCGTTCTTCCAGTTCTGGTTCAACGCCGAGGACGCCAAGGTGGGCGACTACCTGAAGGTCTTCACCTTCCGGACCGAGGCCGAGATCGCCGAGCTGGCCGAGCTGGCACAGACCCGCCCGGCCGCCCGGGAGGCGCAGCGGGCCCTGGCTCGCGACGTCACCTCCCTGGTGCACGGCGCGGCCGCGGCCGAACGGGTGGAGCAGGCCAGCCGCGCGCTGTTCGGGGTGGGGGAACTGGCCAACCTAGACGCCGACACGCTCCGGGACGCCGTCAGCGAGCTGCCCTCGGTACAGCTGCCCCGGGGGGTGCACCCGGTGATCGACTTGCTGGTGGCCACCGGCCTGTCGGCCAGCCGCTCGGCCGCCCGGCGCACCCTCCAGGAGGGCGGGGCCTACCTGAACAACACCAAGCTGCTGGCCGGGCCGGCCGGCAGCGGGGCCGACGCCCTGACCGTCGACGCCTCCGACCTGCTGCACGACCGATGGCTGGTGCTTCGCCGGGGCCGGCGCCAGCTCGCCGCGGTCGAACTCACCTGACGCTCGGTTGTTCCGGGTGGGTTTCCGGTGGTTCTGACCCACGTGGAGTTCAGAACCACCCGGAACCTGCTGCGGACGAGCTGGGGGTACGGGCGCGTCAAGGGGGGTGTGACTGTGTGTGGCGCTAGGGTGCGGGGTGTGATCATCGCTGTTCACGGGGTGGAGGCGGGGTCAATTTGACTCCGAGTCGGCCTCGTCCGTAGAGTTCTACTTGTTGGAAGAGCGGGAGTAACGGACACCACGGTGGCCGGTTCCGGTTCCAACAGCCCCCGGCATGTACGAGGCACGGTCCTACGGACTGGGTCTGGTACCTTCTGGGTGCGGCGGATGGATCGCCTGGACACAGTCCGGTAACACGGATTTGACCGGGCTGGAACATCTGGCTAAGCTTGAACGGTTGCCCCGATGATCGCCACTTAGCGGTGGTGGTTCGGTGCGCGTCCGCTCTTTGAGAACTCAACAGCGTGCCAAAAAATCGATGCCAAAAACCCCGTCTGTGATGGGTGCGGTTCGGTGCTTCTTGCCTTCGGGGTGGGTGGTTCTGGGTTGTATTCTAGACGGTTTTTCCTTTGGTTGTAAGTGGGTGTGGCGGCTTCCTTACCGGGGAGTGTCTGCGCATTGGTTTACAGTCAGAGATCAATTATGGCTCGGGCGATGCCTTATTCCGGGTGTTGTTTCGGGTTTCTTTTGTTAGGTCTTGTATTCAAAGCCTCTTCGGGGGTTTTGGTCAAGCATCAACGGAGAGTTTGATCCTGGCTCAGGACGAACGCTGGCGGCGTGCTTAACACATGCAAGTCGAACGGTGAAGCCCTTCGGGGTGGATCAGTGGCGAACGGGTGAGTAACACGTGAGCAATCTGCCCTTGACTCTGGGATAACTTCGGGAAACCGGAGCTAATACCGGATATGACATGCGACCGCATGGTCTGTGTGTGGAAAGATTTATCGGTCAAGGATGAGCTCGCGGCCTATCAGCTTGTTGGTGGGGTAATGGCCCACCAAGGCGACGACGGGTAGCCGGCCTGAGAGGGCGACCGGCCACACTGGGACTGAGACACGGCCCAGACTCCTACGGGAGGCAGCAGTGGGGAATATTGCGCAATGGGCGAAAGCCTGACGCAGCGACGCCGCGTGAGGGATGAAGGCCTTCGGGTCGTAAACCTCTTTCAGCAGGGAAGAAGCGAAAGTGACGGTACCTGCAGAAGAAGCACCGGCTAACTACGTGCCAGCAGCCGCGGTAATACGTAGGGTGCAAGCGTTGTCCGGAATTATTGGGCGTAAAGAGCTCGTAGGCGGTCTGTCGCGTCTGCTGTGAAAACTCAGGGCTTAACCCTGAGCTTGCAGTGGGTACGGGCAGACTAGAGTGCGGTAGGGGAGACTGGAATTCCTGGTGTAGCGGTGAAATGCGCAGATATCAGGAGGAACACCGGTGGCGAAGGCGGGTCTCTGGGCCGTAACTGACGCTGAGGAGCGAAAGCATGGGGAGCGAACAGGATTAGATACCCTGGTAGTCCATGCCGTAAACGTTGGGCGCTAGGTGTGGGGACCTTTCCATGGTTTCCGTGCCGCAGCTAACGCATTAAGCGCCCCGCCTGGGGAGTACGGCCGCAAGGCTAAAACTCAAAGGAATTGACGGGGGCCCGCACAAGCGGCGGAGCATGCGGATTAATTCGATGCAACGCGAAGAACCTTACCAAGGCTTGACATGGGGTGAAAACTCGCAGAGATGCGGGGTCCGCAAGGGCGCCTCACAGGTGGTGCATGGTTGTCGTCAGCTCGTGTCGTGAGATGTTGGGTTAAGTCCCGCAACGAGCGCAACCCTTGTTCTATGTTGCCAGCACGTAATGGTGGGGACTCATAGGAGACTGCCGGGGTCAACTCGGAGGAAGGTGGGGACGACGTCAAATCATCATGCCCCTTATGTCTTGGGCTTCACGCATGCTACAATGGCCAGTACAAAGGGCTGCGAGACCGTGAGGTGGAGCGAATCCCAAAAAGCTGGTCTCAGTTCGGATCGGGGTCTGCAACTCGACCCCGTGAAGTTGGAGTCGCTAGTAATCGCAGATCAGCAACGCTGCGGTGAATACGTTCCCGGGCCTTGTACACACCGCCCGTCACGTCATGAAAGTCGGTAACACCCGAAGCCGGTGGCCCAACCCTTGTGGAGGGAGCCGTCGAAGGTGGGACTGGCGATTAGGACGAAGTCGTAACAAGGTAGCCGTACCGGAAGGTGCGGCTGGATCACCTCCTTTCTAAGGAGCACTTAAAACCTTTCCTCGCTGGTTCTGCTGGTGGGGTGTGGTTTTCAGGTTGGTCATTGCTCGGACGTCACGGGCCGGAATTTCTCTGGTGCGGATTGTTTCGGGGTGGCTGCTCATGGATGGAACATCGATTAGTTGGCCATTGTCCAGGTCATGTTTCCTAGTACGCCGGCTTCTCCTTGTGGGGGGTTGGATGGAACGGGGTGTGGGTGGGTGGTGGTTTTCGGCACGCTGTTGGGTCCTGAGGGAGCGGGCAGGTTGGGTTCGGCTTTCGGGTCGGGTCTGGCGCTTGTTTTCTTAGGCATTCGCTGCACTGGTCGGCTTCATCTTTCGGGGTGGGTTGGTGTGTGGTGGGTGTGGGTTTCGTCCCTTCGACAGACTGGTTCTGCGCCTTTCGGGTGTGGGGTTAAGTGTTGTGTGTGGGTCGTTTCTGCCCGTAGCTTGAGAACTGTACAGTGGACGCGAGCATCTTTGTATCTGTGCAATTTTTTGCATGATGTGTGTGAAAGTTTTTAAGGGCGCACGGTGGATGCCTTGGCACCAGGAGCCGATGAAGGACGTAGGAGCCTGCGATAAGCCTCGAGGAGTTGGCAACCGAGCTGTGATTCGAGGATTTCCGAATGGGGAAACCCGGCTGGAGATATGTCCAGTCACCCTCACCTGAATATATAGGGTGTGGGGAGGGAACGACGGGAAGTGAAACATCTCAGTACCGTCAGGAAGAGAAAGCAACCGCGATTCCGTGAGTAGTGGCGAGCGAAAGCGGATGAGGCTAAACCGATGATGTGTGATAGCCGGCAGGCGTTGCGTTATCGGGGTCGAGGGACCTTTCGGTCATCACTGCCGTGATGGCGAGGAGTTACAAAGTTGTGTCATAGTCGAAGGCCATTGAAAGGGCCGCCGTAGTGGGTGCCAGCCCCGTAGACGAAATGGCATGACCTCCTGAGAGTGTTCCCAAGTAGCACGGGGCCCGAGAAATCCCGTGTGAATCTGGGGGGACCACCCCCTAAGCCTAAATACTCCCTGGTGACCGATAGCGGACAAGTACCGTGAGGGAAAGGTGAAAAGTACCCCGGGAGGGGAGTGAAATAGTACCTGAAACCGTGTGCCTACAATCCGTCGGAGCCTCCTTGTGGGGTGACGGCGTGCCTTTTGAAGAATGAGCCTGCGAGTTAGTGGTGTGTGGCGAGGTTAACCCGTGTGGGGAAGCCGTAGCGAAAGCGAGTCCGAATAGGGCGTTTGAGTCGCATGCTCTAGACCCGAAGCGGAGTGATCTACCCATGGCCAGGTTGAAGCGCGGGTAAGACCGCGTGGAGGACCGAACCCACTTAGGTTGAAAACTGAGGGGATGAGCTGTGGGTAGGGGTGAAAGGCCAATCAAACTCCGTGATAGCTGGTTCTCCCCGAAATGCATTTAGGTGCAGCGTCACGTGTTTCTTGCCGGAGGTAGAGCTACTGGATGGCTAACGGGCCCTACAAGGTTACTGACGTCAGCCAAACTCCGAATGCCGGTAAGTGAGAGCGTGGCAGTGAGACTGCGGGGGATAAGCTCCGTAGTCGAGAGGGAAACAGCCCAGATCACCAGCTAAGGCCCCTAAGCGTGTGCTAAGTGGGAAAGGATGTGGAGTTGCTTAGACAACCAGGAGGTTGGCTTAGAAGCAGCCACCCTTTAAAGAGTGCGTAATAGCTCACTGGTCAAGTGATTCCGCGCCGACAATGTAGCGGGGCTCAAGTACACCGCCGAAGCTGTGACATTTACATATTTACCTAGCCTTCGTGGTTCAGGTGTGTGGATGGGTAGGGGAGCGTCGTGTGGCGAGTGAAGCGGCGGGGTGACCCAGTCGTGGACGCCACACGAGTGAGAATGCAGGCATGAGTAGCGAAAGACGGGTGAGAAACCCGTCCGCCGAATGACCAAGGGTTCCAGGGCCAGGCTAATCCGCCCTGGGTAAGTCGGGACCTAAGGCGAGGCCGACAGGCGTAGTCGATGGACAACGGGTTGATATTCCCGTACCGGCGAAGAACCGTCCACGCTGAACCCAGTGATACTAAACTTCTTAAGTCTTGCCGGCCTTCGGGTTGGTGGGATGGCGGTTGTGACCTGATCTGGTAGTAGGTGAGCGATGGGGTGACGCAGGAAGGTAGCCTCCGCGTGGCGATGGTTGTCCACGTTTAAGAGTGTAGGGCGGGCCGTAGGCAAATCCGCGGCCCATATAGCCTGAGACTTGATGATGACCGCATTAGCGGGAAGAGGGTGATCCTATGCTGCCTAGAAAAGCCTCTAGCGAGGTTCGAGCCGCCCGTACCCTAAACCGACTCAGGTGGTCAGGTAGAGAATACCAAGGCGATCGAGTGAATTATGGTTAAGGAACTCGGCAAAATGCCCCCGTAACTTCGGGAGAAGGGGGGCCTGAGGCGTGAATCCCACTTGCTGGGTAAGCGTTTGAAGGCCGCAGAGACCAGGGAGAAGCGACTGTTTACTAAAAACACAGGTCCGTGCGAAGTCGCAAGACGATGTATACGGACTGACGCCTGCCCGGTGCTGGAACGTTAAGGGGACCGGTTAATCCTTCGGGGTGAAGCTGAGAACTTAAGCGCCAGTAAACGGCGGTGGTAACTATAACCATCCTAAGGTAGCGAAATTCCTTGTCGGGTAAGTTCCGACCTGCACGAATGGCGTAACGACTTCTCCGCTGTCTCAACCATAAACTCGGCGAAATTGCACTACGAGTAAAGATGCTCGTTACGCGCAGCAGGACGGAAAGACCCCGGGACCTTTACTATAGCTTGGTATTGGTGTTCGGTACGGCTTGTGTAGGATAGGTGGGAGACTGTGAAGCTGGCACGCTAGTGTTGGTGGAGTCAACGTTGAAATACCACTCTGGTCGTTCTGGATGTCTAACCTCGGTCCGTGATCCGGATCAGGGACAGTGCCTGGTGGGTAGTTTAACTGGGGCGGTTGCCTCCTAAAGAGTAACGGAGGCGCCCAAAGGTTCCCTCAGCCTGGTTGGCAATCAGGTGTCGAGTGTAAGTGCACAAGGGAGCTTGACTGTGAGAGAGACATCTCGAGCAGGGACGAAAGTCGGGACTAGTGATCCGGCCGTGGATTGTGGAATCGCGGTCGCTCAACGGATAAAAGGTACCCCGGGGATAACAGGCTGATCTTGCCCAAGAGTCCATATCGACGGCATGGTTTGGCACCTCGATGTCGGCTCGTCGCATCCTGGGGCTGGAGTAGGTCCCAAGGGTTGGGCTGTTCGCCCATTAAAGCGGTACGCGAGCTGGGTTTAGAACGTCGTGAGACAGTTCGGTCCCTATCCGCTGCGCGCGCAGGAAACTTGAGAAGGGCTGTCCCTAGTACGAGAGGACCGGGACGGACGAACCTCTGGTGTGCCAGTTGTTCTGCCAAGGGCATCGCTGGTTAGCTACGTTCGGAAGGGATAACCGCTGAAGGCATCTAAGCGGGAAGCTCGCTTCAAGATGAGGTTTCCATGGGGTTTACCCCGAGAGGCTCCCAGCTAGACTACTGGGTTGATAGGCCGGATGTGGAAGTGGGGACTGAAGACCCATGAAGCTGACCGGTACTAATATGCCGATAACTTTCCAACACATTTTACAAATTTGTTGCTTGCGTCCACTGTACGGTTCCCGAGATACGGTCAGCCACGAACCATGTTCGGGTTGGTATATCTCCATAGAGTTACGGCGGTCATAGCGACAGGGAAACGCCCGGTCCCATTCCGAACCCGGAAGCTAAGCCTGTCTGCGCCGATGGTACTGCACTGGTTACGGTGTGGGAGAGTAGGACGCCGCCGGACAATCATTAGTGTTGGCGGTCACCCATCCGTGGGTGACCGCCAACACTGTTTTGCCGACCGGGTATCCTCATGACCGACGGTCTGGCGTTCCGTGCTGCCCGACCCCTGGTGCCGCCTGATCACTCGGCAGTTCCGGTTGCGGCGGCCGAGCCCGACCCGTCGCGTACCGCACGGTCTGCTGATCGTCCGGGTGTGAATTTCTGAGAAAAGTGGGACTGGGAGTTATGGCCGGCAAGCCCGAGGGACAGCGTCCGCGATCGACCGGAGGCGGAAGCGCGCCTCGCAGCGGAGCACCGCGGGTCGGTGGTGCGCCGCGAGTTGGTGGCCCGGCCCGCAGTGGTGGTCCCCGAGCCGGCGTCCCGCGCGTGGCCGGCTCCCGGTCAGGCCCCCGAACAGCAGGAACGCCCAAGTTCGGCGGGGCCGGAAGGTCGCCGTCCGGCAACGTCGGTGCGGGTGACCGGTCGTCGACCGGTGGGACCGGCCCGGCCCGGGACGGTTCCCGGTCCGACGGTTCCCGGTCCGATGGCCCCCGGTCGGGCGCTCCTCGGTCGGATGCTCCTTGGTCGGGTGGTCCACGGTCGGGTGGTCCGCAAGCCGGTGGCCCGGCTCGGGGGAACTGGAACCGGGACGGTGGCGGTGGTCGCCCGTCCGGTGGCGGTCGCGACGACCGTGGCGGTCGTCCCGCCCAGGGTGCTCCGCGGGGCAACGCTGCTCCTGGGGCCACGCCCGGACGGCGGGAGTGGACCGAACGTCCACCGCGGGCCGGTGGCAATTCCGGCTATGGCGGGCCGCCGCGTTCTTCGGCGCCGGGTGGACCGCGTTCCAACGGCGATTCACGCAATGCTCCGCCCCGCTCCGGTGGCGGCTATTCGCGCGACTCCGGTCCGCGCTCGGCTGGCGGGTATTCACGGGACGAGGGCTCTCGTCCCGGTACTGGCTATTCGCGGGATTCGGCCCCGCGTTCGGGTAGCGGCTATTCGCGGGATTCGGCTCCGCGTTCCGGCGGTAGCGCCTCGCGCGACGGTGGAAGTTCACGCAGCGGTGGATCGGGCGGCTTCTCCCGGGACGGCGCTGCTCCTCGGGGTGGCAATCCGTCCGGCCCACGCGGTGGTAGCTACAGCGGTGGCGGAGCTCCGCGAAACTCCGGCCCGACCAATGACCGCTCGTCGGCTCCCCGTGAACGACGGGAATGGGGCGATCGGCCGGCCCGAGACAGTTCGGCTCCGCCCACCGGTGGCCCGGGACAGGGTGGAGCCGGGCGCCCGGCCGGCGGCGGACGCCCGGTAGGCGGTGGCGCCTCGCGTGGTGGCCGCCCGCCGCAGTCCGGTGGGCCTCGCTCGGCCGGTGGCTATTCACGGGACGCCGGGTCGCGACCCGGCGGTTACTCCGGCGACTCGGGCCAGCGTTCTGAGCGGCCGCAGTCCGGCGGCCCACGCGAGAGCGGCGGGTACTCGCGAGACAGTGCTCCCCGAGGTGGCAGCGGTCAGAGCTACTCGCGTGACAGTGCGCCGCGTTCGGGTGGCTCGGGTGGTTACTCGCGTGACAGTGCGGCGCGTTCGGGTGGCTCGGGTGGTTACTCGCGTGACAGTGCGGCCCGTTCGGGTGGCTCGGGTGGTTACTCGCGTGACGCTGGGCCGCGTTCGGGTGGCTCGGGTGGTTACTCGCGTGACGCTGGGCCGCGTTCGGGTGGCTCGGGTGGTTACTCGCGTGACGCTGGGCCGCGTTCGGGTGGACCGGGCGGTTACTCGCGGGACAGTGGCCCCCGTGCCGGCGGTCAGGGCGGCTCGGCCCGCGACGGCGGCAGCCGGCCGAGCTCGGGTGGGTACTCGCGCGACGGCGGGCCCGGCGACCGGCCGAATCGGGGCTACGCCCCCCGGGAGAGGCCCGCTACGGACCGGCCCGCGTCCGATCGGCCGGTGACCGACCGTTCAGCGCCGGATCGGACTCCGTCGGATCGGTCGGCATCGGATCGGTCGGCATCGGGTCGGCCTGGGTCCGATCACTCGACGCCGGATCGCCCGACCCAGGACTGGGCTCCGCGCAGTCGCGGCACCGAGGCCGGAGCGAGCCGGTCCGGTCCGGCTCGGTCGTCGGCACCGCGTTCGGGCCCGGCCCGGTCGGCCGCCCCCCGGGCCGGTTCGACTCATGCGCCGCGCGGTGGCGAGGACCGCGAACGGCGTCCCAAGTTCGCTCGCACCGACGCCGGCCGGCGCGACCCGGAGATCCCCGAGGGCATCACCGCCGCCGGGCTCGACCGGGAGGTCCGGGCCGAGCTGGCCGGGCTCGGTCGCGAGCTGGCCGCTGAGACCGGGGCCCACCTGGCCGCGGCCGGTCACTTCTTCGAGTCCGACCCCGAGCGGGCCTGGGGTCACGCGGTCGCGGCCCGGCGCCGGGCCGCCCGGTTGGGCGTCGTCCGCGAGACGGCCGGGCTGGCCGCCTACCGGGCCGGCCTCTGGGCCGACGCGCTGGCCGAGTTGCGCACGGCCCGCCGGATCACCGGGTCGTCCATCCACCTGCCGGTGATGGCCGACTCCGAACGTGGTCTGGGCCGGCCCGAGCGGGCACTGGAGCTGGCTCACAGCCCGGAGGCCCGCACCCTGGACCGCGCGTCCAAGATCGAGCTCCTGATCGTCGAGTCCGGGGCCCGGGCCGACCTGGGCGAGTACGACGCGGCGGTCGTCGTCCTTCAGGTTCCGGAACTGGACAGCAAGGCCAACAGCCCGACGCTGGCCCGGCTCCGGTTCGCCTACTCCGAGGCGCTCACCCGCGCCGAACGGGAGAAGGAGGCCGACGCCTGGCGGGCCCGGGCGATGGACAGTGACCGGGACGGGACCGCCGCCCTGTACGCCGAGGACGACGACGAGTACCAGGTCTTCGACCTGGAGGACGAGGTCGAGGACGACGACGCCGACGGTTCCGCGGAACCGTCGGACGTCGAGGACGACGCTGCCGCCGGGGTGGACGGTTCCGCGGAACCGTTTGACGACGACGACGACGACAGCGACGACGAGGACGGCGAGGACGCGGTGATCGACGCGTCCGGGTCCGGCCCGGGAGACAAGGACGACGCTTGAGAAACGGTCTGATCTCCTCGTCCGGCCTGCTGGTGGAGGTCTACGACCTCGTCCTGCTCGACCTGGACGGCGTGGTCTACATCGGCCCGGCGGCCGTACCCGGTGCCGCCGAGGCGCTGGACCGGGTCCGGGCGGCCGGCGTCCGCACGGCGTTCGTGACCAACAACGCCTCCCGGCCGCCGGCCACCGTCGCCGCGCACCTGCGTGAGCTCGGCGTCCAGGCCGAGGACGACGACGTGGTCAATTCGGCCCAGGCCGCCGCCGCCCTGCTCTCCCGGCGGCTGCCGGCCGGTGCGGCCGTGCTGGTGGTCGGCGGTGAGGGGCTGTACCGGGCGCTGGAGGCGGTCGGGCTGAAGCCGGTGGCCTCGATGCAGGACGAGCCGTCGGCGGTGGTGCAGGGCTTCAGCCCGGACATCACCTGGAAGCTGCTGGCCGAAGGTACCCGGGCGGTGCGGTCCGGGTTGCCCTGGATCGCGACCAACACCGACCTCACCGTGCCGACCCCGTTCGGGCCCGCTCCGGGCAACGGAACTCTGGTCGCCGCGGTCGCCGCGGCCGGGGAGGTCGAGCCCGAGGTGGCCGGAAAGCCGCAGCCGACGCTGTTCCTGGAGGCGGTCGAGCGGTACGACGGCAAGCGCCCGCTGGTGGTGGGCGACCGGCTCGACACCGACCTCGAAGGCGCCCGGGCCGCCGGCCTGGACGGCCTGCTCGTGCTCACCGGGGTGCACCGGGTGCGCGCGGTGGTCGCCGCGGCGCCGAACGCCCGGCCGGCCCTGATCGCCCGCGACCTGAACGGCCTACTGGACGCTCATCCCGGCCCGCAGCCGGCCGACGCCGGCGGCTGGAGCGTGCACGCCGCGACCGTCCGGATCAGCGACGGGCGGATCGACGTGGTCGCGACCGGGTCCGATCCGCTCGACCTGTTCCGGGCCGGCTGCGCGGCCGCCTGGGATCACACCGATCAGGCCCACCCCACCGATCCGGCCGACCGAAGCCGACCGGCCCTCGACGCCGGTCCGTTGCTCGACGCTCTGTACCGCCTCGAGGAAGCCGGGCCCTGGGGACGGTAGCGTGGCCGTCGAACCGCGAGCCGCGGTGACGACGCCCGGAGGTGAGGCATGGAGACCCACGACGTGACCGCTGACGTCGACCCCGAGCTGAACCGCGACCCCGAGCTGAACCGCGACCCCGAGCTGAGCCTCAACCCTGACCAGAGCTACGATCACCGGCCCGAGCCCGAGCCCGAGCCCGAGGTCGAGGCGGCGGCCGACGAGCCGCGGCCCGAGGTCCCGGACCCGCCGCGGACCGGTGACCCCGAGGTCGACGCCGCCCTGGCCGTGCTGGCCACCTCGATGGGTGGCCCGCTGGAGGAGCAGCTTGCGGTCTACGAGGCCGCCCACCGCACCCTCCAGGACCGGCTGGCCGATGTCGAGGGC
This sequence comes from Kineosporiaceae bacterium, assembly GCA_965200525.1. Lineage (GTDB taxonomy): Bacteria > Actinomycetota > Actinomycetes > Actinomycetales > Kineosporiaceae > JANNPJ01. Next base: position 5,522,713 of record OZ241368.1, read on the forward strand.
TGACCCGGCGGCGTTCCCCGGTGCGATCTGAAGCGAGCCCGACCCCATGGAGCGAGCCCGACCGTGAAGCGAGGACTGACCCGTGCCCCGGTTGCGACGTCTTGACGCCGAACTGGTCCGCCGCCGGCTGGCCCGATCCCGGGAGCATGCCGCCCGGCTGGTCCAGGAGGGCCGGGTGAGCGTGTCCGGCACGGTCGCGACCAAGCCGGCCACCCAGGTCGACCCGGCGGTCGGCATCCTGGTCGCGGAGGACTCCAACGACCCCGGATACGCCAGCCGCGGCGGGCACAAGCTCGCCGGCGCCCTCGACCACTTCACCGAGCTCGAGGTCAGCGGCCGGCGCTGTCTGGACGCGGGGGCCAGCACCGGCGGGTTCACGGACGTCCTGCTGCGCCGGGGAGCGCAGCACGTGGTCGCCGTCGACGTCGGCTACGGCCAGCTGGTCTGGGCCCTGCAGCAGGACCCGCGGGTCACTGTGCTCGACCGGACGAACATCCGCCAGTTGCTGCCCGAGCAGGTCGCGCCGGCGCCGAGCCTGGTGGTGGCCGACCTGTCGTTCATCTCGCTGCGGATGGTGCTGCCCGCGCTGGCCAGTGCCGCGTCCCCGGTGGCGGATCTGCTGCTGATGGTGAAGCCTCAGTTCGAGGTCGGCCGGGAGCGGCTGGGCAGTGGCGGTGTTGTCCGGGATCCGCAGATCCGGGCGGACGCCGTCCGCTCGGTCGCCGCCGCGGTGGCCGGGCTCGGCCTGGGAGTGCGGGGCATCGTCGCCAGCAGCCTGCCCGGGCCGAGCGGCAACGTCGAGTTCTTCCTCTGGCTGAGAGCCGACGCCCCACCCCTGGACGACGCGGACCTGGTCCGCGCGGTGACGGAAGGACCTCAATGACTCCCGAGGAGCGGCGGGTTCTGGTACTCGCCCACACCGGTCGGGAAGCGGCTGTGACGGCGGCCGAAGAACTGCTCCAGTTGCTGGTCGTGGCCGGGCTGACGCCGATGGTGATGCCCACCGAGGCCGCCGGGCTGACCGAGAAGGCCCGGCAGCTGCTTATCGTCGCCGACGTCGACCACCCGCTGGATGGCGCCGAACTGGTGGTGGTGCTCGGCGGCGACGGCACCATCCTGCGCGGGGCCGAACTGGTCCGCGGCGGCCCGGTGCCGCTGCTCGGGATCAACCTCGGTCACGTCGGCTTCCTGGCCGAGAGCGAGCGCGACGACCTCAACTACACCGTGCAGCGGATCGCCGCCCGCGACTACGAGGTCGAGGAACGGATGACCCTCGACGTCACCGTGCACGCCGACGGCGAGCGGATCGCCCAGATGTGGGCGGTCAACGAGGCCTCGGTCGAGAAGGCCAACCGGGAGCGGCTGATCGAGGTGGTGATCGAGGTCGACGGCCGGCCGGTCACCGAGTTCGGCTGCGACGGCGTGATCCTGGCCACCCCGACCGGCTCCACCGCCTACGCCTTCTCGGCCGGCGGCCCGATCGTGTGGCCCGAGGTCGAGGCGATGCTGGTGACGCCGCTGAGCGCGCACGCGCTGTTCTCCCGGCCGATGGTGGTCGCGCCGAGTTCGATGATGGCGGTGGAGCTGGTGCCGGACGCGCCCGGCCGGGCGATGCTCTGGTGCGACGGCCGGCGCAGCATGGACCTGCCGCCCGGGGCCCGAGTGGAGGTGCGCCGCTCGGCGGTGCCGATCCGGCTGGCCCGGCTGGCCCGGCCGCCGTTCACCGACCGGCTGGTGGCCAAGTTCGGGCTGCCCGTGCACGGCTGGCGGGGGCGGGCGTTGCGGTCCTCGGACCACTCCGAAGTCGTACGTATGTTCCCATCTGTCTCCGCGGCTGACTAGGCTGACGTCGTGCTCTTGGAGATGCACCTTCGTGGCCTCGGTGTGATTGACGACGCGGTAATGGAATTCGGGCCCGGCCTGACCGTGGTGACCGGCGAGACCGGTGCCGGCAAGACCATGGTCGTGACCGGTCTGGGTCTGTTGATGGGCGGTCGGTCCGATCCCGGCGCGGTGCGCGACGGTTACCCCAGTGCCCTGGTCGAGGGCCGGATCAAAGTCGACCCCGCGGGCGCCGCCGCGGCCACCGCGTTCGAGGCCGGCGCCGAGCTCGAGGATGGCGACGAGCTGATGATCTCCCGGTCGGTGTCGGCCGAGGGGCGCAGCCGGGCCCACCTGGGCGGCCGGGGGGTGCCGGTGGGCACGCTGATCGTGCTGGCCGGCGACCTGGTCGCGGTGCACGGTCAGAGCGACCAGATCCGGCTGCAGTCGACCACCCGCCAGCGCGAGTCCCTGGACCGGTTCGCCGGGGCGGCGGTGGCCAAGGCGCTGGCCTCGTACCGGCAGTCCTTCCAGCGACTGCGCGACGTCCAGGCCCGGCTCACCGACATCACCGAGCGGTCCCGGGAGCGCGCCGCCGAGGCCGAGGTGCTGCGGGCCGGCCTGACCGCGATCGAGAAGCTGGCCCCCGAGCCCGGTGAGGACCACGCGCTGCGGGCCGAGGCCCAGCGGCTGGCTCACGCCGAGGGCCTGCAGCAGGCCGCGGCGACGGCGAACCTGCTGCTCAGCGGCGATTCCGACGGTCGCGGCGGGGCCTACGTGGTCGGCCTGATGGGCGAGGCCCGGCGCGCTCTGGAGGGAATGGGCGAGCACGACCCGCAACTGGCCAAGCTGGCTGCCCAGGCGGTCGAGATCGGCTACCTGGTCGACGACCTGGCCACCGAGTGCGCCTCCTACGCGGCCAGCGCCGAGTCCGACCCGGCCCGGCTGGCCTCGGTCGAGGACCGCCGGGCCGCCCTGACCCAGCTGGTCCGCGGGTACGGCGAGGACGTCGACGAGGCCCTGGCCTGGGCCCAGAAGGCCTCGGTCCGGCTGTACGAGCTGGACGGCGACGGCGGGGCCCTGGACGAGCTGACCGCCGAGCGGGACACCCTGCGGGCGACCCTCGGGGCCCAGGCGGCCAAGCTGACCCAGGCCCGGGTGAGCGCGGCGGCCAAGCTGTCCAAGGCGGTCACGGCCGAGCTGCAGGAACTGTCCATGGCCGGGGCCAAGGTGCTGGTCGAAGTCCGGCACCGGGACGACCCGGACGGCCTGCCGGTCGACCTGGGCGCCGGCTCCCGGCCGGTGGCCTACGGCATCGACGGGATCGACGACGTCGAGATGCAGCTCGCCCCGCACCCGGGCGCGCCGCTGCGACCGCTCGGCAAGGGCGCCTCCGGCGGCGAGCTGTCCCGGGTGATGCTCGGCCTCGAGGTGGTGCTGGGCGCCGTCGACCCGGTCCCGACGTTCGTCTTCGACGAGGTCGACGCCGGGGTCGGTGGCCGGGCCGCGCTCGGCATCGGCCGCCGGCTGGCCCGGCTGGCTCGCACCTCCCAGGTGCTCGTCGTCACCCATCTGCCGCAGGTGGCGGCGTTCGCCGATCATCACCTGCTGGTGCAGAAGAGCGGCCGGGGCGAGATCACCAGCAGCGGGGTGCACACCCTGGACACCGCCGGCCGGGTCCGCGAACTGGCCCGGATGCTGGGCGGGGTCGAGGATTCCGGGTCGGCTCAGGCCCACGCCGAGGAGCTGCTGCAGCTGGCCGAGTCGGACCGGGCCCCGGCCTGACCGGCCGGACCGGTCGACCGGCCCGATCGGCCGGCCGGCCCCGACTGGGTAACCGGGGCGCCCGGAGGTCCACGGACATGGCACGATCGTGCGCGTGAAGATGCCCTCCCTGCTGCGCGGCCGGCCGGAACCGCCGTCCGGCCCGGGGGTCGAGGGCACCGCGAAGGTCGACAAGCGCACCAAGGACCTGACCAAGCGGCTGCAGCCGGGCGACATCGTTTTCATCAACCATGTCGACATCGACAAGGTGGCCGCCGACGCGCTGGTCGGGCGCAAGCCCGGGGCGGTGGTCAACGCGGCCCAGAGCATCTCCGGCCGCTACCCCAACCTGGGGCCGGAGATCCTGCTCGCCGCCGGGATCCCGCTGATCGACTCGGCCGGGGCCGACCTGTTCGCCGCCGTCACCGAGGGCAGCCGGGTGCGGGTCGACGGCGGTGACATCTGGGCCGGTGACGTGCTGCTGGGCACCGGCACCCGGCAGGACGACCATTCCGTGTCCGAGGCGATGGACAGCGCCCGGGCCGGTCTGAACGTGCAGCTGGAGTCGTTCGCCGCCAACACGATGGAGTACCTCAAGAAAGAACGCGACCTGCTGCTGGACGGCGTCGGCGTGCCCGACTGCCGCACGGTGTTCGAGGGGCGACAGGCCCTGATCGTGGTCCGCGGCTACCACTACAAGGACGACCTGGCCACGCTGCGGCCCTACATCCGCGAGTACCGGCCCGTCCTGGTCGGGGTGGACGGCGGCGCCGACGCCATCCTGGAGGGCGGCTACACCCCGGACATGATCGTCGGTGACATGGACTCGGTCTCGGACCGGGCCCTGACCTGCGGGGCCGAGATCGTGGTGCACGCCTACCGGGACGGCAACGCGCCCGGCCTGGAGCGGGTCCGGGCGCTCGGCGTCGAGCCGGTCGTGTTCCCGGCCACCGGCACCAGCGAGGACGTCGCGATGCTGCTGGCCGACGACAAGGGCGCCTCCCTGATCGTGGCCGTCGGCACCCACGCCACCCTGATCGAGTTCCTGGACAAGGGCCGGTCCGGGATGGCCAGCACCTTCCTGACCCGGTTGCGGGTCGGCGGCAAGCTGGTCGACGCCAAAGGGGTCTCGCGGCTCTACCGGCAGCGGATCAGCAACTGGCAGCTGACCGTGCTGGCCGTGGCCGGCCTGTTCGCGCTCGCGGTGGCGCTGGCCGCCACCCCGGGCGGCCAGACCATCTACGCCCTGATCGGGGCCCGGTTCGACGACATCGTGTCCTGGGTCAAGGGCTGGTTCGTCGACGCTCCGCCCGAAGCCTTCTCGACCTACTCCCGAGGTTTTCTCCGCACATGATCGACTTCAGATATCACCTGGTCTCCCTGGTCTCGGTGTTCCTCGCCCTGGCCGTCGGGATCGTGCTCGGCGCCGGCCCGCTGAAGGAGTCGATCGGCACCGAGCTGACCAAGAGCGTCGAGGTGCTGCGCCAGCAGAAGAAGGACCTTAACGACCGGCTCGACACCGCCAACGCGGCCGTCTCGCACCGGGACGCCTTCCTCGCCGGCCTGACCCCGTCCGTCGTCGACGGCCAGCTGACCGGTCGCTCGATCGTGCTGGTGACGCTGCCCGGGGTGGAGGACAGCAAGATCAGCGAGAACTTGACCGACGCGATCAAGGAGGCCGGCGGCACGGTTACCGGCCAGGTCAGCATCAACGCGGCCTGGGTCGACCCGGCCCAGGAACCGACCCGGACCAAGGTGATCACCGACCTGACCGCCAAGCTGCCGATCGGAACCGTGCCGACCGGCGGTGACACCGACGAGAAGCTGCCCCGCCTGCTGGCCGAGGTGCTGGTCGGCAACGTGACGACGGCGATCGGTGAGGACGCCGCCACCAGCACGACGGTGCTCAAGGAGCTGCGCTCGCAGAACCTGATCGGGATCAAGGGCAGCCTCACCGGGCTGGCCCAGGCGGCCCTGGTGCTGGCCCCCGGCAACCCGGACAGCAGCGACCAGAACGCGGTGCCGACGGCGTCCGGCTCGCCCCAGACAGGGTTCCTGACCCTGGCCACGGCGCTGGACGCGATCGGCGGCGGGGCGGTGGTCAGCGGCCCGGCCTCGGCCGCGGCCGGATCCGGCCTGCTGGCCGCGCTCCGGGACGACGACGCGACCAAGGAGGCCGTCTCCACGGTCGACACCGGGACCACCCAGATGGGCGTGATGACCGCCGTCCTGGCCCTGCGTGAGCAACTGGAGGGTGGCCACGGGGCCTACGGCTTCGTCGGCGGTGACACCAAGGAGACGCCGACCCTGACCGCGGGCACCGTCGGGGTGACGCCGACGGCGACGGCGACCAAGAAGTGAGCCGGCGCGACCGCCGCCGTAGCAGTGACCTGGCCGGCCGGCTCGGGGCGGGCCTGCTCGGTGGCCTGTCCGCCGCAGCGGCCTGGACCGCGCTGCGCCGCCGGCCACCGGGCGGTGCGGGCCGCTGGGACCGGCTGAATCACCGCGGCGAGACGCTGACCCTGCTCGAAGGCCCGGCCGCCACGATCGGCGCGGCCACGGCCTTGGCCTTGGTGCCGGGCCTGCCCGGCCGGCTGCGGGCGGCGGCGGTACTGGCGGTCGTTGGCGGTGGCGTCTTCGGAGCGATCGACGACCTGCACGAGACCGGCAAGAGCAAGGGCCTGCGCGGGCACCTCGGCGAGCTGGCCCACGGGCGGGTCACCACCGGCGGGCTCAAGGTGCTGGGCATCGGGGCGACCGGGCTGCTCGTGGCCGGGCTGGCGCCGTCCTCGTCAGGGTCCTCCGATCGGGTCGGGCCGGCGGGCGCCGGCCGGGGACCGGCGCGAGCGGGCCGGGTCGTGGACGTCGTCACCGGGGGAGCGGTGATCGCCGGGACGGCGAACCTGCTGAACCTGTTCGACCTGCGGCCGGGGCGGGCCCTGAAGGTCGTGCTGCTGGTCACGCCGGCGGCCGCGAAGGGTGGTCCGGCCGGCCGGCTGGTGGCCGTGGCCGGCGGTGTCGCGACCGCTCTGCTGCCGCCGGACCTGCAGGAACGCTCCATGCTGGGAGACACCGGGGCCAACGCGGCCGGGGCTCTGCTGGGCACCGCCGCGGTCGCCGGGCTGAGCCGCCGGGGCCGGCTGGCCCTGCTGGCCGGGCTGGCCGGGCTGACCCTGGCCAGCGAGAAGGTCAGCTTCACCAAGGTCATCGCCCGCACGCCCGGGCTGCGCGAACTGGACCAGCTGGGCCGCCGTCCGGCCCCGGCCGGCCCGGCTGCCCCGAGCCCGGCGGATCCGGCGCCCGGCCCGGTCGGCCGGGTCGGCGAGTGACCCGCCGGACGGTCGGGGCCGGGCTGTTCGCCTCGGCGGTACTGATCGCGGTGATCACCACCGTCTCCCGGCTGGTCGGATTCGGCCGCTGGCTGGCGTTCTCCGGCAACGTCGGCGCCACCTGCGTCGGCACCGCCTACGCCTCGGCCAACGTGCTGCCCAACGTGCTGTTCGAGGTCGCTGCCGGCGGCGCCCTGGCCGGCGCCGTGGTCCCGCTGCTGGCCGGGCCGATCTCCCGGATCGCCTCCGGAAACCCCACTGCCCGGTTCGGCGAGGTCGACCAGATCGCCTCGGCCCTGATCAGCTGGACGCTGCTGGTCCTGGTACCGGCGTCGGCCCTGCTGGCCGTTCTGTCCGGGCCCCTGTCCCGGCTGCTGGTCGGGGACGACCACGACTGCGCCGGCCAGCGGGCCCTGACCGCCCGGATGATCGTCGTCTTCGCGCCGCAGATCGCCCTCTACGGGGTGGGCGTGGTGTTCAGCGGCGTCCTGACCGCCCATCGCCGGTTCCTCTGGCCGGCCGCCGCGCCGCTGCTGTCCAGCCTGGTGGTGATCGCGGCCTACCGGATGTTCGGCGTCACCGCCCACGGGGTGACCGCCGCCGAGGGGCTGCCGGCCGCGGCCGAGCACTGGCTGGCCTGGGGGACCACCGCCGGCGTCCTGGTGATGACCGTGCCCCTGCTGCTGCCGTTGCGCCGGGCCGGGGTCCGGCTGCGGTTCTCGCTGCGGTTCCCGCCAGGCGTGGCCCGCCGGGGCCTGGCCCTGGCCGCGGCCGGGATCGGGGCGCTGCTGGCCCAGCAGGCGGCCCTGCTGGTGGCCCTGCTGCTGGCCGACCACAGCGGCGACAAGGGCGCGTTCCCGGTGTTCCAGTACGCCCAGGCGGTCTACCTGCTGCCCTACGCCGTCCTCGCCGTCCCCCTGGCCACCAGCGCCTTTCCCCGGCTGGCAGAACAAGCCACGGCCGGGGACCGGGCCGGCTACGCGCTGACCGCCTCGCTCAGCACCCGGGCCGTGGTGGTGGCCGGCTGGTTCGGCGCCGCCCTGCTGGCCGGGGTGGCCCTGCCGGTGGCCGCCTTCTTCACCGCGAACGACGCCAGCCGGCACGCGGTCACCGACAATGCCCTGCCCGCCATGGGAACGGCGCTCACCGTGCTCGCCCCGGGCCTACTCGGCTTCGGTTTGATCGCCCACATTGCCCGGGCCCTGTACGCCCTTGAACACGGGCGGGCCGCGGCCACCGCGACCGCGACCGGCTGGCTGGCGGTGATCGTCGGCTCGATCCTGGTCACTCGCGGGACCGGCGTGGTCGTGGGCCTGGCCTGGGGCAACACCATCGGCATGACCGTCGCCGGAGCGCTGCTGCTGGCGGCCCTGCGACGCAGCGCCGGGGTCGAGGCGCTGGCCGGGCTGCCCCGGGTGCTCCTCGCCGGCGCCGCCGCCGCCCTGGTCGCCGCGCTGGCCGGCCGGGGGATGAGCGTGCTCATGCTGGACGCCTGGACCGCCGGGCGGGTCGAGTCCCTGACCGCCGGCCTGGTCGCGGCAATCGTCTCGGCGGTGGTTTTCGTCGTCCTGCTGGCCGTGTTCGATCGCAAGGACCTGGCCACCGTGCGGCAGCGGGTGCCGCTGCGCGGCCGGGTGGTCGCGCCGGCGAGCGACGGGGGTGCGGCATGAAGGTCCTGCTGGTGCTGGCCACGAGTGGGGGTGGGGTCGGGCGGCACGTGGCCGAGCTGGCCGCCGGCCTGGCCGCCGGACCCGGCAACCAGGTGCGGGTGGCCGGCCCGGCCGGCACCGACCGCGACTTCGGCTTCACCGCCGCGGGCGCCGGGTTCGAGCCGTTCGTCGTCTCGGACCGGCCCCGGCCGGCCGCCGACCGGCGGGCCGTGCGCCGGTTGCGGGCCCTGGCCACCGGCACCGACGTGGTGCACGCCCACGGCTTGCGGGCCGGGGCCCTGGCCGTGCTCGCGGTCCGCCGGGTCCGACCGGTCGAGCAGCGGCCCGAGGTGGTCGTCACCCTGCACAACGCGCTGGTCGCGGGGGGTGCGATCGCCCTGGTGCACGGTGTCCTGGAGCGGATCGTGGCCCGTGGGGCGGACGCCGTCCTGGTGGTCTCGGCCGATCTGGGTGAGGCGATGGGACGGCGCGGGGCCCGCGACGTGCGGCTGGCCCTGGTGCCGGCCCCGGCCCTGCCCTCCGCGGCCCGGAAGGCCGCCGACGTCCGCGCCGAGCTCGGCGTCCCGGACGGCACCGCCCTGCTGCTCACCGTCGGCCGGCTGGCCCCGCAGAAGGGGCTGGACGTGCTCCTGGCGGCGATCGGCCGGCTCACCGGCAGTGAATCGCCGGTACCGGCGGACCGGGCAGCGCCGCCGGTTCGGGCCGTGATCGCCGGCGAGGGTCCGCTGCGGGCCGAGCTCGAGGCCCGGATCGAGGCCGAGAAGCTGCCGGTGACCCTGCTCGGCAACCGGTCCGACGTCCCCGACCTGCTGGCCGCGGCCGACCTGGTCGTGGTGCCGAGCCGGTGGGAGGGCCAGCCGCTGATCGTGCAGGAGGCGCTCCGGGCCGGGGTCGCGATCTGCGCCACCGACGCCGGTGGCACCGCCGCGGTCACCCGGGACGCCGCCGTCCTGGTGCCGCCCGGTGACCCGGCGGGGTTGGGGGACGCCATCGCGCACCTGCTGGCCGACCCGGGCGAGCTGGCCGCGTTGCGCGAGCGGTCCCGGTTTCGTGGCACAACGCTGCCGACCGCACACGACGCGCTACAGCAGGTCGAATCCGTGTACGCCGATCTCACCCGACCGGCCTAAGACACCTCGCTCGGCACGACCTGGGCCGGGAGAGCTGATAACGTGAAAGCCCGTGGCCCAGCGGATACCAGAGCGTACAAAGCAGATCTTCGTCACGGGTGGCGTCGCCTCCTCTCTCGGCAAGGGGTTGACCGCCTCGAGCCTGGGACATCTCCTACGCGGGCGCGGACTGCGCGTGGCGATGCAGAAGCTCGACCCCTACCTGAACGTCGATCCCGGCACGATGAACCCGTTCCAGCACGGTGAGGTCTTCGTCACCGCGGACGGCGCCGAGACCGACCTCGACATCGGGCACTACGAGCGCTTCCTCGACGTGGAGTTCGGCCGGACGGCCAACGTCACCACCGGGCAGGTCTACTCGGCGGTGATCGCCAAGGAGCGGCGGGGCGAGTACCTCGGCGACACGGTGCAGGTGATTCCCCACATCACCGACGAGATCAAGGCCCGGATGCGGGCCCAGGCCGACACCGATTCCCCCGAGGGCCCGCCCGACGTCATCATCACCGAGATCGGCGGCACGGTCGGCGACATCGAGTCGCTGCCGTTCCTGGAGGCCGCCCGCCAGGTGCGCCGCGACGTCGGCCGCGACAACGTCTTCTTCGTGCACGTGTCGCTGGTGCCCTACCTGGCGCCCAGCGGCGAGCTGAAGACCAAGCCGACCCAGCACTCGGTGGCGGCGCTGCGCAACATCGGCATCCAGCCGGACGCCATCGTCTGCCGCTCGGACCGCGAGATCCCCGAGAGCATGAAGCGCAAGATCGCCCTGACCTGCGACGTCGACGTCGAGGCGGTGGTCACCGCGGCCGACGCGCCGAGCATCTACGACATCCCCAAGGTGCTGCACGCCGAGGGCCTGGACGCCTACGTGATCCGCCGGCTCGGGCTGGCCTTCCGGGACGTCGAGTGGAAGAGCTGGGACGAGCTGCTGCGCCGGGTGCACCGCCCGGCCCACCACGTCACCGTGGCCCTGGTCGGCAAGTACATCGACCTGCCCGACGCCTACCTGTCGGTGACCGAGGCGCTGCGGGCCGGTGGCTTCGCCCAGGACGCCAAGGTCGAGATCCGCTGGGTCGCCTCCGACGGCTGCGAAACCCGCGACGGGGCCCAGCGCAACCTGCACGGGGTCGACGCGGTCTGCGTGCCCGGCGGGTTCGGCGTCCGCGGCATCGAGGGCAAGCTGGGCGCCCTGCGCTGGGCCCGGGAGAACGGCGTCCCGACCCTCGGCCTGTGCCTGGGCCTGCAGTGCATGGTGATCGAGTACGCCCGCACCGTGGTCGGCCTGGAGGGGGCCAGCAGCAGCGAGTTCGACCCGGGCACCAAGCACCCGGTGATCGCCACCATGGCCGAGCAGCAGCACATCGTGGACGGCGACGGCGACCTCGGCGGGACCATGCGGCTGGGCTCGTACCCGGCGGTGCTGGCCGAGGGCAGCGTGGTCCGTGAGACCTACGGCAGCGCCGAGGTGTCCGAACGGCACCGGCACCGGTACGAGGTCAACAACGGGTACATCCAGCAGCTCGAGGAGGCCGGCCTGACCTTCTCCGGCATGTCGCCGGACCGCTCGCTGGTGGAGTTCGTCGAGCTGCCCCGCGACGTCCACCCGTACTACGTCGGTACCCAGGCCCACCCGGAGTTCCGGTCCCGCCCGCACCGGGCCCACCCGCTGTTCTCCGGTCTGGTCGAGGCGGCGGTGAACCGGCAGCGGGCCGAGCGGCTGCTCGAGGTCGAGGCCGGCGCGGCGGTCGACAGCCCGGCCGGCACCGAGCCGGTGACCGCGTGAGCACCGAGCCGCGGCAGCAGACCGTGGAGCTGGCCGACGTCTACGCGCCCCGGCCGACGGTCCGCTCGGAGCTGATCCACGCCGGCGCGATCTGGGAGATCGTCGGCGAGAGCGTCGATCTCGGGGACGCCGGGGTAGTGCACCGGGAGATCGTGCACCATCCCGGAGCGGTCACCGTCTTGGCCCTGGACGACGACGAGCGGGTGCTGATGATCCAGCAGTACCGGCACCCGGTGCGCAGCCTGCTCTGGGAGCTGCCGGCCGGCCTGCTCGACGTCGCGGGGGAGAACCCGCTGGACGGCGCCAAGCGCGAGCTGGCCGAGGAGGCCGACCTTAAGGCCGAGCGCTGGGACCTGCTGGCCGACTGGTACAACTCGCCCGGCGGCAGCGACGAGGCGGTCCGCTTGTTCCTGGCCCGCGACGTCCACCCGGTGCCGGACGACGAGCTGCACGTCCGCACCGACGAGGAGCTGGGCATGCTGACCCGCTGGGTGCCGCTCGAGGAGGCCCGGGACGCCGTCCTGGCCGGCCGGGTGCACAACCCCGGTTCGGTGGTCGGCATCCTGGCCGCGGTCGCCTCGCGCGGCCTGGGCTGGTCGACGCTGCGCCCGGCCGACTCGCCGTGGCCCGAGCACCACGCCTACCGCTGACGCCGCGCGAGCCCCGGCCCGGCCCAGGGGTCCGGGCCGCGCACGGCCCACCGAGATCAGCACGGCGTGACCGCGCTGACCTACCGGCCGGAACGGGCCGGCGACCTGCGGGTGGCGGTCGACGTCGAGGTGCTGGCCGACACGGCGGCCGAGGTGGTGCTGCGGGAGCTGTCGGGCTGGGTGGTGGTCGGTCCGGTGCTGCTGGGCGAGCAGCTGATCGCCGGTGGAGCCACGGCCCGTCGCCGGTACGAGGTGATGGACCGCCGGCTCGACACCGACCCGCCGTCGGGTGCCTGGGCCGACGCAGACCTGGGCCCGGGCCGGCGGGCGGTGGCCCTCGATCACCGGCCCGAGGACGTGTTCCCGGCCTGGCGCGCGGCCTACCCGGCCGGGCATCCCGACTGGCGCGAGCGCTCCGACGCCGAAGCCCTGGATCACGAGCTGGTCCCGTTGCTGGCCGGCCACGAGGGATCGGTGCAACCCTGTTCCCGGCTGGCCGAGGACCAGGCCGCAGGGCGTGTGCTGGCCGGCGTAATAGTGATCGACCTACCCGGTGCGGGGGCCTGGATCGCCGATGTGTTCCGCGATCCGGCCCCGGAGTTCTCCGGCCTGGGGGCGGCCCTCCTGAAACGGGCTCTGGCCGCCGCTGCCCGGGACGGCGTACCGCGGATCGGCCTGTCCGTGACCACCGGCAACCCGGCCCGCGCCGGGTACCGCCGGCTCGGGCTCGTTGCGACCCGGCAGATGCTCACCGTCGTCGTTCCCTGACCGGTGGATCGCAACCGGCTCGGGAGAAGTGCTCGGACGATCCCTGATGCCGGTGGCCGGGGAGGTTGCACCGAGTCGGGTTGCGAAGGTCGACGGTGGCGCGCCGTCAGAGCGAGTCGAAACCGGTGCTGCGGCTGACTTTCTCCCAGGCCGAGAACTCGGCGGACTGCTGCTGGAGGCGGGCTCCGACCGCATCGGCGGCGTCGGCGCCGAGGACCAGGCGCAGCGGCGGTTCGGGTGCGTCCAGGGCGGCCAGGATCGCCGCGGCCGCCTTGACCGGGTCGCCGGGCTGGTCGCCGTCGCCGGCGGCCATGCCCGCCCGTACCGGCCCGATCTGGTCGTCGTAGGCCGGGATACCGACCGAGACCAGCAGCGCCCCGGGCCCGTTGAACGACGTCCGGAACGCGCCCGGCTCCACGATCAGCACCCGGATGCCGAAGCCGGCGACCTCGGCCGCCAGCGCCTCGGACCACCCCTCCAGGGCGAACTTGGTCGCCGAGTAGGCGCCGACCCCGGGGAACGACAGCCGACCGCCCTGGCTGCTGAGCTGCACGATCGCGCCCGAGCCCTGGTCGCGCATCCGGGGCAGCACGGCCCGGGTCAGCGCGGCCGGGCCGAAGAAGTGCAGGTCCATCAGGTCGCGCAGCTCGGCGTCGGTGGTCTCCTCGGCGGCGCCGATCAGCCCCCGGCCGGCGTTGTTGACCAGGACGTCGATCCGGCCGTGGCGCAGCAGCACCTCACCGACGGCGGAGCTGATGCGCTCGGCGTCGGTGACGTCGAGCTGAAGGGCGCTCGCCCGGTCGGGAGCGGTCGCGATCAGATCGGCGACGGCGTCCGGCCGGCGGACCGCCGCCACCACGATGTCGCCGGCTGCCAGCGCCCCCTCGGCGATCACCCGCCCGAAGCCGGACGACGCCCCGGTGATCAGCCAGACCCGCCGGCCCGGTTCGGAGTTGCCCGGCTCGGAGTTGCCCGGCTCGGAGTTGCCCGGCTCGGAGTTGCTCAGCTCGGAGTTGCTCAGCGCCGACATGTGAATCCCCCTGGTGCGGACGGTTGCGGTGCGGTCACCGTGCTGACGCCGTTGTCCGCCAATACGCTAAACGGATGGAGTCGTTTCAGCACGCCGGCCTGAGCTTCGACGTTCGTGACGGCGGGCCGCCGGAGGGCGAACCGGTGGTGCTCCTGCACGGTTTCCCGCAGGACGCGACCTCGTGGTCAGTGGTCGAGCCGGTGCTGCACGCCGCAGGCCTGCGCACTCTGGCCCCGGACCAGCGCGGTTACTCGCCGGGCGCCCGGCCCGCCGGCCGTCGCGCTTATCGGGCCGAAGCTCTCGCCGACGACGTGCTGGGCCTGCTCGACGCGGCCGGCCTGGACTCGGCCCACGTCGTCGGCCACGACTGGGGCGGGGCCGTGGCCTGGGCCCTGGCCGGCCGCGATCCGAGCCGGGTCCGCTCGCTGACCGTGCTCTCGACCCCCCACCCGGCCGCCCTGATCCGATCGTTCCGGTCCAGCAGCCAGGCGCTGAAGTCCTGGTACATGCTGTTCATCCAGCTGCCCTGGCTGCCCGAGCTGGTGATCCCGCCGGTGCTGGAGAAGTCGCTGCGGCGCAGTGGCCTGCCGGCTGATTTCGCCGCGCACGACGCCGCCCTGATGCGCCGGCCGGGAACGCTGACCGGGGCGCTGAACTGGTACCGGGCCATGCCTTTCTCGTTGCGCTCGCCGAAGGGGACGGGCCGGTCGGCGCAGGGCCGGGCCAAAGTGCCCACCACCTACGTCTGGGGACGGCGGGACAATTTCCTCGGCCGGTACGCGGCCGAGGCGACGGGCGACTATGTGAAGGGGGAGTACCGGTTCGTCGAGATGGACGCCGGGCACTGGCTGCCCGAGACCCACCCCGATGAGATCGCGGCCCTCATTCTGGAGCGGGTCCGCGCCGCTACCGACCCTCGACCCGACCCTCGACCCGACCCTCGACCCGGGACTTGAGCCGGTCGACGCGCAGGCCGGCGGCCGAGGCGAAGGCCCCGCGCATCACGGCCCCGACCGGGCCGGTGTGCACGAAGCCGTGCTCCACCGTCGTCCCGTCACCGGTGGGGGACAGCTCCCAGTAGTTGGTCTCGGCCAGCCCGGGCACGTGCCAGGCCGATTCCAGGCGGAGCTTCTCGGTGAGGGTGTAGCGGAATCGCCCGCGCAGCCCGCCGCGCACCCGGATCGGGTACGACCCGTCCGGGGCGGCGGGGCCGAGCGAGAGGAAGGCCGGGTTCCAGTCCGGCAGTCTCGCCGCGTCGAGCAGCACCGCCCGGATCTGCTCGACCGAACCCCGGATCTGCACGGTGGCGATCACCGGGTCGGCGGTCAGAACTTCCCTCCGCCGTCGGCGTGCACGGTGGTCGCGTTGATGTGGCGGGCGATCGGTGAGGCCAGGAACGCGGCGATGGCGGCAATCTCCTCGGGTTCGGCGGCGCCGACCAGGAACCGGGACGCCTTGCTCTCGGCATGTTCCGACGGCAGCCGGTGGGCCAGGCCGGTGTTGATCATACCGGGAGCCAGCACACAGGTGCCGATCCCCAGCCGGGCGTATTCCTGGCTGATGCTCCGGGACAGCCCTTCGAGCCCCGATTTGCTGGCCGCGTAGGCGGACTGGCCGGCGTTGCCGAACGTCGCCGAGACCGAGGAGATGAAGACCAGCCGGCCCCGGCGAAGCCGCATCATCGCCTTCACCGCATGCTTGGAGATCAGGAAGGCCCCGCGCAGGTTCACCCGCTGGACCTCGTCCCAGTCGTCCACCGTGGTGCGGATCAGCAGCTCGTCCCGGGCCACGGCGGCATTGTGGATCACCGCCGTCGGCCCCCCGAGCTGCTTGGCCTGGGCGATCATTCGCCGGCTGGTGTCCTCCTCGCCGATGTCGCCGGCCACCGGCCACACCTGCCCCGGCCACTTCTGGGCCAGCAGGTCGAGCGGTGCCGGATCGGAGGTGTAGCCGGCCACGACCTTCGCCCCCCGTTGCAGCATCTCCACCGTGATCGCGTGCCCGAGACCGCGAGCGGCCCCGGTGACGACGACCACCTCCGGCGCGCCCACCTCGGTCGCGGTCACAGCAGCACCGCGGTGTTCTCGGTGTTCAGCAGCCGGCTCGCGAGCTGACTGAGCTCGGCCCGGGTCGGCGCCCGCCCGCCGGTCCGCTGGACGAACCTGACCTGGGCGTCCTGGGCCGGCTCGTCCTCGACGATCAGCGGGGCCAGCAACGCCGACGGGGTGCACCCGATCAGCTGCCGGGCCTGCTCGGAGAACATCCGCCCGCGCCGGCGCAGCGCCTCGGGCAGCCAGTCGAGAAACGGTACGGCGATGTCGATCAGCTCCTCGTCGGTGTGAACTTCGGCCATCAGGGCCGAGGCCATCGGGGTCTGCGCCAGTTCGCTGCGCCAGACCGGCACCGAGGCGCCGGCCGAGTCGAGCACCACCAGCAGCGGGAGCCCGGCCGCCAGGTGGTCGATCAGCTTCAGCTGCTCGCCGGGGCCGGGCCAGATCCCGAGCAACTGCCAGGTGCCGCCGGCCCCGGCCCATTGCAGCCGCGAAACCCCTTCCATCACGATCCAGGCCGTGGCGCTCACAACGCACCGACGGCGGCCGGCATCGCGACCACGGGCAGTGCCTCCTGCTGGTGGGCCCAGATCCGGGGGCCGACCAGGTTCAGCGCGGCCGGCATCACCAGCAGCCGGATCACCACCGCGTCCAGCAGCACGGCGATGGCGAGGCCGAAGCCGAGCTGCTGCACGATGCTGATCTTGGCGACGCCGAAGGACAGGAACACCGCGACCATGATGATCGCCGCGCTGTTGACCAGGCCGCCGGTCCGACTCATCCCGGCGCTGATGGCGTCGGAGTGGGCCCGGCCGTCGGTGTAGAACTCCCGCATCCGCGACATCATGATCACCATGTAGTCCATGCTCAGGCCGAACATGACCGCGAAGAGCAGCAGCGGCGTCACGCTGTTGATCGGTTCGTCGAAGCCCCTCTGGTAAATCAGGGTCAGCAGGCCGAGGCTGGCCGTGACCACCAGCGCGTTGAAGGCCAGCGCCAGCAGGGGGGCCAGCCAGGAGGAAAAGGCCCAGCGCAGCAGGAAGAACGTGGCCAGCGCGGCGACCAGCACGATGACGGGCAGCGAATCGCGGACGACGAGGTCGAAGTCGACGCCCTGAGCGGTGGCCCCGGCGACCTGGACGGCGATGCCGGCACCGACACCGGCCCCGCCCGAGCCCGTCAGTTCGTCTCGCAACGAGGTGACCAGGGTGTGGGTGCTGACGGCGTCCGGCCCGGATCTGGGCACGATGAGGACCCGGGTGACGTAGTCGGCGCCCGAGCGGGTCCACAGTTGCCCGAAGGCGGCCCGGTACGGCGCCGGCAACGCCGTCGGGTCACCGGCCACGGCCGCCGCCATCGCCGCCGCCGGAACCGGCAGGGTCGTGACCGCCTGCACCTGGATCGTCTGGGACTGCCGGGTCGCCGCCGTGGCCGCCGTCCGGGCCGCCGCGAGCAGGCCCGCCGTCCCGTCCCCGGCCGGGGCCGAGAGAACGACCTCGACCGGGAAGAGGTCGCGCAGTCCGAGATCGGAATCGATGCGCTCGACCCCGGACCGGGCCTCGGTACCCGACGGCAGGATGGTCGCGCTGGCCACCGGCACCTGCAGCCGGATCCCCGACATCGGGGCGGCGAGCAGCAGGAAGATCGGCACCAGCACCAGGAGCACCAGGGCCGGCCGGCGGCGGAACCGGGCCAGACCCACCCGCGGCAGCCGGGAGAGGGCCGCCGGCCGGGGCAGTCGCACGTTGCCCCAGGAGATCTTCGGCCCGAGCAGGAGCAGCACGGCCGGGAGCAGGGTCATCGTCAGCGCGAGGGCGGCCAGGGTGACCACCGCTCCGGCCAAGGCGACCGACGAGAACACCATCATGCGGGGGATGAACAGGGTCGACAGCGCGACCACGACGATCAGGCCGCTGAACATCACCGAGTGCCCGGCCGTGGCCATCGCCCGGGCCAGAGCTGGACGGGTCTCCCGGCCCTCGGCCAGTTCTTCCCGGTATCGCTTGATGATGAACAGGCAATAGTCGACGGCGACGGCGAGACCGATCAACGACACCACATTGGTGTACAGAATCTCGACGTCGGTGAACCGGGTGAAAAGAAATCCGATGCCGTGCGAGATCACGATGCTCAACCCGGCCATCGAGACCGGGATCAGCGTGGCCGGTATCGAGCGGAACACCAGGAACAGCACGATGAAGAGCAGCGGGAAGGCGATGAACTCGGCGTGCAGGGCGTCCCGGGCCGACTGCAGGTTCAGCGCGTAATTGAGAGCCGGAGCTCCCGTCACCTCGACCCCGACCCCGGTGCCGGACAGTGCTTCGACGGCGGCGTCGTGCACCTTGGGCACCAGGTTCTGCGTGGTCGTGTCGTTGCTGCTGAACCCGACCTGGACGAAGGTGGTGCGGCCGTCCCGGGAGAGCCAGGTCGGGTTGGTGGTCAGATCCTGCACCGAGCTGACGTGCGGGAAGCCGCGCAGTCGGGCGGCCACCGTGGCCGCGGCCGAGGTGACCGGGGCGGCGCCATCGTGCAGCACCACCTGCAGGCTGTTCGCGGGCTCGCCGAACGCCTTGGTCAGTGTGCTCTGACCGGTGACCGCGCTGCCGCGCGGATTGTCGAAACCGCCGGCCTGCAGTGCGTTCGGCAGAAACAGGGCCAGGCCGCCGTAGATCGCGACGGCGATCAGCCAGAGGGCGATCACGGTACGAGGCCGGTTCATCGACATCCGGGACAAGGTGTTCATGCGGAGTCTCCTACGGTGGACGGAACTTCCGCCTTCGGCTGAGGAGGCTCGATCTCCGTCAGCATGGTTCGGGCCCGCTCCCGGCGCCGGTCGGTCCGTTCTCCGGGCCCGCTGTGGGTGAGGACGGCCCGGAGCGGGGGCACCGCCTCGGCGGGCCGCCCGTCGGCCACCAGGGCCTCGGCCAGCGCCATCGAGTATCGGGTGTCCTCCGGCGGAGCGTCGATGACGGCCCGGGCGAAGTGCTGGGCGCCGAGGGCCGGCCGGCCGCCGAGCACCCGAGGCATGCTCAGGTACCAGCGACCGACCAGGTAGTTCGCCATCGGATGGCCAGGGTCGCGGCGAAGCAACCGTAACCCTCGGCGGCGCACCGGGTAGCCCAGCAGCAGGCGCCGGACCGGCCCGGCCGACGTGGCCCGCAGGCCCCGCAACCGCAGCCGCTGCACCGCCAGGTCGAGGTCGTCACCGCCCTGGTCCTGGATCAGCCGGGCCACCTCGCCGAGCCGGCGCAGCGCCGGCGCCGGGCACCGGCCGTCCGGCTGCAGGCTGGCGTCGATCTGCCGGCTCACCTCCCGCGCGAGCCGACCGACCGAGCCGGCCGGCGGCCCCGCGGCCTGCCGCACCAGCTCCGGGATCTGCTCTTCTGCCTGGCGGAGAAGAGCTTTGACCCGTTGCGAGCGAGGTAGCGACTGGTCGTCGAGCAGCGGGGCGCCGAACGCGATCCGTACCGGCCGGCGGTGGATCCAGCTCGTGCCCTTGGGTAGCACATCACTGGTGCCGGCCAGGCCGGCCGGGATCACCGGTACGCCGTAGCGGACCGCGAACCAGAACGCGCCGTTCTTGAACGAGAGCAGATCAGCGCCGGGCCCCCGGGTACCTTCAGGGTAGACGACGAGGGCGTTACCGGCGGCCAGCACCTCACCGATCCGGGCCAGGTTGGTGCTGGTCGGCCGGCCTCGATCGACCGGCAGGCAGCGCATCACGGTGTGCCAGAAGCGGCTCAGCCGCCGGTCGAAGGCCTCGGACTTGGTCAGGAACCAGGCGGGCTGGTCACGAACGGCCAGAAGCACTGTGCCGGTGACGAAATGGTCGTAGTAGCTGGTGTGGTTGGGGGCCAGGATGAATGCCCCCTCGGTCGGGATGTGATGCGCGCCGTCCACCGCGGCCAGTCGGCGCCGGACCCCTCGCTGGATCAGCGGTGTGGAGACTGACTGGACGGCGGCCGCAAGGGTGGTCACGCCTGAGCGCTGGCGCCGAGCGCGAGGTGCGCCCGCAGCTTCTCGATGCTGGTGATGAGCAGCCCGTGAGTACTCGAGAACTCGATCAGGTCGGCCAGTCTCAGCATCTCGCCGTCCTCGCCGATGATCTCGACGATGACGCCGGCCGGCGTGCAGCCGGCCAGCTGTGCCAGGTCCACGGCGGCCTCGGTGTGGCCCGGTCGCTCGAGAACACCGCCGCCGCGGGCGATCAGAGGAAAGACGTGACCCGGCCGCTGCAGGTCGGTGGCCTGCCCGGAGACCAGCAGGTTGATGGTCCGGGCGCGGTCCCCGGCCGAGATCCCGGTGGTGACACCGGTTGCGAGAGTGCCGTCGACACTGACGGTGAAGGCGGTGCCCATGTGATCCTCGTTGCGGGCCACCATGTACGGCAGCTGCAGGTCGGCGGCCCGGCCCGCGGGGAGGGCGACGCAGACCAGCCCCCGGCCGCGAGTGATCATGAAATTGATGACCGCGGAGGTCGCGTGGTCGGCGGCGACGATGAGGTCGCCCTCGTTCTCGCGGTTCTCGTCGTCCACGACCACGACCATCTCGCCGTTGCGAATGGCGGCGACGACGTCCTGAATTTCACTCAGTGGCAGTGAAGTGGACCGCGGGACAGAGACGTCAGGGATATCAAGGAGCGACACAGGTTCCTCCAGGGAAGCCAGGAAAAAGAGTCATCGCGAGCGAATCCACAAGACGGCTCACAGCCCGGGGCGCACGCGGATGGATCGCAGTTGCTCAAGTGAGGAATCGCCGATGACCGTCACTCAATGACAGTAATTTCGCATTGCGGACCAGTCGGTGCAAGTGTCCTAAGTTACCAATGAATGAACAAAAAGGTTGAAATAGTTTTGAAAGCCCCAGATCGGACGTCGCGAGTGCGGCTCGGTCGTGCTCCCCAAGGGTCGTTCTGCCTGGTCAGGTGCCTGATCAGGCTGATCGGGCTCGGTGGGGGGCGGCTCAGGGCGATGGAGAGCCGTCGGAGGGCTACTTGAGGCCGACCGAGCGCATCTCGAGAGCGGCCAGCGCGGCGATGATCTCCGGGTCACCGACCCGCCAGCCCTCCACCGGGTCGGCGCCGACGGCCAGCACCCGGTTCAGCGGGCGGTTGGTCAGCGCCCGCAGGGCCAGCAACCGGTCGCCACCGGGGGTGCGGGCCAGTTCGGCCGCCGCTCCGGCCCGCCGGGCGAACCGCAACCGCAGCAGCAGCCAGGGGACGACGACCGCCAGCACCGGGGGCACCGCCACCGCGAAGGCCAGGACGAACGCCAGCGTGGTGGCCTTCTGGTCGAGCCCGTGCCCGGCCCCGGCCAGGTCGCGGGCGCCGCCGGCGGCGGCCTTCAGGGGCGAACTCACCGTGTCGCCGACCAGCGGGATCCGGCCCGCACCGCGGCCGGCGCCGTCCAGGTTGCCGGCGATCCCGTTGGCCCCGCTCTCGACCGTGCGGCCGACCTCGGCGAAGCCGTCCACGGCCTTGTGCACGAGCTTGCCCACGGTGAACCAGAGCACCAGCCAGAGCAGCACCATGACGTCGGAGAAGGCCTGGACCAGAGCCCGGCCGGGGGTCGAGGCGTAGGGGAGCAGGCGAGTCCGCATGACCATGATCAGACCACGGAACCGGCCCCCTCACCGGTCGAGCGGGATGGCGCGGCCGGGCCCGGCGACGGCCTCACTAGAGTGGCGATCGCCCGCCGCGACCCGGTGGGTGCTGAGAGGTCATCGTCATCGTCCTGGTGAGAGGTGCGCACAGTGAAGATCGGCGTTCCGCGCGAGATCAAGAATCACGAGTACCGGGTGGCGATCACCCCCTCCGGCGTGCACGAGCTGGTCCGGGCCGGCCACCAGGTGTTCGTCGAGACCACCGCCGGGCACGGCTCCTCGATCAGCGACGACGACTACGTCGCGGCCGGGGCCAGCATCCTGGCCACGCCCGACGACGTCTGGGCCGAGGGCGACCTGCTGCTCAAGGTCAAGGAGCCGATCGAGGCCGAGTACCACCGGATGCGTTCGGATCAGGTGCTCTTCACCTACCTGCACCTGGCCGCGGACCGGCCGCTGACCGAGGAACTGGTCAAGCGCAACGTCACCGCGGTGGCCTACGAGACGGTCGAGCTGGCCGACCGGTCACTGCCGTTGCTGGCCCCGATGAGCGAGGTCGCCGGCCGGCTGGCCCCGCAGGTCGGGGCGGCCACCCTGATGCGGGCCGAGGGCGGGCGAGGAGTGCTGCTGGGCGGCGTCTCCGGGGTCTGGGCGGCCAAGGTCGTGATCATCGGGGCCGGGGTGTCCGGGGCCAACGCGGCCGCGATCGCGCTCGGCATGCAGGCCGAGGTGGTGCTGCTGGACCGCAACATCGACCGGCTGCGCACCCTCGACCGGGTGTACCAGGGCCACCTGCAGACCGTCGCCTCCAACGCGCTCGAGATCGAGCGGGCCATCATGGACGCCGACCTGGTGATCGGCGCGGTCCTGGTGGCCGGGGCCAAGGCCCCCAAGCTGGTGTCCAACGAGCAGGTCAGCCGGATGAAGCCGGGCAGCGTGCTGGTCGACATCGCGATCGATCAGGGCGGCTGCTTCGAGGACTCGCGGCCGACCACCCACGCCGACCCGACCTACAAGGTGCACGACTCGGTGTTCTACTGCGTCGCCAACATGCCCGGCGCCGTCCCGCACACCAGCACCTACGCCCTGACCAACGTGACCCTCTCCTATGCGGTCGAGCTGGCCGGGCGGGGCTGGCGCGACGCCATGCGGGCCGATCCGGCACTGGCCAAGGGGCTGAACGCGCACCAGGGGGCGGTGACCAACCAGCCGGTGGCCCAGGCCCACGAGATGCCGTTCGCCGAGCTCGCCGACGTGCTGGCCTGAACCGAGCCGACCGGTGACGGCAACCGCCGGCGCGAGGTCGGCGCTGGACGGCGTGGTGGCCGGATACCTGGACCACCTCACCGTCGAGCGCGGGCTGGCCGCCAACACCCTCGAGGCGTACCGCCGCGACCTGCGCCGGTACGTCGAGTTCTTGCGCGAGCGCGGGGTGGACGACCCGGACCGGGTGCGGGAGGCCGAGGTGACCGACTTCCTGGCCGCGATCCGGACCGGGGACGACGGCGCCGCCCCGCTGAGCGCCAGCTCGGCCGCGCGGACCGTGGTCGCCGTCCGCGGGCTGCACCGGTTCCTGGTGCTGGAGGGTCGCACCGCGATCGACCCGGCCGGTCAGGTCCAGCCGCCGGCCGCGCCGAAGCGGCTGCCCAAGGCGATCAGCCTGGACGCGGTCGAGCGGGTGCTGGCCGCGACCGGCCCGCTGGAGACCTCGGCCGGGTTGCGCGACCGGGCCCTGCTGGAGCTGCTCTACGGCTGCGGGGCCCGGATCAGCGAGGCGGTCGGCTGCGCGGTCGACGACCTCGACCTCGACTCGGGGCTGGTCCGGCTGCACGGCAAGGGCTCCAAGCAGCGAATCGTGCCGCTCGGCAGCTACGCCGTCGCCGCGCTGCAGGCCTACCTGGTCCGGGGCCGGCCGGAGCTGGCCGCCCGAGGGCAGGGCCCACCGGCGGTGTTCCTCAACGCCCGCGGCGGCCCGCTGTCGCGGCAGAGCGCGTGGGCGGTGCTGGCCGGTGCGGCCGACCGGGCCGACCTGGCCGGCCAGGTGTCGCCGCACACCCTGCGGCACTCGTTCGCGACCCACCTGCTGGAGGGCGGCGCCGACGTCCGGGTGGTGCAGGAACTGCTCGGGCACGCCTCGGTGACCACGACCCAGCTCTACACCCGGGTCACCGCGGACACCCTGCGGGAGGTCTACACGGCCACCCACCCGCGGGCCCTGCACCCGTGATTTTCGGTTGAGGTCATCAATCAGCAGGGGCGATATCGTTAGCCTGGCTTGAGCGCGACACGACGCGCCGACTAACCTCGCAGAGTCCCGACCGGCAAAGCGCGAGGATGGGCACCGACGACGGGTCGGTGTTCTGTTCCGTAGTCGGCCCCCCGCGTCGACGAGCGCTACCGAGGAGACGACGTGACGAACGACACGACCGCGCCGGCGGTGGACCTGACCGTCGAGCGCGGCGGAGGCGACGGGCCCAGCCTGGGCCTGGGTTCCGGCGGCGAAGGCCCGACCGGGCGCCCCATGCCGTCGTTCCCCGATCCGGTCCACCTGGACACCCACGGCCCGGCCCGGATCATCGCGATGTGCAACCAGAAGGGCGGCGTCGGTAAGACGACGTCCACCATCAACCTGGGTGCGGCCCTGGCCGAGTACGGCCGCAAGGTGCTGCTGGTCGACTTCGACCCGCAGGGCGCGCTCTCGGTCGGCATCGGGATCAACCCGCACGAGCTCGATCAGACCGTCTACAACGTGCTGATGGAGCGCGACACCGTGCTGGCCGACGTGATCCGGCCGACCGCGATTCCCGGACTCGACCTGCTGCCGGCCAACATCGACCTGTCCGCGGCCGAGGTCCAGTTGGTCGGTGAGGTGGCCCGCGAGACCGTGCTGGCCCGGGCCCTGCGCCCGGTGCTGGACGAGTACGACATCATCCTGATCGACTGCCAGCCCTCGCTCGGCCTGCTCACGATCAATGCCCTGACCGCCGCCCACGGCGTCGTCATCCCGCTGGAGTGCGAGTTCTTCGCCCTGCGCGGGGTCGCCCTGCTGGTCGAGACGATTGAGAAGGTGAAGGACCGGCTGAACCCGGGCCTGGAGGTCGACGGCATCCTGGCCACCATGTACGACCCGCGCACCCTGCACAGCCGCGAGGTCGTGTCCCGGGTGGTCGAGGCGTTCGGCGACCAGGTCTTCCACACCGTGATCGGCCGCACGGTCAAGTTCCCGGACGCCTCGGTCGCGGCCGAGCCGATCACCACCTACGCCTCCTCGCACGCCGGCGCGTACGCCTACCGGCTGCTGGCCCGCGAGCTGATCGCCCGTGGCGACGCTGCCTGAGGGCGGCGCCGTCGTCGAGGAGAAGCCACTCGTCGTAGAAGAGGGCGAGGCGCTCGTCCCGGGGGGTGTGCTGCCCGGCCGGTCGTCGGCCTTCCAGGTGCATCTGGAGAACTACGACGGCCCGTTCGACCTGCTCCTGGGCCTGATCGCCAAGCACAAGCTCGACGTCACCGAGATCGCGATCGCCAAGGTCACCGACGAGTTCATCGCCTACATCCGGGCTCTGGGCAGCAACTGGGACCTGGGCGAGGTCAGCGAGTTCCTGCTGGTCGCGGCCACCCTGCTCGATCTCAAGGCGGCCCGCCTGCTGCCCGCGGCCGAGGTCGAGGACGACGAGGACCTGGCCCTGCTGGAGGCCCGCGACCTGCTGTTCGCCCGGTTGCTTCAGTACCGGGCATTCAAGGACGTCGCGGCCACCTTCGCCCAGCGGATCGCGCAGGAGTCCAGGCAGTCGGCCCGCGACGTCCCGATGGAACCGCACCTGACCCGACTGCTGCCCGAACTGGTGCTCGGGCTGACCCCCCTGCAGTTCGCCGAGCTCGCGGCCAAGGCGATGACACCCAAGGTGGCCCCCACCGTCACCCTCGACCACCTGCACTCCCCGACGGTCAGCGTGCGCGAGCAGGCCGCGCTGATCGTGGAGCGGATGCGCCGGATGCAGTCGGCCAGCTTCCGGACCCTGGTCTCGGACGCCGACGGTCAGGTGGTCGTGATCGCCCGGTTCCTGGCCCTGCTCGAACTGTTCCGGGAGGGCGCGGTCGGGTTCGACCAGGTGGTGCCGCTGGGTGAGCTGACCGTGCGCTGGACCGGGGCCGAGGTCGGCGACATCGAGGTGGCCGACGACTTCGACGGCGAGGGCCCCGAGCCCGCGACTGAACCGCTGGACGCCGCCGACGAGGCATGATGAACCAGTGAACGTGACAACTACTGCTGAACCGACAACTGAGCCGCCGGCCTCGGCCGTCCGGACAGACGTCGCAAAAGCGGAGGATCAGGGCGCCGATGCCCTGCCCGGGCTGACCCCGGCGCCCGACCTCGAACTGCTGCCCGGTGGCCCCCGGGCCGCGCTCGAGGCGATCCTGATGGTCGTCGACCGCCCGGTCGACGAGCTCTCCCTGGCCTCCGCCCTCGACCTGCCGGTCGACCGGGTGGCCGAACTGCTGGCCGCGCTGGTGCTCGACTACGACGAGGCCGAGCGCGGTTTCGAACTGCGCCGGGTGGCCGGCGGCTGGCGGGTCTTCAGCCGGTCCGCGCACGCCCCGGTGGTGGAGCGGTTCGTGCTCGACGGCCAGACCTCGCGGCTCAGTCAGGCCGCCCTCGAGACGCTGGCCATCGTCGCCTACCGGCAGCCGGTAAGCCGGGCCCGGGTCTCGGCCGTCCGCGGCGTCAACGTGGACGCCGTGATGCGCACCCTGGTCACCCGCGGCCTGGTCGAGGAGGCCGGCAACGACCGGGAGACCGGCGCTGTTCTCTACCGCACGACCGATACCTTCCTGCACAAGCTGGGCCTCGGCCGGCTGGACGAGCTGCCCGCGCTGGCACCGTTCCTGCCCGAGGTCGATGCCCTCGACGACTTCCCGATCGGAAACTCATGAGTCCCGCAGATCGACGCCGCCCCGGCGGCCGTGACCGCACCGGCGCCCCCCAGGGCGGCCGGCCGGTCAAACGCACCCCCGCCCCGCCGTCCGCCCCGGCCAAGGACGTGCACGACCCGGACGGCACCCGGCTGCAGAAGGTGCTGGCCCAGGCCGGCGTCGGTTCCCGGCGGGCCTGCGAGGAACTGATCGCGGCCGGCCGGGTCCAGGTCGACGGCCAGACCGTGCGCGAGCTCGGCGTCCGGGTCGACCCGAAACGCCAGGCCGTGCACGTCGACGGCGTCCGGATCTCGGTCGACACCTCGATGGTCTACCTGGCCCTGAACAAGCCACCGGGTGTCGTCTCGACAATGGACGACCCGGAGGGCCGGCCCTCGCTCGGCGACCTCCTGATCGGCCGGGAGGAGCGGTTGTTCCACGTCGGCCGGCTCGACCAGGCCACCGAGGGACTCCTGCTGCTGACCAACGACGGCGACCTGGCCAACCGGCTCTCGCACCCCAGCCACGAGGTGCAGAAGACCTACCTGGCCGAGGTGGCCGGCCCGGTGAAGAAAGACATCGGCAAGCGGTTGCGGGCCGGCATCGAGCTCGAGGACGGCCCGGCCAAGGTCGACTCGTTCCGGGTGGTCGACGCCCGGCCGGGCAAGGCGCTGGTCGAGATCGTGCTGCACGAGGGCCGCAACCACATCGTCCGGCGGTTGCTGGCCGCGGTCGGGCACCCGGTCGAGCAGTTGGTCCGCACCCAGGTCGGCCCGATCAAGCTCGGTGACCTGCGCTCGGGGCGGACCCGGTCGCTGCACGGCGACGAGCTCGGCCGGCTGTTCGAGGCCGCGGGGCTGTGAGCCTCGACCCGGCGGCGGCCGAGGGGCTGGGCCCGGTCCGGATCGTTGGTACCGGCCTGCTCGGCGCCAGCGTCGGCCTGGCCCTGCGCCAGCTCGGCGTCCGGGTCCTGCTCAGTGATCCGTCGCCGACCGCGATGGCCCTGGCCCGCGACGTCGGCGCGGGCGAGCCCGACCCCGGCGACGTGCCGGTCGCCCTGGTCGTGGTCGGGGCTCCACCGGACGTCACCGCCGAGGTGGTCGCGGCCGAGCTGGCCCGGCACCCGGAGGCCACGGTCACCGACGTGGCCAGCGTCAAGGGCGGCATCTGGAGGGCGTTGCGCGCCGCCGGGGCCGATCTGAGCCGGTACGTCGGCGGGCACCCGATGGCCGGCCGGGAACGGTCCGGCCCGGTCGCGGCCCGGGCCGACCTGTTCCTGGGCCGGCCCTGGGTGGTCTGCTCGGGGGAGTCCACCGACCCCGGGGGCGCGCACTGGGCCCCGGCGGCGGCGTCCCGGATCGAGAGCGTGCGCCGGCTGGCCCACGCGCTCGGCGCGACCCCGGTGGTGATGGCCGCGGCCGACCACGACGAGGCGGTCGCCCTGATCTCGCACGTCCCCCAGATCGCGGCCAGCCTGGTCGCGGCGCGGCTGGTCAAGGCGAGCGACCCGGCGGTCGGGCTGGCTGGCCAAGGGTTGCGCGACGTCACCCGGATCGCCGACAGCGACCCCGCCCTCTGGGCCCAGATCCTGGCCGCCAACGCCGGCCCGGTGAACCGGGCCCTGCGCGAGATCCGCTCCGACCTGGACGGCCTGATCGATGCCCTGGACGCGCTGACCGGCCCGGACGGCACCGAGCTGGGGGCCCGGGCGGCGCTGGCCCGGGTGGTGGCCGAGGGCCGGTCCGGGCGGGAGCGGATCCCGGGCAAGCACGGCGAGCCACTGACCCGGTACGCCGTGGTCACCGCCCTGCTGCCGGACAATCCGGGCCAACTGGCCCGGCTGTTCGACGACATCGGCGAGGCCGGGATCAACGTCGAGGAGTTCGCCCTGGAGCACTCGCCCGGGCAGAAGGTGGGCCTGGCCGGGGTGTCGGTGCTGCCGGCCGCCCGCGAGTCACTGGAGAAGGCCCTGATCGAGCGGGGCTGGCACGTGGTCGACTGAGCTGATCCGGGACCGTTGGTGACGATGGCGTGAACGGTCGCCGTCCTCGACTAACCTAGGGGTAGCCACCGTGGCCTCACCAAACCCCCATTACCGGAGGATTCGCCGTGCCCGCCCCTAACGACCCCACCACCGGGCGTCCGCTCGTCATCGCCGTCGACGGCCCTTCGGGCTCCGGCAAGTCGAGCGTCTCCCGTGAGGTGGCCCGTCGGCTCGGGCTGGAGTACCTCGACACCGGGGCGATGTACCGGGCCGCCTGCTGGTCGGTGCTCGACGCCGGGATCGACCCGGCCGATCCGGCCGCCGCCGGCGCCGTGGCCGAAGCGGTCCGCCGGCTCGACCTGCAGATGGGCACCGACCCGTCGGCGCCCTCGGTGCGGGTGGCCGGCCGTGAGATCAGCGCCGAGATCCGCGAGACCCGGATCTCGACCACGGTCAGCGCCGTCGCCACCAACCTCGACGTCCGGGCCGAGCTGCAGCGCCGTCAGCGCGAGCTGATCGCCGCCGCCCGCACCGGCAGCCGCAGCGGGTGTGTGGCCGAGGGCCGCGACATCACCACCGTGGTCGCGCCCGACGCCGACGTCCGCATCCTGCTCACCGCCAGCGAGGAGGCCCGGCTGGCCCGGCGCTCGCGCGAGCTGCACGGTTCGGCCGACGCCGCCGCCGTCGCGGCCACCCGCGACCAGATCGTCCGCCGCGACGCCGACGACTCGACCGTCTCCAGCTTCCAGGTCGCCGCCGACGGCGTGCTGCACCTCGACTCCTCCGCGCTCGACTTCGAGCAGACCGTGAACGCCGTGCTCAGTGCCGTCTCGCAGACCGCGAACGGCACCGTTGCCGACCTCGACGACAGCACCGAGCGTGCCGGGGCGGGTTCGGTGCAACGATGAGCGACACCGACTCCCGCAACGACGCCGACGCTCCGGTCGTCGTCGACGGCTCGATCGGGTACGGCGACGTCGAGACCCTGACCGGTCAGGAGGCGCGCACCCCCGGGATCGACCGGGCGCTGCGGGCCGGGCTCGACGACTACGACCTCTCCGACGCAGACCTGGCCCTGCTCGACCGCGACGCCGGCGACGAGTACGACGACGGGCAGGTCGGCCCGCTGCCGGTGCTGGCCGTCGTCGGCCGGCCCAACGTCGGCAAGTCAACCCTGGTCAACCGGGTGCTCGGACGCCGCGAGGCGGTCGTCGAGGATGTCCCCGGGGTCACCCGCGACCGGGTCCGGTACGAGACCGAGTGGTCCGGCCGGCGGTTCATGGTGGTCGACACCGGCGGCTGGGAGCGCGACGTCAAGGGCCTGGCCGCCCGGGTCGCCGAGCAGGCCGAGGTCGCGATCGAGCTGGCCGACGCCGTGATGTTCGTGGTCGACGCGACCGTGGGCGCCACCAGCACCGACGAGGCCGTGGTCAAGCTGCTGCGCAAGTCGGGCAAGCCGGTGGTGCTGGCCGCCAACAAGGTCGACGACTCGCGGGCCGAGTCCGACGCGACCGCGCTCTGGTCGCTCGGCCTGGGCGAGCCCTACGCCGTCTCGGCCCTGCACGGCCGGGGCAGCGGCGACCTGCTCGACGCCGTGCTGGCGGCACTGCCGCTGCAGTCGGCGATCGGCGAGGAGCCGAACAGCGGCCTGCGCCGGGTGGCCCTGCTGGGCCGGCCCAACGTGGGCAAGTCGAGCCTGCTCAACGCCCTGGCCGGCAGCGAGCGGGTGGTGGTCGACGCCACCGCCGGAACCACCCGCGACCCGGTCGACGAGGTGGTCGAGATCGACGGTCGCCCGTGGCGTTTCGTCGACACGGCCGGCATCCGGCGCCGGGTCCACCAGAACCAGGGCGCCGACTTCTACGCCTCGCTGCGCACCCAGTCGGCGCTGGAGAAGGCCGAGGTCGCCGTCGTCCTGCTCGACTCCAGCGAGCCGCTGACCGAGCAGGACACCCGGGTGATCCAGCTCGTGATCGACTCCGGCCGGGCGCTGGTGCTGGCCTACAACAAGTGGGACCTGATGGACGAGGAGCGCCGCAAGTTCCTCGAGCGCGAGCGGGAGGTCGACCTGGTCCAGGTGGCCTGGGCCCCCCGGATCAACGTCTCGGCCCTGACCACGTGGCACGTCAACCGGCTGACCCCGGCCCTCGACCAGGCCCTGGCCTCGTGGGAGACCCGGGTGCCGACCGGCCGGCTGAACGCCCTGCTGGCCCAGATCATGCAGTCGCACCCGCACCCGGTGCGCAGCGGTAAGCAACCCCGGATCCTGTTCGGCACCCAGGTCGCGGCCAAGCCGCCCCGGTTCGTGCTGTTCACCACCGGCTTCTTCGAGGCCGGCTACCGCCGGTTCATCGAACGCCGGCTGCGCGAGGAGTTCGGCTTCGCCGGCACACCGATCGAGGTCTCGGTCCGCCCCCGGGAGAAGCGCGGCCGCAAGTAGCCTTCAGCCGCGACTTCACGGTCTTCTGGGCCGGGCAGACCCTGTCCGACGTCGGGAGCTCGATCTCGATCGTCGCGGTGCCGTTGCTGGTGCTGAACGCCACCGGGTCGGTGGTCCGGATGGGCCTAATCACCGCCGTCGGCGGCGCCGCGACGGTGCTCACCGGGCTGTTCGCCGGCCACCTGGTCGACCGGCTCGACCGGCGCCGCATCCTGATCGGCTGCGACCTGGTCCGGGCCGGGCTGCACCTGCTGGTGCCGCTGGCCTGGCTGGCCGGGCCGCAGTTGTGGTTGCTGTTCGTGCTGGCCGCCGTCACCAGTGCCCTGTCGATGATCTTCAACGTGGGTTACGTGACGGCGGTGGCCGGCCTGGTCGAGCCCGAGCAGGTGACGGCGGCCAACGGCCGGCTCAGCGCCACCTTCGCGATCGGCTCGATCGTCGGCCCGTCGCTGGCTGGGATACTGGCGGCGACCGTCGGCTACACCTGGGCCCTGGGGGTGGACGGGGTCAGCTTCCTGATCTCGGCGCTCACCCTGGCCCTGATCCGGTTCCGGCCGATGGTCCCGGAATCTGGATCGGAATCTGGATCGGAATCGGGATCGCGACTGGATCGGACCGGGGTCGCGTCACCGGCTCGGGCCGGGCCCTGGTCGGGCCTGCTGGTCGGCGTCCACTTTCTCTGGCGTCAGCCCACCCTGCGGGCCCTGACCGGGCTGCTCGCCCTGATGATGCTGGTCGAGACCGGGGCCATGGACCTGCTGATCTTCCATCTCCGGCACGACCTCGACACCAGCGCCCGGGCGACCGGCGTCGTTCTCGGATGCTCCGGGATCGGGGCGATCGCCGGTGGTTTGCTGACCGCCCGGATGCGGGCCGCTTACGGCTTCGGGGCCTGCTGGCTGAGCTCCGCGGCGGTCGACGGGCTCGCCCTGGCCGGGATCGGCGCCACCCGGAACGTGGTGCTGGTCGCGATTCTGGCCGCGATCTTCGTCCTGGCCACCACGGTCGGCGGGATCTGCTCCCTGTCGCTGCGCCAGCAGGTCACGCCCGACCACCTGCTCGGCCGGGTGACCTCGGCGTTCTGGGCCCTGCACCTGGCCCCGGCACCGCTCGGGGCCGCGGCGTTCACCCTGCTGGCCGCCCACCAGGGGGTGGCCGTGGCGGCCGGTCTCGGCGGGCTGGGCTACCTGCTGATCGTCGTCCTCGGCCTGCTCACCCCGGTTCGTGCCGCCCGTCCGGAACAGCCCGCCTCGGCGTAGCCGGCCGGTCGGCGGGTCACTTCGGTGCTCCAGGCGCACCGAGGTTCCCCGCTCCTCGTCGGTGGACGGGGCGGTCAGAGACGGGTGTAGGCGGGGGGCATGGCGCTGGGCGGGCGCAGGCCCTGCTCGGGGTGTACGTGATTCGTCGCCGGGGCCTCGGGATGGTCGCGCAGCCAGGCGATCCGCTCGCGGGACTCGTCGTCGGCCGGGGTGTAGACCACGATCCGGGTCTCCGGGGCCGAGACGATGGACAGGCTGGTCGTCGTCATCCGGATGTCGCCGACCGCCTGGTGCCGGAAGTGCTTGCGCAGCGTGCCGGGCGCGGCGACCTGCTGGCGGGCCCACATCTCGGCGAACATCGGGCTGGCCGCCCGCAGGTCGGCGATGAAGTTCTCCCACTCCGGCTCGCCCACGTGCCGGCCGTAGCCACCGCGCAGCGTGGCCACCAGGCGGGGGGCCTCGGTGTCGCGGCTGACGAACGGGTTGCAGCAGTCCGGAAAGGTGAACGTGCACCACAGGATGTTCCGGTGCGCGGTCGACGACACCACCCCGGGAAACAGGGCGTTGTAGGCATCGTTCCAGGCCAGGACGTCGTACCGGGGGCTGGTCACGTTGGCCGGCAACGGGTCGAGGGCGTCGAGGATGTGCTGCACCTCGGCCGGCAGGAAGAGCGCCGCCGCCGGGGCGGTCGGCGTCACCTCGGCCAGCCGGAAGAGGTGGTCACGCTCGGCCGGGTCGAGCTTCAGCGACCGGGCGATGGCCTCGATCACCTGCTCGCTGGCGTTGATCCGGCGGCCTTGCTCGAGCCACGTGTACCAGGTGATGCCCACCCCGGCGAGCTGCGCGACCTCCTCGCGGCGCAGGCCCGGGGTGCGCCGGCGCGGGCCCGGCGGCAGGCCGACCGCCTCCGGGGTGATCCGCGACCGGCAGGCCCGCAGGAAGGCGGCCAGTTCGGTCCGCCGGACGTCGCCGGTGCCCGGCGCGGCCGATGCCGGGGCCGATGCCGGGCCCGCAAGAGTGGTCACGGATACAGCGTGACCCAGAACCGGCGGTTTATCCAGGTGCTCTCAGTACCAGTATGAGCAGGCTCTAACTACCTGTATCCGATCGGGACGACGATCTTGGCCATGGCTCAGACCTCGATCCCCTCGCAGCCCGGCGCGGCTGCCCCCGACCATGTTCCCGATCCTGTTCTCGACCCTGTGCTCACTCATGCGAGCCCCTCGGCCACCGTCCCGGCGCCCGCCGCCAGGCGGGTGGCCGACGTCCGGTCCCGGGTGCTGCTGGCCCTCATCCTGGCCGGGCAGTTCATGGCCCTGCTCGACGTCGCGATCGTCAACGTCGCGGCCCCCTCGATCCGTACCGGCTTGCACGCCAGCGGCAGCTCGCTGCAGCTGGTGATCTCCGGCTACACGATCGCCTACGCGGTGCTCCTGATCACCGGGGCCCGGCTGGGCGAGCGGTGGGGTTTCGACCGGGTCTTCCAGGCCGGCCTGGCCCTGTTCACGATCAGTTCGCTGGTCTGCGGCCTGGCCCCGAACGTGGAGTGGCTGATCGGCTTCCGGCTGCTCCAGGGGGCCGGGTCGGCGCTGATGGTGCCCCAGGTGATGAGCCTGATCCAGCGGACCTTCGTCGGGCCGGCCCGGGTCCGGGCGCTCGGCGCCTACACCGCGGTGCTGGCCAGCGGCATGGTCGTCGGCCAGGTGCTCGGCGGCGTCCTGGTCACGGCCAACCTGTTCGGCGAGACCTGGCGGCCGGTGTTCCTGGTCAACGTGCCGATCGGCATCGTGCTACTGGCCCTCGGCCGGCGCGAGCTGCCGTCGTTCGAGCGGGTGCACCGGTCTCTGGACCTGGTCGGCCTGGTCCTGCTGTCGGCGTCCGTCCTGCTGCTGGTGGTGCCGCTGGTGCTCGGCCACGAGGAGAGCTGGCCGGTCTGGGGCTGGGCCATGATGGCCGTCAGTATCGCCGGCCTGATCGCGTTCGTGCTGGTGGAACGCCGGATCGCCGCGCGCGACGGCAGTCCGCTGATCCGCGGCCGGGTGCTGGCCTCGCCCGGCCTGGCCGCCGCCGTCGGCGCGATCTTCCTGATCATGGCCGGGGTGGCCGGGTTCATGTTCGCGTTCGCCCTGCACCTGCAGTCCGGCCTGGGGCAGAGCGCCCTGCGTACCGGTCTGACCTTCGCCCCGATGGCCTTCGGGTTCGGCGCGGCCGGGCTCTGGTGGCGCCGGCTGCCGGCCCGCTGGCACTCCCGGCTCCCGGGTCCGGCCCTGGTGCTGGTGGCCGCCGGGTATCTGGTGCTCGGCCGG
Source organism: Kineosporiaceae bacterium (assembly GCA_965200525.1). Classification (GTDB taxonomy): domain Bacteria; phylum Actinomycetota; class Actinomycetes; order Actinomycetales; family Kineosporiaceae; genus JANNPJ01. Next base: position 5,557,207 of record OZ241368.1, read on the forward strand.
GCCGTCGCCGGCGGTCACCCGATCGGGGCCGGGCTCGAGGTGATGATGCTGGCCATGGGCGCGCTCTGCGGGGTCGCTTACGGCCAGCTCTTCGGGTCGGCGCTGAGCGGGGTCCGGGTGGTGGACGCCGCCGACGCCAGCGGGGTGGTGGTCACCCTGATCCAGCTCGGTCAGGTGGTCGGAGTGGCGGTGTTCGGCAGCCTGTTCCTCGGCTCGCTGCACCGGCTGACCCCGGCCGGGTCGGGCCACGCGGCCGAGCTGGCCGTCTTCGGGGTGGCCGCCGCGACCGCCGCCGCCGCCCTGGTCGCCCTGCTGCGGCCCCGGGCCGGCCAGGTCTGAGGCACTCCTGGGCTCAGGGCAGGGTCAGGGCTCGCGGGTCCAGGAGCGGAGCCGGTCGTGCACCGCTTCCGGTCCTTCGGGGACGGCGTAGAACGAGCCCTGGGCCAGGTCCGCCCCGAGCCGGCGGACCAGGTCGTGGTGCCCGGCCGTCTCCACCCCCTCGACCGTGACCCGCAGGCCGAGGCGATGAGCCAGGTCGATCATGGTCGCGAACACCTCGGCCCGGGCCGACTCCCGGGCCGGGGACGTCGTCCCGGGCGGGCGGCTGAGGAACTCGGCCGGCAGCTTGAGCGTGCGGACCCCGTGCTCGGGCAGGTCCGGCAACTGGGCCAGATGGGCCCGGCCGGTGCCGAAGTCGTCCAGGGCCAGCCCGACGCCGACCCGGGTCAAGTCGCGCAGCACGCTCAGGGTGGCCGGATCGTCCAGAGCCGCGTGCTCGGTGATCTCCAGTTGCAGCAGCTGGGCCGGCAGCCCGGTCTGCTCCAGCACGGCGACCACGTCGCGCACGGTCCGCTGATCGGCGACCTGGGCCGCGGCCAGGTTGACCGCGATCACCGGCGGTCGCTCGACGTCCGTGCGCCACAGCTGGGCCTGGGCGCAGGCCTGCCGCAGCACCGCCCGGCCGAGGGCGCTGATCAGGCCTCCGCGCTCGGCCAGTGGCAGGAATCGGGCCGGCGGCAGCATTCCGTGCTGGTCGTGCGACCAGCGGGCCAGCGCCTCGACCGCCTCGATCCGGCCCGAGGCGACCGAGACGATCGGCTGGTAGTGGGCCTGCAGCCGGCCGTCCTCGATCGCGGCCGGCAACTGGGCGGCCAGGCCGAGGTCACCCACCTGGCGAGCGGCCCGGACGGCGTCGAACACGGCGACGCTGCCCGGCCCGCGGCTCAGCGCCCAGGAGGCGGCCAGGTCGGCGTCCCGGAGCAGGACCTCGGGGTCGGCGGCGGCGGCCGACCGGGAGACCAGGCCGAACGAGGTCGACAGCAGCATCGGCCGCCCGTCGAGCACGATCGCCTCGCGGACGGCGTCCTGGGCCGTGGCCAGCCGCCCGGCCGAGCCGTGCCGGGCGCGCTGCCCGGCGCCGTCCACCCCGGGTCCGTCCATGCCCACGATCACGAACTCGTCGCGCCGCCCGACCCGGGCCACCAGCTCGCCGTCCCCGGTGAACCGGGCGGCCAGCCGCCCGGCCACCGTGACCAGCAGGCGGTCGCCGGCTTCCCGGCCGAGGGCGTGGTCGAGGGCCTCGAAACCGTCCAGGGACATCAGGCAGACGCCGAACACACCGCCGGGGTAGCGGCGGACCAACTCACGCAGGCGCAGGCTGAACCCGGCCCGGTTGAACAGGCCGGTCACCGGGTCGGTCCGCTGCACCGCGGCCTGGTCCTGCCGGGCCCGTTCCCAGGCCAGCAGGGCCGAGCTGCGGATCGCGTCCTGCTGCTGGAGCGTGCGGTCGCGCACGGCCCGGACGAAGCCGAGCCCGAGCATGCCGATCAGCTCGGCCACTCGCTCCTGGTCGGGACGGCCGAACCGGGTGGCGATCAGGGTGGTGGTCCGGGCCAGCGCCTCCGGAGCGGTGAAGCCGTACTCGACCAGGCTCTCGCCGATCGCGATCCCGTCGGTGGCGGTGAACGGCTCCTGCCGCAGGGCCGCGGCCAGCCGCTGGGTGAGCCCGCGCAGCTGCTCGACGATCACCTCACGATCGGCCGCCACCCAGCTGGTGCCGACCACCGCCCGGGCCCACTCCCAGGCGAACAGCGAGGTGTCGAGCACCTCCGGATCGATTTCGGACGGCAGCGGCGGGCTGATGCGGGTGAAGCGGCGGCCGGGCCGCGGGCGGCTCACGCGACGCGATCCGGCCGGACGGTGGTCGGGTTCGCCCTCAGGTTCGGCTCCACCAGTAGCCCCCCGCCGCCGTCGGCCTGCATCACAAGACTTGATGTTAGTGCCAGAATTTGTCCAGATAAAGCCGGTTCGCCACCTCGCGGCCGAACCGACCCCGAATCGGCCGTTGCCGGGCCGGACATCGCCCCCGGCCCGGATGGCCCATCATGAGCTGTCGACAGAACCGCAGCGGACGGCGAGGCCCTTCATGAGTTCAGTACCGCAGACCCCGGACCGACCGATTCGCTGGGGCATCCTCGGCGCCGGCGGGATCGCCGAGAACGTGGTCAGCGACCTGGTCGCCCGGGGTGAGAGCGAGCTGGTCGCGATCGCGGCCCGGGACGGCGCCCGGGCGGCCGACTTCGCCCGGCGGCACGGGGCCACCCGCAGCTACGGCAGCTACGCCGAGCTGGTCGCCGACGCCGAGATCGACGTCGTCTACGTGGCCACCACCCACCCCTACCACCACGACCACGCGCTGCTGGCGATCGAGGCGGGCAAGGCGGTGCTGATCGAGAAGCCGGTCTGCCTCACCGCCGCCGACGCCCGCGAGGTGTTCGCCGCCGCCCGGGCCGCCGGGGTGTTCGCCATGGAGGCGATGTGGATGCGGACCAACCCGCTGATCCGCACCGCGCAGGACCTGATCGCCCAGGGCGAGATCGGCGAGGTGGTCTCGGCCCGGGCCGAGTTCGGCCTCGGGCTGCCGTTCGACCCCGGCCACCGGCTCTACGACCGCGGCAACGGCGGCGGCGCCCTGCTCGACCTCGGCGTGTACCCGATCGCCTTCGCCTACCTCTGGCTCGGCCGCCCCGACGAGGTGATCACCCGCGGCACCCTGGCCCCGACCGGCGTCGACGAGACCGTGGCCATGCAGTGGCTGTTCGACGGCGTGCCCCGGGCCCAGCTCTGGTGCTCGTCCTCGACGCCGGCCCCGAACCTGGCCGCGGTGCTCGGCACGACCGGCTGGATCGCGGTCGAGGGAGCCACCCACCGGCCGACCGCGCTGGTCGTCAACTCGGGCGAGAAGCAGTACCGGATCGAGGATCCGATCCCCGACCAGCACGGCTACGGCCCCGAGATCGCCGAGGTGGAGCGCTGCCTGCGGGCCGGCCTGGCCGAGAGCCCACTGATCCCGCAGGCCGACACGATCGCCGTCCTGGAACTGATGGACCAGGCCCGGGCCGAGCTCGGGGTCACGTACCCGGGCTGATCCACGGGCGCCGGCGTCGGTGCGGCCGGCCAACGCCCGGTCAAACGCGCCGGTTCGAAGGTGGAGTCGTCGGGGTCGTCCGGATCCCGCGACACCGAGGAGAACGGCGATGCCGAAGTACCTGATCGAACGCGAGATCCCTGGTCTGGGCGGCCTGAGTGGGGAGGAGGTGCGGGCGGTCTCGCAGAAGTCCAACTCCGTGCTGGCCGAGCTCGGGGGCCGGGTCCAGTGGGTGCAGAGCTACGTGACCGGCGAGAAGATGTACTGCGTCTACCTGGCCGAGGACGCCGAACTGGTCCGCGAGCACGCCCGCCGGGGCGGTTTCCCGGCCGACAGCGTGGTCGAGGTGACCCGGATGATCGACCCGACCACGGGGGAGTGAACCCGGGCCGGCCCGAGGAGGTGGACGACGGCGTGACGCTGGAGATCCACCTGCTCGGTGCCCCCCGGGTGGTCCGGGACGGCGCCGCGGCGCCGTCCCCCCGGGGGTACAAGGTGTGGGGCCTGCTGGCCTACTTGCTGCTGCGCGACACCGCGCCGAGCCGGGCCCACGTGGCCGAGATGCTGTTCCCGACCGCCGACGACCCGCTGGCGGCGCTGCGCTGGACCCTGTCCATGCTGCGCCGCCTGGTCGGCCCGGCCGGGGTGATCACCGGCGATCCGCTGACCTGCAGCTGGGTCCGGGCGCCGCGGATCGACGTCCTGGCGCTGCGGTCGGACGATCTCGAGACGGCCGAGCGGTTCGGCGACCCCGGGCCGGATCTGCTGGCCGGGCTGGAGTTTCCCGGCTGCCCGTCGTTCGAGCTCTGGCTCGAGGCGCAACGCCGGCACGCCCGCGGGGCCCTGGAGGCATTGCTGCACGAGGCCGCGCTGGCCCGGCTGGCTCGTGGTGACGCCACGGCCGGAGCCGATCTGGCCGGCCGGCTGGTGGCCCTGAACCCGTACGACGAGAACTTCCAGGCCCTGCTGGTGCGGGCGCTGGCCGTCGGGGGCCGGGGGATCGAGGCGGCCCGGCAGGCGGCGGCCTGCCGGGAGTTGTTCCGGGCCGAACTCGGGGTCGAGCCCGGCCCGGCCCTGGAGGCGGCCATGGTCACCAGCACATCGGCCTCCACCCGGGGCGCGGTCACCGGCCGGCCGGCGGTGCTGGCCCTGATCGACGCGGGCTCGGCCGCGATCGGGGCGGGCGCGCTGGAGCCGGGGCTACAGGTGCTGCGCCGGGCCGTGGCCGACGCCGAACTGCTGGGCGACGGCGAGCTCACCGCCCGCGGCCTGACCGCGCTCGGCTCGGCCCTGGTACACGCCGCCCGGGGCAGCGACGAGGAAGGCGCCACCGCCCTGCACCAGGCCCTGGCCGTCCCGGGCGCCGAACCGCAGACCCTGGCCGCGGCCCTGGGCGAGCTGGCCTACGTCGAGTTCCTGCACGGCCGGTACGACCGGGTGGAGGTCTGGCTGGCCCGGGCCGAGGCGGTCACCACCGAGCCGGGCCGGCGGGCGGCCGACCTCTCGGTCCGGGGCAGCACGCTGAGCGACGTCGGGCGCTACCCGGCCGCGCTGGGCGCCCTGTCCGAGGCCCTCGAATGCCTGCGGTCCGCGCCCGACGACCGGCGCCGGGCCTACGTCCTGGCCATGATCGGGCGGGTCCACCTGCTGCGTGGTGACCTGGACACCGCCGCCGGGACCCTCGACGAGGCCCTGGCCCTGGCCGCGAGCGCCGGCTGGACCGCTTTCGTGCCCTGGCCCGAGTCGTTGCGGGCCGAGATCGACCTGAACCGGGGGGACGTCGCGACCGCCCGGACCCGGCTCGAGCACGCCTTCGCGCTCGGCTGCCAGATCGGTGACCCCTGCTGGGAGGGCCTGTCGGCGCGGGGTCTGGGCCTGGTCCGGGCGGCCGAGGGGGACGTCGACGGGGCGGTGACCATGCTGCTGGACGCGCGGCGGCGGGCCGGCCGGCTGCCCGACGCCTACGTCTGGGTCCAGGCCTACGTGCTCGACGCCCTGGCCGGTCTGGGCGTGGCCCGGCACCGACCGGAGGCGCCGACCTGGGCCGGCGAGCTGGCCGCCCTGGCCGAGCGCACGGGCATGACCGAGCTGACCGCGCGGGCCGCCGTCCACCGCTGGCGGCTCGGCGACCCGGCGGCCCGGGCGGCCGCGCAGGCCCTGGGGGAATCGATCGAGAACCCCGCTCTGAAAGCTCTTTTCCGGTAGATCCGGTCAGCGGCTCAGCGGCCGGCGGCTCAGTGGCCGGAGCTCGCCCGACCCGCGGGCGATCAGGCCGACCGGCAGCATCACCGTGCGCGGCAGCCGCCGGGCCGGATGGTCGCGCCGCACGAACAGCCGCTCGGCCGCTACTCGGCCGAGCCGGCCCGGATCCTGGTCGATCACGGTCAGGGCCGGGTGCAGGACGGTGGACAGCGAGATGTCACCGAAGCTGACCAGGGCGGTCCCGGCCCGGTCGAGTCGCTGCAGGGCCCGCAGGACGCCCACCGTGCAGCGGGTGTTCGAGGAGAAGACCGCGGTCGGCGGCCGGTCGGAGCGCATCAGGCCGGCCGCCGCGGTCTCGGTCTCCCGGTGCGACGGCAGGTCGAGCAGCACCAGGTCCGGGTCGGCCCGCAGCCCGGCCCCGGCCAGGGCCTGGTGGTACCCCTCGAGCCGGAGCCGGGTGGTGGTCTGGCCGGGGGAGTCCCCGATGAACGCGATCCGGGTGTGGCCGTGGGCGATCAGGTGCGCGGTGGCCAGCCGGCCGCCGCCGAGGTCGTCCTGCACGATCGTGTCGGCGGTCAGCCGGCCGGCCGGCCGGTCCACGAAGACGATCGGGGTCCGGGCCGCCCACGGTTTCAGGTAGGACTGGTCCGCGCTCACCGGGCAGACCACCAGCCCGATCACCTGACGCCGCAACAACGCCTGCAGGCTGTCCCGCTCGCGCCCCGGGTCGCGGTTCAGCCCGGTGATCATGACGGCGACGCCGTAGGTGTCGGCCACCTGCTCGATGCTGTCGATCATCGCGGCGAAGAACGGGTCGGCCAGATCGGGCACGGCCAGGCCGAGCACGGCGTCCTTGCCGTCCCGGAACGTGCGGGCCAGCATGTTCGGCACGTAGTTGAGCTCCTGGATCGCCGCCTGCACCCGGCCGCGGGTCTCCGGCCGCACGTGCGGGTCGTCGTTGAACACCCGGGACACCGTCTTGGCGCTGACCCCGGCGTGACGGGCGACGTCGTGCATCGTGGTCACGGGCGGGTCCTCGGTTCTCGCTCACCGGGCGGGCACCGGCCACCGAACGACCGCAAAGGAGGACCAATCGCGTTCGCGGGCCCGCTCGGCGGTCGTGGCTGCGATCGATCCTCCTTCGCGGTCGGTCGGTCGGGTCCGGCCGGAGCGGCGGAGGTCAGCAGCTGGAGCGGTAGATCGCGGCCTGACCTTCCGGGGTGTTCAGGTTGTCCTTGGTCAGGATGGTCGAGGCGGTCCCGATCTTGGCCTGGACGGTCTTGCCCTGCAGGGCGGCCACGGCCTGGTCGACGGCGTCCTTGCCGATCGTGGCCGGCTGCTGGGCCACCAGGGCCTGCACGGTGCCGTCCTGGAGGGCCTTGATCTGGTCCGGGCCGGCGTCGAAGCCGACCACCTTGACCTTGCCCGCCTTGCCGGCCTGGCGCACCCCGGTGGCGGCGCCCTCGGCCGCGAACAGGTTGACCGCGAACACCCCGACGATGTCCGGGTCCTTCTGCAGGGCGGCGTTCAGGATGGTGGCCGCCTTCTGCGGGTCGTTCTGCGCGAACTGGACGCCGAGCGAGGTGAACTTGCTGTCCTGCGTGACCGCGTTGACGAAACCGGTGCTGCGGGCGTCGGTGGTGCTCACCCCCGGCTGCTGGGAGATCACCAGCACCTTGCCGCCGGCCGGCACCAGGGTCTGCAGGGCCTTGAACGCCGCCGCCCCGCCGCCGACGTTGTCCGAGCTGATCGCCGAGGCCGCCACCGACGGATCGTTGAGCGTGGTGTCGACCAGGATGACCTTGATCCCGGCCGTCTTGGCCTGGTTGATCGGCTGCTGCATGGCCGACACGTCGGTCGGCGCGATCATCAGCGCGTCCGGCTTGGAGGCCACCACCGACTGCACCAGCGGGGTCTGCAGGGTCGAGTCGAACTTCTGAGCGCCCTGGGTCCTGACCGTGGCGTTGAGCTTCTTGGCCTCGGCCTCCATGCCGCACTGCATGGTCACGTAGAACGCGTCGCCGGCCACCCCCTGGACGAAAGCCAGCTGGTACGACTTCGGACCGGAGCCCGATCCGGAGCCGGCCGCGGAGCTGCCGGACGAGCACGCCGCCGTGCCGAGCAGCACGGTCAGCACGCCGGCGCTCAGCATCGTGGACCGGGTTTTGTTCATGGAATCTCCTCGTCGAGATCAGGGTCGGGATCAGGCGCCGGCGACGTCCCGAATGACCGAAGCGTGCGCGCCGGATGACATCGATGTCAAGGGTTGATATGCGACGGACCGCGCTTCCTTGACATCGATGACATGACGACACATATTGGCCGTGCAGCCACAGGCCGAGACGAGGGAGTCCACCGTGACGGCAGTACTCGAGGCTCGGGGTCTGACTAAGGTGTACGGCCAGGTCGAGGCGCTGGCGGGCACCGACTTCGCCGTCCGGGCCGGGCAGGTGGTGGCCCTGATCGGAGACAACGGAGCCGGCAAGAGCACCCTCGTGAAGTGCCTGTCCGGCACCGAGACGCCCACCGCCGGAACCATTCTCGTCGACGGCCGGCCGACCGTCCTGGCCGGTCCGGCCGATGCCCGGGCCCAGGGCATCGAGACCGTCTACCAGGATCTGGCCCTGGCCCCGCACCTGTCCCCGGTGCAGAACATGTACCTCGGCCGGGAGCTGATGCGCACCGGCCTGCTCGGCCGGCTCGGCTTCATGGACAAGGCCGCGATGCGCCGCGGTGGACGGGCTGCCTTCGATGACCTCGGCGCCACCGTCAGCGACCTGGACGGCGCGATCGGCGCCATGTCCGGGGGGCAGAAGCAGGCGGTGGCGGTGGCCCGCTCGGCCGCCTGGGCCGAGAAGGTGATCTTCCTCGACGAGCCGACCGCGGCCCTCGGCGTGGTCCAGACCCGGGCCGTGCTGCGGTTGATCCGCCGGGTCGCCGACCGGGGGATCGCGGTGGTGTTCATCAGCCACTCGATGCCGCACGTGATGGAGGTCGCCGACGAGATCCAGGTGATGCGCCGGGGCCGCCGGGTGGCCGTCTACCGGCCCGCCGACACCTCGATGGAGCAACTGGTCGGGGCGATGACCGGCGCCGTGACCCAGTCGGCGGCATCGTGACCGCCACCGGGACTTGGGCCGCGGGCGAGCGGCTGGACCGGCCGCAGGTGCGCCCGGCCGGCCGGGTGCTCCGGCTGCCGGCCCTGCAGATCCTGCTGGTGCTGGTGGCCATCGTGACCGTCTTCTCGGTGTTGCGGCCCGAGGCCTTCCTGACTGTCTTCAACTTCCGAGGCATCGTTGTCAACACCTCGATCCTGGCCGTGCTCGGGGTCGGCATGACCTTCGTCATCGTGACCGGCGGGATCGACCTGTCGATCGGCAGCGTGCTGGTCTTCTCCGGCGTCGTGGCCGACAAGGTGATGGCCTCGATGGGGGCTCAGGGCTGGGGGACGGCGCTGGTCGGCGCGCTGGTGGCCACCGGTTGCGGAATCGGCTGGGGCTTCCTCAACGGGTTTCTGGTGGCCAGGGCCAAGGTGCCGCCGCTGATCGTCACCCTCGGTTCGCTGGGCATGGCACTCGGCCTGGCCCAGGTGATCACCCGGGGGATCGATCTGCGCGACGTGCCGATCGTGCTGGTCGACTCGGTCGGCTTTGGCAACGTTGTCGGACAGGTCCCGACCATCTCGGTGATCGCCGCCGGGGTCGTTCTGGCCGGCATCGTGCTGCTCCACCGAACCCGCTTCGGCCTGCACACGTTCGCCGTGGGATCCAACCCCGAGGCCGGCCGGCGGGTCGGCCTGCCGGTCGACCGGCAGCTGATCTGGATCTACGTGTTGTCCGGTGGGCTGGCCGGTTTCGCCGGAATCCTCAACCTGGCCTTCTTCCAGTCGACCACGATCGGCGGCCAGTCCAGCACCAACCTCAACGTGATCGCCGGGGTGGTGATCGGTGGCACCAGCCTGTTCGGTGGGGTCGGCTCGGTGTTCGGCAGCGTGATCGGGCTGTTCATCCCGTCCGTGCTGCAGAACGGGTTCGTCATCCTCGGCGTCCAGTCGTTCTGGCAGCAGGTGGTGGTCGGGGCGGTGCTGGTGGCCGCCGTCTACGTGGACCAGACCCGGCGGGCCTCGGCCCTGCGCGGCGGGCGACCGCGACTGCTCCGACTGCCCGCCCTGAACCCGGCCGGGCCGGACACCGGGCCGATCACTGGACCGATCTTTGGGGGAGCGACCACCGGCGCCGACAGCGCCGGGGACGACCAGGCCGGCGGGTCGCGAGGAACCTGATCGCCGGACTTCTCGCAGACGCCGCTCGGGCCCTGAATCTCTTTCCCGGACGGCGTCTCTCATCGGCCCGCGGGCCCGGGCGCCATGGATTCTCCCGCTGACCGATCGCCCTCCCCGGCCCTGGCCGGGCGCTGCCGCCCGCGGCCGTGCCCAGCGGGAGCCGGGCGTGGGTCTCGGCGCCGCTCGTCACCCTGACCAAGCCGGGAGATCCCTCATGTCCCAGGTCCGTTCCCCTCGTCGTGCTCGACCGACTCACCGATTGCTCTTCGGCGGTCTGATCACCGCCCTTCTCACCACCACCGTCGGGATCACCACCGTCGCGGTCGGCGCTCCGGCGTCCGCCGCCGACCTGAACCTGACCCAGTACGTGAACCCGCTGATCGGCACCGACGACAGCAACTCGCCCAACCCGGTCGGCGGCGGCGCCGGCGGCAGCACCTACCCGGGCGCGGTCGTGCCGTTCGGCGGCGTGCAGTTCAGCCCGGACACCCCGACCGCCTCGCCCTCGGGCTACCGGGACAAGGACCGGACCATCGAGGAGTTCAGCCTGACCCACTTCAACGGGGCCGGCTGCGGCAACAACGAGGACATCGGCCTGCTGCCGATCACCGGGGCGATCGGCACCTCGCCCGGCACCAGCTGGACCAGCTACGCCTCCGGGTACACGAAGAGCAACGAGGTGGCCCAGGCCGGCTACTACAAGAACCGGCTGGACAAGTACAGCACCGACGTCGAACTGAGCGCGACCACCCGGACCGGCGTCACCAAGCTGACCTATCCCTCGACCAGCCAGGCCCGGCTGCTGATCAACACCAGCCGCAGCGCCACCGGCAACCGCACCGGCTCGATCGCGATCAGCGGCAGCACGGTGACCGGGCAGGTGACCGCGGGCGGCTTCTGCGGCTCGTCGAAGACCTACCCGATCTGGTTCGCCATCCACTTTGACCGGGCGCCGAGCGGTTTCGGCACCTGGAACGGCAGCACGGTCACCGACGGTTCGGCGTCCACCAGTGGCACCAACACCGGGGGCTACGTCACCTTCGACACCACCGGCACGGCCTCGGTGACGGCGAACATCGCCGTCTCGTTCGTCAGCGCGGCCGGCGCCACGGCCAACCTGGCCGCCGAGACCGGCACCTTCGCCACCGTGAAGGCGGCCGCCGACTCGGCCTGGAACACCGCCCTGAACCGGATCCAGGCCACCGGCGGCAGCGCCACCGACCTGCAGAAGTTCTACACCGCGCTCTACCACGTGTTCCAGAACCCGAACGTCTCCAGCGACGTCAACGGCCAGTACCGGGGTTTCGACAACGCCGTGCACACCGCGACCTTCCCGGTCTACCAGAACTACTCGGGCTGGGACATCTACCGGTCCTGGTCGGCCCTGGTCGCGCTGGTGGCCCCGGACGTGGCCACCGACATCGTCAAGTCGATGGTGCTCGACGGGCAGCAGGGTGGGTTGCTGCCGCGCTGGTCGCAGCAGACCAACGAGGACTTCGTGATGCCCGGTGACCCCGGGCCGATCATCGTCTCCAGCGCCTACGCGTTCGGCGTCCGCAACTTCGACACCGCCGCGGCGCTGACCCTGATGAAGAAGTCGGTCGCCGGCGGCACCACCCAGGGCACCCCGATGCGGGGGGTGGAGGGAACCTACGAGGCCAACCACTACATCGTCGGCTCGCCGTCGGAGTCCCTGGAACTGTCCGCCTCCGACTTCGCCATCGCCCAGTTCGCCAAGAGCCAGAACGACACCGCCACCTACAGCAGCGCGATGACCCGGGCCCAGTACTGGCGCTCCACCTTCAATCCCGAGACCAGCTACGTGCAGTCGCACGGCTCGACCGGGGTCTGGCAGTCACCGCTCAACCCGGCCACCCAGAGCCCGTTCACCGAGGGCACGGCCGCCCAGTACGTCTGGATGGTTCCGCAGAACTTCGCGGCGCTGATCAACCTGATGGGCGGCCCGGCCCAGACCGCCCAGCGTCTCGACCAGCACTTCGTGGCCCTGAACGGGGGCACCGACACCGCCTACTTCTACATCGGCAACGAGCCCGAGCACGGCGTGCCGTGGGCGTACAACTTCGTCGGCAAGCCGTCGAGCACCAGCGCCGTCGTCCGCCGGGTGATGGCCGAGCAGTACACCACCGGCGCCGGCGGGCTGCCCGGCAACGACGACCTCGGCGCCACCTCGGCCTGGTACATCTGGGCCGCGATGGGCATGTACCCGCCGACGCCGGGGGCCGACACCCTGGCCCTGCACGGCTCGCTGTTCCCGTCGATCACGATCGCCCGGTCGGCCGGTGACATCCACGTCAACGGGGGCAGCGCGACGTCCCCGTACGTCCAGTCGGCCACGCTGAACGGCACGGCCGAGAACCACAACTGGCTGCAGTACGGCGATCTGGCCGCCGGGGCCACGCTGAACTACACGATGGGCACCAGCCCGTCCGTCTGGGGTACGGCCGCCAGTGACCGCCCGCCGTCGTTCACCGACGGCGCCACCCAGCCCGCCGCCGCCCCCGACCTCGGACCCGACCTGGCTCTGGGCAAGGCCTACGCCGGCTCCACGGCCTGCGCCGCGAGCGAGTCGCCGGACAAGGCTTTCGACGGTTCGCTGAACACCAAGTGGTGCTCGACGGTCACCGCGCCGTCGCTGTCGGTGGATCTGGGCTCGGCCCAGACGGTGGCTTCCTTCGTGCTCGGCCACTCCGCCCTCGGCGGCGAGTCGAGCGCCTGGAACACCGCCGCCTACACGATCAGCACCAGCACCGACAACACCACCTGGACCCAGGTGGTCTCGGTCAGCGGCAACAAGGCCAGCCGCACGTACCACCCGATCGCCCCGCGGTCGGCCCGCTACGTGCGGATCAACGTCAGTTCGCCGGCCGGTGACGGCAACACCGCGGCCCGGATCTACGAGTTCGGCGTCTACGGCCAGGGCGGGGCCGCGGCCGGCGGGGCCGCCCCGATCCGGGGCACCGAGTCGAACCGCTGTGTCGACGTGCCCGGCAGCGCGACCGCCAACGGCACTCACGTGCAGCTCTACGACTGCAACGGCACCGGCGCCCAGGCCTGGACGGCGACGGCGTCCGGTCAGCTCACCGTGTTCGGCAACCGGTGCCTGGACGTCGCGTCCAACGGCACCGCGGACGGCACGCCGGTGCAGATCTACGACTGCAACACCAGCACGGCCCAGGCCTGGACCCTGCAGCCGGACGGCACCATCGTGGGCGGCGGGTCGGGCAAGTGCCTGGACGCCAACGCCCACGGCACCGCCAACGGCACGGCCCTGCAGATCTGGACCTGCAACGGCCAGGCCAACCAGAAGTGGGCCCGCAGCTAGCTCGGCCCGGGTGATCGAGGACGGCGGGAGGCTCCGGCCCGGCTCAGAGCCGAGGCCTCCCGCTGCACTCGTGGCGACGCCGGAAGCGGCCGGGCCGGCCGGCCCGGCCGGCCGGCCCGGACCGGTGTCACAGGTCCTTGCGCAGTTGCAGAGTGGTGACGTGATAACCGGCGGACTCGTAGAGGTTGCGGGCGGTCCGGTTGGCCCCGAACACGTTCAGGGCCAGGGCGCCGAGCCCCCGTTCGCGGACCGCCCGCTCGGCCTGGGTCAGCAGTTCGCGGCCCAGGCCCTGGCCTCGGCGCTCGGGCCGGACCTCGATGTCGTTGATCCAGGCCGTGTCGGGCACACCGCGCGGATGGGTGAGACTCAACCAGAGGACGCCGACCGGGCCCGCGTCGTCCTCGGCCCACAAGAAGAGGTGCCCGGCGGTCAGTACGCCGTCGGTCAGCTGGGACCGCAGGTCGTCCTCGGATCTCTGCTCACTCTCGGGCGCGCTCCAGGCGCCCGCCTCGACCTGCTCGGCCGCGTACTCGACGACCAGCCGCTCACGCCACTGGTCGAACTCGGCTGAGGTCATCGGGCGCAGTCGCATCTCGCCATCCTGATCGCCGGCCCGCGACGACGCAACGACGGTCCTGGTCCGATGAGCCGGCCGTCGGGGCTCAGCTCGGCCGGGGCAGTGCTCCGGTCCAGGGATCGCGGCCGGTCAGGCAGTACGGCCGGCCGGCCGGATCGACCAGGGTGATCCAGTGCGGGAAGCGGGCCACCACCTGCGCCCCGGCCCCGACCTGCCGCGCGGCCAGGGCGGGCAGGTCGGTGGCGGCGACGTCGATGTGCGCGGACACCCGGTCGCCGGGCTCGGCCCGGTCGCGGCGGTGCAGCAGGATCCGGACCGGGATCCGGGTCGGCCGGTCGAGGTAGGCGAACTCCGGTCGGCTGCCCGGGTGCGGCTCCCAGCCGGTGAACTCGGCCCAGAACCGGCCCTCGGTCTCGAAGTCGTCCGGCGGGATGTCCAGGGTGAGCTGGTCGAGCCGGTTGGCGCCGGCGCCGTCGAGCTCCACCGGTGGCGGTACCCGCTCCTCGCCGTTCCAGCCGACCAGGCAGAAGGTGAACCCGCCGGGGCTGTCCAGCAGGATCAGGCCCTCCGCGCGGGAGCGGACGGTGGCTCCGAGCGCGGTCGCCCGCCCGGCCGCCTGGTCCAGCGACTCACCGTCCACGTGCAGGTCGAGGTGGGCGCCGCCGGCACCGTCGCGAACCCGCTGGACCCGGACGTAGGCGTCGCCCTGGTCCGGCACCAGGGTGGCGAACTCGCCGTCCGGGCCGCGAGGGGCCGACCGCGAGCTCGCCGTCGCCTCGGCCCAGAACGCCGAGCTGCGATCGAAGCCGTCGGCCGGGCGGTCGAGAAGGATCGTGGTCCAGCGGATCGCCATGCCCAGCAGCGTCTCACGAGGCCCGCTCGCGCCGGGGCCGTTAGCCTGCCGGGATGGCACGAGACGGACAAGACCCGGCGATCCGGTCCGGGACGGTGGAGGTCGGCGGCGTCCGGCTGGCCTGCCGCGAGAGCGGCCCGGTCGACGGTCCGCCGCTGCTGGCCCTGCACGGGATGATCAGCCAGGCCGCGACCTGGGACCGGGTGGCGGCCGTGCTGGCCGGGCACGGTCACCGGGTGATCGCCCTGGATCTGCGCGGCCACGGCCGCAGTTCGCGCCCCGGGCAGTACCAGCCGGCGGCAATGCGGGACGACGTGATCGGCCTGGCCGACCGGCTGGGCCTGGACCGCTTCGACCTGATCGGACACTCGCTCGGCGGCTACGTCGCCACCCTGGTCGCGGTCCGCCGGCCGGATCGGGTGCGGCGGCTGGTGCTGGAGGACATGCCCTCGCCGCCACCCGAGGGTGCGGGTGGCCGGGGGAGGCCCACCGTTCCCGGCCGGGCCCGGCTCCTGATCGGCAACCTGTTCGTGCTCAGCCAGTTGCGGCGGTTCGACGTCCGGATGGCCGGCCCGGTGATCGCCCACCTGCGCACCCCGGATCCGCAGTGGTGGGCCGACCTGAGCCGGATCACCGCCCGGACCCTGCTGGTCGGTGGAGGGTCGACCAGCCATCTGCCGATGGAACCGCAGCGCGCGGTCGCCGCGGCGGTCCGGGGCCGGTTCGAGCTGGTGGACGGCGCGGGGCACCGGGTCCACAGCCGCCGGCCGGACGAGTTCCGCGACGTCGTCGTCCCGTTCCTGACCAGCGCCGAACCGGATCTCTGAGCCCGAGGTCAGACCGGGTCGAGGCAGATCACCGGGATCACCCGGCTGGTCCTGGTCTGATAGTCGGCGAACCCGGGCATCGCCGCCGACACCTCGGCGAACAACTGCTCGCGCTCGGCCCCCTCCGCCGAGGTGGCCTTGGCCTCGACGTGCTCCAGGATGCCGTCGACCCAGCGCTCCACAGTCACGTGCGGGTTGGCCAGGATGTTGAAGTACCAGTCGGGGTGCTTGTCCGACCCACCGGCGGAGGCCACCACGACCAGTCGTTCGCCCTGGTCGTAGAACGCCAGCGGGGAGACGCGGGTCCGGCCCGACCGGGCCCCGATCGTGCTCAGCAGAATCACGGCGGACCGGTCGAACACGCCGCCCAGCCGGGCCTCGCCCGCGTGGAACTGGGCGATCACCTGTTCGTTCCAGGTCTGCCGAGGGCTCGTGGTGGATTCGCTCATGCTCCGACGCTACCTTCCGAGGAAGGCCCGGCCGGGGCTCGCACGCAGAGGAGACTGGACATCATGGATCTGGGATTGCAGGACGCGGTCGCCGTTGTCACCGGAGCCAGCCGGGGGATCGGCCTGGCCGTCGTCCAGGGTCTGGTCGCCGAGGGAGCTCACGTGATCGCCGGGGCCCGCCGGTCGTCGGCGGCGCTGGACGAGCTGGTCCGGGGCGGCTCGGTGGAGCTGGCCGCGGTCGACCTGTCCGAGCCGGACGGCCCCGCCCGGTTGATCGCTCAGGCCGGGGACCGGGTCGACGTCCTGGTCAACAACGTCGGTGGAGCTCCGACGCGGCCCGGCGGATTTCTCGAGATCACCGACGACGACTGGCTGCGCACGCTGAACCTCAACCTGATGACGACGGTCCGCACCACGCGGGCCGTGCTGCCCCTGATGCTGGCAGCCGGGCGCGGGGCGATCGTGAACGTGGCCTCGGTGAACGCCTTCCTGCCCGATCCGCTGGTGATGGACTACGGCGCGGCCAAGGCGGCCGCCTGGAACTTCGCTAAGGCGCTGTCCAAGGAGGTCGGGCCGAAGGGGGTGCGGGTGAACACGGTCAACCCGGGCCCGGTGGCCACCGATCTGTGGCTCGGCGCCGACGGGGTCGCGGCCAGCGTGGCCCGCTCGGCCGGCCTCACCGCCGAGGACGTCGTCGGCCAGGCCACCGCGGGCATGGTCACCGGGCGGTTCACCCAGCCGCGCGAGGTGGCCGACCTGGTCGTGCTGCTGGCCAGCCCCCGCTCGGGCAACGTGACCGGCTCCTCGTTCACCGTGGACGGCGGTCTGATCACCACCTTGTGACGCCGGGGGGAGTCGGCCGAGAGGTGGGCCGGCCGCATCGTGGCCAGAATGCCGTCATGACGTCGTACGAGCTGAACGAGCCGGCGGTGGCCCATACCCGGCAGCTGATCCAGGCCCGGCAGTACGTGCTGGACAGCGACTGGGGTCAGGTCCAGCCCGATGCCGAAGCCCAGAACGTGTACCTGCGGTCGCACTCCTGGCCGGACTACGCCCGGTGGCACCTCGGGCTGACCGTGGACGCGGCCGACGAGACCAAGGCCCGGTACGGGTTCGTCTGCGGCGACTTCCGCCGGGTGCACCGGTCCGGGCTGATCGCCTGCGTCTACCGGGCCTCGCAGTGGCGGCACAAGGCGGTCGAGCTGGCCGCCCACGACCTGCTCCAGCAGCTCGACCAGGTCAGCGGGTACGCCACCACATGACGTCGACCGGTGACATCGCTGTGCTAGGACTGCACCATGCCTGGTGAACCCGACGCGCCCGAGCTCGACCAGGCCCAGGAGCCGGCCGGGCCGGCCTCGCCCCGCCATGCCGACGTCGTGACCTACCCGCTGCTGCAGAGTGCGCTGACTCCCGGCGACGACTCGGAGAGCACGCTCACGGTGGCGGTGGCGTTCGCCGCCAATCTGCTGATCGCGATGGCCAAGACGGTCGCGGCCGGCCTGACCGGCTCGGCCTCCCTGGTGGCCGAGGCGGCCCACTCCTGGGCCGACGCCGGCAACGAGGTGTTCCTGGTGGTGGCCAACCGGCGCTCGCGGCGTCCGCCGGAACCGACCCATCCGCACGGCTTCGGTCGCGAGGCCTACGTCTGGTCGTTGTTCGCCGCGCTCGGCCTGTTCGTCGCCGGCGCGGCGGTCTCGGTCACGCACGGCGTCCAGGAGCTGATCCACCCCGAGCCGGCCAGCGACTTCCTGATCGGCTACATCGTGCTGGCGGTGTCGTTCTGCCTGGAAGGGATCTCGTTCCTGCAGTCGGTGCGCCAGGCCAGGCCCGAGGCCGCCTCCATGCAGCGCGACCTGATCGAGCACGTGCTGGCCACCTCCGACCCGACCCTGCGGGCGGTGTTCGCCGAGGACTCGGCCGCGCTGGCCGGCCTGATCATCGCCGGCGCCGGGCTCGGCCTGCACCAGTGGACCGGTTCGTCGGTGGCCGACGCGGTCTGCTCGATCCTGGTCGGCCTGCTGCTCGGCGTGGTCGCGACCGTGCTGATCAACCGCAACCGCCGGTTCCTGATCGGTCAGGAGGCCGACCCGCGGGTGCGGGCGGCGACCATCCGGGCCCTGCTGGACATGCCCGAGGTGGCCCGGGTGACCTACCTCCGGCTGGAGATCATCGGGCCCAGGATGGTGTCGATCGTCGGTGACGTCGACCTGAGCGGTGACGACGTCGAGTCCCACCTGGCCGTCCGGTTGCGGGCGCTGGAGGCGAAGATCAGTGCCTCACCGGTGGTGGTCGGCGCCGTTCTCAGCCTGTCGGCCCCGGACGAGCCGTCCCTGACCGAGTAAGGGCGGCGGTCGCGGTGGTGTAACCTTTCGAGCCGTGGCGGGCTGTAGCGCAGCTTGGTAGCGCACCTGACTGGGGGTCAGGGGGTCGCAGGTTCAAATCCTGTCAGCCCGACAGCGTACGACGGCCTCTCATCTGGAGATCTGACCAGGTGAGGGGCCGTTTTCGCGCCCGGCCGCAGTTCTGACCGCTGTTCTGGCCGTACCCAATGATGCCGTTTTCCGGCGAGTGGGACATTCTTGGCGACGGACCGTCGAACAGCGGTGAGGTAGGAGACCAGATGACCGAGCACTCCCAGAACGGCTGGCCGGTGCTGAGCCCGTCCCAGCTGACCTGGTTCACGGCCGCCGGGGGCCGGTTCGCGGCGGCCGGCGCCGACGTGGCCTACGTCGCCAAGTACCTGATCACCCGGTACGACGCCGAGGTCGAGTCGATCGCGGGCAAGGTCCGGGACGACTGGTCGTACGCCGTTCGCAAGGTGCGCGACTCGACGTCCACCATCAGCAACCACGCCAGCGCCACCGCCTGGGACCTCAACGCGACCAAGCATCCGCGCGGGGTCAAGGGCACGTTCTCGTCGGCCGAGGTCGCCGCGGTCCGGCGGATCCTGGCCGACATCGTGGACGACCAGGGGCACAAGATTTTTCGCTGGGGCAACGACTACGTCAGCGCTCCCATCGACTCCATGCACTTCGAGATCAACGGCACCCGGGCGCAGGTCGCCCAGGCCCGAAAAAACCTGGAGGACGACGACATGCAGTGGGGCGACAAGATCAAGCTGACCGCCACCGACGCCAAGATCTGGGGGTCCAGCTACAAGGCCGGCCAGGAGGTCACCTACGGGCTGATGGTCCGCTATCCCACCCTGGCCCGTCGCACCGAGCAGGAACTGGCCGCCCTGACCAAGGCCACGGCCCGGCGCGACGCCGCGGTCTCGGCCCAGCTCAGTGCCCTCACCCAAGCGGTCATCGCGCTGGCCGCCAACTCGCCGGCTGCGGTCTCGCAGGCCTTCACCGACGGCATCGCCCAGCTCGACACCGCGCTGGCCGAGATCGAGCCGATCACCACCACGGACATCCCGGACGACACCGAGGCTTAGCCTGCAGGGATGGCGAAGATGCGCGTTCACCGGCCGGCCGGGGCAGTGGTGCTGCTGGTGGCGGGGCTGGCGGGGGCCTTCGGGCTGGGCCGGGCGAGCGCCCCGCACCCCGATCGGGACTACGCCGGCGGCCTGAAGGCCGGACGAGCCGCGGGCCTGGCCGCGGGGCGCGAGCAGCAGGCCGCGGTGGGCCTGCCCGGGGCCGGGAAGAACGACGCCCGGGCCCAGTTCCGGGCCGGTTACCGGGCCGGCGCGGACGACATCTTCGACGGCTACGACGGCGGCTGGGTGCTGGGGCACCGCTACGCCGTGGTGCTCGGGCCCGGCGTGGCCGGCGCCGACTACCGGATCATCCGGCGGGAGGAGCTGCCCTGATCTGCACGGAGCTCGGCAGGGGCAGTTCGGCCAGCAGTGATCGGGCCGGCGCCTGCGAAAGTCGGTGCAGCGCGTCGAGGAAGCCGGCCCGGGCGGCCGGCTCCAGCACCGCGAGCAGCCGCTCCTCCCGGGCCTGGATCGCGGCCTGGGCGGTGTCGCGCAGGGCCCGGCCCTCGGTGGTGAGGGAGAGCAGCCGGGCCCGGCGGTCGGCCGGGTCCGGACGGCGGTCGATCAGGCCCCGGTCCTGCAGATCGTCGAGGACGTCGATGATCCGGGTGCGGTCGGCCCGGATCGCGTCGGCGAGGGCGGCCTGGGTGCGGATCGGATCAAGCGTGAGGTTCAGCAGCACCACGTAGGCCCACATCGTGAGGCCGTGCCGCTCGAGCACCTCCACCTCGGTGCGCAGCAGTTCTTGGCGGATCGGCTCGATCATGGCGGCCAGATCGCGCCGGGCTGCCGTCGGGCCGGGCCGGGTGCGCATGGCTCGAGGATACGCGTGGACACATGATGTGCGAGTGCTTATGATCTTTTCATGCCTATCGAATTGCGGGATGTCCGAGAGCTGGACCGACGTGCGGTCGAGGCCGGCCGGGCCGCCGTGGCCCAGATCCGGCCCGGCGATCTGGCCCGCCCCACCCCCTGCGAGCGGTGGTCCCTGGGCGATCTGCTGGCTCACATGACGGTTCAGCATCGAGGCTTCCGCGCGGCTGCTCTCGGGCTCGGGGCCGATCCGGTTCACTGGGCGGCCGATCCGCGCTGGAGCGCCCCGGGCCGGCCCGGTCTGGTCGAGGCCTACGACCAGGCCGCCGCCGCGGTGCTGTCCGCCTTCGCCGCCGAAGACGTGTTGCAGCGCCGGTTCGCCCTGCCCGAGATCAACGCGGAGGCCGATTTCCCGGCCGAGCAGGCGATCGGCTTCCACTTCATCGACTACGTCGTGCACGGCTGGGACGTCGCCCGGTCACTGGGGCAGCGCTACGTCCTGCCCGACGACCTGGCCCCGGCCGCCGTCCGCATCGCCGAACTGGTGCCCGACGGCCCGCGAAGGCTGCTGCCGAATGCTGCCTTCAAACCGGGGCTCGGGGGCGAGCCTGCGGCTCTCGGCGGTCCGGGCCGTTCCGCCGGCCCATCCGAATCAGCTCTGGACCGGATCCTGCTGGCGCTCGGCCGCTCGCCGGGTTGGTCGGCCTGAGGCCGGGGTCGGGTTCACCTGAGAGGCTGGAGCTCATGACCCAAGAGAAGGACGCCGACCTCCGCCCGGCCGAGGAGCGCGCGGGCGAGCCGCGTGTGGTCGATGAGCGCGTGGTCGACGGTGCCGTGTCGCTGGGCTCGTGGCCGACCCCGCTGGAGCCGGCTCCTCGGCTGAGCGTTGCCCTCGGGCTGCGGCCCGACGATCTGTGGGTCAAGCGCGACGACCTGATCGGCCTCGGTGGCGGTGGCAACAAGGTCCGCAAGCTGCAGTACACCTGCGCCGCCGCCCTGGCCCGGTCGGCCACGACACTGATCACCACCGGGGCCGGGCAGAGCAACCATGCCCGGCTCACCGCGGCCGCCGGCGCCCGGCTCGGCCTCGACGTCGTCCTGGTGCTGGCCGGTGAGCCGCCCGCGCCCGGCCTGGCCGCCACCGGCAACCTCGCCCTGGACGGCCTTTTCGGAGCCACCGTCATCTGGGCCGGCGCGCTCGACGACGTCGCGCTGCAGCAGCGGGCCGAGGCCGTCGCGCACGAGCTGGCCGAGCGGGGCCAGGTCGCCGAGGTGATCCCGTTCGGCGGATCGAGCCCGGTCGGGGCCCGCGGCTACGCCGACTGCGGGCGCGAACTGTCCCACCAGGCCGGAGGTCTGGCTCAGGTGGTGGTGGCGCTCGGGTCGGGCGGCACGATGGCCGGTCTGGTCCATCAGCTCGGCGCGAACCGGGTGGTCGGCGTCCACGTGGGAGCGGTTCCCGATCCCGCGGCCCGGGTCGCGGCCCTGGTCGACGGCCTCACCGGCGCCGACCAGCGCGGCCCGGACCAGCGCGGTGCTGCTGCCCCGGGTCTTGTGGATCAGCAGGGTCAGGCGGATGCGGGTGGGGCGAGGCTGGATCCGGACGGCTTGCGGATCCGGCTCGATCAGGTGGGGGCCGGCTACTCACAGCTGACGGACGACGTCCGCTGGGCGTTGCGTACGGCGGCCCGCACCGAAGGTCTGGTGCTCGATCCGATCTACACCGGCCGGGCGCTCGCCGGGCTGCGGGCCGCGGTCGCCGAGGGCACGGTCAGCCCCGGCCAGCGGACGGTCTTCCTGCACTCCGGCGGCCTGCCGGGCCTGTTCGGGCACCCCGAGGCGATGGCCTTCGCCTCCGCGGGCTGAGTGCCGCAGAAGTCCGATCGGAGAAAAGAGCGATTGGTGCGTATCAGGGGGGTATGACCAGTGCTCTGTCTGGTCGCAACCGAGTGCACGGGGCCACAGCCGGGTTCGGGGCAGGCACGATCGATGTCCCGTACGGGGGACGCTGACCAGGGTTCGGGGGTTCGCCGAGGTCAGAGTGTGTCGATCGCCTGCCCCGTTCCCCCCGGCCCCATCCCGGCGTACCGCCTCGCCCCGGACCACCCCTGATGAGGCGTCCGCGGTTCCGCAGAACCGGGGCCGGACGGGGATCGGGGAAGGACCGGTCCGTCCCGTGGGTCAGATCTTCCCCGGCCGGTGTCGAACCGGTCAGCCGGGCCCGGCCGGCTCGCACCCGGAGGACGGCGCCGCCACCGGGCCTGGATACCGTGGCCGGGACGGTGACCGGACGGTCGCCTTCGGGATCGGCAGGGAGTGGGCGGATGAGCAACACGGCAGGGACGGGTCCGACGGAGACGAGCCACGTCGAACTGGTGGCGGCCGTGCTCACGGCGATGCCGATCGTCGACACCCACAACGATCTGCCCAGTGCCCTGCGTGAGCGGGCCGGCTACAGCGTCGAAGGGCTCGACACCGATTATCCCGGGCTGCACACCGACATCCCGCGGTTGCGTGCCGGTGGGGTCGGGGCCCAGGTCTGGTCGGTGTTCGTCCCGTCGTCCTTGACCGAGCCCGATGCCGTGGTGGCCACCCTCGAACAGGTCGACGTGGTGTACCGGATGGTGGCCCGTTACCCGCAGGATCTGTCCCTGGCCTACACCGCCGACGACGTCGAGCGGGCCGTCGCGGCCGGCCGGATCGCCTCGCTGCTGGGCATCGAGGGCGGCCACAGCCTGGCCAGTTCGCTCGGCGTGCTGCGCGCTTTCGCCCGGCTCGGGGTGCGCTCGGTCACCCTGACCCACAACGACAACACGCCCTGGGCCGATTCGGCCACCGACGAGCCCCGGGTCGGCGGCCTCAACCAGGTCGGCCGGGCCGTGGTCGCCGAGCTCAACCGCACCGGCGTGCTGGTCGACCTGTCGCACGTGGCCGCCACCACCCAGCGGGCCGCGCTCGAGGTGTCCACCGCCCCGGTGATCTTCAGCCATTCCTCGTGCCGGGCGCTGTCCGACCACCCGCGCAACGTGGCCGACGACGTCCTCCAGCTGTTGCCGGCCAACGGCGGCGTCCTGCAGCTGACGTTCGTCCCGATGTTCATCTCCGAGGCGGTCGCCGGCTGGTACAAGGAGCGCGAGGTCGAGCTGGACCGCCTGGGCCGGCCCACCGATCTGTGGAACTGGGCCCGGGCCCCGCAGCCGGGCGAGAGCGCCGAAACGGTCGCCCAGGAGACCCGTTCCGCCGCCGGGAGCGAGGCCGGGCCGGACGATCCGGGCGGCGATTTCGGCCGGTGGCTGGCCGAGCACCCGCGCCCGGAGGTCACATTGGCGCAGGTGGCTGATCATGTCGAGCACGCCCGCGAGGTCGCCGGGATCGACCACATCGGCCTCGGCGGCGACTACGACGGCGTCGACGTGCAGCCCGCTCAGCTCGCTGACGTGTCCGGATACCCGCGACTGCTGGGCGAACTGGCCGGCCGCGGCTGGTCCCGGGCCGACCTCGAAGCGCTCACCGGGCGGAACATCCTGCGGGTGCTGCGGGCGGCCGAGGAGATCGCGACCGAGCCGCTGTGGCCGACCCGCCCGCTGCACTGAGGTTGGCCCGTTCACCGGGGAGGGGCTCGGGTAAACGACGGAGCGTAACCGGAAACGTACGGACAGATCGGCTCAGCTGCCTACGATCCTGACGTCGGACCCACGCCGGGTGGGTTCTGCCGCCATCGCAGGGGGTTGCGTGACCGAGGACAGCTGGCACCAGGCCCGCCTGATTCCGACGTCCGGAATCAACGGCGCCGACGAGCAGGAGCGCCGGGCCACCTCGGCCCTGTTGGCCGTGCTCAGCGCTGTCCGCGAGTTCGGCAAGGCCGTGACCGTGCCGCTGGGAGCCCCGGCCGGAACGGTCGAGACCTTCATCGAGGTGCCGTTCGCCGCCGCCGGCAAGAAGTGCTACCCCGACGGCCTGATCCGGGTCCGCCGGGGGCAGCGCACCTGGACGGCGCTGGTCGAGGTGAAGACCGGCAGCAACCGGCTCGACGTCACCCAGCTGGAGACCTACCTGGACGTCGCCAAGGCCCAGGGGTTCGATGCGGTGCTCACCATCAGCAACGAGATCCCGTCGTTCGCCGGTCAGCACCCGGTGGTCGTCGACAAGCGCAAGCTGCGCAGCGTCGCCCTGCATCACTGCTCCTGGAGCCAGCTGCTGGCCGAGGCCGTGATGCAGAAGGAACACCGCGGGGTGGCCGACCCCGACCAGGCCTGGATCCTGGGCGAGCTGATCCGCTACCTGGAGCATCCGCGCTCGGGGGCGCTGGAGTTCGAGGACATGGGCGCCGCCTGGGTCGGCATCCGGGAGTCGGTCACGGCCGGAACCCTGCGGGCCGGCGACGACGGTCTGCTCGAGGTCACCGGCCGGTTCGACGCCCTGCTGCGGTACGCCAGCCTGCGCCTGGGCCGGCGGCTCGGCACCGACGTCGTCCCGCTGCTGTCCCGCCGGGAGACCACCGACCCGGCGCTGCGCACCGAGGCGCTGCGGGACTCGCTGACCAGCTCGGGCCGGCTGGTCGGCACGATCCGGATCCCGGACGCCATCGGGCCCATCGTCGTCACCGCCGACCTGCGGGCCAACAAGGTCACCTGCCACGTGGACGTCGAGGCGCCGCGCGACGGCCGGGCCACGACCCGGGTCAACTGGGTGGTCCGCCAGCTGCGGGCCGCCCCCGAGTCGACCCGGATCGAGGCCTTCGCCGCCTACTCCCGCGGCGCCGGAACCGCCGACCTGCTGCGGGTCGTCCGGGAGGACCCGACCGTGCTCGTCGCCGACCCGAACAAGGAGCTGCGCGGCTTCCGGATCGCCCTCGATCAGCCGCTGGGGGCTCGCCGGGGTCGCGGCCGGGGCGGGTTCATCGACAGCGTGCTGAACGCCGTGGACGGGTTCTACGCCGAGGTCGTGCAGGGCATGAAGGCCTGGAGCGCGACCCCACCGCGGATGCGGGACGGCGAGAGCACCGAACCGGTGGCCGGCGAGCTGATCTCCACCGCGCTGTCCAGCCAGGACGGCACCGAAGAAGCCCTCTCGATCTCGATCTCGATGGAACCGGTCACCACAATGGAAAGCCTGAACTCGTTGGAGCCCCTGATGGAACCAGTCGTCCGCCCCGCCCCGGCCCACCCCTCCCGCCGGGAGGTCCGCCTGGCCCGCCAGCTCGAATTCGTCGACGGCCCGCACTCGGCCGTGCCCGAGGCCGGCTGGTATCAGGACCCGGGCAACGACCAGCAGCTGCGCTGGTTCGACGGCTCGTCCTGGAGCGAGCGCACCTACCCGGTCCAGCCCGCCTTGACCTGAGAGGTGCCCTGATCACCCGGACTGTCGCACCCAGCCGGTAGAAAGGTGGGATGCGAACTCGTCCGGTGATCCTGCACCTGGATCTGGATGCGTTCTTCTCCGCGGTCGAGCAGTTGCACAAGCCCTCGTTGCGGGGCAAGCCGGTGGTGGTCGGGGGCACCGGCCGGCGGGGCGTGGTGTCCACGGCGTCCTACGAGGCCCGCAAGTTCGGGGTCGGCTCGGCGATGCCGATCGGCGAGGCCCGGCGGCGCTGCCCCAACGCCGCCTACCTGGCGCCGCGGTTCCCCGCCTACCGGGATGCCTCCCGGGTGGTGATGGGCCTGCTGGCCGAACTGTCCCCGCTGGTCGAGCAGGTGTCGGTCGACGAGGCCTACGTCGACCTGACGCCGACCCACCCGCTGATCGACGTCCCGGCGGTCACCGAACTGGCCGAGGCCCTGCGGGCCCGGGTGGTCGAGGTCACCGGGCTGACGGCGTCGCTCGGGGTCGGCACCAGCAAGCTGGTCTCCAAGATCGGGTCGGAGCTGAACAAGCCGAACGGGCTGACCGTGATCGCCCCCGGCGACGAGCTCAGCACCCTGGCCCCGATGCCGATCCGCCGGCTGCCCGGGGTCGGCCCGGCCACCCAGGAACGGTTGCACCGGCACGGGCTGCACACCGTCGGCGAGGTGGCCGCCGCCCCCCGGTCCGACCTGATCGACATCCTCGGGCAGGCTCACGGCCTGTCGGTGCATCAGCACGCCCAGGGCATCGACGACCGCGAGCTCGAACCCGACCGCGACGCCAAGTCGGTGTCGGCCGAGACCACCTTCCCGACCGACCTCACCGACCCCCGGGAGCTGCTCGACCACGCCCGCCGCCTGATCGACCGGGTGATCGGCCGGCTGGCCCAGGACGACACCTCCGGGCGCACCATCACGCTGAAGATCCGCAGCTACGACTTCAGCACGATCACCCGGTCGATCACGCTGGACCAGCCCACCGATTCGGCGGTCAAGATCCTGGCCGGGGTGCGGCACCTGCTGTCCGCGATCGACACCAGCAACGGGATCCGGCTGCTCGGCGTCGGTGTCTCGGGGCTGACCGACTACGCCCAGCAGGACCTGCTCGCCGACCTGGAGGCCCGGGCGGCTCTCGTCGAGGCCGAGGCGGTCGCGAACGCGTCGGTGACCGATGAGGTCGAGCCGGGCGCGAAGAAGATCGAGCCAGGAGACCTCGAGCCGCCGGCCGGGCCCGTCGAGCCGGGAGCCGGGGACGTCGAGCCCGCAGCGAGGGACGTCGGGCCGGCGACGATGGCCGGTCCGGCCGGCCCGGCCGGTGACCTGACCGCCCCGGGGGAGGAGATCCCGGTGGTGGTGGCCGGCCGACGGGTCTGGACGCCGGGGCAGGACGTCGAGCACGCCGAACGGGGGCCGGGCTGGGTCCAGGGCGCGGGCCTGGGCCGGGTGACGGTTCGCTTCGAAGGTCCGCACACCGCCCCGGGGCCGATCGCGACCTACTCGATCGACGACCCGGCGCTTACCCCGGCCGAGCCCCCGGTCTGGTGAGGGCAGCGCAAGTCGGCGGTCAGTCGGCCAGCAGATCCAGGCCGGTCCGGTGCAGGGCCAGCAACCGGGAACGATGGCCTTCGCTGAGCTGGTGCATGAGGTTTCGCCCCACCCGGGTCAGGTGCAGCCGGGTCACCCGGCCGTCGTTCGGGTCGGCCCGCCGGTCGAGCAGGCCGGCGGCCACCATCCGGGCGATCAGTTCGACCGCACTCGGGCTGGCCACGCCGAGCGCACCGGCGATGTCCTTCACCGTCGGGTCGGCCTCGGTCTCGGGGTTCGCCAGCGCCAGCATCACGTGGTGCTGGGCGTGGGTCGTTCCGGCGCTGCGGGCCTCTCGCTCGCTGAGCTGGATGAACGAGGCCAGCCCGGTGCGGGCCTTGAGCAGTGCGGAGAGGTGTCGATCGGTGAGTCGAGCCATGAGCTGCTTCTTTCCTGCCGGCACAACCAGGATCGGGGCGCTGTTCGTCCTGTCACGCGCAAGAGGTGGCACCCGGCGTCGCCGGGCACCACCTCTTGAGGGTCATTCTCGGGTCACCGCAGGTCAGATGGCGCGGCGATCGGTGACCACGCGCAGGATCAGGAGCAGCACCACAGCACCGACGATGGCGGTCAGCCAGGTGCTGATGTCGAAGAAGTTGTCCAGCGAGTCGACGCCGAAGAGGGCCTTGGCCAGGAAGCCTCCGAGCAGGGCGCCGACGATGCCGACCACGGTGGCGAGGATGAGCCCGGTGCGCGAGCCGGTCAGCTTCTCAGCGATGATTCCAGCCAGCGCGCCGAGGATGATCCAGGCGATGATCGACATCTGATGACTCCCTACGAACCGGAACCCGGGGTGGGTCCCTCTCGGTAGAGAACCTACGTATCTCTGAGCCGAACGGCATTTCGAGATGTCCCGCTCGCCCGTTTCCCGGTCAGAACTCCTCGTGGGTCCGCGGGTCCTGCCCGCTCGACCGGGTGCCGGTGTCCAGGGTGGCGATCGCGGCCAGATCCTCCGGGCTGAGCTCGAAGTCGAACACGTCCAGGTTCTGCCGTAACCGGCTTTCGTGCGAGGCTTTCGGAAAAGTGACCAGCCCTTGCCGGAGGTGCCAGGCCAGCACGATCTGGGCCGGCGACCGGCCGTGCCGCTCGGCGACGGCCAGCAGTGCCGGGTGCCGGAGCAGGTCGCCGTTGGCCAGCGGCGACCAGGACTGGGTGACGATGCCCCGGGCCGCGTCGTCCGCGATCTGGGCCGTCTGCGGCAGCCGCGGGTGCACCTCGATCTGGTTGACCGCCGGCACGGTCGACGACTCGGCCGCCAGCCGGTCGAGGTGCCCGGGCAGAAAATTGGAGACGCCGATCGCCCGCGTCTTGCCCTCGATCACGAGTTGCTCCATGGCGAGCCAGCTCTCGACGTACTGGTTCAGCCGGGGCAGCGGCCAGTGGATCAGGTACAGGTCGACGTGGTCGAGCCCGAGGCGGCGCAGGCTCGACTCCAGGGCCACCCGGGTGTTGGCGAAACCCTGTTCGCGGCCGCGCAGTTTGGTGGTCACGAACACCTCGTCGCGGTCGAGGCCGGCGTCGGCCAGGCCCTTGCCCACGCCGGCCTCGTTCTCGTACTTGGCGGCGGTGTCGATCATGCGGTAGCCGAGCTCGAGGGCGGTCACGACGATCCGGCGGATCTCCTCGTCGCTGTTGCGGGCCGTGCCCAGACCGAGTTGGGGGATGCCGACACCGTTGTTCAGGGTGATCGAGGGGACGGCGGTGGTCATCGCGGGCGCTCCTTGGTCAGGTCGAACGTTGCGGTTCCAGCGGCTCGAGGGTTTCTGCTTCGAAGATGACACCGATCTGGCGCCGGATCTCGTCGATCACGGTCAGGGTGGCGATCGAGTCGGCCAGTGGCCGGCGGTCGGACCCGACCCGGCCGGCCGCGATCAGGCGGGCCACCTCGGCCGCCTGGTAGTGCAGCCCCTGATGGCCGATCAGGGGTTCGGTCCGGGTGAGGGGGGCGGACTGCGACCCGGCCGGGCTGAGCACGACGTCACCCGGGCTGAAGAACGGCCCGGGCAGGGTCAGGGTTCCCTCGGTCCCGGCGATCGTGGCCCCGGTCGGGGTGTCGGCCAGGATCGTGCAGTGCAGCGCCGACTGCCGGCCCTGGTCGTGGCCCAGCAGCACGGCCGTCTGGCCGTTCACCCCGGAGCCCGGCGCGGGCGAACCGATTGCGGTCACCGTGATCGGTTGGCCGAGCACGGCCAGGGCCAGGGCCACCGGGTAGAAGCCGAGGTCGAGCAGCGGTCCACCGGCCAGGTCGGCGCGCATGATCCGGTGCTCGGGCCCGAAGTGCTCACCGTGATCGGCGATCACCGCCTTCCGCTCGCCGAGCAGGCCGGCGTCGAGCACCTGGCGGACGACGTCGAACCGGGGCAGGAAGAAGCTCCACATCGCCTCCATGCAGAACAGGCCGCCGCGGTGGGCCTCGTCGGCGATCTCCCGGGCCTGAGCCGCGTTCAGTGCCAACGGTTTCTCGACCAGGGTGTGCTTGCCGGCCCGCAGGGCGAGCAGGGCGAGCGGGTGGTGCGCCGGGTGCGGCGTGGCCACGTACACGACGTCCACCTGCGGATCCTCGACCAGGGCGGAGTAGCTGCCGTGCGCGGTGGGCAGGCCCAGGCGCTCGGCGAACCGGGTCGCCGTCCCGGGGGTGCGGGAGCCGACCGCGACCACCTGCTGGTGGGTGTGCCGGTGCAGCGCGTCGACGAATCGCTCGGCGATCCAGCCGGTGCCGATCACTCCCCAGCGCAGCGGCGGTGCGTCCTGGGAGTCGGGCACCCGACTGGTCGGCAGGGCGGTCGGGAAGGGCATCAGGTGGGCTCCCGGTCCGGGGTGGGGACGACCTTGGTGAACCGGCCCTCGGCGTGCATCGACTCGATCACGGCCTCGGCGACCGCACCGGCCCGGACCCCGTCGTCCAGCCCGGCCAGGGGCGAGGTCGGGCCCGGTCGCGGGCCGAGCCGGATCCGGTCCACCCAGGCCTGCAGCTCCAGCCGGTAGGCGTCGGCGAACCGCGGCCGCCAGTCGGCCGCGTACCCGCTGCGGCGGGCCCCGGCCCGGTCGCTGACCGCGGTGACCGGCTCGACCAGGCTCACCGCCCCGCTCTCGCCCACCACCTCGCACCGGATGTCGTAGCCGTACCCGGCGTTGAGGAAGGTCTCGCAGCTGCTCAGCGCGCCGTCCGCGGTCCGCAGCAGGATGAGCTGGGGATCCTGGACGCCGTCCGCGACCCGTGAGCTGGACAGCGGCGCCGACCAGCTCACCTCGACCACCGGGGCCCCGAGAAGCCACGGCACGACGTCGAACTCGTGCACGGCCGAGCCGGTCACGGCCAGCTCGCTGGTGCTGCCCGGGGCGGCGCTCACGCCCCGGCTGACGCAGTGCAGCAGCAGGGTGCGGCCGAACTCCCGGGCCTCGATCGCCGCCCGCAGCCGGGCGTAGCCGGGGTCGAACCGCCGCATGAAGCCGAGCGAGACCAGGGCGCCGCGATCGCCGACGTCAGCCCGCAGGGCCAGCGCCTCGGCCAGGGTCGGGGCCAGCGGCTTCTCGCACAGCACCGGCTTGCCCGCCGCGACCGCGGCCCGGACGAACTCGACGTGGGTCGAGTCGTGCGAGGCGATCAGCACCGCGTCGACCGCCGGATCGGCGATCAGGGCGAGCGGGTCGTCGGTCGCGGTGGGCTCGGCCGGACCGCGGTCGCGCACGGCGGCCACGGCCTGGCGGGCCCGGCCCAGGTCCACGTCGGCGACCGCCTGCACGCCGGCTCCGGAGACGAACCGGTCCAGGGTGAGCACGTGATCGGCGCCCATGATGCCGGCGCCGATCACCCCGACCCGCAGCCTCACGCGGGGCCGCTCTGCCGGCGGGCGGTGTGGGCCCGCAGAGCGGCGTCGAAGGTGGCGGCCTCCCAGCTCTCGGCCAGGGCCTGGGCCAGCAGTTCGGCCTGGGTCCGGGGGCTGAGCCCGCCGACCGGGGGGTCGCGGTCCAGGTTGGTCGGGAAGGCGTACCCCTCGGCCGCGGCGGCGACGATGTTGGCCAGGGACCGGCTGCTGATCCCGGCCTGGCGGCGGGCCAGCAGGGTCGGGTAGAGCGCCGCGCAGACGGCGGGCCGGTTCACCGAGCCCAGGGCCCGGCCGAACGCCGACGACACCTGCAGCAGGTTCGCCATCCGGCGGACGTCGGCGGTCCGGTTGGTGCCGGCCGCGTGGAACAGAGCCGGATTGAAGAACGCCGCGTCCCCCTTCTCCAGCGGCAGCTGAACCCGGTGCCGGCGGAAGTACTCTTGGAACTCGGGCAGGCCGGTGGCCAGGTATCCGGGCAGGTACTTCTGCGAGTGCGGCAGGTACATGGTCGGCCCGGTCCGCACCGGCATGTCACAGTGCGCGATCGCCCCCTGCAGGGTCATCAGCGGCGACAGCCGGTGGACCTGGGCCGGGTACCGGGCGGCGGCGTCCAGCGACATGAAGCCCAGGTGGTAGTCGCGGTGCCCGGTCTGGGCCGCACCCCCGGGGTTGACCACGTTCAGGTCGGAGACGACCTGGTAGTTCGGCCCGAGCCAGGCCACCGAGACCAGATCGATGACGTCGTTGGCGTAGTAGTCGGCGAACACCTCCGGATGGCCGAGCGCGAGCTTCTCCAGGGCGCCCCAGAGCCGGTCGTTGGCGCCGGGGGCGGCGAAGTGGTCGCCGACGGTCACCCCGGTCGCCTTCTGTTGCTCGAGCAGTTCGGTGAAGGCGTCGGTGGCCCGGTCGATCACGGCCGGATCCCGGTAGGCCCCCTTGAAGACGACGATCCCGGGCCCCTCGAGCAGGGCCCGGGCCAGTTCGGCCTGGACCTCGCGGCGGCCCTCGGGCGTCCCCGCCCGCCAGTAGGCGCGGCGTCCGTAGATCGGGATGTTCTGCTCGATCCGCTCGGCGGTCGGATGGTCCTCGGCCGTCGTAGGCGACTCGACCAGGGCGATCAGGTCGTCGAGCCGGCAGTCGTCGGGGCTGAGCCAGCCCGTGGCGGTGCTGAAGGGGGTGTGAGTCTGCGCACTCATCCGGATCACGTCTCTCTCGGCGGTGAAAGGAACGGAGGTGCTCTCGAGCGTAAACGCCGAAAGGGATTTATCGGCCCCTGAAGTCCCTCAAAAACCCGTCAGTGGCCGGGCGAGGTAGTTTGTCCGGTCCGGACCCGAGGGATGGATGAACCCAGTGACGAAGTGGACGACGAGCGCCGGGCTGGTGGCCGGCCTGCTCCTGACCCTGACCGCCTGTGGTGGCAGCACGAGCAGCACCGACCCGACGCCCGCCCCGGCGGGCGCGACCGGAGCGACGGCCGGTGCCACCGGTTCGACGACGGCCGCGGCGACGCCGTCGGCCGATCCGAAGGCGACCGACTCGGCCGAGGCGGCGCAGGCCGGCAGCATCCCCGACCAGTTGTGCGTCTTCCTCGACCACGAGCACCAGATGGCCGCCGACGCCAGTTCGTCGGCGCAGGCCCGGGCCCGGGTCAGCAGCGACTTCAAGGCCTGGCAGGCGAACGACAAGGACCTGGCCTTCAGCCAAACCTCCGAACTGGACGCCATCACGACCTCGCATTGTCCCAAGGTCCGCCAGCGGATCCTCGACGCGCTGAAGAGCACCGACCTGGCCACCGCTCTCGGCTGACCCGAGGTGGGCTGACCGGGGCTGACCGGGGCTGACCTGGGCTGACCTGGGCTGACCTGGGCGGACCGGGGCTGATCGGCCCGGGCCCGCCCGGTCGATCGGCTACGTTCCAGGGATGAGCTTGAAAGATCGACTGCGCTACCGTTTCGACAACCTGATGGCCCGGGGGATCGGTGCGCAGATCTTGTTGCTCGCCGTGATCACGCTGGTACTGGTTGTTCTCGCGGCCCTGGCGACGGTCGTGTTCGGGGTGCAGGACGACGGCCATAACGACTCCTTCGGGCTCGTCGTCTGGAAGTCGCTGATGCACTCGCTGGACGCCGGGGCGATCGGCGGCGACCCGATCAGCCGGCCGTTCCTGGCCGTCATGCTGGTGGTCACGATCGGTGGCATCTTCGTGCTGTCGGCCCTGATCGGCGTGTTGAACCAGGGGTTCGGCGAGATGCTCGACAACCTTCGCCGGGGCAAGAGCTCGGTGGTCGAGCGCGGCCACACGGTGATCCTGGGCTGGGATCCGAAGATCTTCACCCTGCTGTCGGAACTGGCCGAGGCCAACCGCAACCAGCGGCACGCCTGCGTGGTGATCCTGGCCGATCGCGACAAGGTCGAGATGGACGCCGAGATCGCCGCGGCGATGGCCGGGCACCGGCTGCGGGTGGTCACCCGGCGGGGCAGCGCGATGGCCCTGGAGGACCTGAGCCTGGTCTCGCTGGCGACGTCCAAGGCGGTGATCGTGCTGGCGCCCGGCCACCACGGTGACGGCTCCCGGGTGACCGCGGGCGAGTCGGACACCATGGTGCTGAAGACCCTGCTGGCGATCAGCAAGCTCAACGGCGACCACCCGCTGCACGTCGTGGCCGAGATCCTGGACGTCCGCACCGAGTCGGTGGCCCGGACCGTGGTCGGCCCGAACGCGGCCCTGATCCTGGCCGGCCCGCTGGTCAGCCGGCTGCTGGTGCAGACCGGCCGACAGTCCGGGCTGTCCGTGGTCTACACCGAACTGCTCGATTTCGCCGGCGTCGAGATCTACGTCGCCGCCCAGCCCGAGCTGACCGGCCGCACCTTCCGGGAGGCGGTGTTCGGCTACGACACCTCGACCCTGATCGGCGTGCGGACCGCGGCCGGTGAGATGCTGCTGCCGCCGTCCTTCGACCGGCCGTTCGAATCGGGCGACCAGGCGGTGATCATCAGCGAGGACGACGACCTGATCGTTCTCGACGGCAGCGCGGTCACCGGCGGGGCCGAGATCCGGCCGGTGGCCCCGATCGAGCCGCCGGCCCCGGAGCGGACCCTGGTGCTCGGGGCCAGCCCGCGGCTGCCGACCGTGCTGCGTGAGCTGGACGCCTACGTGGCCGCGGGCAGCCACACCCTGGTGCTGGGCGAGGGTGACCCGGCGGCAATCGTGGCCGCGGTGGGCGACCTGCGGCACATGGAGCTGACCGTCCACGCCGGCGACCTGACCGATCGGAACACCCTGGAATGGCTCCAGGTGGCCACTTTCGACCACATCCTGGTGCTGTCCGAGACCGAGGGACGCACCCAGGAGATGGCCGACGCCCGCACCATCGTCGCCCTGCTCTACCTGCGTGACCTGCAGCAGAACACCGGCAAGGTGCCGATCACGAGCGAGATCCTGGAGATCCAGAACCGGGCCCTGGCCACCGTGGCCGAGCCCGACGACTTCATCGTGAGCAACACCCTGGTCTCGCTGGTGGTCTCCCAGGTGGCCGAGAACCCGCATCTGGTCGCTGTTTTCGACGAGCTGTTCACAGCCGGCGGCTACGAGCTCTACCTGCGCCCGGCCGGCGACTACGTGCGGGCCGGCGAGGTCAACTTCGGTGTGGTCTCGGAGGCCGCGCTGCGCCGCGACGAGATCGCCGTCGGTTACCGGCTGGCCGAGTCCGCCCGCGATCCGGACAAGGCCTTCGGAGTGGTGGTCAACCCGTCCAAGCGCGGCATTCTCACCCTCGGCGCCGACGACAAGATCATCGTGCTGGCCGACAACTGATCTTCAGGTCGGCCGCCCGGCCGCCGACACCTCAGATGGCCTCCACGCCTGCGGGTGGCCGGGAGGAGTCGAACCGGTGGCGACGACGAACGATTCCGGTCGGTCCGGGCCGGGGGCCCGGGCCCGCCTCGACGGGCTCAGCGTGAACGTGAAGATCGTGTCGGCCCTGGTCGTGGCCCTGCTGGTGGCCGTGATTGTCGGGGTCACCGGCATTCGGGCGCTGCAGTCCACCAACACCGCCACCCAGAACCTCTACCGGGAGAACATCGCCGGGGTCGCCGCGATCGGGCTGGTCCGGGGCGCGATCTTCACCACCCGGGTGGACGCCGCGAACCAGGTCATTTCGACCGACGACGAGCACCGGACCAAGTACGAGTCGGCGATCGTCCAGGACGTGCAGGACTTCGACGCCGCGATGAAGACCTACCGGGCCAGCCACCCGTCGGCCCCGGCCGCCCTGATCAAGGCCGTGAGCGACAACTGGGCCGCCTACACCCAGATCCTCAACCAGCGGCTGATCCCGGCCGGCCGGACCCACGACATCGCCGGCTGGCAGCAGACTCGCGACACCGCGGCCTCGCCGCTGATGACCAAGCTCTACGCCGACACCGCGACCATGCAGGAGGCCGAGGCCGCCGACGCCAAGAAGTCGGCCGCGGCGGCCCAGTCGAGCTTCGTCTCCAGCCGGCTGCAGGCGATCGTGCTGCTGGTGGCCGGGGTGGTGCTGGCGCTCGGGCTGGGCCTGTTGGTGGCCCGCGGGATCATCCGGTCGCTGAACCGGGTGAAGGACGTCTGCGAGGCCCTGGCCGCCGGTGACCTGACCCGCAGCGCCGGCCTGACCAGCCGCGACGAGGTCGGCCGGATGGGCCAGGCCCTGGACGCGGCGATGGTGTCGCTGCGCGAGACGGTCGGCACGATCAGCGACTCGGCCACCTCGCTGGCCGCGGCCTCGGAGCAGATGTCGAGCGTGTCGACCCAGATCGCCTCCTCGGCCGAGCACACCTCGACCCAGGCGCAGGCGGTGTCGGTCGCCGCCGAGGAGATCTCGCGCAACGTCGAATCGGTGTCGGCCGCGGGGGAGGAGATGGGCAGCTCGATCCAGGAGATCGCCCGCAACGCGCACGACGCGGCCGCGGTCGTCACCGAGGCGGTCGGCCTGGCCGCGGCCACCAACACCACCGTGAGCAAACTCGGCGAGTCGTCGGTGGAGATCGGCAACGTGGTCAAGGCGATCACCTCGATCGCGGAACAGACCAACCTGCTGGCCCTGAACGCCACCATCGAGGCCGCCCGGGCCGGCAAGGCCGGCAAGGGGTTCGCCGTGGTCGCGACCGAGGTCAAGGAGCTGGCCCAGGAGACGGCCCGGGCGACCGAGGACATCGCCCGCCGGGTGCAGGCGATCCAGCTCGACACCTCCGGCGCGGTCGAGGCGATCGGCCGGATCTCCTCGGTGATCGGCCGGATCAGCGAGTACCAGACCACGATCGCCTCGGCCGTCGAGGAGCAGACCGCCACCACCAGCGAGACCAACCGCAATGTCAGTGACGCCGCCGCCGGGGTGGAGGAGATCGCGGCCAACATCACCGGGGTCGCCGACTCGGCCGCCGGCACCAGCCAGGGGGTCGGCGAGGCCCAGCGGACGACGGCCGAGCTGGCCCGGATGTCGGCCGCCCTGACCGAGCTGGTCGGCCGGTTCCGCTACTGACGCGGGTTCAGCCGTCGCGGGTTCAGCTGAAGTCGATCATCAGGGCGTCGCTGACCGGGCGGTAGCCGATCCGCTGGTAGATCCCGTTCGACGTCGGGTTGGCCAGGTCGGCGTACAGCGCGCAGTGCCGCGCGCCGAGCTCGAAGCCCATCCGGGTGGCGGCCACGGTGACGGCGCTGCCGTAGCCCCGGCCGCGGTTGAGGCCGGGGGTGTAGACCGGCCCGATCCGGGCCACGCCGCTCTGCGGGCGGCTCAGCCCGGCCAGGCTGACCGGCTCGCCCGCCGCGTCGTCCCAGATCAGGAACCAGCCCCGGGTCAGCCGCTGACGGATGATCTGCTCGCCCGGCACGGCCGACCGGGACGTCGCGACCTCGACCCCGTACGCCTCCAGCCAGCCGGCCACCAGCGGCACGTCGTCCTCGGTCAGCTGCCGGGCCCGCCCCGGCCCGGCCGGCTCGTGCGGGGCGGCGTCGATCCGGTAGAGCCGCTCGTGCATGCCCACCCGGTGATCGGCGCCGGTGCGCCGCCGCCAGCTCGCGGCGAACGCGGTGGCGTCGTCGGTGGTCGCCGTCACGCCGGGCAGGTGATGGGGGCTGAGCAGCAGCCGGGTGGCGATCAGGTCGGCCGCCTCGGCCCGGCGATCGGCCGGCAGCGGGGTGAGGAACAGGTTGTGCGGTGGGGTCTGCATGGCCGCCGCCACCGGGCCGTCGTCGTCCGTGATCAGCAGCCAGAGGGCGTCCGGGGACGGCGAGCCGGCGATCGTGGTGTCGAGCACCGAGGCCAGGATGTTCGACTCGGCCGGCCGGCGCTCGATCACCGGCCGGACGGCGTCGGCGAAAACGGCGGCCTCGGTGAAACTGACGACGTCCATGGGCTCAGCCTGGCCGAGACCGGCGGGCCCGGCCACCGATATACCGCGGGTCAGGCCCGGTCCGGTTAGGCCCGGTCCGGTCAGGCCGGGGCGGCCAGTGCCGTGCGGTCGGCCAGCAGCTCCGCGATCCGGGGCCCGGGGACGGCGACCAGGCGCAGGCAGCCGGCCGCGACCCGCCGGGCGATCGCCTCGACGTCCGTGAGCTCGCGCTCGGACCGGATCGTGATCACGCTCTCGACCAGGCCGAAGACCAGGTCGGTGAGGCCGTCGCCGGAGCCCCCGGCCGGGTCGGTGACGGTGCCCGGGCCTCGCCCGTCGGCGAGCTGGCTGATCAGCTCGTTGATTAGCGTGGTGTACGCGGCCCGCAGGGCGGCCCGGTCGGCCCGGAACTCGGCGAACCGCTCGCCGCGGACCTCGGGCAGCAGGTACAGCGCACCCAGGTTCCACCGCCCGCCGCAGAGCACCCCGACGTCGAAGGCGGCCAGCGAGAACAGCTGTGCGTCCACCGGTGTGGCGCCGGCGGCGTCCAGCCCGGCCGCGAAGGTCAGGGACGGGCGCACGGTCTCGGCCAGCAGTTCTTCCAGCAGCTCTTCCTTGCTGGTCACGTGGTAGTACAGCGAGGCCTGCCGGATGCCCACGGCCTCGGCGATCATGCGGGTCGACGTGGCGGCGTAGCCCCGGCGGGTGAACAGCTCGGCCGCGGCGTCCAGGATCTCCTCGCGGGGCGTGCCACCGGGTCGCTGCTGCCGGCCGCCCGATCGGGGCCGCCCCACCGGCGCCGGGCTCGTGGCGTTGACTGGCTCGCTCAAGGCACCTCCTGACGGGTCACCGCGATGTTACCGGCAGCAACCCTCCGCCCACCCGCGGCTCCGCGGGCCTGCGACCCGAGTGATCACGAAGACTTCGTCGTCCCCCACCCGACGGAGTCTTCGTGATCATGGTGGGCAGCCGACCGGGGGCCTGAGCGGCGGGGCGGATTAACGGGGATGTTACGGGGGTGACATGGGGGGATCGAGTGCGACTGGCGTACTTCTGTCACTTGACAGGTATTGATCTGGGCGACCCGGAGGTCGGGACATGACCAGCACGGCGACAGGCACGGAGGCAGGCGTCGGCTCCGAACCGGAGGCGGCCGACCTGGCCACGTTCGGCTATCCCCAGGAGCTGCACCGCCGGCTCGGGTCGTACGCGTCCTTCGCGGCCGGCTTCTCGTTCGTCTCAATCCTGACCACGGTCTTCCAGCTGTTCGCGTTCGGCTTCTCGTTCGGCGGCCCGGCGTTCTTCTGGACCTGGCCGCTGGTCTTCGCGGGCCAGCTCCTGGTCGCGCTGAACTTCTCCGAACTGGCCGCCCGGTACCCGATCTCGGGCGCGATCTACCAGTGGTCGACCCGGGTCTCGAACTTCAGCGTGGGCTGGTTCGCCGGCTGGATCATGATCGTGGCCCAGATCGTGACCACCGCCGTGGCCGCGATCGCCATGCAGATCGTGTTGCCGCCGATCTGGTCCGGCTTCCAGCTGATCGGCAGCGACTCCTCGCCGGCCTCCGCGGACGGCGCCAAGAACGCCGTCCTGCTCGGCGTCATCGTGCTGGTCTTCACCACGATAATCAACGTGATCGGGGTCCGGCTGATGGCCGTGATCAACTCCTTCGGGGTCACCCTGGAGCTGATCGGGGTCACGGTCGTGGTGATCGCGCTGTTCGTGCGGGGCGAGCGCGGGCCGGGTGTGCTCACCGACACCGGTGGTCACGGGCACGGCACCGGCTACATCGGCGCCTTCCTGGTGTCGTCGCTGATGGCGGCCTACGTGATGGTCGGCTTCGACAGTGCCGGCGAGCTCTCCGAGGAGACCCGCGACGCGCGGCACACCGCCCCGCGGACCATCCTGCGGGCCCTGGTCGTCTCCGGCATCGGCGGTGCCCTGCTGCTGATCGCGGCCCTGGTCGCGGCGCCGAGCGTGACCGACGGCACGCTGGCCACCCAGGGCCTGCCGTGGGTGCTGACCAGCCGGCTCGGCGAGACCGGCGGCAAGGTGCTGCTGTGCGTGGTGGCGATCGCGGTGTTCGTCTGCACGCTGTCGATCCAGACCGCCGGAGCCCGGATGATCTTCTCGATGGCCCGGGACGGCGTGCTGCCGTTCTCGAAGACCCTGTCCTGGGTGCCGGAGCGGACCGGCACCCCGGCGGTCGGCTCGGTGGTGGTCGGCGTGCTGGCCGCGGCCGTGCTGGTGATCAACATCAACCAGGGCGCGCTGTTCCTGGCCCTGGCCAGCGTCTGTATCGAGATGCTCTACGTGGCCTACCTCTTCGTCACCGTCCCGCTGCTGCTCCAGCGGATCAAGG
Organism: Kineosporiaceae bacterium; assembly: GCA_965200525.1. Lineage (GTDB taxonomy): Bacteria > Actinomycetota > Actinomycetes > Actinomycetales > Kineosporiaceae > JANNPJ01. Next base: position 5,596,948 of record OZ241368.1, read on the forward strand.
GCTGGCCGAAGGCACTGCCCGCCACCACCACCGACGGTGGTCACGCCCTCTTCGCGCTCGGCCCTTGGGGCGTGCTGATCAACGCCGGGGCGGTGCTCTACGGCCTGGCGATGGCGATCAACCTGGCCTGGCCGCGGGCGGCGGTCTACAACCCGCTGGCCGGCGCCGGCTACCTGCAGTGGTTCGGGCTGCTGTTCCTGGCCGGCACGCTGGTGATCGGCGCCGCCGTCTTCGCCGTCTGTCGCGGCCGGTTGCGCGAGACGGTCGTCGAGGCGGCGATGGCACCGGCATGAGTTCCGACACCTCCACCCCCCTGGGCGCCCGCGAGCACGCGCGGGCCCAGGGGGGCGCCCGGGCCGAGGCCATGCCCACCGTGCCCGCCTCGGCCTGGCCGACCCCGCCCGAGGGTGTCGACGCGGCCACCCTGACCTGGGCCGAGACCGTGGCCGGGGGCGGGTACACGTCCAAGGTGATCGCCCGGGGCAGCACGGTCCGGCTGACCGACGTGGCCGGCGACGCCTGCGCGCACGTCCTGCTGTTCAACGCCGACCAGCCCTGGGAGCGGCTGAACGTCGCCGACACCGTGAAGGTGCTCTGGCAGGCCTATCTCGGCCCCGGTCACCTGCTGCTGTCCGACCAGGGCCGGGTGCTGGCGTCGCTGGTGACCGACACCGGCGGCCGGCACGACGCCCTCTGCGGCACGTCGTCCCGGCTGCGCAACGAGGAGCGCTACGGCGACGGCGCCCCGCAAGGGCCCTCACCGGCCGGTCGCGAACTGCAGTTGCTGGCCGTGGCCAAGCACGGCCTGACCGCCCGGGACGTCGGCCCGGGCCTGTCGTTCTTCAAGGGCGTCCGGGCCGAGCCGGACGGTGCGCTGACCTTCACCGGCAGTGCCGGCCCGGGCGCGTTCGTCGAACTGCGGGCCGAGCTGCCGCTGGTGATGGTGATCGTCGACGTGCCGCACCCGATCGACCCGCGGCCGGCCTACGAGTGCTCCCCGCTCGAGGTGCTGGCCTGGAGCGGGGCGGCCACCGAACCGCAGGACCCGTTGTGGACGGCGTCCCCGGAAGGGGAGCGGGCCTTCCTCAACACCGCCGACTACCTGACCGCGAGGGGGATCCGATGAGCGCCGCTGGCCAGAACGGCGCCCTGGTCGACGGCACGGTGATCCGGGACGACGTCGTCCAGGCCCGGGCTCCGTGGTCGGCCGTGATCGAGGCCGGCCAGGTGCTGACCGTGGTCGACCTCGGCGGCAACCAGGCCGTCGACTGCCTGCTCTACCACGCCGCCGACACCGCCGAGCGGTACAGCGCGCCGGACACGATCGCGGCCCAGGGCAACCTGTTCCTGACCACCGGCAGCGTGCTGCGCTCGAGCGCCGGCCGGCCGCTGATGACCGTGATCGCCGACGAGGTGGGTCGGCACGACACCATCGGCGGGGCCTGCTCCAAGGAGTCGAACACGCTGCGCTACGGCCACCACACTCGCCACCAGCACGCCTGCGTGGAGAACTTCCTGGCCGAGGGGGCCCGCTGGGGGCTGGCCAAGCGCGACCTGGTCAGCAACATCAACTGGTACATGAACGTGCCGGTCGACCCGGACGGCAGCCTGGGCATCGTCGACGGGCTCTCCGCGCCCGGCCTGCGGCTGGCCCTGCGGGCCGAGATCGACACCCTGGTCCTGGTCTCGAACTGCCCGCAGGTCAACAACCCGTGCAACGGCTTCAACCCGACGCCGGTCCGCATGATCGTCAGCCGGCCCGAGCCGGCGCCACTCGAAAAGGCCCTATGAGCGGCTACCTCAGGGACGACGGCCCGCGGTTCGACAGCCTGCTGGTGGCCAACCGGGGCGAGATCGCGGTGCGGATCCTGCGCACGGCGGCCCGGCTACGGCTGCGCACGGTCGCGGTCTTCTCCGAGCCCGACCGGGCGGCCCGGCACGTCCGGATGGCCGACACCGCCGTCCGGCTCGGGCCGGGCCCGGCCCGGGACAGCTACCTGCGGGCCGACGCGGTGATCGAGGCCGCCCTGGCCACCGGGGCCGGCGCGATCCACCCCGGCTACGGCTTCCTCTCCGAGGACGCCGGGTTCGCCCGCGCGGTCGAGGCCGCCGGGCTGGTCTTCGTCGGCCCGACCCCGGAACACCTGGAGCAGTTCGGCCTCAAGCACACCGCCCGCGAGCTGGCCCGGGCGGCCGGCGTGCCGATGATCGCCGGCTCCGGGCTGCTGGCCGACGTCGACGCGGCCCGGGTCGCGGCCGAGGCGATCGGCTACCCGGTGATGGTCAAGGCCACCGGCGGCGGGGGCGGGATCGGGCTGCAGGCCTGCCGCACCCCGGCCGAGCTGACCGAGGCCTTCGCCCGGGTCGACCGGCTGGCCCGGGCCAGTTTCGGCTCCGGCGGCGTGTTCCTGGAGCGGTACGTCGAGCAGGCCCGGCACGTCGAGGTCCAGGTGTTCGGGGACGGCGCCGGCACGGTGATCCAGCTCGGCACCCGGGACTGCTCGTTGCAGCGGCGCAACCAGAAGGTGATCGAGGAGGCGCCGGCCCCGGCCCTGCCCGACGCCGTCCGCCGGCAGCTGCACGAGTCGGCCGTGGCGCTGTGCGCCTCGGTGAACTACCGCTCGGCGGGTACGGTCGAGTTCGTCTACGACGCCGTCCGCGAGCAGGTCTCGTTCCTCGAGGTGAACGCCCGCCTGCAGGTCGAGCACCCGGTGACCGAGCAGCGCTACGACGTCGACCTGGTCGAGATGATGCTCCGGCTGGCCCAGGGCGACCGCTCGGTCGTCACCGAAGAGGGCCGGCGGCCGCAGGGTTTCGCGGTCGAGGCCCGGATCTACGCCGAGGACCCGAGCCACGACCACCGGCCCGGGGCCGGCCTGCTGACCCGGGTCGAGTTCCCGGACGACGTCCGGGTGGAGAGCTGGATCGAGACCGGCACCGAGATCGCCACCCACTACGACCCGATGCTGGCCAAGGTGATCGCCACCGCCGCGACCCGCGAGCAGGCCCTCGACCAGCTGGCCGCCGCCCTGGCCGCGACCCGGGTGGACGGCGTCGAGACCAACCTCGGCCTGCTCCGGGCCGCGCTGGTCGACCCCCGGGTGCGGGCGGCCGAGCACTCGACCGCCACCCTGGCCACGATCGAGGACGCCGAACCCCGGATCGACGTGGTCCGCGGCGGCACCATGACCACGGTTCAGGACTGGCCCGGCCGCCGGCACCTGTGGGAGGTGGGCGTGCCGCCGTCCGGGGCGATGGACGACCTGTCGCTGCGGCTGGGCAATCTCGCGCTCGGCAACCGGCCCGGCGCGCCCGGCCTGGAGTGCACCATGACCGGCCCGGCGTTCCGGGTCCGGACCGCGACCTGGATCTGCGTCACCGGGGCCGACGTCGAGGTCACGGTGGATGGCGGGCCGGTACCGACCTGGGAGCCGGTGCCGGTTCCGGCCGGTGGTCTGGTCGATGTCGGGCCGGCCGGGCCGCGGGGCCTGCGCAGCTACGTGCTGTTCGCCGGCGGGCTCGACGTCCCCGAGTACCTGGGCAGTGCCTCGACGTTCACCCTCGGCCAGTTCGGCGGCCACGGCGGCCGGGCGCTGGCCGCCGGCGACGTCCTGCGCACGGTCGGCGCCGGGGCCGGCTCGCCGGGGCGGCCCGGTGCCCTCAGGGCACACGGCGGTGACCCGCTCCCGGGTGGGACGAGCCCGGTCGGGGCAGTGCCGGTCGAGGCGCGGCCGGAGCTGACCAACGAGTGGACCCTGGCCGTCCAGGAGGGCCCGCACGCCGCCCCCGAGTTCTTCACCGCGGCCGACATCGAGGAGTTCTACGCGGCGTCGTTCAGCGTGCACTTCAACAGCGCCCGCACCGGCGTCCGCCTGGTGGGCCCGAAACCGCGCTGGACCCGGCCGGACGGCGGCGAGGCCGGCCTGCACCCGTCGAACATCCACGACACGCCCTACTCGGTCGGCGCGATCGACTTCACCGGCGACACCCCGATCCTGCTCGGCCCGGACGGGCCCAGCCTCGGCGGTTTCGTCTGCCCGGCCACGGTGGTCACGGGCGAGCGGTGGAAGCTGGGCCAGCTCCGGCCGGGGGACACGGTCAGGTTCGTCCCGGTCGGCGACGGTGTGGCCGATGAACTGCGCCGGCCCCCGGCGCTGAGCCGTTCCCGTCCTGGCCCGGCCTTCATCGGCGCCGGCGCCGCGCACCGGGGCGACGCCGCCCGGGACGACGCTGCCCGGGACGACGCTGCCCGGGACGACGCTGCCCGGGACGACGCTGCCCGGGACGACGCTGCCCGGGACAACGGCGTACTGGGTCGCCGACCGGCCACCGACACCGGGCCCGAGGTGACCTACCGCCGCTCCGGCGACGACAACCTGCTGATCGAGTACGGCCCGATGACCCTCGACCTCGGCCTGCGGCTGCGGGTGCACGCCCTGGCCGAGCGGTTCACCGCCGAGGCGATGCCCGGCGTCGTGGACGTCACCCCGGGCATCCGCTCGCTGCAGATCCACGTCGACCCGGACCGGCTGCCGGTCTCCCGGGTGCTCGACCTGGTCCGCTCGGTCGAGGACGAGCTGCCCGCCACCAGCGACCTGGTCGTGCCCAGCCGGGTGGTCAATCTGCCGCTGTCCTGGGACGATCCGGCCACCCGGGAGGCGATCGCCCGGTACATGGCCGGCGTCCGGGCCGATGCGCCCTGGTGCCCCTGGAACATCGAGTTCATCCGCCGGGTCAACGGCCTGACCAGCGTGGACGACGTCTACCGGACCGTTTTCAACGCCGAGTACCTGGTGCTCGGCCTGGGCGACGTCTACCTCGGCGCGCCGGTCGCCACCCCGCTCGACCCCCGGCACCGGCTGGTCACCACCAAGTACAACCCGGCCCGCACCTGGACCCCGGAGAACGCGGTCGGGATCGGCGGGGCCTACCTGTGCATCTACGGCATGGAAGGGCCCGGCGGGTACCAGTTCGTCGGGCGGACCACCCAGGTCTGGAGCCGGTTCCGGCAGACCGGGCCGTTCGAGCCGGGTTCGCCCTGGCTGCTGCGGCATTTCGACCGGATCTCCTGGTACCCGGTGTCGGCCGAGGAGCTGCTCGACCTGCGGGCCGACATGGCCGCCGGCCGGCTCGATCTCCAGATCGAGGACGGCAAGTTCGGGCTGGCCGAGCACGAGGCCTTCCTGGCCGAGAACGCCGGGCCGATCGCCCGGTTCCGGGCCGGCCAGGCGCTCGCCTTCGGGGCCGAGCGGGCGGCCTGGGCCGCGGCGGGCGAGTTCGACCCCCGGCCGGAGCCGGAGCTCACCGCGCCCGGCCCGGCGGTGACCGTGCCGCCGGGCGGGATACTGGTCGAGGCGCAGAACGCCGCCAACGTGTGGCGGGTCGACGTCCGGCCGGGCGACCGGGTGGCGGCCGGGCAGACCCTGCTCGCGCTGGAAGCGATGAAGATGGAGATGCCGGTGCATGCACCGCACGAGGGAACCGTCGTCGAGCTTCTGGTGCGGCCGGGCGACGAGGTGCGGCCCGGCACCGCGCTGGTGGTGATCGCATGACCGCGGTCGAGCGGGTCTGGGCCGCCTACGAGCGGATCGACGCCGTCGACCGGCCCGAGATCTGGATCAGCCTGCGCCCGCGCGAGGAGGTGCTGGCCGACGCCGTCCTGGTCGACGCCGCGATCGACGCCGGCGCGGTGCTGCCACTGGCCGGCCGGGTGCTGGCGGTCAAGGACAACATCGACGTGGCCGGCCTGGACACCACGGCCGGGTGCCCGGACTATGCCTACCGGCCGGCAGTCAGCGCCCCGGCGGTGCGGCGGCTGGTCGGGGCGGGCGCGATCGTGCTTGGCAAGACCAACCTGGACCAGTTCGCCACCGGGCTGGTCGGCGTGCGCAGCCCGTACGGCGCGGTCCGGGACGCCCGCGACCCGGCGCGGATCTCGGGCGGCTCCAGTTCGGGCTCGGCCGTGGCGGTCGCTCTCGGGATCGTCGACCTGGCCCTGGCCACCGACACGGCCGGCTCGGGCCGGGTGCCGGCCGCGTTGCAGGGCATCGTCGGGATCAAGGCGACCCGGGGTCTGGTGCCGACCGTCGGCGTCGTCCCGGCCTGCCGTTCGCTCGACTGCGTGACTGTGCTGGCCCCGACCCTGCCCGCCGCCCAGCAGGCGATGGCCCTGCTGATCGGCCCCGACCCGGCCGACCCGACCAGCCGGGAATGGCCGGCCGACGCTCCGCTGGGTGCCCCGGCCCGGCCCACCGTCGCCGTCCCCGGTTCGGATCAGCTGCACGACCTCGACCCGGCCTGGCGGGCCGCCTTCGAGCGGACCTGTGCCCGGCTGGAGCGGGCCGGTGCGGTGCTGGTGCCGATCGAGCTGGAGTCGTTCCTGACCGTGGCCCGGCTGATGTACCACGGCGCGTTCGTCGCCGAGAGGTACGCCGCAGTGGGCGAATTCGTGACCAGCCACCCCGGCTCGATCGACCCCACGGTGCGGAAGATCATCGAGGACGCCGGGGCGATCCCGGCGCATCAGCTCACCACCGACCTCGAACGGCTGGATCAGCTCCGGCTGGCCGCCACCGCCGCCCTGGGCGACGCCGACGCCCTGCTCCTGCCGACCACCACCCACCACCCGCTGATCAGCGAGGTGCTGGCCGACCCGGTCGCGGTGAACAGCCGGCTCGGCACCTACACCAACTTCTGCAACCTGCTCGACCTCGGCGCGATCGCCCTGCCCAGCGGCGAGCTGGTCGGCGGCGACAGCTTCGGGGTGAGCGTCATCGTGCGGGCCTTCGCCGACCGGGTGGCCGGCGACATCGCCGCCCTGCTGACCGGTCCGGCCGAGGCCGACGGTGCCCGGCCGCCGGTGACGGGTGAGCGCAGCGGGCCGGCCGGGGTCCGGCTGGTGGTGGTCGGGGCCCACCTGTCCGGGTTGCCGCTGAACCACCAGCTCGTCTCCCGCGGGGCCCGCTTCGTCGGCCCGGTCACGACCAGCGCCGACTACGCCATGTTCCTGCTCGACACGGTGCCGCCCAAGCCGGGGCTGATCCGGGTGGACGAGGGCGGCGCCGCCTTCGAGGCCGAGCTGTGGGAGCTGCCGCCGGTCGGGATGGCCTCGTTCCTGGCCGAACTGCCCAGCCCGATGGCCCTGGGCCAGGTACGGCTGGCCGACGGCAGCTCCAGCACCGGCTTCCTGGTCGAACCGCTGGCCGTCGCCGGGGCCCGCGACATCAGCGCCCACGGCGGCTGGCGCAACTTCCTGCTCGCCGAAGCCACCTCGCGCTGACCGGACCGACCGCATAGGAGGATCAATGACGATCCGGCGGCCGGGAGGCCGCTGCCGGCGGGTCGGTCCTCCTCTGCGGTCGTTCGGAGTCGGTCAGACGCCGGTCATCACGTAGATCGGTTCCTTGATCCCGACGGTCCGGGCGAAGTTGGCCAGCCGCATCGCCGCGGCTTCGGTCAGCCGCTCGCCCCGGCGGACCAGAGTCAGCCCGTTCACCGTCTGGATGTCCGAGTCGAGCAGCATGCCCGGCCGCATCTGGGCCACGGTCAGCTCGCGCAGCACGCCCTGCGGGGCCAGGTGCTTGGCCGACTCGGCCAGCGCGTCGAGCATCGGCCCCGGGAAGTGGCCGGTCTGGGTGAGCAGGTAGACCGCCCGGGCCAGGTGACCGGTGGCGTCGATCATGGCCAGCAGGGCGAGCCCGGCCCGCAGCAGCAGCTCGGCGTCCTCGATGTCGGCCTCGACCGGCGGCCCGATCCAGGCGGTCGCCTCGGCCGGCGCGGTGGGCGGGCGGACCGGCTGGTGACCGACCCAGGCGGCGACGTCCTCGAGCCGGGGGATCCGCTCCAGCAGCTGCCGGGCCGTGTCCGGGTGGGCCAGGTAGACGTCGAGCTCGTCGGTGTCGAGCACGCTGCCGGTCCGGGCCCGCTCCAGCACGTCACCGGGTACTGCGACGCAGCCGATCTGGCTCAGCATCGTCGCCAGCGGCAGCCGCCAGTCGGTGATCCCGAGTTCGGCCGCGGCCCGGTCGACCAGGCCGCGGACCCGTTCGGTCCGGGTGAGGGCTTCCTGGCTGGAGAGCGAGAGCAGGTCGGTGAGGACGCCGACCGCGCCGAACAGGGTCCGCTCCAGCAGCTCCCGCTCGGCCTGGACCAGCCGGTGCTGCTCGACCGCGGCGATCAGGGCGGTCTCCAGTTCGGCCGCGCCGCACGGTTTGGTCAGGAACCGGAACAGGTTGCCCCGGTTCACCGCGTCGATCGTGGAGGCCAGGTCGGCCTGGCCGCTCAGCAGCAGCTGGACCGCGTCCGGGTCGATCTTCTTGACCTGGCCCAGGAACTCGGCGCCGTTCATGGTCGGCATCATCATGTCCGAGACCACCACCGAGAACGGCGTGCCCAGCTCGACCGCGTGCTTCACGACGGCCAGGCCGTCCGCCCCCGAGTTGGCCGTGACCAGCTGGAAGCGGCCGTGCAGGGCCCGCCGGTAGCCGTCCAGAATGTTGGGTTCGTCATCCACCATCAGGATCCAGGTGGTGCTCGTTTCGGTCATTTCCCTGCCATCCGGTTCGTCCGTTCGATGGATGCCCGGCTCGTGGGGTTCATCCCGACCCCGGTCCCGACGAGACGTAATGTAGTCAACTCTGTACGCACGGTAATACATGCCCTGCCGACGAGTTGACGAAGCACGGACTGGGGGACCCTTTGCCTGACGTCGAAACCGCTGACCGGGGGGCGGGCCGGCGCGTGCTCTTCGTCGACGACGAGCCGCATCTGCTGGCCGGCCTGCGCCGGATGCTGCGCCCGCAACGCGACCGGTGGGACGTGTCGTTCGCGTCGTCCGGGATCGAGGCCCTGCACCTGCTGGACAGCGAACCGGTCGACGCGATCGTCTCGGACATGCGGATGCCCGGCATGGACGGCGCCCAGCTGTTGGCCGCGGTGCAACGCAAGCACCCGGCCACGGCCCGGATCATCCTCTCCGGCCAGGCCGACCTGGAGAGCGTGCTGACCGTGATCCGCTCGGCCCAGCAGTTCCTGGCCAAGCCCTGCGACGTCGACGTCCTCACCGGCACCGTCGACCAGGCCCTCAAGGTGCAGAAGCTGCTGACCGACCCGGCCCTGCGGGATCTGATCGGCGGGGTGATCTCGCTGCCGGTGCTGCCGGCCGTCTATCACGACCTGGTCGCCCTGGCCGACTCGCCCAAGATCGACCCGGCCGCTCTTAGCGCCCTGCTGGAGGGCGACGTCGCCGCCAGCACCCAGCTGCTCAAACTGGCCAACTCGGCCTTCTTCGGCCTGCCCGAGCCGATCGCCTCGGTCGAGTCGGCCGTCTCCCTGCTCGGGGTCGACAACCTCCAGGCCCTGCTGCTGGCCGGCTCCCTGTTCCAGGTCGACGAGCCGCCGTCCCGGGTGGCCGAGGTCGGCCAGTTGCGCGACCTGGCCCTGCGCCGGGCCGCGATCGGCCGCTCGATCGCGATCCGGGAGGGCTGGCTGCGGCACGAGCGCAACCTGGCCGTGCTCTCCTGCATGCTGCGCGACGTCGGCGGGCTGGTGCTGGCCGAGGGCCTGCCCGAGGCGGCGGCCGAGCTGACCCGGGCGATCGCGGCCGAACCGGGCACCGGGAGGGCGGCCGACCCGACCCGCCGCGCCCAGCTCGAGGTGGCCGCCTACGGCTGCACCGTCCCGCAGGCCAGCGCCTACCTGCTGGGCCTGTGGGGGTTCGCGCCGGCCGTCGTCCACACCATCGCCGGGCAGCCGGTCACCGATCCGGGGCCCTGGACCACCCGGCTGGAGCAGGTGCTCGGCTTCGCCCACCTGCGGGTGCTCGACCCGGACGGCACGCTGCCCCGGGCGCCCGACCCCTACCTCACCGCGGAGCGGCTCCAGGTCTGGAACGACGCCGCCGACGAGGTGTTCTCCCGATGACCGATCCGGTCACGGTGTCGGTCAGCGGTCAGCCGATCGGTACCGACGTCGAGCGTCTGCTGCGCAGCGTCGTCGACTCGCTGGACGGCCGGATGGTCATCCTGGACGTCGCGGGCCGGATCATCGGCACCAACCGGCTGTGGGACGACTTCGTCCGGGCGATGGCCTGGACCGGGGATTCCGGGATCGGCGCCGACTTCTTCGTCCTGATCGAGTTGCTGCGCGGTGACCTGCGCAAACTGCTGTCGGCGGCGACCCGGGCGGTGCTCTCCGACGGTGCCGAGCAGTCCTCGGTGAAGGGGTACCTGCCGGTCGGCAACCGGGGTGAGGACGTGATCGTCCGGCTACACCCGATCCACGACCACGAGACCGCCCGGGCCGTGGTCACCATGATCGACATCACCGAGGCGATCCGGACCCAGCGCGACCTGCGCCGGATCACCGACCAGGCCCAGCTGCTGGCCCTGGTGGCCGAGCACACCGACAACGCGGTGGTGATCTCGGACGCCGAGGGCCGGATCGAGTGGGCCAACGAGGCGTTCTGCCGGATGAGCGGCTACACCTCGCACGAGCTGCTCGGCCTGCGCCGGCAGGACCTGATCCACGGCCCGTTCGTGGAGTCGGCCGAGTTCCGGGAGTTCGCCGACGCCCTCGAGCAGGGGCGCCCGGCGGTGATCCAGTTCCCGACCGTGACCCAGCAGGGCCGGCCCTACTGGGTGCACGTGGAGACCCAGCCGATCAAGGAGGACGGCCGGCTGGTCCGGTTCGTCAACGTCGAACGGGACATCACCGAGCAGCGGGCCGCCGACGAGAAGCTGCGCGCCGCCACCCGCCGGGCCCAGCAGCTGGCCGACCAGCTGCGAGCCGAGAAGACCCTGCTGAGTGAGGTTCTCGGCTCGATCCCGCACCTGGTCTACTGGAAGGACGCCGACCTGCGCTACACCGGGGTGAACCAGGCCTTCCTGGCCCTGCGCGGGCTGGACGGCGAGCGGGCCGTGGTGCAGCGCACCGAGGCCGAGCTGAGGCGGCCCGACGAGCTCTCGGCCCGGCTGGCCATGATCGAGCCGCAGGTGCTGGACACCGGCGAGGCGGTCGCCAACCAGCGGCTGCTGCTGACCCGGCCCGATCAGCCGGCGGTCAGCCTGCTGCTGAGCGTGTTGCCCCGGCTGGACGAGGACGGCGTCGTCCAGGGCGTGATCGGGGTGGCGGCCGACGTCACCCACGTGACCACCCTGGAGCAGCAGCTGGCCCAGGCCACCCGGCTGGAGTCGATCGGCCAGCTCGCGGCCGGCATCGCGCACGAGATCAACACCCCGGTGCAGTACGTCTCGGACAACACCCGGTTCATGGCCGAGACCTTCGGCGGCGTGCTGACCGCGCTGCGCTCGATGGAGGTGCTGGCCGCGGGCGAGGGTCCGGTGGCGGCCGAGCTGAAGACCACCCTGGCCGCGATCGACCTGGAGTTCATCGCCGAGGAGATCCCGAGCGCGCTCAGCCAGTCGCTGGAAGGGCTCGGCCGGGTGGCTCAGATCGTCCGGGCGATGAAGGACTTCTCCCATCCGGGCACCGGCCGGGCGGCGGCCGACCTGAACCGGGCGGTGGAGAGCACGGCCCAGGTCTCGCGCAACGAATGGCGGTACGTGGCCACCCTCGACCTGGATCTGAGCCCGGACGTCGGTCTGGTGCGCTGTTTCGAGGGCGAGCTCAAGCAGGTGCTGCTCAACATCGTGGTCAACGCGGCCCAGGCGATCGCGGGCGAGCGTGAGCGCACCGGCGGGCACATCCTGGGCAGCATCGAGATCAGGACCGAGCGGGTGGACGGCGGCGTCCGGATCACCGTCACCGACGACGGGCCGGGCATGCCGGACGACGTCAAGCACCGGATCTTCGACCCGTTCTTCACCACCAAGCCGGTCGGCCAGGGCACCGGGCAGGGGCTGAGCATGGCCTACGCGGTGATCGTGCAGAAGCACGGCGGCAAGCTGGCGGTGCGCTCGGAGCCCGGGGCCGGCTCGACCTTCGTCATCGATCTGCCCGACGACCCGGACGGCCCCGCGCTGTAGTCCCCTAGCATCTGCGGGGCGCCGCACGGCCTGGTGCGGTCACGGTCTGAGGGAGAGGCTCCACGTGGAGTTGGTTCACAGCGGCAAGGTCCGGGACGTCTACCGGGACGGCGAGGACATCGTGCTGGTGGCGTCCGACCGGGTGTCGGTCTACGACGTGATCCTGCCCACCCCCGTTCCCGGCAAGGGCAAGATCCTCACCCAGCTCTCGCTGTGGTGGTTCGAGCAGCTCGCCGACATCGTCCCGAACCACGTCATCTCCCAGGACGTTCCCGAGCAGTGGGCCGGCCGGGCGATCCGCTGCCGGTCGCTGAAGATGGTCCAGGTGGAGTGCATCGCCCGGGGGTACCTGGCCGGGCTCGGGCTCAAGGAGTACGAGCGTGACGGCGCCATCTCCGGGACGCCGTTGCCGGCCGGCCTGGTCGAGGGCTCGAAGCTGCCGCAGCCGATCTTCACGCCGACGACCAAGGCCACCGAGGGCCACGACGAGTTCCTCGACTACGCCGACGTGATCGCCGACCTCGGCCCCGACCTGGCCGAGCGACTGCGCGACCTCACCCTGGCCGTGTACACCCGGGGGGCCGAGATCGCCGCCCGCAGCGGGGTGATCATCGCCGACACCAAGCTCGAGTTCGGCCTGGCCGCCGACGGCACGCTGGTGCTGGGCGACGAACTCCTGACCCCGGACTCGTCGCGGTTCTGGCCGGTCGACGACTGGAAGCCCGGCGGCGCCCAGCACTCGCTCGACAAGCAGTTCGTCCGGGAGTGGTCGAACAGCACCGGCTGGGACCGGACCTACCCCGGGCCCGAGGTACCGGACGAGATCGTGGCCGCCACCCGGGACCGCTACGTCGACGTCTACCAGCGCATCACCGGCCGGACCTGGCGCGAGGACTGACCGAACCGGTCGAGTACCGATCGAGGAGCGGCCGGGCGGTCCGGTAGATTCCCGGCCATGGCCGATGGTGAGTCGCAGCGCGAGGTCCTGACCTGGGAACTGTCCGGGGTGGCGGCCCGGGAGGTCGCTCAGCACGTGGTCGACAGCGGGTACCGGCCGGACCTGGTGATCGCGATCGCCCGCGGTGGCCTGATCCCGGCCGGGGCGATCGCCTACGCCCTCGGGATCAAGGCCGCCGGAACACTCAACGTCGAGTTCTACAGCGACATCGAGGAGACCCTGCCCGACCCGGTGGTGCTGGCCCCGCTGCTCGACACCGATGCCCTGGTCGGGCGCAAGCTGTTGGTGGTGGACGACGTCGCCGACTCGGGCCGGACGCTCGACCTGGTACTCGGCCTGCTGCGGGTGCACACCGCCGACGTGCGCTCGGCCGTGCTCTACACCAAGCCGCGAACCATCGTTCAGCCCGACTACTCCTGGCGGGAGACCGACCTCTGGATCAACTTCCCGTGGTCGACCCAGCCGGTGATCGAGGCGCCGGCGGCGGCCGAGCGGTAGATCCGGACTGTCGGTGGGCGTGGGTAGCCTGCCGGGCATGGCGGATGGATCGAGCGGGTCGAGCCGGGTGAGCGCCGGGTGGATCGCGGGCCCGGTGAAGGGGTCGGCTGCGGCGCCCGGCAGTGCTCGCGCGGCCCTGGCCGACCCGGCCGCCGCGGCCCAGCGGGCGGCCGACCGGGTGGCCCGGGTCAGCGCCGGCCTGATCGAGCTCGACCAGTGGCTGTGCGACCAGATCCGGGCCGGGCTGGCCCAGCACCCGCCGGGGCCGCCGGCCGATCGCCGGTCGGCCGGCCCGGGCCGGGCCGCTCCCGATGCGGCGGGCGGGTTGTTCGAGACCATCGCGGCCCGGATGGTCGATGCCCAGGCGCCCGGGATCGCCGCCCGGCTACGCCGGCTGCCGGCCGTGCTGGCCTCGGGGGAGGGCTGGCACGAGCGGCTGCTGGAGCAGTACGCCCAGTTGCGCCTGCTGGTCCGGGCCCACCAGCGGCTGGCCGAGCTGCCGCCCCCGCTGGCCGCGGTCGTGCGCAGCCACGTCGGCTATCCGGTGGCCAAGGCCGAGGTGCTGGCCGGGCCGGCGGTCCGCGGCACCTGGTCGGTGCTCGACCAGGTCGACACGCAGGACGACCAGCTCACCCGGCGCCGGGTCTGGCTGGAGTCGGACTCGGGTCGGCCGGCCACCGTGATCTCTTTCGCCCGCAACGGTTTCGGGTCCACCACCGCCGGTCTGGACGACTCGCTGATTCCCGGCAGCAGCATCCAGGCCGACCTGCACTTCTACCCGGACGGCGTGCGGGCGCTGGTCGGTGACCGGATCGGTGAGCCCGGGCCGCTGGCCGGGCTGCACCGGCTGAGCATCGCCGAGGCCCTGCACGTGTACGCGGCCGCGCTGGCGGCCGACCCGTGGACGGTGGTCCGGCCGGTGCTGCTGGGCGCGGTGGTTCCGGTCCGGCACGGCGGGCGCTGGCTGCTGCGGGAGGCCGACGGCACCGGGCTGCCGCTGGCGGCCACGGTCGGCACACCCTGGCGGGTGATCGCCTGCAGCGGCGGCGAACCGGTGACCGTACTCGCCGACTGGTCGCCCGAGGGGCTGGTCCCGCGATCCTTGATCGGCCGGTACGAGCTGGTGGCTCTGTGACGCCGGCGAGCCCGGCCGCGCCGGTGACTCCGGCCGCGCCGGTGAACCCGGCCGCGACGGTGAGCTCGGCGCCGGATCGGGCCGGGGCGCCGGAACGGTCCGGGCCGGACTGGTGGCAGGAGCTGGCGGTGCTGGCCCTGCTGGGCACCGATCGCCGTCCCGACGTCGATCGCGGGTCGTTGCCGGGGCCGGTGGCCGGCCCGGCCGCCCGGCTGACCGGCGATCCGGCCGGTCTGCTGCTCGACGTCGCCGCGCTGGCGGTCAGCTACCGCCGGGCCGGGCCGAGCGCGACGATGGTCGACGCCGAACCCGACCGGGCGCCGGCCGAGCGGGCGGTGCGAGCTCCGGGCCGGGTCGGGGCCCTGCTGGAAGAGTTCCGGCCCGGGCCGTGGCCCGGCCTGGACCCGTCCCGGGCCGCGATGACCAGCTACTGGTGCCGGGCGGTGGCCGAGGCCGGCCTGGTCGCGCCGGACGCCCAGCTGCCGGAACTGCTGCGGGTGGCGGCGGCCCAGCCCGTGCTGCGGCCGGCGGCCGGCCTGGTGCTGGGCGAGCGGGGCCGGTGGCTGGCCGAGCTCAACCCGGCCTGGGCGGCGGCCCTGGAGATGCCCGACGAGCCCGACCTGGACGACGTCGAGGGCTGGCGCGCGGCCGGGCTCAAGCGGCGCGCGACCTGGCTGCGGGCCGCTCGCCGGGCCGACCCGGCCGCGGCCCGGGCCGTGCTGGCGGCGGGCTGGGCGGCCGAGCCCTGGCCGAACCGGGTGGCCTTCCTGGGCCTGCTGGTCGAGGGGCTGAGCCGGTCCGACGAGGCCTTCCTGGAGGCCGCCCTCGACGAGGCCGAGCCGGGCAGCCGCACGGCCGCGGCCGCCGTCCTGGCCCGGCTGCCCGAATCGGCCTTCGGGGACCGGATGCGCGCGCGGGCCCGGGCTCTCGTCCGCCGCGAGCGCGGCCTGCGGCGGCACCGGCCGGTGATCGACGTCCCCGACCAGCTCGACCCGGCCGGGGTGCGCGACGGCCTGAGCGACAGCCCGGCCGGCCCGCCGCTGCCGCTGCCGGCCCGCCGCCAGTGGTGGCTGGAGCAGATCGTGGCCGCGACCCCGCTGGACGTCTGGCCGGCCCTGCTCGGGGTTGGCCCGGTCGAGGCGGTGGGCACGAGTTTCGACGAGTTCGTGCAGGCCCCGATCCGGGCCGGCTGGGCCCGGGCCGCCGTGCGGCAGCAGAACCGCGAGTGGGCCCGGGCCGTGCTCGGCACCGGCACCCAGCTCCTGGTCGGGGAGCTGCTCCCGCTGCTCGACGACGAGCAGTTCGCCGGCGTGCTCGGCGAACGGCTCGTCGCCCTGCCCGCGGCCGGCCTGGAGGCCCTGGTCGGCTACCTCGGCGCCCGGCCCGGGCCCTGGCCTGCGGGGCTGGCTGACGCCGTCCTGGACTGGCTGCTGGAACGGACCGGCGAGATCGGCCCGGCCACCGAGCCGGCCCGGGCCCTGCTCGAGCTGATCTCGTTCCGGTTCCCGTACACCGACGCCGGCTCCGAGGTCGCGGCAGCCGCGGGTGGCGTGCTCGACGACCGCTGGCGAGCCCGGCTGTCCGCCGTCGCGGTCGCTCTGTCCGACCGCAGCCGAATTCACCAGGAGCTCCGATGACCACCGATTCGACGCCGGCCGCGCTCGAGCGGCGGTTGCGGCTGCACGCCGAGCAGGAGTTCGCGGCCGAGTTGGCCGCCCTGGCCGCTGCCGACGAACGGCCCCGCCCGCCTTCCTGGAAGCTCTCGCCCTGGGCCGTGGTCACCTACCTGCTCGGCGGCACGCTGGCCGACGGCACCGTGATCTCGCCTAAGTACGTCGGCCCGAGGCGGCTGATCGAGGTGGCGGTCTCGACCCTGGCCACCGACCGGGCCCTGCTCCTGCTCGGGGTGCCGGGCACGGCCAAGACCTGGGTCGGCGAGCACCTGGCCGCGGCCGTCAGCGGCGATTCCACGCTGCTGGTCCAGGGCACCTCCGGGACGGCCGAGGAGTCGGTCCGCTACGGCTGGAACTACGCCCGGCTGCTGGCCGAGGGCCCGACCGACAAGGCCCTGGTGCCCTCGCCGATCATGACGGCGATGCGCGAGGGGCGGGTGGCCCGGATCGAGGAGCTGACCCGGATGCCCTCCGACGTCCAGGACGCGCTGATCACGATCCTGTCCGAGAAGACCCTGCCGATCCCGGAACTGGCCACCGAGGTGCAGGCGGCCAAGGGTTTCACCGTGATCGCCACCGCCAACGACCGCGACCGCGGCGTGAACGACCTGTCCTCGGCCCTGCGCCGGCGGTTCAACACCGTGGTGCTGCCGCTGCCGGCCGACGAGGCCGAGGAGGTCGGCATCGTCGCCCGCCGGGTGGCCCAGCTCGGCCTGGCCCTTGAACTGCCGCCGGTGCCTGCGGCTCTCGACGAGATCCGCCGCGTGGTGCGGGTTTTCCGCGAGCTGCGGGCCGGGGTCACCGCCGACGGCCGGACCAAGCTCAAATCGCCGTCGGGCACCCTGTCCACGGCCGAGGCGATCTCGGTGATCACCAGCGGGGTGGCCCTGGCCGGGCACTTCGGCGACGGCGTGCTGCGGGCCGAGGACGTCGCCGCCGGCATCCTCGGTTCGGTGGTCAAGGACCCGGTGACCGACCGGGTGGTCTGGGCCGAGTACCTCGAGGTCGTCGTGCGTGACCGGCCCGGCTGGGCCGACTTCTACCAGGCCTGCCGCGAGGTCTCGGGATGACCACCCCGGTCGAAACTCCGAGCCCGGTCGAAACACCGGGCCCGGTCGAAGCACCGGGCCCGGCCGGGCCGGTGGTCGAGCTGCTCGGCATCCGCCATCACGGGCCGGGCTCGGCCCGGTCGGTCGCGGCCGCGCTGCGCGAGCTGCAACCGGACGCCGTCCTGATCGAAGGCCCGTCCGACGCCGGCCCGTTGCTCGCCCTGGCCGCCCGCGACGGCATGGTCCCGCCGGTGGCCCTGCTCGCCTACGTCGTGGACGAGCCCGCGATCTCGGCGTTCTGGCCGTTCGCGGTCTTCTCCCCGGAGTGGCAGGCGCTCACCTGGGCCCTGGCCCACGACGTGCCGGTCCGGTTCTGCGACCTGCCCGCCGCGACGGTGCTGGCGGGCCGGGCCGACCCGGCCGAGCAGGGTCCGGAGCGCTCGGCGGTGCGGGCCGACCCACTGGGCACCCTGTCGGCCGCGGCCGGCTACGACGACCCGGAACGCTGGTGGGACGACGTCATCGAGTCGCGCACCGACGCCACCGACAGGATCGACGACGCCGCCACCGACGGCGTCGAGGGTGCCGAACGAGCCGAGCCGGCCGGCCGGAGTCCGTTCCCGGCGATCACCGAGGCGATGACCGAGCTGCGCCGGGCGGCCGAGCAGGACCATCCCGAGTCGCCCGGCCGGCGGCTGCGCGAGGACCGGCGCGAGGCCTTCATGCGCACCCAGTTGCGGGCCGTGCTGGCCGACGGCGCGCAGCGGGTGGCGGTCGTCTGCGGGGCCTGGCACACCCCGGCCCTGACCGCACCGCTGCCCAGCGCCACCGCCGACGCCAAGGTGCTGCGCGGCACGGCCAAGCGCAAGGTCGCCCTGACCTGGGTGCCCTGGACCCACTCGCGGCTGTCGGCCGACTCCGGCTACGGCGCCGGGATCACCTCGCCGGGCTGGTACCACCACCTGTTCAGCCACCCCGACCTGACCGTGACCCGCTGGCTGACCAAGGTGGCCCGGGTGCTGCGGGCCGAAGACCTGCCCGTCTCCAGTGCCAACGTGATCGAGGCGGTCCGGCTGGCCGAGACCTTGGCCGGGCTGCGCGGCCGGCAACGGGCCGGCCTGGACGAGGTCACCGAGGCCACCCGGGCGGTGCTGGTGGACGGCGACGACGTGGCCCTGGCGCTGGTCACGACCCGGCTGGTGGTGGGCGAGGCGCTGGGGCAGGTGCCCGACGGCACGCCGATCGTGCCGCTGGAGGCCGACCTGCGGGCCCAGGCCCGGCGGTTGCGGCTGAAGTTCGAGGCCGAGCCCCGCTCCCTCGACCTCGACCTGCGCAAGCCGACCGACCGGGCCCGGTCCCGGCTGCTGCACCGGCTCACCGTGCTCGACGTGCTCTGGGCCGAGCCGGCCCGCAGCGCCGTCCAGGCCACCGGCACGTTCCGGGAGAGCTGGCGGCTGCAGTGGCAGCCGGAGCTGTCGGTCGGCCTGATCGAGGCCGCGATGTGGGGCAGCACGGTCGAGGCCGGGGCCGTCGCCCGGCTGCGCGACACCGCCGGTTCGGCCGGCGCCGGGCTGCCCGAGCTGACCGCCGCCGTCGAGGCCTGCCTGCTGGCCGACCTGCCGGCGGCGCTGAGTGAACTGTTGGCTGCGCTGAACGACCGGGCCGCGATCGACCTCGACCTGGAACACCTGACCGCCGCCCTGCCCGCCCTGGTCCGGGCGCTGCGCTACGGCGACGTGCGGGGCACCGACACCGGGGCCCTGGCCGGGGTCGCCGACGCCGTCCTGACCCGCGTCTGCGTCGGCCTGCCGACCGCCGTGACCAGCCTGGACGACGCCGGGGCAGCGGCGCTGCGGGCCGGGCTCGACCTGGTCCACGCGGCCGTCTCGCTGCTCGACGACCTGCCGCCGGGTGACGCCCGGGAGCGCTGGCTGTCCGCCCTGGAGGCGGTGATCCAGCGCTCCGACGTGCACGGCCTGCTGATCGGGCGGCTGGTCCGGATCCTGCGGGACGCCGGCCGGCTCGACGCCGACGACGCGTCCCGCCGGCTGTCCCGGGCGTTGTCGATCGGCGCCACCCCGGCCGGCCAGGCGGCCTGGGTGGAGGGCTTCTTCTCCGGTGGCGGGCTGTTGCTGGTGC
Organism: Kineosporiaceae bacterium; assembly: GCA_965200525.1. GTDB lineage: Bacteria > Actinomycetota > Actinomycetes > Actinomycetales > Kineosporiaceae > JANNPJ01. The sequence continues at coordinate 5,616,384 of OZ241368.1, forward strand.
ACGACCGCGACCTGCTCGGCCTGCTCGACGACTGGATCGTCACCCTCGACGAGCAGGACTTCGTCGACGTGCTGCCGTTGCTGCGGCGCACCTTCGGCCAGTTCGACCCGGGGGAGCGGCGCAGCATCGGCGAGCGGGTGCGGCACACCGGCCGGAGCGGCTCGCGGGCCGGGGCCGCGCCCACCGCCGGGCCCGGCTTCGACGAGCAGCGGGCGCAGCCGGCCATCGACACCGTGGCCGGCCTGCTCGGGGTGCGACCGTGACCGCCCCACCGCCGGCCTCCGCACCGGAGGACGATCCCGAACGCCGCCGGCGCTGGCGGCTGCTGCTCGGTCAGCCGGCCGAAGAACCGCTCGGCAGTGGCCTGTCCGCGCACGACGCCGGGATGGACGGCGCTCTGGCCGCCCTCTACGACGCCCCGGACGAGCGCGACCGCGAGGGTGGCGCCCCCCGGCAGCGGGACGCCGGCCTGGGCGCCTCGGCCCCCCGGGTCAGCCGCTGGCTGGGCGACATCCGCACCTACTTCCCGGCCGGCGTCGTCCAGGTGATGCAGCACGACGCCCTCGAGCGGCTCGACCTCACCGCGCTGCTGCTGGAGCCCGAACTGCTGGAGTCGCTCGAGCCGGACGTCCACCTGGCCACCACCCTGCTCAGCCTGAACCGGGTGATGCCGGAGGCGACCCGGGCCAGCGCGCGCCAGGTGGTCGCGCGGGTGGTGGCCGAGATCGAGCGCCGGATCGCCCGGGCCACCCGGTCGTCGGTCACCGGCGCCCTGAACCGGGCCGCCCGCAGCCGCCGGCCCAAGGCTCGCGACATCGACTGGAACCGGACCATCGCCGCCAACCTGGCCCACTACCTGCCCGAGCACCGCACCCTGGTGCCGGAGCGGCTGGTCGGTTACGGACGCCGTCAGCAGGCGGTCGAGCGGGACGTCGTGCTGGCCGTCGACCAGTCCGGCTCGATGGCGACCTCGGTGGTCTACGCCGCGGTGTTCGGCGCCGTGCTGGCCGGCCTCCGGTCGCTGCGCACGTCGCTGGTGGTGTTCGACACCGCCGTGGTGGACCTGACCGGCCTGCTGGCCGACCCGGTCGACGTGCTGTTCGGGACCCAGCTCGGTGGTGGCACCGACATCAACCGGGCCGTGGCCTACTGCCAGACCCTGATCACCCGGCCTCCGCAGACCTTGTTCGTGCTCATCTCCGACCTCTTCGAGGGCGGGGTCGCCGGCGAGATGCTGAAGCGGATCGCGGCCCTGCGCACCGCCGGGGTGCAGGTGCTGGTGCTGCTGGCGCTGACCGACGAGGGGGCGCCGGAGTTCGATCGGGCCCATGCCGGGGCGCTGGCCGCGCTCGGGGTGCCGGCCTTCGCCTGCACCCCGGACGCCTTCCCGGAGCTGCTGGCGGTGGCCCTGTCCGGCGGCGACGTCCGGGCCTGGAACGAACGCAACCAGGCCACCGCCCGCTGAGGGTTGCCACTATCAGGTCAGTGTCCGTTACGCACGGATACTTCGGAGGTTTTTGGGGGGTTCGTCAATCAAATCCACTCCATGAGAAGTGGATCACGAAAAATTTAACTATGAGATGGAACTTTTTCGGCAAGTATGAGTTGCGCTGGGCGATTGGTTGTGGCCTGATGTGGAGCAATCGTACAGATTCACCTTCATCCCTGTCGGAAGGAACCTTCGAGTGCGTTCTCTCCCACACCTGCCCCGGGCCGCGGTCATCACCGTCGCCCTGGCCGGTTCCGTAGGTCTGGCCGTGGCCGGCACCTCGGCCGCGTCCGCTGCCCCGCAGCGTCCGGCCCGGATCGCCGTCGCGAATGCGCAGCCCTCCCTGAAGCACGCGGTTGCCGCCGGTTCGCCGAGCAGCTCCCAGCAGATCGACGTCAAGCTGTACCTGGCCGACCAGCACGCGGCCGAGCTGTCGGCGCTGATCAAGGACGTCAGCACCCCGGGCAGCGCCAAGTACGGCAAGTACCTGACCGGCGCCCGGTTCCGGGCCCGGTACGCGCCCAGCTCGGCCACGGTCACGGCGGTGCGCAAGTTCATCACCGGCGCCGGCCTGAGCGTGGGCGTGGTGTCGGGCAACCGGTCCTACGTCACCGCCCACGGCAGTGTGGCGACGGTCCAGAAGGCGTTCGGCACCTCCCTGAAGCAGTACAAGCTGCAGGGTCAGACCGTGCGGGCGGCGGCCACGGCCCCGACCGTGCCGTCGGTGCTCAGCGGCAAGGTGATCGCCGTCTCCGGCCTGGCCAGCATCAGCAGCCTGATGAAGCCGGACCACGTCGACGGCCCGAAGGTCAAGGGCAGCACGGCCACCCTGAGGACGGCGGCCAAGAAGTCGTCCCAGGCCGCGCCGCCGCCGGATGCGTTCGTCAACGCCCAGCCCTGCTCGACCTATTTCGGGCAGAAGCTGGCCAAGGACACGCCCAAGGCCTACGGCAAGACCCAGCCCTACGTCACCTGTGGCTACGTCCCGGCCCAGCTGCAGGGCACCTACGGCATCACGTCGGCGATCAAGCACGGCCTCGACGGTCACGGCGTCACCGTGGCGATCACCGACGCCTACGCCGCGCCGACGATCCTGGCCGACGCCAACACGTACGCCACCACGCACGGCCAGGCCGCGTTCAAGGCCAACCAGTTCAGCCAGGTGCTGCCGGCGCAGCCGTTCCAGTACGGCTACGACGACGCGGTGAACGGCGACCTCTGCGGCGAGCAGGGCTGGTACGGCGAGGAGACCCTGGACGTCGAGGCCGTGCACGCGGTGGCCCCGGGCGCGAAGGTCACCTACGTGGCTGCCCGGTCCTGCGACAACGGCGACTTCGCCGACGCCCTGAACACGGTCGTCGACGGTCACCTGGCCGACATCGTGACCAACTCCTGGGGTGGCACCGACGAGAGCAACGGTTCGCCCGAGCTCGACCAGGTCTACGCGCAGGTCTTCTACCAGGCCGCCGCCACCGGCATCGGCTTCTACTTCTCCTCCGGTGACTCCGGTGACGGCAGCAGCGCCGGCGACCCGACGGCCGACCCGCCGATCCCGCCGAACGGCCCCACCGCTCAGGCCCCGGCCAACAGCCCGTTCGTCACGGCGGTCGGCGGCACCTCGCTGGCGGTCAGCAAGTCGAACTCGCGGATCTTCGAGACCGGCTGGAGTACGGCCAAGTCCAGCCTGACCGACGGTGCCTGGACCCCGACCCCGCCCGGCACCTACCAGTACGGCGCCGGTGGCGGCACCAGCCGGGTCTTCGGCCAGCCGTGGTACCAGAAGGGCGTCGTCCCCTCGAGCCTGTCCCGGCGGTACGACAGCAAGCCGGCCCGGGTGGTTCCGGACGTCTCGGCGATCGGTGACCCAAACACGGGCATGCTGGTCGGCGAGACCCAGACCTTCCCGGACGGCACGGCCAAGTACAGCGAGTTCCGGATCGGCGGCACCTCGCTGGCCAGCCCGACGTTCGCCGGCATCATGGCGCTGGCCGACCAGGCCCAGGGCCACCCGCACGGCTTCGCCAACCCGGCCCTCTACCGGCTCTACGGCGGCAAGGGCCTGTACGACCCGAAGCCGGTCAAGCCGCAGGGCGTCGTCCGGGTCGACTACGCCAACGGGGTGGACGCCGGCGACGGCCTGCTCACCTCGCTGCGCAGCATCGACGTCACCAACGGCACGATCCTGCGCACCCGGAACGGCTACGACGACATCACCGGCATCGGCACGCCGAACGGTGAGGCCTTCCTGAAGAAGCTCAGCTGACCCGATGATCGGCTGATCCGTACTCCGGCCGGCGGCCGGCCACCTTCGGGTGGTCGGCCGCCGGCCTCGTTTGCGTGGCCCCGGTGATTCTCCCGGGACATAGAGTGATCATCTGATTACATGCGGTTATGAAGGAGACGTGGGCGCAGGCGACGACCAGGCGAGCTCTTCGGCCGGTGCTCGAGGTGCTGGACCGCAGCATCGAGCGGGCCGCCCGGATCAAGGCCCGGGAGATGGTCCGGGACGGTGTCACCGACGAGGTGATCGACCTGCGCTCGCAGGTACTGGAACTGCGCACCGAGGTCGAGCAGTTGCGCGGCGGCGGCTTCGCCGTCGACCTGCTGCTGGGCTCGCAGGGCCGGCCCAGCTCCCGGCTGGTGACCGAGCCGGTGCTGCGCCGGCTGGCCGCCGAGGTGCGCCAGGTCACCGGGGTCGACGACGCCTACGGCCGGGTCGTCCAGGCCTACCGGACGCTGTTCGAGCTGGAGTTGCGCGGGGTCGGCCGGTTGTCCGGCAGCGCCGCCAACGTGCTCGGCAAGCTGGCCACCACGCCGCTGCTGGCGCCGCCGAACGGTGAGGTGCTGGAGATCGGCACCCTGTTCGGGCTGTTCTCCGGCGGGCTGGCCCGCCAGCTCAACCGGGCCGGCCTGGAGTACCAGCTGACCATCGTCGACCCCCTGGTCGAGGCCCGGCCGCCGTCGGCCTCGGCCTCGGTTCCGGGATCGGTGTCGACCCCCGACTCGTCCGGTTCGCCGGTGAGCAGCACCGTGGTGCGGGCCAACCTGTCCCTGGCCGGCGTCGAGCCGGACCGGTTCCGCCTGCTGATGGGGTTCTCGGCCGATCCGCGGGTCCAGGCGGCGATCAGTGACCGGCCCTACGGCGTCATGATCATCGACGGCGACCACTCGGCCGGCGGGGTGGCGGCCGACCTCAACCTGGCCGAGAGCGTGGTCGCCTCGGGCGGCATCGTGGTGCTGGACGACTACGGCGATCCGGCCTGGCCCGGGGTCGAGCAGGCGGTGCAGGCCCACCTGGCCTGCCCGACCCGGTTCGACCTGGTCGGGGTCGTCGCGAGCAGCGCCTTCCTGCGGGCCCGCTGACCCCTCGCTCGAACATCGCCCGGCCCGCGACTCAAGCGATCGGGGGCACGTGACGACGCAGAGCCGGTGAACACCAACGCATCGCGATGGCCTGCCCGGGGCCGGACGTTGCCGTTCGCCGTCTTCACGACGTTTGCCCTGATGGCCTTCCTGGCCTGGCCGACCGGCGCGACCAGGGACCCGGCGGTCGCTTCGGGAGGAGATCCGAGGCCCGGGGTCACGCAGATCTGCTCCGTCCGACCGGGCAGCCCGCCCGGCGCCGTCCTCTACTGCGACCTCACGTCGTGAGCCGGCACGCCCGGCGGGCTCCCTCACCGGCCGTGCTCGGATCCGGGCCCATCCGGCACGGCCGTCAACGGCCGCCGGTGGCGGTGTCGTTCCGCGGTGGCTCGGTCGTCGTCGCCCTGGCCCTGGTGATCTCGAGCCTGCTGATCTACCGCGCCTCGTATGCGGCCTTCTCCACCACCACCGAGAATCACGGCAACACGTTCAGCGCCGGGGCCCTGGGACTGTCGGACAACGACAGCAACACGGCGATCTTCAATGCCACGAACCTGGTGCCGGGCAGCAGCGGATCCTCCTGCATCACCGTGACCTACACCGGCACCATCGCGCCGTCCGCCCCCGTTCAGCTCTACGTGGCCCCCGGCGACTCGGTCGACACCCCGGGCAGCGGCGGCGGCGGGGGTGAGCCCGCGATCGACTGGAGCGTCGAAACCGCAGCCGGTTCCGGAATTTTCGGCGCCGGAGCGGGATGCACCGGTCTCACCGGGACGACGATCTTCGGCAACACCGCGGTCACCACCGTGACCGCCGGCGACATGCTGTCCGACTTCGTCGCGCGCAATGCGTACAGCACGACCGGTACCACCAGCGTGTCGTCGGGCTGGACGCCGGGCACCGGTACCAGCACCATCGTGTTCCGGTTCAACTACAAGATGGCCTCCGACGCCCCGAACACGGCGATGGGGGCGAGCGCCACCGTGAAGATCACCTGGGAGGCGCGCAGTTGATTCGAGCCCTGGTCCGGGCGACGACGACGTTCCTGGCCGTCGTCGTCACGGTCCTGCTCGCCGCCGCCCTGATGCCGCTGCTGTTCGGCTGGCACTCCAGCGTGGTGCTGACCGGCTCGATGGGGCCCGACCTTCGGCCCGGCGACGTGGTGGTGACCTCGTCGCCGCCGGCGCGACTGCAACCGGGGCAGATCATTGTCTTCCACGACCCGGTCGACCCTGATCACTTGATCGTGCACCGGTTTCAGCACTACCGGGACAAGACCTCCGTGATCACCAAAGGCGACGCGAACCTGATCACCGACACGACGGCGGTGCCGATCGGCAACGTGGTCGGCATCGCCCGGCTGCGGGTCCCGTGGATCGGGATGCCCTCGCTCTGGCTGCACCGGCTCTGACCCGACCGGCAGGGGCGCTGCTCTGCCGGGCGGCGGTCAGTCGGTGCCGGCCTCCATGGCGGCCCGGTCGAGCAGGTCGTCACCGGCGTCCTCGGCCTGCTCGTTGTCGCTGATCTCGACCGCGCCGCCGGGCTCGAGCTCGCCCACGAAGCGGGCCTGGCCCTCGAGCTGGCCCAGGCCGGCGTACAGCTCCAGCTTCTGCCGGGAGTCGGCGATGTCGAGGTTGCGCATGGTCAGCTGGCCGATCCGGTCGACCGGCCCGAAGGCGGCGTCCTCGGTGCGCTCCATGCTGAGCCGGTCCGGGTGGTAGCTGAGGTGCGGGCCGGCCGTGTTCACGATCGTGTAGTCCTCACCGCGCCGCAGCCGGACGGTGACCTCACCGGTGACGGCCCGCCCGATCCACTGGGTCATGCTGCTCTGCAGCATCAGCGACTGCGGGTCGAGCCAGCGGCCTTCGTAGAGCAGCCGCCCGAGGGCCCGGCCCTGGTTGTGGTAGGCCGCGACCGTGTCCTCGTTGTGGATCGCGTTCAGCAGCCGTTCGTAGGTGATGAACAGCAGGGCCATGCCCGGGGCCTCGTAGATCCCGCGGCTCTTGGCCTCAATGATCCGGTTCTCGATCTGGTCGGACATGCCCAGCCCGTGCCGGCCGCCGATGGTGTTGGCCGCCTTGACCAGGTCGACGGCGCTGTCGAAGCGCTGCCCGTTGATCGCCACCGGCCGGCCCTGGTCGAACTCGACCGTGACGTCCTCGGTGGCGATCTCGACGGCCGGGTCCCAGAACCGCACGCCCATGATCGGGTCGACGATCTCCAGCGAGACGTCGAGGTGTTCCAGCCGCTTGGCCTCGTGGGTGGCGCCCCAGATGTTGGCGTCGGTGGAGTAGGCCTTCTCCACGCTGTCGCGATAGGGCAGGCCCTGCTCAAGCAGCCACTCCGACATCTCCTTGCGGCCGCCCAGCTCGCCCACGAAGTCGGCGTCCAGCCAGGGCTTGTAGATCCGCAGCTGAGGGTTGGCCAGCAGGCCGTAGCGGTAGAACCGCTCGATGTCGTTGCCCTTGTAGGTCGAGCCGTCGCCCCAGATCGAGACCCGGTCCTCGCGCATGGCGTTGACCAGCAGGGTGCCGGTGACGGCCCGGCCCAGCGGGGTGGTGTTGAAGTAGACCCGGGTACCGGTCCGGACGTGGAACGCGCCGCAGGTCAGGGCGACCAGTCCGGCGTCGACGAGGGCCTCGCGGCAGTCGACCAGGCGGGCGATCTCGGCGCCGTACTGTTTTGCCCGGCCGGGCAACGAGTCCATGTCGTCCTCGTCGTACTGGCCGAGATCGGCGCTGTAGGTGCACGGGACGGCGCCGTGATGGCGCATCCAGGCAACCGCGACCGAGGTGTCGAGCCCGCCGGAGAAGGCGATGCCGACACGTTCACCAACGGGCAGACTTGTCAATACCTTGGACACAGCTGGCAGCTTAGGGCGTCCCTGTGTCGGGATGGAAAACGGCGGGCCCGATCAGCAGGACCGGGCCCGGTAGAGCGCGTTCAGCCCGGCCCGGTCGCCGGCGGCCAGGGTGGTGGGGGAGCCGGGGCCGGCGACCGGATACATCAGCTCGCTGGGCGAGCTCACGTGGGCCAGGCCGAGGGCGTGGCCGATCTCGTGCGAGATCAGACCGCCGCGGGCCGGCAGGTCGCCGTCGTACCGGCCGAAGCCGGCGTGCCCCACCCACTCCGACCTGGTGTTGAACAGCACCTGCCCGCTGATCGGGGCCCCGTTCTGCACGGTCGAGCCGCCGGTGCCGTCGGCGTCGGTCATCGTGCTGCTCCAGCCGAGCGTGATCGTGCCCTTGGCCGAGACCTTCCGGAAGGTGATCCCGGTGGCCGAGCTGATCTTCGCGAACGCGGTGGCCACGTCGGCGCCCATGCCGGTGGCCTTGGCCGGCTGCTTGCTGCTGCTGTACGACCAGGTGATGGTCCGGCAGCGGGTGAACGGCGGGTTGAACGGCGCCCAGCCGGCCACCACCGACATCGGCAGGGTCACGCTCGAGCCGCCCGAGCTGACCACCACGCTGTAGGTGCCGGTCGTGCCCGCCTTGGGCGTCCAGGACCAGCTCGCCTTCGTGGTGCCGCGCCGGGGCAGGCTCGCGACCCTGGTCGCGCCGTTCATGATCTTCGCCGTCGACCCGGCGGTGGCCGTGGTCACCGACAGGCTGAGCGTGCGGCCGCTCGCCTCCTCGGCGTCCGGGGCCACCCAGCGGGTGCTGGTGGCCACGTGGATCGGCACGGAGACGGTCTTGGTCACCTCGCCGAACACCTGACGGGTGTGCGCGGCCGACTCGGTGCAGCCGACGGCGTAGACGGTGAGTTTCTGCGTCCCGGCCGGCAACGAGGACAGGGTGAGCGGGATCGTGTACGGCGCGGTCAGGTCCTGCCGGTTGCTGGTCTGCTCGATGATCCCGCAGACGCTGCCGGTCGCCCCGGACAGGCTCACCGTGTAGGTCGCCGCCCTGGTCAGCACCGACGGGCCGGTCACGACGACGGTGACCGGCAGACCGTTGCCGGCGACCGCCGTCCCCGGGACGACGAGCGCGGTCAGCAGACCGGTGATCGCCACGGCGGCGAGCCGGCGGACTCGGGTCGAACTCGGCACTCTCGGCGCTCCTCGGCAGCGGGGGCAGTCGAGGCTCTGTCGTCCGGCCGGGGGACAACCTGAGGGTTGTGCGGTGAATGAGGCCGTTCGGGGGAGATCGGCATGAGCCGACCGGAGCTGCGGCCGGCGGTGGTCGGACGGCGCTGGTCAGACGGCGCCGAGCCGGCCCGCCAGTTCGGTCAGGACGGCGCCGAGCGGGCCGTCGACCCGCAGGTCGGCGTGCCCGTCGCCGCGGGTCGGGCCCTGGTTCACAATGGCCACCGGCAGGCCCAGCTTCACCGCCCGGAGCACGAACCGGTAGCCGGACATCACCTTCAGGGACGAGCCCAGCACCAGCAGGCTGCCCGCGGCGTCCACCAGTTCGAAGCAGCGGTCGACCCGGGGCCGGGGCACGGTCTCGCCGAAGAACACCACGTCCGGTTTGAGCGGCCCGGCCCCACAGAAGCCACAGTCGATCATGACGAAACCGGTCAGCTGGTCGTCGTCGAGGTCGGCGTCGCCGTCCGGGTTGACCCGGGCCACGGCGGCGTCGAAGGTCGGGTTGGCCGCCCGCAACCGCCGGTCGACCTCGGCCCGGGGCGTGGTCGCGTCGCAGGCCTGGCAGATCACCCGGTCGAGGCCACCGTGCAACTCGATCACGCCGTCGGCCCCGGCCGCCTGCTGCAGCCCGTCGACGTTCTGGGTCACGATCCCGGTCAACAGGCCCGCGTTCTGCAGGGCGGTGACGCCGCGATGGCCCTCGTTCGGGCGGGCCCGGTCGATCTGCCGCCAGCCCAGGTAGCTGCGGGCCCAATAGCGGTGCCGGGCCAGCGGGTCGGAGGTGAACGACTGGAACGTCATCGGGGTGTGCCGGCGCTGGGCCCCGGAGGGGCCGCGATAGTCCGGGATGCCCGACTCGGTCGACAGTCCGGCCCCCGACAGGACCACCACGCCGCCCCGCCCGACCAGTTCGGCCAGCTCCCGGACGTCGGCCCGGGCCACCGGGCCGTCGGCCGGCCGGTCCCGGGCCAGCTCGCGTCGTCCCACGGTTTCCACCAAGCCATTGTCACCCTGCTGGGCAAGATCTCCCGTCCGGCCCGGCGATGTGCGTTCCGGGGTCCACTTGCGCGGGCCGGACCGGCGATCCTGCCGGGGCCGGGCTCAGAACAGGACGCGGCCGATGGTCTCGGCCACGCAGGCCGGCTTCGGCTTGCCGTCCACCTCGACGTCGACTCGCTGGCCGACCACGATCTGGACCCCGCCGGGCACCTCGGTCACCGAGTCCAGCGTCGCCGTCGAGCGCACCCGGGCCCCGACCCGGACCGGGTGGATGAACCGGACCCGGTTCAGCCCGTAGTTGATCACGGCGGTGGCGTTCTGCACGGTGTAGAGCTCCCAGGAGAACCGGGGCAGCAGCGAGAGGGTCAGGTAGCCGTGGGCGATGGTCCCACCGAACGGCCCGGCGGCCGCCCGCTCCGGGTCGAGGTGGATCCACTGGTGGTCGTCGGTCGCGTCGGCGAAACGGTCGACCCGGGACTGCTCGATCAGCAGCCAGTCGGTGGTGCCGAGCTCCTCGCCGACGGCGGCCTGAATGTCCTCGACGCTGGTGAAGGTCCGCATGCCGCCAACCTAGCCGCCACCTCGTGCGGGCCGCCAAAACGGCCTGTGAGACGATCAAGTGATGCTCCCCGCCGACAATCACGTGCACTCCGAGTGGTCCTGGGACACGCCGACCGGGGCGTCGATGCGGGACACCTGCCGCCGGGCCGTCGAGGTGGGCCTGCCCGCGGTCGCTTTCACCGAGCACGTCGACTTCACGGTCTGGGGCAAGGGCGACAATCCACCCACCGGGACGCCGCGGATCGCCGGCCGCGACCGGGTCCGGCCGCTGGACGTCGAGGGCTACCAGGCGACCCTGGAGCGCTGTCGCGACCAGTTTCCCGAGCTGCGGATCCGGTCCGGGATCGAGGCCGGCGAGCCGCACCACTTCGCCGGCGGGGTGGCCGAGATCCTGGCCTCGGGCGCGTTCGAGCGGGTTCTCGGATCGCTGCACTCGGTGGTGTACGACGGGCGGTTGGTCTCGGCCGAGCGGCTGTTCGGCACGTTCAGCGCCCACGACCTGATGCGCCGGTACTTCGCCGAGCTGCTCGACCTGGTCAAGGGCTCGGACGTGTTCCAGGTGCTGGCCCACTGCGATTACCCGCGCCGGCACTGGCCGCAGGCGGCCGGGGAGTACCGGGAGGCCGACTTCGAGGAGGAGTACCGCACGGTGTTCCGGGCCCTGGCCTCGTCCGGGCGGGCCCTGGAGATCAACACCCGTAGCCCGCTGGCCTCGAGCACGCTGATGAGCTGGTGGTACCAGGAGGGCGGGGACGCGGTCTCGTTCGGCAGCGACGCCCACCTGCCGTTGCGGGTCGGCGCCCGGTTCGACCTGGCCGTGGACGTCGTCGAGGCGGCCGGCTTCCGGCCCGGCCGGGACGAGTTCGACTTCTGGCGCCGCTGATCAGACCACCACGGCGGGGATCTGCTCGCCGAACAGGTCGACGGTGACGGCGGTGCCGGCCACCGCGTCGCCGGCCGGCAGGTAGGCGTAGGCGATCGAGGTGCCGAGGGTGTAGCCGTAGCCGGCCGAGGTGATCCGCCCCGCCACCCGATCGCCCACCCGGACCGGCTCGCCGCCGACCGCCACCGCCCGGGAATCGGCCAGGCTCAGCCGGGCCAGCCGTCGCGACGGCTCGCCCGCGGCGACCGCGGAACGAGCCGCCCGCACCGCGTCGGCCCCCAGAAAACCGCCCGACTTGTCGAGTTTCACGCAGAACGACAGCCCGGCCTCGTCCGGCGTCGTCTCCGGGGTGACGTCGCCGGCCCAGACCCGGTACCCCTTCTCCAGCCGCAACGAGTCGATCGCCCGGTAACCGGCCGCCACCAGACCGGCCGGCTGCCCGGCCGCCCACAGGGTGTCCCAGAGCGCGGCCCCGTACTCGGTCGAGGCGTAGACCTCCCAGCCGAGCTCGCCGACGAAGGTCACCCGGGCCATCCGCACCGGCACGTCGCCGAGCGTCGTCCACTGCGAGGTCATGAACGGAAAAGCCGCGGCCGAGAGGTCGTCCGGGGTCAGCGGGGCCAGCACGGCCCGGGTCAGCGGCCCCCACAGACCGAAACACACGTACTGCCCGGTGACGTCGCGCAGCTGCACCCGGGCCGAGCGCCGGTCGGCCTGCCGGCGCAACCAGGAGAGGTCGTGCCCGCCGAACGCCGTCCCGGTGATCACCACGAACTCCTCGGGGCCCAGCCGGGTGACGGTGACGTCGGCCTCGATCCCGCCCCGCCGGTTCAGCAGCTGGGTGTAGGTGATCGTCCCGACCGCCCGGGCCACCCGGTTGTCGCAGACCCATTCCAGGAACGAGGCCGCGTCCGGCCCGATGACCGAGATCTTGGCGAACGACGTCTCGTCGAAGATCGCCACCCGCTCCCGGGTGGCCCGGTGCTCGGCCGCGATCGCGCTCGACCAGCTCCGGCCGGCCCAGCCGTCCGGCCGGACGGCGTCCGCGGCGAACTCGTGGGACTCGTTCTCGGCGTACCAGTTGACCCGCTCCCAGCCGGCCTTCTCGCCGAACTCGGCGCCGTGGGCGGCGTGCCAGGGATAGGCCGGCGACGTGCGCAACGGCCGGCCGGAGGTGCGCTCGCGCGAGGGATAGGCGATGTCGTAGTAGGTGGCGTACGACTCGACCGCCCGGGCCAGGGCGAAGGACGGCGCGGCGTAGGCCGGCCCGAACCGGCGCAGGTCCATGTGCCAGACGTCGAGACCGGGCTCGCCGGAGACGATCCACTCGGCCATCACCCGGCCGATGCCGCCCGCCCCGGCGATCCCGTGGGCGCAGAACCCGGCGGCCACGAAGAACCCGCCGACCTCGCTCTCGCCCAGGCAGAACTCGTTGTCCGGGGTGAACGCCTCGGGCCCGTTGACCAGCTTGCGGATGCCGACCTCGGTGGTGACCGGCACCCGGACCCGGGAGTTCTCGGCGATCGACTCGAACCGGGGCCAGTCCTCGGCCAGCAGCTTGCCGTTGAAGTCGGCCGGCACGGCGTCGAGCCGGTCGCGGCCCACCGACCACGGCTTCGGGTCGCGCTCGTAGCCGCCCATCAGCAGGCCGTCGACCTCCTGACGCCAGTAGACCAGCCAGTCAGGGTCGCGCAGGGTCGGCAGCACCGGGCCGCCGCGCTCCCGGAAGCCCTCGGTGATCAGGTACTGGTGCTCGATCGGGATGATCGGTACCCGGACGCCGACCATCCGGGCGATCTCGGCCGCGAACATGCCGCCACAGTCGACCACCACCTCGCAGGCGACCTCGCCGCGATCGGTGCGGACCTTCGAGACCCGTTGCCGGCCGGACGGTCCGGTGACGACGTCGATCCCGATCACCCGGGTCTTCGTGTGGACCTGGACGCCACCGGCGCGGGCCCCGTGGATCAGCGACAGGCACAGCTGCGAGGGGTCGACGTACCCGTCCTCGGGCAGCCAGGCCGCGCCGAGCACGCCGGCCGGGTCCATCAGCGGGAACTTCTCGACCGCCTCGGCCGCCGAGATCAGCTCCAGGTCCAGGCCGTGGTGGGCGGCCCAGCTGGCCTGCCGGCGGATCTCGGCCAGCCGCTCGGGGGAGGAGGCCAGCTTCAGCCCGCCGCTGGGCACCCAGCCCGGCGGGTGCTCGGTCTGCTGGAGCCGGGCGTAGAGCTCGGCCGAGTAGCGGTTCATCCGGGTCAGGGTCGGGTCGGCTCGCAGCACGCCGACCAGCCCGGCCGAGTGAAAGGTGGAGCCGCTGGTGAGATCGGCCCGTTCCACCAGGACGACGTCCCGCTCGCCCAGCTCGGCCAGGTGGTAGGCCACGCTGGCGCCGCCGACCCCACCCCCGATGACGACGATCCGGGCGGCGTCCGGCAACTGCGTGATGTCAGCCATGGCCGCACAGTAACGACAGGGTCAAGACCCGACGCGGCGAGCGGATCCGAAGCCAGGCGACTGTAACGCTGTCGTGCTGGTGGCTGAAACGTTCTTTCACAAAGGTATCCGTAGGTCTAGAAGGGGGCCTGATCCCGGACCTAGTATCCGGGCACGGATCTTGTGAAAGAGGTGAACTGTGGTGCAACGGCGAACGGCGAGCGCACTGCAGGACGCCGACCTGGCCCGGATCCTGGCCGCTGTGCCGGGTCTGGAGGCCGAGCGCGGGCCGCGGGTGCTGGAGCGGGTGCCCGGCGGCCTGACCAACGTCAACGTGAAGGTCACCTTCACCGGGAGCACCGCCGAACCCGGCCGGCCCCGGGCGGTGATCGCCCGGATCGCCACCGACGACAGCGTGCTGCTGGCCATCGACCGGGACGCCGAGCACCTCAACAGCCTGGCCGCGGCCGCCGCCGGGGCCGCGCCGGCGGTGATCGGCCGGTCGGCCGAGGCCGGCGTGCTGGTGGTCGAGTGGGTCGAGGGCCGCACCCTGGCCGCGGCCGACCTGCGCGAGGACGCCAACCTGCCCCGGGTGGCCGAGGCGTTCCGCCGGCTGCACGCCGCCCCCCGGTTCGCCGGCGACTTCGACATGTTCGCCGTCCAGCGCCGATACCTGGGCATCGTCCAGGAGCACGGTTTCCGGCTGCCGGCCGGTTACCTTGACCGGTTGCCCGCCTTCGAGGCGATCGAGCGGGCCCTGGCCGTGCGGGCCGAACCGACCGTGCCCTGCCACAACGACCTGCTGGCCGAGAACTTCGTGGACGACGGCGAGCGGCTGTGGCTGATCGACTTCGAGTACTCCGGCAACAACGAGGCCTGTTTCGAGCTCGGCAACGCGGCGGCCGAGTCGTTCCTGAGCACCGAGCAGCTGGCCGAGCTGGTCCGGCTCTACTTCGGCCGGCCCGATCCGGCGCGTCTGGCCCGGGCCCGGCTGTTCGCGCTGGCCTCGATGTTCGGCTGGACGCTGTGGGGCGTGATCCAGGACGGCGCCAGCACCGTGGATTTCGATTTCTGGTCGTGGGGAACGGCGAAGTACGAGCGAGCGGTGGCGGAGTTCGAGGGTCCGGACTTCGACCGGCTGCTGGGGGAGGTCACCGTGAGCGCCTGACCGACCGCTCCACCCGCCCGGTTCTTCCCGCAAGCCCCCCGCTCTCTGCTCTGGAGGATCGACCTCATGCCCGAAGGCCACGAAACACTCAGCGACGACGAGCACCGGCTCGCCGAGCTCGGCTACAAGCAGGAACTGCACCGCACCTGGTCCAGCTTCTCGAACTTCGCCATCTCGTTCTCGATCATCTCGATCCTGGCCGGCTGCTTCACCACGTTCGGGCAGGCCTGGAACAACGGCGGCCCGATCGCCATCTCGATCGGCTGGCCCGTCATCTCGGCGTTCATCCTGGTGATCGGCCTGTGCATGTCCGAGCTGGTCTCGGCCTACCCGACCTCGGGCGGGATCTACTGGTGGGCCAGCAAGCTGGGCGGGGTCAAGGCCGGCTACTACACCGGCTGGCTGAACCTGGCCGGGCTGGTGGCCATCCTGGCCTCGGTCGCCTACGGCGCCGCCACCTACCTGAACGTGCTGATCGACCTGTTCTCGGACTCCTACGCCACCAGCTTCCTCGGCGGTGAGCCGCTGCGGCAGCAGTTCTTCTGGTTCGCCGTGCTGCTGATCGTGATCACCGCGCTGAACATCTTCAGCTCGCACCTGCTGGCCGTGATCAACAACGTCTCGGTCTGGTGGCACGTGGCCGGCACGGCGATCGTCGTCCTGGTGGTGGCGATCACGCCGAAGAGCCACCAGAGCCTGTCGTTCGTGTTCACCGAGCGAATCAACAACTCCGGCTTCGGCGACGTCCACGGGGGCAAGTTCTGGTTCTTCGCCCTGCCGCTGGGCTTCCTGCTCACCCAGTACACGATCACCGGGTACGACGCCTCGGCCCACCTCTCGGAGGAGACCCAGGGCGCGGCCAACGGCGCGGCCAAGGGCATCTGGCAGTCGATCCTGTACTCGGCCATCGGCGGCTGGATCCTGCTGCTGGCCTTCCTGTTCGCCGCCACCCACGTGGACACGATCAACTCGGTCGACCCGACCCAGAACCCGTACGGTCCGGGCAGCGTGATCGCCCTGCTGGCCTCGGCCCTCACCCCGGGCATGCTGAAACTGGTGATCTTCATCAGCATGTCGGGCCAGATCTACTGCTCGACCGCCTGCATGACCTCGACCTCCCGGATGATGTTCGCGTTCAGCCGGGACGGCGCCGTCCCCGGTTCGCGGCTCTGGTCCAAGGTCAACGTCAACGGGACGCCGCGCAACGCCGTCCTGCTGAGCGCGGTCGTGGCTCTGGTGCTGACCCTGCCGGCCCTCTACAAGAGCCCGACCGGGGCCCCGACCGCCTTCCTGGCCGTGGTCTCGATCGGCGTGATCGGCCTCTACCTGGCCTTCGCCATCCCGATCTGGTACCGCTGGAAGGCCGGCGACGCCTGGAAGCCGGGCCCGTGGACGCTGGGCTCCAAGTACCGGTGGATGTCGCTGCTGGCGGTCGGCGAGATCGCCGTCACCTCGGTGTACTTCATCCTGCCGTTCGGCCCGGCGGGCACGCCCTGGTCGGACTCGTTCACCTGGGCCGCGGTGAACTACGCCCCCCTGGTCATGATCGTCCTGTTCGGGGCCCTCTACATCGCCTGGCACGTGTCGGTGAAGAACTGGTTCACGGGCCCCAAGATCCAGGTCGAGACGCCGCCACCCGCGCCGTCGACCGTCTGACCGCCCGCTGCGCAGCCACTCCACCACCGCTCAGAACGCGGCGTCCACGGTGCTTTTGGGCCGGTGGACGCCGCGTTCGCGGTCGGCCGGGTCTTGCGGGACGCCGAGAACAGGCGATCTGTCAGGGTTTGCCAGCATCCGCAAAAGACTCACCTCGGACTATCTGCGACACAAGCGTCGTTCTGGCCGGAAGCGGACCCGGGTCGCTGTAGTCTGCGCACGACTTCGCCGGCTGCTCACCTTGGAGGAAACGGTGTCTCGCACCGTCGCACGTCGTGGCGCACTCGCCGCACTGGCCGCAACCCCGCTCACCGCCTGGCTGTTCGCCGGCTCCGCCCGGGCCGACTCCGGCTCCTCCGGCGGCGGTATCCCGAAGGGCTACGAGGGGGTCGACCCCCGAACGGCCAAGCGGGTTCCGCTCTGGCAGGAGCTGAGCACGAAGGACCCGCTGTTCCCGGGCGACCCGGCGTTCAGCTACGAGATCTACAACACCATCGCGAACGACGGCTACCTGCTGGAGCACATCACCAGCCTGGGCACCCACACCGGCACCCACATCAGCGCTCCCGGCCACTTCGTCGAGGGGGCCAAGCTGCTCAGCCAGCTCGACGAGGGCTGGACCCTGATGCCGCTGGCCGTGATCGACGTCCGTAAGCGGGTGAAGACCGACGGCGGCGACTTCAGCCTCGGGGTGGCCGAACTGAAGGCTTGGGAGCGCAAGTTCGGCAAGTTCCCGCCGAACGGCTGCGTGCTGCTGCTGAGCTCGTTCGGCGAGCGGTTCACCGATCCCAGCTACTTCGACCCCGCGCCCGGATTCACCGGCGAGGCCTGCGCCTGGCTGTTCGACCAGCGGCACATCCGGGCCACCGGCTCGGACACCTTCGGCCCCGACGCGACGTCGGACGAGGACTTCTCGGCCACCCTGACCACCCTCCAGAAGGGCGGCATCACGGTCGAGAACGTCGGCCCGGGGCTGGAGAAGATGCGCCCGTACGGCGACTGGGTGTCGATCAACGGTGGCCGGCCGAAGTTCTCCGGGTTCCAGATGGGCATCACCGGCTTCACCAAGTAGCCGGGATCAGGTTACCCGGGATCAGGTAGCCGGGATCAGCCGCTGACGCCGTCCACGTACCGGCCGGCGAACTCCAGGTCGGCCAGGAATCGCGGCTGGGAGTACAGAAACCCCTGCCCCAGCAGGACTCCCAGGTCGGCCAGCGCGAACACCTGGGCCTCGGTCTCGATGCCCTCGGCGATCAGGTCCAGCCCCAGGTCGAGGATCAGGGTGGCGGCGGCGTCCCGGACCGCCGCCGCCCGGGTTCCCGGCTCGGCCGTGGTCAGCGAGTGGTCCAGCTTGACGATGTCGATCGGCAACCGGAGCAGGTAGCTCAGCCCGCTGAACCCTGCGCCGAAGTCGTCCAGGGCCAGCCGCACGTCCAGGGCCCGGATCCGGGACAGCACCGCGGCCGAGGCGTCCAGGTCGGGCACCCGGCCGGTCTCGGTGATCTCGAGGATCAGGGCCTCGCCGCGCAACCGGTGCCGGTCCAGGGTGTCCTGCACGGTGGTGATCAGCCGAGGGTCTCCGGTCCGCGGCCCGGACAGGTTGACGTGCACGCAGAGCTCGCCCAGCCCGGGACTGCGCCGCAACAGCGCGATGTCACGGCAGGCGGTGTCCAGCACCTGCTCCTCGAGCGCGCCCAGCATGCCCGCCTCCTCGGCCGCGGCCAGCAACAGTTCGGCCGGCAGCAGGCCGTGCCGGGGGTGCTGCCAGCGGACCAGGGCCTCCAGGGCGACCATCCGGTTGCTGTGCAGCCCGACCACCGGCTGGTACATCACGTCGATGCTGCCGCCGGCCCGCATCAGCGGATCGGCCCGCTTGGTCGCCAGCAACACCCGAAGGTCGCCGAGCAGGGCGGACGTCGAGTCGTCGTTCATGTCCGGCCGGAACGTGACGAGCTGGCTCTTGCCCCGCCGCTTGGCCGCGTACATCGCCGCGTCGACCCGGGCCATCAGCCCGTCGGCGCTGGTCGCGGGCTCGTCCGGATCGGTGACGGCGACCCCGATGCTGGCCCCGACCCGCACGTTGCTGCCCTCGCCGTTGCCGTCCCGCAGCAGGAAGGGCTGGTTCAGGGCGGCCAGGATCGCCTCGGCCACCAGCTCGGCGCTGTCCGGCGCCGCCTCCAGCAGGACGGCGAACTCGTCTCCACCGAGCCGGGCGACGGTGTCGGTCCGGTGCACGCACTCCAGCAGCCGGCCGGCCACCGCCTGCAGCAGCTCGTCGCCCGCCGCGTGCCCGAGCCCGTCGTTGACCAGCTTGAAGTCGTCCAGGTCGCAGAAGATCAGGCCGAGCGGGTGGTGGTCCGAGCGGTGCCGGGCGATCGCGTGGTCGAGCCGGTCGCGGAACAGGGCCCGGTTGGCCAGACCGGTCAGCGAGTCGTTGAACGCCTGCTCGCTGAGCTGGTCCTGGCTCAGCCGCAACTGGGTGAGCAGCCGCACGTTGTCCATCAGGGTGATCAGCTGGCGGACCACCACCAGGACGACCAGGCCCAGCCCGACGAACGTCTCGACCGGGTCGATGTGCGAGTCGGTGAGCAGCTGGCCGATGACCAGCGAGCCGGTGATGGCCAGGGGCAGGTAGGGCAGCAGCACCAGGCCGCGCTCGCTGCTGCGGCGGCGGGCCGGGTCGGCCTTCGGCGTCGGCGGTTCGGGCGCCAGCGCGCCGAGCGCCAGCAGCGCCGGCCCGACCTGGAAGCCGATGTTGAAGATCGGCGGCATGCTGTGGGCGTCGATGCTGATCAGGTAGAGGAAGAAGCTGTCCGAGACCGAGATGCAGATGATGCCCAGCCCGAACAGGGTGAGTGCGGCCGGGTTGCGGGGCTGGCGGAACCGGCCCAGCAGCACCACGAAGACGACCAGCATCAGGTCGGTCACCGGGTAGCCGAGCGCGACCAGGAACTCGGGCAGTTTCGGGCCCCGGCTGTCGATCGCCGCGCCCAGCGAGGTGGCCCAGGTGAGCAGGAACAGTGAGCCGACCACCACCAGGCTGTCCAGGACGAAGACGATCCGGAAGAACGGCCGGGTCGCGGTCTGGCCGACCCGGGCCGCGCTGCCGACCGATCGCCGACCCTGCCCGTCCCGGGCCGGGAACACCCAGAGCGCCGGCAGGGCCAGCACCGGCAGGCAGAAGTAGCCGACGTCGGCCAGGGACGGCGAGGGCAGGTCGATGTGGTCGAACACCTGGTAGTACGACCACACCGCCTGGCCGAAGCTCCAGCCGGTGGTGCCCAGGGCCAGTAGCAGCCGCCAGCGCCGGTCGGGAACCACGCTGCGCCGCCACGACCACCAGCAGCAGGCCGCGGCGCTGAGCCCGGCGGCGAGCTGGGCCGAGTCGTCGACGGCCTGGCTCGCGACCTCGTCCAGCAGGCCGCTGACCGACACCAGAACGCTGATCAGCAGGCAGAGACCGGCGATCCAAGAGGCGATCGGCAGCATCCGGGACGGCCCCACCGGAGCCGCAGCGGTTGCTGGCACGGCCCGGGGGCGGGGCGGGAACGGGTCGGCGGGGCGGGTGCCGCTCTGCGGGCGCACGTGAGAGTCCTGTCCAGCGCGATGCCTCGCGGCCTGCCTGGAGCTGTCGCCCACGCTGCCGCCCTTCTTCGCGCCGACCTCCGCGCGGGCAGATTATATGCGGATCATTGCCGCGATATGCCGGGAGCTGTCACCGAAGTGTGTCAGCTTGATCGCTCAGTGGATACGGCCGGCGTCCAGTTGAGCCTGCCAGTTGGCGGCCCAGTTCACCAGGGCGTCGGCCGGCATCGGCCGGGCGATGTGGTACCCCTGCAGGACGTCGATGCCCAGCTCCCGGATGGTCCGGGCGATCTGCTCGTCCTCCACCCCCTCGGCCACCGTGCGCAGGCCCAGGCCCTGGGCCATCTGGTTGGTCGAGGCGACGATGATCCGGCTGCGCGGATCGCTGCGCACCTTGCTGACGAACGAGCGGTCCAGCTTGAGCTCGTGCACCGGCAGGTCGCGCAGGTAGGACAGTGACGAGAACCCGGTGCCGTAGTCGTCGATCGACACCTGGACCCGGTGCCGGCGGATCTCCAGCAGGGCCCGGCGGGCCCGCTCCGGATCGGCCAGCAGCGAGTCCTCGGTGACCTCGAGGATGAGGGTGTCGGGGGGCAGGTCGGCGGCGTCGATCCGCTCCATCAGGCGTTCCAACAGGGCCGGGTTCAGCAGTTCGGGGGGCGCGATGTTGAACGACACCTGGGCCGTGAACCCTTGCCGCAGCCACTGCTTGACGTCGCGCAGCACCAACTCGATCACGGTCTCGGTGAGCAGCGGCATCAACCCGCTCTGCCGGGCGATCGGCAGGAACGAGTCCGGGGTCTGGACGCCGAGCCGGGGGTGCTCCCAGCGGACCAGGGCCTCGACGCCGGTCAGCCGCCGGCTGCTCGCGTCGACCTGGGGCTGGTACCAGGTCCGCAACTGGCCGGCCGGGATCCCGATCCGCAGGTACTCGGCCGTCTTCAGCCGCTCGGTGGTGAACTCGTCGCGGTCCGGGTCGTACCGCAGCGAGCCGGCTCGCGTCGTCTTGGCCTGGTACATCGCGATGTCGGCCCGGCGGAGCAGGTCGGTGCGGGGGTCGGCGGCCGAGCTGATCGCCACCCCGACCGAGGAGCCCATGATGAAGGTGTGGCCCTGCACCTCGATCGGCTCGGCCACCACCTCGCGCAGCCAGTCCGCGGTCCGCATCGCGACCACGTCGTCCCCGGTGGGCAGGGTGATCGCGAATTCGTCCCCGCCCAGCCGGGCGACCAGTGCGTCGTCGTCGACCTCGGCCCGCAGCCGGCGGGCGATCAGCCGCAGCACCTGGTCACCGGCGACGTGGCCGAGGGTGTCGTTCACGTCCTTGAACCCGTCCAGGTCGATCAGCAGCAGGGTGATCGACGCCGGGTTCTCGTCGGACTGCAGCCGGGCCAGCAGCGCCCGCCGGTTGGGCAGCCCGGTCAGGTCGTCGGTCAGCGACAGCCGGTAGGCCTCGGTGGCGCCCTGGGCCTCGCGCAGGGCCAGCACCATCCGGGCCCCGGCCGCGGTCAGGGTGATCACGGCCGGCACCACCAGGTACAGGCTCTGCCCGTCGGGACTGGTGAAGACCAGCACGAACACCGCGATCAGGGCGGCCACGAACGGCGGCACCACGCTGCGCCGCCCGGTCCGGAGCACGGTCCGCCGGCGCGGGCCGCAGGCTCCGGTGATGATCAGCGCGATCGCCACCGCCCAGCTCAGCGAGAGCAGCGGGCTGAAGTCGTATCCTCGCTCGGCCAGGTCCCAGGTGAAGATGCTGTCCGTGACCGCCATCAGGCTGAAGCCGGACAGCAGGATCAACGACCGGCCCGACCAGCCCCGCCGGGTCAGCAGATCGGCGAACACCACCGAGGCCAGGGTCAGGTCGAGCAGGGGGTAGAGCAGCGCCAGCAAGGCGCCGAATCCGCGTCCGTCCAACCGGGAGGCGGCCGGGGTCAGCAGAACGGCCCCGGACAGGGTGATCGCCCCGCCGACCACCACCACCGACTCGACCGCGGTGGTCAGGCTGATCGTGCCGCCCCCGCGGTTGACCAGGTCGAGCACCAGGAACACGGCCATCAAGGCGTACGAGAACAAGAAGAAGACGTCCGCCGGTCCGGGGGAGTTGAGCAGATCGGGTCGGGCCGTGGCGCTGGAGATCACCGATCCGACGGCCCAGCAGACCATCGAGACCAGCAGGGCCAGGGTCGCGGCCCGCCGTTCCCGCCAGGCCACCGCGGCACTGACCAGCCGCCCGAGGAAGACCACGCCCATCGTCGCGATGCTGCCCATCAGCGCCGACTCGGCCACCTGGCGGCTGCTGCCCTGCTGCACCGGCACGGTGATCATGGCGACGCAGGACGCGGCCAGCGCCAGCCAGCCGATCCGGCCGAACCAGATCGAGATCCGGGCCCCTCGACTTCGCTCCGGCTGAGCGGGGGCAGGCGGCACCCTTCCTCATCGGGCTCTTGATCAGCTGACCTGAGAGGGACCACCCGACCAGCCGATCCCGCCGGGATCGGCCGAAACGTCCCAGATCGGGCCGAGCCCGATGGGATTGGGCTGCGGGAAACCGGCTCGGCAGGCGGCCGCGACCGGATGCAGGGTCTCGGCCAGGTCGATCAGCTCCCCGGTCGCGGCCAGGTCGGCCCAGGGCCGGACGGCGACCCGGTCGGTGGTCGCCTCGACCTCGGTCAGCAGGTCCCAGCCGGCCGGGGTCAGGGCCGACTCGGGCTCCGGGCCGATCAGCTCGCGGGCCCGCAGGCGTTCGACCGCGCCGTCCCACTCCTCGTCGTCCCAGCCCCGGGCCGGCTGCAGGACCGCCCGGACCAGGTCGCCCGAGCAGCGCAGGGCCAGGGTCTCCAGCCCGGTCAGGTCGGCGCCGACCAGGGCGGCCAGGTGCCCGTCGCCGCGGTGCTCGCGCAGGGTGGTGGCAGCCTGCCAGAGCGCCGCGTACGGATCGTCGGGCCGGGCCAGAGCGGCGTTGGCCGCGCCGAGGGCCCGGCCGGAGCTCTCGACCGCCGTCGCCGCCGGCCACAACCGGTCGGCCAGGGCGGCCACGCCGGCCGGCTCGATCACGTCACCGGTCAGCGCCCGCAGGGCCGCGGCCGCACCCGCGGCCCGGGCGGCCAGCGCCGCCTGCGGATCGATCAGCTCCCAGACCGCCGGCAACGCCCGGGCCACCGGCACCGGGGAGAAGGTGAAGTAGAGCGCCGTCACCGGGGCCGGTCCGACCGGTCCCAGCGGGGCGGTCCGGCCGGCGAAGTAGGCCCGCCAGAAACCGCGCAGGCCCGCCGCCTCGAACCCGGCCCGCCCCTCGGCCGTGAAGTAGCTGACGGCGTGCACCGGTTCGAACAGCGTCCACAGGCCCCGGGCCTGTCGAGCCGGGGTGTTCGAGTTCGCGTTCGAGTTCAGCTTCGCGGTCGGGTTCGCGGTCTGGTTCATCACGGCATCGTGCCCGACACGGGCCCTCGGCAACGAGCCCCCGGCCCTGGGCTCTAGGCTGTCGCCGCGCACGCAAGGGGGGCGCAGGCGTATCAAGGAGGAGAAGTCGCGGTGGGTGGTGACCCGGTGGTCAGCGATCGGGTGTGGACTCTGCCCAACGCCCTGAGTTTCGGCCGGCTGCTCCTGGTCCCGGTGTTCGCCGTGCTGATCTTCGGCAAGCACGACGCGGCCGCGATCGTGGTCTTGATGGTCAGCGGTTTCACCGACTACCTGGACGGCTGGCTGGCCCGCCGCTGGGGGCAGGTGACCCGGATCGGGGCGCTGCTCGATCCGGCCGCCGACCGGCTCTACATCCTCACCACCCTGCTCGGGCTGGCCTACCGCGACGTCATCCCGTGGTGGCTGGTCGCCGTCCTGGTGGCCCGGGACGTCGTGCTGGCGGTGTCGCTGCTGCTGCTGACCCCGGCCGAGCGCGAGCCGTTGGAGGTCAACTTCCTCGGCAAGGCGGCGACCGCGAACCTGCTCTACGCCTTCCCGTTGCTGCTGCTCGGCAACTCCGACAGCACCGCCGGTCAGATCGCCCAGCCGATCGGCTGGGCCTTCGCCTGGTGGGGGACGAGCCTGTACTGGTGGGCCGGGTTCATCTACCTGCGGGCCGTGGCCGCGGTCCGGGCCCGCCGCCCGAGCCTGACCTCGGTCACCGGCAAGCCGGGCTCGCTCGCATGACCTCGTCGCCGACCACCTCGCCGGCCGTCCCGTCGTCACCGTCCCCGGGGCGCCGGCTGGACGCCTCGATGACGCTGCTGCGTGAGGTGATGGAACGGCCGCTGGACCCAAGCTACGCGGCCACCGCCCGGTCGCCCCGGCCGGCGACGCTGCGCCGGACCGCCCTGACCCTGCTGCTGGCCATCCTGGCCGGCGCCGGGTTCGCCGTCGCGGTCGGCTCGATCCGGCAGCCTCAGCGGCAGTCGTCGCAGGTCAACAGCCAGTTGCGCAAACAGATCGAGAAGCGGACGGCGGGCGTCACCAAGCAGGAGAAGGCCAACGCGGCGCTCAGCGCCTCGATCGTGCTGGCCCAGCAGAACGCGCTCGGGACCAAAGGCGCCGGTCTGGCCGACGAGGTGCGCACGCTCAGCCTGGCCGCCGGTGAGCTTCCGGTCACCGGCCCGGGCCTGCGGATCACCGTGGACGACGCCCCGGGCCAGGGCGACGACGCCGTCGGTGGCGATCCCCGGGCCGACACCGCCACCAGCGACGGCACCGTGTTCGACGCCGACCTGCAGGTGATCGTCAACGGGCTGTGGGCGGCCGGGGCCGAGGCGATCGACATCGGCGGGCACCGGCTGACCGCGCTGTCGGCCATCCGCGAGGCCGGCCAAGCCATTCTGGTCGACTTCCGGCCGCTGGTGCCGCCCTACGTGATCCAGGCGATCGGCGATCCGTCGCGGATGCAGTCCGGTTTCGCCTCCGGGTCGGCCGGCGCCTACGTTCAGTCGATGCGCGACAACAACGGCATCCGGGTCGACATCGCGCCCAGCAAGGAACTGTCCCTGCCCGGCGCCGGCCAGCTGGTCCTGCGCGCGGCCCGGCCGGTCGACCCGGCCCGGTCGAAGTCCACCCACGGCTCGGCCGGTACCAAGGGCTCGGCAACCACGTCCGGCTCGGCGACCACGCCGAAGCCGACCAACTGATGGAGGATCCCCAGTGATCGCGGCGCTCGGGCTGCTGGTCGGCGTCGTCGTCGGCCTGCTGCTGCAACCCACCGTGCCGATCTGGCTGCAGCCGTACCTGCCGATCGCCGTGGTGGCGGCCCTGGACGCGGTCTTCGGCGGCCTGCGGGCCCTGCTGGACGGGATCTTCGACGACCGGGTGTTCATCGTGTCGTTCCTGTCGAACGTCGTGGTGGCCGCGCTGATCGTCTTCCTCGGTGACCACCTCGGCGTCGGGGCGCAGCTGTCCACCGGGGTCGTCGTCGTCCTCGGAATCCGGATCTTCTCCAACGCCGCGGCCATCCGCCGGCACATCTTCAAGGCCTGAGATGAGCGACGACGCCGGCCGGCCCGACGATCCGGACCGCACCCTGCCCATCGAGCCGCCCGTCGAGCCGCCCGTCGAGCCGCCCGTCGAGCCGCCCGTCGAGCCGCCCGTCGAGCCGCCCGTCGAGCCGCCCGTCGAGCCGACGGTGGAGCCGCCCGCCGAGCCGCCCGCCGGACCTCCGGGGCCGGACCCGGACCCGCCGGCCGGTCTCGACACCCAGCCCCAGCCGGTGGATCCCCCCACTCCGGCGCGCCCGGCCCCCTTCGACGTCACCCGGCCGTTGCGGATCGAGCGGGTAGAGCCGGCTGAACAGCTCGAGCCCGTCGAGCCGCTCCAGCCCGATGAGCCGCTCAAGGCGGTCCAGCCGGTCGAGTCGGCCCAGCCCGTCGAGTCGGCCCAGCCCGTCGAGCCGCTCCAGCCCGTCGATTCGATCCAGCCCGTCGATTCGATCCAGCCGGTCGAGCCGGCCAGGCCCGATGAGCCGGCCGAGCCCGATGAGCGGGCCCGGCCGGTTGAGCCGACCAGGGCCGTGGACCGGGCTGAACCGGCCGGCCCGCCGGTGCGGCCGGAGGTTCCGCAGATGCTGCCGACCCGTCGGACGGTTCAGCCCCGGGTGCTCAAGACCATCCGGGCCCGACCGGCCGAGCCGCCGCGGGAGGGCAACCGGACGACCTCCTCCGGCCCGTCGCGGAGCGACCCGGCCCCGACACCCACGCCGGCCCCGACAGCCACGCCGGCCCCGACACCCATGCGGACGCCGACACCAGCCTCGACACCAGCACCGGCCCCGACACCGACATCAGCACCAGAGCCCGCACCCGCACCGGCATCAGCACCGACGCCGGGGCCGACGCCGGCACCGGGCCCCGCCGCGCCGTCAGCACCCGAGGCCGACGCCCTGAGTCACCGGCCCCGCGGTGGCGCCGGCCTGCCGGCCGGGCGGTGGCGACCCACCCGGGCTCAGCTGCTGGCGGCGCTGCTGGTCGGCCTGCTCGGCTTCTCCCTGGTCGCGCAGGCCCGACAGACCCAGTCCGGCAACCTGTCCACGCTCAGCCAAAGCGATCTGGTCCGGCTGCTGGACGACGTCACCCGTCGGGCCGACCGGCTCGACGTCGAGGCCGGCGACCTGCAGAAGACCAGCGAGGAGCTGCGCACCGGCAGCGACAAGGCCTCGGCGGCCGAGAAGGCGGCCCGCAAGCGGCTGGACGCGCTCGGCATCTTGGCCGGCACCCTGCCGGCCGAGGGGCCCGGAATCACCCTGACCATCCAGGACCCGCGGGCCGGGGTGGACGCCGCGATGCTGCTCGACACCGTTCAGGAGCTGCGCGACGCCGGGGCCGAGGCGATCCAGCTGGGCAGCGTCCGGGTGGTCGCCAGCACGTCGTTCGTCGACGTCACCACCGGCGGCGACGGGATCACCGTGGACGGCGTGGTGCTGAGTGCGCCGTTCACCTTCACCGCGATCGGCGACTCGCAGACCCTGGAGTCGGCGCTCGACATTCCCGGCGGCATTCTGGAGACCCTGCATCAGCGGGAGGCGTCCGGTACGGTGCACGGCGGCGCCGACCTCAAGGTGTCGGCCGTCCGCTCGGTGGCCGCCCCGAAGTACGCCGTCCCGGTCGGCGGCAACTGAACCGGCCCGCTCGTCCGCAGCCCGGACCACCGTTGAGAGGACCATCGTGAGCGACTTCGAGTACCCCGACGATCTGCAGTACACCGCGGAGCACGAGTGGGTGCGGATCGACGGCGACGTCGTCCGGATCGGCATCACCGCGTTCGCCCAGGACGCGCTCGGCGACATCGTGTACGTCACGTTGCCGGACGACGGCACCGAGGTCGAGGCCCGGGCGGTCTGCGGCGAGGTCGAGTCGACCAAGAGCGTCAGCGACGTCTACGCGCCGGTCAGCGGAACGGTCACGGCTCGCAACACCGCTCTGGACAGCACGCCTGAGCTGGTCAACTCCGACCCGTACGGCGAGGGCTGGATGTTCGAGGTCCGGATCGGCGGTCCGGACGCGGTCGACGGCTTGCTGTCGGCGGCCGACTACCGGGCCCAGTTGGCCTGACCGCAACGTTGATTTAATCCTGGCCGGGTAGCAATCACGCGGACCGCGGTGACTGCGAGGATGCCTTCGAGCACTGCTGGAGGGTTAGGCTGGTGGTTCGCCATGAGACAAGGAGAACGAGATGCCGGAACCGAGATTCCTGAGTGGTCAGGGGCCGGAGGGTGCCGGGCGCGGGGCTGACGCCCCCCTGGTCGAAACGACGATCTCGCTCGGCGCCCTGAACTCGCCGGAGGCCGAGGCCGAGGCTGGCCTGTCCGGTCCCGACCAGGCCGCGGTCGACGCGCTGCCCGAGGCCTCCGCGTTGCTGGTCGTGCAGCGGGGCCCCAACGCCGGGGCCCGGTTCCTGCTCGACGCCGAACGGACCACGGCCGGCCGGCGGCCGGAGAGCGACATCTTCCTCGACGACGTGACCGTCTCGCGCAAGCACGCGGAGTTCATCCGGCGCGACGGCCAGTTCCTGGTCCGCGACGTCGGCAGCCTGAACGGCACCTACGTCGACCGGGACCGGATCGACGAGGTCGTGCTGCGCGATGGTGACGAGGTGCAGATCGGTAAGTACCGCCTCGTCTTCCATCCGAGCCGTCGCCCGACCTGACCGGGGTGGTCCGGTGAACCATCCGGTGCGCAGACCGGCGGGCCGATCGATGAGCCGATCGATGAGCACTCCATGGTGAGTGCGGCGGCCGGGCGCGGTCAGTCGCGCTCGGCGAGCATGAGTATCGGCGCGGTGCTGGCTCTGCTGCGCCCGGAATTTCCCGATGTCTCGATCTCGAAGATCCGCTTTCTGGAGGACCAGGGGCTGGTCGAGCCCGAGCGCACGGCGGCGGGCTACCGCAAGTTCCGCCCCGAGGACGTCGAGCGGCTGCGGTACGTGCTCGGCGTCCAGCGCGACCACTACCTGCCCCTGCGGGTGATCCGGGACCATCTGGACGCCCTCGACCGTGGTCTCGAGCCGCCGGTCGGCCGAGCCGGCCCGGGCAGCCCCCGGCTGGTGCATCCCGCCGCCGATCCGCAGCCTCACCCGCGGGGCCGGGGCGCCGGCTCGGCCCGCCGGCTCAGCCGGGCCGAGCTGCTGGCCGCCGTCGGGATCGAGGACGCCGTGCTGAGCGACCTGGAGTCGCACGGCCTGGTCACCGCCCGGCCGGGCGGCTTCTACGACAGCGACGCCGTCCTGGTCACCCGGACGGCGGCCGAGCTCGGCAGTTTCGGCATCGAGCCCCGGCACCTGCGGGCCTTCCGCTCCGCCGCCGATCGCGAGGCCGGCCTGGTCGAGCAGATCGTCAGCCCGCTGCGCCGGCAACGCGGGCCCGAGGCCTCGGCCCGGGCCGAGGAGGCCACCCGGGAGCTGTCCGCCCTCTGCGTTCAGCTGCACTCGGCCCTGGTCAAGGCCGCCCTGGAGCGCGGCGCCGGCTGAGATCCCGCTCAGATCACAGAACCGAGACCGGGCCGCGGTCGCCGAGGTCCGAAACACCGGGGTACGGTGACGGGGTGCGGGAGCTTGATGTGGTCGGGGTCAGGGTCGAGATGCCGTCGAACCATCCCATCGTGCTGCTCAGGGAGCGCGGTGGAGATCGTTATCTGCCGATCTGGGTGGGCAGTCCGGAGGCGAGCGCGATCGCCTTCGCTCAGCAGGGCGTCGTTCCTCCGCGCCCGCTGACCCACGACCTGATGAAGGACGTGATCGAGGCGCTCGGCCGCCGGCTCGAGGAGGTCCGGATCGTCGCGATCCGCGAGGACATCTTCCACGCCGAACTGGTCTTCGACGGCGGCCTGGTGGTCGCCTCCCGCTCGTCCGACGCGATCGCCCTGGCCCTGCGGGTCGGCTGCCGGATCGTCGGCGCCGAAGAGGTGCTGGAGGCCGGCGGCGTGTCCGTCCCGGACGAGGACGAGGACGAGGTGGAGAAGTTCCGCGAGTTCCTCGACCAGATCTCGCCGGAGGACTTCGAGCGCGGCCCGAGCCCGGAAACCTCCTGATCGGGTCGGCCGGTGCTCTTTGCCCCTGATTGGCCGACACGCCGGTGACCGTCGGTAGGCACGTCGTTGACGGGGGACGGCGTGCCGCCTACCGTTCGAAGTGAAACGCCCTCGGTGTAGTTTCCGCGCTGCCGTCCTGTCCGGCTTGCAGTGTCATCGAGGCAATCTTCGATGAGGAGCCGCCGTGAACGAGCGTAGCGAGCGTGATGCTGTGCCCGGTCACGTCGCGGCCCAGGCCCAGGGAATGCTCTTCACCGACGATCTGCCGGAGCTCGACGAGGAAGCCGGCTACCGCGGCCCGATCGCCTGCCGGGCCGCCGGCATCACCTATCGCCAGCTGGACTACTGGGCCCGCACCGGGCTCGTCCAGCCGACGGTGCGCCCGGCCGGCGGATCCGGTACCCAGCGGCTGTACAGCTTTCGCGACGTCCTCGTGCTCAAGGTGGTCAAGCGCCTGCTCGACACCGGCGTATCGCTCCAGCAGATCCGGATCGCCGTCACCCACCTGCGCGACCGAGGCGTCGAGGATCTGGCCCAGATCACCCTGATGAGCGACGGCGCCAGCGTGTACGAGTGCACGTCCGCCGACGAGGTGATCGACCTGGTCCAGGGGGGTCAGGGCGTGTTCGGCATCGCCGTCGGCCGGGTCTGGCGTGAGGTTGAGGGCACCCTGGCCCAGCTGCCGGCCGAGCGCGCCGGCGAGCCCCTGCCCGAGACCGACCCGACCAGCGACGAGCTCGCCGGCCGCCGCCGGGCCCGTGCCACCGGCTGACCCCTTCGCACTCCCGGACCGCCCCCGTGCCCTCACCGGCCCGGGGGTGTTCCTTTGCCCCGCCTCGGCCGGTCAGCCCCGGTCGAGCCGGTGATTTAGCCTTTCCGGTCTCCCGATCACCGGCTCAACCGGGGCTGGCCAGAGCTGTGGATCGGGTCAGGTGGTGGTGGTGGTGGCCGGGGCTCGGCCGCGGCTGCCGCGCTGGTTGGCCCGCAGGATCCGGGCCAGGTGGGCGTCGAACGCCTCGGCCAGCTCCTGGGCCGGCGCCCCGGGCCAGCGGTGGATCGGCTGGCTGGCCCCCTGGGCCTGCTGCAGCGCGCTGCGCTCGCGAACGGTCGGGCCGAGCACCAGCGGGCCGAACATGTCGCTGAGTTCCTGCAGGCGGTACCGGTGTTCCGGGGAGCGCTCGCGGTACCGGTTCACCATCACGCCGAGCGGCTGCAGGCTGGGCGCGCTGGTCCGGCGCACGTCCTCGATGGCGTGCAGGGCCCGGTCGGCGGCGGTCACCGAGAACAGGGCCGGCTCGGTGACGACGATCGCGCGATGGCTGGCCCCGAGCCCAGAACGGGTGATCGTGCCCAGGGACGGCGGGCAGTCGATCAGCACCAGCCGGTACCCCTCGAGCGAGCCGATCGCGGTGGACAGCCGGGCCAGGGTTCGCTCGCCGCCGCTGGGCCGGTCCAGGGCCGCGATGTCGTTCGACCCGGGCAGGACGTCGACCGAGCCGCCGTCCGGGGCCCAGCCGCTGGGGACCACCGTCGTCTTCACGATGTTCCGGCGGGAGGCGCTCAGCACGGTGGCGACATTGGCCACGTAGGGCTCGGTCACGTCCAGCCCGAGCGTGGCATCGGCCTGTGGATCGAGGTCGACGACGAGGGTCGAGACCCCCTTGGCCAGAGCGGCCGAGGCCAGACCGAGCACCATGGACGTCTTTCCGACGCCACCCTTCAAGCTGCACACGCTCACCACGATCACGGGGACCGACGCTACCTCGTCGCGGCCGGATTTTGACCAGCGGACCGTGCTCGTCTCATCACACGATCCGCAAAACCTTGCCCGTCGTGCGGTTTGCGCGCTCCGGCACGCCACCGGGCGAGCCGCGCCGCGGCCCGGGCCGGCCGTGCTCAGGATGAGCGGGCGACCCCCGGCTGGTAACCTCGGGTTCGTCACCGGTCCATCGCGGGCCGCGACAGCTGAAGACCCCACGCGGGAGAGACCCCGTGTCCACGGGGCGCCGAAGGGGCAACTCTCCCCGGAACCTCTCAGGCGCCAGGGACCGCGAGGGCGAGGCACCTCCGAAGGGCGACGGCGCCTGACGGATGGGGAGGCATCCGTGCGGCCGGTCATTGCCGGGTCGCTACGCCGACGCGTTGGAGCCTCCGTGACCAGTTCGCCCGTCATCGACCTGTCCGCCCAGACTGCCGCCCAGACGTCGGCTCAGACCTCGGCCCCGGTCGCGGGCCCGACCTCAGGTCATTCGAGCCCGGCCGCAGCGGGGTCCGGTGCTCCGGCCGACTTCGCCGAACGGCACATCGGCCCGGACGGCCCCGAGGTCGCCCGGATGCTGCAGGCCGTCGGCTTCGACAGCCTCGAGAGCCTGGACGACGCCGTGCTCCCGCCGGTGATCCGCGCCGGCGGGCCGGCCGTACTGCCCGAGCCGATCGGCGAGCCGGAGGCCCTGGCCGAGCTGCGGGCCCTGGCCGCCCGCAACACGGTGGCGGTGCCGATGATCGGCCTCGGCTATCACGGCACCCACACGCCCGGGGTGATCAAGCGGAACGTGCTGGAGAGCCCGGCCTGGTACACCGCCTACACGCCGTACCAGCCGGAGATCTCCCAGGGCCGGCTCGAGGCGTTGCTGAACTTCCAGACCATGGTCTGCGACCTGACCGGCCTGCAGACCGCCAGCGCCTCGCTGCTGGACGAGTCGACCGCCGCGGCCGAGGCGATGACCCTGATGCGCCGCACCTCCAAGGCCGCGGCCGGGGCGGTGATGGTGCTCGACACCGACGTGCTGCCGCAGACCCTGGCCGTGATCGCCACCCGGGCCGAGCCGCTGGGCATCCCGCTGGAGACCACCGACCTGGCCGGCGCGGCCCGCACCGGCGGCGCCGACGGGGTCCGGGCGGCCCTGGCCGCGGCGGCCGGCGACCGGCCGGTGTTCGGCGTCCTGATCCAGTACCCGGGCGCGAACGGGGCCCTGACCGACCTGGCGCCGGTGGTCGAGGCGGCCCAGGCCGCCGGGGCGATGGTCGCGGTCGCGGCCGACCTGCTGGCCCTGACCCTGGTCCGCCCGCCCGGTGAGGACGGCGCCGACGTCGTCGTCGGCACCAGCCAGCGGTTCGGCGTCCCGCTCGGGTTCGGTGGGCCGCACGCCGGCTACATGGCGGTGCGCTCCGGGCTGGAGCGGTCGCTGCCGGGCCGGCTGGTCGGCGTCTCCAAGGACACCGCCGGGGCCCCGGCCTACAGGCTGGCCCTGCAGACCCGCGAGCAGCACATCCGCCGGGAGAAGGCGACCAGCAACATCTGCACGGCCCAGGTGCTCCTGGCCGTGATGGCCGCGATGTACGCGGTCTACCACGGCCCGGCCGGGCTGCGCCGGATCGCCGTGCGGACCGCTGTCCGGGCCGCGACCCTGGCCGCCGCCCTGCGGGCCGAGAACGTCGAGGTGGTGCACGCCGAGTTCTTCGACGCCGTGCTGGCCCGGGTGCCGGGCCGGGCCCGGCCGGTCGTGGCCGCCGCCCGAGAGCTCGGCATCCTGTTGCGGGAGGTCGACCCGGGACCGGACGCCGACCTGGTCGCGATCAGCTGCGACGAGACCACCACGCCGGCCCACCTGGCCCTGGTGCTGCGGGCCTTCGGGGCCGGCGACGAGGCGGGCGAACTGGTCGAGCCGGCCGGCGAGGTCTCCCCGGCGATCCCGGAGGCGCTTCACCGGACCAGCCCGTACCTGACCAACCCGGTGTTCACCACCCACCACAGCGAGACCGCCATGCTGCGCTACCTGCGCCGGCTCTCCGACCAGGACTACGCCCTCGACCGGGGCATGATCCCGCTCGGCTCGTGCACCATGAAGCTGAACGCCACCACCGAGATGGAGTCGATCACCTGGCCCGAGTTCGGCGGCCTGCACCCGTTCGCGCCGGCCGAGCACACCACCGGGATCCGCGAGCTGGTCCACGACCTGGAGGGCTGGCTGGCCGAGCTGACCGGCTACGACGCGGTGTCGCTGCAGCCGAACGCCGGCTCCCAGGGCGAGCTGGCCGGGTTGCTGGCGATCCGGGCCTACCACCGGTCCACCGGGCAGACCGGCCGGAACGTCTGCCTGATCCCGTCCAGCGCGCACGGCACCAACGCGGCCAGCGCGGTGATGGCCGGCATGCGGGTGGTCGTGGTGGCCTGCGACGAGCAGGGCAACGTCGACCTCGGCGACCTGAAGGCCCGGATCGACAAGCACCGCGACGAGCTGGCCGCGGTGATGGTCACCTACCCCTCCACCCACGGCGTGTTCGAGGAGGGCATCGGCACGCTCTGCGAGCTGGTGCACGACGCCGGTGGTCAGGTCTACGTCGACGGCGCCAACCTGAACGCGCTGGTCGGGCTGAGCCGGCCGGGCAAGTTCGGGGCCGACGTGTCGCACCTGAACCTGCACAAGACGTTCTGCATCCCGCACGGTGGCGGCGGCCCCGGGGTCGGGCCGGTCGCCGTCCGGGCGCACCTGTCGCCCTACCTGCCCAACCACCCGCTGGACGCCGAGGCCGGCCCGGCCACCGGCATCGGCCCGGTCTCCGGCGCGCCCTACGGCTCGGCCGGCATCCTGCCGATCTCGTGGGCCTATGTGCGGATGATGGGCCTGCCCGGGCTGACCCGGGCCACCCAGATCGCCATCCTGTCGGCCAACTACGTGGCCACCCGGCTGCGCGAGCACTACCCGGTGCTCTACTCCGGCCGCGACGGGCTGGTTGCCCACGAGTGCATCCTCGACCTGCGGCCGCTGACCAAGGCCACCGGCGTCAGCGTGGACGACGTGGCCAAGCGCCTGATCGACTACGGCTTCCACGCCCCGACCATGTCGTTCCCGGTGGCCGGCACCTTGATGGTTGAGCCGACCGAGAGCGAGGACCTGGCCGAGCTCGACCGGTTCTGCGACGCGATGATCGCGATCCGGGGCGAGATCGACCGGGTCGCCGCGGGGGACTGGCCGGCCGGCGACAACCCGCTGGCCAACGCCCCGCACACGGCGCTGAGCCTGGCCGGTGACTGGCCGCACCCGTACACCCGGGCCGAGGCCGCCTACCCGGCCGGAGTGGTGGCCAAGTCCAAGTACTGGGCCCCGGTGGGCCGGATCGACGGCGCCTGGGGCGACCGGAACCTGGTCTGCTCCTGCCCGCCGCCGGAGGCTTTCGAGGACTGAGCCCCAGGCCCGAACGACCTACACCGGGACGGCGGCGGCGTCGAAGCTGGTCGAGCGGGAGACCGCCTCCCAGGCATCCAGGTGGGTGGTCATCACGTCGAGCTTGGCCCGGATCATGTCCACGGCGTCGTCGCCCAGGGCCAGCCGCAGCGGCGGGTTCGGCGCGGTCAGGGCCTGCCGGACAGCCCGGGCGGCCCGAGCCGGATCGCCCTCCTGGACGCCGTCGGCCGCCTTCATCATCGACTGCAGGCTGCCGACCGTGTCGCGGTAGTCGGGCAGCGGAGCGCACTCCGCCAGCGGGGCCCCGCAGAACTCGGTCCGGAAGCTGCCCGGCTCCACGATCAGCACCCTGATCCCGAGCGGCGCCACCTCCATCGCCAGCGCCTCGGACAGGCCCTCGAGCGCGGACTTGGTGGCGCAGTAGGAGCCGAGGCCGGAGAACGGGAACTGGGCCGCGACCGACGACATCTGGACGATCGCGCCCTCCCGGCGGGCCCGCATCCCGGGCAGCACGGCCCGGACCAGGGCCGCCGGGCCGAACAGGTGCAGTTCGAACATCTCCCGCAGCACGTGGTCGGGGGTCTCCTCGACCGCCCCGAGGTAGCCGTGCCCGGCGTTGTTGACCAGGACGTCGATCCGGCCGTAGCGGTCCTGCACGTCGGCGACCAGCGGGGCGATCGAACCGGCCTCGGTGACGTCGAGCCGGCGGGCGTCGACCTGGTCGGGGTGGGCCGCCACCAGATCGGCCAGCATCCCGGGCCGGCGGGCGGTGGCCACCACCAGGTCGCCGGCCTCGGCGGCGGCCTCGGCCAGGGCCCGGCCCAGGCCGCTGCTGGTGCCCGTGATCAGCCAGACGCGGGACCGGCCGGCGTCGTCGCCGGACGTTGACGGAGCAGGCAGGTGATCGGACATCGGAAT
The DNA here is from genome assembly GCA_965200525.1 of Kineosporiaceae bacterium. Classification (GTDB taxonomy): domain Bacteria; phylum Actinomycetota; class Actinomycetes; order Actinomycetales; family Kineosporiaceae; genus JANNPJ01. The sequence goes on from OZ241368.1 coordinate 5,652,212, forward strand.
TCCCCCCGGAATCGGCGGTCCCGGCCCCGACGGCGAGGGACGCTGCTGGGGAGGCTAGCGGCGGACCGGCCAGTAGCAGTGGATCATGACGACGGCGGGTCGCCCGCCGCGGTCGCGAGCCGGTACCGGGGCAGCGCCGGAACCAGGACGGCGACCAGGGCGGCCCCGGCCAGGGTGGCGATCCCGCCGCCCATCGCACTGATGTTGGAGCTGGTCAGCGAGCCGATTGCGCCGGCCCGGAAGTTGCCCAGCTGCGGGCAGGCGACGCCGACCACGTACTCGGCCGCGGTCACCCGCCCCCGGAACCGGTCCGGGGTGGCGGTCTGGATCACGGTGGTCCGGCAGATCACCGCCAGCACGTCGCTGGCGCCGGCCACGGCCAGCATCAGCAGCGACAGCCACAGGCTGCGGGCCAGCCCGAACCCGAGCAGGCCCGCTCCCCAACCCGTCCCGCCGACCAGCATCGCCGCGCCCGGCCGGGACACCCGGGCCAGCGGGCCCGAGCAGGTCGCCCCGATGATCCCGCCCACCGCCACCGCCGACGACAGCAGCCCGAGCGTGGTCGGGGCGCCGCCGAAGCGCTCGTCGTTGATCGCCGGGAACAGGGCGAACGGCATCCCCAGCACGGTGGCGCTGAAGTCGGCCAGCAGGGCGCCGGTCAGCACCCTTCGGCTGCGGATGAACCGCAGGCCGTCGACGACCGCCCGCAGGCCGGTCCGGTCCGGGTCGGTCTCGGTGGTCATGGCCGGCAACCGGGCCACCCCGTAGAGCGCCCCGGCAAACGTGAGGACGTCGATCAGATAGCAGATCCGCAGCCCGCCGGCCGCGGTCAGCCCGCCGGCCATGGGTGGTCCCAGGGTGAGGGCGATGTAGGTGCTCAGCATGGTCAGCCCGGCCGCCGCCGGGATCCGGTCGGTCGCGACCAGCCGGGGCATGAAGGTCCGCCGGGCCGGGGCGTCGATCGAACTCAGCACCGACTGGACCGCCACCAGCGCGTACAGCAGCCACAGCTGGTTCACTCCGGCGAACGACTGGACGGCGAACGCGACCGACACCAGGGCCAGGCAACTGCTGGTCAGCAGGACCAGCCGCCGCCGGTCGAACCGGTCGGCGACCGACCCGCCGATCAGGCCGAGGGACACCGCCGGGAGGGCCGAGGCCAGCCCGATCGCGCCGACCGCGGCCGAGGAGTGGGTCTGCTCGTGCACCTGCAGGGCCACGGCGAACGTCGTGATCATGGCCCCGAAGGTGGACAGCGCCGAGCCCGCCCACAGGCGCCGGAACGCCGGGGTCTCCCGCAACGGCCGCACATCCACGAGCAGACGTCCGGCAGCCATTCATCTCACTCTAGCCACCAGGGGTGGTTCGCCCCGGATCGACGCCGGTCAGTTCGGGAAGCTGCTCCAGCGGATCGCCGCGCCGATCGAGAGCAGCACCAGCGCGGCGGCCAGCCCGGCCAGCCCGACGCTCAGCTCGACGTCCCGCTGCTGCACGACCACGTGCCGGGGCAGGTTCTTGAGGACGTCGCGCAACTGGTCGGCGTCGGTGGCGGCGAAGAAGGTGCCGCCGGTGGTGGTGGCCACCTGGCGCAGGGTCGGCTCGTCGGCCACCAGCGGCCCGCCGCCACCGGTGAAGCCGCCGCGCAGCCCGCCGCCACCGAAACCGCGGTTCTCGAAGCTGTTGCCGCCGAGCTGGGCCGCGGTGCACACCATCGACGTCGGCGTGGTGGTGCCGAAGCCGATCGGGTAGACCCGCACCCCGCGGGCGGCGGCGACCTGGGCCGCCTCGATCGGCCCCACGCCCTGGGTGTTGGCGCCGTCGGTGAGCAGGACCACGATCTCGGGGGCGAAGTTCTTGGCCGGCGCCGGGGTGGTGGTCCCCGGAGCGGGCGTGGCCCCCGGATCGGGCGTCGCCGGGTCGCCGGTGCCCGGCGCGGCCGCCTCGGCCGGGGCCACGCTGGAGTCGATCTGGGAGATCGCGTCCACCGACTTGAGGATCGCGGCCCCGATCGCCGTGCCCCGGCCCGTGGTCAGCGAGTCGAGCGCGCTCGACAGCTGCTTGCGGTCGGTCGTCGGCTGGACCACGACCTGGGCGAAGCTGGAGAACGCGACCAGGCCGATCCGGGTGTGCGAGTCCTGGTCCTGGGTGAACTGGCGCACCGCCGCCTGGGCCGCGCTGAGCCGGTTGGGGTCCACGTCGGTCGCGCACATCGATCCGGACACGTCCAGGGCGATCAGCACGGACGACGACGACACGGGCACGTCGGTCCGCACCTGGGGCCGGGCCGCGGCGAGGCCGAGGCAGGCCAGTACGGCCAGCACGAGCGCGAACGGCACGTGACGGCGCCAGGCCGAGCGGGCCGGGCGGGCCAGCTTGAGCAGCGCCACGCTCGAGTACGGCACCGCCTGCCGCCGCCGGCGGCGCAACGCCCACAGGTAGCCGGCCAGCAGCACCGGCACCGCGAGCAGGCTGAACAGGGCCCAGGGCCACGCGAACACCATGTCTAGATCACCCGCCCGAACCACAGGGTCGACACCAGCGCGCCGATCACCAGCAACAGGGCCGCCGCCGCGGCGAAGAACGGAGTCAGTTCCAGGGCGGTGCGGTGGCCGGCCCAGTGCAGGTCGATCGACCGGTAGACGTTGATCAGCGACTGCTCGTCGGCGGCGGTGAAGTACTTGCCGTCGGTGGTGGTGGCGATCTGCTTGAGCGTGGCCTCGTCGAGGGCGGTCGAGACCTGGAAACCGTCCAGGTCGACCACCGTGCCCTGCGGGCTGCCCAGCCCGACCGGATACACCTTGACCCCGGTGGTCGAGGCCAGGTCGGCGGCCGCCGCCGGGTCGGGGCCGTCGGTGTTCTCGCCGTCCGAGAGCAGGATCACCGCGGCCGAGCTGTAGTACCCCGGATCGGTGGTCGGCCCGGCGCCGGCGCCGGTGCCGTCGTCCAGCGCGACGTTGCGGCCGGCGATCGCGCTCAGCGAGGTCTGGATGCCGCGGGCCAGCGAGGTGCCGCCCTGGGGGCTGAGCTGGCCGATCGCGGTCAGCACCTGGTCGTGGTCGGTGGTCGGCCGCTGGGTGATGAAACCGCTGCCGCCGAACGCGACCACGCCGATCTTGATCGTCGGCGGTTGCTCGGCCACGAACGCCCGGGCCGCCTTCTTGGCCGCCTCCATCCGGGTCGGGGCCAGATCCTTGGCGGCCATGCTGTTGGAGGTGTCGAAAGCGAGGACGACGGTGCCTTCCCTTCGGGGTTCGGTCACGGTCGCCTGCGGCCGGGCGGTGCCCAGCAGCAGCAGGGTCAGCGCGGCCAGGAACAGGGCCGGGGCGATGTGCCGGCGCCGGTCGGGGCGGCCGGCGGAGCCGGCGACCAGCCCGAGGGCGGCCAGCTCGGCCCGCCGCCCGGTGCGCCGGCGCAGCATCCGCCGGTAGCCGGCCACCAGCACCGGCAGGGTGAGCAGCAGGAGCAGCATCCAGGGCCAGGCGAACGTCATCGTCGCCTCCGCCGGCGCAGCTCGGAGATCCGGGCCAGGGCCCGGACCAGGTCCTCGTCGGTGGTCACGGTGAACAGGTCGGTGCCGGCCGACCGGGCCGCCTGCTCCAGCTCGGCCTGCCGCTGGGCGGCTACCTCCCGCAGCCGCCCGGAGAAGGCTGAATCATCGGTGTCGACGAAGATCTGTTCGCCGGTCTCCGGGTCCTCGACGTAGATCAGGCCGACCGCGGGCAGGTCGTACTCGTGCCGGTCCAGCACCTGCAGAGCGACCACGTCGTGCCGGCGGGACAGCAGGCCGAGCGGCTTCTCCCAGCCTGGATCGCTGATGAAGTCCGAGACGACGACGATCACGGACCGGCTGCGGGCCAGGCCCAGCGCCGCCCGCAAGGGGACGGTCAGGTCGGTCGGCGACCCGGCCGGGCGGTGGTGCGGGTCCGGGGCCGGGCTCCGCCGGGTGAGGCGGTCCAGCCAGGAGCCCGGGGCCCGGCCGGTGGTCAGTGCCGTCCCGGCCGGCGACGTCCGGGTCGTCGCTTGCGGGTCGGGGGTGCGCAGCAACCGGGACAGGATGCGCAGCACCTGGGTGCGGCCGCTGCCGGGCGGCACCACCTCCTGCGTGGGGCCGTCGAAGATCAGGGCCCCGATCCGGTTGCCGCCCCGGGCCAGCAACTGCGCCACCGTGGCCGCGACCTCGGCCACCACCACCTGCTTGCGCCGCTCGACCGGGCCGAAGTTCATCGACGCCGAGCGGTCCAGCAGCAGCCAGGCGGTCACCTCGCGGTCCTCGACGTACTCGCGAACGTGCGGCACGTCGGTCCGGGCGGTGACGTTCCAGTCGATGTGCCGCAGGTCGTCGCCGGGCTGGTACTCCCGCAGATCGACGACGTCGACCCCGGTGCCGCGAAACAGGGTGCGGTGGTCGCCCTGCATCCGGCCGTCGAGCCGGCGCAGCACGCGCCATTCCAGCCGGCGCAGCAGGCGCTCGGGGGTCAGCCCGGGGGTCGACCCGGGGGTCAGCCCGGGATTCAGCGCGGGCTGGTCGACCACGAGGCGCCCGCCGAGGGGGTGCTGCGCTCGCGCAGCGGGATGTCGGGCAGCGAGACCGCCTCCAGGACCGGGCCGAGCAGGTCGTCGGTCGAGATGCCGTCGGCCAGGCCCTCGTAGGACAGCACGATCCGGTGCCGGAGCACGTCACGGGCCAGGTCGCGGGCGTCGCTGGGCACCACGTAGTCGCGGCCCCGCAGGAAGGCCAGGGCCTTGGCCGCCAGGATCAGGTTGATCGAGGCCCGGGGGCTGGCCCCGAACGACACGTACTTGGCCAGCTGGGGCAGGCCGACCGAGGCCAGATCGCGGGTGGCGCCGGCCAGCCGGACCGCGTACTGGATGATCCCCGGATCGACGTAGACCGCGTCGGCCGCCTGCTGGTAGCGCTTGAGCTGCTCGGGGTCGATCACCTTCGACGTGGTCTCGAAGGCGCTGGTCATCCGCTCGACGATGACGAACTCCTCGGCCGGTGTCGGGTAGCCGACGACCACCTTGAGCATGAACCGGTCGACCTGGGCCTCCGGCAGGGGATAGGTGCCCTCGGACTCGATCGGGTTCTGGGTGGCCATCACCAGGAACGGGTCCGGGGCCGGGTAGGTCTCGCGCCCGATCGTGACCTGGCGCTCCTGCATCACCTCGAGCAGGGCGCTCTGCACCTTGGCCGGGGCCCGGTTGATCTCGTCGGCCAGCACCAGGTTGGCGAACACCGGGCCGAGCGACACCTGGAACTCGCCGTCGCGCTGGTTGTAGATCCGGGTGCCGACGACGTCGGCCGGCACCAGGTCGGGGGTGAACTGGATCCGCTGGAACTGCCCACCGATGGCCTGGGCCAGGGCCTTGACCGCCATCGTCTTGGCCAGGCCGGGCACGCCCTCGACCAGCAGATGGCCCCGGGCCAGCAGGGCCACGAACATCCGCTCCAGCAGCTCGTCCTGCCCGACAATGGTCTTCTTGACCTGGTACAGGGCCTGCTCGAGCGGGTGGTGGGCGGGGCCGGCGGGCTTGGCGCCGGTCGGCGGCGTGGGCTCCATGGTCACTCCAGTCTCATTTGGACGGTCCACCGGCGGCGGCGCCCGCGGTCTCGATCGGGACGGCGAATCCGATGCCGATGAAGTAGGGCTGGTTCGAGGGATTGGCCAGCGCGGTGACGATGCCGACGACCTGGCCGTCGCGGTCCAGCAGCGGCCCGCCGCTGTTGCCCGGGTTCACCGCGGCGTCGAACTGGATCAGCCCGCGCAGGGTCTTGGTGTTCTCCGGGTGGATGGTGCGGCCGAGGGCCGACACGACGCCGGCCGAGAGCGAGCCGGTCAGGCCCAGCGGGTGGCCGACCGCGAAGACGGCGTCGCCGACCTGGGCCCCACCGCCCATCACGGCCGGCACGACCACGCTCGGCAGCTGGTCGACGCTGAGGACGGCGAGGTCCTGGTCGGGCTTCTGGGTCTCGATGTGGCCGGTGCTCTGGGTGTTGTCGGCGAACCGGACCTTGATCGCGCCGCCGCCCGAGACCACGTGCAGGGCGGTGATCACGGCCCCCTGGGCATTGATCACGACGCCGGCTCCGAGCTCGCTGCGGCCGCCGGGGCCGGCCGTGGTGATCGACACCAGGGAGGGCAGGATCTTGCGGTCGGCGGCGGCCGCGTCCGGGGTGGCGTTGCGGGCGTCCTGCTGGGCCTTGGCCACTCCGGCGGCGACCGCCCGGTCGACGTCGGCCTTCGTGATCGCGGCCGGTCCGGAATCGCCGGTGTGCTTGAGGACGATGATCAGGGCGGCGATCAGGACGACGATCAGCAGGGCCGCGACCGGCCACCAGCGCCGCATCTTGGCGCCGTCCGGCCACCAGCTCCGCTCCGGCGACAGCTCGGGCCACCAGCGGCGCGGGGAGGCCTCGTCGGAGCGCGCGGGGTCGCCGGACGTCAGCTGTTCCGGCTCGTCCAGATCCAGGGTTGGCCCCGACCACTGCATGCTGGGACTGTACGTTCGATTTCAACAACTGGCACGGCGCGACCCCGGACTCACGGTGAATTCCCAGGATGGACCGGCGAATTCCCAGGTTCGGCGGTCGGGTCCGGTTCTCGGTTCGGCGGGGTCTCAGGCCACCAGTCGGGAACCGGTCCGGGTCTTCAGCACCTGGAGCTGGGCCGGGATCCGGTCGCGCAGGTCGGCCACGTGACTGACCAGGCCGACCGACCGCCCGGCACTGCGCAGGCCGTCCAGCACGTCCATCACCTCGTCCAGCGTCTCCTCGTCGAGACTGCCGAAACCCTCGTCCACCAGAAGGGTTTCGATCACCGAGCCGCCCGCCTCGGCCTGCACGACATCGGCCAGGCCGAGGGCGAGGGCCAGCGAGGTGCAGAACGTCTCGCCGCCGGACAGGCTGGCCGGGTCGCGCTGCACGCCGGTCCAGCCGTCGATCACGGCCAGGCCGAGCCCGGACCGGGCCCCACCCCGGGACGGTCCGTCGGTGTGCACCAGCAGGTACCGGCCCCCCGACATCGCGGCCAGCCGGATGCTGGCCGCGGCCGCGACCTGCTCCAGCCGGGCCGCCAGCACGTACGACGACAGGCGCATCCGCAACGCGTTGTCTCCGCCGGTGCCCTCGACGCAGCGCGACACCGAGTCGAGGGCGCCGAACTGGCGGCGCAGCGGCGCGGTGGTGACGGCGTGCCGCTCGAGCTGCGCGGCCAGCCCGGAGAGGGCGTGCACGGCCCGGGTGGCCAGGGTGTGCCGCTCCCGGGCCTGCTCGTGCGCTTGCCGGGCCTCGCCCTGAGCCGCGCGCAGGGCCTCCAGATCGGGCCGCTCGGCCTCGGCCGGTCCGGTCTGCTCGCCCTCGGGCGTCTCGCCGACGATCCGGGCCGCCGGCTCGAGCAGCAGGGCCGGGATGGTTGCCGGCCCGGGCTTCAGTTCGGGCTCCGGGTCGGCGAACAGGTCGAGCTGAAACGGAGCCGCGGACTCGTCCGGCCGGGTCGCCGCCGCTGGCGCCCCGGACGGGGTCGCCTCGGGGCCCGAGGCCGGGCCGGCTGATTCGGCGGCCGGCGTCGCGGTGTCGCCCGCCGGCTGAGCCCGGGCCTCGCACGCCGCCTCGTGAGCCATCCGGACGGCCCGGGCCTGCAGGGCCGCCTCGATCTCGGCCTCCAGATCGGTCAGCAGCGCTTGGGCCCGAGCCTGCCGGGCGTCGTGCTCGGCCAGCCCGCGGGCCTGCCGGGACCGCTCGGCGGCCGGCAGCATCGCCGTCCCGGCGGCGGCCCGGTCGGCGAAGCCCGCCGCCTCGGCCGCCTGGTCGGCGGCGGCAGCGGCCCGGCTCAGCCGCTCGTCCGCCTCCTCGCCGGCCCGCCCGGCGGCCAGGCACTCGGCGAGCTGGTCGGCGGTCTGCTCCAGGCGCCGGTATCGGGCCCGGACGTCGGCGTCCTCACCCCGGGCCCGCTCCAGCCGGGCCCGCAGGTCGACCCGCCGGCCATCGATCTCGGCCAGCGACTCCCGGCCGGCGGCGGCTCGGGCCGCCGCCGCCTGCTGCCGGGCGGTGGCCCGTTCCGACCGGCTGGTGATCAGCTCCAGTTCGGCGGCCAGGTCGCGGGCGGTGGTCGCGGCCGTGCGGGCCTCGATCACCCGGCGGTCGGCCTCGGCCAGCGCAGCGGCCGCCCCGGCGGCGTCGGCCCCTTCCGTGACGGCCAGCACCGCCGCCGACCGCCGGCCCAGCGCGGCCACCGTCTGCTGAGCCTGCTCCCGGTCGGCCAGGGCGGCCTTCTCGAGCGCCTCGGCCCGGCGCTGGTCGGCCTCGGTCACCGCGGCCGCGGTCGGTGCGGCCGGGGCCGGGTGCTCGTGCGAGCCGCAGACCGGGCACTCGCCGTCCGGGCCCAGCCCGGCGGCCAGTTCGGCGGCCATCCCGTCGAGCCGGCGGGCCCGTAGCTCCTGGCTGGCGCCGACCGCCGCCTGGTGGGTGTCGATCGCCGCCCGCAGGCCGTCCTCGGCCCGGCCCAGCTCGGCCGCCAGGTACTGGTGCTCGAGCACGGCCCGGGCGATGGTGGTGGCCCGGGCCGCCGCCTGCTCGCGATCGGCCAGGGTCACCGCGACCAGCTCGGCCGCGGCGCGGGCGCCGGCCCGCTCGGCCTGCCGTTCGGTCAGGGCGGTCAGCTCCTGGCCGGCCTCGGCCTGCTCGCGCTCGGCCGTCTCGATCTGCTGCTCGTCGTCGGCCCGGCGGGCGTCCAGCCGGCCGAGGTCGGTCTCGGCCCGCAGCAGCTCGGTCAGGCCGCCGAGCTCCTCCCGCAACCGGTCGATCTGCTCGCCCGACGCCGTCCCCGGATCGGTGCCGGTGGCCCGGGCGGCCTCGTGGGCGACGGCCTGGCGCTGCCGGGCCGCCGCGGACTGGCGTTCGGCGTCGAGCAGTTCGCCCAGCAGCGGCGCCAGCACCGAGGCGTGGCCGGCCGCGGTCAGAGCGGCCCGGCGTCGTTCCTGCTCCGGCGCGGCCCCGGCCAGTTCGGCCAGTTCGGCGGTCAGCTGGTCGCGGCGCTGCAGCCGGCGGATCACCTCGACCGCCTCGTCGGTCAGCCGGCGAGCCTTCTCGTACCGCTTCTCGGCCGCGCCGACCTCGGACCGGGCCACCGTCTGCTCGGCCCGGGCCGCCTCGGCCCAGCCGGCCACGAGCGCCGCCGCCGCTTCGACGTCGACCACCTCGTCGGCCGGGCCCGCCTCGGCACCGTGCTCGCCGTCCTTCTCGGCCCGGCCCCGGGCCCCGGTCGGGCCGCCCCGCAGGCGGGCCTCCTCGGCCCGGGCGAACAACCGGGCCGAGGTGGTGTTCGCGCTCTGGATGTGGTGCTCGAACTCCCGCCGCCGGTCGGCCAGCCAGCGCTCGACCTCGGCGAACCGGTCGGTGCCGAACAGTTTCTGCAACAGCGGGCGCCGCTCCTCGGCGGTGGCCCGCAGGAAGGCGGCGAAGTCGCCCTGGGGCAGCAGGATCAGCTTGGTGAACTGCTCCGCGCCCAGGCCGATCACCTGGTCGAGCAGGTCGGCGGCCTCGTCGATCCGGTTGGTCAGCCCGTTCCACTCCCCGCCGACCCATTCCTTGAGGACGACGTGGGCCTGCTCCCGCACCACCCCGCTGCCGCGCTTCTTCGGCCGCAGCCATTCCGGCGATCGGGTCACCTCGAACCGCCGCCCGGAGACGGTGAAGTCGCAGACCACCTCGGGGGCGAGCTCGGCCGGGGCGTGGTCGCTGCGCAGCCGGGCCGCCTGGCCGCGGACGCCGGGCACCCGGCCGTAGAGGGCGAAGCAGATCGCGTCGAGCACGCTGGTCTTGCCGGCCCCGGTCGGGCCGTGCAGCAGGAACAGACCCGCCTCGGAGAGGCGGTCGAAGTCGACCTCCTGGCGCTGGGCGAACGGCCCGAACGCGGTCACGGCCAGCCGGTGCAGCCGCATCAGGCGCTCCGGCTCTCGGCCGCCCGGGCCGCCTCGACCGCGCGAGCCGCCTCGGCCGCCTGATCGGCGGGGGCACCGTCGCGTCGGGCCCGCCGCTCGAGGGCCTCCAGCGCCGGGTCGGCCGTGGTCACGCCCTCCATCCGGTTGAGCAGGGACGCCTCCAGGGCCTGCTGCAGCAACTGGGTCTCGTCGGCGTCGGCCGGCCGCCGGCGGACGTGCTCCAGGAAGCCGCAGCAGACGTCGAGGTCGCCCTGGCCGGCGATCCGGGCGGTGTACCCGGTCTCGCCGCCGCGGATCGTGGTGCTGGGCTCCAGCCGCAGCTCCAGGACGTGCGGGAACCGGCGGCGCAACCGCTCCATCGGCTCGGCCGGGCGGACCGGATCGGTCAGCGTGACCTGGCACCAGGCCTCCTCGGCGACCGCGTACCGGCGGTCGACCAGCAGCTCCTCCAGCGGGCCCCGCAACCGGGCCAGCGGGCGGGGGACCGGGGCCTCGATCGCGCTGACCCGGGCCGCGCCGTCCGCGGGCAGGTCGACCAGCCAGCTGCCCTTGCGGTGCCCGGCCTCACCGAACGAGAAGGCCAGCGGCGAGCCGCTGTAGCGCACGGCCTCGGACAGCTGCTGGCGGCCGTGCAGGTGACCGAGGGCCACGTAGTCGGCGCCGTCGAAGGTCGAGGCGGCGACCTGCCCCAGCCCGCCCACGGCCAGCTCGCGCTCGCTGTCGGAGGCGGTGCCGCCGGTGACGAAGGCATGGGCGCTGACCACCGAACGGACCCCGGACCGGCCGGCCAGATCGGCCCTGACGGCGTCCATCGCCGCGGTCAGCACCCCCGCCTGGGTGCGCTCGGCGCCGAGCCCGTCGGCGGCCAGGGCCGGCTCCAGGTAGGGCAGCGGGTAGAAGGCGACCTCGCCGTGCCGGTCGCTGATCAGCACCGGCTCGCCGATCCGGGCCGGGTCGGTCCGTACGTGCACCCCGGCCTTGGCCATCAGGCGGGAGCCGAAGCCCAGCCGGCGGGGCGAGTCGTGGTTGCCGCTGGACAGGATCACGCTCGCGCCGGCCCCGGTCAGCCGGAGCAGCGCGTCGTCCAGGAGCTGCACCGCGTCGACCCCGGGCAGGGCCCGGTCGTAGATGTCGCCCGCCACCACCACGACGTCGACCTGCTCGGAGCGCACTACCTCGACCAGGTGGTCGAGCTGCGCGGCCTGGGCGGCCAGCAGATCGACCCGGTGGAAGGACCGGCCCAGATGCCAGTCCGAGGTGTGGAGGATGCGCACGGCCCTCACCGTAGGCAGGTCCGCCGACAATCGGGATGCAGGCTCGCCGCAGTTGTGGACAAACCCCGCTGCGTCCGGACGACGCGCCGGCTGTGGACAAACCCCACCCGTTGATCGTTTCCCCTCGCCCGCGGGCCGGGAATGTGGTTTCGTCCACTCGTGGGCGACGAGGTCTCAGCCAGCCATTTCACTCGCGAGCAGCGTCAGCGCTATCGCGAGAAGGTCCAGCTCTGCCTGGACGTGTTCGAGCGGCTGATCACCACCTGGCGGTTCGACGACAAGAAACCGCTGACCGGTCTCGAGGTCGAGCTCAACCTGGTGGACGCCGGATACCAGCCGGCCCTGGTCAACGCGGCCGTGCTGGAGGAGATCGCCGACCCGAATTATCAGACCGAGCTGGGCGCCTACAACATCGAGCTCAACGTCGACCCGAACCCGTTGCCGGCCCTGGCCGAGCTGGAGGACGGGCTGCGGGCCAGCCTGAACGCGGCCGAGACCAAGGCCAACTCCCGCGACGCCCACATCGTGATGGTCGGCATCCTGCCCACCCTGATGCCCGAGCACCTGGCCGATCCGAACTGGATGAGCGCCTCGACCCGCTACCAGGCCCTGAACGACTCGATCTTCGCCGCCCGCGGTGAGGACCTGCACCTGGACATCCACGGCGTCGAGCGGCTGTCGATCTACTCCTCCACGTTGGCCCCCGAATCGGCCTGCACCAGCGTGCAGCTGCACGTCCAGGTCGACCCGCAGGACTTCGCCTCGGCCTGGAACGCGGCCCAGGTGCTGGCCGGGCCACAGCTGGCGCTGGGCGCCAACTCGCCCTACTTCTTCGGCCGCGAGCTCTGGCGGGAGACCCGGATCGAGCTGTTCATGCAGGCCACCGACACCCGCCCGCAAGAACTGCGCAACCAGGGGGTCCGGCCGCGGGTGTGGTTCGGCGAGCGCTGGATCACCTCGATCTTCGACCTGTTCGAGGAGAACGTCCTGTACTTCCCGTCGCTGCTGCCTGAGCTCAGCGACGAGGACCCGGTGGCCGAGCTGGACGCCGGCCGGGCCCCGAACCTGCAGGAGCTGAGGCTGCACAACGGCACCGTGTACCGCTGGAACCGGCCGATCTACCAGGTGGTGGACGGCGTCCCGCACGTACGGGTGGAGAACCGGGTGCTGCCGGCCGGCCCGACCGTGGTCGACACCCTGGCCAACGCCGCGTTCTTCCACGGGGCGCTGCGCACCCTGATGGCCGACGAGCGGCCGGTCTGGTCGAAGATGGCCTTCGGCACGGCCGAGGAGAACTTCTTCGTCTGCGCCAAGCAGGGCCTGGACGCCGGCGTCTACTGGCCCGGGCTGGGCGAGACCGGCGTCGAGGAGCTGGTGCTGCGCCGGCTGCTGCCGATGGCCCACCAGGGGCTGGAGTCGGCCGGGGTGCCGGCCGAGGTGCGCGAGCGCTACCTGGGCATCATCGAGGCCCGGGCCAAGAGCGGGATCAACGGCGCCTCCTGGCAGGTGGCGGCCGTGCGCGGGTTCGAGGCCCGCGGGCTGGACCGGGCCGCGGCCCTCACCGCCATGCTCGAGGTCTACACCCGGGGCATGCATGCCAACGAACCGGTTCACACCTGGGACGTGCCGTGATGGGGTTCGCCGAGTGACCAGTGTCGAGAACGTGATCGGTGACTGCGCGATCTACGAGAAGGGCCTGCGCCAGAGCGAGCGGGTGCCGTTCGAGCGGGCCGCGGACGCCGCCCGGGAGACCAGCGGGTTCGTCTGGATCGGCCTGCAACAGCCGAGCGAGGCCGACCTGGCCGCGGTGGCGGCCCAGTTCGGGCTGCCGGCCCTGGCCGTCGAGGACGCGATCAAGGCCCACCAGCGGCCCAAGCTGGAGGTCTACGACGGCGTGGTGTTCGTCGTCCTCAAGGCCGTGCGGTACGTGGACTCGCACGAGATCGTCGAGGTCGAGGAGCTGGCCCTGTTCCTCGGCGAGCACTTCGTGGTCAGCGTCCGGCACGGCTCGACCATGCTGCTGACCCAGGTCCGCCAGGAGCTGGACGGCGGCAAGCTGATGTCGAACCTGCACGGCCCGACCGCGGTGCTGCACCGGGCCGCCGACCTGGTCGTGGACCAGTACACCGAGGTGGCCCGGGCGATCGACGACGACGTCGCCGAGATCGAGGCCCAGGTGTTCAGCGAGCACGAGAGCGATCACGCCGAGCGGATCTACAAGCTCAAGCGCGAGGTGCTGGAGTTCCGCCGGGCGGTGCTGCCGCTGGTCGAGCCGATGCACCGGCTGATGACCGGCAACGTGCCGGGGATGGACCCGGAGGCCAAGCAGTACTTCCGCGACGTGCACGACCACGTGCTGCGGGCCGCCGACGAGATCGAGCGCCACGACCGGTTGCTCAGCGACATCCTGCAGGCCAACGTGGCCCGGGTCAGCGTCGGGCAGAGCGCGGTCGCCGTCCGGCAGAACGAGGACATGCGCAAGATCTCGGCCTGGGCCGCGATCGCCCTGGTGCCGACCGCGGTGGCCGGGGTCTACGGGATGAACTTCGACAACATGCCCGAGCTGAAGTGGCACTACGGCTACTACATCATCCTGGGCGTGATCGCCGGCGCCTGCCTGCTCCTGTACCGCGCGTTCCGCCGCAACGGCTGGCTCTGAAGCCGAGGCTGAGTCGCTCCAGGCCGCTTCAGATCGCTTCAGGCCCGCTCCAGGGCCGCTGCCCGGCGTTCCGGGGCGGGAGTGGCACCCGGGCCGAAACGACATTCACCGGGCAGACCAATCCGCGCGGCCCTACGCTCCGAACCGGGGGTGTCCGACCTGCGGATCAGCAGGTCCGGAGTGGATCAACGTGGATGCCGGTTTCGGCTGACGGAGGTACAGCAGCATGGTTGGAAGGCGTCAGAACGCCTCCGGAGGCCGGTTGGGGGTGGTTCCCGACGGTTCATCCGGTTCGGGGGTTCCGGCCCTGGTCCCGGCAGCCGATCGCACGTCCGAGGCCCTGCTGGAACTGGTCGCGCGGGGTGACGAGGCCGCCTTCGAGACCCTGTACGAGCGGGTCTCCGGCATCGTCTTCGGGCTGGCCCGGGCCGTGCTGCGCGATCCCCACCAGGCCGAGGAGGTGGCCCAGGAGGTGCTCCTGGAGGTCTGGCGGACCGCTCCCCGGTTCGACGCCTCCAAGGGCAGCGCCCGGGCCTGGATCTCTACCATGGCCCACCGCCGCGCCGTCGACCGGGTGCGCAGCTCGCAGGCCTCCCGGACCCGGGACGAGGCGGTTGCCGCCGGTCAGGGCGAGCGGGACTACGACGACGTGGTCGAGCGGGTGGAGAGCCGGCTCGACGTCGAACGGGTCCGGCACTGCCTCGACGGCCTGACCCCGCGCCAGCGGGACACGGTCACGCTGGCCTACTACGGCGGTCACTCGTACAACCACGTGGCCACTCTGCTCAAACTTCCGCTCGGCACCGTGAAGACGCGGATGCGGGACGGGCTCATCCGGTTGCGCGACTGCTTGGGGGTGGGCTCTGATGCCTGAACTGCATCTTCTGACCGGTGCCTACGCTCTTGACGCCCTGGACGACGTCGAGCGCAAGGCCTTCGAACGGCACCTGCGCACCTGCGCGACCTGCGTGATCGAGCTGATGGAGTTCCGGGAGTCGGCCGCGAGCCTGGCCGACCGGGTGGCCCAGACCCCGCCGGCCGAACTGCGGGCCCGGGTGATGGCCGAGGTCCGGCGGACCCGTCAGGTGTCACCGGGCGTGCGGGCCTCCCTGCCGCGACCGTCGCTGCGCCAGGTGCTGGCCTCGGCCGCCGCCGCGGTGATCCTGGCCGGCGGCGCCGGCCTGGGCGGGGTGGCCTGGCAGGCCCACCGCACGTCGAACGAGGCACAGGTCGAGGCCGGCCGGATCGCCGGAGTGATGACCGACCCGAGCCGGATCGAAGTGGTCCACGGAATCGCCGGCGGTGGCCGGGCGGCCGTGGTTGCGGCCGACGGGCAGGCTGTTTTCGCTGCCGACCAGCTGCCGGCGGCCAGGTCGGGCAAGGACTACCAGCTCTGGGTCATCCACGACGGCAAGGCCCGGTCGGTGGGCCTGCTCAAGGTCCAGGACGGAAAGACCAAGGCCGTGGTCTCGGGTGTGGGTCTCAAGGACATGGTCGCGGTCACGGTCGAGCCGGACGGTGGGTCGAAGCAGCCCACCACCGATCCGATCGTGGGTCTGACGGTCGCCTGAGGCCGGCCCACCGGGCGATGCCCACCTCGGATCGAGGTGGGCTCGCCCGGCTGCCGGTGGCGGCCGTGATCGCGACGGCCGCACTGACTGCGCTGGTCGCGTGCGGCGGGGGCACTTCCGGCGGGACCGGGTCGATCGCGCCCGCAGAACCCGCGCCGGCCCGCTCGGTGTCGACGACGGCGGTTGACGACGCGACCAGGGCGGCGGTGAAGGCGGCCGGGTTGGTCGGCCCGGGCTGCGCCTCGTACCTGGCAGCCAACCCGGACGGGCCCGGTTCGATCGACGCCATGGCCCGCGCCCGGGTGACCGTGGCCGACCGCCACAACCCCCTGCTGAAGACCCTGAACCGGGCCGTGACGGGCCGGCTCAACCCCGACGTCGACCTGGCCGGCACGTTCGACAGCGGCCGGTACACCGTGTTCGCCCCGGTGGACGACGCGTTCGTCAAGCTCCCGGCGGCCACGGTCACGGTGCTGGCCCACAACGGCCGCCGGCTGAAGCGGGTGCTGAGGTACCACCTGGTCGAAGGCCGGCTGGCGCCGTCCGAGCTGGCCGGCGTCCACCGGACCGTCGAGGGTGGCGACCTGCAGGTCACCGGCTCCGGCGGTGCGCTCCAGGTCAACGGGGCCAACGTGATCTGCGGCGGGCTGCGGACGGCCAACGCCACCGTCTACCTGATCGACGCCGTCCTCCGGCCGCCCGAGCGGTAGCCCCGCCCGGCCCGGGCCGCTGACCTGCGTCTACCGTGCTGGCATGTTCGATCCCGCGGATCCTGACTTCCTGGCCGACCCGTATCCGGTGTTCGCCGCCCTGCGGGAGCAGGGGCCGTTGCACTGGCACGAGGGCCTCGGCGGGTATCTCGCCGTGTCGCACGCCGCCTGCGACGCGTTGCTGCGCGACCGGGCCCTGGGCCGGATCTGGCGCGATCGCGAGCCGGCCGAGCTGTTCCCGGCGTTCAACCTGCTGCACCGCACGTCCATCCTGGAGAGCGAGCCGCCGACCCACACCCGGTTGCGCCGGCTGGTGGCCGGGGCGTTCGGCCGCGGGCACGTGGAACGGATGCGGCCCTGGGTGGCCGGCGTCGCCGATCGGCTGGTGGCCGACTTCGCCGACCGGCTGCGGGACGGCGAGCCGGCCGACCTGATCGCCGCCGTCGCCGAGCCGCTGCCGGTCGAGGTCATCGCCGAGCTGCTCGGCGTGCCCGCCGCCGACCGGGGCCTGCTGCGGCCCTGGTCCAACGCGATCGTGAAGATGTACGAGTACGGGATCGGCGACGACCTGCGCACCGCCGCCGAGGCGGCGTCCTCGCAGTTCGTCGACTACCTGCGGGCCCTGGTCGAGCAGCGGCGGGCCCGGCCGGGCGGGGCCGACCTGATCAGCGACCTGGTGGTGGCCGCCGACGGCACCGACCGGCTCAGCGCGGACGAGATCGTCGGCACCTGCGTGCTGCTGCTGATGGCCGGCCACGAGGCCACCGTCAACGTGGTCGGCAACGGCATGCTGGCCCTGGCCCGGCAGCCGGAGCAGTGGCGGCGGGTCACCGCCGACCCGGCCCTGGTGCCCGGCTGCGCCGAGGAGATGACCCGGTACGACTCCTCGCTGCAGCTGTTCGAGCGAACCGCGACCGCGGATCTGGACCTGTTCGGGACGCCGATCCGGGCCGGTCAGAAGGTGGCCGCCCTGCTCGGGGCGGCCAACCGCGACCCGGCCGTGTTCGCCGATCCGGACCGGTTCGACGCCGGCCGGACGCCGAACACGCACCTGGCCTTCGGCGCCGGCATCCACTTCTGCCTCGGGGCCCCGCTGGCCCGGGTCGAGCTGCAGTCGGTGGTCGGCTCGCTGGCCGCGCGGCTGCCCGAGCTGAGGCTGGCGGCCGAGCCGGTCCGGCGTCCCGAGTTCGTGATCCGGGGGTTGAAGGCCCTCGAACTGGCCTGAGAACACAGCCGGTCACCGGCTGAGCGGATCGGGTGAATCGTGGGCCTCGATCCGACTGCAGAGGGTCACCGGACGCACACTGGCTTCAGAGCCACATCCACCTGGGATGCGGGCGGAGGCAGGAGATTGTCATGGCCTCGGTTGCAGCGGGTAGCCGGTTGCTGGTCCACGGAGCGCAGGTTCCACTGAGCCTGCGCAGCCTCCGTGCGGTTGAACTGGACGGCGGCTGGACCGTCCCGGTGATGGGTGACGCCGCCGCGTTGCAGGCGGCCGGATTGACCCCCGGCACCGCCGTGGTCGAGTTCCCGACCGAGTTCGGCCCGGTCCGGCTGGACGCCGAACTGATCCGCACCGACGGCCGCCTCGTGCTGCGGGCTCCCGCGCTGCGGGCGGCGGCGCTGGTCGAACAGCGCCGGGAGAATGTCCGCGGCATCGTTCAGCTGCCGGTCCGGGGGGCGCTGCTGAGCGCGCCCGAGACCGAGACCCGATCGCAGGCCGTGGTCGTGGCCGACGACGCCGAGGTGATCCTGGAAGGGGTCACCGCCACCGTGTCCGGGGGCGGCCTCTCGGTCGACGTGCGGGCGGTGGCCGGCCTGGTCGCCGGGGCCCGGATCTACGTCGAGATCGGGATGCCGGGCGGGAATTCGGCGCCGGCCGTGATGACCGTCCTGGAGCACGAGGGCCCTCGGGTCCGGGCCCGGTTCACCGACATCTCGCAGCTCGACCGGGAGCGGCTGGTCCGGCTGGTGTTCACCCGGCAGCGGGCCGAGCTCGCCGAGCGCCGCCGATCGGCCGAGGCTCGCTGACCGGTCCGGTCAGCCGGCCAGGACCGGCTCGGGGTGTGACGGCTGGACCGCCGGGTGCCGAGCGAACACCGCGAAGACCGTGGCCGTGGTCGCCACCACCAGCAGGCCGGCCCCGAGCATGTGGGCCGCGACCAGGCCGATCGGGACGCCGAGGGCGTACTGCACGTACCCGATCACGCCCTGGGCCAGCGTGATGGCGAGCAGGATCCAGGCCCGCCGCCGGGCCGGACCGGGCCCGCCGTACTGACGCAGGACCACGACCAGGGCCACCAGCAGGACGGTGTAGACCCAGACCGCCCCCGAGTGCAGGTGGGCCACCGTCTCGATGTTGAAGCTGAACCGGTTGGGCTCGTTGGCGTCGCCGGAGTGCGGCCCGGAGCCGGTGACCACCGTGCCCAGGGTCAGCAGCGGAACCGCCACCACGGCCAGGCCGGCGGCCAGCCACCGAGCCGGGCGCCCGGCCGGCCGGGCGTCGTCCAGCGGTGCCGGCTCGGCCGGCCCGGCCACCAGCAGCAGGACGGTCGACCCGGCGATCAGCGCCATCGATACCAAGAAGTGGATCGCCACCACGGTCGGGTTGAGCTTGGTCAGCACCGAGATGCCGCCGATCAGGGCCTGCGCGAAGACCCCGACGATCGGCAGCGCCCCCAGGGCCAGCAACCGCCGCCCGGCCTGCCCGGAGCGGACCCAGCGCCAGACCACCACGAACGAGAGCACGGCCAGCAAGGTCAGGACGAAGGTCAGCATCCGGTTGCCGAACTCGATGTCCTTGTGGAAGCCCTGAGGCTGGTTCACCACCGGCGTGTACGAACCGGGCACGCACTCCGGAAAGGTCGGGCAGCCGAGCCCCGACCCGGTCAGCCGGACGACGCCGCCGCTCAGCACGATCAGCACCTGACCGACCACGTTGGCGATCAGCACCCGGCGCAGCCAGATCCGGGTGATGCCGCGGGGCCGGAGCACCGCTGGCCGACTGGTCGGCACCGGGCCGGTCGATGCCGGGTGGTCTGTGAGGGGGTCCACGCAGGTCAGCCTACGAGCGAGCCGGTCAGCCGGCGAAAGTGCCCCGCAGGACGCTGCGACCGGAGTGTTTCGGGTCGCCGTTCAGCGGCTGGATCGAGATGTCCAGCAACGGGTAACTGTGCAGGTCGACGCCGGCCGGCAGGCTGAACTCACCGGTGCTGCCGGTCAGCACGCCGATCGGCACCATCTTGGTCACCGTCGGGTCGATCAGCCAGACCTCGTAGAACCCGTCCGGGGCCGCGAGCCGGCTCACGTCCAGGTCGAGCCGCCGGCCGGAGCCGGTCTGGACGACGTCGGCCCGGCCGGCCGCGGCCGGGGCCAGGGTCAGCCCGGCCAGGTCGGTCGCGGCCACCACCGGCGGGCTCGTCGGTGAGGAAGGGCTGTCGCCGGCGAGTTGGCGACCGATCAGACCGCCCCCGAGGAGGCCGATCGCCAGGGCGGCCGCGGCCAGGAGCAAGGCCGGCCGGCCCGGGCGGCGGGCAGTCGCGCGAGGGAACGGCACGGCCGGGGCCGACCCGGCGTCCCTGGCCGTCGAGACGTCAGCGATCCGGGACCCGTCACCGCCGGCCGGCATCTCGTGAACTGCCGGCGCGTCGTGAACTGCCGGCGCATCGTGAACTGCCGGTGCATCCTGAACCGCCGGCTCGTCCTGAACGGTCGGCAGTCCGCTGTGGCGGAGCACCTCGTCGTGCCGGGCGCTGGTCGTGACCCCGGTCGCCGCCGCGATCGCCGACCAGAGCGCCGGCGGTGGTGCGATCCGGGTCACCGCGGCGCCGTCGTCCCGGACCGCGGTCACCACCTGCCGCAGACCGGCCAGCTCACCGGCGCAGCGCGGGCAACCGACCAGGTGCAGTTCGGCCTCGGCCGGGACCGGTTCGCCGAGGGCGAGCAGGCTCAGCGTCTCTTCGTCACAGTGCGACACCCTCCACCTCCAACCGATCGCGTAGCCGGTGCAGGGTCCGGCGGATGTGGCTCTTGACGGTGCCCAGCGGGATGCCGGTGCGTTCGGCGATCTGCTCGTGGGTCAGGTCGGCGAAGAAAGCGAGTTCCATGATCCCGCGTTGCGGTTGGTCGATCCGAGCCAGCTCGGCCAGCAACACCACCCGGTTCGTGGCCGAGCCGTCGAAGGATTGGCCGGCCGGTACCTCGACCGAGGCCACCGCCTCGGTCAACCGCTGATCGCGGCGGGCCTTGGCCAGGGCGTCGGCCACCCGGTGGCGGGTGATCCCGACCAGCCAGGCGACCAGCGGGCCCTTCTCCGGCGAGTAGCCGGCCCGGGTCCGCCAGGCCGAGATGAACACCTGCTGGGTCACGTCCTCGGCGTCCGGACCCGGCCCGAGGGCCCGCCCGGCCAGACCGTGCACCAGACCCGCCCAGCGCTCGTAGGCCCAGGCCAGGGCCCGGTCGTCGCCGGTGGCGAAGAGCTGCGCCAGTGCGGCGTCGTCCAGTTCGTCGGCGTCGAGGGGCAGCGGGGGAGTCACACATACCTCCGCTGCGTCGTTCTGATCGGCCCGGGGGTCATCGGCGGCGACGGTTCTGATGCCCGCGCCCCAGCGCGCGCCGGTGTCGGCCCCGATCCGTCCGGGGCCGGGGTGGTCCAGAACGGTCCTGCGGGGCAGTACGTTACCTGCCGGTCGGGTCCGGGCGAACCGCATCGAAACCCTCCTGAGGCCGGCTCCGAGGACGCGATCGGCCGGACCACTCCTTCTTCGCCTCGAAGCGCCGGGTTGGATGCGGTCCGGCGGGAGCGGTTCAGTCCCAGTTGAACCAGCGGGCGCCGGCCACCGTGCCGAGCACGGCCCAGACCGCCAGCACGGCCAGGTCGCGGGCCGGCCAGCCGCCGGAGGCCAGGGCCGAACGCAGCGCATCGCCGAGGGCACCGGACGGTAGCCAGCGCACGACCGGCCCGAGGGCACCGAGCCGGTCGGTGGCCAGCACGACTCCGCCCCCGGCCAGCAGCAGCACCCAGATCAGGTTGGCCGCGGCCAGCACCGCCTCGGCTCGCAGGGTGCCGGCCAGCAGCAGGCCGAGCGAGACGAAGGCGGCGGTTCCGAGCACCGCGGCCAGCAGGGCCGGAACGATCCCGGCCGGGTCCGGCCGCCAGCCGAGCAGGACCCCGGCCGCGCCCAGCAGCAGCACCTGAATCAGCTCGACGGTCAGGACGGCGCCGACCCGGCCGGCCACCAGCCCGGTGCGGCCCAGCGGGGTGGTGCCGAGCAGGCGCAGCAGCCCGGCCCGGCGGTCGAAACCGGTGGCGATCGCCTGCCCGGTGAACGAGGTCGAGATCAGGGCCAGAGCCAGCACGCCCGGGGCGGCCAGGTTGATCCGCGGGCCGTCGCCGAGGTCGACGACCGAGCTGCGGCTCAGGCCGACGAGCACCAGCAGCGGCAGGATCACGGTCAGCAGGAGTTGCTCGCCGTTGCGCAGCATCGAGCGGGCGTCGAACCGGGCCTGGGCCAGCACCCGGCGGGCCACCGGCGCCGCGGCCGGATCAGCCCCCTGATCAGCACCCGGGTCGCCCGGCGGCCGGTTGATGGCCAGGTCGCTCATCGGGAGACCGCCTGCTCG
This sequence comes from Kineosporiaceae bacterium, assembly GCA_965200525.1. GTDB lineage: Bacteria > Actinomycetota > Actinomycetes > Actinomycetales > Kineosporiaceae > JANNPJ01. The sequence goes on from OZ241368.1 coordinate 5,673,987, forward strand.
GAGTCGGGGGTTACGCCGGACGGGCGATCCCGGTCCGGGCCCGGCCGGGCCGCGATCTCCAGGAAGACGTCCTCCAGGCTGCGCCGGCCCAGCACCAGGCCCTCCGGCATCATGCCCAGCCCGGCGCACCAAGCCGTGACCGCGGCGACGTCGGCCGGGATGAGACCGGCCTCCGGGGTCCGGTTGGCCACCAGGTACCGGCCGGGACGGACCTCGGCCGCCGCGATCCCGGCCGACAGGGTGCGGTTCAGCCGGCCCAGGTCGAGTCCGGCCGTGCCGTCGAAGCTCAGGGTGTGCCCGCCGCCGCCGGTCAGCTCGCGCGGGCTGCCGGCCGCGACCACCCGGCCCGCGGCCATCAGCACCACCTGGTCGGCCAGCCGTTCGGCCTCGTCGAGCAGGTGGGTGGTCAGCACCACGGCCACGCCACCGTCGCGCAGCTCCCGGATCAGGTCCCAGACCACGATCCGGGCCTGCGGGTCGAGCCCGGCGGTCGGCTCGTCCAGGAAGGCCACCCGCGGGCGTCCGACCAGGGCGACGGCCAGGGCCAGGCGCTGCTGCTGGCCCCCGGACAACCGGCGGACCGGGGTGCGCAGCTGGGCCGTGAGGTCGAGGGCGGTGGTCAGCTCGGCCGGGTCGCGCGGGCGGGCGTACATCGAGGCCGCGAGCCGCAGGACGTCGCCGGCCCGGGCCGCTCCCGGCATGCCACCGCCCTGGAGCATGACGCCGACCCGGGGCCGCAGCCAGGCGCCGTCGGTGACCGGGTCGTGGCCGAGCACCCGGACGGCGCCGCGGTCGGGCCGGCGCAGGCCCTCGCAGCACTCGACCGTGGAGGTCTTGCCGGCCCCGTTCGGGCCGAGCACGGCCGTCACCGCACCGGCGTCCGCGGTGAACGACGCGCCGTCCACGGCCGTCCGCGAGCCGTAGCGCTTGACCAGGTCGAGCACCTCGACGACGGGACTGGTGGGCTCGGGCACGAGAGCAACTCTAGGGACGCCACCCGGTGCGGTGTGCCCGTGCCCCCCGATCCACGGCTCCCGGCTGGTTCGGGGGGCGGACATGGGCAAGGTCTCACCGGGCCGACTTGAGTCGGCCGCCGAATAACGTCACACTGATGTGGTGGAAATGATGCTGGAGGAGGTCGAGGCTGATCGCGGTACCCGCGATCGGGTGTCTCGCGAGATCCTGCAGCGCGGTCCGATCACTGCCAGTGATCTGGGCGCCACGCTCGGTCTGACGCCGGCCGCCGTCCGTCGGCATCTCGACGGTCTGACCGCCCAGGGCCTGGTCACCATTCATACCGGGGCCGAGGGCGCCCCCCGCCGACGGGGTCGGCCGGCTCGCCGGTTCGTGCTCACCGACGCGGGCCACGCCGCCATGTCCACCGCCTACGACGACCTCGCCGTCCAGCTGCTGGAGTTCCTGGCCGAGACGGCCGGAGCCGAGGCGGTCCGCGATTTCGCGGCCGTTCGGGCCGGTCGGCTGGCCGCCCGGTACCGCTCCGCGGTCGAGGCGGTCGGTTCCGAGCCGCACCAGCGGGCCGGAGCGCTGGCCCGGGCGCTCAGCACGGATGGATATGCGGCCAGCGTGCGTTCCATGGACGTGGGTGCCGAGAAGCAGGTCGGCAAGCAGCTCTGCCAGGGGCACTGCCCCGTGCAGCAGGTCGCCACCCAGTTCCCGCAGCTATGCGAGGCCGAGACGGAGGCGTTCTCCGAGCTGCTTGGGGTGCACGTCCAACGGCTGGCCACGCTGGCCCACGGCGAGCACGTCTGTACCACCCACATACCGTTGGCCTCGATCACCGTCCACCCCGTGGGCCCGACCGAGCGCCCGTCCGAAGTCACCACGTCACACGAGGAGAAATCAGCCGATGAGCACCGTGTCGCATCCTGAGCTCGATGGTCTCGGCCGGTACGAGTTCGGCTGGGCCGACTCCGACAAGGCCGGCGCCGGCGCCCAGCGCGGAATCAACGAGGCCGTCGTCCGCAACATCTCGGCCCTGAAGAGCGAGCCCGACTGGATGCTCCAGATGCGGCTCAAGGGGCTTCGGTTGTTCGGCAAGAAGCCGATGCCGACCTGGGGTTCCGACCTGTCCGGGATCGACTTCGACAACATCAAGTACTTCGTCCGGTCGACCGAGAAGCAGGCCGCCACGTGGGACGACCTGCCGGCGGACATCAAGAACACCTACGACAAGCTCGGCATCCCCGAGGCCGAGAAGCAGCGCCTGATCTCCGGCGTGGCCGCCCAGTACGAGTCCGAGGTGGTCTACCACCAGATCAACGAGGAACTCGAGAAGCAGGGCGTCATCTTCGTCGACACCGACACCGGCCTGCGCGACTACCCGGAGCTGTTCAAGGAGTACTTCGGCTCGGTGATCCCGGTCGGAGACAACAAGTTCGCCGCGCTGAACACCTCGGTCTGGTCCGGCGGCTCGTTCATCTACGTGCCCAAGGGCGTCAAGGTGACCATCCCGCTGCAGGCCTACTTCCGGATCAACACCGAGAACATGGGCCAGTTCGAGCGCACCCTGATCATCGCCGACGAGGGCTCGTACGTGCACTACGTCGAGGGCTGCACCGCGCCGATCTACTCCTCCGACTCGCTGCACTCGGCCGTGGTCGAGATCGTGGTCAAGAAGAACGCGCGGGTCCGGTACACGACCATCCAGAACTGGTCCAACAACGTCTACAACCTGGTCACCAAGCGGGCCACCGCGGCCGAGGGCGCCACCATGGAGTGGATCGACGGCAACATCGGCTCCAAGGTGACGATGAAGTACCCGGCGATCTACCTGATGGGTGAGCACGCCAAGGGCGAGACCCTGTCCATCGCGTTCGCCGGCGAGGGCCAGCACCAGGACGCCGGGGCCAAGATGGTGCACGCCGCGCCGCACACGTCGTCCTCGATCGTGTCGAAGTCGGTGGCCCGGGGCGGTGGCCGCACCTCGTACCGGGGGCTGATCCAGGTACTGGAGGGCTCGCACCACTCGGCCTCGACCGTGCGCTGCGACGCGCTGCTGGTCGACACGATCAGCCGCTCGGACACCTACCCCTACGTCGACGTCCGCGAGGACGACGTGTCGATGGGGCACGAGGCCACGGTCTCCAAGGTCAGCGAGGACCAGCTCTTCTACCTGATGTCCCGGGGGATGACCGAGGAAGAGGCGATGGCGATGATCGTGCGCGGCTTCGTGGAGCCGATCGCGCGGGAACTGCCGATGGAGTACGCCCTGGAGCTCAACCGCCTGATCGAGCTCCAAATGGAGGGCAGTGTCGGGTAAGGCCTGGTGGGGGAGCCGGACCGGTTCGTGCTGGTTGAGATTGGGTGCGGGCCGATGGTTCGGGGGCGGGGCCTTGCGCTGCGGAACCAGAGGTAGGAAGAGCTGCGGCTGGGTTGAGAATGCACAGCTTCGAGTACACGGACGTGTCAGAGACAGTGACTAGATGTTTAGAGAGCCATGACTGAGACACCGATTGTCAGGACCAAGCCGGTCGAGTTGCACCGGGCCAGTTTCGAGGTCGACGACTTCGAGCTGCCCACCGGTCGCGAGGAGGACTGGCGGTTCACCCCGCTGGACCGCCTGCGCGGCCTGCTGGACGGCACGCCGTCCGACGGCCACCTCAAGTGGTCCACCGATTTGCCGGCCGGGGTCGAGCTGACCACCGTCGGGCGGGGCGACCCGCTGCTGCGCGACGTCCCCAAGCCGGTCGACCGGGTCGCCGCACTGGCCCTGCACAACAGTGACGGCGCGGTCGTGGTCCGGGTGCCGGCCGAGACCGAGCTGACCGAGCCGACCGTGCTGCGGTTGTCCGGCGCCGGCGACGAGCAGGTCTGGAGCCACATCATCCTCGACCTCGGGGCCCACTCCAGGGCCACCGTGGTGATCGAGCACACCGGCAGCGCCCGCTACGCCGGTGGGCTGTCGGTACTGGTCGGCAACGGGGCCACGCTCAATCTGGTCAGCGTCCAGCTCTGGGACGACACCGCCGTCCACCTGCAGCACGTCGGCATCCGGCTCGGCCGCGACGCGTCGATCCGCTCGACCCAGGTGTCGCTCGGCGGCGACCTGGTCCGGGTGGTCGAGACGGTCGAGTACACCGGCCCCGGCGGCGTCGCCGACCTCGGCGGACTGTACCTGGCCGACGCCGGGCAGCACCTGGAGCACCGGCTGTTCGTCGACCACACCGCGCCCAACTGCAAGAGCAACGTGATCTACAAGGGCGCGCTGCAGGGCGAGGGCGCGCACACCGTCTGGATCGGCGACGTGATGATCCGGGCCGGCGCCGAGGGCACCGACACGTACGAGCAGAACCGCAACCTGGTGCTCACCGACGGCGCCCGCGCCGACTCGGTGCCCAACCTGGAGATCGAGACCGGCGAGATCGTGGGCGCCGGGCACGCCAGCACCACCGGTCGTTTCGACGACGAGCAGCTGTTCTACCTGCAGGCCCGGGGAATCACCGAGAGCGAGGCCCGCCGGCTCGTGGTCCGGGGCTTCTTCGTCGAGATGATCCGTCGCATCGGTGTACCGGACGTCGAGTCCCGGCTGATGGCCGCCGTAGAGGCCGAACTGGAGGGTGTCGCGTGAGCGCGAACGCGCAGGGCCTGACCGAGGCCAACGGTGAACGGGCCTGCGGGCTCGACGAACTGCCCGAGGTCGGCGCCATCCAGGTGATCCTGGGCGGCGAGATGATCGCCGTCGTCCGCGACGAGAACGGCGACGTCCACGCCATTTCCGACATGTGCACGCACGCCACGGTGCCGCTCTCGGAGGGCGAGGTGGAGGACTGCACGATCGAGTGCTGGCTGCACGGCTCGCGTTTCGACCTGCGCACCGGCGAGCCCACCGGCCTGCCCGCGATCACCCCGGTGGACGTGTACCCCGTGACCATCGACGGTGACGACGTCTACGTCGACACCTCGCGCACCATCGGTGCAGACAATGCCGCGGCCGGCGCCGCGTCGAAGGAGAGCTGAACGGCATGGCAACACTGGAGATTCGCGACCTGCACGTCACCGTCGAGACCGAGCAGGGAGCCAAGGAGATCCTGCGCGGCGTCGACCTCACGGTTCGCTCCGGTGAGACGCACGCCATCATGGGCCCCAACGGCTCCGGCAAATCCACCCTGGCCTACTCGATCGCCGGTCACCCGAAGTACACCGTCACCGGTGGCACCGTGACCCTGGACGGCGAGGACCTGCTGGCCAAGAGCGTCGACGAGCGGGCCCGGGCCGGGCTCTTCCTGGCCATGCAGTACCCGGTCGAGGTGTCCGGCGTGACCGTGTCCAACTTCCTGCGCACGGCCAAGACGGCGATCGACGGCCAGGCCCCGAGCCTGCGGCACTGGGTGAAAGACATGAAGGGGGCCATGGAGAACCTCCGGATGGACCCGGCCTTCGCCGAGCGCGACGTCAACGCGGGCTTCTCCGGCGGCGAGAAGAAGCGCCACGAGATCCTCCAGATGGAGCTGCTCAAGCCGAAGATGGCGATCCTCGACGAGACCGACTCCGGTCTCGACGTCGACGCGCTCAAGGTGGTCTCCGAGGGGGTCAACCGGGTCAAGTCGTCGAGCGACATCGGCGTCCTGCTGATCACCCACTACACCCGGATCCTGCGCTACATCCACCCGGACTTCGTGCACGTGTTCGTGGACGGCCGGATCGTGGCCGAGGGCGGCCCCGAGCTGGCCGACGAGCTCGAAGCCTCGGGCTACGACCGGTTCACGGCCGCCGCGGCCCAGGCCTGAGCCGAGCCTGAGCTGACTGCGATGAGTGTCCAGACCTCGGCGGCGCTGAGCGCCGCCGAGGTGGACCGGATCCGGGCCGACTTCCCGATCCTGCAGCGGAAGGTGGCCGACGGCGTCCCGCTGATCTACCTGGACTCGGGAGCCAGCTCGCAGCGCCCGAACTCGGTGCTGGACGCCGAGCACGAGTTCGCCGAGCGGTCGTACGCCGCCGTCCACCGGGGAGCTCACACGCTCGCCGGGGAGGCGACGGAGGCGTTCGAGGGCGCCCGGGCGGCGGTGGCGGCATTCGTCGGCATGCCGGCCGAGGGCCTGGTCTGGACCCGGAACGCCACCGAGGGGATCAACCTGCTCGCGGCGGCGCTCAGCGATCCGGACGCCGGTCCGCTGGCCCTCAAACCGGGTGACGAGGTGGTGGTCACCGAGATGGAACACCACGCCAACCTGGTGCCCTGGCAGCGGGCCTGTGCCCGCACCGGCGCGACCCTGCGGTGGATCCCGCTGACCGACGACTTCCGGCTCGATCTCACCGCGCTGGACGACGTGATCGGGCCGCGCACCCGGGTGCTGGCCTTCACCCACGCCTCGAACGTGCTCGGCACGATCAACCCGGTGGCCCGACTGGTTGCCCGGGCCCGCGCGGTCGGAGCCCTGACCGTGCTCGACGCCTGCCAGTCGGTGCCGCACCTGCCGGTGAACCTGGCCGAGCTCGGGGTGGACGCCGCGGTGTTCTCCGGGCACAAGATGCTCGGACCGACCGGCGTCGGCGCTCTGGTGGCCCGGCCGGAGCTGCTGAACGCCCTGCCGCCGGTGCTCACCGGTGGATCGATGGTCGAGGTCGTCACCATGACCACGGCCACGTTCCGAGAGGCCCCGCAGCGGTTCGAGGCCGGCACGCCCCCGGTCAGCCAGGCGGTCGCTCTGCACGCCGCGGTCGACTACCTGACCGCGGTCGGCATGGACCAGATCGCCGCCCGCGAGCACGAGCTGACCGCCCGGCTGCTGGCCGGGGTGGCCGGCGTGCCCGGTGTGCGGGTGATCGGCCCGACCACCACCGACGACCGGATCGCCACCGTGAGCTTCACTGTCGAGGGCGTGCACCCGCACGACGTCGGTCAGGTCCTGGACGCCTCCGGCATCGCCGTCCGGGTCGGCCACCACTGCGCCCAGCCGGTGCACCGCCGCTACGGCGTGAACTCCACCAGCCGGGCCAGCGCGTACCTCTACACCACCGACGCCGACGTCGACACGTTTGTGACGGCGCTGGGCACGGTTCGCGGATTCTTCGGGAGGAACTGATGACGTCGTCCCTGGAAGGTCTCTACCAGCAGGTGATCCTCGATCACGCCCGGGAGAAGCACGGCCACGGTCTGCGCGAGGCGCCGCTCGAACCCGCCTTGCGGACGGGGGAGAGCCGGCAGTACAACCCGCTCTGCGGCGACGAGGTGACCTTGCGGGTGGCGGTCTCGCCGGCCGGCGAGTCGGCCGGGCGGGTCGTCGACGATCTGTCCTGGGCCGGCGAGGGCTGCTCGATCAGCCAGGCCGCGACGTCCGTGCTGTACGACCTGGTGGTCGGCCATCCGGTCGACGAAGCGCTGAGCATCGTCGACGACTACCGGGCGATGCTGCGCAGCCGGGGGGAGATCGAGCCCGACGAGGAAGTCCTCGGGGACGCCGTCGCCTTCGCCGGGGTCAGCCGGCACGCGAACCGGGTTAAATGCGCGATCCTGGGATGGACTGCGTTCGAGGACGCGTTGTTGCGCTCGGGAACAGAATCGCGGACAGGAACAGACCCGAGGCCGGCTTCGGCCTCCGGTGCGAGCGAAGGAGAGGTTCGGTAGATGAGCGAGCAGGCAGTGAGCCCGTCCCCGGCGGACGTCCCGGCCGACGTCGCGGACGTCGAGGAGGCGCTGCGTGACGTCGTCGACCCGGAACTGGGCATCAACGTGGTCGACCTGGGCCTGATCTACGGCATCACGATCGACCAGAACAACCACGCGGTGATCGACATGACGTTGACCTCGGCGGCATGCCCGCTGACCGACGTCATCGAGGACCAGGCCGCCACCGCGCTCAACCCCCTGGTGAAGGGGCACAGCATCAACTGGGTCTGGATGCCGCCATGGGGTCCGGACAAGATCACCGACGACGGCCGCGACCAGCTCCGCGCGCTCGGGTTCAACCTGTAGCGGTACCGCCGTTCGGGCCCGATCCGTCGAGAACGGTCGGCCGGCGCTCAACATGAGCCGCCGGGCGGCCGACATAGGGCTGTGGACCAGCTCTGGCACCGGCTCTGGGCGGCCGCACCCAAGGTCGACCTCGTCGTCCGCCGCGATCTGCTGATCCAATCGGCCCAGGCCTCCATGCTGACCAACGTCATGGGGCTGGGCCTGCTGGTGGTCGTTCTGATCACCATGCGCCACGCCGACGTCGGGCGGGGACTGGCGGTCTGGACCGGCGTCATTCTGCTCAACACCGTTGTCTTCCACGTCGGCGTCCGTTGGCACACCGGGCACGGGCCGGTCAGCCCCGAGCGGGTCCGGCGCCAGCAGCTGACCATGGGCGGGTTCTTCGCCGTCTGTGGTCTGGCCTGGGGCAGCCTGGGCCTGCTGGCCCTGCCCGACGACGGCCACGCCTCGTACCGGGCGATCACGGGCATGGCCGTGATCATCGCCATGGTCGCCAACATCGCCTTCGCCTCGGCCACCCCGGTGCCGTTCCTGGCTTTTCACCTGGCCCTGACCATCGCGGCCAGCCTCGGGCTCTACCTCGGCGGGTCGTACGCGCTGGCCGAGATGACCGTGTTCACGTTCTTCGCGGCCCTGCCACTGCAACGCGATCTGTACCTTCAGATCTCCGGGGCGAAACTGACCGCCCGACGCAACCACCTGCTGGCCGAGGAGCTGCGAGGTGAGCGGGCCGCCGTCGAGCAGACCAATCTGCGACTGGTCGAGGCCAACGTGGAGCTCTCGCACCGGGCCACCCGGGACCCACTGACCGGGCTGGCCAACCGGGCGCTGTTCTTCGAGCACCTCGCGGCCACGCTGATCCGGAGCCGGGAGACCGGCCGCTCGCTCAGCGTGATCTATTTCGACCTCGACCGGTTCAAACTGATCAACGACACGCTCGGCCATGCCGCCGGTGACGACCTGCTGCGCCAGATCGGTCCGCGGATCGGCCAGGTGCTGCGCGAATCCGATGTGCTGGCCCGGCTCGGCGGCGACGAGTTCGTGGTGCTGACCATGAGCGGGGAAGAACCGACGGCCAGTGGCCGGGTGGCCGAAGCAGTCGCCGAGCGGATCCGGGCCGGCTTCGAGATCCCGTTCATCCTCGGGGACCGGAGCCTGCGGGTCAGCCCCAGCCTGGGGGTGGCTCACGACGACGGGACCAGTTCGGGTGAGCAACTGGTGGCCCAGGCCGACGCCGCGCTCTACCGGGCCAAGGAACTGGGCCGCAACCGGGTGGCCACGTTCGACCGCTCGTTGCAGGCCACGCTGCGCGAACGGGCTGAGGACGGCCATGTGCTGAGACGGTTGTTCGCCAGCGACGGTGAGGTCGAGGCCCGGTTCGATCCCGTGCTCGACCTGGACTCGGGCGTGGTGGTCGCGGCCGAGGTCACCATCTCACTGACGGCACCCGGCAGCCCTGGACTGACGCCGCGAGAACTGCGGCAGCTCGCCGGGCGGACCGGATTGACGGCCCACCTGGACGAGGAATTGCTGCGGCAGCGACGTCGGCTGCCGGCGGAGTTCCCGGCCGATCCGGCCTTTCCGGTGTTCGCCCGGATCGGGCGCACGGACCTGGGCCTGGAGGATCTCGGTACGTTTCTGCGCGCCGAGATCGGACCCGGAACTCGCGCCTCCGGAACCGGCGTCGGAGGCGGCGGGCGCGGGCTGGGAATCATGCTCGGGGAGCGGCAGATCGTCTCCGATCCGGTGCCGGCCGGTGAGCGGATCCAGGCGATCCGGGATCTCGGGGTCGGCGTCCTGCTCGACGGGTTCGGCCGAGGCGTGTCGTCGATGTCGATGCTGGCCACCCTGCCGGTGGACGGGGTCCGCCTGGATCCCTCGCTGTCCCAAGCCGGGGCGTCGCTCTCGGGCCGGGCGATGCTGGCCGGCGTGGTCGAGCTCAGTCGCCGGCGCGGGTTGATCGTGATCGCGACCGGCGTCGAATCGGCGCAGCAGGCAGAACAGTTGCGCGCCGAGGGCATTGCCTGGGCCCAGGGACCGGTGGCGGTCCTCGCCACCGCGTGAACCGGTGGGTGCCTGGGCCGTCAACGCTCGTCGAGGGAGATCCGGACAGCGCGGCCACGCTCGGGGAGGTCCTGCACCAGGTCCGAGCGCGGGTCGCCGATCTCCAGGTGCGGGCCCCTTCTCAGCCCGGACAGCGGCTTCAGCCGTGGATCGGCCAGTACCCGGTCGATCAGCGGGCGATCGCCACCGGTGATCAGGGCATCGTCAGGGTCGGCGGGCAGCAGGAGCCGGACCGCCACCTCCGTGGCCGAGCCGACCAGGGTGTCCACTTGTCCTTCCCGGCGCCGGGCGAACCGCTGCTGGGACCAGCCGCCGGCGGCGGTCCGGCCCTGCACGTGGCGGGACCCGACCTTGGCCGCGGTCACCCGGTCGTCGGTGAGCACGGCACAGGCGTACCCGCCGCGGCGGATCATCAGCGCGCGCAGCACCCGGCAGCCGTAGGCATCGGCCAGCAGGGCCGCCGCGACCTCGGCCGGCGTGGACCGGACCGATAACCCGGCCGCCGAGGCGCCGAGAGGGGTCTCGCCGGGCGGGGTTCCGGCCAATTCTGATGCGGGATCGGCCGAACCGGCGCCCACCGCGGGCGGGGCGGCGTGGATTGGACCTGCGTTGGTCGGGGTCGGGCCGACAACCTGCGGTCCGGACCTGGGTGCCTCGACCAGGAGCGGCCCGAAGGCCGGGGCCAGCACGGCCGTGGAGCCGTCCAGGGCCCGCAACTCGGCGCCGTCCGGCCCGATCAGCGCGGTCAGCCCGGGGTGACGTTCGCCGAAGCCGGCGATCCAGCGGTCCAGCCGAGCCGCGGGCACGTACACCGTCCTCATCGACGGCTCACGGGCACACGGGTCAGAGGCCGGCCGCGCCGAAGGTGTCGCACGAGTCGAGGTTCCCACTGCTGTAGCCGGTGGTGAACCACTGCTTGCGCTGAGCCGCCGAACCATGGGTCCACGACTCCGGATCCACCCGGCCCTGGGCCTTCTTCTGAATCCGGTCGTCGCCGACCGCGCCGGCCGCGTTCTGCGCCTCGGCGATGTTGTCCTGAGTCAGGTCGATCCCGTTGGACTGCTTGTCGGCCAGCGTGGCCCAGACCCCGGCGTAGCAGTCGGCCTGCAGTTCCAGAGCCACCGAGTACTTGTTCTCCAGGCTGGGGTTCTTCTGCTGAGCCGCCCGCACCTTGGGTTCGGTGCCGAGCAAGGTCTGCAGGTGGTGACCGTACTCGTGGGCCAGGATGTAGGCTTGGGCGAATGTCCCGGTCGCCCCGAACTGGGTCTGCAACTGGTCGAGGAAGTTCAGGTCGAGGTAGATCTCCTCGTCGGCCGGGCAGTAGAACGGCCCGACGTCGGCCGAGGCCTGACCGCAGCCGGTGCTGGTCGAGCCGTCGAAGAAAGCCAGCTGCGGGGTGTGGAACTTCGCCCCGCGCCGGTCGAACTCGTCCTTCCAGGTGCTGTTGGCGATGTCGTAGACCTTGATCAGCCGGCAGTCGGTGTATTTGTCCAGCGCGCCGTCGGTGTTGCAGCGGTCGCTGAGCTGCTGACTCGTCTCCTGCTGACCGGTGCTGTTGGCGCTGCCGGAGCCGAGCGAGGGCAGGGACGACGACGAGCCGCCACCCCCGCCGAGCAGCTGGATCAGGACATAGATCACGATGCCGACGATTCCGGTACCGCCGCCGATGGCCAGGCCACCGCCCATCAGGCCGCCACCGCCGCCCCGACGGTCGTCCACACCACCGACGTCCACACGCTGGTTGTCGAACTCGATCGGCACGGGGTCTCCTGTCGCGCAGACCCGCGCTGCTCGCGAGTCTCGTCGGGCTCACGGCGCCGCCGGGTGTCCCCAGCATCACCTGTCGATGTCACAGGGAACGTACCGCTCTCGCGTAGAATGGGCATCCCACGCCGTCATCCCGACCCTCAGCAGCAGGAGCTTCCCACCATGATCGTCGCCAATGGCGTGGAGCTGCGCGCGGGCGCCCGACTACTTGTCGCAGATGCCAGTTTCCGGGTCGGCCCCGGTCAGCGCGTCGGGCTGGTCGGTCGCAACGGCGCCGGCAAGACCACTCTGACCAAGGTGCTGGCCGGCGAGGCCGCCCCGGCCAAGGGCACCGTCACCCGCACCGGTGACATCGGCTACCTGCCGCAGGACCCGCGCACCGGCGACCTCGACATGCTGGCCCGCGACCGGGTGCTCTCGGCCCGCGGGCTGGATCGGATCGTCACCGACATGCGGGCCACCGAGGGGGCCATGGCCAGCGCCGACGACGACACCCGCGACGCGGCCATGGAGCGCTACAGCCGGCTCGAGGCCGAATTCACCACTCGGGGGGGTTACGCCGCCGAGAGCGAGGCCTCCACCATCTGCGCCAGCCTGAGCCTGCCCGAGCGGGTCCTGGAGCAGCCGATCGGCACCCTTTCCGGCGGGCAGCGACGCCGGGTCGAGCTGGCCCGGATCCTCTTCTCCGGGGCGCCGACCCTGCTGCTCGACGAGCCGACCAACCACTTGGACGCCGACTCGATCAGCTGGCTGCGCGACTATCTGAAGGTCTGGCCGGGCGGTCTCATCGTGATCAGTCACGACGTCGGCCTGCTCGAAGCCACCGTCAACCAGGTGTTCCACCTCGACGCCACCCGCTCCGAGATCGACATCTACAACGTCGGCTGGAAGAAGTACCTCGAGGCGCGCGAGACCGACGAGAAGCGCCGGCGCCGCGAGCGGGCCAACGCCGAGAAGAAGGCGTCCGTCCTGTTCACCCAGGCGGCCAAGATGGGGGCCAAGGCGACGAAGGCGACCGCGGCCCAGAACATGGCCAAGCGGGCCGAGAAGCTGCTGGCCGGGCTGGACGAGGTGCGTACCGCCGACAAGGTGGCCAAGCTGCGCTTCCCGTCCCCGGTGCCGTGCGGTCGAACCCCGCTCACCGCCGAGGGACTGAGCAAGTCGTACGGCAGTCTCGAAGTGTTCATGGACGTCTCGCTGGCGATCGACCGGGGCAGCCGGGTAGTCATTCTCGGCCTGAACGGTGCCGGAAAGACCACGCTGCTGCGGATGCTCGGCGGGGTCGAAGAGCCCGACACGGGTGAAGTGCTCGCCGGTCACGGGCTGCGGATCGGGTACTTCGCCCAGGAGCACGACACCCTGGACACGTCCCGGACGGTGCTGGAGAACATGCGCTCGGCCTCCCCGGACCTGACCGACACCCAGGTCCGCACCGTGCTCGGCTCGTTCCTGTTCAGTGGGGACGACGCGAACAAGCCGGCTTCGGTGCTCTCCGGCGGCGAGAAAACCCGTCTGGCCCTGGCCACGCTGGTGGTTTCGGGGGCCAACGTGCTGCTGCTCGACGAACCGACGAACAACCTCGACCCGGCCAGCCGGGAGGAGGTGCTCGATGCCCTGCGCCGCTACGAGGGCGCCATCATCCTGGTCACCCACGACGAGGGCGCGGTCGAGGCGCTGAATCCGGAACGGGTCGTGCTGCTGCCCGACGGCGAGGAAGACCTGTGGAATCCTGACTATTTGGACCTCGTCACCCTGGCCTGATGCCGGATGTGTCGGTGATGTCGGCTTCGGGGGCGCGTCGAGTGGCCGGATGTGGATCTGTTGACCACCATGGTGATCACGTCACACGCTCGAGGAGGATTCGTGGCCGACAGTGTCAAGAAGGGTGCTCGTATCACGGGCACCGACCGTTCGAAGCTCGCAGGTGAATTGAAGAAGAAGTACAGCTCCGGGGCCAGTATTCGGGCCCTGGCCGAGGAGACGGGGCGCTCGTACGGCTTCGTGCACCGGATCCTTACCGAGAACGAAGTGCAGCTGAGAGGTCGCGGGGGAGCCACCCGAGGCAAGGCCAAGCAGCGCTGATCGTCAGCTACGTCGACAGCACTGAACCTCGCGACCGCCATCATGGGTCGGGGGCGCGGTTCGACTCAACGCCCCCGACCTGGCTGACGGGCTGCCGAACTGAGGCTCACGGACCGAGGCTCGCGGTCGCGGAAGCATCAACCGGCTCATCGCGTTACCTCACCAGGTAGCGCCGGGGGCATCTCGTTCCGCCGGCCGGGTTTCGCCGGAGGGGTACAACCACATGCAGCCGGCCACGGGGTGGTCGACGATGATGTCCTATCGTCGCGACCCGAGCGTCAAGGATCGACCGCTGGCCCCCGGCACGCGCCGCCGGGTACTGGGTTACGCCCGGCCCTACCGCGGCTTGATCATCGTCTTTCTCAGCCTGGTCGTCTTCGACGCCTGTCTGGTCATTCTCACGCCGCTGCTGCTGCGCCGGATCGTCGACCACGGCATCGCTCATCATGATCGCGGTCAGGTCGTGCTGCTCTCGCTGATCGTCGCCCTGGTGGCGATCGTCCAGACGGTCGAGAGCCTGATCTCGCGGTACTACTCGGCCCGGATCGGCGAGGGCCTGATCTACGACCTGCGAACCCAGGTCTTCGGTCATGTGCTGCGCCAGCCGGTCGCCTTCTTCACCCGGGCTCAGACCGGTGCCCTGGTGTCGCGGCTCAACAGCGACGTCCGCGGCGCCCAGCAGGCCTTCACCTCAACCCTTTCCGGGGTGGTCAGCAACGTGGTGTCGCTGGTCCTGGTGACCGGGGCGATGCTCTACCTGTCCTGGCCGATCACCCTCGGCGCCCTGGTGCTGCTGCCGGTGTTCCTGTTGCCGGCCCGCCGTTTCGGGGTGCGGTTGCAGGCCTTGGCCCGGGAGCAGATGCAGGTGAACGCCGACCTCGGCAACCGGATGACCGAGCGGTTCAACGTGGCCGGCGCCCTGCTGGTCAAGCTGTTCGGGCGGCCCCGGCAGGAGGACGACGAGTTCGCCGCCCGAGCCGGCCGGGTCCGGGACACCGGGGTCCAGATCGCGATGAACAACCAGGTCTTCTTCGCCGGGCTGACCCTGGTCGCGGCCCTGGCGATGGCCCTGGTCTACGGGCTGGGCGGCGTCCTGGTGGTCGGCGGGACGCTGACCGTGGGCACCCTGCTGGCCCTGGCCGCCCTGCTCGGCCGGCTCTACGGGCCGCTCACCGGGCTCTCCAACGTCCGGGTCGACGTGATGACGGCGCTGGTCAGCTTCGAGCGCGTCTTCGAGGTGCTCGACCTGGTCCCGCTGGTGCAGGAGGTGCCCGAGCCGAAGGAGCTCCCGAGGCAGCCGCTGTCGGTCGAGCTGGACGACGTCCGGTTCGGCTACCCGTCGGCCGACCAGGTGTCGCTGGCCAGCCTCGAGCAGGTGGCCGCGAGCGACCGCCGGGGCGGGGCCGAGGTGCTGCACGGGATCACCCTGCAGGCCCAGCCGGGTCAGCTGCTGGCCCTGGTCGGGCCGAGCGGGGCGGGCAAGTCGACCATCACCGGCCTGATCGCCCGGCTCTACGACCCAACGGCCGGGGCGGTCCGGATCGGCGGCGTCGACCTGCGCGAGGTCAGCTTCGAGTCCTTGCACAACACGGTCGGCGTCGTCACCCAGGACGCTCATCTGTTCCACGACACGATCCGGGCCAACCTGGAGTACGCCGCCCCGGACGCGACCGAGGAGCAGATCTACGCCGCGCTGCGCTCGGCCCAGATCATCGACCTGATCAGCAGCCTGCCCGAGGGGCTGGACACGGTCGTCGGTGATCGCGGGCACCGCCTGTCCGGTGGGGAGAAGCAGCGGATCGCGCTGGCCCGGCTGCTGCTGAAGGCGCCGGGCATCGTCGTCCTGGACGAGGCGACGGCCCACCTCGACTCGGAGTCCGAGGCGGCGGTGCAGCGGGCCCTGGAGGAGACCCTGACCGGGCGGACGGCGATCGTGATCGCTCACCGGCTGTCGACCGTCCGCGCGGCGGACGTGATCGCGGTGATCGACGGCGGTCGGGTGGTGGAGCAGGGCCGGCACGCCGACCTGATCGCCCGGGGCGGCCTCTACGCGGACCTCTACCGGACCCAGTTCGCCGACCAGGTCGTGTGATCCGAAGGCCGCCTACAGCGAGTGCGAGGCGCCGCCGTCCACCGGCAGCATGGTGCCGGTGACGAAGCTGGCCGCCGGTGAGAGCAGGAACACCGCGGGCCGGGCGAACTCCAGCGGCTCGCCGTAGCGCCCGAGCGGGATCCGGGCCTCGTGCTGGCGCCGGGCCTCCTCGGGCCGGCCGCCGGCGGCGTCCAGTTCGCGCACCCGGTCGGTGTCGATCCGGGCCGGCAGGATTCCGTTCACCCGCACGTTGCGCGAGCCGAGCTCGTTGGCCAGCGACTTGGCCGCCATCGCCAGCCCGGGCCGCAATCCGTTGGACAGGCCCAGCCCTTCCAGCGGTTCGCGGACCGAGGTGGACAGCACCAGCACGATCGAGCCGCCCTCCCGGGAGGCCAGCTTGGCGATGGTCCGGGCCATCCGCAGCGGTCCGAGAAAGGTCTGCTCGAAGGCCAGCCGCCAGGCTCCGTCGTCCAGGTCCATCACCGTGCCCGGCGGTGGGCCGCCCACGCTGATCAGCCCGCCGTCGAGCCGGCCGTAACGGGCTATCGCGGCCGCCACCAGGCAGGTCTCGATTCCCGGCTCGCCGATGTCGCCGGACACGGCGATCGCCCGTTCCGGCCCGCCCAGGGCGGCGGCCGTGGCGTTCAGCTCGTCGTCGTCCCGGGCACACAGCACCAGCCGCGCCCCCTCGGCCGCGAGCAGCTCCGCACACGCCCGGCCCAGGCCTCGCGACGCCCCCGTCACGACGTACACCCGATCACTGAGACCTAGATCCATCGAATTTGTCCCGTTCCTCGCCTTTTTCGGTTGTCCGGCCGTGCTGGCTGAACGTAACCAGTCAGACACTCTACGGCTGACGAAGATCGACTTGTGTGAGCGTGGGGTCGGCCGATCGGGCGCAATCCGTGGCATCTCACGTGGCATGATGAGGGCCTCATGAATAGTCGAAAGCGGGTCGCGTTCCAGGGTGAACTCGGCGCCAACTCCCATATCGCCTGCCGCGACGTCTATCCCGACTACGAACCGGTCCCGTACCGGACGTTCGAGGAGAGCTTCGCCGCCCTCGAGGAGGGCGCCGTCGACCTGGCCATGATCCCGGTGGAGAACTCGACCGCCGGGCGGGTCGCCGACATCCACTATCTGCTGCCGCAGTCCAAGGTGCACATCATCGGCGAGTACTTCCTGCCGGTGCGCCACCAGTTGCTCGGCATCCCGGGCGGGCGCCTCGACCAGGTCACCGCGGTCCGCAGCCACCCGCAGGCGCTGGACCAGTGCCGGGCGGCGCTGCGCGAACTGCACCTGCCGGCCGTGGTCGCCGACGACACCGCCGGAGCCGCCCGGGAGATCGCCGAACTGGGCGACCCCACGCAGGCGGCCATCGCCTCCCGGCTGGCGGCCGAGGTCTACGGCCTCGACATCCTGCGCGAGGACATCGAGGACCAGGAGCACAACACCACCCGGTTCATCATCCTGGCGACCGAGAACCTGCGGGCCGCCTACGGGATCGGGCCGATCGTGACCACGTTCGTGTTCGGCGTCCGCAACCTGCCGGCCGCGCTCTACAAGGCGCTGGGCGGGTTCGCCACGAACGGGGTGAACATGACCAAGCTGGAGAGCTACATGGTCGACGGTCACTTTATCGCGACCCAGTTCCTGGCCGACATCGAGGGCCACCCCGACGAGGTGCACGTCGGCCGGGCCTTCGAGGAGCTGAGCTTCTTCGCCGAGGTGCGGATTCTCGGCGTCTACCGGGCCAGCCCTTATCGCAACCGCTGACCGAAGGGCACTGGCCGACCCCCGGCCGGGCCGCTCCTGAACCACTGATCAGCTCGCGGCCGCTCCGTCCCGGCGGCGAACCTCCCGCACCAGGGCCACCCCGAACATCACGTAGGCCGCGATCGCGAACGCCACCCACTGGACGGCGTAGGCATAGTTGATCCCGAGCCCGGAACCGGGCTCGGTGCTCAGGGTGGGCGTGTCGGTGGCGGCCGGCGATTCGCTGACCAGAGCGCCGTAGGCATTCACCACGTGCCGGCTGTCCGGCATCCCGAGGGCCGCGCCGAGCCTATCCGGGTTGAGCCGGTTCGCCTGGCCGGGCGGAGCCTTTCGGGCCGAGGTCGGCTCGGACGGGCGCATCCGGGCGGTCACCTGCACCACGCCGGCCGGCGGCGACGGCACGCTGTCCGGGCGGGCCGCGCTCGACGTGCCGGCCGGGATCCAGCCCCGGTCGACGTAGAGCACCAGGCCGTCGGTGGTCCGGAACGGCACCGCCACGTCGTAGCCGTTCTGCGAGTTCTGCCCCTGCTGGCTGGCGTCGGCGCCGCTGCCGCTGTCGTCCGGCTGAGGCCGGTTGCGCAGCAGCACCGTCTCGGCGGCCAGGTAGCTGCCGGAAAGCCGCACCTGGCGCCACTCCAGTCGCTTCGGCAGGGGAGCGGCCGGGTTCTGGCTGACCGTAGGCAAGAGTTCACTCAGGGAGACCGGCGCGGACCCATAGTTGGTGTTCACCAGATGATTTCGGGCGGCGTGAGCCAGGTGGCGGTGGTACTGCCAGCGGCCCAGAAACACAAAGACGACCGAGAGCACGATGACGCCGAGCAGGGCGCCGATCCAGGCCTGCTCCCGCAGCAGGCCCAAGGCGGCCCGGGCGGTGCCGGCCCGGGACCGGGCGGCCGGCCGGCTCGGATTCGGGCTCGTCGTCACGCTGGTCATGAGTTGTCCAGATCCTCACTGGGGACGGTGGACCGCAGGAATCCTCTGGACCGCAGGAAGCTTTCGAGGCTTTCCCGATGGTCGTCACAGGCCGTCCAGACCTTGCGACGCTCTGGAGTGTGCAGTTTCGGATTGTTCCACAGCAACCCCCACGAAGCGGGCAGGCGGCAGCCCCGGGCACTGCAGATCGGGGGGGTGGTCGGTACGGTCACGACGAGATTCTGCCAAAAGGCGGACGCCGGGCGGCCACGGGGGATGCCGCCCGGCGTCCAGGTGCGCGTCCCGACGGGGGATGCAGAACGCGCTCGTTCAGTATGACACGACTGGATGTCATTCTGACCCGCCGATCAGGCGGTCTGTTCGTGTGACTGCGGATTGGTCTGTTCGGGGGATACTGCTATCACCACAGGCTTTTCGGCTTCGATGCGGACGGGAACCGGTTGCGGACTGGGCGTCACCGGACGGGCTCCGGCACCCCGCCGGTTGCCGGCCGCATTGGCCATCACCACGGCGACATAGGGCAGGATCACGGCCAGGACGGCGAACACCCACCGGACCGGGTTGTGCACCACCAACACCAGGACGACGCAGATGGTGCGCACGGCCATGGAGAAGAGGTACCGCCGGATCCGGGCGTCCATGTCCTGGGAGTGCGCTTCGGTCGCATCGGTGATCGAGTGCACGATCGGCGTAGTGGGCTCCACCGTCTTACGGTACGCCCGCAACGCGGGCTCGGCCGAACGAGGGCCGGAAACGGCGGCGGCCTCGGGCCGGAGGCCGTGGCCTCGGCCGAATCAGGAGGCTTCGGAGGCCGTCGACATGTTGTAACCCTCGACCCGCAGGGCCGGCATCGCCGTCCGGGTGAACCACTCGCCCCACTCGCGGCCGAGCGTGATCTCGGTGGCCCCGGCGGCCTGGACCCGGCCGAGCAGGTCGACCGGGCTCTCGTTGAACCGGTAGTTGCCGGCCGCCCCGATCACCTCGCCGTTCTCGATCACGTAGACGCCGTCCCGGGTCAGGCCGGTCAGCAGCAGAGTCTGCGGATCCACCTCGCGGATGTACCACAGGCAGGTCAGCAGCAGGCCGCGGTCGGTGCCGGCCACCAGGTCGAGCGTGCTGCCGCTGCCGCCGGCCGCCTCCAGCACCAGGTTGTCGGCCGCCGGGACCACGGGCAGCCCGGTCAGGCCGGCGGTGTGCCGAGTGGTCGGCAGCGCGGCCACGGCGCCGGCGTCGAGCCAGGTGGCTGCCGGGGCCGGCAAGCCGTTGTCGAAGACCGAGGCCATCGGGGAGGTGTCGCCGGTGAGCACCCGGTCGGCACACTCCAGGCCGGCCCGGGCCGGGTCGCTGAACAGGGTCAGGCCGGCCGCGCTGAGCCGGTCGCCGACGCGGGTGCCCCCACCGGGGCGGGAGAACACGCTGCGGCCCTCGTGGGCCGAGCGCGCGTCCGAGGACCAGAAGTAATACACCAGGAAGTCGGCCACCGCGGACGGCGGCAGCACGGTGTCGTAGCGGCCCGGCGGCAGGCTGACCGTGCGTTCCTGCCAGCCCAGCCGGGTGGCGATCTCGCCGTCCAGGGCCAGCACGTCGACGTCGGTGAAGTCACGGGTGGCCTGACCGACCCAGGCCGAGCGGGAGCGGGCGCCGGCCTTGCCGGTCAGCTCGATCGTGCCGCGCGGCTGCTCGTGCCGGTACCGCAGGCCGCCGCTGGTGCCGAGCCAGGTGGTGGTGATCTCGTGCAGGGCGAAACCGAACGACTCACGCTCCTGCTGCACCGACCGGCCGAACACCTCGCCCAGCGCCTCGGCCACCGCGGCCAGGGCGCCGGCGCCGGTCTCGGCCGCCGGATCGTCCCAGCCGGCCGTGGCCGAACCGGTGACGAACTCGGCCGCGTCCTCGGCCGGGGTCGACCGCCGGGCCAGCTGGGCCGCCTCGGCGACGAGCTCCTCGACGCCGGCCCGGTCCACGCCCTGCCGGCTGAGCACCCCGACCCCGGTGCCACCGTGGACCCCGGCCCCGACGATCACCGTCACCGAGCGGGCGGTGGTCAGGCCGTTGGTGGTGAGCCCGTTCAGGGCCCAGCGCAGGTTGACCGTCGACGTCTCCTCGACCAGGACGGCGGCGCCGGCCGAACCCAGTCGCGCCGCGGCGGCCAGGCCGGCCTCGACCAGGTCCTGGGCACTGCTGCGGGCCGTCATCGTGCTCCCTCGTCCCGGGTGTTGAGAATCTTCACGCCTTCGAACAGCGCTGACGGCGCGCCGTGGCTGACCCAGGCGCTCTGCCCGGGCTGGGCCTTGCCACAGTTCGAGGCCCCGCCCAGGTAGTAGGTCTGCTCGCCGCCGAGGGCCTTCATCGAGCCCCAGAAGGCCGGCGTCGAGCCCTGGTAGGCGGCGTCCTTGACCTGGCCGGCCAGCTCGCCGTTGCTGATCCGGTAGAACCGCTGGCCGGTGAACTGGAAGTTGTACCGCTGCATGTCGATCGACCACGACTTGTCGCCGACCACGTACAGCCCGCGGGACACCCCCGCGATCAGCTCGGCGGTGGACGGCCCGTCGTCACCGTCGGGCCCGGTGCCCGGTCTCAGGCTCACGTTGGCCATCCGCTGCACCGGCACGGTCAGGGCCGAGTCGGCGTAGGCGCAGCCGTTGGACGCCGCGAACCCGCACTTGGCCGCCATCGCCCGGTCGAGCTGGAACCCGGCCAGCACGCCGTCCTTGACGATGTCCCAGGACCGGGTGGCCACGCCCTCGTCGTCGAAGCCGATCGTGGCCCCGCCGTGCTCGGAGGTCCGGTCACCGGTGATGTTCATCAGCTCGCTGCCGTACCGGAACGCGCCGACCCCGCTGAGCCGGGCGAACGACGTCCCGGCGTAGGCGGCCTCGTACCCGAGGGAGCGATCCAGCTCGGTGGCGTGCCCGACCGACTCGTGAATTGTCAGCCAGAGGTTGCTCGGATCGATCACCAGGTCGTAGTCGCCGGCCGTGACGCTCGGCGCGGCCAGCCGCTCGGCCAGCAGGGTGGGCAGCTCGGCGATCTCACCGGCCCAGTCCCAGCCGTCGCCGTCCAGGTACTCCCAGCCCCGGGCGGTCGGCGGCCCGAGGGTGCGCATCGTCTCCGGGCCGTCCGCACCGATCGCCAGCACGCTGATCTCCGGCTCGATCAGCACCCGCTGCTGGCGGGTCACGGTGCCGGCCAGATCGGCGTAGAACTTCTGCTCCTTGGCCAGGTGCACGCTCAGGTCGGCGTGGTCCACCACCGGGGCGGCCAGCAGCGTGGCCGCCCACTCGGCCAGCTGGGCGGCCCGCTGGTCGACCGGGATGTCGAACGGGTCGCGGCGGTACGACGACACCCAGCGGACGTCGTGGTGCACCGGCTCGGGGGCCAGCTCGACCCGCTCCTGGACCAGCGGGCGGGAGATCCGGGCCACCTGCAGGGCCCGCTCGGCCGTGCGCACCGCCGCCTCGGGGGTCAGCTCGTCGGTGGCGGCGAACCCCCACACGCCGTCCAGCAGCACCCGGACCGCGAGGCCGCTGCTCTGCCCGTCGGAGGCCGAGGTCAGGGTGGTGTCACGCAGCACCATCCGGCCGCCGCGCATCCGCTGCACCCGCAGGTCGGCGTGCTGGGCGCCGGCCGCGCGGGCGTGCTGCAGGGCGGCATCGGCCAGGGTGTCGAGCGGCAGGGCCAGGAAGTCGGCGTCCAGCTCACTCATCGGGCCGGCGTCCCGGTCGGGTCGAGCTCGGCCGCCGGCTGGTTGACGTCGAGGATCAGCTTGCCCGTCGTCTGCCGGCTGCGCAGCGCGTCGTGAGCCTTAGCCGCGTCGGCCAGGGCGTAGCTGCCACCGGTGATCGGCTTCAGCCGGCCGGCCCGGATCATCGAGGTGAGCTCCTCCAGCGGGGCGCCCAGGCCGCCGGGCAGACCGAGCGCGTGCACCAGCCAGAAGCCGCTGACCGACCGCGAGGTGCCCATCAGCTTGGCCGCGCTGATCGGCGCGGCGGCCTCGCGCGAGGCCATCCCGAATACGGCCAGCCGGCCCAGCGGCCGCAGCGCCGACAGCGAGCCGTCGAAGACGTGCCCACCGATCATCTCCAGCACGACGTCGACCGGCCGGCCGCCGTTGGCCTCGCGCAGCGCGTGGGTGACCTGCTTCGCGTCCGTCGTCGCGGAGATGTCGATCGCGACGTCGGCGCCGAGCGAGCGGACTAGCTCGCACTTCTCCTCGCCCGAGGCCGTCCCGATGATCCGGCCCGCACCCCAGGCCCGGGCCAGCTGGACGGCGATGTTGCCGACCCCGCCGGCGGCCGAGTGGATGACCACGGTCTCGCCGGGGGCCAGGTGGGTGCTGGTCCGCAGCAGGTGCCAGGCGGTGGTGCCCTGGACCAGCAGGGCCAGCGCCTCGGCGTCGCTCAGCCCGTCGTCCAGCGGGTAGCACAGCGACGGCTGGGCCACGGCCTGCTCCGCGTAGCCGCCGTTGCCGGACAGCAGGGCCAGCACCCGGGTGCCGGCCAGTTCGCCGTCCCGGACCCGGCCGACCACCTCCGACCCGGGGATCAGGGGCAGGTGCTGCGGGGCGAGGTAGGAGTCCTCGGTCTGGTGGGTGTCGGCGTAGTTCACCCCCGCCGAGTGGACGTCGATCAACAGCTCGCCGGCCTGGGGCGACGGCTCGTCGATGTCGGTGAGGCGGAGAACCTCCGGACCTCCGAACGCGGTTATCTGCACGGCTCGCACTCTCCGACGCTATCGCCTTACGGGGGCCGGAGGACGGCTCGAAGGCGGCCCGGGTATCGACGGCGGGCCCTTCCTGCCCTGTGGACGGTGCTGCGGGGGTCGGTGTGGATCAGCTAGCGTCACGCCCGGAAGGCTCGGGAAGAGTCGGGAATTGTCAGCACGTCCCAGGAATCGGTGGAGAGGAACGACGCGATGGCCCGCAGTGTGCTCGTGACCGGGGGTAATCGTGGCATCGGCCTGGCCATCGCCCGGGCCTTCGAGAAGGACGGCGACAACGTGACCGTCACCTACCGCAGCGGCGAGCCGCCGGCCGGGCTGGCCGGGGTGGTCTGCGAGGTGACCGACAGCGACTCCGTGAAGGAGGCGTTCGCCCAGGTCGAGAAGGATCAAGGCCCGGTCGAGGTGCTCGTCGCCAACGCCGGCATCACCCGCGACCAGCTCCTGATGCGGATGAGCGACGACGACTACGAATCGGTGGTCGCGACCAACCTAGGCGGCACCTTCCGCTGCGTGCGGGCCGCCAGCCGCTCGATGATCCGCAAGCGGTACGGCCGGATCGTGCTGGTCGGCAGCGTGGTCGGGCTGTACGGATCGCCGGGCCAGGTCAACTACGCGGCGACCAAGTCGGGCCTGGTCGGCATGGCCCGCTCGATCAGCCGTGAACTCGGCGGGCGGGGGATCACGGCCAACGTGGTCGCGCCCGGCTTCATCGACACCGACATGACGGCGGCCCTGCCCGAGGACCGGAAGACCGCCTACCTCGCGGCCATCCCGGCCGGCCGGTTCGGCGCGGTCGACGACGTCGCCAGCGCCGTGCGGTTCCTCGCCTCGGACGCCGCCTCGTACATCACCGGGACGGTGCTGCCGATCGACGGCGGCATGGGCATGGGTCACTGAGCCGTCACTGAGCGGTCACTGCGCCGTCACTGAGCTGTCACTGCGAAAGAGGAATGACAATGGGTCTGCTCGAGGGTAAGAAGCTCCTGATCACCGGGGTTCTGATGGAGTCGTCGATCGCCTTCCACGCGGCCCGGGTGGCTCAGCAGGAGGGGGCCGAGGTGGTGCTCAGCTCGTTCGGCCGGGCCGCCAAGATCACCCAGACGATCGCCAAGCGGCTGCCGACCACGCCGCCGGTGATCGAGCTCGACGTCACCAGTGACGAGGACCTGGTCGCCCTGCCCACCCGGCTCGGCGAGCACTTCGACACGCTCGACGGCGTGCTGCACTCGATCGGGTTCGCCCCGCAGTCCGCGATGGGCGGCAACTTTCTCAACACCACCTGGGACGACGTCGCCACGGCGGTGCACATCTCGGCGTTCTCGTACAAGTCGCTGGCGGTGGCCGCGGCGCCGATGATGCCCAACGGCGGCAGCATCGTCGGCCTGACCTTCGACGCCCGGTTCGCCTGGCCGGTCTACGACTGGATGGGCGTGGCCAAGGCGGCGCTGGAGTCGACCTCGCGCTACCTGGCCCGCGACCTGGGCCCGAAGAAGATCCGGGTCAACATCGTCGCGGCCGGCCCGCTGCGGACCACCGCGGCCAAGAACATCCCCGGCTTCTCCGACTTCGACCGGATCTGGCAGGAGAAGGCCCCCCTCGGCTGGGACGTGTCCGACCCGGAGCCGACCGCCCGGGCCTGCGTGGCCCTGATGTCGGACTGGTTCCCGGCCAGCACCGCATCGGTGTTCCACGTCGACGGCGGCGTCCACGCCATGGGCTGAGCCCCATGTGCTCGCCCCGCGCGGCGGCGTCGGGGCCGACGTGGGGCCGGCGGCCGATAAATGAGGGGCGGGGGAGGGCTGCGGCCGGGGAGACTCTCCGGATGACGCCATCTGAGATCAGCCTGCCCGAGATCGACCAGGCCGCCGACGGCAGCGGAACCGAGAACGGTGTGCTGGGCGACGGGATCGCCGAGGGCGCGCATCTCGGGGACGAGCGGACGGCGCTGCTCGGCTTCCTGCAGCGGCAGCGCGACCTGGTCGCCTGGAAGGTCAAGGGCGTACCGGATGACGTGCTGCGCTCGGTCTCGACGCCGACCGGGCTCACTCTGCACGGGCTGGTCCGGCACCTGGAGCACGTCGAACGGTCCTGGATCCGGGACACTTTCGCCGGACAGACCGACCTGCCCTACGCCTGGACCGACGACGACCCGGACGGCGAACTCCACGTGCCGGAGGGGATCACGATGGCTCAGCTGCTGGCCGACTACGCGGCCGAGTCGAAGCTCTGCGACGAGGTGATCGCGGCGGTGTCGCTGGACGACCGGTCCGTGCACCGCGGCCGCAACCTGCGCTGGATCGTGATTCACCTGATCGAGGAGACGGCCCGGCACCTCGGCCACATCGACCTGCTCCGCGAGAACGCCGACGGCTCGGTCGGCGAGGACCCGGAAGGCTGAGCCCTTCAGTCCGTCAGCTCCGCAGCCCGTCAGCCTCTCGGCCCGTTCAACCCCTCGGGACGACGAACTTCTCCAGGACGGCGTTGCCCCGGCCCAGGTCGGCCCACTCGCCGCTCAGCCGCAGCACCGCGATCGCGCCGGTCGGGTACTTGGCCCTGAGCCGGGCCAAGGCCCCGGCGTCCGAGTCCGGGCCGGCCAGCCCGCCGGCCGTCCCCGACATGGTCGGCTCGTGGCCGATCACCAGCAGCGTGCCGACGTCGGCCGGGACAGCCCGGACGACGTCCACCAGTTCCTGGGGGTCGGCGCCGTAGAGCTCGGGCACCACCCGGAACGGCGGCACCGGGTCGAGGCCGGCCGACACCAGTTGCCAGGTCTGGCGGGTGCGCCGGGCCGGGGAGCAGAGCACACTGTCGATCCCGAGCCGGGCCAGTTCCGGGCCGGCGGCGGTGGCGTCCCGCCGGCCGCGCTCGGCCAGCGGGCGCTCGGCGTCGTCGATCCCCGGCGGCCAGTCCGACTTGGCGTGCCGCAGCAGCACCAGCCGGCGCTCGCCGGAAGTTTCGTGAGCGCCGGGCCCGGCGCCGGCCGGGCTCACCGGAACTCCGAGAGGCCGGCCGCTTCCGACTGCGAGTCGGCCTCCTCGACCTCGGCCCGGGGGATGCCCAGCAGGTACAGCACGGCGTCCAGGTAGGGCACGTTGACGGTGGTGTCGGCCTGCTCGCGGACCATCGGTTTGGCGTTGAAGGCCACCCCGAGGCCGGCCGCGGCCAGCATGTCGAGGTCGTTGGCGCCGTCCCCGATCGCGACCGTGCGGGCCATCGGCAAGCCCTCGGCCGCGGCGAACCGGCGCAGGGCGGCGGCCTTGGCCGGCCGGTCGATGATCTCGCCGATCACCCGCCCGGTGAGCACGCCGTCCACGATCTCGAGCTGGTTGGCGGCCACGTGCTTGATCCCGAGCTCCGCCGCCAGCGGGGCCACCACTTCGAGGAACCCGCCGGAGACCACGCCCAGGGTCAGGCCGAGCCGCAGCAGGGTCCGGCACAGGGTCCGGGCCCCGGGGGTCAGCCGGACGGCGTCCCGGACCTGATAGATCACCGACTCCGGCAACCCGGCCAAGCACTGGACCCGTTCGTGCAGGCTCTGGGCGAAGTCGAGCTCGCCGCGCATCGCTCGCTGGGTCACCGCGGCCACTTCGGTCGCCCGCCCGGCGTGGGCGGCCAGCAGCTCGATCACCTCGTCCTGGATCAGGGTCGAGTCGACGTCCATCACGACCAGGCGCCGACCCCGCCGGGCCAGCCCGGCCGGGGAGACCGCGACGTCCACCCGGTGGGCCACTGCCTCCAGGGTCAGGCCGCGGCGCAGTTCTTCCGGGTCGCCGCCGGAGACGTCGAGCTCCAGGGTGGTCACCGGGAACCGGGACAGCCGCCGGACCCGGTCGATGTTGGCTCCCTGGGCCGCGATCCGGCCGGCCACCGCGGCCACCGCGACCGGCAGCACCGGTGCGCCGAGCAGAGTCACGTGCAGCCGGTTCTTGCGCCGGGGGGCGTTGTCGCCGGTTCCGGCCACCCCGCTGACCCGGAGCCCGAGCGCACCGCCGGCCCGGTTGACCGCGGCCAGCACGGCCCCCTCGTCCGGGCCCGCGGTGACCAGCACGGCCAGGGTGAGGTGGCCGCGGACCACCACCTGCTCGACGTCCAGCACCTCGATCCCGGGCAGCGAGAGCGCGTCGAACACGGCCGTCGTCACCCCGGGCCGGTCGGGCCCGGTCAGGGTGAACAGCACGGTTCGGGCCTGGTCGGAGGCGGTGCCGGGCGGGTTTGCGGCCTCTGTCGTCACGCCCTCGAGGCTAGTGCAGGCGGACCGGCCTCGACTCAGCGGTTGACCTCGTCGCGCCAGGCCAGCCAGTCGCGCAGCGGGCCCAAGTCGTAACCGGGCCCGCCGCTGCGCACGTTGAACAGGGTGAAGCCGGCGGCCAGCAGTTCGGGGCCGAGCCGGTCGGGCCCGACGGCCACCGACGGGGTGCCGCCGCTGGTCGGCGCCCCGGCCACGGTCGACCGCTCGATGCTCGCCGGATCGCGGCCCTCGCGGGTACACCAGTCGTCGAGGATCGCGCTCTTGCGGCGGAGAAAGTCGGGTTCGCCAATGGCGTGCCA
Source organism: Kineosporiaceae bacterium (assembly GCA_965200525.1). Taxonomy (GTDB): domain Bacteria; phylum Actinomycetota; class Actinomycetes; order Actinomycetales; family Kineosporiaceae; genus JANNPJ01. The sequence goes on from OZ241368.1 coordinate 5,701,904, forward strand.
GATGTCCGCGTGCCGGGCCGCGTAGCACAGCGTCCGCCGCTCGCCCGAACCGCCGATCAGCAGCGGGATCGGCCGGGTCGGCGGCGGGTTGAGCCGGCCCCAACGGCTGAGGATCCGGTCGATCGCCTGCTCCAGGTCGTCCAGCCGTTCCTTGGGTGAGCCGAACTCGTAGCCGTACTCGGCGTAGTCGCGCTCGGCCCAGCCCGCACCGAGCCCGAGGATCAGCCGGCCGCGGCTGATCTGGTCGAGGGTGCGGGCCATGTCGGCCAGCAGGTCGGGGTTGCGGAAACCGACCGGCGTCACCAGGGGAGCGAGCTGCACCCGGGACGTCGCCTCGGCCCAGGCCGCGAGCATGGTCCAGCACTCGAAGTGCTTGCCGTCGAGGTCGCCGAACAGGGGAAAGAAGTGTTCCCAGTTGGTGACGACGTCGGCGCCCGCCTCCTCGGCCGCCACCACGGCCCGGCGGATCTCGCGGTACTCGGCGTGCTGGGGCTGGACGCTGAGGGCGATCCGCACCGGCCGGGTGGCCGGCCTGGAAGTGGCTTCAGAAAGGGGCGAATCAGGCGTTCTGCTCATCCCGCCAGGCTAGCCAGTCCTTGACCAGCCCGAGGTCGTAGTCCGGGCCGTTGAGGCCGACGGTGAACAGGGTCGCCCCGGCCGCGACCAGGTCGGCGCCGACCTCGCCGGGCGCCGAGCTGACCCCGATCGACCGCTCCACCGCGGCCGGGTCGCGGCCCTCCACCCCGCACCACTCGTCGAGTACGCCGCCCTTGTGCCGGAGCACCTCGACGTCGCCGAAGGTGTGCCAGATGTCGGCGTGCCGGGCGGTGTAGCGCAGGGTCTTCTTCTCCCCGCCGCCACCGATCAGGATCGGGATGTCGCGGGTCGGCGCCGGGTTCAGCTTGGCCCAGCGGGCCTCGATCCGGGCCAGCGCGGTCTCCAGGTCGGCCAGCCGGCTGCCGGCTGTGCCGAACTCGTAGCCGTACTCGGTGTAGTCGCGCTCGAACCAGCCCGCGCCCAGGCCGAGGATGAGCCGGCCCCCGCTGATGTGGTCGACCGTGCGGGCCATGTCGGCCAGCAGGTCGGGGTTGCGGTAGGTGTTACAGGTGACCAGGGCGCCGATCTCGACCCGGGACGTCGCCTCGGCCCAGGCGCCGAGCATGGTCCAGCACTCGAAGTGCTTGCCGTCGGGCTCGCCGTAGAGCGGGAAGAAGTGGTCCCAGTTGAAGACGACGTCGACCCCGGCCTCCTCGGCGGCGGCGACCGCTCGACGGATGTCGGCGTACTCGGCGTGCTGAGGCTGGATCTGAACGGCGATCCGAATCGGTCGAGGCATGATTACAGTCTATCGCCGCAATCACCACCGGCCCGGGAGGCCGGGCTCAGGTCGGGATGCGCTGGCCCTTGCCGACCACGGTGATGCCGGAGTCGGTGACCACGAAGCCGCGGGCCCGGTCCTCCTCGGGGTCCATCCCGATCCGGGCGCCCTCGGGCACGACCACGTTCTTGTCCAGGATCGCCCGCCGGACGACGGCGTGCCGGCCGATGTCGACGTTGTCCATCAGCACGCTGTCGCTGACCGTGGACCAGGACCGGACGTTGACGTTGGGCGAGAGCACCGAGTTCTCCACGTAGGAGCCGGACACCACCGTGCCGGGGGAGACGATCGAGTTGACCGCGTGCCCGATCCGGCCCTGCCAGCCGTGCACGAACTTGGCCGGCGGCCACGGGCCCTGGTGGGTGTAGAGCGGCCAGTCGTAGTTGTAGAGGTTGAACACCGGCACCACCGAGACCAGGTCCATCTGGGACTCGAAGTAGGCGTCCAGCGTTCCGACGTCGCGCCAGTAGTTGCGGTCGCGCGGGGTGGAGCCGGCGACGTCGTTGTCCTTGAAGTCGTAGACCGCGGCCTCGGAGCGCTTGACGAAGTAGGGCACGATGTCGCCGCCCATGTCGTGCTTGGAGTCGTCGTCCTCGGAGTCCTGGGTGACCGCCTCGACCAGGGCCTTGGCGTCGAAGACGTAGTTGCCCATCGAGGCCAGGATCTCGCCCGGCGAGTCCGGCAGCCCGGTCGGGTCGGTCGGCTTCTCCAGGAAGGCCTCGATCCGGGACGGGTCCTCGTCGTAGGTCTTGATGACGCCGAACTGGTCGGCCTGGTCGATCGGCTGCCGAATCGCGGCCACCGTGCAGCCGGCCCCGCTCTCCAGGTGGGCGTCGACCATCTGGCCGAAGTCCATCCGGTAGACGTGGTCGGCCCCGACCACCACCACGACGTCGGGCTTCTCGTCGTTGATCAGGTTCAGGCTCTGGAAGATCGCGTCGGCGCTGCCGAGGAACCAGTGCTTGCCGACCCGCTGCTGAGCCGGCACCGGAGCAATGTAATTACCGAACAAATTGGACATTCGCCAGCCCTGGGCGATGTGCCGGTCGAGGCTGTGCGACTTGTACTGCGTGAGCACCACGATGCGCAGGTACCGGGCATTGACCAGATTGCTCAGCGCGAAGTCGACGAGCCGGTAGACACCACCGAAGGGGACGGCGGGCTTGGCCCGGTCGGCCGTCAGGGGCATGAGTCGCTTGCCTTCGCCGCCGGCGAGAACGATGCACATCACCTTCGGATTTCCCATGATGTGACCATAGGCCGTAACCGGAACATCGCACTACGGTGAGTCCCATGCGCGTTGATGTTCTTACTCGGGAATACCCACCAGATGTCTACGGCGGGGCCGGTGTTCACGTCCAGTACCTGGTGGAGGTGCTCCGGGCCCACGTCGAGGTCCAGGTCCGGACCTTCGGTGCGCCCCGGGCGGAGGCCGACGTCACCGCCTACCCCGAACCGGAGACCCTGGCCGCGGCCAACGCGGCCCTGCGCACCTTCGGGGTCGATCTGGCGATGGCCCAGGACTGTGCCGGGGCCGACGTGGTCCATTCCCACACCTGGTACGCCAACCTCGGCGGGCACCTGGCCGGGCTGCTGAACTCGGTGCCGCACGTGCTGACCGCCCACAGCCTGGAGCCGCTGCGGCCGTGGAAGGCCGAGCAGCTGGGCGGCGGGTACGCCCTGTCGTCGTGGGCCGAGCGGACCGCCTACGAGGCTGCCGACGCCGTCATCGCGGTCAGCGACGGGATGCGCAAGGACATCCTGCGCTCCTATCCCTCGATCGACCCGGGCAAGGTCAAGGTCGTGCACAACGGCATCGACCTGTCGGGCTGGCAGCGCAACGAGGACGACGACGCCGTCCGGGCGCTGGGCATCGACCCCGACCGGCCGAGCGTGGTCTTCGTCGGCCGGATCACCCGGCAGAAGGGGCTGCCCTACCTGCTGCGGGCCGCTGCGCTGCTGCCGGCGGAGGTCCAGCTGGTGCTCTGCGCCGGCGCTCCCGACACGCCGGAGATCATGGCCGAGGTCTCCGGACTGGTCGCCGAGCTGCAGAAGACCCGCGACGGCGTGATCTGGATCGAGCGGATGCTGCCGCGCGACGAGCTCTGCAAGGTGCTCTCGGCCGCGACCACGTTCGTCTGCCCGTCGATCTACGAACCGCTCGGCATCGTCAACCTGGAGGCAATGGCCTGCGAGGCGGCCGTGGTCGGCACCATCACCGGGGGCATCCCCGAGGTGGTGGACGACGGCGTTACCGGCCGGCTGGTGCCGATCGACCAGCTGACCGACGGCACCGGGACGCCGACCGACCCGGAGAAGTTCGTCGCCGACCTGGCCGCGGTGCTGACCGAGGTCACCGGCGACCGGGAGAAGGCCCGGGAGTACGGGCGGGCCGGGCGGGTCCGGGCCGAGCAGCGCTTCTCCTGGGACGCCATCGCCGAGCGCACCCTGGAGGTCTACCGCTCGGTGCTGCGCTGACTCGGTGCTGCGCTGAGGGGGCGGTCAGTCCTCGTCGGGGTCGAGCAGGCCGTTGACCGCGGCGACCATGGCCCGGCGGGAGACGGCGTCCAGGCGGCGCAGGGCCTGCGTGCGGCGGGCGGCCTCGTGGCTGTTCACCGCGGCGCCGTCGTCCTCGCTGGCCAGTTCGACGATGGCCCGGACCCGGGCCGCGGTGGCCAGCACCCGCACACACCGCCGCGGGGTGGACGGCGGCAGCATGCCCCGCTCGAGGCCGCCGTCCCGGATCGAGGCGACCCGGTCGGCGGCGTCCTCACGCCAGCGGGCGATGTCGAGCCGGGCCAGTTCCTGGGTGGCGTCGGTCAGGGCGGTGCGCAGTTCGCGGTCGGCCTCGCCGACGCTGCCCAGGTCGGTCACCCGGCGGCGGCCGACGGCGTGCGCCTGCCAGTGGACCATCGCGCCGGGCTCGTAGACCGACCCGAACTCGGTGACCCGGGGCACGATCCCGATCGCCGGTCCGGGGCCGGGCCCGACCAGCACGCACTCCCCGGCTTCGAGGGCGGCCGAGTTGAAGGTGGGCGGCCCGGGCAGGCCCAGGACGTCGCCCGGCGCGGGCAGGGCCACGCTGAGGCCGGGCGCGCCGTGGCGCAGCAGGGTGGTCAGCAGCTCGGTCAGGCCGCCCTTCTCCGGCAACCCGAGCACGGCCCCGACCTCGACCTCGGCGTTCACCTCGTGCGGCTCGTCGTCGCCGGTGACCGCCTTGACCGCGAGCTGGATCTCGGCCCGGGACGCGAGCACAGCGGTGCCCCAGGCCGCGAGGCGGGCGGATCGGGGCAGCAGGAGCACAGATTCAGGATAAAGCCCCAGGCCGCCACCAGGTGGTCGGGTGCGTTACAGATCTGTGTGTGCCCTAGGGTTCCTGGCATGGCTGACGTGCTCGACCTCGCCGACGTCACGATCATGCGCGGCGGGAACGCTCTGCTCGACAATGTGAGCTGGCAGGTCAACGAGGGCGAGCGCTGGGTGGTGCTCGGCGCCAACGGCGCCGGCAAGACGACTCTGCTCCAGGTGGCCGCCGCCCGCCTGCACCCGACCCGGGGCCGGGCCACCATCCTGGGCGAGACGCTCGGCAGTACCGACGTGTTCGAGCTGCGGCCGCGGGTGGGGCTGGCCAGTGCCGCCTTTGCCGAGCGGCTGCCGCCGGACGAGCGGGTCCGCGATGTCGTGCTGACCGCGGCCTACGCCGTCGCCGGGCGCTGGAACGAGCGCTACGACGAGCTCGATCACGGCCGGTCCGAGGATCTGCTGGCCGCCTTCGGTGTGGAGCACCTGGCCGACCGCACGTTCGGCACCCTGAGCGAGGGCGAGCGCAAGCGGGTCCAGCTGGCCCGCTCGATGATGACCGACCCCGAACTGGTGCTGCTGGACGAGCCGGCGGCCGGCCTCGACCTGGGCAGCCGGGAGATGCTGGTACGCGATCTGGCCGAGCTGGCCCTCGATCCGCTCTCGCCGGTGCTCATCCTGGTCACCCATCACGTGGAGGAGATCCCGCCCGGGTTCGACCACGCGATGCTGATGCGCCAGGGGCAGGTGGTGGCGGCGGGCCCGATCGCCGAGGTGCTGACCGACGAGAACCTGACCGCCACTTTCAACGTCCCGCTGAAAGTTCAGCATGCGGCGCAACGTTGGTACGCCGTGCTGCGTCTGGAGGGGTGACGGACGTAGTCTGGTGACCGGTTGGAGGACGCCATGCACTGGTCGCACAGCACCTTCTGGTTGCTCTGGCTCGCCGGGGCCCTGGTCGCTGGCCTGTTCGAGATCGCCACGGTCGATTTTGTCTTTCTGATGTTCGCCGGTGGGGCCCTGATCACCTCGGTCGCGGCCACCCTCGGGGCCCCGGTCCCGTTGCAGGTGATCATCTTCGCGGCGTCCTCGACGGCGTTGCTGTTCACGGTCCGCCCGCCCCTGCGGCGCTGGGCCCACAACACCCCGGTCACCCGGATGAATGTCGCCGCCCTGGTCGGCCGCGAGGCCCGGGTGATCGAGACGGTCACCGACAAGTCGGGCTACGTGAAGCTGGCCGGCGAGGTCTGGACCGCCCGAACCACGATCGAACTCGGCACTCTCGAGCCCGGTAGCGACGTCCACGTCGTCCGGATCGACGGGGCCACCGCCCTGGTGGCCCCCACTCCGGCGCCGCCGGCGCCGAACCTCTGGGAAGGAAGGCCGACTCCATGACCTCCGCGGAGATCGTGCTCTACGTCGTACTCGCTCTGATCGTGCTGTTCGTCGTGGTCACGGTGGCCAAGGCGATTCGGATCGTGCCGCAGGCGACGGCGGTGATCGTGGAGCGACTGGGCCGGTACTCGCGCACCTTGGAGCCGGGGCTGCATTTCTTGATCCCGTTCGTGGACCGGGCCCGGGCCGTGGTCGATCTGCGCGAGCAGGTGGTGTCGTTCCCGCCGCAGCCGGTGATCACCTCGGACAATCTGGTGGTCAACATCGACACGGTGATCTACTTCCAGCCGACCGACCCCAAGTCGGCCGTCTACGAGATCTTCAACTACATCCAGGGCATCGAGCAGCTGACCGTGACCACGCTGCGCAACGTGATCGGCTCCCTCGACCTGGAGGAGACCCTGACCAGCCGCGACCAGATCAACGGCCAGCTGCGCGGGGTGCTCGACGACGCCACCGGCCGGTGGGGGATCCGGGTCAACCGGGTCGAGCTCAAGGCCATCGACCCGCCGCACAGCGTGCAGGACTCGATGGAGAAGCAGATGCGGGCCGAGCGCGACCGGCGGGCGGCGATCCTGAACGCCGAGGGGGTCAAGCAGTCGCAGATCCTCACCGCCGAGGGCGACAAGCAGTCGTCCATCCTGCGGGCCGAGGGCCAGGCCCAGGCCGCGATCCTCAAGGCCCAGGGTGAGTCCCGGGCCATCCTCCAGGTCTTCGACGCCATCCACCGCGGTAACCCCGACCCGAAACTGCTGGCCTACCAGTACCTGCAGACCCTGCCCCAGATCGCCAACAGCGCCTCCAGCAAGCTCTGGATCGTGCCCTCGGAGCTGACCGCGGCGCTGCGCGGGATCACCACCGCGCTCGGCGGCGACCTGAACGCCGACGACGGCGGCGCGGCCTCGTCGTACGGGCCGGTCGGGGGCGGCGAGCCACTGCCCGGCACCCCGTTCGACGACACCCAGCTGGAGGACCCGGCCGAGGCCCTGAACCGGGCCCGGGCCGAGGCGGCCGGCGCATCGGCCGACGCCGAGGGCGCCTCCCGCAAGGCCGGTGGCCGCGAGACCCCGCTCGGCGGGGTGCTGCCGACCGAGGGCCAGTCGGCCGAGGGCTACTTCCGCGAACAGGACGTCGTGTCGGCGCCGACCACGCCGGTGGTGGTGGAGCCGGCCGCCGACCCGGAGGCCCCCGGCGCGCAGTAGTCGCGCGGTGGTCGCGCAGTGGTCGCGCTGTGGTCAAGGGGTGGCGAGGGCGGCCTGGTGGGCGGCGATGGCCTGCTGGGCGGCCAGCACCAGGTCGACGTACCACTCCGCGTGGTTGTAGGTGAACAGGGCGGCATGCACCCCGGCCGGCGTACTCACCCCGCCGGCCCGGGCGCCCGCCGTACAGAGGTAGTGGGCGGCGGTGAAGATCGCGTCCTGCGGGTCCCAGGGGTCGAGCTTGCCGTTGTGGTCGCCGTCCACGGCGTAGGCGGCGAAGGTGGCCGGCAGGAACTGCATCGGCCCGATCGCCCCGGCCGACGAGGGCCCGTTGTTGCGCCCGTGCCCGCTCTCGATCTGCCCGACCCCGGCCAGCAGGGTCCAGCTCATTCCGGGGCAGGTGGCGGCCGCGTCCTGGTAGGCCTGCTGATACTCGGCCGGGATGCCGAGCGCGGTGACCGTGCCCATGGCCGAGCGCCGGGCCGCCCGTGCGGCAGCCTCGGCCCGGGCGATCTGGCGGGCCGACTCCAGGGCGGCCCGGGCGTTGCGGGCCTTAGTGTCGAGCGCGGCTAGCGTGGCCTGGGCCTGCTTCAAGGCCGCGTCGGCCGCGACCGCCCGGGTCTGTAGGGCTTTCAGCGCGTCGGCCTGGGCCGCGGTTGCGACCGAGGTCTGATCGGCCCGGCGACGAGCCAGGACGGCGAGATGGGCCTGCGCGTCGACCTGGTCGCTGGTGTCGGCGAACAGGCCGGCCAGGGCCCGATCGGTGGTCGACATCCGCCACAGAGCATCTTCCGGTGACGTCGCCCCGAGCACCGAGGCGGTGAGGGTGACCGGGCCACCGGCCGCGTACAGGGCCCGGACCTGCGCGTCCTGCCGGGCCCGGGCCCGGCGGGCCTGGGCCGCGGCCTCGTCCTGGGTGACCTCGGCCCCGGCCGCGTCGGCGAAGGCCGCGCTGAGGTCGGCGACCGCGGCGTCGACCCGGGCCTCGGCGTCCGAGTAGCGCTGGAGCTGGGCGTCGACCTCGGCCCGGGCCGCGCTGGCGTCGTCCTGAGCCTGCTGGGCGGAGGTGCCGGAAGGCTTCGACGGGCCGGGGACGGCCACGGCGGGGCGGGTGAGGGCGATGGCCGGGCGGGTGAGTGCGGCGGCGGGACCGGCCGGGGCGCCCGTGGTCAGGAAGCCCGCGGTCAGCAGCACACTCAGCACCGGGGCCGTGATCCTCAGCCGCCGGAACCCGTCCATGTCCCGGCGATCGACCACCCAGGGTGGTTGCTTGACCGGGTTACGCCGCGATCACCCGGACGCCCTTTGTGCCAGTGGTCACATTCGGTGATCAGACGGGCGGTGACGTCAACCGGAACGGCTCAAGCCACGGCTCACTTCACAGCTCACGCCACGGCTGAGGTGCGGCTCAGGTCCAGCGCTGCACCTGCTGCCAGCCCAGCCGCACGATCAGCACGCTGACCACGACCAGGAACACCACCCGGACGAAGGCCGAGCCCCGGCTGATCGCGCTGCGGGCCCCGAGGTAGGCGCCGAGCACGTTGGCCACGCCCATCATCAGGCCCAGCCCCCACAGCACCGACCCGTGGACGGCGAACAGGGTCAGGGCGCCCAGGTTGGTGGCCAGGTTGACCACCTTGGCCGTGGCGCTGGCGGCCAGGAAGGCGTACCCGAGCAGGCCGACCAGGGCGAACACCAGGAACGAGCCGGTCCCGGGCCCGATCAGCCCGTCGTAACCCCCGATCACGAGGCCGGCCGCCATCGCCGTCAACACGTGCCGGGAACCCTGGTGCCGCAGGGCGGTGACGGTCCCGAGCTCGGGGCGCAGCAGGGTGTAGAGCCCGACCAGGATCAGCGCCACCAGCACCACCGGCACGAACACCCCGGCCGGCAGGGCCGCCGCGCCGGCCGCTCCCAGCACGGCCCCGAGCCCGGCGACCAGGGCCATCGGCCCGGCCGTCCACGGGTCCGGACGGTCGGCCGGTTCGACCCGGCGGGCGTAGGTCAGCGCGCTGACCGCCGTTCCGAGCGAGCTGGACAGCTTGTTGGTCGCCGCCGCCGAGACCGGGATCAGGCCCGGCACCAGCAGCAGGGCCGGGAGCTGTACCAGGCCGCCACCTCCGACCACGGCGTCGACCCAGCCGGCCACGAACGCGGCCAGGGCCAGCAGGGCCAGGGTCCAACCGGTGAAGTCGGCGGCCGGGCCGAGAGTGTGGATCACCCGCCGATCCTGCCCGATCCGGTCCGGGCGGCCGACCCCGGCCCGATAGCCTCGGCCCTCGTGACCGGTCCGATCGTGCTCCAAGACCCGGCCGACCCACGGCTGAGCGACTATGTCGGCCTGACCGACGTCGTCCTCCGGACCCGCCTCGAACCGGCGGCCGGGCTCTACCTGGCCGAAGGCGAGAAGGTGATCCGACGGGCCCTGGACGCCGGCCACCGGCCCCGCTCGCTCCTGCTGGCCGAGCGCTGGCTGGGCCCGATGACCGACCTGGTGGCCCGGTTCGAGTCGGCCGGGGCCGAGGTGTTCACCGGGGGAGCGCCGGTGATCGAGGCGATCACCGGGTTCCACGTGCACCGGGGAGCGATCGCGTCGATGCACCGCCCGGTCCTGCCCGCGGTCGAGGAGCTGATCGCGCGGGCCCGGCGGGTCGTCGTCCTGGAGGACATCGTCGATCACACCAATGTGGGCGCGATCATCCGGTCCTGCGCCGCCCTAGGGGCCGATGCCCTGCTGGTGACGCCGCGCTGCGCCGACCCGCTGTACCGCCGCTCGGTCCGGGTCTCGATGGGAACGGTGTTCCAGGTGCCCTGGACCCGGATCGACCCGTGGCCGGCCGGCATCGACCGGCTCCGGGAAGCCGGCTTCACGGTGGCGGCACTGGCCCTGACCCCGGGCGCGGTCGGCCTCGACGACCTGGTGGCCCGGGCGCCGGGCCGGCTGGCCCTGGTGCTGGGGGCGGAGGGGGACGGCCTGTCCCCGGCGACCGTGCAGGGCGCCGACCTCGCCGTCACCATCCCGATGTCCGGTGGGGTGGACTCGCTCAACGTGGCCGCCGCGGCGGCCGTCGCGATCTGGGCCCTGCGGTAGGCCGGCCGACCAAGTCAGGCGGTCAGCCGCAGCCATTCGCAGACCTCGGCCGACGGCGCCGCGAACCCGGGCCGGGCCCGGCCGAACAGCCAGCCCTGCGCGGCCCGGATCCCGGCGTCGCGCAGGGCCACGGTCTCGTCCAGGGTCTCGACCTCTTCCGCGACCGTGACCGCGCCGACCTCGTCGGCCAGCTCGACCACGACGTCGACCAGGCGCCGCTGGACCGAGGACAGCTGCACGCCGCGGACCAGCTCGGCCGGCAGCATCACCAGGTCGGGGCCGAGTCGTTCGACCGCCATCAGCTCGGCCAGGCCGGCCGTCCCGGCGCCGACCGCCAGCAGCAGGCCACGCGCCCGGAAGTCGCTCAGCACCGGCCAGGCCCGGTGCTCGGCCGGCAGATCGGTCGAGACCAGGGTGATGACGACGTCGGACAGGTCGTCCTGAGCCCCCAGGATGCCGACCACCTCCGGGTGGCCGAGCGCGTCGGGATCGAGCTCGACGGCCAGGAACCGCTCGCCGGGCAGGGCGGCCCGCTCGCGCAGCGCCGCCTGCAGGGCCAGGGCGCCGAGCTGCCCGCTGAGCCCGCTCCGGGACGCGGCCCGGAACCACGGGGCGGCCGACCGGGCGGCCCACTCGGCCACTCGGACGGTGGCCTGGTAGCCGACGCAGCGCCCGTCGATCAGCGACACCACCGGCCGGTTGACGCTGCGGACGGTGGTGGGGCGGGCCAGCAACTCGACGATCTGTTCCTCGGGCGCTCCGGTGTAGGTGCTGGAGGGGCCAGGAAGCAGGGTCACGGGCGTCAAGGTAGAGCTCCGGCCCGGGCCGGTCCATCACCGTGAGCTACCAAAACCGGCCGCCGGCGGGATGGGTCCGGGTTGTGCCGGATGGGGCGGCCCGGGCCGGTGGGACGGATCGGGGCGAGCCCGGTCAGAACGGGACGCCCGGGCGTGGCCCGGGTCAACCGGGCGGTTAAGCCACTTCCTGCTGATCGTCCCGGCTCATCGAATGCCGACCCGGCCCACCTTCGGCCCGCTCGGACTCGGCGCACCGGGCGTCCACCGCCGGGTCGACCTCACGCAGCCCGCCGAGGATGGCGTCGGAGATCGCGGCCAGCTGGCCGACCTGCTCGCGGGTGAGGCGGTCGAACAGGTGATGGCGGACGCTCTCGACATGAGCCGGCGCGGCCGCCGCCAGGGCGGCGAATCCCTCGTCGGTGAGCACTGCGAACGCTCCGCGGCGATCGGTGTCACAGCTCTCCCGGCGCACCCATCCGGTCTTCTCCAGCCGGGCCACGGCGTGCGACAGGCGACTGCGCGAGGATTCCGAGGCGTCGGCCAGCTCGCTCATCCGCAAGGAGCGATCGGGGGCCTCGGACAGCCGGACCAGGATCTCGTAGTAGGTGTGCGGGATCTTGGCGTCACGCTGCAGTTCGCGGTCGAGCTGGGCCGAGAGCAGGTGCGTGGCGGCCAGGTAGGAGCGCCAGGCATGGTGTTCCTGATCATCGAGCCAACGGGTGCCGTCCACCTGACCACTGTACATAGCGTTGTGCGAGCTGGTTCGGCGGTTGCCATGAACACGTGTCGGTGACGAGGGGATCCCCCTTCAGCCCGGTTCTCGATAGGGTCCGGGTCCGTCGTTCGCCCGATCGACAGCTGGGCCGCTTAGAGTGGCAGCAAGCGGAACGTACCCGACAGCTCGGTCATATACGGACAGCAAGCCGTCAGGGAGGACCGGGTGCGATGACCGATCAGCCGCAACCCGGGTACCAGCCCCGGCCCCGGCGGTACGACACCCTGGACGATCTCTGGGCCGACCGTGCGGATCTGCCCGCGCCGCCGACGCCGGTGGCCGGGGGGCCGCTGATCGACACCCCGGCCCGGGGCATCCCGCAGCGCCCCCGCCCGGTCCGCCGCCGGGTCGGCCCGGTCCTGCGCGAGGTCCTGATCGTGGCCGTGCTGTCGTTCGGCACGGCCGCGGCCATGGGCTGGACAGTGCTGCGCTCGCTGGGCACGGTGATCCCGGGCGAAGGCACCGACGCCTACACCGGGCTGTGGGCGCTGGCCTGGTCGGGGCATGCGCTCAAGCCGGGGTCGGGCGTGCCGCTGGCCCAGTTGTTCAACGGCAACGCCTTCGCCCCGGCCGACTACAGCCTCGCCCTGGGCGACTCGCTGCTCGGGCTGGGCCCCCTGACCTGGTTCTTCCACGGCGCCGGCGGCCTGGTCACGGCCTACAACCTGGTTTTCGTGTTCAGCCCGGCCCTGGCCGCCCTCGGCGGCTACGCGCTGGCCCGCCAGCTCGGGGCCCATCCGGTCGGCGCCGCCGTGGCCGGGGCCGGGTTCGCCTACGCGCCCTGGCACACCGGTCAGTTCGCCCACCTGTCGGTGCTCGCGGTCGGCCCGGCGGCGATCGCCCTGGCCCTGCTGGCCCGCGGGCACGGCCTGACCATGTCCGGCCTGCGGGCACCCCGCCGTCCGGTCTGGATCCTGCCCGGCTGGCTGATCGCGGCCTACCAGTTGACCATCGGCCCGGGCCCGGCCGTGCCCTTCATCGGACTGATCGTGGTGATCGCCGCGCTGGTGCTGCTGATCTCCCCGGTCCGGCTGCTCCGGGCCCGGCGGGAGCGGCGGCGGGCCGATGCCTACCGGGACAACCCGGTCCGGCCCCGACCGGAACGGCTGCGCTGGCTGCTGCCGGCCGACCTGGTCGGCGGGGCGCTGTTCGCCGCCGTCGGCCTGTTCATGAACTACCCGTACCAGCGGGTGGCCCGGATCGACCCGGCCGCGGTCGACGCCGCCCACTCTCTGGCCCGGGTCGCGGCCGACTCGCCCCGCCCGATCGACCTGATCACGGCACCGTCGGTGCACGGCGCCTGGTCGTGGCTGACCGCCGGGCAGAGTCTCAGCGGTGGCTCGAACGAGCTGCGGATCCTGCCCGGCCTGGTGCTGATCGCCCTGGCCGGGCTGGGCCTGCTGGTCAGTACCTGGCGCTGGTGGTGGCGGCTGGTCCTGCTGCTGGCCACCGCCGGGATCGGGGTGCTGGCCCTGGGCACCCGCTTCCCGGACGCCGCCTTCCCCGGTTCGGACCCGCCGTTCGTGCTGCTGCGCCGGTACGTCCCGGGCTGGGACGCCGTGGTCGACCCGGCCCGCCTGATCGTCTTCGCCACTCTCGCCCTGGCCCTGCTGGCCGCCGGAGCGGTGAGCCGGATGGCCGGCTGGGGCGTGCTCGGCCACCGCGGCCAGGCCCCGCGGGTGCGAGCCGTGCTGTTCGCCCTGCTGCCGATCGCGGTGGTGCTCGAAGGGTGCGCCAGCATTCCGCTGGCCCCGGTGCCGGCCGGGCCCCGGGCGCTGGCCGCGGCTGCGGGCCCGATGGTGGTGCTGCCCTCGATCCCGGCCGAGGACGGGCGGGTGATGTTCTGGACGGCGACCCGCGGCTTCCCGGGGGTGGCCAACGGCCAGAACGAGGTGACGCCGTCCACCTTGACCCGGATGCGGGCCGCGATGGCCGGTTTCCCCGACCAGCCGTCGCTGGACTATCTGCGGGCCAACGGATTCCGCAGCGTGGTGGTGCTGAAGGGCCAGTTCGGCACCCAGGCCTGGGCCGACGCCGCCACCCGGCTGCCCGACCCGGCTCTCGGCCTGACCCGGGCCGACCTCGGTGACTCGGTGCTCTTCACGCTGCCTGCGGTGGCCGGTTGAGTGGCTGGTTGAACAGTCCGACCGGTTGGACCGTCCGACCGGTCAGGCGTCGAACAGCGCGCTGACCGATTCGCCGTTGTGGATCCGCCGGATCGCCTCGGCCAGGGCCGGCGCGATCGACAGCACCTCGAGCTTGGGCACCCGCTTCTCCTTGCCGATCGGCACGGTGTTGGTGCAGATGATCTCCAGGACGTCGGGCTGGGCCTGCAGCCGGTCGAGCGCGCCGTCCGAGAACAGGCCGTGGGTGCAGGCGACCCGGATCTGGCCGACGTTGCGCTCCCGCAACCGGTCGAGCAGTTCCAGGATCGTGCTGCCCTTGGCGATCTCGTCGTCCAGGATGATCACGTCCTTGCCGGCCACCTCGCCGATGATGTCGCTGATGATCACCCGGTCGTCGGTGAACCGCTGTTTGGCCCCGGCGGCCACGCCCACCCCGAGCAGCCGGGCGAAGGCCGAGGCCGCCTTGGCGTTGCCGAGGTCGGGCGAGACGACCACGGTGTTGGAGCGGTCGTAGGGCATGAAGTGGCCGGCCAGCTCCCGCAGGGCGTGCAGGTGGTCGACCGGCACGCTGAAGAAGCCGTGCACCTGGGGGGAGTGCAGGGTCATGGTCAGTACCCGGGTGGCCCCGGCGGTGGCCAGCAGGTCGGCCACCAGCCGGCCGCCGATCGAGATCCGCGGTGCGTCCTTCTTGTCCGAGCGGGCGTAGGCGTAGTGCGGCATCACCACCGTGATCCGGGCCGCCGAGGCCCCCCGGGCGGCGTCCAGCAGGAGCAGCAGCTCGACCAGGTTCTCCTGCACCGGCGGCACCAGCGGCTGGATCAGGTAGACGTCGCGCTCGCGGCAGTTGGCCTGCAACTGCACCTCGAGGCAGTCGTTGGCGAACCGGGAGGTGCGCGAGGGCCGGAGCGGGACCGAGAGGTGGTCGCAGATCTCCTCGGCCAGTTCGGGATGGGCGCTGCCACTGAAGACCGCGATCTCGCGCACGGTGGTTCTCCTGCCGGTTCTCGTCGAGGGGCGGGGCCGGGAAGCTCGGGAGCTGTCGAGGGGCGGGGCCGGGAGTTCGGGCCGAGCATAGCGGCGAGGGCTCAGCCGAGCCGCTTCTTGAGCACCTTGCCCATCGGGTTGCGGGGCAGCGAGGAGACGAAAACGACCGTCCGTGGCCGTTTGTGAGCCGCCAGCAGGCGGCCGACGTGGTCGATCAGCTGCTGCTCGGTAACTCCTTCGGCGACCACGAAGGCCGTGACCCGCTCGCCCAGATCCGGATCCGGGACGCCGATCACCGCCGCCTCGAGCACGCCGGGCACGCCCAGCAGGCAGTCCTCGACCTCGCCCGCCCCGATCCGGTAACCGCCGCTCTTGATCAGGTCGGTCGAGGCCCGGCCGACGATCCGGTGCCGGCCGTCCGGGTCGATCGTGGCCACGTCGCCGGTCCGGAACCAGCCGTCGGCGGTGAAGCCGGCCGCCGTCGCCTCCGGCCGGCCCAGGTACCCGGAGAACACGGCCGGCCCCCGCACCTGCAGCTCGCCGACCGTCTCGCCGTCGGCCGGCAGCAGGCCGCCGTCCTCACCCGCGAGCCGGGTCCCGACCCCGGCCAGCGGGGTACCGACGAACCCGGGCCGGCGCTCGCCGTCCGCCCGCGTACTGACCGTGATCAGGGTCTCGGTCATCCCGTAGCGCTCGACCGGCCGGTGCCCGGTCAGCTCGGTCAGCCGCTCGAACACGGTCACCGGCAGGGGCGCGCTGCCCGAGACCAGCAGCCGGGCCGGAGCCAGCGCCCGGGCCGCCGCCGGGTCGGCCGCGATCCGGGACCAGATCGTGGGCACGCCGAAGAACAGGGTGCCGCCGCCCTGCTCCCGGGCCGCCGCGTAGGCCGCGGGCAGGGGGCGGCCGGTGTGCCGCAGCGCCGAGCCGATCCGCAGGGGCCCGAGCACGCCGAGCACCAGACCGTGCACATGGAACAGCGGCAGGCCGTGGACCAGCAGGTCTTCCGGCGTCCAGGCCCACGCTTCGGCCAGCGCGTCGAGCCCGGCGGCGATCGCGGCCCGGGTGATCGGCACGCCCTTGGGAGCCCCGGTGGTGCCGCTGGTGTAGAGGATCAGGGCCGTCGCGTCGGCCGGCGGCTCCGGCCGCAGCACGGCCGAGCGGGCGGTCAGGTCGACGTCCTCGGCCCGCAGCACCTCCTCGGCCCCGGAGTCGGCCAGGATGTGGTCGCGCTCGGTCGGCCCGGCGTCGGGCGGGAGCGGCACCACCGGCACGCCGGCCAGCAGGCCACCGACCACCGCGATCACCGTCTCGATCCCGGCCTGGGCCTCGACGGCGACCCGGTGGGCGCCCTGGATCCGGTCGGCGACCGCGCTCGCCGCGGCCAGCAACCGCTCCCGGGACATCACCAGCGGGCCGACCCTGATCGCGTCGGCCCGGTCCGGGATCGTGCCGGCCCGCGGGCCGGTGAGGGCGGCCAGCAGCGGGGCCGGCGGCGCCGGATCCACCGGTGCCGTACCGGTTAGCCTCGTGCTCATGCCTCGTCCCTCCCTGCTGGCGACCAGCGATCTGCACGTCTCGCACGTCGGCAACCAGGCCGTGGTCGACCGGATCCAGCCCCGGGCGGACGGCGACTGGCTGATCGTGGCCGGCGACGTGGCCGACCGGGTGGCCGACATCGAGCGGACGCTGAGGTTACTGCGCGACCGGTTCGAGCGGGTGATCTGGGCCCCCGGCAATCACGAGCTGTGGACGACGTCCCGCGACCCGGTGCGGCTGCGCGGCCAGGAGCGGTACGAGCACCTGGTCGAGCTCTGCCGCGGGCTCGACGTGCTCACCCCGGAGGACGAGTACCCGGTCTGGACCACGGCCGAGGGGGAGGACCTGGTGGTGGCGCCGCTGTTCCCGCTCTACGACTACTCCTGGCGGCCGGCCGGCATGACCATCGCGCAGGCCCTCGAGCACGGCCGGCAGACCGGGGTCTACTGCACCGACGAAATGCTGCTGCACCCGGACCCGTTCGGCAGTCTGGCCGAGTGGGGGCAGGAGCGACTGCGGCTGACCCGCCACCGGCTCGACCGGATCCCGGCCGACCGGCGGACCGTCCTGGTCTCGCACTGGCCGTTGAGCCGGCTGCCGACGTCCATCCTGCGCTACCCGCACTTCGCGATGTGGTGCGGATCGCAGGAGACCGAGGACTGGCACCAGCGCTACCGGGCCGCGGTCGCGGTCTACGGGCACCTGCACATCCCGGTGACCTTCGAGCTGGCCGGCGTCCGGTTCGAGGAGGTGTCGCTCGGCTACCCGCGGGAGTGGAGGGCCCGCGGCGACCGGACGCCCGACCAGCTGCCCGACCCGCTGCCCGACCCGGTGCGCCGGATCGAGCCGGCCGACCCGGAGCGCGGCCGGTTCGACCACGAGCGGCGCCGCTGGGTCTGACGCCTGCGATCGCTAGAGAATCCCGCCGGCCGCGCCCGGGGCCGACGGGTCGGCCGCTTCGGCCGTGCTCTCCCGGGCGACGAACTCCTCGATCTTGAAGAAGTCGTTGCCGGCCCGCTCGGTGATGGTCAGCAGGGTGGACATCGAGGCGACCTCCTCCACCTGCTCCTTCAGGAACCAGAGCATGAACTGCTCGCCAAGGAAGTCGCCGTCGTCGCGGGCCGCCTTGAACAGCGCCTCGATCCAGGTGGTGACCTGCTCCTCCTGCTGCAGTGCGAGCCGGATCAGGTCGACCGGCTGCAGGAAGTCGTTGCGCACCGGCTCGATCCCCGGGACCACCGGCGGGATGCCGCGGTCGAGCAGGTACTGCACCATCATCATGGCGTGATTGCGCTCCTCGACCCCCTGCCGGTAGAAGAGCGCGGCCAGCTGGGGCAGGTCGCGGGCGTCGAACCACACGGCCAGGGCGACGTACTGCTGCTGGGCGGTGAACTCGCGGCCGACCTGTTCCTGCAGCAACTGGGTGAACGGTGACAATTGCTGCTGGGCCTCGATCGACATCAGGTTCCTTCCCCGGGGTAGATCGTCGATCCTACGCGGTCCGCTCCGGCTCTCCCTCGTCACCGCAGGTCAGGATGCCGCCCGCAGGGTCGGCGACGGCGGCCCTCGGCCAGCAGGTGGCGCATCTCGATCGCGGCCTCGGCGCCGTTGTCGATCCGCTCCCGGAACGGGAGCCGGACGTCGCGGTGGTCGCGCAGCCGCTCGATCCGAAGCACCACGCCGTACCGGTCCAGCGCGACCGGCACGATCCGGATCGCTCCGATCAGCGCGGCCCGCCCGCACAGCCGGGAGAGCACGTCGATCGCGTCGGGATGGTGACCGGCCAGGTGCTGCAGCTGCTCGGCCGCGCCCTGGTGCAGCGGATCGGGTTCGGCCCGGTGGTAGTCCGGCGGGGCCGGCGACACGGCCGAGCCGTCTTCGGTGAGCACGATCTGATCCACCTCGACGTGCAGCGACGTCGAACCGGCCGCGGTCGGGCGCAGGCCCGGCTCGGACATCCGGCCGGTCAGCCTGACCTGGGCCCGGACCCGTTCGCGCACGCTCACGGCGCTGAGTTCGGTAAGCTCTATTGTTACTGCCAGATCTCCTGCTGAGTCTCTTGCGAGACGGCTCTCAACTGCCCCACGGGCGGCGCTGACTAACGTGCTGGTCGATTGAAGCGTTAGTATCACGTCGCCGAGTGGGTCATCGTGATGGCACCCGAGGAGATCCACGCGACCGCCGTCCCACAGGACCGATGCCGAGGCGGCCGCAGCAAGAACGGTTCGAGCTCTTTCAGCCGACGTTGGTCGGACGGGGGTGTGCGTGCGGGTGTCCACTGCGCCTCCAGCTTTAATTAGGTAAGCCTTACCTAACCTACCGTGGAGGCATGTCTGTGAACCACCCCCGTCCCAAGGCAAAGCTGAGCCGAGCTCTGGGAATCCCTCTGACCCCGAAGTCCGTGAAGTACTTCGAGCAGCGCCCCTACCCGCCGGGCGACCACGGCCGGGCCCGCAAGTCGACGTCGGACTACAAGGTGCGACTGCTCGAGAAGCAGCGTCTGCGCTACCAGTACAACGTCAGCGAGACCCAGCTGGCCCTGGCCTTCGACCGGGCGCACCGTAGCTCGGCCAAGACCGGTGAGGCTCTGGTCGTCGAGCTCGAGACCCGTCTGGATGCCCTCGTGCTCCGGGCCGGCTTCGCCCGGACGATCTACCAGGCCCGCCAGGCCGTCACCCACCGCCACGTCACGGTCAACGGCCTTCGGGTCGACAAGCCGTCCTTCCGGGTCAAGCCCGAAGACGTGATCGCGATCGCTCCGCGTAGCCGGAACCTCGTCCCGTTCCAGGTCGCCGCGGCCGGAGCGCACGAACTGGCGACCACGCCGCCGTACCTCGAGGTGCTGCTGCCGCAGCTGCACGCCCGGCTGGTTCGCCTGCCGGCCCGGGAAGAGATTCCCGTGATCTGCAACGAGCAGCTCGTGGTGGAGTTCTACTCCCGCTGAGGCAGCTCACGCGACGTCGATCACCTCCACGGTGACGGGTTCGCGCGGAGGACAGGGCCAGTGCCCTGCCCTCCGCGCAGCCATGTCCGGACCGCGCCGAACCGAGGGCTGAACGATGACCGATCTGCCGTCGCTGCCGTCGGTGCCGGAGACCTGGCCCGGCTCGCTGCTGGTCGACCCCGACTGGCTGTCCGAGCGGATCGACCGGACGGCGCGGGTCTGGGGCGGTCGCGAACGCCGGACCAACGCCACCCTGTGGTGGTACTCGGCCAGCGTGGTGCTGCTCGGGCCGGCCGTTCGTTCGCTGGTGCTGACCGGGGCCGGGGTCCGGATCTCGCCGGCCGAGATCCGGTTCACCACCCGCTCGAGCGGTTACCTGGAGCGAGTGATCCCTGGTGCCGAGCTCGACGCCGGGCCGGACGGCGATCCGGCGGCGGCCCTGGGCCGGCACCTCGACGTCGCCCTGGCCCCGGTGATCGAGCTGCTGGCCGCCGCCGGGGGAGCCACCGAGCGCTCGCTGTGGGCGATCGCCGCCGATTCGCTGGCCTCGGTCGTGCTGGCCGCGACCGCCGTGACCCCGGGCGGCTCGGCCACCGCGGCCGCGGTGGCCGGGGCGATCGCCGGTGCGGGGGAGCGCCTGCGCCCGCTGCCGCGGTTCGTCGAGATCCCGACGTCCGGCGGGGCGGTCGCCCGGTACGTGCACCGGGGGTCGTGCTGCCTGCTCTACCGGGTGCCGGACGGCAAGTGCCTCAGCTGCCCCAACCAGACCCCGGCCGAGCGCCGGGCCCGCCTGGTCCAGCATGCGGAGTCCGGCTAAGCGATCGCTTACCTACGGATGCGTAGACTGTCGGTGATCACGCCCGGTGGGCGTGCAGCAGGGGTTGAGGGGGCAGGGATGGCGACCGTGGATCCGGCGGAGCTGGTCAGTTTTGTGGCGACGGGTGACTCGTTCACCGAGGGCCTGGAGGACGATCTCGGCCCCGAGGGACGTCACCGCGGCTGGGCCGACCGGGTCGCCGCCGCCCTGGCCGCCCGCAACGGGCGGCTGCGGTACGCCAATCTTGCGATCCGGGGCCGGCTGCTCGACCAGGTGATCGCCGAGCAGGTCCCGGCCGCGATCGCACTGGCTCCGGCGCTGATCTCGTTCCATGCCGGCCCGAACGACATCCTGCGCCCCCGGGTCGACATCCCGGCCCTGCTCGGGCGGTACGAGAAGGCGGTGATCGACCTGCGGGCCGGCGGCGCCCAGGTGCTGCTGTTCACCGTGATCGAACGGGTCGGCGGCACCGGCCGCGCGGCCGATCTGATGGCCTCCCGGTTCGGCGCGTTCAACCAGGCCGCCCGCTCGGTCGCCGAGCGGCACGGCTGCCTGCTGGCCGACATGGGCGCGGCCACCGTGATGGAGGACCGCCGGCTCTGGCACGAGGACCGGTTGCACCTCACGCCGGACGGACACGCTCGGGTGGCGGCCGGCGTCCTGGAGCGACTCGGCGTCACCGAACCCGAACTGCTGGCCGGTGAGGCCGGCTGGTGGCAGGAGCCGCTGGCCGCGCGGGTGGTCCGGCCCGGGTGGCGCGGGCGGGGTGACGACGTGCGGGCCGACCTGCGCTGGGTGCGGCGCCACTTCGTGCCCTGGGTGGGACGCCGGCTGCGCGGCGTCTCCAGCGGCGACGGGCTGGCGGCCAAGCAGGTCGAACTGGTCGATCTGGTCCGCGGGCCGGGTCGGGGCTGACGGCCGGCCGCCGCACTGATCGCCGCACCGGATCGGGCGGACCGTTGGGCCAGGTGAGCAGGCTCACCGCCGTCCCGTCCGGGGCTCGAGCGACGGAAGTTACAGTGACCCCGTCGTGATCGCCCCGGATACGGAGGTAAGGATGGCCGAGATTCTGCAGACGGCCCGCCGGCAGGTGCTGGCCGACGGCGTCGGCCTCAGCTCCGAGCAGGTGCTCGAGGTGCTCCGTGGGCCCGACGCCGACCTGCCGGACGCGCTCGCCCTGGCCCACGAGGTGCGGATGCGCTGGTGCGGCCCGGAGGTCGAGGTCGAGGGCATCGTCTCGCTGAAGACCGGCGGCTGCCCCGAGGACTGCCACTTCTGCTCGCAGTCCGGCCAGTTCACCTCGCCGGTGCGCTCGGTCTGGCTGAACATCCCGCAGCTGGTGCAGGCGGCCAAGGAGACGGCGGCCACCGGGGCGACCGAGTTCTGCATCGTGGCCGCCGTCCGCGGCCCGGACGAGCGGCTGATGACGCAGATGCGCGAGGCCGTGCCGATCATCAAGGCCGAGTCCGGGATCAACGTCGCCGCCTCGCTCGGCATGCTCAGCCAGGAGCAGGTCGACGACCTGGTCGAGATGGGCGTGCATCGCTACAACCACAACCTGGAGACCGCCCGGTCGTACTTCCCGGCGGTGGTGACCACGCACAGCTTCGAGGAGCGCTGGAGCACCCTGACCATGGTCCGGGACGCCGGGATGGAGGTCTGCTGCGGCGGCATCGTCGGCATGGGCGAGAGCCTCGAGCAGCGGGCCGAGTTCGCCGGCCAGCTCGCCGAGCTGCAGCCCGACGAGGTGCCGCTGAACTTCTTCAACCCCCGCCCGGGGACGCCGTTCGGCGACCTGCCGGTGCTGGAGCCGACCGACGCGTTGCGGGCGATCGCGGCGTTCCGGCTGGCCCTGCCGCGGACCATCCTGCGGTTCGCCGGTGGCCGGGAGATCACCCTGGGCGACCTCGGCACCCGGGACGGCCTGCTCGGCGGGGTCAACGCCGTGATCGTCGGCAACTACCTGACCACGCTGGGCCGCCCGGTCGAGGACGATCTCGAGCTCCTGCGCGAGCTGAAGATGCCGGTCAAGGCGATGTCGGCGGTCATTTGAGCAGCGAACCGGTGCACTGCGGCCGGTGCGGCAACCCGCTCGCGGACGGCGATCACGCCGGCTGCCGGCGAGCATTGCTGCTCGAGCCGCCGCGTTACTGCGGGCAGTGCCGGCGCCGGCTGATCGTGCAGGTGCTGCCGACCGGGTGGACGGCGCGCTGCTCGACCCACGGCGAGTTGCGGTGAGCCCGCTGGAGGCTGAGAACCCGGTCGCGAACCCGGTCGCCCACCCGGTCGCCGGGGAGGAGACCGACGAGATCCGGGATTACGACCGGGCCCACGTCTGGCACCCCTACGCGCCGTCCGGGTCCCCGGCCCGGGTGGTCGAGTCGGCCCGGGGCGTGCGGCTGCGGCTGGCCCCGGGCGAGGCCGGGACCGGTCCGGTCGAAGTGATCGACGGCATGTCGTCCTGGTGGGCGGCGATCCACGGTTACCGGCACCCGGTGCTGGACGCGGCCCTGGCCGACCAGGCCGGCCGGATGAGTCACGTGATGTTCGGCGGCCTGACCCACGCCCCGGCGGTCGAGCTGACCCGGCGCCTGCTCGAGCTGGCACCCGGGGCCGGTGGCGCCGATCCGCTGGAGCGGGTGTTCCTGTGCGACTCGGGCTCGGTCTCGGTCGAGGTCGCGGTGAAGATCTGCCTGCAGTACCAGCGGGGCCGGGGCCGGGCCGAACGCAACTGCCTGCTGACCGTCCGGGGCGGCTACCACGGCGACACCTTCACCGCGATGAGCCTGTGCGACCCGGTGAACGGGATGCACTCGATGTTCACCGGTGTCCTGGCCCCGCAGCTGTTCGCCCCCCGCCCGCCGGCCGGCTTCGACCTCACCGACGACGACCCGCAGGTCCGGGCCTGGGCGGCCGAGGTCGAGCGGCTGGCCGAGCAGCACGCCGGCGAGCTGGCCGGCGTCGTCGCCGAACCGGTCCTGCAGGGGGCCGGAGGCATGTTCGTCTACTCGCCGGCCTGTCTGCGGGTGCTGCGCGCGGTGGCCGACCGGCACGACGTCCCGTTGCTGCTGGACGAGATCGCCACCGGGTTCGGCCGCACCGGCACCATGTTCGCCGCCGAGCACGCCGGCGTGGTGCCCGACATCATGTGCGTCGGCAAGGCCCTGACCGGCGGCTATCTCAGCCTGGCGGCGGTGCTCTGCACGGCCGCGGTGGCCGCCGGGGTGGACGCGAGCGAGTCCGGGGCCCTGATGCACGGGCCCACCTTCATGGGCAATCCGCTGGCCTGCGCGGTCGCGGTGGCGAACCTCGACCTGCTGCGGAGCGGGGAGTGGGCCGGGCAGGTCGCCGTCCTGGAGTCGGGGTTACGCGCCGGCCTGGCCGGGCTGGCCGGCGCGGCCGGCGTGCGCGACGTGCGGGTGCTGGGCGGGGTCGGGGTGGTGCAGACCACGGCCGCCTTCGACGTGGCCGCGGTCAGCGCCGTCGCCCTGCGGCACGGCGTCTGGCTGCGGCCGTTCCGCGATCTGATCTACACCATGCCGCCCTACCTCAGCACCGCCGACGAGGTGGCGGCCATCGCCGCGGCGATCACCGCCGCCGTCCGGGAGGAGATCCGGTGAACGAGCCGATGCTCGGCGGCCGGCGCGCGGCCCGGGCCCGGAACAAGGCCGCCGACGAGGCCCAGAACCAGCCCGGCTGGTTCCTGGACCGGCTGGCCGCCGCGGCCGAGGCCCGGGAGCGGGCGGGCCTGACCCGGCGGCTGGTGGCCCAGCCGCCCGGCGGCGGGCTGCTGCTGGACCTGGCCGGGAACGACTACCTGGGGCTGGCGGCCGACCCGCGGGTCAGCGCGGCCGCCGCCGACGCGGCCCTCACCTGGGGGGCCGGGGCCCGCGCG
Organism: Kineosporiaceae bacterium; assembly: GCA_965200525.1. Lineage (GTDB taxonomy): Bacteria > Actinomycetota > Actinomycetes > Actinomycetales > Kineosporiaceae > JANNPJ01. The sequence continues at coordinate 5,726,141 of OZ241368.1, forward strand.
TCCCGGCTGGTCACCGGCAGCACCCACCTGCATTCCCGGCTGGAGAACGAGCTGGCCGCGTTCTGCGGCCAGCCCGCCGGTCTGGTTTTCTCCTCCGGTTACGCGGCCAACCTGGGCGCGGTCACCGCGCTGGCCGGCCGGGGCGACCTGATCGTCTCCGACGCCCACGTGCACGCCTCGCTGGTCGACGCCTGCCGGCTGTCCCGGGCCCGGATCATGATCACCGAGCACAACGACGTCGAAGCGGTCGAGGCGGCGCTGGCCGGGCGGGTCGAGAAGAACGCGGTGGTGCTGATCGAGTCGGTCTACAGCGTTCTCGGGGACGCCGCCCCGCTGGTCGAGCTGGCCGCGGTCTGTGCCCGGCAGTCGGCGGTGCTGATCGTCGACGAGGCCCACGCGCTGGGCACCGCCGGGCCGCAGGGCCGGGGTCTGGTGGCCGCGGCGGGCCTGACCGGCCGGGCCGGGATCGTAGTCACCGGAACCCTGTCCAAGTCGCTGGGCAGCCAGGGTGGCTTCGTGCTAGGAGATCCGGCGGTCCGCGAGCACCTGGTCAACACGGCCCGGGCCTTCATCTACGACACCGGCCTGGCGCCGGCCGCGACCGGCGGCGCGCTGGCCGCGCTCGAGGTGCTGCGGGCCCAGCCGGAGCGGGTGGACGCGGTCCGGCGGGTCGCCGGGGCCCTGGCCCAGGTCGCGGCCGCGCCGCCACCGGCCGCGGCCGTGCTCTCGGTGGCCATGCCGAGCGCCACCGCCGCGCTGGAGGCCGCGGCTGGGTGCGCGGCGTCGGGGGTCCGGGTCGGCTGCTTCCGGCCGCCGTCGGTGCCGGACGGGATCAGCCGGTTGCGGCTGACCGCCCGGGCCACGCTGACCGAGGCCGAGCTGAAGCTGGCCGCCGGCGCTCTGGCCGGGGCGATCCGCCGGTGGGCGCCACAGTGACCGAAGGGCCAGGCCCGGCCGGCTCGCTCGGTCCGACCGGGCTGCTCGGTCCGACCGGGTTGTCGGGCCTGGCCGGGGTCGTCCTGGTGACCGGGACCGGCACCGGGATCGGCAAGACCACGGTGACCGCCGCGCTGGCCGCCACGGCGCTGGCCGAGGGCAAGCGGGTCGCGGTGGTCAAGCCGGTGCAGACCGGCGTCGGCCCCGGTGAACCGGGCGACATCGCCGAGGTCCGGCGGCTGCTCGGCCCGCTCGACGTCGCCACGGCCGCCCGGCTCGGCCTTCACGAGTTCTTCCGGCTGCCCGATCCGCTGGCCCCGCAGGCCGCGGCCCGGCGGGCCGGGGTGCGGTTGCCGTCCCTGGCCGAGCACGCCCGCCGGATCGGCGAGCTGGCCCGGGACGCCGACCTGGTGCTGGTCGAGGGGGCCGGCGGCCTGCTGGTCCGGTTGGACGGCGACGACCGGTCCGGGTCGGGCCTGGCCGACCTGGCCCGGCAGCCTGGCCTGGAGTCGGCCGCCGCGGTCGTCGTCACCGGCCCGGAACTGGGCACCCTGAACGCGACCGAGCTGACCGTGGAGGCCCTGCGGCGCCGCGGGGTCCGGATTCTCGGCCTGGTGATCGGCTGCTGGCCGGCCCGGCCCGGGCCGGCCGAGCTGGACAACCGGCGCGACCTGCCCGCCCTCACCGGAGTGCCGTTGCTCGGCCTGCTGCCCGCGCTCGACTGAATCCCTCCCGCTCACACTCCCGCTCACACGCCGGCTCACACGCCGGGTTGCGACGGTGGACGTCGGGCCGGCCGACGGGGCCGCCCCGTTCACCGAGGAGAAGAACGTGACGCCAGGACCGACCACACCGGATGTGACCGTCGACTTCGAGGCGGTCAAGGCCCGCCAGCGGCTGGGCTGGCAGGACGGCGACTACCCCCGGGTGGGCAACACGCTGCAGCTGATCGCCGAACGGCTGGTCGACTCGGCCGGGCTGACCGCGGGCCGGACGGTGCTCGACGTCGCCTGCGGGCAGGGCAACGCGGCGATCGCCGCCGGGCGCCGGTTCGCCACCGCGACCGGCGTCGACTACGCGCCCAACCTGCTGGTCCAGGGCCGGGAGCGGGCCCAGGCCGAGCACCTGGACGTGACCTTCGTGGACGGCGACGCCGAACAGTTGCCGTTCGGCGACGCCGGCTTCGACCTGGTGCTGAGCACGGTCGGCGTGATGTTCGCACCGGACCAGCGCCGGGCCGCGGCCGAACTGGTCCGGGTGACCGCCCCGGGCGGCCGGATCGCGCTGGCCAGCTGGACCCCGGGCAGCCTGGTCGGGGCCATGTTCGCGGTGATCAGCCAGTACGCGCCGGCGCCGCCCGGCGTGCCCTCGCCGATGTACTGGGGCAGTGAGGAGGGGCTGGCCGAGCTGTTCGGGGATTCGGTCGAGTGGACCGCGCTGACCCGCCGGAGCTTCGACTTCTGCTACCTCTCGCCCGAGCACTTCTCGGACTGGTTCCGGCAGTACTACGGGCCGATCACCCGGCTGGCCGGCAGCCTGGACGACGACACCCGGGCCCGGTTCGCCGCCGACCTGGCCGATGTGCCGCGCCGGTTCAACCGGGCCCAGGACGGCACCGTGCTGGCCGGGGGCGAATACCTGGAGGCGGTCGGCGTGCGGCGCTGAGCACCGGGAGCGAGCGGCCGCACCGGGGCGGCACGGCTTACGCTCAAACCATGTCGCTCGTGATCAGGCTGCTCGGCACGCCGATGATCGAGGCCGACGACCGGTTCGCGCCGATGGCCCCCCGCGGTCGCAAGTCGTGGGCGGTGCTGGCCTACGTGCTCCTGGCCGAGCGGCCGCCGGCCCGGCGGCGGCTGGCCGAGCTGCTGTTCGCGGACGCCGACGATCCGCTCGGCGCGCTGCGCTGGAGCCTGGCCGAGATCCGGCGCGGGCTGCGGCCGTATGGCGACCTCAGCGGCGACCCGGTGACGATCCGGTTCGACGACGGCGTGCGGGTGGTGGTCGACGTCCTGGATCCGGGCGGTGACGACCCCGACGACGAGGCGGCCGAGCCGTTCGACGGCGAGCTCCTGGCCGGGATGAGCTTCGAGGGTTGCGAGGCGTTCGAGTCGTGGCTGATGATGCAGCGCCGTCGGCTGACCACCGCGGTCGACGGTCGGCTGCGGGAGCGGGCGCTGCGCGAGCTCGGCGCCGGCCGGCCCGGCGGCGCGCTGGCGGCGGCCGGTCAGCTGGTGCAGCGCAACCCGCTCGACGAGAGCGGGCAGGAGTTGCTGATCCTGACCCTGGCCCGGCTGGGGGAGCGGCGCCTGGCCCTGGAGCAGTTGGCCAGTTGCGAGCAGCTGTTCCGCCGGCAGCTGGGAGTGGAGCCGTCGCCCTCACTGCGGCGCGCGGCCGAGGTCGAGCCGGTCACGGTGCCGTCCTCGGATCGGGCCGGCCGGGCCGCGGCCCGGGCCCAGCTCGAGTCCGGCCACGGCGCCGTCTCGGCCGGCGCCGTCGACACCGGGCTCGGGCTGCTGCGCCGGGCCGCCGACCAGGCCCAGGCCGCCGGCGACCGGGCCCTGCAGGTCGAGGCCCTGCTGGAGCTCGGCGGCTCGCTGGTGCACGCGGCCCGGGGTCGCGACGAGGAGGGCGCCGTCGTCCTGCACCAGGCCCTGTCGCTGGTCGGCACGGACGGCGACCCCCGGGCGGCGGCCCGGGCCTGCCGGGAGCTGGGCTTCGTCGACGTCCAGGCCGGTCGTCGCGACCAGGCCGCCCGCTGGCTGACCCAGGCCGAGCAGCTGGCCGGGGACGACGCCGGCGAGCTGGCCGCGATCCTCGGCGTGCACGGGATGAACCTGTCCGACTCGGCCCGCTACGGCGAGGCCCTGGAGGTGCTGGACCGGTCGGTGGAGCACGCCCGAGGCGCCGGGGCCCGCCGTCAGCAGGCCTGGTCGTTGTCCCTGATCGGGCGGGTACACCTGCTTCGCGGCCGGCTCGGGCCGGCCCGGTCGGTGCTCGGCGAGACCCTGGACCTGGTCCGGGCCGAGCGCTGGACGGCCTTTTCGCCCTGGCCGCAGACCCTGCTGGCCGACGTCGACCTGGCCGAGCAGCGCCACGACGTGGCCCGGGACGGGTACGCCCAGGCGTACGCCCTCGGCTGCCAGCTCGGTGACCCGTGCTGGGAGGGGATGGCGGCCCGGGGGCTGGCCCTGGTCGAGGCCCGCACCGGCTCGCCCGGCCGGGCCCTGGAACTGCTCGACGACGGCCGCTCCCGGGCGACCCGCTGGCCCGATCCGTACCAGTGGGTGCACGCCGCCGTCCTGGACGCGGCCTGCGAGGTCGCCGTCACGATCGGCGACGGCCGCGCGCCCCGGCTGGTCGGGGAGCTGGAGACGCTGGCCGGGCGGACCGGGATGCCCGAGTTCGTGGTCCGCTCATACCTGCACGCGGCCCGGCTCGGCCGGCCGGGCGCGGTCGGGGCCGCCGCCCTGGCCGTGGCTGACATCGACAACCCGGTGCTGGCCGGTCTGGTCGGCGCGGCCGAACGGCGTCCAGGTGCCTGACCGGCGCCGTCGTCTGCTCGACGACCTGGCCGTCAACACCGTCGACGTGGCCCGGCTGGAGTTCGAGCGGGCCCGGCTGATCGAAGCCTCACAGTCGTCCAACGCCGACGACGAGCACGACCCGGAGGGGGCCACGATCGCCTTCGAGCGCGAGCAGCTCACCTCGATGCTGGACCGGGCCCGGCTGACCGGGGACCGGTTGCGCCAGGCCCTCGAGGATCTGGCCCACGGCCGCTACGGCCGGTGCGAGCGGTGTGGCCGGCCGATCGATCCGGAGCGACTGGAGGTGCGGCCGTCGACCCGGCTCTGCATCAACTGTGCCCGGCTCGGTCTCTGACTTTTCGGGGACAGGACGCACCGAGTTTCCCTTTGGCCTGGTATGACTACCGATGGTGCGTTCGTCCTACTGAGGGTACGTTCGCTGAGCTCAACGGGTCCGGAGGATCAACGATGCCACGACAAGAACTGCTCACCCGCCGACTCGCGGCGCTGGCGGTGGGGGTGACGGTGGCGGCCGCCGCCACCGCCGTGGCCACCGGCGGCTCGGCCCTGGCCACCTCGCCGGACGTGGTGATCAGCCAGGTCTACGGCGGCGGCGGCAACTCCGGCGCACTGTTCACCAACGACTACATCGAGCTGCAGAACCTGGGCGCCGCTCCGGTCGACCTCACCGGCTGGACCGTGCAGTACTCCTCGGCCACCGGCACCACCTGGGCGAGCACACCGCTGACCGGCGTCATCGCGCCCGACGACGTTTACCTGATCCAGGAGGCGGCCGGAGCCACGCCGAGCACGCCGCTGCCGACCCCGAACGCCACCGGCACGCTGGCCCTCAGCGGATCGGCGGGCAAGGTGGCCCTGGTCGACAACGCGACCGCCCTGGCCTGCAGCACCGGCTGCGCCACCACCGCCGGCGTACGGGACCTCATCGGCTACGGCAGCACCGCCAGCTCGTTCGAGACCGCACCGACGGCCAACCTCAGCAACAGCACCGCCGCGCTGCGGGCCGGCGCCGACACCGACAACAACGCGGCCGACTTCAGCATCGGCGCGCCGGTGCCGCGGGCCTCCGGTGGCGGATCGAGCCCGACGCCGTCGCCGTCGGTCACGGTCACGCCGACCGAGACGCCGTCCCCGACCCCGACCGTCACCGTCCCGCCGGTCACCGCCCGGATCCACGACATCCAGGGCGCCACCCACATCTCGCCGCTCAAGGGCCAGAAGGTGGCCTCGGTCCCGGGCGTCGTCTTCGCCAAGAGCGCCAGTGGGTTCTGGATGCAGGACCCGACGCCGGACTCGGACGTCGCCACCAGCGAGGGCATCTTCGTCTTCACCGGCGCCGCACCGGCCGTGGCCGTGCAGGACTCGGTGACCGTCAACGGCACCGTGTCGGAGTTCCGGCCCGGCGGCAGCGGCGGTTCCACCAACCTGAGCACCACCGAGATCGGCGGCACGCCGACGGTCACCGTGCTCGCTCACAACGCCAAGCTGCCCGCGGCCACCCTGGTCGGCAGCGGCGGGCGGGTGCCGCCGCCGGCCGTGATCGACGACGACGCCACCGGCGACGTCGAGACCAGCGGCACGTTCGACGCCACCAGTGACGGCATCGACTTCTGGGAGTCGATGGAGGGCATGCGGATCCAGCTCACCAACCCGGGCGTGGTCGGCCCGACCAACTCGTTCGGCGAGTTCTTCGTCGCGCCGTCCGGCAGCAGCACCCGCACCAAGCGCGGCGGCCTGGCCATCACCAGCACCGACTTCAACCCGGAGCGGGTGATGGTGGACGACGTCCTGTCGGCCACCCCGACCGTGAACGTCGGCGACAAGCTGTCGGGCAAGATCATCGGCCCGCTGGACTACTCGTTTGGCAACTTCGAGCTGCTGCCGATCACCACCCCGGTGGTCAATTCGGGCGATCTCAAGGCCGAGACGACGACCGGGGTGACCTCGGCCAAGCAGCTGGCGGTGGCCACGTTCAACGTCGAGAACCTGGCCCCGAGCGATCCGCAGGCCAAGTTCGACGGCCTGGCCGGCGCCCTGGTCAACAACCTCAAGGCCCCCGATCTGGTGGCCCTGGAGGAGATCCAGGACAACAGCGGCGCCACCGACAACGGCGTGGTCGCCTCCGACCAGACGATGGACAAGCTGATCGCGGCGATCACCGCGGCCGGTGGCCCGAGCTACCGGTACCGCTCGATCGACCCGGTGAACGACGCCGACGGCGGCCAGCCGGGCGGCAACATCCGGCAGGTCTTCATGTACCGGACCGACCGGGGCCTGGCCTTCGTCGACCGGGCCGGCGCAGACTCGACCACCGCAGACTCGGTGGTGAACACCGGTGGGGTGCCGTCGCTGAAGTACTCGCCCGGCCGGATCGACCCGACCAGCACGGCCTGGAACAGCAGCCGCAAGCCGCTGGCGGGGGAGTTCACGTTCCGCGGGCACACCGTGTTCGTGATCGCCAACCACTTCAACTCCAAGGGCGGCGACCAGCCCCTGTTCGGGCACTTCCAGCCGCCGAGCTTCCCCTCGGAGACCCAGCGGCATCAGCAGGCGACCGAGGTCCGGGACTTCGTGGACCAGATCCGGGCGGTGAGCTCCAGTGCCGACATCGTCGTGCTGGGCGACCTGAACGACTTCGACTTCACCCGGACGACCGGCATTCTCACCGCCGGCGGGGCGCTCACCGACCTGCCGGCCACATTGCCGGCCAACGAGCGCTACACCTACGTGTACGAGGGCAACTCCGAGGTGCTCGACCACATCCTGATCTCGCCGGCCCTGGCCGGGACCAGCTACAAGTACGACGTCGTCCATTTGAACAGCGAATTCGCCGTCCAGTTGAGCGACCACGACCCGCAGGTGGTGCGGCTGCCGCTGCCCTGATCCTGAAGTGAACTGACCGGAGACCCCGGGCGCGCACCGCGCCCGGGGTTTCCGGGTCTACTCGCCGAACAGCTTCTTGAAGGCCTTGCCGCCCGCCCTGAGGTGGGTCTGCAGCCCGTGCTGACCGTCGGAGCCGTCGAAGTCGAAGTAGATCTGGTAGGCCACATTGTTCTTGGGGTCGGCCATGTAGGCGTGCATCCGGGTGATGAACGACGGGTTGTCCTCGCCGCCGCGGCCGTCCGGGCGCTTCCAGAGCGCCCACTCCGGCAGAGACACCCGCTTCTTGTGCTGCGCCGCGAAATCGGTCCAGAAGCCGAGGCCCCGGTCCGACGTCATCAGGTAGTCCCAGGCCGTGTTCTGCCGGGTCGTCTTGCAGGCGGCCGAGCAGTTCTTCGGGTAGGGGTAGCCGCCCGGCGTCCAGGTGAGGTCGTAGACGTCGATCCCGACGTAGTCGACGTAGCTGTCACCGGGGTAGTACTTGGTCGCGTCGTACGTGGTGTAGCCGTTGACCGGGTTCCAGTCGAACTCGAACTTCTGGCCCGGCACCTTCTTCATCACCGTGACGATGTGCTTCCAGTAGCTGATGAAGTCCTTCGGGTGCTTGGTCGCCCAACGAGAGTTCTTGATGTTGAACTCCCAGCCGACCCGCAGGATGGCGTCGGCCTGGCCGGCCTTGACCAGACGCCGTCCGAGGGCGGCGAAATGGCTGTCGTAGCTGCCTTTCGCGCCGGTGGCCATGCTCGCGCTCTGCTTGGTCGGCAGCATCGGCACGGAGTAGACCAGCCGGTACGACGAGTTCGTCCAGTACTTCAACCAGTCGGCCTGCTCCAGGCTCGACCAGCTGGTGCTGTCGTCGAACATCAGCGCGTACTTGGGGTCACGGCCCAGCCAGGCGCCGAACTTCTTCACCTCGGACGGGTTGACGCCGCGGAAGACGCCGAGGATCGGGTCCGCCGTCGCGGCTGTGCTCGGGCTGTCGCTCGGGGTAGCCACCTGGGAGCCGGTGCTGGCCGAGGGCAACGCCGCCACCGGCAGGGCCGGGTCGTTGCCGGCCGAGGGGCGGAACTGGAAGACGAGCACGATGGCGATCAGTAGGGCGCAGACGAGGGCACCCGTCCAGAGGATGCGCGGGTCGAGGTTGCGCCCGGCCCGGGTCGATGGCGTGACCGTCATGCCGACCTCGCCTCCCGGAAGTTGTCGTCCAGCGGACCGCGAGACGTCAGGTGCTGCCTGTTCATGACCACCAGGTGGGACAGGGCGGGCACTCCGGCTGAATGCCCGGGCACCGGCCGGGAAAGGTTGGAGCAGGCGACGGGCTGCACCTGCACGGCAACTGCCGACTCTGCCTCAGGGTAGGTCGGCGCCGGCGGGCGGCCGGACCGGCGGCCGGACGTTCGCGCGCTCGGCGTAGCCATAGTCACCGTGCGTACATGGACATCAGGGTTGCCGGGCCACCCGCCACCGCGCGTGCTCATGCCTTTCCCACGCACCGCCGATGCGGGTGGTTCACCGCCGAGCCTGGCCAATGCCTGTGAATCCGCGCTGATCACATACAGCAAGCTGCTGGGGTTCGACGTGGCCCGGCCGTTGCGCTCGGTCGACGTCGACCGGGTCTCGTGTCCCATGCGCCCTATCATGACCGAAGATCTCATAATCGCACCCTCACGTAGGGTCATGTTTGGGGCAATACTGGAATCTTCGTCACCTCGGCGTCCCGTGGTCGGGTCGGGTGGGCAACGAGAATCTGGGTCCACCAGACAGGAGCCGACAAGCCGACCGGAGCCCGCGACATCACGCTGCGCTTCCTGGCCGCGCCGACCGATGCCGGGTACTCGGGCAACGTCAGTGGCGGCCGGGTGCTGGAGTGGATCGACAAGGCCGGGTTCGCCTGAGCTGTCGGCTGGGGCGGCAGCTACAGCGTCATGGCCTATGCGGGCAGTGTGCGGTTCTCCCTCCCGGTCCGGGTCGGACATCTGGTTGAGGCGACGGCGAGCGCGGCCAACATCGCGGTGCACGCCGGTGGGGTGCGCGTCTACCGGCCGCCGCTCATCGGTCACCTGGTCGAGGTGCAGGCCCGGCTGTTGGTCACCGGGACCAGCAGCATGCACATCAGCGTCCATGTCCGCTCGGCCGACCCGGCCTCGGCCGACCTGGAACTGACCACGCACTGCTTGATCGTGTTCGTGTCGCTGGACGCCGACGGGGCGGCGGTGGAGGCCCGGCCGTGGGTGCCGGTCTCGCCCGAGGACCGGGCCCTGGAGGCCCACGCCCGGCACCTGATCGAGTTGCGCAGTAACGTCGACCGCTGAGCGCCCGTTGATCCGAAGGACTGATTCGCCATGAGCCCGGCCACTGCCGCGACTGCCGTCCAGGAGGTCGTGGCCCTGGCCCGCGACCTGATCCGGATCGACACCACCAACACCGGGGATCCGGCCACCACGGTCGGGGAACGAGCGGCGGCCGAGTACGTGGCCGCCTCGCTCGAGGACGCCGGCTACGAGACGACCTACCTGGAGGCCGGCGCCCGCGGCCGGGGCAACGTGATCGCCCGGCTGCCCGGGGCCGATCCGATCCGCGGGGCGTTGCTGATCCACGCCCACCTCGATGTCGTCCCGTTCGACGCCTCGGAGTGGACCGTGCACCCGCTGTCCGGTGAGGTCCGGGACGGCTACCTGTGGGGCCGCGGCGCGGTCGACATGAAGCACATGGCGGCCATGACGCTGGCCGTGGCCCGGCAGTTCAAGCGGGAGGGCACGGTTCCGCCCCGCGATCTGGTCTTCGCCTTCGTCTCCGACGAGGAGGCCGGCGGCGTGCTCGGTGCCCAGTGGCTGGTCGAGCACCGGCCGGACCTGTTCGAGGGGGTGACCGAGGCGATCAGCGAGGTCGGCGGCTTCTCGGTGACGCTGGCCGACGGCGTCCGGGGATATCTGGTCGAGACGGCCGAGAAGGGCGTCATGTGGCTGCGGCTCAAGGCCCGGGGTGTGGCCGGGCACGGGTCGATGATCAACAATGACAACGCGGTGGCCAAACTGGCAGCCGGCGTGGCCCGGCTCGATCAGCACGAGTTCCCCCTCATTCTCACGGACACGGTTCGGGACTTCCTGACTATCGTCGGCGAGCTGACCGGGGTGCCGTTCGACCCGGCCGACCCCGAGACCGCGGTGGCCCGGCTCGGAGGCTTGTCCCGGATGATCGGCGCGACTCTGCGGGACACGGCCAACGTCACCATGTTCGACGCCGGCTATCGGGCCAATGTGGTGCCCTCGGTGGCCGACGCCACCGTGGACGGCCGGTTCCTGCCCGGCCGGGCCGAGGCGTTCGAGGCCGAACTGCGGGCCGTGCTGGGCCCGGAGATCGAGGTCGACTCGCAGTTCCTGCCGGCCGTCGAGACGTCCTTCGACGGCCGGCTGGTCGATCGAATGACCGCGGCCGTGCTGGCCGAGGACCCGGGAGCCCGGATACTGCCCTACATGCTCTCGGCCGGCACGGACGCAAAGTCGTTTCAGCGTCTCGGTATTCGCAATTTCGGGTTCGCGCCGCTGAAATTACCGGCGGATCTGGACTTCACCGCGCTCTTCCACGGTGTCGACGAGCGAGTGCCGACCGAAGCCCTCGAGTTCGGCGCTGCCGTCCTGCACCGCCTGCTGTCCGACTGCTGACTGAACGGGCTGACCAGTCCGGCCCAGTCCGGCCCAGTCCGGCCCAGTCCGGCCCAGTCCGGCCCATCCGGCAGCACATACCGTTCCACCGGTCCAGTACGGCCCAGCCTGTCCTCAGCCCGCCTTGACCTCGTTCAGCAGGCCGGTTGCGACGTCGAACACGAACCCGCGGACGCGATCCTTGTGAACCACGAACGGGCTGGCCTGGATCCGTGCCAATGACTGGCTCACGTCGGCCTCGACGTCCGGGAAGGCCTCGGCGGCCCAGGCCGGTCGCAGGCCGGTGTCTTCCTGGATCGATTGCTTGAACGAGTCGTCCGTGAAAGTCAGCATGCCGCAGTCAGTGTGGTGAATGAGAATGATCTCGGTGGTGCCGAGCAGGCGCTGACTGATGGCCAGTGAACGGATCACGTCTTCGGTGACGACGCCGCCGGCGTTACGGATGACATGAGACTCACCTTCCTGCAGCCCCAGCGCTCCGTAGACGTTGATCCGAGCATCCATGCAGGCCACGACCGCGACGTGCCGGGACGGCGGCATCGGCAGCGGGCCCGAGAAGCCGGCCGTGTATTTCTGGTTGTTGAGCAAGAGCTCATCAGTAACTGGTGCAGAACCTGATGATTCGGTCATGCGAAGCTCCTATCTTGACTAATTAAGTCAACATTACCCGTTTTCGCGCGCGGCGGCCTCCTCGGCCGGGCAAGGTCTCCGGAGTGCGACCTTTGGGCGAAGCAAGTTCTCCGACGCAGGACTCCCGAGGGCTTCCGGCGTCGAGGTGGTGGCTGGGGGGTGATCGTTCAGTAGGTGTGGCTGCCTTGGTGGAGACCAGAGTTGCGCCTGCGGAAGCCTGTGTCCATAGCTCGCCGCGAGCTGTAGATATCCAAAAGGTCTTCAGAACAATGTGTTTGAGTTATCCACAAGTTGGCGACGGGGCTTGCCGTGATTCGATGGCTTATCTAGCATCGAACACATGTCGGATATGACGAACCTGGCTCCCGTCGAAGTTGAAGTGTCTTCTGTGCAGGCGTACCGGTCCACGCTGGAGGGGTTGTCACCGTTCGACGTGGTGGAAGCGATTGCCGTAGAGGATGCCCGGATCGCCGCGTCCGAGGCGCGGCGACTGATCGGCATCGCGGTGCTCAATTCGTTGCCCTGCATGGTGCCGTCGCCCCCACACGAGTCTACCGACCCTGCGTCCGGCAATAGGCGCTCCCATCGGCCGAAGGGGCTCCGCAGCGAGGATCTTCCCGAAGCCGAGATCATGGCCCGGCTGCGCCTGGATCCGTCTCGGGCGCACGAGCTGGTCAGGACGTCGACCGCCATGTCGGGGCTGCTACCGAAAACACTTCAGGCCTTGATGGATGGTGATCTGGATCTACGCCGGGCGCAGATCGTCAGTGAACATGCGATCCCGTTAGCTGATGATCACTACGGTGAGGCGATCTCGGCCGGGTGGTCTCCGGCTCGGGCGCAGGAGGCGGCCGCCGCCATCGCCGGCCTTTTGGAAGATCACTTGTTGCGGCGGGCCTCGAAGCAGTCGCCGAAAAACCTCGGCCGATCGGCTCGTAAGGCGGTCATGGCCTTGGATCCGGGCTACGCCGAACGTCACCGCAAGGGCGAGGTTCGGGGCCGGTACGTGAATCATCGGGTGACCCCGGACGGCATGGGCGACTTGTTCGTCCATCTGCCCGCTCCCGAGGCGATGGCTGTGTACGGGACCATTGATGCGTATGCGAGGCTGCTCCGTTCTCGAGGCGACGCCCGCACGCTGGACGAGTTGAGAGCTGACACATTGACCTACTTGGTCCTGCACGGTCACCTACCCGAGGGTGCCGCTGAGTGCATCGGTAGCGGTGCCGTCAGGTCCACCGACGGCGCGGGCAGCGCCGCTTCCGGCGAGGCCGACTGCTCGACCGACCACCCGGCCGACTGCCCGGCCGGCCGCGAGATCGACTCCGGGATCGACCGCGAGACCGGTTGTGACGAAGGCGTATCGATCATTCCAGAGGTTGACGGCCGCACTGGCGACGTCCCCCGGCGTCGGCCCGGTGACTGCCCGGCCGGCGAGGTCTCCAGACCCTGCCCTGCGTCCTCCGAGGCTCGGTTCGGCGCTGCCGGTGAGGGAGCACAGGGCGGCAACACTGACGATGCCGGTCGGTCGGACGAGATGAGTGAAACCTGTGCCGGCGACGGCTGTGGATGCCAATCGGTTTTCCCGGAGACAGATCTCAAGAAATCGAGTTCGGTGGTATCAGGATTCTCCGTGCAGCCCTCGACCAGGCCGAATTCGACCAGGCCGAATTCGACCAGGCCGAACTCGACCAGGCCGAACTCGACCAGGCCCAACTCGCGGTCGGCCAGTTCGGCCAAGGCCGGTTCGGGGCTGCGGGCACACGTGCAGGTGACGGTTGGCCTGGAGACATTGATGGGGCTGAACGACCTGCCGGGCATGCTGGCCGGGCACGGGCCGATTCCCGCCGAACTGGCCAGAGCGCTGGCGTTCGAGGCTGACAGCACGTGGCGTCGTCTGATCACGGATGAGCACACCGGGCAACTGCTCGACTACGGGCGCACGGTCTACGAGCCACCACAACCTTTGAGAGACCATGTGCGAGCCCGCGATGTCACGTGCCGACGACCGAACTGCGACGTCCCCGCACATCGCGGCGATCTCGACCACGTCATCAGGTACCCGGTAGGGGCAACCAGCGAGGCCAACCTGCAGGCTGCGTGCCGCCGCGACCACCGCCTCAAGCACGAGGGACGATGGCATCACCAACTGTCCGACGACCCCGCGCACCAGCCCGGCACCATTGTGATCACGAGCCCGACCGGGCACATCTATCTCAGTCAGCCGCCGGCCATCGGTCTCACCGCCAATGACCTGCGAACTCCGAACCCGGCCAGACCGATGAGGCAGGACGGCCGGATCGACGGGGGTGCCCAGGATCAAGCGGACGCCCAGTCGATCGACGAGACGCCGACGGCGACCGATCTCGGGCCGCCGCCGTTCTGACGTCGACACCGGGCACCGTTGAGCGCAACCGGGCCCGGTCGGCCGGTCGCAAAGATCCACACGCGCGAGAACCGTGGGTCTGTCAGGAACTCTGTGTGCGGAGGCCAGGCTGCATCGTTCTGAGAAGACTGCGACACACAGGGGACAGTCTCCGACGCAGCCGTCGGGCAGCGCGAGACCTCGTGGCTGCGTTGGCCGAAATGATTGCCGAGGGCACAATCGGCGAGGTGATCTCTGATGGAAACGGGCCGGTGGGCTGGTCGTCAGCAGTAGTAGCGGGGCTGGAGCGCGCTGGGCCTGATCCGGCCGGGGCGAAAGGACTGCTGATCGAGTTCGGCGGGTTGCCGGGTACGGGCAAGTCGACGCTGGCCCGCTGGCTTGCGGCCCGGCTGGGAGCGGTGCTGGTCCGGATCGACGAGATCGAAGGGGCCCTGCGGCGTCACGGCCTCACTCCCGACCAGACCGGCATCGCCGCCTACGGCGTGGCTCACGACATCGCCGGTAGTCATCTGCGACGGGGGCTCATTGTGATCGCTGACGCCGTCAGCCCGGTCGAGGTGGCGCGGGCCGGCTGGCGAAACCTCGCTCAGGAATGCTCCGCCGGTCATCTGGTGATCGAGACTCAGCTCGCGAACCCGGACGAGCACCGTCGCCGGGTCGAGACCCGCCGCGCGGAGAGGAGTGAAGAAGGGGCGGTGCAAGGAGGCGCAGTTCCGGTGAACGATCTGCCGGGCTGGATCTACCCGAACTGGGAGGAGGTGAGCCGTCGTGAGTACGAACTGCGGACCGATGAGCGGTTGGTGGTGGACACGCATCAGCCGATCGTCGTCTGCCGGCAGGACATTCTCGACTACCTGACGGGGCAGACCATCTGACCGAGGCGACCATCTGACCTAGGCGACCGCACGGGCGGGTTGACCGGGGCGAGGGGTTGACCGAGGCGAGGGGGCGGGGCCGTTCAGAGCTCGCCCCAGAGGCCGGCCAGCTCAGCCGATTGATCGAGACCGGCCAGGACGACGTCCGCACCGAGACCGGTGAGGGTGGGCAGGGCATGGCGTCCGGTCGCGACCAGCGCGCAGCGGACGCCGAGAGCCTGGGCGCAGGCCAGGTCACGAGGGGTGTCACCGATGATCCAGCAGTCCTCGGCCACGGCCGGCCAGTCCGGGCCGAACAGGCGGACCAGGGCGGCGCGGCCGACCTCGACCCGGGTGGTTCCGCTGTCGCCGTAACCGCCCAGTTTCGGGTCGATCGGCGGGATCAGTCCCGCCGCCGCCAGTTTCAGGCCGGCCACGCTCTCGATGTTGCCGGTAACCACAGTCTGCCGCACACCGGCCCGGGCCAGTTCGCCCAGCAGGTCGACCACGCCGCCGAGCGGTCTGACCTGCTCGTTCAGCAGATTAACGCGCGAACGGGCGAGTTCGGCCAGACGGACCAGCACTGCGGGCACGTGACTCTGGTCGAGGCCGATCGTCGCCAGCAACAGGCCGGCGATCTCCGGGTCGATCCGTCCACTGAAGTCGACCCGGTCGCGGTCCGGCCGGATGCCGGTCACCTGTTCGACGGCGTCCACGAACGCCCGGATCGTGACTCCGCCCGAGACCAGCAGGGTGCCGTCGATGTCCCACAGCACGGCCGCGGCCGTGCCCAGCCCGGACCGGGCGCCGACGCAGTCGGGCCGATCCGGAGAAACCGGTGATGACATGCGCAGACCTTCGCTCGGCTCACGGACGGGACGAGCTCATCCTGCCAACAACGTCGTGGTTGCACCGTGCCTGAGCCGACCCGGCGGCCTGACGACGCCGCCCGGGTTGACGGACGGTAGTTTGGCGCCATGCCCGAGACGAGTGCCCGCCCTTTCGGTTCCCTGCTGACGGCGATGGTCACGCCGATGTCGGACGACGGGTCCGTCGACCTCAAGGCGGCCGCCTCGCTGGCCGCGCACCTGGTCGATCACGGCCACGACGGCGTGGTCCTGAACGGCACGACGGGGGAGGCCCCGACCACGCACGCCCCGGAGAAGGCCGATCTGATCCGAGCCGTCGTCGACGCGGTCGGTGACCGGGCCCTCGTACTGGCCGGGGCCGGGTCGAACGACACCCAGCACGCGGTCAGGATGGCCGAGCAGGCGGCCGAGGCCGGCGCCCACGGACTGCTGGTCGTCTCGCCGTACTACTCCCGGCCCTCGCAGAAGGGCATCTACCAGCACACTCTGGCCGTGGTCGAGGCCACCGACCTGCCGGTGATGCTCTACGACGTGCCCGGCCGGACCGTCGTCCGCTACTCGGCCGAGACTCTGGGCCGGCTGGCCGAGCACCCCCAGGTGGTGGCCGTGAAGGACGCCACCGGCGACGTCCAGGCGGCGATCCGGATCATCGCCGACACCGGCCTGGCCTACTACAGCGGGGACGACGGCCTGCTGCTGCCGTTTCTGGCGGTCGGCGCGGTCGGCATCGTGAGCATGGCCGCGCATCTGGTCGGTGACCAGTTCGCGCAGGTCATCCGCGAGTTCGAGGCCGGCGACCCGGCCGCCGCCCGGGCCACCTTCCTTTCGGCGCTGCCGGCGATCGACCTGATCTGCGGCTCCGGCAACGGCGCCCTGCGCTCGAAGCTCATCCTGGCCCTGATGGGGCTGATCCCGTCCGCGACCATGCGCCTGCCTCAGGCCGCTGCCGATCAGGACGAGGTCGACGAGGTGCGGGCCGGCCTGGTCTCGGCGGGACTGCTGCCCGCCTGATCTGTGCCCGACCCGATCTGTGCTCGACCCGACCCGACCCGACCCGACCCGACCCGACCCGACCTGTGTCTGAGCTGGGCCCAGGCCGGCCGGGGCCCGGGAGCTCAGCGCAGCAGCAGTTGGGCCGCCGGCGTGTCGGTGATCAGGCGATCGACCAGGCCCGCCGTGAGCGCGGCCCGGATCGCCGGGGCCTTGTCGGCCCCGCCGGCCAGGGCGATCACGTCGGGCACGGCCCGGAGCTGGTCGGTAGTGATCGCGATCGAATGGTCCGGCAGTGCGGACCCGCCCACGATCCGGCCCTCGGCGTCCAGGATCGTGGAGCAGACGTCGGCGACGGCCCCGGCGGCGTCGAGCGCGGCGCGCAGGGCTGCGGGCACCGCGTCGCGAAGTGATGAACCATCCGGTTGCCACGCGCCGATCCCGATCAGGGCGCAGGTGACCTGCTCGTAACGGGCCAGGGTGGCTGCGACGTGGTCGGTGCGGCGCAACTGGGCGGCCAACTCGGCGTCGTCGAAGACCATCGGCACGTGCAGGGCGTGGACCGGCCCGCCGGTCGCCTCGGCGAACCGGCTGATCAGGGCCTGGGGGTTCACGTCGAGGTCGAGGCTGGGCACGCTGCCGACGAGCTGCACCAGCTCGGCCCGGGCCAGGGGCCGCAGGATGCCGGTCAGGGCATTCAGGGTGCGCCCCCACGAGATACCGAGAACATCCTGCTCGGACAGCTTTTCGGCGAGCAGCATGAGGCCGGCCGAGCCCAGCAGCCGGCGGGTGCCGGCATCGTCGACGGCCGGTCGTACGACCACGGCCTGCCGCAGGCCGAAGCGGGCGGCGAGTTGCCGGGAGCGGTCGAGGTCGATCTCGGCCGGGGCGTTGATCGTGATGGTCACGATGCCGTCGGCGACGGCCTGCTCAAGGATGCGAGCAACCTTGAACCGGGAGATGCCGAGCTCGTCGCCGATCTCCTTCTTGGATCGGCCCTCCAGGTAGAACTCCTGGGCCAGGAGGGCGGCAACGAGCTGGTTCACGGGGCGGCCTCTCGACGCTGGCTGTTGACGCGGGCCGGGGCGCGGGGGCTGGCTCTTGACGGGTTCGCGGCTCGCGGGCAGCATGGTAGCTCATCGGAGCGCACACCGCTCATATGAGCATCGGAGCGAGTCGCATGCAGCTGTACCTGGACACCGCCGACCGAGCGGCGGCCGAGCCGTTGCTGGCCACCGGTCTGTTCACCGGTCTCACCACCAATCCGACGATCCTGCAGCGAGCCGGCCGCAGGGTCGGCGACATTCCGCAGATCCACCGCTGGGCCGCCGCCGCCGGCGCCCGCGAGGTGTTCTTCCAGACCTGGGGCGCCGACGTGCCGGCCCTGGTCGAGCAGGGGTTGCGGTTGCGCGATCTGGGGGACGACGTCGTGGTCAAGCTGGTCGCCTCCCGGGCCGGCGCGGCGGCCTGCGCCCAGCTCGCCGAGAAGGGGGTGCCGACCCTGCTCACCGCCGTCTACCAGCCGGCCCAGGTGTTGGTCGCGGCGGCGGCCGGGGCCGACTACGTGGCTCCCTACCTGGGCAAGCTGCAGGACGCCGGCCGCGACGGGCCGGCCGAGGTGCTGGCCATGCAGGAGATGCTCTCCGCGAGCGGCAGCCGGACCCGGGTTCTGCTGGCCAGCCTGCGCGACCTGGCCTCGATCGTCGAGCTGGCCCGGCACGGCGTGGACTGCTTCACGATGAACCCCGACCTGGCCGAGCAGCTGTTCTCCGACCCCCTCACGGCCGCGGCCGACCACACCTTCGACGTCGCTGTCGCGGCCATGACGTCCTAGGCCGGGGCCGAGACCATGGAACTGAGTGCCGAACAACGAGACCTGACCGGCTCGACCGTGCTGGTGACCGGAGCCGGGGCCGGGATCGGCGCGGCCACCGCCGCCCTCCTCATCGAGGCCGGCGCCAACGTGGTGCTGGCCGACCTCGATCCGGAGCGGGCAGCGGCGGTGGCGACCGGATGGCCGCCGGCGCGGGTTCTGGTCCACGCGATGGATGTGCGCTCGGCCCCGGACGCGCGGGCCGTCGTCCAGGCCGCCGTGGAGCGGTTCGGGCGGCTGGACTCGGTGGTCTGCAATGCCGGGATCGGCGTCTTCGGCGGCATTCTCGACTATTCCGACGACCAGCTCGCGGCCATCGTCGAGACGAACCTGCTCGGCACCGTCTGGGCGGTCCGGGCCGCCGTCGAGCACTTCGACACGCGAGACGGCGGGGGCGACCTGGTTCTGGTGGCGTCGGTGGCCGGGCTCGGCAGCGCCAGTGGCCAGGAGTCGGTGTACGCGGCGTCCAAGTACGGCCAGGTCGGCCTGGCCATCTCGCTCGACCGGGAGCTGCGACCGCGGGGCATCCGGGTCACCACCATTGCTCCCGCCGCCGTCCGCACCGGGTTCGCCGACGGCGTCGGGCGGACCGCCGGCGATCCGGTGAAGGACGACTACCTGGCCCCGGCCGACGTCGGTTTCGCCGTCGTCACCACCCTGCGACAGCCGCGCCGGATGCGGACGGCGCTCTGGACGCTCTGGAGCATGGCCGAGGACGCCTGAGGTCAGACCACCGGCACCGGCTCCGGCTCCGAAGGGCGGCTCGCCGGCAGGTGGACTTCCGGCCGGCCCTCGATGTGCAGCTCCGGCAGGAGCCGCCCGAGCCCCGCGGGCAGCCACCAGTTGGCCCGGCCGAGGATGTGCATGACCGCCGGCACCAGCAGCAGCCGGACGATCGTCGCGTCGATCAGGATGGCCGCGGCCATGCCCACCCCGATCACCTTGAGGATGACGTCCGGGCTCGGCACGAACGCGGTGAACACCGCGATCATGATCAGCGCCGCCGCGGTGATCACCCGGCCGGTGCCGGCCAGGCCGTTGGTGACCGCCCGGCGGTTGTCCTCGGTGTGGGTCCAGGTCTCGCGCATCCGGCTGACCAGGAAGACCTCGTAGTCCATGGACAGCCCGAACAGGACGGCGAACATCAGGACCGGGATGAACGCCGGCAGGGGAGTGGGACTGTCGATGCCGATCAGCCGGCCGGCCCAGCCGCCTTGCAGCACCAGCGCGACCACTCCGTACGCGGCGGCCACCGAGAGCAGGTTCATCACGGCCGCCTTGACCGCGACCGCGACGCTGCGGAACGCGACCAGCAGCAACAGCATGGACAGGGCCACGACCCCGACGATCAGGTACGGGATCCGCCCGGCCAGGTCATTGGTGCTGTCGATCGACGTGGCCGTCACGCCGCCGACCCGTACGGTCAGCCCGGTGCCCTGGACGGCGGTCGGGACGGTGTCGTCCCGTAGCCGTTTCACCAGTTCCCCGGTCGCGTCGTCCTGTGGGCCGGTGGTCGGGACGACGGTCATCACGGCCGTGTCGCCGGCCGCGTTGAGCTGTGGCGGGCTCACCCGGGCGACGCCGCCGGCCGCCGTCAGAGCCGCCCGCAGCGGGGTCAGGGAGTCCGCCTCGCCGCCGGGAACCTCGGCCACGATCAGCAGGGGCCCGTTGGCTCCGGGCCCGAAACCGGCCGCGGCCAGGTCGTAGCCCTGTCGGCTGATGGTGTCGGGCTTGTTGTTGCCGGCGTCCGGGAATCCGAACCGGACGTTGAGGAACGGCGAGGCGATCAGCAGCAGCACAGCCACGCCGAGCAGCACGGCCAGGTAGCGGAACCGCTCGACCGACCGGCTCCAGCCCCGCCAGAAGCGGCTCGGGTCGACGTGTCCTTCGGCCGTGACCGTCGCAGTGGCGGCGCGGCCCAGGGGCAGGCGGAGGCGGTCGACGAACCGGCCGAGGTAGCCGAGCAGGGCCGGGAACAGGGTCACGGTGGCGAACAGGACGATCAGCACGCCCCCCGATGGTGACCAGCGCCGCCCCCCGCATGTAGGGCACGCCCATGGCGAACAGGCCGAGCATGCTGACCACGACCGTGCTGCCGGCCACCACGACCGACCGGCCGGCGGTGTCGAGCGTGGCCACGGTGGCCGCCTCGGGCTCGAGCCCGGCGGCTCGCCACTCCCGGAACCGGGTGACCATCAGCAGCGCGTAGTCGATGCCGATGCCGATGCCCATCATGGCCGCCAGTGAGGTGGACCAGTCCGGGGCGTCGACCACGCGGATCAGCAGGCCGGTCAGTGCGCTGCTGACGGCCAGGCCGGCGACGGCCACGATGATCGGCAGGCCGGCCGCCACCACGGAGCCGAAGGTCAGCAGCAGGATGATCGCGGCTGCGGCCAGGCCCAGCCCTTCGGAGCCGACCGAGCCCTGCTCGGCCGCGATGATGTTCGGCCCGGACAGGCCGACCCGGACGCCGGCGGTGCGGTGGGCCTCGGCGATGTCGATCATCTTCGAGCTGTCGGTCTTCGGCACATCGATGGGATTGACCAGGTCGAGCCGGGCGTGCGCGATCAGGGTGCGGCCGTCGGCCGAGATCGCGCCCGGCGTGGTGTACGGGTCGTCGGTCCCGGTCACGTGCGGGACGGTCCGCAGCTGCGCCAGCAGGCGGGTGACGTCGGCCCGGTCTCCGGCCACCCCCGCGTCGGCCTGGACGACCACGCTCACGGCGGCATCCGACTGGGCCGGGAAGCGTTGCTCCAGCAGGCGCTGGGCCTGCTGGGAGTCGGAGCCAGGAGCCGAGTAGTCGGCCGTGAACTTGCCGCCGAAGGCGGCCGAAAGGCCCACCGTCACCAGCAGGGTGGCCAGCCAGATCAGGACGACGGTGCCGCGCCAGCGGTAGGCCACGGCCCCCAGTCGGCCCAGCGGGCCCACCGACGGGGTGGGACGGTCGTCGGTGCGCGTCGTCATGACTTCCTCACGAGGTTCGGGCGGGTACGCTAAGTGGAGCTTTCCTCCGGAACTATATGGAGGAATATTCCGTTTAGCAACGCGGTCTTCCCCCGGGAACGAAAGGCGCAGCGATGAGCACCGACTCGACCGACTCGACCTCGGGTTCGCCGGCGGCGACCGAGGGCCGTCCGCTGCGCGCCGACGCCCGACGCAAGCGGGACGCCATTCTGGCCGCCGCGGTCGACGTGTTCGCCGACCGCGGCGTGGACATCGCCCTGGACGAGGTCGCCCGCCGGGCCGGTGTCGGCATCGCCACCCTCTACCGGCACTTCCCGACCCGCGAGGCGCTGATCGCCGGGGCCTACCTGCGCGAGATCGACGACCTGTGCGACGGCGTCGACGATCTCCTGCAGACCGAGTCGCCGGACCGTGCGATGCTGCTCTGGATGCAGCGCTTCGTGGGCTACGTCGCCGGCAAGCCCGGGATGGCCCAGGCGCTGAAGTCGATCGTGCAGGCCACCGACGCCGCCGGGCTGCAGGTCAGTCACGACAAGGTCGACGCCGCGATCGATCGGCTGGTCCGCGCCGGGACGACGGCCGGAGTGTTCCGCCCCGGCGCGGAAGCCGTGCCGCTGGCCAACGCCCTGAGCGGGATCTGCCTGGCCAACAGTGAGCCCGGCAGCGAGCAGCGGGCCGACCTGCTGGTGGAGCTGATGGTCGACGGCCTGCGGTTCGGGGCGCCGGTGGATCGGGACGTCAGCCCAGCGGCAGGCTTCTGAGCCACGTAGTCGGGCAGGCGGTACGCCACCTGCAGGACTTCGTGCTTTCCGGGGGCGCCGGCCTGCACCTCGGCGGCCGGGATTCGGTAGACCACGGCTCGGAAGGAGTCGGTGATGTAGACGTCCCCGTCGGGGGCGACGGCCGCGTCGTTGACGAGGGTCGGCGCACCCGGGTCGGGACGGTGTAGCTCGAGACGAGCGCACCGGCGGTGGTGTAGACGAAGAAGCGCCCGGTGAAGCCGCCGGCAACCAGGAGGCGGTGGCCGCTGATCTTGATGCCCACAGCCTGGGTCCGGCCGTCCTGGCCGCCCGGCGGGAAGGGGGTCAGGGTTCTCGCAGTCGGGCGCCCGCGGTAGACCGTGCCGTCCGAGATGCTGGTGGTGTAGATGGCATGCTCGTCCGCCGCAACGCTCTCGGGGAACGCGTTGCTGCCGTTGACCGTGATCGTGTCGCCGCGTCCCGTTGGTCACCGGCCGGCGCGGCGGCGGCCGGAAGGGCAAGGCCGACCAGGGCCGCGGCCATCGCCGGGACGGTGAACAGGGTGCGCCGCGACGGGACGGAAGCGGTGGGGCGAGTGAGCCTGGGCCTGCGCATCACGCGGGACCGCCGTCCAGGGCGGCCCGCACGGCCTCGCGATGGGTCATGGCCGGGCGACCGATCAGACGCGAAAGGTCGTCGCTGTCGGTGCGGCGCTCGCCTCGAGCCACGCCGGCGTCGGCATCGGCCAGCACCTCGGCCAGTTCGGCCGGGAGTCCGGCTCCGGTCAGCGCCTCGACGAATGCGTCCGCCGGCAGGTCCTGGTACGTGATGGACGCGCCGAGCTCCGCACCGATCGTGGCGGCCAGCTCGGGCAACGTGAAGGCCTCGCCGCCCAGTTCGTAGGTTGCGCCCTCGTGGCCGCCCTGGGTCAGCACGGCTGCGGCCGCATCGGCGTAGTCGCGTCGGCCGGCCGCACTGTGGGCGCCGTCTCCCGCGCTGCCGAGCAGCGCGCCGAACTGGCGGATCAGGGGGAGCTGGCCGGTGTAGTTCTCCAGGTACCAGCCGTTGCGCAGGATGACGAACGGGACGCCGCTCTCGCGCAGGTACTCCTCGGTGCGGAAGTGCTCCACCGCAAGCCGGGCCCGCGCCGTGTCGGCGTTCAGCATGCTGGTGTAGACGAGCTGCTTGACGCCGCCGTCGCGGGCCGCGTCAATCACCCGGCGATGATGAGCGTCCCGCTCGTCCAGGGTGGTGGTCGACACCAGCAGGAGCCGTTCGGCTCCCGCGACCGCCGCTTCCAGCTGCGCCGGGTCGGCGAAGTCCACCCGACGCGTGGTGACGCCGGTTCCGGCGAGCTGTTGCAGCTTTTCGACGTCCCGACCGGTCGCGACGATCTCGTCGGCGGGGGTGCCTGCGGCGAGCAGGCTCTCCACCACAAGACGCCCGAGTTGTCCGGTCGCTCCGGTGATGACAATTGACATGTCCGGGTTCCTCTTTCGTTGACGGGGCTGTTCGGCCGGCCGGGACTGCCGTCTCCGTTGGCCACGAGCTACGCTAAAACCTGACGTCGACGTGAGAGGCAAGTCCTGTGTCGCAGCTCACATTGCCGGATCAGGGCAGAGGAAGGGGTGGCAGACATGCGCATCGGTGAGCTCGCGCGACGCAGCGGTGTCAGTGTCCGGGCGTTGCGCTACTACGAGGAGCAGGGTCTGATCACGAGCGAACGCAGCCCGAGCGGGCAGCGCCACTTTCAGGAGCAGGACGTCGAGCGGATCCGGTTCCTGCAGCGCCTGTTCGGCGCGGGACTGTCCAGCCGCACCATTCGGGACCTGCTGCCCTGCGTGGACGCGCCGAGTTTCGAGCAGTCCCTGGTCGCCCTCGAGCGAATGGCCCAGGAACGCGAAAAGCTCTCGTCGCACATCACCGACCTGATCAACGCCCGCGACGCCCTCGACGCCGCGATGGACCGAGCTCGCCGGGCCCAACCGGCCGAATCCAGCCGGCCCGCCGAGGAACGGCGGCCGGCCCGGGTGCTCGCCGCGCCCGTGATGCGGTAGGCGCGCTGTGGCTCCAGATGCGTAGTCACGTCGTTGGCCACTCAGACGATCGAAAGGCCAGCTCCCGGTTCAGGGAACTGGCCTCTTGACCTGGTGGAACATGGTGGGCGATACAAGGATTGAACTTGTGACCTCTTCCGTGTCAAGGAAGCGCTCTCCCACTGAGCTAATCGCCCGCTGGCACTGCTCGTGCCGTCTAACGAGGTGGAGACGGGATTCGAACCCGTGTAGACGGCTTTGCAGGCCGTTGCCTCGCCTCTCGGCCACTCCACCGCGAGGTTGTGGACCTCCGAGCGGACGACGGGATTCGAACCCGCGACCCTCACCTTGGCAAGGTGATGCTCTACCACTGAGCCACGTCCGCATGATCAGTGAACGATCCGACCGAAGCCGCTTCGCTCACCGTGCGAGTGAACATTAGCCGACCGCAGCCGAGCGGGTCCAACCGGCTGCCTGCGTGGCGTGCCGTGACCGGTCGGTACCTTGCTCGCGTGGGCCATTCCGGGACGCCGTCCCCTTCCTTCGAAGCTGCGGGCGGGGCTGCGGGCGGCGAGGGGTCGGCCTGGTTCGCGGGGCTGCGAGCCCGCCGGCCGGTCGAGGCCACCGACGACCCGGCCGCGCTCGAGGGCGGCGGCTGGTGGGCGGTCCTGGTCACCTTCGAGGGCGAGCGCCGGTTCTGGCGCTTCGAGCAGGTGGACGCCGAGGCCCAGCCGGGCCGGTCAGTCCCGCCCGGCGGGCCGCTGGTGGCGCCGTCCCCGGTGGGGGAGCCGGGGCCGGCGACGGAGGGCGCTGATGGCTGGCGAGGCCCGGAGCCGGGCGCCTGGCGCTCCAGCCTCGACCGGGCCGGCTACCTGGCCGGGGTACGGCAGATCCGGGACCGGATCCAGGACGGGGACGTCTACCAGGTGAACCTCTGCCGGGTCCTGACCGCGGCGCTGCCGGACGGCGGCCGGTACAGCGACCCGTGGCTGCTGGCCCGGCGACTGGCGGCCGGCAATCCGGCTCCCTACGCGGGTGTGATCGATGTGCCCGCGCTCGGCGGGCTGCCGGCCACCCGGCTGGTGAGTGCCTCACCGGAGCTCTACCTGGCTCGGGAGGGCGAGACGATCACGTCGGGGCCGATCAAGGGCACCGGCGCGACCGAGGCCGACCTGCTGCCCAAGGACGTGGCCGAGAACGTGATGATCGTTGATCTGGTGCGCAACGACCTGCAGCGGGTAAGCCGGCCCGGCACGGTCGAGGTGCCCGCTCTGCTGACCGTCGAGCGTCACCCCGGGCTGGTGCACCTGGTCTCGACCGTCCGGGGGCGGTTGCGCCCGGGCGCAGGCTGGGCCGACATCTTCGCGGCCACGCTGCCGGCCGGTTCGGTCTCCGGAGCCCCGAAGAGCTCCGCGCTCCGGGCGATCAGTGACCTGGAGCCGGTGGCCCGGGGGCCCTACTGCGGCGCCATCGGGTTCGTGGACGCCGACCGGGGCCGGGGGCGGCTCGCGGTCGGCATCCGGACCTTCTGGTGGCAGATCGACCAGCTGGCCTTCGGCACCGGAGCCGGAATCACCTGGGATTCCGATCCGGAGCGCGAATGGGCCGAGACCGAGCTGAAGGCGGCCAGGCTGGTCGGCCTGGCCAGCAGTCAGCCCGGCGATCAGGTCAGGAGTCGGGCCACCGCGGCGTCGAGATCCAGGTAGAGGCTCTCCTCGCCGTCCGGCACCACGGCCGCCGTCCGGTCCAGGAAGGTGCGCACGTCCTCTGCCGACGCCTCCAGCACGGCTTGGCCGTCGGGAGAGGTCAGCGAGATCATCACCAGCTCCCGGCCGGTGCCCCAGGACGGCCAGACGTGAACGTCTCCGTCACCGATCGGGGTGGCCAGCCCGGTGCGCAGCAAGTCGCGGGCGAAGACCCACTCGACCTCCATGCCGTCACCAGAAAAAACGGCACGAACTGCATACGGGTCAGCGGCGCCATAGCGAAGGCTGACCGGTAGTGGCACAGCGTCGGCGTCCGCGACCACCAGACGCAGCTGTACTGACGCCTCGACGTCTACTTGCGGCTGCATCGATCTCCCTCATCTCGCCCCGCTCGGCTTTGCTGAACTCTAAGTGACGCGTCACCGTTTCGGGGGGCACACAGGTGGCCTACGTCGGCATCTTTCCCCCTCTGGGCCCAGCTGAAACCCGCCGGACGGGTGGTGATCTGAATTAGTCGCCGTTGATCTTCATCCGAGCGGCCCTCAAGAACACCCTCCGCAATCACGATCGCCGCCTCGGTCATACGATTGACCCGTGACCGGTACCGGTGAAGAGCAGTCCGAGACCTCCGACGAAACCAACAGTGACCAGCGCGCAAAAGCCTCAAATCAGAATGATTCTGGCGCATCTCCTGCGGTTTTGGCTCATCGCTTCGAAACCTGGCGGGATTCCGTCCGAGCTCGTCCCGTGGCGAATCGGGCATATCGGGTCGGGGTCGGAGTGGTCGGTGGCGCCATCGTGATCGGCGGCCTTGCTCTCGTTCCGTTACCGGGGCCGGGGTGGGTGATCGTCTTTCTCGGTCTCGCCGTTCTGGCGACCGAATTCGTCTGGGCTGACCGGTTGGAGACATTCGCCCGAAATCAGGTGAAGGCCTGGACCGCCTGGCTCGGGGGGCAAGCTCTCTGGGTTCGGATCGCGTTCGGATTGGGCACGGCGATCGTCGTTCTCGGCGCCCTTTACGGGCTGTTCGCCATCGTCGGAGCACCTGGATGGCTTCCGGACTCCTGGGTCGACCGCGTGCCGGGCTGGTAAATCGTTGAGCATTACAGGATCGCCCGAAAGAAACCGTCTAATCAGGACAGCAGTTGCCATTCTGGCCGAGTAATAGCGACCTCGTTCTTGATCGCACCGTAATACGGCCGGAACCGGTACCGGTGGCGGCCTCAGACGACTGAAACCGCATACCGGCCGCGGCCGGCGCTCTTCGCCTCGTACATCGCCTCGTCGGCCCGCTTCACCACGGTCGCCGGGGTGTCGGCGAACCGGGCGTGAGCGATCCCGATCGTGGCGCCGATCTGCACGGCCTGACCGAGCGCGCCATGGATGGTGATCGGCCGGTGGACCCGGCTCAGGATGTCGTCGGCCAACCGCACCGCGCCGGGCCCGTCGACCCCGGGCAGCAGGACGGCGAACTCGTCACCGCCGAGCCGGCAGACCAGGCTGCCCGGTGACTCGGCCACGCTCCGGCTGAGCCGGTGGGCCACGCTGCGCAACACGGCGTCCCCGGCGTCGTGCCCGAAGGTGTCGTTCACCGGCTTGAATCGGTCGAGGTCGATGAACAGCACGGTGTAGCCCTCGCCGTCCGGTTCACGGTCGCGATCGAGCAGCTCCAGCTGCTGGGTGAAGACCGCCCGGTTGGCCAGCCCGGTGAGCGCGTCGTGCCGGGCCCGGAACGACAGCTCGTCCTGCAGGGCCTTGCGCTCGCCGACCTCGTGGCAGGTGAAGACGACGCCGGCCACCTCGGGATGGTCGCGCAGGTCGCTGCCGTGCAGGTCGAACCACCGGTAACTGCCGTCATCGGCCAGCAGCCGGACGTCGTGCAGGATGCCCCCGCCCAGGCCGCTCGCGACGTACCGGCCGAGCCGGGCCCGGTCGTCACGGTGCACCAGACCGTCGAGCGGCTGGTTCAGCCAGCGCTCCGGGGTGTGGCCGAGCAGGCGCACCACGGCCGAGCTGATGAACGTGGCGTTGCCGGCGGCCACCACGACCACGATGTCGTGGGCGTTACGCAACAGCGCCGTCAGCCGCTGCTCGCCGCGCTGCACCAGCGTCACCTGGCGCCGCCGGCTCCAGGCCAGCAGGCCGATGGAGACCGACACCACCAGCAGCAGGACGACGTCCCGCAGCCGGTCCCCGGACCGCAGGTCGCCGTAGAAGACCTTGGTCGGCTGCTGGAAGATGACCACCTTGCGGTGGGCCAGGACCGGCGTCCACACGGCGGCGGCCAGCGTGACCTGACCGGCCGGGCCCTCGACCGGCACCGCTCGGCCCACCGGCAGATCCTGGATCTGGGCGGCGGGCACCAGCGAGTGACCGATCAGAGCCGGGTCCCAGGAGTAGCTGGCCCGCCCGTCCGGTTCGACCGAGGAGAGGCCGCCGTCGCCGAACCCGAGCGATCCGAGCACCTTGAGGTCCAGCTCCCGGCTGCTGCTGCGCAGCTGCTCGGCCACGATCAGGACGGCCACGACCCGGCCCCGCCGGCTGATCGGGATCGAGGTCTCCACGTACAGCCCGTCCGGACGCCGGATCAACGGCAGGTACCCGACGACGCCGTGCAGCGGGGCCTGCCAGAAGGCGGAGCGGGTGTCGATCGTCCGGGCCGCGTCCGAGTTGGTGGCGGTGATCAGCCGGCCGTTGCGGGACCGCAGCTCACCCTCGGAGGTACTGCCGCTGCCGTCAGCGGCCAGCACGGCCCCCATCACCAGTGAGTCGACGATCGAGCCGTCCAGCGACCAGGGTGCGTTGCTGACCGGCGCGATCTGTCGCTGAAGGTCGATCAGCGGCTTGCTGTAGTCGGCCACCCGCTCGGTCAGGGCCAGCCGCTCGGCCAACCGGTGCCGTTCCGCGGTGTGCTGGGCCTGGATCGTCTGCCAGGCCCCGACCCCGGCCACGGTCAGGATCATCAGGCAGACCAGTCCGAGCGAGACCAGCGACCAGGCTCGTCGGCGCCAGAGCGCGCTGCCGCTGCCGGCCCGCGCGTCCACCCGGGGGCGCAGCAGGTTGAGGTCGGTGGTGCTGAGCGGCTGGGGAGCCAGGGCGGCGCGATCGTCCACGCTCGACGTCAGCGTCTCGGTGTCCGGGTCGGTTTCCGCCGGGACCACGAGCGGCATCAGGGCCGGGGTCGGTGGGTGGCCGTCGGCCATCTCCGCGGCCACCGCGACGGCCGAGCCGGCCGACCGCGGCGTGCCCACGACGTCGTGCCAGAGCACTGCCCGGCCCCGGCCCAGTTCCTTGGCCCGGTACATCGCGCCGTCGGCCGCCCGGAGCAGGGCCTCGGGATGGTCCAGGTCCGGACCGGCCATCGCGACGCCGACGCTGGCCCCGATCCGCACGGCGGCGGATCCGATCGGCTCGGCCAGCGTCTCGACGATCCGCTCGGCGATCCGCTCGGCGGCCGGCTCGGACGCGTCGGCCAGCACGATGCCGAACTCGTCGCCGCCGAACCGGCAGACCAGGTCGCCCGGGCGAACCAGGGCCTGCAGCCGTTCGGCCACCGTGCACAGCACCTGGTCGCCGGCCTCGTGCCCGTAGCTGTCGTTGACGTGTTTGAACCGGTCCAGGTCGATGAACAGCAGGCCGGTGCGGTACGCCGCCGGACCGGTGGCCAGAGCCTCGGCCAGCCGCCGGTTGAGCATCAGCCGGTTCGGCAGACCGGTCAGCGTGTCGTGCCGGCCCTGCTCGATCAGCTTGTCCTTGAGCGACTTGCGCTCCCCGACGTTGTGACAGGTGAGCAGGACGCCACGCAGTTCCGGGTCGTCGGAGACATCGCCGGCCTCGATGTCGAACCAGTGATGGCCGCCCTCGCGATGGCGCAGGCGCACGTCCAGCAGCGGGCGGGCGCCGGCCGGATCCTGAGCCAGCCCGGCCAGCCGCTCCCGGTCCTGCGGGTGCACGAAGTCGAGCAGCGAGCCGTTCAGCCAGTCCTCGACCGCGAACCCGAGCAGGCTCGTGACGGTCGGACTGACCAGGGTCAGGGTGGAATCAGGCCGGACCACGACGATCAGGTCGCCGGTGTTGCTCAGCAGGGTGTGCAGCCGGGCCTCGCTGCGCCGGACCGCCCGGACCCGGACCAGCGAGGCTCCGCTGAGCGCGGCCGCGGCGGCGATCAGCACGGCCAGCAGCACCAGGTCGCGCTCGCGCTGGCGGGCCGCCAGATCGCCGAACAGCTGCGAGTTCTTCTGCCGGAAGATCGAGAAATGCCCGTCCGGGTCGTGGACGGTGAGGGTGGTGACCTGGTCTTGGCCCTGGCCGACGGTGCTCGTGACGGCCCGGCCGAGCGGGCCCCGCGAGGCCACCGCCGGATCGATCAGCCGGGTGCCGAGCAGGGCCGGGTTCCAGGACAGGATCGCCCGGCCGTCGGCGTCCAGCTCGGAGATCCCACCGCCACCGGCGCCGTTGATCGACCCGAGCTGGTGGGCGAAGGTCTGGGCCGAGGTGTCCCGGGCCAGCTGGACGACCACCAGCACGGCCCAGGGCTTGCCGAAACCGACCGGGGTCAGCGTGGCCCAGCCCGGCCTGCCCTGGTACCGCAGAAAGCGCGACTGGCGAGGAGTGCCGGCCACCGCGTCGGTCCAGACCCGGCCGAGCTCGGTGGTCGGCACCGGGGCGCCCGCCGGGTCGCTGATCACGCTCTTGCCGTCGATCCGGACCAGGGCGGCCACCGCCGTCGGGTCGCCGCCGGTCCCGATCCGGAACTGGGCCAGCAGCTTGGCCGCGGTGGCCGGGTCGTTCTCCGGGAAGGGGACCCGGTCGGCGGCCGTCTTGAGCAGGGTCGGGTCGAAGATGCTGACCGTGAACGTGCCCAGCCGCTGAGCCAGCCGGCCCCGCTCGTTCAGCCGTTCCTGCTCGGCCGAGTGCAGGCTGGACCGGCCGATGGCCAGCGTGGCCAGGATCATCACCAGGACGCCGAGCAGGCCGGCGGTGGCCGCTCCGCCCGGGGGACGGCGCAGCCAGGACGCCCTGCGTCCCACCTTGCTTCCCGCCCCGCCTGTGCTGGCCCCCATGGCCAGACCCTCGGCGTCCCCGGTGCTCGTCTTGAGCGGTTGGGTCGGGCCCGGGGCGGCGGATTGGTTCTGGCCGGGGATCGTTCGCTACGATCTGGGGGTCGGACGCGGTGAGAGCCACGTCGGGCGTCCCGGGCGATTAGCTCAGCGGGAGAGCACTGCCTTCACACGGCAGGGGTCACTGGTTCGATCCCAGTATCGCCCACCACAAGCTCGCAGGTCAGTGAATTCTGACGGGCGCGTGCCACCCTGGCGCTCAGCCGGCCGAGGGGAATTCTGGTTCCCCCCCGTGACTCACCGGTTCGGCGCGTAGCGTCGGTCTCATGAATCTGGGGTTGGACGGACGTGTCGTCCTGGTGGTCGGCGGGACCGGGCTGATCGGTGGGGCCGTCATGGAGCGCCTGCGCGAGGAGGGAGCCACCGCGATCGGCGCCTCTCGTCACGCGGACGACGGCCTCACGCTCGACGCGAGCGATCCGGACTCGGTGACGAGGGCCTTCCGGGCGGTCCTGGACGAGCAGGGCCGGCTCGATGGCCTCGTCGTCGCGGCGGCACCGAGTGCGCGGACGCTCGACTCCACGCGCCATGCGGATCCGGACCAGGTTCTCGGCGCGATCGAGGCGAAGGCGATGACCTTTCTGCGAGTGGCGAACGCGGCCCTGCCGATCATGACCGACGCCGGCTACGGGCGGATCGTCGGAGTCAGCGGTCAGAACGCTTTTGTCACCGGCAACGTCACCGGCTCGGTTCGCAATGCCGCTCTGATCATCGCGGCCAAAAATCTTGCCGACGGGGTCGCCGGATCGGGCGTCACGATCAATACGATCAGCCCGGGCATCGTGTCCACCACCCCGGCCTCGGAGGTTCACCCGGGGCGTCCGGGGGAGTCAAGCCCTGGGCAGATCGCTGACCTGATTGCCTTCCTGCTCTCGCCTCGCGCCGGTGCGATCTCTGGTGAGTCCATCGCCATCGGTCACCGGGTCCGCGGCGTCACCCATCTGTAGGTGCCGGCAAGTTCGAGGTCATCACGCCGGGTCGGGCCGGAGCGCGGGCGTCAGGCCGGCTGTAGATCACGGCCCAGTCGATCTTGATGTGGCCGGAGCCGGTGGGTCGCGAACCGGATGCTGACTCCGACTGCAAGCACCCAGTGCATCGGGTAGCAGGACACCTCGGTCGTGAAGCTGCCGACGAGGGTGGAGTCGAGGTAGTACTTGACCGAGCCGGGCAGCCACTCCGTGGTGGCGGTGTGCCAGTCGGAGGCGAAGGCGACGTTCGAGGGCGCCCAGTTTTGACCGCCGTCCGGATCGGCGTAGTGCATGAAGCACTCCATGGGTCTCGCTGTGCAGGTGGTAGTCAGCCGCGCCGCCCGACACCGGGACGTCCTTGACCGTGTTCCAGACCGCGCCACCGTTGGTGTCGGTATGGCTGGAGTCGGTGTAGTCGGCCCATTTCGTGGCGTACGCTCCGGGCCGGCTGCCGAGGGCGACGTTGCCGGTGAAGTCCTCGGTGAAGACCTGTCGCCAGCAGGCCAGGTTGCCGACCGGCATCGCGGAGAGTCCTTCACTGGATCTGCAGTCAGTGGCACGCACCAACTGATTTCCCCGTGTTGACACCGGAAAGAGGCGATCTGTTGCGGGCCGGCCGTTGCCGAGCTGGCGAGAGCAGGTCAGAGCGGCCTGGTCTGGTCAGACGACGGTGATGTCGGGCCAGGTGAAGGTGGCCGAGCCCCAGGTGACGCCACCGCCGAACGCGGTCAGGGCGATCCGGTCGCCGACCGCGAAGGTGTTGGCCGCCGCGGCGTCGGCCAGGGCCAGCGGGATGGACGCGGCCGAGGTGTTGCCGACCCGGTCGATGTTCACGACGGCCTGCTCTCGCGGCAGCCGGAGCAGGTCCGCGAGGGTGTGCAGGATCCGGACGTTGGCCTGGTGGCCGACGAGCCAGTCCAGGCTGTCCAGCGGCCAGCCGGCCCGGCTGAGCGTCGTGGTGACCGATTCGGCCATCCGCTGAACCGCGGTCCTGAAGACCACCGCGCCCTGCATCGCGAAGTAGCTGTCGGCCTCGGCCGGGGGCAGGCCGGTGGAGCGCTGCCGGGAACCGCCGGCCTCGACGATGATCAGCTCGCGCAGCCGGCCGTCGCTGCCCAGGTCGAGGGCGGAGATCGCGCCGGGCTCGTCGGGTGTGCCCGGGCGCAGCACGACCGCGCCGGCGCCGTCCCCGAAGATCACCCCGGTGGTCCGGTCCTGGGGGTTGAGGATCGTGCTGAACGTCTCCGCGCCGATCACCAGCACCCGCTCGGCCAGACCGCCGGTGATCGCGGCGGACCCGATCCCCAGGCCGTACACAAAGCCGGAACACACCGCCGCGACGTCGAACGCGGCCACGGTGCCGAGCCCGAGTCGGCTGGCGACGTCCGGGGCGGTCGCCGGGCACGGGTGATCCGGAGTGGTGGTCGCCACGATCACCATGTCGACGTCCTCGACCCCGGCCAGCGCGGCCGACTTCAGGGCCTTGCTCCCGGCCTCCACGGCCAGGTCGCTGGTGGCGGATCCGGGGTCGATCACGTGTCGCTGCCTGATCCCGGTGCGGGTGAAGATCCACTCGTCCGAGGTGTCCATTCGCTCGGCCAGCATGTCGTTGGTCACCACGTTCGGTGGAACGGCGGCGCCTAGCCCGGTGATCACCGCGGTGCGGGTCATCTGGTTCTCCCGTGAGGTGGACGACGTCAGGATGGTCATCACCGTAACGGCCGGGGCCGATCGCAAGAGCAGATGAAATCATAGGTACAGCAGGAAGAATCGAAAGTGGTAGCCGACCCGGCCGGAAGACGCATCCGGCCCCGGCCGCAGCTCGGGTGGTCAGCTCGTGACCGGCACCCAGCCGGCCTCGCCGGCCAGTTCGGTGGCCAGTCGCTCGAACTGGTCCGCCGCCACGGTCGAGTTGCTGCTGGGCAGCACCAGCCGGACGGTGAAGCTCGGGGCCGGCGCGCTCAACGGCACCCAGCGCAGGCTCTGGCTCAGCCCGGCGGTCGCGGACAGCCCCACCAGGCCGATGCCGGCACCGGAGCGGATCGTCCGCTGGTTGGGATCGAAGTCGACCGGCCCGCGGACCAGGGTCGGCCGCCGGCCCACCGCCGCGAACATCGCCAGCACGGCGTCGTAGTGCGCGGGGTTGGCGGCCCGGTCGTGAATCAGGATCGGGACCCCGACCAGCTGCTCGACCGATACCTCGGCCAGCCCCGCGAGCGGGTGGTTCGACGGGACCAGCGCCCCGGCCCGGTCGACCCTGATGGTTCGCGACCGCAGCCCGCTGTGCTCCTCCGGCATCCGGGCGATCCCGGCATCGAGATTGCCGGCCAGGACCTCGTTCACCAGCCGCCCGGTCGGCATCCCGGTGGTCGTGATCTCCAGCGCCGGGTAGCGCTCGCTCATCAGTGTCACCAGTCGCGGGGCGGTCTCGTAGCCGGTGCTCGGGCTGTAACCGAGCCGGAACAGCGCCGGCCGGCCGCTGCCCGCCCGGGTTGCGGCGTCCCAAGCGAGGTCGAGGGCGGCGAGCGCCCGGGGCCCGTGCTCGACCAGGGCGCGACCGGCGTCCGTGAGCTCGACCGAGCGCGTGGTTCGGGTCAGCAACGGGGTGCCCAGGCGGCGCTCGAGCTGACGGATCTGGGCGCTCAGCGCGGACTGGGCGATCCCGAGGCGCCCGGCGGCGCGGGTGAAGTTCAGCTCTTCGGCGACGACGAGGAAATGCTGCAGCATGCGCGACTCGGGCTTCACCCGCATCGACCTCCGGGTTGACCTCCGGGTTGACCTCCGCATCGACCCCGGCGTCGAGCACCGTCTCGTGACCGCGAGGTCGAGATTGATGACGTCAGGCGATGACGTGATCGCGAATCTTGCTTTCCGCTGCGCATCCTCTCGAGCCTACCGTGGTCGGCATGACGATCACGGGCCGCGAGGCGTCGGTCACGCCGTCCCTGACCGTGCTGGTCGGCGGGACGGCGAACGGCCGCACCGGCGTGACGGCGATGACCGTGAAGCTGGCTCGTGCGGCCGGTCACCAGGTGATCATGTTCGACAAACTGGACGACCCGGTGGCGGCCCGGGCCGCCGCGTCCGGGTTCGACGGTCGGCCGGTGGACGGGGTGATTCTGGTTCCGCCTCCGGGCGACGCCGAGCGCAACACCCACCAGGCGACCCGTGTTCTGATGAACGCGGCTGCGGACGTCGCCCCTGAGGCCCACCTGGTGCTGGTCACCAGCTTCATCGTCGGGCACGGCGAGGCGCACGGACTGAACCGGGTGTCGGGCACGTTGCCGGCCCGGGAGCGGGCCGAAGCGGCGCTGCGGGACGGCCCCCTGGCCTGGACGATCGTCCGGCCGACCTGGTTGACCAACGATCCACCCGGGCATCACGCGATCACCCTGACCAGCGATCCGGAGACCGACGGCATGATCGCCCGGGCCGACGTCGCCGTGACCTGTCTGGCGGCCCTGGCCGAGCCGGCCTCCAGGGGGCAGACGTTCGCTCTGTTCAACGAGCCGGGGCCGGCCCCGCGCAGCTGGCGGACGGCCTTCACCGACCTGGCCCGCGACGGCGTGGCCCAGGCATGAGCGAGGCCGTCCCGCCGCCGGCCGACCCGATCGATCCGGCCGGTCCGGCCGGTCTGGCCGCCGTGGCCCAGCACGCCTGGGAGGACACGTACCCGCGCGACGACCGGGGCCGGCCGGTGGCCCCGCGGGTGCAGCGCCTCGTGATGCTCGACGTGATCAACCATCCCACCCGGGACGACGCCGATCGGCTCGAGCACGCGCTCGGGGCCCTGGAGCAGCGCTGGCCCCGCGGCCCGCACGGGCTGCTGATGGCGCTGGGCTGGGGGCCCGGCTGGTTCGAGCGGCGAACCGAGAGCTCGTCCCCGGTCGGTCGCCCCCTGCCCCTGGCTCGCTGGGAAGATCCGGAGCTGGAGGACATCGACGCCTGCCTTCACCTGGCCAGTGACCGTCCCGAGGTGCTCGACGACGTCGTCGCCCTCCTCTTCGGCCCGGGCCGGTACGACCAACGGCGCTGTCTGGCGATCCGGGAGATCCGGACCGGGTTCGTCGGGGCGGGCCTGCCGGCCGGCCATCTGGACGGAGCCGGTATTTCGTCGGAATCGCCACTGTTGCTGGGATTTCACTCCGGCCTGACCGGAAACCAGGCCACCGAGGCCGAAGTCACCATCACCCGCGGCCGGATGACGGGCGGCACCACGATGCACGTCAGTCGGATCCTGCTCGATGTACAGGCGTGGTACGCGAGATCGGCCGACGAGCGCGCAGCCCGGATGTTCGCCCCGTCGATCAGTGCCGAGCAGGCGGCCGACCTGGTCGAGGACGCCAAGAGCGATCCCGAGCTGGTGGCTTCGCTGGCCGCCGAGCACGGCGTCGTCGGGCACGCCCAGGCGGCAGCCCGGGCCCGGCTCGACGGCCGGCCCCGAATCAATCGGCGGGACTTCGCCACTCTTGACGACGGCCGGCCCGGAACCCACTTCGTCTCCATCCAGCGCACGATCGCCGACTTCAACGCGACCCGGGGCGCGATGAACGCCGCCGATGCCCGGCATCACCATCAGGCGATCGGTCACCGGGAGAACAACGGCATCAACACGGTGGTCGAGGTGATCAGCCGGGCGAACTTCTCCGTTCCGCCGCGGGCCCTGCGCGCCTTCCCCCTGCTCTGAGTCTGCTCCGAATCTGCTCCGACCCTTGCTCTGAAACGGCTTTGACACGCGAGTGCGGTGGACCCCCTTGGGGTGGGTCCACCGCACTCGCCGTTCTGGGGCGGGTCTGTGGGATCAGGCCGCGGCCGGTGCCGCCGAGCGCCGCAGGGCGAAGCCGACGGTCAGCGCCACGACCAGCACGAGCAGGCCGTTGCACAGCAGGGCGAGGTTGATTCCGCCGAGCACCGCCTGCGTGTGGGGGTGATCGGCGGACAGGCTGTGGAGCCGGGCGGTGGCGATGCTGCTCATGATCGGGATACCGACCGCGATGCTCACCTGCTGGGTCATGGTGGTGATGCCGGTGGCCAGGCCCTGCTGGTCGTTCGGCAGTCCGGAGGTCGCGGTGACCAGGTAGCCGACGATGGCCACCACATGACCGTAACTGCTGATGGCACCGACGATCAGTACCGGCACCAGCCAGGAGCGGCTGTCGCCGGCGAAGAACAGCACGCCGACCGCGACGGCCTGGACGATGAGACCGGCCATCAGGGTGGCCCGGCTGCTGCCGAGCAGACCGATCACCCGCGGCGCCGTCACGCCCCCGAGGAAGGCGAACACTCCGAGCACCCCGAAGCACAGGCCGGTGGTGAGCGCCGAATAGCCGAGCACCTCCTGCAGGTACAGGGTGAGGAGGAAAATCATGGCGGTGAAACCGATGAAGGTGGAGAAGCCACCGATGTTGCCCCACTTCACCGTTGAGCTGTTGAGGATGCGCACCGAGGCGAGCGGCTCCTTCGACCGCAGTTCGATGATCCAGAAGGCCACCAGCAGGATCGCGGCCAGGGCGAACGAGATCAACGTGCGTGAGGAGCCCCAGCCGCGCACGCCGGCCTCCGAGATGCCGTAGACCAGGGCGATCAGCCCAGTGCTGACCGTGATCGCGCCCGGCACGTCGAGACGGGCATGTTGCGAGCGGCTCTCGGCGAGCAGAAGCGGTGCCACGATCAGGATCAGGATGCCGACCGGCACGTTGATGAAGAAGGCGAACCGCCAGCTCAGCCAGGTGGTGAGCAGACCACCCATCACCGCACCGAAGGTGAAGCCGGCCGACAGCATGGCCCCGTTCAGGCCCAGGGCGCGGTCACGCAGCGGGCCCTCCGGGAACGACGTGGTCAGCAGCGACAGGCCGGCCGGGGTGACCATCGCGGTGGCGAGCCCCTGAGCGACCCGAGCCACCAGCAGGGTGCTCGGGGAGTTGGCGAATCCTCCGACCGCCGAGGCGATCGTGAGCAGGAGCACACCGGCCAGGAACAGCCTCCGACGGCCGAAAAGGTCGGCCACCCGGCCGAAGAGCAGGGTGAAGCCCGCTGCGGTGAGGGCGAAGGTGGTCGCGATCCACTGCAGGTTCTCCAACCGGAAGCCGACCGCGGAACCAATGACCGGGACGGCGACGTTCAGGATGGAGAAGTCGACCGCGAGAGTGAACTGAGCTCCCAGCAACAGAATGAGAATGAGCCGCTGCTGGCGGGTCATCGTGGTCGATGCGTTGAGGCCAGAGATCTCTGTCATTGGCTCACTGTGAGTTTCGTCGAGAGACGACATCCGAGACCTGCTCCTTAGTCGAAGAACTATCGGAGTCAACAGTGACGGAGCTCGGCGAGCTGTCCCACTCCCAGTTGTTCGTACCCTCGCCAGGGTGAGGCTGCGAGGTGATGCTTGGCCCATACTCGGAATATGGAGCTGACGACTGAGCTGGGTGAATTTCTCAAGTCTCGGCGCGCCCGGTTGCAACCGGACGACGTAGGTCTGAGTGAGTACGGCGAACGTCGCCGGGTGCCGGGGTTGCGGCGTGAGGAGCTGGCCCGGCTGGCCGGGGTCAGTATCGCGTACTACACCCGGCTGGAGCAGGGCTTGAGCCACAATGCCTCGGCCGGCGTGCTTGAGGCGCTGTCCATGGCGCTCCGGTTGGACGAGTACGAGCGAACTCACCTGCACGACCTCGCCCGGCGGCGGGTGAAGCCCCGCCGGCCGGTGGCGCCCGAGCGGATGCGGCCGGGCCTGGGGCGGATGATCCAGGCGATCGGCAATGTTCCGGCCCTGGTGATCGGCCGCCGGACCGACGTTCTGGCCTGGAACCCGATGGCGCACGCCCTCCTGACCGGGCACCTCGATCCGCTCAGCCCGGAACGGCCCACCACTCGGCCGAATCTCGCCCTGCTGGTGTTCCTCGACCTGCATGCCCGAGAGTTGTACGCCGACTGGTCGGCCGAGTCGGCCGACCTGGTGGCCTACCTGCGAATGGTCGCCGGCCGCCACCCCGACGACCCCCAGCTGGCGGCCCTGGTGGGCGAATTGTGCATGAAGAGCACTGAATTCGCCCGGCTCTGGTCGGCTCATCCGGTCAAGGACAAGACCCACGGCACCCGCCGGTTCCGGCATCCGCTGGTGGGCAGCCTTACCCTGGAGTACGAGGCGCTTCGCCTGCCCGACGCCGACGACCAGCGGGTGGTGACGTATTACGCGAAGCAAGGGTCGCCGTCCGCGGAGGCCCTGGTGCTGCTCGGCGGCCTGGCCGCTCAGCTGGCGCGCAGCGACGAGTCAGCGGGCCTGCACCACCATCAGGGCGCCGAGCCCGGTTCCTGATCGGGCTCGGCGCTCGACCGATCGAGGTTCAGGCGCCCACGCTCAACGCTACTTTTCCGAGCACCTGCCGTTCCCGCAGCGCGGTGAGCGCCTCGGGCAGCGCCTTCCAGTTTCCGCTGAACCCGAGGTAGGGGTGCAGCCGCCCGGTCGACACCAGCTCGGCCAGAATGCCGAGGTCGAGGTCGTCCGGATCGCCGGTCGCGTAGAGCAGGGTGTCGAGCTTGGCTCCCGGATGGCCGCGCAGCAGGGTGACGAAGTCGAGGAGGGTCTGTTCGCGGGAAGAGTTGCCGTACAACAGGATAAGCCCCTGCGGGGCGACCAGCTCGACCGCTGCCGCCAGCTGATCGCCGCCGGCGGCCTCGAAGATGGTCTCGAACGGCCCGGTGGCAGTGCGGATATCAGTCACGATGTGAGCGGCGCCGGCCTCGGCCAAGCCCTTGGCCCGCTCCGGGTGGCCGACCACGGCGGTGACCTGTGCGCCGGCTCCGTACGCCAGTTCGACCAGAAACCGGCCGACCCCGCCGGCGGCTCCGGTGATCAGAACCCGCTTACCGATCAGTGATCCGGCCCGGCGGATCAACCGCAGCGCGGTCAAACCGGCGATGCCCAGGGTGGCGGCCTGCTCAAAGGTCACATTGTCGGCCAGCGGGGCCAGCCGAGAAGGGGGCAGCGAAACCTGTTCCGCCCAGGCCCCCTGGTCAGCCAGCCCCACGACCCTGGTGCCGACGGCGGGGCCGGAACCGTCCGCCGGCGTCCGCAGGACCACCCCGGCGAAGTCCTGCCCGGGCCGCCACCCGGCCGGGCGGCGGGAGATGAGAAGCAGCTCACCGCGATTGATCGAGAACGCCCGGACCGACACCACGGTCTCGTTCGGGGAGGGCTCGGGTTGGTCGACCTCCCGCATCTGGACCGGGTCGATCTCGCCGGGAGTGTTGACGATGGCCAGCATGGGCGCACTCCTTCTCATGAGGCTCAGCCCACCACGGGCGCCCGTTCGCCGGGCTGCCGGGCGAGCAGATAATCCTTCAACTGCCGATTCTGGCCGACCATCACCGGGTTTCCGATCAGATCGAGCATGGGGATGTCGGAAGGGTGGTCGCCGTAACCGAAACAGCGCATCGGGTCGACCCCAGGATACTCGGCCAGCAGCCGCGAAGCGGCCACCTGCTTGCCCGAACCGATCACGGATTCGGCGATCTCGCCGGTGTGGTCGCCGTCCGCGACGATCGGTGCTGTGCACAGCAGACGGTCGGCGCCGACGTCCTCGGCGATCGGGTCGAGCGGCGCCGGGAACGATCCTGAGACGAGCACGATCAGGGCGCCGTCCTGCTGATGCCGGCGCAGACGGTCGCGGGTGGACGTGATGTAGAACTCGCCCTGCGTGGTCCGGGTCTCGAACCAGCGCCGGCCCGCGGCCGCGACGGCGTCGGCGCGATGGCCGGTGAAGTGCTCGTAGTACCGCCGGTTGATGTCGTCGCGGGGCACGCCGAGATCCGCCGCCAGTTGCAGGGAGTGGCGGATGGCCCGGTACTGGGCGGCGCCGGCGGTGCCGTCCCGCTCGGTCAGATAGAACTCCAGGAAATCGAACATGCTCTTGCTGTGGATCAGGGTCTCGTCGACGTCGCAGAACACGATGTAGCCGGGCTCAGGCATGGTCGGTCACCTCGATCAGGACGCCGGTCCAGGTGAATCCCGCGCCGGCGCCCAGCAGCAGCACCGTGTCGCCGGGCTGCAACTGTCCCTGCTCGACCAGGTGATACAGACCCACCGGAGCGTCCCCGCTGCCGAGATGGCCGGTGGTCCGGGACAGGCCCCACAGCGATTTGGCCATCCCGTCCGCGAACACACCGAAGTAGTTGTCCCGCATCAGTTCGATTCCCAGGCTGGGGAAGACGATGTGCTTCAGACCGT
This sequence comes from Kineosporiaceae bacterium, assembly GCA_965200525.1. Taxonomy (GTDB): domain Bacteria; phylum Actinomycetota; class Actinomycetes; order Actinomycetales; family Kineosporiaceae; genus JANNPJ01. The sequence continues at coordinate 5,767,523 of OZ241368.1, forward strand.
CCTGCGCGTCACCGGGCAGGAGCGAGTCCCGAATAGTGCCGACCGCGGCCCGGGTGTGTTCGGTCAGGGTCTCCCGGCCGCGCTCGGCCAGGTAGGCGCGCTTGGCCGCCCGGACGTCGTGTTCGCCGTCGAGCAGTTCGGGGGTCTCCGGCAGCGGTTCGCGGGTTCGGTGCAGCGCTTCCAGGGTCGGGTCGGACACGGTGTGCACACCCCGGATGCGCAGCGCGGACGGCCGTCGCGAGAGCACCATGGCGCCGGCGCCATCGCCGTAGACGATGCCGTAGTCGCCGGTGTAGCGATCGAAGGACGACGTGCCGAACCGGTCGGTGGCCACCACCAGCGCGCGGTCCTCGGGGCCGGCCGTGTTCAGATGGGCGCAGGCCAGGGTGAGCGCGATCAGCGAACCGTTGCAGCCCTGCATCAGGTTGAAGGGCACCGCCCGGCGGTTGCCCAGCGCGTCCTGCACGTAGGACGCCGTTGACGAGAGCCGCTTGTGCCCGCTGCGGTGGATCGACGTCACCGCCACCATGCTGAGCCGGTCCGGCGAGAGCCCGCCCCGGTCGAGCGCCTCCGCGGCCGCGGCCACCGCCATGTCGCCCGGATAGAGTTCGGTCTCGACCGCTACGGCCTCGTACCCGGTGGCCAGCAGTCGTTCGGACTCGATCGGGTCAAGGCCGGCGGCGGCGTCCAGGATCTTCTCCCGGTGGCTCGGCAGGTGCTGGCCGACGGCCTCGATGAACACGTCCTCGGGTGCGATCACTGGGCTGACTCCTCGGGCTGTCGGGCCGGTAGTTGACTCCACACCAGGGCGAGGGCATCGAGCTCGGCGTCGAGGTCGGCGATCTCCCTGGGGTTCGTGGCCGTGCGCATGCGACCGAGCAGCTCACGGGTGTCGGTGCTGCGGATCACCGCGTGCGCTGCGGACTGCCGCTCGGTGTGATAGCCCTCGAGCACGGATTCCCGCTGGGCACCGACGAGCCCGCCGCGGACCACCTCATCGATCCGGCCGGCCAGGTCGTGGGCATCGGCCAGGCCGGAGTTCATCGCCTGGCCGCCGGCCGGGGCGTTGAGGTGCGCGGCATCACCGAGCAGAAACGCGTTGCCCACCCGGAATCGGGGCGCCACCCGCTCGTGGACGGCGTAGAAGGCCAGCGTCTCGACCGGTTCCAGCCGCAGTCGCACCCCGAACCCGAGCTGGTCGAGGGCACTTTCGTAGACGGCGAGGGAGAGCTGCTGATCGCGGCCGAGCTGGAGCTCGCCACCGAACGGGCCGGCGACTCTCAGCCGGCCGCCCGGCAGCGGCAGGACCGACACCACCCCGGTCTCCGACAGGTACATGGAGGACTCGTCGGTCGGCAGCTCGGACGCCGGTCGGCCCTCGCCCAGCAGATAGCTGAACGGGAAGGTCCGGCCCGGGAACTCGTCGGCGAACAGGCCGATCCGGACCGCGCTCGTGGCGCCGTCGCAGCCGGCCACGAACCGGCTGCGCACCTGGTGCACGGTGGGCCCGATCTTCACCAGGCTGACCACCCTGTCGGCGAGGTCCAGATGGGACAGGTACTGCGCGCCGTGCTGCAGCCGACCGCCACGGGCGGTGAACTGCCGGGCCAGGCCGGCCTCGAACGCGGGCTGATCGATGTTCAGGTAGTACGGATGGGCGCTCGGCAGGCCGGTGAAGTCGATCCGGTACGAGGCGCCGGTGTGCAGGTGAAACGATATGCGCTGCTGTCGGACGCCGGTGGCGACCAGCTCGGTGGCGACGTCCAGTTGCTCGAGCAGTTCGAGGCTGCGGGCATGCACCATGACGGCCCTGGTCCGGGGGTCGATCTCGGCGGACCGGTCGACGCAGAGCACGGACAGCCCCCGCTGCTGCAGTTCCAGACTCATCATCAGGCCGGTGGGACCGGCTCCGACCACGAGGACATCGACCTCCTCGACCGGTGGCCGGTCGGGCGTCTGTGGGGTGCTCGAGATGGTGGTCATCGTTTTCCCTCCCGATGTCACGGGTCCGCCCCGCGGCGTCCGGTCGCCTCTAATTACGTTTGCTCGGCGGCCCCTCCGGCAATGTCTCCTTGGGGGTAGACGGCATCCCCCCGAAGGCGACATGTACCGATGCCGACATTTGCTTAGGCTGATTCGTGTCGCACCGGAGAAGTCGTGCCGGTAATTCACCTGAGAATTCAGCAGGACTCTCATCAGGCCTCGGAATTCGTCAGATCCGTCAGATCACATTCGTCAGATTGGGGCCCAAACCATGGGTGCTCGGACCCGAACCGTCGTCGAGGAATTTCTGGGCCGGCTGGGGGCCGGTGACCCGGCCGGTGCGATCGAACTCCTGGCCGAGCCGGTCGACTGGTTCACTCCCGGGGACACCACGCTGATCCCGTGGATGGGCCAGCGCTCCACGAAGGCCCAGGTGGAAACCTTCTTCAGCCTGGGCGGGGCCAACATGACCCCGGAGAGCTTCGCGGTGCACAAAATCGTGGTCGAGGATGATGTCGCGATCGTGCTCGGGCACTTCAAGTACCAGGTGAATGCGACCGCCAAGAGTTTCGAGTCCGACTTCGCGCTCGAGATTCGGGTCACCGACGGGTTGATCGACCGATACCACATGCACGAGGACAGTTACGCGATCGCTCTGGCCTTCGTGCCGTGATCCACCGGCCGCACGGGGACGTCGCCCAGAAGGTGCTGCCGGCGCCGTCCTTCGATTCCTGTGTCGCCCGGCATCGCGTTCACCGGGTCGCGCTCGGCGAGGTCTTCATCACCGACGCGGTGCGGGCGGCCGACGACTATTTCGTCTGCGGGGCGCAGCTGCCCCGCGCGCACGCCTACTTCGGAGACAGCCTCCAGCGCCCGCGGCAGTTCGACCCGCTGCTCCTGATGGAAGTGACCCGGCAGGCGGGCCTGCTGATCTCGCACGACTTCTACGACGTTCCCCGAGAGCACAAATTCGTGCTCAGCGACATCCACGTCGAACTGACCGACGGCGCGGACCTGCGGATCGGCGAGTCCCCGGCCGAACTGGTGCTCGACGTCCGGGTCGTCGACCGCAGGACTCGCGGCAGCAGAGTCACGGCACTGGGCTTGACCGCCCGGTTCATCCTGGACAACCGGGCGATCGCCACCGCCGGCGTCACCCTGGCCTTCCATCAGCCACCGATCTACGAGTTGGTCCGCGACCGGGCCCGGGCGCGGCTCGACCTGCCCGCCCTCGCGGACACTCGTGAGCACCGGCCGCGATACGGCGTCGAGCGTTCGGTGGACCCGATCCGCATCGGCCGCCTCGACCCGGACAACGTGGTGATCGGTGCGTTGCGCTCGACGCCGGAGGGCACCTCCGCCCCGTTGGTGATCGATCCGGCCCACCCGAGCATGTTCGACCACCCGCAGGACCACGTCCCCGGGATGGTGATGCTCGAGGCGTACCGGCAGATCGCCGTTCTCGCGGCCGCCCAGGCTCACGCCCTGAACCCGGTCCGAGCCGTGCTGCATCGCTGCAGGACTCGTTACGCCCAATTCGGCGAGCTTGAACTAGCGACCACGGCAACAGTTCTGGAGATGACCGAGCCGGCCCGGGTGGGCGACACGATGTCCACCTCACTGCGGTTGCAGTTGTCCCAGGAGGGCGCCTCGATCTCGTCGGCCGAGCTGGAGCTGCGGTTCCCGGTGAACCGTGATCAGTCCACCTGATCTGCCGATCTTCCAACCGTTTCAGGAGAGGAGATACTCATGGTTGCCGACGACTACGAGGTGCTGATCGTGGGCGCCGGGCCGACCGGCCTGACCGCGGCCTGCGAGTTGCTCAGGCGAGGCGTCTCGGTCCGGCTGATCGATGCCGGAGGGCAGGCCAGTGTTCACTCCAAGGCCATGCTGGTCTGGCCCAGAACCCTGGACATCTTCGAGGATCTGGGCCTGTCGGGCGCCGTGAACGACATCGCCGTCAAGCTGCGCCAGATGACGTACTACTCCGAGAAGCGGCAAGTTTCGCGGATGCAGCTGTCCGACGAGATGGCGCCCTACTGTCTGCCGCAACGGCACTCGGAGGAGATTCTCACGGCCGGCCTGAAGGGGCTGGGCGGCAGCATCGAGCGCAACGTCCGGTTGCTCAGCCTGACCGGCCTGGACTTCAGCGGGGCGATCGTCCCGGGCACGGCCGTGACCGCCGTGCTGGAGCACCCGGACGGCCGGGTCGAACGCTGCACCGTGCCCTTTGTGATCGGTGCGGACGGCGCGGCCAGCGCGGTGCGCAGCCAGCTCGGCATCGAGTACACCGGAGCCACCTACGAGAACCGGTTCCTGATCGGGGACACCCGGATCGCCGGCGACCCGCTGGACTCCGACGAGATCCACTACTACCAGTCCCGGGCCGGCGTCTTGGCCGTCGTCCCGCAGCCGTACAACCTGTTCCGGTTCTTCACCAACGCCCCGCCCGACCTGGAGGACGGCAAACTCGCCGACCTCCAGCGGTTGGTCGACCTGCGGGGGCCGGGCGGGCTGACCCTGATCGAGCCCGACTGGGTGACGACGTTCCGGGTGCATCGGCGCCGGGCCAGCACCTTTCAGCTCGGCCGGGTGTTCATCGCCGGGGACGCCGCGCACGCGCACAGCCCGATGGGGGGCCAGGGGCTGAACACCGGTATGCAGGATGCCCAGAACCTGGCCTGGAAGCTGGCCGCGGTGATCCGAGGTGAGGCCCGGCCGGAGCTGCTGAAGAGCTACACCCCGGAACGCTCGGCCGTGGCCGACGCCGTGGTCCGCGACACCGATCTGCAGACCCGGGCCGCGATGTGGAACCGCGGCCTGCAGGTGACCCTGCGCGACCTGGCGATGCGCTCGCTCGACGCCACCAAGGTGCTGAACCGCTACTACGCCCCGATCGCCGCCGGCCGGCGTTGGGTCTACGAACAGCCCGGTGGTGGCCGGCGCGATCTGCCCACCGACTGGTGCAGCGCCCGGTCCGCGATCCGCCGGTCGGCCCGGGAGGGCGCGGCGATCCCGCGCTCGCTGGCGGTCGACCTCGGCGTGGCCGGCCGCGGCGTCGATCCGGCCAAGTTCACCGTGCTGGTCTCACCCGGCACCGCGGCCGGCGGGGCCGGCCTGGTCGCGGCGGTCGGCCAGGTGGTCCGGCCCTGGTCGGGTTCGGTCCGAGTGGTCGACGTGGGCCGGTTGGCGAACCAGAGTGCCCGCCGGCTCGCGGAGCTGGGGGAGCGGACCCGGCAGGAGATGCACTGCGCCCGGCCCGGCTTCTACCTGATCCGCCCGGACGGGCACATCACCATGCACGGCCATCACGACGACCTCGACCGACTGTTTCACCAGCTCGACGTCCTGCTGGTGGCCGGCCCTCAGACGACGGCCGGCTCCGAAGACCACCCTCTGGAGGAAATCGTGTCCGACCCCACCCAGTACGTCCCGCCCGCCCACGTCGTCGGCAACGGAGAGCACAAGGTCATCGTGCTGCACTCGGTGTTCGGTGACCACCAGACCTTCGAGGCGCTCTGGCCCTACCTGGACGGCGGCGCGTACAGCTACGCGTTCATGGACGCCCGAGGCTTCGGTAAGGCGATCGATGTCTCCGGCACCTACAGCACCGACGAGATCGCCTCGGACGTGCTGACCCTGGCCGACAGTCTCGGCTGGTCGACCTTCTCGATGATCGGGCACTCGCTCGGCGGAATGCCGATCCAGCAGGTCTACCTCAAGGCTCCGCACCGGGTGCGCAAGCTGGTCGGGATCAGCCCGGTGCCGGCCAACGGCATGCCGATCCCGGACTCCGACTTCCCGCTCTTCGCCGACGCCGCTCACCAGCGAGCCAACCGGCGGATGATCATCGACATGACCACCGGCAACCGGCTGACCCCCAAGTGGGTCGATGCCTGGGCCGACAAGTCGATGGATGCCGTGGGCCCGGTGGCGTTCCGCGGATACCTGGACTCGTTCCGCACCACCGACTTCTCCGCGCGGGTCACGGGGGCCGACGTCTCGACGCTGGTGATCGTCGGGGAGCACGACCCGGCGGTGACGGCGGACGCCATGAACGAGACGTGGATGAAGCACTACCCGAAGAGTGAGCTCAAGGTGATCGGCAACGCCGGGCACTACCCGATGGCCGAGACGCCGATCGCTCTGGTGACGATGCTGGAGAACTTCTTGGCTCAGTGACCCAGGCCGACCGGCACCGGGCAGACATCGCAAACACAAGATCGAGATAGCACGATCGAGACGTCGGACAGTGAGCCAAGTCATCCTGTGGCTCATTGTCCGGCGTCTGCGACGTCTCTCGTCAATATGGCTGAAGCCGAAACTATTGCTAGCGGAACAATCGGGCGAACCGAATATTCACACTATTGTTGCCATCAAGCGGTGCCACTCACGTAAGCTGGCTCAAATCGTGAGCGGCGTCGACTGAGGTGAAATGTCCACCAGACCTACTGAGCTGTCGCCCCTGGTTCCGGGTGAGGACTTCTTGGCCGACTGCCCGGTCCGGCTGACACTCGATCTGATCTCCAGCAAGTGGAGCGTGGTGGTGCTGCGTGCGCTGGGCCGGCAAGGCTGGCGGCACGGAGAACTGCAGAAGCTGATCGGCGGCATCAGTTCGAAGGTGCTCACTCAGAACCTGCGCCGGCTCATGCAGTACGGCCTCGTCACCCGGGTCGACTTCGGCGGAGTTCCACGCCGGGTGGAGTACACCCTCACCGACCTCGGCCACTCGCTGTTGCCGGCCACCGATGTGCTGGTCGTGTGGGCCGAACGGCACGGCCCGGCGGTGATGGAGGCCTTTTTGAACAGCACCGACGACGAACTGGACGACGAGTTCCTTGACGGGGGGCCATCTTAGGCAGCAGAGTGCGCTTCGGCGGCCCCCCGGGTGGGGCCTTGGGTCAGAGCCGCACCCCGGCCGACTCAAGAACGGCGGCGGACTGCTCGATCGTCTGTTCCGAGGTCAACAATCCGTCGCCCACGGCGATGCCGGAGTCGCGCTCGATGGCTACGGCCATCTCGATGAGGACCAGCGAGTCGACTCCCAGTTCGTCGAATGTGACGTCGGGTCGGAGATCTGTGGGGTTGACCTCGAATTCGCTGATCAGCATGTTGATCAGGCTTTGGGTCATGGAATTCACGGCTGTACTCCCTCGGTGCGCTGGGCTGACAGGACGACATCCACCTGCTGGATGTGAGTTTCCGGGGCGAGGAGTCAACGCTCTCCCGCTGAATGAACGTAACGCCGTCGGCGCCCGCGAAGGCCGCATTGCCTCTATCGAGATCGCCATCCAGGCCGAAAGTTACATTGGTGGGGCCGGCCGGAACATGCTCGCGGGACCACGCGTGGGCGGCTTGCGAATCGCCCGCGAGGGTACGGCCGACGGAGCCCGGAGACCAGGCACGCATTCCGAGTGACGTGCGCATTCGGAGTGACGTGCGCAGGGCGGTCCGTTCAGAGTTACCGGAAGGTACCCAACTCGTCTTGTACTGTGGCTCGAGCTACTCAATTCGCTCAAGTGGCGCAATTGGGGCACGGTGCCGTGCGCGCGTAGGCGGTACGAGGGTCGCCCGTCGCGTGGGGAGCGCGCTGTGCGAACGCTGATGCGGCCTGGCAGCAGGCCGTGGCGAGGCAGGGCGATCCGAGCGCATCAGAACATCGTCGTTCCGGAGCGGACGTCGATCGCCTTCAACACGGACGGGGCCTCGATGTCCCGGACGGTCGAATTGTTGTCGCAATCAACGATGTGGGGGCGAAGACATGAGGCGATTCAGCACGTTGGTCGCTCGGATGGGGTCATTGCCGTGCCTCAGATCACAGCCGCGTGGCGCCGATGTCTGGGCGCCGCCGGGGCCGACGGACGAGCCGTTCGGGAGCCCGCTGCCGGACGGTCCCGACGACCGTCGGCGTTTGGCCCGCCAGGTACATGACCTGGTCGGGAACAACATCAGCCTGGTGCTGCGCTATCTGGACCTGCACGAGATCCGCAGTGAGGCCGACGGTGCCGTGCTCGGCCAGGAGCTCGAGGCCGCCCGCGCACTGCTGACCTCGGTCTTGCTGGAAACCCGCCGCCTGGCCTCAAGTTTGCGGCTGGACAGCCCGACCGACAGTGTCGCCGGGGCGCTGCGCTCGTTCGTGGCCGATTTCGCCCCTGAGCAGATGGAGGTGGACGTCCAGGTTCACGGTGACGAGCAGCGGCTCAGCAACCAGCAGCGAGAGGAGCTCTTCCTGATGCTGCGGGAGGGGTTGCGCAACGTCTTCTCTCATTCGCACGCCCGGTCCGCTCAGGTCCGGCTGATCGTGTGTGGCCGTCAGGTGCACGCGATGCTGGCCGATGACGGGCTGGGTTTCGACCCCGACGACGTGGCGGCCACCGCCACCGGCCTGGTGTGCATGCGCGAACGAGCCGAGGTGCTGGGCGGTGAGCTACGGCTCGCCACTCGACCGGGCGCAGGCACCCGGTGGGACCTCCTGCTCAGCCTGACGAGTGCCCGGCGACCAGAAGGCAGCGATGTTGCTGTCCGGTAGTTCACTGCAGGCCACCGAATCCGGGATAAGAATCCTGGTGGTCGACGACCACAAATTGCTCCGGGACGCGATCTGCGGCGTCCTGCTGGCCGAGCCGGGCTTCCGGGTGGTGGGCGACGCCGGCGACGCGGAGACCGCGGTTCGGCACGCCGGCCGGTTGCGACCGGACGTGGTGCTGCTGGACGTGATGATGCCCGGCAACAACCCGGTGGCGACCGTGCCTGCGTTGCTGCGGGCCTCACCCCGGACCAAGGTCATCATCCTCAGCATGTGCGACGAGCAACCGCTGGTCGAGCGCATGCTCGGGTTGGGCGCCGCGGCCTTCCTGCACAAGGGGGTGAGCAGGCAGGATCTGACGGCGGTGATCCGGGCGGTCAACGTCTCCAGCGAACTGGTCACGGTCTCCCTGCCGCGGGTGGCGGTCGGCGGCCGGCCGGCCGGCGTGCGCAACCCGCTGTCCGGGCGCGAACGGGAGGTGTTGACTCTGGTGGCGCAGGCGATGACCAACCGGCAGATCGCCGGGCGGCTCTCGATCACCGAGGGCACGGTGAAACGCCATCTGCGCAACATCTTCGACAAGCTCGGTGCGGTCTCCCGGATCGATGCCGTGAACCGGGCGACGGCGGCCGGGCTGATCTCGCGACAGGTCTCCTGATCCACCCAGCGCCCGGTGGACCACCGACGGGCGGCCCGCGCGGTTGGCGCCAGGTCGTCCCCGGAACGAGGAGTTGTCACCGTGTCACGGTCATCATCCGGCGGGCGTCTCGCCGTCCTGGCCGGCCTGCCGGCGGCGCTCGCGGTGCTGACCGGCTGTGGTGCCCCGCCCGGATCGACCGGCGCCCATCCGGCGCTGGGCGCAACAGAACTGGCCCGGGCCACGGCCAACCTGGCCCAGTTCACCCACTCCAGCACCCCGTTCCCGGTCGACGAGCCTGACCCGCGCCGAGCAGCAGGACCCGAGCGTCTTCCAGATGCTGGAACGAGACGACATCACCTTCGACACGAGTCAGAGCTACGTCGGCTATCCCGATGTGGCCGAACGATTCTCACGATTCTGGCCGGCCCCGGCCGCCGGACGACCACACCCTCCGTCACCCGATAATCGCCGTAAATTCACGAACCGAAAAGCTATTGGCCTGAGCTATTCGTCTAAGTACTGAATCAGACCATGGCCTGAGAAGTTTGACTCGACCTGGTCGCAAGTGTGACCTGAACCGCCTTGGTCAAGAAGCTGAACCTCCGGTTCGCGCTCGCTCGCCCTGACCTGTAGAGCCGAACGCGCGTCATACGGCGCGCACGGCCGATGCAGGAGGAGGGGGTCGACATGGTTCCTCTGGCAGCGATGGTGCTGATGATCAGGGCACGGTTCGCGGGGGTGCCTGCGTGACGACGACGCGATCGGCCGGGCGGTCCCGCGAGCGCGAGGCTCACCTGCACAAGGTTCCACGGTGGCCCCCGCGACGACCACGATCAGGATGGCCATCCAGGCACCGGACCCGCTGAGCCGGGCCGGGCTGGCCGATCACGTGGCCCACCGGCCCGACCTGGAACTGGTGGATCCCGATCGCCTGATCGGCGGGGAGATCGTGGTGGTCGTGGCCCCGGTGCTGAACATCCAGGTGATGGGCCGACTCGGGCCCTGGCCGGGGCCGGCGTAAATCCTTTCATCCTGATCGTGGACAGCGTTGGTGACGTCGACGTGCTGGTGGCGGTGGAGCTCGGGGTCGTAGCCGTCCTGTGGCGTTGGAGGCCACCGGGGAGCGGTTCACCCAGGTGCTGGGTGGCCGTCAGCCGCGGAGGCTGCGACCTGCCCGTGGAGCTGCAGTCGCGCCTGATCGAGGACGTCGCCGCCATGCAGCGCAACGTGCTGGCCCCCCCGGGGGCCTGACCGCGAGCGGACTGGACGCTCGCGAGCTCGCGGTACTGCGCCACATCGATGGCCGGCCATGGGCCTGGCCTCCGATCCAGGTGGTGATGGGATCGCGATCCGGCGAAACCTCGAATCGGTTCCGGTCCGTCGTCCGGCGACGAACCCGGCTGAGAACCAGGCGGGGAACCCCCTAAGCGCTTTCGGGTTCGGCGGGGGGATCCCCGATGTGCCGGGTGAGTGACCCCGCCAAACTCGAGTCACAGCCCGGCCAGAGGGTCGGTCACCGAGCAGGGAGATTCCACCATGGGCATCAACGCCTCGACGAGCGACACCACCGGCTCCAGCGCCGCGGCCCCGGCCGGCCGGGGCCGCCGCTCGATCCGCGCGGCCCTGGTCACGGTGGCCGCCGCGGCCACGCTCGTCACCCTGACCGGCTGCGCCGGGGGATCCTCGAGCGCGAGTCCGGCCGGTTCGGCCGGAACGGGCGGTTCGGCGTCCAAGGGCAGTGCGGCGTCCGACAGCGCTGCGGCGTCCGGGAGCAGTTCCTCGAAGGCGCCCTACACCGATGCCGAGGCCTGCGCCTGGCTGAAGAAGAACCTGCCGACCGTCCCGGACACCGAGATCGGGGCCCAGGCTCAGCTGACCATCGGCCTGTCGTCGTTCTTCGAGGATCACGGCGGCCTGGAGCACGCCGACGGGTACGAGATCGACGACGCGTTCTCCCGCGGCTGCCCGGCCCTGCGCACCGCCGCCTTGAAGAAGGCCGGGATCAAGACTTTCGGCAACCTCTGACCGGGGCCGGCGGCCACGGTTGATCGAATTGTGATGCTTGGCCGGATTCGACTGCGTAGGCTGCCGGATCATGAAGGCGTTGATCACCGGATCCGGCATCGGCGGGCTGACCTGCGCGCTGATGCTGCACGACCGGGGTATCGAGGTGCAGGTCCACGAGCAGGCGTCGTCGATCCGCGAGCTCGGGGTGGGGATCAACATCCTGCCCCAGGCGATCGCCGAACTGGCCCGGATCGGCCTGCTCGACCGGCTGGACGAGGTCGCCGTCCGCACCGGTGAACTCCGGTACCTCAACCGGATCGGCCAGGAGATCTGGCGCGAACCGCGTGGGATCGCGGCCGGCCATCCGGTGCCTCAGTTCTCGATCCATCGCGGCCGGCTGCAAGGGGTTCTGCTGGCTGCGGTCCGGGCTCGGCTCGGGGACGGTGCCGTCCGGGTCGATCACCGGCTGTTCGATCTGGAGCAGGACGAGCGAGCGGTCACGGCCCGGTTCGTGGATCGCTCCGGAACCGAGCTCAGGCCCGCGACCGGCGACGTGCTGATCGGCGCGGACGGCATCCACTCGTACGTCCGCAGCCGTCTCGGCCCGCACGAGGGCCTGCCGCGGTGGAACGGGCTCACCCTCTGGCGGGGGGCTCGCGACTGGCCGGTCTTTCTGGACGGGCGCTCGATGATCGTGGCCGGCGGCCCGGTGAGCAAGGTCGTGCTCTACCCGATCGGCGCCGGTGAGACGCCGGGCACCCGGCTGACCAACTGGGCCGTGGTCGGGCGCAAGGGCCCGGCGGGCCGGACGCCGATCGGCCGTCAGGACTGGTCGCGCACCGGGCACTGGCCGGACGTCGAGCCACAGATCGAGGGCTACCAGGTGCCCGAGGTCGACGTGGCCGCCCTGATCGAGGGCACCGAGCCGTTCTGGGAGTACCCCATGTCGGACCGCGATCCGCTGGAGAGCTGGACCGACGGGCGGGTGACCCTGCTGGGCGACGCCGCTCATCCGATGTACCCGGTCGGGTCCAACGGCGCGTCGCAGGCCATCATCGACGCCCGGGAGCTCGCCGACGCCCTGGCCTCCTCCGGCGACCCGACTAGGGCGTTGGCCCGGTACGAGTCGGCCCGGTTGCCGGCGACCACGGCCATCGTCCGGGCCAACCGGCTGGGCGGCCCCGAAGGGGTGATCGACGCGGTCAACGCCCTGGCCCCGGACGGATTCGACGATGTCGACGCGGTGATGCCCCGCTGGCAGCGGGAGGCCATCGTCCGCGCCCGGGCCGGAGCCGCGACCGTCCGTCCCGTCCCACCGGACGCAACCTCACCGGACGCAACCTGACCTGACGCAACCTGACCTGACGCAACCTGACCGGATGCAACCTGACGGGCGGCCGCCCGCGTAGAGCCGAGCGGAGCGGCCGGCCGGCCCGGCCAGCACCTCGAGCAAGACTTCGCGAAGAGTTCAGGAGACACAGTGGGCGACATCACGGTCGGTTCGACGGCCCGCCGGCTCGCCGGGCCGGCCGTGCGCCGCCTGCGCCGGGAGGCGCAATGGCGGCGCTGCGGTTCGGCCCTGCGGCTGGAGCACGGCCCGGCCGAGGAGTACCGGCACGCCGTCATCGACCACCGGACGCCGTTGCTGCGCCGTCTGGCCGGCGTCGATCAGCAGTTGCAGCGCAACAAGGTGGTCAACCTGGGGTTGGCCCTGGGCCGGCTCGACGGGCTGGTTCTCGGCCCCGGCCAGCGGTTCTCGTTCTGGTGGCAGGTACGCAAGGCAACCGCCCGGCGGGGCTACCTGGACGGCGTGGTGCTCAGTCACGGCCAGGTCGGGGCCGGGGTTGGTGGTGGGCTGTGCCAGCTGACCAACCTGATCTACTGGATGAGCCTGCACACGCCGCTGACCGTCGCCGAGAGATGGCGGCACAGTTACGACGTCTTCCCGGACGTCGGCCGGACCCAGCCGTTCGGCAGCGGCGCCACCTGTGCCTGGCCGATGCTCGACCTGCAGCTGGTCAACTCGACCAGCACCACGTTCCGCCTCGGCCTGCACCTCGACGACACTGATCTGCACGGCGCCTGGACGGCCGACGCGCCGATGCTGACCAGCTATCAGGTCTACGAGTCCGGTCACGTGATGACCAACTCGGCGCCCGGCGTCTTCACTCGTCACAACGTGCTGCGGCGGAGGGTGCTCAACCCGTCCGGGGCCCAGCTCGACGACGAGCTCGTGGCCGTGAACCAGGCTCGGATGATGTACCAGCCGTTCCTCGGGCCCGGCTGATTCACGCCGGCCCGGCCGTCATTCGAGCGTGAGCAGGCCGAGGTCGCGCAGGCTCTCGGCGGATTGCACGATCGTGGTCTCGACCGGCCGCGGGCGCCATCCGAGCTCGGCCCGGGCCCGGTCGTTGTGGATGATCGGCCGGGCCAGTTCGGGTCCCGGGGCCTCCTCGGTGGGCACCTGCGCCGCCAGTGGGCCGAGCCGGCGGCGCAGCGTCCGCGCCACCTCGAGGAAGCTGGTCGTCGGGCCGTCGGCCAGGGCCAGGTACCGCTGGCCCGCCGCCTCGGGGGCAGCCATCGCCCTCAGGTGCAGGTCGGCCACGTCGCGGACGTCGGCGATGCCGAACCGAGCCCGGGGAGCGACGCTCATCGTGCCCTCGAGCATCGACTTGATCAGCTGCATCGAGGAGCCGAGGCCGGTGGTGAGGGTCGGCCCGAGAATGAAGGTCGGGTTGACGACGACCAGCTCGGTGCCGCCGCCCTCGCGCTCGATCAGGTCCCAGGCCGCGCGCTCGGCGAGGGCCTTGGAGCGCGGGTACGGGGCCAGGCCGGGCGTGTCCGGGTCGGTCCAGTCGGCCTCGGTGAACTCGGGAACCGCCTTGGGGGAGTACCCGATCGCGGCGAACGACGAGGTCAGGACGACGCGCCGGGCTCCGGCGGACCGCCCGGCTCGCAGCACTCGCAGTGCTCCTTCGCGGGCCGGCACGATCAGCTCGTCCGGATCCTGGGGTTGAGTCGGCGGGAACGGGGAGGCGACGTGATGGATCTCCTCGCAGCCGGCGGTGGCCGCGGCCCAGCCGTCGTCGGCGTTCAGGTCGGCCGCGACGATCTCCAGGCCGGCGTCGTCGGCGCCGCCGCGGCGCACCGCCGCACGCAGTTCGGCCTCGCGGGCGATCGTGCGCACGGTGGTCCGTACAGGCCGGCCGGTTCGCAGCAGGGCGGCGATCAACTGCGTGCCGAGGTAGCCGGATCCGCCGGTGACCAGGACCGGGCTCATGCCGTGGCCCGCAGGGCGAGGGCGGCGTCGATCGCTCGCCGGGTGGCCTCGGCCTCGGCCGCGGTGTCGCCTCGATCACGGGTGTCCCACAGGGTGGCCTTCTCGCGCAGGTAGAGGAGGCGGACCTGCTGAGCGGCGATCTCGGTCTCGATCCGGTCGGCGTGCCGCAGCAGCAGGTCGCGCTGCTCGCCCGCCGTGGTCTGCCGATCGGCGAGATTGGTCTGGTAGGTGCGCATGTCGTCGATGCTCAGGCCGACCGCCCGCAGGCAGGCCAGCGTCTCGATCATGTGCAGGTCGTCCGGCCCGTACCGGCGGTACCCGCTGTTCTCGTCCCGGTCGATCGGCCCGAGCAGGCCGACCTGCTCGTAGTAGCGCAGCGTGGGCTCGCTCAGCCCGCTGCGCCGGGACACGTCCTGGATGCTCAACGCGCTCATGCGGTCAGCCTGGCAGGCCTCAAGCGCTTGAAGGCAAGCCCGCGACCGGGTGGCCGCGCAAAATTAGGTGAACGACCGATCGGTCATATACTTTGACCATCATGACCGAGGTGGACGGCCGCAAGGTCCGAGGGCAGCGCAGCCGCGACGCGATCCTGGAGCAGGCGGTCGCCCTGGCCTCGGTCGACGGGCTCGAGGGGCTGACCCTCGGCCGGCTGGCGGGAGCCACCGGGCTGAGCAAGTCCGGCTTTTTCGCGCACTGGCAGAGCAAGGAGCAACTACAGCTGGACGCCGTGGCCTGGGCCGAGCAGCTGTGGATCGAGCACGTGGTCGCACCGGCCCTGGCCCGGCCGCGAGGGGTTCGCCGGCTGTTCGCCCTGCACGAGTCCCGGTTGCGGTTCTACTCCGCCGGGGTGCTGCCCGGGGGGTGCTTCTTCTTCGCGGCCCAGTCCGAGTTCGACGACCGGCCCGGCCCGGTGCGGGCCCGGGTGGCCGAGGTGGCCCGGGCCTGGATCGGCCTGGTCGAGCGGTTGGCCACCGAGGCGGTGGCGCTCGGCGAGCTCGAAGCGGGCACCGACGTCCCCCAGTTGGCTTTTGAGTTGGACGCTCTCGGGACGGCGGTGGTCACCCGGTCGCGCCTGCTCGACGACGACGCCTCCGGGGCGCTGTCCCGCCGAGCCGTGCTCGGCCGGCTTCGTTCGCTCTGTCCCGATCCCCAGCTGCTACCGGAGAACTGACATGCCTCTCGGCCCGACTTTCGGCCACACCGAGCCCGTCCAGGTGCATTTCGACGACCTGGACGTGATGGGCCTGCTGCACAACTCTCGCTACGCGCTGCTGGTGGAGCGGGCCATGTCCGGATTCTGGCTGAGCAAGGGCTGGACGCCCGACCCGGCCACCTCGGCCTTCCCCGACGTCTTCCTGGTGGTCAAGGAGTACGCGGTGACCTTCAACGTGCCGATCGCCGGGGCGACCACACCGCTGGTCGACATCTGGATCGACCGGATCGGGCGGACCAGCGTCGCCTACGGTTTTCAGATTCTGTCCACCGACCGCTCCGTCGTTCATGCCGAGGGGCGGCGGGTCAACGTCAACCTCGACCCGCGCACGCTGCGGCCGATGCCGTTCAGCGACGAGACGCGAGCCGTCGCGGCCGAGCTGGAGCGGGTCCCCTGAGGCGAGGCTCGTCTACCGGATTTGATTAGGGTAGCCTTACCTAACTCAAGTCCAGTGGAGGTGCGAGTCGTGAGCATTCACCCGGCCCGGGACGCCGGCGACCCGCCGGCACCCGGCGAGTTGTCGCCCGATGTGCGGGCCCGCAGCATCCTGCGCGGCACCCACCAGTTGCTGGTGAGCGAACTCGGGGCGGTGCCGCTCGGCCCGCAGCCTCCGTCGCCGGCCTCGACCCCGGTGGTCTTCGGGTTCGTCGAGGTGGACGCCGTGCCGTACCTGGTCAGCTTCGCCGGCGAGGCGCGGCCGGCGGGCCGGGTCCTGGTGGTCGCCGAAGGGCTCGGTGACCGGTTGGGCGAACTGCACGCCGTCGGCGAGGTGGGCGACTGGATCTACCCGTCCTCGGTTCGGCGGGTGGCCGAGGTGCTCGAGGAGCACCGCGAGTGCATGGACGCCACCGCCCGCGACCTGATGGAGGTGGTCCGGTTACGGGTGGCGCCGATCCGGGTCCTCAGCGTCTGGACCAGTTCGCCCGGGGCACGCGCGCCCGAACCGGTCGATCACGGCCGGTTCGAGACGGCCGAGGCCGATCTGTGGGTGGCCTACGGGCCGGACGCGATCCGCCACCTGCAGGAGTGCCACCAGGATCTGCTGCTGGCCCTGGTTCGCGAGCAGGGAGCGCTCGGCTGCACTGCGGTGAGCGTGAGCGCACTGGATCGTGGTGGGGCGATCCTCACCGCGATGGGTCGCGAGGGTGTGCTGGACGTCGTCATTCCGTTCGACCCGCCTGCGGCCACGCCCGGGGAGGCGGGCCGCCGACTGGCGGGCTGCTGACTGGCGGGCTGCTGAAACACGCACCGAAAGCGTTGCGGCAGAACCAGAATTGTCGGTCGGGTTCAGTTGAGCAGGGCATCGAAGAACGTGCCGATGGAGCTCAGGCCGTCCTTGACGTGGTCCCAGATGTTCGCCGTGAAATCGGCGGACTGGGTGGGGTCGTTGACCACTGCGTAGATGATGAAGACGACCAGCAATATCAGCAGTGCTCGTTGGACCACCACGGCCTCCCGGATGCGGCTTGGCGTTTCTGGGCCGTCCGGCATGCTAGCGGGGGATGGGCCGGGCCGTCCCCCGAGATGGCGCGTCGATCTGGTCTTTGATCAGGTCGGTGGTCAGGTCGCTGTGCGGGGCTCGAGGTACGCGGCCCAGGAATTCTGGCCGGGGCCGGCCGGCAGTTCGTGGCGCTGCCAGTGCTTGGCGAAATGCGGCGGCCGCAGACCGGGCCGGACGATGACCGCGACCATCGTGTGCCGGCCCAGCGCCACCAGTTGTCCGGAGCTGATCGAGGCGTCGTGGCCGGTGACGTTGCGGGAGCCGCAGCCGGCGTAGAAGGCCAGCTGGGGGGAGCGGTATCCGCTGAGCACGCAGGGCGCCTGCACCCCGACCCGGTGCAGGCCGGTCGCGATCGCGGTGTAGGCCCGGGTGGACCGGGCGGTGGTGGAGACCTGTCCGGTGAGGATCTGCTGCTGACTGAGCAACTGCGCCGACAGGGCCAGGGCAACGACGCCGGCGACGGCGTACCGGCGGGCCCGTCCGGGGGTGGCGCTCAGCAGCCACCACAGGCTCAGCCCGGCGGGCAGGCTCAGCAGGGCGAAGGCGGGCAGCAGGAACCGGGGGGCCGAGTAGTTCACCAGCAGCAGGTAGGGGACGGCCAGGCTGAACCCGACCAGAGCCGGAACCACGACCGTGGCTGATCCCCTGGACCCTCCATACGCTCTGGTGAGCCGCCGGGCCGCGAACACCGCCAGCACCGCCAGTGGCAGCAGGAGCAGGAACCAGGCGGTGTCCACCGGCGGCGACGACGGTGGCGAGCAGGGCCGGCAGAGCAGCGGCCCGTCCAGGGTCTGCCAGTGCTGCAGCAACACCTGCGGGTGCCAGCCGAGGCCGCCCTGAATGGCCCCGGCCGTCCGCAGCCGGGCGGCCACGCCGCCGAACCGGTGTTCGGCCTCGATCACCCAGGGCAGCGCGCCGAGGAGTGAACCGGTCAGGGTGAGCAGGTAGATCGGCCAGTTGCGCCGCCACGCGGGGACGACGGCCGTGACCACCAGCAGCGGGAACACGGCCCAGGCGGCGTCACTGGGCCGCATCAGCGCGGCCCCGGCCAGCCCGAGCGGCAGCGCCAGCAGTCCCAGCGCGTCGAACCGGGCCCGGGTCAGCCTCAGGAATCCGCCGACCGCCGCGACCAGGGCGAAGCCGACCCAGAGGTTGGGCATCAGCTCGGCGCCGTAGAACCGGGTGATCCACAGCCCGCCGAACAAGCCGGCCGCGATCACCACCGCCGGGGTCGGCAGAACCCTGAACCAGACCCGAAAGGCCAGATACAGCGCGGCGCCCGACAGTACCGTGAGATAGAGCCGCAGCGCCGGAACGGAGGAGCTGACCGCGGCCAGCGGCTCGGCCAGCCAGGTGATGCCGCGCGCCCGGGGCGCGCTGAAGAACGCCGCCGGAACGGTTTTCGACACCTGGCTGAGGTAGATCGTCTCGTCCCAGCCGAGTTTCAGCCGCTGCAGCTGAAGCTGGCTCACGGCATAGGCCAGCGCGACCAGTAT
The DNA here is from genome assembly GCA_965200525.1 of Kineosporiaceae bacterium. Classification (GTDB taxonomy): domain Bacteria; phylum Actinomycetota; class Actinomycetes; order Actinomycetales; family Kineosporiaceae; genus JANNPJ01. The sequence continues at coordinate 5,786,169 of OZ241368.1, forward strand.
CAGGGCCAGGTCGCCGAACCGCCGGCCGGGCCGGGGCGGACGAGAAGCTTTCTGCGGTGGATCTTTCACGTCGGCCGGAGCCGGGGTAGCGGTCAGGATGGTAGCCACAGCTCCTCATTGAGCCAGTGCCTGCCTGTGGAAAGCCTTAGCCCCCTATGTGGGCCCGCACATGTCGAGGAAAGTTCGCCACCGACACAACCGCGACCGGTGGTCGTCGCGTCTGCCCGATGACGCCGACCGGTTCCTGGCCACCACCGGGCGGCGCACGCTCTGCACTGTGCGTCACGACGAACCTACGGAGAACTGATGAACAAGATCCTTGCTGCCGGGACGACGGCGCTCACCGCCGCCGGTGCCCTGGCCGCTGTGGCCCTGCTCACCGCACCCGGCCCGGCCGCCGCCGACACCGTCACGGCCACCCGCGCCGTCACGGCCACCCACGCCCCCACGGCCTCGACCAGTAGCTCGATCTGCTACACCCAGGCCGGCAAGACGGTCACGATGTACCGGGGCGGCGCCGCGATCGGCACGCTCAGGGTCACCTCCGCCACCTACGCCGACCACAACGGGCAGCTGGAGCTGAGCGTGTCGGCGGAGGAGAAGTTCAGCTTCACCTCCGGGGAGTTCATCTGGGAGGACACCTCCGGGGCCGACACCCTGCCGGTGGACCCGAACCAGAAGTTCACCGTCGAGGCGGGCCAGCCCCGAACCGTGGTCGTCGACTACCGCAAGGTCGGCCGCGGAGCCATCGTCTGGGCCCCGGGCTCGGACGACGTGGCCGGGATCTGGAAGGTCAAGGGCAGCGGCAAGGTCACCGGGCCGGGCTCGGCCGGCCGGTCGGTCTGCTACACCCAGGCCGACCGCACGGTCACCGTCTACCGGCACGGCGACGCGGTGGCCACTCTCGCCCTGGCCTCGGCCACCTGGAACAGCGCCACCGGCAAGCTCAAGATCGAGGCCACCGCCACCGAGAAGTTCAGTTTCGTCGCCGGCGCGTTCCTCTGGGAGGACCCGGACGGGGCCGACCACCTGCCGGCCCATCGGCACCGGGTGGTCACGGTCGCGGCGGGCGAGCACCGCAGCGTCGTCCTCAAGTACCGGCACGTGGGCAAGGGCGACGTGGCCTGGGTGCCGGCAGGCACTGAGGCCGCGGCGGGCGACTGGTCGATCCCGCTCGGCTGAACCGGCTCGATGGGCTGGATCGGTTCGACCGGCGGGGCTGGCCATGATGTTCGCTGAGGGACGAGGGTGATGACGAAGGATCTCGAGGAGCGCTTCCGGGCCATGGCCGAGGCGGAGTTGCCGCGGCTGCGGCGGTTCGCGCTGGCCGTGGCCCGGGATCCGCACCGCGCCGACGACCTGGTCCAGGGGTCGCTGGAACGGATGTATGTCGCCTGGCCCCGGGTCCACGGCGTCACCGATCCCGGGGCCTACCTGCGGACCGTGCTGGTCCGCCTGGCGGTCAGCGAGAGCCGCCGGCCGTGGCGGCGTGAGCACAGCACCGACGAACTGCCGGACGTCGGTCACGACAGCGGCCCGGGCGCGGTCCTCGGCCTGGACCTGGCCCGGGCCCTGGCCGGCCTCAGTCTCAAGCAGCGAGCCATCGTCGTCATGCGGTACGTCGAGGACCGCCCGGTCGACGAGGTGGCCGCGGTGCTGGGCATCGCCGCCGGCACGGTCAAACGGCAGAGCTCGGACGCCGTGGCCAGGCTGCGGCGGATTCTCGGCGAGAACTTCCTCGACGACGGCGCTGAGAACGGCGGCGCTGAGAACGGCGGCGCTGAGAACGGCGGGGCCGAGGCCGCTGGCCGCGTTCCCGGCCGATCGTCGTGGTCCCGGTCCGTTCCCGACATCACTCCTGGAGGTAGGCGATGATCCCCCCGGCGCCGGGGCAGCCGGTCCGGCTGTCCGAACGGCTCAAGCAACTGGACGACGCGCAGTTCCCCGACGGGATGCCGCCTTTCGACCTGGACGCCGCCGTTCGCGGCGGGCGCCGGCGCCGGCAGCGGCGCACGGCGGTGAACGCCCTCGCGGCGGCGGCGGCCGTGGTGGTGATCGGAACCGTGGTGACGCTGAACCTGCCCGGGCGCGACCGGGTCACCGTGGTCCCGCCGGCCACCTCGGCACCGCACGGGCCGGTGACCCGGGCGAGCGATCCCGGTCTGGGCTACGTGCAGCAGGGCGACACCGTGACGGCGTACCGGTCCGACCAGGCGGTGGCCACGATCGTGCTGCACGGGCCCACCCTGGCGGGAGGTGTCGGCCGGCTCACGCTGACCGTGACCGCGGTGGACGGGTTCCGCCTCGAGGCCGGTCAGTTCATCTGGGAGGACAGCTCCGGTGAGGACACGGCCCCGGTCGACCCGAAGCAGGTGATCACCATTTCCGGTCCTGGCCCGCAGGACGCCGTCATCAGCTTCCACGAGGTCGGCGCCGGGGCGATCGTCTGGGCCCCGAACCGGGACGCGCCCGCGGCCGTCTGGACGGTCACGGCCGCCGGAACGATCCAGGCCCGGCCGGACGCCGACGCGGCGGGTCTGTCATACGCCCAGGAGGGCGACACCGTGACCGCGACCCGGGCCGGTCGGAAGGTGGCCACGCTCACCCTGGACGGCACCACCTTCGACCCGGCCCGGGCGCACGGCCCCGGGCACCTGAGGGTCACGATCACCGCCGTCCGGGGCTTCGACGTCAATCCCGACCAGCTGGGCTGGGAGGACATGAAGGGCAAGGACGGCATCCGGGTCGGCGCCGGCCACCGGGTGCATCTGGAGGCCGGGCAGAGCACGACCCTCGACGTCGCGTTCCGGAATGTCGGCAAGGGGCGTGTCCTGTGGGCTCCGGACCACAGCCGGCCGGTCGGGACCTGGGCCGTCAGCGGCCCTGCCTGACGGGCGAGAGCGGCCCGGTCGTGGTCCGATGGTGCAGTGAGAATCGTCGTGACCGGCGCGACCGGCAACGTGGGTACCGCTCTGCTGCGCCGGCTCAAGGACGCCCCGGAGGTGACGTCGATCGTCGGGCTGTCGCGGCGGCGTCCCGACATCGGGGTGGCCCCCTACAACGGGGTCGAGTGGCGTGAGGTCGACATCGCCCGGCCTGCCTCGGTCCGGTTGCTGGTCGAGGCCTTCACCGGGGCCGATGCCGTGGTCCACCTGGCCTGGCGGATTCAGCCCAGCCACGACGAGCCGGCCATGCGCCGGGTCAACGTGGACGGCAGCCGGCACGTCAGCGAGGCGGCGATCGCGGCGGGCGTGCCGCAACTGGTGGTGGCCAGCTCGGTCGGCGCGTACAGCCCCGGCCCGAAGGACAGCCCGGTCGCCGAGAGCTGGCCGACCGGAGGGATCCACTCCTCGCCCTACAGCCGGCACAAGTCGGCTCTCGAGCGCGGCCTGGACGCGGTGGAGGCAGCCAACCCGGACCTGATCGTCACCCGGGTCCGGCCCGGGCTGGTGTTCCAGGCCGTGGCCGGCAGCGAGATCACCCGCTACTTCTTCGGTCCGCTGGTGCCGGCCCGGCTGCTCGGCCGGCTGCGGTTGCCGGTGCTGCCGCTGCCGCGAGAGTTCGTCATCCCGGCCGTGCACGCCGCCGATCTGGCCGAGGCCTACTGGGTGCTGATCCGGGGCCGGCACGGTGGGGCCTTCAACGTCGCCGCCGAGCCGGTGCTGACCCCGGACGACCTGGCCCGGGCGCTCGGCGCCGGCCGGGCCGTGGCCCTACCCACCTCGGTGCTGCGAGCCGTGGCCGCCCTGACCTGGACGGCTCGACTGCAGCCGACCGATCCGGGCTGGATCGACCTGGCCGCCAACTGCCCGATCATGGACACCGGGCGGATCCGCAAGCTCGGCTGGAGCCCGTTCACGTCGTCCCGTCAGGCGCTGGGTGAGCTGGTGACGGCGATGGGCGCCGGTACCGGAACGGACAGCCCGCCGCTGGCCGCTCGCCGGCCCCGTCGTTGATCCAACACAATGCCATTGATCAACACGGAACCGTTGATCCACACGATAGAGTGCCTCCAAATCGGTCTTTCCCGGCCGAAATCGTTGACTGAGTCATCCCTCTAACGGCCCTGACCTGCGGCTCGGGGGTGCCGGAGCCGAGGCTGGAGCAGGGGGCGACATGGCTGAGCCGATCGCGGGGCCGAATTCGGGCCGGGTGCTGATCGATCTGTCAGTGACCCAGGTCGGTCCCGAGGCGGCGTCGGCGGTGGAGTCGCTCGGCGCGCAGCTGCGCGAGGACCTGCTCGAGCGTGGGGCCAGCCGCGTGGAACCGGCCGATCCGGCCGAGGCCGGCTTCGACCTGGAGGCCTGGAAGGGCAGTGCGCTGCTCGCGTTCTCGGTGCAGGGGCTGGCCACTCCCGAGTCGGTCGCCGGGGTGCGAACCTTCCTGGCGGCCTGGCGGGCCGCCGATCGGCGCTGGCGGCTGGTGCGGGTGCGGATCGACGGTTACGAGGTCGAGGACGTCGCATCCACCGCAGCGGTGACCACCGCGGCTCCCGTCACGACACCGGCGCCGACCGCCGTGACGACTCCGGTCCCGGTGGCCGATCCCGTACCGGTCACCCAAGACACACCGGTCACCCAAGACACACCGGTCACCCACGTAGCCCTCGCGCCCGAGTACAGCCCGGGCCTGCCGACGAACCGGGGCCTGGTCAACGCTCACACCTGGGCCCCGGCACCCGTACCTTCGTCCCGGCCGCCGATCGACTGGTTCTCGACCGTGGCCCTGGCCCTGATCGCCCTGGCCGGACCGGCCGGCTGGCTGGGGTATGCGCTGCCCTACAGCGCGGGGCAGTCGTCCGACCTCGGGGTGGTCCGAGGGTTCAGCACCGAGCTGGTCGAGCTGGTCTGCGCAGTCGCGGCGGTGATCGCGATCGTGCTGCAGGGCCCCCGCAATCGTGACTTCGTGCTCGGCCTGCGGGGAGCGTCCAGCTGGCTGATCGCGATCGGCCTCTACTCGACCTGGTCGGCGGCCAAGTTCCCGGGCGAGCCGCTCGGCGCGGGCTGGTGGTTCACTCTGCTGGCCGGGGTTGTCTCGTTGTTCGGCGGGGCATTGCTACTGGTCGGCGGCTGGCGGGGCCGGCCGGACCGAGGCCGGGTGCCGGTGATCGCCCTGGTCGCGCTGCTGGTCGCCTCGGTCGAGGGCCAGCTGTTCGGCCGTGACTTCCTGCCCGACCTCGGCCTACCGGGCAACCTGTACAACGCCGGGCTCGTGATCGGTGGGGTGCTCCTGCTCGCCACCCGGGACGACGACCCCCGCCAGGCCCTGGTCTGGCTCGGCTGGGCCGGGGCCGGGGTGGTGCACGTCTGGGCCCTGGGCTCGTTCTACTTGACCTTCGACCCGAGCCCGGTGACCACCGGGCACCTGTTCCTGGCCGTCCTGGGGCCGCTGGCCGTGGCCGCTCTCGCCGCCGTCCAGCTCGCCGTCCTGCGCAGCCGTCCGGGGGCCCAGCCGATCCAGGATCCGGTCCCGGCCGGCTGACCCGGTCGACTCGACCCGGAACGCGGCGGACACGGCGGAAACCCTGGAGCGGGGGGCACCGGCTGCTCGGTAACATCGGGACCAGCACCACCCAGGGCCCGGCGGACGAACCGGGCCGACAGCGATCAGGGAGCAACCACCGTGTCAGCCGAACTCACCGTGTCCGTTTCCGGTTCGCCCCGTGAACTGGCGGCCGGGACGACGGCGGCCGACCTGTTCACCGACGACCGGGCCGTCATCGTGGTCCGGGTCAACGGCGAGCTGCGCGACCTGAGCCACGAACTTCACGCCGGTGACGTCGTCGAGCCGGTCACCGCCGAGGACCCGGAGGGCCTGGCCGTGCTGCGCCACTCCGGCGCGCACGTGCTGGCGCAGGCCGTGCAGGAGGTGTTCAAGGAGGCCAAGCTCGGTATCGGGCCGCCGATCCGGGACGGCTTCTACTACGACTTCGACGTCGAGACCCCGTTCACCCCGGAGGACCTGAAGGCCCTCGACAAGGTGATGCAGCGGATCGTCAAGGAGGGCCAGACCTTCCGCCGCCGGGTGGTCACCGACGACGAGGCCCGGGCCGAGCTGGCCCACGAGCCGTACAAGCTGGAGCTGATCGGCCTCAAGGGCGGCGCCGACGATGCCGAGGGGGCCGACGTCGAGGTCGGCGGGGCCGAGCTCACCATCTACGACAACGTGCGGCGCAACGGCGACGTGGCCTGGAAGGACCTCTGCCGGGGGCCGCACGTGCCCAGCACCAAGCTGCTCGGCAACGGGTTCCAGCTGATGCGCAGTGCTGCCGCGTACTGGCGGGGGAGCGAGAAGAATCCCCAGCTGCAGCGGATCTACGGCACCGCCTGGCCGAGCAAGGACGAGCTGAAGGCTCATCTGGAGCGGCTGGCCGAGGCCGAGCGGCGCGATCACCGCCGGCTCGGCACCGAGCTCGACCTGTTCAGCTTTCCCGACGAGATCGGTTCCGGTCTGGCGGTTTTCCACCCCAAGGGGGGTGTGATCAAGCGGGAGATGGAGGACTACGTCCGCAACCGTCACATCCAGGAGGGGTTCCAGTACGTCGGCACCCCGCACATCTCGAAGCAGCAGCTGTTCGAGACCTCGGGCCACCTGCCGTACTACGCCGACACCATGTTCCCGCCGATGGAGATGGAGAACAGCCAGTACTACCTCAAGGCGATGAACTGCCCGATGCACAACCTGATCTTCAGGTCGCGCGGGCGCTCGTACCGTGAGCTGCCGATGCGGTTGTTCGAGTTCGGCTCGGTGTACCGGTTCGAGAAGTCGGGCGTGGTGCACGGCCTGACCCGGGTCCGGGGAATGACCCAGGACGACTCGCACAGCTATGTGACCGCCGAGCAGGCCCCGGGTGAGATCCGCAAGCTGCTGGGCTTCGTGCTCAGCCTGCTGCGTGACTTCGGGCTGGACGACTTCTATCTGGAGCTCTCCACCCGGGGCGACTCGGACAAGTTCATCGGCTCCGACGAGGAGTGGGCCAACGCGACGTCGGTGCTGGAGCAGGCGGCGGTCGAGACCGGTTTGGAGCTGGTGCCCGATCCCGGTGGTGCGGCCTTCTACGGCCCCAAGATCTCGGTGCAGGCCCGGGACGCGATCGGCCGAACCTGGCAGATGTCGACCATCCAGTACGACTTCAACCAGCCGGCCCGGTTCGGCCTGGAGTACTCGGCCGCGGACGGCACCCGGCAGCAACCGGTGATGATCCACTCGGCCAAGTTCGGCTCGATCGAGCGCTTCCTCGGCCTGCTGGTGGAGCACTACGCGGGGGCGTTCCCGCCCTGGCTGGCGCCGGTCCAGGTGGTCGGCATCCCGGTCACCGACGAGCACGTGCCCTACCTCGACCAGGTGGCGGCCCGCTTGCGCGAGCACGGCGTCCGGGTCGAGGTCGATGCGTCCGACGACCGGATGCCGAAGAAGATCCGCACCCACACGAAGCAGAAGGTGCCGTTCATGCTGATCGTCGGGGACGACGACGTCGCCAAGGACGCGGTGTCGTTCCGGTTCCGCGACGGCAGCCAGGACAACGGCATCCCCGTGGACGTCGCGATCGAGCGGATCGTCAGCGCGATCCGTTCGCGAGTGCAGGTCTAGCCCCGACCGGGCCGGCCGACGGCCACCTGGCGTGGACGGTGCGGCTCCGTTCGGCCACGACGGTGGGAGCTTCGGCTCCCACCGTCGGGATCAGCTCGGCTCCGGACATGGGCCTGCGGCGTTGATGCCCGGATCTTCGGGTGGTTGTTCTTCCTGATCCGGGGCCGGCGGTGATTCCGGTTGGCGGTAGTCATAGGGGTGGGTGGTGTGGGTGTGTCCGGTGCGGGTGGTCCAGGTGGACACTCCGTCGTCGAAAGCGACTCGCCAGGCGGGTGTTTGCTTCAACCGGTGATGCCGGCGGCAGAGGTAGGCAGGTTGCACTCAGCGGTCGGCCCGCCGTCCAGCCAAGGCCTCGCATGATCGACATCGCACCATGTGGCGGGTTGGCGGCAGCCAGGGAACCGGCATGTCCGGTCGCGGTGTTGGATGTGGCGTTCGAGGTCGGCCGGCAACGGTAGGACGGGCTGGAGGCGGCGAGAAAGGTTCCGGTGTTCTCGTCGAAGACGACGGCCCGGAACCCGGTGCTCTTGTGTTCGATGAGGTCGGCGACGAGGTTGCGGGCGACCCAGGCCGGGACGTATCCGAGGCCGTCGATTTCCCCGACTCCGCCGGAGCACGTTTGCTCCTCGAGGCCTTCGCCGAGGTGGTGGCCGTCGCGCAGGGCGTGGAACAGTTTCAGGAATTCGGCCAGGCTGATCGTGACGTTCACGATCGACTTCGCCCCACCCCGCCCGCCTCGCCCACTGGCGGTAGCCCCCGGATCCGAATGCGACCGGGTTCCGGCGCCGATCAACATCTCAGAGAGCCCGGACGTCCGGTGCCGACAGGCCCTCGCCCTGGACTCCGGTGATGACGATGTCGGCTCGATCCCAAGGTCTCTCGGCACTTCCCCACGCGACTTCGTCGGCCATCCACTGGTCCCATTGAGCTCGCGCCTGTTCGCCGTCTCGTTCCAGACCACGCCGGAGCCGCTCGTCGGCCGGAGTCTCGATCCAGATGCTCAGGCTGAGATAGGGCCGGAAGGCATTTCGCGATGCCGACACACCTTCAAGAAGGATCAGTCCACCCGGCTGGACCGTATGCCACTCGACCAACTGCCCAAGATCCCAGTCGTACCGCTGGTATCTCGCTGCAACACCGTCCCGAAGCGGTTGAAGCACCTGCCCGATCAGTCTCGGCCACCAGTTCAGCGGGTTGTCCGCCGAGGCGAAGTCATCGGTGTGTACGAGGTCGACCCTCCGACCTTCGGCGCGCAGGAACTGGCCGAGATAGTCGGCGAGTGTCGATTTTCCGGCGCCACCATAACCGTCAAGAGCGACAACAGACGTCGACATCCCGGACGCGGGCGACGCCGACCGCACCGAACCCAGGATTGCCTCGATGGTCGCCATGCCCTCAGCATTGCGGGCATACGGCGAGCCGACCATTCATTTTTGAGACGTTGAATCGGAATCAGGCTAGACGTTGAACCTGAACTTGACCCCCAGCCGTTCCAACCATCACCCCCAGAACCCGCGCCGTCCGAACCCGTGCCGTCCGAGCCCGTGCCGTCGGATCCTGTGCCGCACCGGCAAGGGCAAAACGGAGTTATCCACAGGCCAGAAATGGAGCAGGCGGTAGCCGCGGGCGGGGCGAAAGTGGTTCGAATGCCTCAGTAGTATCCCTCGACCGCCGCCCGGGCGTCGTCGTAGAGGGCTGGTCCGTCCTGCGGCACCGGGGCGAACCCGACGGTGGGCTTGATGGCGGCGAACTGCTCGTTGGACAGCGCGAAGACGACGCGCCCCAGCCCGGAACGCTCGATCGCCCCGGTACACATGCCGCAGGGCTGACAGCTGGTGTACATCGTCGTGCCGGCAGCCTGCACAGGGCTCAACTGCTGAGCCGCCCAGCGGGCCAGTTTCAGCTCCGGATGGGCGCTGATGTCGTCGTCCGCAATCACGGTGTTGTGGTCCTCGGCCAGGACAGCGCCGTCCGGTCCGACCAGCAGTGACCCGAACGGCGCCTGGCCGCCGGCCCTACCGGCGACAGCCAGCTCGATCGCGCGGCGCAGGAAGCGTTCGTCGTCCGGGGTCATGGGTTCTCCTTGATTCGTGGGTCGCGGGTCAGGTTCCAGCGGGCCGCCAGCACGGCCAGATCAGTCCACGCAGCCTCAGGACTGGCGCCGGGGCCGGAATCGGAACCCGAACCAAGGGGATCGAGGACGACGGTTGCGGCGCCGAGCCGCTGAAGCTGCTGTAGATCGCCGATCACCTGGTCGATCGTGCCCACCCCGGCCGGCCGCGAGGAGCCGGTCGGCTCAGCGGTGAGCCGTAACCGGATCCGGGGCACGAAGGCGGGCGGGATCGGCCGCGGCCCGGTAGCGACGGCCGAGCCCAGCCGTACCTGCGCCTCGGCCAGCCGGGACAAGGGCTGGCTGATCGGGTGCCAGGCGTCACCGAGCCGGACGGCCCGGCGCAGGGCCGCTTCGCTGTTGCCGCCGACCCAGATCGGGATGCGCCGGGCGTCGTCGTCGGGTTCGCGTCCCCAGGCGCTTCGGATCGCGATCAGGTACTCGTCGGTCAGCCGGCCGCGCTGCTCGAACGGGACGCCGAGTGCGGCGAACTCCTGCCGGGCCCAGCCCACGCCGACCCCGAGTACGAGCCGGTGCCCGCTGAGCTCGTGCAGGTTGGCCGTCGTCCTGGCGGTCAGCAGCGGGTGCCGGTAGGGGACGATCAGCACAGTGGTGCCGAGCCGGATCCGGGAGGTCTGCCCGGCCAGCCAGGCCAGGGTGGTCAGCGGTTCGTAGAACGGCGCCGGGTACTGCTCAGCCACGTCGTCCGTGATCGCGATGTGGTCCGAGAGCATCAGCAGGTCGTAGCCGAGCGCCTCGACCGTCCGGGCCCAGGCCAGCAGCCGGCCGGGGTCGGTTCCGGGGCCGAAGTTGGGGACGTTCACGCCGAGATGCACGGTCTGAGCCTAGGGCGACAAGGGCTGAACCCGGTTGCGGCCCAGAGCCGTGCGAGCCGCCGGAGCGGCCTGCTCGAGGGGAAGGAAGGCCAGCAGGCAGACCACCAGCGGCAGGAAGTGGATCCGCAGCGTGAGGTAGGTGCTGAGGTGAAACCCCCAGAGCGCGAACACAAAAGCGTATCGGACGCGGCCGCGCAGGATCAGCAGCGCCGGTGAGAGGAACTCGATGGTCATGATGGCGAACTGGCTCACGGTCAGGATCCAGGGCGGGTCCATCAGCATCCGCCCCAGACCGGTGCCGCGCCGGCTCATGGCCCAGATGAACGTCGAGCCGGTGGCCCAGTTCCAGCCTCCATAGCGTATTTTCGCGATCGCCGACAGGAAGTACGTGGCTACGCAGCCGACCTGGATGCAGAGCAGAGCCCAGCCGGCCGCCTCCGACCGGGCCCGGTCGCCGAACCGGCTCACCCCGACCCCCGGCAGCACCCAGACCGCGACGACGAGCGCGAAGTGGTCGTGATCGACCTTCGCGTAGGACATTCCGATCGAGACCCAGACGGTGAACCCGGCCGCGACGGCGTAGCCGGCCGCTGCTTCGAGCGCGCCCGGCAGCCGGCCGCTCGCCGCCAGCAAGCAGCCGGCGATGATCACCGCCTGCAGGACGTGCACGTAATCGTGGCTGGGCACGGGCAGGTGCAGCCAGCTCTGCAGGCGCAGCGGGTGGTACAGCGCGGGGGAGCCGTCGGCGTGCGCGAAGACGTCGTTGACCACGTAGAACATGTCGAAGACGACGAATACGTAGACGGCGACCCGCAGCAGGGCCACCCGGGCTCGCGGCACCGGCTCGAAAACAATTGCGCGCAGCCGGGACCGGACCGCCGGCGGCTCGGCCTCCCGGGTCGGGGCCGGATCCAGGTCGGCGCTCATCGAGCCGGCCAGCCGACGATGGTGCGCTGCGAGTGTCCGGTGACCTGGCCCCGGTGCAGTGTGGTGACCCGGTCGATCAACCAGAGCTGTTCCAGAGCGGGCCGGTCCGGGTGCAGCCGGTGGTACGACGTCGCGAGCGCCCCGAGCAGGGCCGGGTCCTGCTGCATCGCGCCGTGCTGGCCCTCCACCTCGGCCCGCCGCATGCCGACGTTGCCCGGGGTCAGCGGCACCATGACCACGGCCCCGGTCACGGTGCGGGCCTGCAGGAAGGTGGAGTGGATGGCGTCGTCCGGGCCGGCCCGGAAGGCGTATTGCGACATCGGCCCGAACGGCCAGTCGTGATCGCTGCCGACCAGGGTGCCCAGGGTGATCAGCACGGTGCCGGCCACCAGCAGACCGGCCCGCCAGATCAGCGACGCCCGGCCGAGCCGCTGGACCGGGCCTCGCTGATCCGGCGGGTCGGCGACCTGCGGCCGCAGCGGGGTGGTGGGAGGCACCGGAGTAATCTAGAGCCCGTGACGACGCCTGCGCTGCCCTCCCCGAGACCGGTGGTCATCTTCGACGGCGACTGCGCCATCTGCACCACGCTGTCGCAGGTGATCGAGCGCCGGTTGCGGCCCTCCGGTGCCGTTCTGCCCTGGCAGCGGCTCGACCTGGCCGCGTACGGGCTGACCGCGGCGCAGTGCACCGAGGCCCTGCAGTACGTGGCCGCCGACGGCACGGTCTTCGCCGGCGAGCGGGCGGTGGCCCGGCTGCTGCGAGCCTCCCGGCCCTGGGTCCGGCCGGCCGGCGTCGTCCTGGAACTACCGGGGGTGCGCAGCCTGGCCGGCGTCGTCTATCGCTGGGTGGCCCGCAACCGCAGTCGGCTGCCCGGAGGCACGCCCGCCTGCGCCGTCCCGCCCCGGGTCTGACCGCTCGCGGCGGCGCCTCCACCAGGCCGCCAGTCGGTCTCGGTACTGCTCCAGGGGCAGGAAGGCCAGCAGCATGATCAGGTGCGGCCAGAACGCGATGGTGATCGCGGCCCAGGTCATGGCGTGGAACACGTACCAGCCGCCGACCATCCGGCGGCGCCAGCGCTCGGTCACGAAGAAGATCACCGGTGACAGCAGCTCGAGGCTGATCAGCAGCCACTGGGTGGTGTGCAGGGTCCACGGCACCTGCAGCAACTGATCGCCGAACCAGGTGCCCCGGCGCACCACGGCCCGCACCAGCGTGGCCGAGTTCACCCACTCCGGCCCACCGAAGCGCAGCTTCGCGCAGGCGGACAGGAAATAGGTCGCGATCGCGGTCAGCTGGATCGCCCGGAAGGCGAAACCGGCCGCTTCGCTGAGCCGCCGGTCGCTCACCGTGGCCACCCCGACCAGGGGCAGCACCAGCAGCGCGATCACGAAGTCGCCCCGGTCGTGGTCGACCTTGCCGTAGGCGAAGGCCACGTACTGGAACCAGATCCAGCCGACCGCGGTGGCCCACCCGGCCAGCCGGGGGAACCGGTTGACCAGGCCCAGGACGGCGGCCGCGACCGTGCCCCAGCGCAGCACCTCGACCAGCAGCACGGTGGCGGCGGGCAGGTGCAGCATCCGGCCGATCACCAGCGGCTCGTACCAGTCCGCGGCCACCCAGCCGTGGTAGTACCCGACCGAGTGCATGTAGAGGACGTCGACGATGACGAACGCGTAGATCGCCCGCCGCAACAGCGCGACCCGGGCCAACGGCACCGGGGTGAACAGCCAGCCCGTCGTCGGCCCCATCAGTTCGGCCAGCTCACGACGGTGCTCTGCTTGACCTGCCCGTTGGGGGCCCCGTTGGTCAGCAGCACGTCGGTGCGGACGACGCGGACCCCGTTCCAGGCCGGCTGGTTCGGCTTCAGCCGGGAGTGGCTGTGGGCCAGCTCGCCGAGCATCCGCGGCGCGGCCACCATCTGCGGCACCCGGCCCTCGATCTCGGCCCGGGTCAGCCCGGTCGTGGTCGACGTGAGCGGCGCCGGGCGCCAGGTCGGATCGTCGCCCTCACGGATCTGGATGGCCAGGTAGTACACCGACCCGGACGGTGAGGTGGACGTGGAGTACATCCGCCACGGCCCGAACGGCCACCAGTCGTCCTGCCCGACGGTGGTGCCGGCCAGGAACAGCCCGGCCGCCACCAGCAGCGCCAGCACCCGCCAGCTCTTGGCCCAGCCGGGCAGCCGGATCACCTCGGCCGCCGTTTCGTCCACGTCGTCCATCACGTCGGGAACCACGACGGGAACCCTACCGCCGCGCCGCGGCCGGGCCGCAGTCCCTAGAATCGCGGCCGTGACGGATGGCTTCGAGACGGCTGACTCGCTGGCGGGGGAGCCCGACGGCTTCGAACGGCTCTGGACCCCCCACCGCCTGGTCTACATCCAGGGTGAGGAGAAACCGAAGAGCTCGGACGCCGGCCCGGACTGCCCGTTCTGCCGGGGCCCGGGCCGCAGCGACGAGGAGAGCCTGATCGTGTTCCGGGGCGAGACCGCCTACGCGGTGCTGAACCTGTTCCCGTACAACCCCGGGCACGTGCTGATCTGCCCCTACCGGCACGTGGCCGGCTACCCGGATCTGACCCCGGCCGAGACCGTCGAGGTGGCCGAGCTCAGCCAGCAGGCGATGCGGGTGCTGGCCCGGATCTCCGCCCCGCACGGCTTCAACCTCGGGCTGAACCAGGGTGCGGTGGCCGGCGCCGGGATCGCCGCTCACCTGCACCAGCACGTCGTCCCCCGGTGGGGTGGCGACGCCAACTTCCTGCCGGTGATCGCCAAGACCAAGGCCCTGCCCGAGTTGCTGGGCGACACCCGGCGGCGGATGGCCGAGGCCTGGGCCGAATCGGGGACGGATCAAACTGATCGGTAGGGGGTCGGTAGAGTGTCCGAGCCATGCTCAACCGATTCGCTCGTGCCCTGTTCACGCGATTGTTCACGCCGATCGCGCGGCTTCTGCTGCGCCTGGGCGTCAGCCCGGACGTCGTCACCCTGGTCGGCACGCTCGGAGTGAGCGCCGGAGCCCTGATCTTCTTCCCGCAGGGCGAACTCCTGGTCGGCACCCTGGTGATCACCGCGTTCGTCTTCTCGGACATGATCGACGGCAATATGGCCCGGATGTCCGGCCGGTCGTCGGTCTGGGGGGCCTATCTCGACTCCACCCTCGACCGGGTGGCCGACGCCGCGGTGTTCGGCGGGCTGGTGCTCTACTACGCCGGTGACGGCGAGGACCTGCTGATGGCCAGCCTGGCCCTGGCCTGCCTGATCTTCGGCAGCCTGGTCTCCTACTCGCGGGCCCGGGCCGAGGGCCTCGGGATGAGCGCCGACGTCGGGTTCGCCGAGCGCTCCGAACGGCTGGTCGCCGTCCTGCTGGCTACCGGGTTCGTCGGGCTGGTGCTGCCCGACATCGTGCTCAAGGTCGTGCTGGCCGTGGTCGCCCTGGCCAGCCTGGCCACCTTCGTGCAGCGGATCCTCTACGTGCGCAAGCAGGCCCTGGGCCGGCCACTCACCCCGGCCGATGCCTGAGCGGCTCGTTGTTCTGGCCTACACGGCCGGCTGGCGGCTGGTCGCCCTGCTGCCCGAGGCCCTGGCCTACCCGCTGTTCGCCCTGATCGCCGACATCGCCTGGTGGCGCCGGGGAACCGGCGTGCTCCGGCTGGAGTCCAACCTGGCCCGGGCCGTGCCCGGCGCCGACCCGGCCGCGCTGCGGGCGCTGTCCCGGCAGGGCATGCGGTCGTACCTGCGGTACTGGTGCGACGCCTTCCGGATGGCGGGCTGGTCGCGTGAGCGGATCGTGGACACCGTGCGGGTGGACGGCGACGACACCCTGCGCGCGGCCTTCGCCCGGGGCCCGGGCCTGGTCGTGGCCCTGGCCCACCAGGGCAACTGGGACCATGCCGGGGCCTGGTCGACCTTCGAGCTGGCCAAGGTGACCACCGTGGCCGAACGGCTGCGCCCGGAGGAGCTGTTCGACCGGTTCGTGGCCTTCCGGGAGAGCCTGGGCATGGAGATCCTGCCGCTGACCGGCGGCGGCAACGTGCTCGGCCGGCTGATCCAGCGGGTCCGGGCCGGCGGCTTCGTGCCCCTGCTGACCGACCGCGACCTGACCGACACCGGCGTCGAGGTGGACCTGCTGGGCGAGCCGGCCCGGATGGCGGCCGGCCCGGCCGTGCTGGCCCTGACGGCGAAGGCCCCGCTGCTGCCGGTGAGCGTCTACTACGAGCGCCTGCCGCGCTCGGCCCCGGCCCGGTGGGGGCTGGTGCTGCAGATCCACCCGCCGGTCGACGTCCCGGATCGGGCCGTGGGGCGGTCCGAGCAGATCCGGATCATGACCCAGCGCTGCGCCGATGCGCTGAGCGCCGGGATCAGGGCGCACCCGCAGGACTGGCACATGCTGCAGCGGGTCTTTCTGGCCGACCTCGACCCCGATCGCGATCCGGCGCGCGTCGATGGCTGAAGGCTCGCGGCCGCTGCGGATCGGGCTGGTCTCGCCGTACTCGTTCGACGTGCCCGGCGGCGTGCAGTTCCACATCCGCGACCTGGCCGAGCACCTGATCGCGCACGGCCACCACGTCAGCGTGCTGGCCCCGGCCGACGACGACACCCCGCTGCCGCCCTACGTGGTCTCGGCCGGCCGGGCCGTGCCGCTGAAGTACAACGGCTCGGTGGCCCGGATCAGCTTCGGGCCGGTCAGCTCCAACCGGGTCAAGCGCTGGCTCAACGACGGCGAGTTCGACATCCTGCACGTCCACGAGCCGTCCAGCCCGTCGCTGTCGATGCTGGCCATGTGGGCGGCGACCGGCCCGATCGTGGCCACCTTCCACACCGCCACGCTGCGCTCGCGCTCGATGCAGGCCGCCTACCCACTGCTGCGGCCCGGGTTCGAGAAGCTGTCGGCCCGGATCGCGGTGTCCGAGGACGCGCGGCGCACCGTCGTGGAGCACCTGGGCGGGGACGCCGTGGTGATCCCGAACGGGGTCTACGTGGACCGGTTCGCGACCGCTCCGGTCAATCCGGCCTGGCAGGGCACCGCGGAGCGACCCACTCTGGCCTTCGTCGGCCGGCTGGACGAGCCTCGCAAGGGTCTGCCGGTGCTGGCCGCGGCCCTGCCGGCGGTGCTGGCGATGCGGCCCGGTACCCGGGTGCTGGTGCTCGGCCGGGGCGAGGCCGACGAGGAGCTGGCCGCACTGGGCGAGCAGGCCCGGGCGATCGAACTGCTCGGCCCGCTGGACGACGCGGCCAAGGCCTCGCTGCTGCGCTCGGTCGACGCCTACGTGGCTCCGCACACCGGGGGCGAGAGCTTCGGCATCGTGCTGGTCGAGGCCATGAGCGCCGGGGCCCCGGTGGTGGCCAGCGACCTGGGCGCGTTCCGCCGGGTGCTGGACGACGGCCGGCTGGGCGTGCTGGCCGGCACCGGCGACCCGGCCTCCCTGGCCGCGGCCGTGCTCGAACTGCTGGCCGATCCGGACCGGAGGGCGCAACTGTCGGCGGCGGCCTCGATCGCCGTCCGCCGGTACGACTGGTCCCGGGTGGCCGGGCAGGTGCTCGACGTCTACGAGACCGTGCGGCTGGGGGCCGACCGGGTCGGTGAGGACCCGGCCGGGCTGAGCCTGCTGGCCCGCTGGCGGTCCTAGAACCCCTAGGCTCCCTGGCCGTGGCCGACATGCTGATCTGGCTCGACGGCCCGCTGGGTCTGGCCGTGCTCGTCCTGCTGTTGCTGCTGGCCCTGGGCTGGTACCTGTCCTACCTGGCGGCCCGGCTGGACCGGCTGCACCACCGGGTGGAGTCGTCCCGGGCCGCTCTCGAGGCCCGGCTGGCCCGGCGGGCGGCGGCCGCCCTGGAGGCGGCCCGGCTGCTCGACCCGGTCGTCGGCGGCCCGCTGGCCGCGGCCGCCGCCCGCACCCTGAGCAGCCCCTCGGCGGTGCGCTCCGACGTCCACGGCGTGGTGATCACCGAGCCGCCGGTCGACGAGAGCGGCGAGAACGAGCTGACCCGGGCCCTGCACCAGGCCTTCGCCGACCCGGTCGCGGTGGTCGCGCTGCGGGCCGGCCCGGCGCCCGCTCTGGTGCTGGACGAGCTGGTCAGTGCGGGGGACAGGGTCCAGCTGGCCCGCCGGTTCCACAACGACGCCGTCGCCCACGCCCAGCGGATGCGCCGCAAACGGGTGGTCCGCTGGGCCCGGCTGGCCGGCCGGGCCCAGCTGCCCCAGATGGTGGAGATCGACGACAGTCAGCCCCTCGGCCTGGCCGCGCCCCTGATGTGACGGTTCGTCCGCCCGACAACCCGGTTTCGCCGGCGCGGTAAGATTTGGGCTGTCGGTGGAGCGATCAGCGCTTGCCGGCCCGCCTTTCCCGATGTCAGCGAGGTTCTGTCGTGTCCACGCCCACGCCGTCCGACGGCGTTCAGTCCGCTTCCGAAGGTATCGAGTCCGACCGGACCGCCGTCACCGGCACCGCCCGGGTCAAGCGGGGCATGGCCGAGATGCTCAAGGGTGGCGTGATCATGGACGTGGTCACCCCCGACCAGGCCCGGATCGCCGAGGCGGCCGGGGCCGTGGCCGTGATGGCGCTGGAGCGGGTTCCGGCCGACATCCGGGCCCAGGGCGGCGTCGTCCGGATGAGCGACCCGGACATGATCGACGGCATCCGCGCCGCCGTCTCCATCCCGGTGATGGCCAAGGCTCGGATCGGTCACTTCGTCGAGGCCCAGCTGCTGCAGGCGCTCGGCGTCGACTACATCGACGAGTCCGAGGTGCTCACCCCGGCCGACTACGCCCACCACATCAACAAGTGGAAGTTCACCGTGCCGTTCGTCTGCGGCGCCACCAACCTGGGCGAGGCGCTGCGCCGTCTCAGCGAGGGCGCGGCGATGATCCGCTCCAAGGGCGAGGCCGGCACCGGCGACGTCTCCAACGCGACCACCCACATGCGCTCGATCACCGGCGAGATCCGGCGGCTGCACGGGCTGAGCGACGACGAGCTCTACGTCGCGGCCAAGGAGCTGCAGGCCCCGATCCAGCTGGTCCAGGAGGTGGCGAAGGCCGGCAAGCTGCCGGTCGTGCTGTTCACCGCGGGCGGCATCGCCACCCCGGCCGACGCCGCGATGATGATGCAGCTCGGTGCGGACGGCGTGTTCGTCGGCTCCGGCATCTTCAAGTCCGGCAACCCGGTGGCCCGGGCCGAGGCGATCGTGCAGGCGACCACCTTCTACGACGACCCCGACGTGATCGCCAAGGCCTCCCGCGGGCTGGGCGAGGCCATGGTCGGCATCACCGTCGACGAGATCCCGGTGCCGCACCGGCTCGCCGAACGCGGCTGGTGAGCACGGCGGCGTCCCCGGTCGTCGGCGTCCTGGCGGTCCAGGGCGATTTTCGCGAGCACGTGGCCGCGCTGGCCGCGGGCGGCGTCGAGGTGCGCACCGTGCGCCGTCCGGCTGAGCTCGAGGGACTGTCCGGGATCGTGCTGCCCGGCGGTGAGTCGACCACGATCGACAAGCTGACGCGGGCATTCGGCCTGCGCGAGCCGCTGCGACAGAAGCTGGCCGAGGGCCTGCCCGCCTACGGGTCCTGTGCCGGCATGATCCTGCTGGCCGACCGGCTGGTCGACGCCGCCCCCGATCAGCACACCTTCGGTGGGCTCGACATCACCGTGCGGCGCAACGCCTTCGGCGGCCAGATCGAGTCGTTCGAGGAAGACCTCGACTTCACCGGTCTGACCGGGGGTCCGGTCCGCGCCGTCTTCATCCGCGCGCCCTGGGTCGAGTCGGTCGGGTCCGGCGTCGAGGTGCTGGCCACCATCCCGCGCGGGCCGCTGGCCGGCCGGATCGTCGCCGTCCGGCAGGGCAACCTGCTGGCCACCTCGTTCCACCCGGAGATCACCGGCGACCAGCGGGTGCATCAGCTGTTCGTCGACCTGGTCCGCGAGCAGGCGAGCGCCGATCGGGCCGGAACACCGCGCTGATGGGCCGGCGGTGACGGACCTCAGCCCGCGGCGCAAGCTGCTGATCCTGATCATCTGCTGCTTCAGCCTGCTGATCGTCGGCCTGGACACAACGATCATGAACGTGGCTCTCCCGTCGTTGCAGCACGACCTCGGGGCTTCGGTCTCCGGCCTGCAGTGGACCATCGACGGGTACGTACTCGTGCTGGCCAGCCTGCTGATGCTGGCCGGCTCGACCGCCGACCGGATCGGTCGGCGACGGACCTTCCAGACCGGGCTGGCCGTCTTCACCCTGGCCTCGATGCTGTGCTCGATCGCGCCCGGCCTGGGCTGGCTGATCGGCTTCCGGATGCTGCAGGGGGTCGGTGCCTCGATGCTGAACCCGGTGGCGATGTCGATCATCACCAACACATTCACCGAACGGCGGGAGCGGGCCCGGGCGATCGGCGTCTGGGGAGCGGTCGTCGGCGTCAGCATCGCGGCCGGGCCGATCCTCGGCGGGGTGCTGGTCAGCGGGGTCGGCTGGCGCTCGATCTTCCTGATCAACGTGCCGATCGGGGTGGCCGCCCTGATCCTCACCGCGTTCTTCGTGCCGGAATCGAAGCCGGCCCGGGCCCGCCGCCTCGACCCGGTCGGCCAGGTGCTGGTGATCCTGACCCTGACCGCGCTGATCTACGCGATCATCGAGGCTCCCCGGCTGGGCTGGAGCTCGGTCGAGATCGTGGCCCTGCTGGTCGGGGCGGTGGCCGGCGGCTTCGCCCTGGTGCTCTGGGAGCTGCGCCGGTTCGAGCCGCTGATCGACGTGCGGTTCTTCCGCAGCGCGACGTTCTCCGGGGCCACCGCGATCGCGGTCTGCGCCTTCGCCGGATTCAACGGGTTCCTGTTCGTGAACACCCTCTACCTGCAGAACGACCTGGGTCTGTCGCCGCTGCGGGCCGGGATCTACCTGCTGCCGATGGCGGCGGCGACCATGCTGCTGGCCCCCGTCTCGGGCCGGCTGGTCGGCACCAGTGGCACCCGGTTGCCGTTGCTGGTGGCCGGGGTGGCCATGACCGCCGGGGCGGTGCTGCTGACCGGCGTCGACCACTCCAGCCCGGACGGCGTGCTGTTCGCGAGCTACCTGCTGTTCGGGATCGGCTTCGGCATGGTGAACGCGCCGATCACCAACACGGCCGTCTCCGGCATGCCGAACTCTCAGGCCGGGGTGGCCGCGGCGGTGGCCTCGACCAGCCGGCAGGTGGGCGGGGCGCTCGGCGTCGCCGTGGTCGGCTCGGCCTACACCTCACGGCTGGCCGGCAGCGGTTCGGTGTCGGCGGCTCACGCGGGCTGGTGGATCGTGGCCGGCTGCACCGTCGTGGTCCTCGGCATCGGCGGGCTGACCTCCGGGCGGTGGGCCGCGGCCAGCGCCGCTCGGGCCGCTCAGCGCCTGTCCGGTGATCCGGCGCCGTCACCGGTAGCATTGATGACCGAACGGTAGTCGCCCCGGCGGCGGCTGCCCCCTCCCGCGATCGGCGCGACGATGCGCGGGTTGAATCCCGACGACGCGCGCACGGAGGCGACCCGATGTCCGGCCATTCCAAGTGGGCCACCACCAAGCACCAGAAGGCGGTGGTCGACGCCAAGCGCGGCAAGATGTTCGCCAAGCTGATCAAGAACATCGAGGTCGCGGCGCGGACCGGCGGCGGAGACGTCGCGGGCAACCCCACGCTGTTCGACGCGATCCAGAAGGCGAAGAAGTCGTCCGTCCCCAACAACAACATCGACAACGCGGTCAAGCGCGGGTCGGGGCTCGACACCGGCGGGGCCGACTACCAGACGATCATGTACGAGGGGTACGGCCCGAACGGCGTGGCCATGCTCATCGAGTGCCTCTCCGACAACCGCAACCGGGCCGCGATGGAGGTCCGCACGGCGATGTCGCGCAACAACGGCACCATGGCCGACCCGGGCAGCGTGTCGTACATGTTCGCCCGCAAGGGTGTCGTCCTGGTGGGCAAGACCGGGTCGCTGACCGAGGACGACGTGCTCACCGCGGTGCTCGACGCGGGCGCCGAGGAGGTCAACGACCTGGGCGAGGAGTTCGAGGTGATCAGCGAGGCGACCGACCTGGTGCCGGTGCGGACCGCGCTGCAGGAGGCCGGGATCGAGTACAACTCGGCCGACACCCACTTCGTGCCGAGCATGAACGTGCCCCTCGACGAGGACGGCGCCCGCAAGATCTTCAAGCTGATCGACGCGCTGGAGGACTGCGACGACGTCCAGAACGTCTACGCCAACTTCGACGCCACCGACGAGGTGCTGGCCGCCGCCTCGGCCGAGTAAGGCGCGCTCCGGTTCTGCGGAAGTGGGGCGAACCGGGTGTGTCGCTGCCGGCAACCGGCGGTCGGGGTGCCACTGTGCCCAGATGCGCGTGCTCGGAGTCGACCCCGGCCTGACCCGGTGCGGGCTGGGCGTGGTCGACGGCCTGGCCGGTCGCCGGGTGTCAATGGTCGCCGTCGACGTCATCCGCACCCCGGCGGACGCCGAGCTGGCCCAGCGCCTGCTCGGCATCTCCGAGGCGATCGAGGGCTGGCTGGACCAGGTCCGCCCCGACGTCGTCGCGGTGGAGCGGGTGTTCAGCCAGAACAACGTGGCCACCGTGATGGGCACGGCCCAGGCGGCCGGCGTGGCCATCCTGGCCGCGGCCCGGATGGGCATCCCGGTGGTGCTGCACACGCCGAGCGAGGTGAAGGCCGCGGTCACCGGATCCGGCCGGGCCGGTAAGGAGCAGGTGGCCACCATGGTCACCCGGATCCTGGCCCTGCCCGAGCGGCCCCGGCCGGCCGATGCCGCGGATGCCCTGGCCCTGGCCATCTGTCACCTCTGGCGGGACGGCACCAGCCAGCTCACCGGGGCCGGTCCCGGAATGAGTTCCGGGGCGAGTGCCGGGGCGACGCCGGCCCAGCGGGCCTGGGTCGAGGCCGCGGCGGCGGCCCAGGCGGTCGGCCGAGCGGCGAACCGGTCGGCGAGTCGGGCTCCGGGAGCACGCCGGCGCGGGTAGTCTTCGTACACTTGTTCGGGCTCGGATCGGGAGTGGGATTGATCGCGTCACTGCGTGGACGGGTGCAGGCGTTGCGGCTGGACGCCGCGGTCATCGAGGTCGGCGGGATCGGGCTGCTGGTGCAGGCCACCCCGGCAACGCTGGCCGAACTGCGGCCGGGCCAGGAGGCCCAGCTGGCCACCAGCATGGTGGTCCGGGAAGATGCGCTCACCCTGTTCGGGTTCGCCGACGCCGACGAGCGCGACGTCTTCGAGACCGTGCAAACCGTCTCCGGCATCGGGCCGCGGCTGGCGCTGGCCATGCTCGCCGTCCACACGCCGGAGGGGTTGCGCTCGGCCGTCGCCACCCAAGACCTGACCGCGCTGATGCGGGTGCCCGGCATCGGCCGCAAGGGGGCCCAGCGGATCGTGCTGGAGCTGACCGACCGGCTGGGGGCACCCAGCCTGGCCGGGGCGGTCGGCGCGGCAGGCTCGCGGACCGGTCCCGCCGCCGTCCCGGGCTGGCGGGATCAGGTGCTCGACGCTCTGGTCGGGCTGGGCTGGCCGGCCCGACAGGCCGAACTGGCGGTCGACTCGGTGGTCGGCACCCCTGACTCGGAGATCTCGGTCGACGTGGCCGGCGACCCGCCGGACATGGCCCAGGTGCTGCGGGCCGCCCTGCGCCAGCTCGGGCGGACCGGCTGATGGACGACGCGCGGGCCTCGGCCGACGAGTCGCTGGAGCTGCTGGCGGCCGAGGCCTCGGTCGACGACCAGGCGATCGACGGCGCGCTGCGACCGCGCCGGCTGGAAGACTTCGTCGGCCAGCGAGTGGTTCGCGAGCAGCTCACGCTGGTGCTCGAGGCGGCCAAGGCCCGCTCCAGCGCCCCCGACCACATCCTGCTCTCGGGCCCGCCCGGGCTGGGCAAGACAACCCTGGCCATGATCGTGGCGGCCGAGCTCTCGGCCCCGCTGCGGATCACCAGCGGCCCGGCCATCCAGCACGCCGGCGACCTGGCCGCGGTGCTGTCCTCGCTGAGCCCGGGCGAGGTGCTGTTCCTCGACGAGATCCACCGGATGGCCCGGCCGGCCGAGGAGATGCTCTACGTCGCGATGGAAGACTTCCGGGTCGACATCGTGGTCGGCAAGGGCGCCGGGGCCACCGCCATCCCGCTCGACCTGCCGCACTTCACCCTGGTCGGCGCGACCACCCGGGCCGGCATGCTGCCGGGCCCGCTGCGCGACCGGTTCGGCTTCACCGGGCACCTCGACTTCTACGACCCGGCCGAGCTGGAGCAGGTGCTGGTCCGCTCGGCCGGCCTGCTCGGGGTGCGGCTGACCGCGGAGGCCGGCTCGGAGATCGCCGGCCGGGCCCGGGGCACGCCGCGGATCGCCAACCGGCTGCTGCGCCGGGTGCGTGACTGGGCCCAGGTGCGCGGCGACGGCGTCCTCGACCTGGCCGCGGCTCGGGCCGCGCTGAAGGTCTACGCGGTCGACGAACGCGGGCTCGACCGGCTCGACCGTTCCGTTCTGGAGGCCCTGTGCCTGCGGTTCGGTGGCGGCCCGGTGGGGCTCTCGACCCTGGCCGTGGCCGTGGGGGAGGAGCCGGAAACGGTTGAGACGATGGCCGAACCGTTCCTGGTCCGCGAGGGCCTGCTCGGGCGCACCCCGCGCGGCCGGGTGGCCACGCCGGCGACCTGGGCCCACCTCGGCCTGACCGCACCGCCGGGATTCGCCTGGGGCGGTTCCGGTGCGGTCGGCGCCTACGGTTCGTCCACTGCCGCCACGCCGCGGCTGGCCGCGGTGCAGGATCCGCTGTTACCCGATTTCGACGCCTGATTCCCGAATCAGCCGCCCTCGAGCTGATCCGACGAGCCCCGCGCAACCGTGAACCTCTCGGCTGGTTCGTACGTTCACCTCATGGCGCACGGCGAGCCCGGCGAGCTGTGGGAACATGCACGGTCACCGCTGCGGCATGATGGGTGTTCACTCAAAGGGAAGGACACGAAGTGGGCAACTATGCAGGGCTCCTCTTCCTGCTGCTTCCCCTGTTCCTGCTGTACCTGGTGTTCAGCCGCACGCGGCGGCAGCAACGGGTGTTCGCCCAGGTGCAGGCCGAGCTCCGGCCGGGGCTGGCCGTGATGACCACGTCGGGCCTGCACGGCACCGTGATCTCGATCGAGGACGCCGGCATCGTCGTCCTGGAGATCGCGCCCGGTGTGCACACCCGCTGGGCCCGCGCCGCCATGGCCGAGGTGTTCGATCCCGACCGGGCCGAACCGGGCGACGCCGCGCCGGTCGTCGACCTCACCGACCTCGAACGAGAAGACCGCACCGACCATGAACGAGAAGACCGCACGCTGACCTAGGCCGATTCGGCTCCCTGCTAGCGACTGCGACGGCGCAGCCGTCACGACGAGAAGAGACCCGCAACCGTGGCACGATCCGGCACCATCTCCCGACCATCTCGGGCGCTGTTCGCTCTGGTGGCACTGCTCATCGTGCTCTACGGGGCGATTGCGGGCGGGGTCGCCTGGTCCAACGCCAAGTGGGAGCCCGAACTGGCGCTCGACCTGGCCGGTGGCACCCAGATCACCCTGGAGCCCAAGCCGCTGGCCGGGGGAGCAGCCCCGGCGCTGAGCAAGGAGCAGCTCGACGTAGCCGTCAGTGTGATCCGGCAGCGGGTCAACGGATCCGGCGTGGCCGAGGCCGAGGTGACAACGCAGGGCACCGGAAAGAACCAGACCATCGTGGTGTCGGTGCCGGGCAAGAACCTCTCGGCCAAGACCAAGGCCCTGATCGAGCAGTCGGCCAAGATGGACTTCCGGGCGGTGCTGGTTCAGCAGAGCTCGATCCCGCAGCCGACCGCTACGGCCACCCCGACGCCGACCCCGTCGGCATCGAAGGCCGCGGCCAAGAAGTCGACGGCGAAGGCCACGCCCAAGCCGTCGGCGACCAACGGCCGGATCCTGCCGCAGTCGCTGACCAAGAACGGCCAGGCCGTGCCCCAGGCGGCGGCGAGCCCGTCGGCCGCCGCGACCAAGGCCGCGGTCAGCGATCCCTCGGCCACCATCCCGGACCCGTCCACCGCGACGACACCCGACCCGACCGCGACGACCGACCCGAACGCGGCCGCGACCGGCACGAAGAGCGACCTGAACCAGATCACCCAGGCCATCGGGGACAAGTTCACCGCGCTGACCTGCACCAAGGCTGAGGTCGCGGCGATCCAGTCCGAGGTGCCCGACCCCAAGAAGCCGTTCGTCACCTGCGACTCGGTCGACCCGGTGAAGTACATCCTCGGCCCGGTCGAGGTCGAGGGGCAGCACGTCAAGAGCGCCAGCGCCGGCCTGGGCCAGAACAGCCAGGGCTTCAACACCGGCGCCTGGCAGGTGAACCTGAACTTCGACGGCACCGGCACCAAGGAGTTCGCCGACACCAC
The DNA here is from genome assembly GCA_965200525.1 of Kineosporiaceae bacterium. GTDB lineage: Bacteria > Actinomycetota > Actinomycetes > Actinomycetales > Kineosporiaceae > JANNPJ01. The sequence continues at coordinate 5,812,020 of OZ241368.1, forward strand.
CGAGCGGCTGGCCGGCCTGACCGGGGCCCAGAACCAGTTCGCGATCGTGCTCGACGGCGTGGTCGTCTCCGCCCCGGGTACCAACGAACGGATTCCCGGCGGCACGGCGCAGATCAGCGGCAACGGCATCAACCAGGACACGGCCACGTTGCTGGCCAGCCAGCTGAAGTTCGGTTCGCTGCCGGTCGCGTTCCAGGTGCAGACCCAGGAGACGATCTCCGCCGTCCTGGGCGACTCGCAGCTGAAGAGTGGTCTGCTGGCCGGCCTGATCGGCCTGATCCTGGTGGTGATCTACTCGCTGCTGCAGTACCGCGCCCTGGGGCTGGTCACCATCTTCAGCCTCGGCATCGCCGGGGCCCTGACCTACGGCACGGTGACCCTGCTCAGCTGGACCCAGGGGTATCGCCTGAGTCTGGCCGCTGTCACCGGCCTCATCGTGGCCATCGGTATCACCGCCGACTCGTTCATCGTCTACTTCGAACGGGTCCGCGACGAGGTCCGCGAGGGCCGGCCGCTCAAATCGGCGGTCGAAGCGGCCTGGAAGCGGGCCCGCCGCACGATTCTGATCTCGGACGCCGTGAGCTTCCTGGCCGCTCTGGTGCTGTACATCCTGTCGATCGGTAGCGTCAAGGGCTTCGCCTTCACCCTGGGTCTGACCACTCTGATCGACGTCGCGGTGGTGTTCCTGTTCACCAAGCCGGCGGTCACCCTGCTCTCGCGGACCGAGTTCTTCGGTGGCGGTCACCCGCTGTCCGGGTTCGGCCCGGAGCAGCTCGGCCGGACCAATGCCCCCTCCTACGCCGGCCGGGGCCGGGTGCGCACGCCCCCGGAGCGTGCCGGGCAGAGCATCGCCGCCCGCCGGGCGGCCCAGTTGGCGGCCGAGACCGAGGACGGTTACGGCACGGCTCCGGACGACGATGACCCCGGTGGTGGTTCGGGCAGCGGGTCCAACGGCCGGGTTTCGGCCGGGCGCACGAGCGGAAACAGGAGGGACGTCTGATGGGTTTCGCCCACTTCGGTAACGAGCTCTACAGCGGACGTCGCAGCCTGCGCTTCATCGGCCTGCGCCGGGTCTGGTACAGCATCGCCGCGCTGACCATGGTGGTCTCGATCGTCGCCCTGCTGACCCTCAAGCTGAACGCCGGCATCGAGTTCCGCGGCGGATCGCAGTTCGAGCTCAAGAACGTGTCCAACACCAGCCAGAGCTTCGCCTCCGACGCGGTGAGCTCGGTCGTGCCGGGCACCGAGGTGGTGCCGACCAAGCTCGGCACCAACGGTGTGCGGATCCAGACCGACAAGCTCAGCAGTGCTGACACCGACAAGGTGACGGCCGCGCTGGCCACCGCCTACAAGGTGCCGGCCGACCAGATCGCCTCGTCGTTCGTCGGGCCGAGCTGGGGCAAGGACATCTCCAACAAGGCCCTGCAGAGCCTGGTCGTGTTCCTGATCCTGGTCGCGCTGGTGATGGCCGCCTACTTCCGCACCTGGAAGATGGCTGCCGCCGGTCTGGCCGCCCTGATCCACGACCTGCTGCTGACGGTCGGCGTCTACGCGCTGACCGGCTTCGAGGTGACCCCGGCCACGGTCATCGGGTTCCTGACCATTCTCGGGTACTCGCTCTACGACACCGTGGTGGTGTTCGACAAGGTCCGGGAGAACACCGACCGGATCCTGCTGTCCACCCGGCGGACCTACGAGGAAGCGGCCAACCTGGCCATCAACCAGACCTTGGTCCGGTCGATCAACACCTCGGTCGTGGCCCTGCTGCCGGTGGCCTCGATCCTGTTCATCGGCTCGTTCGTGCTCGGCGCGGGCACCCTGAAGGACATCTCGCTGGCCCTGTTCGTCGGTATCGCCGCCGGTACCTACTCGTCCATCTTCATCGCGACCCCGCTGCTGGTCGACCTGCGTCGCCGCGAGCCGGAGCTGTTGGCCCACCGCGACAAGATCCTCAAGCGCCGGGCCGATGCGGCCCGCAAGGCCGAGAACACCGGGCTCACCCCGATCGAGGACGACGACGTCGACCTCGAGTCGGTCGGCGCCGCAGTGGGCTCCGCCTCCCGGACGGCGACCGGATCCGCGGGGGTGGTCGACCCGGCCACCGGGACGGGCGCGGCGGCCCCGGCCCGGACGGCCGGCGGGACCGCTCAGCCGGTCGCGCGGGGTCAGCAGCGCCAGCAGCCGCGCAAGAACGGGAAGTCGCGGCCCGGCAGCTCGCGTCGATGACCGAGATCGACACCGCCCGGCTGTCGGCCGGGATCCGCGACATCCCGGACTACCCCTCGGCCGGCATCCTGTTCAAGGACGTAACGCCGTTGCTGGCCGATCCGGTGCTGTTCGCCGAGACGGTCGGGGCGCTGGCGGCCGGGCACGGGCCGGACGACGAGCATCCGGTCGACCTGGTGGCCGGGATCGAGGCCCGCGGATTCATCTTCGGGGCCCCGGTCGCGGTCGCTCTGGGCGTCGGCTTCGTGCCGATCCGCAAGAGCGGCAAGCTGCCGCACACCACCGTCTCGGCCGAGTACGCGCTGGAGTACGGCACCGCCACCATCGAGATCCACACCGACGCCGTCCGGCCCGGCCAGCGGGTTCTCCTGCTGGACGACGTGCTGGCCACCGGCGGCACGGCCGAGGCGGCGGCGTCGTTGCTGGAGGGCCTCGGGGCCGAGGTCGTGGTCGTGTCGTTCGTGCTGGAGCTGGGCTTTCTGAACGGTCGCGACCGGCTGCCCGGCCGCGACGTCCGGACCCTGATCACGTTCTGAATCGCAACGAAACGGGAATGAACCGACTGGTTCCCTTGCTCTAGCGCCTGAGAGATGCTCAAGCACCGGCGAATGCCGGTCGACGCAGCGAGGCAAGGGCCACTGTCGGGCCCTAGACTCGACGATCGAGAGGCCCGGGCGAAAGAGCAGTCGGGAGGGTTAGTGTCCGAAGAAGTCGTAGCCAGGGCGGGCGTGGACTCCGCGCTGCCCGCCGGACGCATGCCGCGCCCGCTGCTGACGGCTGTCGACAACCCCCCGGACGACGTCGAACCCGGCTCGCCGACCGAGCCGACCGCTGAACCCGAGACGCCCGATCCGCCGCCGGTCGCCGCCGCGGAGCCGGTTCAGGCCGCACCAGCCGCACCAGCCGCACCCGACGTCCCTGAGGTTCCGGTCTCGCGCACCGAGGGCCTGACCTCCCCGGCCCGGGTGTTCTCCCGGATCGCCCGCCTCGGCACCGCCCGCACCACCGGATCGCCGCTGCTCGAGCCGCTGCTGCGCACCGTTCGCAGCGCCCATCCCAAGGCCGACCTCAGCGTGATCGAGAAGGCGTTCGAGGTGGCGGCCAAGGCCCACGCCGGCCAGAAACGCAAGAGCGGCGACCCGTACATCACCCACCCGGTGGCGGTCGCCTCGATCCTGGCCGAACTGGGCATGACGCCGCCCACGCTGGCCGCCGCCCTGCTGCACGACACCGTCGAGGACACCGACTACAAGCTCGAGACCCTGCGCAAGGACTTCGGCGACGAGGTCGCGATGCTGGTCGACGGCGTCACCAAGCTCGACAAGGTCAAGTACGGCGATGCCGCCCAGGCCGAGACCGTGCGCAAGATGGTCGTGGCGATGTCCAAGGACATCCGGGTGCTGGTGATCAAGCTCGCCGACCGCCTGCACAATGCCCGCACCTGGCGATACGTGCCCGCGCACAAGGCCGAGCGCAAGGCCCGCGAGACCCTGGAGATCTACGCCCCGCTGGCCCACCGGCTGGGCATGAACACGATCAAGTGGGAGCTGGAGGATCTTTCCTTCGCCACCCTCTACCCGAAGGTGTTCGACGAGATCGTCCGGCTGGTGGCCGAGCGGGCCCCGGCCCGGGAGGACTACCTGGCCCAGGTGCGCGAGCAGGTCTCGGCCGACCTGCGGGCCGGCAAGATCAAGGCCGTTGTCTCCGGCCGGCCCAAGCACTACTACTCCGTCTACCAGAAGATGATCGTGCGCGGCCGCGACTTCGCCGACATCTACGACCTGGTCGGGGTGCGGGTGCTGGTCGAGTCGGTCCGCGACTGCTACGCCGTCCTCGGTGCGCTGCACGCGCGCTGGAACCCGGTGCCCGGCCGGTTCAAGGACTACATCGCGATGCCCAAGTTCAACATGTACCAGTCGCTGCACACCACGGTGATCGGTCCTGAGGGCAAGCCGGTCGAGATCCAGATCCGCACCCACCAGATGCACCGCCGGGCCGAGTACGGCGTCGCCGCCCACTGGAAGTACAAGGACGACGTCACCGGCCAGGCCGAGGCCACCCAGTCGACCGACATGACCTGGCTGCGGCAGCTGCTCGACTGGCAGCGCGAGACCGCCGACCCGGGCGAGTTCCTCGACTCGCTGCGGTTTGAGATCAACGCCCAGGAGGTCTACGTCTTCACCCCCAAGGGTGACGTCGTGGCCCTGCCGGCCAGCTCGACCCCGGTCGACTTCGCCTACGCCGTGCACACCGAGGTCGGTCACCGCTGCATGGGGGCCCGGGTCAACGGGCGCCTGGTGCCGCTGGAGAGCCCGCTCGACAACGGCGACGTGGTCGAAGTCTTCACCTCCAAGACGGATTCCGCTGGTCCCAGCCGCGACTGGCTCACCTTTGTGCGCAGCGCCCGGGCCCGCAACAAGATCCGCCAGTGGTTCTCCAAGGAGCGCCGCGAGGAGGCGATCGAGTCCGGCAAGGAGGCGATCGCCAAGGCGATGCGCAAGCAGCACCTGCCGATGCAGCGCCTGATGTCGCACGAGACGCTGGTGACGCTGGCCAACGAGATGCGCTTCCCCGACATCGCCGGGCTCTACGCGGCGGTCGGTGAGGGGCACACCTCGGCCGCGAGCGTGGTCCAGCGCATGGTCGAGTCGGCCGGTGGCGAGGCCGGGGCCGAGGAGGACCTGGCCGAGGCGATGACGCCGATGCGCCCGCGCCGGCCCAAGATGGGCGACCCGGGGGTGGTCGTGCGGGGCGTCGACGACGTCTGGGTCAAGCTGGCCCGGTGCTGCACGCCGGTGCCCGGCGACCCGATCATCGGCTTCGTCACCCGCGGCAGCGGCGTCTCGGTGCACCGCGAGGACTGCAACAACGTCAGCGGGCTGCGCGAGGAGCCGGACCGGATCGTCGACGTCGAGTGGGCGCCGACCCAGGCCAGCGTCTTCCTGGTGCAGATCCAGGTCGAGGCGCTGGACCGCAACCGGTTGCTCTCCGACGTCACCCGGGCCCTGTCCGACCACCACGTCAACATCCTGGCCGCGAACGTGTCGACGTCGCGGGAGCGGATGGCCATCTCGAAGTTCACCTTCGAGATGGCCGACCCGGCCCACCTGGGCCACGTGATCGCGGCGGTCCGGCGGGTGGACGGCGTGTTCGACGCCTACCGGATCACCGGCAAGCGCGGCGACGCCTGACCCACCGGCTCGTCCGGACCCCGTGCCGGCCGGCTCACCGGTCCTCGGCCCAGAGGTTGACCAGGGCCCGGCCGGCGGCCACACCACGGGCGTAGCGCATCTGGGCGAGCAGCTGGATCACCTGGTGCGGCCGGACGTCGCAGACCTCGCCGAGCCGCCGCAGCGCGGCCAGGGCCTCGTCGTCGGGCAGGTCGCGGGCCACGTCGGCCGCCGTCCGGACCGGGGTGGTGACGGCCAGATCGCCGAAGAAGAGCACGTGATCGGCGTCCAGGGCCACCTGCCGGCCGCGCACGCCGGGCGCCCGGGGCCGGCGCTGACCTGGGGAGACGATCACCTGCAGGTGCTCCGGCGGGGGCTGCCGGCTGCCCGCGGTGCCGGTGTGCAGCCACGCGGCCGAGGCGAAGCCCACCACCCGGACCCGCTCCAGCCGGGCCTCCCGCGGTAACAGCAGACCGATCGCGGCGATCCGCACGGCCTGGCTGTCGGGAGTGTCGACCGCGACCAGGACGTCGGCCACGACCGGCCGGACCAGACCCTGGCCGAGCAGCTGGCCGGCTTCGGCCGCACTCCCGGCCCGGAACGGAACCGCTTCGGGGGCAAGCGGATCCAGCGGATCGGCCGGGGCCGGGACCAGGTGCGGACGTGCGATGATCGGGGACGGGGAGCCGGTGGCGGGGCGGGGCGGGTTGTGGTCACGCCCATCACGGTGCCGTCTCCGAGGCCGCCGCGGGGCCGACCGGGGCCGAACTGTGGATGACCGGGCGGTCCTGCCCTCCTGTGGACGACAGGACGAGGGCAGGACCGGCCCGGGTGTCGCGGCTCAGCCGGTGAACTCCTCCATCGCCTTCTGAGCCTGCTCCAGCCATTCGCGCCGGGCGGCCAGGGACTGCTCGGTGTCCTTGATCCGGCGGGCGTTGTTCGCCGCCTGCGCCTTGGCCAGGTCGGCCTCCAGCCCGGCGATCGTCTTCTCCAGCTGCTCGACCAGGTCGGACGCGCGGGCCCGGGCCTCGGGGTTGCTGCGCTTCCAGCGGTCCTGCTCGGCGTCCCGGATGGTCTGCTCGACCGTCCGCATCCGGGCCTCGATCCGGGCCATGTCGGCCCGGGGGACCTTGCCGACGGCGTCCCAGCGGGCCTGCAGATCGCGCAGACCGGCCTTGGCCGTGGCCAGGTCGCGGACCGGCAGCAGGGCCTCGGCCTCGACCAGCAGCTCCTCCTTGAGCGTGAGGTTGCCGGCGAACTCGGCGTCCACCTGCGAACTGGCCGCCTGCCGGGCGGCGAAGAACGCGTCCTGAGCACCCCGGAACCGGGCCCAGAGAGCGTCGTCGTCCCGCTTGGCCGCCCGCCCGGCGTCCTTCCAGCGGGTCATCAGGTCACGATAGGTGGCCGCGGTGGTGCCCCAGTCGGTCGAGCTGGAGAGGGCCTCGGCCTGGGCGACCAGGTCTTCCTTGGCCGCCTTGGCCTGGTTGCGCTCCTCGTCCAGGGCGCCGAAGTAGTGCCGCCGCTTACGGTCGAACGACGTGCGGGCGTGGCTGAACCGCTTCCACAGCTCGTCCTCGGTCGACTTGTCCAGCCGGGAGTCGCGCTGCAGCCGGCGCCACTCGTCGAACAGCACCCGCAGCCGGTCGCCCGAGGTCTTCCACGGGATCCGCTCCGGGTCGGCCCCGGCCAGCTGCTCGGCCTCGCTGACCAGCAGCTCCCGCTCGGCCACGGTGGCCGCCCGGGCGTCGGCCTTGGCCTTCTGGGCCTCGGCCCGGCGCTCGGCGGCCAGCGGGGCCAGCGCCTCCAGCCGAGCGAGCAGACCGGCCAGGTCACCGACGGCGTTGGCCTCGGTGATCGCGGGCTCGAGTCGGCGCAGCGTCGTCTCGGCGTCCGCGGGGGAGACCTGGCCCGCCTTCATCCGCTGCTCCAGCAGGCTGACCTGAGCGGCGAGATCCTCGTACTTGCGCACGAAGTAGGCCAGGGCCTCGTCCTGGGTCACGCCCGGGTACTGGCCGACCTTGCGCTCGCCGTCCGCGGTCCGCACCCACACGGTGCCGTCTTCGTCCGCACGGCCCCACTCTTGTCCGGTCACCACGTCACGCCTTCTCTGCCACTCGTCATCGGTCAGCCCGCCGACACGGACGTCGAGAGGATCGAGATCGGCCGGTTCGGGGCGGTGTTCTGGTTGGCATCAGCGGGCGCTGCGCCACCGGCCGCCACCTTGTCCACGACGTCCATGCCCTTGGTGATGCTACCCAGCACGGTGTAGCCGCCGGCGGCGTCCGCATCGATGGTCGAATCCTTGTAGACCAGGAAGAACTGGCTGCCCATGCTCTTGGCGTCGCCACCGACGCGGGCCATCGCGACCGTACCGGCCTTGTACACGTTGTCCTTGGGGGCGTTCTCCACCGGGCCGTAGGAGTAGCCGGGGCTGCCGCTACCGGTGCCGGTCGGGTCGCCGCACTGCAGCACGTAGATGCGGGAGTCGGTCAGGCGATGGCAGGGCGTCTTGTCGAAGTAGCCCGCCTTGGAGAGCATCAGCATCGACGCGACGGCCTGCGGAGCCTTCTTGCCGTCGAGCTCGATCGTCACCTTGCCGCAGGTGGTGTTCAGGACGAAGGTCCAGTTCTGGTTCTTGGCGTCGGAGGCCGGCGGGGCCGCCTTGAACTGCTTGGGCTTGGCCGGTGGCTTCACGGTCACGGCCGGGCAGGGGTTCTTGCCGGCCGGGGTCGCAGCGGCCGTCGGCGTCGCCTCGGCGCTGGCCGTCGGCGTCGCCACGGGGGCGGCGGTGGTGGTGCTGTCGTCGTCCTTGTTGTTGAGCAGCAAATACCCGCCACCCATCAGAGCGACGACGGCCACCGCGGCCGACACCAGCAGCGCGACCTGGCGAATGCGCCGGTTCCGCGCTCGCTTGGCCGCCAGCCGGGCCTGCCACTCGTCGTAACGACGCTTCTCGTAGGCTCGCTCCCGCCCTTTCGGGGTCACGTGATGCCCTCCATACCATTCGCCTTGTCAGGCTGGTGACCTGCACCGTCATCGGGGCAGGCGATATCGCGAGCGTCAGTCTAGGGGTGTCACCCGTGAGGTGGCGGAAGCCGCCGACCCGCAGGGTCGTGGCTTAGGCTCGACGAGTGCTCGTCCTCGGATTCCCGGCCCAGGCCTTCGCCACCAACTGCTACCTGGTGGCCCCGGCCGCCGGCGAGGAGTGCCTGGTCATCGACCCGGGCATCGGCGTCGTCGAGCGGCTCTCGCAACTGCTGGCCGAGCACCGGCTTCGGCCGGCCGCGGTGCTGCTCACCCACGGGCACCTCGACCACGTCTTCTCGATCACGCCGGTCTGCGGGGCCAACGGGATCGCGGTCAGCATCCATGAGCAGGACCGCTACCGGCTGATCGATCCGGTCTCGACGCTCGGCCCGCAACTTCGTCAGATGTTCGAACAGCAGTTCGCCGGGGTCGGCTGGAAGGAACCGGACGACGTCGTCACCTTCGAGGACGGCGCCCGGCTGAGCATCGCCGGGATCGACGTCGGGGTGGTCCATGCGCCCGGTCACACCGAGGGTTCGGTGATGTTCACCCTGCCCGGCGTGCCGGACGCGCTGGCCGACGAGTCCGGGCTGAGCTCGACCCTGGTGTCGGGCGACGTGCTTTTCGCCGGATCGGTCGGGCGGACCGACCTGCCCGGCGGCAGCGCCGAGGCGATGACCCGGTCGCTGCGCGAACGCGTGCTGCCCCTGGCCGACGACACCCTGGTGTTGCCCGGGCACGGCCAGGCGACCACGATCGGGCAGGAACGGGCCGGTAATCCCTACCTGCAGCAGGCCGCAGCCGGCGGTTGAGCGCGGATCAGAGCCACGGTGGATCAAGACAACGCCCGCAAGTGACAACACTTCGTTAAATCATTGCCGGGCCCACGAAGTTGGGCCTGGAGCGGCGGCCGGACCAGCGAATCCGCCCCCTAAGATCCTGCTCCGTGACACGCCGGACAAAGTCCCTGCTCGGATCCCTCGTCGTTCTCGCCCTCTGCCTGGCCGGGGTGGGCGCGGTGGTGCTGCACCAACGTGGCTCGAAGACGGTCGCGATCTCCGACAAGGGTCTGACCGCCGCGGGCCTGCCGTCGACCACCGCGGGCGTGCCGCCGACCACCGCGTCCGTGACGCCGGTCGTGGCCGGTGCGACGACGCCCGCCGCCAGTGCCTCGCCGAGCCCGTCGGCCAGTGCCTCGACCAGCCCGGCTGCTCCGCTGACCAAGAAGGCGAAGAAGAAGGCAGCCAAGAAGGCCAAGGCGAAAGCCAAGGCCAAGACGGCGAAGAAGGCCAAGACGGCGAAGAAGGCCAAGAAGGCCAAGAAGGCCAAGTCGGCGCCCAAGCCGCCGGCCTCGATCCCGGCCGGAAAGATCTCGGCCAAGAAGGGGGCCAGTGTCTGGGCCGAGGACGGCATCACGAAGTCGCTGGCCGACTCCGGCGTCTCCTGGATGTACAACTGGGCCGCATCCCCGAACGGTGTGACCGCGCCCAAGGGCGTGCAGTACGTGCCGATGATCTGGGGGGCCAAGTCGGCTGACGCCGCCACGCTGGCGAAGGCCAAGGCGAACGGCAACACCCTGCTGGGCTTCAACGAGCCCGACTTCGCCGACCAGTCCAACATGAGCGTGGACCAGGCGCTCGACCTGTGGCCCAAGCTGGAGGCGACCGGCATGCGGCTGGGCAGCCCGGCCGTGGCCTGGGGCGCCGACCAGGACGGCAAGTGGCTGGACAAGTTCATGACCGGGGCCAAACAGCGCGGCTACCGCGTCGACTTCATCACGCTGCACTGGTACGGCGGCGACTTCAACCCGAGCAACGCCACCAACCAGCTGCGGACCTACATCCAGAACACCTACGCCAAGTACCACAAGCCGATCTGGGTCACCGAGTACGCGCTGATGAACTTCGGCGGCGGGGCCCGGCTGCCCTCGGCCGGCGTGCAGGCCGAGTTCGTCACCAAGTCGACGGCGATGCTGCAGAGCCTGTCCTACGTCGAGCGGTACGCCTGGTTCGCCTTCCCGACCTCGACCGACGGCACCGACGGCACCGGCCTGTACCGGCCCGGCGGCGCCATCACCCCACCGGGCAAGGCGTACCGCGCCGCGGGCTGAGCCCGACCGGACCCCGCCCTGAGGTGGATGCTTGCGCGCTTGGTCGAACAGGTGTTCGATGGGGACATGCGATGGGACAGTCAGAGGCTTGATGTTCCCGAAGGCCAGAGCGCGGCCGAGGGGGAGGCCGGCGTGCTCCCTTTGCCGGGCCTGGGCCGCCCGGCGATCCGGGGCCTGCTGCGCACGGTCACCACGCCCGACTTCGCCGGCATCCGGTTCTACGAGGTGGCCGCCCGCAGTGCCCTGAACGCCGTGCCTGGTGGGTCGGCGATGCCGTTCGGCTGGACCATCAACCCCTTCCGGGGGTGCAGTCACGCGTGCGTCTATTGCTTCGCTCGCGGAACTCACCAGTGGCTCGAGCTCGACACCGGCACCGGCTTCGACCGCGAGCTGGTGGTCAAGGTGAACCTGGTCGAGGTGCTCAGACGTGAACTGGGCATGCCCTCCTGGAAGCGGGAGCACGTCGCGCTCGGCACCAACACCGACCCGTACCAGCGGGCCGAGGGTCGGTACCGGCTGATGCCGGGCGTCATCCGCGCCTTGGCCGATTCGGGCACGCCGCTGTCGATCCTCACCAAAGGCAGCCTGCTGCGCCGCGATCTGCCACTGCTGGCCACGGCGTCCCGATCGGTTCCGGTCGGGCTCGGCGTCTCCATCGCCATCTGGGACGACGAACTGCACCACTCGCTCGAACCCGGAGCTCCCAGCCCCCGGGCCCGGCTCGACGCCGTCCGGGCCGCCCGCGACGCCGGGCTGCCCTGCGGGGTGTTCCTGGCCCCGGTGCTGCCCTGGCTCACCGACTCCACCGAGCAGCTCGACCGGGCGATCGGCCAGATCGCGGCGGCCGGCGCCGGCGGCGTCACAGTGGTCCCCCTGCACCTGCGGCCGGGGGCGCGGGAATGGTTCTTCAGCTGGCTGGAGCGTGAGCATCCCGAACTCGGGCCGAAGTACCGCGACCTGTACGGCCGAGGGGCCTACGTCTCCAAGGAGTACCGGCGATGGCTGAGCGATCGGGTCGGCCCGCTGATCCGGCGGCACGGCCTGTACCGGCCCGAGGCGGGCCGCGGGGTGCCGGGCGACGAGAACGCCTCGTTCCCGGCCGGCAGTCTTCCCGGCCCGGCGGGCTCCGGGTCGGGTTCGGCGGCGTCCGGGCAGGAGCAGTTGACGTTGCTGTGAGTGTGAAATCCCTTAGCGGAAGGAGGCCGGAAACGGGCCGAAGCGGCCGATAATCGTTGTCAAACCTTAACCGGCACGTGACGGCCGGTTACCGAGCACGTCACGAAGCTTCCGCCGATGTCATTCAGATGGAAAGCCGCCACCTCGGCCGGGCCTCAAGACTCCCGCCGGGTCACTGAGCTGTCGGCCGACGACGTACCGGCCGACGACCTACCGGCCGACGAGATGCCGGTTGACGAGATGCCGGTCCCGATCAGCCCGCGGCCACCGGACGGCCGGGTAGGGATGCGACGGTTGCGGGTCCGGGTGGGCCGGGGTTTCTGGGCCCTCGCCGTTCCGGTCGCGATCCTGGTCCCGCTGCTGCTCAGTTCGGACGCCGGGCGGCCCGGCGACCTGGTGATGGAGCTGGCTCTGGCCACCGGCCTGCTGGCCAGCTCGATGCTGGCCGTGGTGGTCGTCGCGGCGTCCCGGATCCGGTCGATCACCAGCGCTTTCGGGATCGAGCGGGTGCTGCTGTCACACCGCTGGTTCGGCCTGCTGGCCCTGATCCTGGTGCTCGCTCACACCGGCCTGGTGCTGCTCGACGACCCGCACAACGTGCGGCTGCTGACCTTTCACGCCGCGCCCAACCGGGCCCGGGCCGCCACCGGAGCCACGATCGCCATCCTGCTGCTCTGCCTGGCGGCGACCTTCCGGCGTCGGCTGAACTGGCCCTACGAGGTGTGGCGCCGGATCCACGTGGGCCTGGCCGCCGTCGTCCTGGTGCTCACGGCGCTGCACGTGTACCTGCTCAACCACCTGATCCGGGACCCGGCGATGCGGGCCTGGTTCGTGGGCCTCTCCAGCCTGGTGCTGCTGGCCCTGGGCAAGCGCTGGGTGCTGCGGCCCCTGCTCTCGCCGCACCGCTACCTGGTCGAGGAGGTGCGGGCCGAGGCCCCGACCGTGAGCACGCTGGTGCTCAAGCCGAGGGGGCGCTGGCAGCGCGGGCTGAGGTTCGCCCCGGGGCAGTTCGCCTGGATCCGGTTCGACGTGCCGGACCGGCCGACCGAGGACCACCCGTTCACCATCGCCTCCAACGCTCACCGGCCCCGGCGGCTGGAGTTCACCGTCCGCCACGTGGGCGACTTCACCAGCACGATCGCCGCCCTGACGCCCGGCCGCAAGGTGCGGGTCGACGGGCCCTACGGATCGTTCACGGTCGACCACCGCCCCTCCCGCAACCTGCTGCTGATCGCCGGTGGGGTCGGCCTGACGCCGATGATGAGCATCCTGCGGACCCTCGATCACCGCGGTGACCGAAGACCGGCCTGCCTGGTGGTCGCCGCCCGGCACCTCAACGACCTGCTGTTCCGCGACGAACTGGCCGCCCTGGCCGGCCGGATGCCGCTGCGGGTGATGGAGGTGCTCTCCGACCCGCCGGACGGCTGGCCAGGACGGCGCGGCCGGGTAGACGCCCGGATCCTGGCCGAGGCCCTGCCGTCGCGTCGCGACCGGCTGGACCTCGACGTCTACATCTGCGGCTCACCCCCGATGGTCGGCGGCGTGCTGGCCGGCCTGGAGCAGCTGGCCGTTCCGCGACAGCGCATCCACACCGAGCAGTTCGACATGATCTGACGTTTTTCGTACCGACCGTTCTGAACCCTGACAGGAGACCGACGACCGTGAACCGCCAGACCTCGCCGATGTTCCTGCGCGTATCGATCGGGCTGGGCCTCGCCACCGCCGCCATCACCTCGACGGTGCGGGCCGACCCGGGCCTGATCTCGAACTTCCTGGACGGCGGGGTGGGCCACGCCCTGGCGTCCGACCCGGCCGACGGCCCGGGCGGCACCGCGGGGGCGGCCCTGGGCGTGATGCCCTCGACCGGGGCCGCCCCGATCCCGGCTCGCGAACCGCAGGCCCGGGCCAACCGCTCCACCTTCCGGCACCCGCTGAGCGTCGTCCCGGTCCGGCCGGCCGCCGGTCGCCCCACGACCCCGCTCAAGGCGAGCACGCCGGTGACGCCGCCGGCCCGGACCGGTTCGCCGGCGGCGACGACAACGCCGGCCCGGGCCGTGCCACTGGTCACGCCCCCGATCGAGGACGACGTCACCCCGATCTATCAGGCAACGCCGATCTACCAGGCCGCCAGCGAGGAAGCCGCCGACGAACAGGGCCCTGGCACTCCGATCTACCAGGCCACGGCCCAGGCGGTCCAGGCGGTCCAGGATCGGCCTGCTCAGAGCGAACCCGGGCCGGACCAGGGCGGACCGCGCAACACCTCGTTCGAGCACCCGGACGACGGGCGGACGGACGGCGCGACTCGGCCGGAGTCCGGCGCTCATCGGGACGGCTGGCGCACGGCCGGCTCGTCGTCCACCAGCAGCGGACGCGGTTACGGCCAGGACGGCGTCCAACGGGCCCCACGTCACCGGCAGCCGGACCGGTGGAGCTGACCCGAGCCCGCACCCGAGCCGAACCGAGCCGAGCCGAACCGAGCCGAGCCGAGCCGGGCCGGGCCTGGCCTGGCGGTGGCGGTGGTTCGGCTGGTGGGTGCCAGGCTCGTAGAATCGCGGGGTACTCACGTCGTCCGTGGATCCGCAGTCGGATCCGGAACGGACTCCTCGCCAGAAAGGTTCTCCCGTGCTGCGCACTCACCAGGCCGGCGCCCTGCGCGCCGACCACGTCGGCGACACCGTGATCCTCACCGGCTGGGTCGCCTCCCGGCGCGATCACGGTGGGGTGGCGTTCGTCGACCTGCGCGATGCCTCCGGCGTCGTGCAGGTGGTGGTGCGCGACGAGGCGGTGGCCCACGGCCTGCGCTCGGAGTTCTGCCTGCGGGTCACCGGCGAGGTCGCGCTGCGCCCGTCCGGCAACGAGAACCCGGCTCTGGCCACCGGCCTGGTCGAGGTGATCGCCACCGAGGTGGAGGTGCTGAGCGAGTCGGCCCCGCTGCCGTTCCAGCTCGATGAGCACATCGAGGTCGGCGAGGAGGTCCGGCTCAAGTACCGCTATCTCGACCTGCGCCGCTCCGGGCCGGCCCACAACCTGCGGCTGCGCAGCCAGGTCAACCGGGCCGCGCGCGACGTCCTCTACGAACGCGACTTCGTCGAGATCGAGACGCCCACCCTGACCCGCTCCACGCCCGAGGGCGCCCGCGACTTCGTGGTGCCGGCCCGGCTCAAGCCCGGCTCCTGGTACGCGCTGCCGCAGAGCCCGCAGCTGTTCAAGCAGCTGCTGATGGTCGGCGGCATGGAACGCTACTTCCAGATCGCCCGCTGCTACCGGGACGAGGACTTCCGGGCCGACCGGCAGCCCGAGTTCACCCAGCTCGACGTCGAGATGAGCTTCGTCGAGGAGGACGACATCATCGAGATGGGCGAGGCCGTACTGGCCGCGCTCTGGAAGCTGATCGGCCACGAGATCCCGCTGCCGATCCCGCGGATGACCTACGCCGAGGCGATGACCCGGTTCGGCAGCGACAAGCCCGACCTGCGGTTCGGCAACGAGCTGGTCGAGGTGACCAAGTACTTCGCCGGCACGCCGTTCCGGGTGTTCCAGGCCGACTACGTCGGTGCCGTGGTGATGCCCGGTGGGGCCTCGCAGCCACGCAAGCAGCTCGACGCCTGGCAGGAGTGGGCCAAGCAGCGCGGCGCCCGGGGTCTGGCCTACGTGCTGGTCGGGGCCGACGGCGAGCTCGGCGGGCCGGTGGCCAAGAACCTGTCCGAGGCCGAGCGGGCCGGCCTGGCGGCCGAGGTCGGCGCCCAGCCCGGCGACTGCGTGTTCTTCGCCGCCGGTGCGATCGCGTCGTCCCGGGCGCTGCTCGGTGCGGCCCGGCTCGAGATCGGCCACCGCTGCGGCCTGATCGACGACTCCGCCTGGCAGTTCGTCTGGATCGTCGACGCGCCGTTGTTCGAGTCCAGCGCCGACGCCACCGCCAGCGGCGACGTCGCGGTCGGGGCCGGCGCCTGGACCGCCGTCCACCACGCCTTCACCTCACCCAAGCCGGAGTGGATCGACCGGTTCGAGTCCGACCCGGGCAACGCCCTGGCCTACGCCTACGACATCGTCTGCAACGGCAACGAGATCGGCGGCGGGTCGATCCGTATCCATTCCCGGGCGGTTCAGGAGCGGGTGTTCGCGATGATGGGGATCACCCAGGAGGAGGCCGAGGAGAAGTTCGGCTTCCTGCTCGAGGCGTTCAAGTTCGGCGCCCCGCCGCACGGCGGGATCGCCTTCGGCTGGGACCGGATCGTGATGCTGCTGGCCGGGGCCGACAGCCTGCGCGAGGTGATCGCCTTCCCCAAGTCCGGCGGTGGTTACGACCCGCTGACCGCCGCGCCCGCCCCGATCACCCCGGCCCAGCGCAAGGAAGCCGGCGTCGACTTCGTCCCGCCCAAGCCCAAGACCCCCACCGACGCCTGATCCTCCGTCCCCCGAGGTCGTCCGACCTGAGCCAGGATCTGCCCTACCGCCTGGGGCAGATCCCGGCTCAGGCCGTCGCCGCCCCCGGAATCGACCCCGGGGAGGGGGCGGATGGGTGTCGGTGGGGGCGGATAGCCTGCAGGCACGATGGCTGACCTGTTCTCCGCGGATCTGGATGACGACGACGGGGCCGACGCGCCCGGGGGCGATCGGCTGCCGCTGGCCGTCCGGATGCGACCGCGCAGTGTGGCCGAGCTGGTCGGGCAGGAACACCTGCTCGCCCCCGGCTCGCCGCTGAACCGGCTGGCCGAAGGGGCCGACGGCGTGGCCGGGCCGATGTCGGTGATCCTCTGGGGCCCGCCCGGCTCGGGCAAGACCACGCTGGCCCATGTCGTCTCCCGGGCCGTCGGCCGCCGGTTCGTGGAGCTCTCGGCGATCACCGCCGGGGTCAAGGACGTGCGCCGGGTGATGGAGGAGGCCCGCGACGCCCGCGACCTGCACGGCATGCGGACCGTGCTTTTCCTGGACGAGATCCACCGGTTCACCAAGGCCCAGCAGGACGGCCTGCTGCCCGGGGTCGAGAACCGGTGGGTGATCCTGGTCGCCGCGACCACCGAGAACCCCTCGTTCAACGTGGTCTCGCCGCTGCTGTCGCGCTCGCTGCTGCTCACCCTCAGATCGCTGGACGACGACGCGATCACGGCGCTGGTCCGCCGGGCGGTGACCGACCCGCGGGGGCTGGGCGGCACGGTCCGGCTCAGCGACGAGGCGGCCGAGCACCTGGTCCGACTGGCCGCCGGTGACGCCCGCCGGGCCCTGACCGCTCTGGAGGCCGCGGCCGGCAGCGCCCTGGCCGAGCGGCCGCCCACCGAGCCGACCGGCGATGACCGCCCGGACGTCGATCGCGGCGACGTCGCGGTCGAACCGCCGCTGATCACGCTGGCCGACGCCGAGCGCGCGGTCGACCGGGCCGCCGTCCGTTACGACCGGGCCGGTGACCAGCACTACGACATCGCCAGCGCGCTGATCAAGTCGTTGCGCGGTTCCGACGTCGATGCCGCCCTGCATTACGTGGCCCGGATGCTGGAGGCGGGGGAGGACCCGCGGTTCGTCGCCCGCCGGCTGGTGATCGCGGCCAGCGAGGAGATCGGGATGGCCGACCCGACCGCGTTGCAGACGGCCGTCGCCGCGGCCCAGGCGGTGCAGTTGATCGGCATGCCCGAGGCCCGGATCATCCTGGCCCAGGCGACCGTGCACCTGGCCATGGCGCCCAAGTCGAACGCCTCGTACCTGGCGTTGAACGCGGCCATCGCCGACGTCCGGGCCGGGGTCGGCGGCAACGTGCCGGTCCACCTTCGCGACAGCCATTATTCGGGTGCGCAACGGCTGGGCCACGGGCAGGGTTATCAGTACGCCCACGACGATCCGCGGGGCGTGGTCAGCCAGCAGTACGCCCCCGACGACGTCGTCGGGCGGGACTACTACGTGCCGACCGAGCGCGGGGCCGAGCGGGGCATGCCCGAACGGCTGGCCCGGTTACGCGCCGTACTGAGGTCGGCGGGCAAGCGCCGCTGAACCGGCGCATTGCCCCGACCGCGATAGGGTCAGGCCCGGCACGGCTACAGACAGTGCATGAGAAAGGGAACTCCATGGACACGGTGGGGCTGATCGTGGCCATTGCCTTCGCGGGGCTGGTCGGTGCGGTCGCGATTCCGTTGTGGAAGCTGGGCAAGGTGCTCGACCAGGCCCGGGTCTCGGTGCGGGACCTGTCCGACGGTGCGCTTCCGCTGCTGACCGAGGTCACCACGACGGTGGCCTCGACGAACCAGCAGTTGGGCAAGGTCGACACGATCACCAACAACGTCGCCCAGGTCTCGACCAACGTCTCCGCGCTGACGGCGCTGTTCGCCGCCACCATCGGCTCGCCGATCGTGAAGGTCGCGGCGTTCAGCTACGGCGTGCGGCAGGCCATGGGCGGCCGGCGTGCTCGCGGGGGGCGATGAGCCGTGCGCAGACTCTTCTGGCTGGGCCTGGGGGCCACGGTCGGCATCCTGGTGGTGCGCAAGGTGAACCAGACGGTCGAGGCCTACAGCCCGGCCGGGGTGAGCAGGTCGCTGTCCTCGGTCGGCGACGGGCTGCGCGAACTGGCCGACGTCGTCCGTGAGGGAATGGCCGAACGGGAGGCCGAGTTGCGGGTCGCGCTGGGTGTCGACGCCGGGGCCCTCGATCCCCAGGACGCACAATCATTGATGCAGGACCCTTCGGGCCGGCGCTCCGAGCGCTGAGCTCCGAACGCTGAGCGAGGCCCGCTGCTCGCATCGACTTCGAACTGTGACGCGAAAGGTCAGATCCCATGGAGACGGCAGAAATCCGTCGCCGCTGGCTGCGGTACTTCTCCACCCGCGGCCACACGGTTGTGCCGAGTGCCCCGCTGCTGGTGGACGACCCGACCCTGCTGTTCGTGAACGCCGGCATGGTGCCGTTCAAGCCCTACATGCTGGGCCAGGAGACGCCGCCGTACCAGCGGGCCACGAGTGTGCAGAAGTGCATCCGCACCCTGGACATCGACGAGGTCGGCAAGACCAGCCGGCACGGCACGTTCTTCCAGATGAACGGCAATTTCTCCTTCGGTGACTACTTCAAGGAGACGGCGATCGAGCTGGCCTGGGACCTGATCACCCGGGACCAGTCCGACGGTGGCTACGGGCTGGACGAGGCCCGGCTGTGGGTCACCGTGCTGCACGGGGACGACGAGTCGCGCGACATCTGGAAGCGGGTCGCCGGCCTGCCGGACGAGCGGATCGTGCAGCGCGGGCTGGC
Source organism: Kineosporiaceae bacterium (assembly GCA_965200525.1). GTDB lineage: Bacteria > Actinomycetota > Actinomycetes > Actinomycetales > Kineosporiaceae > JANNPJ01. Next base: position 5,830,953 of record OZ241368.1, read on the forward strand.
CGACAACTACTGGCACATGGGCGTGCCGGGCCCGGGCGGCCCGTGCAGCGAGATCTACTTCGACCGGGGCCCGGAGTACGGCCGGGAGGGCGGGCCGGAGGCCGACGAGGACCGCTACCTGGAGATCTGGAACCTGGTCTTCATGCAGGACGACCTCGGCGCCGTCCGCAGCAAGGTCGACTTCGACGTGCTCGGCCCGCTGCCGTCCAAGAACATCGACACTGGCATGGGCCTGGAGCGGCTGGCCAGCCTGCTGCAGGGCGTCGACAACCTGTACGAGATCGACGAGGTCTTCCCGGTGATCGCCCGGGTCGAGGAGCTCACCGGCAAGCGGTACGGCGCCGTCCACCAGGACGACGTCCGGATGCGGGTGATCGCCGACCACGTGCGCAGTGGCCTGATGCTGATCGGGGACGGCGTGACGCCGTCCAACGAGGCCCGCGGTTACGTGCTGCGCCGGTTGCTGCGCCGGGTGATCCGCTCGGTCCGGCTGCTCGGGATCGAGGACGCCACGCTGGTCGACCTGCTGACCGTGTCGAGGGACCGGATGAAGGCGTCGTACCCCGAGCTGGAGACCGACTTCGGCCGGATCTCGCAGATCGCCGCGGCCGAGGAGGAGTCGTTCGGCCGCACCCTGGCCGCGGGCACCACGATCCTGGACACGGCCGTGGCCAAGGCCAAGTCGGCCGGGCAGAGCACGCTGGCCGGCGACCGGGCGTTCGCGTTGCACGACACCTTCGGCTTCCCGATCGAGCTGACCCTGGAGATGGCGGGGGAGCAGGGGCTGTCGGTCGACGAGGACGGGTTCCGCCGGCTGATGGCCGAGCAGCGCAACCGGGCCAAGGCCGACGCCAAGGCGAAGAAGGGTGGGCACGCCGACACCTCCGTCTTCCGCGAGCTGCGCGAGCCGGGGATCACCGAGTTCACCGGTTACCACGAGCTGTCCACCGACTCGACCGTGCGCGGCCTGATCCTGGACGGCTCCCGGGTCGCCTCGGCCGACAAGGGCCAGGTCATCCAGGTGGTGCTGGAGCGGACCCCGTTCTACGCTGAGTCCGGTGGCCAGATCGCCGACGAGGGCGAGATCACCGCGGACGGCGCCCGGTTGCGGGTGCTCGACGTCCAGCGCCCGATCAAGGGCCTGATCGTGCACACGGTGGAGGTCACCGAGGGCACGATCCAGCAGGGCCAGGAGGTGCTGGCCGGGGTCGACCGGGAGTGGCGGCTGTCGGCCTGCCAGGCGCACTCGGGCACCCACGTGATCCATGCCGCGCTGCGCCAGGTGCTCGGCCCGAACGCGCTGCAGAGCGGCTCGTACAACAAGCCCGGTTACCTGCGGCTCGACTTCGCCTGGACGTCGGCCCTGGACGCCGCGACCCGGGAGGAGGTCGAGACGGTGGCCAACATGGCCCTGCGTTACGACTACCCGGTGTCGGCGACCTACATGCCGATCTCGAAGGCTCGCGAGCTCGGCGCCCTGGCGCTGTTCGGCGAGACCTACGACGAAGAGGTCCGGGTCGTCGAGATGGGCGGGCAGTGGTCCCGCGAGCTGTGCGGTGGCACCCACGTGGAGCACTCGTCGCAGATCGGCGCCATGACCGTGATCGGCGAGTCGTCGGTCGGGGCCGGGGTGCGCCGGGTCGAGGCCTACGTCGGGCTCGACGCGCTGCGCTTCCTCGGCCGCGAGCGGGCGCTGGTCAGCCAGCTCACCGACGCGCTCAAGGTGCGCCCGGAGGAGCTGCCGGACCGGGTGGCCGCGCTGGTCTCCCGGCTGCGGGACGCCGAGAAGGAGCTGGAGCGGGCCCGGCGCAGCCAGATGCTGTCCGGCGCCGGCGAGTTGGCCGAGAAGGCCTCGGACGTGTTCGGGGTGTCGCTGGTGGCCCACGACGCGGGTCCGCTGACCGCGGACGACGCCCGGGCCTTGGCTCTCGACGTCCGGGGCCGGATCGCGAACGACCGGCCGGGGGTGGCCGCGGTGGCCGGTGTGGTCAAGGAGCGCCCGGTGGTGGTCGTGGCCGTGAACGAGGAGGCCCGGCGCTGGGGCGTCAAGGCGGGCGAGCTGGTCCGTGAGGCGTCGAAGGTGCTCGGTGGCGGCGGTGGCGGTAAGGACGACGTGGCTCAGGGTGGTGGCACCGACGCCGGCAAGATCGGCGAGGCGCTGCGCCGGATCGAGTCGCTCGTCGGTGAACGCGTCACCAATCGCTGAGATGCGCCCTGGGGTCCGGCTCGGCGTGGACGTCGGCAGCGTCCGCGTCGGGCTGGCTCGCTCGGACCGGGACGGGATCCTGGCGACCCCGCTGGAGACGGTCCAGGTTCGCCCGAAATCCTCCGAACACTTCGAGCAAATTGTCCGTAATGTCGAAGATCTATCGGTTTTTGAAGTGATCATTGGGCTACCTAGGTCACTTTCCGGCCGGGAGGGCTCGGCTGCGGATACTGTCCGCGCGTACGCTGTCGAAATCGCTCGGCGAGTCGCCCCGATTCCGGTGCGTCTGGTCGACGAGCGACTGTCCACGGTGACCGCCCATCAGCGGTTGCACGAGGCAGGAGTGAAAGGACGGAAGCACCGCCCGGTGGTCGACCAGATGGCCGCGGTGGTGATCCTGCAGTCCGCTCTCGACGGCGAACGCATGTCGGGGCGGCCACCCGGGTCGCTGGTTGCCCCGGATCCGGGACCGGAGGGTCCGGCCCCGGGGCACCACGGACAGGAGGCGTCTACGTGAGCAGGGTCGACCCTGTGAATGAGATGTCGCTGTCCCAGGTGTTACCCGGTGTGTTCCCGTCCGGTGACGGGCAGCAGCCGCCGCGGCGGCGGGGCGCGGCCCGGCAACAGCGAAAACGTAAGCAAAAGCGTCGTCGTCGCAGCTTCGTCGTGATTCTGCTGACCGTCATTCTGGTCGGCGGCGGTGCGGCCACCGCCTACCTGGGCCTGGTTCCGCTGGTCAAGCAGTTGCGTGAGCCGAAGGACTACACCGGCGCGGGTACCGGCTCGGTGCAGGTGAAGATTCCCCAGGGCGCGTCCGGGCGGACCATCGCCGGCGTGCTGACCGCGGCCGGAGTGGTCAAGACCGAGGTGGCCTTCACCAAGGTCGCCTCCAACGATGCCCGGGCCACCAGCGTGCAGCCGGGCACGTACTCGATGCGGAAGCAGATGTCGGCTGCCTCGGCCCTGTCGCTGCTGCTCGACCCCAAGGCCCGGCTGGTCCGGATGGTGACGATCATCGAGGGCTCCCGGGCCAAGGACGCGATCAACCTGATCGCCAAGAATCTGCAGCTGAGCAAGGCCGACCTGATCAAGGCCTCGACGTCCGGGCAGATCGACCTGCCCAAGGCGGCCAAGGGCAAGCTCGAGGGCTTCCTGTACCCGGCCACGTACAACTTCCAGCCCGACGTCACCGCCACCGAAGCGCTGAAGGCGATGGTCGACCGGGGTGAGGAGGTCTACGCCGAGCTCGGCATCCCGGCGTCCAAGCTGCGCGAGGTCGTGATCAAGGCGAGCATCGTGCAGGCCGAGGCCGGCCGGAAGGCCTACATGGGCAAGGTGGCCCGGGTGCTGGACAACCGCGACCAGGCCAACATGAAGCTGTCCCTGGACTCGACGGTCAGTTACGCCGTGCAGAAGTTCAACGTGACGACGACCGCGGCCGATCGGGCCAGCCCGTCGAAGTACAACACCTACCGCTACGCCGGGCTGCCGATCGGGCCGATCTCGAACCCCGGCGAAGAAGCCCTCAAGGCGGTGCTGCACCCGACCGCGGGCACCTGGCTCTACTTCGTCACGGTCAACCCGGACACGGGCGAGACCAAGTTCGCCACCACCGAGAGCCAGCGGGTGGCGAACACCAGGGAGTTCCAGAAGTGGCTGCAGAACCACCCGCAGAAGTAGCGGCCACTGACGGCCCCGGTGCGGGGCGGGCGGCGGTGCTCGGTCATCCGATCGAGCACTCGCTCTCGCCCGTGCTGCACACCGCGGCCTACGCCGAGCTCGGCCTGACCGGCTGGTCGTACGAGGCGATCGACTGCACCGAGCACGGGTTCGCCGACTGGTTCGCCGGCCTCCACCTCAGCCTTGATCCGGCCTCGCCCTGGCGTGGACTCTCGTTGACCATGCCGCTCAAGCGCGTGGTCGTCCCCCTGCTGGAGCAGATCAGCCCGCTGGCCGCCGCGGTCGGTGCGGTCAACACCGTGACCTGGGACGACGCTCGCCGTCCGGTCGGCGACAACACCGACGTGCACGGCATCGTCGAGGCCCTGCGCTCGGCCGGGATGGAGAAGGCCGCCTCGGCCTGCGTGCTCGGTGCCGGGGCCACGGCCTGCTCGGCCGTGGCGGCCCTGGCTCAGCTCGGGTGCGAGCAGCTCCAGCTCCAGGCCCGCTCGGCCGCCCGTGCGGCCGAGGCTCTGGCCGTCGCCGACCGGCTCGGCGTCCGGGCCTCGGTGACGTCACTCGACGGCTTCGCGGCCGTTCGGGGCGCGGACGTCGTGGTGGCCACCTTGCCGGCCGCGCCGGCCGCCGCCTGGGCCGGTGATTTCGCCCGCGACGGCGGTCGGTCGCCGTCCGGCGTGCTGCTCGACGTCACGTATCACCCCTGGCCGACGCCGCCGGCGGCCGCCTGGAGGTCGGCCGGGGGCTCCGCGGTCGGCGGATTCGAGATGCTCCTGCACCAGGCCGCCGCCCAGTTCACCCTGATGACCGGCCGCCCGGCCCCGGTCGAGGCGATGCGGGCCGCCGGCGAGCGGGCCCTGCGCGGCCGGGCTGCCCAGTAGCTCGTCGCGCGGCTATTGACAGGGTCTCGGACGAGGACGATCCTCTGTGCTGGAGAGCGCTCTCTCGAAACATGCTTGCAATCATTGATCCAGTTCAAAGGAGACCCAATGACGTCCGTCTCCGTCCGCAGCGACGGCCGGCCCACCCGATCCCGGATCCTGCTCGCCGTTCTGGCGACGCTGGCCCTGATCGGCGGCCTGCTCACGGTGAACGCACTCACGGCCAGCGCCGCCGACACCCTGCTCTCGCAGGGCAGGACGGCGACCGCCTCCTCGATCGAGAACGGCGGAACGCCGGCCTCGGCCGCGGTCGACGGCAACACCGGCACCCGATGGGCCAGTTCGTTCAGCGACCCGCAGTGGCTGCAGGTCGACCTCGGCGCCACCGCGACCATCAGCTCGGTGACCCTGAACTGGGAGGCCGCCTCCGGCAAGGCGTTCCAGATCCAGACCTCCGGTGACGGAGCGAACTGGACCAGCATCTACTCGACCACGACCGGCCCCGGCGGGGTGCAGAACCTGGCCGTCAGCGGCTCCGGCCGGTACGTGCGGATGTACGGCACCGCCCGGAACACCGGCTACGGCTACTCGCTGTTCGAGTTCCAGGTCTACGGTTCCTCCGGCGGTGCGTCCGGGTCGACCTGCCAGACCGGGGACGCCGCGGCGAACCGCCCCGCGACCGCCTCGTCGGTGGAGAACGGCGGCACCCCGGCGTCGGCCGCGGTCGACGGCAACACCGGCACCCGCTGGTCGAGCGCGGCCTCCGACCCGCAGTGGCTGCAGGTCGACCTCGGTGCCTCCTCGACGATCTGCCAGGTGGTTCTCACCTGGGAGGCCGCCTACGGCAAGTCGTTCCAGCTGCAGACCTCGAACGACGCCGCCGCCTGGACGTCGATCTACTCAACCACCACCGGCGCCGGCGGAACCCAGACCCTGAACGTCACCGGGTCCGGCCGGTACGTGCGGATGTACGGCACGGCCCGGGCCACCGGTTACGGCTACTCGCTGTGGAGCTTCGTCGTCCACACCCTCGGCACCGGCTCCACCCCGACGCCGACCACCACCACGACCCCGCCGACCACCGGCAACGGCACGGTGTCGTCGGCCAAGAAGGGCGCGGCGATGTGGAACTTCGCCGGCGCCGACAAAGCGATCCCGGACTCGGGCATCACCTGGAACTACAACTGGTCGACCAGCCCCAGCAGCTCGACCGCGGCCAAGAACACCGAGTTCGTCCCCATGGTCTGGGGCGCCGGCTCGGTCAACGCCAACTCACTGGCCCAGGCCAAGGCCAACGGCAAGACCCTGCTCACCTTCAACGAGCCCGACCTCGGCGAACAGTCCAACATGACGGTGGACCAGGTGCTCTCGCTGTGGCCGCAGCTGCAGGCCACCGGCATGAAGCTGGTCAGCCCGGCCGTGGCCTACGGCGGTGACACCGCCGGCGGCTGGCTCGACCGGTTCATGTCCGGGGCCTCGGCCAAGGGCTACCGGGTCGACGCCATCGCCCTGCACTGGTACGGCGGCGACTTCAACACCGCCAACGCCACCACCCAGCTGCAGAACTACATCACCGCCGTCTACAACCGCTACCACAAGCCGATCTGGCTCACCGAGTACGCCCTGATGCGGTTCGGACCCACCGTCACCCCCACCGCCGACCAGCAGGCCGCGTTCGTGACGTCGTCCACCAAAATGCTCGAAGGCCTGCCCTTCGTCGAGCGGTACTCCTGGTTCTCCTTCCCGACCCCCACCGAGGGCGGCCTGGGCACCGGGCTCTACAACACCGACGGCACCGCCACCGCCATGGGCCAGGCCTACCGCAAGGCTGGCCCCGCCTGACCTCCCGAACGGCCGCGGTGCGGCGGCGCGATGCCGCCGCCGCCCCGTGGCCTGTAGGCGAACGGGGTCTGTGACTCGCTCCTCTGTAAAGCGGCGGGTCGTCGATGGTGGACCTGGGGACGGCGTGATTGCTACACCCCCAAAAGGGCCGCCGTTGGCCCACTCGTTGCGGACGACTCGAGCTGGTTGGCCGACCGGACCCAACACAGGCCAATATGGCCACCCGTTGGCGCTCCGGCCCTGGTCTTGTCATCTGCTCACTGACCAGCGATTCCACCCCCGAGGAACGAACGATCGACGTCGCTCGCCGGTCGCCCGGCCCAGGTCAGTTTCCAGTCGCCCCCGTGGGCCAGAACCAGCCCGGGTTGTTTCTCTGAGGTCAGCCGGGCCGGCCACCGTTGACGGCTCAGCGCAGAGGGCCGCAGGACACGCTGAAGTTGCGACCGGTGTGCGGGTCGAACTCTCTGATGCGCCGTCCGGTGAGGACGGGATGCCCTCGATGGTTCGAGCCTAGTGCTTGTTGGGGCCTGTTGAATTTGGGTGGCCAACGGTTGGGCGGGCGGCTGCGAGATGCCGGCCTCCTGGTGGGGTCGGCGTGCGCAGATGGAACGGGCCCGTCCGAGTCGCTGCCTGCGGAGGCCTCCATGTCCGCCTCGTTCCGCTCTCGAACCCACCGTCCTGCTGGTAGTTCCGGCTCGCCCGAGCCGCTGGGCCCGCAGCCGACTGACGGCCCGCTCGACATCGCGCAGCGCGCCTTCGACCTGCTCGTCACCGGTCCCGGCGCCCTCACCTTCGACGGTCGCGGCATCCCCGGCCTGCCCGCCAGGCACCTGCGCCTGGGCGAGCTCAGGCGGCTCCTGTTGGCCCGGGGCTCCAGCGCACGACCGTGTCTGGGCGCATCTGCGCGGCCGGGCCCGGCGGGAGGGCGGGGCCTGGGTACTGGCCTGTGCCGGGATCGCGATGCCGGGTTTGAAGGCGCGCGCCACCGCGTTGGCCTGCGGCTGGGTGGGCGATCCGGTCGACCTCGACCGCGAGCTGCTGACCGGGTTCCTGGAGGGAGTTGTCAACGCCGACCCAATACTGACCCCGCTGGTGCCGCGCGGGCTCTGGTACTCGTCGGGTCAAAGTTGGGTCGGCGTTGACAGGAGTGCGCGCCCGGGTGGCCGCGAAGTGGCGCCGCTGCTCCAGCCCTGCCTCGGTGACCGTCCCTCGGCTCGCGTGAGTCCTGGCGCACGCCCCGGTTCGCCGGTGACGCTGCCCGCACCAGGTGCCTCTTGTTGGCTCCGGTTGGCCGAATCGGCAACAGCAACCGCAATCAGTTGGCCCACCGAGCCCCTTTTGGGGATGGGAACACCGAACGCCGGACGGCAGCCACGACCCGGTCCCGCACCCGTCACGCCGTCAAGCACCAGGGCCGCCCGGCGAACATCGTGTGCGCGGCGGTGCGCCTGAGCGGTACAGCAGTTGACCCGCGCCCTTCCCAGTCCCGGACGGCTGATGCGGGGTCCGTGGCCCCTGGGCCCCTCCGGCTTCCTGGGTGGACCGGGTCGCTCGGGTCCGCGCGGTGGTGGTCAGCGGGGGCTGTCCACCGGCTCCGGTGGCACCCCGGGGTGCTGGTAGGGCGTCGGTGCCGCCGCGGCCTACCGCTGGAGGAGGAGTCTCACTCCGGCCCGTGCCGGCCCGGCCCGCGCGGCCTCTCAGGCGGGCGCGCGTATCGCGCCCCGGGGCTGGGAGAGGGGGCACTAGACCGGCAGCACCGCGGTCGGTAGCACCGGGATCACCATCGATATCGGCGGCACCGTTGAACTTGTCGGTCCAGGCCCAGTGGAGCGAGACCGGACCAATGGCGCGTCCACGCCGCAGGCACTGCCACCCAACAACGCGCGACTGCGGGCGGGTGCGCCGGCAGCGGTGAGCCCGCGCCCAGCCAGTTCCCCGCCCCCCGACCACCCAGAACCGCTCGACCTCCCACAACCCCGCGACCCACCCGACCCGAAGGAGCTCATCATGAGCGCGTCCACCCTGGACCGGCAGGCCCCGCTGCTGGCCGACGTCGTCACCGCCCTCCGGGCGACGGCCATGGCCGCGGCGACAGCCAGTACGTTGGCCAACCCGAAGGCCAACATGTTGGCCAAGAGGAAGGCCAGCTTGATGGCCAAGACACCGGCCACGCGGGCGGCCACGACAGTAGCCAGAGCCAGAGCCAGAGCCAGAGCCAGAGCCGTTGGCGTGGCCCTGGCCATGCTGGCCACGCCCCGGCCGTCGGCGGTCACAGCAAAGCGGGGCCAGGCATGGCGGGCGCCGAGCAGCCACGCGCTCCGGCCGGTCGGTGCCCGGCAGGGTGTGGGCGGCGGCCAGCTTGGGTCCATGGACACAGGGATCGTTTCGGCAGCTGTTCTACGGTCCGGGCACCGTCGTTGCGCAGGGACATCTGATCGTCTGGTCCACCCGTCACCTGCCGGACGAGCTGCGTGCGGCCGGGATGCTCTTGGCCCTGGACGCCGTCTGGCGCGACATCGACGTGGACACCCACCGACCGCTCGACCCGTTACCCCTCACGACAGCGCCCGAAGCGACGCTGTCCGATGTCCCCCACCCGGGTCCGGGACCTCCGCCGCGACCACCGGGCGGCCGTCGTTGGCCAACCCGGAGGGACGGTTGGCCAACTGGGAGCCCCACCAGGTGGCCGGCCACCCCGGCGGGGCCGGGACAGGACTGGGCGGCCACGGTGGCCACCGACCCAGCGCCCGCCCCGTCCGCCTTCCTGGCCACCGGCCAGTGCGGCGGCCAACTGGGTGGCCACCGTGCCGACCGGCCAACGGACCGAACACCCGGTAGGACATCGACCCGGACACCGGGGCGGGACATCGACCCGGACACCCGGCCGGACATCGGGACCACCCCGGCGGTTGGTCGTCGTGGACGAGGCCTGGTCCCTGATGCGCGAGGGGGAGGGGGCCGCCTTCCTGGCCCGGTGGCCAAGTCGGCTCGCAAGCGCCGGGCGGGGCTGGCGGTGGTGACGCAGGACATCGTCGACCTGCTCGGCTCCGACCTCGGGCGGATCGTCGTGGCCAATGCCGCCACCCAGATCCTGCTGCGCCAGGCACCCCAGGCCATCGACGAGGTCGCCGCCGCCTTCGACCTGTCGGCCGGTGAGGCCCAGCTGCTCTCCAGCGCGGGTCGCGGTCAGGCGCTCCTGCTGGCTGGCGGTCAGCGGGTGGCCTTTCAGACCGTCGCCTCGCAGGCCGAGCACCAGCTGGCATCCGGCTGGTCGGACCTGCTGGCCGAGGAACCGCACGGATCCGGGCCGCAGCCCGGTGACGGTGAGAGCGCTGGGAGCAGCTGGTGATGGCCTGGGTGATGGCTCGGGCGAGGGCCGCGTTGCTCGCCTCGCTGCGAGTGCTGCCGGCGCCGGCTGGGCAACGGGCGACGTGCGCGCACGAGGCGCTCACGTCCATCGGCTCCTCGACCACTGGCTGTCGATGACTCTGGCCCACCAAAACCTCGACCAGCTGCCGCGCGAGACGACCCGTCGCTGGCAGGCGAACCGGATTTGGCCGCGGCAGACCCAGCAATCCACCCGAGCCAGCGCCGAAGGTCGGATCCCGGCCGGCGACTGAACACGAAGCGTAGCCATCGCGCCTAACCGGAATCGGTCTCCGGCATGGCGAACCGCCTTCTCGACATGGCCGAGGGGCCTCCGAGGGCCTCCCGTGAGGCCCTCGACGGAGCCCAGACCATTTCCGGAGGTGCAGACGTGACCCAACGGGACCCAACTGGGAACCAACTGGGAACCAATCGTGCAGTTCGGAGGGCTGCCCATGGTTAGACCAGACCGAGCAAACGAACCCCGACTTCCCCCACTGGGGGACCCTTTTCTTCCTCGGAGATTTTCATGGCCGCAAAGGCGTCATTGGTGTCCCACACACTGGGCGTGACCTGCTCCGGTGCCGGAACCACGGACCGGTCCCGCTCACGCATCGTTGATCCCCTCACCCATCATCAGCCGGATGAAGCGGCGCGATCAGGCGATCGCGCGCCTGCTGGATGAGCACCGCTCCCTCACCACCGCCCAGATCACGGCAGTCTTCTTCGCCAACGCCAGCACCGCCTCCCGACCGGCTGTACCGGCTGCGCCGGGTGGGCTGGCTGAACCGGTTCATCCCCGCCCGCGGGCTTGGGCGCCCAGACGTGCACTGGGTGCTGGGACCGACGGGTGGGGTCTGGTCGGCCGGGTACGACGGGCGCATCCTTGCGCACCCGTCCACGCATGTCCGGCGGGCGATCGCCCTGTCGGTCAGCGCCAAGCTGGCTCACACGGACGGAGCGAACCAGTTCTTCGTCGACCTGCTGGCGCACGGCCGGACGCAGCCGGACTGCCGCGTGGAGCGCTGGTGGTCGGCCCAGCACGCGAGTGAAGCGTTCGGGCAGCGGGTACACCCGGACGGGCACGGAGTCTGGCGCGAGGGCGGCGAGCAGGTGGGGTTCCTGCTGGAGTACGACACCGGGACCGAGACCCTCGGGCGGCTGAAGGACAAGCTGGACCCGTACCGGCGCCTTCGCCGCGACGGTGGACCGGACTATCCGGTGCTGTTCTACCTGCCTTCGCCGGTGCGGGAGACAAACTTCCACCGCAGGCTTAACGGCCTGGCCGCCCGGCTGGCGCCGTGAACTCAGGGCCCTCGACCGCACCCTGGGCGCCCTACAGGAAAACGTGAGCAGACCAGCAATCGCCTGCTGCCAGCGCCTGTAGCGGCGTGATCCGTGGCAGTTGCGTGGTGTCCGTTTCGTTAGGGCCGCAATGTCTTCAGTGGTGGTCGGCGGTCTGCGTCAAGTTCACCTGAGCGGCCTGCCTCAATAGCCCGATCAGGTTCAGCGCGGCCCGGCCGTCACCGGGATGGGACCGATCGCCATGACGTTCTGCCCTGAGCGGGAGCCCAGGTTCCCTGTGGAGCGTCTGTGTGACACCGCGGATCCTTGAACCAGGGCGCCGGACGGTCGATGCATTCGTTGGTGGCCGATCGTCGGCCACCGGCGAGGGGAATGCCACCCGTGAACGTCAGCTCGATCAGCTCGTCGATCCAGGCCAGTCAGTTCCAGACCGACGGTCCCGGTCGGCATGGTGGCGGCGGCCCGTTGGAGGCAGCGGCCAAGGCCCTGGGGCTGAGTCAGAGCGACCCGATCGACCAGCTCAAGAAGGCCAAGAACTTGGACGACGTCGCGAGCGCCCAGGGCGTCTTGCACGACGACCTCGCCGCCGTGCTCTAGGCCGACATGCCGGCCGATCTGGCCGCCTCGGACGACGCCGACACCATGATCACAAAGATCACCGGCACCAAGGGCCTGCCTCAGGGGCCGATGGGTCCGCCGCCTGGGCCGCCGCCGACCGGCGGGGTGAACGGCAACTCCGGCCTATTGTTCGACAGCTCCAGCTCCGGCGTCCTGGGCTCGAGCCTCACCGGCGATCAGCAGAACACGCTGAACGAGCTCAGTAGCCTGCTCGGCACCGACTCCGGCGGCCCGCTGGACCAGCTCAAGAGCGGCACCAGCCTGTCCGACCTGTTCGGCGCCCAGGGGGTCGACCAGAAGAGCATCTCCGCGGTGCTGCAGGACAGTCTGCTGTTCGACGCCAAAGGCTGAGCCTTCGCCTCGGCCCCGCGCCCCGGGGCGGGCTCGGTCCTCCGGACGTGTGACTCACCATGATCAGGATCAAGCGGGGTTACCCACGGGTCGAGATTCTGCACATGACGCCGACGGCTCCCACCTCAGCGGCCGGCGTCCGCGGATGAAGCAGCTCGCCGACATCCTGCTCGAGAACGGGCTGGTCACCCAGGCCCAGCTGACGTTCGCCTTCGACGAGCACCAGCGGGCCGGGCGCAGCCTGGGCCGGGTGCTGGTCGAGAACGACGTGCTGACCGAGGCCCAGCTGGTCTCGGCCCTGGCCTTTCAGATCGGGCTGCCGTTCGTCGACCTGAACGAGCACACCGTCGACGCCTCGGCCGTGCTGATGGTGCCGGCCGCGGTCTGCCGCCGGCACCTGGTCCTGCCGATCGGGTTCGAGGACGGCAAGCTCGTGCTGGCGATGGCCGACCCGGCCAACGTGTTCGCCCTGGACGACGTCCGCTCGCTGTCCGGTCTGGAGCCGCGGCCGGTCGTCGTCACCCGTGACGATCTGCAGGCGGCGATCGACCGGCACTGCCGCGACGACGCCGAGATGGACGAACTGCGCACGGCGATGGACGCCGGGGCGGTCGAGGAGGACGACCTCGCCCAGATCACCCAGGTGATCGAGGACGCGCCGATCGTCAAGTACGTGAACCTGCTGATCACCCAGGCGATCGGGGACGGCGCCTCGGACATCCACATCGAGCCCGGCGAGCACGACATGCGGGTGCGGTACCGCATCGACGGCGTGCTGCACGACGTGATGCGCTCGCCCCGCTCGATCCAGTCCGGGGTGATCTCCCGGCTCAAGATCATGGCCGAGATCAACATCGCCGAACGGCGCAAGCCGCAGGACGGCCGGCTCTCCGTCCAGACCCGCAACGGCAAGGTCGACCTGCGGATGGCCACCCTGCCCACGGTCTGGGGCGAGAAGGTGGTGATGCGGATCCTGGACAACACCACCGCCCGCCTCGACCTGAACGACCTCGGGTTCAGCCCGGACAACAGCTCCCGGTTCGCGGTCAGCTACCAGAAGCCCTACGGGATGATCCTGGTCACCGGGCCGACCGGATCGGGCAAGTCGACCACGCTGTACGCAACCCTGAACATCGTCAGCAAGCCCGAGATCAACGTGATCACGGTCGAGGACCCGGTCGAGTACCGGCTGCCCGGGATCAACCAGGTCCAGGTGAACGTGAAGGCCGGGCTGACCTTCGCCGCCGCGCTCCGGTCGATCCTGCGCTCGGACCCGGACGTCGTCCTGATCGGGGAGATCCGCGACCACGAGACCGCGCAGATCGCCATCGAGGCCGCCCTCACCGGCCACCTTGTGCTCAGCACCCTGCACACCAACGACGCGCCGTCCGCGGTGACCCGGCTGACCGAGATGGGCATCGAACCGTTCCTGGTCGGCTCGGCGCTGGACTCGGTGCTGGCCCAGCGGCTGGCCCGGCGGCTCTGCTCGCGCTGCAAGGAGCCGTACACCCCGGAGCCGCGAGACCTGGAACTGGCCCGGTTCCCGTGGGTGCCGGGGGAGGAGCTGCCGTTGCTGTACCGGCCGGTGGGCTGCCCCGGCTGCGCCAAGACCGGTTACAAGGGCCGGCTGGCGCTGCACGAGGTGATGACCGTGAGCGAGCAGATCGAGCGGATGGCGGTGTCGCGATCGTCGTCCACCGAGATCGCCCGGCTGGCCCGCGAGGAGGGCATGACCGGCCTGCGCGAGGACGGCATGGAGAAGGTACGCCTGGGGCTGACCTCGATCGAGGAGATCATGCGGGTCGTCGCCTGACCTCAAGAACCGGCCCGTGGACGCCGAGACAACAACCGAACCCGTCTCCGGCGTCGGCCGGCTCGAAGGAGGACCACGTGGAGAGCACCGCCGCCAACGGGTACGAGCCCGGACGGCCGATCCGGGCTCAACAGGGTCAGGCGCCGCAGCCGCACGGGCAGCAGCCGGCTCCGGCTCACGGCCCGGCTCCCCGGGTCGCGCCGGCCCAGCAGCCGTACGGCCAGAACCCGGCTCAAGCCCCGGCCCAGCCCGGGTACACGACCCAGCCGCCGCGTCCGGCCGTCGCTCCGCCGCGCCCGGCCGGACCTCCACCGGGGGCTCAGCCCCAGTACCAGCCGGCCCAGCCCCAGTATCAGCCCGCGCCGGGAGCGCCGGGAGCGCCGGGAGCCCAGCCCCAGTACCAGCCCGCACCGGGGGCCCAGCCGCAGTACCGGACCGCGCCTCCGCCCGCCCAGCAGGCCCCGCCGGCCCCGCAGCAGGCTCAGCCGCAGCCGCATCAGGCCCCGGCCCAGGCCGCCCCGCGGCCGCCGGCCGAGGAGCGCCCGGGCGGCAACTTCGACCTGCACCTGGCCCTGTCGTACCTGCTGGAGCAGGGCGGCTCCGACCTGCACCTCTCGGTCGGCTCGCCCCCACTGATCCGGTTGCGCGGCGAGCTGCGCCCGGTGCCCGACCAGGAGAACCTGACCCCGCAGGCCGTGCAGCGGGTGCTATACGCCATCCTCACCCAGAAGCAGCGGGAGCGGTTCGAGGAGGAGCTGGAGCTCGACTTCGCCTACGCGATGCCCGGTTCCAGCCGGTTCCGGGTCAACGTGTACCGCCAGCGCGAGTCGCTGGGCGCGGCCTTCCGGGTCATCCCGTACGAGATCAAGACCCTGGAAGAGCTCGGGATCAACCCCCAGGTCAACCAGATGGCGGCGCTGCCCCGGGGAATGGTGCTGGTCACCGGCCCGACCGGTTCGGGCAAGTCGACCACCCTGGCCGCCCTGGTCGACCTGGCCAACCGCACCCGCCACGACCACATCATGACCGTCGAGGACCCGATCGAGTTTCTCCACCAGAACAAGAACTGCCTGGTCAACCAGCGCGAGGTGGGGGAGGACACGCACTCCTTCACGGCCGCCCTCAAGCACGTGCTGCGGCAGGACCCGGACATCATCCTGGTCGGCGAGATGCGCGACCTGGAGACCATCTCGGTCGCCCTGACCGCGGCCGAGACCGGTCACCTGGTGTTCGCCACCCTGCACACCCAGGACGCCGCCCAGACCATCGACCGGGTGATCGACGTCTTCCCGCCGCACCAGCAGCAGCAGGTGCGGGTCCAGCTGGCCGGGGCGATCCAGGGTGTGGTCTGCCAGACCCTGTGCAAGACCGCCGACGGCAAGGGCCGGGTGGCCGCGACCGAGGTCATGTTCGCCACGGGGGCGATCCGCAACCTGATCCGGGAGGGCAAGACCCACCAGATCTACTCGGCCATGCAGGCCGGCGCCCAGCACGGCATGCAGACGATGGACCAGAACCTGTCCGACCTGGTCAAGGCGGGCAAGGTCTCGTTCGATGACGGCCTCGAAAAGTGTCACCACGTCGACGACTTCAAGCGTCTGACCGGCCGAGCGTAGGAGGGCGGGACGATGGCAACCGCAACGAAGTCGTACGAGTACTCGGTCCGGGACAAGCAGGGCAAGCTGGTCAAGGGCAAGCTGGATGCGCCCAACGAAGGCGCCCTGGTGCAGAAGCTGCGTGGGATGGGCTACGCCCCGCTCAGCGTCAAGGAGACCAACTCCGGTCTGTCGATGGAGATCAAGCTCCCGGGAAGCGACAAGGTCGGTCTGAAGGATCTGGCCATCATGAGCCGGCAGTTCGCCACCATGATCGACTCCGGCCTGTCCCTGATGCGGGCCCTGAACATCCTCTCCGAGCAGACCGAGAGTGCCGAGCTGGGCCGGGTGCTGGGTGAGGTGCGCACCGACGTCGAGGGTGGCGCGGCCCTGTCGACCGCGATGGCCAAGCACAGCCGGGTGTTCCCGCCGCTGATGATCAACATGTGCCGGGCCGGTGAGGTCGGCGGCTTCTTGGACAAGGTGCTGCTGCAGATCGCCGAGAACATGGAGGCGGAGGTCAAGCTCCGGGCCAAGATCAAGTCGGCCATGACTTATCCGGTGGTCGTTTTCATCATCGCGATCATCGCCGTTGTCGGCATGCTGCTTTTCATTGTGCCGGTTTTCACCAAGATGTTCTCGGACCTCGGCGGTGAGCTGCCGGCTCCGACCAAGGCGCTCGTCTTCCTCTCCGCCGCGATGAAGATCGCTGCTCCGATCATCGTGGTGGCGGCGATCCCTCTGATGGCGGGCTGGCGCAAGATCAAGGACGAGGAGCGGGTCCGGCAGATCATCGATCCGTTCAAGCTGAAGGTGCCGATCTTTGGCGACCTGTTCCGCAAGGTGGCGATCAGCCGGTTCTCCCGCAACCTCGGCACCATGCTGCATTCCGGTGTGCCCATCCTGCGCAGCCTTGAGATCGTCGGTGAGGCGGCCGGCAACGTGGTCATCCGGGACGCTTCGCGGGCGGTCGAGGAGAGCGTGCGCCGGGGCGAATCGCTGGCCGGCCCGCTGGCCGAGCACAAGGTGTTCCCGCCCATGGTGGTGCAGATGCTCGCCGTCGGTGAGGACACCGGAGCGATGGACACCATGCTGCACAAGATCGCCGACTTCTACGACCAGGAGGTCGAGGCCACCACCGAGGCCCTGACCAGCATCATCGAGCCCCTGATGATCGCCGTCCTGGGGTCGATCATCGGCGGCATGATCATCGCGCTCTACATGCCGATCTTCTCGGTGTTCAACCTGATCAAGTAGCCGCGTCGGCCGGGGTCGACCTGAGACGGCTGGGCCGGACGGTGAGTTCTCCCGTCCGGCCCAGCGCCAATTCCGCCGCGTCGAGCCCACATGTGACTGTCGGCAGTCGTTCTCGACGGTCAGTTCGCCACGGGCTAGGCCAAACGGGCGAATCCGGCCACTCAGGGCGAGCTTTGCTCAAGTCCCACGGGGGCTCGCCGATATCCACCTTGTCATCGAGCTGCGTCAGGCCTTCCGGCCGGGCGGCGCTCAGTTATCAACCGGCCGCACCGTCTCATCAGAAGGAGCACTCGATGCTCGCTCGTATCCGTAAGTCCCTGGCCGAGAAGGACAACAACGACAAGGGATTCACCCTTATCGAACTTCTCGTCGTCATGATCATCATCGGCATCCTGGCCGCCATCGCCATCCCGGTCTTCCTCAGCCAGCGCCAGAAGGCTCAGGACACCGCGGTGAAGGCGGACGTCTCCTCGCTCGGCAAGCAGATCGCCACGTACTACGTCGACGGCACCGCCGCCCTGACGCTGTCGATCACGGCCGCGAACCGCTACGCCCTGCTGCCGACGGTCACGCCGGCCGTCGCCGCCATCGATGCCGGTGCCGCCAGCGCCAACATCACCGTCGACGCGTCCACCAACGCGGCCACGACC
Organism: Kineosporiaceae bacterium; assembly: GCA_965200525.1. GTDB lineage: Bacteria > Actinomycetota > Actinomycetes > Actinomycetales > Kineosporiaceae > JANNPJ01. Next base: position 5,848,514 of record OZ241368.1, read on the forward strand.
GGCATCATCGACGCCACGCACTGGTGCGTGTCGCTGACCAACGCGCAGGGCTCGACCAAGACCTACAAGTACTCGGCCCGCTCGGGCCAGGGCACAGGCGTCTGCACCACGGCCGACGTCGCCTGATCCGCTAGTCCAGCTGTTGCGGGGCGGCCCAGTGATGGGTCGCCCCGCAGTAGTCCGGCTTGTTCGGCACCGACATGACAGGACCAGCTTGTGAGGATGCCCACGAGGTCGAGAGCGCGTCCGGGGCCGGCCGCCGAGGACGTTCGTGACGGCGGGTTCACCCTGGTCGAGCTGCTGGTCGTGATGGTGATCATCGGCATCCTGGCCGCGATCGCGATCCCGGTCTTCCTGAACCAGCGTCAGAAGGCTCGGGACACCGCGACCAAGTCCGACATCGGCAACGCCGGCAAGGAATTGGCCACCTTCTACGTCGACGGGGCTTCGACCGCCACGGTCACCGGCACGGTGTCCGGCACCACGCTCACCTTCACGGCCACCGGCTACTCCAGTGCCGTGAATCTCAGTGCGGGCACCGGGTACGTGGGCAGCGTCACCAACGCGGTCACGTACCAGACCGGCGCCGGCTGCACCAAAGCCACCGGGTGGATCCTGAGCCTCGGGAACCCGAACGGCTCGACCAAGAACTACTACTTCTCGGCTCAGCGCGGCCTGTCCGACACCGCGCCCACGCTGAGTGCAGCGTGCAACTAGCTCGGCCGACCTGGCCCGGCGATGCGACCAGCGGAAAGAGGGGACGACGTGGTCATCCCGCGAAAGACCGATGACGATGCCGGTTTCACGCTGATCGAGGTCGTGGTGGCCATGGTCATTTTCACCATCTTCTGCGCCGCCTCGCTCGGCCTGCTGGTTCGCAGCACCGAGGTCACTCGAGGCAACCTGCAGCGGTCGGCCGCCTCGAACCTCGCCACCGAGCAGATCCAGCTCGCCCGCAGCGCCAACACCATCGACATCGTGAATCTCACCCGGACCCAGAAGGTGGCCAACACGACCTTCACGATTGCTCAGACCACCAAGTACCTGTCGTCCGACTCGACCAGTACGGTCTGCGACGGATCGTCCGCGGCGCTTGCCTACAAGCTGGTCACGGTCACCGTCACCTGGCCCAACATGGGCTCGATCAGTCCGATCCGGGCCGACACCCTCAAGGCCATGGGGGTGGGGTCGGACGGTCTCGGCACCACCGGAGCTCTGGCGGTCGGGATCAACGACGCCGACGGTCTGTCCTTGGCGGGTACGACGGTGAACCTGAGCAACGGCGCCACCACGACCACCGGCGACGACGGCTGTGCGCTGTTCGTCGGCCTGGCCGCCGGCACCTACACCGCGACGCTCAACACGCCCGGATATGTGGGCCTGACCAACACCCAGTCCACGACCAAGAGCGGTCTCGGTGTCACCGCCGGCACGCTGACCCGGACCAACATTTCCTACGACTCGGTCCGGGCCATCGGTGTGACGGTCAACAGCCCGGTCACCGGGGGCATCGTGCCGGCCACGCTGCCGCTCCGGCTCAGCACCAGCCTTCTGACCGAGACCACCTTCCCGGTCTGCCCGGCCACCGGATCCCCGACGTCGGCCTGCGCCACTGCCCCGACGACGACGACTGACGGGCTGGCCAAGGAACTCTTTCCCGCGGTGTACGCCGTCAAGCTCGGGTCATGCGCCGAGGCCGTGCCTTCGCAGACCTCGGTCGACCTTCGCCCGGATGCCGCCAATGGGGCGATCGCCGCCGTCCCGTTGGGGGCGGTGACAGTGAAGGTCGCCCTGAGTGCCACGCCGACCATCGGGATCATCGGCCGTACCGTCACGTTCACGCACGCTGTCCAGAGCGGAACGGGCTGCACCGCGGGTGAGACCTACTCGATGCCGACTGTCGGCGCCGGCTCCTCGATGCTGCTGCCCTACGGCACCTGGGTGGTCTCGGTGCCGATCTTCAACGTGGCCGGATTGCCCACCTCCAGCCTGGTCATGGGGACGGCCGTGCTCAGCCCGACCAACCGGGTCTCGACCCAGAACCTCTTGGTGGCGTTGTGATCCGCGTGGTCCGGAGGGCCCGCCGCCGGGCGCCGGCTCGCGCGAACGGCCCCGACGATCGGGGTCTGACCCTGGTCGAGCTGCTGGTCGCCATGTTCGTCGGCTCGATCTTGCTGGCCGGCGTGGCCACCGTGTTCACCGGGACGCTCAACGGCGTGCGGACGACGAACGTCAAGACCGCGACCGGGGCGGACCTCAGGGTCGCAATCGAGGCCATGTCACGCACGATCAAGGTGGCAACCATCCCGTACGGCCAGACGTCAGCTTTTGCCAGCGCCAGCACCACGTCGATCGCCTTCTACGCACTGCTCAATCGAACGGGCACCACCTCGACCGCCGAGCCGATCCCGACCCTGGTCGAGTACACCTGGAACGTCTCGCCGAACTGCCTCTCCGAATCGCTGACGGCGGGGGTCGCGATCGCCAGCCCAGCGGCCGGCGGACCTTATTACACCTGGCCGACGGCCACCAAGAAGACCAAGTGCCTCCTGCGAACCACGACGGCACCGACGTACACCTATTTCACCACCGGATCGTTGACCGAGACGCCCTTGAGCGCCGGGTCGGGTCTGAGCACTTCCGATCTCAAGGCGGTTCAGAGTGTGGGGCTGAACCTGGTGGCCACGGATCCGAACAACAGTGGGGTGACCGGCGTGCCGGCCGAGACCCGGATCACGCTCGAGAACCTTTCCTGAGACGGGAGCTGAACCGGACATGCGGTCCATCAAGAAGTTGCGGCACGGGGATGACGACGGCATCGCCCTGATCGCGGTCATGATCGCGATCATGGTGATCAGCGCGTTTCTCCTGGTCACGCTCAATTACGGACTGCAGAACTCGACCGCCGGTCGAAAGGACCAGGACGCCAAGAGCGCGACGGCGGCCGCTCAGGCCGGACTGGACGAGTACCTGGCCCGTCTGAACGCCACGCCCGGCTACTACCTGGTCGGCAACACCGATGCCGGCAACCTGGCTTTCAGCGCGGGCAGGTCGATCCAGGGCACCGGTTCGGCCGGGGCCAGCTACAAGTACCAGGTGCTGACGGCGGCCGCCGACACCACCACAACCGGCATCGTGCGGCTGAAGGTCACCGGCACGAGCGGGCTGGCCGGCCGGACCGTCTCTCGAACGCTCACCGCCAATCTGCGGACCAAGGGCTTCCTGAACTCGATCTACTTCAGCGACTACGAGGTCCAAGACCCGGCCCTGGTCGGCACCAACGCCGCTACCTGCTCGCGCTACTACTATCGAGGGCGCAACAGCGCCTCGGGCTGCAACGAGATTCAGTGGACCGGTGGTGACACGGTGCGCGGGCCGCTGCACTCGAACGACGCGCTGCAGATCAACGGTCCGGTGAATTTCACCAACACGGCCGAGACGAGTTGCCCTTCCACGAACGTCACAGCGCCCACCTACGTCTGCACGCCCCCGAAGAGTTGGTGGGGCACTCAGGGGGGTGGCACGCTGCCCACCAACTACCCGCACTACGCGGCGTCCATCCCGATGCCCGACGGCAACACCACACTGGCCACGCACACCACGCCCGGGACGGACGGCAATCAGACCGGCAGCGGGTGCTATTACACCGGCGCCACGAAGATCACCTTCACCGGCACCACCATGAGCGTGTGGAGCCCCGCCACGACATCGCCGAAGACCCCGCTGAGTTGCCTCAACGTCAGCAACCGGGCGTCTCTGCAGACCGGCCTGCCGATTCCGCCGGTGATCTACGTCGACGAGACGACCGGAACCTGCAGCTCCGTCGGCTATCCGATGACCGGTGAGGCCCTCGGTTCCAGCAACGGCGTCAACGACTCCTACTGGACGTCCACCGGATCCAACGCAACGACGAACTATCGCTGCGGTCGAGGTACGGCCTTCGTCAGTGGTTCGGCCGACGCCCAGGTCACCGTGGCCACCGCGGACGACATCGTAGTGACTGGAAACCTGACTGTGGCCGACAACCTGGCCACCACCGACGTCATCGGGCTGATCGCCGCGAACGACGTCTGGATCTATCATCCGATCAGCTCGACCTCGGCCAACCTGCTGCCCAGTGCCAGCGCCGTGACGAGCGTGCAGGCAGCGATCCTCTCCATCAGCCACAGTTTCGTGGTGCAGAACTGGGCCGCCGGCACCGCCCTGGGAACGCTGAACGTGACCGGAGCCATCGCCCAGAAGTTTCGTGGTCCGGTCGGCACCGGCAGCGGCACCACCATCTCGACCGGCTACTACAAGAATTACGTGTACGACCCGAGACTGGCATACCTGCAGCCCCCGTACTTCCTGGCTTCAGGCTCCAACCAGTGGCTGGTGTCATCCGTCACGGATGACTGATCGCCAGCCTGTGACCGCTACCGTCGTTCCGTGCTGAGTGTTCAGATCTTCGTCGCCGTCCTGGCAGCGATCTTCGGGCTTCTGGTGGGCTCGTTCCTCAACGTCGTCATCGTTCGGGTGCCGGCCGGCCGGTCCGTGGTCAGCCCGCGCAGCGCGTGCATGACCTGCGGCAAGCCGATCTCCGAGTGGGACAACATCCCGGTGCTGTCCTGGCTGTTGCTGCGGGGGCGCTCCCGGTGCTGCGACGAGCCCATCGGCGTGCGTTATCCGCTGGTCGAGGCCGGTACCGCCGTGGCGTTCGGCGGGGTCGGCCTGTGGCTGGGCGCATCCTGGCGGCTGCCGGCCCTGCTGTACCTGGCCGCGATCAGCATCGCCCTGACGATGATCGACCTCGAGCTCAAGCGCCTGCCGAACGCCATCGTGCTGCCCTCCTATCCGGTCGCCGCGGCGCTGCTGGTACTGCCGGCGATCACCGAGGGCGAGCCCGGCCGGCTGCTGCGGGCCGCGATCTGCGGGGCCGGACTGTACGCGTTCTACTTCTTGCTGATCCTGATCAAGCCGGGCGCGATGGGCTTCGGCGACGTCAAACTGGCCGGCGTCCTCGGGCTCTACCTGGGCTGGTTCGGCTGGCAGCACGCCGTCGTGGGGGCCTTCCTCGGGTTTCTGCTCGGCGGCGTCGTGGGCATTCTGCTGATGATTCTGGGCCGGGCCGGGCGCAAGACCCAGATTCCTTTCGGGCCCTACATGATTGTCGGCGCCTGGCTGGCTCTGGCCATCGCCGAACCGGTCACCAGTTGGTACCTCGGCGCCACCGGTATTTCTTGAGGCGCACCGTCTGAGTGACCAAAACCCTTGACCGCTGGGCCGTTCGAGGGAAGGTGACCGGCCTCGGAGCACTGAGCGTGCCAGGCCGCTCAAGCAACGCCCGCCGCTACCCGATCCTGCCTCTGGGTGATCCATGAAGGGTGCCCGTCAGGCAGGCGAGAAGGGGAGCGGCAACCATGGCTCGACGCACGGCCATCGGCCTGGACATCGGGACCTCAGTGGTCCGGGCCGCCGAGTTGTCCTTCGGTCGAGGTGGCATCACCCTCGACCGCTTCGGCCAGGTAGTGCTCCCTGACGGCGCGGTTCGCGACGGCGAGGTCGTCGACGAGGAAGCCGTCACCGCCTGCGTGAAGCATCTCTGGTCGGCCACCGGGTTCACCCACAAGAAGGTCGTCCTGGGCGTGGCCAACCAGCGCGTGATCGTCCGGCAGATGGATCTGCCCTGGATGGCTCAGGCCGAGCTGCGCTCGAGCCTGGCCTTCCACGTGGCCGACTTCCTGCCGATCGCGGTCGAGCAGTCGGTGCTGGACTTCTTCCCGCTGGAGGAGATCCAGAACGAGGCCGGCGCCCGGATGCTGCGGGGGCTGCTGGTCGCGGCCCAGCGCGACACCGTGCTGTCCAACGTGCGGTGTGCCGAGGAGGCCGGCCTCAAGGTGGCCAGCGTCGACTTGACCTCGTTCGCCGTATTGCGGGCGATGGGCCGGCAGACCGACCTCACGGTCGGCACCGAGGCCCTGATCGACGTGGGCGCCCGGGTGACCAACATCGTGGTGCACAGCTCCGGCGTCCCCCGGTTCGTCCGGATCCTGCTGATGGGCGGCCAGGACGTCACCGACGCCGTCTCCGAGCAGCTCGGCGTCCCGTTGGAGAAGGCCGAGGGGATGAAGCAGCACTTCGTCACCTACGGCTCCGGCGAGGAGCTGGCCATGGTGTCGCGCACCGTGGCCACCACCGCCCAGGACTTCGTGGACGAGATCCGCGGCTCGCTCGACTACTACGCGTCGTCCAACCCGGCGGCCCAGGTCGAGCGGATCGTGATCACCGGTGGTGGGTCGCGCCTGGAGGGCCTGGTCGACCGGCTCGCCTCCGGCACCCGGCTGCCGGTGATCAACGGTGATCCGCTCTGGCCGCTGCGGATCGGGCGGACCGGTCTCGACGAGGATCAGCTCGAATTCATCAAGCCGCTGGCCGCGGTGCCGGTCGGCCTGGCCCTGGGAGCGATCTGATGACCGAACAGCTCACCGAGGACCAGGTCGACGTTGCTCCCGAAGAAGCGCCTCAGGGTCCGATCCGGGTTGCCTGGGCACCGGTGCCCAAGGTCAACCTGCTGCCGATCGAGATCCTCGAGGGCCGCCGATTCCGGCGGACCCAAGCTTTGCTCGGCGGCGCCGTGCTGGGGGCCGTGCTGGTCGCGGCCGGCGGGACGTTCTGGGCCCAGCAGGGGATCAACGACGCGAACGATGCGCTGGTGAGCTCGGAGGGCCAGGTCTCGGCCCTGACGGCCCAGCAGAACCAGTACTCGGCCGTACCCACGGTGATCGCCCAGGTGGACGCGGCCGAGACGGCCCGGACCACCGCCATGGGCACCGATGTGTTGCTGTACCGCTACCTCACCGACCTCGACGGAGCTCGCCCGTCCGGCCTGGAGTTCACCGGGCTGACGGTCACGGTCCCGGCCGGCGGCTCCGCGGCCACCGGAGCCAACCCTCTGGTCGCCAGCGGGATCGGCACGCTCACCATCGAGGGGAAGGCCGATCAGTACGAAGAGGTCTCGACCTGGATGGAATCGCTGGACAAGATCACCGGGGTTGCCTCACCCACCCTGGCCAGCGCGATCAAGGCTCCGGCCGGGCTCACCTACAGCACCGGGGCTGTCCTGAACTCAGACGCGTTGTCCGGACGCTACGACAAGAAAGCGGGCTGACCATGCTTGCCAATCGGACCGGACGGTGGTCCATCGGGGCTGCCCTGATCTGCGTCCTGCTGCTCGCCGCCTCGTGGTTCCTGCTGATCAGCCCGCGGCGGGCCGACGCGGCGGACGTTCGCACCCAGGTGACGGCAACCGACAACCAGGCCGGTGACCTCCGGATCAAGCTGGCTCAGCTCAAGGCGGAATTCGCCGATCTGCCCGCGCAGAAGGCCAAGCTCAAGGCGATCAAGCAGCAACTGCCCCCGACCGCCGACATCCCGGCCTTCGTCCGATCGATGCAGAGCATCGCGGCCCAGAGCGGAGTCTCGCTGGACTCCATCACTCCTGGCGCCCCGGCCCTGCTGGGCAACACCCCGGGCAACACCGCCTCGGGCCCGGGTTCCCTGGTCGGCATCCCGATGACCATCACGATCAGCGGCGAGTACTTCGAGACCGTCCTTTTCCTGAAGCAGGTGCAGACCAAGCTGCAGCGGTCCTATCTGATCAATGGCCTGGCCCTCACCCCGAACGAGGACATCGCCACGGCCACGGCGGCCCCGACGGTGGCGCCCACCGCCACCGCCATCGCCACGGCTTCACCAGGTTCGACGGCCACGGCGACCCCGACTCCGGTGGTAACGGCCGCCCCGGCCGTCACCGACGACACCTCGGGCACGCTGATTAATGTCACGGTCAACGTCAGCGGCTCGATCTTCGTGCTGCTGGACGGCACCTCGACCCTGGACGAGGTCACGGCGGCGACCAAGGCGGCGAGCAAGACGGGGACCAAGACGCCGGCCACCACCGCCACGACGGCCCCGGTGGCCGGCGGTAACGAGAGCACCACCCGCTGACGCCACCCCTGTCGGCCTGCTGCCGCCGATCCGCGGCGGCAACCCGGGCCGTGGGAGGATCGAGCCATGCTTCGTTGGCTCACCGCGGGTGAATCTCATGGTCCGCTTCTGATTGGCGTTCTGGAAGGTCTGCCTGCTGGTGTCGAGATCACCAGTGACGACCTGAAGGCCGCGCTCGCCCGCCGGCGTCTGGGGTACGGCCGGGGCGGCCGGATGAAGTTCGAGCAGGACGAGGTCCGGATGGTCGGCGGCGTCCGGCACGGGCTGAGCATCGGTGGGCCGGTCGCGGTCGAGGTCGGCAACACCGAGTGGCCCAAGTGGGAGACGGTGATGTCGGCCGACCCGGTGGATCCGAGTCTGCTCGACGACAAGGGCCGCAACGCCCCGCTGACCCGCCCCCGGCCCGGCCACGCCGATCTGGCGGGCATGCAGAAGTACGGCTTCGACGACGCCCGCCCGGTGCTGGAGCGGGCCTCGGCCCGGGAGACCGCGGCGCGGGTCGCGCTGGGGGCCGTGGCCGCCGCCTTCCTGGAGCAGGCGGCCGGTATCCGGCTGGTCAGCCACACGGTCTCGATCGGCCCGGTGTTCACCCCGGACGACGCCGAACTGCCGGGCCCGGACGACGTCGATGCCCTGGACGCCGATCCGATGCGCTGCCACCACGCGCCGACCAGCGCCGCGATGGTGGCCGAGATCGACGACTGCCGCAAGGCCGGCGACACCCTCGGCGGGGTGGTCGAGGTGCTGGCCTACGGCCTGCCGCCGGGCCTGGGCAGCCACGTGCACTGGGACCGCCGGCTCGACTCGCGGCTGGCCGGGGCCCTGATGGGCATCCAAGCGATCAAGGGCGTCGAGGTCGGCGACGGCTTCCGCACCGCTGCCCGCCGCGGCAGCGCCGCCCACGACGAGATCGAGCGGGACTCGGCCGGCGCGATCCGCCGGCGCACCGGCCGGGCCGGCGGCGTCGAGGGCGGGATGTCCACCGGCGACGTCCTGCGGGTGCGAGCCGCGATGAAGCCGATCTCGACCGTGCCGAGGGCACTGGCCACGATCGACACCGCCACCGGCGAGCCCGCGGTGGCCATCCACCAGCGCTCGGACGTGTGTGCCGTGCCGGCCGCCGGGGTGGTCGCCGAGGCGATGGTGGCCCTGGTGCTGGCCGAGGCCGTGCTGGAGAAGTTCGGCGGCGACAGCGTGCCCGAGACCGCCCGCAACGTTCGCAGCTACCTGCAGGCCATTCCCGAGCTGCTGCGGCCCGACTCCAGCGGCGACCCGTCGTGAGCGGCGACCGGGTGCGCCCGTACGCCGTCCTGATCGGGCCGCCCGGAGCCGGCAAGACGACGATCGCCCGGGCCGTCGCGGCCAAGCGGTCGCTGCCGTTTCGCGACACCGACCTCGACGTCGAGGAGCGGGCCGGCCGGTCGGTGGCCGAGATCTTCGTGGACGACGGCGAGTCGACCTTTCGCGAGCTGGAGCACGCGGCGGTGCTCGACGCCCTGGCCGAGCACGACGGCGTCCTGTCGATCGGGGGTGGCGCCGTGCTCGACCCCCGCACCCAGGAGGCGCTGCGTGGGCACATCGTGGTGTTCCTCGACGTCCGGATCGCCGACGCCTCGAGGCGGATCGGGCTCAACCGCGACCGGCCGCTGCTGCTGGGCAACCCCCGGGCGCAGTGGACGATCATGATGGACCACCGCCGCCCGATCTACACCGAGGTGGCCACGATCCGGGTCGCCACCGACGGGCTGAGCGCCGACGAGGTGACGGTTCAGGTACTGGCCGCGCTGGACGAACTTGAAGCGGCGGGGACGTCGGCCGAGGGGGATCCGAACGGGGGAGAGCAGCGGTGAAGGTGGCTTCGACGACCATCCGGGTGGGCCGGGACGGCGATCCGGGCAGCCCGCCCTACGACGTCCTGATCGGTCCGGGTGGGCTGCAGGCGCTGCCCCGGCTGCTGGGGCCGGACGTGGTCCGGGTCGGCGTCGTCCACCCCCGGGCCCTGCGCTCGACCGCCCAGGCGGTGGAGCTCGACCTGACCGAGGCCGGGCTGCGGCCGCTGCTGATCGAGGTGCCGGACGGCGAGGGGGCCAAGACCGCGGCCGTGCTGGCCATGTGCTGGGGGGTGCTCGGCCAGGCCGGTTTTACCCGGACCGACGCCCTGGTCGGCCTCGGCGGTGGGGCGGTGACCGATCTGGCCGGGTTCGTGGCCGCCACCTGGCTGCGCGGCGTCCCGGTGGTGCAGGTGCCGACCACGCTGCTGGCCATGGTCGACGCCGCGGTCGGGGGCAAGACCGGGATCAACACGGCCGAGGGCAAGAACCTGGTCGGGGCCTTCCACCCGCCCCGGGCGGTGATCTGTGATCTCTCCGCGCTCAGCACCCTGCCGCACGCCGACCTGGTGGCCGGCCTGGGCGAGGTGGTCAAGACCGGGTTCATCGCCGATCCGGTGATCCTCGACCTGATCGAGGAGAACCCGGCCGAGGCCACCGCCTGGGACTCGCCCGTGCTGCGGGAGCTGGTCGAGCGCAGCATCGAGGTCAAGGCCCGGGTGGTCACCGACGACCTGCGCGAGTCGGGCTTGCGCGAGATCCTCAACTACGGCCACACCTTCGCTCACGCCGTCGAGCAGGTCGAGAAGTTCGGCTGGCGGCACGGCGAGGCGGTCAGCCTGGGCATGATGTACGTCGCCCAGCTCGGCTACCTGGCCGGCCGGACCGATGCCGCTCTGGTCGCCCGCCACCGCCGGGTGCTGGCCGGCCTGGGCCTGCCGCTGAGCTACCGGGGCGACCGCTGGCCGGCCCTGCTGGCCGCGATGACCCGGGACAAGAAGAACCGGGGCGACCTGATGCGGTTCGTCGTCCTCGACGGCCTGGCCCGCCCGGCCCGCCTGGAGGGCCCCACCCCCGAGCAGCTCGAAGAGGCCTACCGCCTGATCAGCGCCTGAGCCCATGGTCCCGGAGGGACGTGGGCCGGGGTCTGACCCGGCGGGTGGGTGATATTCCGGCCGAATCGGCTGGACGGGCGCGAGCGGAGAGCGGCCGGCCCGGGCCCGGCTACGATGACGGCAGGAAATCCTCGCCCTCCGCACCACCCATCCGGACCGGCACGCGGGCACGACCGTGCCCGGCGGCCGGCGCGTCAATGAGAGAGACCACGTGGCATCGACCAACGACCTGAAGAACGGCATCGTGCTCAACCTGGACGGCCAGCTCTGGACCGTCGTGGAGTTCCAGCACGTCAAGCCCGGCAAGGGCCCCGCCTTCGTGCGGACCAAGCTCAAGCACGTGCTGTCCGGCAAGGTGGTGGACAAGACGTTCAACGCGGGCACCAAGGTGGAGACGGCGACCGTCGACAAGCGGGACATGCAGTTCCTGTATAAGGACGGCACCGACTTCATCTTCATGGACACCGACACCTACGACCAGATCCCGATCTCCGAGGCCACCGTCGGCGACGCGGCGAACTTCCTGCTGGAGAACCAGGAGGCGACCATCGCCACCCACGAGGACGTGCCGCTGTTCGTCGAGCTGCCGACCTCCGTCGTCCTGGAGATCACCTACACCGAGCCGGGCCTGCAGGGCGACCGCTCGACCGGCGGCACCAAGCCGGCCACGGTCGAGACCGGCTACGAGATGCAGGTCCCGCTGTTCGTCGAGCAGGGCACCAGGGTCAAGGTGGACACCCGCTCGGGTGACTACCTGGGCCGGGTCAGCTGAGCCGGAGATCCGAACCTCGATGGGAGCCGGAAGCTAGATGGGCGCCAGGAGCAAGGCCCGCAAGCGGGCCCTCGACGTCCTGTTCGAGGCCGATCAGCGCGGGGTCGACCCGATCACCCTGATGGCCGACCGCAAGACTCGAGGCGGCGGCGAGACGCCGCTGGGGGAGTACTCGATCGAGCTGGTCGAGGGGGTCAGCGCGAACGTCGAGCGCATCGACGAGCTGCTGTCCACGTACTCGCACGGCTGGACCCTGGAGCGGATGCCGGCCGTCGACCGGGCCGTGCTGCGCCTGGGCGCCTGGGAGCTGCTGTTCAACGACGACGTGCCCGACGCGGTGGCGATCGACGAGGCCGTCGACCTGGCCCGGGCGCTGTCCACGGACGACTCGCCCGGCTTCGTCAACGGCCTGCTGGGTCGCCTGCTCGAGGTGAAAGCGACGTCCTAGAACGAAAAAGCGACGTCGCGAACGAACCCGACGTCGTGAGGTAGGAACGTCCCGCGACAACGGGTCGGTCCTGCCCGGCGGGTGCGGTCGCCGCGGCCCACGTGATCACACGTGAGTCGTGGCAGCCGCACCCGACGGAGCAGGAGAAATCAGTCCTCGGAGGCGACAGCCCGCCGAGCGTCCGCGTTGAGCACTCCCCAAGTGATCAACTGTTCGGCCAGTACGGCCGGCGGAACGTCGTAGATGACGGCGAGGGTACGCAGGTCGTCGGTGCGAATCGAGAGCACCTTGCCGTTGTAGTCACCCCGCTGACCCTGGATCGTCGCCGCATAGCGGGCCAGCGGACCGGCCTTCTCTGCGGGGACGGACTGCAGCCGCTCGAGGTCAAGGACCAACTTCGGCGGCGGCTCACTGCTTCCGGTCGGTGCCGCGTCAGGCAGTAACGCCTGAACCGGCACTCCGTAGAAGTCGGCCAGTTCGGCCAGCCTCTGAACGGTGACCGCACGGTCGCCCCGTTCGTAGGATCCGACCACGACCGCCTTCCAGCGACCCTCGGACTTCTCTTCGACCCCGTGAAGGGACAGCCCCTGCTGGGTACGGATCCCACGCAGGCGGGCGCCCAGCGCCCTGGCGTAATCAGATGCCATAACCCTGATGGTCACGGAGAGTTACTCCGCTCGTCAAGCCAGATCGGGGAATTGGTCAAAGGTTTTCGCCACTCGGCGTAGGCGAACCGGTCCCGAGGCTCACGCCCGGTCACCGGCTGGTAGTGTCGAAGCGCCGAATCATTGGCGAAAGCAGTACATACGGCCAGTCCTTTAACGATCCGTCCCGTGAGGCGGAAAAGGAGGTCGACGTCATGTCGCCCGCACGCCCTGCAATCGAGCCCCCCGATCCGTCGCCGTCCGCGTTGCCCCCGCCGGGCTCGCCGGCCGTCGCCGACGAGCGCCTGGTGCTGGAGTCCGCCGAGATCAACCGGGCTCTGAGCCGGATCGCCCACGAGATCCTGGAGCGCAACAAGGGGGCCGGCGGCCTGGTGCTACTGGGCATCCCGACCCGCGGCGTCCACCTGGCCCGGCGGCTGGCCCGCCGGCTGGCCGAGATCGAGGGCACCGTGGTCCCGGTCGGCGCCCTCGACGTCACCATGCACCGCGACGACCTGCGCCGGCAGCCGATCCGCACGATCGCCGCGACCGAGGTCCCCGAGGGCGGGATCGACGAGAAGGTCGTCGTCCTGGTCGACGACGTGCTCTACTCCGGCCGGACCATCCGGGCCGCCCTCGACGCCCTGTCCGACCTGGGCCGGCCGCGGGCCGTGCGGCTGGCCGTCCTGGTCGACCGCGGCCATCGTGAGCTGCCGATCCGGGCCGACCACGTGGGCAAGAACCTGCCCACCGCCCAGACCGAGCGGGTCCGGGTCCGGTTGCGCGAGGTGGACGGCGACGACGCGGTCGCGATCGTCGGGGGGCCGGTATGAAGCACCTGCTCTCCGCGGGCGACCTGGATCGGGCCGCCGCCGTCGACGTGCTCGACGTGGCCGAGCAGATGGCCGCCACCCAGCAGCGGGAGATCAAGAAGCTACCCACCCTGCGCGGGCGGACCGTGGTCAACCTGTTCTACGAGGACTCCACCCGGACCCGGATCTCGTTCGAGGCGGCGGCCAAGCGGCTGTCCGCCGATGTGATCAACTTCTCGGCCAAGGGCTCCAGCGTGTCCAAGGGCGAGAGCCTGAAGGACACCGCGCTGACCCTGAAGGCGATGGGCGCTGACGCCGTGGTGGTCCGCCACCCCGACTCGGGCGCCCCGCACCGGCTGGCGCACGCCGGCTGGATCCCCGGTTCGGTGGTCAACGCCGGCGACGGCACCCACGAGCACCCGACCCAGGCCCTGCTGGACGCCTTCACCCTGCGCCGGCACCTCACCGCCGGGGGCCCGGGCCGCTCGATCGGGGCCGATCTGACCGGCACGCGGATCGCCATCGTCGGCGACGTGCTGCACAGCCGGGTGGCCCGGTCCAACCTGCTGCTGCTGCACACCCTGGGGGCCGAGGTGGTGCTGGTCGCGCCGCCGACCCTGCTGCCGGTCGAAATCGGCGCCTGGCCCTGCACCACCTCGTACGATCTGGACGACGTGGTCAGCGGGGGTCACGGCGACCTGGACGCGGTGATGATGCTGCGGGTCCAGCAGGAACGGATGACCGCCGCCTACTTCCCGAGTGTGCGGGAGTACTCGCGCCGGTACGGGTTGGACGCCCGCCGGATGAAGTTGCTGCCTGACCACGCGCTGGTGATGCACCCGGGCCCGATGAACCGTGGACTGGAGATCTCCGCCGAGGCCGCCGACTCGGCCCGCTCGACCATCGTCGAGCAGGTCGCCAACGGCGTCTCGGTGCGGATGGCCGTCCTGTACCTACTGCTGTCAGGAGAGGGCTCATGAGCCAGACGTACCTGATCAAGGGCGCCCGGCCGCTCGGGGCCGACCCGATCGACCTGCTGATCTCGGACGGCGTGATCGCCGACCTGGGCACGGGTCTGAGCGCGGCCGGCGCCCGGGTGGTCGAGGCCGACGGCCTGATCGCCCTGCCCGGCCTGGTCGACCTGCACACCCACCTGCGCGAACCCGGCCGCGAGGACGCCGAGACGGTCGAGTCCGGCAGCCGGGCGGCGGCGCTGGGCGGCTGGACCGCCGTGCACGCGATGGCCAACACCGACCCGGTGGCCGACACCGCCGGCGTGGTCGAGCAGGTCTGGCGGCTGGGCCGCCGGGCCGGCTGGGTCGACGTGCGCCCGGTCGGCGCGGTCACCGTCGGGCTGGGCGGCGAGCGCCTGGCCGAGCTGGGCGCGATGGCCGACTCGGCCGCCGGTGTCGTCGTCTTCTCGGACGACGGGCAGTGCGTCTGGGACGCCGTCCTGATGCGCCGGGCGCTGGAGTACGTCAAGGCGTTCGACGGCGTCGTCGCCCAGCACGCCCAGGAGCCCCGGCTGACCGAGAACGCCCAGATGCACGAGGGCGAGGTGTCGGCCGCGCTCGGGCTGACCGGCTGGCCGGCCGTGGCCGAGGAGGCGATCATCGCCCGGGACGTGCTGCTGGCCGGGCACGTCGGCTCGCGGCTGCACGTCTGCCACGTCTCGACGGCCGGCTCGGTGGAGATCATCCGCTGGGCCAAGGGCCGGGGGATCGATGTCACGGCCGAGGTGACCCCGCACCACCTGCTGCTCACCGACGAGCTGGTCCGCACCTACGACCCGGTCTACAAGGTGAACCCGCCGTTGCGGAGCGAAGCTGATGTGATGGCCGTCCGGGCCGGACTGGCCGACGGCACGATCGACATCGTGGCCACCGACCACGCCCCGCATCCGGTCGAGGCCAAGGACTGCGAGTGGGGCACGGCCGCGATGGGCATGACCGGTCTGGAGACGGCCCTGTCGGTGGTCCAGGAGGCGATGGTCGACACCGGCCTGCTCGACTGGGCCCAGGTCGCGGACCGGATGTCGGCCACCCCGGCCCGGATCGGGCGGGTCCACGACCAGGGCCGGCCCCTGGCCGTCGGCGAGCCGGCTCACCTGACCCTGATCGACCCGGCGGCCCAGTGGGTCTGCGATCCGGCCGCCATGGCCACGTCCGGGCGCAACTCGCCGCTGCGCGGGCGCAAGCTCAGCGGCCGGGTGGTCGCCACCTTCTACGGCGGGCGGGCCACCGTGCTCGACGCCGAACTCACCGAACCCGCGGAGCGGTCATGACCAACGACGCACTGCTGATCCTCGAAGACGGCCGGCACTGGAGCGGGCAGGCCTACGGCGCTGCCGGCAGCACGGTCGGCGAGGCCGTCTTCACCACCGGGATGACCGGCTACCAGGAGACCCTGACCGACCCGTCGTACCACCGGCAGGTCGTCGTGATGACCTCACCGCACGTCGGCAACACCGGCGTGAACGGCGAGGACGGCGAGTCGGCCCGGATCTGGGTGTCCGGCTACGTGGTCCGCGATCCGGCCCGCCGCGCGTCCAACTGGCGCTCCACCGGTGAGCTGACCGACGAGCTGGCCCGCCAGGGCGTGGTCGGCATCAGCGGCGTCGACACCCGGGCGATCACCCGGCACCTGCGCGAGCGCGGTGCCATGCGGGTCGGCATCTTCTCCGGCGAGGCGCTGGAGGCCGAGTCCGGCCGGCGCAGCGTGGCCGAACTGCTGGCCACCGTCCGGGCCGCTCCCGAGATGTCCGGGGCCGACCTGTCGGCCGAGGTCAGCACCGCCGACAGCTACCTGGTGCCGGCCGTGGGCGAACGCCGGTTCAGGGTCGCCGCGCTCGACCTCGGGATCAAGACGATGACGCCGCGCCGGATGGCCGAGCGGGGGATCGACGTCCACGTGCTGCCCTCGCTGGCGAGCCTGGACGACGTGCTCGCGGTGCAGCCGGACGGCGTCTTCTTCTCCAACGGCCCGGGCGACCCGGGCGCGGCCGACGCGCAGGTCGAACTGCTGCGCCAGGTGCTGGAGCGCCGGCTGCCGTTCTTCGGGATCTGCTTCGGCAACCAGTTGCTCGGCCGGGCGCTGGGCTTCGGGACCTACAAGCTCGGCTACGGCCACCGCGGGATCAACCAGCCGGTGCTCGACCGGGCCACCGGCCGGGTCGAGGTGACCGCCCACAACCACGGTTTCGCCGTCGACGCGCCGCTGGACGAGATCAGCGACACCCCCTTCGGCCGGGCCGAGGTGAGCCACGTCTGCCTCAACGACCAGGTGGTGGAGGGGCTCAACCTGCTCGAGACACCCGCGTTCTCGGTGCAGTACCACCCGGAGGCGGCGGCCGGCCCGCACGATGCCGGCTACCTCTTCGACCGGTTCACCGCACTGATGGAGGGGAGCTCCGATGCCCAGAAGAACTGATCTGAAGAGCGTCCTGGTGATCGGCTCCGGTCCGATCGTGATCGGGCAGGCCTGCGAGTTCGACTACAGCGGCACCCAGGCCTGCCGGGTGCTGCAGGAGGAGGGCCTGCGGGTCATCCTGGTCAACTCCAACCCGGCCACGATCATGACCGACCCGGAGTTCGCCGACGCCACCTACATCGAGCCGATCACGGCCGAGGTGGTCGAGGCGATCATCGCCAAGGAACGCCCGGACGCGCTGCTGGCCACCCTGGGCGGGCAGACCGCGCTGAATACGGCCATGGAACTGCACGCGGCCGGCGTCCTGGACAAGTACGGCGTCGAGCTGATCGGGGCCAACGTGGCCGCGATCGAGGCCGGCGAGGACCGCCAGCTGTTCAAGGGCGTGGTCGACGCCGTCCGGACCAAGTACGGCCTGGACGCCTCGGTGGCCCGCAGCTTCGTCTGCCACTCGATGGCCGACTGCGTGGCCGCGACCGAGCAGCTCGGCTACCCGGTGGTGGTCCGGCCGTCGTTCACGATGGGCGGGCTCGGCTCCGGGATCGCCTACGACGCCACCGACCTGGAGCGGATCGCCGGGGCCGGCCTGCACTACTCGCCGACCACCGAGGTGCTCCTGGAGGAGTCGATCATCGGCTGGAAGGAGTACGAGCTCGAGCTGATGCGCGACCACAACGACAACGTGGTGGTGGTCTGCTCGATCGAGAACCTCGACCCGATGGGCGTGCACACCGGCGACTCGATCACGGTGGCGCCGGCGCTGACCCTGACCGACCGGGAGTACCAGAAGCTGCGCGACATCGGCATCGCCGTGATCCGCGAGGTCGGCGTCGACACCGGCGGCTGCAACATCCAGTTCGCGGTCGACCCGGCCGACGGGCGGGTGATCGTGATCGAGATGAACCCCCGGGTGTCCCGCTCGTCCGCGCTGGCCTCGAAGGCCACCGGTTTCCCGATCGCCAAGATCGCGGCCCGTCTTGCCGTCGGCTACGCGCTGGACGAGATCCCGAACGACATCACCCGCAAGACGCCGGCCTCGTTCGAGCCGACCCTCGACTACGTCGTGGTCAAGGTGCCACGGTTCGCGTTCGAGAAGTTCCCGGCGGCCGACCCGACCCTGACCACCACGATGAAGTCGGTCGGCGAGGCGATGGCGATCGGCCGCTGCTTCACCGAGGCGCTGCAGAAGGCGCTGCGCTCGCTGGAGAAGCGCGGGGCCACGTTCCACTGGGACGGCCCGGTTCCGGCCGGAGCCGAGCTCGAGGCGCTGCTGCAGTCGATCAAGCGCCCGACCGAGGACCGGCTGCTCGGCGTCCAGCAGGCGATCCGGGGCGGGGCCTCGATCGAGCGGCTGTTCGAGGCGACCAAGATCGACCCGTGGTTCCTCGACCAGCTGATGCTGATCGAGGAGGTGGCGACCAAGGTCCGCACGGCCGACGCGCTCACCCCGGACCTGCTCCGGGAGGCCAAGCGGCATGGTTTCTCCGACGCCCAGCTGGCCTCGCTGCGCGGCATGAGCGAGGACGTCGTGCGCGGCGTCCGGCACGCGCTCGGGGTGCGCCCGGTCTACAAGACGGTCGACACCTGCGCGGCCGAGTTCGCCGCGACCACGCCGTACCACTACTCGTCCTACGACGAGGAGGACGAGGTCACGCCGTCCGACCGGCGCAAGGTGATCATCCTCGGCTCGGGGCCGAACCGGATCGGGCAGGGCGTGGAGTTCGACTACTCCTGCGTGCACGCCTCCTTCGCGCTGCGCGACGCGGGCTACGAGACGATCATGGTCAACTGCAACCCGGAGACGGTCTCCACCGACTACGACACCTCCGACCGGCTCTACTTCGAACCGCTCACCCTGGAGGACGTGCTCGAGGTGGTGCACGCCGAGACCCGCTCGGGCGAGCTGGTCGGCGTCATCGTGCAGCTCGGCGGGCAGACCCCGCTCGGCCTGGCGGCGGCCCTGAAGGCGGCCGGCGTGCCGATCGTCGGGACGTCGCCGGAGGCCATCCACCTGGCCGAGCACCGGGGCGCCTTCGGGCAGGTGCTGGCCAACGCCGGCCTGCCCGCGCCGAAGCACGGCACCGCCAGCAGCTTCGCCGGGGCCAAGAAGATCGCCGACGAGATCGGTTACCCGGTGCTGATCCGGCCCTCCTTCGTGCTCGGCGGCCGGGGCATGGAGATCGTCTACGACGAGCCCCAGCTGGCCGACTACATCACCCGCTCGACCGAGATCAGCCCGGAGCACCCGGTGCTGGTCGACCGGTTCCTCGACGACGCGATCGAGATCGACGTCGACGCGCTGTTCGACGGCACCGAGATGTACCTCGGCGGGGTGATGGAGCACATCGAGGAGGCCGGCATCCACAGCGGTGACTCGGCCTGCGTGCTGCCGCCGGTCACCCTGGGCGCCACCGACGTCGGCCGGGTCCGGGCCAGCACCGAGGCGATCGCCCGCGGGGTCGGGGTCATCGGGCTGCTGAACGTGCAGTTCGCGCTGGCCCACGGCGTCCTCTACGTGCTGGAGGCCAACCCCCGGGCCAGCCGGACGGCGCCGTTCGTGTCCAAGGCCACGGCGGTGCCGCTGGCCAAGGCGGCGGCCCGGATCATGCTCGGCTCGAGCATCGCCGAGCTGCGGGCCGAGGGCATGCTGCCGGCCTTCGGCGACGGCGGGAACCTGCCGCCCGAGTCGCCGGTCTCGGTCAAGGAGGCGGTGCTGCCGTTCAAGCGGTTCCGCACCCCCGAGGGCAAGGTGGTCGACAGCCTGCTCGGCCCGGAGATGCGCTCGACCGGCGAGGTGATGGGGATCGACGTCGACTTCCCGCACGCCTTCGCCAAGTCTCAGGCCGCGGCCTACGGCGGGCTGCCCGACAGCGGCACGGTGTTCGTCTCGGTGGCCGACATCGACAAGCGGGCGATGATCTTCCCGGTCAAGCGGCTGGCCGACCTCGGCTTCGAGATCCTGGCCACCGAGGGCACGGCCGACGTGCTGCGGCGCAACGGGATCGCCTCGACCCGGGTGCGCAAGCACCGCCAGGGTCGAGGCCCGGACGGCGAGCCGACCGTGGTCGACCGGATCATCGCCGGCGAGGTCGGCATGGTGATCAACACCCCCTCCGGGCCGGCCGCGCGGCAGGACGGCTACGAGATCCGGGCGGCCACGACGTCGGTCGACCGGCCCATGATCACCACGATCCAGCAGTTCTCGGCCGCGGTCCAGGCGATCGAGGCGGCCCGCAACGAGCCGGTCCGGGTGACCTCGATCCAGGATCACGGCATCCGGTTGCGCGAGCTGCGGGCGATCCAGGACGCCGAGGAGCAGGCCGAGACCGCGCGGAAGGTGTTCCCGTGAGCCCGGCGGTCGCGGCGGGCGGCCCGGTCGACAGCTTCGCGGGTGCGGCGGGCGGGCCCGTCGACGCGGTCGTGACGTTCGGGGCCCGGCTGCGGACGGCGACCGACAAGTTCGGCCCGCTCTGCGTCGGCATCGACCCGCACCCGGGCCTGCTGGAGCGATGGGGCCTGAGTCACGACGTCGACGGCCTGCGGCGGTTCGCCGGCACCGTGGTCGAGGCGCTGGCCGACCGGGTGGCGGTGCTCAAACCGCAGGCGGCGTTCTTCGAGGCCCACGGCTCGACCGGAGTCGCCGTCCTGGAGGACGTGATCGCCGCGACCCGCCAGGCCGGCGGGCTGAGCATCGTGGACGCCAAGCGGGGCGACATCGGCTCGACCATGAGCGCCTATGCCCAGGCCTACGCCGGGGCGGGTTCCAGCCTGGCCGGCGACGCGGTCACGGTCTCGCCGTACCTCGGCTTCGAGTCGTTGCGACCGCTGCTGGCGCTGGCCGCCGAGACCGGGCGGGGGGTGTTCGTGCTGGCCCTGACCTCCAACCCGGAGGGCCCGTCGGTGCAGCACGCCCGGGCCGCCGACGGTCGGACCGTGGCTCAGACCGTGATCGACGCCGTCGCGGCCGAGAACGCCGCGGCCCGGCCGCTGGGGTCGGTCGGCGTGGTGGTCGGGGCGACCATCACCGGCGCCGGCCGCCACCACGTGTTCACCGACCTCAACGGCCCGATCCTGGCCCCCGGGATCGGCGCCCAGGGGGCCACCGCGGCCGATCTGAGGGCGGTCTTCGGCTCGGCCGTGCCGCACGTGCTGCCCAACACCAGTCGCGAGGTGCTGAGCGCCGGCCCGACCGTGGCCGGCCTGCGCGACGCGGCCGACCGCGCCCTGCAAGCCGTCACCGCCGCCCTCCTCTGAGCCCCGCTTCGGCTGAGCCCCGCTCCGGCTGAGCGCCGCTTCGGTTGAGTGCGAAGTGATCGATGTACCGAGTTGGTGGTGATCACCCCCGCTTCGGTACATCGATCACTTCGCGCCCGAAGGCGGTGCCTTGGCTGTCCAGGAAATGCAGGGGTCGATTAACTTCTTGCGGTAAACAGTCGAAAACTTCTAGTCTCCCGACGTGGATGAGGAACTGGTCACGGCCCGCGGACTGACCAAGCGGCACCCGTCCCGGCAGAAGGGCGAGGTCGGGCAGCTCGCGGTCGACGGGATCGACTTCTCGTTGCGCCGCGGCGAGGTGTTCGGCTTTCTCGGCCCGAACGGCGCCGGCAAGTCCTCGACCATGCGCATGATCGCCTGCGTCTCGCCGATCACGGCCGGCTCGTTGCGGGTGTTCGGCCTCGACCCGGCCCGCGACGGCCGGCAGATCCGGGCCCGGCTCGGCGTCGTCCCGCAGGACGACGCGCTCGACCTGGAGCTGAGCGTTCGCGAGAACCTGCTGATCTACGGTCGCTACTTCGGCCTGCCCAAGAAGGTCGTCGCCGAACGGGCCGACGAGCTGCTCGAGTTCGCCCAGCTCACCGAGCGGGCCGGCGAGCTGGTCGAGAACCTGTCCGGGGGGATGCGCCGCCGGCTGACCATCGCCCGGGCGCTGATCAACGAACCCGAGATCGTGCTGCTGGACGAGCCCACCACCGGCCTCGACCCGCAGGCCCGGCACCTGCTGTGGGAGCGGCTGTTCGAGCTCAAGCAGCGCGGCATCGCGCTGATCCTGACCACCCACTACATGGACGAGGCCGAGCAGCTCTGCGACCGGCTGGTGGTGATGGACGGCGGCCGGATCGTAGCCGAGGGCTCGCCGGTCGAGCTGATCACCCGGTACGCGCCGCGCGAGGTGCTGGAACTGCGTTTCGCCCCGGGCGAGCAGCAGACCGCGTACGAGAAGATCGTGGACGCTGGCGTCCACGACCGGGTCGAGCAGCTGCCCGACCGCCTGCTCTGGTACTCCGAGCACGGCGAGGCGTCGCTGGCCGCGGTCGAGTCGATGGGCCTGGTGCCGATCACCGCGCTGGTCCGGCGGTCCGGCCTGGAAGACGTGTTCCTGCAGCTCACCGGCCGCAAGCTGGTCGACTGAGATGACCTTCGCGGCAAGGGAGTTCCAGTACTGGCTGCTGCGCTACCGCCGGACCTGGCGGGGCACGGTGGTGATCAGCGTGCTCAACCCGCTGCTGTTCCTGGTCGCGGTCGGCGTCGGCTTGGGTGGGTTGGTCCGGCCCAACTCGCCGTCCTTGGGCGGGGTGGCCTATCTCGACTTCTTCGCCCCCGGCATGCTGGCCGCCGCGGCGATGCAGAACGGCGTGGTCGAGTCGGCGTTCCCGGTCGCCCGGGCGCACGGGCCGGCCGGTAGCTACCGGGTCGCGGTGAGCACGCCGCTGGAGCCGGACGACATCCTGCTCGGGCACGCCCTGTTCATGGCCCTGCGGATCACCGTCAACGCGGCCGCCTTTCTGGTGGTGCTGCTGGCTTTCGGCAGCGCGCACTCGGTGCTGGTGCTGTTCGACCTGCCCGCCGCCACCCTGACCGGGCTGGCCTTCGCCCTGCCGGTGTCGGCCTGGGCCGTGACCCGGGAGATGAACGGCGTGGTCGGCGTCTTCAAGTGGGTGGTGATGCCGCTGTACCTGTTCTCGGGCACGTTCTTCGCGATCAGCCAGCTCCCGGCCTGGATCCGCCCGCTGGCCTGGCTGACGCCGTCCTGGCACGGGGTCGAGCTCTGCCGCACGCTGAGCCTGGGTACGGCCACCGGCTGGTCCACGGCCGGTCACGTGGCCTACCTGCTGCTGGTCATCGCGCTCGGATATCTACTGGCCCGTCGCGGCTTTCGCCGCCGGCTGCACACCTGAGGAGCAACGTGTCGTCGTCCTGGTCGATCGTGGTGCGCCACCTGTGGGTGCTGCGCGCCCGCCGGCCCTGGATGCTGATCGCGCACGGCGTGTTCGAGCCGTTCCTGTACCTGATCTCGTTCGGCCTGGGCATCGGGCAGCTGATCGGGGCCCTGCCCGGCTCGGCCGCGGACGTCTCGTACGCCGCCTTCGTGGCCCCGGCCCTGCTGGCCACCTCGGCGATGAACAACTCGGTGGCCGAGACCACCGGCTCGGTCTGGTTCCGGCTGCGGTTCGAGAAGTTCTACGACGCGATCGTCAGCACGCCGATGGAGCCGGGCCAGATCGCCCGGGGCGAGACGATGGCCGCCGTCCTGCGCAGCACGCTGTCGGCGGCCTGCTTCCTGCTGGTGATCCTCGGGCTCGGGCTGGTCCGGTCCTGGTGGGCGCTGCTGGCCCTGCCCGCGCTGGTGCTGGTCGCGTTCGCGTTCGCCGGCGCCGGGCTGGCCGTGACTACCTACCTGCGGCAGTTCCACCACCACCAGTACGTGCAGCTGGTCATGCTGCCGATGTTCCTGTTCGCGACCACGTTCTACCCGCTGTCGGTCTACCCGGCGCCGGTCCGGGCGGTGGTCGCGGTGCTGCCGCTCTACCAGAGCACCGAGCTGGTGCGCGGGCTGGTGCTCGGCGACCTCGGGCCACACCTGCTGATCGCCACGGTGTACCTGCTGGCGATGGGGCTGGCCGGCAGCTGGCTGGCCGGCCGGCGGTTCAGCACGGCCCTGCGACGCTGAATCGGCCGTCGCCGCATCCGGGTTCGCGGGCCCGTGGTTGTGATTGACTTCGGGTCCCATCCGGAAAGAGGCTCGATGTCCAGATCTGTGTCCGGACGCGCCCGTGCGCGCTCCCTGGCGGCGGCGATCGCGGCGATCGGCGTTCTGGGCGCCTGCTCCAGCGGGTCGACGTCGCCGACGTCAGCGGCTCCGATCGCGAGCAGTACGAACCCGGCCGGCGGCGCCGCGCCGACCGAGGTCGCCGGCACCGCCGACCCGCTGTCCCTCGCCGGGCTCACGGCGGCCGTGGCCCAGGAGGCGAACGCGAGCCCGTACTCGGCGACCATGAAGATCGATACCGAGGTGGCCGATCACTCCCAGGCCCGGATGAGCGCTCAGGTCAACCTCAACGGTCCGCTGACCGGGTACGTCACCCTGCGGTACCGCGACGACAAGGGCAAGCTCCAGATCCTCACCGAGGTGCTGACCAGGCAGGCCGGCTACACCCGACCGGTGAACAGTTCGGGCAAGCCCCTGGGGGACTGGTACCAGACCAGCCGCGACGCCGGTGACGGCCTGGCCAACTACGGCCGCTACGCGCAGTTGCTGCTGAGCCGGGGAGCCGGCGCGATCAAGGGCACAGAGATCCGCGACGGCGTCCGCACGGCTCGGCTGTCCGGGTCGGTGACCGCCGGTCAGGTCCGCGAGATCGAACCCAGCCTGTTCACCAAACTGCAGGCCAACCACGTCCGGGCGTTCGACTGCGAGCTCTGGCTGACCGCGCAGGGTCGGGTGACCCGGCTCGAGCAGCGCTACCAGCTGAACGGTCAGGCCGTCCACAGCACCGTCGTGCTGACCAAGTTCGGGGCCCCGCTGAAGGTCTCGGCCCCGACCGACTGAGGATCGCGCTCGGCGCCGGTCCGCGCCGGGTTCCGACCTTCCGCACCCCGGCCCGATGTGTACTAATGGGGCCAGCAGCGGCAAGGATGCCGCGGCGTCCGACGGGGTCGGGAGGGTGAGATGGGCGAGCCGCCGTCGGAGCTCGGGCTGCCGGCCAAGGTCAGCGCGCTCAACCAGCTGGCCGAGGACCTGGCCGGCGAGTTACTGCTGCGCCCCCTGCTGGAGCGCATCCTGGGCCTGTGCACCCAACTGCTGGGTTGCGAGGCCGGGTCGATCTCCAGCGTCGACGAGACCGCCGGAACCTACCGCAAGGAAGCCGACATCGGCGTCCGGTGCCAGTCCGGTCAGGTCTTCTCGCTCGCGGAGGGGATGACCGGTGAGGTGGTCCGGCGCCGGGCCCCGATCTGGTTCGACCGCTACGAGCAGGTGATCGGTGGGCACATCGCGGCCGAGGACCGGCGCACGCTCCGCGGCGTGATCGGCGTCCCGTTGCCGTGGCGGGGGCGGATCATCGGCGTCTGTGTGGTCTTCTCCCGGGACGCCGAGCGGGTCTTCACCGAGGCCGACGCCGACCTGATGCGACTGTTCGCCCGGCACGCCACCGTGGCCCTGGCCAACGCGATGATGCACGAGGCGGCCGAGGAACGAGCCCGGGCCGAGGCCGCCGCGGCCGAGCGCGCACGGCTGGTGGACGACGTCCAGGAACTGCTCGAGCTCGGCCTGATCCGGATCCTGGCCGGGATCGACGACGCCCAGGCGTTGCGGCCCCCGGACGAGGCCTCCCGCCGGGCCCTGCAGCAGATCCGGACCGCGACCGTGGAGTCGGTGGCCTCGCTGCGCCGGGCCGTCCAGGGGTTCAGCCCGGCTCCGGTCGACGATCGCAGCCTGGAGGACGTGCTGCGGGCCGAGCTCGGCTGGGTCGAGCGGGTCCGCAAGCTGAGCGCCCGGCTGGTGGTGGCCGGCCCGCCGGTCCCGCTGGACGGCCCGCTGATCCAGGAGGTGGTGCTGGTCGTGCAGGAGGCCCTGGCCAACGTGGTCAAGCACGCCTCGGCGGCCACCGTCCGGGTCGGCGTCGTTTACGAATCGGCGCAGCTCAGCGTGCTGATCCAGGACGACGGGCAAGGCTTCGCGCCGAACCCGGACGAGGCCACGGCCGGGCTCGGGCACCAGCGGATGCAGCAGCGGGCCCAGCGTCTGGGCGGCTCCCTGGACATCGACTCGGTCCTCGGCTGGGGCACCCGGGTGCGGGCCCGCTTTCCCTACCGCGGGTCGTTGCGGGCCGGCGGCCGGCCGCTGTCGGTGCTGGTGGTCGCGGCCCAGCCCGTGGTCGTGGCCGGGCTGGCCCGATTGCTCACCTGGTCCGAGCCCGCGGTCCGGATCGTGGCCGAAGCCGGCGACGGGCCGTCGGCGGTGGAGGCGATCGCCGTCCACCGCCCGGAGGTGATCGTGGTCAGCGACGGGCTCGCCGAGGGGTTGCCCGCCGTGCTGCGCTCGCTGGCGGGCGCGCACCCCGAACTGGGCGTCGTGGCCGTCTGCGCCGACGCCGAGCCGGACCGGATCGCCGAGGCGCTGGCCGCCGGGGCGTCCTGCTGCGTGACGGCCGCAGCCGACGGGCCGACCCTGGCCAACGCCGTGGTCGCGGCGTCCCGGGGGCAGACCGTGGTGCCCAGTGCCGAGGTCTGGCAGGGCCGGCTGGTCAGTGACACCAACCAGGCCGGGCTGACCGTGCGCGAGCGGGAGGTCCGGGCCCTGCTGGAGCGAGGACTGCCTGACAAGGCGATCGCCCAGCGGCTGGTGATCTCGGTGAAGACGGTCGAGAAACACGTCGGGGCGGTGCTGCGCAAGACCGGCGCCCGCAGCCGGACCGAACTGGCCGCCACCGCCCACCGGTAGGGGTTTCCCTCATCCCGGACGGGGACTTTCCGGGATCCGCCGGGCCCGGCCCCGACCTAGCCTGACGTTGTCCACCCGGACCGTTGTCCACCAGGACGTCGTCAGGAGGTCGCGCCCGTGCCGGTTGTCCCGCTCCGCGAGATCCTGGGCCGCGCCCTGACCGAGCGGTACGCCGTCCCCGCGATCAACGTGGTCAACGACCTGACCCTGCAGGCGGTGCTCCAGGCGGCGGTCGACCAGCGGTCGCCGGTGATCGTGCAGACGTCGGTCAAGACCGTCCGCTCGATCGGGGCCGAGGTCCTGATCGGCATGTGGCAGCCGATGACGGCCGGGCTCGAGGTGCCGGTCAGTCTGCACCTGGACCACTGCCCGGACCGGGCGCTGATCACCGAGTGCCTGCGGCTGGGCTGGAACTCGGTGCTGTTCGACGCCTCGGCCCTGCCGGTGGCCGAGAACCAGCGCCAGACGGTCGAAGTGGTGGCCGAGGCCCGGGCCCGCGGCGCCGACGTCGAGGGTGAGATCGAGGCCATCACCGGGGTCGAGGACGGCCACGGCTCGGACGACGAGGGCGAGCGGCAGAGCCTGCAGACCTGCGTCGAGTTCATCGAGACGACCGGGATCGACGTGTTCGCCCCGGCCCTGGGCAACGCCCACGGCATCTACCGGACGGCGCCGACCCTGGACGGCCGGCGGGTCAGCGACCTGGTCGAGCGGACCGGCGTCCCGATCGCCCTGCACGGCGGATCCGGGCTCAGCGACAGCGATTTCACCGACCTGATCGGCCGCGGCTGCGCCAAGGTGAACCTCTCGACCGCGCTGAAGATCCGGTTCATGCAGGCCTCGCTGGCCTTCCTGCGCGGGGCCGAGGAACACGACCGCTGGGATCCGCCGTCCCTGTTCACGCAGGTCGGGGCCCAGGTCGAGGAACTCGCAGCCGATCACATGCGGCTCTTCGGCAGCGCCGGGCGGGCCTGATGGCAACCGCCGGCGGCGACGCGCTGATCTTCGACTGTGACGGCGTGCTGGCCGACACCGAGCGCGACGGCCACCGGCCGGCGTTCAACCAGATGTTCCACGAGCTCGGCCTGCCGGTGCACTGGAGCGAGTCGGACTACGCCGAGAAGCTGCGGGTCGGTGGCGGTAAGGAACGCCTGGCCGGCCTGCTGACGCCGGGCTTCGTGACTGCCCTGGGCCTGCCCGAGACCCCCGATGGGCAACAGCAGTTGCTGGCCCACTGGCACCGGCGCAAGACCGAGATCTACACCCGGATGGTGGCCGACGGCCGGTTGCCGGGCCGGCCCGGGGTGGCCCGGATCGTGGCCGAGGCGGTGGCGGCGGGCTGGGCGCTGGCGGTGGCCTCGACCTCGGCCGAGGTCTCGGTGCGGGCGGTGCTGGACCACGTGGTCGGCCGCGAGCAGGCGGCCCGGTTCGCGGTGTTCGCCGGCGACCTGGTGCCCCGGAAGAAGCCGGCCCCGGACATCTACCTGGCCGCCGTCGACGCGCTCGGCGTCGACCCGGGCCGGGTGGTGGTGATCGAGGACTCCGGCAACGGCCTGGCCGCCGCCCGGGCCGCCGGCCTGGCCTGCGTCGTCACGGTCAACGGCTACACCCGCGACGAGGACTTCACCGGGGCCGCGCTGGTCGTTTCCGAGCTCGGTGACCCGGGCCGGCCACCGATCGAGGTGCTGGCCGATCCGGCCGGCATCGATCCCGGCGACCGGCTCGTGCTCGCCGATCTGGTCGCCGCCCGTGGCCGGTCGGCGGCGGCCCCGTGGCCGCAACGGAAAGGAGCCGGCAATGACTGACCCTGCGATGGCCGGGCTGGAGCTCGTCGTCCGCACCATGGCCGAGACGGCGGTGGCCCACGAGAAGTACTTCGGTGACCTGGACGCCGTGGTCGGCGACGGCGACTTCGGCTACTCGATGGCCCGCGGCTTCGAGGCGGTGCTGGCCGGCTGGGACGGCCTCGACCGGACCGACGCCGCGACCTTCCTGCGGCGGGTCGCGATGATCATCACCAGCCGGATGGGAGGCACCTCGGGCCCGCTGTGGGGCACCGGCTTCCTCCGCGCGGCGGCCACGGCCAAGGACGCCCCGATGGAC
The DNA here is from genome assembly GCA_965200525.1 of Kineosporiaceae bacterium. GTDB lineage: Bacteria > Actinomycetota > Actinomycetes > Actinomycetales > Kineosporiaceae > JANNPJ01. The sequence goes on from OZ241368.1 coordinate 5,877,373, forward strand.
GCCGCCCTGGTGATCGCCATGCTGCGGGCCGCCGTCACCGGCATCAAGAGCCGAGGGCAGGCCGAGCTCGGCGACAAGACCCTGCTCGATGCCCTGGTTCCGGCGGTCGACGAGCTGGAGAAGCAGTTCGGGTCGGGCGAGGCGGCCGGCCCGGCCCTCGTGGCGGCGGCCTCCACCGCCCGGAACGCGGCCGAGGCCACCGAGTCCATGCAGGCCATGCGGGGGCGGGCCAGCTACAGCGGCGAGCGCAGCATCGGCAGCCCCGACCCCGGGGCCCTCGCCGTCGCCGTCATGTTCGAGCACCTGGCCGCGAGCTGGGCCACCGGCACCCCCGTCCCGATGGAGGGATCATCATGAAGAAGTTCGTCAACGACCCGCAGCAGTTCGTCCCCGAGATGCTCAAGGGGCTGGCTCTGGCCAACCCGGACACCCTGCGCTACGTGCCCGAGTACAACCTGATCATGCGGGTGGACGCGCCTCAGGACGGCAAGGTCTCACTGATCCAGGGCTCCGGCTCCGGGCACGAGCCGGCTCACGTGATGGTGGTCGGCAAGGGCATGCTGGACGCCGCGTGCCCCGGTGACGTCTTCGCCGCCCCGCCGATGGACTACGTGCTGGAGACCACCCGGCTGCTGGCCTCCCCGGCCGGCGTCGTCCACATCGTGAACAACTACACCGGTGACCGGCTGGCCTTCGAGATGGGCCAGGAGATGGCCGAGGCCGAGGACATCACCGTGCGGACCCTGCTGGTCAACGACGACGTCGCGGTCAAGGACTCGCTCTACACGGTCGGCCGCCGCGGCGTGGCCGGCAACTTCTTCGTGATCAAGGCGACGGGGGCGGCGTCCGAGGCCGGTGCCGGTATCGACGAGGTGATCCGGATCGGCGAGAAGGTGAACGCGGTGACGCGGTCGATGGGCATGGCCCTGACCTCGTGCACGCCGCCGGCCAAGGGCAGCCCGCTGTTCGAGCTGGGGGATGACGAGATGGAGATGGGCGTCGGCATCCACGGCGAGCCCGGCCGGCGCCGCGAGAAGCTGGCCGGGGCCGACGCGATCGTCGACGAACTGGTCGAGGCGGTGGTCACCGACCTGCCGTTCGAGCGCGGCGACGGCGTGGCCCTGATGATCAACGGACTCGGCGGGACGCCGATCAGTGAGCTCTACATCCTCTACGGGCGGGCCCACGAGCAGCTCGCCGCCCGGGGCATCACCGTGCGGCGCAACTACGTGGGGGAGTACTGCACCTCGCTGGACATGGCCGGCGCCTCGGTCACCCTGGTCCGCCTCGACGACGAGGTCACCGGCCTGCTCGCCGCCCCGGCCGAGATCCCGATCCGCACCTTCTGACCCGCCGCACCGACCGGAAGGGCGCCTCCCCGGAACTCGGGTCGGTCCGGGCCTGGGAGGATGCCGCGTCATGACGGCGTACCTGAAGTGTCTGAGTTACCCGCACGTCAGGTTTCTCTTCGCCGCCAATCTGCTCGGCCGGCTGCCGAACGGGATGGGCACGCTCGCGGTGGCGCTCTTCCTGCGGGCCGGGGGCGACAGTTACGCCCTGGTCGGGGCCCTGACCGCGATCTATGCCCTGGCCACCGCGCTCGGCGGTCCGCTGCTCGGCCGGATGGTCGACCGGGCCGGGCAGCCCCGGGTGCTGGTGGTGAGCGCGGCCGGGTCCGCGGTCGGCTTCGTCCTGCTGGCCCTGGCCGGGGCCGATCGCCCGGTCGCGGCCGGCCTGACCGTCGTCCTGGCCGGGGCCCTCAGCCCGCCTCTGGAGCCCTGCCTGCGCAGTCTCTGGCCCGACGTCCTGCCGGACGCCGAGACCGTGGCCACCGCCTACGCCCTGGACGCCGCCCTGCAGGAGGTGGTGTTCGTGGCCGGCCCACTCCTGGTGGTCGGCGTCGGGGCGGTGCTCGACCCGACCGCCGCGCTCTACGCCATCGCCGCCCTGACCCTGGGCGGGACCGTCGTCTTCGCGGTCGCCGGGCCGGTCCGGCGGTGGCAGCCGGTGCCCCGGGAGCCGGACTGGGCCGGCCCGTTGCGGGCGGCGCGCCTCCGGGTGCTCCTGGTGGGGCTGTTCGGCGTCGGTCTGGCCCTCGGAGTGATCAACATCGCCTTCGTCGCCTATGCGGACGCTGACGGCCGCAGCGGCCTGGCCGGGGTGCTGATCGGGGCCAACGCCTTCGGGGCGCTGATCGGCGGGCTGACCTACGGCGCCCGCGGCCGGCCCGGCTCACCCTCGAGTCGGCTGCCCCTGCTGTTCGGCCTGCTCTCGCTCGGCTACTGGCCGCTGATCCTGGCCCCGGCGCCGGCCCCGATGGCGGCTCTGGCCGTGGTCAGCGGGCTCTTCCTGGCCCCGACCCTGGCCTGCGGTTTCGTGGTGATCGGGGACGTCGCGCCGACCGGCACCGTGACCGAGGCGTTCGCCTGGGTGGTGACCACGTTCATCGTCGGCAGCGCCGTCGGCTCGGCCGTGGCCGGCCCGCTGCTGGAGCACGCCGGCCTGCGCTGGACCCTGCTCGGGCCGGGCCTGGTGACCGCTCTGGGCTTTGCCGTGGTGGCCGGGGCCAGGCCCGCGGCCGACCCGGCGCCGGGCTGAACCCGGCCCCGACACGATGGTCAAGTTCGCCCCGGTTTCGGTATGTCCAGCTTAAGGTGTTCCGGGCGCAGTTGAGCCCGGTCCGAAGGGGCTGGGTGGGCTGGGCCCCGGTCGGCTCGGTGGCGACATCGGCCGACACGGCCCCCCGCGTTGCTCTTGGGGACGGCAAGTCGCTAGGTTCGGACCCAGATTTCCTGGTCTGCCTGTGCTGATCGGCCGAAACACGGTCGATGGGAGTAGGCGGACCTGCTCAACCATCGACTGACTGAGTACGTCAACTAACTGAGGTGACTGCAGTGGCACTGCCCCCCCTGACCCCCGAGCAGCGAGCCGCCGCCCTGGTGAAGGCGGCTGAGGCTCGCCGGGCGCGAGCCGAGATCAAGAATCGACTCAAGTACTCGCAGGGGTCGCTCGGCGAGGTGATCACTGAGGGCCAGAACAACGAGGTGATCGGCAAGATGAAGGTCTCCGCGCTGCTCGAGGCTCTGCCCGGCGTCGGCAAGGTCCGGGCCAAGCAGATCATGGAAGAGATCGGCATCTCGGAGTCGCGCCGGGTCCGCGGGCTGGGATCGAACCAGATCGCCGCCCTGATCAAGCGCTTCACCAGCTGACCTCCCGGTGTTCGGGGGGGATGCCACGACGGAACCGACCGGGTCTGTGACCCGGCCCGGTCGGCTCACCGTGCTCGCGGGGCCGACCGCGGTCGGCAAGGGCACGGTCGCGGCCGACATTCGCGACCGGTACCCGCAGATCTGGCTCTCGGTCTCGGTCACCACCCGTCCACCCCGGCCGGGCGAGGAAGACGGCGTGCACTACCTGTTCGTGGACGAGGCCCGGTTCGACCATCTGGTCGAATCGGGCCAACTTCTCGAATGGGCCGTCGTGCACGGCCGGCACCGCTACGGCACCCCCCGGCAGAAGGTCGACGAGATGCTCGAGCAGGGCCGCCCGGCGCTGCTCGAGATCGACCTGCAGGGCGCCCGCCAGGTGCGCCAGACCATGCCGTCGGCGTTCTTCGTCTTCCTGAAGCCGCCGAGCCTCGACGAGCTGGTGCGCCGGCTGGTCGGCCGGGGCACCGAGAATGCGGCCGAACGCGAGCGCCGGTTGCGCACGGCCGAGGTCGAAATGGCCGCCGAAGCCGAGTTCGACGTGTCCATCGTGAACGACGATGTACGCCGGGCGACGGATGAGCTCGTATCATGGATGGGTCTGACCACGACGCCGCGTGCCCACGTGGCCGACTGACCACCTGATTTCGCCTTACCTCTGCCCGTGATCTGAGCACCACCAACTGCTGGAGTTTGCGTGTCTGGAACCGTTGCGAATCCCGAAGGCATCACCAACCCCCCGATCGACGACCTGCTCACCACGGTCGACTCCAAGTACTCCTTGGTGATCTTCGCGGCCAAGCGCGCCCGGCAGATCAATGCCTACTACTCCCAGCTCGGCGAGGGCCTGCTGGAGTACGTCGGCCCCCTGGTCGAGACCCACGTGCAGGAGAAGCCGCTGTCGGTGGCCATGCGCGAGATCAACGAGGGCCTGCTCGTCGCCGAGCCGACCGAGGGCTGAGCCCCACCGTCCAGGCGCCCGCCATGACGCGACGCATCGTTCTCGGGGTCTCCGGGGGGATCGCCGCGTACAAGGCGTGCCTGCTGCTGCGCCTGTTCACCGAGGCCGGTCACGATGTGCGGGTGGTGCCGACGGCGGCAGCGCTGGAGTTCGTCGGCGCGCCCACCTGGGCCGCGCTTTCCGGCCATCCGGTCTCCAGCACGGTCTGGGACGACGTGCACGAGGTGCCGCACGTGCGGCTCGGCCGGCAGGCCGAGCTGGTGGTGGTCGCGCCGGCCACGGCCGACCTGCTCGCCCGGGCCGCCGCCGGGCTGACCGGTGACCTGCTGACCAACGTGCTGCTGACCGCCCGGTGCCCGGTGCTGATGGCGCCGGCGATGCACACCGAGATGTGGCTGCATCCGGCGACCACGGCCAACGTGGCCACGTTGCGCTCGCGCGGGGTGCATGTGCTCGATCCGGCCAGCGGCCGGCTGACCGGCGCCGACACCGGCCCGGGCCGGCTGCCGGAGCCGGCCGAGATCTTCGCCGCGGCCCTGGCCCTGCTCGAACCGGCCACCGGACCGGGTTCGCAGCCGTCGGGCCCGCTGGCCGGACGCCGGGTCGTGGTTTCCGCCGGTGGCACCCGTGAGCCGCTCGATCCCGTCCGTTACCTGGGCAACCGCTCGTCCGGCCGGCAGGGTGTGGCCCTGGCCGCGGCCGCGGCCCGGCGCGGGGCCAAGGTCACCCTGGTCGCGGGCCCGCTGGAGGTCCCCGTGCCGGCAGGCATCGACGTCGTCAGCATCGGCTCGGCCCTGCAGTTGCGCGAGGCGATGCAGGCCGTCGCGCCGGCGGCCGACGTCGTCGTCATGGCGGCCGCGGTGGCCGACTTCCGGCCGGCCGAGGTCGCCGAGCACAAGATCAAGAAGACCGACGGCACGGACGACGCCCCGGTGGTCCGGTTGGTGCGCAACCCCGACATCCTGGCCGAGCTGGCCGGTGCCCGCCGGCCCGGGCAACTGGTGGTCGGGTTTGCCGCCGAGACCGGGGACGACGCCGGCAGCGTGCTCGAGCACGCCCGCGCCAAACTCGCCCGCAAGGGCTGTGACCTGCTGGTTGTCAACGATGTCTCGGCCGGCAAGGTGTTCGGCCGGGCCGACACCGAAGTGACCGTTCTGCGCGCGGACGGCGGCGAGATCGCCGTCCCGGCCGGGTCGAAGGAGACTGCGGCCGAAGCGATCCTGGACGTTGTGGAATCGCTTCTTCACTGACCGTGAGGGTTGCTGATCGGGGTGCCGTTCCCGGCGGTCCGCCTTCTCGACCAGAGTGGTTAGAGTGTGTCATCGGCTCGCCGACCGACGAGGTCCGGGCCGCCGCCAGCAGCCGCTGCACGCGACTCACGCAGTCGCCGCATCCGTACGGGAGAGCCGTTGTCCGATCGCCTTTTCACTTCTGAGTCTGTCACCGAGGGTCATCCGGACAAGATCTGTGACCAGATCAGTGACGCCATTCTGGATGCCCTGCTGGAGCAGGATCCGCGTAGCCGGGTGGCGGTCGAGACGATGGTCACGACCGGTCTGGTCCATGTCGCCGGTGAGGTGACGACCAAGGCCTACGTCGACATCCCCTCGATCGTGCGCAAGACGATCCTGGACATCGGCTACGACTCCTCGACCAAGGGGTTCGACGGCAACTCGTGCGGGGTGGAGATCTCGATCGGGTCGCAGTCCCCGGACATCGCCCAGGGCGTCGACACCGCCTACGAGTCCCGCGTCGAAGCCGGGGAGGATCCGCTCGACCTGCAGGGCGCCGGCGACCAGGGCCTGATGTTCGGCTACGCCAACGACGACACCCCCGAACTGCTGCCGCTGCCGATCTGGCTGGCCCACCGCCTGGCCGAGCGCCTCACCGAGGTCCGCAAGACCGGCGAGGTGCCCTACCTGCGCCCCGACGGCAAGACCCAGGTCACCATCGCCTACGACGGTGACACCGCGATCCGCCTGGACACCGTCGTGGTCTCCTCCCAGCACGCCGCCGACGTGTCGCTGGAGAACCTCCTGCAGCCCGACGTCGCCGACCACGTCATCAAGCCGGTCCTGGACCGCATCGACATCGACACCTCCTCCTTCCGGCTGCTGGTCAACCCGACCGGCCGCTTCGAGGTCGGCGGCCCGATGGGCGACGCCGGCCTGACCGGGCGCAAGATCATCGTCGACACCTACGGCGGGTTCGCCCGCCACGGCGGCGGCGCCTTCTCGGGCAAGGACCCCTCCAAGGTCGACCGCTCCGCCGCCTACGCCATGCGCTGGGTCGCCAAGAACGTCGTCGCGGCCGGCCTGGCCCGCCGCTGCGAGGTCCAGATCGCCTACGCCATCGGCAAGGCCCACCCCGTCGGCCTCTACGTCGAGACCTTCGGCACCGAAACCGTCCCGGCCGAACGCATCACCAAAGCCATCAAGGACGTCTTCGACCTGCGACCGGCCGCCATCATCCGCGACCTCGACCTGCTACGCCCGATCTACCACCAGACCGCCGCCTACGGCCACTTCGGCCGCGACCTGCCCGACCTCACCTGGGAACGCACCGACCGGATCGCCGACCTGCAGTCCGCGGTCGGCTGATCTCCGCTCCACCTCCGTCAGTTCGGCCTGGTTGTCCACAGAACGGCCGCCACCTCCGGGTGGCGGCCGTTCCGTGTCTAGGGTTGGGTCCATGCCCGCCGATCAAGCCGACCTCGCCGAGGGGCAGCTCGAGCTGCTGCGGGCGGCCACGCGAGGCAGGAAGCCGAAACCACCGGATCCGCCGGCCGAGCTGCTGCCGGTCGCCCGGGTCGCGGTCGACCTGCCCCTGCCGCACCTCGACCGCGCGTTCGACTACACCGTGCCGCAGTCGATGGCCGCCGAGGCGCAGCCCGGCGTCCGGGTCCGGGTCCGGTTCGCCGGTCAGGACGTCGAGGGTTACCTGCTGGAACGGGCGGCCGAGTCCGACCACGCCGGCCGGCTGACCCCGCTGCGGCGGGTCGTCTCGGCCGAGTCCGTCCTGGCCCCCGCCGTGCTGCAGCTGGCCCGGGCGGTGGCCGACCGCTACGCCGGCAGCCTCAACGACGTACTGCGGCTGGCCGTGCCGCCCCGGCACGCCAAGGCCGAGCAGGCGGCCCGGCCCGAGCCGGTGGCGCTGCCGGTCACCCTCGAGCCGGACGCCACCTGGTCCCGTTATCCCGCCGGAGGAGCGCTGCTGGCCCGGCTGGCAGCCGGTGAATCGCCCCGGGCGGTGTGGACGGCCCTGCCCGGCCCGCACTGGACGACGGCCCTGGCCGGAGCGATCGAGGCCACGCTGAGCTCCGGCCGCGGCGCGCTGGTCGTGCTGCCCGACAAGCGCGACGTCGACCAGCTCGACGCGGTGCTCTCCCGCCGCCTCGGCCCCGGCCGGCACGCCCGGCTGGAGGCCGACCTGGGCCCCACCGCCCGGTACCGCAACTTTCTGGCCGTCCGCCGGGGCGACGTCCAGGTCGCGATCGGCACCCGGGCGGCCGCGTTCGCCCCGGTTCACCGACTCGGTCTGGTGGCGATCTGGGACGACGGCGACGACCTGCACCAGGAACCGAGAGCGCCCTACCCGCACGCCCGCGAGGTACTCGCTCTGCGGTCCGAACTGGAGGGCGCCGCCCTGATCGCCGGGGCCTGGTCGCGCACGGTCGAGTGCGCGGCCTGGATCCGATCCGGCTGGGCCCGGCCGGTGGCGGCGGCCCGGGCCGGGCTGCGGGCCGAGTGGCCGGCGGTGGCGGTCGCCTCCACCGCCTTCGGCGCCGACGAGGACCCGTCCGCCTTCGGCCGGTTGCCCGCCCTGGCTTGGCGGGCCATCCGCGACGGCCTGCCGCAGGGGCCGGTGCTGGTCCAGGTACCCCGGGCCGGATACCTGCCCGGGCTGTCCTGCCAGACCTGCCGCAAGCCGGCCCGGTGCGAGAACTGCCACGGCCCGCTGGGCCTGCCGGCCGCGGCCGGCCGCGACCCGGCGGCGCCCCACCTGCCGCAGTGCCGCTGGTGCGGCCGTCCGGCCGCCACCTGGACCTGCCCGCACTGCCAGGGTCACCGGTTGCGGGCCACCTCGGTGGGCGTGGCCCGTACCGCCGAGGAGCTGGGCCGGGCCTTTCCCGGTGCGGCCGTCGTGCTGCCCCGCTCCGAGGAGGAGACACCCGTCGTCCCGGCGAAGGCACTGGTGGTCAGCACGCCCGGGCTGGAGCCGCCGGTCGAGGGTGGTTACGCGGCGGCCGTGCTGCTGGACGGCGGGCGGCTGCTGGAGCGACCCGACCTGCGGGCCAGTGAGGATGCACTGCGCCGCTGGCTGGCTGCCGCCGCCCTGGTGCGCCCGGGGCCGCAAGGGGGCCGAGTGGTGATCTGTGCCGACTCGCAGGCGCCGGCGGTCCAGGCCCTGGTCCGGATCGACCCGGCCGGGCACGCCGAGCGCGAGCTGGCCGAGCGGGCCGAACTGGGCTTCCCGCCGGCGGTGGTGATGGCCGAGCTGACCGGCCCGGCCCCCGCGGTCAGCGCGCTGCTCGGGCTGGCCCGGTTGCCGGCCGACGTGCAGACCCTGGGGCCGATAGAGCTCCCGCCTCCGACCACCGGTGCCCGACTCGCCGGCGCCCCCCCGGTGCAGGTGCTGCTACGGGCCCCCCGACCGGAACTGGCCCGGCTGGCGGCCGGGTTGCACGCCGCGGCAGCCCTGCGCAGCGCCCGCCGCGAGCCCGGCGCCGTCCGGATCCAGGTCGACCCGCCGAACCCCGGGTAGCGGCCCCGAACTGGTAGCTTTCTTGACCGTCCTGAATTAGGCGGGGCAGGTAACTGGCTGAAGTATCCGGGGTCGACGACCCCGATCGGGGGAGACCGAAGTGCGCATCACGTTCCTGATCGCCAACGCCTATGGCGGTGGTGGTGCGATCCGGACGACCCTGACGACGGCCGCGGCCCTGGCCGCGCGGCACGACGTCGAGGTGGTCAGTGTGCTGCGGCACCGCGACGAGCCGATGCTGCCGATCGCCCCGAGCGTGCGGCTGCGGGCCCTGGTCGACAACCGTCCGCACGTGGCCGCCCGTCGCCGCAGCAGCCCCAACCCGGTTCGCCAGACCAAGCGGCTGGTGCACTCGGCGCTGAGCCGGATCCCCAGCCGGATGGCCCACCGGCAGGACGTGAGGTATCGGGTCTTCTCGGCCCGCAGCGACCTGGCCCTGATCCGGTTCATGCGCACCCTGTCCGGCGAGGTGGTGGTCGGCACCCGGCCCTCGCTCAACCTGATCCTGGCCCGGCACGCGCCGGCCGGCGTGATCGCCGTCGGTCAGGAGCACCTGCCGCCGGTCCGGCACTCGCGTTACCTGCGCGACTCGTTCGCCGAGCACTACCCCCGGCTGGACGCGCTGGCCACCCTCACCGAGCCCGACGCGGCCGACTACCGCGAACTGCTCGGCCCGCGGGCCCGGGTCGAGGTCATCCCGCAGTCCCACGTCGCCGACCACTCGGCGGCCGGCTGGGAGCGCCTGCTGGAGCAGCTCAGCCTGGTGCCGAGTCGTCGTGGCGAGGGCCGGACGACCGGCGCTGGGCGGGGTCCGACGTAGCGTCCGGAGGGTGAGGCTCCTGGCCCGCCGCTGAGGCCGAACCGGGTCAGCCGGTGACGTCGGCCAGGAAGTCACGGATCACCACGAGCAGGTCGTCCCGGCCGGGGCCGATCCAGAACAGGTGCGAGGGGGAGGCGAGCTCGACCAGGCGTGCCCGCGGGATGGTCGCGATGAGGTCCTCGGTGTGGGCCCAGGCCACGCCGCCGTCCGTCCGCGACGCCGTCACCAGGGACGGGCTCGAAACTTCCCGCTGGGCCGCGCGCCGGACCTGCTGCCGATCGAGCCCGGCGAAGGAGAGATCGATGCCGAAGCCTCGCCCGGACCGCATGCTCGACAGGACGTCCCTCATGGCCTGGCGATCGGCCTCCTCCAGACCGGGCAACCACGAACCGGCGGGAAGCGTGGACAAGGATCCCATCATCAGCCGGAGCCCGACCTCGGGGGCGCGTCGCAGCAACTGGCGGGTGGACCACCAGACGTATCGCTCGACCCCTGGATGGAACATCCAGGGCGCGAGGCGGCGCTGCGCGGCCGAGTCGGGATAGGGCAGGGTCGACGGGGCCGCGGAGTGCAGGATCAGCGCTGCCGTGCGGTCGGGACAGCGCCCGACGTACTCGACGGCCTGAGGTCCGCCGAACGATGTGCCGACCACCGCGGTGAACCGGTCGATGTCGAGCTGGGCCCGCACCTCGTCGACCACGGCCGCGAACGCCCCTGGAGACAGGTGGCCCACGTCGGTGTCGCCGTATCCGGGGCGGGACAGCTTGAGCACGCGATGCCCGAGCTCGACGTACAGTTCGGCGGCGGGCGACACGGAAGCCGACTCGTGCCCGCCGTGAAAGTACAGGATCGGCGGGCCGGCCGCGCCGGTCGCGACCCGAGTCAGTACCTCCACCGGCCCGGCCGACGTCGGCACGACCTGACGGTCGGATCGCGCGTCACCGCTCACGCGGGGGCGGCGAGCCAGGCGTCCACGGCGGCCGTGCCGCGGGCCTTGAGGGCGGCGCCGGCGCCGGAGTCCTCGATCGAGCAGCGGGCCAGCCAGGCGATGGCCGTGTCGTCGAGGCCCAGCGTTTCGCGCCCGAGCTGGTACTCCTGGAGCAGGCCGGGCCCGAACAGCAGCGGGTCGTCGCCGTTGAGGCTGCACCGCACGCCGGCCTCGATCAGCCCGGCCAGCGGGTGCGAGGCCAGGTCGGCAACCACCGAGAGCATCAGGTTGGACGTCGGGCAGACGTCCAGGCAGACCCCCTCGGCGGCGATCCGGCGAACCAGCTCCGGGTCCTCGGCCGCCCGCACACCATGGGCGATCCGCTCGGCGCCGAGCGCGTCCAGGGCGCCGCGCACGCTGTCCGGCCCGCCGTGCTCGCCGGCGTGCGGCACCGACTTCAGGCCGGCCTCGCGGGCGATGGCGAACGCCTTGGCGAACGGCTCGGGCGGAAAGCTGGCCTCGTCGGCGGCCAGGCCGAACCCGACCATGCCGGCGCCGGCCCGCTCGCCCGCCAGCACGGCCATCGCCTCGGCGTCCTCGGGAGCGCTGTTGCGGTCGGCCGAGAGGATCAGGCCGAAGCCGATGCCGAGGTCGGCGGCAGTGCTCCGGCCCTGGTCGAGGATCAGGTCCAGGACGTCGCCGGCCGAGCCGAGCCGCTCGGCGTACCGGCCCGGGTACATCTGCGGCTCGATCTGGATCGCGCCGTCGGCGGCGGCGTCCTCCAGCACCTCGCGGACCACCCGGCGGACGTCGTCTTCGGTCCTGAGCACGGCCTCGGCGGCCCGGTAGAGCCCGGAGAAGGCGGCGAACGAGCCGTAGCCGCGGGTGGCCGGCACCTCGATGCCGTAGCCGGCGGCGATCTCGGCCAGGGTGGCCGGCCGCATCGCCCCTTCCAGGTGAACGTGCAGGTGGGCCTTCGGCAGGGCGGTCAGGTCGCGCATGGTTCTCCTCGGGAGGCGACGCGGATCCGGTCGAGGATCTCGCGGGTGACGGCCGGCACGTCCACGGCGGTGACGACGTTCACGACGGTTCCGGTCCGATCGTGCCGGACCGCTCCGGCGTCCTCGCCGCCGGGTTGCACGCAGACCCGGATCGGGCGCTCGGTGAACAGGTCCGGGCGCAGCATCGCGATCACGGTCACGGCGTCGTGCGGGACGTCGTGCGGTTCGTTCCAGTAGGCCATCCAGGCCCGGGTCTCTCGTTCGAGCTGCGCTCCCAGCGGGCCGGCGGTGCCGAGTTCGGCCACGGCCGCGCCGTCCAGCCGGACCTGGCGGGTGATCTCCAGCCCGGTAACGGTGAGCCGCAGCCCGGACCGGATCACTTCGTCGGCCGCGACCGCGTCGGAGGCGAAGTTGTGCTCCGGCCGACCGGTGGCCGGCTCCTCGAAGCTCCCGCCCATCAGCCAGACCCGGCGCACGCTCGTCACGAATCCCGGATCGGATCGGACGGCGTGAGCCAGGTTGGTCAGCGGCCCGACGGCCACGATCTCCAGCTCGCCTTCGGCCGCGCGGGCCTGCTCCAGCAGCCAGTCGACGCCGTCGCGGTCCGACGGCGGTGCGGTCACCAAGTGGTCGAGGCCGGCGAAATGCTGCCCCTCTTCGCCCGACACCCACACCGGCCGGCCCGACAGCGGCTGCGACCGGCCCGGGTGGGCGGGCACGTCCCGCCCGGCCAGGGCGGCGAAGCCGGCCAGCAACCGGGCCCGCATCCGCACGTCGCCGTACACCGTGCTCGCGCCGAGCAGGTCGAGTTCGGGGCTGCCGAGCAGGACGGCGAGGGCGAGCGCGTCGTCGACGTCCGAGCCGAGGTCGGTGTCCAGGGCCACCGGGCGCCGGTTCAGTGTACGGTCGGCGCCGGGCCGAACCGGGCCAGGACGAACGTCTCGATCAGCCCGACCAGGGTGTACAGCAGGATCGAGACCGAGGTCAGGGTGGCGATCGAGGCCCACAGGTTGTCGTAGCCGAACGCCCCGATGTCGCGCAGGATGACGCCGCCGGTGCCGCCGCCGGTGGCCAGCCACTCCGACACCAGGGCCCCGATCAGGGCGCCCGGTACCGAGATCCGGGCCGCGGCGAAGATGGCCGGCATCGCGGTCGGCAGAGCGATCTTGCGCAGCACGGTCAGGTCGCTGCCGCCGTAGGCCACCACCAGGTCGCGGGCCTGGCTGTTGATCGACCGCAACCCGAACACGATGGTGACCAGGGCCGGGAAGAACACCACGATGCCGGCGATCACGGCCACCCCGACCAGCCCCCGGCCGAAGATCAGGGTGATGATCGGCGTCATCGCGACCAGCGGCACCGAGCGCAGCAGCATGGCCACCGGCATGAACGCCTGCTCCACGCTGCGGAAGAGGACGAAACCGATGCCGACCACCATCGCCGCGACCATCCCGCCGACGAAGCCCAGCGAGGCGTCGCGCAGGGTGGTGCCGAGCGGGTCGAACACCGCCGAGCGGTTGGCTGCCGCCTCGGGCGCGGTGACCATGTACTCCCAGACCGCGTGCGGCGTCTTGCCGACCAGGGGGTTGATGTCGAAGTACCGCAGGAAGGCTTCCCAGGCGATGACGGCGACGATCGCCGAGACCACCAGGGGCAGGAAGGCCCGGCCCACGGCCCGGCCGTAGACCGAGAAGGCCGAGGGAAAGGTGTCCGGGGAGGCACCGGGGGAGAGGGCCGGAACCGGGGAGTCGATCTCGGTGGCGGTCATCAGCTACCTCCCGCGTTCGTGCCGGTCGACCAGGGCGTGACGAACCGGGCGATCAGCGCGAAGAGCGCGAAGCCGAGGCCGGCCAGGCCGCCGGTGACGAAGGCCAGGGCCCAGGTGCGGGGCACCTCGTACTGCTGCTGGGCCACGGTCAGGGCGACGCCCAGGCCGTTGTCGACCCCGCCGAGATACTCCCCGATGATCGCGCCGAGCATGGCCGCCGGGGCGGCGATCTTCAGCGCCGACAGGATGTTCGGCAGGGCGGCGATCAGCTGCACCTTGATCAGCTTGTGCCACCGGACGCCGCCGTAGGCCTCGATCAGCTGCAGGCTGGCCCGGTCGGCCGCCTTGAGGCCGAGCAGGGCTCCGATCAGGGTGGTGAAGAACACCGACAGCGAGGCCAGGAAGATGGTCGGTGCCCGGCCACCGAAGATCACCAGAATGATCGGCCCGATCGCGGTCAGCGGCATGCAGTAGCTGATCACGGCGAGCTGGGTGGCCACGGCTTCGAGCGGCGGCACCAGCAGCACGATCACCGCCACCAGCAGGGCCAGCCCGTTGCCCCAGAGGAAACCCTGCCCGGCGCCCTTGAGGGTGACGCCGGCGTTGGTCCAGTAGTAGTCCCAGCCGTCCTTGCCGAACTGGGTGATCACCGCCCACGGCGTCGGGACCGAGCCCGAGCTGTGGAACACGGTCGCCGCCAGCAGCCACCAGACGGCGATCAGCACGACCGGGCCGATCACCGCACCGAGCCAGGCTGGTCGTTCCCTACCGGCCCGGGCCGGCTCGACCGCGACCGACGTCATCAGTGCTCACCCGGCCCGGCGTCGTCCATGGCCGCACCGCCCTTGCCGAACAGCAGGTCGGAGAGGTGGTCGTGGATGGCGTGGAACTCGGGGGTGCGCATCATCTCCGGCGTCCGGGGCCGGGGCAGGTCGATCGGCACCACCTCAAGGATCCGGCCCGGGCGCGGGCTCATCACGGCCACGACGTCGGACAGGAAGATCGCCTCGCTGACGCCGTGGGTGACCATCAGCGTGGTGGCCGGCTTCTCGGTCCAGATCCGCAGCAGCTCGAGGTTGAGCCGCTGGCGGGTCATGTCGTCGAGGGCCCCGAACGGCTCGTCCAGCAGCAGCACCGACGGCTTGACCACCAGCGACCGGGCGATCGAGACCCGCTGGCGCATGCCGCCGGACAGCTGGGCCGGTTTGGCCTTCTCGAACCCCTGCAACCCGACCAGCTCGATCAGCTCGTCGATGTAGCCCGGGTCGGTCTTGATCCCCGAGATCTCCAGCGGCAGCTTGATGTTCGAGCGCACGCTGCGCCAGGGCAGCAGGGCCGAGTCCTGGAACGCGATCCCGAGCTCGTGATGACGGCGAAGCTCCAGCGGGGTCTCGCCGTTCACCAGGGCCTCGCCGCTGCTCGGCTTCTCCAGGCCGGCCAGGATCCGCAGGATCGTGGACTTGCCGCACCCGGAGGGGCCGAGCAGCGAGAGGAACGAGCCCTCCGACGTCTTCAGGTTCGCGTTGTCGAGCGCGGTGACCGAGCGCCGACCCAGCGAGAAGGTCTTGGACAGACCGGCCAGGGCGATCCCGGTGCCGAGCGGGGGTGCCCCCTTCTCGGCGGAGGTCGAGGCAGTCGTCACGGTGGCTCAGGCCTTCAGTTCGGGGTGTTCGGTGTAGACCTCCTTGAGGAGGGACAGGTCGAACAGCTTGTCCGCGGTGATCGGGGTGCCGGCCCGGCCGAGCGCCTCGATGTTCTGGGCGATCAGCTCGTCGGTCATCGTGAACAACCCGTTGGCCTTGGTGTCGTCGCTGACGATCAGGTCGTTCTGCGCCGTCGCTTCCTTCACCTGCTCGTCCTGCACCAGCTTCTGGTCCTTGCCAAAGTTGGTGACGGCGAGCGTGGCCGCGTCGGTCGGGCTGGCCACGGCGTCCTTCCAACCCTTGATCTCGGCCGCCAGGTAGGCCTTGACCTTGGACCGGTCCTTGTCGATCGACTCCTGCAGCACGGTGAAGGTCTCGGCCACCAGCGGCAGGTTGTAGTCGGCCAGCAGGAAGGTCTCGACCTTGAAGCCCTTGGAGGCCAGCAGGATCGGCTCGTTGGTGATGTAGGCCATGAAGCCGGCCACCTGGCCGGTGGTGACCACCGTTGGGTCGAAGCCGACCGGCACGATCTTGACGCTCTTCGGGTCGATGTTGTTGGCCTTGAGCAGCGCCGCGAAGATGACCTCGTTGCCGCCGGTCTGGACGCCGATCTTCTTGCCGACCATGTCCTGCGGGGTCTTGATCGGGTCCTTGTCGATGGACACGATGCAGAACGGGTTCTTCTGGTAGGTCGTGCCGACGATCTTCAGCGGCGCGCCCTTGTTGATCGCCGGGGCGGTGATCGTCGGGGCCGACAGGCCCACGAAGGCCTTGCCGGTGGCCAGGGCCGACTCGGCCGAGGTGCCGGAGGCGCCGCCGGCCAGCAGTTCGACCTTCGAGAAGCCGGCGTCGGTGTAGTAGTTCTTGGTGGTGGCGAAGTACTCGCCGGCGAACTCGATGTTCTTGATCCAGGAGAGCTGCACCGCGATGTCGCCGTAGCTGGCGGCACTGCCCGAGGCCGCGGGGGCGGCCGAACCGCTGGACGACGAGCCGCACGCGGCCAGGGCGGGCCCGCCGGCCAGCAGCAGGCCGGCGGCCTGGAACAGCCGGCGGCGGCCCAGGGCCTGGTCGAACAGCGGCGAGGCAGCGAGGTCGGGACGGCGGGAGACAGCCATGGGGCTCCGATCGATCTGGCCGCCGGTACGGGCACCGGCGGCGCCAGCGGCACTGAACTTCCCGGTGGGTCCCCGGGGTGGGTGCGAGGCTAGGCAGCAACAGTTGCGCTGGCGTTTCGTTGTGTTCCGGGGCAGTAACCACCGGTGCTCTCATGTCGACATCAGGTGTCGTGCCCCTTTTGCGCCGGGCAATGAGACGAGGATTACCCCGGAAAGTAACGGTCAGGTAACGAGGGTGGGGCGGCGGAGGTCTCGTGGCCACGTAGACTCGTTTGGTGCCTATCCAGACCATCCGTCTTTTCGGTGACCCCGTGCTGCGAACCCCGGCCGACGTCGTCGTGGACTTCGACAAGGAGCTGCGCGGCCTGGTCCGCGATCTCGAAGAGACCATGATGGACGCGCCGGGCGCCGGCCTGGCCGCCCCGCAGATCGGCGTCGGGCTGCGGGTGTTCACCTACTTCGTCGACGGGCAGCTCGGGCACCTGATCAACCCGAACCTGCAGCTGTCGGACGAGACCCAGGACGGCGACGAGGGTTGCCTGTCGCTGCCCGACCTGGTCTTCGACACCCGCCGCTCGCTGCAGGTGGTGGCCAAGGGGTTCGACCAGCACGGCGAGCCGGTCGAGATCGAGGGCACCGAACTGCTGGCCCGCTGCATCCAGCACGAGACCGACCATCTCGACGGCATCCTGTTCATCGACCGGCTGGAGCGGGCCGAGCGCAAGCTCGCCCTGAAGGCGATCCGCGAGGCCGAGTGGAACGGCCCGGCGCCGGTGGTGAAGGTCAGCCCGCACGCGACCTTCGGCCGGGCTCTGTAGAGCCGGCCGCCCGATGCGCATCGTTGTCGCCGGCACCCCCGACGTCGCCGTCCCGGCCCTGGCCGCCCTGGCCGGCTCCCGGCACGAGATCGTCGCCGTCATCACCCGTCCCGACGCCGTGGCCGGCCGGGGCCGCAAGGTGTCCCGCTCGGCGGTCGCGCTCTGGGCCGACGAGCAGAAGCTGCCGGTGCTGCAGCCGAACCGCCCGAGCGAGCCGGAGTTCCAGGCCGAGCTGACCGCGCTGGCCCCGGACTGCTGCCCGGTGATCGCCTACGGCGCGCTGATCCCGCAGTCGGCCCTCGACATCCCCGAGCACGGCTGGGTCAACCTGCACTTCTCGGTGCTGCCGGCCTGGCGCGGCGCGGCCCCGGTGCAGCGCGCCCTGATGGCCGGCGACCAGGTCACCGGGGCCACCACCTTCCTGATCGAGCGGGGCCTGGACACCGGCCCGGTCTACGGCGTGATGACCCAGGCCGTCCGGCCCCGGGACACCGCCGGCGAGCTGCTGGCCCGGCTGGCCGAGGGCGGGTCCGGCCTGCTGGTCTCCACCCTCGACGCGATCGAGGACGGCACCGTCGTCGGCGAGCCGCAGCCCACCTTCGGGGTGTCCCTGGCGCCCAAGGTCACCGTCGAGGAGGCGGCCGTCGACTGGTCGAGCCCCGCGGTGGCCATCGATCGACGAATCCGGGGCTGCACACCGGCCCCGGGAGCCTGGACCCGGTTCCGGGGCGAACGGCTGGGCCTGGGACCGGTACTGCCGGAGGCGTCCGACGGCGAGCTCCTCGCCCCCGGCGAGCTGCGGGTGCTGCGCAAGACGGTCCAGGTGGGGACGGCGACGGGCCCGGTCACCCTGGGCGAGGTCCGGCCGGCCGGCAAGCGCTCGATGCCGGCCGTCGACTGGGCCCGCGGCGCCCGCCCCGAACCGGGCGAACAGCTCGGCCCCGTCACCGGAGCGACGGCGTGAGCCGCCCGGCCGCGCCCGCCGGCCGCCCCTCCCGCCCGCCCCGCCAGTCCCGGGACAACGCCGGCCGCTCCCAGCGCGCCGCCGGTACCGCCCCGGCCGGCGGCCGCCCACGCAGCGCCGGTGACCCGGCCCGCCTGGTCGCCTACGAGACCCTGCGCGCGGTGGCCGAGCGCGACGCGTACGCCAACCTGGTGCTGCCGGGCCTGCTGCGCCGCTCCGCCCTCCGCGGTCGCGACGCCGGCCTGGCCACCGAGCTGGCCTACGGCACCCTGCGCGGTCAGGGCAGCTACGACGCCGTGCTGGCCGCCTGCGTCGACCGGCCGCTGACCGGGGTCGACCCGGCCGTGCTGGATGCCCTGCGGCTCGGCGTCCACCAGCTGCTGAACACCCGGGTGCCGCAGCACGCGGCCGTCTCGACCACGGTCGACCTGGTCCGGGCCACGTCCGGGCCGGGCGCGGCCAAGTTCGCCAACGCCGTGCTGCGCCGCGTCACCGAGCGCGATCCGGACACCTGGCTGGCCTCGGTCGCGCCCGACCCGCAGGCCGATCCGGACGGCTACCTGGCCGTGCTGTACTCGCACCCGACCTGGATCATCCGTTCGCTGCGCGACGCCCTGCGGCTGGCCGGGCGGCCCGCCGACGAGCTGCCGGCCCTGTTGGCCGCCCACAACGAGCGGCCCCGGGTCGCCGTGGCCGCGCTGCCCGGGCTGGCCACGGTCGACGAGCTGACCGCCGACGGGGCCGACGCCGGGGTGCTCTCCCCGGTGGCGGTCCGGCTGAACGGTGCTCCCGACGAGGCTCCGGCCGTGCAGCAGGGGCGGGCCCGGGTGCAGGACGAGGGCAGCCAGCTGGTCGCCCTGGCCCTGGCCGCGGCCGAGCTGCGGGGGGCCGACGAGGGCCGCTGGCTCGACCTGTGCGCCGGGCCGGGCGGCAAGGCCGCCCTGCTGGCGTCGGTGCTGGCCGAACGGCACACCGCCGGGCAGGTCGGGGACGACGCCGAACTGGTCGCGGTCGAGGTGGCCGAGCACCGGGCCGACCTGGTCTCGAACGCGCTGGCCGCGGTGCCGGCCGCGTTCGAGGTGCGGGTCGCCGACGGCCGCAGCCTGGGCGAGGACGAGCCCGGCCGGTACGACCGGGTGCTGGTCGACGCGCCCTGCACCGGCCTGGGAGCGCTGCGGCGCCGGCCCGAGGCCCGCTGGCGGCGGACGCCGTCCGACCTGACCGCGCTGGCTCCGTTGCAGCGCGGGCTGTTGTCGGCCGCCCTGGACGCCGTCCGCCCGGGCGGGGTGGTGGCCTACGCCACCTGCTCGCCGCACCCGGCCGAGACCCGTTCCGTGGTCGACGACGTGCTCCGGGGCCGCGACGACGTCACCCGGCTGGACGCGCGGGCGGTGATCGCGGCGGTGGCCGGCCTTGATCACCCGGCGCTGGAGCTGGCCGCCGGGCTGGAGCTGGGCGAGGGCCCGGACGTGCAGCTGTGGACCTACCGGCACGGCACCGACTCGATGTACCTGAGCCTGCTCCGCCGGGACTGAGCCGCCGGCCGGCACTACGCTTCCGCCGTGGCCATCCAGATCTCGCCCAGCATCCTATCGTCCGACTTCGCCCGGCTGGAGTCCGAGCTGCAGCGGATCGGCAACGCCGACTGGGCCCACGTCGACGTGATGGACAACCACTTCGTGCCCAACCTGACCCTGGGCCTGCCGGTGGTCGAGGCCCTGATCAAGGTGACGCCGATCCCGATCGACTGCCACCTGATGATCGAGGACCCGGACCGCTGGGCCCCGGCCTACGCCGAGGCCGGCGCGGGCAGCGTGACCTTCCACGCCGAGGCCGCCGCGGCCCCGGTCCGGCTGGCCCGCGAGCTGCGCAAGCAGGGGGCCCGGGCCGGGCTGGCGGTCAAGCCGGCCACCGCGATCGAGCCCTACCTGGAACTGCTGCCCGAGCTCGACCTGCTGCTGGTGATGACCGTCGAGCCCGGTTTCGGCGGGCAGAGCTTCCTCGACGTCTGCCTGCCCAAGATCCGCCGGGCCCGGGCCGCGATCGCCGGCTCCGGGCTGGACGTCTGGCTGCAGGTGGACGGCGGGGTGTCGGCGTCGACCATCGAGCGCTGCGCCGAGGCCGGCGCCGACGTGTTCGTGGCCGGCTCGGCCGTCTACGGCGCCGACGACGCGGCGGCGTCCATCGAGCAACTGCGCGAACTGGCCGCCGGCGCCTGCTGAGACCACCGGGCGAAGCGCAAGTGGCCGGCGGGGGGATCGGACCCCGTCACCGGCCACTCGCGTGTCCTTCACCTACTGCTGTGACTTACTTCCAGTTGGTGCTGGCCCACAGCTTCGAGGCCCAGCCGCCGTCCGAGTTGGTCACCGGCCCGCCCCACGAGCCGCCGGCCCAGGTCCGTCCCGACCAGGTCCGTCCGGCCCAGGTCCGGCCGCTCCACGGGTTGCCGGACCAGCTCGCGGCCGTCCAGTTCGTCGACGTCCAGACCCGGTTGCCCCAGGCCTTGGCGGCCGTGGTCGAGCCGTCGTAGACGAATCCGGAACCGATCCAGTAGTTGCCGTTGATCGCGCCGGTGTTCGCGCTCCAGTTCAGCCGCTGCTCGGCCAGGGTGGCGTGGGCCGCGGTGTTCCAGTTGACCCCGAAGATGTCGGTCTCGCCGCTGAGCGTCTTGCCGTCGATCGAGACCGACTTGGTGCCCCGGGCCGCCTGCAGGCTGCCGGTGCCGGTCGCGGTCTGGGTGGTCATGCCCAGGGCCGAGGCCGCCGCCCCGCTGGAGGCCGGCAGGGCCGCCGCGGCCGCCTTCTGCAGGTTGATCTCGCCGCGCCCCTCGTAGGACTCGGTCGAGGTGCCGACCTGGCTGGTGTTCTGCTCCAGCAGGGCCTGGATCTGCAGCCCGGTCGCGTTCGGGTACTTCTGGAAGAGCAGCGCGGCGGCCCCGCTGACCACGGCGGCGGCCTGCGACGTCCCGCTGCCCCGGATGAAGGCGTTGTTCTCGCCGAGCGTGGCCGTCGGGTACTGCAGGGCGATGGCCGAGCCCGGGTCCGAGGCCGAGACGATGCCGACGCCGGGCGCCACCAGGTCGGGGCTTCGGGTCACGTTCTTGGTCGCGTCGCTGTGCTGGGAGAAGCTCGGCACCGCGTCGTCGGTGGTGGCCGCGGTGCCCTTGGTGTCGACGGCGCCGACGGCCAGCACGTGCGGGTTGTAGGCCGGGTCGGCCAGGCCGACCGACGAGTCGCCGTCGTTGCCGGCCGCGCCGACCACCAGGATGCCGTCCCGGGTGGCCACCTCCGCCGCCTGGGAGAGCGGGTCGATCTGCCACGCCTGGCCGCTGTCGGTGCCGAAGGACAGGTTCAGCACCCGGATGTTCAGCAGGCTGTCGGCGCCCTGGTTGTCGCGGTTCTGCACCACCCAGTCGATCGCCGCGATCAGCTGCGAGACGTCGACCGAGCCGTCGGCCGAGCCGACCTTGATGCTGACGATCCGCGAGTCGGGGGCCATCCCGTAGAAGTGGGTGCTGTCGGCCGCATAGGTGGCCCCGGAGGCCTTCGAGGTCTCCCGGCCGGCGATGATGCTGCCCATCGCCGTGCCGTGGCCGAAGCTGTCCAGGTAGCGCAGGTTCGAGGCCTGCCCCTCGAAGGACAGGTCCGGGCCGAGCAGCACCTTGGTGTCGCGGGCGTTCGAGCCGCCCGCCACCGGCGGGGTCAGCGACGCCACCGGGCTGACCCCGGTGTCGATCATCGCCACGTCGACCCCGGCCCCGGTCCAGCCCTGGTTCCAGAGGGCCTGGGCCTGGGTCAGCTTGGTGACGTTGGTCATCGAGCCGGGCTGGCTCGCGGCGTCGAAGCCGAGCGACAGCGGGTGGGCCTTGGCGTCGAGGGTGACCGCCCGGACGCCGAACAGCTTGCCGATCTTGGCCGCGCCCCGCGGGCTGAGGGTGGCCACCAGCATGCCGATCGACGGCTGGGTCGAGGTGACCCGGCCGCCGGCGGCGGTGACCGCCTTGCGGACGGCGCGCATCACGTCGGACCGGGCCGGGGCCACGGTCAGCTGGATGATGTAGGTCGCGGAGGCCGAGGTCCGGCTCGCGGCGACCGTAGGGGTCGGAGCCGGCGCCACGGTCGCGTCAGCGGCCGTGGGCAGGCCCAGGGCGACGGCGGTGACTGCGGCCGCCGTGGCCATGGCATGGATGAAGCGGCGACGTCGCCAACCGGTGTGACTACTCATGTGAAGGACTACATCACTCGTTGTAGTCGCTCGTCAGTACCGGAAAGCCGGAACCACCCGATCGGACGCCGCTCCCCTCGCCCTGCGTCGCCCTCCTCAAGACCGGCTCAAGATGGGCTCACGGGGGCAACGTCACAACCGATTCCCCGGAATCTCCGTTCCGGGGAACAACATCGAGGTGGCAGACTGTTCACGAAACGAACCAGTAATCAGGCAACAGCCTGAGCAATACGACAGCAATGCGTGCTCCGGGGTCGGTGCAATTCCGAGCCGGCGGTTACAGTCCGCGACCCGACCACAGCCAGTGGCCGGTTGACCTGGTGAAACTCCAGGACCGACGGTGAAAGTCCGGATGGGAGGCAGCACGCGGCGGTGCCTGTCACCCCGCCTATTGCGGGATGTCCGGGAGCCGCTGTCCGATGAGTACGGCTTTCTGCCGTGCCGTCGAAGACCCCCGGAGCCGCCGACGGCGCGCCAGGAGGGTCAATGTTCACCGGCATCATCGAAGAGCTCGGCCAGGTGGTCGAACTCGTTCCGGGCCAGGATTCCGCCCGGGTCACCGTTCGCGGGCCAGTGGTCACCGCGGACGCCGTCCCCGGCGCGTCGATCGCCGTCAACGGCGTCTGTCTGACCGTCGTCGACCTGGCCGGTGACACCTTCACCGCCGACGTCATGGCCCAGACCCTGGCTCTGTCCTCCCTGGTCACCGCCGCCCCCGGGGTGCCGGTCAACCTGGAGCGACCGGTTCCGGCCGGCGGCCGGCTCGGCGGGCACATCGTGCAGGGCCATGTGGACGGCACCGGGACCGTGATCGAGCGGGTCCCGGGCGACGGCTGGGAGCTGGTCCGGGTCGCCGTTCCGGCCGCTCTGGCCCGTTATGTCGTGGCTCAGGGATCGATCGCGATCGACGGGGTGTCGCTGACCGTCGCCGAGCTCACCGACCAGCCCGAGGGCGGCACCGTCGTCACCGTCTCCCTGATCCCCGAGACGCTCACCCGAACCACGCTCGGCCACCGTGAGATCGGTGAATGGGTCAATCTGGAGGTCGATGTGCTGGCCAAGTACGTGGAGAGACTGACCGTCACCAGCCCGGTGGGTGCCCGATGAGCGCGCTGCAGGTCCACGACACGGTCCAGGACGACGGGCCGGACTGGACCGGAGCCGTCGTCCCGCTGGACACGGTGTCCGAGGCCCTGGCCGCGCTGCGGGCCGGCCGGCCGGTGATCGTGGCCGACGACGCCGACCGGGAGAACGAGGGCGACATCATCCTGGCCGCGGTGAGCGCCACCCCGGAGTGGATCGGCTGGACCGTGCGGCACACCTCGGGCGTGCTCTGCGCCCCGATGCCGGACGAGCTGGCCGACAAGCTCGGCCTGCCCCCGATGGTGGCCGACAACCAGGACCCGCGCCGGACCGCGTACACCGTGTCGGTGGACGCCGCGACCGGCGTCACCACCGGGATCAGCGCCGCCGACCGGGCCACGACCGTGCGGCTGCTGGCCGATCCGGACACCGTGGCTGGCGACCTGATCCGGCCCGGGCACATCTTTCCGCTGCGGGCCCGGCCCGGTGGCGTGCTGGAGCGGGCCGGTCACACCGAGGCCGCGGTCGACCTGTGCCGGCTGGCCGGCCTGCCCCCGGTCGGAGTGATCGCCGAGGTGGTCGAGGACGCCGGCCCGGTGATGCGCCTGCCCGGCCTACGAGCCCTGGCCGACGCCCACAACCTGCCCCTGATCAGCGTGGCCGACCTGGCCGACTTCCGCCGCCGGCACCCGGACGGCCTGCCCGCCGAGGCGCCCGCGGCCGAGCCGGCCCGGGTCCAGCGGGTGGCCGAGAGCCGGCTGCCGACCCGGCACGGCGAGTTCCGCGCCATCGCCTACCGCGACCTGCTGACCGGCCACGAGCACATCGCCCTGGTTTCGGGCACCCCGGCCGGGCACGGGGCCCTGGTCCGGGTGCACTCGGAGTGCCTGACCGGGGACGCCTTCGGCTCCGCCCGATGCGACTGCGGGCCGCAGCTCGACGCCGCCCTGGACGCCGTGGCCGCCGAGGGCGGAGCCGTCGTCTACCTGCGCGGGCACGAGGGCCGAGGGATCGGCCTGCTGGCCAAGCTCACCGCCTACCAGTTGCAGGACGCGGGCCTGGACACGGTCGCGGCCAACACGGCCCAGGGGCTGCCGGTGGACGCGCGGGAGTACGGCGCCGCGGCGGCCGTCCTCGACGACCTCGGCCTGGACGACGTCCGGCTGCTGACCAACAACCCGGCCAAGGTGACCGGTCTGGCCGAGCACGGGGTGACGACGTCCGAGCGGGTGCCCCTGCAGGTCGGCCAGACCCCGGACAACCGCAATTACCTGACCGCGAAGCGGGACCTGATGGGTCACCAGCTGGACATGAGTGAAGGAGTTCGATGAGCGGCGACGGCGCTCCCACGGTGTCGGTGGACGGCACCCATCTGAGGGTCGGCCTGGTCTACGCGGCCTGGCACGAGCAGGTGATGAGCGGGCTGGTGGCCGGGGCCCGGCGGGCCCTGGACGAGGCCGGGGTGGCCGAAGTGGTCGAGATCGCGGTCCCCGGCAGCTTCGAGCTGCCGGTGGCGGCGGCCCGGCTGGCGGCGTCCGGGCTGGATGCGGTGGTCGCCCTCGGGGTCGTGATCCGGGGCGGGACGCCGCACTTCGAGTACGTCTGCGCCGGCACCACCCAGGGCCTGGTCGAGATCACCGTGCGGACCGGTATCCCGGTCGGGTTCGGCCTGCTGACCTGCGACACCGTGGAGCAGGCCCTGGCCCGCTCGGGCGGGCCGGACGCCAAGGAGGACAAGGGCTTCGAGGCGGCCACGGCGGCCGTGGCCGCCGCCGCCGCGCTCCGTGGCCTGCCGCTGCCGGCCATGGCCGAGTTCGCCTGAGCCAGCCTTTAGTCTGGCCCGGTGAAGACGTTTGAGGGCTTGTTCGCCGAGTTGACCGAGCGCGCCACCAGCCGGCCGGAGGGTTCGGGCACGGTGGCCCAGCTCGACGCCGGGGTGCACGCGATCGGCAAGAAGGTGGTCGAGGAGGCGGCCGAGGTCTGGATGGCGGCCGAGTACGAGTCCACCGACCGGACCGCCGAGGAGATCTCCCAGCTCCTGTACCACCTGCAGGTGCTGATGATCGCCCGCGGGCTGCAGCTGGACGACGTCTACAAGCATCTGTGAACCGCGACGAACTGCACCAGCCGTTCCGGTCCCGGCGCGGGCGGCTGGTCGGCTGGATCGCGGCCGTCGGCGTCTCCGGGGCGCTGCTGCTGATCGCGGTGCTGCTGCCGTGGTCCGGGCCGAGCGCGGTCGGCTGGTACGACCGGGTCGGCTTCCTGGCCGTCAGCGGGTTCCTGTTCTGGGGCTTGTCCCGGTTCGCGCTGGTCGCGGCCGACCCCTCGGAGGCCGGCTTGACCGTGCGCAACCTGCTGCTCACCCGCCGCCTGGAGTGGGCCGAGGTGGTCGGGATCCGTTACGGCAGTGGGGATTCGTGGGTCAGCCTGGACCTGTCCGACGGCGACACGCTGGCCGTGATGGCGATCCAGCGGGCCGACGGTGAGCAGGCGACCAAGGAGGCCGGCCGGCTGGCCACCCTGATCGCCCTGCACACCCCGCGCTGAGCCCGGCTCACCCCGCGGCTGAGTGGGTCGGGCCTACTTGGCCGCGGCGGCGGCCGCGTCGATGGCCGCCTTGACCCCGGCGGCGGTCAGGTCCGGCTGCTGCTGCCCGTCGACCGTCGTCATCGGCTGCTTGCCGTTCACGAACAGCGTCGGCGTGCCGGTCACCTTGGCCAGCGACGAGGCCTGGGTGACCTTGACCGTCCAGCCCTGGTAGCTCTCGTCGTTCACCGCCGTGGTGACCGCCGCCCTGGGCGCGCCGGCCTGGACGGCCAGCGCGATCAGGGTCTTGTCTTCGAGCCCGGCGGTGCCCTCGTCGGGTTGGTTGGTGAACAGAAGCTTGTGGAACTCGGCCCCGGCCGAGGGATCACTGCTCACCACCGCGGCGAAGGCGTTCAGGGCCCGGGTCGAGTAGTTCGTGCTCGAGTTGCGGTCCAGGATCGAGATCGGGCGGTACTGGATCTTCACCGTGCCCGCCTTCACGTATTCGTCGAGCTGGGCGCTGTTCTGCTGCTCGAAGTTCCTGCAGATCGGGCACTGGAAGTCCTCGTAGGCGACCATCGTGACCGGGGCGTCGGCCTGGCCGACGACGAACGAGTTGTTGCTGTCGAACCCGGTCGGGGTCAGGCCCTGATTGATCGCGGCATCGTGCCGGTCGGCCTGGACCACGATGAAGATCGCGATGGCCGCGATCAGCACGCCCAGCACGCCGGAGCCGACGATCACCGAACGCCGCCGGGCCTCCCGCCGGGCGGCCGCGGCCCGCATTGCCGCCGCTTTCTGCTGCCGGTCCTCCCGGCCCGACCTGCCACTGCTCACGTCTGGAACTCCGCTCTAGAGGTCATCCGTCGTCTCATTCGTCGTCTCATTCGTCATCCCGGTCGTCGTCCGGGTCGTCGTCGTAGTCGTCCTCGACCCGCAGGCCGAGGGAGGAATCGAGCGACCACCGGCTGGCCGGCCGCCGCAGCAGCCAGGCGCAGGCCAGAATCAGGACGGCGTTGAGGACGAGCTCGCGGATGTAACCGGGCACCGGGTGGGGGTTGGCGCCGTCGTTGCCGAAGCAGCCGCAGTGGATCTCCAGCCCTCGGGTCCAGGCCGAGGAGACCCCGATGATGAAGGCCACGCACAACGGCACGGTGACCGCCGCCGCGACCCGGGTCAGCAGGCCGGTCAGCAGCAGGGCGGCCAGGGCCAGCTCGAGCACCGGCAGGCCCCGGCCCACGGTCGGCACCAGCGACTCGGGCAGCAGGTCGTAGGCCCGCACCGTGCGCACGGTGCCCTCGATGTCGACCACCTTGGTCCAGCCCGAGACGGCGAACACCGCCCCTACGACCAGCCGCGCCCCGGTCGAGACGAGGCGCGGGTCGGCAAAACGGGACATCGTCGTCGGACCCCCAAGCGGCACGGCGGTCAGCTTAGGCCCGGTTCCTGTGTACGGATGATCAGGTCGGCCGCCGCGCGCGGGTCGTCGTCGCCGGCCAGCAGGCGCTGCTCCTGATCGGCCCAGCGCCGCCAGTGCGGCCGATAGGTGTCGCCGTCCCGGGCCATCGCCCGAGCGAACCGGACCGGTTCCGGGGCCTCGAGGTAGACCACCAGCGAGAGGTAGGGCCGGCCCGACCGGCTGCCGGCCCCGACCCCCTCCACGATCAGAACCTCCGACTCCGGGACGTCGACCGGTCCGGCCCGGTACTCGCCGCGGGCCCAGTCGTAGCGCCGGTACCGGGCCGGCCGGCCGGCGGCCAGCGGCGCCAGCACCCATTCGTGCAGCCGGGCCACCCCGTCGGACAGCCCGTCCCAGCCCGGGTAGAGATCCTCAACCGCGACCAGTGGCGGGCTCGGGTCGAGCGCGGCCCGGACGGCTCGGGCCAGAGTGGACTTGCCCGACCCGCTGCGGCCGTCGATCGCGAGCACCTTGGTCCGCCCGGCCCGGGTCGGCGCGGCGGCCAGGCGATCGACGATCCGGCGGACCGTGTCGTCCGGCCAGGGCGACCTCGGTCCGTTCACCGCCCGGAGACTACGCTGGCGTCCGTGCCTGTCGCCGTTCGTGTCATCCCGTGCCTCGACGTCGACGCCGGCCGCGTCGTCAAAGGGGTCAACTTCGAGGGTCTGCGGGACGCCGGCGACCCGGTCGAGCTGGCCCGCCGGTACGACGCCGAGGGCGCCGACGAGCTGACCTTCCTCGACGTCACGGCGTCCTCCAGCGGGCGGGAGACGATGTACGACGTCGTCGCCCGGACCGCCGAGCAGATCTTCATCCCGCTGACCGTCGGTGGTGGGGTCCGCTCGGTCGACGACGTCGACCGGCTGCTGCGGGCCGGGGCCGACAAGGTCGGGGTCAACACGGCCGCGATCGAGCGCCCCGAGCTGATCCGTGAGGTGGCCTACCGGTTCGGCGCCCAGGTGCTGATGCTGTCGGTGGACGCGCGGCGCTGCCTGCCGGGCACGGTCACCGCCTCCGGGTTCGAGGTGACGACGCACGGCGGCCGGCGGGGGACCGGGATCGACGCCGTCGACTGGGCCGCTCGCGGGGCCGAGCTGGGGGCCGGTGAGATCCTGCTCAACTCGATGGACGCCGACGGCACCAAGAACGGCTTCGACCTGGAACTGATCCGGCGGGTCCGGGAGGAGGTCGGGGTGCCGTTGATCGCCAGCGGCGGGGCCGGCCTGGTCGAGCACTTCCCGCCGGCCGTCGCCGCCGGGGCCAACGCCGTGCTGGCGGCCAGCGTCTTCCACTTCGGCGAGCTGACCATCGGGGCGGTCAAGGAGTCGCTGCGCGGCACCGGCGTGCCGGTCCGCTGACCGGTTTCTCCCGGTACGCTGCTCATTCTCCTGACGACGAAGACGGTGAGTCGAATGCCCAGCACCACCCGCGCCCGGATCGTGATCGGTGCCCTGACCGCGAGCGCCCTGCTGGCCGGGTCCCTGTCCGGGGCCCTGCCCGCGTCGGCGGCCGTCGCCGATCCGCCCCCCACGCCGACCGCCACGCCGACCTCGACGGCCACCCCGACCGCGACTCCGACGGCCGGCCCGACCCTGAGCCCCGCCCCGCCGTCGGCCCCGGCCGCCGCGTCCTGCACGGCCGAGGTGCCCGAGGTCGGCAGCTTCGACCGCGGCTGGAGCCCGGATCTGGCCGTCGGCATCCCGCGGTTCGGCGGGGTCAGCGCGATCGACGTGCACTACTCCGGCCGCAACCCGCAGCGGCTGACCGACGAGACGCTGCCGACCACCCGGTACGGCTTCGGGGCGTCGCTCACCGCGATCGACGTGAACCACGACGGGTGCTCGGAGCTGATCGCCTCGATCGCCTACGCCAACGGTGCGCCCTCGGCGGTGGCGATCATCAACGGCGGCCCGACCGGGCTGGTCCAGTCCTCGCTGAAGGAGATCGAGTCTCCCACCGGCGACGAAGGTTTCGGAGCGACCCTGGCCTCCGCGCGCAACGGTGACCTGATCGACCTCTGGGTCGGCGCGCCCGACTCGAAGGTCGGCAGCGTCGTCCAGGCCGGCGCCGTCGAGCACTACACGGTGAGCACCAGGGGCACCGTGACCCTCGTCGGGCGGGTGACCGCGCGGTCCCTGGGCGGCACCGCGCACGCCTTCGCCCACTTCGGCTCGGTGCTCAGTGCCCGCAACGACGGTGTGGTGATCGGCGTGCCCGACGACCGGGTGTCGGGCCAGGCCGAGGCCGGCTCGATCTGGGTGGTCGGGCGCAGTTCGACCGGCGTCCAGATCGCCCGGCAGTGGACCCAGAACACCCCCGGGGTGCCGGACAAGGCCGAGGCTCACGACCGGTTCGGCTCCGCGATCGCCGGGACCGGCACGATCATCGTGGGCACGCCGTACGAAGACATCGGCTCGAAGAAGAACACCGGCCTGGTGACGCTCATCGCGGCGTCCGGCAAGGTTCGCAACATCACCCAGAACAGCCCCGGCATCCCGGGCTCGAACGAGAGCACGGACCGGTTCGGGGCCGCGGTGGCCCAGGGCACCTGGCTCAACTGCCAGGAGAGTGCCGACTTCGCCGTCGGCGCCCCGGGAGAGGACTTCGGCAAGGCCAAGGGGGCGGGGGCGGTCACGCTGCTGCCGTCGGCAGAGGGCTGCAAGGCGGTCTACCTGCGCCAGGGCAAGGGCCGGGCGCTCGGCGGCAAGGCCGAGACCGGTGACCACGTCGGCGCCACCCTGAGCACGCTGCGCGGTCGCGACGACTTCGACGAGGACGTCCAGGACAGCCTGATCCTCAGCGCGCCGGGGGAGGACCTCGGCGGGGCCAAGGACGCCGGCGTCGTCCTGGTCCGCCGGGGCCGCACGCTCACCTCGTACACCGACTCGGCCGGGCGGCACAGCGGCACCGACTACGGCAGCGTGCTGACGCATCCGGGGGCCGGCCCCATGTTCACCGACTGACCCACCGCGTGTCGGGCGCCGCATCCCTCGGTCTCGGCCGGGGGATGCGGCATAGTCCCGGTCACCGGCCGGGGGCCTGGCCGGGGTGACCACGGGGGTGGAGCAATGGTGCCTCGGCACAAGGCATTTCGGCTCGGATCGGTCTTCACGGTCACGGCGATGGTCGGGCTCGGGTTCGGCCTGCCGACCGCCCCGGCCCAGGCCCGCCCGTCGGACACCGTGGTGCTGCCCGGTCACGAGGGCGCCACCGCTCTGACCCTGCTGGCCGCCTCGCCCCGGGGAGTTGTCGTCCGGCAGAGCGGTATTGCCGGTATCGACACGTTCGCCGGCAGCGCCAACCACTTCCTCAGCGGGGCCGAGGGTACCCAGCTGAGCCGCAGGCCCGCGATCGAGCCGACGATCACCGACAACGGCGGTTCGGTGCTCAGCGTCGTCGGCGGCACCCTGACCTGGTCCAAGCGGGTACTGCCGTTCGGCGGTCCCAACCTGTACGTGGTGCACCGGACGGACGTGCGCACCGGCACGGATGTCGTCGACGGCCGGATGCCACCACCGATCGGCTTCACCGGCGCCGCCTGGCTGGCCACGCAGCCGGCCAGCTTCACCACGTTCCCGTTGCCCCCGCCGGCGCTGCGGCAGTATCCGACCAGCCCCGCCCCGGGCGATCCCTCGACCTTGCTCCCGGCCACCGTGGTGCTCAGTCCGCTGGACAACGTGCAGGCCACGGCGACGGAGTCGGGCGCGGTGCTGTTGTCGTCGTTCACCGGGCCCGACCCCGGCCGGGTCTACCGGCTCGACCTGATCGACGTCGCCCACGGCACGGTCGAGAACCTGGTGACCGGCAGCACCGACCTCATCGGCTCGGTCGCGCTCAGCCCCGAGACCCTGGCCTGGACCACGCAGACCGGTGGCGGATTGCGGATCAGCCAGCGCCCGCGAGCCGGTGGCGCCGTCACGTCGTACCTGGAGAGCGACCCGCAGGCGAGCGGCGGCACCCTGCGCGCCGGAACGCAGCAGGTCGGCTACCTGGTCACCCCGGCCGCCCCGGCCGATCCGGCGGGCCCGGTGCTGCGGGTCGTGCCGGCCGGCGCCGCACCGGTGGTCCGGTCGGTCGCCCTGCCGCCCGGCAGTGACGGCCTGGCCGCCGTCGGCAACCGGTTCCTGACCGCGACCGGCACCACCCTGGCCACGGCCGGCGTCTACAGCGTCGGACCGTCCGGGCCGCCGGTCCGGACCGCCACCGTGCCCGCCCGGACCTACCCGATCCGGTCGCTGGCCCTCACCGGCGGGCGGATCTACTACACCGACGACTCCGACCCCACTCCGGCGTTGCCGAGCCGACCGGTCTGGTGGCGGCCGGTCTCCGACGGACGCCGGCCCACGCTCGGCCCCGAGTCGAGGTTCAGCCTCCGGTCGGCCGCGCCCAGCAACCCGGTTCCACTGCCGTCGATCGCGTTCTCGGCCGGCCGCGGGGCCATCGCGACCCCGCTCGACAACTCGGTGGAGCTGCTCGACTCCGGTGCCGTGGACGGTGCGATCCAGGAATCCGGGGCGCCGAACGTCTCGGGCCCCTACACCTTGCTCAACGGCAAGGTCTACCGGCCTGACGGCGAGCGGATCTTCACCGAGCCGGCTGACGCCGAGGCCTTCGACCGGGCCGACGACATCTACGGGCACTCCGTGATCTGGTCGCGGGTGCGGTCCAGCTCCGACAGCGGGCCGCAGGCCGAGGTCTGGGCCGACGACGTCGAGCAGGCCCAGCCGGTGAAGCTGGCCGATCCGGCGTCCTGCCCGGGTGCGCCGCCGGTCTCGATCTGGGGCACGACGGTGGCCTGGGGCAACTGCGGTGACCCGACGATCACGGTGCAGGCCCTGGGTTCGCCGGACCGGCGGCTGGTGC
Source organism: Kineosporiaceae bacterium (assembly GCA_965200525.1). GTDB lineage: Bacteria > Actinomycetota > Actinomycetes > Actinomycetales > Kineosporiaceae > JANNPJ01. The sequence goes on from OZ241368.1 coordinate 5,909,516, forward strand.
CGACCGACCCGGACAGCCCGGTCTTCCGGCTGGTGCTGGCCGAGGGCACCCTGTTCTGGGCCGACGGTCAGGGCGAGCACCTGCTCGACCTGACCCGCGCCGACTCCTCCCCGGTGAACCTGACCGGCTCTGCTGACCAGGTCCTGATCGACAACCACGTGATCGCCCGGCTGGTGCGCGGCCCGCAGGGGCCGGACGCCGTCGAACTGACGCCGTTGCCGTTCACCGCCGCCTTCCGGCCGCGCCTGATCGGCGTGCTCGGCCCGCTCGGCTTCACCCCGGACGGCGACGGCCACGCCGACACGTGGACGCCCGAGTTCGACGTCACCAAGCCCCTGCGCAGCGTCGAGCTGGAGATCACCCAACTGACGGGCACGAAGGCGCTGCGCACGCTCAAGGCTGATGCTCCGGACGGCAGCATCCGCGGCCTGGCCTGGGACGGCCGGGACGCCAAAGGCCGGCCCCTGCCGGTCGGCACCTACCGCTGGATCCTGACCGGCCGGGCCGACGACGGCGACGGTCGCCTGATCGCCGCCGACGGAGGCCCGACGGTCACCGGCACGATCGAGATCGACGCCGTCCCCGGCGGTTGACCTCGGCCCCGGCAACCCTGGCACCCCCGGTAGCCCCGCTAACCCCGGCACCCCGGTCCGGTGCCGGTGGCGGTGCGGTGGCGGAAACGATTCAGACCTTGAGGGTCAGCCGCCGGAACTCGGCCACGGCCGCGTCCGGCCCCTCCACGTGCACGCGAGCCTGATCCTTGCGGCCGTATCCGTAAAGGGTCAGTTCAGCCGGCTCGCCGACCAGGGTGATCCCCTCGATCTCGGACCCGTCGGCGGCCGTCTTGCGAACCACCTGCTTGGTCCGCCCGTCCGGGCTGGCCAACGTGACGCCGACCGGCGAGCGCCGGAACAGCATCCGGCCGAACGTCGAGATCGAGGCCCAGAGCGCGTCCTGGCGCTCGACCGGCAGGTCGCGGGCGGCCCAGCCGGGCCCGGCCCGGCGCACGTCCTCGCAGTGCACGAAGTGCTCGACCAGGTTGGCCCGGGCGTCCACCCCCGGCAGCGCCATCACACTGGTCCGGGGCGGGCCGGTCCGGATCGCGGTGACCAGATCGGCGTAGGGTCGGGTGGCGTACTTGCCGCGCACCCGGCTGCTCCAGCCGGCCAGGGCCGGCACCACCACCCCGGCCGCGGCGTCCGGACGCCGTTCGCGACTGACCAGGTGAGCGGCCAGTTCGGTGGTGGTCCAGCCGTCACACAGGGTGGGGCGGTGCGGGCCGGCGGCGGTGAGAGCGTCGGCCAGGGCGGCGCGCTCGGCGGCGGAATGCGAAGGCATTCCCTCACCTTGACATATACAGATCATCCCGACGAGAGCAGATGATCACGGCTGCCCGTGATCATCTTCTCGTCCACCAGTCCCGGAGGTTTTCCGTATGCCCGCGCGCCCCGAGGCCGACCGCTCCGTGATCCGCGGATTGCGGGTGGTCTGGAAAGGCGTGCGGCAGGAGCCGTGGATCTTCAGCATCTCGGTGATCGGGTCGGCGTTCTACGGCGTGGGGACGGCGGGCGGCGGCTTCCTGCTCGGCCGGATCACCGACCACACGCTGGCCCCGGCGTTCAAGGCCGGCCGGATCAGCTCCGGCGACCTGTGGCGGACCGGTGCGGCGCTGGCCGCGGTGGCCGTGATCACGGCGATCGGCGTGGTCGGTCGCCGGGCCGCGGCCGGCGTCACCCAGTACCGGCTCCAGGCTCGCTACCGGCGGGCCCTGACCCGGCAGTACCTGCGGCTGCCCTTGGAGTGGCACCACCGGCACCCGGCCGGCGAGCTGCTGTCCAACGCGAATGCCGACGTCGAGGCGACCTGGGCCGTGATGGCCCCGCTGCCGATGGCGATCGGCGTGATCGTGATGCTGTTCGTGGCCGCGATCGCGATGATTCTGGCCGATCCGGTGCTCGGTGCGGTCGGCCTGCTCGTGCTCCCGCTGGTGGTGCTGGCCAACATGGCCTATCAGCGACGGATGTCACCGGCCGTGATGGCGGCCCAGCGGCTGCGCGGCGAGGTGTCGACGGTCGCCCACGAGAGCTTCGAGGCGGCGTCCGTGGTGAAGAGCCTGGGCCGGGAGGCGGCCGAGACCGACCGGTTCGCGGTCACCGCCGACCACCTGCGGCACGCCAACGTGACCGCCGGCTCGCTGCGGGCCCTGTTCGACCCGGTGATGGAGGCGATCCCGACCCTGGGCACGCTCACCGTGCTGGCCGTCGGGGCCTGGCGGGTGTCCACCGGCGGCGCCGACACCGGGGACGTCGTCCAGGTGGCCTACCTGCTCAGCCTGGTCGCGTTCCCGCTGCGGGCGATGGGCTGGGTGCTCGGCGAGCTGCCGCGCACGGTGGTTGGCTGGCAGCGGGTCTCGGCCGTGCTGGAGGAGGACGGCGAGATGCCCTACGGCGATCAGCGGGTACCCGGCTCCGGACCGGTGGCCCTGGCGCTGGACGACGTCGGCTACGCGTACGTCGACGAGGCCGGCGAGCGGTATCCCGTGCTGGCCGGCGTCACCCTCGACCTGACCGCCGGGCGCACCCTGGCCCTGGTCGGCCCGACCGGGGCCGGCAAGACGACCCTGGCCACCCTGCTGGTCCGGCTGGTCGACCCGACCACCGGTGAGGTCCGGCTCGACGGCCTGGACGTGCGCCGGTTGCGGGCCGGCGGGGTGGCCGAGGTGGCCGCGCTGGTGCCGCAGGGGACCTTCGTGTTCAACGACAGCGTTCGGGGCAACGTGGCCCTCGGCGCGCCGGAGATCACCGATGCCGAGGTGTGGCGGGCCCTGGGCGTGGCCCGGGCCGACGGTTTCGTCCGGGCCCTGCCGGCCGGCCTGGACACAGTGATCGGCGAGCGCGGGGCCGACCTGTCCGGTGGGCAGCGGCAGCGGCTGGCCCTGGCCCGGGCGCTGGTCCGCCGGCCCCGGCTGCTGGTGCTGGACGACGCGACGTCCGCCATCGACCCGCGGATCGAGGCCGAGATCCTGGCCGGCCTGGGGGCTGCGGGGGAGGACGGCCCGGCCACCGTGGTGGTGATCGCCTACCGGCAGGCCACCATCGCCCTGGCCGACGAGGTGGCCTACCTGGAGAACGGCCGGATCCTGGACCGCGGCCGGCACGAGGACCTGATCGAGCGCAGCCCGGGGTACCGGCGGCTGGTCACCGCCTACGAACACCGGGACGAGGACCTTCTGGAAGAGGTAGCACCGTGAGCAGCACGATCGCCGGCCCGACGACGGGCCCGGCCGGTGGCCCCAAGCAGAGCGCCTGGGCCGTGCTGCGGCGCGGGGTACGGGTCTCGCCCGAGTTTGTCCGGGGGATCTGGGTCACGCTCGCGCTGTCGTTGCTGGCCACCTGCGGCCGGGTGGTGGTGCCGGTCACCGTGCAGCAGACCGTCGACCGCGGGATCACCGGGGACGGCGGTCCCCGGCCCGGTCTGGTCGTGATGCTGGTGCTCGGCGCGGTGATCTGCGTGCTGGTCACGGCCGTCTCGTCGTACCTGAGCAACGTGCGGTTGTTCCGGGCCACCGAGGCCGGGCTGGCCACGCTGCGGGTGAAGGCGTTCCGGCACATCCACGACCTCTCGGTGCTGACCCAGAACAGCGAGCGCCGCGGTTCGCTGGTGGCCCGGGTGACCAGCGACGTCGACACCATCTCGACCTTCGTCCAGTGGGGCGGCCTGCTGCTGGTGCTGTCGGCCGGCCAGTTGCTGGTCGCCACCGTGCTGATGGCGATCTACTCCTGGCCGCTGACCCTGCTGGTCTGGGCCTGCTTCCTGCCGCTGTTCTTCGTCGTGCGGCCGTTGCAGCGCCGGGTCGCGATCGCCTACGGCGTGGTCCGGGAACGGATCGGCGAGATGCTCGGCGGGATCTCCGAGTCCGTGGTCGGCGCGGACACGATCCGGGCCTACGCCGTCCAGGAGCGGACCCAGCAGCGGATCGACGGCGCGATCGACCGGCACCGTTCGTCCGCGGTCCGGGCCCAACTGCTGGTGGCCGGCTCGTTCAGCGGCGGTGTGCTGATGTCCGGCCTGGTGGTGGCGGCCGTGGTGGTGGTCGGTGTCCGGCTCGGCGTCGGCGGCGGCGACGTCACCCTGGGCCGGCTGATCGCGTTCCTGTTCCTGGTCCAGTTGTTCACCACGCCGGTCCAGATGGGCACCGAGGTGCTGAACGAGCTGCAGAACGCCGCGGCCGGCTGGCGCCGGGTGCTCAGCGTGCTCGACACCCACGCCGACGTGGCCGACCCGGGCCCCGACGGCGTCGAGCTGCCCCGGGGCCCGATCGGCGTCCGGTTCGAGGGGGTGTCGTTCGCCTACCCGGACGGCCCGCCGGTGCTGACCGGCGTCGACCTGAGCATCCCGCCCCGGGCCCGGGTGGCGATCGTGGGGGAGACCGGCTCGGGCAAGACCACGCTGGCCAAGCTCCTGACCCGGCTAATGGATCCGGACACCGGCCAGGTGCTGCTGGACGACGTCGACCTGCGCCGGATCCGGTTCGAGAACCTGCGCTCCCGGGTGGTGATGGTCCCGCAGGAGGGCTTTTTGTTCGACCTCAGCCTGGCCGACAACATCGCCTGGGGCAGCTCGGGCGCCGACCGGGACGCCGTCCGGGCGGCGCTGGCCGAGTTGCGGCTGCTGGACTGGGCCGAAGGCCTGCCCCGTGGGCTGGACACCCCGGTCGGGCAGCGGGGCGAGTCGTTGTCGGCCGGGGAGCGGCAGCTGGTCGCGCTGGCCCGGGCCTACCTGGCCGACCCCGACCTGCTGGTGCTGGACGAGGCCACCTCGGCGGTCGACCCGGCCACCGAGGTGCGGCTACAGGCCGCGCTGGAAGGGGTCACCCGGGGCCGGACGTCGGTCGCGATCGCCCACCGGCTGAGCACGGCTGAGGCGGCCGATCTGGTGGTGGTGGTCGACCGGGGCCGGGTGGTCGACGTCGGCCACCACGACCAGCTGCTCACTCGCTGCGGCGTCTACCAGGGGTTGTTCGCATCATGGCGAGCCCAGACCGCACAACCCGAGCCGACGACGCCGCGGTGGCCCGGCGGCGGCGCTTGAGGCTGTCGCGGACCCGGTCGACCACCACCTCGCCGAGCTGGCGGGTGGTGGCCCGGTAGACCGGCATCGAGTCGACGTCGATCTTCCGGCCCTGGCCCGGCATCGACGCGGCCTCGTTCTCGGGCCGGCGGGTCATCTCGTCGGCGAAGAACGCCGTGCCGTGGATGGATCGGGACATGGCCCCGAGCAGGGCCTGGACGGCGACCTCGACCGGCACCTGGTCGGTCGGGCCGGCCGCCTCGACCGGGTCGGCCGGGCGTTCGGCCAGGTGCTTGAGGTCGCCGACCACGGTCAGGCCCCGGGCCTGCAGGGCCCCGATCCGCTCGGCGTACTCCCGGCCCAGCGCCTCGGCCCGGTCGAGAGCCCAGGGCGGTGTCGCCATCAGGGGCGCGTCCTGGGCCGGGGTCAGCTGCTCGACCGTGCGCAGGATCGCCCCGTACCGGACCAGGTGCGCGTAGTCCGGCCAGGGCAGTTCCTGGCGCCGGAGCACGGCGTTGAGCCGGCGGAAGAGCTCGGCCTCGGCCGCGGTCATCGACCGGTTCTGCCGGGCCGTCGGGCCGGGCTTGAGCACGCCTTCGGGCAGCCCGAGCAGATCCTCGAAGGCGCCGAACAGCAGTTGCCGGTCGTCGGGGTCGAGGACCACCACGGTGAGCCGGTCGGCGCCGAAACCCTCGGCCCAGCGCTCGATCACGGCACCCTGGTCGTGCCGACGCCAGAACGACGGGGTGACAGTGGCTTTCGGCGGCGTCGCCAGGACGGCCTTGAGCCAGGACGGGTAGCGCAACTGGTGGCCGCTCTTCAGGTACTGCTGCCAGGCCGACGGCAGGATGCGGCTCAGCGGGCGCAGAGTGATCACGACCCGGACGTCCGGGCCCAGCTCGCGGGAGATCCGCTCGATGGTCGCCGGTGGGGCCTCGCACAGATATTCGCTGGAGAGCAACGCGGTGCGGGCTCCGGTCTGGGCCGCCTGGAGCCGGGCGGCCATCCGCGGCCAGTGGTTGGGGCTGGTCGGACGCCCTTCCTGGCTCCAGTTGACCGACTGCTCGAGCACGGACAGTGCCGCCCGGGCCTGCTCCAGCGGCGTGCCGGGCATGGCTACGCCGTACCCGGCGAGACCCTCGCCGATCTGGTCGAGCTCGTTGAGTGCGGTCTGGACGGCGGTCGTCCCCGTTTTCGGGACGCCGATATGCAGCAGGATGCCCACGAACCCCATCATTGGTGAACGGACCGTGACACGTCTAACGGTCGGGTGTGAAATTTCTGTGAAACACGAACCGAGACCTAATTGTGTCCGGCGCGGTTACACACCGCAACCTCACGTTTGCGATATGTGGTCCTGCTCCGGCGCCGGGCCGAGCTCGGGGTGGTGCGAGAATCCTGCCGTGACTGCCCCCAGTACCGCTCCGAGCGGGCGCACCGGCTCGCCGCTGCCCGCCGAGCTGGCCGACCGGCTCAAGCGCGACCGCGACCACCTGGTCTGCGCCGTCGTCCAGCAGTTCGACACCCGCGAGGTGCTGATGGTCGGCTGGATGGACGACGAGGCCCTGAACCGCACCCTCGGCTCCGGCCGGGTCACCTTCTGGAGCCGCAGCAGGCAGGAGTACTGGCGCAAGGGCGACACCTCCGGGCACGCCCAGTGGGTCAAGTCGGTCGCCCTGGACTGCGACGGTGACGCCCTACTGATCCGCGTCGACCAGGTGGGCGCGGCCTGCCACACCGGCGAGCACAGCTGTTTCGACGCCGACCGACTCGACGCCGTCGTGGGGGAGCGCCCATGAGCACCACCAGCCGGTCCGCCGATCCGCAGGCGGCCACCGAACTGCCCGACCTGACCCTGGGCTCGACCTGGCCCCAGCTCCCGGCGTTCCGGGCCCTCGCCGCCGACCGCAGGGTGATTCCGGTCGTCCGGCGGTTCCTGGCCGACGGCGAGACCCCGATCGGCATCTACCGCAAGCTGGCCGGCGACCGGCCCGGCACCTTCCTGCTGGAATCAGCCGAGCACGGCGGCGTCTGGTCGCGCTGGAGCATCATCGGCGCGGCCAGCCGGGCCACCCTCACCTCCCGCGACGGCGTGGCCCACTGGATCGGCGACCCGCCGGCCGGCGTGCCGACCGGCGGCGACCCGATGGCCGCCCTGCGCGACACCGCCGACGTGCTGCGCGCCCCCCGGCTGCCCGGGCTGCCCCCATTGACCGGCGGCCTGGTCGGCTTCGTCAGCTGGGACGCCGTGCGGCGCTGGGAGCGGCTGCCCGACCGGACCCTGGACGAGCTGGGCGTGCCCGAACTCGCGATGAGCCTGGCCACCGACCTGGCCGTGCTCGACCACAGCGACGGCAGCCTGCTGCTGATCGCCAACGCGGTGAACTACGACGGCACCGACGACCGGGTGGACGATGCCTGGGCCGACGCCGTCGCCCGGCTCGACTCGATGGCCGCCCGGTTGGCCGAACCCGCCCCGAGCACGGTCGCCGTCCACGACCCGCCGTCCCGGCCCGCCCCCCGCGAGCGCAGCGCCCCGGCCGAGTACCTGGCCGCGGTCGAGGCGGGCAAGCGGGCGATCGTCGACGGCGAGGTGTTCCAGGTGGTTCTCTCGCAGCGGTTCGACCTGGACTGCCCGGCCGAGGCGCTCGACGTCTACCGGGTGCTGCGAGCCTCCAACCCGAGCCCGTACATGTACCTCTACCGCACCGAGGACGCCGAGGGCCGGGCCCTGGCCGTGGTCGGCTCCAGCCCCGAGGCCCTGGTCAAGGTGACGGCCGGCCGGGCCATCACGCACCCGATCGCGGGCACCCGGCCCCGCGGCGAGACCGCCGGTGAGGACGCCGCGCTGGCCGAGGAGCTGCTGGCCGACCAGAAGGAGCGGGCCGAGCACCTGATGCTGGTCGACCTGGCCCGCAACGACCTGGGCCGGGTCTGCGTCGCCGGCACGGTCGAGGTGGTCGACTTCATGGAGGTCGAGCGGTACAGCCACGTGATGCACCTGGTGTCGACCGTGGAGGGCGAGCTGGCCCCGGGCCGGACCGCCTACGACGTGCTGCGGGCCACCTTCCCGGCCGGCACCCTGTCCGGCGCGCCCAAACCCCGGGCGATGGAGCTGATCGACGAGCTCGAACCGGTCCGGCGGGGGTTGTACGGCGGTGTGGTCGGCTACCTGGACGTGGCCGGTGACATGGACTTCGCGATCGCTATCCGCACCGCTCTGGTGCGCGACGGGGTCGCCCACGTCCAGGCCGGGGCCGGGATCGTGGCCGACTCGGTGCCCGAACGGGAGGACGAGGAGTGCCGCAACAAGGCGGCCGCCGTGCTCCGGGCCGTGGCCACGGCCTCCACCCTGCGCGATGCTGCCAGTGGTTGACGAGGAAGCCCCGGTCCGGCCGGTGGCCGAGGCGCCGGAGCGACGATCGGCCGGCCGGCGCTCGGCGATCCTGCTGGTGCTGGCCGGCGCCGGGCTGGCCCTGCTGGCCGGCAGCCGGACCTGGGCCCACCTCGGGGTGTCCAGCAACCTGCCCGGGCTGACCGGCCTGGTCGTGACCGGCCGCCGGGCCGCGCCGGCCGAGATCCCGATCGCCCTGGCCGCCGCGGCCGGCGCGATCGTGCTGGCGACCTGGGGGCGGGTGGTCCGGGCCGTGGTCGGGGTCGGGCTGGTCGCGGCCGGCGTCGTCGTCACGTTCGGGGCCGTCCGGGTGATCCGCAGCCCGGACGACGCGGCCGCGGGGGCCGTCCGGGACGCCCTGGGGGTGTTCAGCCGCGGGTCGGGCGACGGCCTGGACGCGCTGAACACGCTGTTCGCCGGATCCGGGTTCTCGGTCGACGTCACGCTCTGGCCCCGGGTGGCCGCGCTCGGCGGCCTGCTGATCGCCGTCGCCGGGCTGCTTACCCTGGCCACCGGATGGTCCTGGCCGGGCCCTACCCGCCGGTACGACCGGCCGGCCCGGACCGGCGCGGTACCGCTCCAGACCCCGGCCCGGACGGCCGACGACAATCCTGCCGATCTCGGTTCGGCCGGGGCCTGGGACGCGCTCTCGCGTGGCGAGGACCCGACGTCCACTGACCGCGACCGAACCTGACAGAATGCCCGGCGTCAGTCCGAAAGAGGAGCATCAGATGGCAGGCACCAAGGAACACCCGGGAGTGGCTCGACAGATGCCTCATGATCCCTACGGTCACGGTCATTCCGTCGCCGCCTGGACCGCGGTCTCCGTGGTCATGCTCGGTTCGCTGCTGATGTGCGTCGCGGTCGCCATCGGCTGGGGCGCGACCTGGCTGTTCGTGGTCGGCATCGTGGTCGTGGTGATCGGCCCGCTGCTGGGCAAGGTGCTGGGTGCGATGGGGTTCGGCGCGCACAACCACTCCACCCGCTGACGTGTCGGAGTACGGATCACCGGACGAGCGTCCGAAGCGGGACGAGACAGCCGCGGACGGCGCCCCGCCGCCACCGCCCTACGGCCAGCCTCCTGACGGGCAACCGCCCTACGGCCAGGCGCCGTACGGTCAGCCGCCGGCGCCGTACGGTCAGCCGCCGGCGTACGGGCAACAGCCGCCGCCCTACGGGCAGCCGGCCCCGCCCTATGGCCGGCCGCCGGCCTACGGTGAGCCTGGTTACGGAGAGCAGCCGGCCTACGGCAGCCCGGGGAGCTACGGCGGCGGTCCGGGTGGGTACGGGTACGGCCGGCCGTCCATCCCGGCCAACGTGCGGTTCGCCTCGATGGGGGCCCGGTTCGGCGCCCGGGTGCTCGACTGGGTGATCCTGAGTGTCGTGCTCGGTGTGCTGGCCGGGATCATCTTCGGCAGCCTCGGCGCCAGCGGCGGTTTCGACAGCCTGGAGAATGACAACTCCGGGGACGACGGTGCCTTCCTGGCCGCTTACCTCGGCTTCATCGTGCTCGCCGGCGTGATCACGCTCGGCTACGAGCTGGCCCTGATCGCGATCCGGGGGCAGACCTTCGGCAAGCAGGCCCTCGGGATCAAGGTGGTCAAGGAGCTGGACGGGCAGAACCCGGGCTGGCTGGCGTCGTTCCTGCGCTGGCTGATCCCGTTCGCCGGGTTCATCGTCTGCTACCTGCCCGGCTTCCTCGTCTACCTCTCGCCGCTCTTCGACTCCAGCGGGCGGGTCCAGGGCTGGCACGACAAGGTGGCCAAGACCGTGGTGATCAAGGTCTGACGACGGGCCTGACGACCCGGGCCGAGCGACGCCGTCCGCTGCTGGTCTGCGCCGCGGCGCTGGCCGGGGTCGGCTACCTGGCGGTGGTCGACCCCAACCAGCCGGGCCACTACCCGACCTGCCCGTTTCTGTGGCTGACCGGGCGCTACTGCCCCGGTTGCGGCGGTCTTCGGGCGGTTCACGACCTGGTCCACGGTCAGGTCGGCGCCGCCCTGTCGGCCAATCTCCTGGTTGTTCTGAGCATTCCGGTGCTGGCCGTGCTCTGGCTGACCTGGACCCGGAACCAACTCTCCGGCAAGGTGAGCGGGCTTCGGTTTCCGGCCTGGTCGGCCTGGGTGCTGGCCCTGCTGGTGGTGGCCTTCGGGGTGCTGCGAAACCTGCCCGCGACGAGTTGGGCGGCCCCCTGACCGGGGGCCGGACGGATCCCCGTGGCAGAAGCACCCGTTTCCGCTGGGTACCATCGACCTGTCCGAACGACGCCTGCGAGGGAGCCCCGTGTGACTGTGCTCGATGACATCCTCGCTGGTGTTCGCGAGGATCTGGCCGACCGGCAGGCCCAGGTCACGCTGGAGCAGCTGCAGGAGAAGGCCGGGCAGCTGCGTTCTGCGCGCTCGGCCGACTCGGTGCTGCGCCACGGCGACACCGTCAAGGTCATCGCCGAAGTGAAACGCTCCAGCCCGAGCAAAGGTGCCCTGGCGGCGATCGCCGATCCGGCCGCCCTGGCCACCGAGTACGAGTCCGGCGGCGCCTGCGTGATCAGCGTGCTGACCGAGCGCCGGCGGTTCGGCGGCAGCCTGGACGATCTGGCCTCGGTCCGCACCGCGGTCGACGTCCCGGTGCTGCGCAAGGACTTCGTGGTCAGCAGCTACCAGGTCTGGGAGGCCCGGGCCTTCGGGGCCGACGCCGTCCTGCTGATCGTGGCCGCGCTGGAGCAGGAGGCCCTGGTCTCGCTGGTCGAGCGGGTCGAGTCGCTGGGCATGACCGCGCTGGTCGAGGTGCACGACGAGGACGAGGTGCTGCGGGCGGTCGACGCCGGCGCCCGGGTGATCGGGGTCAACACCCGCGACCTGAAGACACTCGAGGTCGACCGGACCACGTTCGCCCGGCTGGCCCCGAAGATCCCCAGCGGGATCGTCCGGATCGCCGAGTCCGGCGTCCGTGGCCCGCACGACGTGCTCGACTACGCCCGCTCCGGCGCTCACGCCGTGCTGGTCGGCGAGAGCCTGGTGACCGGCAAGAACCCGCGGGCCGCCGTCGCCGACCTGGTCGCGGCCGGCTCCCACCCGGCCCTGCGCGCCGGCCGAGCATGACCGAGCACCAGGTCCAGCGGGTCAGCACGGAGCTGGCGGAGAAGACCGCTCTGCGCGACGCCGTCGGCCCCTACTTCGGCCGGTTCGGGGGCCGGTTCGTGCCCGAGGCCCTGGTCGCCGCGCTCGACGAGCTCGAGACGGCGTTCACCCAGGCCCAGAGCGACCCGGCCTTCATCGCCGAGCTGGGCGAGCTGCACCGCACCTACAGTGGCCGGCCGAGCATTCTCACCGAGGCCAAGCGGTTCTCGGAGCACGCCGGCGGGGCCCGGATCCTGCTCAAGCGCGAAGACCTGAACCACACCGGGTCGCACAAGATCAACAACGTGCTCGGGCAGGCCCTGCTGGCCAAGCGGATGGGCAAGCCCCGGGTGATCGCCGAGACCGGAGCCGGCCAGCACGGCGTGGCCACGGCCACCGCGGCGGCGCTGCTCGGCCTCGAGTGCGTGGTCTACATGGGCGAGGAGGACACCCGCCGGCAGGCCCTCAACGTGGCCCGGATGCGGCTGCTCGGGGCCGAGGTGATCCCGGTGCTCTCCGGCTCGCGCACGCTCAAGGACGCGATCAACGAGGCGATGCGCGACTGGGTGACCAACGTCGACCGGACCCACTACCTGCTCGGCACGGTGGCCGGTCCGCACCCGTTCCCGACCATGGTCCGCGAGTTCCACCGGGTGATCGGCGAGGAGGCCCGGGCCCAGGTGCTCGACCTGGCCGGCCGGCTGCCCGACGTGGTCACCGCCTGCGTCGGCGGCGGCTCCAACGCGATCGGCATCTTCCACGCCTTCCTCGACGACCCGGGGGTCGAGCTGCTGGGTCTGGAGGCCGGTGGGGACGGCGTCTCGACCGGCCGGCACGCGTCGTCCATCACCGGTGGCCGGCCCGGCGTGCTGCACGGCAACCGCACCTTCGTGCTGCAGGACGAGGACGGCCAGACCATCGAGAGTCACTCGATCTCGGCCGGGCTGGACTACCCGGGCGTCGGTCCCGAGCACGCCTGGCTGCACGAGATCGGCCGGGCCCGCTACGAGCCGGTCACCGACGCCCAGGCGATGGAGGCGTTCCAGCTGCTCTGCCGGACCGAGGGCATCATCCCGGCCATCGAGAGCGCGCACGCCCTGGCCGGAGCCCTGCGGGAGGGCCGCCGGCTCGGGCCGGACGGCCTGGTCCTGGTCAACCTCTCGGGCCGGGGCGACAAGGACGTCGACACCGCGGCCCGCTGGTTCGGCCTGGTCTCCGCCCCCGACCTGGTCGAGTCCGAGGCCGAGCGGGTCGCCCTGGTCGACGCCGAGCTGACCGAGATCGAGTCGACCGAGGAAGTGCAGTGACCGGAGTTGGCGAGGTTCTCGAGCTGGCCCGCAGGGAGGGCCGGGCGGCCCTGATCGGCTACCTGCCGGTCGGCTTCCCGGACAAGGACACCTCGATCGCGGCCATGCAGGCGATGGTGGCCGCCGGCGTCGACATCGTCGAGATCGGCGTGCCCTACTCCGATCCGCTGATGGACGGCCCGGTGATCCAGCACGCGGTCGAGGCCGCCCTGCTCGCCGGGGCCCGGCCGAAGCACGCGCTGGAGGCGGCCGAGGCGGTCGCCCGGGTCGGGGCCCCGGCCCTGCTGATGTCGTACTGGAACCCGATCGACCGCTACGGCGTCGACCGGTTCGCGGCCGACCTGGCCAAGGCCGGGGGAGCCGGGCTGATCACGCCCGACCTGATCCCGGACGAGGCCGGCGAGTGGATCGCCGCCGCCGACCGCAACGGCCTGGACCGGGTCTTCCTGGTCGCGCCCAGCTCCACCGACGCCCGCCTGGTGATGACCGCCGACGCCTGCCGAGGCTTCGTCTACGCCGCCTCCACGATGGGGGTCACCGGCGTGCGGTCCTCGGTCGGCGGCGCCGCCCAGGCCCTGGTCGAGCGGACCAAGGCGGTCACGGCCACGCCGGTCTGCGTCGGGCTGGGCGTGTCCACCCCGGAGCAGGCGGCCGAGGTCGCGGCCTTCGCCGACGGCGTTATCGTCGGTTCGGCCTTCGTCCGGGCGCTGGCCGAGGCCGGCTCGCCCGACGAGGGGGTCAGGGCCGTCGCCGGGCTGGCTGAGGCGCTGGCCGGCGGGGTCAGAGCGGGTCGTTCCGCCGCCAGTGAGCCGGTCAGCCGGTGATGGAGTCCGTGATGAGGTACGCCACCATCCCCAGCCCGACCCAGGGAGTCTGGCACCTGGGGCCGCTGCCGCTGCGCGGCTACGCCATGTGCATCCTGGTCGGGATCGCGGTCGCCATCGTCATCGGCCAGCGCCGCTGGAAGGCCCGCGGCGGTGATCCGGTCGTGGTCATCGACGTCGCCACCTGGGCCGTGCCGTTCGGCGTCATCGGGGGCCGGATCTATCACGTGATCACCACGCCCGAGGCCTACTTCGGCAAGGGCGGCGACCCGGTCAAGGCGCTCTACATCTGGGAGGGCGGCCTCGGGATCTGGGGCGCCGTCGTGCTCGGTGGGGTGGGGGCCTGGATCGGCTGCCGCCAGGTGGGCGTGCGCCTGCCGGCCTTCGGCGACGCGATCGCCCCCGGCATCGTGGTGGCCCAGGCCTTCGGCCGGGTCGGTAACTGGTTCAACAACGAGCTCTACGGCAAGGCCACCGGCCAGCCCTGGGGCCTGAAGATCTACGACTGGGACAGCTCCCGCGGCCAGGCGCTGCACGACGCCGCCGGCAACGCGATCGTCAAGGGCATCTACCAGCCGGCTTTCCTGTACGAATCGATCTGGGACATCTTCACCGCGGTCGTGCTGATCTGGGCCGACAAGCGCTTCAAACTCGGCCACGGGCGGGTGTTTGCGCTGTATGTCGTGATCTATTCGATGGGCCGCGGCGCGATCGAGACCTTGCGAATCGATGAGGCGGACCACATCCTTGGGTTGAGGCTCAACGTGTGGACGTCGATCCTGGTCTTCGTCGGCGGCCTCACCTACTTCATCATCTCGGCCCGGCTCCGGCCGGGGCGCGAGGACGACGTGCAACGCCCTGGTGTCCCGCCGGTCCCCACCCCGGGCACCGCGGTCGAGATCGACCACCCGAACGGCACCGACAGCGCGGAAGATCCCGCCAGGTCGGGGCGGTCCGGGCGCAGAAAGCTCGGTGTGAGCGCAGATTCCGGCCGGGCCGGAGGAGCCGTCGACGACGTCGGCACCCCTCCGCGATCTGGCCACTGACACCGCAAGATCAGCGCTGATCTTCGAGTATTGCCGAAAAACCGTCGTCGGATGCCCGTCTGTCCCGGTATATCCGACTCGCAGGTGATCCAAAGGTTTCGCAAAGGTTTCTAAACCGAACACCGACCCGTTACAGTATCGCCACTACCACGAGGGCCAGCGGCGTCCCGAGCGGAAGAAACGCCGTGCCGCCGACCTCATGGCCATGACGACATGACGCCCGGGTCGGGCACATCTTCTTGAGCCCAGCGACCACGAGGTGCATCCCATGGTCTCCCCGCACCAGCGGTACGCCGCAACCCCTGCTCCGGTCGGTCTCTACGACGGCCGGCACGAACACGACGCCTGCGGGGTCGCGTTCGTCGCCACCATGCGTGGGGAGCCCGGCCACGACATCGTCGAGCTCGCCCTCACGGCGCTGCGCAACCTCGATCACCGGGGTGCGGTCGGGGCCGAGGTCGACACCGGCGACGGCGCCGGCATCGTCACCCAGATCCCCGACCTGTTCCTGCGCGAGGTGCTGCGCAGCGAGCAGGGCGTCTCGCTGCCGCCGCTGGGCAGCTACGCGGTCGGCATCGCCTTCCTGCCCGAGGGCGCGCAGGCCCGGTCCGAGGTCGAGGCCACCATCGAGCGGATCGCCGGCGAGGAGGGCCTGTCCGTCCTGTGCTGGCGCGACGTCCCGGTCACGGCGGGTCTGGTCGGCGAGACGGCCCGCTCCTGCCAGCCGGTGTTCCGGCAGCTGTTCGTCGCCTCCACGCCCGGCCGGGTGGTCGGCATGGCCCTCGAGCGCCGGGCCTTCTGCCTGCGCAAGCGGGCCGAGCTGGAGTCCGACGTCTACTTTCCGTCGCTGTCCTGTCGCACCCTGATCTACAAGGGCATGCTGACCACGGGCCAGCTGGAGCCGTTCTTCCCCGACCTGTCCGACCGCCGCTACCTGACCGAGCTGGCGATCGTGCATTCCCGGTTCTCCACCAACACGTTCCCGTCCTGGCCGCTGTCGCACCCGTTCCGGCTGATGGCCCACAACGGCGAGATCAACACGGTCAAGGGCAACCGGAACTGGATGCGGGCCCGCGAGAGCATGCTGGCCAGCGACGTCATCCCGGGCGACCTGAAGCGGCTGTTCCCGATCTGCGGCGAGGGGGCAAGCGACACCGCCTCGTTCGACGAGGTGCTGGAGTTGCTGCACCTGGGCGGCCGGTCGCTGCCGCACGCCATGTTGATGATGATCCCGGAGGCCTGGGAGAACCACGCCGAGATGGACCCGGCCCGGCGGGCGTTCTACGAGTTCCACTCCATGTTCATGGAGCCCTGGGACGGACCGGCCGCGGTCTGCTTCACCGACGGCACCCTGATCGGCGCCGTGCTGGACCGCAACGGCTTGCGCCCCGGCCGCTACTGGGTCACCGACGACGGCCTGGTCGTGCTGGCCAGCGAGGCCGGCGTGCTCGACCTCGACCCGGCCCGGGTGGTCAAGAAGGGCCGGCTCCAGCCGGGCAAGATGTTCCTGGTCGACACCGACCACGGCCGGATCGTGGACGACGAGGAGATCAAGACCGCCCTGGCCGGGCAGCACCCGTACGACGAGTGGCTGCACGCGGGCCGGATCTACCTCGACGACCTGCCCGAGCGCGAGCACATCGTGCACACCCACAAGTCGGTCACCCGGCGCCAGCAGGCCTTTGGCTATACCGAGGAAGAGCTCAAGCTGCTGATCGCGCCGCTGGCCCGGTCCGGGGCCGAGCCGATCGGGTCGATGGGCACCGACACCCCGGTGGCGGTGCTGTCCAAGCGGCCGCGGTTGCTGTTCGACTACTTCACCCAGCTGTTCGCCCAGGTCACCAACCCGCCGTTGGACGCCATCCGCGAAGAGCTGGTCACCGCGATGACGACGTCGATCGGCCCCGAGCGCAACCTGCTCTCGGCCTCGCCGTCGCACTGCCGCAAGCTCGTGCTGCCGTTCCCGGTGATCGACAACGACGAGCTGGCCAAGATCGTGCACGTCAACGAGGACGGCGACCTGCCCGGCTACGCCACCGGCACGGTCCGGGGGCTGTACCGGGTCGACGGTGGCGGTGAGGCGCTGAAGGCCCGGCTCGACGACATCTGCGCCGAGGTCTCGGCCATGATCGCCGAGGGGGCCCGGTTCGTCGTCCTGTCCGACCGGGACGGCACCTCCGACCTGGCCCCGATCCCGTCGCTGCTGCTGACCAGCGCCGTCCACCATCACCTGATCCGGGAGAAGACCCGCACCCAGGTCGGCCTGATCGTCGAGGCCGGTGACGTCCGCGAGGTGCACCACACGGCGCTGCTGATCGGTTTCGGCGCGGCCGCGGTCAACCCGTACCTGGCCATGGAGAGCGCGGAGGACCTGGTCCGGCGGGGCGTCATCTCGGGGATCTCGCCCGAGAAGGCCGTCCACAACGTGATCAAGGGCCTGGGCAAGGGCGTCCTCAAGGTGATGAGCAAGATGGGCATCTCCACGGTCGCCTCCTACCGCGGGGCCCAGGTGTTCGAGGCGATCGGGCTCAGCCACGAGCTGGTCGCCGAGTACTTCGCCGGCGTCACCTCGCAGCTCGGCGGGATCGGCCTCGACGTGCTCGCGGCCGAGACCGCGCAGCGGCACGCCTCGGCCTACCCCGACGACGGCCTGCGCACCCCCCACCGGCGGCTGACCACCGGCGGCGAGTACCAGTGGCGCCGCGACGGCGAGGAGCACCTGTTCGACCCGGACACCGTGTTCCGGCTGCAGCACGCCACCCGGGCCCGCCGGTACGACATCTTCAAGCAGTACACCGGCCGGGTCGACCAGCAGGCCGAGCGGCTGATGACGCTGCGCGGGCTGTTCCGGTTCAAGGAGGGCCACCGCGAGCCGGTGCCGATCGAGGAGGTCGAGTCGGCCTCGGACATCATCAAGCGCTTCTCCACCGGGGCCATGTCCTACGGCTCGATCTCGCTCGAGGCGCACCAGACCCTGGCCGTGGCGATGAACCGGATCGGTGGCAAGTCCAACACCGGTGAGGGCGGCGAGGACGTCGACCGGCTGCTCGACCCGGCCCGGCGCAGCTCGATCAAGCAGGTGGCCTCCGGCCGGTTCGGCGTCACCAGCATGTACCTGACCCATGCCGACGACATCCAGATCAAGATGGCGCAGGGGGCCAAGCCGGGCGAGGGCGGCCAACTGCCCGGGCCCAAGGTCTACCCCTGGGTGGCCCGCACCCGGCACTCCACGCCGGGCGTCGGCCTGATCTCGCCGCCGCCGCACCACGACATCTACTCGATCGAAGACCTGGCCCAGCTGATCCACGACCTGAAGAACTCCAACCCCTCGGCCCGGGTGCACGTGAAGCTGGTGGCCGAGGTCGGGGTGGGCACGGTGGCGGCCGGGGTGAGCAAGGCCCACGCCGACGTCGTCCTGATCTCCGGGCACGACGGCGGGACCGGGGCCGCGCCGCTGACCTCGCTCAAGCATGCCGGGGCCCCCTGGGAGCTGGGCCTGGCCGAGACCCAGCAGACCCTGGTGCTGAACGGGCTGCGGGACCGGATCGTGGTTCAGGCCGACGGACAGATGAAGACCGGCCGCGACGTGATCATCGCGGCGCTGCTCGGGGCCGAGGAGTTCGGCTTCGCCACCGCCCCGCTGGTGGTGTCCGGCTGCGTGATGATGCGGGTCTGCCACCTGGACACCTGTCCGGTCGGCGTGGCCACCCAGAACCCCGAGCTGCGGGCCCGCTTCAGCGGGCAGCCCGAATTTGTCGAGACCTTCTTCGAATACATAGCCCAAGAGGTGCGCGAACACCTGGCCGCGCTCGGCTTCCGCAGTCTGGAGGAGGCGATCGGCGACGTCGAGGCCCTCGACACCACCGCCGCCGTCGACCACTGGAAAGCTTCCGGCCTCGACATCACGCCGATGCTGGCCGTGCCCCAGGCGCCCTACAGCTCGGCCCGGCACCGCACCACGGTGCAGGACCACGGCCTGGAGAAGGCGCTCGACCACACCCTGATCGAGCAGTCGGCCGAGGCCCTGGAGCACCGCGAGGCGGTCCGGATCGATCTGCCGGTGCGCAACGTCAACCGGACCGTGGGCACCATGCTCGGCCACGAGGTGACCAAGCGCTGGGGCGAGGACGGCCTGCCCGACGGCACCATCGACGTCACTCTGACCGGTTCGGCCGGGCAGTCCTTCGGGGCCTTCCTGCCCCGCGGGATCACCCTGCGGCTGTTCGGTGACGGCAACGACTACGTCGGCAAGGGCCTGTCCGGCGGCCGGGTGGTGGTCCGGCCCGACCGGGTGGCCGGCTTCGCGGCCGAGCAGAACATCATCGCCGGCAACGTCATCGGCTACGGCGCGACGTCCGGGCAGCTGTTCCTGCGCGGCCAGGTCGGCGAGCGGTTCTGCGTGCGCAACTCCGGGGCGACGGCGATCGTCGAAGGGGTCGGCGACCACGGCTGCGAGTACATGACCGGCGGCACGGTGGTGATCCTGGGCCGGACCGGCCGCAACTTCGCGGCCGGCATGTCCGGCGGGACCGCCTACGTGCTCGATCTGCGCTCCAGCCGGGTCAACACCGAGATGGTCGACCTGCTGTCGCTCGAGGACGCCGACACCGAGCTGCTGCACGACCTGATCCAGCAGCACCGCACCGAGACCGAGTCGGCGGTGGCCTGGCGGCTGCTGCAGGACTGGCCGGCCGCGGTATCGAGATTCACCAAGGTGCTGCCCCGCGACTACGCCCGGGTGATGGCGGTCCGTACCCAAGCCGAGGCCGAGGGCCTCGACCTCGAGGGCGACGAGGTCTGGTCGCGAATCATGGAGGCCTCGAACAATGGCTGACCCCAAAGGTTTTCTCAACATCCGCAACCGCGAGCTGCCCACCCGGCGGCCGGTGCCGATCCGGCTGATGGACTGGCGGGAGGTCTACGAGCCGACCGAGACCGAGCAGTTGCAGCGCCAGGCCGGCCGGTGCATGGACTGCGGTATCCCGTTCTGCCACAACGGCTGCCCGCTCGGGAACCTGATCCCGGAGTGGAACGACCTGGCCTGGCGGGGTGACTGGTCCGAGGCGATCGAGCGGCTGCACGCCACCAACAACTTCCCGGAGTTCACCGGCAAGCTGTGCCCGGCGCCCTGCGAGACCGCCTGCGTGCTCGGGATCAACCAGCCCGCGGTCACGATCAAGCAGGTCGAGGCGACCACCATCGAGAAAGCGTTCGAGTCGGGCCTGGTGACGCCGATGCCGCCGGACCGGCTGACCGGCAAGACGGTCGCCGTGGTCGGCTCCGGGCCGGCCGGGCTGGCCGCCGCCCAGCAGCTGACCCGGGCCGGGCACACGGTCGCCGTCTACGAGCGGGCCGACAAGATCGGCGGCCTGCTGCGGTACGGCATCCCCGAGTTCAAGATGGAGAAGAGCGTCCTCGACCGCCGGCTGGCCCAGATGGAGGCCGAGGGCACCCGGTTCCGGCCGGGCAAGGACGTCGGCGGCAAGCTCACCGGTCAGCAGTTGCGCGACCGGTACGACGCCGTCGTCCTGGCCGTCGGCGCCACCGCCGCCCGCGACCTGCCGATGCCCGGCCGCGAGCTGTCCGGGATCATGCAGGCGATGGAGTACCTGCCGCCGGCCAACCGTGTCGCGCTCGGCGAGGAGGTGGCCGACCAGACCGTGGCCACCGGGCTCGACGTGATCATCCTGGGCGGCGGTGACACCGGGGCCGACTGCCTGGGCACCGCGCTGCGGCAGGGCGCGAAGTCGGTCACCCAGCTCGAGATCATGCCCCGGCCCGGCGAGGAGCGGCCCGGCTCGCAGCCGTGGCCGACCTACCCGATGACCTACAAGGTCTCCTCGGCCCACGAGGAGGGCGGCGACCGGGTCTACGCGGTCAGTACCCAGGAGTTCCTGGGTGACGACGAGGGCCGGGTCAGCGGGCTGCGCCTGGTCGAGGTCGAGTTCAAGGACGGCCGGTTCACCCCGGTCGAGGGCAGCGAGCGCGACCTGCCGGCCCAGCTGGTGCTGCTGGCGATGGGCTTCACCGGCCCGGAGAAGGGCCCACTGCTGGAGCAGTTGGCGGTCGACCTGGACCCGCGGGGCAACGTGGCCCGCGACGACGGCTACATGAGCAGCGTGCCCGGCGTCTTCGTGGCCGGGGACGCCGGTCGGGGGCAGTCGCTCATCGTCTGGGCGATCGCCGAGGGCCGGTCCTGCGCCGCGGCGGTGGACACCTGGCTGTCCGGCAGCACCACGCTGCCGACGGCGATCCCGCCGACCGCCCGCCCGCTGGTGGTCTGAGACTTTTGCGGCCGAGCGGCTCTCCTGAACTACGGGGGAGCCGCTCGTCTTTGTTTCGGCCGCCGGATCAGCTCTCAGCCGGTGCTCAGCCGCTGAACGCAACGTGAACTTCACACCTGAGCACACCCGTTTTACGCAAGGACACCGGGGGTGGCTTATCCCACGTCCGGGAACCAACTAGGCTCGGCTCCATGCGTCGCGCGAAAATGGTCTGCACCATGGGCCCCTCAACAGCTGGTCGGTTGCACGAGTTCGTGGCGGCAGGGATGGACATTGCCCGCCTGAACCTCAGCCATGGGTCCTACGGGGACCACGAGAAGATCTATGCGGAGATCCGGGAGGCCGCCGCCGCCACCGGGCGGGCGGTCGGCGTCCTGGTCGACCTGCAGGGCCCCAAGATCCGGCTCGGCCGGTTCGCCGAGGGCCCGGTGGAGCTGGTCAACGGGGCCACCTTCACCATCACCACCGAGCCGGCCGCCGGTGACGTCAACCGCTGCTCCACCACGTACCCGGGTCTGCCCGGCGACGTGAGCGCGGGCGACGTCATCCTGGTCGACGACGGCAAGGTCAGCCTGCGGGTGGCCGCCGTCAACGGCAACGACGTCGTCACCACGGTCGAGGTCGGCGGGGTCGTCTCCAACAACAAGGGCCTCAACCTGCCCGGCGTGGCCATGAGCGTGCCCGCCCTGTCCGAGAAGGACAAGGCCGACCTGCGCTGGGGCCTGCACCTGGGCGCCGACATGATCGCGCTGTCCTTCGTCCGCTCCGCGGCCGACGTCGACGACGTCCGCAAGATCATGGACGACGAGGGCGTGCGGCTGCCGGTGATCGCCAAGGTCGAGAAGCCGCAGGCGATCGACAACCTCGAAGAGATCGTCCGGGCCTTCGACGGCGTCATGGTCGCCCGCGGCGACCTCGGCGTCGAACTGCCGCTGGAGGACGTGCCGATCGTCCAGAAGCAGGCCGTCGAGCTGTGCCGCCGGCTGGCCAAGCCGGTCATCGTGGCCACCCAGGTGCTCGAGTCGATGATCTCGCTGCCCCGCCCGACCCGGGCCGAGGCCTCGGACTGCGCCAACGCCGTCCTCGACGGCGCCGACGCGATCATGCTCTCCGGCGAGACCAGCGTGGGCAAGTACGCGCTGGAGAGCCTGCAGACCATGAGCCGGATCATCACCAGCACCGAGAACCACGGCCTGGAGCGGATCCCGCCGCTGGGCACGATGCCCTCGACCACCGGTGGCGCGGTCACCTACGCCGCCGTCACCACCGGCACCCTGCTCGGCGTCAAGTACCTGGTCACGTTCACCCAGTCCGGCGACTCGGCCCGGCGGATGGCCCGGCTGCGCTCGCGGATCCCGCTGCTCGCCTTCACCCCCGACGCGGCCGTCCGCAACCAGCTGACTCTGCTGTGGGGGGTCGAGACCTACCTCACCGAGACCGTCGAGCACACCGACGAGATGGTCCGGCTGGTCGACGAGACCCTGCTCGCCCTGAACAAGTGCCAGGAGGGCGACCTGGTCGTGATCGCGGCCGGCTCGCCTCCCGGCATCCCCGGCTCGCTCAACGCGATGCGCGTGCACCGGATCGGGGACGCCGTCAACGAGGTGGCCCCGGCCTACCGCCGGGCCCGCTGACCTCGAGCTTGCGTGCTCGCTGACGTTGGCCAGGTAGTTCAGCCGCTCGACAGGTCAGGCCCGCCAGGTAGTTCAGCTCGGTCAGGCACCCCCGTTTCCCGGTTCGTCCGGGGGCGGGGGTGCCTGCTTGTGCCCGTGTTGCGGAGCTGCTGCGGGGGCGGGTGTCTGCTGGTGCCGGCGTTGCAGAACTGCAGCGGGGCGGGTGTCGGCTTGTGCCCGCAGATGCGACTGCGGTGGGGCTGAGCGGGGGTGGGGTGTCTGCTTGCCGACGTGGTGGAGCTGTTGCGGGGCCGGGTGTCTGCTTGTGCCGGCGTTGCAGAACTGCAGCGGGGTGTCTGCTTGTGCCGGCGAGGTGGAGCAGCAGCGGGGTGTCTGCTTGTGCGGGCGTGGTGGAGCTGTTGCAGCGGTGTCTCTTGTGTGCCCGCAGCTGCGACTGCGGTGGGGGTGGGATGTGGGTAACTGGAGCAAAGTCGGAGCGGCGTCCAAGCCGATCGAGGTGGCTCCGGCAAACCCACTGGTCAGGGGAGTGCAGCGAAGGCGTCGCCGAGGTCCAGGGCGGCGATGCTCCGACTTTGCTCCCGGTGGCCACTGCTGCGCCGGTCAGCGGCGGCTTTGCTCCCGGTGGCCACTGCTGCGCCGGTCAGCGGCGGCTTCGCTCCCGGTGGCCACGCTGGACCGGTGGGATCGGGCTCGGATGTGGAGTGGGTCGAGGGCTACGGGAGCAAAGTCGGTGCGAGGACGGCGGCGGGCCAGTGGGGACGGCAGCGAGACCGGTGCGGGCCCGGTAGGAGCTGGTCCGGGCCTGCGTTGTGGGGTGCCGAGTGCGGGATTCGAACCCGCATGCCCTTTCGAGCGGAGCATTTTGAGTGCTCTGTGTCTGCCATTCCACCAACCCGGCGCGGGAAGAGCTTAGCCACAAAGGGGCCCGGCCTGCCGCAGCCGGCGGATTGATAGCTAGGCTGACCTCATGACTGCTGGCGAGACCTCTGACGCGTCCTT
This sequence comes from Kineosporiaceae bacterium, assembly GCA_965200525.1. Lineage (GTDB taxonomy): Bacteria > Actinomycetota > Actinomycetes > Actinomycetales > Kineosporiaceae > JANNPJ01. The sequence goes on from OZ241368.1 coordinate 5,933,190, forward strand.
GACGGACGGCTCCGGCCTGCTCGAGCCCACGCCGGTGGCCTCCGCTGTTCCACCCCCGGCAGTGACCGGCCAACGCACCGTCGTGGTGGCCGAGGACGAAGCCCTGATCCGGCTCGACATCGTCGAGATGCTCCGGGAGAACGGCTACAACGTCGTCGGCGAGGCCGGCGACGGCGAGGAAGCGGTGCGGCTGGCCGAGCTGCACCGCCCCGACCTCGTGGTGATGGACATCAAGATGCCGATCCTGGACGGCATCTCGGCGGCCGAGCGGATCGCCGGTGCCCGCATCGCCCCGGTTGTGTTGCTCACGGCGTTCTCCCAGCGCGAGCTGGTCGAGCGGGCCCGCGACGCCGGGGCGATGGCCTATGTGGTCAAGCCGTTCACCGCGGCTGATCTGGTTCCGGCGCTCGAGATCGCCGCCAGCCGGCACACCGAGTTGGCCGCCCTCGAGGCCGAGGTGGCCGATCTGGCCGACCGGTTCGAGACCCGCAAGCTGGTCGACCGGGCCAAGGGCCTGCTCCAGACCAAGTACGGCCTGAGCGAGCCCGAGGCGTTCCGCTGGATCCAGAAGACATCGATGGACAAACGCCTGACCATGAAGGACGTCGCGGCGGCGGTGATCGCGTCCGGGCAGGACGCCTGACCTCAGGTCCGACATCAGCCGGAGAAACTCTGGCGAAACATAAGCACGACCACTCGAACGGCCGATTGCGAGATCGGCCGTTCGTGGTTTGTCCTATGACATCCGGTGACGATGGGTCACCCTGGCCCCGTTTTGCGGCCAAACGGTGATCTGCTCAAAAATTGTTGCCGAGCCTTGACCATTGGCAGGAAGTAGAGGCCTATTGGCGCTACTTCGAGATGGTAGTTTCACGCTCCATCAGAGTCGGAGCGTCGGGCTCAGGCCTTCGAGAAGAGGTAAGACATGGCATTGCCGGTTCGCGCTCTTGCTGTCATCGCAGTGGCCACGCTGGGCGTTGCCGCCTGCGGCGGCGGCTCGAGCGGCACAAGCAGCAGCTCAGGTGGCTCGGGATCCAAGACGCTGATCATCTCGTCGGATCTCCCGCTCCAGGGATCGTCGGCTGACGCCTCCACCGACACCAACAACGCCATCAAGCTGTACCTGGACCAGGTCGGCAACAAGGCCGGCGACTACAAGATCGAGTTCAAGCCCTACGACGACTCGACCGCCACCGCCGGCCAGTGGGACGCGGCCACCTGCAGCAAGAACGCGCAGGCGCACGTTGCGGCCAAGAACGAGGTGGCCGTCATGGGCACCTACAACTCGGGCTGCGCCAAGCTCGAGGTGCCGACCCTCAACTCGGACCCGACCGGCCCGATGCTGATGGTCTCGCACGCCAACACCAACCCCGGCCTGACCAAGACCTGGGACCCGGGCGAGCCGGCCAAGTACGCGCCGTCGGGCAAGAAGAGCTTCGCCCGCGTCATCACCACCGATGACTACCAGGGTGCGGCCGCGGCCGACTTCGCCAAGAACGACCTCAAGGTCACGAAGTGCTACATCCTCAACGACAACCAGACCTACGGTCAGGGTGTCGGCAAGGCGTTCAACGACCAGGCGGTCAAGGACGGGATCACCGTTCTGGGCAACACGGCCTACGACGCCAAGCAGCCGAACTACACCGCGCTGTTCCAGGGCATCAAGGCCAAGAACCCGGACTGCATCTACTTCGCCGGTATCTACGACAACAACGGCGGACAGCTGCTGAAGGACAAGGTCTCGGTCCTCGGTGACAACACCAAGGTCAAGCTCATCGCGCCGGACGGCTGGACCGGCTACCCGGACCTCGACAAGCAGCCGCAGGCGGTCGGCCTCTACGCGACGTTCGCCGGTCTGAGCACCGACCAGCTGCGCACCGCCGGCGGGGCGGCGGCCAAGCTGCTCGACGCCTACAAGGCCAAGTACGGCGCCGACCCGCGGACCAACTACGCGCTCTACGGAGTGGCCGCGGTCCAGGTCATCCTGGCCGCCATCGCCAAGTCGGACGGCACCCGCAAGGGTGTCTCGGATGCCGTCTTCTCGGGCAGCGGAATCACCATCCCGGCCGACACGTCGGCGCTGGGCAAGGAGATCGTGATCAACCCGCAAACGGGTGACACGAGCGCGAAGGACATCTCCGTCCTCACGGAGAAGGGCGGAGCGCAGGTCTTCGTCAAGGCTCAGCCGGTCACCTGATCGGGTAAGCCGGGTGGGGGGCCCTCGTCACGAGGGCTCCCCACCCGGGTTTTTTTTAGCTCCATCCATGACCCCCCGCGCCGGTGTGAAGAGGGCAACGTATGACCCAGACCGCAATCGAGACCGCCGAGGCCAAACCTCGGCGGTTGCCCCGCGAGCTCATCGTCAACTGGATCGGCTACGCGCTGGTCGCGGCGGCGGTGATCTGGGCGCTGACTCGGCTGATCGATGCTCCGACCCAGTTCATCTCGGTCTTCATCGACGGAGTGAACAACGGTGCCCTCTACGCGCTGATCGCGCTGGGTTACACGCTGGTCTACGGCATCATCGAGCTGATCAACTTCTCCCACGGTGACCTCTTCATGCTGGCCACCGTGCTTTCCGGCATCGTCGTGGTGAGCTGGTTCCACGCCACCTCGTTCACCGTCGGGGCCGTCGCTGCCCTAGCCGCCGGCCTGCTGGTGTCCATGTTCGGTGCAGCCGCGCTCAACGTGACCGCCGAGCGGGTGGCCTATCGCCGGTTGCGCCGGGCGCCGAAGTTGGCCCCGCTGATCACGGCGGTCGGCCTCAGCTTCGCCTACCAGTGGTTCGGTCAGCGCCCGTTCATGACGGCATCCACCCCGAAGCAGTGGGACACCGTGCTCGGCGACCGGTCGTTCAACATCGGTGACGTCAGGGTCCAGTGGACCACCGTGATCGTCGTCGGAGTCACGATCCCGCTCTTGCTGCTGATGACCTACATCGTCACCCGAACTCGGGCCGGCAAGGCCATGCGGGCCACGGCCCAGGACCAGGACGCGGCCCGCCTGATGGGCATCGACGTCGACCGCACTATCTCCTTCACCTTCGCCCTCGGCGGTGCGATGGCCGGTGCGGCTGGTCTGCTCTACCTGGAGTCGGTCGGCACGACGCGCTACGACTCCGGCTTCCAGCTCGGTCTGATCGCCTTCACCGCCGCGGTTCTGGGCGGAATCGGTAATCTCAACGGAGCCGTGGTCGGTGGCGTGCTGATCGGCATCATCCAGGGCATCAACGACGGCGTGGGCTTCGGCCAGCACTGGTCGCAGACCGTCGTCTTCACGATCCTGATCCTGGTGATGGTCTTCAAGCCCGAGGGACTCCTGGGCACGCCGACGACAGAAAAGGTGTGACATGGACGCCACCGCCACCCCGCCCGAGGTGATCGACGCCAAACCGCCGGCCCCGGCCCGGATCACCCGCACGTCCAGGGCCTGGCCGATCGGCTTCTTCGCCCTGGCCGTCTTCATCTTCATCCTTTACCGCTGGATCCTCCCGGACGCCGGTGAAGGCGTTCAGAGCGCCTTCCAGGACTGGCTGCCGATGTCGGCGGTCAACGAGGCGGTGCTCTGGGTGGTGTTCGCTCTCGGGCTGAACATCGTGGTCGGCTACTCCGGCCTGCTCGACCTCGGCTACGTCGCCTTCTGGGCTATCGGTGGTTACGTGGCCGGCTGGCTGATGGCGCCATTCGCCTTCCAGGTCGCTCCGGGCTGGGCGAACCTCAAGTTCAACTTCTTCGGAAATCCGTTTCCCGGGCAGGATCAGGGCATCCACATCAGCTTCTGGCTGGTGCTGCCGATCGCGGCCCTGATCTGCGCGTTCTTCGGCGTCTTGATCGGTGCTCCGACGCTGCGTCTGAAGAGCGACTACCTGGCCCTGGTCACGCTCGGCTTCGGCGAGATCGTGCCGCAGTTCTTCGTCAACGGTGAGCACATCGGCCCGCACGGCAAATACAACGTGTCCAACGGTACCAAGGGCATCACCCCGGTCGACCTGATCGGCACCGGGCCGTTCCGGCTGATCCCGGGGGTGCCGGACACGCTGGGCGTCTTCAACCTGACCGGCAAGTTCGTCGTGTTCTGCGGGCTGGCGGCGTTCTGCATGTTCGTGTCGCTGCGGATCCGCGAGGGCCGGCTCGGCCGGGCGTGGCTGGCCATCCGCGAGGACGAGCTGGCGGCCAGCATGATGGGTGTGCCATTGATGCGGACCAAGTTGTCGGCCTACGCGGTCGGCGCGTCATTCGGTGGTCTGGGCGGCGTGGCTTACGCCGTTCACGTCGGCGGCGTGCTGTCGGACCGGTTCAACTTCTCCGTGTCGATCACCCTGCTGGCCATGGTCGTGCTCGGCGGGATGGGCAACGTCTGGGGCGTCACGGTCGGCGCGCTCGGCCTGGCCTGGGTCAACTCGACCGGTCTGGCTCAGGGCGGCGAGGCGTTCAACAGCGCCTTCCGTACCCACGTGAACTTCCCCTCGCACAACTTCCTGATCTTCGGTGCGGTGCTGATCTTCTTCATGCTGTTCCGCCGGGAGGGTCTGATCCCGGAGACTCGAACCAAGATGGTTCTTCAAGAACCGGAACGGGGCGAGATCGAGTCGCTCGGGGCCGAGATGGAAGGCACGTTCGAGGAGACCGCGGCCGAAGGGACGACGCACAAATGACCGCCACCCTGCCGGAGCAGACGACCGCGGTACCGAACGCGATCAGTGCCAACAACATCACGATCAAGTTCGGCGGCCTGGTCGCCGTCGACAACGTGACGTTCACGGTGCCGGAGAAGTCGGTGGTCAGCCTGATCGGCCCCAACGGCGCCGGCAAGACCACCTTCTTCAACGTGCTGACCGGGCTGTACCGGCCCACCAGCGGCTCCGTCGTCCTGAACAACCGGGACGTCACCGCCCTGCCGCCTCACAAGATCGCGTCCATCGGTCTGGCTCGGACGTTCCAGAACATCCGGCTGTTCAACCAGATGACGGCCGAAGAGAACGTCATGGTCGCGATGCACTCGCACATGAAGTCGGGCATCGTCGGCACCGTGCTGCGCACCCCCCGGCAGCGCCGGGAGGAGCGGGAGGCCCGCGAGTTCGCCCGCGAGCTGCTCGACTACGTCGGCATCGGCAAGACCGCCGACGACTACGCCCGCAACCTCTCCTACGGCGACCAGCGCCGGCTCGAGGTGGCCCGGGCTCTGGGGCTGCGGCCGAAGGTGCTGCTGCTCGACGAGCCCACCGCCGGCATGAACCCGCAGGAGTCGGCCCAGTTCGTCGACTTCGTCCGGCGGCTGCGCAGCGACCGCGACGTCTCGGTCCTGCTGATCGAGCACGACATGAGCGTGGTCATGCAGGTCAGCGAGCGGATCACGGTGCTCGACCGGGGCAAGAAGATCGCCGAAGGACTGCCGGCCGAGGTGCGGGCCGACCCGCACGTGATCGAGGCCTACCTGGGCAAGACCGGGACCGACGGTTACGGAGAAGACCTGTGAGCACTTCGAGCACGGCCCCGGTCAAGGCGCGCAAGACCGGCGAGGACATGCTGACGGTCACCGACCTCAACGTCTACTACGGCAACATCGCGGCCGTGAAGGGCGTCTCGCTGTCGGTCAAGCCGGGCGAGATCGTCACCCTGATCGGCTCCAACGGAGCCGGCAAGTCGACGACGCTGCGCACCATCTCGGGCCTGCTGAAGCCCAAGACCGGTGACGTCGTCTTCCAGGGCAAGTCGCTGATCGGGATGCCCGGGCACAAGGTCGTCGGCGAGGGGATCTGCCAGTCGCCCGAGGGCCGGCGGATCTTCCCCCGGATGACGGTCGAGGAGAACCTCGACCTGGGCGCCTACCTGCGCACCGACAAGGCCGAGATCGCGGCCGACAAGGAGCGGGTGCTCGATCTGTTCCCCCGGCTGAAGGAACGCATCTCGCAGAAGGCCGGCACCATGTCGGGCGGCGAGCAGCAGATGCTGGCGGTCAGCCGGGCCCTGATGGGCAGCCCGACCCTGCTGCTGCTGGACGAGCCCTCGATGGGGCTGGCCCCGGTGCTGGTCGACCTCATCTTCGACACCATCCGGACCATCCGCGACCAGGGCACGACCGTTCTGGTGGTCGAGCAGAACGCGCTGGCCGCGCTACGGATCGGCGACTACGCCTACGTGCTCGAGTCGGGCCGGCTGAAGACCGAGGGCCTGGCCCGCGATCTGCTCCACGACGACGAGGTGATCAAGGCCTACCTCGGCGGCTGATCGGTCAAGCCCGCCTGAGTTATCTCGCCCGCCTGGCCGGGAGTGCGCTGGAGCAGGTTCCAGCATGCTCCCGGCCTGCTGTTTTGCCCGTGGCCAGCCAGGCCGGTAATTGAGTGATTTCTGGGGCGCACGGCCGTTGACGGGTGGATTGGGGTGAGGCGTTTCCCTGAGCCGGGCGATGGCCCTAAGCTCGGCTTAACGGACGCAACCGGGCGTTTGCTCGTGCATCCGCACGTTCGCTGTCGATGGTCGCGAGGAGGATCCGTGGCACGCTCGGTGGTCGAGGTGCGTCGTGCGTCGGTCGACGAGCTGGGCGAGGTGCTCGACCTGATGGCCCGGGGCCGCGACGAGATCAGCCGGATGGGCCGGCCCGCCGCCTCGCCCGAGCAGATCGCGACCCGGCTGACCGAGGCGCTGACCGCCGGTCAGATCCAGGTGCTGCTGGCCCGCCGGGAGGGCCGCCCGGCCGGATTCCTGATCTTCCGCGAGACACCGCTGACCTTCATGGTCGACCAGCCCTCGATCTCCATCGACCAGTTGTTCGTCTCGGTCGACGAACGCCGGCACGGCGTCGCCCGGGCCATGCTGGCCCAGGTCGCGACCCGGGCCGAGCGCAGCGGAGCCGAGCAGATCGTGTCCAGCGTGACGCCGTGGGCCCGCGAGACCCACCGGTTCTTCGCCCGGCTCGGCTTCGCCCCGGTGATCGTCCGCCGCTCGGTCAGCACGGCCGCGCTGCGCCGGCGGCTGGGCGGGGAGCACCACCGCGGCGCCCTGGAAGACCTGCTCTCGCGCCGCCGCTCGCTGCGGGCCCGCTCGCGACGGCCCGGGATCGGCATGGTTGACGCCGACCTGACCACTCCCGGCGACGGCCAGCACCCGGCCGGGCTCGGCGAGCTCCGCGACGGCAGCAGCGCCCGGCCGGCCTGATCCTCGGGCCGGAAGGTCAGCTCGCGGCCGGGGCCGGCCGCAGCATGCAGGTCAGCCGGGCGGTGCAGACCCGCCGTCCCTCGTCGTCCTCGATCACGATCTCGTAACTGGCCAGCGAGCCGCCGAGCTGCAGCGGGCGCGCCGTCCCGGTGACCAGACCTTCCCGGACGCCGCGGTGGTGGGTGGCGTTGATGTCGATGCCGACCGCGATCTTGCCCGATCGGGCGGCGTGCATCGCCGCCCCGACCGAGCCCAGGGTCTCGGCCAGCACGCAGGACGCGCCGCCGTGCAGCAGGCCGTAGGGCTGGGTGTTTCCCTCCACCGGCATGGTCGCGACCAGCAGTTCAGGGGTGGCGTGGGTGATCGTGATTCGCATCGCGTCGATCAGCGGCGAGGTGATGATCCCGCTGAGTTCGAAGGAGCCCGCGCGCGTCCCGGTGCCGGTCGGTCCGGACTCGGGGGCGGTGGTGACGTCGGCGTCGGCCTGGTTGTCGGACATGCCGCATAGGGTGTCAGGCGTGAGTCAGACAACGACGGCTGGGTCCACCACTCAGCGCCCCCGCCTCCTGCTGGTCGACGGTCATTCGCTGGCCTACCGAGCGTTCTTCGCGCTGCCGGTGGAGAACTTCTCCACCACCACCGGGCAGGTGACGAACGCCGTCTACGGCTTCACCTCAATGCTGATCAACGTGCTGCGCGACGAGGCACCCGATCACGTGGCCGTGGCCTTCGACGTCTCCCGGCAGACCTTCCGGAGCGAGACGTACTCGGAGTACAAGGCCAACCGCAGCAGCTCGCCGGCCGAGTTCTCGGGCCAGGTCTCGCTGATCAAGGAGGTGCTGGCCGCGCTGCGGGTGCCGATGCTGGAGTCGGAGGGTTTCGAGGCCGACGACATCATCGCCACCCTGGCCACCCAGGCCGACGCCGAAGGGTTCGAGGTCCTGATCTCCAGCGGCGATCGTGACTGCCTGCAGCTGGTCAACGAGAACGTCACCCTGCTGTACCCGCGCAAGGGGGTCTCCGACCTGGCCCGGATGACGCCAGACGCGGTCGAGGACAAATACGGCCTGCTGCCCGAGAGGTACCCCGATCTGGCCGCGCTGGTCGGCGAGACCAGCGACAACCTGCCCGGGGTGCCCGGGGTCGGCCCGAAGACGGCGGCCAAGTGGATCGGCCTGTACGGCGACCTCGACGGCATCGTGGCCAACGTCGACCGGATCACCGGCAAGGCCGGTCAGAGCCTGCGCGACAACTTGGCCCAGGTGATCCTCAACCGGCAGATCAACGGGCTGCTGCGCGACCTGCCGCTGCCGCTCGGCCCGCACGACCTGCGGCTGCCGGCCTGGGACCGGGAAGAGGTGCACCGGGTCTTCGACGGCCTGGAGTTCCGGATCCTGCGCGATCGGCTGTTCGCCACCCTGACCACCCCCGAGCCCGAGGCCGAGGGCGGCTTCGAACTGGCCACCGAACAGCTCGAGGGAGCGGCCGTCGCGCGCTGGCTCGAACAGCACGCCGGCGCCACCGTCGGGGTGCACGTGGTCGGCAGCTGGCGGGCCGGCCGCGGCGACGCGCTGGCGATCGCGATCGCCGCCGCCGAACCAGTCGAGGGGTCGACCGAGACGGTCGGGGCGGCGGCCTTCGTCGATCTGGTCTCGGCCGACGACGTGGCCCTGGGCGCGGTGGCCGACTGGCTGGCCGACCCGGCCCGGCCCAAGGTGCTGCACGACGCCAAGGGCCCGCTGGCCGCGCTGGAGGATCGCGGCCTGCCGGTGGCCGGGGTGATCGGCGACACGGCCCTGGCCGCCTACCTCTGCCTGCCCGACCAGCGCAGTTACGACCTGGCCGACCTCACCCTGCGCCACCTCGGCCGGCAGCTCAAGGCCGAGTCCGAGGACGACGGCCAGCTCACCCTGATGATCGACGAGGGCGAGAGCGACGGCGGGGCCGAGGCCGAGGCGGCGATGGTCCGGGCCCGGGCCGTGATCGACCTCTGGCTGTCGTTGCAGGCCGACCTGACCGAGCGGGGAGCCACCCGCTTGCTGGCCGAGCTCGAGCTGCCGCTGGTCACCGTGCTGCGCCGGATGGAACGCCACGGCATCGCGATCGACCTCGAGGCCCTCAGCGAGCTGGAGAGCTACTTCGCGACCGCGGTGGCCGACGCCGGCAAGGCCGCGTTCGAGGTGATCGGCACCGAGATGAACCTGGGCTCGCCCAAGCAGCTCCAGGTGGTGCTGTTCGACCAGCTGGGCATGCCCAAGACCAAGCGCACCAAGACCGGCTACACCACCGACGCCGAGGCCCTGCAGGACCTCTACGTGCGCACCGAGCACCCTTTCCTGCTGCACCTGCTGCGCCACCGCGATGCCTCCAAGCTGCGGCAGACGGTCGAGGGCCTGCTCAAGGCGGTGGCCGACGACGGCCGGATCCACACCACCTACATGCAGACCATCGCGGCCACCGGCCGGCTCTCCAGCACCGATCCCAACCTGCAGAACATCCCGATCCGAACCGACGAGGGCCGCCGGATCCGCGAGGTCTTCGTGGTCGGGCCGGGCTACGAGAGCCTGCTCACCGCCGACTACTCGCAGATCGAGATGCGGATCATGGCTCACCTCTCCGGCGACGAGGGCCTGATCGAGGCGTTCCGCTCCGGCGAGGACCTGCACCGGTTCGTGGGCGGCCGGGTGTTCGGGGTCGAGCCCGCCGACGTCACCTCAGCCATGCGGTCCAAGATCAAGGCGATGTCGTACGGGCTGGCCTACGGGCTGAGCGCGTTCGGGCTTTCCCGCCAGCTGAACATCTCGGCCGAGGAGGCCCGCGGGCTGATGGAGGAGTACTTCGAGCGGTTCGGCGGTGTGCGCGACTACCTGGCCAGTGTCGTCGTCGAGGCCCGCAAGACCGGGTACACCGAGACGATCCTCGGCCGCCGCCGCTACCTGCCCGACCTGACCAGCGACAACCGCCAGCGCCGGGAGGCGGCCGAGCGGATGGCCCTGAACGCGCCGATCCAGGGGTCGGCCGCCGACATCGTCAAGGTCGCGATGCTCGACCTCGACCGCCGCCTGACCGAACAGGGCCTCGGCTCGCGCATGCTGCTGCAGGTGCACGACGAACTGGTGCTCGAGGTGGCCCCGGGGGAGCGCGAAACGGTCGAGGAGCTGGTTCGCGCGTCGATGGCCGGCGCGGCCGAACTGACCGTCCCGCTCGACGTCTCGGTCGGGGTCGGCCGGTCATGGCACGAGGCGGCTCACTGACCGATCCGGCTGCGGCCGGGCCGGGGAGCCGGCCGGGCTGGTTCGCCGGAATGAGCCTGGCCGTGGCGGCGGTGATCTACGGGCCGATGCTGAGGCCCGGTTTCCCGTTGCGTTTCGACCTGGTCTCGGTGCCGCACCCGGTGCTCGGCGAGGACGCGCTCGGGCTCGGCGACCGGTTGCCCCGGGCGATCCCGCTGGATGCCGCGACCGCCGTCCTGGCCCGGGTGATCCCGGGCCCGGTGCTGACCCAGGTGCTGGGCCTGCTGGCGCTGACCCTGGCCGGCTGGGGCGCAGCCATGCTGACCCCGGCGCCGCTGCCCGGTCGGTTGTTCGCGCTGCTGGTGGCCGAGTGGAACCCGTTCGTGCTGGAACAGCTGGCGATCGGGCACATTCCGCACCTGTTCGCCTACGGGGCGCTGCCCTGGGTGGCGGTGGCCGGCCGGGCGCTGGGCCGGGGGACCGGTGGCCTCCGGGGTGCGGTCCAGGCCTGGGCCGGGCTCACCGTGGCGGTCGGGTTCGGGTCGCTCACGCCGGGTGGGGGTGTGCTCTGTGTGATCGCCGCGGTCGCGGGACTGGCCGCCGGTGTCGGCGCGGGTTCGGGGGGCCGCGCGGGACCGGCTCGACGGGTCGGCTCCGGGCTGGCCTCGATCGTCGTCCTGCAGTTGCCGTGGTTGGTCGCGGGGCTGATGGCGCCCGGGTTCGCCGGTACGAGTACGGGCCCAGGTACGGGTGCGGACGCCGGGCTGACCGCCTTCGCGCTGCGGTCCGAGACCGGGTGGGGCCGGCTGGTGGACGCCGCCGGCCTGGCCGGGATGTGGAACCAGTCCGCGTTGCCGGCCAGCCGCGACACCGTGCTGGCCCGGGTCAGCACCGTGCTGCTGCTGGGGCTGGCCGCGGCCGGGCTGCCCGCGGTCCGGCGGTTGTGGCGGGCCGGCCGGCGGGCCGAGCTGCTGGCCGGGGCGGGCGCCGGCGCGATCGGCTACCTGGTCGCGGTGCTCCCGGTGCTGCCCGGCGGCCGGTGGCTGCTCGACCGGCTGACCGACCTGCTGCCAGGAGCGGCGCTGCTGCGCGACGGCCATCGCTGGCTGGCCCTGCCGGCGGTGCTGATCGCGGTGCTCTGCGGGCTGGGGGTGAGCGAGCTGGCCGCCCGGGTCGGCAGGGCCGAGGTGGTGGCCGAGCGCGAGGTCGGGGGCGGACTGCGAGCGGTCGGCGTCGTCCTGTTCGCGGCCCTGTTGCTGGTGGCGTCGATGCCCGACCTGGCCGGTGGTCTCGACGGGCGGCTGAGGGCCCGGACCTACCCGGCCCAGTGGGCCCAGTTGCGCACCGTGCTGGACGGTTCGCCCGACCGGGCCCGGGTGCTGGTGCTGCCCTGGCAGCCGTTCCGGGTGTTCGCCTGGAGCGGCCCCGACCCGGTGCTCGACCCGGCACCGCGGTTGCTGCCCCGGCAGAGCATCGTGTCCGACGCGCTGACCGTGTCCGGGCGCCGATTGCCGGAGGAGGGGCTGGGAGCCAGGGCGATCGCCGCCGACCTCGCCGACGGAGGGCTCAGCGCCGGCACCCTGCGCTCCCTGTCGATCGGCTGGGTGCTGATCGAGCGCGGGACGCCGGGCCGATTGCCGGCCCTGCCGGCCGGCTGGACCACGGTGCTGGACGGGCCTCAGCTCACCCTGGTGCGGGCGCCCGGGCCGTTGCCGGCCGCACCCCACCCGGCCACCGGCCGGGCGGTCGGGGTGATCGGCGGCCAGCTGTCCGCCGGGTTGCTGTGGCTGGCGGCGCTGCTGACCCTGGGGGTCGGCCGGCTCAGACCGACAAGCGATGACGGCGGGCCTTGGCCCGGTTACCGCAGACGGCCATCGAGCACCAGCGCCGCCGGCCCCGGGGGTCGCTGAACAGCCAGCCGCAGCCGGCTCCCGGGCAGGCACTGACCGTGCCGGCCAGCCGCCCGGTGAGCAGCGCGGCGGCGGCCTCGGCGACCGCCAGCAGCGGTAGGTCGAGGCCGCCGGTGGCCGGCCGCCAGCCGGCAGGGTGGCCGGCTGTTCCCGGCACCAGCACCGAGGCGCTGCGCGCGGCGGCCGCCTCGGTCGAGATCAGCTGCCAGTCGGCGGCGTCGGCCCGGTTCAGGTAGGCCAGGTAGAGGGCTTCGCGCAGCGCCAGCGCCCGGTTCAGCACGGCCGTCGCCGGCCCCGGCGCGCGCTTCGCCTCGGCGATCAGTCGCTCGGCGTCGGGCCCGCCGATCAGGCCGGCCTCGCGCGCCCACACGGTCAGCACCTCGGGCCCGACCAGGTACTCCCTCGGTTGCGGGCTGCTCCAGCCGGCCCGGGTGTTGCAGAAGTCGAGCGCGGCCTGGCCGGCCACCGGCAGAGGCACCAGCACGCCGTCCACCATCCGGTTGGACATCCGCTGCTCCCTCCCGATCCGTCGGTGACTCCACCAATTGGGTAACCAGTAACTGCTATCTTACCGGTTATGGCCTCCGTCACCCTCGCCCTGATCGGGTCGCGGGTGCGGGCCGCCGGTGGTCGTCACCTCGCCGTGGTGGCCGCACTGGCCACGGCGGCCCTGATCCCGGTGGTGGTCAGCGCCTCGGCCATTGTCACGGCGGACGGCGCGCTGGGCCGGGGCCTGTCCGGGCTGCCTGCGGGCGAGCGCAGCGTGATCGTCTCCCACAACGGCTTCCTGGACGCCACCGAGTCGGCCTCGGCCGACACCGTGGCCCGGCGCGAGCTGCGCACTCTGGTCACCCTGCCGGTGCGCCGGGAGGTCGCGTTCAAGGAGCTGGCCGACAGTGCCGGCCAGTCGTTCGTGCTGGCCGGGGCCGATCAGCTGGCCTCGGCGGTGCGGGTCACCAGCGGCCGGTTGCCCCGGACCTGCACCCCGGCCCGGTGCGAGGTGCTGGCGATCGGCGTCAGGGGCCAGGCGCCGGTGCTGCGCTCGGGCTACGGGCTGGTCGTCGTCGGCCAGGGGGTGCGGACCGATCCGCTGCTGCTCACCGGCGCCTTCGACCCCGGCGCGAACACGGTCCTGATCGGCGACGGGGTGGACGCCGTGGCCGCGAACCAGCCGCTGGGCCTGATCCAGCGGGCCTACGGCTGGGTCGCCCCACTCGATCAGGCCCAGATCCGCGATCAGGGCGTCGAGCACTGGATCGCGGCCGCGATCGCCTCCGCCGACCGGCTCGAGCTGGCCCCGCAGGGCCTGGCCCTGACCACGCCCGACTCCGTGATCCGCGATCAGGCCGACCGGGCCGACCTGTCGGCCGGCCGGTTCGGCCTGCTGGCCGGCAGCTGCGCCGTGCTGCTGCTGGGGGCGGCCCTGGTCGGCGGGGCGGCCCTGCGGCCGAACCAGGCCCGGTTCGTCACCGCCCTGCGCCGCCGGGGCCTGCGCGAGCTCCGGATCCGCCTCGTGGTGGCCGGCGAAGCGGCCCTGATCAGCGTGGTCGCCCTGGTCGCGGGCCTGCTGCTGGGGGTCGGTGCGGCCGCGGTCCAGCTCGGCCGGGGCGGGCTGCCGATCGGATCGAGCCTGGGGCCGGTGCTCACCTCGGCCCTGGCCGCCGAAGGCCTGCTGGCCGTGGCGGCCTTCGGGTTGCTGATGCTGACCCTCTGGCCGCGCAGCGCCCGCCCGGCCCCGGTCGAGCAGCGGGCCGGCTGGCGCTCCCTGACCGTGGCCGTGCTGGCCGGGCTGGTGGCCGTGGGGCTGGCCGTGTCCCGGGGCGGCGACGCGACCGGCGGCAGCGATCCGTTGCTGATCCTGTTGCCGGCCCTGGTGCTGCTCACGGTCGGGCTGATCGCGGCCCGGGCCTGGCCCTGGGCGCTGCAGGCCGGATTCCGGGTGCTGCCCCGGCGAATGGTCGGCCCGCGCCTCGGGATCGCCGGGATCGCCGCCCGGCCGCTGCTGGCCGCGGCGACCGTCGGCCTGCTGGCCGCCGCCGTCGGGGCCACCGGGTTCGCCGCCTCGTACCGCTCAACCCTGTTGCGGGGGGCGGCCGACCAGGCCACTTTCGTCGTCCCGCTGGATGCGCGGATTCAGCCCGGCAGCGGGCTGACGCCGGTGCTCACGCAGGCCTCGGCGGCCGGATACCGAGCGGTGGCCCCGGGCGCCACGGTCGAACCGGTGCTGCGGCAGGCCGGGGCGATCCGGGCCGGCTCCCAACAGGCCGAGGTGGTCCAGTTCGTCGGCGTCGATCCGGCGGCGTTGCCGCTGATCCGGCGCTGGCCCGACGTGGTCGGCCGGTCGTCGCCCGGTGCGGTGGCCGGCGCCGTCCACGTCGCGGTGCGTGCGGCCGGGGTGGTGCTGCCCGCCGGCCGGCAGGTGCGGATCGCGCTCGGCGCGCCGCTGCCGCTGATCGCGGTCACCGCCTGGGTGCAGGCGGACGACGGCCGGCAGCGTTCGATCGACCTCACCGCCGACGCTGCCGGTACCACCCTGACCGGCGCCCTGCCGGCCGGGTCGGCCGGCACCGGGCCCTGGTCGCTGACCGAGCTGAGCCTGAGCCAGCCGGTCGACCAGGCCACCCACCGGCAGCACTCGCTCGGCGAGAGCACCACGAGCAAGGCGGTGCCGGCCGGCCGGATCGACCTGGGCGGTCTCAGCGTCGACGGCGGCGACCCGGTGGCCCGGCCCTGGTCCGGCTGGACGGCGACCGGCCTGGTGGTCTCGGGTGAGGGTGCGCGGGCCGTCCTCGACTACCGCCTGATCGCCAGCACCCTGGTCGCCACCGCCCGCCCGGCCGGGCCGGGGTCGGCCGAGTCCGGTCTGCCGCTGCCGGTGGCGGCCGACCCGGCCACGGCCGCCGACGGGCCGCTGATCACGCTCACCCTGAACGGTGTGGCGGTGCCGGCCCGGGTGGTCGCCACCCTGGACCGGTTCCCGACCGTGAGCGGGCGGTTCGTGCTGGCCGACCGGAGCGCGCTGGCGGCCCTGCTCAGCCGGACCACCCCGGGCGCGGGCCAGCCCGGCGAGCTCTGGCTGAACCTGCCGCCGGCCGCCGCGACCACCGCCCGCACGGCGCTGGCCGGGCCGGCGTTCGGCGGCCTGCAGGTGCAGTGGGCGGCCGACCTCGAACAGGGCCTGCGGACCGATCCGGTGGCCCGGGGCGCCATCTCGCTGCTACGCCTGGTCGCGTACCTGACCATGGTGGTCGCGCTGGCGGCCCTGGTGCTGCTGGTGGTCGGGGAGCGGATCGAGGACGCCGACGAGCTCTACGCCTGGGAGGCCAACGGGGTGCAGCCGCGGGCGTTGCGGCAGGGCCTGTGGGTGCGCGCGGTGCTGGTGGCGGTGCTGGCGGTGCCGGTCGGCGTCGTCGGCGGCCTGGTGCTGACCAGGCTCACGGCCCGGCTGGTCGACATCACCGCCGGGGCCCAGCAGGCCCAGCCCCCGCTGGTCGCGCTGACCGGCCTGGCCACCGCCCTGCCGACGGTGCTGATCGCCCTGGCTCTGGCCCTGGTGGTGTCCGGGGTGGTCGCGCTCTCGTCCTTCCGGGCACCGTTGCCGGCCCCGTCGACCGGAGGGCGCTGACCATGACCTCGACCTCGACCTCGACCTCGACCTCGATCCCGACCTCGGATCCGGCGCCGAACGCCGTCGACGTCCAGGACGCGTTCTGCCTGCACCCGCTGGCCGACGGCGGGGCGGTGGCCGCGCTGCGTGGCCTGAGCCTGGTCGTGCCGGCGGGGGAGCGGCTGGTCGTGCACGGGCCGAACGGTTCGGGCAAGACGACGCTGCTGCGGGCTCTGGTCGGCGAGCAACGGCTCGCGGCCGGCCGGGCCGTCGTCGCCGGACTCGACCTGGCCACGGCCGGCCGCCGGCAACTGGCGGCCTGGCGCTCGAGCGCGCTCGGCCAGATCGACCAGGACGCCTGGCGGCTGCTGCGCCCGGAGTTCGACGTGCTGGCCAACGTCAGCCTGCAGTTGCGGATCGGCGGAGCGTCCCGGTCGGTGGCCCGGGCCCAGGGACTGGCCTGCCTCGACCGGCTCGGCCTGGCCGATCTGGCCGGCCGCCGGCTGGGCACCCTGTCCGGCGGGCAGCGGCAGCGGGTGGCGGTCTGCGCCGCGGTGGCTCACGGCCCGCGGCTGGTCCTGGCCGACGAGCCGACCGGCGAGCTCGACCTGGCCTCGGCCGACGCCGTCTACGCCCTGCTCGACGCCGCGGTCGCCGAGGCCGGGGCCACCCTGGTGCTGGTCAGCCACGATCACCGGGCGGCGGCGGTGGCCGACCGGGTGGTCCGGATCCGCGACGGCCGGATCAGCGAGACCTGGCGCCCGGCCGGCCGTTCCGGCACCGGCTCGGCCGACTCCGCCGGCCCGGTGGAG
Source organism: Kineosporiaceae bacterium (assembly GCA_965200525.1). Taxonomy (GTDB): domain Bacteria; phylum Actinomycetota; class Actinomycetes; order Actinomycetales; family Kineosporiaceae; genus JANNPJ01. Next base: position 5,949,906 of record OZ241368.1, read on the forward strand.
CCGGTGCGCGAGGCGCTGGTGGTCGACTCCCGGGGCTGGATCCGGCTGCCGGCGCCGCTGCGCCCCGGTCTGGGCTCGCAGCTCACGGTCGAGGCGGCGGACGGCGGCGTCCTGCTGCGTCCGGAGTCCGGTGGCCAACCTCCTGAGCCCGGTGATACGGAGCCGGCTGAGTCGGACGGTGCGCTCCAGCTCGCCGGCGGCGTCCTCCCGCTCGAGCGGCTGGAGCCGATCAGGACGGACTCGATCGGGACGGACCCGATCGCCGAGCTCGCCGGTGTGGTGGTGGCTTACGACGGCCGGGTCGTGATCGGCTCGGCCGGCGCCGGCCTCGACCTGTCGGTCCGCCGGGGGCAGCTGACCGTGGTCGCGGGCCGCTCCGGGGCGGGCAAGAGCACGCTGCTGCGGATCCTGCTCGGCCTGCAGCGCCCGGACGCCGGCCGGGTCAGGCTGAACGGCGCCGATCTGACCGACCTGAGCCGGGCCGAGCTGGCCCGGGCTCGGGCCGGCGGCAGCGCTGTGGTCCTGCAGCAGATCCACCTGGCCGGCACCGCCGACGCCTCGGCCAACCTCGACCTGGCCCGGGCCGCCCGCGGTCTGGCCCCCGACCGCGCCGCCGGGGCGGCGCTGCTGGCCCGGCTCGGGCTGAGCGGACTGACCGGCGTCGACGGACGCCCGGTGTCGGGACTGTCCGGAGGCGAGCGCCAGCGGCTGGCGGTGGCCCGGGCGATCGCCGTCCGGCCGGCCCTGCTGGTGCTGGACGAGCCGACGTCCCAGCTCGACGAGGCCTCGGCCGAGCTAATGGCGAGCACGCTGCTGGCCCTGACCCGCTCCGGCCCGGCGGTGCTGGTCGCCACCCACGACCCGGTCCTGATCGCCGCCGCCGATTGCCTGCTCGAACTGTCCTAAACTGCGCTTTCGCTCGATCCGCCGGCCGGTGAGCAGACCTTGTCCGTTGCTGGATGGTTTGCTGGGTATGAGGCAGACGTCACAGTCACCGAGTGCTATCGTACTCCCGAGTAGCAAAGGTGACGGTGACCAGGAGGCACGATGACGGTGCATGGTAAGGACCGCGGCGCAATCACCCTCGCGGTGATCGCCCCCATCGTGGCGGCGCTGATCGGCGGCGCGGCGGCGGTCGGGGCAGCGGTTCAGATCGTTCACTCGGCCCCGCCCGACTCCGGATCCGCCCAGTTGTCCGGTGCGGACGTGCAGTACGGCAACAACTGACCTCAGAACCACCGAAGGACGCCGGATCACTCGCTGATCCGGCGTCCTTCTGTTTGCTCGCCCTCGGGTGGCTCTCAGTCCGGTTCGCCGGGGTCGGCCACGACCCCGCGCGGGGAGCGCAGGTCGATGATCCGGTCGGGTTCGGCGGTGCGCAGGTCGACACCGCGGGGAGCGGGGGCGGCGGTCGGGTCGATCACCGAGGTGGCCGGCAGCCGGTTGGCCGCCCGCCGCAGCAGCAGGTGCATGGACGTCGACGCGGTCCGCCAGCTGAAGCCGGCCACGTGGGCCCGGGCCGCCTCGCCCAGCTCGGCCCGGTGGGTGTGGTCCAGCAACAGCGCCCGGGTCGTGTCGACGAGCTCGGTCAGGTCGTCGACCAGGAGGCCGGTCCGGCCGTCGTCGATCGATTCGGCCAGCCCACCGGCGCTGCGGTAGGCCAGGGCCGGAACGCCGTGGGCGGCGGCCTCGATTACCATCAGGCCCCACCCTTCCTTCACGGACGGCGCGAGCATCAGCCAGGAGCGGGCCAGCAGCTCCTCCTTGGCGTTCTCGTCGATGAACCCGGTGAACGTCACCTGGTCGGCCACGCCCAGCCGGGCCGCCTCGTCCTGGAGCTCCTGCCGCCACCAGCCGTCCCCGACCACGCGCAACCGCAGGCCGGGAAACTCCGGCCCGAGCGCGGCCAGCACCTGCAGGGCGTGCTCGACCCGCTTGTGCGGCACCAGCCGGCCCAGCACGATCAGGCTTGGCTCGAGATCGCGGTCGGGCTGGTCCGGCGCCACCGGCCGGGCCCCGTTGTGGACCACCGCGACCGCGGCCTCGCGCACGCCCAGGCCGACCAGTTCGCGCCGGGTGACCTCGGAGACGGCCACGTACTGACAGCCCTGGTGCACCCGCGGTGAGACCTGGGACTCCAGCCACCAGCCGATCCGGGCCAGCGTCCGGCCGAACACCACGCCCCACTGCTCCCGGTGCACGTGGTGGACCAGCACCACGACCGGGCACCCGGCCACCAGCCGGGCGAAGAACGGGATCCCGTTGTGGACGTCGACGATCACGTCCGGCCCCGCGCCGGCCAGCCGCTCGCGCACCAGAGTGGCCAGGGCCCGGGCGTAGACGGTCCAGCGACCGCCCGCGTGCCGGAACAGCACGCCGTCCCGGCGCAGCCGCCGGGGCACGCCGGCGTGGCGGGAACAGAGCACCTCGACCTCGCAGCCGTCGGCCACCAGGTCGGTGGCGATCCGCTCGATGTACCGCTCCGACCCCCCGCCTTCGGGGTGGGTGGTGTCCCGCCAGTTCAGGACCGTGATGCGCAACGGCCTTGTCGGCATTCAGGGCTCCCGTCGTGTGTCGTAGGGTGCAGGCTGGTTCTTGGAACGTGTGGCGTGGGCCACGTGGATGAGACGCTAAGCCTTGGACGGGGGTCAGCGCTACCCGCCGGTAGCATCTGGGTTCATGTCAGTGCCGCCGATGTCCGCCGCCGCGTCCCGGCGGCCCGCGCTCCCGCCCCGGGGCAGCCTGGCCCGGAGCGTCGCCCTGCTGCGAGCGTTCACCGTCGAGCAGACCGACCCGGACCACTTCTACTCGCTGCTGGCCGCCGACACCGTGCGCGAGGTGTCCCGGTACACCGCCCTCGACGGCGCCGCGATCATGGACGTCGGTGGCGGCCCCGGGTACTTCGCCGACGCCTTTCGCGCAGCCGGGGCCCACTACGCCGGGATCGACCCGGACGTCGGCGAGCTGAGCGCCCGGGGCAGCGCCCCCGAAGGTTTCCTGCGCGCCTCCGGCCTGGCTCTGCCGCTCGCCGACCGGAGCCTCGACCTGTGCATCTCCAGCAACGTCCTGGAACACGTGCCCGAGCCGGAGACGATGGCGGGGGAGATGCTGCGGGTGGTGCGGCCCGGCGGCCTGGTCTGGCTCTCCTGGACGACGTGGCTCTCGCCCTGGGGCGGCCACGAGACCGCGCCCTGGCACTTCCTCGGCGGGCACCGGGCCGCCGACCGGTACGCGGCCAAGCACGGCCACCGGCCCAAGAACGACTTCGGCCGCTCGCTGTTCGCGGTCTCGGCCGGCCGCATGCTCGGCTGGGCCAAGGACCAGCAGCGGGCCGGCGCGGCCGAACTGCTCGACGTCCGCCCGCGCTACCACCCGGACTGGGCCACCTGGATGGCCCGGGTGCCGCTGGTCCGCGAGACGGCCTGCTGGAACGTCGTGATCGTGATGCGGCGCCGGTGAGCTGTCCGTGACCGAACTGACGGCGGCCGAGCGAGCCCGCCGCCGGATGCACCTGCTCGCGGTCAGCGTGGCCCTGATCGTGCTGACGTTCGTCCAGGCCCCGGGCCAGATCGCGCAGGACACCAAGGCCGACCTCAGCATCGACCCGGTGCACTTCCTGGCGCGGGCGGCCCACCTGTGGGATCCGCTGGGCGACTCCGGGCAGCTGCAGAACCAGGCCTACGGCTACTTCGTGCCGATGGGCCCGTTCTACGCCGTCGGCCACCTGCTGCACCTGCCGGCCTGGGTGGTCCAGCGGGCCTGGTGGGCCCTCGTGCTGCTGGTCGCCTTCCACGGGATGTACCGGCTGGCCCAGCGACTCGGGGTGGGCGAGCACGGCGTCCAGGTGATCGCCGCCCTGGCCTTCGCGCTCAGCCCGCGGATGATCACCGAGCTCGGCCCGGTCAGCATCGAGGCCTGGCCGACGGCGATGGCCCCCTGGGTGCTGCTGCCGCTGATCAAGGTCCGGCCGGGCGGCGAGTCCGGGGCGGCGGCCCGCTCCGGGGTGGCGATCGCGCTCTGCGGCGGGGTCAACGCGGTCGCCGTCGGCGCCGTCCTGCCGTTGCCGATCTGGTGGCTGCTGACCCGCGAGCGGGGCCCGCTCCGGCGCCGGCTCAGTGCCTGGTGGGCGTTCGCCGCGGTGCTGGCCACGTTCTGGTGGCTGGCCCCGCTGCTGCTGCTCGGCCGGTACAGCCCGCCGTTCCTGGACTGGGTCGAGAGCTCGGCCGCCAGTACCTCGAAAGCCGAACTGCCGAGCGCCTTCCGGGGGACGACACAGTGGGTGGCCTGGTTCCGGCTGCCGCAGCCGATCTGGCCGGCCGGCTGGGAGGTGCTGTCGTCGTCCGTCGGGATCCTGCTCGGCTGGCTGCTGATCACCATCGCGGTGCTCGGGCTGCTGCGCCGCGACCTGCCCAGCCGCCGGTTCCTGATCGGCGGCTGCCTGGGTGGCCTGGTGCTGCTCACCGCCGGCCACACCGGCCCGCTGACCGCACCCTGGGCGCCCGGCCTGCAGACCTTCCTGGACGGCGTAGGCGCTCCGCTGCGCAACACCCACAAGTTCGATCTGGTGCTGAGAGTTCCGCTGACCCTGGCCCTGGCCCATGCGCTGTCCCGGGTCCGGATGCCGGCCATCGCCCTGCCCGGGCTGCCCCGGCTGGCCCGCGGCCCGGCGGCGGTGCGGTTCATCGCCGTCTGCGCGGTGATCGGCACCGCCGCGCCCGCGCTGGCCGGGCAGTTGCCGGCCCTCGGGGGGTTCCGCAAGGTGCCGGACGCCTGGAGCCAGGCCGCGCTCTGGCTCCGGCACAACGACGACGGCGGCCGCACCCTGATCGTGCCCGGCTCCTCGTTCGCCACCAGTACCTGGGGCGATCCGCACGACGAGCCGTTCCAGGCGCTGGCCCGCACCGCCTGGTCCACCCGCTCCGGCGTCCCGCTGTCGTCAGCCGGCAACATCCGGATGCTGAACGCGGTCGAGCAGCAGCTGGAGACCGGCCGGGGTTCGACCGGTCTGGCCGAGTACCTGGCCCGGGCCGGCATTTCCCGGGTGCTGCTGCGCTCGGACCTGATCCGCTCGTTCCAGGCCGGCTCGCCGCCGCTGCCGGTCACCGTCCGGGCCGCGCTCGAGGACTCGCCCGGCCTGCGCCCGATCGCCCACTTCGGGCCCGAGCTGCACGGCGTCCGGAACACGATCGGGGTGGCCGACGACGGCCTCGACGTGCCGCAGCGGCAGATCGAGATCTGGCAGGTGGACTCCCCGACCCGGCTGGTGGACGTTGAGCGGGCGCCCGACGCGCTGCGGCTGGCCGGCGGCCCGGAGAGCCTGCTCACCCTGGCCGAGGCGGGCCGGCTGAACGGCCGCCCGGTGGTGCTGAACGGCGACCCACAGGCCACCGCCCTGGCCGGGGCGCCGCTGGTCGACACCGACACGATCCAACGCCGGGAGGCCAACTTCGCGCAGGTCCGGGACAACTACTCCGAGCCGTTGACGGCGTCCCAGCCCTACCAGCAGGTCCGGGCCGTTCACGACTGGTTGCCGTTCGCCGCCCCCGAGGTCACCGCCCGGTACAGCGGGATCAGCGGGGTGACCGCGTCCAGCCAGTCCGGCAGCTCGGTCGGGGCCTGGCACGCGGTCGACGGCGATCCGACGACGTCCTGGACCTCGAGCATCTACTCGGTCGGCCAGTGGCTGGAGGTGACCTTCGCCGCGCCGGTCTCGCTGCCGGCCACGATCCAGCTCACCTCGAGCCCGGGCGGCGCCCGGATCGCGCAGGTGTCGGTGCGCACCGACACCGGCGCCGAGTCGACCTCGCTCGGCTCGGCGGCCGGGCTGCTCGGGTCGCCGCAGTCGATCACCGTGCCCGGCGGGCCGACCCGCACGCTCCGGCTGACCGTGACCAAGGTCTGGCCGGGCGAGGAGTTCGCGCCGGTCTCGATCGGAAACCTGTCGTTGCCCGGCATCACCGTCCGCCGCGACCTGGTGCTGCCGGCCCTGAAGGATCAGTCCGGCGCGCCCGAGACGATCAGTCTGGAGAACGCCCGGGACGGCGTCGACAGTTGTGTGTTCAGCACCGGCGACGCGGTCTGCTCGCCGCGGCTGCGGAAGCAGAGCGAGGACACCGATCTCGACCGGGTGCTCCAGCTGCCGGCCGGCGGCGACTACTCGGCCCGGGCGACCGCCCGCGTACGCGCCACCACCGAGGCCGACGCCCTGCTGCGCACCCCGGGCAGCATGGTGGCGATCGCCTCCTCCCGCCGGGCCGACGACCCGGCCGAGCGCCCGGACGCCGCCCTCGACCGTGACCCGGGCACGGCCTGGATCGCTTCGAGCACCGACGCCACCCCGACCCTGGTGGTGGCCTGGCCCAAGAAGCGCCGGATCGACCGGCTGCGCTGGCAGGTCGACCCGTCGCTGGCGGCCTCCAAACCGTCGAAACTGCAGCTCACGGTGGCCGGCCAGACCCAGACCCTGATCCCGGACGCCGACGGCTGGGTGGACTTCCCGGCCGTGCGGGCCAAGCAGGTGACGATCGCCGTCACCGGCATCTCGCCACTGCAGACCCTCGACCGGGCCAGCGGTTTCGCCACCGTGCTGCCGGTGGGGGCCAGCGAGATCGTGATCCCGGGGGCCGACGAGTACCGCCTCAAGTGGGCCGGGTACACGCCGGTCCGGCTGAAGTGCGGCTCCGGTACGCCACTGACCGTCGGCGAGCAGGAGATCCGGACCCGGGTCTCCGGCACCCGGGACGACGTGCTGCGCCGCCGGCCGATGGCGATGATCCCGTGCGACCCGGTGCCGCCCCTGGCCGCCGGCGCGGTGACCGTGAGCCTGCTGGCGACCGGACTGTTCGAGCCTCAGCAGCTGGTGTTCCAACGGCACGGCACCACCACCCCGGTGCCACCGGCCACGACCGCGCCGGCCGGGCTGGTCCAGGACAGCTCCGAGCACCGGATCGTCACCGTGGACGCCGCCGCGGTGGCCCAGCTGGTGATCGTGCACGAGAACTGGAACCCGGGCTGGCGGGCCACCCTGGCCGGGCACCGGCTGGCGACCGTGCGGATCGACGGCTGGCAGCAGGCCTGGATCGTGCCGGCCGGGGTCGGAGGTGCCATCGACCTGCGGTTCACCCCGGGCCGCCCGTACCGGGTGACGATCGTGATCGGGCTGCTGCTGATCCTGCTGCTGGCCCTGATCGCCTCCTCGGACCGGCGGGTGGCCCGGAGCCTGCGCCGCAGCCGGCGCTCGGCCGCGGTCGCGGCCGAAGCGGCCGCCTTCACCACCGCCGACATCCTCGGAAGCACCTACACCGAGCCGGCTCCTGCCGCCGAGCCCGCCGCCGAGCCCGCCGCCGAGCCCGCCGCCGAGCCCGCGGTCGAGGCCGCGGTCGAGGCGAGCCCCCGAGCCGTCTCGGCGTTCAGCCAGATTCCCGAGTTCCGCCTGATCGTCCCGCCGTCACCCGACCTCGCGGCCGATCCCGACCTCGCGGCCGATCCCGACCGCGCGGCCGAGCCCGACCTCGCGGCCGAGCCCGACCGCGCGGCAGAGACCGATCGGCCGACGGATCCGGACAACGGGGCCGAGCCCGATCGGCCGACGGGTCCCGACATCGGGCCGGTACTGGAGGTCGAGCCGGATCCGACGGTTCGGCAACCGCTGGCCGAGAGCAGTTCCGCGCCGTTCGACACCGTTCTGGCCGTGCTCGCCCTGTTCGCCCTGGGCGGCGTCGCCGGCCTGGTGGCCCTGGGCGGGGTGCTGATCAGCCTGCGCCGGCGGGTGCAGCTGCGGTTCGTGGTGGCCGGTCTGGGCCTGACCGCCGGGATCGGCGCCTCGCTCAGCACGAATGCCGACCGCCCCGGCTTCTGGGCCTGGATCAGCATCGCCGCCGCGCTCGGCCTGGCCGCCTGTCTGGTCGTGCGGCTGGACGTCGCGGGCCCGGGCCGGCTCGTGCGGGCGGCCACCCGCCGACGCCGGCCCAGCACTCCCGTCCTCACCCGGCTGCGCGCGCTGGGCGCGCGGATCTGGTCCGCCACCGGCCCGAACTGACCCGGAACGGGGTGATCGGCGAGGTCGGTCCCGGCCGGTCCCTCAAGTGACCTCGACCAAGATCCGAGACCTCAGGGAGGTTTCCGTCAGGGGGGAGGGGGCGTTGTGGGACGCGTGTCCGGCCGGCTCGCTCTCCCCGTGTCCCTGCAGGCCGGCACCTGGCTGCTGATCGGCGTCTACCTGGTCTGCCTGCTCCACCACGGCCCGAACTTCGAGTTCTGGGTGGACGGCGTGTTCGGTGAGGCACCGAGGCCCTGCCCGCCGTGCTCTGCTGGGTGGCGGTCTGGAGGGCCGGCTCGCGCCGTCCCGAGGTGATCGTGTTCGCGGTCGGCATGACCGTTTTCGCCCTCGGCGACCTGATCTTCATCGTGGACGCCGCCCGCGGCGGCGACCAGACCTTCCCGTCGACCGCCGACATCGGTTTTCTCGCCTTCTACCCGCTCGCCCTGACCGCGACGGCCCTGGCCGTCCGCCGGGAGCTGCGGGTCGTCGGCGGGGCGGTCTGGCTGGACAGCCTGCTCGGTGGTCTGGGCGGTTCGGCCGTGCTCGCCGTCCTGCTGGACCGGGTGCTGAGCCGGACCACCGGGCATCCGCTGGCCAATCTGGCCCTGGTCTACCCGATCTTCGACCTGCTGCTGATCACAGCCGTGCTCGGGATCGCCGGGGTGCAGGGCCGGCGGATCCGGACGCACTGGCTGGCCCTGCTGGCCGGACTGCTGGTCTTCGCCTGGGTCGACATCCTCTCGGCCTACGCCCTGGCCAGTGACGGGTACGAGCTCGGCGGCTGGGTCGACGTCCTCTGGCCGATCGGCATGACCCTGATGGCGGGGTGGGTGCTGCCGGCTCCGGCGCCGGTGCTCGTCCGGGCCCGGCCGGTGGCCCTGGTGGTGCCCGGGATCGCGACCGTGGCCAGCCTGACCGTGCTGGTCGCCTCCGGCCGCACCCAGGTCTCGACCCTGGCCGTCGGGCTGGCCACGCTCACCGTGATCGCCACCGCCGGGCGCACCCAGCTGGCCTTCCAGCAGCTCGGCCGGCTGGCCGACCTGCGCCGGCAGGCCAGCACCGACGAGCTGACCGGCCTGCCCAACCGGCGGGCCTTCTACGCCCGGGCCGACGCCCAGCTGGCCGGGGACGACCCGGACCTGGCCCTGCTGCTGCTCGACCTGGACCGGTTCAAGGAGGTCAACGACAGCCTCGGCCACCTGGTCGGCGACCAGCTGCTGATCCAGATCGGCCTGCGGCTGAGCCAGGAGCTGCGCGACGGCGACCTGGTGGCCCGGCTCGGCGGCGACGAGTTCGCGATCCTGCTCACCGGCACCACCCGGGAACAGGCGATCGCCATCGCGGTCAAGTTGCGGCTCGCGGTCGCCGTGCCGCACACCCTCGAGGGGATCGCGCTGCGCAGTGACGTCAGCGTCGGGCTGGCCTTCGCCCCGGAGCACGGCACCGAGCTCAGCGTGCTGTTGCGCCGGGCCGACATCGCGATGTACAAGGCCAAGCGGGCCCGGGACGGGTACCGGGTCTACAGCGACGTCGACGACACCGCCGGCGCCGGCCGGCTGCGGGCTCAGCAGGAGCTGCACCTGGCCCTGGCCGAGCAGCAGATGACCCTGCACTACCAGCCCAAGCTGGACCTGGTCACGAACGAGGTGCACGACGTCGAGGCCCTGGTCCGGTGGAACCATCCGACCCGGGGTCTGCTCTACCCGGGCAGCTTCCTGGAGCTGGTCGAGGACGCCGGCCTGATGCGCGGCCTGACCCAGTTCGTGCTGGAGGAGGCCCTGGACCAGGCCGCGGTCTGGCGGTCCGAGGGCCGGCCGCTGACCATCGCGGTGAACCTGTCGGCCAGCTCGCTGGTCGACACCGACCTGCCGGCCCAGATCGCCGAGCTGCTGGCGGTTCGCGGACTGCCGTCGAGCGCACTGCAGATCGAGATCACCGAGGAGTTCCTGATGGCCGACCGGGACCGCACCCGGAACATCCTCACCGACCTGCGCGACCGCGGCGTCCAGATCGCCGTCGACGACTTCGGCACCGGCTACAGCTCCCTGGCCTACCTGCGCGAGCTGCCGATCGACGAGCTGAAACTGGACCGCTCGTTCGTCTTCCCGATGGCCGACGACGCCCGCGCGGCCGCCCTGGTGTTCTCCACCATCGCCCTGGCCCACAGCCTCGGCCTGCGCATGGTGGCCGAAGGGGTGGAGAACCAGGCCGCTCTGGCCGAGCTCACCCGGCACGGCTGTGACCAGGCGCAGGGTTACCACATCAGCCGGGCCCTGCCGGCGGCCGAACTGGATCACTGGCTGGACGCGCGTCACCGGCGGAGCCTGGTCGGGACGCCGGTCACCGAGGTCTGGGCCGGTCCGGAGGTCTGACCCGCCGGTACGCTCCTGCTGCCGCCGTCGCCGGGATGGGCCGGCCGCACCTGGAGGGGACGGAATGGACGCCGGAACGACCAACACCACCGACGCCGAGCCGGCGGCGGATCCGGCTGCGAGTGGCAAGGACCTGAGCCGGCGCGAAGCTCGCTGGGTGCTCAAACGCTGCGCCAAGCGCGGCCATGTGCTGGCCCATCTGGACGACGCCGAGCTGGCCGCCCGGTTCGGCGGCCGGACCGGCGAGCAGCCGTTGCTGCGCTGCCTGCGCTGCGGCAATTTCGTCCCGGCGGTCCGCCCCGAGTCGTCGACCGTGGTCGAGACCGTGATCGGAACTGCCTCCGAACCGGCTGCTCTCGGCCGCGTCCCGCTCGCGGTCCGGGGCGGGCACGGGCGGAAGCTGGCTCTGCTGCGGGTGCTGGCGATCGAGCGCGGTGGCCGAGGCCTGGTCCTGCTGCTGCTGGCGGCCGGCATCGCGCGGCTGTCCAACTCGCACGTCGCCGCGGCCGAATGGCTCGGCCACACGGTCAAGATGGCCCAGCCGCTGGGCGAGGCTTTCGGCTTCGACCTGGAGAAGTCGCCGAGCGTGCACAAGGCCCTGGACCTGCTCGGCCACTCGGACAGCACGTTCAGCACGGTGGCCTGGCTGCTCGGGGCCTACGGCGTCCTCCAGCTCGTCGAAGGGGTCGGGCTGTGGGGCGGCTGGCTCTGGGCCGAGTACCTGGCCGCAGTGGCGACGGCCGTGTTCATCCCGATCGAGCTGTACGAGCTGTCCGAGCACCCGACCGTGTTCAAGGCCGGCGCGCTGCTGGTGAACGTGTTCGCGGTCGGCTACCTGGTGTTCAAGGGCCGGCTGTTCGGGCTGCGCGGCGGTCACCCGGCCTACCTGGCCGAGGTCCGGGACGGCACCCTGCTGGCCCAGGAGCTCCGCGCGGCCGGCCGCCCGGCCACCGTCCTCAGCAGTCACGACCTGGTCTAGGAGAGCAGCATGAGCGAGCCGGTCCGGTTCGGTGTCGTCGGTACCGGCTGGCGGGCCGAGTTCTTCGTCCGCCTGGGCCGGTTGCGGCCCGACGTCCTCGACGTGGCCGGGGTGGTCGCCCGCCGTCCCGAGCGGGCCGACCAGGTTCGCGCCGAGTGGGGGACGCCGACCTTCGGCACGGTCGAGGAGTTGCTGGCCGCCGGGCCGCAGTTCGTGATCACCTCGCTGCCCTGGGAGACCAACCCGGGCGTGGTCGAGCAGCTGGTCGAGGCCGGCGTGGCGGTGCTCAGCGAGACCCCGCCGGCGCCGGACCGGGCCGGGCTGGAGCAGCTCTGGAGCCGGGTCGGCGACAGCGGGCTGGTACAGGTGGCCGAGCAGTACCCGCTGATGCCGATGCACGCCGCCCGGCTGGCCGCCGTCCGGCTGATCGGGACGCCGACCTCGGTCCAGATCTCCTCCACCCACCAGTACCACGCGACGGCCCTGATCCGGTCGTTCCTCGGCGTCGGGCCCGGCGCCGGAGCCACCGTCAGCGGGCAGACCTTCACCGCGCCGCTGCTGGACCCGATGGCCCGGGCCGGCTGGAACCCCGACCCGGGCCCGCACCCGGCCACCACCACCCTGGCCACGGTCGATTTCGGCCCGGCCGGGATGGGCCTGTACGACTTCACCGACAACCAGTGGCACAACCGGCTGCGCTCGCGCCGGCTGGTGGTCCGGGGCAGCCACGGCGAGATCGCCGACGACCGGCTGATCCGCTGGGCCGGTCCGGAGTCGATCGTGGGCTCGCCGTTCCTGCGCCGGCAGAGCGGGTACGACCTCGACCTGGAAGGGTATGACAGCGAGTACATCAGCCTGGACGGCGAAATCCTCTGGCAGAACCCGTTCGTCGGCCGGCGGTTGTCCGACGAGGAGATCGCCATCCTGACCCAGCTGACCGCGATGGCCACCTGGTGCCGCGGGGACGGCCCGCCGCCCTACCCGCTGGCCGAGGCGGCCCAGGACCACACCCTGGCCCTGGCGATCGACGAGTCGGTCGCCGCCGGCCGGCCGGTCGACGTCCCGCCCGGCCCCTGGGCCTGATCCCGAGCGGTGCTCGGGTCGGATCCAGGAGCGGGGACGGCGACGTCAGGGCGCCCAGGCGGCGTCCACCGACCAGGTGGTGTCGGCGGTGAATTCGGCCGCGTTGTCCCAGCTGTTGTTGCCGCCCGGGGTGGCCAGCCAGACCTCGGAGTTGATGTGCCGTAGGTACTGCCCGGGGAACCCGTAGGCCGACGGCCGCACCCCGCCGCTGCCGGGCTCGGCGCACCAGGTGGCGTCGGCCTTGAACAGGGCTGACCCGTCAGTGGCGTCCTTGCGCACCCGGAAGGCCTGGTGCCTCAGGTACTGCCCGGGGTAATTGCGCGACTCGAACGAGTAGCAGGCGCTGTCGGCCAGGCCGGGCACCACCCGCCAGGTGGCGTCCTGCTTGAGCAGGTCGCTGCTGCCGGCGTCGACCACCGCGGTGTAGCCGAGGCTGTCCTGGTGGCGCAGGAAGCGGTTGGTGCAGCAGGGCGTGGTGACCCGCAGCGACCGGTAGACGTTCACCGGCAGCGCGGCGGTGGTCGTCGGCGGGGCCGCGATCAGGGCCTGGTTGGTCGCTCTCAGCCGGGCCGCGTCGACCTTGTAGACCTGCCGGTCGTAGGTCAGCAACCCGTTGGCCTCGTTCTCGACGTCGGTGATCTCGGTGTAGACCGACGCCGACAGCCCCCGCAGCACGCTGCTGCGCAGTTGCTCGTAGAACCCGTTGACCCGGTTGTTCAGCGCCGTCGGGCTCGCCTGGTCCTCGTAGCTGAAGCCACCGCCGGGGAACCACTCGTGCCCGGCCACCTTCCATCCCAGTCCACCGAACTCGCCCAGCACCGCGGCGCGGGTGGCCGAGGGCACGGTACTGCCGGGCCCGACGTAGATGTGGTTGTCGACCACGTCGCCGTTGCCGCCGTCGACCGAGCCGCAGCAGTTGACCCCGCTCATGTTGTCGACCAGCCGGCTCGGGTCGTACGCCTTCACGTCGTTCGCGATCCGGGCCTGGTCGTACTGCCCCCAGCCCTCGTTCTCGTCGACGTACTGCACCAGCGCCGGCGAGCTGCGGTGCTGGTCGATGATCGCGTGGTACTCGGCCTCCCACTGGGCCCGGTCGGTGCTGTCCGGGGTCTTGCCGGTCGGCATGGCCGGCATGTCCTGCCAGACCAGCAGGCCGAGTTTGTCGGCCCAGTAGAACCAGCGCTGGGGCTCGACCTTGATGTGCTTGCGGACCATGTTGAAGCCCAGGTTCTTCTCCGCCTGCAGGTCGAACTTGAGCGCGTCGTCGGTCGGGGCGGTGTAGATGCCGTCGGGCCAGTAGCCCTGGTCGAGCGGGCCGGTCTGGAACAGGAACTGCCCGTTGAGCACGGTCCGCAGCTTGCCGCCGACGTTCGCGACCCCGATCGAGCGCATCCCGGCGTAGCTGCCGACCGAGTCGACCAGACTCGAGCCGCTCTTCAGATCAGCCTTGACGTCGTAGAGGAACGGGTCGTTCGGCGTCCACAGATGGGGGTTGGGCATCGGCACGGTGAACTCGGTGCCGACCGTTCCGGTGGCCGAGCCGACCACGGTCCCGCCCGAGGAGACGGTCGCGGTCACGCTCTGGCCGCTGGTCCCGGCGCCGAACGCCTTCACCCGCAGGGTGTTGTTGCTCAGGTTCGGGGTCAGGTCGAGCCGGGTCAGGTGGGCCACCGGGGTCGGCTCCAGCCAGACCGTCTGCCAGATACCGGAGGCGGGGGTGTAGAAGATGCCGCCGCCACTGTGCGGCGTGACCGACTGGATCCGCTGCTTGCCCAGAGCCTCGCCGCCGGTCTCGGTCGGATCCCGGACGCCGACCGTGATCGTGTTGGCGCCGCTGTGCAGGCGGCTGGTGATGTCGAACCCGAAGGCGTCGTATCCGCCCTTGTGGGTGGCCCCGACCTTGACCCCGTTGATCCAGACGTCGGTCTGCCAGTCGACGCCGCCGAAGTTCAGCTGCACGTTGCGCCCGCTCCAGCCGGCCGGCACGGTGAACGTCCGCTGGTACCAGAGCTTGTCGTTCTGGGTGATCTGGCGCTGAATGCCGGAGAGGGCCGACTCGGCCACGAACGGCACCCGGATCTGCTGGCCGAAGGTGGACGGGGGAGTGCTGACGCTGCTCGCCGCCACCTGGAAGTCCCAGATGCCGTTCAGGTTCTGCCAGTCCGGGCGGGTCAGCTGCGGGCGCGGGTATTCCGGCAGCGGGTTGGTGGTCGGTACCGAGTTCGTCCACGGTGTGGTCATCGGCGCTGTCTTCGGCGACCACGGGGTGGGGGCGGCGACGGCGCCGGTCGCGGTCGCACCGATCAGCGCGGCCGCGATCAGGGCCGGGACGGCGAGCAGCGCGCCGAGCCGGCGGCCGGGCCGGGGGATGGGCCGGCGGATCAGGGCATGGTCGGACTGTCTCATCGAAACTCCTTCGTCAGACGAGTTGCCAGTTGTGGTCCGGGGTTCCGTTGTCCTGGAACTGCTCGACGGCGGCCGAGTCGTCCAGCGAGGCGTTGTGGACGGCGAGGATCTTGCCGCTGTTCGAGTTCTGGATCCGCATCCCGCCGGTGCTCGCCCCGGCGATCACCCGGATCCGCCACAGATGGTCGGCGCTGCCGTTGTCGGTGTACTGCACCACCTGGGCCGAGTCGGCGGTCGACATCCCGGACACTGCGAGCACCTTGCCCGAGTGCACGTTCTTGATCCGGAAGTAACCGTTTGCGTCCGGGACAAAGGTCCAGAGGTGGTCGTCGGTGCCGCTGTCGGCGAACTGCACCACCCGGGCCGAGTCGGCGGTCGACATCTGGTCGACCCCGAGCACCTTGCCCGAATTCAGGTTGCGCACCCTGACCGGCCCGTTCGGGATCAGCCGCCAGTCGTGGTCGGCGGCGCCGTTGTCGGTGAACTGGGTCACCTGGGCCGAGTTGGCGGTCGAGGCCCCGGAGACGGCCAGCACCTTGCCGCTGTTCTTGTTCTTCAGCCGCAGGTAGCCGTTGCCCGGATCGATCACCGACCACAGGTGGTCGGCGGTGCCGGTGTCGTCGTACTGCACGACCCGGGCGGAGTCGGCGGTCGACATCTGGTCGACGCCGAGCAGTTTGCCCGAGTTCAGGTTTCGCACCTTGACGTAGCCGGCACCCCCGTCGATCACCTGCCAGAGGTGGTCGGCGGTGCCGGTGTCGTCGTACTGGACGACGTCGGCCGAGTTCGCCGTCGACATCTGATCGACGCCCAGCACCTTGCCCGAGTTGCGGTTCTGGATCCGGAACGAGGCCCCGGCCGCGGCCCAGGCCTTCGTCCCGCCGGTCTGCGGAAAGCTGGTGATCCGTAGCCGGGCCGCGCCCATCGGGATCAGGGTGAGCTGCTCGACCGGGGCGCTGGAGGCGACCGGGCCGTCCTGCAGGGTGGTGATCACGTGCTGGCCGTCGGCGAGCCAGGCGTCGATCTTCTGCCCGCTGGTGGTCAGGGTCAGAGGGGCGTTGGCCGGGGTGAACGGGTCGGTCAGGTTGCCGCTGGCCGTGACGGTCAGCGCGGCTCCCGGCACCAGGCCGTAGTTCCAGGCCGACGTCGTGTGGACGTCGTACTCGGGCCAGGTGCCACTGCCGCCGTCGACCCGGGCCACGCTGCCGGTTCGGACCCAGTTCTCGGTCAGCTTGAGCGCGAAGCTCAACGCCCCCACCTGCACGGACGCCGCGTTGTGCTGGTTCGGCCAGGTCTTCACGGTGGCCTTCAGCGGCAGTTGCAGGGTCACCGTGTCGCCGCCGGCCCAGGTGCGGGCGATCCGGGCGTAACGCGGCCCGGCCCCGGAGGTGACGGTCGACCCGTTGACCTTGAGCACGGGCGCGGCGCACCAGCCGGGAATCCGCAACGACAGCGGGAAGGCGGTCGGCGTCCCTACCGTGATCTTGAGGGTGATGGTGTCGGCGAACGGGTAGCCGGTGGTCTCGGTGACGGTCACGCTCGTGCCGCCGGCCACCTTGGCCGTGACCGTCGAGGGCCCGTACAGCGCGGCGCAGAGGCCGCCGTCGGGCGTGCCCAGCCACATCTCCTCGGTGTAGTAGGGCCAGCCCATGCCGTAGTTGTGCGGGCAGCAGCGGTACTGGTCGACGCCGGGCCGGAACGACTGCATCGCCCAGTTGTTCTGGAACTGGCCCATCGACTTGGCCACGTTGTCCAGGTCGATGCTGTTGGCGCTGGTGACGTAGTGCGTGACCAGGCCGGCCGGGTCGAGGGCGGCCGGCAGCGAGTTGAACGCGAGCTCCTCGATCCGGTCGCCCCAGAGCGGGTCGCCGGTGATCCGGGTGAGGATCTCGTGGCTCATCATGTACTCGACGATGCCGCAGGTCTCGAACCCCTGCCGGGGGTCGCCGTAACCGGGCCGGGCGTTCTCGTCGCCGGCGAAACCCCCACCCGGGAACTGCCCGTAGCCGGCCTGGACGGTGTCGTAGTTGCGGTAGGACGCCGTCCGGTCGCCGGCCGCACCGGAGAGCACGCCGTACTGGGCCGGCTCCCGGAACCCCTGGGCGAAGTTGACGTTGTGCAGGTTGACCACGCCGCCGGTCCAGTTGGCCGCGTTGGCGTGAATCTTGCGGACCAGGTCGAGCAGGAACGAGTCCCCGGTGCGGTTGTAGAGCCAGTAGACGACGTCGATGGTGTCGCCCCAGCGGGTGTTGCCCCAGCCGTCGGTGAACACCGAGGTCGGCTGCGCGTTGACGAACGTGAAGAACTTGGTGAGGAACGTCGGGTACCGGGCGTCGCCGGTGAACTCGGCGTGCGCGCGGACGGCGTGCAGCATCGGCATGTGCGGCCAGAAGTCGGCGTGCCCGTTGAGCGAGGTGCGCAACGCGGTCGGACCGAAGAAGCCGTCGGCGCTCTGGGTGGCCACCACGCCGGTGATCCACCGGTCGGCGGTCGCCTGGGCCGCGCTGTCGCCGGTCACGTAGCCGAGGTCGACGAAACCGCGCAGCCAGTACGGCACCTCCTCCCAGCCGACCTGGGCCGGGTGGATCCAGCCGGTGCTGTCGTACTGCAGGAAGTGCGACACCTCGGGGTAGCGGCCGTTCAGCCCGTGCAGCTGGTGGTCGAGCTGGGTGGCCAGCCAGCCGGCCGCGCGGACGGCGCCCGGCGGCAGCCGGACGAAGGCCTCGGCCTGCAGCGGGGACCGGTTGGTGACGTAGGGCGAGGTGGTGGCGGCCTCCGCCCCGGACGCGACGGCGGTGCTCACCGCCAGACCGCCCGCCGCGGCCAGACCGGACACCAGGAACGTTCGACGATCAACTCCCATGACAGCGCACTCCTTCGTGAGCTTGGGCCAGCGCTGATCGGGGGCGGGGCGATCCGTGCATAGCGGACACAACCTGTTCGATTATGCATGGAAAAGTTGGCTTTGCCAGGCTTTGGCTTCCTCAAATGTTCGACTCTGATTTGTTGCCCGGGTGGTCTAGGGCCTCGCGTGATGCGGTCCGGCCGCTTTGCCCCGAAGATCAGCCCGTGGACAGCAGCCAGGACGACGAGACCCGACCGATCCATCCCGATGCCGTGATGACGGCCGAGCCGGCGCGGGTTCCCGAACCGGTCACGGCCGACTCCGACGACCCCGACGACCCCGGTCGGCCCTTCATCGAGTGGCGCCGCGAGCAGGTGCCGGTCCGGACCATCATGGTCACCATCGGCCTGGTCCTGGCCACCGTGGCCGCGCTGTACGTGATCATGGAGATCCGCCAGATCCTCACCTGGATCGTGGTCGCCGCGTTCTTCGCGGTGGCGCTCTCACCGCTGGTCGGCTGGCTGCAGAAGCGGGTCTTCGGCGAGCACCGGGCGGTGGCCACGCTGCTGGTGTTCCTCTGGGTGGTGATCATCTTCGCCGGCCTGGCCGCGCTGTTCATCGTGCCGCTGGCCACTGAGGGCAAGAACCTGGCCACCCAGCTGCCGGACCTGATCAACCAGGCCAAGCAGGGCCGGGGCCCGATCGGCGACCTGCTGAAGCGGACCAACGCGCTGCAGTGGGTCCAGGACCACCAGCCGGAGATCCAGAAGTTCGGCAAGACGCTGACCACCCCGGCGGCCGGCGTCCTCAAGGGCATCGCCACCGGGGTGGCGGGCACGGTGACCATCTTCGTGATGGCCTACCTGATGGTGCTTGAGGGACCGAAGATCGTGGACGGCGCGCTGAACCTGTTCCGGCCGCGGACCGCGCACCGGATCCGCGCCGTGGGAGCCGACTGCGCCCGTTCGATCACCGGCTACATCTCGGGCAACCTGTTGATCAGCCTGATCTGCGGCGTACTGACCTACCTGGTGCTGCTCTTCCTCGGCGTCCAGTTTGCCGTCCTGATCGCTGTTTTCGTGGCTGTGGTCGACCTGATCCCACTGGTCGGGGCGACCATCGGGGCCGTCGTCGGGGCCGGGGCGGCGTTCATCCACTCGGTCACGGCCGGCATCGTGGTGATCATCTTCTTCCTGGTCTACCAGCAGCTGGAGAACCACTTCCTGCAGCCGGTGATCTACGCCCGGACGGTCAAACTGAACCCGCTCACGGTGATCGTCGCGATCCTGATCGCGGTCGAGCTGGCCGGCATTCTCGGTGCGCTGCTGGCCATTCCGGTGGCCAGCATGATCCAGGTGATCCTGCGCGACGTCTGGGACCATCGGCGCGGCCGGCCCAAGGGGGAGCCGACCGTGGGGGAGGAACGCCGCGCGGCGCCCGTCCCCGGCTGAGGGCCGGGCGGCCGGTGACTGCCGGCCGCCCGCCCCCGCCGGCGGTCAGGCCGGCGTCGACCACTTCTGGGCGCCGGTCCCGTTGCAGTCGAACAGCTGCAGCTGGGTGCCGTCGGTCGTGGACGAGGCCGGGTCGTCGAGACAGCGGCCGGACACCGGGTTGCGGTACCCGCCGTTGCCGGCCTGCCATACCTGGTTTGCGCCGCCGTTGCAGTCCCAGAGCTGAACCTTGGTGTAGTTGGCGGTGCCCGTCGCGGTGGCGTCCAGGCACTTGCCCAGCGCCCGCAGCGTGCCGCCCGGCGTGGACCAGACCTGGGCCACCGTGCCGTTGCAGCTCCACAGCTGCACGTGGGTGCCGTTCGCCGGGTTGGCCCCGCTGACGTCGAGGCACTTGCCGGCGATGCCCGACTTCACCGTTCCGGCCGGGGCCGCCGGTGGAGCGGGGGTCGTCCGGGACTGGGCCGCGACCACGGCTTCGGCGGCGCCGGCCTGGGTGTTGTACGACCAGTTGGCGAACGGTCCGACGTAGGAGTTGCCTTGCTGGCCGGTGCTGTTGGTGTCGTTGACCAGGATGGAAGCGGCGGTGGTCTTGAGGAAGGTGTCGTACTGGGTGGTGTTGGCGGCCACGGCCAGGATGCCCAGGTAGCGCATGAAGATGCCGTTGAACGCGGCGCCGTCGCCGCCGCAGTTGGGTTCGCAGCCGGAGAACAGCACGCCGTTCTTGTTCCACTTGGTGGTGGCGGCGGTGGCGATGGTCTTGGCCGTGGTGAGCAGGGCGGCGTTGCCGGTGGCCTTGGACAGTTCGGCCAGGCCGCCGAGGATGACGCCCGAGTTGTAGGTGTAGGTGGCCGTCGAGTGGCTGCAGTCGCCGGCGTTGAGGCCGTCCTGCACCACGTTGGAGGAGTTGATCAGGCCGGTGCCCTTGAACCAGTTCCACTCGTCGTTGGCCCAGCCCAGGTACTGGGTGTCGCCGGGGATGCGGTTGTGCAGGCCGGCGGCGGCGGCGAGGAACAGTTCGTTGGCGATGGAGGCCTTGTACTTCTTCTCGGTCGACCAGTAGACCCCGCCGCCGCAGGTGGAGTCCCAGTAGTTGTGCATGTAGTTGGTGGTGGTCCTGGCCATGTTCAAGTAGTTCTGGTTGCCGGTGAGGTCGTAGGCCTGTTCCCAGGCCAGGGCCCACCAGCCGGTGTCGTCGATGTACTCGTTGGTGAAGTTGCTGTTCTTGGCGAACGCCTGGGTCATCGCGTAGTCGTACTGGCGGTCCCCGGAGACCTTCTCGTACTGCTCCACCGTGGACAGCGCGACCGCCCCGGTCCACCAGCCGCCCCCGATCCGACCCGAACCCGGGTCGAACGACTTCATCAACACGCCGATGCTGTCCGCGGCCGGCGACGCGGCGGCCTGGCTGCTGCCGGCGGTACCGACGGCGGTGCCGACCGACAGGCCGAGACCGAGCACCACCGTCCCCGCCGCCGCGGCCACTCGTCGTAGCCGGGACCGGCGGCGCGGCGCCCCGGTCGAGTGGTCCGGGCCGGGCGAGGACCGGTGGTGAAGGCCTGAGATCGGGTCGCGCGTCATCAAGTTCTCCGGGTCAGGGGAGCGAGAAAATTTTGGGTGAGGGAGCTACGGAACGACCGCAGTTCGGCCGATTCGTCCCGAGTCGACTGCACCCGCTCACCCGTGTCAAGACTCCGGTGACTAAATCTGCCAACGTTGTCAGCAACTTGAACCAGTCATGATGTTCGCCGGCCGGTCGACCTCTGATCGAT
Source organism: Kineosporiaceae bacterium (assembly GCA_965200525.1). Classification (GTDB taxonomy): domain Bacteria; phylum Actinomycetota; class Actinomycetes; order Actinomycetales; family Kineosporiaceae; genus JANNPJ01. Next base: position 5,970,852 of record OZ241368.1, read on the forward strand.
CACTCATCGTGACTGGATCGGCGCGTTCCTGCTCCCTCGGGGGCCCGGTGAGTTCAAGACCCAGCTCGTCCGGGCGGCAGAACCTGGCCCGGTCGGCGCGGTCGAAGGTAGACATAGGCCAGGCCGTCCCACAGGTGCCCCATCCGCGAGCCACCGACTTCACCATGAGCGAGCAACGTCCGTCGGAAAGCGCGAGTCATCAAGATCCCGAGGCAGAAGTAGAAACCAGTAAATTTGGCATTTCAACCGATAGCTTGCTCAGGAGTATGTGGTTGGACGCGGAGGGCCAAGAGTGGTGACCGACGGGAACAGTTCCCGAGTGGTCGCGGAGCCGGACGGCATCAACGAGCGGCTGGAATTCAATGGCGATTCCATAGATTTGCTTTTGCGTGACACCGGGAGTGAGCCGCGTCGGCCGCTGGCCGAGGCGATGGTGGCGGCCGAGGCCGCGATGGTCCACGCGAACGACAGCGTGCGCCCTGACATCGTGGAGGCCGATGGCATCGAACCCTCGCCCGCGGGTCCGGTGGTCTCTCTCGCCCTGATCGGGCCTGATGAGCACAACCGGGCCTGGCTCAGTGCGTTCACCGGTGAACTGACGCGGGCCGGGTGGTCGGGAACGCTGACCCCGGCGCCGAGGTCGCCGTCGGAGTGGATACCCGGCCTGGACACCGCGATCCGACCGGCCGCCTACCTGGCCTTCCGGATGAACGAGGAACCGCCGCCCGGCCACGTAGGCCGTTGGGGACCGCCGCGGTGGGCGGTGGACGCCGGAACCACCACGGCTCTGTGCCGGTACCTGGTCGGCTGGGCGGCCCTGCCCGAAGCCGCCTTCCAGCTCACGATGGGCCGCTTCCTCAGCGAGTTCTCCGGCGAGGACGTGAGCGAGCACCTGGAATGGGCAGCCGAGCACGACCGCAGGGCGGGGGTCGCCTACGTTGCATCGGTGGCGATCAGACGGGCCGACCTCGCCGTCTGGGGCCAGGTCACCTGCCAGGTCACAGACCACAACCCGGACTGGCAAGCGCGAATGGAGCACCTGCGGGCACCGCTCCTGCAGTTCGCCGACCGACTCGACGTCGCCTTCGTCCGGACGGCCCGCTACAGGATTACCTCCTGGATCGACCTGGCCGGCGCCGTCCCGGCGTTGCCGCACGTGAAAGAGGCAGATGTCCGTCTCCACCGGCGGCTCTGGGACCGGTACGTGCCGGACGCCCACGGGATCCAGGTGCTGACCACCGCCCACCTGTCCCGACTCGGCCCCCTACCGGACTGGGACGTGCAACCCCTGGCCGGTGGCCGCCATCTGGTCCAGGCCCGCGACCTGGAACCCTGGTTCGCCACCACTCAGCCCGACCCGGACTTCGTGACCGCCGCCCGAGCCGACTTCGCCGGCGCGTTGCTCACCCCCGAGGCCATCAAGGCCGAAGGCTGACCTACGCGTATTCGGGCAATGTCGCCGCCACGTGACCACTGACCTTTATCCTGCGCTGCCCTGACATTAACTGGCGCCGCCTCTGACATTCAGCTGGCGCTCAACACCAGTGCCCGCCCGCCCAGACCGGAGAGCCTGCTTCGGGTAAATCCTTATTCACTCAGGAGAAACCCGTCGCATTCACCAATCCGGCATACACTGCCTGAATTAAAGTCCGGTTCGGTATGGTTCGTCCTTGGTCCGGCCACGAGGGGCGAATGCATGCCAGCCATTGGTGACGACTTGCAGAGCATTCTCAAGACCGGGCGTCCAGTCACGTCCGACAGGGGGACGCCGTCATGTCAGAATCCACCGAAGAACTCCAGACAGCGGTTCAGGGCCTGAGCGAGGTCTTGGCCGAGTCCGAGAACTTGGCCGGTCAACTCAGCGACCACGGCAAAGAATTTGCTGAAGAAGCCGCAGCTCACGGCTGGCACGGGGTAGCCGGCCGCATGCAGGAGGCCACCGACGCCCTGCAAGCGGCAACCGGTCAACTGGCGGCCGGCAAACAGGCGTGCGAGAACGCTGCGCAGGAACTAGCCTTGATCACCGACCAGATTCCCGCCGAACAGGTGGTGAACCACCTCGCCACCGGCACCACCCAACTGAGCGAAGCAGTGACCTCGGTCGGCGGTGCACTGGAGAAGGTCGACGAGGCCCGGACCGCCGCCAACGAGATCGGCCAGCAAGGCATGATGCAAGCAACCTCCGACTTCCATGACCGACTCGAAGAAGTCCACGAGACGATCACCCAGCACCAGACCACCAGCGAGACCGAACGCGTCGCCGCCGAAGCATACGCGGCCAAGCAACTGGGAAACTGACAACGGGTGGTGGCATACGAACCACGCCACCACCCGCATCGTCGAAGTCGCCAGGTCAACCTGTTGTAACAAGTCAGATTTCAAGCAGGACGGCGAGCGCCTTTGACCTGCTCGTGAACCCAGACAAACGCACTCTGTTGCCTCGGGAGACGCTGGACACCAAGCCAATACCCCCTGATGAGATCATTCGTCGCCGCAAGCAGGAAGACGAACCTCCTCCGCCACCCCAGTCTGCCTACACAGAGAGAATGCTTCGCGCCAGGATCTACGCTCGTGCTGGGCGGCTGGGAGCCGCTCTTACCGTTGGAGCAGCCCTTGAATTTGGAAGCCCTCTGGCACAAGCCGTCGGAGGTTCTGTCTTTGCGGCGATCGAAGCATTTCTCGACGGGCCAGAAATTTTGGCTGCCTTACGTGAGACCCGGAAAAAGAGAACTCGATAATAGTAGTCCAGATGGAGGGAACACGGCATGCTGATCGACGCCACCACGGAACGGATAATGCGAAAGGCTCTCTATGCGGCAATCAAGGACGATGAGAACGAGTTCGAGGCGCAGCTCGAGGCGATAGCCTCCGGCAACTCTTTGGTATCTGCCTGCGCCCGGGCCACAGATCTTGTTGCCCTGATGATACTCGACAAGCGCGGAGGCCGTCCCGAGGACGGCACCATTCAGGAACTTGCAAACAGTACGGCTCTCCATTCGCAGTGGAGCGAGATCGACGCCTCAGCATTTGTTGCGTACCTCAGAGCGATCTTTGCTGGCACCAGCATGGACGAGGTACTCGCCATCGGCGACTCACTGAGAACTCCCTTTATTCAATGCGCGCATTTGCTTGTCATCTGGCACGACGAAGACGAGTATTGGTACGACTATCTGGATCGTCTGTGGGAGACATTGGAAACTAGGCAAAACCCCTCGTCGACATCCTGACCCGGCGGGCTTCCATTTAGCAGCTGATCGCGCCGCCCTCGCCAGGTCGGACCGCCTCGGGCCCCGGCTGTAGCGAGGGACCCGAGGCGGTGAGGTCAGCCGTCTGAGGCAGTGACCATGGCAGTGGCGTGATGGAGGAGTTGGGCCAAGGTGTGGGCTTCGTCGGGACGCAGGCTCATGCCGCCGGTGAGGATCTCGGCCGGGTGCCGGATCACGTCGATCCGTTGTGCCTGCACCCGCATCTCGTCGCGCTGGATGACGACCACTGCCAGCGTCTCTTCTGCCTGGTTGGCGGTGGCGGGGACGGCGCCGAGGCTGCGGGAGTACTCGATCTGGTCACCGCTTGTTTCGATCATGTCGGCCCATGGTGGTGCGGCCCACGAGGTGAGCTCGAGCAGTTTGGTGGATTTCACTACGGTGTTCACGGGTCGCCTCCTGGGGCGATCAAGGCCCCGGGCCGGGTGTTAGCGCACCCGCCGGGGCCGGCCTGTTTGGCCGGTCACGGCGTGCCGAACCCGAGGGCAGGCCGTGTGAGCAGGGGGTGCGCGGTTTCACTTCGCCGCGACGGAGGCGTCGATCGATCCCTGGCCGGCTTCGGTGCCGCTGAGCCGCTGAAATCCGATCGAAGGCGACATGTTGCCGGAACCTGCGGGCGGGGCCAGCGTGACACGCGCGTGGGCTCGACGCGTCGGTCGTAGTCGGTCGAGGGTCGGCGGTTGAGCGCATCAATTCGATCACTCTTGGTAACCGTGGCGGCGGGAAGCTGCTCCCTCGGGGTCACCCGCCTACAGCGCCGAAAAGACGGTGCCGATCTTGACTCCGGGGTCAGTGCGCGGGTCGTGCTGCCGGGCGGTGCCGAGCAAGGGGGAACGATGTCGAAGAACGTTTCGGTCAAGGGACGCGCGGTCGTCACACTGGCGATCTGTGCCGTCCTGCTGCTCGGGGTGACCGTGATCGCGGCCACCACGGAGGACGCGGTGGCCGACTATGTGGCCGGAGCCGGCTCTTTCGTGGTCATCGCCGCGCTGGTCTGGTACCTGCTGGTGGTCCCGACCACCCGGGCCCTGGGCGAACTGACCGCCGGTCTGACCCAGCTGGCCCAGGGCAACCTGGCGGTGGCGGTCGACACCTCCCGCAGGGACGAGGTCGGCTCCGCCCTCAAGGCGGTCGACCGGACCCGGCACACGCTGGCCCAGCTGATGGCGGCCATGAACGAGATGTCGGCCCAGCACGATCTGGGTGACATCGACGTGGTCATCCCGGTGGCCCAGTTCCCGGGCGAGTTCGCCCGGATGGCCGACGGCGTCAACACCATGGTGGCCGGCCACATCGCGGTCAAGAAGAAGGCGATGGCGGTGGTGAAGGCTTTCGGTGAGGGCGATTTCGATGCTCCGCTGGAGCAGCTGCCGGGCAAGAAGGCGTTCATCAACGACATCGTCGAGCAGGTCCGCAGCAATCTCAAGGGCCTGATGGCGGCCATGAACCACATGTCGGTCCAGCACGATCTGGGCGACATCGACGTGGTCATCCCGGCGGCGCAGTTCCCGGGCGAGTTCGCCGCCATGGCCGACGGTGTGAACGGCATGGTGGGCGGCCACATCGCGGTCAAGAAGAAGGCGATGGCGGTGGTGAAGGCTTTCGGTGAGGGCGATTTCGATGCTCCGCTGGAGCAGCTGCCGGGCAAGAAGGCGTTCATCAACGACACCGTCGAGCAGGTCCGCAGCAACCTCAAGTCGCTGATCACCGACACCGGCACGCTGGCCACGGCGGCCAAGGAGGGCCGGCTCGACGTCCGGGCCGACGCCGCCGCCCACGAAGGAGGATTCCGGCGGATCGTCGAGGGCATCAACGAGACCCTCGACATCGTGATCGCGCCGTTCAAGACCGTGATGGCCACCGCCGACCAACTGGCCGACGCGGCCGAGCAGATCAGCGGGGCCTCGCAGTCGATGTCGCAGGCCACCACCCAGCAGGCGGCCAGCGTGGAGGAGTCCAGCGCCAGCATCGAGCAGATGGCTGCCAGCATCGAGCAGAACAGCGACAACGCCAAGGTCACCGACGGCATCGCCAGCAAGGCGGCGGCCGAGGCGGCCGAGGGCGGGGTCGCGGTGCAGCAGACGGTCGACGCGATGAAGGAGATCGCCAGCCGGATCGCGATCATCGACGACATCGCCTTCCAGACCAACATGCTGGCCCTGAACGCGACCATCGAGGCGGCCCGGGCCGGGGAGCACGGCAAGGGCTTCGCCGTGGTCGCGGCCGAGGTCGGCAAGCTGGCCGAGCGCAGCCAGGTGGCCGCCCAGGAGATCGGCGAGCTCGCCGCGGGCAGCGTGAAGACGGCCGAGCGGGCCGGCACGCTGCTCTCCGAGATCGTGCCCAGCATCCGGCGCACCTCCGACCTGGTGCAGGAGATCGCGGCCGCCTCGGCCGAGCAGTCCTCGGCGGTGGCCCAGGTCAGCAGCGCGATGATGCAGATGAGCCAGACCACCCAGCAGAACGCATCGTCCAGCGAGGAGCTCGCGGCCACGGCAGAGGAGATGTCCGGGCAGAGCACCCAGCTGCAGCAGCTGATGAAGACCTTCAGCATCTCGGGCAGCTCGGCCGCGGTCGGGCTCGGCGGCGGGGCCGCCCCGGACCCGTTCGACGCCCTGCTGGCCGACTCGGCCCGATCGGTGCCGCCGATCCGCAAGCTGCCGACCCAGTCCCGCCGTCGCGACGTGTCCGCCCCGGTCTTCGACGAAGCCAAGTTCGACCGATTCTAGGAGCGCGACGTGGCTGGCACCGTGGACACGCAGTCGATCGAGCAGGCCGGCGCCCGGGTGGCGGACGGCTCCAGCCGGTACCTCACCTTCCGGCTCGGCGGTGAGGTGTTCGCCCTGGGCATCCTCGACATCACCGAGATCATCGAGTACCGCAGCCTGACCGAGGTTCCGATGATGCCGCCGTTCATCCGGGGGGTGCTGAACCTGCGGGGCCGGGTCGTGCCGGTGGTCGACCTGGCCGCCCGGTTCGGCCGGCCGGCCACCGAGGTGGCCCGGCGGACCGGGATCATCATCGTCGAGACCACGGCGGGCTCGTCCGGGCCGGACGACGACGAGCAGACCGGCCAGGACTTCGGCATCGTCGTCGACGCCGTCAACGAGGTGATGCACTTCGGCCCGGACGACATCGAGCCGCCACCGGCGTTCGGGGCCGGTATCCGGTCCGACTTCATCAGCGGCATGGCCAAGCGGGACGGCGAGTTCATCATCGTGCTCGACGTCAGCCAGGTGCTGTCGATCGACGAGATGGTCATGCTCGGCCGCGCGGCGGTGCCGACCGTGCCGAGCACGCCGATCGTGGGCGCCGGCATCCCGGAACCGCGGACGAGCGAGGGATGAGCCCGTCCCTGGCCCGCCGCAACGACCTCGGGGGCGCCCTCTCTCCGGCCGAGTTCGGCTGGATCTGCGACTACCTGTACGCCCGGACCGGGATCGTGCTCAAGGACGGCAAGCAAACCATGGTGGTCGGCCGGCTGACCAAGCGGCTCAACCATCACGGGCTGACCAGCTACGCCGACTACTTCCGGTTGATCGCCGACCCGAACTCGGCCGAGGCCCGGGTCGCCGTCGACCTGCTGACCACCAACGAGACCTACTTCTTCCGGGAGCCGGAGCACTTCGCCTGGCTGCGGGAGGAGCTGCCGGCGATGCGCCGCAGCCGGGCCGGGGACGAGCCGGTCCGGGTCTGGAGTGCCGCCAGTTCGACCGGGGAGGAGGCGTTCTCGCTGGCGATGACCCTGGACGACGTCCTGCCGCTGAACGACTGGCAGATCCTCGGGACCGACATCTCCTCGCGGGTGGTCGAGCGGGCCCGCCAGGGGCTGTACCCGATCGACGCGGCGTCCAAGATCCCGACGCCGTTGCTGCGCAAGTACTGCCTCAAGGGCAAGGCCGACCTGGCCGGCTACCTGGCCGTCCTGCCGGCCCTGGCCGAGCGGGTGCGGTTCAGCCAGGTCAACCTGATCCAGCCGCTGCCGAACCTGGGCCGGTTCGACTTCATCTTCCTGCGCAACGTGATGATCTACTTCGACCAGCCGACCAAGCGGGCCCTGGTGAACAAGGTGATCCCGCTGCTCAAGCCGGGCGGCTACCTGCTGGTCAGCCACTCCGAGACGCTGAACGGGCTGCAGGAGGAGCTGGTCATGGTCCGGCCCTCGATCTACCGGTCAATGCCGTGACGAGAGCCGGCCGGAGGGCGACATGACGGCGGCCGACCCGGACCGGGTGATCGAGCTCTACCTGCAGCCGGGCGACTTCCACTTCAGCGACCACACCACCCGCATGCATACCCTGCTCGGCTCCTGCGTGGCGATCACGCTCTGGCACCCCCGGGCCCGGATCGGCGGCATGTGCCACTACATGATGCCGGGCGGCCATCCGGACGTGCCGCTGTCGCGGCTGGACGGCCGCTACGCCGCCGACGCGGTGGCCATGTTCATGGCCGAGGTACGCAACTCCGGGACCCACCCCCGTGAATGGGAGGCCAAGATGTTCGGTGGCGGCAGCCAGTTTCCCGCATCGTGCCCGGCCGGCAGCAACGGCCTGCCGGCGCGCAACATCAAGGCCGGCATCGGGCTGCTCGGTCTCAACGGGTTCACCATCGCGGCCCAGCACTTCGGCGGGAACGGCCATCGCCAGGTGATTTTCGACATCGCCGGCGGTGATGTCTGGATGAAGCACGTCGACACGGTGAGCTCGCAGGTCGGCGTCAACACCCGGCCCGGGCCCGGCAACGGCTCGCGGATCGGGGGACAGCCGTGAACGAGGGCATCCGGGTACTGATCGTCGACGACTCGGCCGTGGTCCGCCAGGTGCTGACCGCGGTGCTGGACCGCGACCCGCGGATCACCGTGATCGGGACGGCCGCCGACCCGATCTACGCCATGCAGCGGATGAACGAGGACTGGCCGGACGTCGTCGTCCTGGACGTGGAGATGCCCCGGATGGACGGCATCACCTTTCTGAAGAAGCTGATGTCGGTGCGCCCGACCCCGGTGGTGGTCTGCTCCACCCTGACCGAGGCCGGGGCCGCGACCACCATGCAGGCGATGGCGGCGGGCGCGGTCGCCTGCGTGACCAAGCCCAAGGCCGGCCTGAAGAGCTTCCTGGAGTCGGACGAGGGCAACCTCGTGCACTCGGTGCGGGCGGCGGCCCTGTGCAACATGCGCCGGGTCCGGTCCCTGCCGTCCACCCCCGCGGCCCCCTCGGCCCCCTCTGTGCCGGTGCCGGCGCCGGGGCCGCGGGCGCTGAGCGCCACCACCGACCGGATCGTCGCGATCGGCACCTCGACCGGTGGCACCCAGGCCCTGGAGGTGGTGCTGCCGGCGCTGCCCCGGACCGCTCCCGGCATCGTGATCGTGCAGCACATGCCGGTGAAGTTCACCGCCGCCTTCGCCGACCGGCTCAACCAGCACTGCCAGATCGAGGTGCTGGAGGCCCAGGACGGCGACCGGGTGCTGGCCGGCCGGGCCCTGGTCGCGCCGGGCGGGCGGCACATGAAGGTCCGCCGGGACGGCGCCCAGTACCGGGTCCAGATTCTCGACGCGCCCCCGGTGAACCGGCACCGGCCCTCGGTCGACGTGCTGTTCCGGGCGGTCGCCGAGTGCGCCGGGGCCAACGCGCTCGGCATCATCATGACCGGGATGGGGGACGACGGCGCCCGCGGTCTCAAGCAGATGCGGGACGTCGGGGCCCGCACCCTCGGCCAGGACGAGCCGAGCTGCGTCGTCTACGGCATGCCGAAGGTGGCCCACGAGCTCGGCGCCGTCCAGCGGGAGCTGCCGCTGGGCTCGATCGCGGCCGCCATCACCAGTTACGGCAGCTGAGCGCCGATGTCGGTGAACTCAAGCTCGACGGCCGCAGCGCCGACGATGACTTCGCCGGGTTCACGGGGAGGCCGGGCAACGGGAGAGGGATCGAGGCGATGAGCGTGGGGATCGTGTTGGCCGTGGTGGTCGCCGTCCTGCTGGGGGTCGCCGCCGGATTCGGCCTCGGCCGCCGGCCGCGGGCCGCGGGCGGCGGTGCCGGTACCGCGGATGCGGCGCCGTCCGAGCTGGACGGGTACGTCAGCCGGGTGGACGAGTTCGGCCAGACCGTGCCACCGGTCTGGGCCGCGCACATCGAGTCCTGCCGGCAGCAGATGGAATCGGCGATCAGTGAGCTGGCGGTGCGGTTCGGCGACATCGTCAACCTGCTCGAGACGGTGCTCAGCACCTCCCGGTTCGCCGGCCAGTCCGGCAACGACGGCGTGTTCGAGACCAGCCGGACGAGCCTGGGTGACGTCGTCCAGACCCTGGACGGCGCTCTGGCCCGCAAGCGCCAGATCCTCGACGACCTGCAGGGCCTGCTGGCCCTCAACGACGACATGAAGGCGATGACGGTCGAGGTCAGCCGGATCGCCGCGCAGACCCACCTGCTGGCCCTGAACGCCGCGATCGAGGCCTCCCGGGTCGGCGAGGCCGGGGCTGCGTTCGCCGTGGTCGCGGTCGAGGTCCGCCAGCTCGCGGACCTGTCCGGCACCACGGCCAAGCGGATCGGCGACCGGGCCGAGGAGGTCGGCGCGGCCATCGCGACCACCTTCAACGCGGCCGAGGCCAGTGCCCTGGACGAGGGGACGGCGGTCTCGGACGCCAACATGAAGGTCCAGTCGGTGCTGGACGACCTGATGCACCTGGTGATGGGCCTGCGCGACTCCTCCGATCAGCTCGGCAACGCGGCCGAGGGGATCAAGGGCGAGATCAGCGACTCGCTGGTGCAGTTCCAGTTCCAGGACCGGATCGGCCAGACCCTGGAGCACCTGCGCGAGTCGATCCTCATGCTGCCCCAGGTGACCGCCTATCTGCCCGGACCGCGGGCCGGGTCGGACCCTCCGCTCGACGCCGCGGCCGTGCTCGACTCGCTGAGCAGCAGCTACACCATGGTCGAGGAGCACCAGATCCACGGCTCGGGCCGCCCGGTGGCGGTCCAGGAAACCGAGATCACCTTCTTCTAGTCAGCTTTCGTCGTGCGGCCGGCGGTGGCCGGGGCGCCGGGACCGAGTCACAGGGAGCCAGCCGTGGGCAAGACAATTCTGGTCGTGGACGACTCAGCGTCCGTCCGACAGGTCGTCGGCATCGCCTTGCGCGGGGCCGGGTACGACGTGATCGAGGGGGTGGACGGCAGCGACGGCCTGGGCAAGCTCGACGGCCGCAAGGTGCACCTGATCATCTCCGACGTGAACATGCCCCGGATGGACGGGATCACCTTCGTCAAGGAGGTCAAGAAGCTCCAGGCCTACAAGTTCACCCCGATCATCATGCTGACCACCGAGTCGAAGGACTCGATCAAGGCCGAGGGGCAGGCCGCCGGGGCCAAGGCCTGGGTGGTCAAGCCGTTCCAGCCGGCTCAGATGCTGGCCGCCGTCTCGAAGCTGATCCTGCCGTGAGCGCCACCACCACCGGCGCCGGTGCGGGCGGCGCTGGACCGGCCGTCATCGACATCGTCGGCGACCTGACCGTGCAGGTCGCGGCCGAGTGGAAGGCCCGGCTGACCACCGCCCTGGAAGGGTCGGATCAGCTCTGGATCGGCCTCAGCCAGATCACCGAGATCGACACGGCCGGGCTCCAGGTGCTGCTGCTGTTGCGCCGGGAGGCCGGCCAGACCGGCAAGCAGGTCGAGTTCGCCTCGCCCAGCCGGCCGGTGAACGACGTCCTGGCGCTGGCTCATCTCGACGGTGAGCTGGCCGACCTGGACGCCGTCCCGGCCGCGGAGTCGCCGATCGGGGGCCGGTCGTGAGCTTCGAGGACGAGATGGCCGCCGCCCTCGACACCTTCGTGGCCGAGGCCCGCGAGATCCTGCAGGAGATGGAGGCCGGCCTGCTCAGCCTGGAGACTGCGGCCGACCCCGAGGTGATCAACGCGATCTTCCGGGACGCGCACACCATCAAGGGCTCGGCCGGCCTGTTCGGGCTGACCCACATCGTGCATTTCACCCACTCCGTCGAGACCGTGCTCGACCTGCTCCGGGGCGGTTCGATCCCGGTCTCGTCGGAGCTCGTCGGCGTGCTGCTGCCGTGCCGCGACCACATCGCCGACCTGATCGAGACCATGGCCGGCGGCAGCCTGGTGCAGGACGCGCGGCAGGCCGAGGCGGGGGAGCGGCTGCTGGTCCGGCTCTCGCCCTTCATCGGCGACGGCCCGTTGCCGACCGACGACGAGGCTGCCGCCGAGCCGGCCGGGGACGACGTCGTCAGCCCGGTTCCGGCGAGCGACGCGCCGGGGCGGGACCTGCACCTGAGCCTGCGGTTCGGCGCCGACAGCCTGCGCAACGGCATGGACCCGCTGTCGTTCATCGGCTACCTCGACACGCTGGGCACGGTCACCGGGCTGATCACGCTGGCCGAGGGGCTGCCCGACGCGGCCGGGATGGACGCCGAGACCTGCTACCTCGGGTTCGAGGCCACCCTGCGGACCGAGGCCCCGGTCGAGGCGGTCGAGGGGGTGTTCGACTTCGTCCGGGACGACGGCGACATCCGGGTGCTGCCCCACGACGGCCCGGTGTCGATCTTCGACGAGTTGCTGGCCTCGTACGCCGATCCGTTGTCGCGGGCCGCGGTCCAGGCGTTCCTGGCCCGGTCGGGGGCGATGACCGGCGGCGCCGGACCGGCCACCGGGCCACTGGAGGACCTGGTCGAGCTGGCCGACCTGGCCCTGTCGACGGTCGAGGTCGAACCGGTCCCGGCGCTGTCGATCCCGGCCCTGGCGATCGCCCGACCCACCGAGCCGTCGCCGTCCGAGCCGTCACCGTCCGGGCCGTCACCGTCCGGGCGGCCGGCGACCGTGGTGCCACCCCGGGCGCCGGGCGAGGCCGGGGCGGACCGGATGAAGGCCACCGAGAACCGCAGCATCCGGGTCGACGCCCCCCGCCTGGACCGGCTGATCGACGTCGTCGGCGAACTGGTGATCGCCGGTTCGGCCGCCGGGCTGCGGGCCTCCCAGGCCGGCAACGACGCCCTGCTCGAAGCCACCGGCGAGGTGATGCGCCTGGTCGAGGAGGTTCGCGACAGCGCCCTGCAACTGCGCATGGTCCCGATCGGGACGACGTTCAGCCGGTTCCAGCGAGTGGTCCGAGACGTCAGCGCCGAGCTCGGCAAAGACATCGCCCTGGTGATCAGCGGTGGCGACACCGAGGTCGACAAGGCGCTGGTCGAGCGGATCGGTGACCCGCTGATGCACCTGGTCCGCAACTCGATGGACCACGGCATCGAGTCGGCGGCCGAGCGGGTCGAGCGCGGCAAGCCGGCCCGCGGGCTGCTGACCCTGAACGCCTACCACGACTCCGGCAGCATCGTCATCGAGGTGACCGACGACGGCGGCGGCATCGACCGGGACAAGGTGCTGGCCAAGGCGATCGAGCGTGGCCTGGTCGATCCGGGCGCCGTCCTGACCGACGCCGAGGTCTTCGCGATGATCTTCGAGCCCGGCTTCTCCACCGCCGAGGCCGTCTCGAACCTGTCCGGCCGGGGCGTCGGGATGGACGTGGTCAAGCGCAACGTCACCTCGCTGCGCGGCACGATCGACGTCGAGAGCGCGGTCGGCGAGGGCTCGACCATGCGGATCCGGCTGCCCCTGACCTTGGCCATCATCGATGGCTTCCTGGTCGGGGTGGGCGGCTCGTCGTTCGTCGTCCCGCTCGACCGGGTGGTGGAGTGCGTGGCCCGGCCCAGCACCGAGACCGCTCGCGACTGCATGGACCTGCGCGGTGAGGTGCTGCCGTTCATCCGGCTGCGCTCGCTGTTCTCCATCACCGGCGACCTGCCCCGGCGGGAGAACGTGGTCGTGGTCGACTACGCCGGGGTGAAGACCGGCCTGGTCGTGGACAGCCTGATCGGCGAGTTCCAGACCGTGATCAAGCCGCTCGGCCGGCTGTTCGAGCACGTCCAGGGGATCAGCGGCTCGACCATCCTGGGCAGCGGCGAGGTGGCCCTGATCATCGACGTCCCGGTGCTGGTGCGGCACTACGGCGATCGCGAGCACGGGGGCGGTGTGGCGCAGCGGGGCCCCGGGGAACTAGCCTCTGTGAGGTAAGCATTACCTAAGCCGCTGGAGACCTCATGCTGCCCACCTTCGTCATCGGCTTGCGCGAAGGACTCGAGGCAGCCCTGATCGTCGGCATCGTGGCCGCCTTCCTGCGCCGCCAGGGCCGCACCGACCTGCTCCGCTGGGCCTTCGCCGGGATCGTGGCGGCGATCACGCTGTGCGTCGCCGTCGGGGTGATTCTGGAGCTGGTCTCCCGCGACCTGCCGCAGAAGCAGCAGGAGGGCCTGGAGACGGTGATCGGCGCGGTCGCCGTCGGCATGGTCAGCTACATGGTCGTCTGGATGCGGCGGCACTCCCGCGATCTCAAGGCCCAGCTCGAGGGGGCGGCCGGGGTCGCGCTGGCCTCCGGGTCGGGCTGGGCCCTGGTCGCGATGGCCTTCCTGGCCGTGCTGCGCGAGGGGCTCGAGACGGCCGTCTTCCTGCTCGCGGCGTTCAACGAGACCGGCGACGGCAGTACCGCCGGCCTGGGCGCCGTCCTCGGGGTGGCGGTGGCGGTGGCCCTGGGCTGGGGCATCTACCGCGGCGGGGTGCGGCTGAACCTGAGCAAGTTCTTCCGGGCCACCGGCCTGGTGCTGGTGCTGGTGGCGGCCGGGCTGGTGGTCAGCGCGTTGCACACCGCCCACGAGGCGGGCTGGCTGAACGTCGGCCAGCAGAAGACCTTCGACCTGTCCGGCGTGGTCCGCACCGGGTCGTTGCAGTCCTCGATCCTGACCGGCGTGCTCGGCCTGCAGCCGCGGCCGGTGTTGATCGAGGTGATCGGCTGGCTGGTCTACCTGGTGCCGATGATGCTTTACGTCGGCTGGAAGCCGGGCCGGGCGCCGAGCCGGGCCACGGTGGCCCGGCCGGCGATCGCCGGCGGGGTGCTTGCTCTGGTCGCCGCCGTCCCGCTGCTGGCCCTGCGGCCGGCGGCGCCGCCGGCCTCCCCGCTGACCCGGGCCGGTGGGCTCAGTGCCCAGGTCCTGTCGGTGACCGGCAACCAGGCGGTGATCCGGGCCACCCTCCCGGCCGGGACGACAACCGTCACCGACCCGGCCCGGCTGGCCTCGCCGGCCCCGGGCGCGACCGCCGTGCGCACCCTCACCCTGACCCGGACGGCGACCGAGCAGCGAGCCGGCACCACCGTCGACGTCTACGCGCTGCAGCGGTCCACCCCGCTGACCGGGGCCCCGGCCCAGATCGAGCTCTCCGTGCTGGCCGGGCTGAACGGCGGCCGGTTGCCGCTGGGGATCAAGGCCGCCTCCGGCAGCGTGCCGGCCACCTACCGGACGGCCGAGCAGGACACCGTGGCCGTGGCCCGGGACAGCAACCGGGTGGTCGATCTGCGCTGGCAGCAGAGCGTGACCGTGCTGGCGGATTCGAGCGTGGGCACCGTGCCGGTCAAGGTCGCCCCGGCCACGTCGGCCCTGTCCGCCTCCGCGGCCGACACCGCCCTGCGCCAGGCGGTGCGGGCCGGTCAGGACGCCGACCGGCGCCATCGGTACGCCGTCCTGGGTGGCCTCCTGCTGGCCGCCGGCGTGCTGTCGGTGCTGGTTGGAGCGGGACTCGTGGTGACCGCCCGTCGGGGTGGGCCGGATCGGGTCACAATTGCGGCCCCCTTGCCCGAACCCGTGCGAAGTTAGGTTAGGCTCCCCTAAAACGTCCACCGTCAAGGAGCCTTCAGCATGTCCGTCCTCTCGCCCCGGCCGCTGGCCGCCGCTTCCCTCGCCGTAGCCGTGGTCGCGGGACTGAGCGCCTGCGGCGGCTCGTCCAGCGCGACCCCCGCGGCCGGCGCGCCGAGCGCCTCGGCCGCCGGCGACCCGCACACCGCGAACATCACGGTCACGGCGGCGGACGGCTGCAAGAGCGACCGGACCACGTTCGACGCCGGCGCCCTGGTCTTCAAGATCACCAATCAGGACGCGACCGCGATCAGCGAGATCGAGCTGCTCGGCGGTGAGCGGATCATCGGCGAGAAGGAGAACCTGCCGCCCGGCTTCAGCGGCACCTTCACGGTCAGCGTCGGAGCCGGCAGCTACGAGCTCTACTGCCCCGGCGCCACCACCGAGAAGACCCCGATGACGGTGACCGGCGCGGCCACGGCGAACGCCGACACCAGCACCACCGCGCTGCTCGACCAGGGCACCAAGGAGTACGCGGCCTACGTCAACACCCAGATGGGCTACCTGGTCGAGAGCACGACCAAGCTGGCCGCGGCGCTGAAGGGCACCGACCTGAAGGCGGCTCAGGACGCCTACAAGAAGGCCCGGCCCTACTACGAGCGGATCGAGCCGGTGGCCGAGTCGTTCACCTCGGGCAAGGTCGACCTCGACGCCGCGATCGACGCCCGGGCCGGCGACGTCCCGGCGTCGAAGTGGACCGGCTTCCACCCGATCGAGAAGGGCCTGTTCAAGGACAAGAGCCTGAAGGGCCTGGGCAAGCTCGGCGACGGCCTGGTGACCAACGCGACCAAGCTGCAGTCGGTCACCAAAGACCTCACCTACCAGCCGTTCGAGCTGGCCAACGGCGCCCAGGAACTGCTCGACGAGGTCTCCAGCTCGAAGATCACCGGCGAGGAGGAGCGGTACTCGCACATCGACATCCTCGACTTCCAGGGCAACGACGAGGGCGCCGAGCAGGCCTTCGCCGACCTCGAGCCCGGTCTGGCCAAGATCGACCCGGTGCTGGCCAAGACCATCACCACCAACTTCGCCGCCCTGGACGCGCTGGTCGACAAGTACCGCAGCACCACCGACTCGTCCGGCTTCAAGCTGTACGGCGAGCTGACCAGCGCCGACAAGAAGGCGCTGGCGGCCGCGGTCAAGGCGGTGCAGGAGCCGCTGTCCCGGGTGGCCAGTAAGGTCGCCCACTGACCGGCGCCGAACGCACCGGATCCGATCAATTGCCGAGCCTGGAGAAGTAGTGACGAGTTCTGACCCCTCGCCGAGCCGCCGCCGGTTCCTCGGTGGCGCGCTCGGCGTGGCCGGGGCCGGCGTGGCCGGGGCCGCGGTGGCCGGTGGGGTCGGCTATGCCGTCGCCCGGCGCGACGACGACGGCGCCGCGACGCCGGCCGCGGCCTCGAACACGGTGTCGCTCTACGGGCCGCACCAGGCCGGGATCGCCACCGAGGCCCAGGACCGGCTCGCCTTCGCCGCCTTCGACCTGACCACGCTCGACCCGATGGCGGTCCAGACCCTGCTCGGGCTCTGGGCCGCCGCGGCCGCCCAGATGACCGCCGGCCGGCCGGTCGGCCCGCCCGAGATCAACCCCGAGGCGCCACCGCTCGACACCGGCGAGGCGCTCGGGCTGGAGCCGGCCAACCTGACCGTGACCGTCGGGTTCGGCCCGTCGATGTTCGACGACCGGTTCGGCCTGGCCGACCGCCGGCCGGCCGCCCTGGTCGACCTGCCCGCCTTCCCGAACGACCAGCTGCAGAAGTCCCGCAGCGGCGGCGACATCGGCGTCCAGGCCTGCTCGAACGACCCGCAGGTGGCCTTCCACGTGATCCGCAACTTCGCCCGGATCGCCCGGGGGACGGCCGTGATGCGCTGGACCCAGCTCGGTTTCGGCCGGACGTCGACCACCTCGGTGTCGCAGAGCACGCCGCGCAACCTGATGGGCTTCAAGGACGGCACCAACAACATCCGCTCCCAGGACGCCAAGGCAATGGCCGACGACGTCTGGGTCGGGCCCGAGACCGACCAGCCCTGGATGGCCGGCGGCAGCTACCTGGTGGCCCGCCGGATCCGGATGCTGATCGAGTCCTGGGACACCGACTCGCTGACCGACCAGGAGCGAGTGTTCGGCCGGATCAAGAGCACCGGCGCCCCGCTCACCGGCAAAGCCGAGTTCGACGTCCCGAACTACCAGGCCAAGTCGGCGGACGGCGCGCTGGTGATCGATCGCGAGGCGCACATCCGGCTGGTGGCGCCGGTGAACAACAACGGGCTGAAGATCCTCCGCCGGGGCTACTCCTACACCGACGGGATCGACGCCTCGACCGGGCTGCTGGACGCCGGCCTGTTCTTCCTGGCCTACCAGAAGGACCCGCGCAAGCAGTTCATCCCGCTGCAGGACCGGCTGGCCCACCTCGACGCGCTGAACGAGTACATCCGGCACACCGGCAGCGCCCTGTTCGCCGTCCCGCCCGGTCTGTCCGGCCCCGGCGACTGGTTCGGCAAGAAACTCTTCGCCTGACCCACCCTTCCGGGCTCGGGCCGGGATCCGCCCCACCTCCGGGGTCCGATCCCGGCCCGGGCCGGGATCTGGCCCCACCCACCGGGTCCGGTCCGGGACCGGCTCGTGGTTACGATGCGCGTTGTGCCTGTCGCCCCGCCTGAACCCGAACTCTTCGACGTGGTGGTGGTGGGGGCCGGGCCGGCGGGCAGCAGCGCCGCCCTGGCCGCGGCCCGGGCCGGGGCCCGCACCCTGGTGCTCGATCGGGCCCGGTTTCCCCGGTACAAGACCTGCGGCGGCGGGCTGATCGGGGCCACCCTGGGCTCGCTGCCGGCCGGGCTGGAGCTGCCGGTCAAGCAGGAGATCTTCGCCACGACCTTCAGCCACAAGGGCGGCGCCGTTCGCTATCGCCGCTCGCCGCGGCGGATGCTGGCCCTGGTCGACCGGGCCGAGTTCGACGCCGTCCTGCTGGCCGAGGCGGTGCGGGCCGGAGCCGTGGCCGGCCTGGGCCGGACCGTGACCGCCCTGGCCGAGGACGACGACGGCGTCCGGCTGACCACCAGCCAGGGGCCGGTGCGGGCGCGCTACGTCATCGGCGCCGACGGCAGCGCCGGCCGGATCGCCCGCCACGTCGGGGTGACCCTGGATCAGGTCGATCTCGGCCTGGAGGTCGAGCTCGACAGCGCCGGGCTCGCCGACCGCTGGGCCGGCCGGATCCACCTCGACTGGGGACCGGCGGCCGGCTCGTACGCCTGGGTCTTCCCCAAGGGCGAGCGGCTCACCGTGGGCGTGATCTCCCGCAAGGGCACTCCCGAGCAGACCCGGGCCTACCTGGCCCGGTTCCTCGACCAGCAGGGACTGGCCGGGGCCACGGTGCTCAAGGACTCCGGCCATCTCACCCGGTGCCGCCGGCCCGACTCACCCCTCGGCCGGGGCCAGGTCCTGGTCTGCGGGGATGCCGCCGGGCTGCTCGAACCCTGGACCAGGGAGGGGATCTCGTTCGCGATCCGATCCGGCGCCCTGGCCGGCGCGGTCGTGGGTGAGGCGTCGTCGTCCACCTCGTCGGCCGGTTCGTCGGCGCCGTCGGCCCGGGATGTCGTGGCCGACTACACCGCGCGGATCGAGGCCGTTCTGGCCCCGGAGATGCGGGCCGGGGCGCTGTTCCTGCGCGCCTTCGAGCGGCGTCCCGGGATCATGCACTTCTTCCTGACCCGGACCTCCCTGGGCTGGTCCACGTTCGTCCGGATCACCCGCGGCGACGCCGGGTTCGCCCACCTGATGCGCCGCCGCACCGTGCGCCTGGCCCTGCGCGCCCTCTCGGCCGGCCCGTTCGAGCTCGGCCCCGTCCCGTTCCGGCGCGGCCGGGCGGGCTGACGATCAGACGCTGGTCGGGTCGGCCCGGGAGAGGGCCGCGGTGAGATCGCGGGCTAGTTCGGCCCGGGGCGCGCGCCGGCCGCGCTCGTAGGCGGCGTCGAAGGCGGCCGGGCCGAGCGCCGCGGTGGCCGACTCCGTGGCCCGGTCGACCTCCAGGCTGTACGGGTCCCGGTAGCCGTGCAGGGCGTAGGTCCGGCCCAGCAGCTCGGCCGCCTGCTGGTGGTCGGCCCGGGCGGCGGCCAGTGCGGCCAGCCCCTCAATGACCCCGGCCAGGGACTGGTTGTTGATCACGGCGTCGTCCTGCACCACTTCCAGGGCGCGGGCGTGCCAGCCGGCCGCCGCGTCCAGGTCACCCTCCTGCTCGGTCAGGCAGCCCAGCTTGCTGAAGGTGCGGGCGGCGGCCTCGGTGAATCCGGCCTGCAGGGCCCGGGACTCGACCAGGGCCAGCGCCGACTCCAGCAGCGGCCGGGCCGCGGCCAGGTCGCCCTCGGCCCGGGCCAGCTCGGCCAGGATCAGGTAGCCCCCGGCGGTGTCGGGCCGCTCGCCGATCCGCTCGGCGTCGCGCAGGCCCTCGGTGATCTCGGCCCGGCCGCGCTCGAGGTCACCACCCCGGGCCCGGGCCGTACCCAGGCAGATCATCAGCGCGGATCCGGCCTCCGGGCTGAACTCCGCGGTGGCGTAGCCGTGGGCCTCCTCGGCGTACCGCACGGCGGTCGGGGGGTCGCCCAGGATCAGGGCCTGATCGATCAGGGCCCGCAGCGTCAGCACCTTGCCCCAGCGGTCGCCGACCTGGTCGAAACCGTCGTAGGCGGCGTGCAACTCGACGCCCGCCGACTCCAGCTGGGCCTGGTTGAACAACAGGAAGCTGCGGGCGATCCGAGTGATCGCCCGAACCCAGGGATCGGGATGGCCGGCCAGCACCTGCAGCCGTTCGTGGGCCCGGGCCAGGTCGCCGGTCATGACCGCCACCATCGGCCGGACCAGGGTCAGGACCGGGTGACCAGGACTCTCGGGTACCTGCTCGACCAGTGACTCCAGGATCCGGGCGATCGACTTCGGCGTCGGGCCCGGGTCCTGGGACATCTGGGTCACCATCACCGCGGCGAACAGGCAGATCGCGTACTGATCCTCCAGGCCGGCGGGCGCCCGGTCGCCGGCCAGTTCCCGCACCGAGACCGCCCACGAACCGGCCTCGACCTCGTAGTCGGTCATCACCCAGAACCAGCACAGGGCCCCGATCAGCCGCAACGCCGTCCGGACGTCGCGGGCGTCGATGGCCCAGCGCAGCGCGGTGCTGCAGTTGTCCCGCTCGGCGATCATCCGGCGCAGCCAGGTCAGCTGGTCGCGCCGGCGCAGCTCGGGTTCGGCCCGCTCGGCCAGGTCGGCGAAGTAGGCGGCCTGGGCGGCCCGGACGGTCTCCAGCTCGTCGGCCTCGGTGAGCCGCTCGGTGGCATAGGCCCGGACGGTCTCCAGCAGGCGGTAGCGCACCTCGCCGTCGCCGGTCGTGATCACCAATGACTTGTCGATCAGCGAGGCGATCACGTCGATCACCTCACCGTCGCCCGCTCCGCCGTCCAGCCCGCAGACCTGCTCCGCGCTCTCCAACGTGGCTCCACCGGCGAACACCGACAGCCGGCGCAGCACCACCCGCTCGGGCTTCTCGAGCAGGTCCCAGCTCCAATCGACGACCGCGCGCAGGGTCTGGTGGCGGGGCAGGGCGGTCCGGCTGCCCCCGTTGAGCAGGCGGAACCGGTCGTCCAGGCGGCCGGCGATCTGGGCCAGGCTGAGCGAGCGCAACCGGGCCGCGGCCAGCTCGATGGCCAGCGGGATGCCGTCCAGTTCGCGGCAGATCCCGATCACCAGCGGCGTGCTCTCGACGTCGAGGACGAATCCGGGGTGGACGGCGGCGGCCCGGTCGGTGAAAAGCTGCACCGAGGCCAGGCCGGCCGCCTCGGCCGGGCTCGCCTGTGGCTGCGGCAGGGGGAGGGACGGTACCGGGCACAGCGTCTCGCCGGTGATCCCGAGCGGCTCCCGGCTGGTGGCCAGGATCCGCAGGCCCGGGCTCTCGGCCAGGATCCGGTCGGCCAGCTGGGCGATGGCGTCGATCAGGTGCTCGCAGTTGTCCAGGACCAGGATCAGCGTGCGGTCGGCCAGCACGTCGGCCAGCCGGTCCATCGGCGCCACCACGGCCCGCACGTCGTTGGACCGGACCGAGTCGGACAGCCCGAGCGCGACCAGCACGGCCTGGGGGACGTCGAGGGGCGAGGCGACCGGGGCCAGCGGCACGAACCAGACGCCGTCGGCGAAGTCGTTCAGCAGCCGGCCGGTGACCTCGCGGGCCAGCCGGGTCTTGCCGGCCCCGCCGGGCCCGGTCAGGGTGACCAGCCGCGACTCGCACAGGGCCGTCTCGAGCTGCCGGCTCTCCGGCTCGCGGCCGACAAAGCTGGTCAGCGGGGCGGGCAGGTTGCTGCGCCGCCCGTTCGAGGCAGCCGGACGGCCGAGCGCGGAGGGCCGGCCCAGGGGCGCCGGCTCGTTCCCGCCCGGACCGCCTGGACCGCCTGGACCGGCCGGGGTGAGCGCCGGATCCTGCCGCAGGATGGCCAGGTGCAGGACGGCCAGCTCGGCCGAGGGGTCGACGCCGAGCCGTTCGGCCAGATCGTGGCGGGTCTGCTCGAACACCTCGAGCGCCTCGCTGGGGCGGCCGGCGGCGTAGAGAGCCCGCATCAGCTGCCCGCGCAGCCGTTCCCGGGTCGGGTGCTCGGCCGACAGCATCTCCAGTTCCGGCACCAGCAGTTCGCCGCCGCCCAGGGCCAGGTCGGCCTCGATCCGCTCCTCAATCGCGCTCTGGCGCAGCCCTTCCAGCCGGCTGATCGGGCCGATCGCGAACGAGGCGTCGCTGACCTCGGCGTAGGCCGGGCCGCGCCACAGGCCCAGGGCCAGCCGCAGCTCGGCCGCCCGCTCCCCGGGCCGCGGTTCGGCCCGGGCCCGGGCCACCGCCCGTTCGAACCGGACGGCGTCGACGTCGCCCGGGTCGACGGCCAGCCGATAGCCACCGGCCCCGGACTCGACCAGGTCGCGCACCCCGGCCGCCCGCAACCGGGAGATCAGGCTGTGCAGGGCCGAACCGGGGGTGCTCGGCGGCGTGCCTTGCCACAGGTCGTGGATCAGCCGGTCGGGCGCGACGAACCGGCCGGCGTCGACGGCCAACCGGATCAGCAGGGCCCGCAGGCGGCGACCGGTGATCGGTACGGGCCGGCCGCTGTCGTCGTGCAGTTCGAGCGGTCCCAGAACGCCGACTCGCATGTGATCACCTCCCTGCGGCCCATTCTGTCAGGGCCCGGGTCGGGGCGAGATCTCCTGCGGGCCTCAGACCGGCCGGAGCAGCAGCAGGCTGTTGATCACCCCGGCCGGCGGTAGCCACTCGCCGATCACCTCGAGTTCCGAGACGGCGAGCCCGGCCGGTTCCAGGCGGGCGTAGAGCAGTTGCCGGCCGTCGGCGGGCACGCTGCGGGCGGCCAGCAGCACGCCTGGTTCCAGTCCGGCGGCGACGGCCCGCAGCAGCCCCAGTTTCTCCGCCGGGGTCTCGCCGACCAGCGCCGCGACAAGCACGGCGTCCACCCCGCGGTAGGTGTGGTCGCGGGCGTCGGCGGCGACGACGTCGATCCGTCCCGGGGCCAGCAGGGCCCCGATCCGGCGGGCCGTGGCCGCCGCCGCCGGGTCGACGTCCAGACAGGTGATGCGCAGGGACGGCTCCAGCTCGCCGAGCGCGATCGCGGTCAGCGGCAGCGGTCCGCAGCCGGCGAAGACGATGTGCCGCAGGGCCCGGCCGGACAGCTGAGCCAGGGTCCGGCTCAGGGCCAGGTGCTCCGACCGGGCCAGGTGCCGGTAGTTGGCCAGGTAGGGGAAGTGCTGCAGCTGAGCCGGCTCGGCCAGGATCCGGCGGGCCCAGAACTCCTCCAGCTTGGTCTCGCCGGCCGCGCAGACCTGGCGGCAGAGGGCCAGCCCGGCCGGCTCGTGGATCAGCGGATGGTCGCCGCCGGCCGCTGCGGCGGCGCCGACGAGGCTCGAGAACAGGGCATCCACCTGCGGTGACGGCGCCAGATCGGTCAGCGTGAGCCGGTGCACGACGTCCTCGATCGAGATCGTCAGACGGTCGGCGCCGATCACGCGCGCGGGTCCAGCCGCCAGCGGGAGGCTCGTTCGCGCTCGCTCCACAGGTGGGCGTACAGGCCCGGCCGGCCGATCAGCTCGTCGTGATCACCCTGCTGCTCGATCCGCCCGGCCCGCAGCACCAGGATCTGGTCGGCGGTCCGGATCGTGCTCAGCCGGTGGGCCACCACCAGCACCGTCCGGCCCGCGGTGAGCTCGGCCAGCGCGCCCTGGATGGCCCGCTCGTTGAGCGCGTCCAGGGCCGAGGTCGGCTCATCCAGCAGCACCAGGGGCGCGTCCTTGAGAATGGCCCGGGCGATCGACAGTCGCTGCCGCTCGCCGCCGGAGAGGGTCAGTCCGCCCTCACCGATCCGGGTCCGGTACCCGGCCGGCATCGCGGTGATGAAGTCGTGGCAGCGGGCGGCCCGGGCGGCGGCCTCGACGTCGGCGTCGGCGGCCTCGGGCCGGCCGAGGGCGATGTTGTCCCGGATCGTGCCCTGGAACAGGTAGACGTCCTGGAACACCACCGTGGCGGCGTCGAAGATCTGCTTCGTGGTCAGGCCGGGCAGGGCCACCCCGCCCAGGCGGACTTGACCCTGATCCGGGTCGTGGAACCGGCAGGCCAGCGCGAGCAGGGTCGACTTGCCGGCCCCGGACGGCCCGACCAGGGCCGTGGTGGTGCCGGCGGCGGCGGTGAAACTGATCCCGTGCAGCACCGGCCGGCCGGCGTCGTAGCCGAAGCCGACCGAGTCGAACACCAGCTCGTGGCCGACCGGTTCGGCGATCGGGCGGCGCGGCCCGGCCTGCGGGGCCAGGGCGTGCAGCCGGGCGATCCGGTGCAGCGCGGCCCCGGTCAGTCGCAGCCCCTCGGCCTCCACCGCGACCGAGACCAGCGGCGCGTACACCCGCAGCACCACCACCAGGAAGACGACGACGGTGAACGGGTCGAGCCGGCCACCCAGCCGGCCGTAACCGCAGACCGCCAGCACCACCGGGACGCCGAGGAACACCGTGCCGATCGAGGCGTAGGCCAGCGGTGTGATCTTGACCGCGAGCGCGTCGTTGACCGCCCGCATCCGGGCCACGGCGTCGGCGTACCAGCTGAGCCGGGCCCCGACCTGGTGGTACGAGCGGGCGGTGGCGATGCCCTGGACGTACTCCACGATCCGGCCGTTGGCCTCGGCCAGCACGTCGGCCCGGTCGAGGGCCTGACGCACGAAGGCCCGGTTCACGGCGACGAAGACCGGCACCGCGGCCACGATGCTCAGCCCGACCACCCCGGCCAGCAACGGGTCGACGACGGCCAGCCCGATCAGGGTGACCACGGGTAGGGCCGCTCCGCCGGTCAGGTTCATCAGGCCCTGGTGGGCGAACACCGCGACCTGCTCGTGGTCGGCCGACAGGACGGCGCTGATCTCGCCCGCGCCCCGGCCGGCCACCGTGCCGACCGGCAGCGACTGCACGTGCCGCAACGCCGCGGTCCGGCCCGCCCCGACCGCGTGGAAGGTGCTCACCCAGGCCAGGTGGTTGGAGCCGAACCACAGCCCGTACTGCAGGAAGACGGCGACCACGACGACCGCGCTCGCCGTCACCGCGCCCCGGTCGGTGAGCCGGTCGGTGCGGATCGCCTCGATGCTCCAGACCACCACCGCCACCGGTACCGCCATGCACCCGGCGGCCAGGGCGCGCAGCACCACGGCCAGCACCAGAGGACCGCGCCGGCCGCCGAAGGTCTGCCACAGCGCCCGCAACGGGGGGATCGGGTGGGGCTCGGCGGCCCGCGGGTGGAGGTGCGGGTGGCTGTGCTCGGCGGTCAGGGTCATCGCGAGCTCACCTCGCGGTCGGTGGCCTCGGCCAGATCGACGGCGGCCTCGACCTTGTTCTCGACCTCGGGGCCGGAGTTGAACGCCGTCCACATCCGGGCGTAGAGCCCGCCCGCGGCGACCAGGTCGGCGTGCCGGCCGTTTTCGATTACTCGACCCCCGTCCAGCACGACGATCTGGTCCGCCCCGACGACCGTCGAGAGCCGGTGCGCCACAACCACCAGCGTGCGCCCTCGAACCAGGCCGGACAAGGCGTCCTGCAGTGCGGCTTCGTTCTCGGGGTCGACGTAGGCGGTGGCCTCGTCCAGAACGACGATCGGCGCGTCCTTGAGCAGGGCCCGGGCGATGGACAGCCGCTGCCGCTCCCCGCCGGACAGCCGGGACCCGCGCTCGCCGATCCGGGTGGCGTAGCCCTGAGGCAGGTCGGCGATGAACTCGTGGGCCCGGGCCAGTCGGGCCGCGGCCTCCAGGTCGGCGTCGGAGGCGTCGGGCCGGGCCAGCCGTAGGTTGGCCGCGATCGTGTCGTCGAACAGGAAGGTCTCCTGGAGGACGAACGCCACCTGGGACATCAGCTGGCCGAACGGCATCTGCCGGACGTCGACCCCGCCGACCCGCACACTGCCCGCGTCGACGTCCCAGAACCGGCAGATCAGCGTGGCCAAGGTCGACTTGCCGGCCCCCGACGGCCCGACGATCGCGGTCATGGTTCCGGGCCGGGCCAGCACCGAGACGCCGGCCAGGGCGGGCACCGGCCGGCCGTCGAGGTCGGTGTGGGCGAAGTGGACGTCGCGCAGCTCGACCGACGGCTCACCCAGGACGGCCGGGCGGCTCGGCTGGGGGAGTACCTCGAGCCGGTCGAGGTCGGTGACCAGGGCGGCGCTCAGCCCGAGCCGGCCCAGCTGGGTGGTCAGCTGCATCAGCTTCAGCAGGGCGGAGGTGTGGCCGAGGCCGACCACCAGAAAGAAGATCAGGTCGGCGGTGCTCAGCCGGCCGGCCCGCCAGAGCAGCAGCCCGGCCGGCACGATCACCACCACGTTGCTCGCCAGCAGCGTGTAGAAGGCGGTGTAGAGCGGAACCAGGCGGCGTCCCCACTCGGCCTGGAACGTGGTGGCGGCGCGGATCGCGTCGGCGGTCTCGGTGAACAGGTCGTCGACCCGGTGGAAGGTGCGGATCACCGGCAGGCCCCGGACGAACTCGACCATCGAGCCGTTCATCCGGGCCATGGCGGCTCCGTAGGCCGCCGTCCGGGACGCGCCGATCCCGGCTCCCCGGATCATCAGCGGCACCGCGATCACGATCACGGACGCCGCGGCCAGGCCCATCCGCCAGTCGACCAGCAGCAGCCAGACCGTGGTGCCGAGCAGGATCCCGGCCGCCGAGATCAGGTCGGGGACGGCGTGGGCCAGGAACGACTCCAGCCGCTCGACGTCGTCGTTGAGGATGCGCTGCAGTTCGCCCGAGCGCCGCCGGGTGAGGTGGCCCAGCGGCACCTCGCCCAGTCGTCGGCCGATCCGCAGCCGCAGGTGCTCCAGGGTGGCGAACGCGGCCCGGTGCGACATCCAGGTCGACAGCCCGAGCAGGGCGGCCATCAGCAGCACCCCGGCCAGGGCGATCAGCACGTCGTCCCGGATCCGGGCCCGGAGTTGATCATGGTCGAGATCGCCCGCGACGACCCCGGTCAGCAGGTGCTGGACGGCCCAGTAGGGCAGCAATTGACCGGCCGTACCGACCAGGGCCAGCGCGGCCGAGGCCAGCAGGGCCCTCCGGCCGTGCCGGGCCAGAGGCCAGAGCAGGCGCAGGCCCTCGAGCGGGCTCGGCGCACGCTCGGACGACGGATTATCGATACTCGCGCTCACCCTGAACGTGTCCTTCCCCCCGGATTCCGGCAGCCTATCGACCTTCCCCTGGGCCGATCGGGCCGAAACCACTACGCACGGTCAGCGGACGCGCGCAATTGTCACTCGATTGGTGCACGGCAGGAATACTTGCACGCCGTGTAAAGTTCTTCTCATCATGCACGACATCTCCCCGGACGAGCCGGGCCGCCGCGAGCGCAAGAAGGCCGAGCAACGCCGGGCGTTGCAGCGGGCCGCGCTGCAGCTCACCGCCGAGCACGGGTACGACCACCTCACCGCCGAGGGCATTGCCGCCGCCTGCGACGTCTCCACCCGGACCTTCTTCAACTACTTCTCGTCCAAGGACGAGGCCCTGCTCGGCCCGGTGATGGACCATCGCCGGCAGCTGAGCACGTTCTTCGAGAGCCGCCCGGCCTCCGAGTCGGCGATCGACAGCCTGCGCCACGCCAGCATCGAGCTGGCCCACGACGTGCTGCCGGACCGGGGCGACTGGAAGCTGCGCCGGCAGGTGTTCCAGGACAACCCGGTGCTGCTGCCCCGGGTTCACGCCGCCTTCGGCGAGGTCGAGCGGAACCTGACCAACGCGGTGGCCGAACGGCTCGGCCTCGACCCGCTCACCGACCCCTACCCGGCGCTGGTGGTGGCCCTGACCATCGCCTCGCTGCGGGTCGGCTTCATGCACTCCCACGCTTCCGGCGCCGACGACGAGGACCTTCCCGCCTTCATCGCCCGGATGTTCGACGCCACCTTCGGTGGCCTGCTACTGAACCAGGAGATCTGATCGCTGTGAATCCACAAACATCAACCGGGCCGGACGCCGCGCCGGGTCTGTCCCACAAGCAGATCCTGACGATCCTGTCCGGGTTGCTGCTGGGCATGCTGCTGGCCGCCCTGGACCAGACCATCGTCTCCACGGCGATGCCGTCGATCGTCGGCGACCTGAACGGCCTGGAGCACATCGCCTGGGTGACCACCGCCTACCTGCTGGCCTCGACCGTCACCACCCCGATGTGGGGCAAGCTCGGTGACCTGTACGGGCGCAAGTACCTGTTCCAGGGCGCCATCGTGATCTTCCTGATCGGCTCGGTGCTGTCCGGGCTGGCTCAGAGCATGACCGAGCTGATCGCCTTCCGGGCGATCCAGGGTCTCGGCGCCGGCGGCCTGATGGTGCTGGCCCAGGCCTCGATCGCCGATGTCGTGCCGCCCCGCGACCGGGGCAAGTACCAGGGCTACTTCGGTGGCGTCTTCGGTCTGGCCAGCGTGCTCGGCCCGCTGATCGGCGGGTTCTTCACCGACCAGCTCTCCTGGCGCTGGGTGTTCTACGTCAACGTCCCGATCGCCGTCATCGCCCTGATCGTCACCACCGCCGTGCTGCCCAACACGATCGCCCGGGCCAAGCCGACCATCGACTACCTCGGCTTCGCCCTGCTCACCGGGGCGGTGTCCGGGCTGGTGCTGGTCACCACCTGGGGCGGCGCCCAGTACGCCTGGGGCTCGGCCACGATCATCTGGCTGGCCGCCGGCACCGTCGTCCTGACCGCCGTCTTCGTGACCTGGCAGCGATTCAGCCGCGAGCCGGTGATGCCCCTGCAGCTGTTCCGCAACCGCACCTTCACCGTGGCCAGCGTGGTCAGCTTCATCATCGGCCTGGCCATGTTCGGCGCGATCATCTACCTGCCGCTGTACCTGCAGCTGGTGTCCGGGGCCTCGGCCACCAACTCCGGCCTGCTGATGCTGCCGCTGATGGCCGGCCTGCTGGTCGCCTCCATCGTCTCCGGCCAGGTGATCAGCAAGACCGGTCACTACAAGCCCTTCCCGATCGCCGGGACGGCGCTGGCCACGCTGGGCATGTTCCTGCTCTCCCGGCTCGACGTGAACAGCGCTCGGATCGAGGCCAGCGCCGACATGATCGTGCTCGGCGCCGGCATCGGCCTGGTCATGCAGGTGATGGTGCTGGCCACCCAGAACAGCGTCAACCGCGAAGACCTCGGCGTGGCCACGGCCACGGTCAGCTTCTTCCGCTCGGTCGGCGGATCGGTCGGGGTGGCCCTGTTCGGGGCCGTCTTCAACAATCACCTGGCGGCGAACCTGGCCTCGGCCGGCGGCGCGGCGCAGGCGGCCGGATCGTCGTCCGGGGTCAGCCTGCAGTCGATCCGGGCCCTGCCCGCGGCGGCTCAGGTGATCTACAAGACGGCCTTCGCCGACGCCCTGTCCAGCGTGTTCCTGCTGGCCGTGCCGGTGGTGGTGCTGGCTTTCGCCCTGACCTGGCTGCTGCGCGAAGTGCCGCTGCGCAAGGCGCCCACGCCGGAGAAGGCGGGCGAGGCCCTGGCCGCCGACCCTGATCCGGCGCTCGGCGCGGCCCTCGCCGCCACCGAGGTCTGACCGGCCCGGTCCGTCTCGGCCCGACGGCGTGCCCCCGGCTCGGGGGCGCGCCGTCGTCGTTCCGGGTGATCAGGGGAGCGGGAAGCCGCTCTGGCGCAGGGTGTGCTGCACGATCGGGTCGGCGTCGTCCAGCTCGAAGCGGTAGCGGTAGACCGCCAGCACCAGTTGGCGCAGGTCGGCCCCGACGATGGGCCGGCTCGAGCGGCCGAGGTCGGCCGCCATCAGCCGCATCGGGTGCGGTCCGGCAGCGTCGGGGGTGTGATAGCCGCGGATCGGCAGGAGCCGGCCGCCGAGTCGGGTGTAGAACTTGATCCGGCGCAGCCGGAGGTGAACCTCGGCCTCGCCGGCACCGGACTCGGCCGGGTCCTCGACGTCCCAGATCAGTCGTCGGTGCCCGGCCTCGGTCATGGCCTGGAGCAACGTGGTGAAGGCGGCCGAGCCGAGGCCCCGGCCCCGGCTGCCGACCGCGAAGTAGCGCAAATAGATCCAGCCGGTCGGTCCGAGCCGGCGCAGCACCGCGAATCCGCAGGGCCCGGAGCTGTCTTCGCCGGCCAGGCCCTTCGCGGGGGCACCTTCATCGGCCTGGCCGTCACCGATCGCGGTGAGAAACTGATCGGCCAGCAACGACTCGAACGGCACCCGCAGCTCGGCCCGGAACGCGTCCTCGTAGATCGCCCGGACCTCGGCCAGGGCCGCCGGGTCGAGGTCGGCCGCCGGCACCAGCTTCACCGGAACACCCCTCCGATCATGGTTCGCAGCACCTCAATGTCTTTGATCCGGCTCGGGTCGACGGTGGTCGGGTTGTCGGACAGCACCACCAGGTCGGCCAGCTTGCCCGCCGTGATCGAGCCGAGCCGGCCCTCCTGGTGAGAGGCGTAGGCCGAGCCGAGCGTGTAGGCGGTCAGCGCCTCCCGGCCGGTCAGCGCCTCGGCCGGGCTGAACGGCCGGCCGGTGGCGGTGCGCTGGTTGACCAGGTCGTGCATCCCGAGCAGGGGAGCCCCCTGCACCACCGGCCGGTCGGAGCTGCCCGGCAGCACCAGGCCGGCGTCGAGCAGGGTGCGCTGCCGGTAGGCCCACCCGACCCGGTCCGGCCCGAGGGCGTTGATCATGCCGTCGCCGATCTCGTTGACGAACCGCCCCTGGGGCACGCCGATCACGCCGAGTGCGGCCGCCCGGGCCACCTGGTCGGGGCGGGAGACGCCGAAATGCTCGATCCGGTGCCGGGGATCGGCCCGGGGGTAGCGCTGGGCCGCTGTGGCGTAGGCGTCGAGGACCAGGTCGATCGCGGCGTCCCCGATGGCATGGGTGGCCACCTGCCAGCCCGAGCGGTGGGCGGCGATGATGGTCGCGGTGAGCCGGCCGGCGTCGGCCTGGAGATAGCCGCGCTCGCCCGGGGTGTCGGCGAAGTCGCAGCCCATGGCCGCGGTGTGACCGATCAGGGAGCCGTCGGAGAAGATCTTGACCGGGCCGATCCGCAGCCAATCGTCGCCCAGACCGGTTCGGATGCCCAGGTCGAGGCCCAGCTCGAGGCCGTCGTCGGGGTGGCCGGCCAGTTCGTGCAGGGCGTCGGCGGCCACCATCAGCTCGACCCTGACCCGCAGCAGGCCCTGCTCCCGCGCACTCTGGTAGGCGGCCAGCTCGACCGGGCTCTTGCCGATCCAGCCGCCGCCGATGCCGGCCTCGACGCAGCTGGTGATGCCCTCGGTCAGGTACTGCCGGCCGGCCCGGTCGATCGCGTCGACCAGGGTGCTCACCGGGTAGGGCAGCACCAGCGAGTTGACCAGCCCCTGGGCCTGCTCCTGGAGCAGCCCGGTGGGTCGCCCGGCATCGTCGGTGACGACCAGCCCGCCCGGCACCTCGCGGGCCTGCTCGGCGATCCCGAGCTCGGCCAGCACCGGCGTGTTCACCACGCACATGTGGCCGGAGGTGTGCCGGAGCCAGACCTTGCGGCCGGGGGCGACCCGGTCCAGGTCGTCGCGGGTCGGGTGGGCGCCGATCTTGTTCTGGTCGTAGCCGGCTCCGACCAGCCACTCGCCGGCCGGGACGGTGGCCGCGCGTTCGGCGATCGCGGCCAGCAGTTCGCTCATCCCGCCGACCCGCAGGTCGACCTCGGTCAGGGTGAGGCCGAACCAGGCCATGTGGTTGTGGGCGTCGTGGAATCCGGGGACGACGGTCGCTCCGCCGAGGTCGATCACCTGCCGGGCGGGCACCTCGTCGTCCACGGCCACGATCCGGTCGCCGAGCACGGCCACCGAGCGGGCGTCGGGACCGTCGAGGGTGACGACATCGGCGTTGCGCAGCAGCAGGTCGGCCTCGATCACGGCGTGCTCCGGGCCAGTTCGGCGAACGTCTCGCGGTAGCGGTCGCTCCACGGGGCCGGCCGGCCGCTGTCCGGGTCGATCTTGACGATCACCCGGTGTCCGACGGCGTAGGTCACCTCGTCGCCGCAGCGGAAACCGTAGACGGCACTGGTGGTTCCGATCCGGTCGGCGGACAGGGTGACCCTCAGCGGCCCGGGGGCACCGAACGGCGCCAGGAACTCCACGTGCAGCTCGCGCACGACGTAGTGCAGGTCGGGGTCGCGGTCGGAGTAGTGGCTCCAGCCGTGACCGAGCTGCTCGAACAGCGCCGACTGGGCCCGCTCGACGTGGACCGCGAACCGGGCGTTGTGCAGCGAGCCGTTGAGGTCGAGTTCGTCGAAGAACACCGGACTGTCCCAGCTGAAGGTCATGGCCGGGCCTCCTGGAGGGCGTGCTTGGCCACCCGTTCGGACGGCGTGCGGGGCAGATCCTCGCGGAACTCCCAGTACCGGGGCACCTTGAACGGGGCCAGCCGCTCGGCGCACCAGGTGATGAGCTCGTCGGCGGTGACGGGCCCGGCGCCGGGGCCCCCGACGGTCGAACCCTCAGCGGTGGCGACCACGGCGTCCGAGACGACCACGGCCTCCGAGGCGACCACAAACGCCTTGACCTCCTCGCCGCGCAGCTCGTCGGGCACCCCGATCACCGCGGCCAGGGCCACCCGGGGGTGGCTCATCAGCACCTGCTCGACCTCGTGCGCAGCCACGTTCTCCCCGCTGCGGCGGATCATGTCTTTGATCCGGCCGAGGTGGTAGACCCGGCCGTGCTCGTCGATCCGGGCCAGATCGCCGGTCGGAAACCAGCCGCCGTCCAGGAACGGGCTCGGGTAGCCCAGGTAGCCGTCGAACAGGCCCGCCCCGCGCAGCCGCAGCTCGCCGTCGACCACGGCCACCTCGCGGTGCGCCGCCGGCCGGCCCAGGCAGCCGGTGCCGACCAGTTCGTCGTGCTCGGCCGGGCCGACCCGGATGTCGGCCCCGGTCTCGGTCATGCCGAACGCCTCGTACCAGCCGACCCCCCAGCGGGCTTCGAGTTCGGCGTGCCGCAGCGGGGGGATGGCCGAGCACTGCACGGCCCGGACCCGGTGGGCGCGATCGAGCGGATCGACCGGCATGGCCAGCAGCAGGGCCGGCATCGCGCCCAGGCAGTAGAAGTAGGTGACGGCGTGCTCGCGCACCCCGGCCCAGAATGTCGAGGGGTGAAAACCGTCGAGCACCACCAGTTCGGCCCCGGCCAGCAGGGCCGCGGCCACGTTCCACTGCGGGTCGACGTAGCTGAACGGCTGGGCCGTGAGCATCACGTCGTGCTCGCCGAGCCGCGGGAACTCCTCGACCAGGCTGGCCGCCAGGGTGATCCAGTAGGTGTGCGAGAGCAGGCAACCCTTGGGCGGGCCGGTGGTGCCCGAGGTGTACTGCACGTTGACCACGGCGGCCGGGTCGACCGGCGGCTGGACGAAGCCCTCGACCGGTTCGAGCTCGTCGATCACCCAGACCCGGGACGGCGGCAGCACGGCCTGCAGCAGCGGCCCGAACTCGGCCCCGGCCACCGCGGCCACCGCGGCGGAGTCGCGCAGCAGGTGCTCGGCGTCGACGCTGCGGTAGCGGATGTTGACCGGCACCATGGCCGCCCCCAGCCGGGCCAGGGCCAGCCAGATCAGCGGGAACTCGGGTTGGTTGGCGAGCATCACCGCGACCCGGTCGCCGGGCTGGACCCCGCGCCGGCGCAGGGCCTCGGCATACCCCGCGGACAGGCGCTCGACGTCGGCGAAGGTGAGCGCCGGACCCGGGTCGAAGCGCCAGGCGATCCGGTCGGGCGCCCGCTCGGCGGCCCGGGCCAGCGCGGTGATCAGGTCGGGGGCGGTGACCAGGTCGGGTGCGGTCGGCTCAGCCACGGCGAAAATCCTCCACCGCCGAGGCGCTCTCACCCGAAAGGCTGGTGATCACGGCGTGGTCGACCTCCCAGGCCAGGGCCTGCTCGAGCGTGCTGTCGGCGCCCAGGTCGAGCACCCGCTTGGCCAGCGTGAGGGCCACCGCCGGGCGAGCGATCAGCTGCTGGGCCAGCTCGGCCGCCAGTTTCTCGTGCTCCCCGCCCGGGGCCACCCGGTTGATCAGCCCGATCGCCGCCGCCTCAGCCGCACCGACCCGCTCACCGAACAGCAGCAGCTCCTTGGCCTTGCGCAGGCCGACCAGGTCGATCAGCAGCCGGGAGATCCCGCCGGTGACGCTCAGCCCGACGCTCACCTCGGGGAAGCCGAACCGGGCCTCGTCGTCGGCCACGACCAGGTCGCAGGCCAGGGCGAACTCGCAGCCGGCGCCCAGGGCATACCCGTGGACGGCGGCGATCACCACGCCGGGGAACCGCCGCATCACCCGGGTGACGTCCTGGATGCGCTCGAGCCGCTGCCGGGTCCGGGTCGGGGTCTCGACCGGCTCGGGCTCCTTGAGGTCGTGCCCGGCGCAGAACGCCCGGCCCCGGCCGGCCAGGACGACGACCTGGGCGCCGTCTGTGCCGGCTCGCTCCAGGGCCGCGATCAGGCCCTCGGTGAGCGCCGGGACGACGGCGTTGAGGCGCTCGGGCCGGTTGAGGTGCAGCCGGGCCACGCCCTCGGCGTACTCGTAGTCGACCGTCATCGTTCCCCCTTCTCGATGAAGTCACAGCCTCCCGATCGATCGATCGATCGAGAACGGATGCTACCGTAAGCCCTGGATCGGAGCCCGGGCAAGAGTCACCCACCAGGAGCAGGCCGGAGGCGCGCAGCGATGGAACCGACCGGCGAGCGCATCCGGGAGGCGGCGGTCGAGCTCTTCGCCGAGCGCGGGTTCCACGGCACCGGCATCCGGGATCTGGCCGTCCGGGCCGGGCTATCGTCGGCCACGCTCTACCACTACATGGGCACGAAAGAAGATCTGCTGGTCAGCATCATGGAGCAGAGCCTGCAGCGGTTGCTGGCCACCGCCCGCCCGGTCGCCGGCGAGGGCCCGCCGCTGGATCGGGTGGTGGGCCTGGTCCAGGTCCACGTGCTGACCCACGCCACCTGGCGGCGTGAGACGCGGGTCGTCGACGACGAGATGCGCGCCCTCTCGCCGGCCCGGCGGACCGGCATCGTCGGCCTGCGCGACGAGTACGAGGGGCTCTGGCAACACGCCATCGAGGCCGGCCGCCAGGCCGAGGTCTTCCGGGTCGACGATGCCCGGGTGGCCCGGCTGGCCCTGCTCGAGATGTGCAGCGGCGTCGCCCGCTGGTATCAGCCGGGCGGCCCGATCGGGCTCGACGAGCTGGCCACCCGGTACGCCGCGATGGCGCTGGGTCTGCTCGGGGCCCAGTCGGTGGCTCGTTCCGGGCCGCCGCTGATCGAGCAGTCGCGGCGGCTGGTGGCCGAGCACTGGCCGGCCCCGGCACCGCTCGAAGCCTGACCGCGCCGGGCCGGGCCCCGTCCTCGACCGCTCCTCGCTGTTGCGATAGCTTTGCAATAATGATTGGCCCGGCCCCCGGTCGGAGCCGGTGGTGATTGCCTTGCCCGAGGCTGGTCCTCGGGTCTCGTCAGCCTCGGGAGCCCAGCTTGAGCATCGACACCCTGGCCGAGCCGAGCCTTCGCGAGCAGATCCGCCAGTTCCGCCGGTCGCTGACCCGAGCTGACCGGATCAGTCTGGCCGCGATGGCCGGGTTCATCGTCTTCCTCCACGTCGTCGGCTTCTTCGTGCTGTTCGGCCTGGTCGCGCCCAAGCATTACCAGCTCGGCGGCGACCACCCGGTGTTCAACATCGGGGTCGGGGTGCTGGCCTACACCTTCGGCCTGCGGCACGCCTTCGACGCCGACCACATCGCCGCCGTGGACAACACCACCCGCAAGCTCCTCGCCGACAATGCCGCGGCCGAGGCCGCCGCCGAGGGGCAGCCGGTGGCGGAGATCCGCCGTCCGCTGTCGGTGGGGTTCTGGTTCTCGCTCGGGCACTCCAGCATCGTGTTCGGGCTGGCCTTCCTGCTCTCGATCGGGGTCAAGGCGCTGGCCGGGCAGGTCGAGGACGGCGACTCCCAGCTGCACTCGGTCACCGGGGTGGTCGGAGCGTCGGTGTCCGGGGTCTTCCTGTGGGTCCTGGGCATCCTGAACCTCGTCGTCCTGCTGGGTATCATCCGGGTCTTCCGCGACCTGCGGCACGGTCGCTACGACGAGGAGGCGCTGGAGATCCAGCTGAACAAGCGGGGTTTCATGAACCGCTTCCTCGGCGGGCTGACCAGGTCGGTGCGCAAGCCCTGGCAGATCTACCCGATCGGGGTGCTGTTCGGGCTCGGCTTCGACACCGCCACCGAGGTCGGCCTGCTCGTGCTGGCCGGTGGCGCGGCCGCGTTCAACCTGCCGTTCTACTCGATCCTGGTGCTACCGATCCTGTTCGCCGCCGGCATGTGCCTGATGGACACCATCGACGGTGTGTTCATGAACGTGGCCTACGGCTGGGCTTTCGCCAAGCCGGTGCGCAAGGTGTTCTACAACATCACGATCACGTCCATCTCGGTCGCGGTCGCCCTGATCATCGGCACCATCGAGCTGGTCGGCGTGCTGGCCGACCAGGCCCACATCACCTCGGGCCCGGTCGCGGCGATCGGCGGCATCAACCTCGACTACGCCGGGTACGGCATCGTCGGCCTGTTCGTCGTCTCCTGGCTGGTCGCCATCGCGGTCTGGCATTTCGGCCGGATCGACGAACGCTGGTCGGCCCACCTCACGCCCGCGGCGGCCGACGCCGAGTAGCGCGCAGGTCGAGTAGCGCGCAGGCCGAGGAGCGCGAACACTCCCGTACCGCCGAACGCCCCCGACCACTGATGGTCGGGGGCGTTCGCCGAGTGGAGCCGATGTCTGGGGCGCGCGGGTCAGACGCTGACGGCGGTCTGCTCCGGGGTCGCCGGCCGGGCCGGGGCGAGCAGGCGCTCGGCCATCGGGGCGAAGACCAGGCCGATCGCCGCCCACATCAACAGCTGGGCCCCGACCGAGTAGAGCCGGAAGCTCCAGAGCAGGTCGGCGTCGAAGCCGGGGAACACGATCTGCCCACCGGCGTCCTTCAACGGCAACGGGGTCTCGGTGTCGTGCCGGCCGAAGTTCTCCTTGTTGGTGGCCAGGTGACCGAAGTCGGGCAGCACCAGCATCACCACGCCGATCGCCAGCACGAACGCCCCGGCCGCCAGCAGGCTCGCGTTCCAGTTGCCGAACCGGGGCTTGAGTCGCTGGCCCAGCATCACCGCCAGAACCAGGAACACCACCGAGGCCAGCACCATCAGCAGGTAGAAGTTGCCCCGCTGCACGATGGTGTCCGGGTGGCCGATCGACGGCGGGTTGGCCGGGTAGCGCACGAACGGCACGCCGTAGAGCCCGAGGAAGCAGAAGGCTGCGACCAGCAGGGCCAAGCTGCGCGGTCGCAGGTCACCGACCCGGCCCAGACAGAAGGTGTAGGTCACGGCGAACAGCGCACCCATGGCCATGCCGAACAGGATCAGGGCGACGCCGATCCCGACGTTGGCCTGGACCGTGCGGCTGAAGATCTCCGCGCTCTCGGACTCGACCGGCAGGCCGAGGGCCTTGTCGAGGGCGCTCTGGGCGGCGTCCCGGGCCGATTCGTAGTCGATCGCGGCCTGGATCTTGGGCTCGGCGAAGATCCGCGCGAACACAAAAGCGATCAGGCCGCCGACTGCGCCGGCGAGAACGCCGCGCAGGATGAGCTTCTTTTCCATGTCCGGTTATCCCGTCAACTCACGTCGATGCGGTGGAGGTGACGGGATCAGTGACAGGGGAAGCCGAGGAAGTGCCGGCCGTCGTGAACGAACTCGTGGATGTGGGTGTCGTTGCCGAACACCGAGAACGAGCCCTGGTCGACGCCGATGAAGTAGTACACGGCGAAGGCCAGGAAGGTGGCCCCGGCGAGCCACAGGAAGGCCCGGGACAACGGCATGACGACCGGGGTGGACACGGCCACGGGGGACAGGCTGCTCACAATTGCCTCCTTGAGGGATTCTGCGTCCCTGACGAATGGGGCGGCGTGACGGCGAAGTGTCTGACTCACCCGCCGACCCCGACTGCCCGGGGCCGATGAGCTCACAGTGGCGCGACCGTGCTGGACTCACACCAGCTTCCTTGCGCCATCACGCAACGCTCAACAGTATGGTCGGCCCCTCGGTCAGGTCAATCACAGCGCTGCTCAGCGGCTGAACCGGTTCAGTGCCTGATCGCGTCGGCCAGCACGGTGATCACGCCGCTGTAGGAGCAGACCCAGACCTCATGGGTCACGCGGTTGTAGGTGATCCCGATCGGGTGGTGGGCGACGGACCGGGTCTCGAGCACCCTGAGGTCGGACGTGCGCACCCGGCTCACCGTGCCCGACTCGTAGTTGACCACGAACAGCGCGGTGCCGTCGGGGCTGAGCACCGACGAGCGCGGGGCGGTGCCGGTCCGGACCGTCTTCAGCACCTTGCCCGTGCGGGTGCTGAGCTTGGCCACCCGGCCCTCGCCGTTCAGGGTCACGTACAGCCGCTTGCCGTCGGGGGAGAGGTTCAGGTGCCGGGGGGCGCTGCCCGGGCGGCTGAAGCTGTGGATCACTTTGGTGCTGTGCCGGCCCTTGGCGATCGCGGCCAGGTCGACCCGCTTGACCTGGGTGCTGCCCATCACGGCCACGTAGGCGGTCCTGCTGTCGGCGGTGACGGCAATGCCGCGGGGGTATCGGCCGATCGGGATCCGGGCCACCTGCTTCATCGTGGCCGTGTCGACCACGGACAGGTCGTAGCTGCACCAGTTGGTCACCAGCACGGTCCTGCCGTCCGGGGTGGCCTGGACGAACTTGGGCACCGAGCCGACCAGCACCGCGCCGTCGATCTTCCATTTCTTGGTGCTCACCCGGTACAGGAAGCTGCGGTCGTAGCCGGAGGACGGCGAGCAGACGTCGTGCCCCTCCTTGGTGAATCCGGGCCCGTACATCGAGTAGTTGGACACCCAGACGTGCTTGCCGTCCGGGCTGAACGAGGCCTCGACCGGGCCGCCCTTGATCGAGTGGGTCCACTTCTTGTAGCCGAACCGGGACGGCGTGATCCGGTCGGGGATCGTCTTCACCAGGTGGTGATGCTTGTTGTAGACCGAGACGGTGTGGGTGTAGATCATGTTCTGGGCGACCACGAACCCGGTGGACGACGCGTCGACCGACTTCGGGGTGAGCTTGCCGGTGAGCCGGGTGACCAGGCGGAACCGGCGCTCGGAGCTCGGCACCGGGGGCTTGGGCTTGGGCTTCGTCGACGCCGGGTTCGTCGACGCCGGCGCGGTCGACGCCGTGGCCACGCTCTCGGCCGCGGTGATGTGGTCGACCGCGGTGCCGGCGGCGGCCGAGCAACCGGCCAGAGCCAGGGCGAGCGCGACGGCGCAGGTCACCGAGAGCACGGCCGTCCGGGGTCGGCGAACCGTCATGATTTGTCTCCTGGGCCCGAAAAGCGAACACGAGGATCGCAGTCTGGCCGACACCCGGCCGTGCTGACCAGGGTCGGCGGGCTCCGGGATCGGCCCGGTTCCAGGTCGTCGTCCGGCCGCGGCCGAACCTGAGGTTCAGCGGGTGTGGACGTCGCGAACCAGGGCGCCGACGAGCTTGGCCTGTACCCGTTTGGCGGCGGTCCGCCCGGCCGCCGTCCGCGGGTAGGGCCCGGAGTAGACGACGAAGAAGCCGGGGTTCAGCGGCCGGTAGTCGTCCGAGTCGAGGATGTGCACCGAGAAGCCCCGGGCGTCCAGAGCCGCGACCGCGCTCTCGGCCGCCCCTCGGGTGGGGTGGCTGGAGACCTGCACGATGAGCAGGGTGGACGGCGCGGGGGTGCTGACCGGCGTCGGCGCGAAGGTGACGTGCGGTGACGAGGCCACGCCGACGCCGTCCATCGAGCGGTGCGCCACGCCGGCCACGAAGACCACCGCCACGATCAGGATCACGGCCAGGATCGGCCAGAAGACATCCAGGTCGCCGGTGGACCGCGACCACCGTGGGGGCGGCCCGGGCTCGTCCTGCGGGTCGCGCTCCCGGATCTGGTGGGTCTGGCCGACGATGGTGCCGGCGCGTCGTCTCGGGTCTGTCACGGTGACGCTCAGTGTAAGCAGGACCGCCGATCCGGCATGCCGGAATGGCCGGATCGGCCGCTGATCGACCCTGGATCGGCGCTGGTTCAGCCGCCTGGGTGAGCGTGGCCCCCAGCCTGAGAACCGCACAGGAACCGATGCGTATTGTGTGCCTGTACAACTGTCCAGGTCGCGAAAGGTTTCGAGCGTTGGCTGAGGCCTTTCCGGAGCCATTCCCCGAACCGGTGCGTGGTAGCGCTCCCGAACGGCCCCGCCGGGGGCGGTCGGGCCGTGGCCGGCGCCGGATCCGGCCGCGCTGGGTGCTGACCTCGATCGGTGTCGTCCTGACCCTGCTGGCCGGTTTCGGGGTGTACGAGTACCGCCAGCTCAACGGCAACATCAAGCACGACCAGCTGTTCGCCGGCAGCTCCGGTGACGCCGGTACGGAGAAGCCCGACCCGTTCGGCCGGGTGCCGATCAACCTGCTGGTGATCGGCTCGGACAGTCGGGAGAGCAAGGCCGACCGCAAGCTCGGCGGCAGCCGCCTCGAGGGCCCGGGCCAGAACGCCGACGTCGAGATGGTGGTTCACGTCTCGGCCGACCGGTCCAACATCACCGTGATGAGCGTGCCCCGGGACACGGTGGCCGAGCTGCCCGCCTGCACCGACCCGAAGACCGGGCAGAAGATCGGGCAGCGGTTCAGCCAGATCAACTCCAGCCTCAACTACGGCCCGGGCTGCACGGTGGCGGCCGTGCACAAGCTCACCGGCATCCCGATCGACCATTTCGTGATGGTCGACTTCACCGGGGTGATTTCGATGTCGGACGCCGTCGGCGGGGTCTCGGTCTGCGTCAGCGACAACGTCTACGACACCTACTCGCACCTCAAGCTGACCGCCGGCAAGCACACCTTGAAAGGCCTGGCCGCCCTCGAGTTCGTCCGCTCCCGGCACGGCTTCGGTGACGGCAGCGACCTGGGCCGGACCTACGCCCAGCACGCCTACCTGTCGGCGGCGATCCGCAGTGTGAAGCGCAAGGGCGTGCTGCTCAACCCGGCGTCGGTGCTCTCCCTGGCCCAGGCCGCGACCAAGGCGCTGACCGTCGACACCGGGATCGGCAGCATCCCCAAACTGCTCGGCCTGGCCTCGGACGTGAACAAGGTGCCGACCGACCGGGTCACCTTCACCACCATGCAGACCTCGCCCGACCCGAACGACGTGAACCGGGTGGTGATCGCGCCGGCCGCGCAGGACCTGTTCTCGGCCATCATCGACGACCAGTCCCTGAGCCTGGCCACTGCCGGCTCGGCCACGCCGGGCAGCACGCCGACCCCGACCCCCACGGACGCCGTCCCGTCGCCGTCCGCCGACGTCGCGACCGTCGCGGTGGGGCTGCGCAACGGCAGTGGGCACGTCGGCCGGGCCACCGAGATCGCCTCGGCCCTGGAGGCCCAGGGCTTCAACCGGCCGACCGGCGTGGCCACCAACCCGATCGTGGTGGCCAAGACCACCGTGCGCTACGGCCCGGGCCAGAAGGCCAAGGCCGAGACCCTGGCCGCCGCCCTCGATCTGCCCGCCTCGACCCTGCACTCGACCAGCGAGACCGGCCTGACTCTGATCATCGGGTCGGACTGGCCCACCGGCAAGACCTTCCCCGATCAGGCCGGCTCCGGAGCGGCCCGGCGCAAGGCGGCCCTGGACCAGGCCCATTCTCAGACCGCCAAGTCGTCGTCCTGCGTGCCGGTCAGCCACTCGCTCACGGTCACCGTCAACGGCGTCCGGATGACCCCCATCCAGGCTTTCGACGCCAGCCCGAACATCAAGGTCTCGGCCCGCTGAGCCGGGGTGAGGGACGCCAGGTGCCCGCCTGACGTCCCTCACCCACGTTCACGTACGGGACGGCCGGCTCAGCTCGGTTCGCGACTGACCGCGCCGGCCTCGATGGCGGTCTCCAGAACGCCGTCCTTCGGGCGCTTGGGGAAAGCGCCGAGGTGGTTGAACAGCAGGTTCAGCAGGAAGACGACGATCACGGTGGAGGTGATGGCCGAGCCGAAGATGATCTGGAAGTTCTTCGGGAACTGCTGGTAGAAGTTCGGCGAGATAGCCGGGATCATGCCGACCGACAGCGCCACGGCGATGATCAGCAGGTTGTGATTGCCCTCGAAGTCGACCTTGTGCAGGGTCTGGATGCCGATCGCGGTGACCATCGCGAACATCACCGTGGCGGCGCCGCCGATCACCGGGCCGGGCAGGTCGGAGACCACGGCCCCGACCTTCGGGATCAGGCCCAGCAGGAGCAGGAAGACGCCGCAGACGGTGACCACCCACCGGCTCTTCACCTTGGTCATCCCGATCAGCCCGACGTTCTCGGCATAGGCCGTGTCGGGGAACGAGTTCATGAACCCGGCCAGCACGGCCGACAGCCCGTCGGTGGCCAGGCCCCGGGCCAGGTCGCTCGGGCTGAGCTCCTTGTCGACCATCTCGGCCACGGCCAGCATGTCGGCGGTCGACTCGGTGTAGGTCACC
This sequence comes from Kineosporiaceae bacterium, assembly GCA_965200525.1. Classification (GTDB taxonomy): domain Bacteria; phylum Actinomycetota; class Actinomycetes; order Actinomycetales; family Kineosporiaceae; genus JANNPJ01. The sequence continues at coordinate 6,012,882 of OZ241368.1, forward strand.
AGCACCACGATGCACATCGAGATGATCGCCGCGGCCGCGAACTTCGGCGGGCCGAAGTGGAACGGGTCGGGGAAGCCGAGCCAGGCGGCGTCGGGCACGCTCGGGAACTTCAGCAGACCCATCGGCCAGGCCACCAGGCTGCCGAGCACGATCGAGATCAGTACCGCCGTCTGCCCGATGAAGCCCTGGAACAGCCGGCTGATCGCGACGATGAAGAGGATCACCAGACCGGCCAGGGCGATGTGCGAGACCTGACCGAAGTCCTTAGACGCCGAGTCGCCGGCGATCAGGCCGATGTCGGCGCCGATCAGGGACAGCCCGATGATCACGATCACGGTGCCGGTGACCAGCGGCGGGAAGAACCGCAGCACCATCGAGAACGGCTTGGCGATCAGGATGCCGAACACCCCGGACACCAGCAGGGCGCCGTAGACGTAAGGCAGGCCGTCCCGGCCGCCGTACGAGTTGGCGATGATGATCATCGGGTTGAGCACGGTGAACGTGGCCCCGGCGACCACCGGCAGCCGGACGCCCATGATCTTGCCGATACCGACCGACTGGATGATCGAGGCGATGCCGGACACCACCAGGTCGGCGCTGACCAGCAGGGCGATGTCGGAACCGTTGAGCCCGACGGCCGGCCCGACGATCAGCGGCACGGCGACCGCGCCCGCGTACATGATGAACAAGTGCTGCAGGCCGAGGATGAACAGCCGGGGCGCGGGCAGGACCTCATCGACCGGGTGAACGTCCGGATGGGTCTCGGGCTCCGCCGGGATGGTCTGGGTCATCATGTCTCCCTTGCTGTGAGCAACTTGAGGAGACTCACGGTGCCAGTGGTCTGTTGCGGCCGACCATTGCCCTGCGTGACCACTCTGTTTCAGAGCGGCGCAAGTACTGCCCACGGAATCCGCGTCCGGAGCCGGCTGGGCGGCTGACCTACTGCCAGGTGGTCCGGTCGGGCGTGACGACGTAGACGACGCGGTGCGGGGCGTCGCCGGGCGCGCCGTCCGTCGGCAGGCCGTAACGGTCGGCCAGGGTCAGGAAGAACTCGGCCCGCGGGTCGGGCTCGATCGCAGTGACCGTGCCGCGGATCTCCAGGTAGCGGTAGGGCTGGTCCGGGTCGTTGATGGAGACGGCCACCCGGGGGTCGTGGGTGATGTTGCGGTGCTTGAACCGGGTGGTGGTGCCGGTGAACCGCAGGTGCTGCCCGTCCCAGATGAACCACATCGGGTTCACCTGCGGGCCGCCCTCGGCCCGGCTGGTGGCCAGGTGCGCGAACAGCGGGCGCTGCAACAGGTCGAGATGGCTGGCCGGGACGGCGGTGGTGCTGGGCATGGAGACTCCGCTGTGCAGGACGGGGGGGAAGGGGGTCAGGTGGTGAGCTGCTGCTCGGCCGCGACCTGCGGCGTCACCGGGACGCCGTCGCAGTCGAGGCCGGCGTCGATCAGGGACCGGTAGTGGTCCGCCTTGGCGTCGAGCGCGGCCAGGCCCTCGTCCAGCACGTCCATCCGGGCCCGGATCCGCAGTCGCTGGCGTTCCAGGATCGCCAGTCGGCGGCCGTGCGTGGCCGCTCCACCGGGCAGCAACCGGGCGAACTCGCGCATCTCCTCGGTCGGCATCCCGGTGGCCCGCAGCCGGGCCAGCATGACCACCATCGCCGTGCTCCGGTTCGAGAACCGGCGGCGGCCGTCCGGGGCCCGGTCGATCGGCGGCAGCAGGCCCTCGCGCTCGTACCAGCGCAGGGTGTCCGGTGAGAGCCCACTGAGCTCGGACACCTCGGCGATACCGCGTCCGGCGTCAGTTTCGGTGACGGTCATGCCTCAACCATGCCTCCTGGAGTGAACTCCAGCGCAAGCGCGGCCGGGGATCCGCCGCGCCGGATTCAGCTCACCCGGTTCAACCAGCGCCGCTGCCAGGGGGTTTCGATCGCTCGCGGGTTGTACTCCCGGCGGACCAGGGTGAGCGCGGCCGGCGGGGACAGGCCGTCGAGAATGGCCAGTGCGGCCAGCGCCGTCCCGGTTCGCCCGACCCCGCCCCGGCAGCACGCCTCCACCCGCTCGCCGGCCCGGACCCGGTCGTGGGCCTCGTGCAGTGCGGCCAGGGCATCGGCCTGATCGCGCGGGATCCAGAAGTCCGGCCACCGGATCCGCCGGTGCGGCCAGTCCGGCACCGGCCCGTCGGCCAGCAGCAGGGCGAAGTCCGCGGGACCGGCCGGGTCGGCAGCGATCCGCCGGCCGCGGACCTGGGCGCCGCTCGGCAGGGTGAGCAGACCGGTCGCGGCGTCCCAGGGAATGCTGCTCGACGTCATGGGAATCCTCCACCCACCCCGGTCGGGGGGAGCAGAACGGTACCGCTCAAGTCGGGACGCCGGGCTGACGAAGGCCACACATGGGCGACTTGCCGGGACCACGATCCGAAGCCTCGACCGGCCTGCGCTCGACCGGCCTGCGCTCGACCGGCACCGACTCCGGCCCGAAGGTGGCCGACCGGGTGGCCGGCCTGATCACCGGCCTGGCCTACGGAGACGCTCTGGGCGCCCGGTACGAGGGTTTCGGCTGGCCCCGCCGCCCGGCCTCGATCCGGTTCGGCCGGGGGCTGCTGGCCTGGCGCTCGCCGGGCTGGTGGACCGACGACACCGACATGTCGCTGGCCGTGCTGCTGGCACTGGCCCGGACCAACGGCGTCGACTGGCCAGACGGCGTGCGGCTACCGGCGGTCGATCACCTGCAACCGGCCCGGCTGGACGACGAGGCCGGCCTCCGGCTGATCACCAGCCTGTGGCTGATCTGGCGCAGCCGGGCCGCGGTGATCGACATGGGCGTCGGCACGGTCCGGGCCCTGAACCGGATCGGGCGGCTCACGGACCTGCACCCGGACGCCGTCACCGCCGTGGCCGAACGGCTGGCCGGTCACGGCGGCGGTGGCGGCAACGGTGCCGTGATGCGGACCGCTCCCGTTGCTCTGGGCCACCTCGGCGACCCGGCCGGGGCCTACCGGGCGGCGGTGGCGATCAGCGCGCTCACCCACGCGCACCCCCGGGCCTGCGAAGCGGCCGGGATCTGGACCGTGCTCTGCGAGCGGGCCCTGGTCACCGGCCGGCTGGCCGTGGAGCCGGCGCTGGAGTGCGTCCGGCACGACCCGTTCTGGGGCGACCGGTTGCTGGCCCCGAGCCGGCCCGGCCACAACGGCCCGAAGGGCTGGGCCCCGGCGACGCTGACCGATGCCTGGTGGTGCGTGACCCGGACCCGTCCCGAGGGTGCCGGGATCGACGACGTCACCCGGGCCGCGGTCGCGGCCGGCGGCGACACCGACACCACCGCGGCGGTGGCCGGCGCCCTGGCCGGCAGCCTCGCCGGGGCGGCCGGGCTGCCCGCGGACGGGTACCGCCTGGTGCACGGCGGCGCCTGGACCGGGCGCCGGTGGACCTTGCGTGACCTGGCCGACTTCGCCCGTCGCTGCGCCGCCTGATCCGACCAGCCTGATCCGACTCGCCCGATCCGAGCCGGCTCAGACTTTCTGGTCGGCGCTGTAGGACCGCAGGGCGATCGTGACCCGCTGGTACTCGGCCGCCGCCGCGGCGGCCAGCGCAGCCACCCCGGTGGCCACGGCCGGGCCGGGCTCGCCCGAGCCGGCCACCCGCTCCACCGCGAGCAGCAGCCCGGGCAGGATGGTCGCCCCGAGCAGGGCGCTGCTGGAGCCGAACGAGTGCGTGATCTCGGCTACCCGGGCCAGGTTGCCCTCCGCCGCCGCGGTGGCCAGTTCGGCCATCCAGCTGTCGCCCTGAGCCAGGTACGACTCGATCAGAGCCCGGCGATCGGCCGGCGACTCGGTTCCCATCTCGACCGTGACCTGCTCGAACGCGGCCAGGTCGACGGCTCCGGCGGCCACCTCGTCGTCGACCCTTTCGTCGGCCCTCTTGTCGGTCGGGTCGGCGGCCCGATCCGGCACCGGCACCGAGGTACCCGGCGGCAGCACCGGGCGGGTGGGTTGTTCGGGAAGGGCGAGCAGGGTCCGGGCCAGGTCGGCCATCCGCACCGGCTTGAGCAAGTAGCCGTCCATCCCGGCGTCGACGCAGGCCTGCTGGTCCTCGGGCAGCGAGCTGGCGGTCATGGCCACGATTCTTGGCTGCCGCGGGGCCGGGATCCCGGCCCGGATGGCCCGGGTCGCGTCCAGCCCGTCCATGGTCGGCATGTGGATGTCCATCAGGACGACGTCGTAGTCGGCCCGCTCCACCGCCTGCAGCGCCTGCCGGCCGTCGGCCGCGACGGTGACGACGTGGCCGAGCTTTCGCAGCATGCCCAGAGCCACCTTCTGGTTCACCTCGTTGTCCTCGGCCAGCAGGACCCGCAGCCGGACGCCGTCCTCGGGCCCGGCGGTGGCCGGCTCGGGCCGCCGGTCCGGCCCGACCGGTACCGGCGGGGCCAGCACGTGCCCGACGGTGGCCCGCAGCGTGGCCGCTCGCACCGGCTTGGTGTGGAACCCGTCGAACAGGTCGGGAGTGGCCGGTCCGGGCGCTGATTCGAGGCTGGTCAGCAGGATCATCGGCAGCCGGCGGCCGGCCGGCAGCGGGCGGATCAGGCCGGCCAGCTCGATGCCGCCGATGTCGGGCATGTTCAGATCGAGGACGGCGAGGTCGAACCGGGTGCCGGTCTGCAGCAGGTCCAGGGCCTCGAGCGCACTGCCGACGTCGGTGCAGGCCAGACCCCAGCTCTCGATCTGCGAGCGCAGCACCCGGCGGCTGGTCGGGTTGTCGTCGACCACCAGTACCCGGCGACCGCTCAGGTCGGGGAGGTCACGATCGGGACCGGCCCGGTCGGTGCCGGTGGGCAGCCCTGGGTCGTCGTCCGCACAGGGAACCAGGGCCAGCTCGAAGCCGAAGGTCGAGCCGTGGCCGACCTCGCTGGTCACGCTGATGTCGCCACCCATGGCCCGGACGATGGCCCGGCTGATCGCCAGCCCGAGGCCGGAACCGCCGTAGACCCGGGTGGTCGAGGCGTCGACCTGGCTGAACGACTTGAACAGCCGGTCCATCCGGTCGGGCGGGATGCCGATCCCGGAGTCGCGCACGCTGAACGACAGCCCGGTCCGGTCCGGTCCGGCGCCGGGCGGTCCGGGCGTGATCGAGATCAGCACCTCACCCTGCTCGGTGAACTTGACCGCGTTGCTGACCAGGTTGACCAGCACCTGGCGGAGCCGGTTGACGTCTCCGCGGACGAACCTCGGCACGCCCGGCGCGACGTCGGCGATCAGGTCGATCTTGACCGCTGACCCGGCGACCAGCGAGAGGCTGTCCTCCAGGCAGCCGCGCAGGTCGAAAGGCCGGTCCTCGAGCTCGATCTCACCGGCCTCGATCCGGGAGAAGTCGAGGATGTCGTTGATCACCGCCAGCAGGGCGTTGCCGCTGGTCCGGACCGTCTCGACGTACTCCAGCTGGCGGGAGTCGAGCGGGGTGTCGAGCAGCAGGTCGGTCATCCCGATGACGGCGTTCATCGGCGTGCGGATCTCGTGGCTCATGGTGGCCAGGAACGACGACTTGGCCGCGTTGGCTGCCAGCGCGGCGTCCCGGGCCTCGGCCATCGCCTGGGCCGAGTTCCGTCGGGCGGTCACGTCGAGGGAGATCCCGCAGGTGGCGTAGAGCCGGCCGTCGGCGTCGTGGAGCGGGAACTTGACCGAGTCGTAGTAGTGCCGGCCGTCCGGACCGTCGTTGTACTCCTCGACCGTGAACTCGCCCTGCTGGGCCCGCCGGTCGTTGGCCTGCCAGATCCGGCCCAGTTCCGGGTTCAGGTCGAGGTCGGTCCGGCCGACCAGTTCGGCCTCGGTGGTGTTCAGCAGCCGCAGCAGGGGCTCGTTGGCCATCAGGTAGCGCCCGTCGAGCCGTTTGACGTAGATCAGGGACTGGCTGTTGGCCAGGATCGCCCGCAGCATGGCCTCCCGGCTGGTGCTCTCCTTCTGGGCCCGGACCGCCTCGGTGATGTCCATCGAGGTGCCGGCCAGCCGCTGCGGTTTGAGGCCGGTGCCGTAGATCGCCTCGGCCCGGGCCTCGAACATCCGGACCCGGCCGTCCCGGGGCCGGATCACCCGGTAGCGGTGGTGCAGCGGCGCGCCGGTGCGGGCACTGGCCCGCATCTGCTCGATCAGGCCGGGCAGGTCTTCGGGGTGGATGCAGTGCCGGTTCGCCTCCTGAGCGGTGAACTTGGCCGGGTCGACCCCGTAGAGGTCGAACATCGTCTCCGACCAGGTGACCTGATCGTTGGCCAGGTCCCACTCCCAGGACCCGGTCCGGCCGATCATCTGGGCCTGCCGCAGCCGGCGGCGCTCCTCCTGCAGGGCGAGCTCGCTCTCCTTGCGGTCGGTGATGTTCCGGGTGATGCCGTCGACGAACAGCCGGTCACCCTCGCGGCGCGGTGCGGCGTGGGTCGAGATCCAGCGGGTGACGCCGTCCAGCCCGACCAGCCGGCACTCCAGCTCGGCCGGCTCCCCGGCCAGCAGGATCTTCTCGTGGAACACCTGGTAGACGGCCTGGTCCTCGGGATGGACGAGATCGCCGAGCACGACGTTCAGGTCGTCGTCCGTGCCCGGTGGGGTGCCGAACACCTCCTTGGCGTTGGGGCTGGCGAACACCACCAGGATCTTGCCGCCGGCTAGGACCTCGACCGTGCGGACGTAGTCGTTCACGTTGTGGATCACCCGGTCGAACTCGGCCCGGGCCTCGCGCAGGCTGTGCTCCCGCTCGGCCACCAGCCCGGCCGCCCGGGCCGCGACGGTCTCGGCCAGGGTCTCCAGCAGCAGCCGGTCCAGAGCCGGCCAGACCCGGGGTTCGCCCGCGGTGGCCAGCACGAAGGCCACCACCAGCCCGGTGGTGGTCCGGACCGGGTACTCGACGTACCGGAAGGCGGCCGTCTCGCCGGCCGCGCCGGGGTCGGTGGCGGTGGCCGTCACCGCCGCCACCGGGACGATCCGGACGTCGACCCCGAGGGTGTGTGCGGCCCGCCGGACCAGGCGCTCCAGCACCGGATCGGCCGTCATCGTTCCACCGGCCGGCACGAACTCGGGGGTGGTCGGCACTCCTGCTCTATCGACCAAGATCAGCCCGGGCTGAACACCATCCGGGCCGGTCCGGTGCTGACCTCACGCTGCCACACCGGGCTCGGCCGGGCGAGCAGGTAGCCCTGGGCGTGCGTGACCCCGAGTTGCACCAGATGCCGCAGGTCGGCGGCCTCCTCGACGCCCTCGGCGATCACCGTCAGGTCAAGATCGGCGGCGTAGGTGACCAGGGCCCGCAGCACGGCCGACCGGCCCGCGTCGCCCGAGCAGCCGTCGACCAGCGACCGGTCGGCCTTGATGATGTCCGGCTTCAGGGTGGCCAGCCGGGCGAACTCCTGGGCCCCGTTGCCGACGTCGTCCAGCGCGATCCGGGCGCCGCGGGCCCGCAGCCCGGCCACGGCCTCGGCCACCACCGCCGGGTCGACCTGGTCGGGGTCCTCGTTGAGCTCGACCACCACGCCGCACAGCTCGTTCGGCAGGCCGGCCATGAACCGGGCCGAGGTGATGGCCCGGGCCGAGACGTTCACGTACAGGTCGTGCCCGGCCGGCCGGCTGCGCAACGCCAGCGCGGCCCGGATCGTGGCCAGCTCGAGCAGGTCCCCGTGCCCTTCGGCGTGCGCCCGCCGGAACACCCCCTCGACCCCGCCCGGGCTCGGCGGGCCGGTGAACCGGGTCAGCGCCTCGTGGCTGTCCACGGTCATCGTCAGGATGTCCACGATCGGCTGGGTGACCACGGTGAAGGTCGGCAGCAGCTGCCGGGTGGTGGCCGGCGTGATGTCCTGTCCGTGGAGCAGGACCCGGTCGCGGCCGGCGTGTTTGGCGGCGTAGAGGGCCTCGTCGGCCAGCGCGATGGCGGTGCCCGGGTCGCTCAGTCGGTCCCAGCCGGCCACCCCGGCCGAGAACGTCTGCCCGCTCGGGGTGACCGCCCGCAGCCGGCGCAGGTGCTCGGCCGCCTCGGCGCAGGACTGCCCCGGGAACAGGACGGCGAACTCCTCGCCGCCGTACCGGGCCAGCAGCGCCCCGGCCGGCAGGGCGTCGGTCCAGGCCGCGACCGCCTCCCGCAACAGCCGGTCGCCGGCCTGGTGACCGTGAGTGTCGTTGTACGCCTTGAACCGGTCCAGGTCCATGATTGCCACGGACAGCTCGCTCTGGTTGTCGCGGCTGAAACCGCAGGCCCGGGAGAGCTCGTGGTCCCAGGTCCGGCGGTTGGGAGCGCCGGTGAGCGAGTCGGAGCGGGCCAGGGCGGCCAGCCGGACGGCCTGCTCCTGAACGGTGTTGAGCAGGCTGGCCATTCGGATGATGACCATCGTGCACATCAGCAGGGTGCCCACCCCGATCACGGCCCAGTGCACGTCGTCGCCGGTCAGGCCGTCCAGCAGCAGGGCCACCGCGGGCAGGGTCAGGCCGGCGCCGAGGGCGGTCATCCGGCGCGGGGTGGCAGTGTTCGCCGGCCGGCCCGGGCTGGGCTCGCTCAGGCCCGTCATGGACGGCACGCAGGTGGCCGCCGCGACCAGGATGTAGCTGGTCAGCCAGGCGCCGTCGGTCCAGCGCGAGGTCACGTCGTCGCCGGAGACGATGACCAGCAGGTTCCAGCCGACGTCGGCGCTCAGGGTCAGCCCCAGGGACGCCGAGAGCAGCCGGTACGAATTGGTCCGGGCCCCACTGGTGGCGTACATCCGGACCAGCACGCCGAGCAGGAACAGGTCGCCGAGCGGGTAGGTGGAGGTGACCAGCTTGGCCGCCAGGGAGAGCGAGGTCGCGTGCTCCAGCGGGGCGATCACGAAGACCCCGGCCAGCACGCCCGCGCCGGTGGTGATGATCGCGGCGTCCAGCAGGGTGGAGATGTCCCGGCCACCGCGCCGGGTCCGGACGAAGACCAGCATGCCGGCGCCCAGCACCAGATACGAGGTGAGGTAGAACAGGTCGGACGGGGCCGGGTAGGTGTTCGGGATCAGGACCTGCTCGGCGGTCCAGGTCAGGTCGCCGACCACCCAGCCGCCGTATCCGATCAGGACCAGCACCCAGCCCCGGGCCCGCACCGGGCGGTGCCGGCGCAGCCCGACGACGGCGGTGACCAGGGCGGTGGCGGCGATCGCGTCGTACAGGCCCTGGTGTACCCGGTCCGGCAGGGGCGCGGCCAGGTAGACCACCACCAGGACCATCAGGACGGCGAGCACGCCGAGCAGGTAGTGATGAGCGGCGCGGGTCCGGCCGGCGCTTCGCTGCATCATGGGTGCTCCCTGCATTGACGCGTGCGGACGGCCCGGCCTCCATGGATCATGGCGTTCGTCCCATGGTGGTCCGGAGAGCCGAAAAACTCCATAGCGTGACGTGTGATACACCCAATGTGACGAACCGTCAGGGGGTGGCCGGCAGGGTCACGGTGAACACCGAGCCCTGCGGCGAGTTGGCCCGGTAGGTGATGGTGCCCCGGTTGGCCTCGATCAGCCGCCGCACGATGTACAGGCCGAACCCGGTGCCCTGCTTCGTGGTGGCGACGCCGGTCTCGGCCCGGGTGAACCGCTCGAACAGGTGCGGCACGAAGTCCGGCGGGACGCCCTCGCCGCTGTCGCTGACCTCGAGCCGGACCACCGGCCGGCCCTCGTGGGTGCCGGTGCGCACGGTCACGGCCAGTGGATCGGCGCCGTACTTGCGAGCATTGGTGATCAGGTTGGTCGTGACCTGCCGGAAATGGAACGGATCGACCAGGGCCTGGAGCTGCGGGTCGGCGTCCAGCGGGATCGGGCTGCCGCCCACGGCCATGTCGATGGCCTCGTTGATAATCGGCGTCAGCGTGACCGGCTGGGTCCGCACCGAGATCGTGCCGGCATCGAGGTTGCCCAGGGTGAGCACGTCCTCGATCAGCTCGTCGACGCGGCGAGCGGCTTCGGCGGCCCGGGTGAGGTGGGTGATCTTGAGCTGGTCCGGAGTGTTCGGCCACTCCTCGAGAATGGCCTCGACCAGCCCGATCACCGCCGACAGGGGCTGGCGGGCGTCGTGTCCGAGCATGGCCATCATGTCGGCCTGCAATTGGTTGGCCTGCTTGAGCTCCTGGTTGGAGCGGGTGCAGAACGCCGTCGTCTCACGCAGTTCGGTGTTGGCGTCGGCCAGGTCGTGGTGCAGCCGGCTGACCCGCTCGGCCGCGATCAGCTTCAGCTCGAGCTGGCGCCGGCGCAGCGGTTTGATCAGGTAGTCGTCCGCGCCGGCGAGCATGCCGTCGCGGGCCTGCTCCTGCTCGCCCATCGCGCTGGAGAGGATGACGTAGACGTACTCCTCCGTGGGCGTCGACTCCCGGATCCGGCGACAGAGCTCCAGCCCGTTGAGGCCGGGCATGGCCCGGTCGCTGATGACGACGTCGAAATGGTCCTTCTGGAGCATCTCCCAGCCCGACTCGCCGTCCTCGGCCAGCACGCACTCGTGGCCGAGCGTCGTCACCATCCCGTTGATCAGGATCCGGGCGATCAGGTCGTCGTCGACGGCCAGCACCTTCATGGCTGATCACCCGCCTTCAGGTGGCCGCCGGCCGGGAGGTGGTGGCGGGAGAGGGGCACCCTGCCTGAGTCGGCTGACGGCGCTCGGCCCTGAAGGGCGAAGGCCTGGTGACGTCCGGGCCTTCGCGCCGCGGGTCAGCCTTCCGGGTGAAGGTCGTGGGTGAAGACCTTCAGCCGCCCGAGGCCCTCGATCACCCGGGTCTCCCGCTCCGGCACCCGCACGAAGCCGAGCCGCTGGTAAAGCCGCTGAGCCGTGAGGTTGGCCGGAGCGGTGTCGAGAACCAGCGAGCGGACGCCGTCCCACCGCCGGCAGCGCTCGATCGCCGCCGCCATCAGGGCGAAAGCGACTCCCCGGCCCCGGTGCTCGGGCCGGACGGCAAGAAGTCGGAGCTCGGCCTCGTCGGGCTCGGCGAGCCGGGCGTACTGCGACCCGGCCCGCAGCAGGCTGGCCGTGCCGGTCAGTCGCCCGGAGGCCTCGTCGACGGCCACCAGGAGGTCGCCGGCCCGGGCCCGGCCGGCGGCGTCCCGCAGCAGGGCCAGCCGGGCGGCGGTCGGGGCCGGCGGCTCGTCGAAGCCGGCCACGGTGAGCTGGGCCACCTCGGGGTACTCGTCGGCCGCGGCCGAGCGAATGCGCAGGTCGGACATCGGTGCTGCCTCCAGTCGAGTGGTCCGGCGAGGATAGGTGGCCCGAGCGGGCCGCCGCGAGCGATATTGCGCCGCTGTACCTACTGGGCTGCTGTACCTACTGGTATGTACAGTGGTGGCATGACGGCACGGCAACGGCTGATCGACAGCACCCGCGAGCTGCTCTGGGAGCGGGGATACGTCGGCACCAGCCCGCGGGCGATCCAGCAGCGGGCCGGGGCCGGGCCGGGCAGCATGTACCACCACTTCACCGACAAGGCGGCGTTGGCGCTGGTCGCGATCGAGGCCGCCGCCGATGAGCTCCTGGTGGCGGCGGAGGCGTGCTTGGCCCGGCCCGGTACTGCGGTAGAGCGGATCTCGGGCTGGTTGCACCGCGAGCGCGAGGTGCTGCGGGGCTGCCCGATCGGCCGGCTGACCCAGGATCCCGAGGTGCTCTCCGACGACGCGCTGCGGGCCCCGGTGGCGGCCACGTTCGATCGGCTGCAGTCGCGGGTGGCCGAGGTGATCCGGGCCGGCCAGCAGCGCGGGGAGTTCGGGCCGGGCCGGGCCGGGGTCGATCCGTGCGAGCTGGCCGCCACGATCATCGCCGTCCTGCAGGGCGGCTACGTCCTGGCCCGGGCCGCCGGTTCGGTGCGGCCGTTCGAGCAGGCCGTGAACGGAGCTCTGGCTCTGCTCGCGACCGCTCAGCTCGCTGACGCCGGCGGCGGTGCCGCGATCCGAGACTGACCGAAAGGCTTCTGATGCAGGCCATGCAGTACGAGATCACCCTGCCCGCGGACTACGACATGGGCGTCATCCGGCGCCGGGTCGAGGCTCGCGGGGCCGGTACGGACCACTTCGAGGGCCTGGCGATCAAGGCCTACGGGATCCGGGAGAAAGGGGTGAACGGCTCGACCGTGAACCAGTACGCGCCGTTCTACCTCTGGAACACGGTGGCCGGTCTGGGGCGGTTCGTCTTTGGTCCCGGATTCGCCCACATCAGAGCTGATTTCGGCCGCCCGGCGGTGCGCCAATGGACCGGGCTGGCGTTCGGCGCGGGGCCGGACCACCAGCTGGTGCCCCGGTCCGCCGCCCGGCTGACCACGTCGATCCCGCCCGAATCCTTCGACCGGACGATCGAGGACGCTCACCGTGAGGCCGACGCGGCGTCGTCCGTTCCCGGAATGCACTCGGTGGCCCTGCTGATCGACACCGTGACCTGGGAGCTGGTCCGCTACACGCTCTGGAGCCGGGAGGCGCCGGAGGGTTCCGGAGATCGCTACGAGGTGCTGCACGTTTCCCGGCCGGAACCGGTGAAGTAGTTCGCGATCATCGCTTCAGCGCGAATCTCGGCCCCCCGATATTGCCAGGGTGACGATTCCGCACGTGGTTGACCACGACCAGCGGCAGGCGATCGCGGCCCTGCCGGGGGTCCACTCGGTCTATCAGCCGATCGTGGATCTGAGCAGCGGCGATGTGGTGGCGTTCGAGGCCCTGGCCCGGGGACCGCGGGGGAGCGACCTGGAGAGCCCGGCGGCCCTGTTCGCGTTCGCCCGGCAGCACGGCGACGAGGCCGAGCTGGACTTCCGCTGTCAGGCGGCGGCCATGGGCGGAGCGATCGAGCGCCGGATGCCGGCCTCGGTGCCCCTGTTCGTGAACGCCGAGCCGCGCTGGCTGGGCAAGCCCTGGCCGCACCATCTGGCCCACATCCTGGACCAGGCCCGGCACCGGTTGCAGGTCGTCATCGAGATCACCGAACGAGCCCTGGTCGACGACCCGGCTGGGCTGCTCGGAGCGGTCCGCCAGATCCGCGAGGCCGGCTGGGGGGTCGCCCTGGACGACGTCGGCGCCGACCCGGCGTCCCTGGCCCTGATGCCCTTCATCGAGCCCGACGTGATCAAGCTCGACCTGCGGCTGATCCAGGAGCACACCACGGCCGAGATCGCCGCCATCGTCAACGCCGTCACCGCGCAGGCCGAGCGGTCCGGGGCGATCGTGCTGGCCGAGGGGATCGAGACCGAGGAGCATAAGGCCCGGGCCATGGCTATGGGCGCAACCCTGGGGCAGGGCTGGCTGCTCGGTCACCCCGAGCCGCTGCCCGGGGACCTGCACGCGCCCACTCATCACCTCTCGTTCACCCGGTCCCAGTACGACTCGCTGGCCACGCCGTTCGAGATGATCCAGGCCGTGCGCCCGACCCGGGCGACGACCAAGGGCCTGTTGCTGCCGATGAGCCGGCACTTGGAGGAGCACGCCTTCCGGACCAGCGAGGCGCCGATCCTGCTGTCGACGTTCGAGGACGCCCGGCACTTCACCGCCGCGACGGCGTCCCGCTACGAGCAACTGGCCGACCGGTGCGTGTTCGTCGGCGTGATGGGCGCGGGGATGGCGATGACGACGGTGCCCGGGGTGCGCGGTGCCGACCTGATCGAGCAGGATCGGCTGGCCGGCGAGTGGGTGGTATGCGTGGTCGGGCCGCACTTCAGCGGAGCGCTGATCGCGAAGGACCGGGGTGACTCCGGACCCGACCGCGAGCGGCGGTTCGACTTCGTGATCACCTATGACCGCGATCTCGTCCTGGACGCCGCCCGCAGCCTGCTCTCCCGCGTCGCCAACGACTGATCCGGTCGGCCCTCAGCCGCCGTCCCGAACGGGTCCGTCTCGAATGTCGAGGCCCCCGGTCTCGTGCCACGGTGGCGGTCATGAGTTCCAAGCCTGATCAGCCGGACACCGAGCCGCCCGGCGAGAACCCGTCCGAGTCACCGGCCCAGTTGCCGAAACGGTCCTGGTACAAGGTGCTCCGGGGATCGGTGAAGGAATTCTCTGACGACCAGCTGACCGACACGGCGGCGGCCCTGACCTACTACTCGGTGCAGGCGATCTTTCCCGCTGCGGTCGTGCTGCTGTCGCTGATCGGTTTCGCCGGGCCCGACACCACCCAGAAGCTGCTGGACAACCTGAACCCGATCATCCCTGGGTCGGCCCACGATCAGTTGCAGTCCTTGATCAAGAGCCTTCAGGACAACCAGAAGTCGGCCGGCATCGCCCTCATTCTCGGCCTGGCCACCGGCATCTGGTCGGCCTCGGGGTACATCGCGGCGTTCATGCGGGCCTCGAACCGGGTCTTCGACGTCCCCGAGGGGCGGCCGATCTGGAAGACCGTACCGATCCGGCTGGCCACCACCGTGGTGCTGCTGATCCTGATGTTCGCGGCCGTGCTGATCGTCGTCTTCACCGGCCCGGTGGCCCAGCAGGCCGGCGACCTGCTCGGGCTGGGCGACGCCGCGATCACGGTCTGGGGCATCGCCAAGTGGCCGGTGCTGCTGCTGATCCTCATGGTGATGGTGGCGATTCTCTACTGGGCCGCCCCGAACGCCCGGCAGGGCTTCAAGTGGATCACCCCCGGAGGCGTTCTCGGGGTGCTGCTCTGGCTGATCGCCTCCGGCCTGTTCGCGATTTACGTGGCCAACTTCTCCAGTTACAGCAAGACCTACGGCACGATGGCCGGGATCATCATTTTCCTGGTCTGGATCTGGATCTCCAACCTGGCCATCTTGCTCGGAGCCGAGTTCAACGCCGAGCTCGAACGCGCCCGGGCCGAGGCCGACGGGCTCCCGGAAGGCTCCGAGCCCTACGTCGAACTGCGCGACACCCGCAAGCTGGACGACGACGAGAAGGCTGACGTGGCCCGATCCCGGCGTCACGAAGCCTGACCGGTCAGCTCTGCTCCGAGGCTCGGGTGCAGCCTCTTGCTCGGCCTATGCCGCCTCGACGTCTACCCGTGGTTGACCTGGCCAAACGCTTGTCTTCGCCAATCGAATGCCAGAACGGTGGGTTGGCGTCGACCAGGTCCGCCTCCCGGGTCCGGTGATTCGAACGGTGGGTTGGCGTTGATCAGGTCCGCCTCCCGGGTCCGGTGATTCGAACGGTGGGTTGGGGTCGATCAGGTTCACCTCCCGGGTCCGGTGATCAGAAGGGTGGTTCGCCTCGGTCCGGTGCCGCGTCACTGGTCCTGATCGTCGCTGCCGGTGCGGCTTCCTCGGCGCTCGGATTCTTGGTCACTTGGTCGTCGTCGTTGGTTCGGCCGATGGTGGGTTGGTGGCTGAGGTAGACGTGTCCGGTCGGGCTGGTGATGACCACGGTGCCCGGCGGGTGGTTGGGGTCGTCGGACAGCCGGTGGTTCCAGCGGCCTTCGTGCTTGAGGCGGTGGTGTCGCCGGCAGGCGCTGCAGAGGTTGTCCTCGCTGGTGGTTCCGGCCGGGTAAGGGATGAGGTGGTCCTGGTCGCAGCGGGCGGCCGGGCGGGGGCAGTTCGGGGTCCGGCAGGTGACGTCGCGGGCCCGGACGTGGTCCTTCAACCCGGCCGGCGGCGTGTAGACCGTTCGTCCGTAGTCGAGCAGTTGTCCGTGGACGGGTCGGTGACCAGCCGCCGCCAGGTGCTTCCTTCGGCGAAGGCCAGTGCCCGGGCCAGGGCGGGAGTGATCGGCCCGTGCCCTTCCAGCACGCCAGGGTCTTCGCTGAGTTCGAGGAGCGTTTCGAGGTTGACGGTGATGTTCACGTGGGCGGCCACCGCTGAGCGGGACGGGCGTCGGTCGCGGGCTCGCCGGCCGGTCGAGGCGGTTCGGTGATTCTTCTTGCGGCTGGTCCTGGGGTTGCGCCTGGACCGTGTAGCTCTTCTTCTGTTCCTGTCCTTGGCGTGCTCGCCGTCGCGACGCCCGCCGTCGCGACGCCCGCCGTCGCGACGCTCGCCGCCGCGACGCTCGGTGTTGGCCTGGTCGGCGTCGTGGTTGTGGTCGGCCAGGTCGGCGTCGGCCAGGTCGGCGTTCTGGTGGTCTGCGTCGTGCTGCTCGGTGTCGGTGTGGTCAGGGTCGTGCTGGTCGTGCACGTCCTGGTGGGTGGTGCAGTCGCAGGTGTCGGGTCCGGCGGGGGCGTCAGGGTCGTAGGGGACGTCACCAGTAGCGGGGTCGATCTCAGGGATCAGGATCACCTGGCCGCCCTGGTCTCCGTGGTCGCCCTGGTCTCCAAGGTCGGCCTGGTCTCCGTGGTCGACGGGGTCGACGAGGTCGGCCAGATTGCCGTGGCCACCGAAGTCGGTTGGGTCTGTCGTGTCGTCGTCGTTGCTGGTGTTGCCGTCTTGGTCACTGGTGCCGGTGCCGGTGCCGGTGCCCGTGCTGGTGCTGGTGCTGGTGGTCGGGTTGGTGCGGTAGCTGGGGTTGGAGGTCTTCTTCAGCCGCGGACCCGCGCTGGCACGTGCGGGGGTGCCTGTTGCCGGGGTGCTGGTCGCGGAGGTGCGGGTGCTGGTTGCGGTTGTGGGGTTGTGTTTCTTCGGGCTGGGTTTCCCGCCGGAGCGGCCGGGCTGGTCTGACTGCTGGTCGGGGTGGTGGCCGGTGGTGATGAGGTGGACGAGGGTGTCGATACGGAGTTGGTCGAGGGTGCGGGGGTCGCCTTGGGAGCGGAGCAGCCGGGCGTAGGCGTGCAGGACGGCGTAGACGGCGGCTCCTTCGGCGGCGGTGAGGCGGGCGAACAGTTCGCCGGTGCCGTCGATCGGGTTGGCCCGGTAGGACAGGTAACGGTCTCGGGTCTTGTCCTGGCGGCAGCGTTCGGCGAAGTCGGGGTCCAGGCGGATGATCGCGTTGGTCAGGGAGGTGCCCAGGCCTTGGGTGCTCTGGCGGACCGCGCGAGGCAGGATCTGCTCTTCCAGCCGGCCCGCGATCGCCTTGGCCGCTTCTTCGGCCGCGGCCGGGGAGCACCCGGCTTTGAGTGCGGTCCGGTAGTGCTCCTCGGCCAGTGGGCCGGCGTGCTTGGCGATGACCTCGACCCGGGCCATGTCCAGCTGCCCCACCCGCAGGGCCGCCCAGGTGCCGGGCAGGCGCTGGACCACGGTGAGGGCGGTGGACACCAACCGGGCGGCCCGGCTGTCGGGCAGGTTCAGACGAGCCGCGATCTCGGTCAGATCAGTACAGTCCAACGGCCGCGGCAAACGTCTCGCCTGCCCTGCCGGCCCGAGACCGCGTTGGCGCGGTGGCAACGGGATCATGCACGGCATCGAATGCAGATACGCGATGTCCACCAGCCGGTTCGCTTCCGCCTCACCGATCCGCACCGTATTGACCGCGACCTGCTCCACCACATCGAAACTGCTCAGACCGGACAAGCCCCGGCGATACTCCAGCAACGGCGACAGCGTTTCAGCAGCTCCGGCAACGTCGGTTGTTCCCGCAGCTTCGGCAGGTTCAACCTGTTCGGCAGCATCGGCAGCATCGGCAGCATCGGCAGGTGCGGCAGGTGCGGCAGGTGCGGCAGGTGCGGCAGGTGCGGCAGGTGCGGCAGGTGCGACAGATGCGGCAGGTGCGACAGGTGCGACAGGCTCGGCCGGTTCGACTGGATCGGCGGGATCGGCAGCTGTCGCCATGAAGGTATCCGCAGCGGTGGCAGGGCATTCGATGCTGATGGGCACTGGTGGAGTCTCGGTAGACATGTGTTCGATTCTAGTTGCGTATGAAGAACCTCTCAAGAGGCTTGCCCGGCCTGTGGATAACTCAAATTGGCTCGTGCGTAATACGTTTCAATGCCGCTTGGCATTCTCGGCGATCGTCGAAGTAGCCGTTCTCGGACCGTCCCGTCGTCAGATCGGTCCAATTTCCGGCGTACGCCTCTGCCGGGGCGATCCGGTTGTGGGCAGGGTCATCCCAGGTGGGGCCCGGGAGGGGACTACCGTGAATGGCGTGGCCAGGAAGGGGTGCAGGCGATCGACGCAGGCAGGTTCGGCGACGTCGCTCTACCGGCTACGCCGGCCTGCGGCCTGGACGTGACGGCGGCCGAGTCGACCCCAGACCCGGTCGAGCCGGCCGGACCGGCCGGACCACCCGACACGGCCGCATCGGCTGAACTGGCCGGACCTCCTGAACCCGGCGGGCTGCCCCGGGGTCTGGCCCTGCTGGTGGCGGCCGCGTTCTTCATGGAGAACCTGGACGGCACCATCATCTCCACCGCCGCCCCCCGGATGGCCGGCTCGTTCGGCGTCGCACCGGTCCAGCTGAACATCGCCATCACCGCCTTCCTGCTCACCCTGGCCGTACTGGTTCCGGGCAGCGGCTGGCTGGCCGACCGGTTCGGTTCCCGGCGGGTCTTCGTCGCCGCGATCGCCGTTTTCACCCTCGCCTCGGCCGGCTGCGCCCTCAGTCAAGACCTGACCCAGCTCACCGCGATGCGTGTGCTGCAGGGTGCCGGTGGCGCGATGATGGTGCCGGTGGGCCGCCTCGTGGTGCTCCGGGTGACCGCGAAACACGATGTGATCCGGGCCATCTCGTACCTGACCTGGCCCGGTCTGGTCGCACCGGTGCTGGCCCCGGCGATCGGTGGCGCGATCGTCACCTACGCTTCCTGGCGGTGGATCTTCTTGATCAACGTGCCGCTCGGCGTCGTCGCCCTGCTCTTCGCCCGGCGCATGGTGCCGGACGTGCGAGCGGCCCGGATACCGCTGGACCGGGTCGGCTTCCTCGGCGCCGCCGGCGCGATCGCGGCTCTGGTGGTGGCCATGGAGCGGGTCGGGACCGGGGCGGTCGACTGGTACCCGGTGCTGGCCGGACTGGCCCTGTCCGGGCTGCTCCTGGCCGGTACGGTCCGGCATCTGCTGCGAACCGGCGACAACCGGACACCACCGCTGCTCAACCTGCGCATCCTGCGGCTGCCGACCTTTCGGGTGATGGCCAGCGGTGGCTCGATCGGCCGCCTCGTGGTCAGCGCCGTGCCGTTCCTGGCCACGCTGACCTTCCAGGTCGGCTTCGGCTGGAGCCCGCTGCGCTCCGGCGTCCTGGTGATCAGCCTGTTCGTCGGCAACCTGCTGATCAAGCCGGCCACCACCCCGTTGCTGCACCGGTTCGGCTTCCAGCGGGTGCTGCTGGTCAGCACGATCGGCGTGATTCTCAGCCTACTGTTGTGCGCCCTGGTCGAGCCGGCCACTCCGGTGTCGGTCATCGCCGGCATCCTGATGATCCACGGGGTGTTCCGGTCGAGCTCGTTCGCGGCGTACAACAGCATCGCCTTCGCCGAGGTGAGCGACAGCCGGCTGAACGACGCCAATACCCTGGCCACCACGCTCCAGCAGCTCTCGGCCGGGCTGGGAGTGGCGGTCGCGGCCCTCGTGCTGAGGGCGGCCCACGAGATCGGCCCGGGGGGAGCGGCGGACTATCGGTGGGCCTTCGGTCTGCTCGCCGTGATCATGCTGCCGGCCTTGGTCGAGGCGGTGCGGCTGCCGCGGACGGCGGGCGATCAGATCACCGGCTCCCGGGAGTGAAACGAGGTCGGCCCCGGCCTGATCCCGGCCTGATCCCGGCCTGATCCCGGCCTGATCCCGGCCTGATCCTGGGCCCTGGGGCTCAAGCCGGGGCGCCGGATCGCCGACGTCTGACAGATGACGAGCGGACTGCTGCGCGCCGCCTGGTCGCGTCGCACGATGTCCGCTTCGGCCCTGGTCGTCCTGAGTGTCGTCACCGCCCTGCCGCTGTCCGTCCTGCCCGGGGCGCCCGCTGCCCGGTACGCCCTGCTGGGCAGCATCGCGCTGGCCTACCTGGCCGCCGCGGCTGCGATCTACGCCGCTGTCCGGGCCGGGGGGCGGGTCCGGGCGGGCTGGGCGTTGCTCGCCGTCGCGTCGTTCTCCTGGGGCGCGGGCAACACCTACTGGTCCTGGAACGAACTCGTCGTCCATTCGGCGGTGCTGTTCCCGTCCTGGGCCGACCTCGGCTTCCTGATCTTCCCGGTGGCCGGGACGGCCGGTCTGTGGCTGATCTCGGGCCACTCCTCGCTGGGCTCGCGGCTGGCGTCGCTGCTCGACGGCCTGATCTTCACCGGCTCGGTGCTGATGATGGCCTGGATCGTCACGCTCCGGGCCACCTACGAGGCCGGCGGCGACTCGACCCTGTCCCTGGTCGTCTCGCTGGCCTACCCGTGCGGTGACATCACCCTGGCCACGATGGGTTTCCTGCTCGCCACCCGGACCCAGCGCGGACGTCGCGGGGTGATCGCCCTGCTGATCACCGGCCTGCTCGGGATGCTGCTGGCCGACACCCTGTTCGCCGTCTCGACCGCGAACGGCAGTTACGCCTCGGGGCAGGTCTCCGACGGCGGCTGGCTGATCGGATTCGCCGCCCTGGCCGCCGCCGGCTGGCACATGGCCCGCAACCCCCCGGCGCTCGACCGGGCCGGCATCCCGCGCCGATGGCAGCTGGTGCTGCCCTACTTCCCGTTCGGGGCCGCGCTGGCCATCGGCGCGACGCAGCGGATCCGGGGCCAGGTATTCGACGGGGTCTCGGCCGGCATCCTGTTCGCCGTCATCGGATTCATCCTGGTCCGGCAGCTGGTCACCGTGATCCACAACTCGACGCTGACCAGTCAGCTGCGGCACCAGGCCTTTCACGACTCGCTGACCGGTCTGGCCAACCGGGCGCTGTTCACCGACCGGCTCGAGCACGCCCTGGCCCTGCGCAGCCGCGGCGGCCACGAGGTGATCGTGATGTGCCTCGACCTGGACGATTTCAAACTGGTCAACGACAGCCTCGGCCACGACGCCGGGGACGCCCTGCTGCGCGGGGTGGCCGAGCGGCTGCGGGGCTGCTTCGGGCGTTCGGACACCATCGCCCGGCTAGGCGGGGACGAGTTCGCGGTGATCGTCGAGTCCAGCGGCCGGCCCGAGGCCGAGGCCCAGAAGATCCTGGACAGCCTGCGATTCCCGTTCACGGTCGGGGTCGGCTCGATCTCGGCCGCGGTCAGCATCGGCGTGGCCGTGACCGGCGTGGTGCCCCGTCCGGTCGAGGTGCACTCCACGGACCTGCTCAAGCAGGTCGACCTGGCCTTGTATGCGGCCAAGGCCCAGGGCAAGAGCAGCTACGCGGTGTTCAAGCCGGTGATGCGGCACGACTTCGACAAGGAGATGGAGCTGCGGACCGAGCTCGGCCGGGCCGTCGAGAACGGCGCCCTGACCGTCGTCTACCAGCCGATCCACGAGCTCGGCAGCGGGCAGATCAAGGGTGTCGAGGCACTGGCCCGCTGGAGCGACGGCACGCTGGGCGATGTGCCCCCGGCCACCTTCATCCCAGTGGCCGAGCGCGCCCACCTGATCGCCCCGATCGGCGAGTTCGTGCTCGACCGGGCCTGCCAGGAGTTCAGCCGGTGGCCGGATCACGCCGGCAAGTACCTATCGGTGAACGTCTCACCGCTGCAGCTGCTCGACCCCTCGTTCCGGGAGATAGCGACCGCCACCGCGACCACCCACGGACTGCTGCCGCAGCAACTCGTGCTCGAGGTCACTGAGACCGCGCTCGGCGAGGAGAACGAGATCGCGGTGATGCTGGGCCTGCTCAGCCTGGAGGGCTTCCGGATCGCGATCGACGACTTCGGCACCGGCTACTCCTCGCTGCGCTACTTGCAGCGGTTCCCGATCGACGTGATCAAGATCGACCGCAGCTACGTGCAGGACGTCGAGCACGACCCGGCGGCGGCCCAGCTGCTCCGGGCCGTGCTGGCCCTGGTCTCGACCCTGGGCCTGGCCTGCATCGCCGAAGGGGTGGAGACGGAGGGACAAGCCCGGCGGCTGGCCGACCTGGGCTGTGCCAACGGCCAGGGCTACCTGTTCAGCCGCCCGGTCCCGATGGAGTCGCTGGCCCGTTCGGGCGGCCGGGCGCGAGCCGAGGCGACGCCACCCCTACAGTGACCGGGTGCCCGTCGTCCTGGTTGTCGAAGACGATTACCACGTCCGTTCGGCCCTCGTTCGCGAGCTGAGCCGGCACGGCTACGTGGTGCGCAGTGCCGGGACGGCGCTGACCGCCCTGCGCGAGGTGGCCGCCGACCCGCCCGACCTGGTCGTTCTCGACCTCGGCCTGCCCGACCTGGACGGCGCCCAGGTGCTCAAGATGCTGCGCGGCGACCGGGACATCCCGGTGATCATCGCCAGCGGGCGCCAGGACGACGCCGAGGTGGTCCGGCTGCTGCGGGCCGGGGCCGACGACTACCTGGTCAAGCCGTTCTCGGCCGATCAGCTGGAGGCCCGGGTGTCGGCCGTGCTGCGCCGGACCGGAGCGGCCGCCGCCGCCCCGGTGACCCGGCCGATGGTGGTGGGTGATCTGATCGTCGACCCGACCCGGCGGACCGCGGTGCTGCGGGGCGCCGAGATCCAGCTCACCCGGCGCGAGTTCGACCTGCTGGCCTACCTGGCCGCCCGGCCCGACCAGGTGGTGTCCCGCCGCGAACTGCTGAACGAGGTCTGGCGGCAGGCTTTCGGGCAGGACCAGACCATCGACGTCCACGTGTCGTTGCTGCGCCGCAAGCTCGGCGAGAGCGCCAGCAAACCGCGGTACCTGCACACCGTGCGGGGCGTCGGGGTCCGGCTGGCCGCCCCCAACCCGCCGGACTGAGCCCCGCCGGGCTGAAGGCGGTGGGCGCCGGGCTCGCGCGACGGGTCAGGTCTCGGTCACGTCGACGGTCGGCTCGTGCAGGTACCAGGAGACGATCAGCGACGAGCGCCGGTCGCCGTCGTAGAAGTCGACCCGGATCCAGTAGTCGGTGTGCCAGGTCTCGGTCTGGTAGCCGGCCGCCGGTACGGCCGAGACCAGCCGGGCCGAGGTGGCGTCGAGGTCGAGGGTCACCTGGCCGCCGGCCGTCGCGTAGCCGTGCGCCGGTGAACTGGTGGTCGGGTTGGCAGCCGGCTGGGTCGCTTGCGGCCGGGTCGCGGCGGGGGTGGTGGCGCCGGTGCTCGGGCCGGGTCGGGGAGTGGCGCTCCGGGCCGGGGTCGAGCGGGTCGGGCTCGGCCGGTGGCTGGGGGTGGTGCTCGGACGGGCGGTCGCCGGCACCGAGGAGGTGATCGCCGAAGGCGTCGGCGGGGGAAGCTCGCCGACCGGCCGGGAGACAGCAACGGCCCTGGTCAGGGCCGAGCTGTGCACCGGTTCGCCGAGCGCGGCGGTGACCACCAGGTTCTGGATCGCGGCGTACGAGACGCCGGTCGCGACCGAGGCGGCGGCCACCCATCCGGCGCAATAGCGGGTCAGCTGGTGCATGCCGACATTCTTACCGCTTACAGTCAACCGCCGTGAGACGGTCGCTGGCGGGAATCTCGGTCGCGGTGACGGCGCTGGTCGCCGTCGCCTTCCTGGTGCCGCTGGCGTTGCTGGTCGGCAGCGCGGTCCGGCAGCGCGTGGTCGGCGACGCGTTCCGGGTGGCCGCGGCGATCAGCCCGGTGCTGGTGGTGGCGACCAGCCCGGGCGACGTCCAGCGGGTGGTGGCGGGCACGCCGTCCGGTTCGTCCGGCCGGCTTACCGTGTACCTGCCCGATGCGCTCACCGGCCCGACCCCCGACGGGGCCGGCCCGAACGTGATCGGCACCGCCCGGGCCGGTTCGGCCGACCTGCTCCGGGCCGCCCGCACCGGGCAGTCGTTCACCGCCCCGGTCCGCGGCGGGCTGGCCGTGCTGCAGCCAGTGCTGCTCGGCCCGGGCCGGACGGCGGTCGTGGTCGTGGTGGTGCCGGACTCCGACCTCAACCGGGGGGTCTGGCGGGCCCGGCTGATCCTGGTCGGGCTGGCGCTCGCCCTGGTCGCCGGGTCGGTGGCCGTGGCCGACCGGCTGGCCGGCCGGGTGGTGCGCTCGGCCCGGGAACTCAGCACGGCCGCCGGCCGGCTCGGGGCAGGTGACCTGGCGGTCCGGATCGACCCGCAGGGACCCGACGAACTGCGCGACGCGGCAATTGCTTTCAACACCATGGCCGCCCGGGTCAGCACCCTGCTCAGTGCCGAGCGCGAGCTGGCCGCTGATCTCTCGCACCGGCTGCGGACCCCGCTGACCGCGTTGCTGCTGGCCTGCCGGGGGCTGGAGAACGGCACCGTGGAGGAACAGGTCCGGGCCACGGTGGCCCAGCTCGAGGCCGAGATCGGCGAGATCATCCGGCGCACCCGGCAGAGCCCCACCTCGCCGGTGAGCTGTGACGACGTCGTCGTCGTCCTGCGCGAGCGGCTGGAGTTCTGGGGCGTGCTGGCCGAGGACGAGAACCGGGCCTGGGCCTTGCACGCCCCCGACCTGGCGATCCCGGCCGAGGTGACGGCCGAGGACCTGGCCGCGGCCACCGACGCCCTGCTCGGCAACGTGTTCGTGCACACCCCGGCCGGCCACCCGTTCACCGTCTCGGTCACCGGCGGCCCGGAGGCGGTGCAGGTCACTGTGGACGACGCCGGCCCCGGCATCCTCGACCCGAAACGAGCGCTGCGGCGCGGGTCCAGCGGGGCCGGCTCGACCGGTCTGGGCCTGGACATCGCCCGGCGGCTGGCCGAGAGCACCGGGGGTGGCCTGCGGATCGGGACCTCGCCGATGGGTGGGGCCCGGGTCGAGCTGGTGTTGCGCCGGACGATCGCCGGGCCAGGCCTGCGCGAGCTCCGGACCCGGCGCCGGGTGGCTCGCTGAGGGGCGCTCTTAACCCGGCCTGAACACCACCTTGAACCTGGCCCTGCGCAGCGCTTTTGACGTCCCGAGGGGCCTCCTTAGCGGGAGATTAAGCGCGGCTTCGGCGCGGCTCAGCGATGAGGTCCGGCCGCCGCCGTCCGGCCTAGATTCCTGCCCGGCGGGTCGCTTCGACCCGGTCGCCGCTCGTCGAGGAGGATCCGTGAGTTCGTTCGCCCGCACCCCAGCCCTGATCGCGACCCTGGGTGGCGCGACCGCGCTGACCGTCGGTGTCGGCGTGATGGCCGCGGTGGCGGCGTCGAGCGCCCATACGGCCACCTACCACCTGGACTCCAGCTGGGGGTCCGGCTACCAGGCCGAGTACACGATCAAGAACACCGGGGCCACGGCCACCCACGGCTGGAAACTGGAGTTCGACCTGCCGTCCGGGCAGAAGCTGAGCAGCGCCTGGGGCGGGTCGGCGGCCGTCTCCGGGCCGTCGGGACCATCGGGACAGCACGTCACGGTCAGCGCGGCGTCCTGGAACACCGACCTGGCCCCGGGCTCGGTCACCGTGGTCGGGTTCGTGGCCTCCGGGTCGGGCAGCCCGACCGGCTGCCTGATCGACGGTGTGAGCTGCGCCGGCGGCGCGACCACCCCGACCAGCCCCACCCCGACCACCCCGACCACCCCGACCACTCCGAAACCGACCGGGCCGGCCACCACGACCCCGCCCACCACGGCCGTTCCGACCGCACCCTCGACCGGCGGTGTCCCGGCCGCCGCGCCCTACGTCGACACCTCCCTCTACCCGCCGTTCGACCTGGTCGGCACGTCCAGGGCGACCGGGGTCAAGGTGTTCAACCTGGCCTTCCTGGTGGCCAGGGGCGGCTGCACCCCGGCCTGGGGCGGCGTCACGGCCCTGGCCGACGACGCCGTGGCGAGCCAGATCGGCGCCCTCCGGTCGGCCGGCGGCGACGTGCGGGTGTCGTTCGGCGGGGCGGCCGGCAGCGAACTGGCCCAGGCCTGCAGTTCGGCCTCGGCCCTCGCATCGGCCTACCGCTCGGCGATCACCGCCTACGGCCTGACCAAGATCGACTTCGACGTCGAGGGGGCGGCGATCACCGACGCCGCCGCCAACGCCCGCCGGGCCACCGCGGTGGCCAACCTGCAGCGCGAGGCGGCCGAGGCCGGGCGCGGCCTGGAGGTCTCGCTGACCCTGCCGGTGCTGCCGAGCGGTCTGACCCAGGACGGGCTGAACGTGGTCTCCGGCATGAAGGCGGCCGGCGTGAACGTGTCCACGGTGAACGTGATGGCGATGGACTACGGCGACTGGGCCGCGCCGAGCCCGGCCGGAAAGATGGGCCAGTACGCGATCCAATCGGCGACCTCGACCCAGGCCCAGGTGAAGCAGATCTTTGGCGGCACCGATGCCCAGGCCTGGAAGCGGGTCGCGGTCACCCCGATGATCGGGGTCAACGACACCTCCAACGAGGTCTTCACGGTGGCCGACGCCCAGCAACTGGTCGCGTTCGCCCGAACCGTTCACCTCGGCTGGCTGTCGATGTGGTCGGCCGGCCGGGACCAGGCCTGCCCCGGCGGCCCGAAGAGCTACGCCGACGCCACCTGCAGCAGCATCGCCCAGACCGCTCGGGCCTTCAGTACCACGCTGGCCGGCTACGCCGGCTGACCCCCCCCGGAACCAGCAGCCCGCCCCTGATTCGGGCTGCTCGATGAATGGGTGACTTCCGTGCGACCTGACCGCGCGGAGGTCACCCATTGTCGATGTGGGCATACTGGCGCCATGACCACCGGTGGTGCTGATGCCTGAACTGCCCGAGGTCGAGTCGGCCCGGGCCGTGATCGAGCGGGCTGCGCTGGGCCGCACCATCGTGGACGTCGACGACACCGACAGCTACGAGTGCCGCCCGCACGCGCCGGGACAGATCCGCTCCGCCCTGCTCGGCCGGCAGCTGACCGTGGCCCATCGCCGGGGCAAGAGCATGTGGTGCGACACCTCCGGGGTCGGCCGGTCCGAGCCGCCCGGCCCCACGCTGGGCGTGCATCTGGGCATGTCCGGCAAGATCGTGATCGCCGATCCGGGCGGTGACGAGATCGACGGCGGCGACTACTGGGAGCGCGGGCGCAAGCCCGGCGACCACCGGTTCTCCCGGTTCTCGGTCACTTTCGAGGATGGCGGCTCGATGCTGCTGATCGACCCCCGCCGGCTCGGCCGGGTGCGCCTCGACCCACCGGTGGAGGGGCTCGGCCCGGACGCCCGCGAGATCACGCCGGCCCAGTTCCGGGCCGCCCTGGCCCGCGGATCGGCGCCAGTCAAGGCCCGGCTGCTGAACCAGGAGTCGATCGCCGGGATCGGCAACCTGCTGGCCGACCAGATCCTCTGGCTGGCCAAGGTGAACCCGGCGCTACCGGTTCAGGACCTGGCCCGGCCCGACGTGGACCGGTTGCTGCGGGCCACCCGCCGGGCGATCGGGGCCGCGGTCGAGGGCGGCGGCGTCCACACGCTCTCGGTGGTGCCCTTCCGGAAGAAGGGCGGCCTCTGCCCCCGGGACGGCGCCCCCATGGTCCGCGGCACCGTGGGCGGGCGCACCACCTGGTGGTGTTCGCGCGAGCAGGCCTGACGCCAGGAACGGCGCGGCGTCCTCGATCGGGGCCCGGCTGCCGCGGTGCACGATGACGGCCGCGCCGACCAGGATGATCACGTCGCCGAGGCTGAACACGTTGGCGAACGGGACGCCGGCCGGGATCGCGAAGTTGTCGCCCAGCCAGGCCAGGTGCGGGTGGGCCAGGACGGCGGAGTTGGTGAAGTCGCCCGGGTCGATCGCCCAGCCGGCCCGCCGCAGCGCCGCCGCCGAGGCCGGCAGCGACCCGCCGTTCACCGCGATCGTGATCCCGTTCAGGGCCGCGCCCAGGCCAGCAGCGGCAACCCGGCAATCCGGCGGTTGCGCACCAGGAACCCGGCGGCCAGCAGGTAGGTGCCGAGGTGCACCAGCACCGGCATCGGTTCGGGGGCGTTCGGCACGATGTTGATCACCAGCACCTGGAGGAACAGGGCCACCGGCAGGATCCAGACCGAGCGGACCGGCAGCCGGAGCAGGCGAGCCGGCCGGCCGCCGGTCAGCGGCACCGAGACCAGCAGCAGCGCTGCCAGCAGGCCCATCAGCACGAGGTGTGGCCGATCTCGGCGGCCGCCGGCAGGACGACCCGGCTCGGCTCGGTCCGCCGGCCGTGGTCGTCCAGCTCCCAGCGCTCCAGCCAGCGGTCGAAGACGTCGGCCGGTTGCGGGCGGTTGATCACGTACCCCTGGATCACGTCGCAGCCGAGGGCCTGCAGGGTGGCCCAGGTGTCGAAGTCCTCCACCCCTTCGGCGACCACCCGCAGCCCCAGGTTGTGCCCCAGGTCGATGGTGGACTTGACGATGATCTGGTCGTTCGGGTCCTTGGTCATGGCGCTGATGAAGCTGCGGTCGATCTTCAGCTCGTCGACGGCCAGCCGCTTGAGATAGGTCAGCGACGAGTACCCGGTGCCGTAGTCGTCCACCGCGATCTTGATTCCGTAGGCCCGCAGGCTGGCCAGCACGGCCGCCGCCCGGTGCGGGTCGTTCATCACCGTGCTCTCGGTGACCTCGAGGGTGAGCAGTTCGGCCGGCAGGCCGTGCCGGCTGAGGATCTCGTGCACCTTGGCCGGCAGCTTCTGGTCGGCCAGGTGCCGGACCGACAGGTTGACCGCGATCCCCAACGGCCGGCCCTGCGCCCGCCACCGCGCGGCCTGGCGAATGCTCTGCTCCAGGACGACGAACGTCATCCGGGCGATCAGCTCGGTGGTCTCGGCCAGCGGAACGAAGTCGTTCGGCTGGAGCAGGCCGCGCAGCGGGTGCTGCCAGCGCACCAGGGCCTCGACCCCGTTGACGGCACCGGTGCCGACGTCGCACTTCGGCTGGTAGTGGACCACCAGCTCGCCGGCGTCCAGGCCGTCGCGCAGCTCGGTGAGCAGCATCAGCCGTTCCGGGGTGTTCTGGTCCAGCTGCGGGTCGTAGACCGCCCAGCCGCCGTCGTTGCCCTTGGCCAGGTACATCGCAATGTCGGCCTTGGCCAGCAGGTCGTCGCTGTTCACGGTGTGCTCGGGGGCCAGCGCGATGCCGATGCTGGCCCGCACCTCGAGCCGGACGCCGGCCAGGCTGACCGCCTCGTCGAGGCTGCCGCCCAGCCGTTCGGCCAGCTCCACGGCCTCGTCCCGGGCGGTCTGGCTGCCGCCGCGGGACAGCCGGGCGATCACCGCGAACTCGTCCCCGCCGAGCCGGGCCACCGTGACGTCGGGCCCGGCCGCCTGGGCCAGCCGGGCCGCGACCTCCACGATCAGCAGGTCACCGGTGGCGTGCCCGAGGGTGTCGTTGACCTCCTTGAAGTGGTCGAGGTCGATGAACAGGACGGCGAACCGGTCGTCGCGGCGCTCGACGTCGGCGACCGCGCGGTTCAGTTCCAGCAGCAGCAGAGCCCGGTTGGGCAGCCCGGTGAGCGCGTCGTGCAGGGCGTCGGAGTGCCGCTGCATGGCCACCCGGGCGGTGTTGCGAACCGCGGCGATCGGCAGCATCAGCACCGGCACCAGGGCGATCGAGAAGTCGCTGACGCTCAGCACCACCGGGGCCAGGGCCAGCAGCAGGCCGGAGGTGATGAGCTGGAACCGCATGTCCTCGCGCAGGTGCCGAAGGATCGGCTCGTCCGACCAGAGGGCCACCGCGGTGCCGACCAGACCGTGGTTGACCGTGAAGTAGACGAGGGCCGCGGTGAAGGCGGCCGGGATGTCGGCCGCGCCGAACGGCCCGGGGTGCAGGAACTCCTGATGGGAGACGAGGCAGAAGGCGAGCCGGGCGGCGGCCAGGGTGAGGGTGTACTGGGCCACGTTGAACACCGGCCGCGACCAGTGCTTGCCCCGGCGGACGTCGTCGATCACCAGCGGGATGGCCTGGGCGATCAGCACCACACCGAGCGGGGCCATCAGCACCAGGGCCAGCGAGAAGGTGCTGGAGATAGTGATCTCGTCGCTGTGCCGACCCTGCCGGGCCACCTCGATCGGCAGCAGCTCGCCGATCACCAGGCCGAGCCCCAGGAACACCAGGATCGGCAGGTCGTAGTCCCAGTGAACGGTGGTCAGCGCGACCATCGCCCAGATGGTCAGGGGCAGGCCGGTCGCCGTGATCAGGGACATGAAGACGGGGAGCGGCTTGGGCCGGCGGAGCAGGCGCGCCCCCGGCCGGATGCCGCGGTTCGACGGCGTCCGGCCGGAGGTGCGGTTCATGATCGGTGACTCAGAACTTGCGGCCGGCGCCGACGATCATGACGATCATCGGAACGGAAGCGGCGAGGCCGGCGGCCTTCAGGTAGGCCGTGGTCTTGAGGTTGTTCATGCGAATCTCCGATGTTCGGTGGGACTGGATAGTGCGAACTTCACCCCGAGGTCGGCCAAGGTCGAACCCTTCGACATACGACTCCTCACTGACCGGCGATGACTCTGTCCCGGTTACTCTCGGCAGCGACGGTCGATCCCCGGATAGCCCGGCCGGGTGAACCGTGGGCCCGGTGGCGTCCAGAAACCCGATTTCGTCACGCTGCGCGGTCGATCGGAGCCCGCGCAAGGTGTGACCCGTTCGAGGCCCGCCGCGCGTGAAACACGAGGATGATGTCCTGTGTTGACCTCGACGGGGGAGTGCAATGCCGAAGGACCCGATGCCGATCGACGACCTCATGGGGTCGCGGTATCAACAGTCACCGCCCCCGCCGGCGCGTCCGGTCGGCCCGGTGTCGGCGCTGGGTGATTTCGGCCCCCGGCCGCCGGCGGCGGCGCCCCCGCCGAGGCCTCCGTGGCGCAACCCGATCGTGGTCACGGTCGCGTTCCTGCTGGTCGCGGCCCTGGTGGCGGTGGTCGTCCTGGTCGGCCCGGGTGGCCTGGGTGGCAAGGCCCCGGTGACGCCGGTGGCCGCCCCGGCGCCAACCGCGGCCGCCGTCACGGCCGCGCCCACCCCGTCGGCGACCGTGGCCGCGGCGCTCGACCCGACCGTGGCCAAGATCGAGATCCACAAGAAGCTGGTCTCGGCCGGGGCCCCGCCGCAGCTGCCCTGGCCCACCTCCGGTCAGGCCGAGGTCGTGGTCGACGGCGTCGGCAGCCTGGGGCACTCCGGCTCGGGCCAGGCGGTGCCGATCGCCAGCGTGGCCAAGGTGATGACGGCCTACACCATCCTGCGTGACCACCCGCTCGGCTCCGGCCGGCCCGGGCCGACGATCACGGTGTCGGCCGCGGAGGCCGCCGCCTACCCGGCCCAGCAGGCGGCCGGCCTGTCGGTGGTGATGGTCGCGGCCGGGGAGAAGATCAGCCTGCAGGACGCGATGAAGGGTCTGCTGATCGCCTCCGGCGACAACATGGCCGAGATCCTGGCCCGCTGGGACGCCGGCAGCGTGCCCGCCTTCGTGGCCCGGATGAACAGCAACGCTCGCCGGCTCGGGATGAGCCACACCCACTACGTGGACCCGACCGGGCTCGACCCGGGCACCGTGAGCACGACGTCCGACCTGCTCAAGCTGGCGCCCCGGGCGATGGCGATGTCGACGTTCGCCGAGCTGGTCGGCTCGTCCAGCGGCTCGATCCCGCTCAACCCGGTGCTGCACAACCCGAACAGCCTGCTCGGCGTGCACGGCGTCTTCGGGATCAAGACCGGCACGACGACCGCGGCCGGGGGTTGCCTGCTGTTCGCCGCCCGTCGGCTGATCGAGGGCAAGCCGTACGTCATCTACGGCGCGGTGCTCGGCATCGACGGCGACCGCAGCGCGATCCACAGCAACGCCCGGGACGCCGCCGACGCGCTCGTCGTCCGGGCCGGCGACTCGCTGCACAAGATCATCTTGGTGCACGACTCCGACGTCGTCGCCACGATGGTCGACAAGCACGGCGAGCAGGTGCAGATCGGGGTCCGAAAAGGGGTTTCGGTGGTCGGCTGGTCGGGGCAGAAGTTCACCTTCCGCATGCCGGAGCAGCCGGCCGGCACCCTGCCGACCAAGCTGATCATCACCACGCCGAAGGGCAAGAAGACGGTGAAACTGGTGAAGCTGGCCTACGTCGCCCCGGCCCCCACCTGAACCGGTGAGTCAGCCGCGGTGCGAGCTGATCCAGGCCGTGGCGAAGTCGACCACGGCCCGCTGAGACATCAGCCGGGCCGTGGCGTTGCCCACCGGGCCGGTCGAGACCGCTCCGGTGGCGTCGAAATCGGCCCCGACCTGCTCGAAATCGCCCTCCTGCTCCAGGACGTCGACCCAGCTCAGCCATTCACTGGTGCCGTCCGGCCGGCGCACCGCGGCGCCGACCGGCCCCCGGGGCGGCGCCGGCTGCCGCCATTCGGCCAGGTGCATCGAGGTGTTCGAGTCGTGCCCGCAGCCGAGCAGCAGGACCGACCCGTCGAGCCGGTTGACCGCGCCCAGCGGTGACCCCTCGCCCAGGGCGTCGTCGTAGGGGTGGCTCGCGGTGATCTCGCCCGCCCGGGGCCCGACGGCGGCAAAGGACACCTGGGGGTGGTTGCTCCGGCGCGCGCCGGGCCAGGTGCGGACCGTCTCGGCCAGGGTGCCCATCCACTCGCTGGGAGTGCGGTCGGGGTCGAAACCCGGGTTCTGGCCGCGGATGAACGGCCACCAGGCCTCGGGCACGGGCGGGTGCTGCCAGCTCGCCGGGTCCGAGTTGGCCGAGGTGTGCGTGGGGACGACGAGCGTGCCCTCCGGGCCCAGCGCGTCGAGCAGAGACTGGATCACCGACTGTCGGCCACCGACCACAAAGCCGAGACTGCGCATCGACGAGTGCAGCAGCAGGACGGCGCCAGGCCGGACCCCGAGCGCGGTCAGTTCCGCGGCCAGGGAGCCGGCGGTGTGCGGCAGCGGTTCGTCCACGCCGCGACCCTAGCCAGTCGATCGCCTCAGACGCCGGTGGATTCTCTGATCAGCAGGTCGGGCTCGAACACGACCTGCCGGTGCTGGTGCGCGTCGGGCCCCTCGACCTCCTCGATCAGCAGTTCGGCCGCGGCCCGGCCGAGCTGGGGCCGCGGCTGGGCGACCGAGGTCAACGGCACGGCCGCGGCGGCGGCGAAGTCGATGTCGTCGTAACCGACGATGGCCAGGTCCTGGGGAACGCGCAGGTGGCGGCGGGTCATCTCCTGGAGCACGCCCAGCGCGATCAGGTCGTTGGCGCAGAACACGGCGGTCGGCCGGTCGGCCGCGCTCATCCCGGCGATCTCGGCCCCGGCCTGCCGGCCGGCCGCGAAATTGAGGCCGGCCGTCTCGATCAGCCGGATGGACCTCTCGCCGACCCCGGCCTTCACCGCGGCCGAGCGGGCGCCGCTCAGCCGGTCGGCCACCTGGCGGGTGCTCAGCGGGCCGCCGACGAAGATGATCCGGCGATGGCCGAGGCCGAGCAGGTGACCGGTGGCCAGCTCGCCACCGACCACGTCGTCTACCGAGACCGAGCACTGGTGCCGGGTGGAGCCGCGGTCGACGAAGACGATGGGCGTGCCGTGCTTGCGGATCTGCGGGATGCGGGCGTTCTTCTTGGCCTGCGGCGTGATCAGGATGCCGTAGGAGCGCTGTTCCTGGAGCAGGCTCAGGTAGTGGTCCTCGCGGGTCGCGTCGCCGGCGCTGTTGCAGAGCACCACCGACAGGTCGGCCGCGGTCGCGGCCAGCTCCACGCCGGCGGCGACGTCGGTGAAGAACGGGTTGCCGACGTCGAGCACGATCATCCCGATGGTGCGGCTGCGACCGGCCCGCAACTGCCGGGCGGCCTCGTTGCGGACGTAACCCAGCTCCTCGATGGCCTGCAACACCCGGGCCCGGGTGGCCGGGGCGACCCGGTCGGGGCGGTTGAGCACGTTGGAGACGGTGCCCAGGGAGACCCCGGCGTGCCGGGCGACGTCGATGACGCTCGCCGAGTCGGCCATCGCATCCTCCAGGTGAGCGCGTGAGGCGGGTTGAATCCTATCAACTCACCTGGGCAACATTGCCGACTCATCTTGACTGAAGGATCAACGTTTTGCACCGGTCTCGCTCAGTGAATGTGTCCGTGGCCTGCTGCGAAACCGTGATGAAACTGATCCTTGACTCCGTTTGTGTGACCGGCGTAACATCCTCAAAAAATGAAAGGTTTCACAATAAAGAAGGGTTGTGGCGAGATGGTGGACCCGGCGCCGAAGGAGCCGACGGTGCCCCCGCAGACGACGGAGCCGACGAGGGAGGCCCTGGTGACCAGCGAGAACCGGTCGGCGGGCGAGTCCCGCGCGGCGGGCGATCCTCTGCTGGTGCTGAACCGGGCGACCAAGAGCTTCGGCGCGGTCCGGGCTCTGGTCGACGCCTCGGTCACGCTGTATCCGGGGGAGGCGCACGCTCTGCTGGGGGAGAACGGCGCCGGCAAGTCGACCCTGGTGAAGATCCTGGCCGGGGTGCACCAGCCCGACAGCGGCACCCTGACCGTCGGCGGCGAGCCGGTGGTGTTCGCCGGGCCGAACGCCTCGCGGGCGGCCGGCGTCTCGATCATCTACCAGGAGCCGACCCTCTTCCCCGATCTGAGCGTGGCCGAGAACATCTTCATGGGCCGCCAGCCGCTGGGCCGGGGCCGCGCGATCGACCGGACGGCGATGAACGCCGAGGCGGCCGCCGTCTTCGCCCGGCTCGGCGTGCGGCTCGACCCGCAGCGCCTGGCCCGCGGTCTGTCGGTGGCCGACCAGCAGATCGTCGAGATCGCCAAAGCCCTCTCTCTGCAGGCCAACGTGCTGGTCATGGACGAGCCGACGGCCGCCCTGACCGGCGTGGAGGTGGCCCGCCTGTTCGAGGTGATGGCCACTCTCCGGGCCCAGGGCGCGGCCGTGCTGTTCATCTCGCACCGCCTCGAGGAGGTGTTCGCCAGCTGTCAGCGGGTCACCGTGATGCGCGACGGGGCGTTCGTCCGGACCGACCCGATCGAGAACCTAACTGTCGACGACATCATCCGCTCGATGGTCGGGCGCGAACTCGACAGCATGTACCCGGACCGCTCGTCGAACCCCGGTGACGTCGTCCTCGAGGTCGAGAACCTCGGTCGGGAGGGCGTCTTCAGCGACATCGACCTGACCGTCCGGGCCGGCGAGATCGTCGCCCTGGCCGGGCTGGTCGGGGCCGGCCGCAGCGAGGTCGCCCGGGCGATCTTCGGCATCGACCGGCGGACCTCCGGTGTGGTCAAGGTCAACGGCCGGCCGCTGCCGAACGGAGACCCGCTGGCCGCGATGGCCGCCGGGGTGGCCCTGGTGCCGGAGGACCGCCGCCAGCAGGGCCTGGTGATGGACCTCGGGATCGACCAGAACGTGGCCCTGGCCTCGCTCGGCCGGCTGACCCGGTTCGGCCTGATCCGCCGCTCCAGCGAGGCCGGTCTGGCCGGCACCTGGGCCGAGCGACTGCAGCTGAAGTTCGGCCGGATCCGCAACCCGGTGTCCACCCTCTCGGGGGGCAACCAGCAGAAGGTGGTGCTCGGAAAGTGGCTCGCCCGCAACCCGTCCCTGCTGATCATCGACGAACCGACCCGGGGCATCGACGTCGGCACGAAGGCCGAGGTGCACCGGTTGCTCAACGACCTGGTGGCCGGCGGCATGGCGGTGCTGATGATCTCCTCGGAGCTGCCGGAGGTGCTGGGCATGGCTGATCGGGTGCTGGTCCTGCACGAGGGTCGGCTGACCGCGAACCTGAGCCGGGCCGAGGCCGACGAGGACTCGGTCATGCGAGCGGCGTCCGGCCTGGTACCGGAGGTGGCGGCATGACCGCGCAACTCACCGAGGCGCCGTCCTCCCAGCCGCCGGTCGCGGTGGCCCGGGGCAGTGCCGTGCTGCGGGCCCGCGAGCTCGGTATCGCCCTGGTGATCGTGATCGTGTTCCTGGTCACGACGCTGAAGAACCACCACTTCGCCAGCGCCGGCAGCGTTCAGCAACTGCTCACCGGGGCGGCGCTGATCGCCCTGCTCGCGGTGGGCGAGACGCTGGTCATCATCACCCGCAACGTCGACCTGTCGGTCGGCTCGGTGGTGGGTCTGTCGGCCTACCTGGTCGGCACCACGTTCAAGCACCATCCAGGCTTCCCGGTGCTGCTCGGCTTCGTCCTCGGCATCCTGATCGGGGCGGTGGTCGGCGCGATCAACGGGCTGATCACCACGGTGAGCAAGGTGCCCAGCCTGGTCGTCACCCTGGCCATGCTGTACATCGTCCGCGGGATCGACGGCAAGATCGTGAACGGCAAGACCATCGACCCCGAGTTCATCCCCAAGTCGTTCCAGAAGGTCGGCTACGAGACCGTTCTCGGGATTCCCTGGCTGGCGATCATCGTGATCGTGGTGGTCGCCGTGGTCGGGTACGCGATGCGCTCGTTCCGCTCCAGCCGCGACCTCTACGCGATCGGCTCCAACCCGGAGGCGGCCGAGCTGGCCGGCATCCCGACCGGCCGTCGGGTGTTCACCGCCTTCCTGGTCAGCGGCAGCCTGGCCGGTCTGGCCGGATCGCTGTTCCTGGCCCTGCACGCCCAGATCGACGTCACCGGCGGCAACGGCTACGAGTTGCTGGTGGTGGCCGCGGTGGTGGTCGGTGGGGTGGCCATCTTCGGTGGCAGCGGAACCGTCGCCGGTGCCGCCCTGGGCGCACTGCTGCTGAACACCATCGACCAGGCCCTGGTGGCCACCAAGATCTCCCCGTTCTGGAACGAGGCGATCGCCGGTGGGCTGCTGTTGCTGGCCATCGTCTTCGACCGCTGGCTGAGTCTGCGGGTCGCTAAGAGCCTGCAGTCCGCCGAGGGGGCCCACCGTGACATCTGACACCTCGACCCCGACCCCGAGCGCCCCGCCGCCGGCCCCGCCGGCTCGCAGTTACGCCGGGACCGACACCACCGCCGTCCCGGCCTGGCGCGGCCTGCTGCGCTGGGAAGCGGCACTGGTCGTCATCTTCGTGATCGTGCTGATCATGGGCACGACCAACTCCTCGACCTTCCTCGACGGCTCGAACTTCTTCTTCATCGGGGTTAACGAGGGCGAGGTCGCCATCATGGCCCTGCCCCTGCTGCTGATCGTGATGACCGGGGAGATCGACCTCTCGGTGGCCTCGATGCTGGGGCTGTCCGGCACCGTGGTCGGCTACCTGTTCCAGAACGGCTGGTCGATCTGGCCCGCCATGCTGGTGGCCCTGCTGGTCGGAGCCCTCGGCGGGGCCCTGAACGGGGTGCTGATCGCCCGGATCGGGTTGCCCTCGATCGCGGTCACCATCGGCACGCTGACCCTGTTCCGGGGGATCGCCGAGATCCTGCTCGCCCCCAAGGTGGTCACCGGGTTCCCGATCAAGCTGACCGACATCGGGGTGATCCCGATCCCCGGGACCGAGTTGTCGTACTCGGCGGCGATCTTCCTGGTGCTGGCTGCCGGGGTCGCGGTGGTGCTGCACGCCACCCCGCTGGGCCGCTCGATCATCGCGATCGGGCTGCAGCCGGAGGCGGCCCAGTTCTCCGGCATCCGGGTCAACCGGATCAAGTTCAGCCTCTACGTCTTCTCCGGCGTGCTCTGCGCGTTCGCCGGAATCCTGTTCGCGCTGAAGAACAGCTCGGTCAGCTACGACGCCGGCACCGGGCTGGAGCTGGACGTCGTCGCCGTCGTCCTGTTCGGCGGCGTCTCGATCTTCGGCGGCCGGGGCACCGTGGCCGGCGTCGTGCTGTCGGTGCTGACCTTCGGAACCCTGCTGCAGGCGCTGACCCAGATGGGCGTCGCGGCCGAAGTCCAGAAGATCATCACCGGCCTGTTGTTGCTGCTCAGTCTCGTCGTCCCCCGTCTGGGGTCGGCTCTCAAGTTCTCGAAAATCAACCCAATGAAGGGCTCATCATGATCAAGTCAGTGCGTCACAAGGTGACGATCACCCTCTCCCTGGCTCTGGTCGGCGCGACTCTGGCCGCGTGCGGAGGCGGGTCCTCGGCCGGCAGTTCGACCGCCGCCAGTGGCGCCGCGTCCGGCGGCAGCATCAAGAAGGGCCTGACGGTCTACTTCATCCCGAAGGACACCCAGAACCCCTACGAGGTGCTGGCCGACAAGGGCGGCGAGAAGGCGCTGGCCGAGCTGGGCGGAAAGGTCGTGGTCAGCAGCGGAACGGCCGACACGGCCGCGGCCCAGATCCCCTCGATCCAGGCCGCCATCCAGGCCCACGCCGACGCGATCGTGATCGCCGGCAACGACCCCTCGGCGCTGTGCCCCTCGCTGAACCAGGCGTCCAAGGCCGGCATCAAGATCGTCGCCTTCGACTCGGACATCAACTGCGGCACCAGCCCGTCGCACCTGTTCATCAACCAGGCCGACACCAAGGCGATCGGCACCTCCGAGGTCGACCTGCTGGCCAAGCAGATCAACAGCACCGGCGAGATCGCCATCCTGTCGGCGGCGGCCAGTGCGACCAACCAGAACGCCTGGATCGCGGCCATGAAGGAGCAGCTCGCGGCCAAGTACCCGAACATGAAGCTGGTGACCACGGTCTACGGCAACGACGACCCGGCCACCTCGCTGACCGTGCTGCAGGGCCTGCTCTCGGCCTACCCGAACCTGAAGGGCATCATCTCGCCCACCACGGTCGGCATCTCGACCGCGGCCCAGTACCTGTCCACCCACAAGGCGGTCGCCGACAAGGTGACGCTGACCGGGCTCGGCCTGCCCTCGCAGATGAAGTCGTACGTCAAGGACGGCACGATCGAGTCGTTCGAGCTGTGGAACCCGAGCAACCTGGGCTACCTGGCCGGCTACGCCGCGGCCTCGCTGGCCTCGGGCACGGCCACGCTGGACGCCGACTCGAAGTTCACCGCGGGCACGCTCGGCTCCTACACCGTGCTGGCCGCGGCCGGCGACACCGGCCCGTCGGTGGTGCTGGGCACCCCGACCGTCTTCGACAAGTCGAACATCGACCAGTTCAACTTCTGAGTCCCGACCCCATCCGACCCGCACGTGAGCAGGCCCGGTCGCTCCCATCGACCGTGACCGGGCCTGCTCGGCGGGAGATCCGCAGGCTCTCGTGAACCGTTTGAATCGTTATTGTTTCTTGCTCCAAGTGCGCCCGGAACTGCTGGCCGAGTACCGGCGCCGGCACGCCGAGGTCTGGCCCGAGATGCTGCGGGCCCTGGCCGCGAGCGGCTGGCAGAACTACTCCATCTTCGCCCGTCCGGACGGCCTGCTGGTCGGCTACGTCGAGGCCGAGGATCTGGCCGCGGCCCAGGCCGCGATGGCCGCGACCGAGGTCAACGGCCGCTGGCAGGCCGAGATGAGCCGGTTCTTCACCGGGCTCGACGGCCTGGCCCCGGACGAGGGATTGACCCTGCTGGAGCCGATCTTCAACCTCGAGGACCAACTCGGTGCCCTGTCACCGATCTCAGCCTCACCGACCACCGTGGAGGGCACGTCATGACCGTCACCGAGCCGAGCTCGGCCACCGGCATCCAGCGCGTCGCCGGCCGCCGGGCCAAGGTCGGCCTGGTCGCCGGCGGGCTCGGGGCCTACTGGCCGCAGTTCCCCGACCTGCTGCCGCAGCTGCAGCGCTCCAGTGCCGAGGTCTCGCGCCGGATCACCGCGATGGACTGCGACGTGGTCGACGTCGGCTTCGTCTCCGACGCCCAGGAAGGCGCCCGGGCGGCCGAGACCCTCCGGGCGGCCGGTTGCGACCTGATCGTCGGCTTCCTGACCACCTACATGACGGCGTCCATGCTGCTGCCGATCGCCCAGCGCAGCGGGTCGCCGGTACTGATCATCAACCTGCAGCCGACCGCGAAGATGGATCACGCCACCTTCGACACCGGCCAGTGGCTGGCCTACTGCGGCCAGTGCCCGCTGCCCGAGATCGGCAATACCTTCCTGCGGGCCGGTATCCCGTTCCGGTCGGTGACCAGCTACCTGGACGACGAGCGGGCCTGGACCCGGATCGAGCGCTGGGTCAAGGCCGCCGCCGTCCGGGCCGGCCTGCGGCACGGCCGGCACGGCCTGATGGGCCACCTGTACCCGGGCATGCTCGACGTCTCGACCGACCTCACCCTGGTCTCGACCAACTTCGGCGGCCACGTCGAGGTGCTCGAGTTCGACGACCTGCGGGTCCGGGTGGCGGCGGTGACGCCGGCCCAGATCGACGAGCGGGTGGCGCTGGCCCGTGACGTCTTCGCGGTCGACGCGAGCGTGCAGGAGGACGACTTCCGCTGGGGGGCCCAGGTGTCGGTCGGCCTCGACCAGCTGGTCGAGGACTTCGCCCTGGACAGCCTGGCCTACTACCACCGCGGCCTGGAGGGCGAGCAGCACGAGCGGCTGGGCGCCGGGATGATCCTGGGCGCCTCGTTCCTGACCGCCCGGGGCATCCCGGCGGTCGGCGAGTACGAGCTGCGGACGTCGCTGGCCATGCTCGTCGTCGACCGGCTCGGCGCCGGTGGCTCGTTCACCGAGTTCCAAGCCCTCGACTTCGAGGCCGGGGTGGTCGAGATGGGCCACGACGGCCCGGCCCACCTGGCGATCAGCAACGGCCGGCCCATGCTGCGCGGCCTCGGCATCTACCACGGCAAGCGCGGCTGGGGCGTCTCGGTCGAGACCGAGGTGAAGCAGGGCCCGGTCACCCTGGTCGGGATCGCCCAGTTGCGCGACGGCGCCTACCGGTTCGTCGCGGCCCAGGGCGAGGTCGTGCCCGGCCCGCTGCTGCAGATCGGCAACACGACGTCGCGGGTCGACTTCGGCTGCGACCCGGGGGAGTGGACCGACGCCTGGTCGGCGTCCGGGATCTCGCACCACTGGGCCCTCGGGGTCGGGCACGTGCTGCCCGAGCTGCGGGCCACCTGCGACCTGCTCGGCGCCGAGCTGCTCGAAGTGAACCTCTGAGACTCGTTCCATCCTTGCGAAAGTGAAAGCAGGCCAACCTGTCATGACCGATTCCACGATCGACACCGACGCCGTCAAGGCGGTTCTGCGGCAGCAGAAGATCGAGCTGCCGTCCTGGGCCTTCGGCAACTCCGGCACCCGGTTCAAGGTGTTCGCCCAGGCCGGGGTGCCCCGCGACCCGTTCGAGAAGATCGCGGATGCCGCCCAGGTGCACGCGCTGACCGGCGTCGCCCCCAGCATCGCCCTGCACATCCCCTGGGACAACGTCGACGACTTCGACAAGCTCGGGCAGGCCGCCGTATCGGCCGGCATCACGCTGGGCACGGTCAACGCCAACGTCTTCCAGGACGACGACTACAAGCTCGGCAGCGTCACCAACCCCGATCCGCGAATCCGGGCCAAGGCCCTGGCCCACCTGATCGAGTGCGTCGACGTGATGGACCGGACCGGCTCGCGCGACCTGAAGCTGTGGTTCTCCGACGGCACCAACTACCCCGGCCAGGACAGCATCCGGGCCCGTCAGGACCGGCTGGCCGAGGCCCTGGCCGCGGTCTACGAGCGGCTCGGCGAGCACCAGCGGCTGATCCTGGAGTACAAGCTGTTCGAGCCCGCCTTCTACACGATGGACGTGCCCGACTGGGGCACGTCGTTCGCGCACTGCCTGCAGCTCGGCCCGAAAGCGATGGTCTGCGTCGACACCGGGCACCACGCACCCGGCACCAACATCGAGTTCATCGTCGCCTTCCTGCTGCGGGCGGGCAAGCTCGGCGCCTTCGACTTCAACTCCCGGTTCTACGCCGACGACGACCTGATCGTCGGTGCGGCCGACCCGTTTCAGCTGTTCCGCATCCTGTTCGAGGTCCGCCAGGCCGGCGGGCTGGAGCCGGACACCGACGTCACGTTCATGCTCGACCAGTGCCACAACATCGAGGCCAAGATCCCGGGGGAGATCCGGTCGGTGCTGAACGTGCAGGAGGCCACGGCCAAGGCGCTGCTGGTCGACCTGGAGGCCCTCGGTGCGGCCCAGCGGTCGGGCGACGTGCTGGACGCGAACGCCGTGCTGATGGACGCCTACAACACCGACGTCCGGCCGCTGCTGGCCGAGCTGCGCCAGGAGATGGGCGTCGACCCCGACCCGATGGCCGCCTACAAGCGCTCCGGCTACGCCGAGCGGATTGTGGCCGAGCGGGTCGGCGGCAACCAGGCGGGCTGGGGCGCCTGAGCAGCGACCCGGCCAGTCGAACCTGAAATTACCGACCAGACAAGGGATTCATCGATGACCAGCACTGCCGCCGCCTTGATCGAGCGGTCCAACCGACTGGGCGCCGATGCCCGTAACACCAACTACGCCGGGGGCAACACCTCGGCCAAGGGCACCCTGATCGACCCGGCGACGTCCGAGCCGGTGGAGCTGCTCTGGGTCAAGGGTTCCGGCGGCGACCTCGGCACCCTGACCGAGGCCGGCCTGGCCGTGCTCCGGCTGGACCGGGTCCGGGCCCTGGTGAACGTGTACCGCGGGGTGGAGCACGAGGACGAGATGGTCGCGGCGTTCGACTACTGCCTGCACGGCAAGGGTGGGGCCGCGCCGTCCATCGACACCGCCATGCACGGCCTGGTGGACGCCGCCCACGTCGATCACCTGCACCCGGACTCCGGGATCGCGATCGCCACCGCGGCCGACGGCGAGGCGCTGACCAAGCAGTGCTTCGGCGACCGGGTGGTCTGGGTGCCCTGGCGCCGGCCCGGCTTCCAGCTCGGCCTGGACATCGCCGCGATCAAGGCGGCCAACCCGCAGGCGATCGGCTGCATCCTCGGCGGGCACGGGATCACCGCCTGGGGCGAGACCAGCCAGGAGTGCGAGGCCAACTCGCTCGACCTGATCCGGACGGCCGAGGCGTTCCTGATCGAGCGGGGCCGGCCCGAGCCGTTCGGCCCGCCGATCGAGGGTTACCAGGCCCTGCCCAAGACCGAACGGCACGCCCTCGCCGCGGCCCTGGCGCCGATCGTGCGGGGCCTCGCCTCGACCGACAACCCCCAGGTCGGGCACTACACCGACGCCCCGGCCGTGCTCGACTTCGTCGCCGCCGCCGAGCACCCGCGGCTGGCCGCGCTGGGCACCTCCTGCCCGGACCACTTCCTGCGGACCAAGGTCCGCCCCCTGGTGCTGGACCTGCCGCCGACGGCGTCCCTGGCGGACCTGACCGGCCGGCTCAAGGAGCTGCACGCGACCTACCGCGAGGACTACCGGGCCTACTACGACACCTACGCCACGCCC
Organism: Kineosporiaceae bacterium; assembly: GCA_965200525.1. Taxonomy (GTDB): domain Bacteria; phylum Actinomycetota; class Actinomycetes; order Actinomycetales; family Kineosporiaceae; genus JANNPJ01. Next base: position 6,055,661 of record OZ241368.1, read on the forward strand.
GAGTCGCCGGCCATCCGGGGCGCCGACCCGGCGATCGTGCTGGTGCCCGGGGTGGGCATGTTCAGCTTCGGCAAGGACAAGCAGACCGCGCGGGTGGCCGGGGAGTTCTACCTCAACGCGATCAACGTGATGCGCGGTGCCGAGGCGGTCTCGACCTACGCCCCGATCAGCGAGTCGGAGAAGTTCCGGATCGAGTACTGGGCCCTGGAGGAGGCCAAGCTGCAGCGGATGCCCAAGCCCAAGCCGCTGGCCACCCGGGTGGCTCTGGTCACCGGGGCCGGCAGCGGCATCGGCCGGGCGATCGCCCACCGGCTGGCCGCCGAGGGCGCCTGCGTCGTCGTGGCCGACCTGAACGCCGAGAACGCCGCGGTGGTGGCGGCCGAGATCGGCAACGCCGACCGGGCGATCGCGGTCACCGCCGACGTCTCCGACGCGGCCGGCGTGGCGGCCGCGTTCGCCCAGGCCGCGCTGGCCTTCGGCGGGGTCGACCTGGTGGTCAACAACGCCGGCCTGTCGATCTCGAAGTCGCTGCTGGAGACCACCGAGCGCGACTGGGACCTGCAGCACGACGTGATGGCCAAGGGCAGCTTCCTGGTGTCGCAGGCCGCCGCCCGGCTGATGATCGACCAGGGTCTGGGCGGCGACATCGTCTACATCTCGTCCAAGAACTCGGTCTTCGCCGGGCCCAACAACGTGGCCTACGGCTCGGCCAAGGCCGACCAGGCCCACCAGGTGCGGCTGCTGGCGGCCGAACTCGGCACCCACGGCATCCGGGTCAACGGGGTCAACCCGGACGGCGTCGTCCGGGGCTCGGGCATCTTCGCCGGCGGCTGGGGGGCGCAGCGGGCCGCGGTCTACGGCGTCCCGGAGTCGGAACTGGGCGCCTACTACGCCAAGCGGACCCTGCTCGGGCGCGAGGTGCTGCCCGAGCACATCGCCGCGGCCGTGTTCGCGCTCACCGGCGGCGACCTGTCGCAGACCACCGGCCTGCACATCCCGGTCGACGCCGGGGTGGCCGCGGCGTTCCTGCGATGAGCCACCGGTGAGCTCGGTGGAGGCGTTCGCGGCGGTCGACCTGGGGGCGTCCAGCGGCCGGGTGATGGTCGGGGAGGTGAGCCCGGACCGGCTCGACCTGACCGAGGTCCGCCGATTCGCCAACGACCCGGTCCTGGTCCCCGGGCCGGTCGGGTCGGGCAGCCTGCACTGGGATTTGCTGCGGCTCTGGCACGAGGCGGTGGCCGGGCTCACCGAGGCGGCCCGGCGGTACGACGTCCGCAGTGTCGGGGTCGACACCTGGGCGGTCGACTACGGCCTGTTCGACGGTGAGGGGGCCTTGCTGGGCAACCCCTTCCACTACCGGGACGCGCGGACCGACGGGGTCGCGGACGCCGTCCACCGCCTGGTGCCGCCGGCCCAGCTGTACGACCTCAACGGGCTGCAGTACCTGCCGTTCACCACGCTGTACCAGCTGGCCGCGGCGGCCCGCTCGCCGCAGCTGACCGCGGCCCGGTCGCTGCTGCTGCTGCCCGACCTGCTGTCCCGCTGGCTCGGGGCCGAGCCGGGAACCGAGCTGACCAACGCCTCGACCACCGGGCTGCTCGACGTGCGGACCCGGGAATGGTCGCCGACTCTGCTCGAGGCGGCCGGTGTGCCACGATCGCTGCTGGCCCCGCTACGCCGTCCGGGAGAGGTGATCGGCACTGTGCGCCACGAACTCGGGCTGACCACCGGCCTGGCCGCCGGCACCGCGATCACCGCGGTCGGCTCCCACGACACCGCCTCGGCCGTGGTCGGGGTGCCCGCCGCCGACGACCGGTTCGCCTACATCGCCTGCGGCACCTGGGGCCTGGTCGGGGTCGAGCTGGCCGCGCCGGTGCTGACCGAGGCCGGCCGGGCGGCCAACTTCACCAACGAGGGCGGCGTCGACGGCACGGTCCGCTACCTGCGCAACGTGATGGGCCTGTGGCTGCTGCAGGAGTCGTTGCGCACCTGGCGGCACGCGGGGCGGCCCGCCGACCTGGCCGCCCTGCTGGCCGGCGCCGCGGCGATGCCGGACGGCGGCCCGGTGATCGACGTCGACGACCCGAGTTTCCTGCCGCCGGGCGACATGCCGGCCCGGGTCGTCGCGGCCTGCCGGCGGGCCGGCCTGCCGGTGCCGGGCAGCCCGGTGGCGGTGGTCCGGTGCATCCTGGACAGCCTGGCCGTGGCCTTCGCCCGGGCCGTGCACCAGGCCGTGTCCCTGTCCGGGCACGAGGTCGACGTGATCCACCTGGTCGGCGGGGGAGCGCTGAACTCGCTGCTCTGCCGGCTGACCGCCACGGCGGCCGGACTTCCCGTACTGGCCGGGCCGGTCGAGGCCACCGCGTTGGGCAACGTGCTGGTCCAGGCCCGGGCGGCCGGCGTGCTCGACGGTTCGCTGGCCGACCTGCGGTCGCTGCTGCGCCGGACCCAGTCGATCACCCGCTACGAGCCGGCCCTCGGTACCCGGGCGGTGAGCTGATGCGGATCGGCCTGCTGATCACCTGCCTGGTCGACGGCATGTTCCCGGACGTCGCCGCCGACACCGTGACCGTGCTGCGCCGGCTCGGGCACGACGTCGAGGTGCCGATGGCCCAGAGCTGCTGCGGCCAGATGCACGTCAACACCGGGTACCCGCGCTCGGCCCTGCCGCTGGTCCGCCGGTACGTGGAGGTCTTCTCCGGGTACGACGCCGTGGTCGCGCCGTCCGGGTCGTGCATCGGCTCGGTCCGCCACCAGCACGCGGACGTCGCTCGGCAAGCCGGCGATCTCGAGCTGGCCGCGGCGGCCGAGCAGGTCGCGGCCCGCTCCTACGAGCTGTCCGAGCTGCTGGTCGGCGTCCTCGGGGTGTCGGACGTCGGGGCCTCCTACCCGCACCGGGTCACCTACCACCCGACCTGCCACTCGCTGCGCCTGCTGCGGGTCGGCGACCAGCCGTTGCAGCTGCTGCGCGCGGTCCGGGGGATCGACCTGGTCGAGCTGCCCGACGCCGAGCAGTGCTGCGGTTTCGGCGGCACCTTCGCGCTGAAGAACGCCGACGTCTCGGCGGCCATGATGAGCGACAAGCTGGACCGGGTCCGCTCGACCGGGGCCGACCGGCTGTGCGCCTCGGACAGCTCCTGCCTGATGCACCTCGGCGGCGGACTGTCCCGGCTGCACAGCGACACCGGAACCGTCCACCTGGCCCAGATTCTCGCCTCCACCGAGGAGCCCGCATGAGTACCTATCTGGGCCTGCCAACGATCCGGCCGCCGGTGGCACCGCCCGGCGTGGGCGCGCTCAGCGGCGACCGGCCGTTCCCGGAGGCGGCCCGCGAGGCCCTGGCCAACGACCAGTTGCGGCACAACCTGGGCTCGGCCACCCGCACGATCCGGACCAAGCGGGCCGCCGTCGTCGCCGAGGTGCCCGACTGGGCCGAACTGCGGGCGGCCGGCGCCGCGATCAAGGACGACGTGCTGGCCCACCTCGACGAGTACCTGCTCCAGCTCGAGGAGCAGGTCACGGCCCGGGGCGGGGTGGTGCACTGGGCCCGCGACGCGGCCGAGGCCAATCGGATCGTCACCGAGCTGGTCCAGGCCACCGGGGCCCGCGAGGTGGTCAAGGTGAAGTCGATGGCGACCCAGGAGATCGGGCTCAACGAGGCCCTGGCCGAGGCCGGGATCAGCGCCTGGGAGACCGACCTGGCCGAGCTGATCGTGCAGCTGGCCGACGACAAGCCGAGTCACATCCTGGTGCCGGCCATCCACCGCAACCGCTCCGAGATCCGGGAGATCTTCCTGGCCGAGATGGGCCGGGCCGGGCTGGCCGCCGACCCGGGCCTCACCGACGACCCGAAAGCCCTGGCCGAGGCCGCCCGCAGGCACCTGCGGGCCAAGTTCCTGAGCGCCGAGGTGGCGGTGTCCGGAGCCAACTTCGCCGTCGCCGACAGCGGCACCCTGGCCGTGGTCGAGTCCGAGGGCAACGGCCGGATGTGCCTGACCCTGCCCCGGGTGCTGATCACCGTGATGGGGATCGAGAAGCTGCTGCCGACCTGGCGCGACCTCGAGGTCTTCCTGCAGCTGCTGCCCCGCTCCAGCACCGGCGAGCGGATGAACCCGTACACCTCGATGTGGACCGGGGTCACCCCCGGCGACGGGCCGCAGGAGTTTCACCTGGTGCTGCTCGACAACGGCCGGACGGCGACCCTCTCCGACCCGGCCGGGCGCTCGGCCCTGCGCTGCATCCGCTGCTCGGCCTGCCTGAACGTGTGCCCGGTGTACGAGCGGACCGGCGGGCACGCCTACGGGTCGGTCTACCCGGGCCCGATCGGGGCCGTGCTCTCGCCCCAGCTCACCGGGGTCGAGTACAACCAGACCCTGCCGTTCGCGTCGTCCCTGTGCGGGGCCTGTTACGACGTCTGCCCGGTGGCGATCGACATCCCGACCATGCTGGTGCACCTGCGCTCGCAGGTGGTCGACGCCAAGGCGGCTGCCCATCGGCGACCGACCGCCGAAGCGGTGGCCATGGGCCTGGTCGGGCGGATCATGCGCGGCCGGCGGACCTGGCCGCTGGCGCTGCGGGCGCTGAAACTGGGCCGCCCGCCGGGCCGGTTGCTCGCTCGTCTGGTCGCGCGGCCCGGCCGCAGCCTGGTCCCGCCGCCGCTCTCGGCCTGGACGGCGGCGCGCGATCTGCCGCTGCCGGCCGAGGAGAGCTTTCGCGAACGCTGGGCCCGCGAGCAAGGCGAGGGTCGATGACCGCCAAGGACGACGTCCTGGCCCGGATCCGGCTCGCCCTCGCCGACCGCCCGGCCCCGCCGGTCGTGGAGCGCGCCTACCGGACCGCCGCCGACGCGAGCCCGCAGGAGTGGCTCGACCTGCTCGTCGACCGCCTGGTCGACTACAGGGCGACCGTGCACACCGCCACGGCATCGACCGCGGCGGCCGTGATCGCCGAGGCGTTGCGCGAGCGCGGCGTCGGCCGGCTGGTGGTTCCGGCCGGCTTCCCGGCCGATCTGCTGGCCGAGTTGCCGCCCGGCGCAATCGAACTGGTCCGGGACGAACCGTCACTGACGCCGGCCGAGCTGGACGCGACCGACGGCGTCCTGACCAGCAGCCGGCTGGCCGTGGCCGAGACCGGAACCATCGTGCTCGACGCCGGGCCGGGCCAGGGCCGGCGTGCCCTCACCCTGGTGCCGGACTATCACCTCTGCGTGGTCCGGGCCGCCGACGTCGTCCGCGGGGTGCCGGAGGCCGTCGCGGCCTTAATCCCGGACGGCGCCCGCCCGCTGACCTGGATCAGTGGCCCCAGCGCGACCAGCGACATTGAGCTCCAGCGGGTCGAGGGCGTGCACGGCCCGCGCACCCTCGCCGTCGTCCTGATCCGCTGAACCTCAGCCGAAGGTGAAGGAATAGGCCTTGAGGCCGGGGGAGAGGCTGATCGTGAGCAGGCCCTGCTCCTGGGTGCTGCGGTGCAGCAGGGGGTAGATGTTGGGCGCGCCGGACACGGGATATTTCGTGGTCTTCCCGTCCACGGTGGCGATGATCGTGCCGGTGCCGCCGACGTCCAGGTAGATGTCGTCGGCCAGGTATCTCAGGGCGATCCCGGAGTCTTTCACGGCGGTCAGCGACTCGCCGCTGACCGACCAGGTGCCGTTCAGGGCGAAGCCGCCGAGCTGAATGGTCGAGGGGTAGCTGAACGTGCCCGGGCCCGATCCGAGACCCTGCTCACCGACGTAGTACTGGGCCCGCTCCGAGCCCAGATAGGTCTCGGGCGACATGCTCTGGTGCTGGGGCGTGGTGTCGGTCACCTGGGTGGCCCGGGGCAGGGCCTGGGCCGGGTCGGCCTCCGAGAGCAGGTGCCGGATCAGGGCTTCGGTCTCGGGGTAGTTGCCCTCGCCGACCGAGACGAACCGGACGGCGCCGGTGGCGTCGATCAGGTAGTCGGCCGGCCAGGAGTTGTTGTGGTAGTTGTCCCAGGTCCGGTAGTCGTTGTCGAGGGCGATCGGGTAGGTGAGCCCGAGCCGCTTCGCCCCGGCGGCGACGTTTCCGGCGACGTGCTCGAACGCGTATTCAGGGGTGTGGACGCCGATGACGTCGAAACCGTCGTTGCGGTAGGCCGAGTACCAGGCGTTGACGTGGGCCAGGGCCCGCTGGCAGTTGATGCAGGAGTAGGCCCAGAAGTCGACCAGGACGACCTTGCCCTTGAGGCCGGCTAGGTCGACCGGGGTGCCTCCCGGGGTGTTCAGCCAGGTCGAGATGCCGGCCAGGGCCGGGGCGGTGCCGCACTGGTGCAGGGCCGGGGCCTCGGTGCCGGCGCTCTCCTGGCAGGCTCCGAGCGCCTTGCTCGCGTCGGCCGCACCGAGCGCGTGGGCGGTCTTGCCGCTGGTGTTGAGGTCCTTGTTCAGGGCGGTGGTGTAGTCCGGGACGGCGCGCTGCAGGGCGTCGGTCACGTTGAAGGTCAGCGCGACGGCGAGGCCGATCACCACCACCCCGGCGCCGACCCGGATCTGCCGCTGGTGCCGGCGGAAGGTCTTCAGCCGCTCGGCCAGCCCCCGCCCGGCCAGGGCGAAGGCCAGCAGCGGCAGCGCCGTCCCGATCGCGAAGGCCAGGGTGAGGGCCACCGTCCGGCTGCCGATCCGGCCGGTCGCGCCGGCCACGGTGATCGCGGCCAGCACCGGCCCGGCGCAGGGCACGTAGACGGCGCCGAGGGCAAGCCCGAGCACGAAGGCGCCCCGGTCGGGGCCGACCCGTCGTTGCGGGATCCGGGCGAACGGCTTCTCCAGCAACTGCTCGACCCGGGGGACGATCATGCCGATCCCGAGCAGGAGCAGCACCCCCAGCCCGGCCCACCGGATGATGTCCTGGGGCACCGGCAGTGAACTGAGAATCAGAGTTCCGACCAGGGTGAACACGCTGAAGCTGAGGGTTAGCCCGGCCACCACCAGGTAGGGTCGGCGGCCGTCGCGCAGTGCCTTCTGCTGGCTGCCGGCCTGCCGGGCGCCCTGGGCCCCGCCGGAGAGGAAGATCACCGGCAGGACCGGCAGGATGCAGGGCGAGATACCGGTGATCAGGCCGCCGAACAGGCCGACCAGGACGAGCTCGATCATCGGACGCCGCCGGCGGGGGAGCCGGGTTCCGCGGTGGGGATCACAGCCCTGAGGCTAGGCCCGCAACCTGTGATCGGGCCCCGGAGCAGGCGGTTCGTCAGGGTTCCGTAATCGGCTGGGACGCGAGGAAACCTTGGCGCGGCCGGCTGCGTGTACCGGTTCGACAGCATGACGGGGAGGGGAGCATGGACGTACTCGACGAACCGGATTTCGACAGCTATGTCCGCGGCAGCGGCCCGCGGTTGAAGCGCCTGGCGTTCCTGCTCACCGGCGATCTGGACACGGCCGAGGATCTGCTCCAGTCGGCCTACGCGAAGGTGTTGCCGCGCTGGCGCCAGGTGAGCCGGTACGACAACCCGGACGCGTACGTGCGCAAGGTGATGGTGTCGATCCGTACCTCGTGGTGGCGGCGGGTGCGCGATCGCGAGGTGCTGACCGGCGACCGGCCCGACCGGCTCGACGGCCGGGCCGTCGGCGCGGCGCCCGGTCGTGACGTGGCTGCCGACGAGGGCGAGGTCGACCGCGTGCTGCGGGCGTTGCGCACCCTGCCGCGCCGTCAGCAGGTGGCGGTCGTGCTGCGGCACTACTGCGATCTCAGTGAGGCCGAGACCGCCGCCGTGATGGGCATCAGCATCGGCGGGGTGAAGAGCCAGACCAGCAAGGGGCTGGCGGCGCTTCGAGTCTCGCTCACGCCGTCCCTGAACAACGAGGTGGAGAACAGCGAGGCCGAGAACAGCGTGGTCGACAACAGTGCGGAGGAGCCGGCTCATGAATCTCAGTCCTGAAGCGTTCGAGCAGGTCCTGGCCGAACTCGCCGACCGGGCCGATGCGAACCAGGTGGTCGACCGGGTGACGGCTGTGCGCGGGCGGGCCCGGCGCAACGCGCAGCGGCGAGCCGGGACGTTGGTGGCGAGCCTCGTCGTGCTCGTCGTGCTGGCCTCCGGAGTGGCCGGCTTCGGCGGCCTGTCCTCGTTGCGGGGGGAGGGCACCGGACCCGCGGCGACTCCGGCCGCGCCCTACCTTACGGTCAGGCTGGAACGCGACGAGAAGACGGAGGCGTCGGTCCCGCCGTACACGAAGGGGGCCCGGGCCGTGGTGATCAATGTGATCCTGCGCGGTCGGGTACCCCAGGCGGCCGGCTACCGGCCCGGTGAGCCGATCACCGACAATCTGCGTGAACTGAACATGGGCACCGACGGGCGGGTGAGCCAGGGAGCCACGGTTCAGAATGGCTTCCACTGCGACCCCGACGCCCCCTTGGTGGACATCGACACCTCGTTCCTGATGACCCTCGACTTCGCGCCGATCAAGAACTATCCGATGCTCGGCCCGCACGAGCTGACCTTCGTCACCGGCGCCTGCGCGCCGGTCGGCCCGGTCGTGCAGAAACTGACCGTGGTGCTGAAATGAAGTCGGCCCCGAGTGGCGATACTGGAAACGCTGCCGACCGGCTGGAGCAGTTGGAAGGCAGGCCTGATTCAGGCCTGGGGCCGGCTGAGCCGGGTCAGCCGGAGCCGTTGCGGTTCGGGGCCGGCGGCAGGATCCGCTCGATGGCCTTGCGTCGAACCAGTTCGGCCCGGGAGGGCCCGGGCGGGCACTTGGTCCGGTCGGGTTTCTGCCCGGCCGCGGATACCGCGGACCACATGGTGGAGAGCATCTGACACCTCGCTGCGTCGGTCGTTCGGGCCGGCGGCGTGGAGATCGCCGTGATGGTGCGGCCGGCCCCGCTCGTCCTTGAACGACGCCAGCGCACTCATCATGCCTGCGTCAACCCTCCGAATGGCTCAATGCTCCGTAAGGGGTGAGTCAAGGTCTGCTGAGAGCCGATTGACCCTCGACCAGGCCTCCAGGGCCACTCAGGAGTGGCGAATCAGCCTACCTGGTAACGACTTTGCCCATCTTGACGACCTCGAAAGCGCTGCCCGGCACCCGCTTGAGGGTATTCAGGGCGTCATCGTTCCAGTGGTTGTCCGGTGCGCCGGAAACATACCAGTTGCTCCCGTTGTCGGCGACGATCATGCCGTAGGTCTTCATCGCCTGCAGGACGACGCGCGCCTGCTTCGGGTAACTGGTGATCGCAAAACTGGCCTTCAGCCGCACCCGCATTCCCATCGGAGGCAGCGCCGAGCTGGTGTTGCTGCTGGCGAAGTGCTGGGCCGGGGCCACGTAGCCGGCCCGGGTGCGGCTGACCGTGAACCGCAGCGCGTGCTTGATCGCTCCGGCGCTGACCTCGTCGTACCGGACCAGACCGGGGAAGATCGGCAGTCCGGCGGCGTCGGCCGAGGTCCAGCCGGCCGGCCGGTTCGTGCCGGTGGCCAGGTTGAACACGGCGCCCGAGCCCGCCGTCCAGCCGCTGCCGGCCGGGTGGGCGTCGTACAGCTCGTAGAGCTTCCAGTGGTCACGGTCGACGACCAGCACATGCCGGTCCCCGTCGCTGCCGGCGCCGCCCTCGATCGGGGCCTTGGCCGGGATCGGGTAGGGGCCCTGGTCGCTCTCGTCGGCGTAGTCGAAGCTGACCGGTACCTTCTTCTGCTGGCCGGCCACGACCACGTAGGGGATGCCGAACGGGCCACCGTCGTAGTCGGCCCCGAAGTCGGGGTGCAGGTGGCCGGTGAGGCCGATCGAGGCGATCAGGGTGCTGGAGTGCGGGTCGACCGCGGCTTGGTCGACCGCCGTGTTCCAGGCGTTCGTGGCCGGGAACGGACGGCGGCCGTTGAGGTTCGCTCCGGCGCCGAGGGCCGGCACCGGGGTGGCGCGGGTGGTCGACGTCGCCGGTGTGGTCGCCCGGCCCGAGGTCGTCGTGGCAACAGCGCTGGTCGGGACGCCGGACCCGGTACTGGTGACGGCGATCAGGGCCGGGCGAGCCGGATCGGTGGCCGAGGCGGTCGACCCGGCCGAGCCGGAGCAGGCCGCCAGTGCGAGCAGGCCGGCACCGCTCAGCGAAAGGCCGGCCAACTGCGCTTTCCGTAGCATTCGAGCCCTCCCGATCGCAGTGATCATCCCCGCCTCGAGCCTAGGCCTCGGGCAGGCCTGGAGCCGCCCGCCGGGCGGGTGCCTCTCCCGGCTTCAGCCATCAGATCCCCCGCCCTTGACGACCCACTGGGCTCCGTCGAATGTGTTCACCAAGCCGCCGCTATAAGCGCGAACCGGAGTTGAGGTTCAGGACGGTATGCGGGGCAGGAGGCCGTCGACCAGCAGTTGCAGCATCCGGGCGGCCTGTTCGGCGTCGGCGGCGGTCAGCATGATGCCGGCCATGCCGGCCGAGATGTCGGCCGGGCGGACGTCGGACCGCAGGCTGGCGTCGGCTCGGCCGGCCTCGAGAATGGTGGCGATGGCGCCGTTCAGGTGTTCGCGGGTCTGGCCGGAGTTGATCGCGCCGCTGGCGATGACCGCCCGCAGAGCCTCGGCCATGCCGTGCTTGGTGGCGACGAAACCCTGGTATCGGCGCATCCATTCACGCATCGCGTCGGCCGGCGAGTGGTCGGCCACCAGCTGCTCGGCGGTGGCGCAGAGGCGGCCGAGCTCGCTGCGGTAGACCTCCTCGACCAGGGCCTCGCGGGAGGGGAAATTCCGGTAGAGGGTGCCGACCCCCACCCCGGCCTGCTGGGCGATGGTCTCGATCTTGACCGGGTCCGGGCCGGCGGTGAGAGCACGGGTGGCGGCGTCCACGATGCGCTGCCGGTTGCGCTGGGCGTCCTTGCGCCCGCCGGCCCGTCGCTCGAACTCGGTCACCGCTGCCTCCTAAACGGAATCGATTCCGCTTCTGTTAGGGTCGAACCGAGCCAAGCGGAATCGGTTCCGCTTAACCGCAGCGTATCCGGAGGGTGAGGATCATGACCACATCGCAGGCGTACAGCCACGGCCTGCTCGGCACTCACGACGTTCTTCGAGTCGGGTTCGGCGCCATGCAACTCGAGCACGCCGACCCTACGGCCGCCGTGGCGGTTCTGCGCCGGGCGGTCGAGCTCGGGGTGAATCATCTCGACACCGCCCAGTTCTACGGCCCGGGCACGGTCAACGAGCTGATCCTGACGGCGCTGCATCCGTACGGGAGCGACCTGCGGATCGCGACCAAGGTCGGTGCGGCGGTCCATCCGACCGAGCGACTCGTGGCCGCCCAGAAGCCGGCGCAACTGCGAGCGGCGGTCGAGGAGAACCTGCGGGCCCTCGACACCGATCAGCTCGCGGTGGTCTACCTGCGCCGGGTCGATGTGCCGCCCGGCATCATCGCCACCGGCGACCAGGTGGTCGACCTGGACAGCCAGCTCGCCGAGCTGGTCGCGTTGCGCGACGAAGGCAAGATCGCCGGCATCGGGTTGAGTCAGGTCGGCCTGGCCCAGCTGCGGCAGGCCCTTCCGGCCGGCATCGTCGGCGTGCAGAACCTCTACAACGTGCTGGCTCGCGAGCATGAAAGCCTCCTGATCGAGTGCGCTCAGCACGGCGTCGCCTGGGTGCCGTTCTTCCCGCTCGGCTCGGCCTTCGAGCAGCTGCCCAGCGTCAGCGCCGACCCGGTGGTCATCGCCCACGCCGAGCGCCTGAACCTCAGCCCGGCTCAGGCCGGGCTGGCCTGGCTGCTCGGGCACAGCCCGGCCACCCTGCTGATCCCCGGCACCCGCGACCTCCAGCACCTGGCCGACAACGTCGCGGTCGCCCGGATCGAGCTCGACCAGGCCGCGATCACGGCCTTCGACGCCCTGAGCCCCCCTCAGGCAGGCTGAGCAGGACTCAGCGCGGCCACGCCCGCACGCAGAACCTCGGTGCGGGGAGGCCAGAGGCGGCCCGATCGCGAGTTCTGCGTGCGGAGCGGTCCGGCACCGGCCACTTCGAGCTCGGCCACCGCGAAATCACTCACCTCGGCGAAGGCGCCGACCGCAAAGGAGGATCAACCGGGTATGCGAGCCTTTCGCAGCCCGGGCGAGGCGATTGTTCCTCCGTTGCGGTCGGTCCGAGCGGAGACAAAGCGCAGCCCCGGACAGGGGGGCGTCCGGGGCTGCCGTTCGGGGGGCCGATCAGGCGGCGAGGATCTCGCCGTCCGAGCCGGTGGAACTGGTCGAGCCGGTGGCGCCGGCCGCGACGGCGGGCTCCAGGGCCAGGGCGAGCACCTCGGCGACGTCGCTGACCTGGTGGATGTTCAGCTTCTCCCGGATCTCGGCCGGCAGGTCGTCAAGGTCGGGGCCGTTGCGGGCCGGGATGATGATGTCGGTCAGGCCGGCCCGGTGAGCGGCGAGCAGCTTCTGCTTGACGCCGCCGATCGGCAGCACCCGCCCGGTCAGCGAGACCTCACCGGTCATGCCGACCTCGGCCCGCACCAGCCGCCCGGTGAGCAGCGAGGCCAGGGCCGTGGTCAGGGTGACGCCGGCGGACGGGCCGTCCTTCGGCACCGCCCCGGCCGGGAAGTGGACGTGGATCCGCTCGTGGGCCAGCTGCTCGGTGGGCACGCCCAGCCGCGAACCGTTGGCCCGCAGGTAGCTGAGCGCGATCTGGGCCGACTCCTTCATCACGTCGCCGAGCTGACCGGTCAGGGTCAGGCCGGGCTCGCCCTCCATGGTGGCCGCCTCGACGAACAGCACGTCGCCACCGGCACCGGTCACGGCCAGGCCGGTCGCCACGCCGGGGACGGCGGTGCGCTCGGCCGACTCGGGGGTGAACCGGGGCCGCCCCAGGTACCGGGTGACATCGCCGACCGTCACGTTCACGGACGCCGTCCCCTCGGCCGCGGCGGGCTCGCCGTCCTTCGGGGCATCGGCGGCCTCGACCTCGGCGTCGGCGAGCTCGGTCGTCACCTTGCGCAGGATCCGGGCCACGGCCCGCTCCAGCTGCCGGACCCCGGCCTCGTGGGTGTACTCGGCCGCAACCGTGCGCAGGGCGTCGTCCTCGACCGAGACCTCCTCGGAGGTCAGCCCGGCCCGCTCGAGCTGCCGGGGCAGCAGGTGATCCCGGGCGATGGCGACCTTCTCGTCCTCGGTGTAGCCGTCCAGCCGGACGACCTCCATCCGGTCCAGCAGGGCCGACGGGATCGTCTCGAGCACGTTGGCCGTGGCCAGGAACACGATGTCCGACAGGTCCAGGTCGACGTTGAGGTAGTGGTCGCGGAAGGTGTGGTTCTGGGCCGGGTCGAGCACCTCGAGCAGGGCCGCGGCCGGGTCGCCGCGGTAGTCCGAGCCGACCTTGTCGATCTCGTCCAGCAGCACCACCGGGTTCATGGTCTTGGCCTCCTGCAGGGCGCGCACGATCCGGCCCGGCAGGGCGCCGACGTAGGTGCGCCGGTGGCCGCGGATCTCGGCCTCGTCACGGACGCCGCCCAGCGCCACCCGGACGAACGAGCGGCCCAGGGCGTGGGCCACCGACTCGCCGAGTGAGGTCTTGCCGACCCCGGGCGGGCCGACCAGGGCCAGCACGGCCCCGGAACCCCGGCCGCCGACGACCTCGAGCCCGCGGTTCGCGCGCCGGGCCCGGACGGCCAGGTGCTCGACGATCCGCTCCTTGACGTCGTCCAGGCCGGTGTGGTCGGCGTCCAGCACCGAACGGGCGTGCTTGACGTCGGTGGTGTCGGTGGTCTTCGTCGTCCAGGGCAGGTCGAGGATCGTGTCCAGCCAGGTCCGGATCCAGCCGCTCTCGGGGGAGGAGTCGGAGCTGCGCTCCAGCCGGGCCGCCTCGGCCAGCGCGGCCTCACGGACGTTGTCGGGCAGGTCGGCGGCCTCGATCCGGGTGGTGTAGTCGCCACCGCCGCCGGCGTCGGACTCGCCCAGCTCCTTGCGGATCGCGGCCAGCTGCTGGCGCAGCAGGTACTCGCGCTGGGTCTTCTCCATGCCTTCCTGGACGTCCTCGCGGATCTTGTCCGAGACGTGCAGCTCGGCCAGGTAGGAACGGCCGCGCTCGAGCAGGAAGTCGAGCCGCTCGGCCGGGTCGAGCATCTCCAGCAGCCGCACCTTGTCGGCCACCTCGATCCAGGAGGCGTAGCCGGCGATGTCGGACAGCTCGGCCGGCTCGCTCATCCGCTGGACGGCGTCCAGCACCTGCCAGGCGTTGCGCTGCTGCAGGATCGAGGTCAGCACCTGCTTGAACTCGCCCGCCTTCTCCTGGTCGGCGGTCGACGGGGTGGGCTCGTCGAGCAGTTCGGCCTCGACCCAGAGGGCCGCGCCGGTGCCGGTCACGCCCTGGCCGATCCGGGCCCGGCCGGTGGCCCGCAGGACGGCGGCCGGCTCGCCGCTGGGCAGCCGGCCGATCTGGATGACGTCGACGACGGAACCGATCACGCCGTAGTGGCCGTCGACGCGGGGGACGAGCAGGAGTCGGAGGGTGTCACGGGAGGCACCGCGGGCCGCGCGGGCAGCGTCCAGCGTGGCCTGAGCCTGGGCCGTCAGCTCGATCGGCAGGGCCATGCCGGGGAGGATGACGACATCGTCGAGGAAGAGCACTGGGAACGTCTCGATGGTCATGCAGGGGGAACCTGATTACACGATTACTTGTTTCCGGTGTTCGCTTCAGGCGGACTCCGCAGGCCCGGCTCCGCAGGCTGCGCGCGGTGACCGCACTGCCCGCGGGTTGCGGTGGCAGAGTGGGGCTCGAATTCGATGACGACGAGAGGCTCGCCGATGACCAAGATGAGCGAGGAACAGGTCTACGACTTCCTGGACTCCGGCACCCGCACGGCCCACCTGGCCACGGTCCGGGCCGACGGCTGGGCCCACGTGAAGCCGACCTGGTTCGTGCTGGACGGCATCCCGGAAGAGTTCACCCTGCTGCTGAACACGGGAGCCGGAACCGTGGCCGGCCGGAACCTGGCCCGGGACAACCGGGTGACCCTCTCCGTCGACGACCCGCACCCACCGTTCTCGTTCGTGATCATCGAGGGCACGGCCGAGCTGATCGACGACCTCGACCAGGTGGCCGAGTCGGCGGCCGAGATCGGCGGCCGGTACATGGGGGCCGACCGGGCCCAGGAGTACGGCCGGCGCAACGGTGTGCCGGGCGAGCTGCTGGTGCGGATCACCCCGATCAAGGTGATCGCCGAGGCCGACCTGGCCGGGTGAGGGCCGATCGGGTCGACGGCCCGGTCGTTACTTGTTGACGTCGTCCTGAGGCCAATGAGTGGCGGTCGGCGGGATTCCCGGCGGTGCGGCCTGAACACTGCTCGCGTCCGCGGCCGGGAGTGCCGTCAGGTGCTCCAGCAGGGGAGCGGCCTGCTCGTCGGTCAGCGCCGACATGGTGCCGCAGAAGGTGCAGCTCAACACCGTCTGCCGTTTCACCGGAAAGAGCGGGATCCAGAACAGGGTGAACTTGCGGATGCGCCGGTCGAGCCGCTGGGCGGCCAGATTGTGGCAGCGACCGCAGATCAGAGTCACGATGCCGAGAAATTGCACATAACTCTTGAAGCCCCACACCAGGATCATTCGAGAACTCCCACCGAAGAAGGGCGCATACCTTAGCAGGGACGGAAATCTCTTTCCGGAGTATCTTTGCCGGATGAGGCGAACCGCTCGGCCGGGGGCCGCCGCCTACCTGGGGCTGGCGCTGTGGTGCCTGGTCATCGCGGCTTTCGGCGGCGGCGGTCTGTACGCCGTCGGCTCCGGCGTCCAGCGGGCCTGGGACCATCACCAGGCCATGAGCTCGAGCGGGATCACCGGCGTGCTGGCTCCCCTCGACTGCAGCCGGCGGGGTACCTACTTCTACGCACCGCTGGCCAATGGGGATCCGGGCCAGGCATCGACCCGGTGCGCCGGGGTGTTCGAGGCCCCGGGGGTCGGTCAGCACCCGGTCCGGATCGCCGATGAACGCCCCGACGACGACTGGTCGAGCATGCCGCAGATGCGGATCAGCTCACCCGACAGCGCCCTGGCCTGGAGCCATCCGTTCTCCTGGTTCACCACTGTGGTCGGGCTGGGCTTCAAGATCGCCCTGGTGATGGTGGCCGGGCTGCTGATTCCCCGGGTGGTCCGGCGGTTCCGGCTGGTGCTCGACCGGTCCGGCTCCCGCGCGGCTGGGCCGCTGCCGGTCTGACCGCCGGCCGGCCGGGTGCAGCGGCGGGGACGGCCGGATCGCGGTTCAGGATCTCGGCCAGGGTGTAGGCGGGCGAGGAGTCGAGCTTGTGCCGGTGCGCGTCGTACCGGTCACGGGTGATCCGGATGTCCCGGTGGCCGAGCAGGTCGGCCACCATCTGAACCGGGACGCCGTGGGCCAGCAGCAGGGTGCCGGCCGTCCGGCGGGCGGTGTGCGGGGTGATGCTGCCGGCCTGCGCGATCCCGGCCTGGCCGGCCAGCGTGCGCAGGGTGCGCCAGACGTCTCGCTGGGTCAGAGCCGAACCGCCCGGTCGGCTCGGGTGTTTCGGCCGCGGCGCGGTGGCCAGCAGGGGCCCGGTCAGGTCGGCCGGGCTGACCCCGGCCCGCCCGGCCCGCACCTCCAGATAGCGCCGCAGCGGGGCCAGGGCCGGCCCGACCAAGGGCACGAAGTCACGGCTGCGACCTTTCTTCCAGAACCGCAGGATCACGTGCCGGCCGTCCTGGTCGAGGTCGTCCATCCTGGCCGTGGTCAGGGCCGATACCCGCAGGCCGGTGTGGAACAGCAGGTGCAGCAGGGCGGCGTCCCGCCAGGAGGCCTCGGTGTCGTTGCGCCCGGCCCGGTCGAGAGCATGGCTCAGCAACTGAACGGTTGACTCCTCATCCAGGGCCGGCAGCGGCGGGCTGTCGCCGGTTCGCGGACGGCGAGCCGCGTCCACCGGGTTGCGCTCGGCCGCGTCGTTGGACGCCAGGTAGCGGTACCAGCTCGAGATCGCCGCCAGCCGGCGGGCCGTCGTCGCGGCGGCGGCCGGCCGGATCGCGCCGTCGTCGGCGATCACCGTGAACGTGCCCTTCCAGGCGTCGACGTCGGCCCGGCGGGCGGCCAGTGGGTCGAGGCCGGTGCGGGTGCACCAGGTCAGCCAGGCGGCCAGGTCGGTGAAGTAGGCCCGCCGGGTGTGCTCGGACTTGTCGGCCTCAAGCCAAAGCACGGTCAGGTTGCGGACGCCGTAGCGGTCGCCCGGATGGGCGTGCGGCAGGCCGGGCAGGTGATCGACCGCCGAGCCGAGCCGGGCCCGCAGCGACTCCACCGGGCCGCCGAGATCGGCCGCCACGACCGGCCACCGTGAGGCCGTCGGCTCCGGTGAGAGGGGGGCCTCCTTTTTCGGGCTCCCCGAGACCGGCTCGATCGACGTCGGCAGCCCGGGACGCCAACCCGGCGGCATGGCTGGAGGTGCAGTCATAACAGGCATTATCACTGTATTCAGGTGATGGCATAAAAACGCGTTAGCATACGTGATACCGAAAAAGCGTCGCGCGTAAGCGATGACTTAACAGTGCGAGCCAGGGGCTGGTATCCATGAGTGACGGCGAAGCTGTGCAGGTCAGCGACCTATCTGGACCGGCCGAGGCTGATCCCGAGCAGACCGACCTGGAGGTGTGCGCGCTGGAGGGGTGCGAGCAGGCCCTGCCGTCCCGGGCGCTGGACGAGTTCGGCCGGGCCAAAGGCGGTCGCCGTCCGCGGTACTGCTCCAAGCCGCACGCGGACGCCGCCTCTCGGCAGCGCCGGGCCCGCGAGCTGGAATCGGTGGCCGACCCGCTGGAACTGGCTCGCGTGGCGGGGGAGGCCTTCCTGCCCGACGCCCGCCGTTTGGCCGGCCGGCTGACCGAGCTCATCGCCCGGTTCGACCAGGCCGAGTCCGGTGCCCTGGCCCGGGTCCGGGCCGCCGAGCACGAGGCGGGAGAGGCGAGCGCGGCCGCCATCGCCGCCCGCGAGGCCGCTGAGGCCGCCGAACAGGCCCGCCGGCAGGCGCTGGCCCAGGCCCGGCAGGACCGCCAGGCCCGAGACGATGCGATGATCGCGGCCGAACGGTCCCGGCAGGAGGCCGAGCAGATCCGCACCGGCGCCTGGGAACAGGTGGTCACTCACGAGCGGGCCCGGGGCCAGGCCGAAGCCGCCCGGGCCGCCGCCGAGTCCGCGGCCGAGGCCGGTGCCGCCCGCCACCGCGAGCTGCGCGAGCAGCTCGACCAGGTCCGGGCCGAGAACCGGGCCGGCGCCGCCGAGCAGGCGGCCTCGGCCCGGGAGCTGGAACGGTCCCGCAGCGAGAACCGTGAGCTGGCCGCCCGGATCGTGACCGGCGAGCAGTTGCGGGCCCAGCAGGCCGAGTTCGAACGGCAGCGAGCCGAGACGGCCGAGCAGGCGCTGCTGACGGCCCGGGCCGACCTGGCCGACGGGCGCGACCGGCTGGCCCTCAGCGGCCAGGAGGCCGAGCAGCTCCGGCACGACCTGGCCGCGCTGCGGGAGCAGGCCACCGGCCGCCAGGCCGAGCTGACCGCCGAGCTGGAGGCCGAACGGTCAGCGCGCCGGCTCGATCAGCTGGAGCTGGCCCGGGTCCGGCAGGAGCTGAGCGCCACCGCCCGCCGGGGGCAGAAGCGGCGTACCGCGGCTCGGGCCGGCGACCGCGAGCCTCGACCCGGCGGTTGATGCCGCGGCCGGCCGGGGAGCGAGTGGTGCGGGGTCAGCCGGCCGTCATCGGTGCGGCTATCTGGGCCGCGGTGTAGTAACCGCCGTCCACCAGCAGGGTCTTGTAGTTCGACTTGTCGATGGCGATCGGCTGCAACAGGTAGGTCGGCACCTTCTTGACCCCGTTGTCGTAGGTCGTGGTGTCGTTGATGATCGGCGTGCCCCCGGTGAGCATGGCGTTGCCCTCCTGGACGGCGACCTTGGCCAGCTCGCGGGTGTCCTTGTAGATGGTGCCCGCCTGCACGCCCGCCTTGATCAGCTTGATCGAGTTCAGCTCGGCGTCCTGGCCGCTGACCACCGGCATCGGCTTGGCCTTGGTGCCGTAGCTGTCCTTCTGCAGGATGTCGATCAGGCCCACCGACATGCCGTCGAACGGCGCCAGCACGGCGTCCACCTTCTCGGTCTTGTAATCTTCGGCGAGGATCTGGGTGAACCGCTTCTGGGCCGTGGGCACGTCCCAGCGCAGCACTGCGATCTGCTTGAACTGCACCTTGCCGCTCCGCACGACCAGCTGGCCGTTGTCGATGTACGGCTTGAGCACCTGCATCGCCCCGTCGAAGAAGAACGCGGCGTTGTTGTCGTCGGGGGAGCCGCCGAACATCTCCAGGTTGTACGGGCCCCGGCCCTTGGCCAGGCCCAGCTTGTTGGCCAGCAGGGTGCCCTGCAGCACGCCGACCCGCTGGTTGTCGAAGGTGACGTAGTTGTCCACGTAGGGGCTGTCGCGGATCAACCGGTCGTAGGCGATCACCTTGACGCCCTTGTCGTGGGCCTCGATCAGCTGCTTCTTCAGTGCGGTGCCGTCGATCGAGCCGATCACCAGCAGCTTGTCGCCGCGGTCGATCATTCCCTGAATCTGCTTCACCTGGGTGGGGATGCTGTCGCCACCGTTCTGCAGGTCCGTCTTGTAACCCATCGCCTTGAACTGGGCGACCATGTTGTTGCCGTCGTCCAGCCAGCGCTTGGAAGTCTTGCTGGGCATCGCGATGCCGACCGTGGCCCCCATGTTGGCGTACACGTTGGAGTTGCCGGTAGCGGTGCTCGAACCGCCACAGGCGGCCAACGGCAGCACCAGCGCGATGCCGGCCAGGGCGATCAGGGTCTTGCGCACGGCGGTTCCTCCACTGGAGCGGGTCGGTTCACGAGTCGGGCGGATCGGGATCGGGCGGCCCCTCAGCCGCCGCGCCGGGCCTTGGCCCCGGCCAGGATGCGGTGCAACAGGGTCAGGACGACGGTCTTGACCTGCTCGCGGCTGCGGGCGTCGACGGCCACCACCGGCACGTCCGGCTCGACGTTGACCGCGTGCCGAACCTCGTCCAGCGTCATCTGCGGCCGGCCGGCGAACTGGTTGACCGCCACCACGTAGGGCAGCTTGATGTTCTCGAAGTAGTCCAGCGCGACGAAGCACTCCTCGAGCCGGCTCGGGTCGACCAGCACGATGCCGCCCAGGGCGCCGTCGGCCAGGTCGTTCCACATGAAGCCGAACCGGTCCTGCCCGGGGGTGCCGAACATGTACAGGATGATGCTGTCGTCGATGGTCACCCGGCCGAAGTCCATCGCCACCGTGGTGGTGGTCTTCAGGCTGCCCACCCCGGCGTCGTCGATCCCGAGGGACATCGAGGTCATCGGCGCTTCGGTGCTCAGCGGGCTGATCTCGGACAGGGCGCCGACGGTGGTGGTCTTGCCGACTCCGAAGCCACCGGAGATCAGGATCTTCACCGGGATGGGTGGCCGTCTCGTGGGCGAGCCTGCGCCGGACATGGTCTCAGAGGGCAGCGACACCGTGGATCAACCTTTCGATGAAATTGACGTCGTCGGCCAGGGAGAGCGACGACGCCGAGGCCGAGCGAAGCAGTACACCGGCGGCAACCAGGTCGCCGGCCAGAACCTGGACGACCCCGATCGGCAGCCCGACCCTGGCCGCGACCTCGGCCACCGCCACCGGGGCCTCGCAGGCAGCGATGATCATGGCCTTCTCGACCGGCCAGTCCGTGCGCGAGCGGACGTCGCGGTCGCGCACCAGCATGGTCTCGATGCCGATCCCGGCGGCTCCGCCACCGGTCCGGCCGCCGGTCACCAGGTAGGGCCGGCTCTGCCCGGCGGGCGGTTCGACCTCGACATCCGCGCGGGTGGTCTCGGTCGCCTCGGCCTGGATCACCTGGCCGAGGAAAGGACGCCCGAAGCTCTCTTCCGCCTCGTGCTCCTGTTCGTCGTCGAAGCCGTCGTAACCGCTCACAGCGCCAGATTCGCCTTGAGCTCGTTGATCAGCTCGGGAGTGAGCAGGGCGCCGACCCGGCCGACCAGCATGGCTGTCTCGTAGCCGACCAGCCCCAGGTCGCAGTGCCGGGAGGTGACGACGCCGAGACAGGCCCGGCCGCTGATCAGGGAGGCGATCAGGTAGCCACCGGCGAACTCGATGATCACCTGGGTCAGGCCGCCCTTGTTCAGCAACCGGCTGGCACTGGCGGCCAGGGTGGTCATGCCCGAGACGGTGGCGCCCAGCTTGTCGGCGGCGCCGCGGTCCATCTGGACCGACATCGCCATCAGCAGGCCGTCGGACGACACTCCGATGACCTGCTCGACCTCGGGGGTCTCGCGCACGAAGTTGTCCAGCATCCAGCTCACGTTCTGGGCGGCCGGGCTCAGCGGAACGGTGCCGGCATGGCCGTGAACGCTCATACGTTTCTCCCGTGGTTGTCGTCGTCGTTGGCGTCGTGACGGTCGCTGTCGCGCAGGGCCCGGGCGGTGCCGGCCTGGAGCCCGGCCAGCTGACGGCCGATGGTCGAGGGGTCGCGGACCGGGGTCTCGTCCTCCTGGGCCCCGACCGAGGTGCCCAGTTCGGCCAGCTGGGCTCCACGGACCCGGCGCGGTGCGGCGCCGGGCGCGGCGCCGGCCGGCGGGGGTGGGGGCGAATCGGCGGCCGGAGCGACCGGGGAGGTCCGGGCGACCGGTTGAAAACCGTTGTCCCGGCGGGCGGCGGCGACTCCGGACTGCAGCGACGACAGCTGCGAACGGACCACTCGGGCGTCGGCCAGGGCCGGCAGCTGGGGCTGGGACGCCCCGGTCGGCTCGGCCAGGTCGCCCAGCTGGGCGCCCCGGATCCGGCGGCCCACCGGCCGGTCGGCCCCGACCGGGGCCAGGTCCGGGCTCTCCGGTGTGCGGGTGCGGGTGGGCAGGTGCGGCGCTGGGCCCGGGCGAGCCGGCGCGGACGGTCGGGCCGCCGGGGCGGGCTGAGCCGGCTGGGAGGGCTGGATCGGCTGGGAGGGCTGGGCCGGTGACGGCGGGAACGCCGGGTACCCGCCGGCCGCGGCCGGTGCGGCCGGGTAGGCCGGAGCGGCCGGGTAGGCCGGAGCCGAGGGATGGGCCGGATACGCGGGACCGTCGGGGGATGAGGCCGGTGCCGGCGGCAGGGACGGGGCCTGCGGCTGGGCGGTGGGCAGGGCCGGGGCCCGCATCGGGACCGGGGCCGCCGCCGGAGCGGCGGTCAGCGGCTCGCGGGGCGGGGGAGAGGAGTTGATCAAAGGAACCTTCGTGACGTCGCGGAAGCTGGCCGGAATGACGGCGTCGCTGATCATGGAGGCGGGGACCAGGATCATGGCGGTCAGGCCGGCCTGGTCGGAGGGCAGCAGCTGGACGAAGATGCCACGCCGGGCGGCGATCCGGCCGACCACGTGGTGCCCGAGGACCTTGGTGTCCGGACGGCGCGAGCCGGCCTGGGAGATGCGCAGGTTGGCCAGCTCGAGATCTTCGTCGGGCATGCCGAGACCCTCGTCGACCAGGTCGAACTGGTACCCGCTGGGGGTCAGCCGGCCGACCACGACCACCTGGTGCTCGCGGGGCGAGAACCGGGTGCCGTTCTCCAGCAGCTCGGCGATCATGTGGGTGAGGTCGGCGGCCACCGAGCCGTGCACCTTGGCGTGGTCCATGTGGTGGACCGTGACCCGGGTGTACTCCTCGATCTCGGACAGCGCCGCGCGGAGCACGTCGTCCATGGCGATCGGGTGCGACCAGGTACGGGTCTGCTTGGCTCCGGCCAGCACCAGCAGCGACTCGGCGTTCCGCCGGATGCGGGTGGTGAGGTGGTCGAGCCGGAACAACTTGTCCAGGGTCTGCGAGTCGCGCTCGTCCCGTTCCAGCTCGGTGACGTAGGTGAGCATCCGGGTCAGCAGGCTCTGGTTGCGCCGTCCCAGGTTGACCAGGGTCTCGGCGTTGGCCTCCTCGTTGCGCCGCTGCTCCAGGGCCAGCTCGACCGCGCTGTCCTGCAGCGTGGTCAGCGCGCTGGCCAGCTCGGCCAGCTCGTCGGAGCTGCGGACCTGGAACTTGGGCAAAGTCGGTCGCGGTGCCCCGGCGGGCAGGGTGGCGATGTCGGCCACGACCCGCGGCAGCCGGTTGTTGGCCGCGTCGAGCGCGGAGGCGGTCAGCGACCGCACCGGGCCGACGATCTCCCGGATGACGGCGATCACGGCCAGGGTGGCCAGCAGCAGGAGCAGGGCGCTGGAACCGTAGATGATCTTGATGCGGCGTGAGACCGAGGCGCTCTGGTCGGCGATCAGCGCGTCCACCGAGCTCTGCCGGTAGGCGACGATGTTGTCGACCAGGTCGCTGGGGAAGGCCTCGATGTTCTTGACCGTGCCGGCCACGTTCACGTTGTCGCCGTACTTGGCGGCGACGAATCGTTCCAGCGCGGCCCGGTACTCGATGGTCACGGCCGCGTGCGAGGTCTTGAACTCCTGCAGCGTGGTACGCAGCCGCGGGTCCTCGGGCCCGACGTTGGCCAGCAGTTGCGCCGTCAGCGTGCTGACCGCGGTGACCTGCTGGTCGTAGGCCTTCTTGAGCGCGTTGTACTCCTCGGCGTTGCCGGCCTGGAGCAGGATCTGCTGGAAGTCGAGCACCTGCCGGCCGAAGACGACCTGCATCGAGCGGGCCGCCGAACGCTGAGCGATCTGCCCGTTGATGAGGTTGTCGTACTGCTTGGAGGTCGACGAGACCTGGGCCGACAGCACCAGGATCGTGGCCAGCAGGACCAGCAGCAAGGTCCCCACCAGGAGGCCGAGCTTCTGAGCGATCTTCATCTAGGAACTCCCGGGCACGGTGGCGCGCTGACGTGGGGGCCGTCCTGGGCGCAGGAGCGGTGAGGTGAGGCGGTCATGTCGGCAGGTCGTCCACGTTCTGCCAGAGCAGCGCGGCCAGGTCGGCGGCGACCCCGTCCGCGCCCGACGGTTGGGTCGGTTGAGCCGGTTGAGCCGGTCGGGACCAGTGGTCGGCCTCGGGAGCCTCGCGGGGCTGGCCGGGCCAGGCGCCGGCCGGTACCGGCGGCGGCGGCCACGACTGCGGGGCCCCACCCGGGTCGGTCGGCGGATCCGCGTCGGCCAGGGGCGCGGCGTAGGCCGGAGCGATCGGCTCGGCCCCCGACCGGTAGGCCGGCTCGGACGTCGCGGCGTCCGGCAGCGGCGTCATCAGGGGTTCGAAGTCTCCGCCCTGCTGCACCACCACCTCGGCGCTGACCAGCTGGTCGATGTTCTGGATGCGGACGCCGAACGGCGCTCCGGGCAGGCTGACCACGATGTCGAACCGGACCCGCCGGGCCGCCACGCCGGCCACCGCGGCCAGCGACGCCCGGAACGAGCCGTCGAAGTCGATCTCCTCGATCGAGAGGCCGGTGAGCTCGGCCAGCACGTCGGTCTTCTCTTTCAGGAACAGCTCCAGCGCGCGGGCGCGGTCGAGGCGCTCCTCGAGGGCCCGTCGCCGCCCAATCAGATCGCTGCTCATGCCGGTCCCTCCTCGCCCTGCAAACCTTTCCGACTAGCCCACCGTTGGCCCACCCCGTACGGCCCGAGCGCGCAAAACAAGTTCAAACCCCTGGCACTGATCAATTCGGGGCACAGGTGAGTGTCCTAGCCCACACCGCCACTGGATACCGCCAAACGGGTCATTGACAACATTGGGTGTCAATGTATACACCAGCCCCACCCGTCACACCGTTATTCGTACGGATCCACCGGCGCGGAAATTTTCTCGACCGCGCTGGCGTCGAGTTCGGGGACCCCGTCGGCCCCCATCCCGCGGAAGGTGCCGGTCACGGTGAACCAGGTGTCCCGGACCGGTGTGCCGGCCGGGGCGCCCGACACCCGCGCCACCGCGGCCACGGCGTCGGCCGCGCAGCAGGCGATCTGATAGCGGGCGAGCTGGAAGCCGGCCCCGTCGACCGGCCGGGCGACGAACCCGGTGATCCGCAACTGGGCCCCGCGCAGGGTGGTGCCACCGTGGTCGAAGGCCCGCTGGTCGAACTCGAGCATGGTCATCGGGTGGGCCTGGCTGCCCGCGGCCAGCGGCCGGAACTCGCCGGCGCCGGCGGGCGCGGCGCTGACCCGGCTCCGGTCCACCCCGAAGCTGCCCAGCGCGGGCGGCACCACCAGCAGCAGGGCCAGCACCGGGACCAGCAGCAGCCAGCCGATCCGGCTGTGGTGGTCGTGGTCGTGGCCGGCGTCCTCGGGCTCGGCGTGTTCGTGGTCGGACCCCGGGGCGCGGCCACCACGCAGCTCGCCGGTCACGGTCGCGGCGCCGAGCAGGGCCAGGAGCACCCCGGCCAGCAGCAGCCAGTGCCCCATCCCGACCCGGACGTAGCGCTGGTAGGCGTCGGTCACGGTCAGCCGGATCAGCATCACCCCGACCAGCAGCACGGTCGTGCCGCCGACCAGCGGCGTCACAGCACCCACCAGCCGACCAGCACGGCCGACCCGAGGGCACAGACGAAGGTCAGGGGCGCGAACCGGAGGGTGAAGGCCCGGCCGAAGGTGCCCGCCTGCAAGGCGATCAACTTGACGTCGACCATCGGGCCGACGATCAGGAAGGCCAGCCGGGCGGTGGGGGAGAACTGCTTGAGACCGGCGGCGACGAAGGCGTCGGCCTCCGAGCAGATCGCCAGGACCACGGCCAGCACGGCCAGGGCCAGCACCGAGAACACCGGCGAGCCGGCGAACACGTCGATCACCGAGCGGGGCACCGCCGTCTGCAGGGACGCCGCGGCGGCGGCCCCGACCACCAGGTAGCCGCCGGCGGAGAGGAAGTCGTGCCGGGCCGTGGTGGCGAACACCGTGACCGCCCGGACGCCGGGGGGCGGGGCCGCCGCGGGCCGGATCACCGAGGCCAGCAGCTCGGCCCGGCCGAACGCGGTCCAGGCCAGGCCGACGCCCACGGCGGCCAGCAGGCTGGCCGCGAACCGGGCCAGCACCATCTCCGGCTGCCCCGGGAAGGCCACCGCGGTCGACACCAGCACGACCGGATTGATCGCCGGCGCCGAGAGCAGAAAGGTGAGGGCCGCGGCCGGGGTGACGCCGCGGGCCATCAGCCGGCGGGCGATCGGCACCGACCCGCACTCGCAGCCGGGCAGGGCCGCCCCGGCCAGCGCCGCCACCGGCACGGCGTAGACCGGCCGGCTCGGGAACAACCGGGAGATGGCCGAGGCCGGCACGAACGCGGCCACGACCGCGCTGACCGTCACCCCGAGCACCAGGAACGGCAGGGCCTGCACCGTGACGGCGACGAAGACGGTGGCCCAGTTGGCCACGGCCGGCTTCTCCAGCAGCCCGACCAGGCGCGGGCGGGCCAGCACGGCCAGGATCAGCAGGACGGCGACCGGGGCCAGGGCGAGCTCGGCCGGCCACCGGCCCGACGGCCCGGCGCCGGCCGGATCCGTGGCCTGCGGGGCCGGGGGAGCCTGCTCGACGGTCACGGCGCAACCCTAAACGTTTGCTCTGCCCCTGTTCACTCCACTTGCGGTGCACTTAAGGTGATCCGCGAAGAGTTCACCTTTTACTTACCGAAAGCTCCACCACGGTGAGTCGGCGGTGAGTCAGAGTGTGGCCGCAGCCGGCCGCCCGGCCCGGTAGCAGTGGTGAACGGTGGAGGGGCTCTCGTGAAAATCATGCGACCAGGCAAGGTCTTCGGCTCGCGGGCCACTCAGGGTGGGCTGGTCGCGGTGAGCCTCGGCGCGGTGCTGCTGGCCCCGCTGGCCGCCGGCGGCCCGGCCGCCTCGGCCGCGCCGCGGATCGGTGGGGCCGCCTCGCTGACCGACGCGCTGTCGGTGAGCTTCGCCAAGCCCGACCACGGCGCCCGCACCAGCACGGTGCACGTGCTGGCCTGGAACGACTTCCACGGCAACCTGGAGCCGGCCGGGCTCAACGTCTACGGCAAGTTCGCCGGTGGCGCCGCCTACCTGGCCAAGCTGGTCAAGGATCGGCAGGCCGCCTACGGCCGCAGCCAGGCCACCGTGCTGGCCGGTGACAACATCGGGGCCGCCCCGCTGGCCAATGCGCTGTTCAACGAGGAGCCGGCGATCATCGCCGACAACCTGATGCACGTCGACTTCTCCTCGGTCGGCAACCACGAGTTCGACAAGGGCTCGGCCGAGCTGCTGCGGATCGAGAAGGGCGGCTGCAAGCCGGTCACCGGCTGCCTGGGCGCGCCCTACCTGAAGGCCGACGGCCACACCACCAAGACCTACCCCGGCGCCGACTTCCCTTATCTGTCGGCCAATGTCACCAACACCTCGACCGCCCGGACGCTGTTTCCGGCCTACGGGATCAAGAAGCTGAAGACGTCGGACCACCGCGACGTCAAGCTCGGTTTCATCGGTGAGGTGCTCAAGGACACGCCCACCATCGTGACGCCGTCCGGAGTCGCCGGGCTGAGCTTCACCGACGAGGCCACGGCGGCCAACAAGGCGGTCAAGGACCTGAAGAAGAAGGGCGTGAAGATCCCGATCCTGGTGATTCACCAGGGCGGTTTCCAGAGCGGGACGGCGGCCCTCAACGGCTGCGCCGGCAACCTGGCCGGCAGCCCGATCGCTGACATCGCGGCCAAGCTCGACCCCTCGATCAAGATCATCATTTCCGGCCACACGCACGCCGAGTACCGCTGCACCATCACCACCAACGGGGTCACCCGGCTGATCACCAGCGCCTCGTCGTTCGGCCGGATCCTCAGCGACCTGACTCTCACGGTCAACGACCGGACCGGCGAGCTGGTCCAGGCCGACGCGGCCAACACCATCGTCGAGAACGCGCTCAACACGCCGGGCGCCGGAGTCGTCCGCCAGGCCGACCCGAGCAAGGCCGACCCGACCGTGCAGAAGGTCGTCGACCAGTACGTGGCCGCCTCGGCCCCGCTGGCCAACAAGGTCATCGGCTCGGTCCAGGGCGACCTGACCCGGACCGCGACCGGCGAGTCCACCCTGGGCGACGCCATCGCCGACGCCCAGCTGGCCTCGACGTCCTCGGCCACCACCGGCAACGCGGTCGTCGCGTTCATGAACCCGGGCGGGATCCGGGCCGACCTGCTGGCCGCCCAGTCGACCGGCGGTGAGGCGGTCGGTGAGGTCACCTACGGCGAGGCCTTCACCGTGCAGCCGTTCGGCAACAGCCTGGTCACCAAGACGCTCACCGGAGCCCAGCTCCGCAGCCTGCTCGAGCAGCAGTGGGCCGGCTGCGGGGGCCAGATCACCAGCAAGACCCTGCAGATCTCGGCCGGGCTGAAGTACGAGCAGTCGACCACGCCGTTGCCGGCCTCGCCGACCGCGGCCGACTGTGCCGCCCAGATCGGGGTGATCTCGATCAATGGGACGCCGATCGACCCGGCCGGCTCCTACCGGGTCACGATGAACAACTTCCTGGCCACCGGCGGGGACGGGTTCACCGCGTTCAACTCGGGCACCGACGTGCTCGGGGGGGCCCAGGACATCGACTCGTTCGCGGCCTACCTGTCCGCGGCCGGCCCGGCCGGCCTGCCGGTCCCGACCCTGGGCCGGATCGTGCCCAAGCCCTGATCAGGGTGTCTCCGGCCCTCAGCCGGGCCGTCCGGAGGCGTTGAGCCGGATCGGCCTCGCGGCCTGATCCGGACCATCGACTCAGGATGGCCCGGCTGCACGCCGATAGGACAGGGTGAGCTCCGACCTGCCGGTCACCACGGCGCGCGAGCCTGCCCGAGTCCCCTCGGCGCGGGCCGCCTCGTCATTCACCGACGCCGGCCGGGTCGCGGGCTTCGAGATCCTCTCCGAACTGGGCCGGGGCGCCCAGAGCACGGTCTACCGGGTCCGGCGGTCCGACGCGGCGGCCGAGACCGGTCCGCCGGGCTCGACCACAGGCTCCGGTTCGCGCACCGGCGGCTCCGGGATGCCGGAGGCCGCCGGTCCGTGGGCCGGGGAGTTCGCCCTTAAGATCCTGGACCGCTCGGTGGCCGACTCCACCGAGGCCCTGATCTCGTTCCGCCGCGAGGCCGCCCTCCTGGCCAGCGTCAACCACCCGGGCCTGACCCGGGTCCATGAGGTCGGCGTGACCGACGGCCGGCCGTACCTGGTGATGGACCTGGTGGACGGCGTCTCCCTGGCCGACGTGCTGGCGGCCGGGGCGATGGCCGCCGACCGGGTGATCGCCCTGGGCCTGGACATCGTCGACCCGCTGGCCGCGGTGCACGGCAAGGGCCTGGTCCACCGCGACCTCAAGCCGCCGAACATCATGGTGCTGGCCGACGGCGAGGCCCGGCTGATCGACTTCGGGCTGACCGCCCGCGGGGGCGAGCGGGAGTCGCCGACCGCGGTCGGCACGCTCGCCTACTCCGCCCCCGAGCAGTCCGGCATGCTCAAGCGACCGGTGGACAACCGCTCCGACCTCTACTCGCTCGGCGTCATCCTGTTCGAGGCCCTGGCCGGGCAGTTGCCGTTCCCGACCGCCGACGTCGGCGAACTGCTTCGGGCCCACGCCGTGACGACGGCCCCCGACCTGGCCGAGCTGGTCCCGGGCGTGCCCCGCGAACTGGCTGACGTCGTCGCCACCCTGCTGGCCAAGGATCCGGACGACCGCTACCAGACCGGCGAGGCCCTGGCCGCCGACCTGCGGGTGCTGGCCGGGCCGGACACCCGCCCGGTGATCACGACCACCGACAGCGACCTGGGCGCGGCCAGCGGCCGCACGACCGAGCTGCAGCGGCTGAGCGACCGTTGGAACGCGGCGGCGGCCGGCCGGGGCGGGGTCTGCGTCATCCGGGGAGCCGGCGGGACCGGCAAGAGCCGGCTCACCGGCGAGGTGGCCGACCAGGCCCGGCAGACCGGCCAGACCGTGCTGCGGGCCAAGGCGGCCTCCGACGACCCGGTGCCGTTCGCCCCGCTGCGGGCCGCCATCGAGGACTACCTGCACGCCGTCGGCCGGATGCCGGTGAAGGAACGCTGGCGCCAGCGCTCGCTGATCCGGACCGCCTGCGCGGGCTGGTCGGCCGCGATGCTGAGCCGGCTCGCCCCGGGCCTGGAGGCGATCCTCAACGGTCAGAACGACCTCACGGCCAAGGCCAGGCTGAAGAACCGGACCGGCCGGGAGACCGGTACCGATACCGGGGGCCCGGCCCCGAGCGCGGCCGATGCCGGCTCGCCCGAGGGGGCCGAGGGCCAGAACCAGTTCGCCGCCGCCGTGGCCGGCTTCCTGGCCGGCCTGGCCCGCGAGTCCGGTGGCCTGATGCTGGTGCTGGACGACGTGCAGTGGCTCGACCCGGGTAGCCGGCGGGTGCTCTCTCACCTTTCCGGCGAGCTCGCCCAGGCCCCGCTGCTGGTGCTGGTCACCGCCCGGGACGACGAGCAGAGCAAGCTCGGCGCCGACGAGTTCGTCGCCTCGATGGGCGTGACGGTCGACGTCGACCTGACGCTCGGCCCGCTCGACGAGGCCGGCGTGGCCGACCAGATCCAGGTCATGATGCCCGGCCTGAGCATCGACGCCCGGCTGGTGACGTTGCTGCACGTGCGCAGCAACGGCAATCCGTTCGTGATCCAGGAGTACCTGCGGGCGGTCGTCGACGCCGGCCTGCTGCGGCCCTACTGGGGCAGCTGGCAACTCGACGAGCAGGGCCTGGACGCGCTCGAGTTGCCGCAGGACGCGGTCGGCCTGGTGCTGGCCCGGGTCCAGGGGCTGGGCCCCGAGGTGCGTGAGCTGCTGACCATCGCGGCGGCGGCCGGCAGCCGGTTCGAGGCCGACCTGCTGACCGCGGTGACCGGGGCCGAGCTCGACGTCGTCCTCCAGGGGCTGGTCGAGGCGGCCGGCCGGGCGCTGATCGAGCCCCGGGAGAGCGGCCAGTTCGCCTTCCTGCACGACCGGATCCGGGAGGCCCTGCTGGCCGACCTGGACCCGGCCGCCACCGCCGCCCTGCACCTGCGGATCGCCGAGGCGCTGGACGCTATGCCGGCCCCGGACGAGCGGTTGCGCGCCGACCGGATCTACGCCGTCGCCCACCACTACATGCGGTCCGATCCGGCGGTCGCGGCCGACCGGGCCTTTGCCACCTGCTGGGCGGCCGGCCGGCTGGCCCTGGAGAGCCACGCGCCGGGCGAGGCGGTCGACTTCCTGGAGTACGCGGCCGGGGTCGGCACCAAGAACCCGAGCGGCTTCCTGCTCCTGCTGGGCACCGCGTTCCAGCACGCCGGCCGGCTGGTCGAAGCCCGGGAGCGGCTCGAGCAGGCCCTGAAGGTCGAGACCACGCTGACCCGGCGGGCCGAGATCTTCACCCTGCTGGCCGACGTCTACCGGTCGAACTGGAACACCGACGCCGCGCTGGGCGCGATCGAGCAGGGACTGGCCGAACTCGGGGCGCGGCTGCCGCGCAACCCGGTGTTCCTGTGGCTGTCCACGGCCCTGATGTTCGTCACGGCGATGTTCAAGCAGTGGACCGGGATCGGCTTCGGCTCGGCCACCGGCCTGCGCCGCGAGCACGCCCATTCGATCGCCGCGCTGCACGAGGTCGGCTCGTACGTGGGCCTGATCAGCATGCGCCGCGACCTGGTCGTGCTGCACAACCGGCGGGTGCTCTACTGGGCCAACCAGCTCGGCCCGGGCCGCCGGTACGCGCTCAGCCAGGGCAGTTTCGGCCTGCTCTGCGCCCTGACCGGCTTCAACCGGACCGCCCGCCGGGCTTTCGGCCGGGCCGAGGCCGACCCGGCCAACGAGAACCCGGCCGTGCGCTCGATGATCGCCCACTACCGGGGGGCGGCCTGGTATCTGGGCAACCACGACAACAGCCAGCGCTGGATCGAGGCCACCGAGAACAACGGCCAGTGGTTGGACGTCGCCAGCTACCTGGACGCCGTCTCGATCTTCAACCTCGACGCCTGCGTCCAGGGCCGGACCCGGGAGGCCGAGTTCTGGCTGGCCCAGGGCCGGCGCCGGGCCGGCCGCGGCAGCGGCGACGTGACCTCGTTCGTCAGCGCCGCGCCGATGACCTACGCCCTGCTCGGCCGCTCCGGCGAGGCCGGGTCCGAACTGCGCCGGATGAACGACGTGTGTGCCGCCGACCAGGCCGACACCGCCCGCAGCCTGGCCGTGGTGCGGCTGCTGGCCACCCTGTTCGTGCTCTGCGAGCAGGGCGACCTGGGCGCGCCGTTCGAGGAGGCGGTGGCCCAGTTCGAGGCGCTGAAGGTCGATCCCGATACGATCATCCGCCCGCACCGGACCGTGCAGTACCAGATCGCCCACGGCCGGCTGGCCCAGGTCCGGGCGGCCGACCCCGAGCACCGGCCCGCGGCCCTGGCCCGGGCCCGGGTCGCGGTCGACCAGGTGAACCGGGTGCGGCGGGCGGCCGACACACCCGAGCTGCAGGCCCGGGTCCGGTTGGCCCAGGCCGATCTGCTGGTACTGGAGAACCAGCCCGCGAAGGCCCTGGCCGTGCTGGACGGCGTCCCGCTGTTCCACGAACCGGACGCACCGACCCTGTCGTTCGAGCGGGCCCGGATCCGGGCCCGGGCCCTGACCGCGCTGGGCGCCGAGGAGGGCCGCCGTCAGGCCCGCCTGGCCCTGTCCGTCGCGGTCGACCAGCACTGGCCCCAGCGGGCCTCGTCGGTGGCCGCCGAGTTCGGCCTACCGCTGGAGCGCGGCACGTCGTCCCTGCAGGTCAGCCAGGCGGGCACCTACACCGGTGGCCTGGAGCGGCAGCGCCTGCAGGCGCTGCAGCAGGTCAGCGCGGCCGCCTCGCGGGTGCTCGACCCGGGCGAGCTGGCCCGGATCGCGCTCGACGAGACGATCCGGATCCTGGCCCCCGACCGGGCCTTCCTGTTCCTGGTCAACGGCGAGACCGGCGGCCTGGACTCGTACCTGGGCCGGGACGCGGCCGGCAACGACGTCCCCGAGCTCACCGGGTACAGCACCAGCCTGGTGGAGCGGGTCCGCTCGACCGGCCAGCCCCTGGTGGTCACCGGCACCGAGGAGGGCGCGGCGCTGGGGGCCGAGAGCGTCGTCCTGCACGGGCTGCGCTCGATCATGGCCGCGCCGCTGCAGCTGGAGGGCCGGGTGCTCGGCGTCGTCTATCTGGACAGTCAGGTGGCCAAGGGCATCTTCACCGCGGACGACGCGGGCATCCTGAACGCGCTGACCAACCACATCGCGACGTCCCTGGAGACGGCCCGGGCGGCCCAGCTGGAGATCTCGGTCCAGACCGCTCAGCGCCAGCGCGACCTAGCCGACACGCTGCGCAAGACCCTGCAGGCGATGTCCGAGACGCTGGAGCCGGCCGAGGTGATCGAGCGGCTGCTGACCGCGACCCGGCAGGTGGTCGACTGCGACGACTCCTGGCTGCTGAGCACCGACGACGGGGTCTGCTCGGTGCTGGCCGCCGACGGCGAGCAGGGCGGGCTGGTGCAGCACGCCGTCCCCGACGATCCGGGTCTGCGGGCCCTGCTGGAACAGCAGCAGCCGCTGATCGGGGTCGACGCGGCCATCCCGTTCGGCCTGGCCGACCGGCTGACCGCGGCCAGCAGCTGGATCGCGGTGCCGCTGGACTCACGCAACAAGAACCTGCGGGCCCTGATCCTGGTGTCGCACGCCCCGCAGGTGAACCTGGCCGACGACGTCGAGGTGGCGGCCGCGCTGGCCACCCAGGGGATGACCGCCTACGACAAGGCCAGCCTGTTCAAGCAGGTGCAGGAGCTCGCCGTGGCCGACGAGCTGACCGGGATCGCCAACCGCCGGCGGTTCTTCGAGGTGGCCACCCGCGACCTGGCCGCCGCCGCCCGGCACAACCGGCCCCTGACCGCGCTGATGGTCGACATCGACCACTTCAAG
The DNA here is from genome assembly GCA_965200525.1 of Kineosporiaceae bacterium. Classification (GTDB taxonomy): domain Bacteria; phylum Actinomycetota; class Actinomycetes; order Actinomycetales; family Kineosporiaceae; genus JANNPJ01. Next base: position 6,089,363 of record OZ241368.1, read on the forward strand.
CGGGTCAACGACACCTTCGGTCATGCCACCGGGGACGACGTGATCCGGGCGGTGGCCTCCCGCCTCGGCGGCCAGGTGCGCCAGACCGACATTCTCGGCCGGTACGGCGGGGAGGAGTTCGCGCTCCTGCTGCAGGACGCCGGACCGGGCAACGACCTGCCCGAACGCCTGCGGGCGGTGGTCTGCGAGCAGCCCATCCAGACCCGCTCCGGGCCGGTGACGGTCACCATCAGCATCGGGCAGGCCTACCTGACCACCGAGGACGACGACATCGTGGGTTTCTTGGCCCGGGCCGACGAGGCCCTGTACCGGGCCAAGAACGAGGGCCGCAACCGGGTCTGCGCTGCCGACGACCTGTCTTTCGGATCGATCCGCCCGGTGGCTGTCGACCCCTCGGAGTGAGTGACACTCGTCGGAGCGAGCTACCCGGACGGCCGATATGGTGAATGAGCTGGGTACAGACCCTCGCTAGGAGATGAAGAACGTTATGACCACGACCCCCGTCAATGTCACCGTCACGGGTGCGGCCGGCCAGATCGGGTATGCCCTGCTGTTCCGCATCGCATCCGGTCAGCTGCTCGGCGCCGACGTGCCGGTGAGCCTGCGCCTGCTGGAGGTACCGCAGGCGGTCCGGGCCGCCGAGGGCACCGCCCTCGAGCTGGCCGACTGCGCCTTCCCGCTGCTGTCCGGAGTGGAGGTGTTCGACGACCCGAAGAAGGCGTTCGACGGCGCCAACGTCGCGCTGCTGGTCGGCGCCCGGCCGCGGAGCAAGGGCATGGAGCGCGGCGACCTGCTCGAGGCCAACGGCGGGATCTTCAAGCCGCAGGGCGAGGCGATCAACGCCGGCGCCGCCGCTGACATCAAGGTGCTGGTGGTCGGCAACCCGGCCAACACCAACGCCCTGATCGCCCAGAGCCACGCCCCCGACGTCCCGGCCGACCGGTTCACCGCGATGACCCGGCTCGACCACAACCGCGCCCTCGGCCAGCTGGCCCTCCGGCTCGGCGTCAGTGTCTCCGAGCTGACCAAGGTCGCGATCTGGGGCAACCACTCGGCCACTCAGTACCCGGACATCACCCACGCCGAGGTCAGCGGCAAGAGCGTGTCCGAGGCCGTCGGCGACGACGCCTGGGTGCGCGACGAGTTCATCCCGCGGGTGGCCAAGCGGGGCGCCGAGATCATCGAGGTCCGGGGTGCGTCGTCGGCCGCGTCGGCCGCGTCGGCCGCGATCGACCACGTGTACACCTGGGTCAACGGCACCCCGGCGGGCGACTGGACCTCGGCCGCGATCGTCTCGGACGGCTCCTACGGCGTTCCGGCCGGCCTGATCTCGTCGTTCCCGGTCACCTCCACCGGCGGTGCCTACGAGATCGTCCAGGGCCTGGAGCTGGACGAGTTCTCCCGCAGCCGGATCGACGCCTCGGTGGCCGAGCTGATCGAGGAGCGCGACGCCGTCACCAAGCTCGGCCTGATCTGAACCACGAGTACCTCGAGGGGCAGCCACTCACTCGGGTGGCTGCCAGTCGACGATCGAGTTGAGGCCCCGGGCAACGGTTTTGGCCGGCAGTCGGCCCATCAGGCGGGCGGCCAGCAGCTGGGCCCCGTAGGGCGCGCTGTTCATCCGGCCGGCCCGACGGGAGCGGCGGGCCACCGAGGTGGTGCGGGGCAGCCGCTGGGCGGTGTACTCGTGCAGGGCCGGGACGACCGGGTTGTCCTCTCCCAGCAGCGAAGCCAGCACCACCGCGTCCTCGATCGCCATCCCGCCCCCCTGCCCGAGGTTCGGGGTCATGGCGTGGGCCGCGTCGCCGAGCAGGGCCACCCGGCCCCGGTCGAAGGTGGGGAGCGGCTCCACCAGTTCCTCGACGTCCTGGTGCAGCAGTTCGCCCGGGTGCAGGGCGGCGATGATCTGCGGGATCGGCTCGTGCCAGTCGCCGAACAGCCGCAACAGCTCGGCCTGCTCGTCGTCGGGGACCCGGCCCGGCTCGGCGGTGACGGTGGCGTAGCAGTAGAGCCGGCCGCGATCGAGCGGCAGCACGGCGAACCGCCGGCCCTCGGTGCCCCAGGTCTCGAATCCAGTCTCGAATCCAGTCGCGAAGTTGGACGGCAGGCGGGCGTGGGCGGGTACCACCATCCGCCAGGCGGTGTAGCCGGCGTAGGTCGGCCCCGGATGCTGCGGGTAGAGGAAACCGCGCAGCACGGAACGGATCCCGTCGGCGGCCACGACCAGCTCGGCCTCGTTCTCGCCGTGCTCGGTGATCAGCGTGGCCGGGTCCGAGTCGCCGCCGAGGTGCACGCCGAGCACCCGGGTGGCCGCCTGGACGGCGCCGAACGGCAACTGTTCCACCAGTAGCTGGGCCAGCTCGGCCCGGTGGAGCAGCACCAGCGGGTCGCCGAACCGGTTCTGCACGGCCTGGCCCAGGTCGGAGCGGCTCAGCCAGTCGCCGTCGGGCGTGCGGACTCCGGCCGGGCCGCCGAGCCGGGCGTGCTCACGGGCCGCCGCGCCGACGCCGAGCCGGTCCAGGGCCCGCAGCGCGTTGGGCCACAGGGTGATCCCGGCCCCGACCGGCTCCAGGGTCTCGGCCTGCTCGAAGACGCAGACCTCCCAGCCGCGCTGATACAGGGCGACGGCGGTGCAGAGCCCACCGAGGCCGCCTCCGGCGATCATCGCTCGACGTGCGGTCACGGTTCCTCCCGGGTCGCTGGTGCGATGATCGATTCATACCTCATCGTCGTCAACCGGACACTACGAGATCGGCGATCCAACGCCGACCGCTAAGCAGAGGAGCAATTGCCGAGACGGCGGTCCGGACGACCCGTGCCGGCGATTGTTCCTCCTTTCCGGTCGGTCGATCCGGGCCGGGCCGCAGTTCGGCGTCAGGGAAGGTCGGCGAACCGCTTCGGGACGGCGGTGGCGACCTGGGGCGAGAACTCGGTGAAGGCGGTTGCCTCGATGGTTCGCCGGGCACCGCTGCCGGTGCGCCGCCAGACGCCGACCACCTGGCCGTCGGCGACCACGGTGGCCCGGAACATGCCGTTGCCGCCGGGCACGATCAGGTCGGCGAACTGGGCCGGCAGCGCCGCCGTGCGGTCGCCGTAGCCGAGCATGAACTCGTCGAACCCGGGCAGCAGGAAAACGCCGCGGGCCTCCTGACGGTGCTGCTCCAGGCGCTCGGGGGTAGCTGCGTCGAGCAGGTGCTCGACGCCGTCCACGGTGATCGACTCGAGCCCGGGCCTCGCCAGGGCGACACCGGTGCGGACGTCGGCCGCGACCAGCTTGGTCCACCGGGTGAAGTCCTTGACACTGGCCGGGCCGTGGCCGCGAAAGTACCGTTCGGCCAGCTCGCCCAGCGCCTCGTCCCGTTCGAGATGGCGCAGCCGGGGTGCCCATTCGGCCAGAAGCACCAGCTGCGGCTCGCCGTCCCGGACCGGTCCGAAGCACAGCGTCCCGGTCATCGCCAGGTAACTGATGAGGTGCGGGGCCCGCTGGCCGGAGGTTTCCAGGCCGGCCTGTTGCCAGGTGGCCAGCAGGGCGGCCCGGCTCAGCTCCCGCCGCCCGTGCAGCGCCTCGACGGCCAGCTCGCGGCCCCGCTCCAGATCCCTCTCGTCGAGCCCGAGCTCGGTGCGACGACCGACGGAACCGGTGACCACCCGCGGAGCGGTCAGCTCCAGCAGCCAGGGCAGATCCTCGGCCGGCACGAAGTGCAGCGTGCCGCGCATCGGCCACGACTTGACCACCTGGCCCGAATTCAGGGCGGCGTCGACCGCGGCCCGGTCGCGGGCGGCGGTGCGCAGCGCGATCGACGTCACCGCGCCCGGATGGTCCTGGGCCTGGACGGCGGTGAGCAGGCGGACCACGTCGAGCGGGCCGGCCTCGCCGGGCCCGGCGATCCGCTGGGCGACCAGCCGGAGCCGGGCGAGGTCGGACGGCTTCATGTCCGGCGACCTTACCCGGGCCGTTCCGGCGCCTCGGGCAGAAGTACGCCAGAGCAGACGACCTCGCGCGAGAATCGCCTTGTCGAACGACACAAGCCGGCAATATGGTTCGCAGATGCGTACTACCCATGATGACGCCTTGGAGGTGGCGGCCCGGATCGGACGCGGCGCCACCGCCCTGGCCGCACGGGCCCGGGCCGAGCGGGCCGGCGACCTCACCCTGACCGAGACGGCCGTGCTCGGCCGGTTGTGGTCGGCCGGCGAGATGACCCCGCGGGAGCTGGCCGACCGGCTCCGGCTGCAGCCGCAGTCCCTCACCCGCACGCTGTCGGCGCTGGAGACGGCCGGCCGGCTGCACCGCACCCCCGACCCGTCCGACGGCCGGCAGTCCCTGCTGGCGATCACCGATGCCGGGGCCCGGGCTCTGAGTGCGGAGATGCGCCCGCGCGACCGCTGGCTGGCCGGGGTGATCGAGCGCGAGCTGAGCGACGCCGAGCGCGACCTGCTCCTGGTGGCGGCGACCTTGATGGAGCGGCTGGCCCAGATCGACGCCCGGGCGGCGGTGCCCGAGCCGTGAGCGCGGTCCTGACCGATCCCCGGTCCGGCCCGGCCGTCGGTGAGGGCGAGGACGAGGACACCCGGCCCTGGGGCCGGGTGGCGGGCCTGTTCCGGCACTACCGGTGGTCGGTGGCCGGCCTGCTCGCGGTGGCCCTGCTGCAGGGCATCACCAGCGTGGCCTCGCCGTTCCTGCTCCGGGAGATCATCGACCGGGCCCTGCCCGAGCGCAGCGCGGCCCTGGTCAGCTGGTTCGCGGGTGGGATGATCGTGGCCGCCGGGGTGACCGCCGTGCTCGGCGTCCTGTCGACCTGGCTGGCCAACCTGATCGGTCAGCGGGTGATGCACGACCTGCGGGTCCAGGTGTTCGAGCACCTGCAGCGGATGTCACTGCGGTTCTTCACCGACACCCGGGCCGGCGAGCTGCAGTCCCGGATCGCGAACGACGTCGGCGGGGTCGACAACGTCATCACGAACACCGCCAGCGGGACCGTGCAGAACGCCTTCGCCGCACTGGCGGTCGCGATCGGGGCCCTGATCATGGCCTGGAAGCTGGCCCTGATCTGCCTGATCGTGGTGCCCCTGTTCCTGCTGCTGGCGTTGCGGCTGGGCCGGCAGCGGCGGGCCATCGCCCGGGGCCGGCAACGGCGGCTGGCCGGCATCACCGCCCTGGTCGAGGAGTCCCTGTCGGTGCCGGGGGTGCTGCTGAGCAAGACCGTGGGTGGTCAGGCCGAACTGGCCCGGCGGTTCGCGGCGCAGTCCCGGCAGCTGTCCGAGACCGAGATGAACGCGGCCATGAGCGGGCGCTGGGTGATGTCGAGCCGGCGGGCCAGCCTGACCATGATCCCGGCCATCGTGTACTGGATCGCCGGTGTGGCCCTGGCCCACGGCGCGGCGGCGATCTCGATCGGGACGGCGGTGGCCTTCAGCAGCATGCTCAACCGGCTGGTGTCGCCGGCCACCGCGCTGCAGGGCATCGGGCTGGCCGCCTCGACGTCGATGGCGCTGTTCGGCCGGATCTTCGAGGTGCTCGACCTGCCCGTCGACTTGGCCGAGCGACCCGGCGCGCGGTCGCTGGGCCCGGTGCGGGGCGAGGTGCGGCTGGACGGCGTCTCGTTCCGGTACGCCGACGACGGCGGCTGGACACTGCACGACGTCGACCTGGTGATCCCGCCCGGCACCACCACCGCGCTGGTCGGCGAGACCGGGTCGGGCAAGACGACGCTGGCCTACCTGGTGGCCCGGCTCTACGACCCGACCGAGGGCCGGGTGCAGATCGACGGCGTCGACGTCCGCGACCTGACGCTCGACGCCGTGGCCGGTGCGGTCGGCCTGGTCAGCCAGGAGACGTACCTGTTCCATGCCACGGTGGCCGAGAACCTGCGGTTCGCCGCCCCGGACTCGAGCCCGGAGCAGATCGAGGCGGCGGCCCGGGCGGCCCGGATCCACGACCTGCTGGTGTCACTGCCGGACGGCTACGACACCGTGGTCGGCTCTCGCGGCTACCGGTTCTCCGGTGGGGAGCGGCAGCGGCTGGCGATCGCCCGGATGCTGCTGCGCGATCCACCGGTGCTGGTGCTCGACGAGGCCACCAGCGCCCTCGACAACGAGACCGAGCGGGCGGTGCAGGCGGCCCTGGACGAGCTGTCCGGGGGGCGCACCACGCTGGCGATCGCCCACCGGCTCTCCACGGTGCGGGCGGCCGACCAGATCCTGGTGCTCGATCACGGCCGGATCGTCGAGCGTGGCACCCATCCGGAGCTGATCGCCCGGGGCGGGCGCTACTGCGCGCTGGCGGGCGAGCTGGCCCGAGCGGACTGACGGGACGGCGGTGGCGGGACAGCTCATGCCGGCCACCGCCGTCCGTCAGCCCGGCCCGGGTCGCGGCCGACCTCAGGATCCCTTGTTGCGCGGACCGTGCGGGATCAGACCAGGCGGCCGACCCGGTAGCTCGACGTCCAGATGTGCACCTTCTGGACGTGACGGCCGCTGCCGGGGGAGTGCCACATCATGCCGTGACCGGCGTACATGCCGACGTGGTAGACGTGCCGGCCGGTACCGAAGAAGATCAGATCGCCGATCCGCCTGTGCTTCTTCGAGATCCGCTCGGCCTTGTGGGACATCGCGTCCGAGGTGCGCGGCAGGCCCTTGACCCCGACGCCCTTCATCACGTACCGAACCAGACCGGAACAGTCGAAGGCGTTCGGCCCCTGAGCGCCCCAGCGGTAGGGCTTGCCGCGTTCGGCCCAGGCGCGGCGAACGACCAGGTGGCCGAACTTGGCGTCGGCACGGACCTCGGCCCGGTGCCGGGCCTTGCCCTTGGCGGCCTTCTTGGCCTGAGCCAGGGCCAGCTTGCCCGCTCGCGACTTGGCGGCGGCGGCGGCCCGGTCGTGGGCGGCCTGCTCGGCGATCCCGGAGGCCTCGGCCAGCGCTTCGTCGTAGCTGGGGGCGTACCGGGTCACGGTGACGGTGCGGGTGGCCTTGGCGGATCGAGTGGCCTTGCCGGTGGCCCTACCGGTGGCCTTGACCTTGCGAGTGAGCTTCTTGGTGGCGACCACGGTGGCGGATCGGGTCTGGGTGGAGCTCTCGGTGTCGGTCTCCGTGGCGGTGGCGGCAACCTCGCCCGGGACCGGATCTTCGTTGAGGGACGGTTCCGTTGTGGCCGTGGCGGCGAGGGCGGCGGTCGCGTCCGGCGTTTGCGTCAGAACCAGGGCGCCTGCCGTCATCAAGGCGCTCAGAGGCAAGATGGATCTTCGTACCTGTTTTTCGCGCATGGTGGAGTTCCTTCCCGCGCCTGCCAGGTGAGCTGTCGGGCTCGGACGGAAGTTGTCCGGCCGGCACCTCAGTGCCGACTACGCCCCGCGACGCCAAGATCGGCGTCAGGTGGGTCCCCGGTGTCCATCTGAGAGTCGGGGCGGCCGCCGATGGACTTCGGCAGAGCGACCGTCCGGCCCACCGGAGAGTGAGCCGAGGAGGACGATACGTCGCATCCGAGGGTAATCAAAACGTTACTGATGAAATGTGACGTGGGTAACCTCTGCGTGGTAGCCAAGATGACAACGTGGTAATTGGTACGACATGAACCTCAATCTGGACGGCAAAGTTGTCCTCATCACCGGTGGCACGGACGGCCTCGGGGCGGCCCTGGCAGCACGTTTGGTCGAGGAAGGAGCTCGGGTGGCGGTCTGCGGCCGCGACCCGGGGCGGCTGGCGGCGACCCGCTCGAAGCTGGCCGAACTCGGCGGCGACGTCCTCGCGATTGAGGCGGACGTCACTCGCCCGGAGCAGCTGAGGAATTTCGTTGATGCCGCCGTCGAGCGCTGGCAGCGCATCGACGCTCTGGTCAACAATGCCGGGCGCAGTGCCGCCGGCCCGGTAGAGCAGCTGACCGACCAGGACTGGACCGACGACCTGGAGCTGAAGCTGATCAGCGCCGCCCGGGCGGTCCGCCTGGTGGTGCCCCACCTGCGGGCCGCCGGGGGCGGGTCGATCCTGAACGTGCTGGCGATCTCGGCCAAGGCGGCCGGGGCCGGCTCGACGCCCAGCGCGGCGTCCCGGGCGGCCGGGGTGGCTCTGACCAAGGCCCTGTCCAAGGAACTGGGCCCGGACGGGATCCGGGTCAACGCGGTGCTGATCGGGCTGATCGAGAGCGGCCAGTGGCGGCGCCGGGCCGAGCAGTCCGGCCGCTCGCTGGAGGCGGTCCACGACGAACTGCTCGCGGGCTCGGGGATCCCGCTAGGCCGGCTGGGCCGGGCCGACGACTTCGCCGATCTGGCCGGCTACCTGCTCTCCGAGCGGGCCTCGTTCGTCAGCGGGACGGCGATCAACCTGGACGGCGGCGCGAGCCCGGCCGTGTGATCGCCCGGGCCGCCGATGGCTCGAACAACGACGGCCGGTCGATCCTCGCGGATCGGCCGGCCGTCAATCATGCTGTGACTAGAGCGATTTCAAGCCGCGCGGGCTGCCGAGGCCGGTCGGGGCGTCGTAACCCTTGACCCCGGTGCAGAGGTAGTCGCCACCGCAGAAGCCGTTGCTGCCACCGACGACGTCCTTGATCCCGGAGCGGTGCGCGTAGGCGTACGACGGCTGGGAGGCGACCGCGGCGTTGCCGGCCAGCCCGATCATGCCGGAGATCAACGGCGCCGCCACGCTGGTGCCGCCGACCCCGATCCAACCGTTGTCCTCGCCCAGGCCGTAGGTGTCGTAGACCGCGAAGCCGTCCTTGGAGTCGGCGGTGGCCGAGACGTCGGCCACCGTGCGCAGACCGCAGTTGGCGTCCTTCTGCCACGCGGGCTTGTCGATCCAGGCCGAGCAGCCGCTGCCGGCGCCGTCCCAGGCCTTCTCGGTCCACTTGCCGGCCTTGGACTTCGTCAGCGTGGTGCCACCGACGGCCCAGGTGGTGCTCAGGACGGCCGGGAACGAGGCCGCCGTGAAGCCGTAGTCGCCGGACGAGGCCACGATCGCCACCCCGGGGTGGGTGTAGTACTTCAGCCCGTCGGCGATGACGCCGTTGTACTCGTCGGTCCCGTAGCTGTTGGACACCACGGTGGCGCCGAGCCGGACGGCCGTGTTCACCGCCTCACCGATCCCCTCGAGGCTGGAGTCGTCGGCCTCGACCAGCAGGATCTTGCACTGCGAGCAGGCCGCCGAGACCGCCTGGACGTCGAGCGAGATCTCCACGCCCCAGCCCGGGTCGCCCTCGGGGTAGTCGGTGCCGCCGCGCTGGTCGACCTTGCGGAAGCACTTGTTGGCGGTGGTGCAGGCCGGCAGCTTCCAGGCCTTGCGATAGGTCTTGAGGTCGGCCTCCACCTTCGGGTTGTCGTAGGCGTCGACGATGGCGACGGTCTGGTTCTTGCCGCCGGTGGCGGGCAGGGCGTAGGCCGACCGGATGTCGGCCGGGGCGATGCCGGCGGCGGGCCGCTTCTTCTTGGCCGAGGCGGTGGCGAACGTGCCCTTGGCCCCGGCCCGGCCCCGGTGCCAGACCGACATGCAGCGGACCTGATGGCTCGGGACCGCGCGGGCGCAGTTCGGGTGCCGGGACGGGTGGGCCGAGACCGCCGCCGCCGCGACCGGGCCGGCGACCTGGCCCGGCCCGGCCGAGGCCGATCCGGCGTCGACCGTCGTGGCGACCAGCAACGAGCCGGCCAGGGCGAACAGGGCGGCGACGGCGCGGTAGCGGTACGCCGGACGACGGAACGACATGGCCCCTCCAGTGCTGGTGGTCGATCGGTCGGGGTGGCGGCGGGGCCGGGGTCGGGCCCCGGCCTGGTCCCGCCCCATCAGGACCCCGCCACGGTGAAGGCCCGCAGCACGGTCTGGCGGTAGCTGCTGCCGCCCTTGTCGGTGGCGCTGACCCGAAGATCGGCCAGAGCTCCGCCGAAGTCGGTGGCGTCGAGCGTGCCGGTGTACTTGCCGCCACCGGCCGAGGTCAGCTTGACGCTCGTCCAGGACCAGCCGGCCGGCCGGAACTCCAGTACCACCGTCTTGGGCGCCGAGGCCGGGGCGTGCTGCACCCGGGCCACCGTCACCGTGACCGTTGACTTGCCGGCCGGGAGCGTGCCGGTGAGGCTGACCGGCAGGTCGACCTTGGCCTGCAGCACGGGCAGCACCCGGCAGTTCTTGGTGTCGCCCAGGCCACAGGCCCAGGTCGACGGGAGCTTGCCGGCGCCGCCCTTGGCCGAGCTGAACCCGTACTCGGTCCGCGAGCTGGTCGACTGGCGTGGCTCCTGCAGCCGCCGGTCGACGTCGATCACCGCCTTGTACGTGGCCTTCGCGGCCGGCACGGTGAGCTGGCCACCGAGCTCGTCGTCCTCGTCGTGGACCTTCTTGCCGTTGCGGTAGAACCGGAACCGGGCCACCGGCAGACCGTCCTCGGCCCCGAAGAGCTCACCGGAGTGGGTCGGGTCGGAGTCGAGGAACGGCGCGACCGAGATCTCCAGCTTCTTGGCCGTCCGGCAGGCGTAGCAGTAGGCGAAGTCGCCCGACTGCTTCGGGATGCCGGCTCCGAGCGGCCCGCGCAGCCAGTCGACCGTCTGGGTCGTGCCGACCGGGACGGTCCGGTCCGGGGCGTCGACGAAGCCCGGGTCGTCGAACGAGTCGTAGTTGGCCAGCAGAGTCTCGAACCACGTCGCCTTGGCGCCGGTGGTGCCGACGTACTCGGCCCGGTGAGTGCCCTGCGGCACCCGGATGAAGGATCCGAAACCGCCGTCCGAGCCGGGGAACTCCGGCATCCGCACGAAGCCGGCGTCGGTGGCCTTGCCGTCACCGTAGTAGGAGGAGTCCACCGTGCCGAGGTCGCCGTCCTGGAACGTGGAGTGCAGGTCGGCCGGGATCCGGTCGGCGACGGTGGCGAGGTCGAAGCTGTAGGCCGGGGTCGATCCCGGCGCTACCAGCTGCCAGTTCTGCGTGACGCTGAGCTTGCCCACCTTGGCCGGCCCGCCCGGGGTGATCAGCAGGTCGGTGCCGGCGTCCATACCGTAGAAGTCGCCGAGACTGGAGTTGCCGGCGGCGTCCGAGCGGTTCCAGCCGAACGTGTAGTTGACCAGGTCGGCCGGCTTCGGGGTGGTCACCGACGCCCGCTGGGTGGCGGTGCGGTAGTCGAGTGTGAGGGTCTGCCCGGAGCCGGTCACCTTGTACTCGTTGACCGTGGTCAGCCGGAACGTGCCGGTGTTGGCGGCCTCGTTGTACTGCAGGTCGTCGCCGGCCACGCTGTAGTTGCCGGTCGGCACGCTGACCCGGGCCTCGCCGTCGACCGCCTCGACGAAGCCGTTGTACTTGGCCCCGTTGTCGACGTTGATCAGCACGATGAAACCCTCGGGCTGAGGCTTGCCGTCCGGCCCGATCGTCTTGATGATCAACGTGTGCATCGGGTAGTGCGGCTTGACCAACGCCTTGGACGGCAGGTCGGGCACCATCCGGGTGACGCCGGTGAAGAGGGTGGAGCGACGGGGGAAGCCGGCCTTGCGGTCGGCCTTCCACCGGGCGGTCAGGGCCCGGCCGAACTTCGGTGCCGATGCGGCGGTCAGGTAGCCCTTGGCCACGCCCGACCTGTGCGACGTGATCTTGACCCCGGGCACGGCCGGGGTCGCGCCCTGGTACGAGATCCGCACCGGCAGGTGGCCGTTCGCCTTCAGATTCGCTTTCAGCCGGGTGACGTCAAACAGGCCCGGGTCGAGGAACCGGCCCAGGTACGGCTCGGCCACGGCCGGCATCACGTACAGGTGGTTGCCGACCCGGTGGGACACCAGCACCCGGCCCGGGCCCGACGTGGCCGCCGGCTGGAGCCTGATCTGCGGCTTCTTCGACGAACCGGACACCATCACGTGGTCGCCGGTCGGCAGGGTGACGGTGGTGGCCCGCCGGGCGACGACCTTGGTCGTCGGGCGGGCCGCGTGGGCGCCGCTGCCGCCCGGGGCCGCCTGGGCGGTGCCCGCGCTCGCCGCGGTCAGCGACAGGGTCAGGGTCAGGCCGGTGAACAGGGCGGTCGAGGCCGCCCCGAGGGATCGTGGTCGCACGTGTTTCTCCTTCGCTAGCCAACGTGGTGCAGCGAAGAAACCGGTCGTGCGATCACCGGTGCCGAGCTCGCGAGCGAGCCGGATGTTCCCGGCCAAAAGAGAAGGCCCCCCACCGGACCTGCCCCCGCTGCGCGCCAGCGCTCAGGCCGAACGGCCCGGTGATACCTCCCGATTCCCCCGAAGAAGAGCTTACGGGGAAACTGCCCGATTTAGGGAAGATGCACGGAATCGACTCGTGCAACCATTACGGACGCCGACCGGTCTCGTAGGCATGAGCAGACGCATGATCGCCGGGGAGGGCTGATGGAAGAGCTCAGCTCGTTGCCGACCGTCGCCCGGGTGGCCCCGCCGCCGGCCGCACCGACGACCCGGCCGGACGAGGAGTCAGTACCCGGCCTGTCTTTCGAGGCGTTCGTACTCGGCCGCGGCGACCGCCTGCTGCGCACGGCCTACCTGCTGACCCGCGACCACGCCCTGGCCGAGGATCTGCTGCAGGCGTCGCTGACCAAGGCCTGGTCGGCCTGGCGGCGGATCGACCAGGCGCCCGAGGCCTACGTCCGCAAGATCATGGTCAACACCTACGCCAGTTGGTGGCGTCGTCGCTGGACCGGGGAGCGGCCCACCGAGACGCTGCCCGAGGTCGCCGTGACCAGCGACATCGATCGCCACGCGGAGCGCCGCGACCTGTGGACGGCGCTCGGCCGGCTGCCCCGGCGGCAGCAGGCGGCGGTGGTGCTGCGCTACTACGAAGGGCTCAGCGAGGCCGAGACGGCCACCGCCCTCGGCTGTTCCGTGGGCACGGTGAAGAGCCAGACCAGCCGGGCGCTGGCCAAGCTGCGGATCGACCCCGCGCTGGCCGACGACGGCATCCGCACCCCGGAGGGAGAGACCCGATGAACCTGACTGATCTTTCGGCCGAGCTCGAAGCCCGGGCCGCCGGCGTCCAGCCGTCGCCCGGGACGGCCCGCCTGGCGGCCGTCCGGGGCCGAGCCCGTCGCCGTCGCCGTCGCCAGGTGGGGGCGGTGGCGGTGATCGTCACCGGCTGCGCGCTGGCCTTCGCGGTCGGACCGACCCTGGCCGGGCTGCACCGCGACCGCTCGGCCCCACCGGCCCGGACCGATCACCCGCTCCAGCCGTTCACCTTCGACGACGTCGCCGCCGGCGACCCGCTGGTGGCCCACGTGATGGGTCCGGCCGGCCGGAACGAGATCGAGCTGCGGTTCACCCCGACCGACACCAACCTGTCGATCCATGACTTCTGCTACGTGGCCAGGCCCAAGACCTCCTCGACGGCAGGCGGGCTGACCATCAACGGTCACCCGAGTTTCAAGAGCTCCTGCAGTTCGGACACCTTGACCACCGACTCCACGTCGTTCGGCTCCGGCACGGCAGCCGCGAACCGTGCCGGCTGGGCCAAGCTCGGGGTGATCCCGGGCCGGGAGAGTGTGCTGCGATACCGGTTGCGCACCTTCCCGTCAGCCACCCGGCTGACCGATCCCTCGGTGCGGCTCGGGCTCGGGCTCTACCAGCTGAGCGGCGACCGGATCACCTCCGACGGAATCGTGATCAAGCAGGACGCCGAGACCGACGGTCACAACTACCGATTGGCCGGGTACGTCACCGCCCCGCTCACCCGCAGCCGTCGAACCTTGGCGCTGCCGGTCCCGGCCGGTCGGCAGCCGGCTTACGTGCTGGAGGGAAGCCAGGGTGTGGACGAGCGAGGCGGTGACCGTGGCAACACCGAACTCACCGTCAGCGGGGACGCCGGTGGGCTGGGCGGTACTTCCGGCGGAACCGGGTCCCTGGTGCTGGACGACGCCAAGGCGCACACGCTCAAGCTCACGGTCGACGCCGCGACCGGCAACCGCGGAGTGATGATGCTGGCCTACTACGTGCGAGCCGACTGAAGCCGACTCGATCCCGACCCGACCCGACCCGACCTTCGCTCAGCCGAGCGAGCTCGGGTCGGCCGGGACGTCGACGGCGTGCTCGCGCAGCAGTTCCAGCGGGATGGTGTCGATCACCCGCTCGTGGGTCGCGGCCAGCACCACCGGAGCCGCGGCCCCGGCCCGGTAGGCCTGCAGCCAGCGGGCGGCGACTACGCACCACCGGTCGCCCGGGGTCAGGCCGGGGAAGCGGTACTCCGGTCGCGGCGTCGTCAGATCGTTGCCGGCCTGCTGCTGGTGGGCCAGGAACTCGGTGGTGACCACGGCGCAGACGGTGTGGCTGCCGAGGTCCTCCGGCCCGGTGCTGCAGCAGCCGTTGCGGAAGAAGCCGGTCATCGGCTCGGTCCCGCACGGCTCCAGCACCCCGCCCAGGACATTGCGCTCTTCGATCACGGGCACAGCCTGGCATGTCCGACCTCGGAGCCGTTCGCCCGAGGGTCAAGAACCGGCCCGGAACGGGTCAGCGACCGGTCAGGAGCTCGGTCCGGAACGAGACCAGGTCGCGATGTCGTCGGCGACGATGTCGGCCAGGTCGGCCGCGGCCGTGGGGTTCAGCCGCGAGGTGAGGAAGAGGCCGACCAGCTGCGCGGTGAGCAACTCGGCCCGGCGCTCGGCGTCCTCGATCGGCCGGGTGCTGGTGCTGGTGCTGGTGCCGCGCCCGATCGCCGTCCGGAAGGTGAACCGGACCCGTTCCCGGTAGGCCTCGACCGCTCGGGCGGCCTCGTCGTCCAGCAGATCGAGTTCGGTGGCCGTGTTGATCAGGAGACAGCCGCGCCGGGCCAGCGGCGGCGGGGCCTGCCGCAGGTAGTGGGCGAACCCGCGGAAGTACGTGACCAGGGCGGCCGGCCCGGCGTCCTCACGTTCGAGCGGGGCCAGCCGGGGCCCGATCACCTCGGTCAGGTAGCTGTCGACGGCCCGCGTGAACAGGGCCCGCTTGCTGCCGAAGGTCTCGTAGAGGCTCGACCGGCTCAGGCCCATCACGCCCTGCAGGCGCTCGAGCGAGCTGCCCTCGTAGCCGCGGACCCAGAAGACGTCGCGAGCGGCCCGGACCACGGTGGCCTGATCGAACGTCTTGCGCCTGGCCATGAAGCGTCTCGACCCTGCCCTTCTGTTGATCGGCCACGTTGACAGGCCCAGTCTAGCCGTCCAGACTGCGTATCCGGACCGATCGGTCCGGTTAGAAGGTCACCACCCACCGAGGAGTTCCACCGTGCTGATCGCCGCCCAGGTGTTCGCCGTTCTGGCCGCCGTCCTGCACGTGGTTTTCTTCGTCTTGGAAAGCGTGCTGTGGAGCCGGCCGGTGATCTACCGCCGGTTCGGGATCGGCTCCCAGGCCGAGGCCGACACGATCCGGCCGATGGCCTACAACCAGGGCTTCTACAACCTCGCCCTGGCCGTCGGGGTGCTGGTCGGGGTCGTCCTGGCCGGTCAGGACGGCGATCACGCGGTGGTCGGCAAGACGCTGATGATCTTCGGGGCGGCCTGCATGGCCGTGGCCGGTGTGGTGCTGGCCTCGACCGGGCCGTCCTACCGCCGGGCCGCCGCGATCCAGTTCGGGCCCGCGGCGCTGACCGTGGTGCTGACCGCTCTGTCGTAGTCCGCTCGAACCGGCAGTTATTCACAGATTGGCCGCTATCCCTTACGAATGGCCGCTGATCTCGCGTACCTTTTGGCCGCATGACGACCTTAATGTCGCGAACCTCAGCATTGTGGGCCGCGCTGGCCGCGCCCGTTCTGCTGGCCGCCGGCGTGCCCGCGATGGCCTCGGCCGCCACCGCCACGTCCACCGCCACGCCGGGTGCCCCCGGTCTGGGCGACCGGCTCTTTCCGACTTTGGGCAACGGCGGTTACGACGCTCTGCACTACGACCTCGACCTGCGCTACGCCACGGCCCAGCCGTCGCAGGGGATCGACGGCACGGTCACGATGAGAGCCCGGGCCACGCAGGCCTTGTCGCGGTTCGATCTCGACTTCAGCGGGGCCGGGGTCGGTGGCGTCGCCGTCAACGGCCGGCCGGCCGGGTTCGTCCGCCAGGGCGAGGAGCTGGTCATCACGCCGGCCGCGCCGATCCGCCGCGGCGCCCGGTTCACGGTCCAGGTCACGCACTTCACCAGCAACCCGACCCAGCCCGATCCGGCCCAGTTCCTGTCCACGGCGTTCTTCATCACGCCCGACGGATCGGCCACCTCGGGCCAGCCCAACGCGATGCACAGCGTCTACCCCTCCAACGACCACCCCCGCGACAAGGCCGGCTTCTCGTTCCGGTTCGACGTCCCGGCGGGGGAGACGGCGGTCGCGAACGGCGTCCCGACCGGCAAGCACACCAGCAACGGCCGCACCATCTGGACCTACGAGCAGCGTCAGCCGATGGCCACCGAGCTCACCCAGCTGGTGGTCGGCGCCTACACGGTCGTGCCCCGGGGCGGGGTCGACGGCGTCACTGTGCGCGATGTGATCCCGACCAAGTTGCTGAGCACGTACAACCCGCTGCTGCCGGTCGAGAAGAAGCAGCTGAGCTGGATGCGGTCCAAGGTCGGGGCCTACCCGTTCGGCCGGTACGGGTCGCTGATCGTCGACACCACGCTCGGGTTCGCCCTGGAGACCCAGACCCTCTCGCTCTACGACACGCCCTGGTTCACCAAATACCCTCAGGGGGTGTGGGATCCGGTGATGCTGCACGAGCTGGCGCACCAGTGGTTCGGCGACAGCGTGGCCCCGTGGTCCTGGAGCGACGTCTGGCTGAACGAGGGTCACGCCTCCTGGTACGAGTACACCTACGCCGCCGAGAAGGGGTTTCTGGCCGACGACGCCGGAGTGGCCGACTTCACCGGGCTGATGAAGGCGTTCTACGCCCTGGGCGATCAGTGGCGGGCCGACGACGGGCCGGTGGGTGCCCCGCTCAGCGGTGACGTCAACGACGTGTTCAGCAACCAGGCCTACGGCGGCGGCGCGCTGGTGCTCTACGCCCTGCGGCAGCAGATCGGAACACCAGCCTTCAACCGCCTGGAGCGGGCCTGGGTGAGCAAGTACCGCGGAAAGTCCGCCTCCAGCAAGGATTTCATCGCCCTCGCGTCAAGGGTGTCCGGGCAGAACTTGTCCAGCTTCCTGTTGTCCTGGCTCTACGGCACGAAGACGCCGAAGATGCCCGGCCACCCGGACTGGACCGTCGATCCGGTCACGGCGCCGTCGGTGGCGGCTGCGGCCACGGCGAGATCCAGCGCGTCGGCGGCGGCCCGCACCGCCGTCACCGCAGCTCACCGGCACTGACCTTCCCGCGATCACCGACGTTCAGATCACCGACGTTCCGGGGGCCACGCTCTGGTCAATGGCGATCAGCAGACCCGCCGGGCTCGCTCCACGGAGCCCGGCGGGTCGGTCGTGCCGTCGAGGGTGTCGCGGCTCAGTCGGCGGTGTTGGTCGGGAGCCACTTGGACCAGACCGAGCGGTGACCGTCGAGCCACTTCTTGGCCGCCTGGTCGGGTGTGAGGCCCTTGTCGGTGATGTCCCGGGCGACCTGGTTCTGGTCGTCGTTGGTCCACTGGAAGTTCTTGATCAGGTCAGCCGCCGGGCTGCCGGAATAGGCGAATTTCTTGTTCATGATCTTGTCGAGGTCGTAGGGCTGGTAGTCGCACTTGACCGTGTCGGGGTCGGCGTCGCAGCCGGGCGTGTAGTCCGGCAGCGAGATGTGCACCAGATCGATCTCGGACAGCAGCCACTGCGGCGAGTAAAAGTAGCCGAGCAGCGGGGTCTTGTTCTTCTGAGCCGCCCGGAACGCCTTGATCAGGGCGTCCTCGCTGCCCGCGTAGACCACCTTGTAGTCGAGGCCGAGGTTCGCCACCAGGTTCTTGTCGTTGGTGACGTAGGTCGGGTCGCCGTCGAGCAGCTGCCCCTTGTTACCGGTCTTCGCCGTCTTGAACAGGTGGGCGTAGCCGTTCAGGTTCTTCCAGTTCGTGATGTCGGGGTACTGCTCCTTCATCCACGGCGGCACGTACCAGCCGATCACGCCCTGGTTGCCGGTCAGGCCGGCCTCGACAATGGTCTTGTCCTTGTCGACGTACTTCTTCTTCAGGTCGTCGTGGCCCCAGTTCTCCAGGATGGCGTCCTCCTGGCCCGCGGCCAGGCGCTTCCAGGAGACGTCTTCGGCCTCGTCCTTGGTGACGACGGTGCACTTCAGTTCGTGCCGGGCCAGATAACTGATCACCGCGACGTCGGCGGCGTAGCCGACCCAGGCGTTGTTGGCGATCCTGACCGCGCCGCACTGCTGCGGCTGGACGCCCGGGGCCGGCACCACGGCCGGCGCGGCCGAACCACAGGCGGCCAGGGCCAGCAGCCCGGCGACGGCGAGGGCCGGCGTCCGGAGCCGCCGGAACGACGAGAGTCGAGTACGAGCCGCTGTCACGCTGTTCTCCTTCGACCGCCCGGGGCGGTTCTGTTTCATCGGCCAGTCGGCGGTCACCGGGTGACCGCCTGGCCCTGTTCGGCCAGCCGTCGGGTCAGCACTTCTTCGGTCAGGGCGACGAGGACGTTCTTGACCGAGTCCCGCCGGCGGGCGTCGCACTGCAGCACCGGCACGCTGTCGAGGACGCCGAGGGCCTCGCGAACCTCGCCGAGCTCGAACCGGTGGGTCTGCTCGAACAGGTTGACCGCGACCAGGAACGGAACCCGGTGCTCCTCGAAGTAGTCGATCGCCGGGAAGCAGTCCTCGATCCGGTTGGTGTCCAGCAGCACGACCGCCCCGAGCGCGCCTTCGACCAGGTCGTCCCAGAGGAAGGCGTACCGGTCCTGTCCGGGCGTGCCGAACAGGTACAGCCGCAGCGACTCGTCCAGGCTGATCCGGCCGAAGTCGAGCGCGACCGTGGTGGTGATCTTGCCGGGGACGGGGTCACGGTTGTCGACACCGATGGAGGCCGAGGTCATGTCCGCCTCCGTCAGCAGTGGCTCGATCTCGGAGATCGCCCCGACGAAGGTGGTCTTGCCGACGCCGAAGCCACCGCTGACAACGATCTTCACGGAGACTGGCGCCGATGACGGGCTATAGGGCGCGGACACGATCCCGGATCCTCTCGATCATCTGAACCGATAGTTCCTGGCGCTGGACGAGAGTGAGTGATCCGTCGGCGACGAGGTCGGAGACGAGCACCCGAGCAACGCCGAGCGGGACTCTGAGGGCTGCGGCCACTTCGGCCACAGAGGTTGTCTTCTGGCAGAGCTCGACG
Organism: Kineosporiaceae bacterium; assembly: GCA_965200525.1. Lineage (GTDB taxonomy): Bacteria > Actinomycetota > Actinomycetes > Actinomycetales > Kineosporiaceae > JANNPJ01. The sequence continues at coordinate 6,108,527 of OZ241368.1, forward strand.
ATCTGTCGATGCTCGAACCGCAACGATCCGAGCATGACCCCCGGGCGGGACTGGAGCAGGGTCTCAACTCGAAGTCCCTCCTGCGCGGGCTGGGTCCGCCCTCCGGTGATCAGGAACGGCCTGATCATCAGATCGTCGAAACCACCCGCCTCGCTGGTGTCCGGGTGACCGGTGCGGGGGATCGGGCCGGTGTCGGCGTGCCGAGGGGAGGGTTGCGAGGGCGTGCCCGGATTCTGCGGCCACGGGGGAATCATCCGCGGGTCCGGTGTGAGTCGTGGCGCCTCGTCCCGCTCCTCGTTCATTGCGGAAGCTGTTGCCGGGACTCGGTGATCAGCGAAGGTGTGAGCAGCGGGCCGAAACGTTCGGCCAGTGAGGCGATCTCGTACCCGATCAGGCCCAGATCACAATCACCCTCAGCCACCACTCCCAGGCAGCTACCTCCAGCAATCGCCGACACCAGCAGGAAGCCGCGGTTCATCTCGATCATCACGAGCTTCAGGCCCTCGAAGTCGTAGCGCCGGGCGGCGCTACGACCCAGGCTGGCCAGGCTGGAGACGATCGCGGCCAGATGGTCGGCCTCGGTCCGGCTGAGCCCGTCCGAGCTGGCGATGAGCAGGCCGTCCGACGAGACCGCGACGGCCTCGCGCACCCCGTCGGTCTGGTGCACGAAGTTGCCCAGGAGCCAGCCGAACTGATGCCGATCCGTGTGCGTGTTGACACTCATTCGGAATCCTCCACCTCGTGCTGGTTGGTGCCACCCGGGCCGGGTCGTGCTCCGCTCGCGACGTGCTCGCCGCCCTGGCCGCGTTGCAGGCCGGCCCGCAACGCGGTGAGCCGGGCGCTCACGTCGGCCGGGGCCTGAGCGGCGACAGGGGCCGGCCGGGCCGGCACCTTGTCGAGATCGATGCGCCGGGCCTCGCTGGTGTAGGTCGGCTCGTTGGCGCGCTGGCTGCGTGGGGTCCGCTTGCGCAGACCGTTGCGGGTCCGGTCGGCCTCCGACTCGGCGTCCGGGCCCGGGGGAGCCCCGCCACCGGCGTGGCCGGTGAGGTGCGGATCGGACATCGAGGGAAAGGTTCCGGCCGAGGACATCGTCGGGAATCCGCCGGTGTTCGGGCTGAAACCACCCTGGGAGGTGAGCGTCCGGTCGGTCGGCCGGACCACGGGATGAGATGCGGCCAGGTCGGAGGCCGTCGCCCATTGCCGGGGGCCGGTGGTCTGCCGGAGCCGGGGGATGCTGCCGGTGTGCCGCGGGATGCTGCCGGTGTTGCGCGGGTTGGAGACGACCGCCGCGGGCGCGACCGGGTCGGGCCCGCCGATGTCGATCGCCGCGTCTCCACCGTTGGTGATCCCGGCCAGCGGCAGGCCGGAGGCCGGGGTCTGGTCCGGGTCGTCGGCCAGGGACTGGTCGGCGGCGCTGATCGGGGTCGGCGCGGTCAACGGCCGGCTGGATCCGGGGAAGTTCCACGGGTCAGCCGTCTGGGCGGCGACCGGCTGCTGCTCCTCCAGCGGAGGCAGGGCCAGCAGGTGCGGCGGCGCGATCTGGGCCGGCTCCGGGAACGGGTCCGAGTGCCGGCCGGACTGCGCGTCGGCGGTGATGGCCTGGGCCGGCATGCCCGCCGAGACCGCGTTCGGCGAGGCGCTGGCGGTGAGCAGCGACGCCGGCAGGGTGACCCGGGCCGTGACGCCGGTGACCGGCGAGGGCAGCAGTTCGACGTTGACGCCGGTGTCGCGAGCCAGCTTGCCGACCACGAAGTGACCGAGGAACCGGGTCGGGGCGGCGATGAAGTCGCCCTCACCGCGCAGCCGGCCGTTGGCCTGGCGCAGATCCTCGCCGCTCATGCCGACACCCTGGTCGGTGATGGCCACCAGGTAGCCGTCGCCCATGTGCCGGCCCTGCACCTCGACCTCGGTGTCCGGCGGCGAGAAGGTCAGCGCGTTCTCGATCAGCTCGGACAGCAGGTGCGCGATCGAGCCGATGGCCGATCCGGTGACCAGGGCCTCGTCGACCCGGCGGAGCGAGACCCGGCGGTATTCCTCGACCTCGGAGACGGCGGCCCGGATGACGTCGGCGACCGGCACCGACGAAGACCACTGCCGAGGGCTGGAGGCTTCCACCAGGACCAGCAGGCTGGCCGCGTTCCGGCGCATACGGGTGGCCAGGTGGTCGAGCTCGAACAGGTTGGCCAGCTGGGCCGGGTCGATCTCCTCGCGCTCGAGCGAGGTGATGAACCCGAGCTGACGGCGGATCAGGTTCTGGTTGCGCCGTCCCAGGTTGGCCAGCGACTCGATGGTGTCGCGGCGCTGCATGGCCTGCTCGGTGGCCAGCCCGTAGGCGGCCGACTGCAGGCGGTCCAGGGCCCCGGCGACCGAGCGGATCTCCTCGGTGGCGCGGCGCGGGATCTGCACCGGGGCCGGCGGCACCGGGGGAGCCGCCCCCTGGTCGTCGGCCTGCACCTGACGGACGGCCTCGGGCAGTCGGCTGGCGGCCACGTTGTCGGCCTCGGCCGCCAGCGCGGCCAGCGGCCGGGTGATCGACAGCGAGGCCAGAGTGGCCAGGTAGATGGAACCGATGAAGCAGAGCGCGACGACGCCGAGCAGGAACCCGATCTGCCGGGTCGAGTTCTGCTGCAGGTCGTGGGCCCGGACCTGGATCTGCGAGCCGACGTGGCCCTGCAACTGGTTGAGGTCGTCCAGCACGGTGGTCAGACCGGACCACCAGGACTGCGGGTTGACGACGATGTGGTGCCCGTCGGCGGCGTCGATGGCCACCTGCTCGAACGCGTTGGTCTCCTGGGCCGCACCGGTGCTGAACACGAAGTTGTTGGCGGCCTGCTGGCTCGGGGTGGCGAACCGGTTGAACCGGGCCAGGGCGGCCTCCTTGTTCGCGCGCATGGCCGCGAACTGGATGAACTCGCCCTTGGAGAAGCCTCCGAAGGAGAAGACGCCGTTGAGGAAGGCTCGCTCCTGGGCGGTGGCCTCGGTCAGGTCCTGCAGGGCCTGCAGGGCGGCGACGCCCTGCCGCAGCTCGGCGTCCGAGGTGTTGTCCAGACCGACGTCGATGGACGACAGCGCGGCGATCCGATCGGTGAAGTACTTGAAGGTGGCAGCCCGGCCGGCGCTGGTGGCATCGGTGGCGGCCCGGACGGCGTCGAGCCCGTCGAGCTGCTGCAGAGCCGTGCTGACCTGGCTCTCGGTGTCGCCGCCGCTCCGGACCAGGGCCTCGACCTTGAGGCGTTCGGCGTCCACCGACTTGCGCGAGGGGCCCAGTTCGGCCCGGAAGCTGGGGTTTCCGCCGAGGACGGCGGCGGTGAGACCACGCTCGGTCTGCAGCTCGTGAACTAGGTTCTGCACCGCCAGGGCCAGCTTGACCGACCGGGCGGTGGCCTGGGAGCTGCGGTAGTCCTGGATCTGGCCGGCGGCCACCAGGCTCAGCAGCAGCAGGACGACGACCGCGGGCAGGGCCAGGATCCGGGCCACCCGACGGGTGATGGTGCCCCCGCCCGAGCCGGCCTTGACCGGCTTCGCCGGGCGAGGTGAACGGCCGACCGGAACATTACTGCCATTAGTGCGGCGGGCCTGGTCGCGGCCCACGGCACCGACCGCGCTCACAGCCTCACCAGACCCGTCGTGCGGTGATGGTGGCGGTGGGCCGGGGCGGAGAAAACCTCATCGGTACCCGGGCGAGCGGGGTAGTGCACATCGGCTCCCTCTGGAGACTCGTCTGACCGGTATCGGAACGGCATGGATACGGGCTCGGCCAGAGCCCGGGTCCGCTTGCCCGGCTAGGGGCGGAAATGTACCAGAGGTTCCGTGGGGCATGTGTAACTAAGCGCGTCCATAGCGTTGCATACATGTCACCGGACCAATGGGTCGTTCCGGTTCCGCGGGCGGTCGCCGCGGGACCACTGTTTCGTGTGGTCAAGGGCGGGTTAACCGGGTTTGAGGAAAGCATGGGGATTCTTGTGACCCGCTGTGCGGAGGCTGCCCCGCGGGTCTCGGATTGGTAGCCGTTGTCACTCTCCGCAGGCAAATTACTGCCACATTTTCGTGTCATGGTTACTCAGGCATGAGTTGCATTAAGGCCGGAAAATGGCAGCCAAGCCCCCCGAACTGGGGACGACGGTTTTAGTGGACGTCACAGCGGATGCCGGCGGCGAGGCTCAGGGCTTCAGTGCCGCTGCGGTGTGCGACCCGCGAGCGATCTCGGTCGGTCATTGCCGGGCAATGGGGCGGGCGGCATATATCCAGGGCCGGGTTCAATGCCTTCGGCGTTTGTCGTGGCCGGGCAATGTCGTCGAGAGGCCGTGGCCCCGCCCGTGGCCGGCGCCGGCCGGGCCGGCCGGTCGGCGCCTGGCTCGGTCCGGTGGCGTCCGGAGCCCCGTGAAGGCGGTGGTCCGGCTCAACCTGGCTGGTCAGACCGGCTCGACGGCCTTCAGGACCGGAGCTGGTGCAGGGCGTCGATGCCGAGCCGGTAACCGTCGACGCCGAGGCCGACGATCGTGCCGCGGGCGATCGGCGAGATGAACGAATGCTGCCGGAACTTCTCGCGGGCGTGCACGTTGGAGATGTGCACCTCGATCACCGGCAGGCTGGTGGCCTCGATCGCATCGTGAAGGGCGATCGAGGTGTGCGTGTATGCGCCGGGATTGAATACCGCGCCCAGACAACTGCCGTCCCGGGCTCGCGCTCCGGCCTCGTGGATCCAGTCGATGAGTTGGCCTTCGTGATTCGACTGCTGAAAGACCAAGTCGAGTCCCAGGCGATCGGTCTCGGCCCGGCACAGCTTTTCGACATCGGCCAGAGTGGTGTGGCCGTAGGTCTCCGGCTTGCGCGTCCCGAGCAGATTGAGATTCGGGCCGTTGAGTACCAGTACTGATCTCACCGGCGGGGATCCTCTCGGCTGACTCGGTCGGGGCGCCGTGTGCCGGCGGCGAACCGCGCACCGGGCGGCGGTGGTTCCGGCCGGCCGCGAGCGGCGTCCTCATGTTACCGGCCTGTTAGCGCAGGTGTCGTGTTACAAGTGGCGACCGGCTCGTGAAGTTGTCCTACCTCACCTCGTCAGTCGGCGCCGGCCACCAGTTTGCTGAGGATGCCGGGGATCCGGAACAGAATGGCTCGTTCCTCGGCGGTGAGCCGATCCGCGGCGGCCCGGGCGATCCAGCCGGCCCGGTCGCTGCGCAGGCCGTCCATCCGGGCCGCCCCGGCCGGGGTCAACTGCAGCATCACCCGGCGGCGATCCTGCTCGTCCGGGATCGAATCGAGCAGCCCCTGGCCGAGGAGCAGCTTGACGGTTCGGGCCATCGACTGGTGGCGGACCTGCTCGCGCTCGGCCAGCGCGGTGATCGACAACCGGCCGTCGCGGGCCAGGTGGCCCAGCACGGCTGACTGTCCGGCCGGCATCGTGTCGTGCTCGCGAACCCGGCGGACGAACTGCCCGACCGCGGCCCGCAACTCCTCGGCGGCGTCCTGACCCGATCGGGGCTCATCCATGTTGACGATCATACAGCTGCGCTGTAGATTTTGAATGTTCAGCAACGCTGTATAAATTTGTATGGAAGGGCCTCCGATGAGCTACGACCCCTACGCCCTGGCCTTCCCGGCCGCCGCGTTCACGCTGACCAGTGCCGACTTCGCTGACGGCGGAGCGCTGCCGGCCTCGGCCTGGAACGAGCCCGGCGCCAACCGATCCCCCCACCTGAGCTGGGGGTCGCTGCCCGAGGGCACCCGCAGTCTGGTGATCACCGCCTTCGACGCCGACTCCCCGATCCCCGGCGGGCTCTGGCACTGGGCGGTCAAGGACGTGCCGGCGACCAGCTCCGCTCTGGCCGCGAACGCCGGTGCGGCCGGTGGCGCCGACCTGCCCGAACCGGCGGTCGCGCTGGTCAACGACCTCGGCCGGGCCGAGTACTCCGGGTCCAAGCCGCCGCCGGGCACCGGCACCCACCGGATGTTCATCTGCGCCACCGCTCTCGACGTCGACTCTCTCGAGCTCCCGGACGGCGCGAGCATGGCTCTGCTGAACATCTTGCTGATCCCGCACACCCTCGGCCGGGCCGTGATCACCGCGACCAGCCAGGCCCTCGCCGCCTGAGCGGTTCCGGCCGGCCGGCTCTGCCAGGCTGGGCCGATGACGACCGTGGAACTGCGCCCGGTTCAGGAACAAGATCTCGACGTCTTCGGGTCGGCCTTCGCGAGCGAGTCCGGGGCCAGTGAGTACCAGTGGTTCGGGTACACCTCCGATCAGGGACTGCGCGACGCCTTCACCGGGCGTGGGCTGCTGGGTGGGGCCGAGAACATGCTCTCGGTGACCGCCGACGGCGAGCTGGCCGGCCGGGTCGAATGGCTGGAGCGCCGCTGGGGGCGTCGCGACACCTCGCTGTGCTGGGAGATCGCCGTCGGAGTGCTGCCCGAGCGGCGCGGCCGGGGGATCGGCACCGAGGCTCAGCGGCAACTCGTGGCCTACCTGTTCAGCCACACCCGGGTGGAGCGGCTGCAAGCGACGACCGACCCGGCCAACCGGGCCGAGCTGGCCTGCCTGGCCCGGGTGGGGTTCGTCCGTGAAGGGGTGGTCCGGCGGGCCCAGTGGCGCGGTGGCCGCTGGCACGACCAGGTGCTGTTCTCGCTGTTGCGGGACGAGTTCGCCGGCGGCGGAGCTAAACTTGATCATGGCCACCATTGACGCCGACGACCCGTTGGTCTCCGCGGTCGAGCAGGCGATCCACTCCGGTGACCTCGCCGCCCTGACCCGCTTTCTGAGCGAGCACCCCGGCCTGGCCACAGCCCGGATCGGGGACGACGACCCGGTCGGGATGTCCCGCACCCTGCTGCACGCGGCCACCGACTGGCCGGGGCACTACCCGAACGGCCCGCAGGCGGTGCGGGCGCTGGTCGAGGCGGGGGCCGATGTCAACGCCCGGTTCCGCGGGCCGCACACCGAGACCCCGCTGCACTGGGCGGCCAGCAGCAACGACGTCCCGGTGCTCGATGCCCTGCTCGACGCCGGGGCCGAGATCGACGCACCGGGCGCGGTGATCGGGAACGGCACGCCGCTGTCCGACGCCCGGGCCTTCGGCAACTGGGACGCCGCCTTCCGACTGGTCGAGCGCGGAGCCACGGTCACCCTGATCGACGCGGCCGGCCTGGGCCTGATCGAGCGGGTCCGGGCCGCCTGCCGGACGGGCTCCCGACCGGAACCCTCCCAGCTGAACGCCGCCCTGTGGAGTGCCTGCGCCGGCGGTCGGCAGGAGTGTGCCGAGTACCTGGTCGAGCGCGGGGCCGAGCTGAACTGGGTACCGCCCTGGGAACCGCTCACCCCGCTGGACGCCGCCCGCCGCAGCGAGACACCCGGGCTGGCCGACTGGCTGCTGGCCCGGGGCGCCCGCTCGGCCCAAGATCTACCCGCCTGATCGACCAGCTCGTCCGAGTCCACCACCGGGCCTGGTCGCCCGAAGCGTCGGCCGAATGAGCCGATTCGGGGCCGGCAGCGTACTGGCCGGCTAGTTCGGCCTGCGTTTCTGGCGGCTCATCCTCAGTGCGCAGGTGTCAACCACCACCGAGGCCACCCAGTCGCGCTCGAACATGACCTGCTCCCAGCCGAAACGGAGTAGTAGCCAACCTGTGGCGATGATCTCGTCGTAACGCCGGCAGTCCCGTAGCAGTGCCTCGCGTGATCCGTGATGAGCAAAGCTGTCGGCCTCGATCGCGATCTTGAGCTCGGCGTTGCCGAGGTCCACCCTCGGCGAGAGCGTGCTGGTGCTCAGCACTACCTGGGGCTCAAACCCGCCGATCCCGGCCTCCAGCGCGATCGCGCGAAGGCAGCTCTCGAACGGGTTGGCCGCGGAGCCGTCGGCCGCCGCCACCACCCGCCGCAGTTGGCGACTTCATGGGCCCCGGCGTCCGGAGGCGGCCGCGATCAGGGCATCGGCGGTCACCAGATCCCGGCGTAGGGCCGAGTCCGCGATCGCCAGTGCATCGGGAAACGGCAGGAGCGTGGCGCAGTCGAGCACGGTCCGTCGGGGGGAGGTCACCCCGCCGTGGTCGTTAGCCGGATCGACGTCATTGAAGTGCACCTTCACCCCACGGAGGGACTGATACCGGCCGTGTTTGGGCACCGTGACATGGGCGACCGGATCGGTCGTGAGGGTCTCCATCAGCCAATGAGCGGCCGCCGAAGTGTGCGACACGAGCCCGTTGGACGCGACGGCCGCTCGATAGGCCCGTGGGGTTTCCACCAGTGCATAGACGCCTCTGGTCACCCGGCGTACGTCCTGCCTGGCAACCGCCTGCCGGAGCGAGTGCTGAGTGCTGTACCGCAGGATGTGCCCCAGGCGAGCGGCTCCGCCGAAACGGCGGAGCACCTCGCGGGCGTCCATTGGCTGAGCCGGCGCACGAGTCAGCTTGCCCGTCCGGGCCGAGGGCGAGGGCGAGGAAAGTTGTCCACAATCCACAGGCGCCGCCAGAAGCGCAGGCCGAACTCTGCGCCGGACAGCGTCAGAGCTCATTGCAGGGCGGTTGAGCTTGCAGTTCTGGCGGCGATCGCCCCCGCCAGGGCCGGCCGGACGGCGGCGGCTCAGCTACGCAGCGGGAGGACGACGTGGCCCGATGCCGGCCCTGCTCGGCCTCGTCGAGCCGGGCCGCGGCGACCGTGGCCCGGCTCACGGTTCGGGGCAGGAGCCGGCTCGGAGCCTGGGGCAGCCGGACCGCCCGGCGAGCCGGGCGGAGCGAGCCTTTGGTCAGTGGGCCGGCGTGGAAGACCTGCCGGGCCAGCTGCCGGCCGGTGGCTCCGGACGCGGCCAGGACGGCGAGATGAAGGTCAGGCCATCGCGAGCGCCCGGCGTGGCTCAGGCGGGTTGGCCGAGGTCGAGCAGCTGCTCGTGGAAGCCGCCGATCTGCCGCTCGCGGTCGACCAGGTGGATCTCCAGGATCCAGTGACACCGTCGGCCGAGCCGGTCGGCCCGGCGCATCGGCTTGTCGCTCCCCGGGGCGATGTAGAACTCCCGCTCGTCGCCGATGATCTTCTCGTGCGGGAACTCGCCGACCAGGTGGCCGGAGTGCACGTTGCCGTACTCCCAGCCGGCCTCCCGGGCCAGCTCGGCCACGTGGGCGTAGAGCCGTTCGCCGGTCATCTCCGGATCGGACTCGAAGAACTGTCGGCCGGCCTCGAACAGCCGGGGCAGGTCGTCGCGCAACCGATGCTTGACCGGGTCGTCGCCGAGCACGAAGGTCCGCCCGAAGTCGGCCTCCCACTCCTCGAACAGCGGCCCGAAGTCGGCGAAAGCGATGTCGTCGGCCTCGATCACCCGGTCGGGCGGGTTCTCCTTGTACGGCAGCAGCGTGTTGACTCCGGAGCGGACGATCCGCTTGTGCCAGAACCGCTTGATCCCGAACAGCTCGCCGGCCAGATCGCGGACGGCGTCGCTCGCCGCCCGCTCCCCGACGCCGGGGCGGATCAGGCCGCGCTCCTCGATCGCCGCGAACAGCTCTTCGGCCTTGCCCTGGGCCTCGAGCAGTTTCGTCGCACGCAGGTCCTCGTCCACCACCGGTTCAGCCATGGCCCGACGGTAGCAACGCCGGCCCGCCCTCGCCCCGGCAGCAGATCGGGTGCCGGTCGGAGGCCTGCGCCCTAGGGTGAGCCGGTGATCGCACCGGGACACCTCGACCCCGACTCGGCCCACGCCATCCACCCGCTCGACCAGCCGGTTCGGGCCTCGCTGACCGGAGCCCACTCCCGGTTCGCGGTGAGCTCGGGCGGGGCGTTGCGGTACCCGGCCGACGTCACCTCCTTCGTCGCCCCGGCGCACGACGGCCTGATCGACGCCGACGGCTGGGCCGTTCTGCGGCAGCTGGCCGAGCCCGGGGCCCTGCTGGCGCTGTTCGCCGACCGGGCCTCGCTGGCCGGGCTGCCGCCCGGCTGGCAGGTCACCGTTCAGGGGGTGTGCCTGCAGATGGTGGCCACCGAGGCGCTGACCGGCGCCCCGGACCCGGAGGCGATCGAGCTCGGGGACGGCGACGTGCCGGAGATGCTCGACCTGGTCGCCCGTACCCGGCCCGGCCCGTTCGAGGTGCGGACCAACCGGATGGGCACCTTCCTGGGCCTGCGCCGGGACGGCGAGCTGGTGGCGATGGCCGGGCAGCGACTGCGGCCGCCGGGCTGGTGCGAGGTGAGCGCCGTCTGCACGGCTCCCGAGCAGCGGGGCCAGGGGCTGGCGGCCCGGCTGATCGACGCGATCGTCGCCGACATCCGCGGCCGCGGGGAGACGCCGTTCCTGCACACCTGGGTGACGAACGTCTCCGCGATCGGGCTCTACGAGAAGCTCGGGTTCAGCGCCCGGCGCCGGGTCGACTTCTTCGCGGTACGGACGCCGGCCGAACCGGCGTCACGGCCGGCCTCGGACGAGACTCCAGACCCGGCCTCAGACCCGGCTCCGGGGCCGGCGTGAGGTCTCGTCGGTCTCCGGGCTGAGGGTCAGGGCATCGGTGGAGGTGCCGTCGGTGCGGGCCAGTTCGCGCAGGGTGGCGTCGACCGCGCGGCGGACCAGCATCGGGACGTAGGTCTGGATCGCGGCCGAGTCGTACTTGGCCAGCTCCTTGGCCACCCAGCGCTGGACCGTGGACTCGGCGAAGATCGGATACTTCGCTCGCAGGCTGCTGACCAGGGCTTGCTGGTCTTCCGGTCGCATCGGCTGCTCCCTCACGGAGAAGTCACGCAAACCGCGTGAACACTGGGGTTCGGAGCATCGTTGCCCGTTGTTCACCTTTTCTAACACGGCCGGACACCCGGAACCTAGACGGGCAGCGGACGAACTCTGTGCCTAAGGTGGTCACTCGCAACCCGGGGAGGGCGCGGACATGACCGGCTCCACCACTGCTGAGAGCACGCACCACGAGGTCGAGATCAAGCTCGACGCCGACCCGGCGTTCGCCCTGCCGGATCTGGCCGGGCTGACCGGCGTCACGGCGGTCGAGCCGGGCGAGCGGCAGGATCTGGAGGCGAGCTACCTGGACAGCGCCGACCTGGGCCTGGTCCGGCACGGCACCACGTTGCGGCGCCGGACCGGCGGGCCGGACGCCGGCTGGCACCTGAAGCTGCCCGCGGCCAAGCGCGGCCGGATCGAGGTCCACCGCCCGCTCGGGGAGAGCGGGAGCCCGGTGCCGGCCGACCTGCTCGGCCTGGTCCGGGTGCAGCTGCGGGGTCGGCCGGTCGAGCTGGTGGCCCGGATCAGCACCCGGCGGACCGTTCACCGGCTGATCGGTGAGGGCGGCCGGGTTCTGGCCGAGGTGGCCGACGACCTGGTCACGGCCGAGGCCCTCGGGGCCGAGCTGACCACCAGCAGCTGGCGCGAGATCGAGGTGGAACTCCGCGACGGCGACGAGGCCCTGCTGGCCGAGGCCGGTGACGTGCTGCTGGCGGCCGGGGCCCGCCCCAGCGACGCGTCGTCCAAGCTGAGCCGCACGCTGGGCCGACGGCTGGCCGAGCTCGACCGGCCGGTGGTGGCGAGCCGGCCGCCGGGCGAGGCGGCCACGACCGCGGGCCGGGTCGCGATCGACTACGTGGTGGCCAACCTGGCCGCCCTGATCGCCGAGGACCCGCGGGTCCGGCTCGACCAGGACGACGCCGTCCACCAGATGCGGGTGGCCACCCGCCGGCTGCGCACCGCGCTGGCCACGTTCCGCCCGCTGTTCGTCGAGGGCGCGGCCGAGCCGCTGCGGGACGAGCTGAAGTGGATCGGGGGCGTGCTCGGCGTGGCCCGGGACGCCGAGGTGATGCGGGACCGGCTGACCGCCGAGATCGCCGCCCTACCGGTCGAACTGGTGCTCGGCCCGGTGCAGCGCCGGGTCGACCTCGAGCTGGGCCGGGCCTACCAGGAGGGTCACGCCGACGTCGTCGCGGCGCTGGACGGCGACCGCTACCTGGCCCTGGTCGCAGCCCTGGAAGCGTTCATCGCCGAGCCGCCGCTGGTCGACCGCGGCCGGGCGGCGGCCAAGGGCGAGGTGCGCCGGCTGGTGCGCCGGGCTGGCCGGCGGGTGCTGCGGGCGGTGGCCGAACTGGACGGCGTCGACGACCAGACCGCTCGCGACGTCCAGCTGCACCAGGTCCGGATCACGGCCAAGCGGTTGCGCTACGCGGCCGAGGCGGTCCGGCCGGTGGCCGGGCCCAAGGCCAAGCGGCTGGCCGACCAGGCCGAGCAGATCCAGGAGACGCTGGGCAATCACCAGGACGCCGTCGTCCAGCGGGAATGGTTGCGGGACCTGGCTGTTCGGGCGTTCCTGGCCGGCGAGAACGGGTTCACGTTCGGGCTGCTGCACGGCCGCACCGAGGTCGGCGCGCTCCACGACGAACAGCAGTTCGCCGCGGTCTGGAAGCAAGCTCGCCGATCCCTGGCCAACTGGCCCGGCAAGAACTGAGCCGGAAGAACGAGCGGCTACTTCTTCTCGCGCCAGACCCGCTCGAACGGCAGCCGCCAGGCGTGCGGCGCGATCAGCTGGTGGATGGCGTTCGGGCCCCAGGTGCCGGGCGCGTACGGCTTGACCGGGGGAGGGTCCTCCAGCAGCGGAGCCGAACGCTCCCACAGGCTCTCGATACCCTCGGCCGTGGTGAACAGGGTGTGGTCGCCCCGCATGGCGTCGAGGATCAGGCGCTCGTAGGCCTCCAGGACGTCGCCGGCCCGCTCGGTCTCCTGGGTGGAGAACTGCATGCTCAGCTTGTCGAGCTTCATGCCCGGCCCGGGCCGCTTGCCGTAGAACGACAGCGACACCTTGGACGCGTCGGCCAGGTCGAAGGTGAGGTGGTCGGGCCCGGCCGAACCGACGCCGGAGTTGGCCGGGAACATCGTTCGCGGCGCCTCCTTGAACGCGATCGAGATGATCCGCGCCCCCTCGGCCATCTTCTTGCCGGTGCGCAGGTAGAACGGCACCCCGGCCCAGCGCCAGTTGTCGATCCCGGCCTTGAGCGCGATGAACGTCTCGGTGTCGGAGTCGCGGGCCACGCCCTCCTCCATCAGGTAACCGCTGTACTGCCCCCGGACGACGTGCGCCGGGTCGATCGGCAGCATGGAGCGGAAGACCTTGTTCTTCTCCTCGCTGATCGCCCGCGGCTCGAGAGCGGTCGGCGGTTCCATCGCGACGAACGCCATGACCTGGAGCAGGTGGGTGACCACCATGTCCTTGTAGGCGCCGGTCGACTCGTAGAAGTTGGCCCGGCGGTCGAGGCCCAGGGTCTCGGGGATGTCGATCTGCACGTGGTCGATGAAGTTGCGGTTCCAGATCGGCTCGAACAGGCCGTTGGCGAACCGGAAGGCCAGGATGTTCTGCGCGGCCTCCTTGCCCAGGAAGTGGTCGATCCGGAAGATCTGCCGCTCGTGGAAGGTCTCGTGCACCTGGTCGTTCAGGATGATCGCGGTGCGCAGGTCGGTGCCGAACGGCTTCTCCATCACCACCCGGGCCCGCTCCACCAGTTTGGCGTCGCGCAGCATGGTGATCACCGGCAGGGCCGCCTTGGGTGGCACGCTCAGGTAGTGCAGCCGGTAGACGTCCTCCGGGCCGAGCTGCTGCTCGGCCTGGGCCACCGCCTCGGCCAGGGCCTCGGGGCCGGCCTTCTGCGAGACGTAACAGAGGTTGGCCGCGAACGTGTCCCACTGCTCCGGCGACATCGTGTGGGTGCCGAACTCGCGCACCGCGGTCTGCGCGAAGGTGCGGAACGAGTCGTCGTCGAAGTCTTCCAGTGACGTGCCGACGACCCGGAAATCGGGGGCCAGGGACGACGTCACGAGGTGGGCCAGGCCCGGCAGCAGCTTGCGCCGGGCCAGGTCGCCGGTGGCCCCGAACAGCACGATGACGTGCGGCGGGATGTGATCGAACCCGCCACGTCGGGGACGGGAACCAGGGGCCGGGTAGGAGATCGTCTGAGCCAAGGGATCCGTCACCTCTCGATCCTTGCACCATCCGTTCCGGTTGGCGACGCACGCGCCGTCCCCGGTCGCTGTTAACTGCGCCTCATCAGCTGAACGGCTGATCCGGTGCGGGCGGAGGTTCGCCCGATGTTCCGGTGCTTGTCGCCCGGCCGGGGCGGAGTTAGCTTTTTGCTGCCGGATCACCTCCGATCCCGGCGAACGTTCCGGACCGTCCTGGCAATGAAGCCACAGGGGTGCTGCGATGTCGATCGACCCGAAGACGACCGCGCTCGTGCTGATCGAGTTCCAGAACGACTTCACCACCGAGGACGGCGTCCTGCACGACGCGGTGTCGCCGGTGATGGACAAGACCGGCATGCTCTCCAACACGATGGCCGTGACCACCGGTGCCCGCGCGGCCGGGGTGTCGGTGATGCACGCCCCGATCAGCTTCGCCCCGGGCTACGGCGAGATCAGTGCGCACCCGTACGGCATTCTCAAGGGCGTCGTCGACGGCAACGCCTTCGTCAAGGGCTCCTGGGGGGCCCAGATCGTCGAGCAGCTGGCGCCGGCCGAGGGCGACATCGTGATCGAGGGCAAGCGCGGCCTCGACACCTTCGCCAGCACCAACCTCGACTTCATCCTGCGCAGCAAGGGGATCAGCACGCTGGTGCTGGGCGGCTTCCTGACCAACTGCTGCGTGGAGTCGACCATGCGCTCCGGGTACGAGAACGGGTACCAGGTGGTGACCCTGAACGACTGCGTGGCCGCCACCTCGATCGAGGAGCACGACAACGCGCTGAAGTACGACTATCCGATGTTCTCGACCCCGATGGCCGGGTTCGAGTTCCTGGCCCAGCTCGAGGGATAGCCGCTCACTCGAGCAACCGCCGCTGGTAGGCGGTGGCCACCGCGGCGGCCCGGTCGCGCACCCCGAGCTTGTCGTACAGGTGCAGCAGGTGGGTCTTCACCGTGGCCTCGCTGATGAACAGCTGCCGGGCCACCGAGCCGTTGTTGGCCCCGGAGGCCACCAGCCGCAGCACCTCCAGTTCACGCTTGCTCAGCGCCGGGCCGGCCCCGCGCCGGCCCGGCGAGGTCTCGCCCGCGCGTCCATCCGGCGCCGCGACCAGACCCATCAACTGACCGGCGACCGAGGGCGCCAGCACCGGGCGGCCGGCGTGAGCCGAGCGCACCCCGTTCAGCAGGTCGGCCCGCGGGGCGTCCTTGAGCAGGTACCCGGTGGCCCCGGCCTCGATCGCGGGCAGTACGTCCCGGTCGCCGTCGTAGGTGGTCAGCACCAGCACGTGGACGCCGGGAGCAGCCGCTCGCAGCCGGGTGATCGCCTCGACCCCGCCCATCACCGGCATCCGCAGGTCCATCAGGACGACGTCCACGGCCAGGCGCTCGACCAGGGTGAGCGCCTCGGCGCCGTGCCCGGCCTCGCCCACAACCTCGATGTCCGGCTCGCCGCTGAAGATGCCGCGCAGGCCGTCGCGCACCACGGGATGGTCGTCCACGATCAGCAGCCGGATCACCGGGCCTCACCGGAAACGACCAGGACCGGAACGGCCGCGTTGACCGACGTGCCCTCGCCCGGGGCCGACTCGATCTCGAGCCGGCCCCCCACCCGGGTCAGCCGGTCGCGCATCCCGTTCAGGCCGAAACCGTCGGAGCGGGCCGCCGGGTCGAACCCGGTGCCGTCGTCCCGGACGTCGAGCAGCAGCACGTCGTCCAGGTATGACAGGGTCAGGCCGACCTTCGAGGCCCCGGCGTGCTTGCCCACGTTGGCCAGGGCCTCCTGAGCCACCCGGAACAGCGCCGCTTCCACCTCCGGGCGGGCCGGCTGCGGGCAGCCGGTGGTCTCGGTCCGGACGCTCACGCCCGAGGTCCGGGTCCAGGTGCGGGCCAGCTCCTCGATCGCCTCGGCCAGGCCGGCCTGTTCCAGTTGTTCCGGCCGCAGCGCCCGCATCGAGCGGCGGGCCTCGGTCAGGCTGGTCCGGGCCAGCGCCCGGGCCTGGCTCAGGTGGCGTTCCCGCTCGCCCGGCGCGCCGGCCACCTGATCGGCCGCCTCCAGTTGGGTGATGATCCCGATCAGCCCCTGGGCCAGGGTGTCGTGGATCTCGCCGGCCAGCCGCTGGCGCTCGTCCAGGACGCCCGCCTCCCGGGCCTGGGCCAGCAACTGCTCCTGCAGGCCGGCGTTCTCGGCCAGGGCCTGCTCCAGTCGGCGGTTGGTCTCACCGAGCTCGTCGATGGCCAGCCCGCGCTCGCGGTTCTGGACCATCATCCGGTCGGTGATACCGGCCATCGACAGGGCCAGGGCGATGTTCACGCCGGCGATGATGACGTAGCCGCCCAGCGTGAGCAGGTGGGTCGGGTAGCCGGCCATCTGCGAGCCGGCCATGATCAGTGCGGTGACCACCAGGCCTGCCCGATTGGCCCGGGGCAGCCGCTCGTCGAGCAGGTACCCGGTGAAGGCGAAGATGCCGAACCAGGGGTTGGCCCAGACCAGCGCGGCGGCCAGCGCCGAGTGCCCGACGAAGGCGACGGTGTCGAAGGTGGGCCCCCGCCGGCCCGGTCCGGTGACCACGAGGTTCCAGACGACGGCCGCGGCGACCAGGCCCAGGGCGATCTCGAACCGCTGCCCGGTGCCGAACCCGGAGCGGTAGGTGAACCAGGCCAGGATGCTCGACACCACCAGCAGGGGTATCGGGATCAGCCGGACCAGCCGGTCCATCCGGGCCGACCAGGCTTCCATCGGGTCGGCCCGGCCGGTGCCGGCCCCGGCGTTCCGTACGGCGGTCATGGCGTTCATGGTCTCATTCCCAACGGAACAACCGGGCGGCCGCGGCCGAGCAGATCACGGCCCAGGCCAGCAGCACGGCCAGCTCGAGCCCGGTCGGCCAGTGCCCGGCGGTCGAGTCCTGCAGCGCCTGCACTCCCGCCCCAAGAGGGGTGTAATCGCTGATGGTGCGGAGGGTTTCGGGCATCTGCGGGCGCGGGACCCAGAGCCCGGCGAAGAACATCAGGGGAAAGAACAGCACCATGGCCAGGGCATTGGCGGCCTTGCCGGTGGTGGCCACCGCCGCGACCAGGATGCCCAGCGCGACCAGGGCGGCGGCGGTCAGCAGCAGGCCGAGGGCGAAGCCGAACGGTTGTCGGGGCAGGGCCACGCCGTAGGTGGCCCCGACGCCGAGCATCACCAGCGACACCAGGATGCTGATCGCGGCGAAGATGCCGGCCTGGGCCACCAGCAGGGCACCTGGCGGAACCGGCGTGGTCGACAACCGCCGCAGCACGCCCTTCTCCCGGTACAGGGCCAGGTTGGGCGGCAGCAGGTTCACCGCCGACATGCACAGCGAGAAGCCCATCAGGATGGGTAGATAGGCCTGCAGGTAGCTGAGGCCGTGCAGCGCCGCGTCGTCCTTGCGCAGGGCCGGGACGCTGCCCAGCGCGATCAGGGCGATCACGGGCAGCACCGCGGTCCAGGTGACCGCGACCGGGGTGCGCAGGAAGAGGACGGCCTCAATCCGGGCCAGTCGCCGGAAGGGCCCGGTGAGGTGAGCGGTGGGGGCGGTCATCGGGAGCCTCCTGGGTTGACGGGTTCGGTGATGGCGACGAAGGCGTCGTCCAGCGAGGGTTGCTCGACCCGCAGCTCGCGGGCCACGATGCCCCGCCGGGCCAGCACCGAGGTCACGGCCACGACCAGGTCGGCGGTGCCGGTCAGGACGAACTGCTCGACGGTCCGGGTCAGCCCGGTGACCTCGGGCAGCTCGGTGAGCAGCCGCTCGTCCAGGGGGTCGGTCAGCCGGAACCGCAGCTGCTGGGCCGGGCCGAGACCGGCCACCACTCCGGCCGGGGTGTCCAGGGCGACCACCCGGCCGGCCTGGATCACGGCCAGCCGGTCGCACAGCCGTTCGGCCTCGGGCATGAAGTGGGTGACCAGCAGCACGGTTGTGCCCCGCTCGCGGACCCGCTCGATCAGCCCCCAGGTCTCTCGCCGGGCTGCCGGGTCGAGGCCGGTGGTGAGCTCGTCCAGGATCGCGATCCGGGGCCGGCCGATCAGGGCCAGGGCGATCGAGAGCCGCTGCTTCTGACCGCCGGACAGCGCACTCCAGGCTCGGCCGAGCACCGGGGCCAGGCCGAGCACCTCGACCAGCTCACCGGTCTCGGCCGGGTCGGGATAGAACGACGCGAACAGGCTCAGCGCCTCGCCGACCCGGAGCTTGTCCGGCAGCTCGCCCGACTGCAGCTGGACGCCGACCACCTGTCGGATGCCGTCCCGGTCGTGCGCCGGATCCAGGCCCAGCACCCCGACCCGGCCGCCGTCGCGGGCCCGCAGCCCGGCGATGCACTCCACGGTGGTGGTCTTGCCGGCCCCGTTCGGGCCCAGGACGCCGAAGATCTCGCCCGCCTCGACGTCGAAAGACACGTCGACCACGGCCTGGTGCCGGCCGTAGGCCTTGCTCAGCCGGCTGACCTCGATGATTTTCATACCTCGAGGGTGCGCCGCCGGCCGGCCGGCCGGATCGCCCGGCCGGTGGACTGCCGCTGAACACCGGCTGACCCGGCATCCGTCAACTGGTTGACGGAGGCCGGGCCGAGCGCCGGCCGGGCGGGTCAGTCGACGATGAAGGTCTTGCTGGTCACCGTGGGCGCCTTGCTGTTGTAGCTGTCTCCGGCGAACGAGGCCACCACCCGGTAGGGCCGGTGCTTGTTGCCCGACTTGAGCACCAGGGCGCCGCGGCCCTCATAGGTGGTCGTGTACTGGCCGCTGTCGACCGTGACCCAGTGGCCGCTGACCTTGACCTGCAGCTTGATCCCCATCACGACCTGGCGCTTCGGCTGGGCCGCGAGGGTGACGTAGACCGCACCGACCGAGTGGTAGTGCCGCATTCCGCCGGCGGTCGAGTAGTAGCCGGTGGGACTGGCACTCAGCTTGGCCGGGACCTTGAGCGGCTTCGTCACGCGCTTGGCCGCGTGGGTCAGGTCGCCGGGAACGGTCACGGTGACGGTGCCGCTGAGAGTGACCTTCGGGTGGATCACCACTGATCCGGAGGCGCTGGCGGTGGCCGAGTAGGTCTTGGTCCCGGTGAGCGCCGGGACGACGACCGACACCTTGGCCCGGGCCCGGCCGGGGGTGCTGATCCGGATCGTGGTGCTCGCGCCGTAGGCCTTCGGGCCGGTCACGGTGGCCGACAGCTTCGAGGCGACCACCGGGCCGGCCGTGGCGATGATCAGCTTCGCCGTGCCGTCGGCGGGGACCACGCCGTACAGCCGGGTTCCGTCCGCCGAGTACTGCAACGTGCCGGACACGATCCCCGGGTTCGTGCCCGCGACCGTGCTGTGGCCGATCAGGGTGCCGGAGTTGCTGTTGATCACCCGGATGAAGTCGTCCGGGTTCGAGGTGATGGCCCCGGCGAAGGTCGTGCCGTCGGGGGAGTAGGCCACCGCCTTCGGGTAGTAGCCCATCTCGAAGGTGCCGGCGGCGCTGAGGTCGACGGTCTTGAACCGCTCGATCGTGTAGCCGGAGTCGTAGCCGGTGACGATCAGCGTGCTGCCGTCCGGCGACAGGGCGAAGTCGTAGCCCTCGCCGGTGCGCATCGAGGCCTGCTCGGTCGCCGTTCCGTCGGCCGTGGCCAGGTAGCTGGTCATGGCGGTCGGCGAGCCGCTCTGGTCGGCGGTGATCAGGGTGCTGCCCGCGCCGGCCAGGGCCACCGCCGAGGCGAGCGTGGCGACCACCGGGCCGGCGCTGCCGTCGGCCGGGTCGAGCGAGGTCAGGCCCGCGCCGGAACCGCCGCAGCCGTAGGAGTAGAACAACCGGCCCGCGGCCAGGGCCAGATGGGTCGGGCAGGGGCTGGTCGTCCAGGCTGCGGTCTGGGCCGTCGTGGCCGTGCTGAGCGTGATGATCCGTGAGTCCTGCGCCAGCGCCACGTAGACCCCGGTGCCGTCGGGCGAGGCGGTCAGGTCGCTCGCGCCGAGCAGACCGGTGACCACGCCGAGCTTGGCCCCGGCGGTGGAGAACACGTCGACCTCGTTGCCGGTGCTCACCCAGAGCTTGCCGCCGGCCAGCACCATGTCGCGGACCGGGCTGGTCAGGCCGAGGCTCTTGACCGTCGGGGTGCCGAACGGCAGGGCGGTCTCGGCCTGGGCCGCGGAGCCGGGCAGGGCCACCAGGGCCGCAGCGCCGACAGTGGCCGCGAGGACGGCGGTGGTGGCGATGGAGCGGAAGGTCACGAGGTTCTCCTGTCACGGACGCCTACCGTCGGCGTTCCCCCGATGACGTTAAGTGACTCATTCGGACCGGGACAGTCGTTCAGTGTCACTGCACGCGATCAGCCGAACACTTTTCCCGGCGGACCGGATGATTCGGGCGACCCGAACCGCCGGGGTCATCACATCGGCGTACCCGGCTACGCCGATGTACCGCGAGATGGACGGCGCGAACTCATCCCGCCGCTCGACGGCCGCCCGAGGCTGCTCTCGGGGCTGGCCGGGTGCTGCTCGGACGGCACGACGGCTGATCGGCAAGAGCCGTCGGTGAGCAGGTGATGCACCAGGATGGGGGGATGGACGTGGTCGGGTCGTCGGGGGGCTGGTGGCCCGGCCACGTCCGGCGACCGGGGCGCGAGCAGCTGGTGGACGTCGCGGTCGTGGTCTCGCTCCTCGCCGTCGGGCTGGTCAACGACCACTTCGACCAGGGCAACCGCGGCTCGTGGGCCCTGGGGTTCACCGTCGCGCTGGCGCTGCCTCTGCTGTGGCGCCGGCGCCGGCCGGCTCTGGTGTTCGCGGTCGTGGCCGCGATCGCTCTGCTGCAGTGGCTCAGCAACGTCGTCGCCGGCGGCGACTTCGCCGTTCTCGGTGCGCTCTACGCCCTGGGGGCCTACGAGCCGCGGCGGCGGGTGCTGGCCGCCGGCGTGCTGATCGCCGAGCTCGGGGTGGTGATGGCGATCTGGCGCTGGACGCCGACCGACCACCGTCTGACCGGGGCGATCTTCCTCACCGGTACGGTCGCCGCGGCCTGGCTGTCCGGGGCCTACCTGCGCACCCGTCGGGCCTACCTGGCCTCGGTGCTGGAGCGGGCCGCCACCGCCGAGCGCGAGCGCGACCAGCAGGCCCTGATCGCGGTGGCCGGTGAGCGGGCCCGGATCTCCCGGGAGATGCACGACATCGTGGCCCACAGCCTCTCGGTGATGATCGCGTTGAGCGACGGCGCGGCGGCGGCGGTCGGCCGGGACCCGGACGCCGCGCGCAGCACCATGGGCCAGGCCTCGGCGCTGGGCCGGCAGGCCCTGGGCGAGGTGCGCCGGCTGCTCGGCGACCAGGACCAGGCGCTGGGGTCCGACGGGGCCGATCTTGCTCCTCAGCCCGGGATCGCTCAGCTCGACGACCTGGTCACCCAGGTGCGCGCGGCCGGCCTGGCGGTGGACCTGGTGGTGACTGGAGAGCAGCCGGCCCTGGCCCCCGGCGCCCAGCTGGCGGTGTTCCGGATGGTTCAGGAGGGGCTGACCAACGTGCTCAAGCACGCCCGGGCCGCCACCCGGGCCACCGTGACCTTGCGCTACCGTCCGGACGGGATCGACATCGAGGTCGAGAACGACGACGAGACCCCGAGCTCTCCGCCGGCCGCCCGCCTCGGCCCGACCGCGTCCGGAACCGGTCGTGGGCTGGCCGGAATGCGCGAGCGCGCTGCCGTTTTCGGGGGCACGGTCGAATCCGGCCGGCAGTCCGACGGCGGCTGGCGGGTCGTCTCGCACCTCACCCTTCAGGAGACGCCCGGCCGATGACGATCAGCATCCTGCTCGCCGACGACCAGTCGCTGCTGCGCCAGGGGTTCCGGATGGTGCTCTCGGCCGAGGACGACCTGGAGGTGGTGGGTGAGGCCGGCGACGGCGCCGAGGCGGTCCGGATGACCCGGGCCCTGAAGCCGGACGTCGTGCTGATGGACGTGCGGATGCCCGGCACCGACGGGATCGAGGCCACCCGCCAGATCGTGGCCGAGGTGCCCTCGGCCCGGGTGATCATCCTGACCACCTACGGGATCGACCGCTACGCCTTCTCCGGGCTGAACGCCGGAGCCAGCGGATTCCTGCTCAAGGACGTGATGCCCGCCGACCTGATCGCCGGCATCCGGGCCGTGGCCGGCGGGGACGCCGTGATCGCGCCGAGCGTGACCCGCCGCCTGCTCGAGGTCTTCGCCCACCGGTTGCCGGACGGCACGCCCGGCTCGGCCGATCGGCCCGACGTGCTGGCCGCGCTCACCGACCGCGAGCGCGAGGTCTTCGTGGAGCTCGCGGCCGGCTCGACCAACTCTGAGATCGCCGCCAAACTGACCCTGTCCGACGCGACCGTGAAAACTCACGTCGGCCGCATCCTGGCCAAACTCGGCCTGCGGGACCGGGTCCAGGCCGTGATCCTGGCCTACGAGAGCGGCATCACCCGCCCCGGAACCTGACCCCGAGCCCGGACCCGACCCGACCCGACCCGAAGGACTGACATGCCGAAGCTCAGAGTGCACAACCTGGCCGTCTCGCTCGACGGCTACGCCGCCGGCCCGAACCAGGATCTGGAGAACCCGCTCGGGGTCGGCGGCCCCCGACTGCACGAATGGGCGTTCGCCACCCCCACGTTCCGCCGGCTGCACGGCATGGACCTGGAGGGGGCCGGTGAGCCCGGCCTGGACGACCGGTTCATCGCGGCCGGCGACGAAGGAATCGGCGCCACCATCATGGGCCGCAACATGTTCGGGCCGTTCCGCGGCGCCTGGGCCGACGACAGCTGGGACGGCTGGTGGGGCGAGGAACCGCCGTACCACCACGACGTCTTCGTACTGACCCACCATCCCCGCTCGTCGATCCCGATGAAGGGCGGAACCACGTTCCACTTCGTCGACGGCGGCATCCAGGAGGCCTACGAGCGGGCGTTCGCGGCCGCCGACGGCGCCGACGTCCGGCTCGGCGGGGGAGCGGCCACCATCCAGGAGTACCTGCGGGCCGGGCTGGTCGACGACCTGCACGTGGCGATCGTGCCGATCCTGCTCGGCGGCGGCGAGCGGCTCTTCGACAACCTCGACCCGGCTGCGGCCGAGGGGCTGACCTGCGTCGAGCTGGTCAGCTCCCCGGCCGTCGTGCATCTGCGGCTGGCCCGGGCCTAGGCGTTGTTGCGCTTGCGGTTCTTGTGCCGCGGGATCCAGTTGGTGCGCGGGAAGCCGCACTCCGAGGCCACGTGCAGCTGGAGAAACTCCTGCGTGCCCTGATGGACGGCGCAGAACACCTCGGGCCGGGGGATGACCAGACCGCAGGCGGCCTTGGCGCAGGCGCAGTTGGCCTCGTGGTGCGGAAACATCCCCTTGCGGGACAGCCCGACGTGCCACTCCTGGGGCGGGGCCGGGGCATCGCTCGCAGGAGGCTCTTCGTTGCGATGGCGAGCCGGAATCAGCGGCGTCAGAATCGACATGAGCAGTCCTCAGGGGTAGCACGGGGTGCGTCCTCGACTACATCGCGGCGTCCCCCCGAAGTGTTACGCCTTTCTTGAGGTGACCAAGACGTCATCCCGCGCGGCGTACTCCAGGCTGTGAGCGACGGCCGCGGCGAGCTCGGCCCCGGCCTCCCGCTCGATGATCCGCAGCCCCAGATCGAGCCCGGCCGACAGCCCGCCAGCGGTGATCACGGGGCCGTCGTCCACCACCCGGTGGGTCGTCACCACCGCCCCCGCGGCCGCCAGTTCGGCCCGCGCGTTCCGGTTCGTGGTGGCCGGCCGCCCGGTCAACAGGCCGGCCGCCGCCAGCAGCAGGGCCCCGGTGCAGACCGACCCGATCCAGTTCAGGGACGGCGCCAGCTCGGCCAGCCGAGCCGGAAGCACCCCTCGCTGGGCCTCGTGCCAGGAGCCGGCCGGGGCCCGGTTGAGCCAGCCCCCGCCGGGCACGACGACGGCGTCCGGCGGGGCGTCGCCGGTGCCCAGGCCCTCGGCGACGATCAGCCGGGTGCCGTGCTGGGCCGTGATCTCGCCCGGCCCGTCGGCCCCGACCAGGCGGACGTCGAACGCGGCCGGCCCGGCGGCCGACTTGAGCACCTCCAGCGGGCCGAACACGTCCAGCTCGTCGAACCCGTCGAAGACCACCATCTCGATGCGCATGCCCGAAGTCTGCTCGACCCGGCCCGGGCCCGCGAAAGGTTTACGCGCCGCCGTCCGCCCGCAGGAGGCTGGCATGATCGGCCGGTCAGCCGAAGGCCGGAACGAGAGTGGGGCGCCGCCGATGCCATGGTTCGACCTGAGCGAGCCGGAGCTGCGCGACTACCGGATCAGTACCGAGGAGCCGGCCGATCTCGACGCCTGGTGGCAGGCCCGGCTGGCCGAGGCCCGGGCCGCCGACACCGGCACGACGCTGACCCGGTACGCGCCCGAGGCCTACGGACCGGTCGAGGTCTACGACGTCGAATTCTCCGGCGCCCGGGGAGACCGGATCCGCGGTTGGTACCTGCGCCCGCCGGTCCCGGCCGGGGCCGACCTGCCGATCGTGGTGACGTTCGTCGGCTACGGCGGGGGCCGGGGAGTGCCGGCCGACCACCTGGCCCTGCCCGCGGTCGGGCTGGCCGTCCTGGTGATGGACACCCGTGGTCAGGGCGGTGACTGGACGGTGGGGGCCACCGGTGACCCGGGCCGGGCCGAGGACGGGCCGGAGTACCCGGGCGTGATGAGCCGGGGCATCGCCCGGCCGGAGACCTACTACTACACCCGGTTGTTCGTGGACGCCGTCCGCGCGGTCGAGGTGGCCGCCCGCCTCGACGGGGTGGACGCCGGCCGGCTGGCCGTGTTCGGGGCCAGCCAGGGCGGCGGCCTGGCCATCGCGGCGGCCGCCCTGCAGCCCGACCTGGTCCGGGTCTGCCAGGCCGACGTGCCGTTCCTCTGCGACCTCCAGCGCGCGGTCGGCCTGACCGGCAGTTACCCCTATCAGGAGATCGCCGACTTCCTGGCCCGGCACGACGACCTGGTCCCGGCGGCGCTCAACACGCTGCGCTATGTCGACTGCGCCCTGCTGGCCCGCCGGGTGCGGGCCGACTGTCTGTTCGCGGTCGGGCTGATGGACGAGGTCTGCCCGCCGTCCACCGTGTTCGCGGCCTATCACGAGGTCAGCTCGGCCAAGCAGATCGCGGTCTACCGGTTCGGCGTCCACTCGGGGGTGCCGGCCCATGCCGAGCGCCGGCTGGCGCACCTGCGCGAACGGCTGCTGGAGGGCTGAGCCGGGCGGGTGCCGCTCAGGCGGGCGTTGCGCAGGTCGGCTGCAACTGCTCGCGCAGGGCGACGAACGACTGGTTGATCAGCTCGGGCAGTTCACCGGTGCCGTTGTTCTCGGCCCAGATCCGGATCGCCGTCGCGGCGGCGGCCATCGAGGCGGCGACCACAACCCGGGTGTGCAGGGCGTCCTCGGCGTGCCCGGGATGCGTGGCCAGGGCCAGCACCAGCAGCTGCTGGTCCTGGTAGCGCCGCTCCCACGATCCGGCCCGCAGCGCCGGGGTGTCCAGCACCAGGCGCATCCGGGCCAGCAGGGCCTCGCGGTCGGTGGCGTACATCCGGGTCAGCCCCTCGGTCAGGGCGTACTGGATCTTCTCCACCGCGGGCTCTTCTGCCGGCCGCTCGGCGATCAGCTTGGCGATCACCGGGTCGTAGTCGTCGGCGAGGGCGGCGGCCTCCTTGGTCGGGAAGTACCGGAAGAAGGTCATGTGCGAGACGCCGGCCGCCGCCGCGATCTCCTCGACCGTGGTCGCGTCGTAGCCCTTCTCCAGGAACAACCGCATCGCGTGTTCCTGGAGGCTGTTGCGCGTCCGGGTCTTTTTTCGCTCGCGCCAGTCGGGCGCCGTGCTCGTTGTGCTGGTCGCATTCATCAGGCCTGGTAACCCCACATCACCGCGGACATGTCGTCAACGTACGCCTCCGAGGTGGCGTCTCGCAGTCGCGTTGGCGCATTGCCCGGGGTTGTGGCTTTGAGGCCGATCCGAGGCTCAGGGGCGGACCAGACGGATCTCCTGAATGCCCGTGTCGACGTCGAGTTGCCCGTGGCCGTCCGGTCGAAAGCCGTGCTTGCGGTAGAAGGCCAGCGCCCGGTGGTTGGCCTCGAACGCCCACAGACGGGCCGGCCGGGGTCCGAGCGCCTCGGTGATCAGGGCGGCCGCGACCCCGAGCCCGCGGTGGCTCGCGGCGACGTAGAGGCTCCGTAGTTCCAGCGGGGGAGCATCGGTGACCGGGCTCAGGCTCCAGCTGACGACGCCCACCAGTTCGGCCAGCGTCGGATCGCCGGTCCCGGTGTTGTTCTTGGTCTCGATCTCGGTCAGGGCGATGTCGACGCCGTCGTGGAGCAGTCGCTGCCGCCAGCGCACCTCCCGGACGTCCGCCGTGGTGCGGTCCAGGTACGCCTGATCCACCAGCCCGCGGTACGCCTCGTTCCAGCACCGGGTCTGAAACTTGGCGATCGCCCGGACATCCTCTGCCGTGGCCCGCCGCACCCCAACCACTGGTCCTCCAGCTCTCATCCTTCGGTCAGCTCCGCTCGCACCCATAATTTACGGCGTTCTCGCCCGAAATCACCGGCCCCGATGGTGCTGACCGGCAGCCGGCAGTCCCAACTGCTAAGGCTAGACTGTTGAATATGGTGACGGTGTCGGACGAGGTGCTGCAGGCGGCGGGGCGGTTGCGGGCGTGCCTGGGGCCGCTGGTGCGCCGGTTGCGGCAGGTCCGCTCGTCCGGGGAGCTCACGCTGTCGCAGCTGGCGGTGCTGGCCCGGCTGGAGCGCGACGGCCCGGCGGCGCCGGCCGAGCTGGCCGCGGCCGAGCAGATCCGCCCGCAGTCGGTGGCGGCCAGCCTGGGCGTGCTGCAGAGCCGCGACCTGGTCTCACGCACTCCCGATCCGGACGACGGACGGCGCGTGCTGATCACGGTCACGGCGTCGGGCCGGGCCTTGGTGCTGGGCAACCGGCAGCAGAAGGCCCAGCGGCTGGCCGAGGCCATCGCCGACGGGTTCACGGCCGACGAGCAGCAGCAGCTGATCGCCGCCCTGCCCCTGCTGGAGCGCCTGGGACGGATTCTCTGATGGCGACCGACCTCGCCGACACCCAGCTGGCCGGCGTCGAGGGCGACGACCGGTACAAGTGGGTGGCGCTGTCCAACACCACGCTCGGCTCGTTCATGGCCACCCTGGACGGGTCGATCGTGATCGTCTCGCTGCCGGCCATCTTCCGCGGGATCGGCCTCGATCCGCTGGGGTCGGGCAACATCAGCTACCTGCTCTGGATGATCATGGGTTATCTGCTGGTCCAAGCCGTGCTGGTGGTCAGCGTGGGCCGGCTCGGCGACATGGTCGGGCGGGTCCGGATCTACAACCTCGGCTTCGTGGTCTTCACCCTGGCCTCGATCGCGCTGTCGCTCGACCCGGCCCACGGCCGGCCCGGGGCCTTGTGGCTGATCGGCTGGCGGGTGGTGCAGGCGGCCGGGGGATCGATGCTGATGGCGAACTCGGCCGCGATCCTGACCGACGCCTTCCCGGCCCGCCAGCGCGGCATGGCTCTCGGGATCAACCAGATCGCCGCCCTCTCGGGGCAGTTCTTCGGTCTGGTCGCGGGCGGTCTGCTGGCTGCCTGGGACTGGCGGGCGGTGTTCTGGATCAACGTGCCGATCGGGGTCTTCGGCACCGTCTGGGCCTACCGCAACCTGCGCGACACCGGCGAGCGGCACCCGGGGCGGATCGACTGGTGGGGCAATGTCTGCTTCGCCGGCGGGGCCGGCCTGGTGCTGGTCTCGATCACTTACGGAATCCAGCCGGCCGGCGGCCACACCATGGGCTGGACCAGCCCTCGGGTGCTCGGCGGGCTGATCGTCGGGGTGCTTCTGCTGGCCGCGTTCGCGCTGGTCGAGACCCGGGTCGCGCAGCCGATGTTCGACCTGGCCCTGTTCCGGATCCGGGCCTACGCGGCCGGGGCGGCGGCCAACCTGCTCGGCTCGATCGCCCGCGGCGGGCTGCAGTTCATGCTGATCATCTGGCTGCAGGGCATCTGGCTGCCGCTGCACGGCTACGACTACGCCGACACCCCGCTGTGGGCCGGGATCTTCCTGCTGCCGCTGACCGCCGGCTTCCTGATCGCCGGGCCGACCAGCGGCTACCTCTCCGACCGGTTCGGCGCCCGGGCCTTCGCCACCGGCGGCCTGCTGCTGTTCTCGGTCAGCTTCGTCGGGCTGCTGTTCCTGCCGGTCGACTTTCCGTACCCGCTGTTCGCCCTGCTGATCCTGATCAACGGGATCGGCTCGGGCATGTACTCGGCGCCGAACACCTCCTCGATGATGGGCAGCGTGCCAGCCCGCCAGCGAGGTGCGGCGGCCGGCATGCGGGCCACGTTCCAGAACTCGGGGACGTCGCTCTCGATCGGCGTCTTCTTCTCGCTGCTGATCACCGGCCTGGCCGCCAGCCTGCCGCACACCCTGACCGCCGGCCTGGAGGGCCAGGGGGTGCCCGGGCCGATCGCCGAGCAGGTGGGGTCGCTGCCGCCGGTGTCGACCGTGTTCTCGGCGTTCCTCGGGATCAACCCGATCCAGAACCTGCTCGGCCCCAGCGGCGTGCTCGACCGGTTGCCGGCCCACAACGTCGCCGTCCTGACCGGCCGCGAGTTCTTCCCCGAGCTGATCACCGGCCCGTTCCACCACGGCCTGGTGATCGTGTTCGCGGCGGCCGCGGTGATGGGTCTGCTGGCCGCGATCGCCTCCCTGGTCCGCGGCCCCCGCCCCGTCTGACCTGGGAGCTATCCGATCGAGGCGGCCCAGTCGGGCAGGGTGCCGAACACCGATCGGGCCGGCCCGGTACGGCAGCGGTCGATCACCAGGTAGGGCACGGCCCATTCCTCGTAGAGGTCCCGCTTGGCGGTCAGATCGGTGCGGCGGGTGGACGGCGAGGTGACCTCCACGACCAGCACCAGCCCCTGCGGGGAGACGCCGAGCCCGTTCCGGACGGCGTGGCCCGGATCAGCCACAGCGACGTCCGGGATGACGATGGTCTTGTCGTGCTGGACCACGTACAGTCCAGCGAACACCTTCAGACCGTCGGGAATGGTTGAACGCATGGCCGCGACCAGGTCGACGATGATCTCTGGTGCTCCAGATCCCCGAGGGGCGTCACGTACAGGCTCCCGACAATCAGTTCGGTACGTCCGAGGTCGTCCTGCTCGGGCAGATCGTCGATGGTCAGCGGCCGGGTCCGGGCCAGGCGCATGAGGGTTGCCTCGGCCAGCACAGCACCCAGTTCGGTGTGTTCCGGCGGTTCAGCGCTCACACCGTCCTCCAGGCCAGGTGCAGGTCTCGAGCGTACGCGGTCGGGGCCCCAGCTGGCATGCTGCGCCGATGACCCCGCAGCAGAGCACGACCGACTCGGACTGGGAGCAGCGGATGGCGCTGCTCTGGACCACGCTCGACGACGTCGACCCGGAGGACTTCCGGACCCGGATCGCCGAGCTGGCCGCCGAGCAGCCCGACCCGGCGATCGCCCGGTTCGAGCTGGGCGCGGCCAACGACTCGACCGGCCGGCCCGAGGTCGCCGTCCCGCTGTACCAGGCCGCGCTGGCCACCGGGCTGACCGGGCTGCGCCGCCGCCGGGCCGTGATCCAGCAGGCCAGCTCGATCCGCAACCTGGGCCGACCGGAGGAGAGCCTGGCCCTGCTGACCGCCGAGCAGGCCCGGCCGGACGACCAGCTCGACGACGCCGAGCGCGAGCTGGCCGACGCCGTCACCTGCACCCTGGCCCTGGTGCTGGCCGACCTCGGCCGGGAACGGGAGGCGGCGAGCCTGGCGATCGGGGCCCTGGCCCGCCATCTGCCCCGGTACAACCGCTCGATGACGAATTACGCCCGGGCCCTGGTCGAGCCGGCCGAGTGACTCCCGGCCGACGGGAATGGCTGCCCATTCCATGTAGTTGACTGAGCAACGACTACTGGGAGATGTGAGATGCAGTTCGGGATTTTCACCGTCGGCGACGTCACCACCGACCCCACGACCGGCCAGGCGCCCACCGAGCACGAGCGGATCAAGGCGATGGTGGCCATCGCGCAGAAGGCCGAGGAGGTGGGCCTCGACGTCTTCGCCACCGGCGAGCACCACAACCCGCCGTTCGTGCCGTCGTCGCCGACCACCCTGCTCGCCTACATCGCGGCCCGGACCGACAAACTGCTGCTCTCGACCTCCACCACGCTGATCACCACCAACGACCCGGTGAAGATCGCCGAGGACTACGCGATGCTGCAGCACCTGGCCGACGGCCGGATCGACCTGATGCTCGGCCGGGGCAACACCGGGCCGGTCTACCCGTGGTTCGGGCAGGACATCCGGCAGGGCATCCCGCTGGCGGTGGAGCACTACGCGCTGCTGCACCGGCTCTGGCGCGAGGATGTCATCGACTGGGAGGGCCAGTTCCGCGGTCCGTTGCAGGGCTTCACGTCCACCCCGCGACCGCTGGACGACGTCCCCCCGTTCGTCTGGCACGGCTCGATCCGCAGCCCTGAGATCGCCGAGCAGGCGGCCTACTACGGGGACGGCTTCTTCGCCAACCACATCTTCTGGCCGAAGGAGCACTTCATGCGGCTGATCCGGTTCTACCGCGAGCGTTACGCCCACTACGGGCACGGCACCCCCGAGCAGGCCGTCGTCGGGCTCGGCGGCCAGGCCTTCATCAGCAAGAACAGCCAGGACGCCGTCCGGAAGTTCCGGCCTTACTTCGACAACGCGCCGGTCTACGGCCACGGCCCGTCGCTGGAGGACTTCACCGACCAGACGCCGCTGAGCGTGGGCAGCCCGCAGGAGGTCATCGACAAGACGCTGACCTTCCGCGAGCACTTCGGCGACTACCAGCGCCAGCTGTTCCTGATGGACCACGCCGGCCTGCCGCTGAAGACCGTGCTGGAACAGCTCGACCTGCTCGGCGAGGAGGTCGTGCCCGTCCTGCGCCGCGAGCTCGACGCGCTGCGCCCGGCCGGGGTGCCGCAGGCGCCCACCCACCAGAGCCTCACCGCGGCCAAACTCGCGGCCGAGACGGCCGCCGTCGCCGGGGCCGACCTGAGCGAGGTCCGGCGATGACCACCCGGATCGCCGTGATCACCGCGGGCCTGAGCCGGCCGTCGTCCACCCGGCTGCTCGGTGAGCAGCTGGCCGCCGCCGCCCGGCGATCCCTGGCGGCGGCCGGCACCGAGGTCGAGGTCGACGTCGTGGAGCTGCGCGACCTGGCTCACGACGTGGTCAACAACCTGCTCACCGGGTTCCCGCCGCCCGCCCTGGCCCAGGCGATCGAGCAGGTCACCTCGGCCGACGCCCTGATCGCGGTGACGCCGATCTTCAGCGCCTCCTACAGCGGGCTGTTCAAGTCGTTCTTCGACGTCGTCGACCCCGACGCCCTGGCCGGCAAGCCGGTGCTGATCGGGGCCACCGGCGGGTCGCAGCGGCATTCGCTGGCCCTGGAGTACGCCGTCCGCCCGCTGTTCAGCTACCTGCGGGCCGAGGTGGTGCCGACTGCGATCTACGCCGCCTCGGCCGACTGGGGCACCGGCTCCGGCACGCAGAACGCCCTGTCCGAGCGGATCGACCGGGCCGGCGACCAGCTCGCCCGGTTGCTCGCCGGTACCCCGGCTCCGGCCCGGGACGACCCCTACGCCAACCCGACGCCGTTCCTGGAACTGCTGAACCGCCCGGCTCAGGCCGGGTAGACCCAGATCATGATCTGCCCGGTCTCGGCCGGGGTGCGGACCAGATCGGGCTCGACCCGGTCGAGCCGGTAGCCCAGCCGCTCGGCCACCCGCCGGCTGGGCCGGTTGGCCGGATCGCAGTGGATCTCCACTCGTTCGACCCCGGGCCGGGCCAGGGCGATCTCGGTCAGGGCCCGGGCGGCGACGGTGGCCCGCCCGCGGCCGGTCGCGCTCTCGGCGAACCAGTAGCCCAGTTCGGTGCTCACCTCGCCGGGCCGGTGGTCCAGGTCGAGGTTGCCCAGGTGATGCCCGGAGCTCGGGTCGACGGCCAGGTACTCGTGGTGCCGGCCCTCGTCCCAGAGTGCCCGCAGCCGGCCGATCCGCTGCCGGTGGAAGTCGACCGTGGTCGCCGCGGCCGCCCAGGGCAGCCATTCGGACAACCAGGCGAGGTTCGTCCGGACGGTGTCGGCCAGCAGGCCCGCGTCGTCCTCGTGGGGGCGGCGCAGCAGCAGGCCCGGCAGGTCGATCCGCTCCGGGGGCGAGGTCTCCACGAGGTCTACTGTGCCCAATGACCGTTGGGGCCGTGGTTCGGGTGCCCGCCCGGCTCTCGGTCGGGCGTCGGCCGGGCCATCCGGGCCGGTCCGATGCCCGCTTCGGCCACCCGGCGAGCCCGTTTCGCTCGCCCCTCTAGCCCTCCGCCCGTCGGTGGTGATGATGGAGAGGTGACGACGATGACATCGCTGACCGCGACCGACCTCCCCACCATCGGGTCCCGGGTGGCGGTGCCGCAGTACGACCGCAGCCGGGTGAGCACCGGGATCGTGCATTTCGGGGTCGGCGGGTTCCACCGGGCCCACCAGGCCATGTACCTGGATCAGCTGATGAACGAGGGCAAGGCGCTGGACTGGGGGATCTGCGGCGTCGGGGTGCTGCCCTCGGACCGCCGGATGAGCGAGGTGATGGCCGCCCAGGACTGCCTCTACACCCTGGTGGTCAAGCACCCGGACGGCACCCACGAACCGCGGGTGATCGGCTCGATCGTCGACTACCTGTTCGCCCCGGACGACCCGGACGCGGTGATCGAGCGGATGGCCGACCCGAGCACCCGGATCGTCTCGCTGACCGTCACCGAGGGCGGGTACAACATCCACGCCGTCACCGGGCGGTTCGACGAGAGCAACCCGGCTGTGCGGCACGACCTCGAGCCCGGCGCCGTGCCGGCCACGGTGTTCGGCCTGGTGGTCGAGGCGCTGCGCCGGCGCACGGCCCGGGGACTGGCCCCGTTCGTGGTGCTGTCCTGCGACAACATCCCGGGCAACGGGGACGTCGCCCGGCACAGCTTCGGCACCTTCGCCGGCCTGATCGACCCCGAGCTGGGCGCCTGGGTGCAGCGCGAGGTGCGGTTCCCGAACGGCATGGTCGACCGGATCACCCCGGCCACCACCGCCGCCGACCGGGAGGACGTGGCCACCCGGTTCGGCGTCGACGACGGCTGGCCGGTGGTCTGCGAGCCGTTCACCCAGTGGGTGGTCGAGGACTGGCCGGACCGGCCGCCGTTCGAGGACGTCGGGGTGCAACTGGTCGCCGACGTCGGCCCCTACGAACTGATGAAACTGCGACTGCTCAACGGTAGCCACCAGGCCCTGACCTACTTCGGACACCTGGCCGGCTACCGGTTCGTGCACGAGGTCTGCCAGGACCCGCTGTTCGCGACGTTCCTGCTCGCCTACATGAACCAGGAGGCCACGCCCACCCTCGAGCCGGTGCCGGGCGTCGACCTGGACCAGTACAAGCCCAATCTGATCGCCCGTTTCTCCAATGCCCAGGTGGCCGACACGGTCGCCCGGCTGTGCGCCGAGAGCAGCGACCGGATCCCCAAATGGTTACTGCCGGTGGTCCGGATCAACCTGGAGCGGGGCGGCCCGGTCGCCCTCACCGCGGCCGTGGTGGCCAGCTGGGCCCGGTACGCCGAGGGGACCGACGAGCAGGGCGCGCCGATCGTGGTGGTGGACCGGCTGCACGACGAGGTGATGGCGGCGGCGGCCCTCCAGCTCACCGATCCGCTGGCCTTCCTGCGCAACCGCGAGCTGTTCGGCGATCTGGTCGACGACGACCGGTTCACCAGCGCCTACCTGGAGACTTTGGAGTCGTTGCACTCGGTCGGGGCCCGGGCCACCCTGGAACGGCTGGTCGGTTAGCCGGCCGGCTCCGGACGGGTTCGGCGCCGGCCGTTGCGCCAGCGCCGCTGAGCCGGCTCCTCGACGTATTTCCACGACAGGCTGCCGGCGATCAGGCTGGCGGCCAGGGTCAGGATCAGCGTGATCCAGAAGCCACCGCTGAAGGCATCCAGCCCTAGGAGCGAGCGGACGGCGTCCATCAGCATCGGGTGCCAGAGGAACACGCCGAAGCTGATCCGGCCCAGCCACCGGAACAGCCGGTTGCCGGCGACCGTGCGCCAGCGCGCGGCCGGGTCGCCGAACACGGCCGGCAGCAACAGCAGCACGGCCACGACGACGAAGAGCAGGTGCTTGAACATCGCCTCGGCCGACGTCGGTCCTTCGAGGCCGAAGGGGCCGGCCAGCATCGTGGTGCCGAGCCAGAATCCGGCCAGGGCCAGCGACCAGCAGGCCCCCGGAGCATCGGCCACGTGGCGCAGCAGCAACGGCACCGGCGTGCCGCGCTCGCGCAGCCAGGCCAGCGCCATGCCGGCCCCGAACCAGTCGAGAAAGCCCGGCAGCCAGAGCATCTGACTGTTCAGCCCACCCCGGTATAGGTAGTAGACCCGCCAGCCCACGGCCAGCAGGGCGAGGGCCGCGAGCACGATTCCCGGCCGGGCGGCGGCCAGCCTCAGCGGCCACTGCCGGACGTCGGCCGACCGGGGTGACCAACGCCGGTTGCGCCGGGCCGTCGCCGCCCGCCGAGCCTGTTCCGGGCTGAGCCCGACCACCTCCGCCCGCCGGGCGGCCAGCCGGGCCGAGGCCTCGGCCGCCGCCGTCCGCCGGCCGAGCACCCCCACGGCCAGGAACGGCAGAGCCAGGTAGAACGACAGCTCCACGGCCAGGCTCCAGGACTGGACCTGCCCGGGTAACTGGTTCACGAAGTTGACCGGGTAGTTCTGCACCATGAACAGGGTCTGCACCCACAAGGAGCCGCTGGCCTGCCGGGCCGCCGGGGTGATCAGGTAGTCGAAGACCAGCACGACCAGGAACGCCGGGTAGATCCGGATCAGCCGCCGGCGAAGGTAGCTGCCCAGCTCCACCTCGGGCCGACGGCCGTAGGCGGCCTGCACGAACGGCCGGAACAGCAGGAACCCGGACAGCAGGAAGAACAGCGCGACGCCGAAGTCGAGCCGGGACAGCCAGCCCGCCCAGGGCCCGGCCACCCCCGGCCCGGCGATGAAACCGACATGGGTGAAGACGACCATCAGCGCGGCCAGCCCGCGGAACACCTCCAGCACCGGCAGGTCGTGGCGGGGCTCGCTCGAGTGCTCGCTGACCAGGGTCGCGGCGGCGCCCGGGTCGCCGGGCGGCACCGAGACGGGGCCCAACGTCGCCGTCACGACGTCACCGGGGCCCAGACCCGCGCGTACGCGACACAATTGATCTTGGTCGAGGAGACGGTCCGGACCTGGACGGCGCCGATCGTCTGGCCGTAGGGCACCGGGAGACGGAGCCGGTGCGGCCCGGCCGGCATCTCGTCGTCAGTGAACCGCTGGACGGCCAGCACCGTGCCGTCCGGCTTCTGCACCTGTACCTCGACCCGGGTCGTCTCGTTCAGCAGCAGACCGATCTCGAGCTGGGCCCCGGTCACATACGGGGCCGGCTGCTCGAACGGCACCCGCACCGGCGCCGTCATCCCGGCCGGCAGGGCCGCGGCGCAGATGTACGTGGGGGTCTTGGTCTGGGCCACCATCACCGGGGTGTAGGCCGAGCGCACCCCGGTCGCGTTCATCACCTTGGCGTCGCCGTCGCCGTCGTAGAGCCGCATGTCCGGCCGCAGCAGGAGCAGCAGTGGGGCATCGGTGGGGAACGCGTAACTGACCCAGGCCGGCATCACCGTCTCGGGCAGCGGGGTGGCCAGGGTGCGCGGATCCGGCTCGGCGTTGACCAGGGAGAGCCGGGCGTTGGCGATCCACTGCCCGGTCGGGTTCTGCCACCACTTCGAGGCGTAGGCGAACGAGCTGACCAGCGATCCACCGAAGATCACGGCCAGCACCAGCCCGGCCGCGATCGCCGGGACCGTGAGTTCGAGGGGGCGGCCGGCGGGCTGGTGCGCCACATCGGCTACAGCCGCCTGATCCGAATGGTCCGGCCGGCCCGGCTCGTCCGGCTCGTCCGTCGCGGCCCGGCCCGGGGCCGCCGCCGCGCCGATCCGCCACGGAATCGCGGCCAGCGCGCCCACCAGCACGAACGCGGGCACCAGGTCGGCCCACAGCCGGGCCTGGTCGGCCAGCGTCGCTCCGTACTGGGTGAACCGGCCGGCCGCCACGACGGCGACCGACGGCAGCAGCCAGGCCGCCAGCAGGATCAGCGCCCGCCCGGTGCGGGCCGGACCCCGACGGATCGCCACCAGCACCATCAGCCCGACGATCACCAGGCAGAACGCGACCGCGGTCGAGCTGAGCGCGGTGACGCCGGCGTACCGCACCGGGAAGGCCCAGTGGTAGGGGCCGCCGAGCAGCAGCGGGATCATCGTCCGCGAGCAGGTGGTCCAGGCCAGCTTCAGGACGTCGAGGGCGGACGGCGCCGACCCGCTGCCCTGGTCGTACGGCCCGGTCCGGTAGATCACCAGGAAGATCAGCACCACCACGGTCGAGCTCAGCACCCCCACCAGCCCGGCCCGCACCGGGCGGCCCGCGGCGCCGGCCGGGACGCCGTCCGCCGCCCGGCGTCCGGCGAAGATCGCCAGCGTGGCCCCGAGCAGGATCACCGGGATGGCGGCCGACTTCTCGTAACAGGCCAGCCCGGCCGCGGTGACCAGGACCAGCACGACCAGATCGGCCCGGTGCCGGTAGAGCACCCAGCGCAGCTGAGCGTCGATCGCCCACACGACGGCGACCGTGCAGGCCAGCACGGTGATCGACTGCCGGTACCAGGTCGTGGCCGGGATCAGGGCCGGGGTGAACAGCAGCACCGCCAGCGGCACCAGAGAGGCCGGGCGGGGCCCGAAGAGCCGCCGCAGCACCCGCCAGAAACCGGCCGCCAGCAGCAGCCGCACCGCCAGCGTGACCACCGTGGCCGGCGTGTGCTCGAGCGGGAACCAGCGGGACTGGACCCAGTCGAGCACCCGGGGGAGCGGGGCGAAATGGGTGCCGTTGGACCCCATGATGAAGTGCCAGAACGGCTGCTGGACGGCGTAGCCCTGGGCCCGGAGGTCATCCACGTAGAGCGAGCCCCGGCCGACGATCACCAGCAGCACGACCAGATGGACGCCGGTCAGCCAGAGAGCCGCGGTGTCCACCGCGGTCCAGGCCGAGCGGCGCCGCCCGACCGCCGTGACCAGCCGTTCGGGGATCAGAAGGGCCAGGTCATGAGGCGGAACAGGGGCCGGTCTGACCTGTTCGAGCGGCTCCGTCACCGATGACCTTCCCTCAGCTTCACAACACACAGTGTGCCCGCCACCGATCAGAGCGGGCGGATGTCACCGAAAGTGACACCCGAACGAGCATGGCCTGTAGGCTACTCGCTGGTAGTGTGCTCCAGAACACATGACGTTTGGTACGTGTCGTGACGTCGCCCCACGCTCGTACCGAACTCGCCCAGATCGCCCACCAGATCGTTGAACGCACCGTTCAACCGATCGCTCACCCCTGACATGACCGGAGCTGTTCATGCGAAGGATCGTTGGTCTCGTCCTCGTGGCCCTCGGCGTGGCCCTGGTCGCGCTCGCGATCGCGCTACCGACCTACGTCTACCCCCGGGTCCAGAAATCGCCCGCCGATCCGAACCAGTACCTGGTGGCCGAGGGCAAGGGCGTCACCGTCCTGCTGGCCCAGTCGGTGGAGGACGGCGGCATCCGGGTGCTGACCAACCAGTCGGTGACGGCGACCCGCCGGGTCCGCGGCGAGATCCGGCCCAACGCACCCCGGCCGACCGGCGACAACGTCTTCTACCGGCTGGCCTTCCAGCTCCAGGTCGCGAACCAGCCCCAGGGCCTGCTCACCGCCTACGTCGAGGGTGCCTCGATTAACGGCAAGACGGCCTACGCGAACCACTGCTGCGGCGACTACCTGATCAGCGAGAAGGCCAACCCGGCGGGCGTGGCCCTGCCTCACCAGGGCCTGGTCTGGAAGTTCCCGTTCGGGGCCAAGAAGCAGAACTACCCGTTCTGGGACGTCAACACCAAGAAGGCCTCGACCGCGGTCTACGACGGCACCGAGAAGCTCGACGGGTTGACCACCTACCGGTACGTGCAGACCATCGAGAACGTGGTGATCGGCCAGGAAGAGGTGCCCGGCAGCCTGGTCAGCGTGTCCGACCAGCCGAGCGTCCAGGCCGACACGGTCTACTCCGACACCCGCACGCTCTGGATCGAGCCACAGACCGGCGCGATCATCAAGGGCAGCGAGAAGGTCAACCAGCGCCTGGTCTACAACGGCACCCAGGTGCCGGTGCTGCAGGGCACGATCACGTACAACGACGCCACGGTGAAGGCCCAGGTGGCCAAGTACAAGGGCGACGCGGCCAGCCTGAAGTTCGTCACCTCGACCGGTCCGGTGGCGTTCTGGATCCTCGGCCCGATCCTGATCGTGATCGGCTTCGGTCTGCTGCTGCTCTCCCGTTCGGAGCGGGACGAGGACGACGACGACCGGGACGACGACGAGGAGTCGGCCGACGACCGGGAGAGCGAGCAGTCGGTCTAGGCCTGCCGAGAACAGTGCTCACCGACCGGCGGCTCGGACACCAAGTCTGCCGTCAGCAACCCGGTGCAGCCCCATTAGCTCAGCTCCGACCCCGCTCTGATCCGGCACCGCCGTCCCGGTCGCAGACCAGGACGGCGGTGCCCGGGATCAGCCGGCCCCGCAGCGGGCTCCAGGCGCCCCAGGCCGCGGTCAGCTCGGCCGGCCATTCCGGCTCCACCAGATCCCGGAGCCGGAAGCCGGCGGTCATCAGTTCGCGCACCCGGTCGCCGAGGGTGCGGTGGTGCTCGGCGTAGGCCACCCGGCCGTCCGGCCCGGTCTCGACGTACGGCGTCCGGTCGAAGTACGACCGGGTGACCTGCAGCCCGTCGGGCCCGGGCACGTCCGGGAAGGCCCACCGGATCGGGTGCGTGATCGAGAAGACCCAGCGTCCGCCCGGCCGCAGCACCCGGGCCACCTCCGCGAACAGCCGCTCCGGATCGGCGATGAACGGCACCGCGCCGTAGGCACTGAACGCCAGGTCGAACGATCCGTCGGCGAACGGCAGGCGCCGTCCGTCGCACTGCACGCGCGGCGGGCGAGCGCCGTCGTCCGGCGCCGAACGGAGCATTCCGGCGGACAGGTCGGTCGCCACCGCCCGGGCGCCCCGCCCGGCCAGCCAGGCGCTGCAGTCACCTGACCCGGCCCCCACCTCCAGCACGCTGCGACCGGCCACGTCGCCGAGCAGCCCGGCGTCCGCCTCGTCCAGCCCTTCCGGGCCCCACACGAGCCGGCCGGCCAGGTGGGCTCCGTGCTCGAGCCGGTAGTCGCCGGCCTCGGCGTCCCACCACTCCCGGTTGCCCCGGACGCTCTCATCGGCGTCCGCCGACCGGTAGCCGGCCGACGAGGAGTCCGCTTCGCCGGGTCTGCCGGGCTCGTCGGGCCCGTCGGGGCCGGCCGGGCGGCCGGTCTGAGCTGCTGAGTCGTGATTCACGGGCCGATCGTGCCGGGCCTGGCCGCCGATCCGGAAACGGGCCCGTCAGCTTTGACCCTTGATTGCGGCGCAGGCTAAGGTAAGGGCGGCGCACCTAGGGGTGCGCGGACTGTGTCAGTCCTTGATCCGAATGGCGGGACGCCCTGCGGGGGGTTTGGTCACCGACTCGGGGCTCCTCGGACTGCGCGCCCGGGTTCATCCCGGACCTTTGCGCCGCTGTCCATACTCACACCTATTCCAGTCCGCATCGGAGTCCCCTCTAAATGACCGCCAGCACGGCCGAGAAGGCGCGCACAACACCCCAGGTTGCGATCAACGACATTGGCAGCGAAGAGGACTTCCTCGCCGCCATTGACGAGACGATCAAGTACTTCAACGACGGCGACATCGTCTCCGGAACGATCGTCAAGGTCGATCGCGACGAGGTGCTGCTCGACATCGGCTACAAGACAGAGGGTGTGATCCCCTCCCGCGAGCTCTCGATCAAGCACGACGTCGACCCCAACGAGGTCGTCAGCGTCGGCGACGAGATCGAAGCCCTTGTTCTCCAGAAGGAGGACAAGGAGGGGCGCCTGATCCTGTCGAAGAAGCGCGCGCAGTACGAGCGGGCGTGGGGCACGATCGAGAAGATCAAGGAAGAGGACGGCATCGTCACCGGAACGGTGATCGAGGTCGTCAAGGGCGGTCTGATCCTCGACATCGGCCTGCGCGGCTTCCTGCCCGCCTCGCTGGTGGAGATGCGCCGGGTCCGCGACCTGCAGCCGTACGTCGGCAAGCAGATCGAGGCCAAGATCATCGAGCTGGACAAGAACCGCAACAACGTGGTCCTGTCCCGCCGCGCCTGGCTCGAGCAGACCCAGTCGGAGGTGCGCCAGACCTTCCTGCAGACCCTGCAGAAGGGCCAGGTCCGCTCCGGCGTGGTGTCCTCGATCGTCAACTTCGGCGCCTTCGTCGACCTCGGTGGGGTCGACGGGCTGGTCCACGTGTCCGAGCTGTCGTGGAAGCACATCGACCACCCGGGTGAGGTCGTCGAGGTCGGCCAGGAGGTCACCGTCGAGGTTCTCGACGTCGACATGGACCGCGAGCGCGTCTCGCTGTCGCTCAAGGCCACCCAGGAAGACCCGTGGCAGCAGTTCGCCCGCACCCACGCCATCGGCCAGGTCGTGCCGGGCAAGGTCACCAAGCTGGTGCCGTTCGGTGCGTTCGTCCGTGTCGACGAGGGCATCGAGGGCCTGGTCCACATCTCCGAGCTGGCCGAGCGCCACGTCGAGATCCCGGAGCAGGTCGTCCAGGTCAACGACCCGATCTTCGTCAAGGTGATCGACATCGACCTGGAGCGTCGCCGGATCTCCCTCTCGCTCAAGCAGGCCAACGAGGCCGGCTCGGGTGCGGGCGCGGAGACGTTCGACCCGGCGCTGTACGGCATGGCGGCCGAGTACGACGAGGCCGGCAACTACAAGTACCCCGAGGGCTTCGACCCCGAGACCAACGACTGGCTCGAGGGGTTCGAGACCCAGCGCGAGGCCTGGGAGGCGCAGTACGCCGAGGCCCACGAGAAGTGGGTGGCGCACCGCAAGCAGATCGAGGACGCCAAGGCGGCCGAGGCCGAGGCCGTCGCGACCGGTGCCGCCGAGGCCCCGGCCGCCTCGAGCTACTCTTCCGAGGAGGCCGCTCCGGCCGAGGGCACCCTGGCCACCGACGAGGCTCTCGCCGCACTGCGCGAGAAGCTCACCGGCGGCGCCTGATCGACCGTTCCACCTGATCGACCGCTGTAGTTCGGCTCACCGGCGGCGAAGCCCGGCATCCCCTCACGGGGTGCCGGGCTTCGCCCGTTAGGCTCGGCGGGTGCTGAGGATCGGGTTGACCGGTGGGATCGGGGCGGGCAAGTCGACCGTGGCCGAACGGCTGCGGGAGCTGGGGGCCACCGTGATCGACGCCGACCGGCTGGCCCGGGAGGTGGTGGAACCGGGGACGCCGGGCCTGGCCGCCGTCACCGAAGAGTTCGGGCCGGGCGTCCTGCGGCCCGACGGCCGGCTGGATCGCCCGGCGCTGGGCCGGATCGTGTTCGCCGACCCCGGCCGGCTGGCCGCGCTGAACGCGATCGTGCACCCGCTGATCGGGGCCCGCACCCAGGCCCTGGTCGAGGCCGCACCGGCCGGCGCCGTCCTCGTCCACGACGTCCCGCTGCTGGTCGAGAACCACCTGGCCGCCGGGTATCAGCTGGTCGTGGTCGTGCACGCGCCCGAGACCGAGCGGATCCGGCGGCTGGTCGAGGACCGGGGGATGAGCGAGGACGACGCCCGGGCCCGGGTCGCGGCCCAGGCCGGCGACGAGCAGCGCCGGGCCGTGGCCGACGTCTGGATCGACAACTCCGGTACCCGGGAGGAGACGATCAGGCAGGTGGACGCCGCCTGGCGGGACCGGATCGAGCCGCTCCGAGCGGCCGACCCCGGCCACGACGCGGACCCCGACCCGGACCCCGGCCACGGGCCGGGGACGGGCTCGGAGCCGGCTCAGGAATGAGATTGTCGGTGGTGACGCTTACGGTGGTCATATGCGTCCCATCACCGATCTGCAGCGCACCGTAGCTCCGTTCAAGGTGGTCTCCGACTACCGGCCGAGCGGCGATCAGCCGACCGCGATCGCGGATCTGGCCCGCCGGGTCAAGAACGACGAGAAGCACGTGGTCCTGCTCGGGGCCACCGGTACCGGTAAGTCGGCCACCACGGCCTGGCTGATCGAGCAGGTGCAGCGGCCCACCCTGGTGATGGCACCAAACAAGACCCTGGCCGCGCAGCTGGCCAACGAGTTCCGCGAGCTGCTGCCCCACAACGCGGTCGAGTACTTCGTCTCGTACTACGACTATTACCAGCCCGAGGCCTACGTCCCGCAGACCGACACCTACATCGAGAAGGACTCCTCCATCAACGAGGAGGTCGAGCGGCTGCGGCACTCCGCCACCAACTCGCTGCTGACCAGGCGCGATGTGGTGGTGGTGGCCACCGTGTCGTGCATCTACGGGCTGGGCACACCGCAGGAGTACGTCGACCGGATGGTCCGGCTGCGGGTCGGCAACCAGCTCGACCGCGATCAGTTGCTGCGCCAGTTCGTCGGCATCCAGTACACCCGCAACGACCTGGCTTTCACCCGGGGCACGTTCCGGGTCCGGGGCGACACGGTCGAGATCATCCCGGTCTACGAGGAGCTGGCGATCCGGATCGAGTTCTTCGGCGACGAGATCGACCGGATCTACACGCTGCACCCGCTCA
The DNA here is from genome assembly GCA_965200525.1 of Kineosporiaceae bacterium. GTDB lineage: Bacteria > Actinomycetota > Actinomycetes > Actinomycetales > Kineosporiaceae > JANNPJ01. Next base: position 6,151,219 of record OZ241368.1, read on the forward strand.
CCGGCGAGATCGTGCGCGAGGAGAAGGAGATGTACGTCTTCCCGGCCACGCACTACGTGGCCGGGCCGGAGCGGATGGAACGCGCGATCGAGCGGATCGAGCAGGAGCTGGCCGACCGGCTGGCCGAGATGGAGCAACAGGGCAAGCTGCTGGAGGCCCAACGGTTGCGGATGCGCACCACCTACGACGTCGAGATGATGCGTCAGGTCGGGTCGTGCTCGGGCATCGAGAACTATTCCTCCCACATGGACGGGCGCGGGCCCGGCACGGCGCCCAACTGCCTGCTCGACTACTTCCCCGACGACTTCCTGCTCGTCCTCGACGAGTCGCACAGCACGGTGCCCCAGATCGGGGCCATGTACGAGGGCGACATGTCACGCAAGCGCACCCTGGTCGAGCACGGGTTCCGGCTGCCGAGCGCGATGGACAACCGCCCGCTCAAGTGGGAGGAGTTCCAGGATCGGATCGGCCAGACCGTCTACCTGTCGGCCACGCCGGGCGCCTACGAGCTGTCCCGCGGCGAGGGCGTGGTCGAGCAGATCATCCGCCCGACCGGCCTGATCGACCCGAAGATCGTGGTCAAGCCGACCAAGGGCCAGATCGACGACCTGCTCGGCGAGATCCGCGACCGCGCCGGCCGCGACGAGCGGGTTCTGGTCACCACCCTGACCAAGAAGATGTCCGAAGACCTCACCGACTACCTGCTCGAGCAGGGGGTCCGGGTGCGGTACCTGCACTCCGAGGTCGACACCCTGCGTCGGGTCGAGCTGCTGCGCGAGCTCCGCAAGGGCGACTTCGACGTGCTGGTCGGGATCAACCTGCTGCGGGAGGGGCTCGACCTGCCCGAGGTCTCCCTGGTCAGCATCCTGGACGCCGACAAGGAAGGCTTCCTGCGCTCGGCCACGGCGCTGATCCAGACCATCGGCCGGGCCGCCCGGAACGTCAGCGGTGAGGTCCACATGTATGCGGACCGGATCACGCCGTCTATGGAGAAGGCGATCGACGAGACCAACCGGCGCCGCGAGAAGCAGGTCGCCTACAACACCGAGCGCGGGCTCGACCCGACCCCGTTGCGTAAGAAGATTCAGGACATCACCGACCTTCTCAACCGGGAGGACGCCGACACCGAGGAGCTGATCGGTGGCGGCCGGCAGCGCAGCCGGGGCAAGGCGCCGGTGTCCGGAATGGGTGGCGGCGTGGCCGGCCGGCACGCCACCGACCTGGTCAACCTGCCCGCGGCCGACCTGGCCGATCTGATCCAGCAGCTGACCGATCAGATGCACGCGGCCGCGACCGAGCTGCAGTTCGAGCTGGCCGCCCGGCTGCGCGACGAGATCCACGAGCTCAAGAAGGAGCTGCGGGGGATGAAGGCCGCCAACGGCTGACCGGGGCGGCGCCGTTCGTCAAGGCGGCTGCGGATCCTGCCGATATCGAGCCGGGCACCGCAGGTCCGTCATCGGGGCGGCCTGGGGCTGACGTGCTCTCGCCACCCCTGAAAGGCTGACTGGCAATGGTTCACTCGCGGTTCACGATCGGACGAAGGCTCGCCCTGCTGGGAAGCGTCGGGCTGGTGGTGGCCCTGCTCAGCAACGGCGCCGCCCTGCTGCTCGGGTCGCGAGTGGGCCACCTGCGCGATCAGGAACGGTCGTACCAGACCGCCCAGCAGCTTGTTCGCGAGCTCGACACCCGGGCCAGCGAGCTAAAGGTCGACGGCTACAAGGCCCTGCTGGCCCCGAAGCCGGCCGAGTTGCAGGCCGATCTGACCGACGACACCAACAAGGTCACGACCAAGCTCGACGCCCTGGCCAAGCTCGACCTGAGGGCCAAGGACAAGCAGATCGAGACCACCCTGCGGGCCGCGTTCACCGAGTACGTGGCCCAGATCGGGGTGGTGGTCGACAACGCCGTCGCCGACCAGGTGAAGGCCCAGGCCAACTTCACCGCCGTCCAGGACGCCAACGACAAGACCGACGAGGCCGTCGGCAACGCCGAGGACCAGCTCGACGCCGGCCGGGCCGCCGTCCAGAAGCAGGGCACGCACACGTCCAGCGTGGCCACGATGGTGTCGTTCGCCATGCTCGGCCTCGGCGCCGTCATCGTGCTGATCGCGACCGTGCTGCTCAGCCGCTCGATCAGCCGGCGGGTCAGCGCCGTCCTGGCGGCCCTGGACCGGGCCGCCGACGGCGACCTGTCCCAGCGCCTCACCGAGGACGGCAGCGACGAGATCGCCGACATGAGCCGGGCCCTGAACGTGACCCTGAACAAGATCGGGGCGGTGTTCTCCCGGATCAACGGCACCGCGGATCGCCTCGCCGGAGCCTCGACCACGCTGCGTTCGGTGGCGGTGGAGCTGAGCCGCTCGGCCGGGGAGACGTCGGCGCAGGCCGAGGTGGTGGCCCGGACCGCCGACGAAGTGTCGCAGAACGTGCAGGCGGTCGCGGCCGGCGGCGAGGAGATGGGGGCCTCGATCGGGGAGATCTCGCGCAACGCCAACGAGGCCGCCCGGGTGGCCACCGGTGCCGTCCAGGCCGTGGAGCTGACCACGGGGACGATGTCGAAGCTGGGCGACTCCAGCCGGGAGATCGGTGACGTCGTGCGGTTGATCACCTCGATCGCGGAGCAGACCAACCTGCTGGCGTTGAACGCGACCATCGAGGCGGCCCGGGCCGGCGATGCCGGCAAGGGGTTCGCGGTGGTGGCCGACGAGGTCAAGCAGCTGGCTCAGGAGACCGCCCGGGCCACCGAGGACATCTCCAAGCGGGTGGAGACGATCCAGGAGGACGCCGACCAGGCCGCGCAGGCGATCTCGGAGGTGGCCGGGGTGATCTCGCGGATCAACGAGTTCCAGACCACGATCGCCAGTGCGGTCGAGGAGCAGACGGCGACCACCCAGGCGATCAACGCCGGGGTCTCGGACGCCGCCGACGGGTCGGGTCAGATCGCCCGGAGCATCTCCGGGGTGGCCACGGCGGCCGGCGAGACGACGTCGTCCATCGGGCGGGCGACGGTCAGCGCCCAGGAGCTGGCCGGGATGAGCGACGAGCTCGGGCAGCTGGTGGCCGGCTTCCGGTTCTGACTCGCGATCGAGTCAGGGCCGGGCCAGCTCGAGCTCGAACCAGAACGTCCGGCCCCAGTGGAAGTCCTGTCGGCCCCAGGCCCGGGTGTGTCGCTCAAGCAGGTCGATCGTGTCCACCGGTTCGGGCAGGGTGCCGGCGTCCGGAGCGAGCCCGACCGCCGAGGCGGCCGGGTACATGCCGCTCACCTCGCACCGCATCCGGGTCTGGTAGGCCCGCAGCCGGACGTGGACCTGCCGGCCCGGGTAGGGCACGGTGGCGACCACCAGCGCGCCGACCAGTTCGGCTGCCGTCGCAGCCAGCCGGCGCAGCTGCCAGGCGCCGAGCAGGATCTGCACCCGGTGGTTCACCCCGGCCATCTCGCGCTCGTTGGCGACCACGAAGAAGGCCGACTCACGCAGGCCCTCGGCCGATGGCGGCGGGCCGGAGTTGTCGATCGTGGCGATGCTCGAACGGGGTTCTCCGGGATTGCCGGTGCCTGCGGCCATGGCTCTCAGTCAATCGGCAAAACCAATTGTGGTCACCGGGTGCGACATCATGATTTCTATGCGTAGGTTTGGACACCTGGACAGGTAATCCGGCGGTGGTCCGACGAGTCGTATGCGAAACCGGGTGCCGGGCTATGCGCCGGACGGGGAAGGGCCGATGAACGGGTGGACCAAGGCGGACGTCACCCGGCTGCGCGAGGTGATGCTCAGCCAGGGGCGGGGGATCGACGAGATCGCCGACGAGGTGCGCTCCCTCTGCCATGTGACCCGGCTGGCCGCCTACCGGCTGGCCCTCGGGCTGAGTCAGCCGCAGGCAGTGGCCCGCTGCCGAAAGCACGCCCAGGGCAGCAGCATCGACCAGCCGACCCTGTCCCGGCTGGAGCAGTTTCCGGCGCCGGGCAGCCGAACGCCGCTCGCGGTCCAGCTGATGGCCCTGGCCACGGCGTACGGCACGGTGCCGATGCGGCTGCTGACCCATCAGGCCCTGGAGGAGCTCGACCCGCGCGAGCGCGATGTCATCGTCCAGCTGGCCAGCCGGGCCGGGCCGGTGGCTCCGGTGGGCATGGCGGCCGGCGGCCCGGTGACGTCACCGCTGCCGACGCCGAGCGCGGCCCCGCGCCCGGCCACCGGTTCGGTGCTGCTGGCCTCGCGCCGGGCCTTCCAGTTCTCGGCTCTGGCCGAGGGCAGCAACGTCGGCCCCGAGACACTGGCCGAGTTCGAGGCCGAGGTCCGGCGACTGGCCGCGACCTACCCGCAGCGGCCGATCGGCACCCTGCTGGGCGAGCTGACCCAGCTCCAGGACGTCGGGTTCCGGTTGCTGGAGGGCCGCCAGCGCCCGCCCCAGACGGCCGCGCTCTACCTGTTCACCGGGATCGTCTGCGGGATGCTGGCGAAGGCCAGCCACGATCTCGGCGACGCCGGGGCGGCCATGACCCAGGCCCCGGCCGCGTTCGTCTGTGCCGACAACGCGGATCATCACGGCCTGCGCACCTGGATCCGCGGTCTGCAGTCGCTGATCTGCTACTGGGCCGGCTGGGCTCCGGACGCTCTGCGCTACGCCCGGGCGGGGGCCGAACCGGCCCGGCACGGCCGCGGCAGCGAGGGCGTCTGGGTCGCGGCCCAGGAGGCCCGGGCCTGGAGCATGGTCGGCGACGGGGCCGCCACGCTGGCGGCGCTGGTGCAGGCCGAGCGGCTGCGGGACCGGGTCCGGCCCGACGACCTGGACGAGATCGGCGGTCTTCTCACCTATCCGCCGGTGCGTCAGCTCTATCACGCCGCCGACGCGCTGGCCCTGATCCCGGAGCGGCGAGGGCGGGCCGACGAGCTGGCCGAACTGGCCGTCGCCGCGTACGAGCAGGCGGCCCCGGAGGGGCGCAGCTTCAGCGACGAGGCCGGCGCCCGCTGCGACCTGGCCGTGGCCCGGGCCCGGTCCGGCGATGTCGAAGGGCTGTCGGAGGCGGTGCGCCCGGTGCTGGCGTTGCCGGTGGCCCAGCGGATCAACGGGGTCGTGGCCAGCGTGCGCCGGGTCGAGGTTGCCCTCTCGGTCGTGGTTGCGGACCGCGCCGGCCGGGAGCTGCGGGCCCGGCTGCAGTCGTTCTGCCAGCGTCCGGTGCGGGAGGTCTGAGTCGCCCCGGCGTGTCGCCATCAGGCATCGAGCCGGGCTCGACCGGAATTTCGAGAGGCCGCCGCAAATTCAAGCACAAGCCTCTGACCTGCGGATAGAGCCCCAAACGGGGGGCTCGAGGCGAGGTTTCGGGCATCTGCGCCGGTGATCGGCGACCTTGATCCGGATCCGACGTTCGGCCCATCCCTATCGACCTAGAGTGTCCGGTCACTCACTCTGTGTCAGACTCCCCAGGGTGGGGAGGAGAATGCACACCGAGCGAGCGGGACGCGGTCTGTCCCGCCCGAAAACGTGGATCGTCGTCGCCGCTGTCGGCCTGATCGCGGTCGTGGCCGCCGGTGGCTGGTTGGCCGTGCGCGGCCGGCAGGCCCGTACGGCGATGGTCCAGCTGCAGGCCGACGGTATCCGACTGCAGCAGCAGCTGGCCGGGTACGACCTGGTCGCGGCCGGACCGACGCTGACCCGGGTTCGCCTCGACGCCCAGCAGGCGCACCGGCTCACCGGCGACCCGGTCTGGAGCGTGGCCGGGATGATCCCGATCGCCGGTCGTAACATCCGGGCCGCCCGCGACGTCAGCTCGGTCCTCGCCGACATCACCGAAGCCGCCCAGCCGATGGAGAGCGCGCTGCCTCAGCTAGCGTCGCAGCACACCTCGGCTTCCGGCGGCCGGATCGACACGGACGCCCTGCTGCGGATCTCGGGCGCGTTGCCGAAGGTGTCGGTCGCGGTCTCGGCCGGTGCTCTGGCCGTCGGCGAGCTGGACCCGGACCACCTGAACCCCCAGATCGCCTCCGGCGTCCTCACTCTGAACAAGGCCCTGTCCTCGGCCCGGGGACCGCTGGCCGACGCCGTGCCGGTGCTGCGAACGGTTCCGTCCATGCTGGGGGCCAACGGTTCCCGCTCCTGGGTGGTGCTGCTGCAGCAGGACGCCGAGGCCCGGGGGACCGGTGGCCTGGTCGGGGCCTACGCCGTGGTCAAGACCGACCACGGCAAGATCAACCTGGTCAAGGCCGAGTCCCGGGGGGAGCTGGACCGCGGCCCGGCGATCCCGGCCGGCGCCGTCCCGGCCGGGGTGAAGCAGCTGTACGGCAGCGACCTGACCGAGTGGGCCGGGTTCAACGCCAGCCCGAACTTTCCGCTCACCGGTCAGCTGGCCGCGGCCGGCTGGAACGCCCGCCCCCGTCACCGGCCGCTGAACTACGTGGCCGGCGTGGACCAGTACGTCGTGGCCGCGTTGCTGGCCGCGACCGGTCCGGTGACGGTTCGTGGGGTCGAGGTCGACCAGACCAACGCCGTCGACTTCCTGAGCCGTGACGTGTACGCGCGATGGCCGGACCCGACCGAGGTCGACAAGGTGACCACGGAGCTGGTGCAGGCGGTCTTCGCCCGCTTCACGGTGGGCAAGTTCGACCTGCGGGCCCTGGTGACGGCGATGCGGGAGCCGCTGAAACAGCGCCGGATGCTGCTCTGGGCCGCCGATCCGGACGAGCAGCAGCTGCTGAAGCCACTCCGGGTGGCCGGCGCGCTGCCGTCCAAGGACGGTCCGTTCGCGATGGCCGTGATCAACAACGGCGGCGGCAACAAGCTGGACGCCTACCTGAAGGTGCACACCGACTATCAGCCGGGCCGCTGCACCGACGACAACCGGGTTGGTCAGATCAGCGTCACCCTGACCAACTCCGCTCCCCGATCCGGGCTGCCGTCGTACGTCAACACCCGCACCGATCTGTTGCAGAGCGGCCTCACCGGGGAACAGACACACAACGGCAGCAACCGGATCTTGCTCGACGTCTATGGCCCGGTGGGCAGCAACGCCGCTCTCACCACCCTGGACGGGACTCCGTTGGCTCCCGTCGTCGGCGCCGACAGCAATCACACGGTGTGGCGGGTGGCAGTGCCCATCCAGGCAGGACAGCGCCGCACGGTGAATGTCGTGATGACCACCCCGGCCGTCGATGGCGACGTCGGAACCATTCCAGTCGTGCTGAGCCAACCGATGGTCAGGCCGGCAACCGTCAGCTCGAAACCGCTGACGGCCTGCGAGAACTCGTCCGTAACGCGGGGATGACGAGCGTCTCCCGCAAGCTTCCGTCGAACAAGGGGAAACACATGTCGAACTTATTGATGAACAAGAAGACGGCCGTCTTCGCGTTGGCCGCGACCGCCGTCCTCGGTGGGGGGGCCGCCTTCGCCTACCCAGCCGGGTCCAAGCTGACGGTCAGCGCGACCGCGGCTCCTTCCGGCGGCAGCACCGACGTCCTGGTCAGCATCCAGAACTCGAACCCGTCCTGCTCGACGTCCATCGAGGTCGAGGGGGGCGCGGCGACCACCTTCGGGCCCGGCCAGACCAGCGGTCACGTCACGATCCCGGCCGGCTCCGGCAGCCGGCGGGTGGAGGCTCGCACCGTGGGCTGCGCGAAGGGGGCCAAGGAGCACGCTCACGCGAACTTCTCGATCGTCGACGCCAAGGCCACCGGCCCGGCCACGACCGGCGTCAAGCAGAAGTACGAGGTGGCCCTGTCCGGGCTCGACCAGGACTCGACCGTGACGTCGACCGCCACCCTGACCGGCAGCAACCCTCTGGTGCAGCTGGTGGACAGCGACAACGTGAGCAAGAGCGGGCAGGCCACGGTGAAGTTCAAGTTCAAGGTGCCCGGCACCTACACGATCACCACCGTGATCTCGCCCGGCGGCGGCTCCGTCAACCCGGTCACCGTCATGGTGTCGTAGCCCCGCCCCGTCGAACCCCGGTGCGGGTCCTGGTGGACCCCACCGGCCGGCGGGTGCAGTGGATCGACCCGCCGCACTGCTGCACGTGGCCGGGACCGATCGAACCACCTGCCGCCCGCTGCCGGGGTGCTGCGCCGCCTTTCGCGCGCCGCACCCCGGCAGCCGTGGTTTGCGGGGCCCTCACCTACTCGTCGAGCGGGCCGGTCTTCGGCTCGACGGCGTCCACGAAGTTGCTCACGATCGCCCGCCGGTCGGCCCTGTGCCGAACGAACTGCACCTGGCTGCGCGCGTCCGTCCCGGTCAGGGGCAGGATCCGGGTCTGCGGCGGGGCCGCCGCGGCAGCACTTTCCGGCGCGATGGTGACCCCCAGCCCCGCCCCGACCAGGGCCAGGATCGTGGTCCAGGTCGACCCCTCCTGCACGATGTCGGGCTCGTACCCGGCTTCGGTGCAGGGCTGCTGGTTGCGCCGGTAGGCCAGCTCACCGGCGCTCCTCGGGGGAGAGGACAAAGGGCTGGCCCTCGGAGCCACCCGTCTCTTCCTCGGCAGCAGCACCAAGCTCCCGGGCGCCGTCCACCTGTACGAGACCATGGGGTTCACCCGCGTACCGGCCGAGCGCATCGGCCCGCTGCCCTACGCCCGGGCCGACGTCTTCATGGAACTGACCCTGTAGCTGTTGCGGGCCCGAGTGGCCGTTCTGCCAAGATGGCCCGCCATGGAGCTGACCGAGTCATGGGTCTGGCGCGGGCGGCGGATCCGGTGGGGGAGAGCGGGCTCCGGGCCGCCGGTCGTGTTCTGCCACGGCACGCCCTGGTCGGCTCAGGTGTGGCGGGCCCAGGCCGACGCGCTGTGCGAGCAGTTCACCGTCCACCTCTGGGACATGCCCGGATACGGGCAGTCGTCCAAGGACGCTGAGCACGAGGTGTCGCTCGCGATCCAGGGCCAGGCCTTCGCCGGGCTGCTCGAGCACTGGCACCTCGAACGCCCCCACGTGATCGCCCACGACATCGGCGGCGCGGTCGCCCTGCGGGCCCGGTTACGGCACGACCGGCAGTTCGCGTCGCTGGCCCTGGTCGACGCCGTGGCCCTGGCCCCCTGGGGATCGGACTTCTTCCGGCTGGTCCGCGACAACCCGGCCGTCTTCGCGTCGCTCCCGGGCCCGATCCACGCCGGGCTGGTGCGGGCCTACGTCCGGGGAGCCAGCCACGTCGGCCTGTCGCCGGCCCACCTCGAACTGGTGACGTCACCCTGGCTCGACGCCGCCGGCCAGGCCGCCTTCTACCGCCAGATCGCCCAGGCCGACCAGGCCCACACCGACGAGATCGAACCGGCCTACCCGAACCTGGACCTACCGCTGCTCGTGGTCTGGGGGGTCGAGGACAGCTGGATCCCGGTCGACCGAGCCCACCGGCTGGCCGAGCTCGTTCCCGGGGCCCAACTGCGACTGATCGAGGGCGCCGGGCACCTGATCCAGTTCGACCAGCCGGAACAACTGGCACTCGTCCTGCAGGGATGGCTGGCCTCGGCGCGGTTCGGGCCGGCCTGACCGGTCAGGAGCGAATCGCCCCGGTTGCCTCAGGGCCGGGCGACGCCAGCGTCTCCCGTGGCGGCGAGCCCCCGGCGGCGGGCCACGACTCGGCCGCGGGGCCCGGGCCGGCGTCGTCCCGGTCGGCCTCCGACCGGGGCCGGCGGCGCCGCAGCGTGAGCGTGCTCCCGACGCCGAGCAGCAGCCCCAGAGCGCCGTAGCCCCAGCCGCCGAGGGCCGGACCGGACCGTCCGGCCGAGGCCGGGGTACTCGCCGGCGAATCAGCCACCGAACCGGCTCCGGTCCGGTCCGGGCTCGGATCAGCACCGCCGGACGTGGTTCGGGTGGCGGCGGTGGCCGGCGAACCCACTCCGAGCCGGTCCAGCAGCCGGGTCAGCACCTGCGGCCGGGCGGCCCGGTGCCAGACGATCGGTGAAGCGCTGACCAGGCCCGAGCTGAAGTCCTGCTGGGTCGAGATCAGCGGGCCACCGCGAGCGTCGGGATACACCCGATCGATCCGCCAGACCTGGACGTCGTGCATCAGCCAGGTCAGGGTCACGCCCGCGCCGGACACGTCGTCGGTGCCGGCCGGCCCGCCGTCACCGGCGCCGGCCGGCGGCTTGAGCGATCCCTGGGGCTGGTTGTAGGCGTCGAGCAGAGCGACCAACTGCTCGTACTTCGGCGAACCGGTGTAGAGGGCGGTGGCCCGGCCGTCGCCGGGGGCGACCAGCAGCACGCTGGTGGGCCCGCCGGCCGTGGCCGGACCGACGACCAGCAGGCAGAAAGACAGGGCGACGAACACGGCGGCAAGAACGACTCGGCGCACGGTGACACCTCCTCGGGCGACATCGTGGATACACCGCCGCCGGCGGCCCGGTTCCCGATGCTCAGGAGGCGGCGGCCGCCGACCCGGCGATCATGAGGGCGCGTTCGAGAGCGAGATCGCCTTCCAGCCGGAGCACGGTGTCGCCCTGCTCCCAGATCAGCGTGGGCCCCGCCGTCCGGGAGGTCTCGGTACGCGGGTGGCCGGCGGCGTCCAGGACGACCACGTCGTGCGGGCCGTCGAACCACAGGGCCGAGGTGTCACCCACGGTGGTGAATCGCACGCCGGTGGCGGTCTTGGCGAACGCGTAGTCGAGCCGGCCGGCGAACTGATCGAGCCGGATCACCCGCCCGCCGGGGCCGGTCCAGGTCAGGGACAACAGCCGCCGGTCGGGCGAGACCTCGACCCCGTCCGGCGGGCCGAGCGCGGTCAGGGTCATCGGCGTGAACGACACCGCCGCCGCGGCCCGGGCCAGGGACAGCTGCCCGGCCGCCGTGGGCGAGCTGACCGGTAACGGCGTCCGAGCCGGATCGAGACGCACCTGGACGCCGTCGAACCCGAACCAGTCGCGCACCGCGGCCCGGACCGGCGGCACACCGAGCAGGCCCAGCAGGACCACCATCAGGGCCACCAGCAGTTGACGGCGCCGCCGGGCCAATGTCGCCGCCAGACGCGATCGGAGACCGGGCCGGCCTGCCGGCTCCGGCTCGGCGGCCAGCCGGGCCATCACCGCGCCGGCCAGGTCGGCGGAGTCGACCCCGGTCAGCGGTGCGGCCAGGGCGCGCAGGTCGGCGATCAACGCTTCGTGACGGGCGTCAGAGGTCACGGTCGACCTCCCGCGCCGGACCGGCCGCTGCCGATGACGACGGTGGTGGCGCCGGCAGTGCCGACGTGAGCTGGCGCAGCGCCCGGTGCAACCGCGACTTGACCGTGCCGCGGGGCCAGCCGAGCACGGCCGCGGTCTCGGACTCGTCCAGGTCCAGCAGGTACCGGCAGGTCACGACCTGGCGGTGAGCCGGTGACAACCGGGCCAACCCGGCCACCAGCTCGGCCCGCCGCTCGAGCGACAGGGCCGCGGCCGACGGGTCGTCACTGCCGGCACCGGCCAGCAGGGGCTCGACCTGGGACCAGGCCGTCTGCTCCCGCACCGACCGGCGTCCCGCCGTCCGGTGCAGATTGCGCACCTCGTTGGCGACGATGCTCAGCAACCAGGGGCGGAACGGCGCGTCGGGGCGAAAGCGGTCCAGCGAGCGGTACGCCTTCACAAATGCCTCCTGGACGACGTCCTCGGCGTCCGCGCCCGCCCCCATCAGCGCCGCCGTCCGCACCGCCGTGGGGGCATGACGGCGCACCAGGTCCGCGTACGCCTCGCGTTCGCCGTCGCGCACCCGGGCCAGGGCCTGCGTGTCCTCAGGATCGGCGCTGATCCCGGCCCCCCTCTCCGATGTCCAGTCGCAGCGTCTACACCGCTGCCCGGCGGTCGGTTCCGCCGAGCCGACGCCGATCGCAGGCCGGGGGCCGAAGTGACGTCGGGGACGGACGAGGGCGGCCGGGAATTACCAGCCCCGCTCGCGCCATTCAGCTAGGTGCGGGCGCTCGGCGCCGAGGGTGGAGTCGTTGCCGTGGCCCGGGTAGAACCAAGTGCTGTCGGGGTACACGTCGAACAGCCGTTGCTCGACGTCGTCCATCAAGGACGTGAAGTTGGCCTGGTCGCCGCGGGTGTTGCCGACCCCGCCGGGGAACAGGCTGTCGCCGGTGAACGCGTGTACGGAACCGTCCGAACTCGTCAGCACCAGCGCGACCGAACCAGGAGTGTGACCACGCAGATGCACCACCTCCAGGCTCAGCTCACCGACCGTCACCCGGTCGCCGTGATCGAGCGGAACGTCGACCGGCACCGGCAGGGCCGCGGCGTCGTCCCGGCCGGCCGCGGTGTGCGCCCCGCTCGCGGCGACCACCTCGGCCAGCGCCCGGTGATGGTCCCAGTGCTGGTGAGTAGTGACGACGGTGGCGAGCCGGCCGCCGCCGTCCTTGATCAGCTCGAGTACCCGGGGAGCGCTGTCGGCGGCGTCGATCAGGAGCTGGTCGCCGGTGGCGGTGCAGGTGATCAGGTAACTGTTGTTGTCCTGCTCCGACACGCTGGCCTTACGAATGGTCGAGTCGGGCAGTTCACGGACGTCGGCCGCACCGCCCGCGACCACCTCACCGGTGTAGGTCATGGGACATACCCTGCCATCCCGGTGCTGGTGGCGGGCGGTGTGACCCGCTCGTCCGGTCGTCGAATCGAAGACTGTCGGTGGGGGCACCTAGCATGGGCAACGTGAGCGACAGACTTATCGTGCGCGGGGCGCGCGAGCACAATCTGAAGGATGTCTCGCTCGATCTTCCGAGGGATGCGCTGGTGGTTTTCACCGGCCTCTCGGGATCGGGCAAGTCCTCTCTGGCCTTCGACACCATCTTCGCGGAGGGTCAGCGCCGGTACGTCGAGTCGCTGTCGGCCTATGCCCGGCAGTTCCTCGGGCAGATGGACAAACCCGATGTCGACTTCATCGAGGGGCTGTCGCCGGCGGTCTCGATCGACCAGAAGTCGACGTCGCGCAACCCGCGGTCCACGGTCGGCACGATCACCGAGGTGTACGACTACCTGAGGCTGCTCTGGGCCCGGGCCGGCCGGGCGCACTGCCCGATCTGTGGTGAGCCGATCACCAAGCAGACCCCGCAGCAGATCGTCGACCGGCTGCTCGAGCTGCCCGAAGGCACCCGCTTCCAGGTGCTGGCCCCGGTGGTCCGGGCCCGCAAGGGCGAGTTCGTCGACCTGTTCTCCGAGCTGCAGACCAAGGGCTTCTCCCGGGCCCGGGTCGACGGCAAGGTCGTGTCCCTGGCCGATGCCCCGACCCTCGACAAGAAGTACAAGCACACCATCGAGGTGGTGGTCGACCGGCTGTCGGCCAAGGCTACGTCCAAGCAGCGGCTGACCGATTCGGTCGAGACCGCGCTCGGGCTGGCCGCCGGCATCGTGATCGCCGACCTGGTCGACGAGCCCGAGGGCGCGCCCGACCGCGAGCGCCGGTTCAGCGAGAAGATGGCTTGCCCGAACGAGCACCCGATCTCGATCGACGACATCGAGCCGCGGTCGTTCTCGTTCAACAACCCGTTCGGGGCCTGCCCCGACTGCACCGGCATCGGCATCAAGCTCGAGGTCGACCGCGAGCTGATCGTGCCCGACGAAGACCTCACCCTGGCCGAGGGTGCGATCGCGCCCTGGACCCAGGGCTCTTCCGAGTACTTCCAGCGGCTGATGCGGGCCCTCGGCGACGACCTCGGCTTCTCGGTCGACATGCCCTGGCGGGCCCTGCCCCAGCGCGCGAAGGACGCCTTGCTCGTGGGGCAGGACTACCAGGTCCACGTGAAGTTCAAGAACCGGTTCGGCCGGGAGCGCTCGTACACCACCGGTTTCGAGGGCGCGATCCCGTTCATCCAGCGCCGGCACTCCGAGACCGAGTCCGAGTGGAGCCGGGAGCGCTACGAGGGCTACATGCGCGAGGTGCCCTGCCCGACCTGTGGCGGCACCCGGCTCAAGCCCGAGATCCTGGCCGTCACCGTCGGCGGCCGTTCGATCGCCGACGTCTGCGCCCTGCCGCTGCGCGAGGCGGCCGGCTTCCTGGGCGATCTGGAGCTGAGCAGCCGGGAGCGGCAGATCGCCGACCAGGTGCTCAAGGAGATTCAGGCCCGGCTGGGCTTCCTGCTCGACGTCGGCCTCGACTACCTCTCGCTCGACCGGGCCTCGGGCACACTGTCCGGGGGCGAGGCCCAGCGCATCCGGCTGGCCACCCAGATCGGGTCGGGCCTGGTCGGGGTGCTCTACGTGCTCGACGAGCCGAGCATCGGCCTGCACCAGCGCGACAACCGGCGGCTGATCGACACGCTGACCCGGCTGCGCAACCTGGGCAACACCCTGATCGTGGTCGAGCACGACGAGGACACCATCCGGGCCGCCGACTGGGCCGTCGACATCGGGCCCGGGGCCGGCGAGCACGGCGGCGAAGTGGTCCATTCGGGCACGGTCGCCGATCTCTACAGTCACCCCGACTCGATCACCGGCGCCTACCTGTCCGGCCGGCGCCGGATCGAGATCCCGGCCATCCGCCGGCCCCGGGACAAGAACCGTCAGCTGATGGTCACCGGCGCCCGCGAGCACAACCTGCACGGGATCGACGTCGCGTTCCCGCTCGGCGTCCTGGTGGCCGTCACCGGGGTCAGCGGCTCCGGCAAGTCGACTCTGGTCAACGACATCCTCTACACGACGCTGGCCAACAAGCTGAACGGCGCCCGCCAGGTGCCCGGGCGGCACAAGAGCGTGAAGGGGCTGGAACACCTCGACAAGGTGGTCCACGTCGACCAGAGCCCGATCGGCCGCACGCCGCGCTCCAACCCGGCCACCTACACCGGGGTCTGGGACCACGTCCGCAAGCTGTTCGCCACCACGCAGGAGGCGAAGGTCCGCGGGTACCAGCCCGGCCGGTTCTCGTTCAACGTCAAGGGCGGCCGGTGCGAGGCGTGCTCCGGCGACGGCACGATCAAGATCGAGATGAACTTCCTGCCCGACGTCTACGTGCCCTGCGAGGTCTGCGCGGGGGCCCGGTACAACCGCGAGACCCTCGAGGTGCACTTCAAGGGCAAGACGGTGGCCGACGTCCTGGACATGCCGATCGAGGAGGCGGCCGAGTTCTTCGCCGCGGTGCCGGCCATCGCCCGGCACCTCAACACCCTGGTCGACGTCGGCCTCGGGTACGTCCGGCTCGGGCAGTCGGCGCCGACCCTCTCCGGCGGTGAGGCCCAGCGCGTCAAACTGGCCGGTGAGCTGCAGAAGCGCTCGATGGGCCGCACCATCTACGTGCTCGACGAACCGACCACCGGGCTGCACTTCGAGGACATCCGCAAGTTGCTCGGGGTGCTCCAGGGCCTGGTCGACAAGGGCAACTCGGTGATCGTTATCGAGCACAACCTCGACGTGATCAAGAGTGCCGACTGGGTGATCGATCTCGGCCCCGAAGGCGGCAACGGCGGGGGTCTGCTGGTTGCTGAGGGTACGCCGGAGGAGGTCGCGGCTGTTCCGGAGAGCCACACCGGGCGGTTCCTGGCCGACCTGCTGGAGGTGCAGAACCCCAACGCGGTCGAGGGCCGGGTCGCGGCGATCAAGGCCCGCGCGGGCCAGGCCGAGGCGAACGGCCGGGCCAACGGGGCGTCGAGCTCGGACGCGAATGGCGCGGTGAAGGTTCCGGCTCGGAAGGGCCCGGCCAAGGCGGCCCCGGCCAAGATCGCTGGTGCCACGTCCGCTCGGGCCAAGACAGCGGCGGTGACGGCGGCCCCGGCGAAGGCCGCAGCGACGAAGACCGCGCCGACGAAGACCGCGCCGGCCAAGACCGCGCCGACGAAGACCGCGACCACGAAGGCCACTCCCACCAAGGCGGCTCCGGCGAAGGCGGCCCCGGCCCGCCCGGCCACGGGCCGGGCGCCGTCGGCCAAGACGGTCATCCCGCCGGTACAGCCCACCGGCCGCGGGGCCAAGCGGACGGTCTCTCTGGACGGGGCCGGCGAAACGGTGAGTGCCCGGCGGCGCTGAGTCCGGTCGGAGCGGGGACTCATGTCTGATCGTGTCGGTCGGCCACTCGAAAATGACCGTCTGCCGACCGCTTTCGGTGCGCTGACGCTGCTCGCGGCGGCAGTGATCGTGCATGACCGGTTGGCCGGCCGGGTCGTGCTGCTGCAGCGTGGCCCGGCGGCCAAGTTCGGCCGGGGGTTGTGGGATCTTCCGGTCGGCAAGAGCGATCCGGGCGAGCCGATCACCCGCACCGCCGTCCGCGAACTGCGGGAGGAGACCGGGCTGATCGTCGATCCGGCTGCGCTCCAGCTGGCCCAGGTGGTGCACGGGGCGGACGGCGCCGAGTCGTCGAACGGCTTTCTCACCGTGGTGTTCGCGGCTCGCGAGTGGGCCGGGGAGCTCGTCAATGCCGAGCCGGCCAAGCATGCCCAGGTCCGGTGGTTCGACCTCGACGAGTTGCCCGGGCCGCGCGAGGTCGTCTTCGGCACCCGGGACACGCTGTCGGCCTACCTGGCCGGTACGCCCGGCGTGCTGCTCGACGGCTGGCCGGACTGACACCGGCTCCGCCGGCCGGCGAGGAGCGGGCCGAGCGCGGGGGTGTTCCGTGCGGTCACAGCGCACAGAACAACCCCGATCTTCAGTTGCCAGGGTGGTCGTGGGCCTCGGGGAGACGGGGCTGGTCGTCGTGCCGGCCATGGTGGTGGTCGTGGGCTGAGTGGTCGTGATCGGCCATGTCGTCCGGGCCACCGCCCATCAGGGACAGCATCTGCGCCCCGCCGGTGCGTACGAAACGCCACACCAGCAGCGCCGCCAGCAGCAGGAACACGATGTTGAGGAAGGTCGTGTAGTTCCAGGACAGGTGGGCCATCCGGACATCGGCGTCTCGGATCGAGGGGATCAGGTGCAGCACGCCGAAAAGGATCTCGACCACGTATCCGGCAGCCACGCTGGCCGCGTAGAAGGTGGCGGTCAGGAACAGCGCCGTCCGGGTGCCGTAGTACTTCCGGTAGATCACCAGGACGGGCAGGATCAGGAGGTCGGCGAAGATGAAGCTGACCACGCCACCGAAGCTGATCCCGCCGTTCCAGAGCACCGCGGCCAGCGGCACGTTGCCGATCGAGCAGACGGAAGCTGGCGATCGCCACCAGCGGGCCGATCAGCGGTCCCCAGATCTTGGCCAGCAGCGGGTGGTCGACCAGGAAGAACGACTGCCAGAAGCTGTCCGGCACCCAGGCTCCGATCGCGCCGGCGATCAGCAGGCCGATCACGATGTCGCGCAACACCGCCGCCCACTCCATCACGAAGATGTGGCTGACCGACGTCAGCGCCCTGGGGGAGAGCAGTCGGTGGGCCGGTGAACCGGTGTCGTCGATGCTCATGTCCATCGCCGCGTGCCCCTCCATCGAGCCGGCCAGGCCCCGGTCGGCCTGGGCCCGGGCCGCGCTCAGCAACTGGGGTCGCAGGAAGTACCGGAACAGCACCGCGATGACGATGATCATGATCGGGCCGCCGACGAACTCGCCCAGGGTGAACTGCCAGCCCATCAGCAGGGCCAGGATGATGCCGAGCTCGATCACCAGGTTGGTGGAGGCGATCTCGAAGGCCATCGCGGCGGTGAAGTTGGCGCCCTTGCGGACCAGGGAGCGGGCCAGCGCCACCGCGGCGTAGGAGCAGGACGACGACGCGGCCCCGAGCCCGGCGGCCAGGGCCAGGGTGCGCGGCCGGTCGTCGCCCAGCAGCCGGGTAATCGTCTCCTTGCGGATCAGGGCCTGCACCACGGCCGACAGGGTGAAGCCGAGGATCAGCGCCCAGGTGATCTCCCAGGTCATCGAGAAGGCCAGCTCAAGGGCGTGGCGCAGCGCATGCAGAAGTTCCATGACGGCGGCTACTCCTTGCCCTCGTCGACATCAGGTTCGGCATCACGGTCGACACCAGGGTCGACGCGGGTCATGTCGACCAGCCGGCGAAGGCAGTGCTCGCGCAGCGGCTCCGGGAAGCCGGGGCCGAGGCGGTAGAAGACCACCCGGCCGGACTTGCGGGTCGCGACCAGTCCGGCCGTGCGCAGCAGGCGCAGGCCGTATCCGACGGAGTCCTCGGTCGCCTCGAGGGCCAGGGCCAGATCGCCGACGCAGAGTTCGTCGACCTCGTCCAGTGCGTACAGGATCCGGGCCCGGACCGGGTCGGCCAGCAGGGAGAGCAGGCCGGACAGGCGACCGGCGTCCTCGGCGGACAACCCCCGCGACCGGGCCCGGGTGACCCGCTCTGGATCGACCGGGTGCTCGTGCGCCGAACCGGTCGACCTACCGGGGCGTTCTTCGATCAGCTTGCTCATGACCACCGTCTTCTCGTCCGCGAGCTCACAACAGCCGTGTAAGCGCACGGATGCACGGTGATTATTCCGGTACCGAAGGTGCGGTCGAACCGAGGCCGGGCGAGAACTGTCGGTGCCAGCGCTTAGGATTTTGGCCGTGGCTGATCCTGCGACCTACCGACCAGCGGTCGGGTCGATCCCCGAGCAACCCGGCGTCTACCGGTTCCGGGATGCCTCCGGGCGGGTGATCTACGTCGGCAAGGCCAAGAGCCTGCGCCAGCGGCTCAACTCGTACTTCGCCGACCTGGCCAACCTGCACCCGCGCACCCAGACGATGGTCACCACCGCCGCCGGGGTGGAGTGGACCACGGTCAACACCGAGGTCGAGGCGCTCCAGCTGGAGTACTCCTGGATCAAGGAGTACGACCCGCGGTTCAACGTGAAGTACCGCGACGACAAGTCCTACCCGTACCTGGCCGTGACCATGGCCGACGAGTTCCCCCGGGTCCAGGTGATGCGCGGGGCCAAACGCAAGGGCACCAAATACTTCGGGCCCTACGCCCACGCCTGGGCCATCCGCGAGACGGTCGACCTGCTGCTGCGGGTCTTCCCGGTTCGCACCTGTAGCAACGGGGTGTTCAAGCGGGCCGGTCAGATCGGCCGACCCTGCCTGCTCGGCTACATCGAGAAGTGCTCGGCGCCCTGCGTCGGGCGGGTCGACGCCGAGCAGCACCGCCGGCTGGCCGACGAGTTCTGCGACTTCATGGCGGGCAAGACCGAGCGCTACGTGCGGCGGCTGGAGCGCGACATGCGCGAGGCCTCCAGCCACCAGGAGTACGAGAAGGCGGCCCGGCTGCGCGACGACATCCAGGCCCTCACCCGGGCGATGGAGAAGAACGCCGTCGTGCTGCCCGATGGCACCGACGCCGATGTCTTCGCCCTCGCCGAGGACGAGCTCGAGGCCGCCGTCCAGGTGTTCCACGTGCGCGACGGCCGGATCCGGGGCCAGCGCGGCTGGGTCGTCGAGAAGGTCGAGGACGTCACCACCGCCGACCTGGTCGAGCACCTCCTGCAGCAGGTCTACGGCGAGACCAGTGGCGAGGCGGTCCCGCGCGAGGTGCTGGTCCCGGTCGACCCGCCCCTGCTGCACGAGGTCGAGGACTGGCTCTCCGGCCTGCGCGGGTCGCACGTGAGCGTCCGGGTGCCGCAGCGGGGCGACAAGCGCTCCCTGATGGAGACGGTCGCCCGCAACGCCGGTCAGGCCCTGACCCTGCACAAGGTGCACCGGGCCGGCGACCTGACCACCCGGGCCAAGGCCCTGCAGGAGATCCAGGAGGCGCTCGACCTGCAGGAGGCTCCGCTGCGGATCGAGTGCTACGACGTCTCGCACATCCAGGGCTCCAACGTGGTGGCCTCGATGGTCGTCTTCGAGGACGGCCTGCCCCGCAAGTCCGAGTACCGCCGGTTCACGATCAAGACGGTCGAGGGCTCGGACGACGTCGCCTCGATCCGCGAGGTGATCACCCGCCGGTTCCGCCGCCAGCTCAACGAACAGGACGCCGACGCGCCCGGCGGCGGCCAGCTGACCGGAACGCTCGAGGCCGGGGTCCCGGCCCTGATCGACCCCGACACCGGCCGGGCCAAGCGGTTCGCCTACGCCCCCCAGTTGGTGGTAGTCGACGGCGGTGCCCCTCAGGTGGCTGCGGCCGCGGCCGCGATGTCCGAACTCGGCATCGTCGACGTGGCTCTGTGCGGGCTAGCCAAGCGGCTGGAAGAGGTTTGGATCCCGGACGACGAGCAGCCGGTGATCCTGCCCCGCAGCAGCGAGGGGCTCTACCTGCTGCAGCGGATCCGCGACGAGGCCCACCGGTTCGCGATCACCCATCACCGCCAGCGCCGCAGCACCGCGATGACCGCCAGTGAGCTCGATGCCGTGCCCGGCCTGGGCCCGGCCCGCAAGAAGGCCCTGCTGGCCCACTTCGGCTCGGTCAAGAAGCTGCGCCTGGCCAGCGTCGAGGCGATCGCCTCGGTGCAGGGGGTCGGGCCCAAGGTGGCCGCGGCCGTGGTCGAGTCGCTGAACTCCGAGGCCGCCGCCGCCCGGAGTGGGGTGGCCGTCGACATGGCCACCGGTGAGATCATCGACTGACCCTCGTCCTGGCCGAACCGTCGCACCTCATCAGGGAGTATCCGTGACCACCGTGCCCGAGGACGCCGCGCACCCGTCCGAGTTGCTGATCATCACCGGCATGTCCGGCGCCGGCCGCAGCACCGCGGCCAAGGCCCTGGAAGATCTGGGCTGGTACGTCGTCGACAACCTGCCGCCGCAGCTGATCGCCGAGCTGGCCGTGCTGACCGCCAACGCCGAGCCCTCGGTCCGCCGGATCGCCGTCGCGGTCGACGTCCGCGGCCGGTCGTTCTTCTCCGCGCTCGGTGAGGCGATCCCGGCGGTGGAGCACAGCGGCGTCCGCACCCGGTTGCTCTTCCTCGATGCCACGGACGAGACCCTGGTCCGCCGGTTCGAGTCGGTTCGCCGCCCGCACCCGTTGCAGGGCGACGGCGCCGTGCTCGACGGCATCCGGGCCGAGCGGGCCATGCTCGGCGAGCTGCGCGGCGACGCCGACACCGTGGTCGACACCTCCCGGCTCAACGTGCACGAGCTGGCCAGCAAGATCATCGCCCTGTTCGGGGACGCCGACGCCCCGGCGATCCGGATCCTGCTGATGTCGTTCGGCTTCAAGTACGGCCTGCCCCTGGACGCCGACCAGGTGGCCGACATCCGGTTCCTGCCCAACCCGTTCTGGGTGCCGGAGCTGCGCCCGCACACCGGCCTCGACGAGGAGGTCTCGAAGTTCGTGCTCAGCCAGGAAGGCGCCGAGGACTTCATCGACCGCTACGTGATGGCCCTCGAGCCGGTGCTGGCCGGCTACGTGCGGGAGAACAAGCGGTACGCCACGATCGCGGTCGGCTGCACCGGCGGCAAGCACCGCTCGGTCGCGGTCACCGAGGTGCTGGCCAAGCGGTTGGCCGGCCCGGGGGTGGCGATCACCGCCGTCCACCGCGACCTGGGGCGCGAGTGACCCTGGCCACCGGTGGGCGCGGTGGTCCCGCGCCCGGGCTGAAGGTGGTGGCCCTCGGCGGTGGCCACGGCCTGGCCGCCTCGCTGGCCGCCCTGCGCCACCTCACCGATCGGCTGACCGCGGTGGTCACGGTGGCCGACGACGGCGGCTCGTCCGGCCGGCTGCGCCGCGAGTTCGGTGTGCTGCCCCCGGGCGACCTGCGGATGGCCCTGTCGGCCCTGTGCGACGACTCCGAATGGGGCCGGCTCTGGCGCGACGTGCTGCAGCACCGGTTCGCCAGCGCCGGGGCGCTGCACGACCACGCCCTCGGCAACCTGCTGATCGTCACCCTGTGGGAACTGCTCGACGATCCGGTGCTCGGCCTCGACTGGGTCGGCCGGCTGCTCGGGGCCCGGGGCCGGGTGCTGCCGATGGCCGCGGTCCCGCTCGACATCGAGGCCTCGGTGCTGGGCATCGACCCCGACGACCCGACCGCGCTGGCCACCGTGCGCGGCCAGGTGGCGGTGGCGACCACGCCGGGCCGGGTGATCGGCGTCCACCTGACCCCGAAGGAGCCGCCGGCCTGTCCGGAGGCACTGGACGCGGTCCGCGCGGCCGACTGGGTCGTGCTCGGGCCGGGGTCGTGGTTCACCAGCGTGCTGCCGCACCTGCTGGTGCCGGAACTGGAGCGGGCGCTGCGCGACACCGGGGCCAGACGCTGTCTGACGCTCAACATGGGCCCGCAGCCGGGGGAGACCGACGGCTTCTCGCCCGAGACCCATCTCGAGGTGCTCAGCGCCCATGCCCCCGAACTGCGGATCGATGCCGTCCTGGTCGACCCGTCGGCGGTCACCGACGCCGGCCAGCTGGCCGAGGTGGCTGCGTCGATGGGCGCGGTGGTGGTCACCCGCGACGTCGCGATGAGTGACGGGTCGGCCCGCCACGACCCGCTCCGGCTGGCCGCCGCCTACCGGGACGTCTTCTCCGGCCTGGTTTCGGCGTAGCCCCGGGTCGGACCCGGCCGAGTCCGCCCCGGACCGTTGCGCCGCTCGGCGTGTCGGCGGCCCGGAGCGCTTCCCCGTCGTCTCGATATTCGAGATCCCGGTCTGGAACATGAGTGACTTCCGGGGCGGACGGGACAGCTGTGAACACGGCGCCGGGGTAACTGTCCGGTATGCCCGTCGCTCGATCACAAGCGCACAGAGGGTGCTTGCAGTCAGTGGCAGGATGAGGTTCATGGCATTGACGGCGCTGGTGAAGGACGAGCTCAGCAGATTGCACGTGACCAAACCCTGCTGTCGCAAAGCGGAGGTCTCGGCCACCCTGCGGTTCGCCGGAGGTCTGCACATCGTCAGCGGGCGGATCGTCGTGGAGGCCGAGCTCGACACCGCTCAGGCGGCTCGCCGGCTGCGCAAGGACATCAGCGACGTCTTCGGCCACAGCAGCGACATCGCGGTGCTGGCCCCGGGCGGGTTGCGGCGCGGCAGCCGGTACGTGGTCCGGGTGATGCGTGACGGCGAGTCACTGGCCCGGCAGACCGGGCTGATCGACGGCCGGGGCCGGCCGGTCCGCGGCCTGCCGCCGCAGGTCGTCTCCGGGGCCACCTGTGACGCCGAGGCGGCCTGGCGGGGAGCCTTCCTGGCCCACGGTTCGCTGACCGAGCCCGGCCGCTCGTCCGCGCTGGAGGTGACCTGCCCCGGTCCCGAGGCCGCCCTGGCCCTGGTCGGCGCGGCCCGCCGGCTCGGGATCCAGGCCAAGGCCCGCGAGGTGCGTGGCGTCGACCGGGTGGTGATCCGCGACGGTGACACCATCGGCGCGCTGCTCACCCGGCTCGGCGCCCACGACGCGGTGATGGCCTGGGAGGAGCGCCGGATGCGGCGCGAGGTGCGGGCCACCGCCAACCGGCTGGCCAACTTCGACGACGCCAACCTGCGCCGCTCGGCCCGGGCCGCGGTGGCTGCCGGTTCACGGGTGGAGCGGGCCCTGGAAATCCTCGGCGACGACGTCCCGGAACACCTGCAGACGGCCGGCCGGCTGCGGCTGGCCCACAAGCAGGCCAGTCTCGAGGAGCTGGGCCAGCTGGCCGAGCCGCAGATGACCAAGGACGCCGTGGCCGGCCGGATCCGCCGGCTGCTGGCGATGGCCGACAAGCGGGCCAGCGATCTGGGCATTCCCGGCACCGACGCCAACCTGACCCCGGACATGCTCGACGCCTGAGCTCCCGCTGGGCGAGACCGACTTGATCCGATCCCGACGGGTTCGGCCGCACTCGCGACGTGGTCACCGTCACGGGATGTAAGGGGTTGCACGACTGGCGCTGTCTGGACACCTGTGCTTCATCAGCACCCCGTACGCTTCATTGCGAACACGTAACTGAGGACATCAACCACTGCGTCGGTGACCCCGGCGCGCTGAGAGGAAAAGTCTGTGACCGTTCGGGTAGGCATCAACGGCTTCGGCAGGATCGGCCGCAACTTCTACCGCGCCGCCCGGTTGTCCGGCGCGGACATCGAAATTGTCGGCGTCAACGACCTGACCGACAACAAGACCCTGGCGCACCTGCTGAAGTACGACTCGATCCTCGGCCGTCTCGACGGCGAGGTCTCCTTCTCGGGAGACGAGATCACGGTCGACGGCAAGTCGTTCAAGTCGCTGGCCGAGCGTGACCCCTCCGCCCTGCCGTGGAAGGAGCTCGGGGCCGACGTCGTCATCGAGTCCACCGGCATCTTCACCGACGCCACCAAGGCCAAGGCGCACATCGACGGTGGGGCCAAGAAGGTCATCATCTCGGCGCCGGCCAAGAACGAGGACGTCACCATCGTGATGGGCGTCAACCACGACGACTACGACCCGGCGACGCACCACATCATCTCGAACGCGTCCTGCACCACGAACTGCCTGGCCCCGATGGCCAAGGCGATCAACGACGAGTTCGGGATCGAAAAGGGTCTGATGACCACGATCCACGCGTACACCCAGGACCAGAACCTGCAGGACGGCCCCCACAAGGACCTGCGCCGGGCCCGGGCCGCCGCGCTGAACATCGTGCCCACCAGCACCGGTGCGGCCAAGGCGATCAGCCTGGTCATCCCGGCCCTGAAGGGCAAGCTCGACGGCTACGCGCTGCGGGTGCCGGTCCCGACCGGCTCGGCCACCGACCTGACCGTCACGGTCGGCCGCGAGACCACCGTCGCCGAGGTCAACGCCGTGGTCAAGGCCGCGGCCGAGGGCCCGCTGAAGGGCTACCTGGTCTACACCGAGGACGAGATCGTCTCCAGCGACATCGTCACCGACCCGGCGTCCTGCATCTTCGACGCCGGCCTGACCAAGGTGATCGGCAACCAGGTCAAGGTCGTCGGCTGGTACGACAACGAGTGGGGCTACTCCAACCGTCTGGTCGACCTGGTCGCCCTCGTCGGAACGGGACTGTGACCGGCACGATGCTCTCGATCGACGACCTCACCGAGCAGCTGGGCGGCCTTCAGGGCAAGCGGATCCTGGTCCGCAGCGACCTGAACGTGCCGCTCGACAAGGAGACGGGCGCCGTCACCGACGACGGCCGGATCCGGGCCTCGCTGCCCACCTGGCAGCGGTTGCTGGACGCCGGCGCCAAGGTGATCGTCGGGGCCCACCTCGGTCGGCCGAAGGGAGCTCCGGAGGCGAAGTACTCCCTGAAGCCGGCCGTGGAGCGGGCGCAGCAGTTGCTGCCCGGCGTCACGATCACGCTGGCCGACGACACGGTCGGCGCCTCCGCCCGGGCCGCGGTCGCCGCTCTCGGTGACGGTGAGCTCCTGGTGCTGGAGAACCTGCGTTTCAACGCGGGCGAGACCAGCAAGGACGACGCCGAGCGGGAGGCCTTCGCGGCCGAGCTGGCGGCCCTGGCCGACGGCTTCGTCAGCGACGGCTTCGGCGTGGTGCACCGCAAGCAGGCCAGCGTGTACGACGTGGCCAAGCTCCTGCCGCACGCGGCCGGGGGCCTGGTGCTGGCCGAGGTCGAGGTGCTCCAGCGGCTCACCCAGACCCCGCAGCGGCCGTACGCGGTCGTGCTGGGCGGTTCCAAGGTGTCGGATAAGCTCGGCGTCATCGAGAACCTGCTCGGCACCGCCGACCGGTTGCTGATCGGCGGCGGCATGGTGTTCACCTTCCTCAAGGCGGCCGGTCACGAGGTCGGTAAGAGCCTGCTCGAGGAGGACCAGCTCGACACCGTCCGCGGTTACGTCGAGCTGGCCAAGGCCAAGGGGGTCGAGCTGGTGCTGCCGGTCGACATCGTGGCCGCCACGGCGTTCTCGGCCGACGCCGAGCACGACGTGGTCGCGGCCGACGCCATCCCGGCCGACCGGCTCGGGCTCGACATCGGCCCGGCCTCGGCCGAGCTGTTCGCGAGCAAGCTGGCCGACACGGCCACCGTGTTCTGGAACGGCCCGATGGGCGTGTTCGAGCTGGAGCCGTTCAGCCACGGCACCCGGGCCGTGGCCCAGGCGCTGATCTCGTCGTCCGCCTTCACGGTGGTCGGCGGCGGCGACTCGGCCGCGGCGGTGCGCACCCTCGGCTTCGACGAGAAGGCCTTCGGGCACATCTCGACCGGCGGCGGCGCCAGCCTGGAGTTCCTGGAGGGCAAGACCCTGCCCGGCCTGACCGTCCTGACCAAGGAGGGCTGAGCCGTGGCCGACCCGAAGTCCGACCGGATCCCGCTGATGGCGGGCAACTGGAAGCTCAACTTCGACCACCAGCAGGCGGCCCACTTCGTGCAGAAGCTGGCCTGGACCCTCGACGACGCGAAGCACGACTTCGACGCCGTCGAGGTGGCCCTGCTGCCGCCGTTCACCGACCTGCGCTCCGTGCAGACCCTGGTGGACGGCGACAAGCTGGGCTTCCGTTACGGCGCCCAGGACCTCTCCGAGCACGACTCCGGCGCCTACACCGGGGAGATCTCGGGCGGCATGCTGGCCAAGCTCGGCTGCCGCTACGTGGTGGTCGGGCACAGCGAGCGCCGGCAGTACCACGCCGAGGACGACACGGTGGTCAACGCCAAGGTCAAGGCGGCCTTCCGGAACGAGCTGACGCCGATCCTGTGCGTCGGCGAGGGCCTGGACGTGCGCAAGGAACTGGGCCACGTGGCGCACTGCGAGCTGCAGATCGACCGCGACCTGGCCGGCGTCACCGCCGAGCAGGTGGCCTCGATCGTGATCGCCTACGAACCGGTGTGGGCGATCGGCACCGGTGAGGTGGCGACTCCGGACGACGCGCAGGAGGTCTGCGCGGCGCTGCGGGCTCGCCTGGCGAACCTCTACACCCCGGCGATCGCGGCCGGGGTGCGGGTGCTGTACGGCGGCTCGGTCAAGGCGGCCAACGTGGCCGCTATCATGGCCCAGCCCGACGTGGACGGCGCCCTGGTCGGCGGGGCCAGCATCGACCCGGGCGAGTTCGCCTCGATCGTGCGGTTCCGCGACCACCGGACCGGCTGAGAAGCCGCTCACCCCGGGCCGGGTGACCCGACCACCCGGTCTGCCCCCGTGATCATGCACAGATGTGTACCCAGGTACGGATCTGTGCATGGTCACGATTGGTTTTGCGAGCTTCGGCGAACGGAATCGATCGGCACTCGACCGGCAATCGAGCCGGATTCGAGCCGGATTCGAGCCGGGAACGGGTCTTCCGGGCAATAACCTCGACGCCCGGGGCCGGGAACGGTCCGTACCACGCCAAGCATCGCCTACTCTGTGTACCTGACGGCTTTTCCACGATCGACGAAGAGGTCCGCGTGTCCGTGCTCCGCGTAGTGCTCGAGGGTTTCCTCGTCGGCACGAGTTTGATCTTGACCGTGCTGATTCTGCTGCACAAAGGCCGGGGCGGTGGGCTGTCAGACATGTTCGGCGGCGGTATGTCGTCGAGCATGGGCAGCTCCGGCGTGGCCGAGCGCAACCTCAACCGGTTCACCATCGGTATCGGTGTGATCTGGGGGGTTGTCATTGTCGCCCTCAACCTGATCAACCGGTTCTACCCCACGTCCTGAGGCTCAACCCTGATCCGGAACCTGTCCGGGTACTGAAGGAGGATTCACGGTGGCGAGTGGCAACGCGATCCGCGGCAGCCGAGTCGGAGCGGGCCCCATGGGGGAGGCGGAACGTGGCGACACGGCTCCGCGCTTCCGGGTCTCGTACTGGTGCGCCAACAAGCACGAGACGACGCCCAGCTTCTCCGAAGAGGCCGGGGTCCAGCCGCCCGAGACCTGGGACTGCCCCCGCTGCGGTTTCCCCGCCGGCCAGGACCAGACCACCCCGCCGTCGCCGCCGCGCAACGAGCCCTACAAGACGCACCTGGCCTACGTGAAGGAGCGTCGTAGCGACGCCGACGGCCAGGCCATCCTCGACGAGGCGCTGGCCTCGCTGCGGGCCCGCAAGATCATCCGCTAGGCCTTCCGGCCTCCCGGCTTTCGATCGGGGAGGATCTGACCCACCTGGTGGGCCGGATCCTCCCCGATCGGCATTCGGGGGCCGTTCTCCGTTGGGCGTATCGGCTTGGTGGCGGGTTCGTCGGACCGGCAGGGTTGGCAGCATGAAGCTTCTGGTGCTGGGCGGGACCGAGTTCGTCGGCCGGGCCGTGGTCGAGGCGGCCCGGGCCCGCGGCGACGAGGTGACGGTGTTCAACCGGGGCCGGTCGCCGGCTCCGGCCGGGGTGCGAGCCCTGACCGGCGACCGCAGTACGCCGGGCGGCCTGGCCGCGCTGGCCGGCGGGCGGTGGGACGCCGTCGTCGACACCTGGAGCTGGCAGCCGTTCGCCGTCCGGGACGCGGCCCGGTTCCTGGCCGACCGGGCCGGGCGGTACGCCTACGTGTCCAGCCGGTCGGTGTACGCCTGGCCCATGTCACCCGGACCGGCCGAGATCGCCCCGGTGCTGGAGGCTTCCCCGGACGCCGGCGAGGACGGCGTCGAGGTGCCGTACGGCGAGGCCAAGCGGGGCGGCGAACTGGCCGCCGAGGCGGTCTTCGGTGACCGGGCCCTGTTGGTCCGGGCCGGGCTGATCCTCGGGCCGTACGAGAACATCGGCCGGCTGCCCTGGTGGTTGAACCGGGTCGCGGCCGGCGGGCCGGTGCTCGCGCCGGGGCCGGCCGACCTGGCCCTGCAGTACATCGACGCCCGCGATCTGGCCGACTGGATCCTGGGTGCGCTGGATCAAGGCTTGGGTGGGCCGTACGACCTGGTGAGCCGGTCCGGCCACACCACGATGGGCGAACTGCTGCGGACCTGCGTGCGGGTCACCGGATCGTCGGCCCAGCTGCGCTGGCTGGCCCCGCAGACGATCCTGGATGCCGGGGTCGCGCCCTGGACCGACCTGCCGATCTGGCTGCCGCCGGGCGAGGAGCACGACGCCCTGCACTGCAGTGACGTGTCGAAGGCGATCGGCGCCGGGCTGCACTGCCGCCCGGTCGGCGAGACCGTGGCCGACACCTGGGCCTGGTTGCAGACCCTGCCCGACGGCCCGCCCCAGCGCCCGGACCGCCCGGCCGTCGGCCTGGACCCGGCCGTCGAGGCGAAGCTGCTCAGCTAGGCGGCGGCCCGTATTTCGCCGCGGCCGCCTGGTCGAGGAACCAGATGGTCTCGACGGTCCCGTGGACGGCGGCGGCCGGGAGGTCGGCGCCGGAGAGGGCCTGGGCCACGGAGTCGGCCTTGCTCTCGCCACCGGCCAGCAGCCAGGCCTCGCCGGCGGTCTGCAGAGCGGGCAGAGTGAGCGAGATCCGGGTCGGTGGCGGCTTCGGTGACTCCCGGACGGCGATCACCGTGCCGTTATGGACGGCGAAGCCCGGGTGGCCGGGGAACAGCGAGGCCACGTGCCCGTCCGGGCCGACCCCGAGCATCAGCACGTCGAACGCCGGCACCCCGGCCACGGCACTGGCCGGCCCGGCGGCCGAGGCCAGTTCGGCCGCGTAGCCGAGGGCGGCGGCGTCCACGTCGTCGCCGTAGGCGCCGTCGCTGGGAGCCATCGCGTGCACCCGGTCGGGGTCGAGCGGCAGCTGGTCGAGCAGGGCGGCGCGGGCCTGGGTCTCGTTGCGGTCCGGGTGCCCGGCGGGCAGGAACCGCTCGTCGCCCCACCACAGGTCCACGGCCGACCAGTCGATGCCGTGGTGCAGGTCGGGCGAGGCGGCGACCGCCTCCAAGACGGCGGTGCCGCTGGTGCCACCGGTCAGGACGGCGTGGGCGTGGCCCCGGGCGGCCTGGGCGTCCAGCAGCAGGGTGATCAGCCGGCCGGCGGCGCCGGCGGCCATCTTGGCCGGGTCGGGCGCGACGATGATCCGGGGGCTGCTCATGCCGGGGTCTCCACGGGCTCGTCGGCCGGCCGGGTCGCCTTGGCCGGGTGCAGGGCGGCCAGGCCCTGGGTCAGGACGTCGGTGAAAAGTTCGTCCGGGTCGAGCCGGCGCAGTTCCTCGGTCAGGCACTCGACGTCGCTGCGCCGGGGCATCGCCACCCGTCGATCAGGCTGGCCGGGCTGGCTGAGGGTGGCGACCATGCCGTCGGGCCGATCGATCGACACCTTGCCCGAGGGCCGCACCAGGGTGACGCCGACCATGCCGGTGCCGGGGGCGGTCTTGCGCCGGGTCACCGGGCAGCCCAGGGCGAAGGCCAGCCAGGCGGCCATCAGTTCGGTGCTCGGGCTGTCGGCCGCCCCGGTCACGATCGCCTTGGTCACCGGCTCGTACGGGGGCTGGTCGAGGGCCGCGGCGAGCAGCGCCCGCCAGCGGGTGATCCGGCTCCAGGCCAGGTCGGTGTCGCCCGGGGCGGTCACCGTGGACAGCTGCAGCAGGGCCCGGACCGGGTTCTTGGCCTGGGCGGCGTCGGTGATCCGGCGCTGGGCCATCCGGCCGATCCGGTCGAGGGCCGGCTCCTCCGGGGCGGCGCCCGACCACCAGACCACGATCGGGGCGTCCGGCAGCAGCAGCGGCACGATCAGGTTGGAGCCGTGCTCGGCCAGCGGCCCGTAGAGCCGCAGCACGATCACCTCACTCGCGCCGGCATCGCCGCCGACCCGGATCTGGGCGTCCAGCCGCGACGTCCCGCGCTTGTTGCCGCGCACGATGGCCAGCACCCGGCACGGGTGCTCGCGGCTGGCGTCGTTGGCCACCTCGATCGCGGTGTCGGCGCTGAACTCGTCGGTGACCAAGACCAGGGTCAGCACCCGGCCCAGGGCCACGGCGCCACCGCTGTTGCGCAGGTCGACCAGCTTGTGGTTGATCGCGTTGGTGGTGGTGTTGGGCAGGTCGACGATCATGGCCTTCTCCAGGTGCGCCCGTCGCGGGCCATCATGTCGTGGGCCGACTGCGGGCCCCAGTTGCCGGAGTCGTACCCCTCGGGCTGCCCGCTCGCCGCCCAATGGGCGGTGATCGGGTCGAGGATCTGCCAGGACAGCTCGACCTCCTCGTGCCGGGGGAACAGCGGCGGGTCGCCGAGCAGGACGTCGAGGATCAGCCGCTCGTAGGCCTCCGGGCTCGACTCGGTGAAGGCGTGCCCGTAGCCGAAGTCCATGCTGACGTCGCGCACCTCCATCGACGTCCCGGGCACCTTGGCCCCGAACCGGATGGTCACGCCCTCGTCCGGCTGGACCCGGATGACCAGGGCGTTCTGCCCGAGCTCCTCGGTCGCGGTGTTGTCGAAAGGCAGGTGCGGCACCCGCTTGAAGACCACCGCGATCTCGGTCACCCGCCGGCCCAGCCGCTTGCCGGTGCGCAGGTAGAACGGCACGCCGGCCCAGCGCCGGGTGTCGACGTCGAGCCGGATCGCGGCGAACGTCTCGGTGGTGGAGTCGGGCGCGATGCCGTCCTCCTCCAGGAAGCCGACCACCGGCTCGTTGCCCTGCCAGCCCCGGGAGTACTGGCCCCGCGCGGTATGCGCGTCCAGGTCCTTAGGCAACCGGACGGCGGAGAGGGCCTTCTCCTTCTCGGCCCGCAGTTCGCGGGCGTCGAAGGTGATCGGCTCCTCCATCGCGGTCAGCGCGAACAGTTGCAGCAGGTGGTTCTGGATGACGTCGCGAGCTGCGCCGATACCGTCGTAGTAGCCGGCCCGGCCACCGATGCCGATGTCCTCGGCCATGGTGATCTGCACGTGGTCGACGTAGTTGGAGTTCCAGATCGGTTCCCACAACTGGTTCGCGAACCGCAGCGCGAGCAGGTTCTGGACCGTCTCCTTGCCCAGGTAGTGGTCGATCCGGAACACCGAGTCGGGTGGGAACACCGACTCGACGACCTGGTTGAGCTCCCGGGCCGACTTCAGGTCGTGCCCGAACGGCTTCTCGATCACCACCCGGCGCCAGCTCTCGCCGTCCTGCTTGGACAGGCCCGAGCGAGCCAGTTGCTTGGTCACCACCGGGAAGGCACCCGGCGGGATCGACAGGTAGAAGGCGTGGTTGCCGCCGGTGCCACGGACCTCGTCCAGTTCGCGGATGCAGTCGGCCAGCCGGTCGAAGGCGTCGTCGTCACCGAACTCGCCGGAGACGAACCGGAATCCCTCGGCCAGCTGCTCCCAGACCTCGTTGCGGAACGGGGTCCGGGCGTACTTCATCACCGCTTCTTTCACCACCACGGCGAAGTCCTGGTTGGCCCAGTCCCGCCGGGCGAACCCGACCAGGGCGAAGCCGGGCGGCAGCAGCCCCCGGTTGGCCAGGTCGTACACCGCCGGCATCAGCTTCTTGCGGGCCAGGTCGCCGGTCACCCCGAAGAGCACCAGGCCGCACGGCCCGGCGATCCGGGGTAACCGGCGATCGCGTTCGTCCCGCAGGGGGTTGCTTCCGGCCGACACCCTGGTTGGGCTCACCCTGTCGATCTCCCTCTGGTTACTTGCTGGTTCGGCTGAGTACCGAAACTACCTGAGCCAGGCCGGCCTTGCGGTCGGTCAGGTGCAGGCGCAGAACCGGGCGTCCGTGATCGGCCAGCACCTTGCCGTCACCGGCGGCCTGGGCCCCGATCAGGGTGCCGAAACTGAACGGCCGGTCGGGGATCTCGAGGTCGTCGGCGCTGACCCCGGTGATCTGCAGGTAGACGCCGACCGGCGGGCCACCCTTGTGGAACTGGCCGGTGGAGTGCAGGAACCGCGGTCCCCAGCCGAAGGTGACCGGTCGCCCGGTCAGCTCGGCCAGCGGGTCGCGGACCTCGGCCAGCGAGGACTCGCCGAGCCGGTCCAGGTAGGCCATCACCGCGAGGTAGCCGCGCGGCGGCAGGGCCGCCAGCAGGGCGTCGACCGCGGCCTCGACCGTGGTCGCGCCGTTCAGCAGCCCGTCGGTGGCCCGGATCTCGACCGCGCCGTCGACGGCGTCGGCCGGGTCGGGCCCGGGCGTGGAGTCGAGCAGCCCGCGGGCCGCGGCCTTGGCGCTCTCGACGTCCGGCTGGTCGAACGGGTTGATCCCGAGCAACCGCCCGGCGATCGCCACCGCGTACTCCCAGAGCAGCATCTGGGCCCCGAGCGGGCCCGAGACCGAGACGGCGGTGGCGTCGGAGCCGTCGGTCGAGACGGCCTCCTCGCCGGCCGGCAGCAGCCGGACGACGATGACGTCGTCGGCGGGGGAGTGCACCTCCGGCGCCTTGGCCGTGGTGGTGACCACCGGCAGCACGCCGGTGCCCTCCTTGCCGGTCGACTCAGCGATCAGCTGCTCGACCCAGTCCCCGAACCCGGGCAGGCCCGAACCGAGGTCGGTGAACACGATCTTGTCCCGGATCGGCCCGTGGGCGTCACCGCCGCGGTGGGTGCCGCCGAGCACCGCCCCCAGCACCAGGGCCGGGTTGGCCTCGGAGTCCTCGGCCAGCACGTCGGCGACGGCCGAGGCCTCGTCGAGCAGGGCCCCGACGTCCACGCCGGCCAGGCCCGAGGGCACCAGACCGAACGCGGTCAGCGCCGAGTAACGGCCGCCGACCGTCGGGTCGGCACTGAAGATGGCCCGGTAACCGGCCTCCTGGGAGGCCTTTTCGAGCGGCGACCCCGGGTCGGTGACGACCACGATCCGGCTCTTGGCGTCGATCCCGGCTGCCGTGAACGACGCCTCGAAGATCCGCCGCTGGCTGTCGGTCTCGAGGGTGCCGCCGGACTTGCTCGACACCACCACCACGGTCCGCTCGAGCTCGACCAGGGTGGAGCGGATCATCGCCGGGTCGGTGCTGTCCAGCACGACCAGGTCGACGCCGAACGCGGCGGTGATCACCTCTGGGGCCAGGGACGAGCCACCCATGCCGGCCAGCACGACCCGGTCCACCCCTTCGGCGGCCAGGTCCGAGCGCAGGGTCTCGATCTCCTCGACCAGCGGGCGGGAGCTGTCCGGCAGGCCGACCCAGCCGAGCCGGATCGACGCCTCCGACACGGCGGCGTCACCCCACAGGGTCGGGTCGAGGCCGGTGATCCGGGACGCGACCTTGTCGCCGACCAGGGCGCTCAGGTACCGCTCGAGGGCGGCCGAGGCGTCCGGGCCGGACGGCGCGACCGCGACGTCCGCGGCCCGGTCGTCGGCCGGCCACACTCCGGGGTCGCCGGTCACTTGTCGCCTTCCAGCGCCTTGATCCGCTCGAGCTCGTCGGTGACCGAGCCGAGCAGCTCGTTCCAGCTCTTGCCGAACTTGTCCAGGCCCTCGACCTCGAGCAGGTTGACGACGTCGTCGTAGTCGACGCCGATCTCCTCCAGGTTGTCGAGCACGTCCGACGCGGCGGCGTAGCTGCCGGTGACCGTGTCACCGGTGATCACCCCGTGGTCGGCGACGGCCTCGAGGGTGGCGCCGGGCATCGTGTTGACGGTGTCCTTGGCGACCAGCTCGGTGACGTACATGGTGTCGGAGTACGAGGGGTCCTTGACGCCGGTCGAGGCCCACAGCGGGCGCTGCACCCGGGCGCCGGCCGCGGCCAGCTCCTGCCACCGCGCGGTGGCGAGGACCTCCTCGAACGCCTGGTAGGCGAGCTGGGCGTTGGCCACCGCGGCCTTGCCCTTGAGCTCCTTGGCCTCGTCGGTGCCGATCGCGTTCAGCCGCTTGTCGATCTCGGTGTCGACCCGGGACACGAAGAACGACGCCACCGAGGCGATGTCGACCAGAGGCAGACCGGCCGCCTTGGCCTGCTCCAGGCCGGTCAGGTAGGCGTCCATCACGGCCCGGTAGCGCTCCAGGCTGAAGATCAGCGTCACGTTCACGCTGATCCCCTTGGCGATGGTGGCGGTGATCGCGGGCAGGCCCTCGACCGACGCCGGGATCTTGATCATGGCGTTCGGCCGGTCGACCGTGTCCCACAGTTTCTGGGCCATCTCGATCGTGGCGTCGGTGTCGCGGGCCAGCTTGGGCTCGACCTCGATCGACACCCGGCCGTCCAGGTGGCCGGACGACTCGTAGATCGGCCGGAACACGTCACAGGCCGAGCGGACGTCGTCGGTGGTGATCTCGAACACCGCGGTCTCGGTGTCGGCGCCCTTGGCGACCAGAGCCTTGACCTGCGTCTCGTAGCGGTCACCCTTGGACAGGGCGTTCGCGAAGATCGTCGGGTTGGTGGTGACGCCGACCACGCCGCGGTCGGCGATCAGGGCGTCCAGGTCGCCGCCCTCGAGCAGCTCCCGGGAGAGGTCGTCGAGCCAGATGGACACGCCGTTGGCGGCGAGGTCGTGCAGTGCTGCATTGCTCACGATGTGAGCCTCCTCATTCAAGTCCGTGCGCGGCACGGTGGTTACCTGGTTGACAAGAGCCGGCGGCGACCGGAAATGCCCGCATCGGTCGCCGCCGGTCCAAAGCTGTTACTCCGCAGCGGCGATGCTGTCCTTCGCGGCCTCGACCACGGCTTCGGCGGTGATGCCGAACTCCTGGTAGATCCGCTTGTAGTCGGCCGAGGCCCCGTAGTGCTCGATCGAGATGATCCGGCCGGCGTCGCCGACCAGTTCGCGCCAGCCCTGGGCCACGCCGGCCTCGACCGACACCCGGGCCCGCACGGTGTGCGGCAGCACGCTCGTACGGTAAGTGGCGTCCTGCGCGTCGAACCACTCCCGGCAGGGCAGCGACACCACCCGGGTCGGGATGCCCTCGGCCTGCAGGGTCTCGCGGGCGGCGACCGCCAGCTGAACCTCTGACCCGGTACCGATCAGGATCACCTTCGGCGTACCGCCGTCGGCCTCGGCCAGGATGTAACCGCCGCGCTGCACGCCCTCGGCCGAGTTGAAGGCCTCGGGCCCGCGCTCGTAGGTGGGCAGGTTCTGCCGGGACAGGATCAGACCGACCGGGCCCTGGTTGCGCTCCAGCAGGGCCCGCCAGGCCCACGCCGTCTCATTGGCGTCGGCGGGCCGGACGATCGACAGGTTCGGGATCGCCCGCAGCGCGGCCAGGTGCTCGATCGGCTGGTGGGTCGGGCCGTCCTCGCCGAGGCCGATCGAGTCGTGCGTCCAGATGTAGGTGACCGGGATGTTCATCAGCGAGGTGAGCCTGACGGCGCCCCGCATGTAGTCGCTGAACTGCAGGAACGTGCCGCCGTAGGGGCGGGTGTTGCCGTGCAGCCGGATGCCGGACAGGATCGCGCCCATCGCGTGCTCGCGGATGCCGAAGTGCAGGGTCCGGCCGTAGGGGCCGCCCTTCCACTCGTTGGTCTGCCGGTCGCTCGGGATGAACGAGGGCTCGCCCGCCATCGTGGTGTTGTTGCTCTCGGCCAGGTCGGCCGAGCCTCCCCACAGTTCCGGCAGCACGGGGGCCAGTGCGTCGAGCACGGCCCCGGAGGCCTTACGGGTGGAGACGTCCTTGCCCGCCGGGAACTCCGGCAGGGCCGACTCCCAGCCCTGCGGCAGGCGGTTGTTGGCCAGCCGCTCGTGCAGTTCGGCCCGCTCCGGGTTGGCCACCTCCCACTGCTTGAACCCTTCCAGCCAGGTGGACCGGACCGCCGCACCCCGCTCCAGCACCTCGCGGGCGTGGGCCAGCACCTCCGCCTCGACCACGAAGTGCTCGTCCGGCGGGAAGCCCAGGATCTCCTTGGTGGCCCGGATCTCGTCCTCGCCCAGAGCCGAACCGTGAGCCGCACCGGTGTTCTTCTTGTTCGGTGCCGGCCAGCCGATGATGGTGCGCAGCAGGACGATCGACGGCTTGCCGCGCTCGGCCTTGGCCGCCATCAGCGCGTCGTACAGCGCCTGCTTGTCCTCGACGTACTCGCCGCTCTCGGTCCAGTCGACCGTCTGCACGTGCCAGCCGTAGGCCTCGTACCGCTTGGCGACGTCCTCGCTGAACGCGATGTCGGTGTCGTCCTCGATCGAGATGTGGTTCTGGTCGTAGATCAGTACCAGGTTGCCGAGCTCCTGGTGTCCGGCGATCGAGGAGGCCTCGGAGGTGATGCCCTCCTCGAGGTCGCCGTCGGAGGCGATCGACCAGATGGTGTGATCGAAAAGACTTTCGCCCGGGGCCGCGTCCGGGTCGAACAGACCGCGCTCGCGGCGGGCCGCGATCGCCATGCCGACCGCATTGGCCAGGCCCTGGCCCAGCGGGCCGGTGGTGATCTCGACACCGGCCGTGTGGCCGTACTCCGGGTGGCCCGGGGTGAGCGAACCCCACGTCCGCAGGGCCTTCAGGTCTTCCAGCTCGAGGCCGTAGCCGCTGAGGAAGAGCTGGATGTAGAGGGTCAGGCTGGAGTGCCCGGCGGACAGCACAAAACGGTCTCGGCCAGGCCAGTTCGGATCCTGCGGGTCGTGCTTCATCAGCTTCTGGTAGAGCAGATAAGCGGCCGGGGCCAGGCTCATTGCCGTGCCCGGGTGACCGTTGCCGACCTTCTGCACGGCATCGGCGGCCAGGAGCCGCACGGTGTCCACCGCGCGGTCGTCCAACGGCGTCCAATCAAGCTGGTCGGTGTTGCGCGCCACGGTGTCTGTCACGGCGATCCGGATCCTTCCATTGCTCTGATTACTCAAGATCGAGCCTAGCCCTGTGCGCGATGATCGCTCTTTCAGGCTCGCGTAAACATTGCTGGTCGCCCGCCGGTCCATCCGGTGCGCCGAGGAAGGCGTGGATGTGTCCGGGGTGCCGTGTCGGCCTCCCGGCCGGGCCCGCGTAGAGTTGCCGCGACCGATCAGGAGGACCGAGGGAACAGTGACTGCCGTCGAACCTCGCCGAGCCCGGCCCACGGGCCTGGCGGCGACCCCGTCGCACGTGCCGACGGTGCCTGCCGTGCCGATCTCGCTGCCCCCGGTCGAAGGGGAGTCGCGACTGCTGGTCGAAGGCACCCTGCCGGCCGAGAGACCGGTCCGGACCCTGACCCGCACCCTGCGCGCCTACCTGGCCCTGACCAAGCCCCGCATCATCGAGTTGCTGCTGGTCACGACCGTGCCGGCGATGATGCTGGCCCAGGGCGGCGTGCCCCGGCTCAGCCTCGTGCTGGCCACCCTGGTCGGCGGTTCGCTGGCGGCGGGCAGCGCGAACGCGCTGAACTGCTACCTCGACCGCGACATCGACGCCGAGATGCGCCGTACCCACAACCGCCCCCTGGTCACCGGGGAGATCACCCCCCGAAACGCGCTGATCTTCGGCCTGGCCCTCGGCGTGCTGGCCGTGGTGGTGCTGGCCGTGACCGTGAACCCCCTCTCGGCCGGGCTCGCCCTGGCGGCGATCCTGCTCTACGTCGTCGGCTACACCATGCTTCTGAAGCGCCGGACGCCGCAGAACATCGTCTGGGGCGGGGTGGCCGGCTGCCTGCCCACCCTGATCGGCTGGTCGGCGGTCACCAACAGCCTCACCTGGGCCCCGTTCGTGCTGTTCGGGATCGTCTTCCTGTGGACGCCGCCGCACTACTGGCCGCTGTCGATGCGGTTCCGGGCCGACTACGCCGCCGCCGGGGTCCCCATGCTGCCGGTCGTGGCCGACGCGGTGGTCGTGGCCAAGCAGATCGTCTGGTACTCGTGGGCCATGGTGGCCTGGTCGCTGCTACTGATCCCGGCCGCCCCGACCGGCCCGGTCTACGCGGTCAGCGCGGTGGTGCTCGGTGGGGCGTTCCTGCTGGAGGCCCACCGGCTGCTCGGCCGGGCCCGGCGGGGCGTGGCCGACCTGATCCCGATGCGTCTGTTCCACTGGTCGATCACCTACCTGACCCTGCTCTTCGTCGCTGTCGCGATCGATCCACTGCTGCGCTTCTGAGCTCCGCCGCCGGTTGTGGCCCCGGCCACGCGGGCCGGGGCGCCCGGAGGGCCGGCATCAGGCAGGATGGCCGGTATGAAGATCGGACTTCAAGTACCCAGCTTCACCTGGGCCGGTGGCCCGGCCGAGCTCGGCGCCACGTTCAAGCGGATCGCCCAGCAGGCCGATCAGGCCGGCCTGGCCGGCCTGTGGGTGATGGACCACTTCTTCCAGATCCGGGGGGTCGGCCCGGCCGAGGACGAGATGCTCGAGGGCTACAGCGCGCTGGCCTTCGCCGCCGCCGTCACCGAACGGATCTCGCTCGGAACGATGGTCACCGGCGTCACCTACCGCCATCCGGGCGTCCTGATCAAGACGGTGACCACGCTCGACGTGCTCTCCGGCGGGCGGGCCTGGTTCGGCGTCGGCGCGGCCTGGAACGAGGAGGAGCACCGCGGGCTCGGCGTGCCCTACCCACCCCTGGCCGAGCGGTTCGAACGGCTGGAGGAGACCCTGCAGATCGCCGAGCAGATGTGGGCCGGTGACGAGACGCCGTTCGAGGGCAAGCACTACCAGCTCGAGCGCCCCCTGAACTCGCCGCTGCCACTGTCCCGCCCCCGCCCCCGGGTGCTGATCGGTGGCTCCGGCGAGAAGAAGACACTGCGGATGGTCGCCCGGTACGCCGACGCCTGCAACCTGTTCGACAGCGGCGTCGAGGGACTGACCCACAAGCTCGACGTGCTGCGCGGCCACTGCGCCGACCAGGGCCGCGACTACGCCGAGATCGAGAAGACGGTGATCGGCGTCGTCACGCTGTCCGACGACGGGCGCGAGGGTACCGAGACGGTCAGGCAGGCGGCCGACCGGTACGCCGCCCTGGCCGCGATCGGGATCGACCAGATGATCCTCAGCTCGCCGCAGGTCTCCGAGCCCGGATTCCTCGACCGGCTCGGCGAACTGGCGGCCGAACTGGCCGACGTCGTCCCCGCCGGTCGCTGAGCGACCGGACATCGGCCGGGTCACCGACCCGTTTCCTGCCGGCACCACCCTCGACGACGAGACAGGACGGACCGACATGTTCACCAAGATCCTGGTGGCCAACCGGGGCGAGATCGCCGTCCGGGCGTTCCGGGCCGGGTACGAGCTCGGCTGCCGAACCGTGGCCGTGTTCCCCTGGGAGGACCGCAACGCCGTCCACCGGATCAAGGCCGACGAGGCCTACCAGATCGGTGAGCGCGGCCACCCGGTCCGGGCCTACCTCGACGTCGAGGAGATCATCCGGGTCGCCCGCGAGTGCGGGGCCGACGCCGTCTACCCCGGGTACGGGTTCCTGTCCGAGAACCCGGCGCTGGCCCTGGCCTGCGAGGCGGCCGGGATCGTGTTCATCGGTCCGCCGCCGAGCGCGCTGACCCTGGCCGGCAACAAGGTCCGGGCGATCAGCGCGGCCCGGGCGGCCGGCCTGCCGGTGCTGCGCTCGTCGCCGCCGTCGGCGAACCCGGACGACCTGCTCGGTGCCGCGGCCGCCGTCGGCTTCCCGCTGTTCGTCAAGGCGGTGGCCGGCGGCGGTGGCCGGGGGATGCGGCGGGTGGCCACCGAGGCCGACCTGCCCGAGGCCCTGGGGACGGCGATGCGGGAGGCCGACAGCGCCTTCGGCGACGCCACCGTGTTTCTGGAGCAGGCGGTGCTGCGGCCCCGGCACATCGAGGTCCAGGTGCTGGCCGACGCCGGCGGCGAGACCGTGCACCTGTACGAGCGGGACTGCTCGGTGCAGCGACGCCACCAGAAGGTGGTCGAGATCGCCCCGGCCCCGAACCTGGACCCGGCGCTGCGCGACCGGCTGACCGCCGACGCGGTCGCCTTCGCCCGGCAGGTCGGCTACGTCAACGCGGGCACGGTGGAGTTCCTCGTCGACACAGCCGGCGACCGGGCCGGCGAGCACGTGTTCATCGAGATGAACCCCCGGATCCAGGTCGAGCACACCGTGACCGAGGAGGTCACCGACGTCGACCTGGTCCAGGCCCAGATCCGGATCGCGGCCGGCGAGAGCCTGGCCGACCTGGGCCTGACCCAGGACCGGATCCAGTTGCGCGGCACCGCCCTGCAGTGCCGGGTGACCACCGAGGACCCGGCCAACGGGTTCCGGCCCGACACCGGCATGATCACCACCTACCGCTCGCCCGGCGGAGCCGGCGTCCGGCTGGACGGCGGGACCGTTCAGGCCGGCGCCTCGATCAGCCCGCACTTCGACTCGATGCTGGTCAAGCTGATCTGCCGGGGGGCCGACTTCCCGAGCGCGGTGGCCCGGGCCCGGCGGGCGCTGGCCGAGTTCCGGGTCCGCGGGGTCAGCACCAACATCGCGTTCCTGCAGGCGGTGCTGGCCGAGCCCGACTTCGTCGCCGGGGGTGTGCCGACGTCGTTCATCGACGACCGGCCCGAACTGGTGCACACCCAGCCCAGCGCCGACCGGGGCAGCAAGCTGCTGGCCTGGCTGGCCGACGTCACCGTGAACAGCCCGCACGGCCGGCCGCCGACCCTGGCCGCGCCGGCCCTCAAGCTGCCGAAGCTGGACACCGCCGGCCCGCTGCCGGACACC
This sequence comes from Kineosporiaceae bacterium, assembly GCA_965200525.1. Lineage (GTDB taxonomy): Bacteria > Actinomycetota > Actinomycetes > Actinomycetales > Kineosporiaceae > JANNPJ01. The sequence goes on from OZ241368.1 coordinate 6,192,125, forward strand.
GGCTGGCGCCGCCGGCTGCTGGACGCCGGACCCGAGGGTTTCGCGGCCCAGTTGCGGGCGGCCGGCCCGGTGGCGATCACCGACACCACTTTCCGGGACGCCCACCAGTCGCTGCTGGCCACCCGGGTACGGACCAAGGATCTGCTGACCGTGGCCCCGCACCTTGCCCGGACCACTCCGGAGCTGCTCAGCGTCGAGTGCTGGGGCGGAGCGACCTACGACGTGGCGCTGCGGTTCCTGGCCGAGGACCCGTGGGAGCGGCTGGCCGCGCTGCGCGAGGCGATGCCGAACCTGTGCCTGCAGATGCTGCTGCGCGGGCGCAACACCGTCGGCTACACCCCGTACCCGACGCAGGTCACCGACGCGTTCGTAGCCGAGGCGACCCGGACCGGGATCGACATCTTCCGGATCTTCGACGCGCTCAACGACGTCGCCCAGATGCGCCCGGCAATCGACGCGGTGCGAGCCGGCGGCACCGCGGTGGCCGAGGTGGCGCTCTGCTACACCGGCAACCTGCTCGACCCGGCCGAGCAGCTCTACACCCTCGACTACTACCTGCACCTGGCCCACCAGATCGTCGAGGCCGGGGCCCATGTGCTGGCGATCAAGGACATGGCCGGCCTGCTGCGCCCGGCCGCCGCGACCCGGCTCGTGACTGCTCTTCGTTCTGAATTCGATCTACCCGTCCACCTGCACACCCACGACACCGCCGGCGGCCAGCTGGCCACCTTGCTGGCGGCGACCGCGGCCGGGGTCGACGCGGTCGACGCCGCGACCGCCTCGATGGCCGGCACCACCAGCCAGCCGTCGATGTCGGCGCTGGTCGCGGCCCTGGAGCACACCGAGCGCGATCCCGGTTTCACCTTGCGGGCGGTGACCGACCTGGAGCCCTACTGGGAGGCGGTGCGCAAGGTCTACGCGCCGTTCGAGTCGGGGCTGAGCTCGCCCACCGGGCGGGTGTACGACCACGAGATCCCCGGCGGGCAGCTGTCGAACCTGCGCCAGCAGGCGATCGCCCTGGGCCTGGGCGAGAAGTTCGAGCAGATCGAGTTCATGTACGCCGCCGCCGACCGGATCCTGGGCCGGCTGGTCAAGGTGACGCCGTCGTCCAAGGTGGTCGGCGACCTGGCCCTGCACCTGGTCGCGGCCGGGGCCGATCCGGCCGAGTTCGCGGAGCACCCGGAGAAGTTCGACGTGCCTGACTCGGTGATCGGGTTCCTCTCCGGGGAGCTCGGTGACCCGCCCGGCGGCTGGCCCGAGCCGTTCCGCAGCCGGGCCCTGGCCGGCCGCGAGATCAAGGTGCGGACGCCGACCCTGAGCGAGGCCGAGCTCGCCGACCTGGCCGATCAGCCCCGCGAGACCCTGCACCGGCTGCTGTTCCCCGGCCCGGCCCGGGAGTTCGCCACCGCCCGCGCCACCTACGGCGACGTCTCGGTGCTGGATACCCGGGACTACCTCTACGGGCTGCGCTCCGGTGAGGAGCACGTGGTCGAGATCGAGCGCGGGGTTCGGCTGATCGTCGCCCTGGAGGCGGTCGGTGAGGTCGACCAGCGCGGCATGCGGGCCGTGATGTGCACGATGAACGGGCAGTTGCGCCCGGTCCAGGTGCGGGACCGGGCGGTCAAGGTGCAGGTGCACCTGGCCGAGAAGGCCGACCCGGCCCGGCCGGGGCAGGTGGCCGCGCCGTTCGACGGCGTCGTCACCCTGGTGGTGGAGGCCGGCGACGAGGTCAGCGCCGGCCAGACGGTGGCCACCATCGAGGCGATGAAGATGGAGGCCTCGATCACGGCGCCGAGCGCGGGCACGGTGCAGCGGGTCGCCGTCGGTGGGGTCCAGCAGGTCGAGGGCGGTGACCTGCTGCTCGTGCTGGACTGAGGTCAGCTCGGCGGGCTCTCCCGGCGCGGCGGGGCGGCCGGCTCGGCCCCGATCCGGCGGCTGCGGTTGAGGCCGTCGAGCAGGGCCCGCTGGCCCTGCAGGGCGGTGTCGATCCGGTAGGGGTGCCCGCCCGAAGCCTCGGCGATCTTGCCCAGGGCGGCGTAGTCGGCGTCCGGACCCAGCCCGGCGGTGTAGATGGCCACGTTCTGGCCGTCCCGGTTGAGCTTGCTGATCTCGTGCAGCACATCGGTGAGCGTGGCCGCGCCGGGGCCGGTCGAGTGGTCGTCCTGACCGCCGCTGAGCACGATGATCGCGTTGGCGGCCTTCGGGTCGTAGTTCTGGTGCATGCTGCGCAAGGCCGAGATGGTGACGTCGAACAGCGGCGCCTCGCCGCCGGCCAGGTACTGCTCGGGGTAGACCGAACTGCGCATCAGCTGGTTGCGCTGGGTCTCGCCGCTGGTGTCGCGGCTGCCGAGGCGGCGGACCGGCAGCAACTCCCGGTAGTGGGTGCCGGCCCGGACGCCGTTGATCGCCGAGGAGAACTGCCAGACCCCGACGTAGCTGCGGTCCGGCAGGACGTTGGTGCCGAGCCGCACCGCCTCACCTTCGACCGCGATCCGGGTGATCCCGTCGTCGAGCTCGGCCCGCATCGACTCGGACACGTCCATCACGGTCAGGATCCGCGACGGCGCGGCCAGGTTGTCGATCCGGTCGATCATGCCCTGGACGTCAGCCCGGGACGGCGGTTGCAGGCTCCGGTCGACGTCGGGCCGGATCCCGGTCCCCTGGGCGGGGGCGCCGTCCGGCCCGCGAAAACCGGCCCGGCGCATCAGCAGCGCCGCCCGCGGCGCGGTGAGCCGGCTGATCACGCTCTGGGTGGCCTCGGCCAAGGCCGGGGTCGGGGCGGCCCCGTCGATCTTCAGGATCGGGTAGTTCAGCACCGGCGAGCCCTCCCGCGGGTAGACCGCGACCAGGTTGGCCGAACCGGTCCGGGCCGTGACCGCGTTGCCGGCCGCCACCGCCTGCTCGGTGGAGGGCAGCAGCGGGGCCATCGCCGTGCCGGACTCGGCGTCGGCCAGCGCCGCGTCCGGAGCCGGCACCTCCTGCCGGTCGGCGGCCAGTACCGCCCCCAGCACCTCGTCGTTGGCCCGCTCGCCCTTGCCCAGCGTCTGCCACAGGGCCAGGAGAGCCTCGATGCTCTCCGACCGGGCCCGGTAGTCCGGCACCGCGACCGGCCGGGAACCGTGCAGTGCCTGCTCCCAGCTGGGCGCCGTGACCGACCAGCCGAGTTGCTCGGCCGCCTTGGCGCTGGTGGCGATCACCACCGGGGTCTCGGCCAGCGATCCGGCGGACTCGCTGGGCCAGTCGTCCGCGGCCCGCTGGCCCCACACCGTCGAATCCGGGATCCACAGTTGCGGGGCCTGATCGGGTGCGACCAGACCGGCGCCGGCCAGGGTCTGCTGCGGCTCCTCGGCCTGAACCCGGACGTCGACGCAGCCCGCGGCGTCCTTCGGCGTGAGGATCTGCCCGACCAGCGACTCCAGTTCGGGGGCGACCAGGACCCGGACCTCCCGGGGCCGGCAGCCGCCCGAACCGGCGGCCTCGGCCCACGGCAACCGGGCGGACGTCGTCGGGTCGATCAGCACCCCGGCTCCGAGCACCGCCACCACCGCGACCACGGCCGCCGTGAACCGGACCGGCCGGCTGCGCAGGCCCGCCCGGATCCGGTGCCGCAGCGGATCGGCGGTGTGCCTGCCCATCGCTCCTACCTCTCGCTGATACCACGCGACATCACGCAGCGTCAGGGCCACTGTGCCCAACTTCACGCGAGGGTAGCTGACCCGCCCCCAACTGATAATCAAGGGAACGACGCGACCGGGTTGCGGTCACCCAGCGTGTTCGGGACTACCCACGCCGACCGCGGTGTTCCCGCCTGCAGGACCACCTGGCCCCACACGGCTCATTGAAGGGCAGTACTCGTGTCGATCCCTCTTTCCATCCTCGACCTCGCCCCGATCAGCCCCGGGCAGACCGCGGGCGACGCCGTCGTCGCCAGTGTCGCCCTGGCCCAGCAGGCCGAGACGTCGGGATACCGGCGGGTCTGGTACGCCGAGCACCACAACATGGCCTCGATCGCCTCCTCGGCCACCAGCGTGTTGATCGCCCACGTGGCCGCCCACACCTCGAGCATCCGGCTCGGGGCCGGCGGCATCATGCTGCCCAACCACTCGCCGCTGCAGATCGCCGAGCAGTTCGGCACCCTGGCCTCGATCCACCCCGGCCGGATCGACCTCGGCCTCGGCCGCGCTCCCGGTTCCGACCAGGTGACCGCGCGGGCGCTGCGCCGCGACCCGATGGCCGCCGACACCTTCCCCCAGGACGTCCTCGAACTCCAGGCCTACCTGGGCGAGCAGTCCCGGGTGCCGGGCGTCGACGCCATCCCGGGCAAGGGCACCGGCGTCCCGCTCTACATCCTCGGATCGTCGCTGTTCGGCGCCCAGTTGGCCGCCGCGCTCGGCCTGCCGTTCGCGTTCGCCTCGCACTTCGCCCCGGCCGCGCTGCACGACGCGGTCAGCATCTACCGGCGCGACTTCAAGCCCTCCGCCCAGCTCGAGGAGCCGCACGTCATCGCCGGGGTCAACGTGGTCGCCGCCGACACCCGTGAGGTCGCCGAGGCCGAACTGCACCTGGTGAAGCGGGCCCGGGTCGCCATCCTGTTCGGCCGGGGCCGCAAGTTCACCGACGAGGAGGCCGACGCCGTCCTGGAGTCGGCGGCCGGCAAGCAGATCGAGCAGATGGTGATCTACTCGGCCGTCGGCACGCCGCCCGAGGTGCGCGACTACCTGGAGGAGTTCGCCCAGCACGCGGACGCCGACGAGCTGATCGTCGCCCACCAGCTGTCCTCGGTGGAGCGCCGGCTGCGCTCGGTCGAGCTGCTGGCCGAGGCCATGTCGGTCTCGGTCTGACCGCCGGTGATCATCGGCTGCCGATGATCACCGTGGCGTCCAGCTCCGCCGACGTCACCGTCCGCGCGGTCAGGCCGGCCCGGGTGAACGCCGCCGCGGTCCGGCCGGCCTGCCGCCCGCTGGTCTCGATCAGCAGGTGACCGCCCGGCGCCAGCCAGTCGGCTGCGACCGCCGCCACCCGCCGCTGCACGTCCAGGCCGTCGGCCCCGCCGTCGAGAGCCACCCGGGACTCGTAGATCCGGGCCTCGCGGGGGAGCAGCGCCACGGCGTCACTGGGCACGTAGGGGGCGTTGGCGACCAGGACGTCGATCCGCCCGCGCAACTCGCCCGGCAACGGCTCGTACAGGTCGCCCTGATGCACCACGGCCACCTCCGCCCCGGCAAGATTGCGCCGGGCACAGGGCAGGACGACCGGATCGATGTCGACCGCGTGCAACTCGGCCACGTCGGCCCCGGCCACCAGGGCGGCCCCGACCGCGCCCGAACCGCAGCACAGGTCGACGACGACAGCGCCCGCCGGAGCCAGCGCCACCGCCTGCCGGGCCAGGAACTCGGTCCGCCGCCGGGGCACGAACACCCCCGGTTCGACGGCGATCCGCAGGCCGCAGAACTCGGCCCAGCCCAGCACGTGCTCCAGCGGCAACCCGGCCACCCGTCGCCCGACCAGGACGGCCAGTTCGTCGGTGGTCCGGGCTCCGGCGATCAGAAGTTCGGCCTCGTCCTCGGCGAACACGCACCCGGCGGCGCGCAGTGACGAGACGATGGAAGGAGAAGACAGAGAAACCGGCATGAGAACCCTTCGACAATCCGAAAAGGGTGCTCTCGCAGTCACCAGGAAGCGGTGAACCGCTCGGCCGTGGAGGGAGAGCACCCGGCCTGCGACAAGGACACTGGGGCTCACCTCCTGCTCTGGGCAACACGACGTACGTGGACCGGAAACGATAGCCGATCAGGTCATCGCGGTGAACCCTCGGACCGGTCGAGTTCGAGCTCCGGAGCCAGGCGGGCCCGGGATCGCCGGGCCGAGCTCACGTCGGGCCGGACCGAGGTCAGCGATCCGAAGTCCTCGCACCGGGCCGATTTCCGACCAGAGGGCCGGCTCCTCCATCGTCTGGTTCGGACTGGCGACGCCACTGTGCCGGTGCCGGCGGTAGGTCTCGAACACCTGACGGTCGCAGAAGGTCAAGAACACATTCTGCCGGGACGGCGGTCGCAGGCCGGCCGGAACAGCCCACAACCTCCGGGGCCGGGGCGGGCGCCTCGGCCCGGAGCGGGGAATCGCCCCGTCCGGTCGGCGCGGCGGCCAGCACGATCGCGACCGGCACGGCCAGGACGACGACGGCCGTGGTGACCAGCCGGGTCAGCCGGTCCGATCGTCGGCGCTGCTCCGCGCGGATCGGCCGTGGTGCGCTCGGTCGACGTCGGCCGGCCGGTGCCTGCTGCAGCAGGGTGAGCTCGTGGACCAGGTGCTCGCGGCGCCGCTCCAAGCGGGAGGCGCTGAGCGTCGGCTCGCCGCTCACCGGTTGCTCCACTGTGGATCGGCGGCGCCACCGATCCGTCGTTCGCCCTCCTGGTGGAGGGCCAGCCAGGGCAGCTGGTCGATGCTCGGCGAGCGCAGCCACCGGCGCAGCCGAGCCCGGCCGTCGCCCAGATGCGCCCGCACGGTACCGATTGGCAGATCCAGCAGCTCGGCCGCCTCCAGACTGGACAGCTCGCCGAGCAGGCACAACTCGGCGATCCGGCGCTGACGGCGGGGGAGACGACGCAAGGCCTTGCGCACCCGCCGGCCGGTCTCGTCCCGGCCCCACCGGCCGTCCGGGGTGAGCACGTCGTCCGTGATCAGCTCCTGGGCGGCCCGGAACCCGACGAACCGGCCCAGAGCCTGCCGCCCCACCCGGGACGAGCGCCGGGGGGCCGCCGCCACGGCCACGGCGATCCCCACCAGCCACGGCCGCAGCGAACCCTGCACCAGCACCGCGTGGTCGCGGCCCAGCCACGCCTGCAGGAAGACGACCGAGCTGAGGTCTTCGGCCGACCGCCAGGTTCCGGAACGCCGTCCGCAGAAGGCGAAGACGATCCGGGCATGCCGGACGTAGAGCCGCCCGAACGCCTCGACGTCGCCCCGGCGGATCGCGGTCAGCAGGTCGGCGTCGTCACCCAGGCGCGGTGGATCGCCGTCAGCCCCCGAAAGCCTCATTCACCCGACATCGACCGGCCCCCGGGCGGTCTGAAGATCTTCTCGCGGTCAGGCGCCGAGGTCGTTGGTCCAGCTCCGATCGGCCTGGCCGCCCGCGTCACCCTCGCCTGATCACCGGTCCTGCGGGGTGCGAGCAAAACCCTTGTACCGGGTGCCCTGATAGGTCAGAGCACCCCGGTCGCGCTCGGCCAACAAGCCGTACTGCGGCCCCGACAGCCGGAACTCCAGGCGCTCGCTGCCCTGCAGCTCGAAAGTGGCGTGGTAGGAGGTCGACGCCGAGGAGTCGCCGCTGCCGCCGGAGACCTCCCCGCGCTTGCCCACCACCACGGCCGGCACGGTGACCACCGGCATACCGTTGTTCCGGCTCCACCGGCTCAGGCCCTTGACGATACCCACGGTGATGACGCCGAAGACCAGGATGAAGATCAGGCCGATGATGACAGCAAATATGATGAAAACAGTAAAAAAGTGATCCTCCACCGTGCTCCCCCTGTGAGTGGGAGGAAACGGTCTCACAGTTGTCATCGACATGGAAGGCCCGAGCGGCGTGACTGATTTCGACGAAGGAGAACGCCGAGCCTGGACCGGCCGGGCCGAGGCGTACGCCGTCACCTGGGCCCTTCTGTGCGCCCACCCCGTGCCGCAACTGCTGGACGCCGCCGAGGTCGGCCCCGGGACCCGACTGCTGGACGTCGGCACCGGCTCCGGCACGGTGGCCCTGGCCGCGGCCGAGCGCGGCGCCGACGTCACCGCGGTGGACGCCCAGCCCGACATGGTCGAACTGGTCGCCCGCCGGCTGCCGGCGGCCCGCACCCGGGTCGCGGTGCTCCCGAAACTGCCCTTCGAGGATGACGAGTTCGACGTCGTCACCGGCAATTTCGTGCTCAACCACGTCGGGACGCCGGTGGCCGCCCTGGCCGAGCTGCGCCGGGTGGCCCGGCCCGGCGGCCGGATCGCGGTAACCGTCTGGAGCGTGCCCCCGGGCGCGGGCCAGGAGCTGCTCGGCCGGGCCCTGGCCGGGGTTGTCAGTGACCGGCCCACCGACCTGCCCGGATACCCGCCCGAACACAACTTCGACCGGGACGAGCCCGGCCTCACCGCCCTGCTCGGGCGGGCCGGGCTCGACCACGTCGCCGCCCGCACCCTGGCCTGGGATCACCGGGCCACCCCCGAACAGTGGTGGGCCGGGCCGGCGGCCGGCGTCGCCTACTTCGGGCAGGTGATGCTGCGCCAGACACCCGCGGTCCGGGCCGAGATCAAGGACCACTACGACCGGCTGAACCAGGAGTTCCTCGGCCCGGACGGTCGGCTGGTCCTGCCGCACCGGGCCCTGCTGGCCGTCGGCACCGCCTGACCCGGCCGCCCGGAACGGTTGGTTCGGCCTCAGGGCAGCGGCATGATCCCCTCCACCGGCCGCAGCAGGTACGCCGGCCGGTCGTAGCCCGGGTCGACGGCCAGGGTGAGCACGTCCTCGGCGAGGCTCTCCGGCGTCGACGTCGGGCCGAACGAGTCCAGGAACGCCGGCACGCTCAGCCCGGCCCGGGCCGCGTAGCCCGCCACGGCGTCCGCGCCCAGATCGGTGTGCGGAGTCAACTTGGGCAGCACGCAGGTGAATCTCACCCCCGACCCGGCCCGGGCCGACTCCTCGGCCGCGTACGACGTGATGAACCGGATCGTGCTCTTCGACCCCGCATAACCACCGCTCAGCGGCGAGCCCCGCAGCGCCGCCCCGCTGGAGAAGGCGATCACCACGTCCCGGGAGCCAGCGGCTGCCGGAGCGCCTGACCGGCCCAGTGAAACACCTGCTGGACGTCGACCTCCCAGTTGCGGCTGAACGACTCCCAGGTCTGCTCCGGCAACGGCCCCATCGCCGGCGCCGCGCCGGCGTTCAGGACCAGCGTGCGCGGCCGGTACTGCCTGAGGATCCGCTCCGCCAGGGCCGGATCGGCGGCATCACCCGCCTCCGGGACGAACCCCGGGCCGAACTCCTCGGCCGCCGACCGCAGCGACCCCGGATCCCGGCCGACGCCGACCACCTGAGCCCCGGCCGTGATCAGTGCCGCGGCGACCGCTCGCCCGAACCCCCGCCCGGCCCCGGTCACCACCGCGGTCGTGCCCTCCAGCGATTCTCTGCTCATCGACATACTCCTCGTCCCAGCGGTTCCGACTCGCTCACCCCCGAACAGATCCGCGCCGGCAGCCCAACTCATCGGACCGGACGGCGTCCCTCAGCTCAGGACGGAAGACCGCAGGCCGATGAGTTCGCCCCCCGCCCCGGATCTGTTCTGGTGGGCCCGGCACCCGGCCGGGCGAAAGCAGGAGGAACCGTGTCTGTTCAACCGCCACCGCGGGTGGTCCGGTGGATCGTCGTCCTGACCGGCATCGGATCACTGATGGCCGCGCTCGACACCCTGGTCGTATCGACCGCGCTGACCACCATCCGGGCCGACCTCGACGCGACCGTCCAGCAGCTCGAATGGACGGTCAACTCCTACAACCTCAGCTTCGCCGTCCTGCTCATCACCGCCGCCGGCCTGGGGGACCGGTTCGGCCGCCGAACCTGGTTCGCCGCCGGCCTGACCCTGTTCTCCCTGGCCTCGGCCGCCTGCGCGCTGGCCCCGAACGTCGAGACCCTGATCGCGGCCCGCGCCGTCCAGGGAGCCGGCGCGGCCCTGCTCATGCCGCTCGGACTCACCCTGCTGTCGCAAGCCTTTCCACCCGAACGCCGGGGAGCCGCGATCGGCGTCTTCAGCGCCATCACCGGGCTCGCCGTGGCCACCGGCCCGCTGGTCGGCGGAGCCATCGTCCACGGGCTCTCCTGGCACTGGATCTTCTGGGTCAACCTGCCCATCGGCCTGGTCGCAGCCGCACTCGCGCTCCGGACCATCCCGGAGAGCCACGGCCCCCGGCACGCCCTCGACGTCCCCGGCCTGGTCCTGATCTCGGCCGGCACCTTCGGCCTGCTCTGGGGACTGGTCCGCGGCAACGACCGCGGCTGGAGCAGCGCCGAGGTGCTCGGCTCGCTGATTGGCGGCGCCGTCCTCGTGCTGGTCTTCGCCGCCTGGCAGCGCCGGGCCCGGTTCCCGATGCTGCCGCCGCAACTGTTCCGCTCGCGGGCCTTCACGGCCGGCAACCTGGCCATCTTCCTCACCTTCGCCACCTTCTTCGCCCAGCTCCTCCAGGTCGTGCTCGGCCTCGACGCCCTCGGAGCCGGCCTGCGGCTGATGCCGTGGACCGTGACCTTCCTGACCGTGGCCCCGGCCGCCGGGGCGCTGGCCGACCGGATCGGCGAGCGCTGGCTGCTCACCGTCGGGCTGATCCTGAACGCCGCCGGCTACCTGTGGCTGGTCAACGTGACCAGCGCCGACATGACCTACAAGGCGCTGATCGGGCCGTTCGTCCTGGCCGGGATCGGGGTGTCGATGGCCATTCCCTGCGCCCAGAACGCCGTCGTCAGCGCCGTGGCGGCCGAGTCCGTCGGCAAGGCGGCCGGGGTGAACAGCATGATGCGAGAATTGGGTGGTGTCTTCGGGATCGCCGTGGCGGTGGCCGTCTTCGTCGGCAACGGCGGTGGCGGCGCGGTGCAACCGTTCGTCGACGGGTTCCGGCCCGCGCTGATCACGGCCGCGGGCTTCGCGCTGGTCGGAGCCGCGTGCGGAGCCGCCCTGCCGTCCCGCACCGGCGCCCTCGAGCCCGTGACCGGCCCGGCCGCGACCCTGCCGGTCGTCGTATGAAGACGTTGCCCGAGGGGGAATCAGCGATGGAGATCGATCTGACCGGATCCGAGATCGCCCGCAGCACAGCTTCGTTCGATCGGCTCGTCGCCCCCTACCAGACGGCGCTCCTGGCCCACTGCTACCGGATGACCGGCTCTCAGCACGACGCCGAGGACGCGCTGCAAGAGGCCCTGCTGCGGGCCTGGCGGAGCCTGGACACCTTCGAAGGGCGCAGCTCGATGCGAACCTGGCTGTTCACCATCGCGACCAACTCGTGCCGCCGCCTGATCGAGCAACGAGCCCGGCGAGTGCTGCCGATGGACCTGGGGCCGCCGTCCGATCCGGCCACGGCCACCGGGCCGCCACTGGAGGAGCGCACTTGGGTGACCCCGTTCACCGGAGCCGTCACCGAGCCGTCCCCACCGACCCGGTACGAGGACAAGGAGACGGTCGAGCTCGCGTTCGTCGCCGCCCTGCAACTGCTCCCGGCCCGGCAGCGAGCCGCGCTCCTGCTCCGGGACGTGCTCGGGTTCTCCGCCGCCGAGACCGCCGATGCCCTCGACACCTCGCTCGCCTCGGTCAACAGCGCCCTGCAACGAGCCCGGCGAGCGCTGGCCGAGAACGGACCGCGGCGAAGCCAGCAGCAGACCCTGCGCTCGCTCGGTGACGCCGAGACCAAGGCGCTGGTCGGCCGCTTCGTCCGGGCCTGGGAGCAGGGGGACGTCGATGCCCTGGTCCGGTTGCTGACCGAGGACGTCGAGTTCAGCATGCCGCCGTACGCCCAGTGGTTCCGCGGCGTCACCGATGTCGGGGCCTTTCTCCGGCGCGGGCCGCTGGCCGAGGCCCGCCGCTGGCGGGGGCTGCCGGTCGAGGTCAACGGCCAGCTCGGGTTCGCGCTGTGGGTGGACAACGGCACCGGGTTCCAGGCGGAGAGCATCAACGTGCTGACCGTGACCGGCGGCCAGATCAGCGGCATGGTGGCGTTCCGTTCGCCGGAACTGTTCGCCGGGTTCGGCCTGCCCCAGCGGCCCCCGGGCGACTGACCGGCTGGGGCCGTCCGCAAGTCCCTGACCAGCCCGGTTCATCTCACCCAACCGCTCGAGCCGAAATTGTCGGTGGTTGCCCCTAGCGTGGTCCGGGAAGGTGAAGCATCCCGACCGAGCAGCAGGAGGAGAACGACATGACCACCCTGTCCGAACGTCCCAACACCGCCCTGATCGTGATCGACGTCCAGAACGGCATCATGAACGGCGCCATCCGCCGCGACGAGGTCATCGCCAACATCGACACGCTCGTCGGCAAGGCTCGCGAAGAGAGCGTGCCGGTCGTCTGGGTCCAGCACACCAGCGGTGAACTGCCCGAAGGTAGCGAGGTCTGGCAGTACGTTCCCGAACTGCCCCGCCGCGAGGCCGAACCGCTGGTGCACAAGACCTTCGGCGACTCGTTCGAGGGCACCGACCTGGAGGAGGTGCTGGCCCGAGCCGGTGTCGGCCGACTGGTGGTCACCGGCGCCCAGTCCGACGCGTGCATCCGCTCCACCATCCACGGCGCCTTCACCCGCGGCTACGACGTCACCCTGGTCAGCGACGCGCACACCACCGAAGACCTCAGCGCCTGGGGCGCCCCCGCACCCGACAAGGTGGTCTCGCACACCAACCTGTACTGGAGTTTTCAGACCGCCCCCGACCGCACCGCGGCCGTCACCGAGACCAAGGACATCGCCTTCGCCGACTGAGCCCGACCTCACGAGCCCGTGAGGACGACGAGCTGGCGGGTCGCCCTGGTCATCGCGACGTAACGGTCGACGGCGCCCTCGATGCCCAGCCCGAACAATTCCGGCTCGACCAGAACGACTAGGTCGAACTCCAGCCCCTTGGAAAGCTCCGGCGACAGGGACCGGACCCGGGCCGAGTCCGGAAACGCCGGATCGCCGATCACACAGGCAAGCCCGTCGGTGTTCGTGGCCAGCCACGCGTCCACGATCAAGCCCAGCTCCGACGTCCTGGCGTGGACGACGGGCAGGCCACTGCTGCGGATCGAGGTCGGCACGTTCGCGTCCGGCAGGGCGGCCCGGATGACCGGCTCGGCCTCGGCCATCACCTCCTCGGGCGTCCGATAATTGATGCTCAGCGACGCCGGCGTGATCCGGTCGAACCCGACCCGTTCCAGCCGGTCCGACCACGACTCGCCGAACCCGTGCCGCGCCTGGGCCCGGTCCCCGACCACGGTGAAGCTGCGCGACGGGCAGCGCCGCAGCAGCATCTGCCACTCGGCGTCGGTCAGCTCCTGCGCCTCGTCCACCACGACGTGCGCGAACGGGCCGGCCAGCAGATCGGGTCCGGCCCCGGTCGCGACCGACTCGTCGATCAGCACGTGCTGGAGGTCCTCACCACGCAGCATCGACATGACACTCATCTCGGAGTCGTCGGTCGCGATCAGATGCTCCACGACGGCGTCCATCCGCTCCCGCTGATCGGCGACGGCCGACTCGTGCCGGCGCCGACGTCGCGACGTCTCCGGGTCGCCCAGCCGCTGCCGCGCCGCGTCCAGCAGCGGCAGGTCCGACACGGTCCAGGCCCGCGGGTCCGGGCGCTGCAGGGCCCGGACCTCGTCCCGGCTGAGCGAGGGAGCACACCGGCGCAGGTAAGCAGGCACCGACCACAGGTCCGAGACCAGATCCAGCGGGTCGAGCAGCGGCCAGGCGCGGTTGAAGGTGGTCAGCAGTTCGTGGTTTTGAGTCAGCGCTCGGCGCAGCAACGCGGGGGAGGCCTCGCTCTCGTCCTTGTCGATCAGGATTCGCAGCAGTTCCTCCCAGACCACGTCGCGCGCCTCGTTGTGAGCCGCACCGGCCCCGGCGGCCTCGAAGGCCTCGGCCCAGTCGTCGGTGCTGATCCACAGGTCGGACCAGTCGGTGCTGACCTCCGTGCCCTCGGCCGGTGGCTCCTCGTAGAACCGGACGGCCGGCTCGATCGCATCCACCAGGGCCACCGACGACTTCAACCGAGCCACCGCCGGGTCGGCCTCGATCCCCGCCGCCGCCCCCTCCGGTACGAGGTCGCGCAGCGTGCAGGTCTGGACGCCCTCCTCACCGAGGCTGGGCAGGACGTCGCCGACATAGGCCAAATACGGCTGGTGCGGCCCGATGAACAGCACGCCACCACGGTGATGGCCGAGCCGCGGGTCGGCGTAGAGCAAGTAGGCCGAGCGGTGCAGCGCGACCACGGTCTTGCCGGTGCCCGGGCCACCGTCGACCACCAGCGCACCCCGCGATCCGGCCCGGATGATCGCATCCTGGTCGGCCTGAATGGTGCCGAGGACGTCTCGCATCCGAGGCGACCGGTTGCTGCCCAGGCCGGCGATGAAGGCGGACTGGTCGTCGAGCGCGGCCCGGTGCCCGGCGAACTCGTCCGGGCTGAACACCTCGTCCCAGTAGTCGCTGATCCGGCCTCGGGTCCAGCGGTACCGGCGCCGGCTGGCCAGCCCCATCGGGTTGCCGTGGGTGGCCCCGAAGAACGGCTCGGACGCGGGGGAGCGCCAGTCGAGCAACAGCCGGCGTTCCGTGCGATCGGTGAGGCCGAGCCGGCCGATGTACACCGGCTCGGCCTGGTCGGTGCTCACGAAGTGACCGAGGCACAGGTCGAGCCCGAACCGCCGCAGCGTGCGCAACCGGGCGGTCAACCGGTGAATCTCCTGGTCGCGGTCCAGCGCTCGCTGCCCGGTGCCGGCCGGGGCCTTGCGCTCGATCTCCAGGCGCTCGGACAGGTCAGCGATCGACTCCCGCAGGCACTGGGCGATGGCTCCGAAGTGTTTCTCGTCGTCGGCGATCAGCGCTGGATCGGCTTTGGGGGAGAGGTGGTCCGGAAGGTCGAAAGCACTGGTGGTCAGCGGGGTCACGTGGTCAGCTCCGTTCCGAGGCCGCCATCGGACAATTGCGTCTGGGGTCGGAGAAGTCGTCCTCCGCGGGCGACGTTTCCGCAGGTCATGCGGCCTCGGCGGTCGATTCTCCGGCATCGGGAGGCCCTTGCCGCAAGCCCCCCACTGCGTTATAACTTAGGAAGGGCAAGGAGAGAGTTTTCTCCTTGCCCTTCTCTGTAGGCTCTTGTCAGCGGGCCCGCGCCGGCCCGACCTGAATGGTCAGCTGAGGCCAGGCCGCGACCAACTGACTCAGAACGGACGTCGACAGCAGCCCTGATCGGTCGAGCGACGCGTCGGGGCTGAAGTGGACGGTGGTCCCCGTGGTGGCTGTGCGGGGGATGCTGATCAGATCGGTCACGGGGATGCCGCGTTCGTAACGTTGGGTCCAGGCCGCGTCGTCCCGATGATTCGTATGGACCAGCCATTCGCTGAGCGCCGCGACGACTGACATGCCCCGGCGCGGAGTGCCGTCGGGCAGTTGCTGGGCCTCGCCGGAATCGAAGAACCGAAGGTCTTTGGTCGCCATGACCGGCTTCTTGATAGGCCGGCCCTGTTCGTCGTAGCGGGTATCGGTTCCCCGCCCGTTGTCAGCGACGGACACCGAGCCGTCGTCGTGGACGATGACGACGCATCTTCCCAGGGTCCCGGTGCTCTCGGCCTCGTCGGCCGCGTAGGCGATGACTTCATGGATCAGGTGCACGATGCCGCCCGGGGCGAACTTCGCCGCGTCCTGACAGATCTCGGCGAGGTGCTCCAGATCGACGGTGTGCGCCCAGTCATGGGTGGTGTTGCGCCAAGGCATCCGTGGGTCGCTCATCGTCGAAGATTGTCGCACCCGCGGCGGGCCGCAAGCACGCCCATCGACGCCGACGTCAGAGGCCCTTCAGGACACGTTCGAGTGCCATCCGGCCTACGGGCCCCCAGTTCGCCTTGCCGCCGGGCAGGCCACGCTCCCCATTCTGGCCCATCAGCATCAAGAACAAGCTCTTCATGGCGGCCAGCCCGCGCGCCCGTTGCACCGTCGCCTCGTCCGCCTGGGCGTAGCTGTCGAAAAACCGCGAGGCGCCCCCCTCGGGCAACAGCAGCCAGGCTGCCCCGAGATCCCACGCCGGATCGCCGGCGAAGAGCGCGCCGAAGTCAATGATGCCTGCCAGTGTGCCGTCGGCGACGACAACGTTCGCGGGATGCAAGTCACCATGCACCCATACCCGTGGCCCAGGCCACTCGGGGGTCGCCACCGCGCCGTCCCACACCGCCCGGATGTCCTCCTCAGAAAAGCCGAAGCTGTCGAGGTCCACGGCCGCCAGGAAGTGGTCGAACCCGCCTCCGGAATCCTTGGGGTGGGTGCCGAAGTCCGTTGCCCCCGGCGCGTCAGCAGGCGCCTCAACGTGCAGCGCTTTCAGGAAGGCCGCCAACCTGTCGGCCGCATGCTCGCCGCGGACGATCATCCCGTGATCCAGGGGCGTGCCCTCGACCCAGGTCACGACCGTCCACATCTTGGGGAAGCGCTGCGAAGGCGTACCGCTCCGCACCGGCCTCGGGATCGGAAGCGGCAAGCGTGAGCCCAGCACTGGCAGCCAGCGGCGCTCTTTGAGTTGCAGTTCGGGGCTCTTGTCCATCCGCTGCATCCGGACGACCAAGTCGTCTCCGAGGCGCCACATCTGGTTGCCCCAGCCGCCCTCCACCTCGCGGATGGGCAGATCGGCCAAATCCGGATGCTGCTCCTGCAGCAGGTCGCGAACCAGATCTTCGCTGACCTCAAAAGCAGGCTCAGTCACAAGAAGTCACGATACCTGAGCTTCATGACCTGATCGCGCGCGCCACAGGACCTCGAACTGCAGCAACCCAAGACGACGACCAGGCGGTGTTCTGGCTCTACCCGGTCCTTGGCGAAATCAGCGATCACGGGGGCCGAGCCTCCCACGCGACGGCACGCGCGATGGCAGATGCAGCCCGAGTCGGGAGGCCACCGCAGCAGTCTAAATGTCATAATGTTGATTATCGGCGATGCGCGGGTAGTGGGCCTGAAGCGGGATGAGAGGACTCACACCAACCTCGCGGACGGCTGGCGTGAGTCCACTCACGCTCGACGCAACAAGGTCGTTGGCTACTCCGAGGACGCCTGTGTGGGGCTGTTGTGGTACGCGGCGATCAGCCACTGGCCGTCCCGCTTCTCGAGCACCCAGGTGGTGTTCACCTTGGCCGCGTCCGGGACCTCGGTCTGGCGGCCGAAGAGGATCCCGGACTCGCTGACGACGATCGCCGCGTCCCGGCCGACGAACCGGATGCTGAGCTGCTTGTTGTAGGTCGAGGTGTCCTTGAGCGGCCCGGCGAAGGCCGCGGCCATGCCCTGGCGGATGACGTCCCGGCTGTCGCGCAACGAACCGGTCATGATGGCGGTCGCGTCCTCGGTGTAGTTGGCGACCATGCCGTCGGCGTCACCCGCCGACCAGGCCTTGTAGGAGTCGGCCATCACGGCCTGGATGGCGGCCTCGTCGTCCGGGCGGCTGTCGGTCATCGGTTTCTCCCTCGTGTGCGGTTCGCCCGGCGTGTTCCCGGCGAGCTCGTCACTACATACCGGCGCCAGGGTCGGAACTCATCGCGCCGGCGAAAGAGAGCCTGATCGAGTCCCCGGCCGACCCTCTCCCCTGGCCGCCCAGGTATTACGCTCGGTCACCATTCCGCAGATGGGGTGGGCTCGCACCGGGGTGGCCCGGCCGTAGGTCACGAGTGTGCCGAAATAGCCGAATCGCTTGCGCTGCAGCATTTTTGATCAAGTCGGGGCGGTGGTGCGGGCCGGTAGGTCGACGGTTCCCGCCGCTCCTTGACGTAAAATATGTGCCAGATAATCCCAATTATCTGGCATTCTGACCCGGTGAGCGCTTCCGTCGACCCCGCTGATCTTGACCGACCCGATGAGTTCGGAATCGATGAGCGGGACGGCGAAGATCCCTGGCCGTACTTCGTGCACGCCTGGCTGATCGCCCAGCGAGCCGCCAACACGGCCAGAACCTACGCCACGGCCGAACTTCAGTGGCGCGCCCACTGCGCGGAGCGGGGTCTTCATCCGCTCCAGGCGCGCCGCGGCGACGTCGACAGCTGGAAGCAGCGGATCGCGCTCAGCGGCGGGTTCCACGGCCGCCCGGCGTCCGGCAACACGATCAAGCTCAAATTGGCCGCAGTCTCGTCGCTGTACGCCTATCTGGTCGGTGAGGACGTGCTGTCGGCCTCGCCGGCCGCGCACATCAAACGGCCGGCGATCGGTGACTTCGCGGCCACCGCCGCGCTCGATCCGGGGCAGGCGGCCCGGTTCGCCGCGGCAGCCGAAACATTCGGCCCGGTGGCCTATGTCGCCGTCCGAATCCTGCTCGGGCGGGGGTTGCGGGCGACCGAGCTGGTCGGGCTGGACGTCGACGACGTGGTCGAGCATTTCGGCCACACCACGATCACCGTCACTCACAAGGGCGGCAAGAAGCAGGAGTTGCCGCTCTCCCCCGCTACCGGTCACCTGGTGCGTGAGTACGTCACCGAGCGCCGGGCCGGGCTGACCTCCGGTCCGTTGCTGACCGCGCCGGCCGGTGGCCGGATGAGCTACTGGGATCTGTACAACCTGATCGCGCGGGTGTCACGGCGGGCCAAGGTCGGCCTCGACGTCACACCGCACGTGCTGCGGGCCAGCCATGCCACCATCTATCTCGACCAGGACGGCGCCCAGATCGACCGGCTGCAGGACGGTCTCGGGCACGCCAGCCTGGACAACACCAAGTCGTACGACCGGGGTTCGGGCACGCTGTCCCGGCTGGCCGGGGTGGCCACCACTGTCGAGGACGCCTACCTCCGCCGGGCCGACGGATAGCCTCGGAGCCGGCGGCAGTCCGATTGTTAGGCTCGACGGCATGAGCCCGACTGCGGACGGCGAGCCCCGGCGTTACCGGATCCTGCACCTGTCCGACCCGCACGTCACCGCCGGTGGCTTCGACGAGGACGGCGTGAACGCGACCGCGGCCCTCGAACGGATCCTGCACGACGTGCGATTCGTGGCCGGGATCGATCTGGTCCTGGTCACCGGTGACATCGCGGACGACGGCTCGGCCGCCGGCTGCACCGCGGTCCAGGAGCGGGTCGGGCGGTTCGCGGCCGAGCGCGGCATCCCGCACGTCTACACCACCGGCAACCACGACCGGCTGGGTCCGTTCACGGCGGCCCTCGGATCAGGTCATTTCACTGCCGACGGCCAGGACGTCGGGCAGGTGCTCGCGGGGGCGGCCGGTGAGCGGGCGGCGGTGAGCGAGGTCGCGGGACTGCGGGTGATCACGCTGGACAGCCTGGTGGCCGGATCGGTGCACGGCGTCGTGAGCCGGGCCCAGCTGGACTGGCTGGGCACGGTGCTGGCCGAACCGGCTCCGGCCGGGTCGATCGTGGCCCTGCACCATCCTCCGATCGCGCTCGAATCCCCCGACGTGAGTTCCGTCGTCCTGCAGAATCCGCAGGAGCTAGGCCAGGTGATCGCCGGAACGGACGTGCGCGCCGTCCTGACCGGGCACCTGCACTTCCAGGCGGGCGGCTTCCTGGCCGGCGTGCCGGTCTGGGTGACGCCGGGCATCGTCACCCGGATCGACCTCACCGCTCCCCCGCATCTGCTGCGGGCGGTGAAAGGGGCCGGGGCGAGCGTGGTCGATCTGGGCGGGCCGTCGTCGCCGATGTTCCACACCCTGTACGCCCGGGATCCGGCCGCGGGCGAGCAGGTGTACCTGGTCGAGGCCGGATTCAGGGCCGCCGTCGACACGGAGGAGCCGGAGCCGACCGGATGAGCGAGCCCGAATTCGTCCGGCAAACCCGGGCGGCCTACGACACCGTGGCCGCGAGCTACGCCGACACGCTGAAAGGTGCTCTCGCACAACAACCGTACGACCGCGCCGTGCTCGATCTGTTCGCGGAGCTGGTGACCGGCAGCGATGGGAGCGAGGGTCGGCCGGTGGCCGATGTCGGGTGCGGTCCGGGCCGGATCACGGCCTACCTGCACGAGCGCGGGGTTCCGGCGTTCGGGATCGACCTGTCGTCGCAGATGGTGACGGTGGCCCGGCAGAACCATCCGGAACTGCGGTTCGACCAGGGGTCGATGCTGGCCCTGGATCTGCCCGGCGGGTCGCTGGCCGGCCTGGTCGCCTGGTACTCGATCATCCATACTCCCCCGGCCGAGCTCCCGTCGGTGCTGGCCGAGTTCCGGCGGGTGCTGGCGCCGGGCGGCCGGTTGCTGTTGGCCTTCCAGGTCGGTGACGACCGGGTTCACCTCGATCACGGGTACGGCCTCGCGTTCTCGCTGGACGCGTACCGGCTGGTGCCCGACCGGGTCTGTGAGGTGCTTGCGGACGCCGGGTTCACGGTGGTGATGCGGCTGCTCCGGGAGGCCGTCCCGATCTGGGCCGGTGGCCCGGTGGAGAAGACGCCCCAGGCCTACCTGCTGGCCGAGGGCGCCGAGTAGATCGCCTCCAGGACGTGCCGGACCCGCCCTCTCAGCCAGGTGTGGGCCCGGTCGGTCTCGTGCCGCTGGTCAAGGCCGAACCTGCGTCGGGGGTCATGTAACTGTCCACGGTCTCCTCCCCCAGCACCAGGACGTCGCCCGCGATCCGGACCCGGGTGACGGCGCCGGCGTGGGTGTCGAGCCGTGCGGTGAGCAGGCTCGGGCGGCCCATGGCGGCGCCCTGACGGATCCGCACGGTGGCCGGGCCCGTCGTGCCGATCAGGCGCGGGTCGTGGTGGGTGAGATATCCGGCGAGTGCGGCCGCGGCTACGCCGGTGGCGGCGTCCTCGGGGTATCCGGCCCGGGCCGGGAACTGCCGGGCGTGCACCGTGATCCGCGGGTTGTCGGTGTCCGACGGGGCCGGCCGGTTCGGGCGGTCGGGCCGGGCCGGGGCGAAGGCGTAGATGCCGGTGGTCTCGTTGGCGTCGCACAGGTCCCAGAGCGCCTCCCAGTGCGGTGTCAGGGCGTGGAGGCTCGCCTCGTCGGGCAGCGGGACGATCAGTTTCGGCCGGGAGGCGCTCCACGACTCGACCGGCCCGGTGCCGAGGTCGGACGGCGTGAGGCCGAGGACGGCGGCCACCTGGTGCCGGTCCGGGTTCGGGCCGGTGGCCACCGGGACCAGCTGATCGACGCTGACCGAGGTGACGGCGTGCGGGTCGGCCCGGTTCCATTCGACCGCCAGCCGGCCGACGCCGGTGGACACCGTCGCCGTGCCACTGTTCGGGCCACCGTTCAGGCGCCCGGCGGCGGCGAGCAGGGCCACGCAGGCCGCGGTGGCGTGAACGCACATGGTCATCTCGTGTCCGGGCACGAAGAACCGTAGTTCGGGGACGTCGGCGCCGGGCGGGCTGACCACGAAGCCGGACTCGTGGCCGAAGCGCCGGGCCAGGGCCTGCATCGTGGCCGGGCTCAGCGAGCCGGCGTCCAGGACGACCGGGCACGGGTTGCCGCCACCGGGGCCGTCGGCGAACACGGTGGTGTGGATGACGTCGATCTTCACGGCACCGAAGGGTAGGCGACTGTGCGCGACGTCACGGGCCTTGCCGGGCCGTCCGGGCTCAAGTCCGGCCCGAACCGGTCGAGGGACCACTCGTGGCGTACCTACGGTCGGTTCGGGCCGCTGGGCGCCTGCTGGTGCTCGGCGTCCTCGGCGTGACCCTGGTGTTCGGGCCGATCGGCAGTGCCCGCGCTGACAACGGCCGGGTCGAGCAGGAGCCGAGCGCAGCCGAGCTGGCCCAGCAGCAGGCCCGGCTGACCCAGCTCAAGGCCGACGAGAAGAGCCAGGCGGCGGACGTCGGTGACGCCCGGGCCGCGTTGCGGGCCTCGGCCGCCCTGGCCGGGCAGGCGCTGGAGGACTACTCCGTCGCCGTCCGGGCCCTGCAGGCCCGCCAGGACGCTGAGCGCAGCACCCAGAGCTCGCTCGAGACGGCCCAGCAGACCCTCGACACCAGCCGCCGCGACCTCGGCCAGTGGGCCCGGCAGGCTTACCGCAGCGGGTCAGGGCTGGCCGCCGACCCGACCCTGAACATGATGTTCAGCGCCCGCAACAGTGACGACGTCGCCACCGACCTGGCCGTGCTGCGGCACGTCGGGGACGACCGCAGCCGGGCCCTGAACGCCGTCGAGCAGGCCCGGTCCCGGGCCGACACGGCCGCCGGCACCGCGGCCGACGCCAGCCAGGAAGCGGCGGCGGCGGCCATCGCGGCCTCGTCGGCCAAGGATGCCGCCGACCAGGCCGTGTCGCAGCAGCGCCAGGCCCTGGGCGTGGCCGAGAGCGTGCTGGGCCAGACCCGGCACGAGTCGGCCGACCTGATCAAACAGCAGGCCGAGCAGCAGGCGGCGGCCGACCGGGCCCGAGCCCGGGCGGCCGGCGCCGCCGATGGCAAGGACAATCGGGTCACCGGCCCGATCGGCAGCTGCGTCGGCGGTGCCGTCGAGCAGTACCCGAACGGGGAGATCCCGATCTCGGCGCTGTGCCCGATCTGGGGTGCGGCCGGGCACTATCTGCGGGCCGACGCCGCCTATGCCTACGACCGGCTCAGTCATGCTTACGCCGACCAGTTCGGGACGCCGATCTGCGTCACCGACTCGTACCGCTCGCTGGCCTCGCAGGTAGACCTCTACGCCCGCAAGCCCAACCTGGCCGCTCATCCGGGAACCAGCAACCACGGCTGGGGCACGGCTGTGGATCTGTGCGGCGGGATCCAGTCGTTCGGCACCACCACCCACCAGTGGATGCTGGTCAATGCCCCGCTGTACGGCTGGTTCCATCCGAGCTGGGCCGAGCCGTCGGGCTCGAGGCCGGAACCGTGGCACTGGGAGTTCGGCGGCTGACCCGGCTCGGCGTCGGGTCAGGCCGGTTCGGCGGCGACCTTGTCGTCGACCAGGGGGACCTGGACCGACTTGCGCCGGGTCGGCGTGCCGGAGATGTAGAACAGCACGCCGATCGCGATGAACACCAGCAGCGGGACCAACTGGGCGATCTCGTAGTTCAAGCGCTGCCCCTCGAAACCCTCGGGGAGCGAGTCGTTCCACTTCGAGAGGTCGGTGGACGACGCGAAACCGGGCCAGAGCAGCGAGACCGTGGCCAGCAGAGCCCAGAGCGAGGTCAGCACGCTGATCAGCAGGGCCACCTTGTCGCCGCCGGGCACCTTGAACGGCCGGGGCACGTCCGGGTACTTGCGCCGCAGGATGTACAGCGCCGGGAAGATGAACAGGTACGAGATCGTCGTGGTCGAGATGGCCAGGCCCAGGGCCACGGTGAAGTACTTGGCGCTGTTGCCGGAAGTCAGCTCGTAGGCGCCGATGAACATCACCGAGGCGAACACCCCGGACAGCAGGTTGACCGCGATCGGCGTGCCCCAGCGCTTCGAGAAGATTCCGAGGGCTCGCGGGCCGGCGCCGTCGTAGGAGGCCACTGCCTGGGCCCGGTCGGCGCCCATGATCCAGGTGGTGCCGCTGGACAGCAGGGCCCAGATGAAGCCGGCCGCCGCGATCGTGCCCAGAACCTTGCCGGCCCCGGTCAGGGTGGCCGTGACCGTGCCGTCGCCGGCGGTGTCGACGTGCCCGCCGTACACGGTGAAGACGGTCTTGATCGCGTCGACGAAGCCGCCCAGACTGGTGATCTGGTCGGTCGGCAACACCAGCAGGATCGACAGGATCGGCACGCCGTAGGCGAGCACGGCCACGATCAGCGCCCGCCGGATCGTGTAGGGCACGTCCTTCTGGGCGTCCTTCATCTCGTCGCCGGCCGCGTTGGGCAGTTCGAAGCCGACGAAGTTGAAGAACAGCACCGGTACCGCGGCGATGAAAACGGCCCAGGTCGGCTTGAAGTCGCTGCCCCCGACGCCGTGCACGCCGTGCTTCACCGCGTAGATGAACACGGTCAGGGTGAAGACGCTGAGCAGGAGCACCCGGCCCCAGGCGCCGATCGTCGGGATCCACTTGCCGACTCCGAACGACAGGATCGCGGCCCAGGTGGCGAACCAGATGAACGCCAGGGCGAAGACGTAGCTGCCGAAATGGTTGAGTTCGAAGAAGAACTCGTTGAACACCGAGAGGGCGGTGATGGTCAGGGCCCCGCCGAGCCAGATCGGGTTGGACAGCCAGTACAGGACCGAGCTGACGCCGCCGGCGAACCGGCCCAGGCTGAGCTTGGTCCAGATGTACGAGCCGCCCTCCTCGCGGAAGGAGGAGCCCAGTTCGGCCGTGAGCAGCGCGTAGGGCAGGAAGAAGAAGACGGCCAGGAAGATCAGCCAGACGAACGATTGGGCTCCGTAGCTGGAGACCGCGCCCAGGGTGTCCAGGCCGACGATGGTGCAGATCAGGAAGAAGAAGATGTCGAAGCGGCCGAAGTGCTGCTTGAGCTTGGCCTTCTCCTCCAGCGCGGCCGAAGTGGTGGTCTCGACCAGATCGAGGGGAAACGCAGCCGCCGTCATCGGGCAACTCCTGTCGTCGCGGATCAGCCGTCGCATCGGAGCACGGATGTGAGGTGATCGTGAGGCTTGCAGCGGTTGGCGTCAACCATGAGTTTTGCCAGCTCACGCACAGGTTTGCGAGATCATCACGCGGACGTTTCCGGCGCATTGCCCGCTCCGGCCGACCTCGACCGGGATGATGTGCCGCGTGACTACCGCAGAGCCCCCGTCGCCACCCGCCTCGTCCCGGGACGACGTCCGCCGGGAGCAGCGGGCCTGGTACGTCTACGACTGGGCCAACTCGGCCTACTTCACCACCACGGCAACCGTGTTGCTGGGGCCCTACCTGACCGTCGTGGCCAAGCGGGCGGCCTGCCCGGGGCAGGACACCGACCGGCACTGCGCCCACGACCTGTCGATCCTCGGCCTGCCGGTCAATCCCGGGTCGCTGGCCCTGTACGCCGTCACCGCGGCCACCCTGGTCTCGGCCGTGCTGCTGCCGATCGTCGGGGCGCTGGCCGACCGCAGCGGCCGCAAGCGGACCCTGCTGGCCCGGCTGGCCTGGGCCGGCGCCACCGCGGCCTCGGCGATGGTGTTCATCTCCGGCAGCAACTGGCAGCTCGGCGTCCTGCTCCAGGTGATCGCGAGCCTGTGCATCGGCAGTTCGCTGGTGGTCTACGACGCCATTCTGATCGAGATCGCCGGGCCGGACGAGCGCGACCGGGTGTCCAGCCGAGGCTGGGCCGCCGGATACCTCGGCGGCGGCCTGCTGCTGGCGATCAACCTGGTGATGGTCAGCGGGCACGCCTCCCTCGGGCTGAGCACCGAGGCCGCCGTCCGGCTCAGCCTGCTCAGCGCCGGCCTCTGGTGGGGCCTGTTCACGCTCGTCCCCTACCGCGGGCTGCGGGACCGCCCGGCGGCGCCGCGGCCGGCCGGCGAGCCCGGCTCGATGCTGCGGCAGTCGTTCGGCCAGCTCCGCGACACCCTGGTGCACCTGCGCGGCTACCCGCAAACGATGACGTTCCTGATCGCCTACCTGTTCTACAACGACGGCATCCAGACCGTGATCTACGCCGCCAGCATCTTCGGCCAGGAGCAGATCAAGCTGTCTTCCCAGCAGCTGATCCTGATCATCCTGGCCGTACAGTTCGTGGCGTTCCTGGGGGCTCTGCTGTTCGGCCGGGTGGCCGCCCGGTACGGCGCCTTCCGGACCATCCTGGGCAGCCTGGTGATGTGGTGCGTGGTCGTCGGCGTCGGTTACGGCCTGCCGGTGGGCCGGTTCCTGCCCTTCCTCGGGCTGGCCGTGCTGATCGGGCTGGTGCTCGGCGGGTCGCAGGCGCTGTCCCGCTCGCTCTACAGCCACCTGATCCCGGCCGGGCGGGAGGCCGAGTACTTCAGCCTCTACCAATCGGCCGAACGAGGCACCAGTTGGCTCGGAACGCTGCTGTTCGGGCTGGTCTTCCAGCTCACCGACTCGTACCGGAACGCCATCGTGGCGCTGGTGGTCTTCTTCATCGTCGGCGGGCTGATCCTGTCCCGGGTCGACATCCGCCGGGGCATCACCGAAGCCGGCAATCCGCTGCCTTCAGTGGTCTGAGCTGCGACGAAGCCGGTCGGCACGGGTGGGACGTGAGGGGACCGAGACCTCAAAGTGACCGAATCGTAAGATTTCTGGTCTCA
This sequence comes from Kineosporiaceae bacterium, assembly GCA_965200525.1. GTDB lineage: Bacteria > Actinomycetota > Actinomycetes > Actinomycetales > Kineosporiaceae > JANNPJ01. The sequence continues at coordinate 6,217,912 of OZ241368.1, forward strand.
CCTCTAACAAAACCTCGTGACTCTCAGTACGGTTCTTTTCACGCAGCGAGTCATCGGATGACCAGATATGAGCCCGGTATTACAGGAACATCTCGCGCCGCACGCGCGTTGTGACTTTGTGATACTGGCCGTCGTACGCGGAGGGAACCGTCATGAGTGAACGGAGCATGCGCGGGACGCGCCTCGGAGCATCGAGTCTGGAGAGCGAGACGGGTATCCAGCCCGCCGCTCGCCAGGACATCACCTACCACTGCAAGAACGGGCACACCATCGTTGTTCCGATGTCGATGGAGGCCGATGTTCCGGCGTTGTGGGAATGTCGATGCGGCGAATTCGCGCTCCGCGAGGATGCCGAGCTCCCGGAGCCGAAGGCCGTGAAGCCGGCCCGCACGCACTGGGACATGTTGATGGAACGGCGCACCACCGCTGAGCTGGAGACCCTGCTCGAGGAGCGGCTCGCGCTGCTGAGAGCCGGCCAGTTCAAGGGCCGCCGCTCCGCCTGAGGTCGTTCGTCCACCGAACATCAGTGAGGCCCGCCCCGGTCACCCGGGGGCGGGCCTCACTCAGGTCCGGGCCTCAGCGCGCCGGCCCATCGTCCTCGACGATCTCGCCCTCGACCACCTCGCCACCGCCGAAAACGCCACCCGGAATGCGTGACCCGCCCGGAAAGGCACCGAGCAGCGTCACCTGATTGGCGGCCGCCCGGGCCAGCGCCCGTTCCAGCGGCCGGCGGGCCAGCGGCCGGGTCAGCGGGAACAGCAGCAGCAGGGCCAGGACGTCGCTGACGAAACCGGGCAGGATCAGCAGCACCCCGGCCAGCACCAGCACCGCACCGTCGGCCACGTCACGCGAGGGCGGTCGGCCGGCCTGCAGCGACGAGTTGAGCGAGCGCCAGGCCACCGCCCCCTGCCGCCGCACGATCATCACGCCGAGGACGGCGATCAGCAGCAGCGCGCCCAGGGTCGGCAGCGCCCCGGCCCACCGGCCGACCTCGATCGCGACCGCCAGCTCGAGGACCGGCGCCAGGAGCAGGCCGGCCAGCACCCACCTTACTTTTGTCGGCCTCCGGCCGGTTCCGAGCCCCAGCCCAGCCGCTTGACCTGGCCGGTCACCTGACTTGCTCGGTACCGGACGCCCCAGCGGGTCACTCGCCACAATGCCTCCACCACAATGCTTCGATCCATCTTGCTGACGCCGTGCTCTCGTTCAACGAACGTGATGGGCACTTCGTCCACGCGCAGGCCCTTGCGAACCGCGGTGTAGGCAAGATCGACCTGGAAGCAGTAGCCCTGGGAGGCCACGTGGTGCAGGTCGAGCTTCTGCAGGGCGGTGGCCCGGAACGCCCGGTAGCCACCGGTGACGTCGTGAAGGTCGAGGCCGAGGGCCAGCCGCGAGTACAGGCTGCCGCCGCGGCTGAGGATCTCCCGGGAGCGGGGCCAGTTGACCACGCTGCCGCCGTGCACCCAGCGGGAGCCGAGCACCAAGTCGGCGCCGGCGTCGATCCGGGCCAGCAGGTCGGGCAACTGCTCGGGCTTGTGCGAGCCGTCGGCGTCCATCTCGACCAGGACGTCGTAGCCGGCCGCCAGACCCCAGGCGAAACCTTCGAGGTAGGCGGCCCCCAGCCCCTGCTTGCCGGGGCGGTGCAGGACGTGGATGTGGTCGTCGTCGGCGGCGAACTTGTCGGCCAGGTCGCCGGTGCCGTCCGGGCTGTTGTCGTCGGCGACCAGGACGTCGGCGTCCGGCACAGCCGCGCGAACCCGGCCCAGGATCAGCGGGAGGTTCTCCAGCTCGTCGTAGGTCGGGATGATGACCAGCACTCGCCCGGTCTCGCGCGATCCGGCCCGACGCTCGTCGTCAGGCTGCTCGGGCGTGAATGTCATCGTTGTTCCTCCTGAGATCGCAGGCGCCGCCGACCGACCGAGGCGGCCAGCAGGAGGGCGAGAGCGAGTGCGGCCAGCACCCCCTCGGGCCACTCCCCCACCCGGGTGGCCACGGTCAATGATGTCCGCAACGGGACGTCGGATTCCAGCACGTCCGGGGTGAAAGAGCCAGTTCTGTGCTGAATCGTGCCGTCCGGAAGGATGATCGCGCTGACCCCGACCGTGGAGATGTGCACCACGGTTCGCCCCGTCTCCACGGCTCGGAGCTGGGACATCGCCAGTTGCTGCACACTTTCGGCGGAGTGCCCGAACGTTGCGTTGTTGGTCTGCACGGCCAGCAAGGTGGCGCCCTGCTTGACCGGGTCGCGGACCAGGTTGTCGTAGGCCACTTCGAAGCAGATCACATCGCCGACCCGGACCGATCCCATTCTCAGCACGCCCACAGGGTTCTGTCGCAGTTTGTCCCCGGAGATGAAGTCCTTCTGGACCAGATCGACCTTGTCGCTGAAGTGCCGGAAGAACGATCGGTAGGGGATGTACTCGGCGAACGGGGCCGGGTGGCGCTTGACGTAGACGCTGTCGTCGCCGGTGCCCGGGCCGGTGCCGGGCCGCCAGACCAGGCTGGTGTTGGAGAGGTGGTCGCCCGGGCCCTCGATCACGGCCCCGACCAGGGTGGGGGCCTTGATCGCGGCCACCGCCTCGTCGATCACGGCCGCGGCGTCCGGGTTCTGCAGCGGGTCGATGTCGCTGGAGTTCTCCGGCCAGATGACCAGATCCGGAGGCTCGGCGGCCCCGGAGTCGACCCGGGCGGCCAGGCCCAGGGTGGCCTTGACGTGGTTGTCCAGGACGGCTCGGCGCTGGGAGTTGAAGTCGAGCCCGGCCCGGGGCACGTTGCCCTGGACCGCGGCCACCCGGGTGGTCTGCCCGTCGGTCGGCAGCGGCACCCCGAGCCCGACCAGCAGGACCGCGGCCGTCGCGACCAGCGCGAACCCGGCCGACCGGGCCCGGGCCGCCGGTCCGGGGCCGGGGCTGAGCACCGCGACCAGGGCCCAGGCCAGCAGGGTGCCGGCCGCACCGACCGAGAACGTGACCAGCGGGGCGCCGCCGAGCGCGGCCAGGCCGACCGTGGGTGCCTCGGCCTGGGAGAAGGCCAGTCGCCCCCAGGGGAACCCGCCGAACGGGACCCGGTCGCGGGCCGCTTCCATCGCCACCCACAGCCCGCCGCCGGCCAGGACCGTGCCAGGCAGGCCGCCGGGTACGGTCCAGATCCGGGGCAGCAGGGCCCCGAGCGCGGCGATGAACGCGGCCGAGGCGCCGGCCAGGGCGAACCAGGGCAGGGCGCCGACGTAGATCCCGCTCCAGTGCAGGTGCGGGACGAAGAAGGCGAGCCCGAAGAGGTAACCGCTCAGGGCGGCGGACCGGGCCCGGCGACCGCGGGTGGCCAGGGCCAGGCCGGCGACCGCGACCGGGGCCAGCGGCCAGAAGTTGTAGCCGGGAAAGGCCAGGGTCAGGAGCAGGCCCGAACCGATCGCGAGCAGTCGGGCCGGCCAGCGGTTGAACGGTGGTTGCCCGGGCTCGGTGCCGGGGGCCGGGGCCGCCGGATCGGCGGGCGGCAGGGCAGGCTGGACCTCACCTACCGGGTCGGCCACGGCGGAGTCACTCATTCCGGAAGCGTAAGGCAGCGACGAGAGGCAATGAACGGGGTGCGGGCGCGGCAGCGGCCCGACCGGGCCCGAGGCAGCCTTCGGACCGTTCACCACGGCACCGGATGCGCGGTGATGGACGTTGTCTACTGATTGCCTGGGCCCGGTCAGTGTCCCCTGGTCGACGTCGTGGAGCGGTCTCCCGCGCCGGGTGCTCCCCGCCCGGCCCGAGGACCGGCAAACACACCTGCGACGACTACGCGAGACAACGTACTGGCCGCCGGTGGCTGTCCTCAAGAGGCCTCTGAGCTGCGGGTTTAGTTCATCCCTGCAGGTCACTGGCGGGTGCTGGTGGGCCTGCGGGTTGCGGTGCGGTTGCCTGGCCCCGGCGTGTCGAGGCGGCAATCCGGGACGACACGCCGAGGTGTCCCCCGGATTGCCCTCAGCCTCGCCCCCCGATCATCCGGGCTTGTCGTCGAGCGGCGGTCTCTGGTCGAGCAGGGCGATCAGGCGCAGCACGGCCGCGGTCGCGGTCGACGGGCGGTAGGCCAGGGCGAGGTCGACGGTGGGTATCGGCCCGGTGAAGTGCCGCAGCCGGACGCCGGGCAGGCGCAGGGCCCGGGCCCGGCCGGCCGGGACCACGGCCAGGCCGGTGCCGGCCGCGACCGCCCGGAGCAGTTGCTCGTCGTCCGGCTCGTGCCGGACCAGGTTGAACCCGCCGTCCGGCCAGATCTGGGAGATCGTGCGGTCGAACATGCCTGGGCCGTTGGGCCGGGGCCACATCACGGCCGGCTCGCCGATCAGCCGGTGCCGGTCGATCTTTCGCCGGGCCGCCAGTGGGTGGCCGGCGGGCAGAGCCAGCAGCAGCTCCTCGGCCTCGACGAACCGGCAGGTCACGCCGGGCTCCTCGACCGGGGTGCGGACGAAGGCGACATCGAACCGGTCGGCCAGCAGGCCGGCCACGTTGGGTGCTGTCCAGCCGGTCTCCTGGATGATCTCGACCTGCGGGTTCTCGGCCCGGAACCGGCTGATCAGGGCGTCGACCCGGCCGCCCCGGGCGGAGCGGGTGTGGGCGATCCGGATCCGGCCGCCCTGGCCGCGGGCGGCAGCCTCGATCCGGCGCTGGGCGGCGTCGGCCTGGGCCACCAGGGTGCGGGCCTCGGCGGCCACCATCCGGCCGACCTCGGTCAGCCGGCAGCCGCCGCCGGCGCGATCGACCAGTTGGGCCCCGACCTCGCGTTCCAGTACCTTGATCTGCTGGCTGAGGGCCGGCTGGGCGATGTGCAGCCGCGCGGCGGCCCGGGTGAAGTGCAGCTCGTCGGCGAGCACGAGGAAGTACCGCAGCCGGCGCAACTCCGTGGCGCCGATCATAGGCTTTGCTTATCACTGGATCGAGAGCTGGTCTTGGACGCCGGGCCGGGCGCCGGGTTGGCTGGAGGCCTCGACGGGTGGAGGTCCGATGTTCGACGTGGTGGTCGTGGGCGCCGGTGTGGTCGGCCTGAGCAGTGCGCTGCGCCTGCAGCAGGCCGGGGCCCGGGTCGCGCTGGTGTCGGCCCACGAGCCGGGGCAGGCTGTGTCCTGGGTGGCCGCGGCCGTCTGGTACCCGACCCGTACCGACGGCGATCCCCGGGTGCTGCATTGGGCCCGGCAGACCTTCGACGAGCTGACCGAGCAGGCGGCCCGGGGGGTGCCCGGCGTGGTCATGCGCTCGACCCGGATGCTGCTGCGGGGCTCGACCGACACCCCGTGGTGGGCGGCCGCGGTGCCGGACTTCCGGCTGGTCCCGGCCCGGGACGAGCCCTACACCGGGGAATGGCACTTCACCGTTCCGGCGGTCGAGATGGCGCCCTATCTGGACTGGCTGGCCGAGCGGTTCGTGGCCGCGGGCGGGGTGCTGGTGTCGCGCCGGCTGACCCGGCTGGCCGAGGTCGCGCCGGAGGCGCCGGTGGTGGTGAACGCGACCGGGCTGGCCGCTCGCGAACTGGCCGGCGACGAGGCGGTCCACCCGATCCGGGGGCGGGTGCTGGTGGTCGCCAACCCGGGCTGGACCACCTCCGTGCGGGACGAGGACGACCCGACCGGCCACACCTACATCCACCCCCGCCGCACCGACGTCGTGCTCGGTGGCACCTACGAACCCCACCAGTGGGACCTGACTCCCGACGACGAGGTCAGCGCGGCGATCCGGGCCCGGTGCGTGGCCCTGGTGCCGGAGCTGGCCGGCGCGGCAGTGCTGCGCGCCACGGCCGGGCTGCGGCCGGGCCGGGACGGCGGCGCCCGGGTCGGTCTCGGCGCGGCCGACGGGATCGGCCGGCTGATCCACAACTACGGTCACGCGGGCGCCGGCGTCACCCTGAGCTGGGGCTGTGCCGACGAGGTGGCCGCTCTGGCCGCCGCCGGCTGACCGGTCTCAGCCGGGCCGGTGCCCGATCCGGCCGTCGATCACGGTGACGGCGCAGCCGGGGGCCGGGTCGCCGGCTCGCAGTTCGTCGTCCAGGGCGGCCAGGTGGTCGCTCCCCGAGGCCAGGGCCGGGGAACGCCAGGCGGTGAAGGTGGCCGGCTCGCCCACCCGTAGGTCCGGGCCGACCGGACCCGGAGCAACTCGCGGCCCGGCGGCGCGGCCGTGGACGGTGTGGGCGAGCAGGGCCGCCGCGAGGGAGATCCGGTGCTCGGGTGTGCGATGGGTCAGGGCGGCCCGGATCGCCTCCCAGGGCGCGAACGGCGTCACCGGGCTGTCCGATCCGAAGGCCAGCGGCACACCGGCCTCGGCCAGGGCGGCGAACGGGTTCAGGCCGGTCGCCCGGTCGATCCCGAGGCGCACGGCGTACATCCGGTCGGTACCGCCCCACTCGGCGTCGAAGGCGGGCTGCACGCTGGCGATCAGGCCCAGCCGGGCGGCCCGGGCCACGCCGTCCTTGTCGATCGCCTCGAAGTGCTCGATCCGGTGCCGGCCGGCCCGGATCGCGGTACGGCCGACCACCGGAACGGCGGCCTCGAAGCCGGCCAGCACGGTGTCGACGGCGGCGTCCCCGATCACGTGGAATCCGGCCTGCAGGCCGGTCCGGGTGCAGGCCACCACGTGGTCGCGGATCTGTTCGGCGGTCAGGTAGAGGTGGCCGCGATGGCCCGGGGCGTCGCTGTAGTCCTCGCGCAGGGCGGCGGTCCGCGAGCCGATCGAGCCGTCCACCATCAGGTCGCCGGCCAGCCCGGCCGGCCTCGGCACCCCGGCCGCGGCCAGGTCGGCGACGATCCGTCGGGCGTCGTCCTCGTCGGTGGCCAGTTCCCCCCGGTAGGGGACGACGACCGGGCGGCCGGTGTCGGCGTCGTCCCCGGCGCCGGTCATGAGCAGGGCCAGGTCGGCGGCCGGGGCGATGTCCGGGGCCGACATCTCGTGCAGCTCGGTGATCCCGGCGGCCGCGGCCGAGCGCAGGGCCAGCCGGTGCAGTTCGCGGCGTTCGGCCGGGTCCAGCTCGAACCGGGTGGCGTGCCGGGCGGCATGGTGGGCGTCTCGCTCGATCCGACCCGAGTCGTCCCAGCCGAGCAGGGTGGTCAGCCCGGCCCGCCGGGCCAGCGTGCCCGAGACCACGGCCGAGTGGACGTCGACCCGGGACAGGTAGACCGGCGCGCCGTTGCCGGCCCGGTCCAGCTCGGCCGCGCTCGGGGGCCGGCCCTCGACCAGGCGCAGCTCGTCCCAGCCGTGCCCGAGCACCGGCCGGCCCGGCCGGGCCCGGGCCGCCGCGGCGACCCGGTCGAGCACCTCGGTGACCGACCGGGCCCGGGACAGGTCCAGACCGGCCAGCAGCAGGCCGGTCTCGGTGACGTGAACGTGGGCGTCGACGAAGCCGAGCAGCAGCAGGGCGCCGTCCAGATCGAGTTCCGGCACCGGGAGCGGGGCCTGGCCCTCGGCCTCGGCGTCCGGCCCGATCCAGGCGATCCGCCCGTCCCGGACCAGGACGGCGACCGGCTCGGCCTGCTGTGGCAACCGGCCCCGCCGGAAGAAGGTCATGGCGAAGGACATCACAGTTCATCCGCGGTTACCGGCTTGGCCTCATCGATGTACGGCGAATTCTCGAGCACGCGATAGATCCTCTCGCCGAGGGGTACAAATACCGAAGATTCTCCCGTAGGCTTTCGGGATGACGGAGCTCATGGTGTCGCAGCCGACCACCCGGTCCGGATCCGCCGTCCCGGATGCCATCGAACAGCCTTATCAGTACCGGGCCCGCCCTCTGGTCGAGCCGGACTGGACCCGGTTCCCGGGGTGGCGCGACGTCACGGCCGTGGACTGGGCCAGTGCCCAGTGGCAGCGCGCCCACTGCGTGAAGAACGTGGCCCAGTTGCGGGCCGTGTTCGGCGACCTGGCCGACGACCGGTTCTACGCCGACCTGGAGCGCGACCAGGCCGAGCGGGCCACCATGTCGATGCTGGTCCCGCCGCAGATGATCAACACCATGGTCAGCGGCCAGTTCGTTGAGGCCGGATACGCCGCACCGCGGGCCGGGGCCGAGTTCACGGCCGCCCTGATGGCCGACCCAGTACGGCGCTACATGCTGCCGGTGTTCTCCGACCGGCATCCGGTCTGGCCCAGCCACCCGATGGCCAGCCGCGACTCGCTGCACGAGCACGACATGTGGGTGGCCGAAGGTCTGACCCACCGCTACCCGACCAAGGTGCTGGCCGAGCTGCTGCCGACCTGCCCGCAGTACTGCGGGCACTGCACCCGGATGGACCTGGTCGGCACCTCCACCCCGGCGGTGACCAAGCTGAAGCTGGCCGGCAAGCCGGTGGACCGGTACGACGCGATGATCGACTACCTGCGGCGCACCCCCGGCGTCCGCGACGTGGTGGTCTCCGGCGGCGACGTCGCCAACATGCCCTGGCGCCAGCTCGAGGCGTTCCTGGCCCGGTTGCTGGAGATCGACTCGATCCGCGACATCCGGCTGGCCACCAAGGCGCTGATGGGCCTGCCCCAGCACTGGCTGCAGCCGGTGGTCCGCGAGGGCATGGCCCGGGTGGCCGGCACGGCCCGGGCCCGGGGGGTCAGCCTGGCCGTTCACACCCACGTGAACGCCGCCGCGTCGCTCACGCCGCTGGTGGCCGAGGCCTCGAAGGCGATGCTCGAGGCCGGCGTGCGCGACGTCCGCAATCAGGGGGTGCTGATGCGCGGCGTCAACGACTCGGTGCCGCAACTGCTCGACCTCAGCTTCGCCCTGCTCGACGAGGCCATGATCACGCCCTACTACTTCTACATGTGCGACATGATCCCGGCCAGCGAGCACTGGCGGGTCTCGCTGAGCCGGGCCCAGGAGCTGCAGCACTCGATCATGGGCTACCTGCCCGGCTTCGCCACCCCGCGGATCGTCTGCGACGTGCCGTTCGTCGGCAAGCGCTGGGTGCACCAGGCCGAGTCGTACGACCGGGTCCGTGGGATCAGCGGCTGGGGCAAGAACTACCGCACCTCGATCGAAGCCGACGACGCCGGGGCCCTGGAACGCACCCACTCCTACTACGACCCGATCGACACCCTGCCGGCCGAGGGTCAGGCCTGGTGGGCCGAGCAGGTCTGACCCGGGCCTGATCAGGGCCCACCGGGGGCGGCGGGCGCTCGGGGGACACAGAGGTCGAGGTCCGGCCGCGGTCAGAGGGGCAGCGGCCGGGCCTCGTACGGGGTGGACAGCACGATGGTGGTTCGGGTGGAGACGCCGGCCTGGGCTCGGATCCGGGCCAGCAGGGCCTCCAGCGAGCCGGGCGAGGCGACCCGCACCTTGAGGATGTAGTTCTCGTCGCCGGCCACCGAGTAGCAGGCCTCGATCTCGGCCACCGACGACAACCGGTCCGGGACGTCGTCCGGTGCGGCCGGGTCGAGCGGGGTCACCGAGACGAACGCGGTCAGCGGCAGATCCACCGCCTCGGACTGCACGACAACGGTGTAGCCCTTGATCACGCCGCGCTGCTCGAGCCGGCGCACGCGCTGATGCACGGCGGAGGTGGACAGACCCGTGGCCCGGCCCAGATCGGTGAAACTCATCCGGCCGTCCTGGGAGAGCAGCCGTAAGATCTGTCGATCTATCTCCTCCATCCGGCGGAGACTACCGGGCATCGCCACCCGGGAGCATCCACTTTCCTTCGCCTCGCCCACTCGGCCGGACGGGTGGCAGGATCGGTTCGTGCCTTCGACGTCGAGCTCCGCCCACACTGAGTTGATGCTTCTTGACTCAGCATCACTGTATTTTCGCTCCTTTCACGGCATTCCGGACACAGTGCAATCTCCGGACGGTCGTCCGGTGAATGCCGTTCGGGGCTTTCTGGACACCATCGCGTATCTGGTCACAATTCGGCGTCCGCGTCGTTTGGTCGCATGCTGGGACGAGGACTGGCGTCCGGCCTTCCGGGTCGAGGCCATCCCGTCGTACAAGGCCCACCGCGTGGCCAATCCGCGGACCAACGCCGAGACCGTGCCCGACCTGCTGGAGCCCCAGATCCCGGTCATCATCGAGGCTCTGGAGCTGCTCGGGATCGCCCGCGCCGGGGCCACCGGGTTCGAGGCCGACGACGTGATGGGCACCCTGACCGCCCGGCAACTGGCCGCCGGCGGTGGGGACGTCGACGTCGTCACCGGCGACCGAGACCTCTTCCAGCTGGCCGACGACACTGGCCGGGTCCGGGTGCTCTACGTCGGCAAGGGGGTGCGCAACCTCGAGGTGGTCGACGAGGCCTGGCTGGCGGGCAAGTACGGCGTTCACGGCGGCCAGGGCTACGCCGACCTGGCCGTGCTGCGCGGCGACCCCAGCGACGGGCTGCCCGGGGTGGCCGGGATCGGCGAGAAGACCGCTGTCGGCCTGCTCTCCCGGTTCGGCGACCTGGCCGGCATCCGGGCCGCCGCGGCCGACCCGAAGACCGACCTCTCTCCCGGTCAGCGCCGCCGGTTGCTGGAGGGCAGCGACTACCTGGACGCCGCGCCGGCCGTGGTCCGGGTGGCTCCGGACGCGCCGGTCCCGGAACAGGACGACGAGGTGCCGCAGACCCCGGCCGACCACACCGCCCTGATCGCGTTCGCCGAGCGCTGGGGCCTGTCCAGCAGCGTCGCGCGGGTGGTCAAGGCCTTCAGCGGCTGACCCGGGTCGTCGCGCCGGGGCCCGTCAGGGTCGCGGTGGGATGGCCGCCACCACGCCCCGGCTGACCGCCTGGACCGCCGCCCGCGCCGTCCGGACCAGGTCGGCGTCGTCACTGGCCTGGGCGATCTGACCGAGCAGGTCGACCACCTGCTTGCACCAGCGGACGAAGTCGCCAGCGGCCAGGTCGGCGTCGCGGAGCACGGCCTCCAACGCCTGGCCGGAGGCCCAGCGGTGGATCGCCCAGGCCAGGCCCAGGTCGGGCTCGGGGGTGACGTCGAGCTTGTGCTCGCGCTCCTGGTCGTCGAGGGCCGACCAGATCCGGACCATCTCGTCCAGGGCCAGCGCGGGCGCGCCCTTGGGTACCCGCGGAGCCAGCCCTCGCTCGTCCCGGCGCGACTCGTAGACCACCGCGCTGACGCAGGCGGTCAGGCCGGGCACGTCGAGGTTGCGCCAGACCCCGCCGCGCAGGCACTCGCTGACCAGCAGGTCGGACTCGGAGTAGATCCGGCGCAGTCGCATGCCGTCCGGGGTGACCTGGTCGCCGGCCAGGTAGCCGCGTTCGGAGAGCAGGTCGCAGACCCGGTCGAAGACCCGGGCGATGGTGTTGGTCCGGCCCTCGATCCGCTTGACCAGGGTGTCGGTCTCGCGCTTGAGCCGCCACCAGCGCTCGCCCCAGCGGGCGTGGTCCTCCCGCTCGGCGCAGCCGTGGCAGGGGTGGGTCCGCAGTTGGCGGCGCAGCCGGGACAGTTCCTCGTCGTCGTCGGCCCGGTTCTTGCCCTTGCCGGCCTTGCTCCCGCTGCGCCCGTCGGCCGGGTCGGGGTGGACCATCACGCCCAGCGCGTTGCGGACCGAGGAGGCCAGGTCGCGGCGGGCGGTGGCGTCCCGGCCGTTGAAGTTCTTCGGCACGGTGACCCGGGTGGCCACCTCCAGCGGGGTCGGCACGTCCATCAGCGACAGCCGGCGCACCTGGCGCTCGACGCTGAGCACGGTCGGGCGGGGCCCGTCGACGCTGTTGCCACCGCCCACTCCCGGGTCGATCACCACCGCCCAGCCGGGACGGCGTCCGCCCGGGATCCGGATCACGTCACCGCGGCGCAGCCGCTCCAGGGACGAGATCGCGTCGGCCCGGCGGTCGTGGGTGGCGTTGCGGGTGAGCTGGGTCTCGCGGTCGCTGATCCGGCGCCGCAGGCCGGCGTACTCCCGGAAGTCGCCGAGGTGGCAGCGCATCGCCTCGGCGTAACCCTCCAGGGCCTCCTCCTGCTTGCGGGCCTGCTTGGCCAGGCCGACCACGGCTCGGTCGGCCTGGAACTGGGCGAACGACGTCTCCAGGATCTCCCGGGCCCGCGACCGGCCGACCTGGCCCACCAGGTTGACCGCCATGTTGTAGGTCGGGCGGAAGCTGGAGCGCAGCGGGAAGGTCCGGGTCGAGGCCAGACCGCCGACCGCCTCGGGGTCGAAGCCGGGGTGCCAGACGACGACGGCGTGCCCCTCGATGTCGATCCCCCGCCGCCCGGCCCGGCCGGTGAGCTGCGTGTACTCCCCCGGCGTGATGTCGGCGTGGGTCTCACCGTTCCACTTGACCAGCTTCTCCAGGACGACGCTGCGGGCCGGCATGTTGATCCCCAGAGCCAGCGTCTCGGTCGCGAACACGGCCTTGACCAGGCCGCGGGTGAACAGGTCCTCGACCACCTCCTTGAAGGCGGGCAGCATGCCGGCGTGATGCGCGGCCAGGCCCCGGCCGAGCGCCTCGGACCACTCCCAGTAGCCGAGCACGGCCAGGTCCTCGTCCGGGATCTCCGAGCAGCGGGCCTCGACGATCCGGCGGATCTCGTCCCGCTCGTCCGGTGTGGTCAGCCTCAGCCCGGAGTGCAGGCACTGGACCACGGCGGCGTCACAGCCGGCCCGGCTGAAAATGAAGTTGATCACCGGCAGCAGCCGGGCGTGATCCAGGGCGGTGATCACCTCGGCCCGGCTCGGGGTCGACTGGGTGCGCAACCGCTGCCCGCCGCGCGGTTGCGGTCCCCGCGCGGCCGACGGGCGGGAGGCCACCGCCCCCCGGCCCGGAGCCTGCCGGAACTGCCGATCACGCCGGTTGGCCTCCCGGGCCAGCTGGAGCAGGTCCGGGTTGACGCCGCCGTCGGTGAACAGGTCGAAGAGCTGCCGGCCGGCCATCACGTGCTGCCACAGCGGGACCGGCCGGTGCTCGGACACGACCACCTCGGTGTTGCCGCGCACCGTGTCCAGCCAGGCGCCGAACTCCTCGGCGTTGCTGACGGTGGCCGACAGCGAGACCAGCAGGACGTCATCCGGCAGGTGGATGATCACTTCTTCCCAGACGGCGCCGCGGAACCGGTCGGCCAGGTAGTGCACCTCGTCCATCACCACGTAGGCCAGGCCGACCAGGGCCGAGGAGTCGGCGTAGAGCATGTTGCGCAGCACCTCGGTGGTCATCACCACCACCGGGGCCTCGGAGTTGACCGATGTGTCGCCGGTCAGCAGGCCGACGTTGTCCGGGCCGTGGACCCGGACCAGGTCGGCGTACTTCTGGTTGCTGAGGGCCTTGATCGGGGTGGTGTAGAACGCCTTGCGGCCGGCGGCCAGGGCCAGGTGGACGGCGAACTCCCCGACCACGGTCTTGCCCGAGCCGGTCGGCGCGGCGACCAGCACGCCACGCCCCTCCTCCAGTGCCTGGCAGGCGTCGAGCTGGAAGTCGTCGAGCTCGAAGGGGTAGCGGGCCTGGAACCGGTTCAGCTCGCTGGGCTCAAGCTTCAGCGGGATGACCGGCTCGGCGGGGCGGCGGCGGGCCGCCGCATACCGTTCTGCTGGCGACGTCACTCCCTCACGCTACCTGCCGGGTGTTTCGCCTGCTTGCGGAGCCACCCTTTTCCCGAATGGCCGACGGCTAGCGCCCGGCGTCCGGAGCCAGCATCTGCACCGCGGCCGGCACGACCTCGCAGGTCAACGGGAGAGCCCCGATCCGCTCGCCGTCGGCGTAGGCGACGATGCCGGGGGCGTCGACCGTGACCGTCCGGGCCCGTCGGATGATCACCCGGCGGTCGGTGACGTGGGTGCCGGAGTAGACGCGCGGAAAGATGGTCAGCAACCGGGTCCGGGACAGCGGCTCGACCACCATCACGTCGAGCCGGCCGTCGTCCAGCTCGGCGTCCGGGCAGACCCGCATGCCGCCGCCGTAGGAAGGGCCGTTGGCCACCGCGACCAGCATCGCGGCGCTGACCCAGCGTTCGCCGTCCAGGTCCAGGGTGTAGGTCCGGGGCCGGAACACGGGCAGCTCGCGCAGCATGGCCAGCACGTAACGGGAACGGCCCCGGGGTCGGCGCCACTGGTTGGCCCGCTCGTTGACCAGGGCGTCGAAGCCGGCCCCGAGCACGCCGGCGAACCAGCGGGGCTGGTCGTCCGGCCCGGCGTCGGGCGGGGGTTCCCCGCCGGCCGGGGTGACCCGGACGGCGTCGATCCACCGGCGGTGCGCGGGATCGGACAGCCCCCGGACCACGACCGCGGCGGCGGCGGCCGGGTCGCCGATCGGTAGCCCCAGGGCCCGGGCCACGTCGTTGCCGGTGCCGGCCGGGATCAGCCCGAGCGGTGTGCCCCGGCCGGCCACCTCGGACACCGTGAGCTGGACCATGCCGTCGCCGCCGACTGCGACCAGGGCGTCGACCCCGGTAGTACGGACGGCGTGCCTGACCTGGCCGCGCAGGTCGTCGGCGTCCTTACCGATCAGCTCCTCGACGTCGACCCCGGCCGCCCGCAGCTGGCCGGCGGCGAGCGTTCCGGCCGGTCGGCCCCGGCCGTTGCCCGAGGTGGGGTTGATCGCCAGGGCGACCCGGCTAACCCTGACCCCCGGTCACAGGTCGAGCGGACTGGCCTCGTCCGGGTCGAGGCCGTAGACGGGGTCCTGCTCGGCGGTGCGACGCTTGCGGCGGTCGTTGTAGAGCGCGATCAGCACCGAGATCACGTACAGCAGGATCAGCGGCAGAGCCAGGACGATCATCTGCACGGCGTCCGGCGACGGCGACACGATCGCCGCGAACAGGAACGAGATGAACACCGCGATCCGCCAGTGGCTGCCCATCACCCTGCCGCTGAGGAAGCCCATCAGGTTGAGCCCGACCAGGAACAGCGGGGTCAGGAACGCGGTACCAAGAGCGATGATCAGCCGGGTGGCGAAGGTGATCACGGTCTCGGCGTCCGGCAGGCTGACCGTGTCCTTCAGGGCGAAGTCCGAGCCGATCGAGATCGCCTTCGGCAGCACCAGCACGGCCAGCGCCACCCCGCAGAGGAACAGCGGCACCGCGAAAGCCACGAACCAGAGCGAATAGCGCCGCTCCTTGCGGGTCAGACCGGGCGTGATGAACGCCCACAGCTGGTAGATCCAGATCGGCGAGGAGATCACCAGGCCGATGTAGACGGCC
Source organism: Kineosporiaceae bacterium (assembly GCA_965200525.1). Lineage (GTDB taxonomy): Bacteria > Actinomycetota > Actinomycetes > Actinomycetales > Kineosporiaceae > JANNPJ01. The sequence continues at coordinate 6,232,980 of OZ241368.1, forward strand.
ACCTTGACCTGGATATTGAACGCCGCGGCCACCGTCACGTAGTTCAGCTGGACCGGGTGATCGCCGGCGGTCGCCTTGATCACCGGGTCGACGATGAAGTTCTGCATCACCGGCTTGGCCAGGAACCAACCGATCAAAGTGCCCAGCGCCAGCGCTATCGCCGCTCGCACCACCCGGCGACGCAGTTCGGCCAGGTGCTCCCGAAGGGCCATCCGGCCCTCGGCGTTCTTGGGGCGCCGACGTGGCGCAGTTACCGCCACGGGCAGTCAACCAATCAGGCTCAGAGGTTGCGGGGGGTCTCGCGGACGGGCTCGTCGACCGGGACGCTGGTGCCGGGGCGGACGACCTTGCCCTCGAGCGGCTCGACCGGCTCGGAGGAGCGCCGGGCGGTCGGGGCGTCGTCCTCCTTCTGCATGGCCTTGACCTCGGTCTTGAAGATCCGCATGGCCTGGCCCATGCCGCGAGCCGCGTCGGGCAGACGACGGCTGCCGAACAGGATCACGACGATGACGCCGACGAGCAGCAGGTGCGAAGGCTCACGAAGAAAGCCCATGGAGATGTCCTTTCCAACGAGAACCCGGGTTGGCTCTGGGGTGGTGCATTCGCTGACATCGTACGCTCTAGCGCGGCTTTTGGGTCCCATCGGGCCGAGGGGTCGTTCCCGACCCGCCGGACTTGCCCCGATCAGGGGATCTACCAGCGATGATGCGCTCCTGCCGAAGCTGTGAGGGCGAGGTGAACACGGCTGGTTCGGCCGTTCGGGCGGCCAGCTCCTGCAGGCCGTCGGACACCGCCGTCAGCCGGTCGGCCGCCTCGGCCAGTTCGCTGAAGAAGGCGCCGGCCTTGCGCCAGAGCGACCGGCCGAGCACGAAGAAGTAGACCCCGGCCGCGACAGCCATCGCCAGCCAGAGCAGGACCCACAACCACCACGCCACGGCGGCAGGCTACTACGGACGTGCCGTAGGAGCCTGCCGCGGCAGAGCTGGTTCCGGGTCGACCGGACGCCGGGGCCTCAGGCGGCCGTTTCCGGAGCTGTCGTGCGGGGCCGAGGCCCCTGCGCGGCGGCCGCGGCCGCCAAGAGATCCGCCTGCTCCAGCCAGAGCGCGAAGTCCAGGACGTCGTCGTAGTTCAGTGTCGGGCCGTCGTGCTCCTCGAGCACCTCGGCCGGCACGTTCCACGGCTCCGCCACCACGCCTCCGGAAATCAGGAGCGCGACGACATCACGACCGGCCGGCTTGCGGACCTCGTCGTGGCACGTCGTGCACATGAAGGCGTAGTAAGACCAGCTCTTCACGGAGCAGACGACGAGACGAACCTGATGCGGCGTGAGTTCCACGTCCCCGCAACTTGGGCAGGACGCCTTAATCGTCGTCATGTGCCGATCCACCTCCAGCAGAGCCGCCATTCACCGTCGACCAGTTCTTCGGTCGCGTCATGCGACTCCTTGAGCACCGACAGTAATACCTAGGCCGACCTAGTGGCCGGGGGTTCATGAGTCAAGCGGGGCGTGTCGCGGGGCGGCGCACCGAACATCAGTCGGACGGCTCAACCTCACCTCCGGTACACGTATGGGGTGCATCGGGAGTGAACTGAGAAACGTTGTGACCAGGACGGATTACCTCAGAACAACCCTGACTGCCAGTAAACCGGCGCCCGGGACCGGCCGGCGGTCAGTACGCGGTCAGTACGGGGGTCAGTACTGGGCGAGGGCGGCGCGAGCGGCGTCGGTGGCCTCGTCGGCCAGGGCGAGCGGCGAGACGATCCGGCCGGCCCCGCCCAGCCGCAGCACCAACCGGGGCAGCCAGCGGGGGTTGGCCACCTTCAGGGTGATCCGCAACCGGCCGCCGGGCAGTTCCTCGGTCTCCTCGACCGGGTAGTACTCCGCCACCCAGCGACCGCGCGGCTCCACCTCCAGGGTGACCACCAGATCGTTCTCGGACGGCGTGAAGAGCCTGTCCTCGGCGCCGTCCACCGCCCGGGAGACGGCCTCGGCCGGGGGCGTGCCGTCGACGTCCAGGATGGTGGCCGCGGCGACCCGGTCGACCCGGAACAGCCGCACGTCCTCGGCCCGGTGGCACCAGGCCTCCAGGTACCAGCGCCCGCCGATGGTCATCACCCGCATCAGGTCGACGTCCCGCTCGGTGGTCTCGTCCCGGGTCGCCACCACATAGCTGATCCGCATCCGGCGGCGGAGGCGCAGCGCCTCCCGGGCCGAGCGCAGCGTCTCCTCGGCCGCGCCCACGCCCAGGTCGATGGTCAGCCGGGACGCCGCGCCGACGGCGTCCTGAGCCGCCGCCGACAGCTTGACCATCGCCGACTCGACCGCTCGCCGGTCGTGCCCGCCCTCGGCGACCGGCAGCTCGGCCAGCGTGCGCAGGCCCGCGATCAGGGCGATCGCCTCGTCCGGGGCCAGCCGCAGCGGCACGGCGATGGCCTCGGCATTGTCCAGGTAGACCCGGCCGGAGTCCCACTCGGCCTCGATCAGGTCGTCGGGCATGTGCCCGGGCATGCCGCAGACGAACAGCAGCTCCAGATCCTTGACCAGCTGGGCCTCGGTGATGTCGAAGTGCCGGGCGGCCTCGTCCAGCGGTACCCCCTGCCGGTTCAGCAGCCAGGGCACCATGGCCAGCAACCGGGACAGTCGTGCGGTCGCGCCGATCGTCATCGCCGGCCCACCGCCGGTTCTTGGGCCTGGCCGGCCCCGGGGTCGCTGCCCGGATCGCGGCCCGGGTCGGCTCCGGGATCGATTCCGGCATCGGTCAGGTCGATTCTCGGGACGCCGCTCTGGGCCTGCAGCGCCTGCCGTAACCGCCGGATCACGTCCTCCCGGACGTCGGCCGGCTCGAGGACGACGACGTCCGGCCCGTACCCGGCCAGCTCCTGGGCCAGGCCACCGGCGTCGCCGACGGTGAGCCGCAACTCGTCCCAGCCCGGATCGACGCTCAGCGCACCGAGACCGCCGGGGCCGTTTGAGCCGTCGGTGCCGGTGGTGCCGTCCGGGAGCGCGGCCCGCCGGCGGAGCCCGGCGCCCCGGCCGGCCCGGACCCGGACCACCGCGATCCGGTCGTCCTGCGGCGGACCGACGGTGCCGATCATCTTCTGCGCGTCCAGGCCCTCGGGCACCTCGTACTGCCCCGGACGGCCCAGTCGGCGCACGTTGCTCTCGATCCGGGACAGCCGGAACACCCGGGCCGCCTGCCGCTGCCGGTCCCGGCCGACCAGGTACCAGCGCCCGGAGCGGCTGACCACGGCCCAGGGCTCGACCTCGCGCACCGCGGCTTCGCCGTCCGGCTTGCGGTAGGTGAACGACACCGGCTGGTGGTCGCGGGTGGCGGTGTAGAGCGGCTCGAAGGCGGGCTCGGCCGTCCGGATCCGTGGCTCCAGCCCGGCCGGACCGCCCTCGTCGGTCTCCACGCCCAGCGCGGTCAGCTTGGTCAGCGCCTGGGCCGCCGGCCCGGCCAGGCTGGCCTGCTGCCAGACCCGGCTGGCCAGGCCGACCACGGCCAGCTCCTCGGCGTCCAGCTCGATCGGCGGCAGGGCGTAGGTGTCGCGGTCGATCCGGTAACCGGTCTCGTCCTCGAACCAGAGCGCGTCGGTACCGGTGACCACCGGCACCCCGAGGTCGCGAAGGTCCTCTTTGTCCCGCTCGAACATGCGGTCGAAAGCCTCGGCCGACTCGCAGTCGGCATACTGCGGAACCGCGAGTCTGATCTGCTCCTTCGTCAGCCACCGTCGGGTGGCGAGCAGGCAGATCACGAGGTTGAGCAGACGCTCGGTACGCCGTGAGGACATTGCCTGCAGGCTACCCGAGTAGCCTCGCCGCCGTGATCCTGTGGCGAGAAGCTCGTGTCGCGTCGTTGTTACGCGAATGGGACGGCGTGATCGAGTGCGCGGTCGACGTGCGGGCCGACGGCGGGTGGCAGCCGCGCCGGGCCCTGGCCTACCCGGCGCTGGTCGGCCGGCCCGAGGTCGGTGACCTGGTCCTGCTGAACAGCACCGCCCTCGAGCGCGGCCTCGGCACCGGCGGGTTCGCCCTGATCGTGGCCGTGCCCGACCGGCTGCCGGCTGATCCCCCGGCCGGGCCGGGCCACCTGGTCAAGGCCCGGTACACCCCGCTGCAGGCCATGGTGCTGGGGGTGGACGAACAGGAGTCGCAGTACCACGGCCGGTTGGCCGAGGCCGACGACGTGTTCGGCCTGCCGGTGGTGGTGGCCGACCTGCACAGTTCGCTGCCGGCGATCGTGGCCGGGCTGCGCGGGGCCCGGCCCGACGTCAAGGTCGGTTACGTGATGACGGACGGCGGGGCGCTGCCGGCCTGGTTCTCCCGGACCGTGGCCGGCTTGCGCGCGGCCGGCTGGCTCGACGTCTGCATCACCGCCGGGCAGGCCTTCGGCGGCGATCTGGAGGCGGTCAGCGTGCACTCGGCCCTGCTGGCGGCCCGGCTGGTGGCCGAGGTCGACGTCGTCGTCGTCACCCAGGGGCCGGGCAACCTGGGCACCGGCACCCGGTGGGGCTTCTCCGGGGTGCAGGCCGGCGAGGTGCTGAACGCGGCGGCCGTGCTCAACGGCCAGCCGGTGGCGGCCCTCCGGATCTCCGGGGCCGACGCCCGGGAACGGCACCTCGGGATCTCGCACCATTCGCTGACCGCCTACGGGCGGGTGGCGCTGGCCCCGGCCGACGTCGTCGTCCCGGAGCTGGCCCAGCTCCCCGAGCTGGCCGGCCTGGGGGGCCGGGTGGACGCCCAGGTGGCGGCCCTGGTGTCTCCGGCCGGGCGGCACCGGGAGGTCCGGGTGCCCCTCGACGGCCTGCTCGAGGCCCTGCGGGGCAGTCCGGTCGGCCTTTCCACGATGGGCCGGGGCCTGGACGCCGACCCCTCGGCCTTCCTGGCGGCCGCCGCGGCCGGCGCGCACGCGGCGTCCCTGATCTGACGCCGGCAAAAGTGAGCCGGGATCCGACCCGGCAACGCGGGCGGATCCCGGCTCAGGGGCGAGACTCAGCGAGCGTCGACCAGGTCGACCACGAAGATCAGGGTCTCGTTGGGGCCGATCGCGCCACCGGCACCGCGGGGGCCGTAGGCCAGGTCCGGCGGGATCACCAGCCGACGGCGACCGCCGACCTTCATCCCCGAGATGCCCTGGTCCCAGCCCGCAATGACCTGCCCGACGCCGAGCCGGAAGCTCAGCGGCTCGCCCCGGTTCCAGGACGCGTCGAACTCCTCGCCGGTGGAGAAGGCCACGCCGACGTAGTGCGCCGACACCGTGTTACCGCTGGCCGCCTCGGCCCCGTCACCGAGAATCTCGTCGGTGACCAGCAGGGTGGTCGGCGGCTCGCCCTCGGGAAACTCGATCTCCGGGCGCTTGCGCTCGAGACTCATCTGACAACTCCTTCATAGGTCGCAGGGTCAGTCGTGCGCACCCATCGTTGCGCACTCCGGCGAAAGCGCGGGCTCAGGCGGCCGCGTCGAGGATGTCGACGACGAACACCAGGGTGTCGGTGCCCTTGATGTTGGCCTCGGCCTTTCCGGTCACGCCGTACCCCTTGTCCGGCGGGATCACCAGCAGGATCTGGCTGCCCACGTGCTTGCCGACCAGGCCCTCGTCCCAGCCCGCGATCACGCTTCCGGTGCCGATCGGGAAGCTGGCCGGCGAGTTACGGGTCCACGACGAGTCGAAGACCTTGCCCCCGGGCCAGATCACGCCGGTGTAGTGCACCGTGATGGTCTGGCCCTTGGCCACCTTGGCCCCCTTGCCGTCGATCAGGGTCTGCACCACCAGTTTGGCCGGCGCCTTGCCCTTGGGCAGGGTGATCGTCGGGGCCCCGGTGGCCTTGTCCAGGGTGACCCCCGGCAGACCCTTCTGGGTCACCTTGACCGCGGTGCCGGTGGCTCGCTTCAGCACGTCACTGGCCGACTTCAGGTCGACCACGAAGAGCAGGGTGTCGGTCGGGCCGATCCCGGCCTGGGGTGCGCCCTTGGTGCCGTACCCGTCGGCCGGCGGGATCGCGATCAGGACCCGGGAGCCGACGGTCGTGCCGGAGATGCCGTCGACCATGCCCTTGATGATCTGCTTGTCGTCGAGCGTGAACGTGGCGTGCCCGGTCTTGCCGTAGGAGGTGTCGAACTCCTTGCCGTCGGTGCCGTTGACCCCGACGTAGTCGATCGTGATCCGCTCCCCGGGCTTGACGATCGCGCCGGTACCGGTGGTCAGCAACCGCCGGTCGGTCTTGGTCGCCGAGAATGCCTTCTTGAACGTCAGGGTCGGTTTGGCACCGGCCGCCCCGGCGACCTGCACCGCGGAGAGATCGGTGGTGGGCTTGGCCGCGATGGTGGTGTCGCTGCTGGCCGAACCTGCACATCCGGCGACCACGGTGACGGCTGCGACTGCGGCGATCAGGATGCCGGCGCGGCGGATAGCGAAGCGAGGGGACACGGTCGACCTTCGTCGGTGGGACGGGACGGCAGCCACCCTAACCCTGCTTCTTGTGAGAGCCGCCATCCCGCCGTCACGACACCGGATTGTGCCGAATGCTCACATGCTCTGGATCAGCCGCTCCACCCGCTCGTCGACGGAACGGAACGGGTCCTTGCAGAGCACCGTGCGCTGAGCCTGGTCGTTCAGCTTCAGGTGGACCCAGTCGACGGTGAAGTCGCGCCGGCGCTCCTGGGCCCGGCGGACGAAATCGCCCCGGAGCTTGGCCCGGGTCGTCTGCGGCGGCACCGACGTGGCCTCGAACACCTCGATGTCGGCCCCGACCCGCTCGGCCAGGCCCTTGGCCTGCAGCAAGTAGTGCAGGCCCCGCTTGCGGTGAATGTCGTGGTAGGCCAGGTCGATCCGGGCGATCCGGGGCGACGACAGCGGCAGGCTGTGCCGCTCGCGGTAGCGCTCGATCAGCCGGTGCTTGATCACCCAGTCGATCTCGCGATCGACCAGGCTGAGGTCGCCGGTGTCGACCGCCCGCAGGCCGCGCTCCCACAGATCGAGCACCCGCTTGACGACGTCGGTCTGCAGCCCGCGGGACTCGACGAACTCCTTGGCCTTGGCCAGGTACTCGCCCTGGATCTCCAGCGCGGTGGCCTCGCGGCCGTTGGCCAGCCGGACCTTGCGCTTGCCGGTCAGGTCGTGGCTGATCTCACGGATCGCCCGGATCGGGTTCTCCAGGGTGTGATCACGCATGATCACCCCGGCCTCGATCATCCGCAGCACCAGGTCGGTGGTGCCGACCTTGAGCATCGTGGTGGTCTCGGACATGTTCGAGTCGCCCACGATGACGTGCAGCCGGCGGTAGCGCTCGGCGTCGGCGTGCGGCTCGTCGCGGGTGTTGATGATCGGCCGCGACCGGGTGGTGGCGCTGGAGACGCCCTCCCAGATGTGGTCGGCCCGCTGCGACAGGCAGAACACCGCGCCCCGGGGGGTCTGCAGCACCTTGCCCGCCCCGACGATGATCTGCCGGGTGACCAGGAACGGGATCAGGATGTCGGACATCCGGCCGAACTCGCCGTGCCGTGAGACCAGGTAGTTCTCGTGGCAGCCGTAGGAGTTGCCGGCCGAGTCGGTGTTGTTCTTGAACAGGAAGACGTCGCCGGCGATGCCCTCTTCGTGCAGCCGCCGCTCGGCGTCGACCTGCAGGCCCTCGAGGATGCGCTCGCCGGCCCGGTCGTGGATCACCAGCTGACGGACGTCGTCGCACTCGGGCGTGGCGTACTCGGGATGCGACCCGACGTCGAGGTAGAGCCGGGCGCCGTTACGCAGGAACACGTTGCTCGAGCGGCCCCACGAGACGACCTTGCGGAAGAGGTACCGCGCGACCTCGTCCGGGGAGAGCTTGCGCTGCCCCTCGAAGGCGCACGTGACCCCGTATTCCGTTTCGAGGCCGAAGATTCGGCGGTCCATGCCATCACTGTAGGTGCCTTGATGCGCATTCGCACCAGTGCCGGAGGCCCCGGATTCGCCGACGGGTTCGGAGGGCAGGCCCGAACCGGCCGACGAGGGTCCGCTCATGCGTCGCCACCTTCGTTGTCGCCCTGAGCCGGGCCGTCCGGAGGCTCAGCCTGCTGGGGATGGCCGGGCTGCTGCTCGGGCTCCTGGGACACCGGCTCACCGCTCACCGGGGCCGGGACGATCTCACCGGGCTCGACCGCCACGCCGGTGAGCGTGTCGTGCAGGCCCGGGCGGGAGTCGTCGCTGCTCGGGACGTCGGTGGTCGGGTCGTCCGGAGCCAGCAGGGCCTCCAGCAGGGGCCCGGCCAGCCGGCGGAACGCCCGTCGGGGCCGCAGCCGATCGAGCACCGCGACCTCGAGCTGAGCCGGGGTGAGGACCCGGTCGGTGCCGGACGGGTCCTTGCCGAGCAGGCCGACCGCCAGGGCGAGCGCGGCCGACAGGCTCATGTCGGGCTGCCACTGTTCTTGCAGGCCGGTGGTGATGATGTCGGCCTGGCCGCCCATCGCGACGAAACTCTGCTCGTCGGCCACCGATCCGTCGTAGGTCAGCCGGTAGATCTGGTCCTCCGCGGCGGTGGCCCCGACCTGGGCCACCACGATCTCGACCTCGAGTGGCTTGGACTCCTGGGTGAAGACGCTGCCCAGCGTCTGGGCGTACGCGTTGGCCAGGCCCCGGGCCGTGACGTCGATCCGGTCGTAGGAGTACCCGCGCATGTCGGCGTAACGGACGCCGGCCACCCGCAGGTTCTCGAACTCGTTGTACTTGCCGGCCGCGGCGAACGCCATCCGGTCGTAGATCTCGCTGATCTTGTGCAGGGCGCGGGAATGGTTCTCGGCCACGAAGGCGATGCCGCCCTCGTAGGCCAGGACCACCACCGGCCGGCCGCGCGCGATGTTGCGCCGCGCGTAGTCGGCCTTGTCTTTCATGATCTGCTCGGGCGACACGTAATAAGGCATGCTCATCGCGCGTTCCCTCCCTCGATCTCGGTACGGCCCGGCCCGGTGATCTCGGCCCGCTGCGCACTGCGGGTGCGGTCCAGGGCCTGGGTCAGGCCGGCGGCCACGTCGGCGTCGTCGACCCGGCGGTAGCCGTCGGCGGTGACCACCGCGACCACCGGGAAGATCCGGCGCTCGTAGTCGGCCCCGCCGGTGGCCGAGTCGTCGTCGGCGGCGTCGTGCAGGGCCTCGACCACCACCTCGACCGCGTCGGTCGCGGTGAGGCCGGGCCGCCAGCGCTTCTTCAGCGAGCCCCGGGCGAAGAGCGAACCGGAGCCGATGCTGTGGAACTGGTGTTCCTCGTAGCGGCCACCGGTGACGTCGTAGGAGAAGATCCGCCCCACCCGGCGCTCCAGGTCGTAGCCGGCGAACAGCGGCACCACGGCCAGGCCCTGCATGGCCAGGCCGAGGTTGTTGCGGAGCATGCCGGAGAGCTGGTTGGCCTTGCCGTCCAGCGACAGCAGGGCGCCTTCGATCTTCTCGTAGTGCTCGAGCTGGACCTGGAACAACCGGACCATCTCGACGGCGAGGCCGGCTGTGCCGGCGATCCCGACGCAGGAGTAGTCGTCGGCCGGGAAGACCTTCTCGATCTCCCGGTTGGCGATCAGGTTGCCCATGGTCGCCCGCCGGTCGCCGGCCATCACCACGCCACCGTCGAAGCTGACGGCGACGATCGTGGTGGCGTGCGGCACCTGCGGGACGGTTCCGGCCGGCAACGGGCGGCTTCCGGGGAGGAGGTGAGCGGCGTGGGCAGCGAGGAAATCCGTGAACGACGAGGAGCCGGGCGTCAGGAACGCCGCGGGCAACCTGCCTTCACGGAACGGGTCGGCAGTCACGACCTAGACCCTATCCAGCCGGACCGAACCGCAGTATCGGGTTCGGTCCGGGACCGCTGCCGGCCGGCAGCCGTCACTGGCCGCCCTTCTGCACGAAGCCCTTGACGAATTCCTCCGCGTTGCTCTCGAGCACCTCGTCGATCTCGTCGAGGATGGCATCGACATCCGCATCGGTCGTCTGAGCCTGGCCGCCGGCCGCTGGTGGCGCCGCTGGGGCGGGCTCGTCGGCAGGCTCGTCGTCACGTCGGGTCGGTCGCTCTTGTTCCTGGCCGGCCATGGCTACCTCCTGCGAGTCGGATCCTTGCCGCGTGCTGGTTTGATCCTAGGCATCCGGACCGACATTCTGCGCGTGCCGTTCGCCACGGATCGAGAAAAATCCTCGCCTATTCCTCCTGCGGGCGGTCATTTCACTGGGCGGCGAGGGCGTCGACCAGCTCGGCCGCCGTCCGGCAGCGCTGCAGCAGGGCCTCGACGTACTCCTTGGTGCCCCGTGAGGGGTCGAGCGTGGGCACCCGCTGCAGGGCGCCCCGGCCCGGGATGTCGAAGATCACCGAGTCCCAGGACGCCGCGGCGACGTGCTCGCCGTACCGCGACAGGCACCGGCCGCGGAAGTAGGCCCGGGTGTCGTGCGGCGGCTCGTGGACCGCCTCGGAGATCTCGGCGTCGGTGACCACTCGGTCGACCTGGCCGCGGGAGACCAGGCGGTGGTACAGGCCCTTCTCCGGTCGCACGTCGGCCCACTGCAGGTCGATCAGCTCGAGCCGGGCGGCGTCCCAGGGCAGGTTCTCGCGCTGGCGGAAGCCGTCCAGCAGGCGCAGCTTGGCCACCCAGTCGATCTCCCGCACGCAGAGCATCGGATCCTCGCCGAGCCGGCTCAGCACGCTCTCCCAGCGGGTCAGGATCTCCCGGGTGGCGGCGTCGGCGTCGCTGCCGTAGCGGTCCTCGACGAAGGCGGCCGCCTGCTCGAAGAACAGCCACTGCAGCTCGACGGCGGTCAGGTGGTTGCCGTCGCGCAGGGTCACCCGGTGCTTGAGGGTGGGGTCGTGCGAGACGTCGTGCAGGGCGGTGACCGGCCGCTCGACGCCGAGGTCGCGGGTGAAGCCGCGGTCCTCGATCATCTGCAGCACCAGGGCGGTGGTGCCCACCTTGAGCAGGGTCGCCACCTCGCACAGGTTGGCGTCGCCGATGATCACGTGCAGCCGGCGGAACCGGTCGGCGCTGGCGTGCGGCTCGTCGCGGGTGTTGATGATCGGCCGCTTCAGAGTGGTCTCCAGGCCGACCTCGACCTCGAAGAAGTCGGCCCGCTGGCTGACCTGGAAGCCGACCCCGGTGCCGTCCTGGCCGAGCCCGACCCGGCCCGCCCCGCAGATCACCTGGCGGGAGACGAAGAACGGGGTCAGATGCTTGACGACGTCGGCGAACGGCGTCTCGCGGCGCATCAGGTAGTTCTCGTGGGTGCCGTACGAGGCCCCCTTGTTGTCGGTGTTGTTCTTGTACAGGTTGACGTCGCTCAGCCCCGGGTTGGCCGCGATCCGCCGGGCCGCCTCGAGCATCACCCGCTCCCCCGCCTTGTCCCAGAGCACGACGTCGCGCGGCGAGGTGACCTCGGGCGAGGAGTACTCCGGGTGAGCGTGGTCGACGTACAACCGGGCCCCGTTGGTCAGGATGACGTTGGCCAGACCGGGGTCGTCGGGGGTGTCGGTCAGCTGCCCGGCGTGAGCGGTGTCGCGGCTGATCTCCCAGCCCCGCGCGTCCCGCAGCGGGGCCTCGTCCTCGTAGTCCCAGCGGGCCCGCCCGGCCCGGCTGCCGAGCGGGGCGGCATAAGCGTTCACCACCTGGCTGGACATCAGCATGGCGTTCGCCGTCGGATCACCGGGGGCCGAGACGCCGTACTCCGTCTCGATGCCCATCACCCGTCGCGCGCTCATCCGAGCAGTCCTGTCAGTCGGCCGGTCATCCGGTAAGCCTACGAGGCTCGAGCCGGCCCGTTCGGCCGGCAGCCGCGCTGCACCCGGGGTGCGTCACATGATGGTTACGCTGGCACACTTGATGTTGGCTTGGAGTAATCTCGAGTAAATGGGACGAGAAGTGCGAAACGTCACTCAAATAACTCTCCGCGAGCGGCCGTCGACGGCCGTCGCGGGCATCGTCGTCGCCGATCTGTGTGCCCTGGCCGTCTACGTGGCGGTGGGCCGGGCCTCGCACGACGAGTCGCTGTCGGCGGCCGGCCTGCTCACCACGGCCTGGCCGTTCGTCATCGGCCTGGCCGGCGGTTACCTCGGTGCGGCAATGGTCGACTGGCCCCTGACCAGCCTGCGCGGCGGGGCCGTGATCACCGGCAAGTGCCTGATCATCGGCCTGGTGCTGCGCTACGGAGTGCAACGGGAAGGCACCCCCTTCTCGTTCATCCTGGTCACCGTGCTGGTGCTGACCGTGCTGATGCAGGGCTGGCGACTGACCCTGCTGGCGTGGAGCCGGCGCCGCGAGCCGCAGCCGGCGCTGAACCAGAACGCCATCTGACACTTCACCCGATGTGACCGTGCCTGGCCAACCCCGCCGACTGCGGGGTGTGACCAGGCACGGTCGAGAACCGGGCGCTCCGGTCAGAGGTACTGGCCGGTGTTGGCGACGGTGTCGATCGAGCGGCCGGGCTCGGTGCCCTGCTTGCCCTGGATGATCGTGCGGATGTAGACGATCCGCTCACCCTTCTTGCCGGAGATCCGGGCCCAGTCGTCCGGGTTGGTCGTGTTGGGCAGGTCCTCGTTCTCCTTGAACTCGTCGACGCAGGCGCCCAGCAGGTGCTCCAGCCGGATGCCGCGCTGGCCGAAGTCGAGCAGGTTCTTGATCGCCGACTTCTTGGCCCGGTCGACGATGTTCTGGATCATCGCGCCGGAGTTGAAGTCCTTGAAGTAGAGGATCTCCTTGTCGCCGTTGGCGTACGTGACCTCGAGGAACTGGTTCTCCTCGGTCTCGGAGTACATCCGCTCCACCGTGCGCTGGATCATCGCGGCCACGCACTCGCTGCGCGAGCCGCCGTTGGCATCCAGGTCGTCCGGGTGCAGCGGGAGGTCCTCGGTCAGGTACTTGGTGAAGATGTCGCGGGCCGCCTCGGCGTCCGGGCGCTGGATCTTGATCTTCACGTCGAGCCGGCCGGGGCGCAGGATGGCCGGGTCGATCATGTCCTCGCGGTTCGAGGCGCCGATCACGATCACGTTCTCCAGCCGCTCGACGCCATCGATCTCGCTGAGCAGCTGGGGCACGATGGTGGTCTCGACATCGCTGGACACCCCGGAACCGCGGGTACGGAACAGCGAGTCCATCTCGTCGAAGAACACCACCACGGGCGTGCCCTCGCTGGCCTTCTCCCGGGCCCGGGAGAAGATCATCCGGATGTGCCGCTCGGTCTCGCCGACGTATTTGTTGAGCAGCTCCGGGCCCTTCACGTTGATGAAGTAACTCTTGGAGTCCTTCAGACCCTTGGCCTCGGCCGCCTTCTTGGCCAGCGACCGGGCCACGGCCTTGGCGATCAGCGTCTTGCCGCACCCGGGCGGGCCGTAGAGCAGCACACCCTTCGGCGGCTTGAGGCCGTGCTCGCGGTAGAGCTCCGGATGCAGGAAGGGCAGCTCGACGGCGTCCCGGATCAGGCCGATCTGGGGGCCGAGCCCACCGATGTCGGTGTAGTCGATGTCCGGGACCTCTTCGAGGACGAGCTCCTCGACCTCGGCCCGCGGCACCTTCTCGAAGACGAACCCGGAACGGGAGTCCATCGTCAGGGCGTCGCCGATCTTCAGCTTCTCGTCCCGCAGGGCGCCGGCCAGGTGGACGACGCGCTCCTCGTCGGCGTGGGCCGTGACCAGGGCGCGGTCGCCGCCGTCCATCAGTTCCTTGAGGATGACGATCTCGCCGACCTTCTCGAAGGCCCGGGCCCCGACGACGTTGAACGCCTCGTTGAGCATCACCTCCTGGCCGGGGGTGAGCTCCTCGACGTCGATCGAGGGGGTCATCGCGACCCGCATCTTGCGGCCGGAGCTGATCACCTCGACCGTGCCCTCCTCGGCCGCCCCGACGAACACCCCGAAGGTGTTGGGCGGCTGGGCCAGCCGATCGACCTCGGCCTTGAGCTGGATGATCTGCTCGCGAGCGTCACGCAGGGTACCGGCCAGTCGCTCGTTCTGTGATCCGAGCTGAGCGACCTGAGCCCGTAGGCGTTCGATCTCCTCGCCAGCACCCCCAGGGGTCCTGGTCGCGGCCAGTCGCTCGACTTCCTGCTGGAGCCGAAGGATCTCCCGGCGTAGCGCAGTCTCGTCAAGGCCGTACCCGCTGCTGTGGTCGGTCATGGCGGTCACCCTCCCGTCCGGCGCAGGGTCGACACTTCGACCCCTCACTCGCCCACCCGCAACAACGCCGGGTGGGCCGATAATCCATCCACGAGAAGGATCTCGTGTCCCACTGACATCCTTGGCAGGTAGGAAGGAGTCATCCTGACACGAGAAGTGTCACGATGGGTCGTTCAATAGTTACTGGACGATACGTATCAGTACAAGCACTGGTGTTCAATCTCTCTTTACTACCGGTTCAGTGCTCGATCCGTCCATCACCTCGACGACCTCGTCGGACTCCTCCGGCCCGTCCGCACCGGCCGGATCACCGGCGGCATCACCGATCGGGGCCGTGACCTCGCGCCGGACCTTGCGGATCTTCTTCTCCGAGACCGGGCGCTCACCCAGGTCGGCCTCGGACCACTCGCCCCAGGCCTCCTCGACGCCGGGCTCGCCCTCGGCGGCGGCCTTGGCCGGCCGGCGCCGGCGCTGCGGCGCGGCCACCCCGTCGGCCAGCCGCCGGCTGGTGATCAGGAAGCCGGTGTGCCCGACCATCCGGTGCTGCGGCCGGACCGCGAGGCCCTCCAGGTGCCAGCCGCGGACCATCGACTCCCAGGCGATTGGCTCGGTGAACCGGCCGTCGAGCCGGGCCGCCTCGGCGACCCGGGACAGCTGGGTCGCCGACGCGACGTAACAGATCAGCACCCCGCCGGGCACCAGCGCCTTGGCCACCGCGTCGAGGCAGTCCCAAGGGGCCAGCAGGTCGAGCACGAACCGGTCGGCGTCGGTCTCGACCACGTCGCGGGCGACGTCGCCGATGGTCACGTCCCAGGCCGGGTGCGGGCCGCCGAAGAACGTCTCGATGTTGGCTCGGGCGATGTCGGCGAAGTCCTCGCGGCGCTCGTAGGAGTGCACGAACCCGGTGTCGCCCACCGCCCGCAGCAGCGACATGGTCAGGGCCCCGGAGCCGACGCCGGCCTCGACCACTCGGGCGCCGGGGAAGATGTCGGCCATCGCGATGATCTGCCCCGCGTCCTTCGGATACACCACGGCCGCACCGCGGGGCATCGACAGCACGTAGTCGGCCAGCAGCGGGCGCAGGGCCAGGTACTCGATCCCGGCGGTGTTGCGGACCACCCAGCCCTCGGGCCGGCCGATCAGGTCGTCGTGCTTGAAGCCGCCGTGATGGGTGTGGAACTCCCGGCCCGGGTTGAGCGTGATCGTGTGCAGCCGGCCCTTGGGGTCGGTCAGTTGCACGCGTTCGCCCGGTCGGAAGGGTCCTCGGCGGTGCTGCGCCCCGGTCGGGCTCTCCACGGGCGTCGTCGTCATGGGGGTGAGTCTATTCAGGCGCGGCCGACGAAGCGGGCGACGTCCTCCCAGTCGAGGACGCCAACCACGCGCTCGTCCGGGCCGAGGACGGCGTAGCGCGCGGCCGGGCGCGACTGCAGCCGCTGGATCAGGTCGTCACCGGTCAGCCGGGCGTCGATGATCGCGCCCTCCGGCAGGGCCTGGGCCACGGCTGCCGCGGTGACCAGGTCGGCCCGGGCCGCCGGCACCCCGGCCGCGGCCCGCTCGTCGACCACCGAGGCGGGCCGGCCGTAGACGTCGAGCACCACCACCGCGCGGGCGCCGGCCTCGGCCACCGAGAGCAGGGCGGTGGCCACGGTCGCGGTCGAGGCGACGGCCACCGCCGGGTGCATCAGCCGGCCGGTCTCGGCCCGTTCGGCCTGGCGGTACCAGAGCGCGGCGGCGATCGCCTGGCCGGCGCCCAGCCAGAGCGGCACGGCCAGCACCACCAGCCAGAGACCGCCGACCGACCCGTGGTGGCCGGCGACGATGCTGAGCACACCCCAGCCGGCCACGCCGAGGGCCAGCGCCCGGCCGGTCCAGCCGGCCACCAGGGTGCCGCGGTGCCGGTCGCCGGTGAGCCACCAGACCACCGCCTCCAGCACCCGGCCGCCGTCCAACGGCAGCCCCGGCAACGCGTTGAACGCTGCCACCAACACGTTGACCGTGGCCGTGGCGGCCAGCAGCAGCCGCGGTACGCCGGCCGGGTCGGTACCGGTCATGGCCAGGGCGGCGACGCCGGCGATCGCGGCGTTCGAGAGCGGGCCGACGGCCGAGACGCCGATGCTGCGCCCGGGCCCGGTCGACTCGGCGCTGAACGAGGTGTGCCCGCCCCAGAGGTCGAGCACGATGTGGGTGGCCGGCGTGCCGGTGGCGGCGGCCGCGGCCGCGTGGGCCAGCTCGTGCACGAACACCGAGGCCAGCAGCAGCAGGGCGAAGCCGAAGGCGATCAGGTACTCGACGCCGGGCTCGACCACCACCGAGTCGCGCACCGCGGGGGCGTAGAACAGGGTCACCGCGGCGACGATCACGAACCAGGACAGCCGCAGGTACACCGGCACCGACGCGACCCGGCCGATCCGGAGGCCACCGGCGGGACGGCCCGGCTGGTCCGCGGTGTCCGCGTTGCTGGTCACGAGCCGATGGTATGCCGTCGAGGCCCGCGACCGGTCAGACTGTCGGTGCGTCGGCCTAGAGTTTCGGCCATGGCTCCGGCAGCGTTGTCGCCCTCACGGGCGGCCGATTTCATGCAGTGTCCGTTGCTCTACCGGTTCCGGGTGGTCGACCGGCTGCCCGAGGCCCCGAGTTCGGCCGCCGTGCGCGGCACCGTGGTGCACGCCGTCCTGGAGCGGCTGTTCGACCTGCCCGCGGCCGAGCGCACCCTGGCCGCGGCCGACCGGCTGCTGTCCCCGGAGTGGGAGCGGGTCCGCGAGAGCCGGCCCGAGCTGGCCGGGCTGTTCGGTACCGACCCCGAGGCCCTCGGCCGGTGGCTGAGCAGTGCCTCCGACCTGCTGGCCCGGTGGTTCGCGCTGGAGGATCCGACCCGGCTCGAGCCGGCCGAGCGCGAGCTGTACGTCGAGACGATGCTGGACGACGGGCTGACCCTGCGCGGCTACGTCGACCGGGTCGACGTCGCGCCCGACGGGCGGATGCGGGTGGTCGACTACAAGACCGGCCGGGCGCCGTCCGAGGCGTTCGAGGCCAAGGCCCTGTTCCAGATGAAGTTCTACGCCCTGGTGCTCTGGCGGCTGCACGGCCGGTTGCCGACCGTGCTGCAACTGGTCTACCTGGGCAACAGCGAGATCCTGCGCTACAGCCCCGACGAGGCCGACCTGCTGGCCACCGAGCGCAAGGTCAAGGCGCTCTGGCAGGCCATCTCGCTGGCCGCGACCAGTGGCGACTGGCGGCCGTCACCGAGCCGGTTGTGCGACTGGTGCGATCATCACGCGTTCTGCCCGGCCAAGGGGGGCACTCCCCCGCCGGTGCCCGGCGACGCGCTCGAGCGGGTGGTGGGCGGTCCGGCGTCCGTGCCCGAACCTCCGGGTTTCGACGAGGAGAGCTGAGACCAGCCTGTGATCAGGAGGAATGGCCGTCTGTCGCGCGAGACCATGACAGATGTAATGGGGAATGTCGGTCAGGTGGTGGATGTGCGTCGGGGGCGGTGAGGCCAGAGTTCAAGGTGCGGGTCCGCTATTTCCCGGAGGTCGTCCGGTCTCAGGTCGGGCGTAATGGGGTTGACCCGGACCCGGCGTCAGGGTGAAAGGTTGGGGCGCGCAGTTCCATCACGAGGAACGAAAATCAGGGGAGACGGAATTGTGAATAGCGAACCGGTTGATACAACTGCCGATTCGACGGGTGCGATTGCGAAAGCGGTTGCGCTGGAGAAGTTCTACGGGCTCGGTGAGGCTCAGGTACGGGCCCTGAACGGGGTCACGGTCGAGTTCGAGCGGGGCCGGATGACCGCCATCATGGGCCCGTCCGGCTCCGGCAAGTCCACCCTCATGCACTGCATGGCCGCGCTCGACCGGCCGACCAGCGGGCAGGTGGTGATCGACGGCCTGGAGATCGGCGGCCTGAAAGACAAAGCCCTGACCCAGTTGCGGCGCGACAAGCTGGGCTTCATCTTTCAGTCGTTCAACCTGGTGCCGACGCTGACGGCCAAGGAGAACATCACCCTGCCGCTGGACATCGCCGGCCGCAAGGTCGACCAGGAGTGGTTCGACACCGTGGTCGACACGGTCGGCCTGCGCGACCGGCTCGGGCACCGCCCGAGCGAGCTCTCCGGTGGCCAGCAGCAGCGGGTGGCCTGTGCCCGGGCCCTGGTCAGCCGGCCGTCCATCGTCTTCGCCGACGAGCCCACCGGTAACCTCGACTCCCGGGCCAGCGCCGAGATTCTCACCTTCCTGCAGAACTCGGTGCGCCAGTTCGGCCAGTCGATCGTCATCGTCACTCACGACCCGGTGGCGGCCGGGTACGCCGACCGCGTGCTGTTCCTGGCCGACGGCGTGATCGTCGACGAGATGCACGGCCCCACCGCCGACTCGGTGCTCGAGCGGATGCGCGGCTTCGACGCGGCCGGACGGCGGAGCTGACATGTTGAGAGTCACTGTTCGGGGCGTGTTCAGCCACAAGTTGCGCTTCCTGCTCACCGCTGTCGCCGTGATGCTCGGCGTGGCCCTGGTGGCGGGCACCTATGTGCTGACCGACAGCATCAGCAAGACGTTCGACGACCTGATCGTCCAGACCTCGGTCGGCACCGACGTGCAGGTGCGCGGGGTCGAGTCCGAGTCCAAGGACGCGAACGGCAACACCCTGCGCACGCCGTTGCCGATCTCCCTGCAGGATCAGCTCAAAACCGTGCCCGGGGTCGAGGCGGTGTCTCCCGACCTGGCCGGCTCGGCCGTCCTGGTCGGCAGCAAGGGCACCGCGGTCCGTAACGGCGGGGCTCCGACGCTGGCCTTCCAGTGGGATCCGGCGAGCAAGATCACCCACCTGATCAAGGGCCGGGGCGCCACCGCCGCGGGCGAGGTGGTGGTCGAGGAGGCCACCCTGAAGAAGTCCGGGCTGGCCGTGGGGGCACACACCCAGGCCCTGATCGGCAATCACCCCCAGCCGGTGACGATCGTCGGTGAGGTGTCACTCGACACCAGCATCGCCGGGGCCACCCTGGTGCTGGTGGACGACGCGACGGCGCTGTCCGAATTCGCTCCCGACGGCAAGGTGCAGTCGTTCACCCTGACCGCCGACAGCGGGGTCAGCCAGGGCGACCTGCGCAAGCGGGTCAGCGCGGTGCTGCCCGGTGATGCCGAGGCGGTCACCGGCAAGACGGTCGGCGAGGAGACCAAGAAGCAGATCGACACGATTCTCGGTTTCATCTCGATCTTCCTGTTCGTGTTCGCGATCATCTCGCTGTTCGTCGGTGGCTTCATCATCGCCAACACGTTCTCCATGCTGGTCGCCCAGCGCACCCGGGAGCTGGCGCTGTTGCGGGCGATCGGGGCCTCCCGCGGCCAGGTGCTGCGGGTGGTCCTCGGGGAGGCCGGGTTGCTGGGCATCTTCGGTTCACTGCTCGGCCTCGGCGTCGGCATCCTGCTCGCGCAGGGGCTGAAGGCCGTGTTCGGGGCGGCCGGGCTCGACATTGCCGGCGGGCTGCCGGTGCACACCCGCACGATCGTGGTCAGCCTGTTGATCGGCACGGTCGTGACCACGCTGTCGTCGGTGCTGCCGGCGGTCCGGGCCTCCCGGGTGGCGCCGATCGCGGCGCTGCGCGACGACGTCGTCGCCCCGGCCGGGGGCGTCTTCCGCCGTGGTCTGATCGGTGGCGTCATCGCGCTGGTCGGGCTGGTCGCCCTGGTGCCGGGCGTGACTCAGGACGACGTCAACTGGCCGCTGGTCGGGCTGGGCGCCGCCCTGCTCACCATCGGGCTGCTGGTCGCCGCACCGGCCACCACCCGGCCGGTGATCCGGATCGTGGCCTCGCCGTTCGTGCTGATCGCGGGCACGGTCGGCCGGCTGGCGCGGGAGAACTCGCTGCGCAACCCGCGGCGGACGGCGACCACGGCCAGCGCCCTGATGATCGGGCTGGCCCTGATGGCCGCGGTCTCGGTGATCGCGTCGTCGGCCAAGGCCAGCGTGGCCGACCTGGTCGACAGCCAGCTCACCGCTGACTACGTACTCAACGGCGGCGGGGTCGCCCAGATCCCGGTCACGGCGGCCGAGGCGGTGGCCAAACTGCCGAACGTCGGCTCGGTGGCCAGCGTGCGCACGGTCAACACCCGGATCGGCGACCAGGGTTTCTCGGCCGTCGCCGGCGACCCGAAGGGCATCGCCGACAACGTGAAGCTCGAGGTCACGGCCGGCTCGCTCAGCTCGCTCGACTCCGGTCAGGTGCTGATCGCCCGGACCGTGGCCAAGAAGCAGGGCTGGAAGGTCGGCACCCAGTTGCCGACCGCGGTCGGGGCACTGAAGGCCCAGAGCCTCACCGTGGGCGGCATCTACGAGGACACCCAGGTGCTTGGCGGGCAGCTGATCGTGCCCGAGAAGCTGTACGACCAGGGGGTGCCGGCCGCCGTCCAGGGCGACTTCCTGGTCTACGTGAAGGCGAAGCCGGGGGCGAACCTGGCCCAGCTCCGCGACCAGCTGAATGCCGTGGTCAAGCCGTTCCTGGTGGTCTCGGTCCAGGACGGCGACGAGTTCACCAGCTCGCAGGCGAGCTCGGTCAACGGTCTGCTGACCGTGATCTACGCCCTGCTGGCTCTGAGCGTGGTGATCGCCGTCCTCGGCATCATCAACACGCTGGCGCTGTCGGTGTTCGAGCGGACCCGGGAGATCGGGTTGCTGCGGGCGATCGGGATGACCCGCCGCAAGCTGCGGCGGATGATCACGATCGAGTCGGTCAGCACGGCCGTGTTCGGGGCCGTGCTGGGCGCGGTGCTCGGGCTGGTGCTCGGGATCGCCGTCCAGCACGGGCTGCGCACTCAGGGGCTGAGCGTGCTCTCCATCCCGTGGATGGCGCTGATCATCGTGCTGATCGCGTCGGCCCTGGCCGGGATGGTGGCCGCCGTGCTGCCGGCTTGGCGGGCGGCCCGGCTCGACGTCCTCAAGGCGATCGCCGACTGAAACGCTGGTCGGCGATCGCACGGAGCTGAGTTCGGCCGGCGGAGGGGCCGGCCGAACTCAGCTCCGTTCGTCACCGCGAGACGTGACAGCGCCCCGGGTTGAAGGAGCGCTGGTGGGCAGTTCAGCCGGTGATCAGGGCGGCGAGGTCGGCCGCGGTCCAGCCGCTGAGCGTCGTGATCACGGTCCGGCCGGCCGCCGGTGGGATCGGGATCATGTGCTCGACGGCCAGCACCGGCACCTGGGCCGCCTCGGCCGAGCTGACCCCGGTCAGGCTGTCCTCGATGGCCACACACCGGTGCGGCGCGACCCCGAGCCGCTCGGCCGCGGTCAGGTACGGCTCCGGGTGCGGTTTTCCGTGGGTGACGTCGTCCCCGGCCACCACGGTCTGGAACGACCCGGCCGGCAAGGTCTCGATGATCGCCTGGGCCAGGCTCTGGTACGACATCGTGACCAGGGCGCAGGGCACGCCCGCGGCCCGCAGTTCGGCCAGCAGCTCGCGAGCTCCGGGGCGCCACGGGATGTGGACCCGGCACCGGGCGATCACCCGGTCGAGCAGGCGGTCGATGATCTCGGTGGCCGACAGGGTGACGCCGCCGTTGTCCCGGATGTAGTTGGCCGACACGATCAGGTCGTTGCCGACGAGGTTGTGGGCGTGCTCGTTGCTCCAGGTGCCGCCGTACTCAGCGACCAGCGCGTACTCCTCCTCGATCCAGTACGGCTCGGTGTCGACGAGGGTGCCGTCCATGTCCCACAGGACGGCGTCCGGAACGGCCCGCGGCGGGGCCGACGGTGACTGCTCGGTCTCAGGTGTGATCGTCACCGGTTGACGTACTTCGCCTCGGAATGGGCGGTCACCGTCGGAAAGACACTGGTTCCATTACGGTACGTCGCAAGGCGATCACACATCGTCAGCTCGCCAGGAGAAGCAGGAAGAGGTCACCGGCCGAAGTCTAGAGCGTCGGCGGCGAGGGGGTCCGACGCGCCCGTAGGCTGGGGGACGGGCGGTGGACTCATCGCCGACCACAAGAGTGAGCGAGGAGAAGGCGTGAGTGAGCTGTCTGGAGTGCCGCCCCTGCGGGACCCCGTGATGGTGGCTGCCTTCGAGGGCTGGAATGACGCCGGCGAGGCAGCCAGCGGCGCGGTGGCTCACCTCGAACGGGTCTGGGGTGCGCAGTCGGTGGGCGAGCTCGACCCGGAGGAGTACCACGACTTCCAGGTGAACCGGCCGACGATCAGCGTGGACGAGGACGGCAAGCGGCAGATCGCCTGGCCGACCACCCGCCTGTTCTGGGCCCGGCCGCCAGGGTCGAACCGGGACGTCGTCATCGTGCGCGGTATCGAGCCCTCGATGCGCTGGCAGAAATTCACCCGCGAGGTGTTGCGGTTCGCCGACCAGTTGCAGGTCGGCACCCTGATCACGCTGGGGGCGTTGCTGGCCGACGTGCCCCACACCCGGCCGATCCCGGTGACCAGCACCAGCGAGGACGAGGAACTGCTCAGCCGGCTGGCCATCGAACCGTCCCGGTACGAGGGCCCGACCGGCATCGTCGGCGTGCTGCAGGAGTACGCCGGCAAGGCCGGTCTGCCCAGCCTGTCCCTGTGGGCCGCGGTGCCGCACTACGTGGGCCAGTCGCCGTCCCCCAAGGCGACCATGGCCCTGCTGCGCCGGGTCGAGGAGATGCTCGACGTCACCGTCCCACTGGGCGACCTGCCCGAGGACGCCCGGGCCTGGGAGCGCGGCGTCGACGAACTGGCCGAGGACGACACCGAGATCGGCGAGTACGTGCGCCAGCTCGAGCAGGCCAAGGACACGGCCGACCTGCCCGAGGCCAGCGGCGAGGCGATCGCGCAGGAGTTCGAGCGGTACCTGCGCCGGCGCGACGACGACGGCGGTGGCCCGGCGCGGCCGCCGGGCCGGATGCCCGGCTCCTGAACGAGTTGTTCCCCGAACGTGAACTGATCGGTGTACCGAATTGGTGGTGATAACCACCAATTCGGTACACCGATCAATTCGTGCGGCCGGCTCGGGGTGAAGCCGGCTCAGAGGCGGACGCCGGCTCAGAGGCGGACGCCGAGCAGAGCGTCCAGGGTGCGGGCCACCACGCCGGGGGCTCCGGGCTGAGTGCCGCCCCGGGTGAGCTGCTCGTCGGCCCAGCGGTCGACCACGACCAGGGCCGCGGCGGCGTTCAGGTCGTCGGACAGGGCCTCCCGGACCCGCTCCAGCACCGGTTCGGCGTCCGGCCCCTGCTCCCGCGACAGGGCGCCGCGCCAGCGTTCCAGGCGGGCCTGAGCGGTGGCCAGCACCTCGTCGGTCCAGTCCCAGTCGCTGCGGTAGTGGTGCGCGAGGATGGCCAGCCGGATCGCGGCCGGCTCCACCCCGGCCTCGCGCAGCTTGGACACAAAAACCAGGTTGCCCCGCGACTTGCTCATCTTCTCGCCGTCCAGCCGGACCATGCCGGCGTGGGCGTAGGCCCGCGCGAACGGCCACTTGCCGGTCAGCACGTGGGCGTGGGCGGCGCTCATCTCGTGGTGCGGGAAGGCCAGGTCGCTGCCGCCGCCCTGGACGTCGAATGCCATGCCCAGGTGCTCCAGGGCGATCGTGCTGCATTCGATGTGCCAGCCGGGCCGCCCGGCCGCCAGCGAACGGCCGTCCCAGGACGGCTCCCCGGCCCGGGCCACCCGCCACATCAGCGGGTCCAGCGGGTGCTGCTTGCCGGGGCGGTCCGGATCGCCGCCCCGCTCGGCGAAGGTCTCGCGCATCTGGGCCTCGTCCAGGCCGGCCACCGCGCCGAACCGGGCATCGGAGGTGACGTCGAAGTAGACGTCGGCGGCCCCGGCGGTCTCGGCGTCAGGGGTGTCGACCCGGTAGGCGTGGCCGGCCTCCAGGAGCTGCTCGACCGCGTCCACGACCAGCGGGATCGCCTCGACCGCGCCGAGGTACACGTGGGGGGCCATGACGCCCAGGGCGGCCATGTCGTCGACGTAGCGGGCGGTCTCCCGGTCGGCCAGGGCCCGCCAGTTGTCGCCGGTCTCGGCCGCGCGCACCAGCAGCGGGTCGTCGATGTCGGTCACGTTCTGCACGTAGAGCACCTCGTGACCGCCGTCCAGCCAGGCCCGGTGCAGCAGGTCGAAGGCGACGTAGGTGGCCGCGTGACCCATGTGGGTGGCGTCGTAGGGGGTGATCCCGCAGACGTACATCCGGGCCTGCGGGCCGGGCGCGGTCGCGACCGTGGCTCCGGCCGAGGTGTCGAAGATGCGGACCGGAAGGCCGGTGCCGGGCAGGGCGGGAACAGCAGGCGAGGGCCACGAGATCACGGTGGCGACTCTAACCGACGCCCGTGATCAAGACTCGCTGGTGGTCGGCCGGCGGGCGCGAGCTCAGAATGACGGGCGCGAGCTCAGAACGACGGGCTCGCGCTCAGAACGGGGGCCAGGGAATCGCCGGCCAGCCGTCGGGCGGCTCCGGGAACCGGCCGCGGCGCAGCAGCTGGGCGGCCCGGCGGACGGTCCGGGCGATCTCCGACGGGGAGAGCAGCTCCGCCAGGTCGGTCCGCAGGGTGCTGTCGCCGGTCAGGTCGGCGACCAGTCGGTCCAGAACTTCGCGGGCCTCGGCGCCGAGCCGGTCACCGGCCCAGCCCCACAGAACCGTGCGCAGCTTGTCGTCGACGTTGAAGGTCAGGCCGTGGTCGACGCCGTAGATGGCGCCACCGGCGTGCCGCAGGATGTGCCCACCTTTGCGGTCGGTGTTGTTGGTCACAGCGTCGAACAGGGCCATCCGGCGCAGCGTGGGGTCGTCGGCATGGGCCAGGACCACCGGGCGGCCGTCGCGGCCCTCGGCGTCCAGCACGTGCAGCCAGCCCTTCGGCATCCGGTTCGGCGCGACAACGTCGACCACCCCGGCGCCGAGCTCGCCCATCATCGGCTCGGCCGACAGCGGCAGCCCGCCCAGGCCGAGCGGCCCGTCCGCGGCCACGTCACCGTACCTGCCGCCGTCGCCGGTGACCCACCACTGCACGCTGCCCAGCCCGAACGGCCCCTCGCGCAGGACCGTCGGGGGGACGACGCCCAGCCCGGTCGCAGCGGACACCCGGTAGGCCGCGACCTCGCGCCGGGCCAGGGTGCGGGCCGGAAAGTCCCAGAGCGGCTTCTCCCCCGCCGCCGGCTTGTACACGCAGCCGGTGGCGACCCCGTCCAGCGTGGCCACGGCGTACAGGGTGGCGTTGCTGGCGTCGGTCAGCCGCCCGTGGATCTCCAGCTCGCCCTCGGACAGCAGGGCCAGCAGGTCGGCCTCGGGTGGCAGCGCCGGTGGCTGCGGGCCGGTGCTCAGCGCCGGTATCCGTTGGCCCGCGGGCAGATGTGGCCCTCGGGGTCGAGCGGGTTGCCGCAGAACGGGCAGGGTGGGCGGCCGGCCGAGACCACGGCCAGGGCTCGCTTGGCGAACGCCCGGGCCGCCGCTCCGGCCAGCGAGACCCGCAGCACCGAGCCCTCGGCCTCGTCGTCGGCGTCCGGCAGGTCCTCCTCGTCGTCGGCGGCCGGGTCGCCGGCCTCGAAGCACTCGATGACCACCCGCTCGAGGTCGCCGTCCCAGGCCAGGCTCATGGTGCCGACCCGGAACTCCTCCTCGATCGGGGTGTCCAGCGGGGCGGTGTCCTCGGCCGCCACCGGGGCCAGGGCGGGCACGCTGACCGCCCCCGCGGCGCGGCGCAACACTTCGTCGAGCAGCTCGTCGACCCGCTCGGCCAGCACCGACACCTGCTGCTTCTCCAGCTGGACGGTGGTCACCCGGGTTCCGGAACGGGCCTGGAGGAAGAACGTGCGGCCCCCCGGTTGCCCGGTCGTACCGGCCACGAACCGTTCCGGCGGGTCGTATTCGTACACCTGACGCGGCATGGTCAACGACCCTATGTCGTTCCGGCGGTGACTGCCGAACCGCTCGCCGTCACGCCGGCCGAACCGCCCACCACGGCATCCGACGACGCGGGGTCGGCGGCCCCCCGGGAACGGCGTTTCCGCCCCGGAACCGGGGCCAGAGCGGCCAGATCGGTGCCGGAGTCGTTGATCCGGACCGCGAACGGCCGCAGTGGTGTGAAGCGAATCACAGAGACCGAGCAGGGGTCGACGACCAGCCGCTGGAACTGGTCCAGGTGCATGCCGAGAGCGTCGGCCAGAATCGCCTTGATCACGTCGCCGTGCGAGACGGCCAGCCAGACGGCGTCGGGCCCGTGCTCGTCCGCGACCCGGGTGTCGTACTCCCGGATCGCGCTCACCGCCCGGACCTGCATCGACAACATCGACTCGCCGTCCGGGCCGGGAAACACCGCCGCCGACGGATGGGCTTGGACGACGCGCCACAGCGGCTCCTTGGCCAGGTCCTTGAGCGCCTTGCCGGTCCAGTCGCCGTAGTGGCACTCCCCGAGCCGGACGTCCGAGAGCAGCTCGGGACGGCGCCGCGCCTTGGTGCGGCTCTTCTCGGGGCGGACGGCGAGCAGGGCCGTGGCGGTCTCCTGGCACCGTTGCAGCGGGCTGGCCACCGCCAGTGCGAGCGGCAACGGGGCCAGCCGGGTGGCCAGGGCGACGGCCTGGGCCCGGCCGGAGTCGTCCAGGCCGACGCCGGGGGTCCAGCCGGCCAGCACGCCGCCGGCGTTGGCGGCGGTCCGGCCGTGGCGTACGAGCAGCACGGTGGGCACCGCCGAAGCCTACGGCGCCGGAGTTCTCAGGTGGCGGTCAGGGTGCCGGCCAGCAGCAGCACGATGACGGCCAGCCCGGCGATCACCCGGTAGGGCACGAACACGCTCAGCGGGTAGCGGGCCACCAGCTTCAGCAGCCAGGCGATCGAGAAGTAGGCCACCAGGAACGAGATGAACGTGCCGACGGCGAGCTGGCCCCAGCCGACCACGCTGGTGTCGATGTCCTTGAGCTCGACCAGTCCGGCCGCGGTCAGCGCCGGGATGGCCAGGAAGAACGACAGCCGGGTGGCGGCCACCCGGGTGGCCCCGAGCAGCAGGCCGCCCGAGATGGTGGCTCCGGACCGGGAGACACCCGGCACCAGGGCCGCGCACTGCATCGCCCCGATGATCAGCACCTGCTTGAGCGTTAGCTCCTCCTCGTTGAGCTTCTGGCTGGGCTCGCGCTCGGCGTACCAGATCACCGCGCTCCACAGGATGAGGGCGGCCCCGACCACGTAGAGGTTGCGCAGCGGCCCCTCGATCAGCGGCTTGAGGGCCAGGCCGACCACGGCGATCGGGATCGAGCCGGCGATCACGTACCAAGCGAAGCGGTAGTCCGGGTTGTCCCGCCCGTCCCGCCCGACGTGCCGCCCGCTGCCCGAGCGCAGCCCCCGGACCCAGGCCAGGGCCAGCCGGGCGATGTCGGAACGGAAGTACAGGAAGGTGGCGATGATCGCGCCGAACTGGATGATCGCGGTGAACGCGGTCACCGCCGGGTCGTCGATCTTGATGTCCAGCAGGCCCTCGACCACAGTGAGGTGCCCGGTGCTGGAGACCGGCAGGAATTCGGTGAGCCCCTCGACCACCCCGAGGATGACGGCGTCGACGTATCCGAGCGAGCTCATTCGGCGAGACCTGCCGCCTCGAGCGCCTCGGCGGCGCGGCGCAGGGTCTGCACCCGTCCCGCGAGGGTGGTGGCGAAGGGAGACACCGAGAGGGTGGTCACTCCCGCGGCGGCGAAGGCCTGCATCCGGTCACGAATCCGTTCTACCGGCCCGATCAGGCTGGTGGCGTCGATGAAGTCGCGGGGGACGGCGGCGGCGGCGTCCTGGTACTGCTTGTTGAGGTAGAGCTCCTGGATCTGCTCGGCCTCGGCCTCGAACCCCATCCGGCAGGCCAGCGCGTTGTAGAAGTTCTGTTCCCGGCTGCCCATCCCGCCGACGTACAGCGCGGCGTAGGGCCGGATCGGGGCGGCCGCGTCGTCCACGTCGTCGGCGACCATCACCGGCACGGTCGGGACGACGTCGAACCCTTTCAGGACGTCGTCCCCGGTGTGCCCGGCCTGTTCCCGGCCGGCTCGCAGCGGGTCGAGCGACACCGCGGCGTACTCGGGTGAGAAGAAGATGGCCAGCCAGCCGTCGGCGATCCGCCCGGTCAGTTCGAGGTTCTTCGGGCCGACCGAGGCCAGGTAGATCGGGATCTGCTCGCGCACCGGGTGCACGGTGAGCTTGAGCGGCTTGCCCGGGCCGTCCGGCAGCGGCAGCGTGAAGTGCTCGCCCTCGTACTGCACCCGCTCGCGGCGCAGGGCCATCCGGACGATGTCGACGTACTCCTGGGTGCGCCCGAGCGGCTTGGCGAACCGGACGCCGTGCCAGCCCTCCGACACCTGCGGGCCGGACACGCCCAGGCCGAGCCGGAACCGGCCGCCCGACAGCGAGTCCAGGGTGGCCGCGGTCATCGCGGTCATCGCCGGGGTCCGGGCCGGGATCTGCATGACCGCGGCGCCGACGTCGACGGTGGACGTCTGGGCGGCCACCCAGGCGAGCACGGTCGGGGCGTCGGAACCGTAGGCCTCGGCCACCCAGCACACGCTGTAACCCAGCTGATCGGCCTCGCGGGCCAGAGCCAGGTTGTCGGCGTCGTTGCCGGCTCCCCAATATCCAAGATTCACACCCAAGCGCATGGCCGGGGAGCCTATCGGCGTCGTGCTGAGAATTGTCTCAAGGTGCGCCGGGCCGAGCGCCCGAGCCGGACAAAAGCCTCCGCGTGACCCTTGACATCGGTGGCACCGGTTGGTGATCCCCACCGGACGCCCTAGGTTGAGCGGCCATGGAGCAGAGATACGTCGGCCGCACCGGCCTGCGCGTCTCGAGGCTCGGTCTGGGCACGATGACCTGGGGCCGGGACACCGACGAGCACGAGGCCGCCGACCAGTTGCGCGACCTGCTGGACGCCGGTGGCTCGCTGGTCGACGTCGGCACCGCCTACGCGGCCGGTTCCTGTGAGGAAGTTCTCGGCAAGCTGATGGCCCAGGTGGCCTCCCGGGACGCGCTGGTGATCAGCGCCAAGGCAGCGGTTCCGGCCCTGCGATCCGGGCCCGACGTGTCTCGCCGATCGCTGTTGCGGGCCCTGGACGCGACCCTGGGCCGCCTCGGCGTCGACCACGTGGACCTGTGGACGGTGCCCGGCTGGAGCACCCGGGTGCCGCTCGAGGAGACGCTGTCGGCCCTGGACGTGGCCGTGTCGAGCGGCCGGGCCCGGTACGGCTCGGCCGCGAACCTGACCGGTTGGCAGGCCGCGCTGGCGGCCACCTCGGCCCCGTCGGCGACCGGGGCGCCGATCGCCGTCCAGACGGAGTACTCGCTGGTGCAGCGGGTGGCCGAACGGGAGCTGCTGCCGGCCGCGGCCCATCTCGGGCTGGGCCTGATCGCCTGGTCGCCGCTCGGGCGCGGCGTCCTGACCGGCAAGTACCGCACCGGGACGCCGGCCGACTCGCGGGCCGCCTCTCCGCACCTGTCCGGGTTCGTCGAGCCGTACCTGGACCGGCTCTCACGCCGGATCGTGGACGCCGTCAGCACCGCCGCCGACGGGCTCGGCTGCGCACCGCTGGAGGTGGCTCTGGCCTGGGTCCGGGACCGGCCCGGAGTGTCGTCGGTGCTGGTCGGAGCGCGGACCGCCGCTCAGTTGCGCGGTTCGCTGGCCGCTGAGGACGTGGACCTGCCGAAAGAGATCCGGGCCGCGCTCGACGAGGTCTCGCTCGACGCCACCTGACCCGGGCCGAACCTGACTCAGGCGGTACCCGACTCAGAGGTTGCGCGAGGGCTCTTCCTCGAGCTCGTCGTCGTCCTCTTCTTCTTCCTCGTCCTCAAGATCTTCGAGGTCGTCGTCCTCGTCGTCCTCGGCGAGCGCGTCCTCGGCGTCGTCGTAGAGCACGAAGGGGGTGACCTCGTCGAAGCTGTCGTAGAGCGCCTCGTCGTAGGACTCGAAGGCGTCGGCGAGGACCTGATAGGCCGACACCACCGCGGGATCGGCCTCGCCCGCCCGGCGACTGGCCGCCGAGAGGTGGGCCTCGAGAGCAGCGATAAGTCGGTCGAGCGCAGCTCGTGGCTCCGTCGTCATGGCATGACCGTATCGGTTCGTGGTGACATTAGAGACCAGCAGACAGACCACCGTCGGACGAAGAGAGCAGACGTGAGCGATCCCTTGCGTGATCCCACACGCCGAGTCAGCCCGATGGCGCCCGATTCGGCCGCCATCTCCCCCGATTTCGAGTACCGAATGTTCAGTATGCCTCGAGGAACCAGCAGGTCAGAGGCCCGCAAGTTGTTGACCGAGCACGCCGAGTACGGTCGGTGGGAGCTGGCCCGGGTGCAGATCTCCTTCGGCGGAGCACGCCGGATCTGGCTCCGCCGAAGGATCATCCGCGTAGAGCGAACGGCCTGAGGCCTCCCATCGTCAGCCGGGCCGTCAGCTCAGGCCGTCAGCTGGGCCGTCAGCTCAGGCCGAGGAACCGGTCGAAGGTGCGCACGCCGAAGCGCAGCGCCTCGAGCGGCACCCTCTCGTCCACTCCGTGGAACATGCCGGCGAAGTCGAGATCGGCCGGCAGTTGCAGTGGCGCGAACCCGTAGCCGAGGATGCCGAGCCGGTTGAACGCCTTGTTGTCGGTGCCGCCGGAGAGGCAGTACGGCAGCACCGCCGCACCGGGGTCCTCGGCCAGCAGCGACGCCTTCATCGCCTCGACCAGGCTGCCCTCGTACGGCACCTCGAGCGCGACGTCCTCGTGCAGGGCCTCGATCGTGATGTGCTCGCCGGCCAGCTCGGCGATCTTGCTCATCATCACGTCCTTCTGGCCGGGCAGGAACCGGCAGTCGATCAAGGCGGTGGCCTGACCGGGGATCACGTTGTGCTTGTAGCCGGCGGTGACGCCGGTCGGATTGGCCGTGTTCTGTACCGTGGCCGCGACCCATCGAGCCGTGGTGCCGAACAGTTCGGCCAGGGCGTCGGTGTCGACCTCCTCGCCGACCACTAGGTCGACGCCGGTCTGGTCGCGCACGCCGTCCATGAACGCTCGGACCGTGGCCGGCACCTGGACCGGCCAGTTGTACGACCCGATCCGGGCCACGGCCGAGGCCAGCCGGGTCACCGCGTTGTCGGGGTTGACCTGCGAGCCGTGTCCGGCCCGGCCGGACGCGGTGAGCTTGATCCAGGCGATGCCCTTCTCGGCCGTCTGGAGCAGATACGTCCGCCGGCCCTGGAGGTCGACCGAGAACCCGCCGACCTCGCTGACCGCCTCGCTGACCCCCTCGAACAGCTCCGGGTGGTGCTCGACCAGCCAGTGCGAGCCGAAGTGGCCACCGGCCTCCTCGTCGGCCATGAATGCGACGACCACGTCGCGGGGTGGTCGCCGGCCCTCCCGGCGCATCGCCCGGACCGTGGCCAGCACGATGGCGTCCATGTCTTTCATGTCGACCGCGCCCCGGCCCCACAGGCAGTCGTCCTTGACCTCGCCCGAGAACGGAT
This sequence comes from Kineosporiaceae bacterium, assembly GCA_965200525.1. Taxonomy (GTDB): domain Bacteria; phylum Actinomycetota; class Actinomycetes; order Actinomycetales; family Kineosporiaceae; genus JANNPJ01. The sequence goes on from OZ241368.1 coordinate 6,264,499, forward strand.
CGATCTGCCAGTCGTCCTTCAGCGCCGGGACGACGTCGAGGTGACCGTGGACCAGCAGGGCCGGGCGGGAGGAGTCCTCCCCCGGGATCCGGGCCACCAGGCTGGTCCGCCGATCGGCGCTCTCGAACACCTCCGGCTCGATCCCGACGTCCGACAGCAGCGCGGCGACGTACTCTGCCGCCTCGCGTTCGCCCGGCCCGGAGCCGTCGCCGAAGTTGCTGGTGTCGATCCGCAGCAGGTCCTGACAGATCGTGACGACGTCGTCCGCCGCGGACAGCGTGGAGCTCGGTCCTGCCGGCGTGCGGGCCGGATCGGCGGCGACCGGTACCGGCGCGGATGGCCTTCTCATGGCTGTTCCTCCCCAGGTGTGTTGGCGGCCACGCTAGACGGTGCCGTGTGAAGCCCGGGTGAAGCTCGCCCCCAGTGATTGCCAAACGGCGCGACCCCTGACCTGTCTCAGCAGGTCAGGGGTCGAGTTGAGCTGGTGTCCGAGGGGGGACTTGAACCCCCATGCCCTTTCGGGCACTAGCACCTCAAGCTAGCGCGTCTGCCTATTCCGCCACCCGGACGCACTCCCGCAAGCGCCGGGAGAGCGGAGACGAGATTAGCACGGCGAGATGGCCGGATCGGTCGGCCGAGGCGGGCCCGGGCGGCGTCCGGCGCGGATGTCCGGGCCCGGACCGGCGGCACGACACGTCGGCGTCCCTCGTTCGGGCGAATCAGCCCGGACGTCGCCCGCGCGCCCGTATGTTGAATGGATCACCCTCCCTCGGTGCCGAGGGCCGGCCGACGCGGTCGAGGGCTGACCAGCGCTGGAGAGTCGCATGGACATTCTGGGAACCGAGCGCAACTTCGCGAGCCTGGCCATGAAGGATCTGCTCGAGGCCCGGGATCTCTATCACTGGCACATGACCCACAAGAAAAACGTCGTGGGGACGGCGGTCGGCCTTTACTACATCCGGTGTGAGGATCCCTGGCCCTCGGCCGACCGGTCGTTCGCGGCGATGAAGGCCTCGACCCGGGCCCGGTCTCCGCGCACCTTCGAGAACTCGGAGATCCGGGACTACTCCTGGCCCTGCGTGCTGGTTCTGGTGGACACCTGGGCCGACTCCGACGAGCTCTCCAACGACGACGAGGTCCCGAAGACGCTGTACCTGCCGGACGGGCGAACCGTGCCGGTCTGTGTGGTCCAGGTCGACCCGGCCGAGCCGACGGCGGAGCTGATGCCCTCCTGGGTCTGGCCGAGCAGCGGGATCGGTGGTGGGATGCCGATCATCAGCCAGGCCCAGGGCGCCGATCACGTGGCCAGCGTGGGCACCCTGGTGACCGACGGGCACACGGTCTTTGCCCTGACCTCCCGGCACGTCACCGGGCCGGCCGGAACCCCGATCAGCACCGTTCTGCGGGGCACGCGGACCGCCGTGGGAAAGGCCGGGCCGCGGTCGCTGACGCGGGTGCCGTTCCAGGAGGTGTACCCCGATTTCATCGCTCAACGCACCTTTCTCACCCTGGACGCCGGCCTGATCGAGGTGGACGACGTCGCCGCCTGGACCTCGCAGACCTACGGGCTGCCGCCGGTCGGCGAGCTGGCCGACCTGAGCGAGCACAACCTGGGCACCCGGCTGATCAGCGCCGAGGTGGTGGCCTTCGGCGCGGCGTCCGGAATGCTGACCGGTCGGATCGCGGCCCTGTTCTTCCGTTACAAGAGCCTGGGCGGGTACGACGACGTCACCGACTTCCTGATCGCGCCCTCCCCCGGCACCGCCGGCTCCCAGCCCGGCGACTCCGGCACGGTCTGGCACCTGCGCCGGGCCGACCAGGGCGGCGCAGGCGGCGCAGGCGGCGCAGGCGGCCCGGGCCAGGAGTCGCTGCACCCGATCGCCTTGCAGTGGGGTGGGCAGAACCTCACCGGCACGCCGGCCGGCGCCGACGGTTACAACTTCGCCCTCGCCGCCAGTCTGACCAACGTGCTGCGGTTGCTCGACGTCAACCTGGTCGTGGCCCACAACACCCACGCCGAGCCGTTCTGGGAAAGACCGGCCACTACACGATCGCCTCACTGGCCTGCGACCAGGTGGGCACGCCGGAACTGAAGTCGCTGCTGGCCGCCAACACCGACCGGATCAGCTTTCACCTTTCCCAGCTCGACCCGAAGACGGTCAACGCGGCCACCACCAGCCTCAGGAAGAACCCGCGCTTCATCCCGCTGGCCGACGTCCCCGACCTGGTCTGGAAGAACCTGCCCAGGACGGTCCCCGGCGGGCGGGACACCGCCTTCCGGGCCGGGCCGGAGCACCCGACCCACTTCGCCGACATCGACCAGCCCCGCCCGCTGGACGGCCGCACCCTGCGCCAGATCTGCGTCAGCGACCCGAAGCAGGTCACCGTCGAGGCCTGGCAGGAGTACTACACCGACCTGGGTCACCAGGCGTCGAAGGAACGCGGGTTGCTGCCGTTCCGGGTCTGGCAGTTCTACGACGAGATGGTGGACGCCGCGGCCGGTGGTGACGCCGCCCGCTTCGTGGCCGCGGCCGGGCTGGTGTCGCACTACGTGGGTGACGCCTGCCAGCCGCTGCACGGCTCGTTCATGGCCGACGGGATCGACGCGACCGCGACCAGCCCGTCCCGGGGCGAAGGCGTGCACTCGGCCTACGAGAGCGACATGGTCGACGCCTACTCCGCCGACATCCTCGCCGGGCTTCAGAAGGCCCTGGCCCGCAAGCGGTCCCGGCGGGGCTCGATCGAGACCGGCCAGGACGCCGCGGTCGCCGTGGTCAAGTTGATGGACCGGACGGCCAAGGCCATCGCCCCGCTGGACCTGGTCGACGGTTTCGCGGCGACCCAGGTCGGCCGGACCACCGTCAACCCCAGCGTCAACAAGAGCGTGCTGGCCGCGCTCTGGGTCCGGTTCGGCGACGACACGATCAAGATCATGGCCGACGGCACCCGGATCCTGGCCGCCGTCTGGGACGCCGCGTTCGCCGCCGGCGGCGGGGCCGACCGGTTCACCGCGGTCGCGCTCGGCCCGGTCGACGAGGCGGACCTGCAGAAGCTGTACGAGGACCCGTCGTTCGTCCCCTCCCTCGACCTGGACCACATCGCCGCCGTCCTCAAGTAGGGTCCGGCCGAGAAACTTCGGGCGGCCGGTCGATCCGGGGCCGGCCCGTTCGACGTCAGGGGTGAGAGGACGCCACCTGCGGCGTCCGTAATGATGGGAGTCATCTGATGCGCAGCATCGTCGTCACCGCGTTCGTCTCGCTCGACGGTGTCATGGAGGCCCCCGGCGGCGGCGAGTACCGCAACGCCGGCTGGACCTTCAAGGATGTCGAGTTCGACCCGGCCGCCTACGAGATCAAGGGCATCGAGCAGGAGGAGGCCGGGGCTCTGCTGCTGGGCCGGCGCAGCTACCAGGAGTTCGCCCCGGTCTGGCCGACTATGGACGAGTTCGCCGGCTACAACGCGATGCCCCGGTACGTCGTCTCCACCACGCTCGAGCAGGACGACGATCGCTGGCCGGCCACGATCCTGCGCTCGCTCGACGACGTGGCCGCCCTGAAGCAGGGTGACGGCGGACCACTGCTGGTGCACGGCAGCGCCGAACTCGGCGGCGCCCTGGCCGACGCCGGCCTGGTCGACCGCTACCACCTGCTGGTCATGCCGGTCCTGCTCGGGGCGGGCAAGCGGCTGTTCAGCGCCGCCGACCGGGACACGGTGAAGCTCAGCGTGGTCGAGCACGAGCTCTACGGCAACGGGGTGCAGAAGACGGTGCTGGACGTCGTTCGCTGAACCTCCGGCCGAGCCGGCCGATTGGCCCGGTGGCCGCTGCCCGGCCGGGCTGGATCGATGGCGCGAATCCTGATCACCGGGTCCAGCACCGGCCTCGGTCTGCTGGCCGCTCAGCGTCTGACCGAGCAGGGGCACCAGGTCACCCGTAGAGCCTGAGGCGGCGTACCCCGACTTTCAGCTGCTTTGTCATTGGGTTGAGGTCCGCCTCCTCCCGGCCCGGCCACACTGCTCGGCACGGCCGACAGCCGCAGCAGCACCCCTGACCGTGTCCGACGCCCCACCTTGAGGGAGCTCCACCTCGATGCCACGACGCCCGCGCCCACTCGTCGTCCTGATCGCGCTGATCGCCACGCTGATCACCGTCTCGGCCACGGTGCTGCTGACCGGGGCGCTACCGGCCTCAGCCGCGACCGGCTCCACGATCAAGGGGGTGGGCTCCGGCCGCTGCCTGGACGTCGTGGCCCAGGCCACCGCCCCCGCCACCGGCGTCAACATCTACGACTGCAACGGCCAGGCCAACCAGGCCTGGACCTTCACGGCGGCCGGTGAACTGCGGGTCTACGACGCCCCGATGTGCCTGGACGTCGCGGGCCGCAGCACCGCGGCCGGGGCCAAGGTGCAGATCTACACCTGCAACGGCGGCGACAACCAGAAGTGGAAGATCAACGCCGACGGCACGATCACCGGCGTCCAGTCCGGGCTGTGCCTGGACGTCACCGGGGCGGCCACGGCCAACAGCACGCTGGTCGCGATGTGGACCTGCAACGGCCAGAGCAACCAGAAGTGGACGACGTCCCTGGGCGTCGCCGACACGCAGCCGCCCACCGTGCCCGGCAACGCCCGAACCAGTGACCTGCTGTGCGACTCGGTGACGTTCGCCTGGAACGCCGCCACCGACAACGTCGGTGTGGCCTTCTACGACGTCTACCACGACGGGCAGCTGATGAAATCGGTCGGCGGGACCACCCTCTCGACCAGCCTGACCGTGGTCGCGGGGGTCAAGTGGGGGCTGTTCGTCAACGCGCGGGACGCCGCCGGCAACGTGTCGCAGGCCAGCAGCACGGTCTACATCACTCCCCCGCAGTGCCAGATCGACACCGAGAAGCCCACCGCCCCGGGGTTGCTCACCGCGGCTGCCTCCGGCACCAGCGTCACCCTGAACTGGACCGCGGCCACCGACAACCAAGGGGTCCGGGCCTACGACATCTACCGCAACGACGCCAAGGTGGGCACGGTCACGGGCACCGGCACGGTGGCCCCGGCGACCACGTTCATCGACAGCGGGCTGAGCGCGAACACCCGGTACAGCTACTACGTGGTCGCTCGGGACGGGCAGGGCAACGTCTCGGCCCACAGCCCCACGGCCGCCGCCACCACGGGCACCGCCTGCAGCAACCCGGTGTGTACGGTCACCCAGCTCACCACCGACACCGACATTCCCTGGGGCCTGGTGACCCTGCCCGACGGCACGATCCTCTACAACCGCCGGGACGCGCACGACATCATCCACCTGAACCCGGCGACCGGGGCCAGGACCACGGTCGGCACCGTGCCCGACGTAGACAACACCGACGGCGAGGGCGGCCTGACCGGGCTGGCGATCTCGCCGAGCTACGGCACCGACCACTGGCTCTACATCATGCACACCTCGCCCACCGACAACCGGATCGTCCGGATCAAGCTGACCGACGACAAGCTCGATCTCGGGTCGGAGCAGATCCTGCTGAGCGGCATTCTGCGGAACAAGTTCCACGACGGCGGCCGGCTGCGGTTCGGCCCCGACGGCAAGCTCTACGCCAGCACCGGGGATGCCCAGAACGGCGACAACGCCCAGAACAAGGCCAGTCTCAACGGCAAGATCCTGCGGCTGAACCCGGACGGCACGGTGCCTTCGGACAACCCGTTCGGCAACTACGTCTGGAGCTTCGGGCACCGCAACCCGCAGGGCCTGGCCTTCGACTCGCAGGGCCGGCTCTGGGAGCAGGAGTTCGGCAACGCGATCATGGACGAGACCAACCTGATCACCAAGGGCGGCAACTACGGCTGGCCGGCGTGCGAGGGCACCAGCGGCACCTGCGGGACGGCCGGCTACATCGCTCCCAAGCACACCTACCCGACCGCGGACGGGTCGTGCTCCGGGATCGCCGTGGTTCGCGACGTCCTCTACGTGGCCTGCGAGCGGGGCACCCGGATGTACCGAGAGGTGATCAGCGGCAGCGATCTGACCAATGTGCAGATCTACTTCAACGGCACCTACGGCCGGCTGCGCACGGTCGAGCCGGCCCCGGACGGCGGGCTCTGGCTGACCACCTCGAACGAGGGCGACAAGGACAGCATCGCCAACAACAGCAACGAGAAGATCCTGCACGTCACGCTGGGCAGCTGACCCCAGCTGACCCCAGCTGACCCAGCTGACCCAGCTGAGTCAGCTGGGGCCGGCTGGGCCGGCTGGGCCGGCTGGGCCGCCGGACGGCGTCGTCACAGGGCGGTGACGACGCCGTCCGACTGGTCGATCCGGCCGCTGCGCAGGAGTAGGGCCGACAGCAGGGCCCCGACGGCGAAGACGCCGGCGCTGACCGCGAAGGCCACCGTGTACCCGTGGACGGTGGCCGCCGCCTGCAGGCCCGGCCCCCGCGGGTGGGTGGTCACGAAGTCGGTGATCGCCGAGGCGAAGATCGTGGACAGGACGGCGGTGCCGATCGCCCCGCCGATCTGCTGGCTGGTGTTCACCATCGCCGACCCGACGCCGGCGTCGGCCGTCGCCAGCCCGGTGGTGGCCGTGCTGATCGAGGGGGCGAAGGCCAGTCCGACGCCGAAGCCGAGAATGAAGATCGGCGCCACCACATTGCCGGCGTAGGTCGAGCTGGTGGTCAGCTGGGCCAGGCCGAGCATGCCGGCCGAGGCCACGATCATGCCGACCGGCACGATCGGCCGGGGCCCGAAGCGGGGCAGCAGCTGGGTGGTGGACAGGCCGGCCGCGGTCATGATTCCGGCCGCCAGCGGCAGGAAGGCCAGCCCGGTCCGCAGCGGGCTGTAGCCGAGGTTCAGCTGCAGGTAGTAGGTCAGGAACAGGAAGGCCCCGAACATGCCGCTGAAGGCCAGCGCGATCGTCAGGTACGAGGCGCCCCGGTTCCGGTCGGCCAGGATGCGCAACGGCAGCAGCGGTGCCGCCACCCGGGACTCGACCACCAGGAAGGCCGGCAGCAGCACGCCCGCCGCGACCAGCAGGGCGATGGTCAGGCCGGTCGCCCAGCCGTGCTGCTCGGCGTTCGAGAGCCCGTAGACCAGGCAGAACAGCCCACCGGACACGGTCAGGACGCCCGGCAGGTCGAGCCGAACCGGGCCCCGGTCGCTGGTCTTGCGGGCCTGCACGTAGCCGAGCACGCCGGCCGCAGCCGGCAGCGCGAAGGCCAGGTTGACGTACAGGCACCAGCGCCACGAGAGCCAGTCGGTCAGCATGCCGCCGACCAGCAGCCCGACCACGGACCCGCCGGCCGCGATGGCCGCGTAGATGCCGAACGCCCGGGCCCGCTCGCGGGTCTCGGTGAAGGTCACGTTCAGGGTGGAGAGGGCCGCCGGGGCCAGGATCGCCGCGAACGCCCCCTGCAGGGCCCGCGAGGTGATCAGCAGGCTCAGGTTCGTCGCGGCACCGCCCAGCCCGGAGGCCACGGCGAAGCCGAGCAGCCCCACGAGCAGGGTGATCCGGCGTCCGAAGAGGTCGGACAGGCGCCCGCCGAGCAGCAGCAGGCTGCCGAACGAGAGCGAGTAGGCGGTGATGACCCACTGCCGGTTGTCGTTGCTGAAGCCCAGGTCGTGCTGGGCCGAGGGCAGGGCGATGTTCACGATGGTGGTGTCCAGCACCACCATCAGCTGGGCCACTCCGATGATCGCCAGGATCGTCCACCGGTGGTCGGCGCCGCCGGGCCCACGGTTCAGGTCGCGTGGTGCTCGTATTTCCTCAGTCGATGACATGTTCATTAGAGTACGGTCCAGTACCGTACCGGTGTCAAGGCCGATAGACTGCCCGGTATGACGACGTCGCTCGAATCGCTCACCGCGCGCGAGGAGGAACTGCTGAGCACCACGATGGAGGTGCTCCGGGAGACCGGCTACGACCGGCTCACCATCGACGAGGTCGCCGCCCGGGCCAAGGCCAGCAAGGCCACGGTCTACCGGCGCTGGCCCTCGAAGCTCGACCTGGTGGTGGCCGCCTTCACCCACAGCGTGCGAAAGATCGCCGTCCCGCCGGACACCGGCAGCCTGCGCGGTGACCTGCTACGGATGGGCGAACTGATCTCGAGACAGACGACCGAGTTCGGCGCCACCATCGCCGGGCTGCTGCCCGAGATCCGGCGCAGCCCGCCGCTGCGGGCCGTGTTCGAGGACCAGTTCTTCCACGAGCGGCGGGCCCTGATGCATCATGTGCTGGAGCGGGCGGTCGAGCGGGGCGAGATCCATCCGGACGTGATCAGCGACGAGATCTGGGACGTGCTGCCCGGTTACGTGGTGTTCCGGTCCCTGGTGCCCGGCCGGCCCCTGAACGACGACACCGTCCGGACCCTGATCGACGACGTCCTGATCCCCAGCCTGACCCGCAAGAACCCGCGCTGAGAGGCAACCGCTGCCGGCCGACGGCGGTGACCGGTACGGCGGTGACCAGCAGAACCACGACAGGTGCGCGGTCAGGTCAGGGGGTTGGCCGGGTAGGGCAGGGTGCCGCGCGGGGTGCCGGGAGCCAGGTGGGCCCGCAGACCGGTGTCACAGACGGCGTACCCCCAGTTGATCAGCTGTTCCTGGATCGGTGCGGGCATCGCCGCCAGCCGGGTGGGCCATGATGCGAGCCGGGCGGTCAGGGCCGGGTCGGTCGGGATGGGGTCGTCGAGCGGGTAGTCGTTCAGGTCGCTGCGGATCCCGATGTACATGCCGTCCCGGGTCGCGGCCCGGAACGCGTCGATGACCTGCCGCTTGCGCAGCGAGCGAACCTGGTTGTCGACCACGTCGAGCACCCGGAGCATGTGCGCGGCCCAGTCCACCGGCGGCTGCGGATCGGGCCCCATCTTGCCGCCGGCGTCGCTGACCAGGATGTTCGCGCACCGGTTCCAGGCCGTCTCCAGGCCGAGGTTGTCGTAGACGCCGCCGTCGCTGAGGCTGACCCGGCCCCGGTAGTCGGCGCCGGTCAGTTCGTTGCCCGGCTCGGTCAGCCAGAGTTGGTCGGTCAGGTCGACGATGCACGGCGAGAGAACGGGCGGGAAGGCCGAGGACGCCGTCACCGCGAGAGCCAGCGGCAGGTCGGGGCTCGCGATCCGGCCGACCAGATCGTCGGTCAGGTCGGCCCGGCTGAACCTCATCAGCCCGCCGGACTCGAGGTTGGTGGCGTTGATCACGAACCGAGGGTGGAGCGGTAGGTCCTGCAGCGTGCTCGGGCCGAACAGGTGCTCCGCGTACAGGCTCCGGACCCGGTCGGAGATCGTGACGCCCGGCAGGGCCAGGCCGGTGACGACCGCGGCGATGTCCACGTTGGTCGAGGCCATCTGCCGGATCCGGTCGACCACCCGGTCGAAGGCGGTGGCCACTCCCCCGCCGTCGAAATCGAGCCCGGTCCAGTTCAGCCCGAGGACGGCGGCCATGATCGACCCGCCGGACACGCTCGAGATCCGGTCCAGGCCGGGCAGCCGGCCGGCCTCGTTCAGCCGCCACAGCACGCCGAGATGGAACACCAGCGCCCGGTAGCCGCCACCGGACAGGCACAGCGCGGTTCCGGTGGTGGGCTGCACCTCGGGCTCGGCGGCGGCGCGATGGACCGGTTGCGCCATGGCGGCATCCGGGACCGGTTCGGGCGGGGAGCTGGGTTGGACGTCGGCCACCGGGTCAGGGTATGCCTCAGCCGCGCAGCGCGTACTCGATCTCGGGACGGCCGCTGCCGGCGTACCGGGAGGCGCGGGTGGCCATCCCGACCTCGCAGAGGTACTCCAGGTAGCGGCGGGCGCTGACCCGGGACAGGCCGATCCGCTCGCCCGCCTCGGTCGCCGACAACGCGTCGGGGGTGGCCCGCAGCTCGGTGATCAGGGCTTCGAGCGACAGCGAGCTCATGCCTTTGGGCAGGTGGGTCCCGGTGACCGAGCGGGCCCCGGTGAACAGCTGGTCGACCTGCTGCTGGCCGGTGGCCAGGGCTCCCGAGCGCAGCAGTTCGTCGCGGTACTTCTGATACTGCTGCAACCGGTCCCGCAGGGTGGCGAACACGAACGGCTTCAGCAGGTACTGCAGAACGCCCTGGTTCACCGCCCGGCGGACCATGGCCAGGTCGCGGGCCGAGGTGACCGCGATGACATCGACCAGCCGGCCGCCGGCGCGCCCCGCCCGGCAGACCTCCAGCCCGGGCATGTCCGGCAGGTTGAGATCGAGCAGGGTCAGGTCCACCTGGCCCTGGGTCAGGTGGTGCAGCGCCTCGGCCCCGGTCGCGGCGATGCCCACGACCTCGAAGCCGGGCACCCGGCGGACGTAGGCGGCGTGGGCGGCGGCCGCGATCGGCTCGTCCTCGACCACCAGGACCCGGATCGGCGGCGCGGTCACAGCCGGGCCCCGGCCGGGGCGGGGATCCGGACCTGGAAGACGGTTCGCCCGGCCCGGGTGACGATCTCCAGTGTGCCGCCCTGACGGCGAGCGGCCTGCCGGGCCAGGGCCAGGCCCAGCCCGTGGCCGCCGTCCGACCCGGGTTTGGTCGAGAACCCGCGCTCGAAGACCTTTTCCAGGTGCCGGGGGTCGATGCCGGAGCCGGAGTCGGCCACCTCGAGCACGAGCTCGGCCGAGCGCCGGTCGAGGACGGCGCCGACCCGGACGGTCCGGGGGCCGGCTCCGGCGGCGGCGGCCTCGATCGCGTTGTCGATCAGGTTGCCGACGATGGTGACCAGGTCGCGCGGGTCGGCGTCCTGCTCCGGGACGGTGAGGTCGTCGGCCAGCACCAGCTCGACCCCGCGTTCGTTGGCCTCGGCCATCTTTCCGAGCAGCAGCGCGGCCAGGACCGGCTCGGCCACCGCCTCGACCACCCGGTCGGTCAAGGCCTGGGCGTCCTCGAGCTCGGCGGTGGCGAAGCTCAGCGCCCGCTCGGTGTGCCCCAGTTCGATCAGCGAGATCACGGTGTGCAGCCGGTTGGCCGCCTCGTGCGCCTGGGAGCGCAGCGACTCGGCGAACCCCCGGACCGAGTCGAGTTCTCCGGCCAGGGCGATGAAATCGGTGTGGTCGCGCAGGGTGACGACGCTGCCGACCTCCCGGCCCTTCCAGTGGGCCGGCATCCGGCTCAGGACCAGCACCCGGTCGGCGCTGAGCCGGACCTCGTCGACCCGGGGCTGCGAGTCGAGCAGGGCCTCGCGCAGTCCGGTGGGCAGCTCGAGGTCGGCGATCGGGGTGCCGGCCACGGTGTCCGGCAGGCCGAGCAACCGGCGTCCCTCGTCGTTCACCAGTTGCAGGCGACCGGCGGCGTCCAGGAGGAGCAGGCCTTCGCGGACGGCGTGCAGGACGCCATCGTAGAACTCGTACATCCGGCTCAGCTCGGCCGGCCCCATGTCGTGGGTCTGCCGGCGCAACCGCCGGCTGAGCAGCCAGGCCCCGGCCGCGGCGACCGCGAAGGCGACCAGCCCGGCGGCGATCAGGGCCGGGATCTGCTGGTCCAGGCTGCGGCTCACGGTGTCGAGGGTGATCCCGACCGCGACCAGGCCGACGATCCGGCCACCGGTGCCGTGGATCGGGGCCACCGCCCGGACCGAGGGACCGAGGGTGCCGGTGTAGGTCTCGGTGAAGGTGTGGCCGAGCAGAGCCGGGCCGGTGTGCCCGATGAACCGGCCACCGATCTCGGTCGGCACCGGGTGGCTGTACCGGATGCCGTCGGGGTTCATGATCACCACGAAGGCGGTGTCGGTGCCGGTGCGGACCTGCTCGGCGTAGGGCTGCAGGGTCCGGGCCGGGTCCGGCTCGCGCAGGGCCGAGACGACGGTCGGCGTCACGGCCACCGACTGGGCCACCGCGACGACGTGCTCGCGGGCCGAGGCGTAGGCCGACCGGCGGGCCTGGAGGTACGCGGCGACGACGGCGGCGGTCACGACGACGAGCAGGGCCGCCGTCAGCAGGGCGAGCACCTGGCGAGCGAGACTCCAGCGTCTCGGGTCGTACCGCATGTCCACAGTGTGCCCTGGGTCACGAACGTAATGAACACAAGCGTGACGTCGATCCGGGCGCGGGGGACGCTCGGGCCGAGGGGACGACCGCCGTCCCGGCCTCACCCAACGACGAGGAGGCAGTCATGTCCGACGAACTCGCCCCGGGACCGCAGCCCACTGATCCCGGCCGCCCGAACGAGCCCACCCGCCCGGACGCCGCCGGACCCGAAAGGCACCGCGATCGGACGCATTACCTGTACCTGGCGGTGATCGTCGCGGTGGTTCTGGGCGCCCTGGTCGGCGGTCTGGCCCCGGACGGCTTCGGTGACTCGCTGAAACCGCTGGGCACCGGGTTCGTCGCCCTGATCCGGATGATGATCACGCCGGTGATCTTCTGCACGATCGTGCTCGGGATCGGCTCGATCCAGCAGGCGGCCCGGGTCGGGCGGGTCGGCGGTCTGGCCCTGGGCTACTTCCTGGTGATGTCGACGGTGGCCCTGACCATCGGCCTGGTGGTCGGAAACCTCCTGCATCCCGGCTCCGACCTGCACCTGACGCCGAGCGGCACGGCGGCGGCCAAGACCGCGGCGGCGGCGGGCGAGGGCGGCACGATCGACTTCCTGCTGGGCATCATCCCGACCACCCTGCTCTCGTCCCTGACCGAGGGTGATGTGCTCCAGGCTTTGCTGATCGCCCTGCTGGTGGGGTTCGCGATCCAGGCCATGGGCCGCTCCGGCGAGCCGATCCTGCGCGGGGTGGGTCACGTGCAGCGGCTGGTCTTCCGGGTGCTGTCCATGATCATGTGGCTGGCGCCCGTCGGGGCCTTCGGGGCCATCGCGGCGGTGGTCGACGAGACCGGCTGGGACGCCCTGGTCAGCCTGGCCCAGCTGATGTTCGCGTTCTACCTGACCTGTGCCATCTTCATTTTCGTGGTGCTGGGCCTGATCCTGCAGGCGGTGTCCAAGGTGAGCATCTTCGGGCTGTTGCGCTATCTGGGCCGGGAGTTCCTGCTGATCCTGTCGACCTCGTCCTCGGAGTCGGCGCTGCCCCGGTTGATCGCCAAGATGGAGCACTTCGGGGTGTCCCGCCCGGTGGTGGGCATCACCGTGCCCACCGGTTACTCGTTCAACCTCGACGGCACCGCGATCTACCTGACCATGGCCTCCCTGTTCGTCGCCGACGCCCTGGACAAGCCGCTCAGCCTGGGTTCGCAGATCTCGCTGCTGCTGTTCATGGTGATCGCGTCGAAGGGAGCGGCCGGGGTGACCGGCGCCGGGCTGGCCACCCTGGCCGGGGGCCTGCAGTCGCACCGCCCCGAACTGGTGGACGGCGTCGGCCTGATCGTCGGGATCGACCGGTTCATGTCCGAGGCCCGGGCCCTGACCAACTTCGCCGGCAACGCGGTCGCGACCGTGGTGATCGGCACCTGGACCGGGGAGTTCGACCGGGACCGGGCCGAGCAGGTGATGGCCGGCCGGCTGCCGTTCGACGAGCGTGACATGGTCGACGACGAGTACGAGAATAGTGCCGATCGTCACGCCGAAAAAGTGTGATCGGCGGCGGTGCCCGGCGTCGCGAGACCGCGCGCAAGCCCCTTTCGGTGGGGCATCTCATAAATCTGTGAAAAGTTCGGGTCAAGCCTGATCGGCTCATCCAAGTATGCCCGGTGGCGGCCAATTTCGCTGATCGGAGGCGGGTTTCGGTGGCTGTTAGCTTTCGTGGGCATTCGATGGATCGTCGAACAAACCTCGGGAGTCACGGGCATGCCTCGTCCGCAGAAGAAGTCGCGCAGCACGGTCAGGTGGGTCGGATCGGTGGCCCTGCTGACCGTGTTCGGGCTCGTCGTCAGCCAGCTCGTGTTCGGGTCGCCGGCCGATGCGGCCTGGACCGGGCCCTGGCATCACGGACGCCATCACGGCTGGTTCCACCGGCCGGCGCCGGTGAAGCACCGGCCACCGACGGCCCGGCCGACCGCGCGGCCGAGCGCCTCGCCGACCGGGCCGGTGGTTCGGCCGACCGGGTCGATCACGACCCGGCCGGTCGGGGTGCCGACCTCGTCCCCGACGGCGATCGGCAGCAGTGCACCGCCCCCGACCACAGTGGCCACGACCCCGCCGGTGGCCGTCCCGAGCCCGAGCGTCCCGAGCCCAACCGTTCCCGGCCCGTCCGTTCCCGGCCCGGCCACGACCACGGCGCCGTCGGCCGCTGATCCGGTGACCTTCTCGGCCGCGGTGCCGGCCGTCCCGTCGATCGTGTCGGCCGCCCGGGCCGGTTCCCTCCGGCAGGACGCGCGGGTGGGCGGCCGGGACAACGGCACCAGCGTCGGCTACAACGGCCGCTCGTACTGGATCTTCGACGACACCACGCTGAAGGACCCCTGGGGCTTCCTGTCCAACTCGGCCGCGGTCACCACCGACCTGAACGCCGCCGACGGGATCGACCTGCAAGCGGGCACGGCGTTCTCGACCGCCGCGGCCACCCCGTCGACGCTGATCCCGCACACCGCGGCCGAGACCGCGTTCGAGAAGGCGCACAACAAGGCGGCCACCGGCTGCACCTCGGCCACCGACCAGTACTGCGGGGCCAGCTTCGGGTTCTGGCCCGGCAACGTGGTGGCCGACCCGGCCCGGGACCGGTTACTCGTCTACTTCGGCAAGCTCTGCCGCGGCGGCGCGTCCGGCACCCCGTGCTCGGGCCCGCTGGGCCGGGGCCTCGGCACCGGGATCGCCGCCATCAACCTCGGCTCGCAGACCGTCACCCGGCTGAGCGCGACCGGGCACACCGCGGTGAACAGCGTCGAGGGCAGCGATCCGACCATGCTCTGGGGTCCGGGCGAGGGCGCGTACAGCGGCAGCAACGTCGTGGACGGCACGCTCTACACCTTCGGCGGATGCGACTACTGGTCGTGCCGCACGGCCGAGGTGCCGCTGGCCGACGTGCTGGACCGGACGGCGTACCGGTACTGGAACGGCAGCAACTGGGGCACGGACGTCGCGGCCGGGGTCAAGACCGGACCGACCCCCGGATCGGCCGGGCACACCACGTTCTACGACCCGGCCCTGCGGTCATGGGTGAACATGTGGATGCCGTACGGCACCAGTTCGATCATGTACCAGGTCGCCGGGCGACCTCAGGGCCCCTGGTCGGCCGGCCGGACCGCGCTGGTCGCGCCGAAGGGCAACGGCACCACGTACGCCCTGTTCGCCCACCCCGAGTACGCCGAGAAGAACGGCGCCGTCCAGTACGTCACCTGGTTCGACGCGCAGTCCGGCGATCAGGAGCTGGCCCGGATCGAGTTCTCCACGCCCTGATCGGAACTGGTCGGCCGCCGACCGGCCGATGACCCCACGCCGGTCCGGCCCCGCTCCTGAGGCGGGGCCGGACTGTGACCGGATCCGGACATTGCCCGGATCCGCTCGAGACATCCACCGCGCACAGTCGGTGGCATGGCCCAGAACGAGCACCCATGATCGACTCGATGACGGCGATGGCCGAAGCCATGGCCCACCCGCACCTGATGGCCGGGCCGGCCCTGCTCGCCCTGCTGGTGCTCGGGCCGCTGGCCTGGGGGCTGGCCTCGGTGGTGGACGGGCACCGGTGGACGGCGGTCGCGGCGGCGGCCTACCTGTCCGCGGCGGTGGCGATCACGCTGGCCCGGCCCGGTCTGGGCACCCGGGGGCTGAACTGGCACCAGTTCCCGTCGGCCTGCACCGTGACCGACCCCCGTCCGCTGACCCCCGAGGGGCTGCTGAACCTGACCCTGCTGGTGCCGTTCGCCCTGCTGGCCGTGCTCGCCGTCGGTCACCCGCTGTCGGTGGCGGCGTCAGCCGTGCTGGTGAGCGCCGGGATCGAGGCGGCCCAGGTGGCCCTCTCGGTCGGGACCTGCGACTCCAGCGACCTGGTCCGCAACTCGGCCGGGGCGCTCGCGGCGGCTCTGCTGGCCGCCGTGATCCGGGCGGTGGCCGGCCGCGGCCGGGCGGACCCGGTTCGGCCGGTCGAGCGACGGCATCCGGAGCCGAGCCTGCTCCAGCACCGGTGACGCATACTCGAGGCGTGCCCCGCGTCCTGCTGATCGAAGACGACCCGGCGGTCCGCGAGGGCCTCGACCTGGGGCTGAGCCATCTCGGTCACCAGGTGTTCTCCGCCCCGGACGGCGAGAGCGGGCTGGCCTCGGCGGCGGCCCACCACCCGCAGGTGGTGGTGCTCGACGTCATGCTGCCCGGGATCGACGGGTTCGAGGTCTGCCGCCGGCTGCGGGCGGCCGGCAGCACCCCGATCATCATGCTGACCGCGCGTTCGGACGACCTGGACGTGGTGGCCGGGCTGGAGGCCGGGGCCGACGACTACCTGGCCAAGCCGGTGCAGCCGCGGGTCCTGGACGCGCGGATCAAGGCCATCCTGCGCCGGGTCACGGTCGAGCAGGACGACCGCACCGATTACGCCGGGCTGAGCATCGACCGGGCCGCCCTGGTGGTGACCCGGGACGGCCGGGCGATCGAGCTGACCCCGACCGAGCTGCGCCTGCTGCTGGCCCTGTCCGACCATCCCGGCCGGGTGCGCTCGCGCGAGCAGTTGCTGCTGGCGGTCTGGGACCAGGACTTCCTGGGCGACTCCCGGCTGGTCGACGCCTGCGTCCAGCGGCTGCGGGCCAAGATCGAGCCGGTGCCGGCCGAGCCGGTGTACGTGCAGACCGTGCGCGGGTTCGGCTACCGGTTCGGCGGCCAGTGACGTCGTCACCGGGCTCGATCACGGGCTCGATCCGTCGGCCGGCCTGGGGACTGCGGCCCCGGCTGATCCTCGGCTTCGTCGCGCTCAGCGTGGTGACGGCGGCGATCACCGCGACCACGGCCGTCGTCGGGGCCCTGGTGGTGTTCGCGACCCGGCCGATCGGCACCGCCGCGCTCGGCCACCGGCTGGCCGGCGACGTCAGCCTGCTCGGCATGTCCGACACCGATGCGATCTGGCTGCTGGTCGCGGCGGTGGCCGGGCTGCTGCTGATCTCGGTCGGCAGCGGCTGGCTGTTCGCCCGCCGGATGCTGCGCCCGGTCGAGCGCCTGGCCCGGGCGGCCGAGCGGGTCGCGGCCGGCGACCTGCAGATCCGGCTCTCGACCGTCGGCGGCGACGAGCTGGCCGACCTGGCTCGCACGTTCAACGACATGACGGCCAACCTCGACGGCTCGATGCGGGAGCTGCGCCGGCTCGAGGCCCGGTCCCGGCGGTTCGCGGCCGACGTCTCGCACGAGCTGCGCACCCCGCTGGCCGCGATGACCGCGGTCACCGACGTCCTGTCCGACGAGACGCCGGGCATGTCCCCGGGCGCGGCCCGGGCGGCCCGGCTCGTGGTTCAGGAGATCGCCCACCTGGACCGGATGGTGCTCGACCTGATCGAGATGTCGAGGTTCGACGCCGGTACCGCCGTCCTCGACACCGATGTTGTCGAGGTCGGCCCGGCGATCGAGGGCTGCCTGGCCCGGCGCGGCTGGGGCGAGCTGGTCGATCTGGGCCTCGAGCCGGCCCTGACCGCGGTGCTCGACCGGCGAAGGTTCGACGTCATCCTGGCCAACCTGGTCGGCAACGCGGTGAAGTACGGCGCCGCCCCGATCTCGGTGCTGGCCGGCCGCGACCCGGTCACCGCCCACCTCGTGGTCACGGTCGCCGACCGGGGGCCGGGCCTGACCCCGGACGCCCTGACCCACGTGTTCGAGCGGTTCTACAAGGCTGACGAGGCCCGCGCCCGCTCCGACGGCAGTGGTCTGGGCCTGGCCATCGCCACCGAGAACACCCGCCTGCACGGCGGCATCCTCACCGTGGCCAACCGCCCCTCCGGCGGGGCCCTGTTCCGCCTGGACCTGCCCGCCCGCTGACCGCGGCGCCCGAGGCGGTGAAGAAGGTCAGTGGGACTCGCGGGAGACGGCCGAGCCGCTGCTGCCGACCAGGAAGTCGAGGTCGGCCCCGGTGTTGGCCTGCTGCACGGTCTGCACGTAGAGCCTCTCCCACCCCCGGGCCGGCCGGGCGTAGGCCTCGGTGGTGGCCGGGTCGGACCGCCGCTGGGCCAGCTCGTCGGCCGGCACGTCGAGTTGCAGCAGCCGGGCCTCGACGTCGAGCACGATGACGTCGCCGGTGCGGACCAGGCCCAGCGGCCCGCCGGCGGCGGCCTCGGGCGCCACGTGCAGGACGACCGTGCCGTAGGCGGTGCCGCTCATCCGCCCGTCGCAGATTCGGACCATGTCGCGCACCCCGGCCTGCAGCAGCTTGCTCGGCAGCGGCAGGTTGGCCACCTCGGGCATGCCCGGGTACCCCTTGGGCCCGCAGCCGCGCAGCACCAGCACCGAGTCGGCGTCCACCTGGAGGTCGGGATCGTCAATCCGGGCGTGCAGGTCCTCGATCGAGTCGAACACCACGGCCCGGCCCCGGTGCCGCAGCAGGTGCGCGGACGCCGCGGCCGGCTTGATCACCGCGCCGTCCGGAGCCAGGTTGCCGTAGAGCACGGCGATCCCGGCCTGCGGCTGCAGCGGCTTCTCCCGGGGCCGGATCACCTCGGGGTCGAAGATCTCGGCCTCGTCGAGGTAGCCGACCAGTGGTTCGCCGGTCACGGTCAGGGCCGCCGGGTCGAGCAGGTCGCGGACCTCGCGCAGGACGGCGTGCAGGCCGCCGGCCCGGTACAGGTCTTCCATCAGAAACCGGCCGGCCGGCTGCAGGTCGACCAGCAGCGGCACCCGCGAGCCGGTGGTGTCGAAATCGTCCTGGGTCAGGTCGATCCCGAGCCGGCCGGCGATCGCCAGCAGGTGGACGACGGCATTGGTCGAGCCGCCGATCGCGGCCAGCGCGACGATCGCGTTCAGGAACGAGCCTCGGCTGAGCAGACTGCTCGGGGTGCGCTGCGCGGCCACCATCTCGACCGCCAGGCGGCCGGTCTCGTGCGACATCTCGAGCAGCCGGCTGTCGGCGGCCGGGGTGCCGGCCAGCCCGGGCCGGACCATGCCCAGAGCCTCGGCCACCAGGCCCATGGTGGACGCCGTCCCCATCGTGTTGCAGTGCCCGCGGCTGCGGATCATCGACGACTCGGACCGGATGAACTGCTCCTGCGAGAGGGTGCCCGCCCGGACCTCCTCCGACAGCCGCCACACGTCGGTGCCGCAGCCCAGCGGCTGTCCCCGGAAAGTGCCGGTGAGCATCGGGCCGCCGGGCACCACCACCGCCGGCAGGTCGACCGAGGCGGCCGCCATCAGCAGCGACGGGATGGTCTTGTCGCACCCGCCGAGAAGGACGACGCCGTCGATCGGGTTGGCCCGCAGCATCTCCTCGATGGCCATCGCGGCCAGGTTGCGCCACAGCATCGCCGTCGGCCGGACCAGCGTCTCGCCCAGCGACACCACCGGCAGGTTCAGCGGGATGCCGCCGGCCTCGTAGACGCCCTGCTTGACGCTCTCGGCCACCTCGTTCAGGTGGGCGTTGCACGGCGTCAGGTCGGACGCGGTGTTGGCGATGGCGATGTGCGGCCGGCCGTCGAAGGCGTGAGCGGGCAGGCCCCGGCGCATCCAGGCCCGGTGGATGTAGGCGTTGCGGTCGGTACCGGCGTACCACTGCGCGCTGCGCTGCTCCACCATGAGGACGCTGCCTTCCAGTTATCGGAACGATGCTCTACAGTTCGGAACGTGCCTGAGCCTAGACCACAAGCTCCACCGGCGGAACCGGCCGAACCGGCGGAGGCCGGGTCGGCCCTGGTCGGGTCCGACCGGGTGCTGGCCGTGCTCACCGAGCTGGCCCGGCGCCCGTCCGGGGTCGGTCTCGACGAGCTGGCCCGGGCCCTGAACTCGCCCAAACCGACCGTGCACCGGGCCCTGTCGGCGCTGCGCCGGGCCGGGTTCGCGGCCCAGAACGGGCGCGGGCACTACCAGCTGGGCGACGAGTTCCTCCGGCTGGCCTTTCTCAACCACGAGGCCCGGCCCGATCACCTGCGGGTCCAGCCCGCCCTGGAGCGGCTGGCCGCGCGGTACGGCGAGACGGCCCATTACGCCGTGCTGGACGGGCCGTCGGTGGTCTACCGGTCGAAGGTCGACGCGCCCTCCGGTGCGGTACGGCTCAGCTCCACCATCGGCGGGCGCAATCCGGCCCACTGCACGGCGGTCGGCAAGCTGCTGCTCTCCTTCGAGTTGCGCGACGACGCCGCGGTCGCGGCCTGGGTCGCCCGGACCCGGCCGCCGGCCCGCACCCCGCGCACCCGGACGACGGCGGCCGACCTGGCCTTGGAGCTGAACCGGGTCCGGCGGCTCGGTTTCGCCACCGAGGACCAGGAGAATGAACCCGGTGTCGGCTGCCTGGCCGTGCCGGTCTTTCTGGGATCGCCGAGCCGGCCCAGCGGGGCGATCAGCATCAGCGCCCTCACCTACCGCACCCCGCTGTCCGGCCTGGTCGACGATCTGCCCGCCATCCGGGCGATCGTCGAGGGCCGCCCGGAAGAAGTGGCGTCATGACCGCTTTCGTGGCCGAACCGGCCCTCGATCGGATCCACGTTCTGGCCGAGGGCCCCTTCTGGGACCCGTTGCGCGAGCGGGTGATCTGGGTCGACATCAACGGCCGGGCCGTGCACACCGGCACGTTCAGCGGCGGCCGGATCACGCCGGTCGAGACGCTGTCGTTCGACGGCACGGTCGGCACGGTGGTCTGTTCGGCGGCCGGCGACCTGCTGGTGGCCGAGGCCCACCACCTGACCGTGGTCCGCACCGACGGCCGCCGTGAGGCCGGGCCCGAGCTGGTCCCGGCGGGCCGGACCCGCCGGCTCAACGACGGCGGTTGCGACCCGGCCGGGCGGTTCCTGGTCGGCAGCCTGTCGCTGCAGGACGACGAGGGTGGCGAGGAGCTGTTCCGGGTGGTCGGTGATGACGTCACGGTGCTCGACCGCGACCTGAGCCTCTCCAACGGCCTCGGCTTCTCGCCCGACGGCACCCGGTTCTACAGCACCGACACCATTCCCGGCCTGATCCGGGTGCGCGACTACGACCCGGCCACCGGCGCGACCGGCCCCCGGCAGGAGTTCCTGAAGATCAGCGAGGGCTTTCCCGACGGCCTGTGCGTGGACGCCGAGGGCAACCTCTGGGTCGCGATCTGGGGCGCCGGCCAGGTGCGCTGCTACTCCCCCGCCGGCCGGCGGCTGGCCACGGTCGCGGTCGACGCCCCCAACACCTCCAGCGTCGCCTTCATCGGCCCCGACCTCGACACCCTGCTGATCACCACCGCCTCGGAGCAGCTCACGGCCGCCCAGCGGGAACGCCACCCCGACTCGGGCAAGCTGTTCACCGCCTCGGTCGGGGTCGCCGGGCTGCCGGTGCCCTACTGGTCCGGAGTCTGACCGATACCTGAAACCACCTGAAAGCTCTTGCCCACGAAAGAAACTCGGAGTCCGTCATGTACCTCATGCGCCTCGGTCGGCCCGGCCGGGAGAAGCCGGTCGTCCGGATCGACGACCAGACCTACGTCGACGTGTCGGACGTCGTGGCCGACTTCGACGAGGCCTTCTTCGCGGCCGGCACCGACCAGCTGGCCGCGGTCGTGGCTGCCCGCACCGCCGCCGGGCAGGTCGAGCGGTTCGCCGGCGAGCGGATCGGGGCGCCGTTCGCCCGGCCGCACCAGATTCTCTGCATCGGCCTGAACTACAGCGATCACGCGGCCGAGACCGGGCAGGCCGTGCCGGCCGAGCCGATCCTGTTCACCAAGTCGCCGAACACCCTGATCGGCCCGGACGACGACGTCCGGATCCCCCGCGGGTCGACCAAACCCGACTGGGAGGTCGAGCTCGGCATCGTGATCGGTCGGCGCACCAGCTACCTGGACGACGTCGAACAGGCCCGGGCCGCGATCGCCGGCTACGTGGTGGTAAACGACGTCAGCGAGCGGGCGTTCCAGATGGAGCGCGGTGGGCAGTGGTCGAAGGGCAAGTCGGCCGAGACGTTCAACCCGGCCGGGCCCTGGCTGGTCACCCCGGACGAGATCGCCGATGTGCTCGACCTGGAGATGAAGCTCTCCGTCAACGGGCAGGTCCGCCAGCACGGCTCGACCACAACGATGATCTTCGACCCGTACTTCATCGTGCACCACCTCAGCCAGTTCATGGTTCTCGAGCCCGGCGACCTGATCAACACCGGCACGCCTCCCGGCGTGGGCATGGGCCTGAAGCCGCCGGTCTGGCTGCAGCCCGGCGACGTGATGGAGCTGTCCATCGCCGGCCTGGGCACCCAGCGGCAGAACGTCGTCGCCCCCCGATGAGGGCGTTCGTCCTGACCGGGCCGAACACCGGGGCGGTGGCCGACGTCGCCGATCCGGTGGCCAGCCCCGGGCAGGCGGTGGTCGACGTCCACCGGGTCGGGGTCTGCGGCACCGACGTGGAGTTCTTCACCGGGGAGATGGCCTACCTGCACCAGGGCCACGCTCGGTACCCGATGCGGCTCGGCCACGAGTGGTGCGGCGTCGTCTCGGCCGTCGGCGAAGGCGTCGACCCGGGGTGGCTGGGCCGGCGGGTCACCGGCGACACGATGATCGGCTGCGGGCACTGCGACCGGTGCCGCTCGGGCCGGCACAACGTCTGTGCCGACCGGGTCGAGATCGGCATCCGGGGCGGCTTCCCGGGAGCCCTGGCCGAGCAGCTGGCGGTGCCGGTCACCGCGCTGCTCGAGCTGCCCGACGCGGTGGACGACGCGGCCGGGGCGATGGTCGAGCCCGGCGGCAACGCGCTGCGCTCGGTCGCCGGGGCCGGGCTGGCCCCCGGCGACCGGGCCCTGGTGCTCGGCACCGGCACGATCGGCCTGCTGGTGGCCGAGTTCGCCCGGGCCCAAGGCGCCGAGGTGCACCTGCTCGGCCGCACCGAGGCCGACCTCGGTTTCGCCCGCACGCTCGGATTCGCCGGCGCCTGGACCGCCACCGAGCTGCCCGACCGCCCCTGGCACGCGGTGATCGACGCTTCGAACGCGGCGTCCCTACCGGCCCTGGCCCTCGAGTTGGTCGAACCGGGCCGGCGGGTGCTCTACATCGGCCTGGCCGGCACACCGAGCCTGATCGACACCCGCACCCTGGCCCTCAAGGACGTCACCGCGGTCGGCATCCTGGCCGCCTCCCAGGGGCTGGCCGGCACGATCGAGCAGTACGCCGCCGGCGGCGTCGACCCGACCGGGCTGATCGCCGCGACCGTCGGCCTCGACCGGGCCGGCGACGTCCTGGCCGGATGGCGCCCGGACGGCGCCGGCCCCGGACCCAAGATCCACATCGACCCGCGCAGCTGAGAGGCAGACCCATGAGCGACTTCGACGACGTGACGGCCGCCGTCACCGGCAACGACTTCGACGGGCTGGTGGCCGTGGTCACCGGCGGCGCCAGCGGGATCGGCGCCGCCACCGCCGCCCTGCTGATCGGCCGGGGGGCCCGGGTCGCCGTCCTGGATCGGTCCTTCACCACCGTGCAGCGGAAGACGACCCTCGAGGTGCCCTGTGACGTCGCCGACCGGGCTTCGGTCGAGGCCGCGATCGGCACGGTGGTGGAGGTTTTCGGCGGGATCGACGTCCTGATCAACAACGCCGGGATCGGCGCGGTCGGCGACGTCGCCGCCAACGACGACGCCGAGTGGGCCCGGGTGCTCGACGTGAACGTGATCGGCATCGCCCGGGTCAGCCGGGCGGCCCTGCCCCACCTGCGCACCTCGGCCCACCCGGCGGTGGTCAACACCTGTTCGGTGGTGGCGAACGTGGGGGTGCCCCAGCGGGCCCTGTACGCGGCCAGCAAGGGCGCCGTCCGGTCGCTGACCCTGGCCATGGCCGCCGATCACGTGAAGGAGGGGATCCGGGTGAACGGGGTCACCCCCGGAACGGCCGACACTCCGTGGGTGGGCCGGCTGCTGGACGCCGCCCCGGACGCCGAGGCGGCCGCCGCCGCGCTGCGGGCCCGGCAGCCGATGGGCCGGCTGGTCAGCGCGGGCGAGGTGGCCCACGCCATCGTCTACCTGGCCGGGCCGCAGTCGGCCTCGACCACCGGCACCATGCTGGCCGTGGACGGCGGAATGGCCGGGATCAAGGTCGGCTGACCCCGGCCCCCGGGGGCCGGGATCAGCCGTTCTCGGCGACGTCCAGCAGCACCTGTTCGACGGTCCGGACAGCCGGTGCGGCGAAGGCCGGATTGCTGGTCCGGTAGTAGGAAATGATCAGGGCCGCCTGGTGCAGGGCGTATCCGCGGGCCCGGGCCCAGGTGCCGTCGTCAACGGCCAGCGCCTGCCGGAACGTGGCCCGGCCGGCCGGACCGAACACGCTCCAGGCCGCGATCAGGTCGGCGGCCGGATCGCCGACCCCGGCCGAGCCGAAGTCGAGCACCGCGCTCAGCCGGCCGCCCTCCACCAGCAGGTTGGGCCGCAGCAGGTCGGCGTGGATCCAGACCGGGTCGCCGGACCAGCCCGGCGCGGCCAGGGCCGACTCCCAGGCCGCGAGCCCGCCGACGGCATCGATCAGGTCGCGGCCGGCCCCGATCGCCGCCCGGGTCGGCCCGTCGAGCTCGCCCAGCGGACGGCGTCCGGCTCCGGGCGCCTCGACGACGGGCTCGACGGCCTGGAGCTCGGCGACGAACCGGGCCAGTTCCCGGGCGGCCCGGGGTTCGTCGGCGATCCGGTCGTCGGCGTACGGCTCCCCTTCCAGCCACCGGTAGATCGCCCACGGCACCGGGCATTCGGCGGTCGGCCGGCCCAGTTCGAGCGGCCTCGGGACGGCCAGGCTGAGCCGGGGAGCCAGCACCGGCAGCCAGCGGCACTCCTGTTCCAGCCCACCGGCCCATCGCGGGGACCGGGGCAGCCGGAGGCAGAGGTCGTCACCGAGCCGGTAGATCACGTTCACCGTGCCGGTCGAGCTCAGCGGGCGCAGGGGCAGGCCGGCGAACCGGGGAAACTGCTCGGCGACGAGCCGGGTCAAGAGCTCCGGGCCGGCCGTGATCTCGTCGTCGTGCATGCTCATCGCATCGAGGCTAGTGGCTGGGGTCGGGCGCCTTCTCGTTGATCTCCAGCCAGTAGGTGCCGAGCACCTTGGTCGTCTCCAGAAACTCCGGGAACGAGAACGCCTTGCGGACATAGCTGTTGGCCCCGGAGCGGTAGCTCTGGGTGATGTCCTGCTCCTCGGCCGAGGTGGTCAGCACAATCACCGGCAGCGACAGCGTGCTGACGTCGGAACGCAGGTACTTGAGCACCTCGAGCCCGCTCATCCGAGGCATGTTCATGTCCAGCAGCACGAACGCCGGCCGCAGCGGCTCGGTGTCCCCCTCGGGCAGCAGCAGGTCCAGGGCCTCGGCCCCGTCATGGGCGACCACGATCTCGTTGTCGAAATTGTTCTTCCGGAACGCCCGCACGGTGAACATCACGTCGTCCGGGTTGTCGTCCACGACCAGAATCGCGTCACTGCGCATTGCTGACCTCCCGTTGCGGTCGTGAGACCCGCGAGTCCAATGTGAAGAAGAACGTCGCTCCCTGATCCGGAGTCGACTCGGCCCAGATCGAGCCCCCGTGCCGGATGATCACCCGGTGAGCGATGGCCAGGCCGATCCCGCTGCCGGTGAAGTCGTTGGCGCTGTGCAGTCGCTGGAACGGCTCGAACAGTTTCTGGTCGTACCGGGGGTCGAAGCCGGCCCCGTTGTCGCGGACGAAGAACACCGGCCCGGGGGCCACCGGCGCGACTCCCAGCTCGATCCGGGCCCGCGGCCGCTTGGCCGAGAACTTCCAGGCATTCGCGATGATGTTGTAGAGGGCGATTCGCAGCAGGTGCCAGTCTCCGACGGCGGCCATGTTGGGGTCGATCACGATCTCGACCTCACGCTCGGGTTCGGCCGCCCGGAACTCCTGCACGATCAGGGAGGCCAGCTCGGCCAGATCCACCCGCTGACGGCGCAACTCGGCCCGGGTGGTCTGGGACAGCCGGAGCAGGTCCTCGATCAGCTGGGCCATCCGGACCGCGTTGGCCTGCAGCCGGTGCAGGTGCGAGACGCCGGTCTCGTCGAGCTGGTCGCCGTAGTCGTCCAGCAGGAGCTGGCTGAAGCCGCTGAGCGAGCGCAACGGGGCCCGCAGGTCGTGCGAGACCGAGTAGGCGAAGGCGTCCAGTTCGCGGGTGCTGGCCCGCAGCTCGGCGGTGCGCTCGTCGACCCGGCGTTCCAGATCGGCGTTGAGGTCGGCCACCGCCTGCTCGGCCCGCTTGCGGTCGGTGATGTCGGTCGAGATGCCGCAGACGGCGTAGGCCTCGCCCGCGTCGTCCAGAAGCGGGAACTTCACCGTGAGGTAGGTCCGCAGATCGCCCTCGGTGTCCGGCACGGCCTCCTCCATCTGGACCGGCCCACCGCTACGGGCCGCCTGCAGGTCGTTGGCCCGGAACTCGTCGGCGACCGCGGGCGGGAACAGGTCGTGGTCGGTCAGACCGACGATCTCCTCCCGGCGGACCGAGAACAGCCGTTCGTACTCGCGGTTGATCAGCATGTAGCGACCGTCCAGGTCGCGCATGTAGATCAC
Organism: Kineosporiaceae bacterium; assembly: GCA_965200525.1. Lineage (GTDB taxonomy): Bacteria > Actinomycetota > Actinomycetes > Actinomycetales > Kineosporiaceae > JANNPJ01. Next base: position 6,290,950 of record OZ241368.1, read on the forward strand.
GGCGGAGGTGTGGTCGAGCAGGGCCACGAGTTGGTCGCGGCCGACCCGAGAGTCGTGCTCCATCTATCCGTTGTCCGATCGCTGCGGGAAGACGGCGGGTCCGGCGCCGGACCCGCCGGACGCGCCGGTCGCGCCCACCGGGGGCCCGGGGACGCCGAGGTCGGCCTGAGCCAGCCGCGATCCGATGAACCGGACCACCGGCCGGGTCGGCCCGCCGGCCGTGGCGGGGTGGCCGGCGGTGCCGACCGTGATCACCCGCAACGGCCGGAGAACGTGGTGGTTGCGGACCCGGGTCAGGTGCTCGAGCCAGCTCTCGTCCATCCCGGTGGTGCCCGACCGGTTCGAGACCACGCCGGGATCGCCGTAGCCCTCCCGGTCCCGGGCGGCCTGGGGCGCGAACAGGAACAGCTTGCTCAGGCGCAGGTGGCCACCGGCCACCCGGGCGTGGGCGTTGAGCAACCGGTGCAGGGCGAGCAGCACCGGATGGCGGGATACCAGCTCGGTCAGCTCGGGCACCGACAGGGTGGTCAGCTGCTCGCCGCTCACCCCGGCCCGGTGCAGCGCGGCCTGTGGCAGCGAGTCGCGGTTCATCAGCTTCGACAGCATTCGCCGCTCGTCGTCCAGCAGGCCGGGATAGACCCGCTGCAACCGGGCCGGGTACTCCGGCATGGCGATGCCCACCACGAGGTCGCGGATGAGCGACTCGGCGTCGAGGGCCCCACTGGGCGGCACGTCGCCCGGTCGCCAGTGCACGGCGTACTGCCGGAACACGTCCATGAAGTAGTTCACCCGCAGGCCCTCACCGACCGGGCGGGCGGCGAAGCCGTGGTTGAGGTCGCGCAGCGCGTCGAGCAGCAGCACAGCCCGGTCGATCCGCTTCCGGGCCGATGGTTCGGCCAGGTCGACCGATCCGTCGGACAGCGGCAGCAGTTCGCGGTTGACCGCTCGTTCCAGCACCTCGGACGCCTTGAGCAGGCCGAAGAACCGGGTCTCGTCGGTGGTGCCGGTGTAGGTGCGGGTCAGGCCGTCGCCGAACGAGCTGGGCAGGAGGGCCAGCGGGACGCCGTTCAGAACGACCTCGGCCGGCGGCAGGTTCCAGCGGATCAGCGAGGCGTAGGAGTCGCGGGGGCCGTGCCCGGTGCCGGTCCGGTCGGCCAGAGCGCCGTAGTAGGCGGTGAACGGTTCCCGGTCGGGGCCGGCGGTGATGCCGGCGAAGGCCTGCTCGGGCGTGGCCCGGTGGGACTCGTCGGCCTCCTGGTAGTGCCGGCCGAGCGAGGCCCCGGCCAGACCCAGCAGCACCACGGCCTGCTGCGCCTGGATCGGCGAGAAGGCTGCCGCGGGGGGCAGCTGGGGCAGCACCTGCTCGCTGAACGCCCGGGCGAAATCCGGCCAGGGACGGCGGCCGTCGAGGACGGCCTGGTTCAGGGCCGTCATCTCGGTCAGGCACCACTCGCCGACCCGGCGCAGGACAGCTGGCAGCGACTCGCGGTCCGCATGAGCCGCTGAGCACTGCATGCGTTCAAAGTATCACTGTGCGTAGTTCACCGTCGCTGGACCGGCCCAACCGATGCAGCTGGCTCCGGCTGGTCAGCCTCCCGAGATGGTCCAGACGCCGGCCACGACGTGGTTGCCCGGCGTCCACACGATGTGGCCCCGCCCGACGTTCTGGTAGTCGATCACCACGGTTCGCGGATGCTTGCCGAAAGCGTGCACCACCTTCCCCGACTCGGTCGGGGCCCGGTCGGCGCCGTCCTCGCCCTCCCAGATCAGTTCGCCGGCGGTCAGGCTGAGCCGGCGCTTGGCCTTCACGCTGAGCACCACCTGCCCGCTGGTCCGGTCGTAGGTGGCGAACCGGGCCGACTTCAGGGTCAGCGAGGCGACCTCGTCGCCACCGCGGAACATGGTCACGGTGTCGCCCTTCTGCACGTAGGCGACGGCGTGCGGGCGGCCGCCCACGCTCTCGCCACTCGGCGTCAGCGACCAGACGCCGGCGACCACGCCCGGGCCGGGAGACCAGATGATCGGGCCGGTGCCGGATCGGCGGAAGTCCAGGGTGATCGTGCGGCTGCGCCGGCTCCGGGTGCGGATCACGGCGTCGGTGTCGATCGGGGCGTCGAACGGGTGCTGCTCGGCGCCGTCCTGATCGCGCCAGGCGAACTCGTGCGGGCCGAAGGTGAACTCACGGCGGGCCTTCACGCTCAGCGTGGCCCGGACGCCGGCGGCCGTGGCCCGGGCCGAGTGCAGGGTCAGCGTGGCCACGACGTCCCCGTCGCGGTAGACGGTGACGGTGGCGCCCTTCTGGACGTAGTCCGACGTCTGCAGCAGCGGGTTCAGCATCGTGCCTCCAGTCCGGATCGGCGGGCTCTCATCGGATGAGACGCCGCGACGGCCCGATCGGTTGTGCCCGATCGGAAAGACCGGATCACGGGGGTCGTTCACAGACACAGACGGGTTTGGGCGCCTGGAGGTGGACACGGACCTACTGTGATTCACACCACAGTGCGGTCTGGGGCAGACTCGCCTGTCATGAGGGACGTCGTGGTGCTGGCCCCGGACAAGTTCAAGGGGTCGTTGACGGCACCTGCGGTGGCCGCCGCGCTGGCCGCCGGCCTAGCCGGCCACGACCCCGGGGTGGTGGTCCGGTCCGTTCCGATCGCGGACGGCGGCGACGGCACCCTCGAGGCGGTGCTGGCCTGCGGATTCTCGGCCGTACCGGTGACCGTGCACGGCCCGACGGGTGATCCGGTCCGGGCCGCGTTCGGGCGGCGCGGCGACACCGCGGTGGTGGAACTGGCCGAGGCCTCCGGCCTGCGCCGGCTGCCCGGTGGCCGGCTCGAACCGCTGCGGTCCTCCACGTACGGCACCGGCGAGCTGATCCGGGCCGCGCTGGACGCCGGGTGCCACGAGGTGGTGCTCGGCCTCGGCGGCAGCGCGAGTACCGACGGCGGCGCCGGGCTGCTGCAGGCGCTGGGCCTGCGCCTGCTCGACGACCGGGGCCGCGATCTGCCGCCCGGCGGCGCCGCCCTGGCCGGGCTGAGCTCGGTCGATGACGCTGGGCTCGACCCTCGGCTGGCCGAGGCCCGGTTCGTGCTGGCCACCGACGTCGACAATCCGCTGCTGGGACCGGCCGGCGCGGCCGCCGTGTACGGCCCGCAGAAGGGCGCCGGCCCGGCCGACGTCGACCTCCTGGAGCGCGCTCTGGGTCGCTGGGCCGGGCAGGTCGCCGCCCTGACCGGCTCGGATCACTCGGCACAAGATCACTCCGGCCGGGCCGGGGCCGGCGCGGCCGGCGGGGTCGGGTTCGCGGCTCTGGCCCTGCTCGGCGCCGCCGTCCGGCCCGGGATCGAGCTGATCCTGGATCTGGTCGATTTCGAGCAGCACCTGCTCGGGGCCCGGCTGGTGATCACCGGGGAGGGCTCGCTCGACGAGCAGAGCCTGCACGGCAAGGCCCCGGTCGGGGTGGCCACCGCCGCGGCCCGGCACGGCGTGCCGACGATCGCGGTCGCCGGGCGCTGCGAGCTGACGCCGGCCCGGCTCGAGCCGGCCGGGCTGGTCGCCGCCTACGCCCTGACCGACCTCGAGCCGGACCCGGCGATCTGCATCGCCGAGGCGGCCCGGCTGCTCGAGCACCTGGCCCGGACGGTGATCGGCCCGGCCTGGCCGGCTCCGCCCGCTCTCACCCAGTGAGAGATGACTCACGGCCGTTCCGGCCAATCGGTGGTTCGGCTTAGGTTAGGCTTGCCTAACTATGACTGATTCTGCCGCATCGCCCGCACGTCCGCTGAAGGTCGCCGTCGTCGGCGCCGGTCCGGCCGGGATCTACGCCGCCGACATCCTGACGAAGTCGCCGACCACGGTGGCCGTCGACGTCATCGAGCGGCTCCCGGCACCCTACGGACTGGTCCGGTACGGCGTGGCCCCGGACCACCCCCGGATCAAGGAGATCATCAAGGCGCTGCGCCGGGTGCTCGACCATCCAGACATCCGGTTTCTCGGCAACGTCGACTACGGCACCGACCTGAAACTGGAGGATCTGCGCCGATTCTACGACGCCGTGGTCTTCGCCACCGGCGCCACCGCCGACCGCGACCTGCCGATCCCCGGCATCGAACTGCCCGGCAGCCACGGCGCCGCCGACTTCGTCTCCTGGTACGACGGTCATCCCGACGTTCCCCGGGACTGGCCGCTGGACGCCGGCGAGGTCGCGGTGCTCGGGGCCGGCAACGTCGCCCTCGACGTGGCCCGGATCCTGTCGAAGACCGCCGACGAGCTGCTGCGTACCGAGATCCCGGCCAACGTCGAGGCCGGCCTGCGGCTGAACCAGGCCCACGACGTGCACGTGTTCGCCCGCCGGGGTCCGGCCCAGGTCAAGTTCTCCCCGCTCGAGCTGCGCGAACTGGCCCACTCCCCCAACGTCGACGTCGTCGTCCACCCGGAAGGGTTCGAGTTCGACGCGGCCAGCCTGAAACTGGCCACTGACGACAAGCAGGTCAAGATGGTGCTGAAGACGCTGAGCGACTGGGTCGGGCGCGAGCCCACCGGCAAGCCGCACCGGTTGCACCTGCACTTCCTGGAGAGCCCGGTCGAGGTGCTGGGTGAGCACCGGGTCGAGGGGCTGCGCACCGAGCGGACCGAGCTCACCGGCGACGGCACCGTACGCGGCACCGGCGAGTTCACCGACTGGCCGGTGCAGGCGGTCTACCGGGCGGTCGGCTACCGCAGCACCGCGCTCGCCGACCTGCCGTTCGATCACCAACGGCACGTGGTCGGCAACCAGGGCGGCCGGGTGCTCGACCTCGACGGGCAGCACCTGCCCGGGGTGTACGTCACCGGCTGGATCAAGCGGGGCCCGGTCGGCCTGATCGGTCACACCAAGAGCGACGCGGCCGAGACGATCCGGGCTCTGCTGGCCGACGCCGACGCCGACGCCGGCTCCGGGTCTGCCGGCACGGTCGAGGGCGACGACGTCATCCGGCACCTGAGCGATCGTGGGGTGCCGTTCACCACCTGGGCCGACTGGCAGCGGCTCGACACCCACGAGGTCGGGCTGGGCCGGACGGTGAACCGGGAGCGGATCAAGGTCGTCGCCCGGGAGGACATGATCCGGGCCGGTGCCGAGCCGGCCTGAGGTCGGCCCGATCCCGGCCTCCTGAGCACAGCCGGACCGGGATTGAACGCCCCGGGGCGCGGCTGCGTATGGCTGTCCGTCAGGACTTGCCCAGCCGGGCTCCCAACCAGAGGCAGGCCGATCTCACGGTGATTGTTCGTGTGGCCCAGACCGTGCTCCCGACCGACGCCGGCCGGTTCGACGTGTACGCCTACGCCGATCCGGTCGGGAACTCCGAGCACCTCGCCCTGGTGATGGGCGACCTCAGCCGCGGCGGCCCACCGCTGGTCCGGGTGCACTCGGAATGCCTGACCGGGGATGCGCTGGGCTCGCACCGCTGCGACTGCGGTGACCAGTTGGCCGCCGCGCAGCGGGCGATCGCCGCCGAGGGCCGGGGGGTCGTCGTCTATCTGCGCGGTCACGAGGGCCGGGGCATCGGCCTGATCGCCAAACTGCAGGCCTACGCCCTCCAGGACGGCGGCCTCGACACCGTCGACGCCAACCTGGCCCTGGGCCTGCCGGCCGACCTGCGCAGCTACGAGCCGGCCGCCGAGGTGCTGAAAGACCTCGGAGTCAGCCGGATCCGGCTGATGTCGTCGAACCCGGCCAAGGAGGAGCAGTTGGCCGAGTTCGGGATCGAGGTCACCGCCCGGGTATCGCTGCCGGTGCCGGCCCGGCCCGAGAACGTGCGCTACCTGGAGGCCAAGCGGGCCCGGATGGGGCACTCGCCGATGCCGGCCGGCCCGGACGACGTCTGGCGCGAACTGCTGGCCGGCCGGGTCCCGGTGATCGACCCGTCGACCTATCCGGCCGCGGCCGGCCTGCTCGAGCGGTACGCGCCACTGGTGTCGGCCGGCCCCAGCCTGGTGCTGGCCCAGCTCGGCCAGAGCCTCGACGGCTTCATCGCCGCCCGCACCGGTGACGCCGTGTTCGTCACCGGCGAGCCCGACCGGGAGCACCTGCACCGGCTGCGGGCCCTGGTCGACGCCGTCGTCGTCGGGGTGAGCACGCTGGTCACCGACGACTGCCGGCTGACCGTGAGAGCGGTCGAGGGGCCGTCCCCGGTCCGGGTACTGCTCGACCCGACCGGCCGGGCGCCCCGGGCCGCGGCCCTGCTGAACGACGGCGCGGTGCCGGTTCTCTGGTGCGTCGCCGCCGGCCGGTCGGTGCCCTCGGCCCCGGCCCCGCACGTCACCGTGATCACCCTGCCCCTGGTCGACGGCCGCTTCCCGCCGGCCGTGGTGCTGGCGGCCCTGGCCGCCCGGGGGTTGGGCCGGGTGCTGGTCGAGGGCGGTGGCCGGACCGTGTCCGGCTTCCTCGCCGCCGGGGTGCTCGACCGGATCTACGTCACCACCGCTCCCCTGCTGATCGGCGACGGCGTGCCCGGCCTGCGGTTCGCCGGGACCGACCGGCTGGCCGACGCGCTACGCGCTCCGTCGCGCCGGTTCCAGTTCGGCGAGGACGTCTGCGTCGAGCTGGACCTCAGCGACCTCCGGGCCGCGGCCGAGCCCTCCCACCAGCCGGAGGTCGTGAACCTGATCGAGCGCCGGAACGCCGGCCGGCCGCCGGTGAGCGTCGCGATGCAGGTCGAGCAGCATGACCAGAACGCCTGGCAGCGCTGAGACCGCGGCCAGCACGCCGTAGCCGGCCGAGGTCGCCACCCCGGCGTCGGCGCTCAGCCCGGCGGCGGTGAACGCCAGCGCGGCCACCGCCTCCCGGGGCCCGAAACCACCGATCCCGAACGGCACCGACATCCCGGCCAGCACGATCACGGCCAGGGTGACGACGTCGCGCGGGCCGGTCACGGTGCCCAGAACCGCGGCCACCACGCCGAACTTGGCCACCAGGGCGGCCAGCGACCCGGCCGACCAGGCCCACACCGACCATTTCTGCCGGCCGGTGAGGCGTTTCAGGCCCGGCCGGGCGACCAGCACCGCGATCACGACCCCGATCAGGGCCGCCGCCGACAGCCAGGGCGACATCGACCAGCCGAGGACGCCGCCGGCCGCCAGCAGCGCAGCCGTGCCGGCGGCCCGCTCGGCGAGCACCGCCTGCAGGCTGGTCCGCAGCCCCCGTTCCCGGGCCGGGCGCTGCCGCCAGGCCCGCACCACGTCGCCCAGGACGCCGCCGGGCAGCACCGAGTTCAGGAAGCCCGAGCGGTAGCACTCCGCCACCGCCCGCCACCGGGTCAGCCCGGCGCCGGCGTCGAAGCCGGTGGCCACGGTCCGCCAGCGCAGGGCCTGGGCGGTGGTGGTGAGCGCGCCCAGCAGCAGCGCGGCCAGGATCGGCAGCGGCCGCAGCACCTGCAGCGAACGCTCGAACGGATGCGTGCCGAGCCGCTCCAGCAGCACGGCGAGCAGAACCACCGGAACCAGGGCCCGCAGTGCGCGGTAGGCCCGAAGCGAGGGCGACGGTGAACTCATGCTGGGACATACGCAGACCGGGCCGGGCCGGTTCACGGGCGGCCCGGCCGCGGCGGCGGCTCACCCCGGCGGGAGGGCCAGCACCTCCTCGTGACCGACCAGCACCCGAAGTACCCCGTTCCCGGCCTGCTCCCGCCGGAGGGCCAGCCAGTCGTGCGCTGGCCCGGTGAGTTCCGGCTGCTGCTCGACGGCGGCCTCGGCCCGGCCCTCGAGCCAGGCGTCGATCAGGGCCCGGTGGCCCGGACCGCCGAGCCGCCACGGACTGCCGGCCCGGCCCACCGACCAGCCCCGATCCTGGAACAGGCCGGCGGTCAGCGGGCCCGCCGCCGGCCCGAGGCGCCCGGCCCGCTGCTGGTGGGCGTGGAACGCGGCGGCCAGCCGGCCGTCGTCCGGGTGGGGCGGGTCGAGCTCGACGGCGCCGGTCACGCTGAGGCTGAACAACGCCGGCACCCGGGCCTCGACCACGGCCTCGACGACGGCGGTCAGCTGGGGCCGGTCCAGAAGGTCGAGCAGGGCGGCGGCGGTGACCAGATCGGCTCCCCCGACGTCGGCCAGCACCTGGGCCAGGTCGGTGACGTCGGCCCGGACCGAGCGGGCCCGGGCCGGGCCCCGAGCCAGCAGACCGGGATCGTGGTCGACCAGAACCCATTGCTGGGTGGCCGGTTCCGGCAGGTGTGGGGCCAGCCAGCGCTGGTTGGACCCGGTGCCGGAGCCGAGGTCGACCACCCGCAGGCCCGGCCGTCGCAGCGCTTCCGGCAGGTCGGACAGCACTTCGGCCGCTCGGTCGCGGGCCTCGCGGTCGGCCGGTTCGCGCAGCTCCAGCCAGCCCGCGGCGATCGGCCGGGGTGCATCCGGGCCGGTCGAGCTGCCGCCGGGGGTCGCGCTCACGACAGGGCCGCCAGCACGGTGCGGGCGGTGTCGGGCCAGCGGGTCAGGGTGGCCGCGCGGGCCCGGGCGGCGGCCCGGGCCCGAGCCCGGTCCGGGCCGAGAAGCCGGCGGACGGCATCGGCCAGGGCCTCGGCGTCCCCGGGCTCGACCGCGGCCCCGGCGGCCTGGCCGTCCCCGGCCCCGCCGAGGGCCTCCTCGGCCCCGGTGCCCCGTCCGACCACGGCCGGGATGCCCCGGGCCAGGGCCTCGCTGACCACCATCCCCCAGGTCTCGGCCCGGGAGGGCAGCAGCAGCAGATCGGTGGCCGACCAAAGCGCGGCCAGGGCGGCGCCGTCCCGGGGGCCGGTCAGCCGGATCCGGCCGGCCAGCTCGTGCCGGTCGATCGCGGCCCGCACCTGCGCGGTGTAGCCGGGATCGACGTCCAGCGGGCCGGTCAGGTCGGCGGTCCAGGCCTGGTCGCGGACCCGGGCCAGCGCCTCGACCACGGTGAGCTGGTCCTTGCGGGGGGTGACCGCGGCCAGCTGGAGCAGCCGGGGCGGGCTCGAGCCGGTCGCCGGCGCGGCCGGATCGGTGCCCGGGACGGCGACCGTGACCCGGTCCAGCCCGTGCCGTTCGCTCAGGTCGGCGGCGGCCCAGCGGCTGGTCGCCAGCACGCCGGTGGCGGCCTTCAGAGCGGCCCGCTCGAGTTGCCCGAGCCGGGCCGCGGTCGTGGCGTCGAGCCCGGTCTCCAGGGCCAGCGGCAGGTGGACCAGCACATGGACGGCGGTGCCGGCGGCCACCGCTGCCGCCACCGCCTCGGGTGCGCCGGCGGCCAGCAACCCGTCGGCCAGCACCGGCCGATCGGCGGTCAGCAGCTCGGCCAGCCGGTGCCGGTCGGCCCCGGCCGCGACCGGCCAGGCCCCCGGCGCGGTCCGCGGCTCGACGTCGGTGCCGAGCTCGCGCAGCGCCCGGATCAGCGAGACGTCGTACCGGTTGCCGCCACTGGGCCGGTCCAGGCCGGCCGGGACCACCACCGCGAGCCGGTTCACGGCTGGTCGTCGAGCTCGGCCGTGTAGCCGGCCCAGGCGTCCGGGTGCTCGCGCAGGACGACGTCGAGCCGGCTCAACCCGGTGGTCAACGGGCCGTCGAGCAGCCGGTCGGCGATGTGCCGGGCGATCACCTCGGTGGTGCTGAGCTTTCCGGTGAACGCCGGGTGCTCGTCCAGGTTTCGGTAGTTGAGGTCGTCGAGCACGGCCGTCAGGGCGGCACCGGCGGCGCCGATGTCGATCACGGTGCCGTGCTGGTCGAGCTCACGCCGAGAGAAGCTGGCCTCGACCACGAAGGTGGCGCCGTGCAGGCCCTGCGCCGGGCCGAAGAACGGGTCGGGCAGCGAGTGGGCCACCATGGCGTGGCCGCGAACGGTGACGCGATACATCAAACCTCCTGAATGCCCGGTTGAACCGGAACCGGCTCGTCGGCGTAGTTCACCACGTGACAGAGCGCATCGAGTTCACCGGTGGCCAGCCGCCGCAGCGTGGCCGGCAGGTGCGCGAACGGCCCCGAGCTGGCGAGCAGCGCGTCGAACACCGGGTCCCGCAACCGGTCCAGGGCCAGGTCAAGCCGGTCGGCGTAGCTGCGTCGGGCCCGGCGGGCGGGCGACACGGCGCCGACCTGGCTGGCCCGGATGCTGAGCCGGCGGGCGTGGAAGTCGGCGCCGAGGTCGACCGTGACCGCCCGGTCGCCGTACCACGACATCTCGATCAGCTCGCCCTCGTCGCCGAGCAGTTCCAGCCCGCGGCCGAGGCCGGCGCCGGTGGCCGAGCAGTGCAGCACCAGGTCGCAGTCACCGCGGGCCTGCTCGGGGCGCACCAGCGGGACGCCGAGCGCATCGGCCACCTCCCCGCGGCGCTCGTCCACGTCGACCAGCTCGAGCCGGCCCAGCGGAAAGGCCCGCAGCAGCGCGGCCACGGCGCAGCCGATCATGCCCGCCCCGATCACCGCGACCCGGTCGCCGAGCCGGGGGGCGGCGTCCCACATCGCGTTGACCGCGGTCTCGACCGTGCCGGTCAGCACCGCCCGCCGGGCCGGGACGCCGTCCGGCACGACGGTCAGCGCGCTCACCGGCACCACGTACCGGTCCTGATGCGGGTACAGGCAGAACACCGTGCGGCCGAGCAGCTCGGCCGGGCCGGCCTCGACCACGCCGACCGACAGGTAACCGTACTTGACCGGGCCGGGCAGGTCGCCCTCCTGGAACGGAGCCCGCATCCGGGCCGCCACCGCGACCGGTACCCCGCCCCGGTCCACCAGCAGCTCGCTGCCCCGGCTGATTCCGGAGTGCAGCGCCCGGACCAGGGCCTCGCCGGGGCCGGGCGGGCGCAGTTGCTGCTCGCGCAACTCGCCCCGGCCTGGGCCGATCGTCCAGTAGGCCGTGGCCCGCAGGGCGCTCGGCGGCAGTGCGAGGTCGGTCGGATCAGCAGCCATGAGGGCAGACGCTACGACGGGAACCGGCCGTGACCGACCTCGGGACCCACCTCGGCCCTGGAACGGCCCGGCGGGACTCGTCGGTGGCGGCCCTGGTGTCGGTGGTGCTGTGCGTGCTGCTGGCCGGATTCGCCGGTTCGGCCGGGCCGGCGGCGGCGGCCGTGGTCACCGGGGTCGGGCTGGTGGTCGCGGCCGGGGCCTCGGTGGTGGCCCGGGCCGGGCGCTGGAGCGGACCGGCCGACCGGGTCACGCTGGCCCGAACGGTGCTGATCGGTGGGTGCGCCACCGTCACGGTGCTGATCCTGGCCGGGGCCCTGTCGGGCCGGCCCTGGGTGCTGCCGGCCCTGGCGGCGCCGGCGCTGGCCCTGGACGGCGTGGACGGCGCGGTCGCCCGCCGCACCGGCACCGCCTCGGCGGCCGGGGCCCGGCTCGACATGGAGATGGACGCCGCCCTCCTGATGGTGCTCTCGCTGGCCGCGACCGCCGCGCTGGGCTGGTGGGTGCCGGCGATCGGGGCGATGCGGTACGCCTTTATGGTCGCGGCCCGCTCCCGCCCGCAGCTCGGCCGGCCGCTGGCCTTCAGCCCGTTCCGTCGGCAGGTGGCCGCGGTGCAGGGGGTCACGCTGGTCGCGGCCCTGTCCCCGGTGTGCGCGCTGCCGGTGGCCCGGGTCGCGGTCGCCCTGGCGCTGGTCCTGCTGGTGGTCTCGTTCGGCCGCGACGTCGTCACCCTGGAACGGGCCCGATGACGGCCATGGCCACGCCGTCACCGGCTCGACCGTCGGCGATCGCCCGGCAACCATCGGTGGCCCGGCCGTCGGCGGCGTTCCTCGGGCTGGTCGGCCTGGTCGTCGGCGCCTCGATCACCGTCCGCCTGGCTCTGCTCGGCCGGCAGAGCTACTGGGCCGACGAGCTGTTCTCGGTGCACGAGTCGGCCGGTTCGCCGGGCGACCTCGTCCGGGCCGGGGCGAGCGAGGTGCATCCGCCGTTCTACGCGGCCCTGCTCTGGGTCTGGATCCGGATCGGCGGCCCGGGCGAGACCTGGACCCGCTTGCTGAGCACCCTTTTCGCAGTGATCGCGGTGGCCGTGACCTATCACGGGTTGCGGGTGACCGGGCTCGGTCAGCACCTGCGCTGGGCCCTGACCGCGGTCACGGCGGCCGGCGGAGCCTCGATCGTCTACTCGCTCGAGACCCGCAGCTACGCCCTGCTGATGCTGGCCGCGACCGGGCTGACCGCGGCCACCCTGCGGGCCGCGGTGCTGATCCTGGACGGCGCCGGCAGCGAGCCCGACCACCGGTTGCGCTCGGCCCGGTGGGCCTGGGCCGGCTGGGCCACGGTCGCCGCCACCACCCACCTGTTCGGCGCCGGTCTGGCCGTCGCGGCCATGGCCGGACTGGCCGGCCTGACCCTGACCCGGACCGGGCCGAACCGGCTTCGGCCGGCCCTGATCTGGGCCGGCCTCGCCGTCCTGGCCTGCTCGCTGCAGCTGGCCTGGGTCCGGGCCGGGTCGACCCGGCCCGGCTTTCCCGAAGGCACCGACTGGATCGCCGCCCCCCGGGCCCACGACCTGCGCGATCTGCTGACCACGGTCTTCGGGGCGGGCTCGCTGCAGGTCCACAAGGACGGCTTCGCCTGGACCGGTCCGCTCGGCCTGATCGCGGTCGCCGGTCTCGTCGTCACGGCCGCGATCGGCGGTCTCCGGAGCCGGCGCCGCCCCGGGCCGGAGCCTGCGGACCGCCAGGGTGCGGTCGGCGGCCGGCCCGAGGCCGTGGCCGCCGCCGTCCTGCTGGGTCTGGCCGCGCTGGTGATCGCCGCCGCCTTCGCCGTCTCGCAGTTCGACCATCTCTGGACCCTGCGCAACCTGCTCGTCGTCACCCCGGCCCTGACCTGGGGGTCGGTCTGCCTGGCGGCGACGGCGGCCCGGACCGAGGCCGGGATCCGATGGGTGGCCGGCGCGACCGTGGCGCTGGCCGGCCTGGCCCTGGGCCCGATCACTCTCGGTCTGGCCCAGCCCTACAAGAGCGACTTCCGCGGGCTGGTCGATCACCTGGTCGCCGTCCAGGAGCAGCGACCCGACCTCACCGTCACCGCCCTGGGGACGCCGCCGCCGGGCGAGCTGCGCTACGCCGCCCCGGCCGTCGGCGATCGCCGGTGGCGAGCCCTGACCGGGCGGCTCACCGTCGTCCCGGTGAACGACCGGGCGGCCGTCGTCCGCACCGCGGGACCGCAGGTCGTGATCTTCTACCACGGCCTCACCGATCCCCGGCCGGCCCGGGAGCTGGCCGCCTTCGCCGCCCGTCTCGGCGGCCCCGGCCGCTGCCGGACCGTCCCGATCCCTGGAGTGGGAGTACTGCAATGTCAGTGACGTCCGACCTGCAGCCCGTGCCCGAGCAGTCCGAACCACCGTCACCGCAAGGGCCTTCCAGCCGGCCCGGGCCGACCCCGCGGTCCGGCCGGCGCCTGGCCGGGGCGGCGCTCACGGTGCTCGCGGCCGCCCTGGTACTGCTGGCCCTCGTGATCCCGGACGACGTGACCCACCTCTCGGGCGGATCGTTCCTCCGGCTGCCGGCGGAGGCCCTGGTGGCGGCGGCCCTGGTGCTGGTGCTGCCGGACCGGTCCCGGTCCGTGGCCGCGTCCGCGCTCGGGGCCCTGCTGGGCCTGATCACTCTGATCAAGATCGTTGACCTGGGGTTCTACGAGTCCCTCGACCGGCCCTTCGACCTGGTTCTGGACTGGAGCTTCTTCGGGCCCGGCCTGGACTTCGTGACCAAGTCGGTCGGCCGGGCCGGCGCCATCGCGGTGGTGGCGGTGATCGCCGTCCTGGCCCTGACCCTGGTGGCGCTCCTGGCTCTCTCGGTGCGACGGTTGGCCCGGTTGCTGGCCGCCCGCCGGCGGCCGGCCGCCGGCGGGCTCGCCGTCCTGAGCGTGGCCTGGCTGATCTTCGCCCTGCTCGGGACCGAACTGGCGGCCGGTGAACCGGTCGCGGCCCACAGCGCGGCCACGCTCGGCTACGACCGGGTCAAGGCCGTGTACGCCGGCCTGCACGACAAGGAGGCCTTCGCCAAGGAGGCCGCCGTCGACCGGTTCGCGGCCACCCCGAACGACCAGCTGCTCACCGGGCTGAAGGGCCAGGACGTCATTCTGGCCTTCGTCGAGAGTTACGGCCGCAGCGCGGTCGAGGACCCGAAACTCAACCCCCCGGTGGACGCCGCGCTGGCCGACGGCGACCGCCGGCTGAAGGCGGCCGGCTACTCGGCCGAGAGCGGTTTTCTCACCTCGCCGACCTCCGGCGGGGGCAGCTGGCTGGCCCATTCCACCCTGCTGTCCGGCCTCTGGATCAACAACCAGCAGCGCTACGACAACCTGGTCAAGACCCACCGGCTGACCCTGACCGGCGCGTTCGACAAGGCCGACTGGCGCACCGTGGCCGAGGTCCCGGCGGTCACCCGGGCCTGGCCCGAAGGTGCGTTCTACGGCTACGACAAGATCTACGCCGTCCACGACTTCGGCTATCAGGGGCCGTCGTTCAGCTGGGCCCCGATCCCGGACCAGTTCACCCTGCACGCCTTTCAGCAGGCCGAGCGAGGGCCGGACCGCGCCCCGGTGATGGCCGAGATGGCCCTGGTCTCCAGCCACGCCCCCTGGGCCCCGATCCCCAGCCTGCTGGACTGGGACGCGCTCGGCGACGGCTCGGTCTACGCCCCGATGAAGAACGCCCAGGACCCGCCCAGCCTGGTCTGGCGCGACGCCGACCGGGTCCGCGTCCAGTACGCCCAGTCGATCGCGTACTCCCTGGACAGCCTGATCACCTACGTGCAGAAGTACGGCGGCGACAACCTGGTGCTGGTCTTCCTCGGCGACCACCAGCCGGCCCCGATCGTGACCAGCGGCAGCACGAACCGCGACGTCCCGATCACGATCGTCGCCCACGACCGGGCGGTGCTGGACAAGGTCGGCAGCTGGGGCTGGACGCCCGGTCTCAAGCCGGGCCCGCAGGCACCGGTCTGGCCGATGAGCGCCTTCCGGGACAAGTTCCTGACCGCTTTCGGATCGGGTTCCTGAACCAACAGTGCGGCCGGTCCGGGGTGACCTCCCCGGACCGGCCGCACGTTCTCGAGCCGAACGGTCTCGTTCAGCTCAGACCCTTGGTGTTGAGTTCAGACCTTGGTTGTCCGGCTCAGACCTTGTGCCACTTCTGGTTGGCCGTGCCGCCGCACTCCCAGAGCTGGAGCTTGGCCCCGTCGTTCGGGTTCCAGTCCTTGATGTCCAGGCACTTGTTGGCCTGCGGGTTGACCAGGTCGCCGGCCGAGCTCAGGACGAACTGCTGGGCCGCGTTGCCCGAGCAGGTCGCGATCTGGACGACCGCTCCGTTCGCGGTCGAGCCCCAGGCGACGTCCATGCACTTGTTGTTCGGGCCCTTGATCGCGCCGCCGGAGAACGTCCACTTCTGGGCCGTGCTGTCGTTGCAGGACCAGACCTGCAGCGGGACGCCGTCCGACCAGTTCGCGCCGTTGACGTCGAGGCACTTGCCGTTCCAGTTGCTGGCCAGCCGGGTGGTGTCGCCGCTCGGCGCGGCCGGGGTGGTGGTAGTCATGCCACCGCCGCCGGGCGGGGTGGTCGTGCCGCCGCCACCGGTGAACGAGTTCAGGGTGATCCCGGCCGCCCGCGGCGAGCCGTCGTTGACCAGGGACTCGAAGTTGCCCACATCGTCGAAGGCGAAGGCGTAGGCCTTGCCGTCGGCCATGTTGGCGTGCACCAGCTTGGCGTACTGGTTGGTCGGGTTGCTCTTGTAGAAGTCGGCCCCGTTGGTGCTCGGCTGGGTGTCGATCGTGCCCAGCGTGCCCCGGTTCAGGGCCGCGCACAGGGTCCGCGCGATCGGCCCGACGATCTGGTCGTTGGGCGCGCCGAGGTTGCCGTCACAGCCCCAGACGTTGGCCGAGCTGGGCTTGTTGAACGAGGCCACCTGCTGGCCGGCGGCGTTGGTGAAGTTCATCGTGCTGCCCGACGTCCGGCCGAAGTACTTGGTGTTGGGCTGGTCGGCGAACGGCACCACGGTCAGCGTCTTGCTGGTGTAGGCGTTCCAGGCGCTGGTGATGTACGGGTCGAGGTAGGTCGCGCTCAGACCACCGGCGTCGGCGGCCTTGCCCGGGGCGAGCACCCGCAGCACGGTGCCGTCGGCCCGGGTGTAGACCGAGCCGGACCAACCGGCCTGGGCCTTGATCCCGTTGATCACGTTGTCCCGGCCGTTCGCGACCAGGCTGCCGGTCGACTTGGTCGCCCCGGTGCTGGTGACCACGCTGACCGTGTGCGGCACCGCGAACATGTCGACCTGCGAGCTGTTCAGCCACAGGCCGGCGTCGTTGTAGGTGAACTCGCTCCAGTCGAACAGGGTGTCGCGGTTGGCGTCACCACCGGCCCACGGCGCCGGCTGGACCAGGCCGTCCGGGGTGAGCAGGAAGGTGAGCTTCTTGCCGAGCGAGAAATAGACCCGGCCGGACATGCCCCGGGGCACCTGCACGGTCGTCGTGGCGCCGTTGCCCGGGCCGGCGATGGCCACGTCGGGCGCCGGGGTGGGCGGGTTGCCGCCGGCCGGCCAGTTGGTGAACGTGCCGCCGGCGGTGGCGTAGCCGAGCTTGCCGGTGTTCAGGTTCACGCCGATCACGTACAGGTAGACGGCGTCACCGCGGCCGGTGTTGTTGGTGAAGGTGAGCGGCAGCAGGCTGGGCCCGGCCGCCGAGGCCGGTGATCCGGCGGCCACCAGGGTGGCCGAGGCCGCCATCGCGAGGATCGCGACGGCGCCCAGAAGCTTCTTGCGGAGATGCACTGCGGAACTCCTTGCGTGTGGGCGTCAGGGAACGCAAGGAGAGGTTGTTGCACCAATATGTTAAGAGTCAACACTTAATGCTCTCAGAAAGGCAGATCTACCGAAGAGTAGGGAAAACCCTATTGTTCCTGGACACCGGCCCTGAGCTGGTCTTTACCAGAAAAGGGCGGTGGTCTGCAGCCCTGAATCTGCAGACCACCGCCCCCCGCAGGTCAGCTCTGGATGGTGTAACTGTCGCCGTAGGTCTTCCAGTTCAACGGCGGGCGCAGATCAAGGTTCCCGGCCTGGAGAAAAACTCGTTGTTCGGTGTCGACCCGGCTGGTGTCGTCGTGGGCGGCCTCGGTGAGCATGGCCGCCTTGCGGGCGTCCAGGAAGGCGTTGAGGTAGGTGACCTCGTTGCCGCCCTGGGCCGGCGTCTTGGCGTGGCTCATGGCGGTCTTGCGGATGCCGCCGAAGCTGGTGCCGTCGTCGCCGGGGCCGTGCATCACGATGGCGTCGTAGTAGGCGAACTGGCCCAGCGCCCGCAGGCCGTCGGCCTTGGTCTGCCGCACCGCCGGGTTGAAGTACACCCGGTCGCGCTCCTCGTTCTGAGCCGCCTGGAACACGCTGTCCTTGGCCGCCGTCTTCCAGGCGGTGGTGAAGGCGCTGCCCAGCCCGGTGTGCGAGTCGGTGCCGTCCACCGCGCGCAGCGCCGGCAGGTACTTGGCCAGGCCGTTGCCCGGTTCCTGGGCGGTGTAGTACTCGACCAGGGCCAGCATGTCGGAGGTGCCGGAGCAGAACCCGATGATGCCGCCGGTGTAGCCACGGCCGTCGCCGATGTCCTCGATGTAGCCGTACTGCGACTTCCAGTCCAGCGACGAGTTCTCGGCACTGGACACCAACTGCATGGCGATGTCCTTCTCGTGCGGGTCGTCCAGGCCGGTCCCGGTGCCGATCGGCGTGACCGTCGGCGTCGGGGTCGGGGTGCCGCCGCCGGTGGCGGTGCCGTAGACCTGGAACTCCCAGAGCGAGTAGCCCCACTGGGTGGCCCGCTTGGTGCCCTGGACCCGCAAGTACCGGCCGGTGGCGGTCAGGCCGGTCAGGTCGTCGGTGCCGCCGTCACCGGTCGTGGTGCTGTACGCGGTGGTCCAGGTCTTGGCGTCGCTCGAGGTCTGCACCTGGTACGCCTTGCCGTAGGCGGTCTCCCAGCTGAGCTTGACCCGGGAGATGCTGTCGACGGCCCCCAGATCGACCTGGATCCAGGCGGGATCGGTGTAGGCGCTGCTCCAGCGGGTGCCGGTGTTGCCGTCGACCGCCAGCGAGGCCGGGTACTGCGAACTTTCGACCGAGGACGACGTGGCCGGCTTGCCCTGCGAGAGCAGGGTCGCGGTGGCCGCGCCGGAGGGAGCCGCGCTGATCAGGCCGAAGGCGACCAGCCCGGCGGTGAGGCCGGACGCCGTGACCACGATCTTCGCCGTCGAGCGACCGGGTGAACGGAGGGGTGCGTTGCGCAATGCCATCTGGTGAGCCTGCTTTCCTGGTTGTTAGGGGTGAGTCACGGGTAGGAGACGAGGGTGGCCACGTTGCTGCTCGGGCTCACCGCGGCGCCGGTGCTGTTGACGATGTGGGTCATGTGCCCGGACCCGCCGAGCACCGTGGTGATCAGGTCGTGCAGCTTGACCCCGGAGGTGTTCGGCACCTCGAAGGCGTGGTCGAGGGTGTTGTTCGGGTTCGCCGTGTAGTAGGCGTAGGCGCCCAGACCCCAGGCCTCGTGGTTGGTCACGGAGTCGTCGACCTTGTACGAGGCCCACAGGTTGTTGTCCGGTGCGTCGTACGGCGTCTCGTTCTGGAAGAAGTAGGTCCGCCCGCCGTTGCCCTTCCAGTAGACCTGGTAGTTCTGGTAATGCTCGACGAACAGGCCGTACATGGTCACGTTGTTGCCGTTGACGTTCAGCCCGCGGGCGGCGGTGTTGCTGGTCCAGCCGACGCCGCTGCCGTGGTCGGCCCGCCAGATCCAGGTGTGGTCGCCGATCACGTTGCTGCTGTTGATCTCCAGGCTGACCGAGGCCTTGCCGACGGCGGCCCCGCCGACCCGGAAGAACACGTCGTGCAGGGACGTCGGGTCGCCGGCGTGGGTGGCGCTCGAGCCGGCCGGTCCGACCTGGAGCAGGTAGGGCGAGTTCGTGGTGCCGGCGTCGAAGAGCAGACCCGCGATCTTGACGCCGTCGACGTCGGCCACGGTCATCGCGGTGACGCCGTTGTCGGGGATGAAGGTGGCCAGCCCGAGGCCGAGCACCACGGTGTCGGGCCGGGTCACCCGGATCGTGTCGCTCAGGTGGTAGACCCCGGGCGTGACCAGCAGGTTCTTGCCCGCCGCGAGAGCGGTGTCGATCGTGGCCGCGGTGTCGCCGGCCTTGACCACGTAGAACTGGCTGATCGGGATGGACGAGCCGGCGGTGGTGCCGGAGGTCCAGCTCGGGCCGGTGGAGTTGGTCCGGACGGCCGGGACGAACACCTGGTAGGCGCCGGCCGCGTCGACGTACAGGAACGGCTTCTCCCGGGTGACCGGGGTCTGGGCCACGGTGGTGTACTTCGGGTTCGGGAAGCTCTGGGCCGGGGCTCCGGTGACGCCGGCGAAGACCATGTTCCAGTTGGAGCCGGACCAGCTGCCGATCTGGCTGTTGCGGGTGAGCCACTGCTGCTGACTGCCGGAGTTTACGTTGCCGTCGATCTTGGAGTCCGCGATCAGGCCGCCGCTCGACCAACCGCCGTCGTCCAGCACGAGATTGCCCTTGAGGTGGATCCGGCGGTACGGCGCGGCCTGCGACACGGCCCAGCGGTCGGTGCCGCTGGTCGGCTTGACCGAGAGGTTCTCGGCCGAGCGCCAGAAGTTCTGGGTGGCGTTGCCCTGGAACCAGTCGGCCTCGGCGTGCACGCCGCCGTTGATCGTCACGTCGTCCGGGGACAGGCCGAGGCCGGCCACCTGCTCGTAGAAGCCGACATTGGCGTCGACGGTGTACGAGCCCGGCTTGAACAGCAGGGCGTACCGCTGGGAGCCGAACTGGTTGCTCTGCTGGCTGTTGAACACCGAGGTGAGCTTGGACTGGATGCTCGAGCTCGACATCGACGGGTCGAAAACGGTGACGTTGGGGCCGAGGTCGGGGTTGGTCACCGGCGGGTTGCTCGAGCTGGTGGACGGCGTCGGCGTGGGTGTGCTGGTGCCTCCGACCAGGGTGAGCGTGAACGACTGGGCCGTCGTCCCGTTGCAGGTGTACTGCTGCAGCTGGACGGCGTCGGCGGTCGAGGCCGACGGCACGTCCAGGCACTTGTTGCTGTACTTGTCGACGAAGTGATACCGGCCGGAGGCTTCCTGGACCGGCTGCCACTCCTGGCTGGCCCAGCCACCCTGGCCCCAGAGATGCACCTTGGCCGCGTCGGCGGTCGACGGCCCGGCGACGTCCCAGGCCGGCTGGGAGCCGTTCTGGTTGACCACGGTGACGTAGCCCGCATCCGTTGCCGTCCGGAACTGCCACTGCTGGGCGGCGCTGCTGTTGCAGGCGTACTGCTGGACGGCGGTTCCGTTGGCGGTGCCGGCCGCGGCGGCGTCCACGCACTTGCCGCTGTTGGCCGCGACGACGGTGTACCAACCACTGGGCGAGATGGCGGCCTGCGCGGACGTCATCTGGGTCAGGACCAGCCCGGCCGAGCCGAGCGCGGTGACGGCGGCCAGCGCGGTCGCCCGGCGGCGCCGGCCATGGGGCCGATCGGGTTCCGGGCCGGTTTTCGGGAACAGCTTCATGTCTTCTCCAGGGGGCGGGCGGGCCAGGGCGGCCGCAGTACGACGGATCCGAACTGAGCGGTGCCGCCCGGTGGACAGCCGTAACGCTGCCTTGAGCGACACTTAATTCATGGCTCATCAAAAGGGGGTAAGGGTCAGCTCGGCTCTCTCAGGAGATTGACTCCGGGATCGCATTGGTCGTGAAAGGTGTTGTCGGAGAATCGCCTTCGAGGTGTACCGGTGCGGCTCCGGCCGATCCCGATGTAGGACGACGTTCTCAAACAGTGAATGTAACCATTAGTAACTTATTGCTTGAAGGCAGGTAAACAGACATTCCGGAGGATGTCAACGACAGAACCTCAGCGGAGCCTTACGCTTGGATCGCGCGACCCCGGAGCGGGCCGCTGCCCGGCTGGACCGCGTCGAGCCCAGGTGGCCCGCGTCGAGCCCGGCTGGAACCGCGTCGAGCCCGGCTGGAACCGCGTCGAGCCCGGCTGGAACCGCGTCGAGCCCGGCTGGAACCGCGTCGAGCCCGGCTGGAACCGCGTCGAGCCCGGCTGGAACCGCGTCGAGCCAGGTGGACCAGGACGAGCCGCGCTGGACCGAACGCCCCGGCTGGATCAGGACGAGAAGCGCTGGGCCAGGACGCCGAGAATCGCGCGCCGGCCGGCATCGCAGATCACCGACGTCGGCACCACGAGGATCCGTAGGCGGCACCGGCGCAGCGACGGGGCGGTTGTCGCGACCATCTCGCGCCGGCTCGCAAGGATGCTTCGTCTCACCCCGACGCCGTCCTGCCCTCGCGTCACCCCGCCTCAGTTACGACAATGAAACGTGTTGGTAAACAAAGCTTTTAAGTTGTCCATAGGGCATTTCGGGGCCTTGCTGCCTGACTGACGAGTATCTACACTCGAACGTATGTCCATTCAATCACCACCCGCCCCGCCCATGGATCGGGCTGACTCGTCATCCTGGCTGCAGGAGTACCGCCAGTCCCTGGAGGGCATGAGCGGATACGACGTGGTCGAGCAGGCCGCACTCAATACGGCCGACATCGGCGCGGCCGAAGCCCGCCGTCTGCTCGACATCGCGCATTTGAATTCGATGCCCTGCATGGTCCCGTCGCCCCCGCGTCAGCGCAGCGGCTCGGGGGCCAGGCGGGCCAGGCGCTCACCATGTCCGTTGACCAGCACCGACCTGACCGAAGCCGAGATCGCCGCTCGTCTCAACCTTTCCGAGTCGAGGGCCGGCCAACTGGTCGCCACTTCGGTCACCGTCACCTCCCGCCTGCCACAAACGCTCATCACGCTTGCCGAAGGCCGCCTCGACATGCCCCGGGTGGAGATCATCGCCAAGCACGCCGGAGCTCTGGCCGACGAGCACTATCAGTCTGCCCGTCGAGCCGGGCTCTCGCCGGCCGTGGCCGAGGCTGCAGCGAGAGAGATCGCCGAGCGACTGGAGGAGCAGATCCTCAAGCGAGCCGTCCGGCAGACGACGGCAGGTCTGGGCAACTCGTTGTGACCACCGCAATCGCCCGGCTGGATCCTGAATACGCGTCCCGCAAGGCAGCGGAGAACGTTCGCGGTCGGTTCGTCAGCTTCCGCCCCAACCCCGCCGACGGCACCGGCGATCTCTTCGCCCGCATGCCCCTGGTCGAGGGTGCAGTCGTCTACGACTCACTCGACGCCTATGCCAGGTTGCTGCGCTCCCAGGGCGACGAGCGAACCTTGGATCAACTTCGCACCGACACCCTCTCCTACCTGGTCATCCATGGTCACCTCCCCGAGCACGACCCGCACCGACCACAGTCCCAGGACCAGCAGCACGACCAGCAGCACGACCGGGGCCGGGGCCAGCGGCAGGATCAGCACCAGGACCGGGGCCAGCGGCAGGACCAGCACCAGGACCGGGGCCAGCGGCAGGATCGGGGCCAGCGGCAGGACCGGGGCCAGCGGCAGGACCAGCACCGGGACCGGGACCATGACCGGGACCAGAAGCATGACCATCACCAGCACCAGGACCGGGATGCTGCCGACGACTTCGATCCGGAGTCGGTGATCGTGATCCCGGAGGTCGACCCCGCCACCGGCGATGTGCCCTACGACCCTGACGGCGAACCTGGCCCCGACGTCTGCACCTGCGACGGCCACGATGAGCCCGACGACTGAGGAAGCTCGTCCTCGTCGGGAACCTCCGCCGGCCAATCTGCGCAAGCTCCTCGGCCGGCGAGGGCGGGCAGCCGAGACAAGCCTGGCTCGTCCGGCTCCGCGGTGGCGGCCAGAGTGAACATCACCACCAACCTCGAGACCCTGCTCGGCCTGGCCAACGACCCGGCCGCACTCGAAGGCCACGGGCTGATCACCGCCGCCGTGGCCCGAGCCCTCGCATTCGCCGAGGGGAGCACCTGGCGCCGCCTGGTCACCGACCCGGTCGACGGGCAATTGCTGGACTACGGGCGCACCGTCTACGCCCCGCCGGCACCGCTGCGCAAGCACGTCCGGGCCCACGACGTCACGTGTCGAACTCCGAACTGTCCCCAGCCCGCCGTCCGCTGCGACCTTGACCATCTGATCGAGTACCCGGTCGGCGCCACCAGCGAAGAGAACCTCTGTGCCGAATGCCGACGGCACCACCGGCTCAAGCACGAGGGGCGCTGGACCCACCGGCTGTCGGACAACCCCGACCACCCGGCGGGAACCGTCATCATCACCAGTCCGACTGGGCACATCTAGCTCAGCCATCGACCGAAGATCGGCCGCACCGCGGCCGACGAGCAGATCGGGGGTTCGGACAAGGGCAGGCCCGCTGCTCCTGCTGACGATCCCACCGGGTCGTACGGGACCGGTCGCGACCGGGAGGAGCCGAGCAGCACCGAGGGCCATGGCTTCCGCGTCGATGAAGCGCGGTGAAGCTGGGTGGAGCCGCTGATCTTGGGGAGCCGCCGTTCTGACCGCCGGCTCGCTCTTCCTCCTTCACTGGCCGGCCGCTTCACCGGTGAACGACGTGAACTTGACCTCGACCGCCGTGCGGGCCCGTGCGTCGGCCGGACGAGCGCGGCCGCGACGTCTTCGGGGATCGAGCAAGATCTCCTTCTGCGGCAACAGGGTGAGCCGGGCGCCCCGACCGCCCGATCAGGTCAGCGCCGGCCGGTTCGGGCGAGACCCGGAGCAGGTTCTGGTCCGGGGCACCTTCCGGTACCGGCTGCTCGTCAGCTCAGGTGGCCTTCCCAGCGGACGGTGCCGCTGCTGGTGATGACACCGAGACCGTCCCCGTCCCGCCGCCAGCGACGGCCGGCCGCGTCGTCGAAATCGATGTAGGCGATGGTCCAGTCCTCGATCTCCGGAGCGAGGTCGGGCGATCGGCTGGTGGCCTGGCCGGCCGGCTCGAGCAGCTGGAAGAAGGCCTGGTCCGGCGCGTAAGCACGGGCCGGCTGCTTGTCGACCGGCTGCTTGTCGACTGGCGGCTCCTCGGCGGGCTGCGTTTCGGCGGGCTGCTTCTCGACCGGAGGCTTCGCCAACGGCAGCTTCGTGACTGGCGGCGCCCCGGCCGGTTGCTCCGCTGCCCACACCTCCGCCGTCGGCTCCGTCACGCCTGGGTCTTCGGGCGGCTCGGGCTTCACCGGCTCGAGGATCTCGGTCGGAGCAGTGTCCGCGGCGGCGGGAGCCGGTCGGCCAGCCGCGACAACCTCTTCGGGGGCCGCGGCCGGGAGCAGGACCCGGGGCTCGCCCTTGGTCACCGTCGCGGCCCCGGGGTCGTAGATCGGGTCGTCGTCGGCCGAGACGGTCACCACCACCCGGCGGATCACCCCGCCGACCGGGTTGACGTAGCGCCAGGCCGGCCGGCCGGCGTCGTCCGGGGCGATCCACATGTGAAAGGCCCGGGCCTGGGCCGACACGTTCTCCAGGTGACTGCGGCGACGGTCCTGACGCCAGGCGACCGAGACGGCGGTGAGCGCTCCGACCGTTCCGACGGCTTCGAACCAGCTCGGGACGTCTCCCCAATTCGGCGTCATTCGGACACGGTAGTCGGTGCCTCCGGACGCCGGCGCGCGGGTCAGCCGTGACTCGAGTCGTCTCCGGTGATCGCGTCGACGATGTTGCCCCAGACGTCGTCCACCGTCGTCGAAGCCTTGTCGGCCGCCGCCCGGGCCAGCTTGCGAGCCTGCCTGCGAGCCGCCTTCTCGGCCTTGGTGATCTCGTGGTGAGCGTGGTCCTTGAGATCGGCGGTGGCGTCGTCCTTGGCCTTGGTGACCGCGTCCTGCACGTGTTCGGTGGCCACCCGGGCCGGGTTCGGCTTCGGCGCCACGGTGGCCGCCGGCGAACCGGCGCTCGCGACCGTGCCCGGGCTCGAGCCGCCGGAGCCCGGGTGCAGGGGCCCGAGCAGCAGGGCCGCACCGATCACGCCCACCGCGCCTGCCCCGACTAGCAGCCGCCCGCCCGACCGGCGCGACCGGGGCGGGACCAGCGGGCTGAGCGGTTCCGGCGCCGCGATTCGCCCGGTCGGCCCGATCCACCCGATCGGCCCGGCCGGCTGGGCGGGGCGAGCGGGCCCGGCGGTGCCGACCAGTTCGCTGGGCGGGACCGGAGCCGTGACGACGAGCGCGGGCACCGAGGACGGTTGCGACCTCGGCGGCGCGACCAGGCCCGGGCTCGCCGGTGGCCCGGAGGCACTCAGGATCCGGCGCAGCTGACGGGCCACCTGAGCGGCGGTGGGCCGGTCCTGCGGCTGGGCCGCCGTCATCACCTTGAGCAGCTGGCCCCAGGCGGGCGAGAAGTTCTCGTTCAGCCGGGGCGGGTTGGTCAGCCGGGCCAGCGCCACGGCTCCGGGCGCTCCGGTGTAGACCGGCGCCCCGGTCAGGGCCTCCATCAGCACCAGGGCCAACGAGTAGATGTCGCTGGCCACTCCGACCGGCTCGCTGCGGACCTGCTCCGGCGACAGGTAGCCGACGGTGCCGAACATCACCCCGGTGGACGTCGCCGGCGAGACACTGTCGACCAGCCGGGCGATGCCGAAGTCGGCCAGCTTGACCCGCCCGTCGTCGGCCAGCAGCACGTTGGCCGGCTTGATGTCGCGGTGGACCAGCCGGCGCTCGTGCACGTAGTCGAGGGCGTCGGCGACCCGGGCCCCGATCGAGGCGACCAGGCCCGGCTCGATCCGGACGCCGCGACAACGCTCGCTCAGCGGCGCCCCGACCACCAGCTCCATCACCAGGTAGGGCTCGTCGTCCTCGGCCGCGGCATCGAGAACGGTGATCAGCCCGGGATGACTCAGACCGGCCAGGATCCGGCCCTCGGCGGAGAACCGGGCCAGCCACTCCGGGTCGGTGGCCAGTTCGTGCAGCCGCTTGACGGCCACGTAGCGGTCGACCTGTGTGTCCCAGGCCCGCTGGACCACACCCATGCCACCTCGGCCGATGACCTCGCCGAGCAGGTACCGGCCACCCAGCAGGTCGGGCCGGCCGTTCTGCGAATCCCCCATCATCACTCCCACCTCACCAACACGCTAACTCAGGGAGCGCGGCCCGGCCACGGGTGATACGTCACGGTCTTGCCACAGGTGCGACGGCGTAGATGGTGCGGGCCAGCTGAACCAGCTCGGCCCGCAACGCCGGCGGGTCGTCGCGCCACCAGGCCAGCCAGACCGGCAGCGGCGGCACGTCCCGGACCGGGCGGAACACGACCCCGGGCCGGGGGTACTGGGCCATGGTCGCCTCGCTAGTCATGCCCACCGCCTGGCCGGCCGCGATCTGGGTCAGCCACTCGTCCACCGATCGGCTCTCCCGGAACTCGGCCGGCATCGTCGCGGGCGACCAGAGGTCGGTGGTGGTGGTGCCGGTCCGCGCGTCCAGGGACACCGTGCGGCCGGCGAAGTCGGCCAGCCGCAGGAAGCGCCGCCGGGCCCACGGGTCGTCCTCGGCCGCGGCGGCGTACCGGGCCTCGGTGCCGATCAGGGCCAGCTCGAACCGGTGGTCGTCCAGCGGGCGCCGGACCACGGCGATCTCGGCCGTGCCCTCGCTCAGCCCGGCGGTCAGCGAGTTGGCCTGGACGAAGACCAGCGGCGTGTCCGGGTGCTCGGCCAGCCAGCGCTTCTGCAGCGTGGTGGTGTGCCGGCCCAGGGCCGACCAGGCGAAACCCAGCCGCAGCTCGTGCCGGTCGGTGTCGCGAACCCGCTCGAGGTCGGCCACCTCGCCCAGGATCTTTCGGGCCCGGGCGATCACCCGGGCGCCGACCGGCGTCGGCGAGACCTGCCGGGTGGTCCGGCGTAGCAACCTGACCTGTAGCTCCGCCTCCAGAGCGGCGATCTGGCGGCTGACCGCGGCCTGCGACATGTGCAACTCGATACCCGCATCGGTGAACGTGCCCAGGTCGGCGATCGCGACCAGGCAGCGCAGCTGCCGCAGCTCCACACTCATAACCACAGCGTATAGATCGGCCCGGTCCTGCATTATGCGGAACGCCCGGGGCCGCGCACAGTGGCTGGATGAGCCCGCCGACCCCGACCGACGTGATCTCGGCCGACCTGCCCGTTCCCGGGCCGGCGCCGGTGCCCGCGGTGCCGGGCGAGCCGGCCGGCCGGGGGCGGCTGGCCTCGGCCGTGCTGACCATGCTCGGCAGCGCGGTCAGCACCCAGATCGGCGCCGGGGTGGGCGCCCATGCCTTTCCGGTGATCGGCCCGGCCGGGGTGGTCGCCGTCCGGCAACTGGTCGCCGCGTCGGTGCTGCTGCCGGTGGCCCGGCCCCCGCTGCACCGGTTCACCTGGGCCCAGTGGCGGCCCACCCTGCTGCTCGGACTGGTCTTCGCGGTGATGAACCTTTCCCTCTACACCGCCGTGGACCGGGTCGGCCTGGGCACCGCGGTCACCCTCGAGGTGCTCGGCCCGCTGGCCGTGGGTCTGGCCGGCTCCCGCACCCGGATCGACGCGGTCTGTGCCGTGGCGGCCGGGGTCGGCGTCGTGGTTCTGGTCGCCCCGGGCCCGACCAGCGACTACTTCGGTGTCGGGGCCGGCCTGCTGGCGGCCGGTTGCTGGGCCGCCTACATCCTGATCAACCGCGTCGTCGGTGCCCGCCTGCCCGGCCTGCAGGGGCCGGCCACGGCGTCCACGATCTCCGCGCTGGCCTACGTGCCGGTGGCGGTGGTGCTCGCCGTCCAGGGCCGGTTCACCCCGGCGGCCGTGCTCTACGCCGGCACCGCGGGCCTGCTCTGCTCGGTGGTGCCCTATGCCGCCGACGTGATCGTGCTGCGCTGGATCCCGGCCCGGTTCTTCGGGGTCTTCATGAGCGTGAACCCGGTGATGGCCGCCCTGGCCGGGATCGTCGTGCTCGACCAGGTCCTCGTCGGCCGCGAGTGGCTGGGGATCGCCACGGTCGTTCTGGCCAACGCCGTGGCGACCACGGCCACCGCCGCGCGGAACCGGGCCGAGCCCGGACTTTGAGCGGCAGCCGACCGTGAGCGGCAGCGGACCGGCCCGCCGACCCGGGATCGGGACCAGGTGTCCCCCGGTCGGGTGCTCGGCCCCAGTGACGTCTTAGCGTAGTCTTTCGCTACTGAGCGTGACTCGTCGTTCGAAGGGTGTCCGTGAGCCGTCTGTCTCCGCGTTCCGCTGTTCGGGCCGGGAGCCCGTTCGTCCTGGCTCTGGCCCTGGTCGGCTCGAGCGTCGTCGCGGGCGGGGCCGGCCCGGCCTCGGCCGCCGAGCCGCACACCGCCGATCTGCACACCGCCGATCTGCGGGGAACGACCAGCGCGGCCGCCATCGCCGGCCGCTACATCGTGGTGCTCAAGGCGCCCGCGACCGGCGCCGGCAATCTGGGCCTGGACGCCGCGGTGGACCGGGCCCAGGACGCCGGCGCCGACGTCACCAGCAAGTACGGGCGGGCCCTGAACGGATACGCGGCCACCATGACCGCGGCCGAGCTCACGGCTGCCCGCCAGGATCCGGCCGTCGCCTACGTCGAGGCCGACCAGCGGGTGAGAACGACCGGGACCAGGGTCGCGGCGTCCTGGGGACAGGACCGGATCGATGCCCGGGCCGGGTTGGACCACACGATCAGCACCACCGGGGACGGCTCCGGCGTTACCGCCTACGTGATCGACACCGGGGTGCGGGCCACCGACCAGGACTTCGGCGGCCGGGTCAGCTCCGGCTACACGGCCGTCCCGGACGGCCTGGGCACCGACGACTGCAACGGCCACGGCACCCATGTGGCCGGCACGATCGGATCGGCCACCTACGGCGTCGCCCCGGCGGTGAGCATCGTCGCGGTCCGGGTGCTCGGCTGCGACGGCAGCGGTTCCACCTCGGGCGTCATCGCCGGGATCGAATGGGTGACGGCGCACCACACCTCCCCGGCCGTGGCCAACCTCAGCCTGGACGGCTCGGCCCTGGCCGCGCTCGACAGCGCGGTGCAGGCCTCGATCGCCTCCGGCGTCACCTACGCCATCGCGGCCGGCAACGAGAGCGGCGACGCCTGCGACGACTCCCCGGCCCGGGTCGGCGCGGCGCTCACGGTCGGCGCCTCGACCCGCGGCGACCTGGCCGCCGACTTCAGCAACTACGGCTCCTGTGTCGACCTCTACGCCCCCGGCGACGAGATCACCTCGACCTGGAATACGTCGAACACCTCGACCGCCGTGCTCAGCGGCACGTCGATGGCCAGCCCGCACGTCGCCGGGGCGGCCGCGCTCTACCTGCAGGCCCACCCGGGGGCGCCGCCGGCCCAGGTGACGGCGGCGATCATCGCCGACGCCACCCCGGGCGTGCTCGACGACGTCCCGGCCGGCACCGCCAACCTGCTCCTGCACGTACCCGGACCGGACTCGCCGGCCACCACGACCCCGACCACGCCGTCCACGCCCGAGCCGACGACCTCGCCCCCGCCGGCCCCGGTCGTCACCGGCAGCCCGTGCCACAGCACCCGGCTGACCGGCAGCCTGACCAAGCGGACCACCCTGACCACCGACAAGGCCTTCACCACGCACAGCCGGGGCACCATCTACGGCTGCCTGTCCGGGCCTGCCCGGGCCGACTTCGACCTGTACCTGATGCGCTGGACCGGCTCCCGCTGGGCTCTGGTGTCCGGAAGCTACGGTTCCACCTCGAAGGAGTCCGTGCGCTATCCGGCCCCGGCCGGCCGCTACCGCTGGCAGGTCGTCTCGGCCGCCGGCACCGGTCGCTACGTCCTCAAGGTCACCCAGCCGGCCTGATCACGCCCGGGTCCGGCATTCGGGGGAACCGAGAGCGTTCTCCCACCCCCGGTGACCGATTCCTGCGAATATCGGCAAGCCGAACCTGAGTCGGTCATCCTCCGTGATGTGATCTCCCTCGATCACCTCTGGGATGCTTGTCGATCACGCAGTGTAGTCAGTCGCAGTGCGGCGAAGGAGGCCAGTGGTGACTCCCCTGGACGAGACGCCCCCGGAGCCGGCAACCCCGGCCAAGCCCGACTTCATGGTCTGGCCCCCGATCCCGGACGCTCCGCAGCCCGGCGAGACGCCGCCGTTCCGGCGCCGGCACCGCTCGATCACCTTCCGCCTGCTCGGCATCCTGCTGGTGCTGTGCGGCCTGGTGGCCGGCGGTGGGGTGGCGGCGGTGCTGGTCTACGAACATCACCTGGACAACAACATCGGCCGGATCGGCAACCCGTTCACCGCCCTGCCCGAGAAGTCCCGGCCCAAGCCCCCCACGGACGGCGCCACCGACATCCTGATGCTCGGCTCGGACAGCAAGATCTCGGTCGAGCCGAGCGACTGGGCCACCGGCGCCCAGCACACCGATGCGATCATGATCGCCCACATCCCGGCCGACCGCTCACGGGTGACGGTGACCTCGATCCCGCCGGACAGCTGGGTCACCGTGCCCGGCCACGGCAAGAACCAGATCAACGCCGGCTACGCCCTGGGCGGCCCGACGCTGATGGTGCAGACCGTGGAGAGCCTGACCCACGTCCGGATCGACCACGTCATGATCGTCGACTTCGCCGGTTTCAAGGACATCACCGACGAGCTCGGCGGCGTGCGGGTCAACGTGGCCCCGACGGCCAGCAACGCCAGTTTCGACTTCTCCCCCGGCGTCCAGACGATGGACGGCGCCACCGCCCTGAAGTTCGTCCGCCAGCGGCACAACCTGCCCGGCGGCGACTTCAACCGGGTGGCGCGCCAGCAGACCTGGATCCGGGCCGTCTCGGTGAAGACTCTGGAGCGGGGCACGCTCACCAACCCGATCAAGCTGAACCAGGTGCTCGGCTCCCTGACCAGCGCGATCTCTGCCGACGACGACTTCTCGATCGGCCGGATGCGGTCGCTGGCGGTCTCACTGCGCGGCCTGCGGGGCGACGACCTGGCTTTCATCACCGCTCCGGTGGCCGGGACCGGCCGCAGCCCGGACGGCAAGCTGCCGATCGTCAGGCTCGACACCGACGCCAACCGGACCCTGTGGGCGGCCCTGGCCGGCGACGACATCGACCGGTGGTTGGCCGCCCACCCGACCGCGACCCGTCCGGCCACCGCCGGGTGATCTCGCCCGTACCGTCGTCGAGCGGGACCGGACCGGGCACCGGCGAGGTGTGAGCTAACTGTTAGTAACTTGAGTTATGCTCGATGTCAGTCGACAAGTGGGGGCGAGCCGATGCCGTCGAGAACAGGCCCGGCGGCCGGGGCCGGCAAGGGCAAGCCGACCTCCAGCGACGTCGCCGCCGCGGCCGGGGTCTCCCGTTCGGCCGTGTCGTTCGCGTTCAACAATCCGCACCGGGTCTCGACCACCACCCGCCAGCGCATCCTGGCCGTGGCTCACGAACTCGGGTACGCACCGAACACCCTGGCCCGGATGCTCCAGGCCGGTCAGACCAATTCACTGGGGGTGCTGCTGCCCCAGGACCTGGCCAAGATCATGGAGAATCCTTACTACGCCGCCTTTCTGATGGGGGTCGGGCAGGTCTGCGACCAGGAGGGTTTCACCCTGCTGCTGACGCCGCCGCTGCGCGAG
Organism: Kineosporiaceae bacterium; assembly: GCA_965200525.1. Classification (GTDB taxonomy): domain Bacteria; phylum Actinomycetota; class Actinomycetes; order Actinomycetales; family Kineosporiaceae; genus JANNPJ01. Next base: position 6,322,389 of record OZ241368.1, read on the forward strand.
TCGATGCTGAAGGCGATCCCCTACGCCGCCGTCGACGGGTTCATCGTCTGCGGTCTGGAGACCGACCGCGGCGAGGTGGCCGAGCTCGAGCGTCGCAACATGCCTTTCGTGCTGGTCGACAGCGATCCGCAGGAGAACGTGCCGAGTGTGGACGTCGACGACCAGGGCGGGGCCCGCGAGGTCACCCGGCACCTGCTTGAGCTCGGGCACCGGCGGTTGGCCGTGCTGTCGATGGATCCGGGCCCGGAGAAGCCGGTCCGCGGTTACCGAGGGCCGCTGGCCCGCCGGATGGCCGGCATCGTCGAGGCCCTGGCCGAGGCCGGCCTGGCGATGGACGACGTCACCCTGGTCGAGATCCCGGTCACCCGGACCGACGGATACCGGGCGACCCGGGCCCTGATGGCCGCCGACCCGGCGCCGACCGCGATCCTGGCCCTGTCCGACATCCTGGCCTTCGGCGCCGTCGATGCCCTCACCGACCTCGGCCTCGACGTGCCCGGCCAGGTCTCGGTCACCGGCTTCGACGACCTGGCCGAATCGGCCTGGCTGCGGCCCCGGCTGACCACGGTCCGGCAGGCCATCGCGACCAAGGGCCGGACGGCGGGCGACTTCCTGATCTCGGCGATCCGCGGTGAGGATCAGCATCCTCATCAGCTGCTCAGCACCTCGCTGATCGTCCGGGACTCCTCCGGCCGCCCGCCGGCCTGACCTCAGCTCTTCCGGAAGACGGTCACCGCCTGACCGGCGGCGCTGCTGCCGCCGGCGCTCACCGCGCCCGAGCCGTCGAGCACCTTGACCCAGGTGCCGGCGGGCAGGCTGACGGTGTACGCGCTGCTGGTCGGGTTGGCCACCACAACCGTGTCGTACGTGGTCGGGGCGGCCGCGCTCGAGCTGATCCGGGAGACCACCACCGACCCGCTGACCGCGGTCGCGTCCTGGGTGTGGACGGCGTCCCAGGTGGTCAGACGCAGGCCCGGGGTCGCCTTGCGCAGGGCGATCGCGTCCCGGTAGTAACCGAAGACGGCGGCGTTGGTGACCTTGTCGCCCCAGTGCACGGCGTTGACCGCGTCCGAGGCGTTGTACGAGTTCATCGCCGTCCCGTAGTCGCCGCCCACGACCTTGGAGTGCAGGAACTCGTCACCCTCGGAGATGAACGGGATGCCCTGCGAGGTGAGCACCAGACCGACGGCGAACTTGTCGATCTGGCCGGCCCGCCCGGACGCGCCGCCGGTGGCCCCGGAGTAGGTGATCTTGTCGTAGAGGTTGAGGTCGTCGTGGGCCGAGACGTAGTTGATGGTCTGCCCGGGGTCGTAGGCGAAGGCCGGGTTCCAGGGGTCGGACAGCACGCCCGTGCCCTTGACGGCCAGCGGTGAGCCGCGCATCCCCAGAGCGACGGCGTTCGGGTCGCCCGCCCCGGCCATGTAGTTCATCACCGCGTCCTTGGTGCCGCCCTTGATCGCGTCCCGGTAGGCGCCGTTGAAGACCCCGATGTGGCCGGCCTGCATCGAGGCGGTGGTGCCGTACCGCACGTAGTCGGACTCGGTGGCCGGCGTCCCGCCGCCCATCCACGGCTCGCCGTAGAGCAGCAGGTTGCGACTGGGATAGGTGGAGGTCAGATAACTCCCCCAGCTCTGCACGTCGGTGTGGTGGAAGACGCCCATCAGGTCGAACCGGAAGCCGTCGACGTCGTAGTCCCGCACCCAGTGCTCGAGCGAGTCCCGGATCATCCGGCTGACCATCGGCCGGCTGTCGTCGAGCGAGTTGCCGGTGCCCGAGTAGTCGTCGGCGGTGTAGTACTTCCCGGTGATGCCGCCGAACACGTCCTTGTTGACGGTGTGGTTGTAGACCACGTCGAGGATCACCCGGATCCCGTTGCGGTGGAACCCGTCGACCATGTCCTTGAACTCGCGGATCCGGTCCTCGGGCGCGGTGAACTGGGAGAACTGCTCCTCCGGCACGTTGTAGTTCAGCGGGTCGTAGCCCCAGTTGGGTACGGTCGAGGAGAAGTCGTAGGTCGGCATCAGGTGCACGGTGGTGACGCCGAGTTCCTTCAGGTGGTCGATGCCGGTCTTCACCCCGTTGTTCGTCGTCCCGGTCCGGACCAGGCCCAGGTACTTTCCCCGCTCGGCCGCGGCCACGCCGGAACTGGCGTCGATCGTGAAGTCGCGCACGTCCAGCTCGTAGACGACCGAGTCCTCCCGGTTGGTCAGCGCCGGGGTCGCGGCCCAGCTGCCGCTGCTCGGCCTGATCGCGGCGTCGTCGATCACGATGCCCTGCGTCGTGCCCGGATTCACCATCTGCGCGTAGGGGTCGCGGACGTTCGTGCCGTCGACCGAGAACTGGTAGCTCTGGTCCTTCAGATCGCCCGGCACCACCGCCTGGTAGACGTCGGTGTAGCCGCTCAGCGTGGTCGGGCTGAGCGAGTAACTCTGGCCGCCGACAACGACTTTGACGTTCGAGTGGTCCGGCGACCAGATCCGGAAGGTGGTGGACGCCGCGCTGTAGATCGCGCCCAGCGTGTTCGCGGTGGTGGCCGGCGCGGTGGTGGTGACCGAGCTGGACGGCGTCGGGGTCGGTGTCGGGGTGGGGCTCGCGGTCGGCCCGGCCCCGGCGGTGACGGTGAGCTGATGGCTGGTGCTGTTGTAGCTGAAGGTCTCGGCCGAGCCGGCGGTGACGGTGAACGGGATGTTCGCCCCGCCGGCCGTGCCACCGGCGCCGTAGTTCTCGGCCCAGCTGCCGCCCACCGTGACCTTGGTCTGCCAGGTGCCGACCGGGAGGGCCGAGGTGGTCCAGGTGTAGGTGCCGTCCCCGTCGCTGTCGCTGAGCCTGGTGCCGGCGCAGTCGGTCACCCAGTCACCGCCGCAGCCGGCCTCGGACTGGAAGTCGCCGACCGCGACCACGGCCAGGTTGCCGCCCCCGGTGCTGATGCTCAGCAGGTGACTGGCCGAGTTGTAGGCGAAGTTCGTGGCGCTGCCGGCGGCCGGCACGGTGAAGCCGATGTCGGCCCCGCCGGCGCCGCCGCCGACCCCGTAGTTCTCGGCCCAGGAGGCGCCGACGGTGGCCTTCACGGCCCAGCGGCCGGCCGGGATCGCCGTCGTCCGCCAGGTGTAGGTGCCGTCCCCGTCCGGGTCGGCGAGCTGCGAGGTCAGGCAGTCCGGGGCCCAGTCGCTCGAGCACCCCAGCTCGGACTGGAACGAGCCCGCGGCCGTGACCACGAGCGAGCCGGCCGCGGCCTGGGCCTGGCTCGCGTGCAGCAGAGCGGCCACGATCCCGACGGCGCCGACGGTCGCGATCAGCCTCGCCCGGGTCGACCGGGCCCTGGTCAATCGCACCCGGGTCGACCGAGCCCTGATTCTGGGTGTGCTCATCCGAAACCGTCTCCTTTGACGACTGCCCTGTTGCGCGTGCTTCCGGAGTCCGTTCCGGCGCCGCAGGGCGGGGTGAAGCGAGCGCTAACGAGTTAGTAACACGAATTAAGCGCGGCTTGGTGCGACTCCGTCAAGGGAGGGGTTTGGGATGGTTCAACCGTTACCGTTCTGTGACTAACAGGTGTTAGTCACAATGCTACGTTCGTCGTCACCTCACCGACATCGCCAGATGTCTGTCCTTCATCGGAGAGTGAACATGAGACGACGCGGCCTTGCCCTCATCGCCCTGACCGCCGGCCTCGCCGTGGCCACCTCGGCCTGCAGCGGCTCCTCGAACGACAGCACCACAGCTGCGCAGGCCACCGATCCGGCCTCGGTGTCCGGCACCGTGACCTGGTGGGACACCTCGGACGCCAAGGTCGAGGCGCCCACCTTCCAGGGGCTGATCAGCCAGTTCGAGGCCAGGTACCCGAAGATCAAGCTCAACTACGTGAACGTGCCGTTCTCGGACGCCCAGCAGAAGTTCAAGACCGCGGCCCAGGGCGGCAACGGCGCCCCGGACGTGTTGCGCTCGGACGTCGGCTGGACGCCGGGCTTCGCCGAGCAGGGCTACCTGTTGGCCCTGGACGGCACGCCCGCTCTCACCGACCAGAGCGACTTCCTGGCCGGGCCGCTGGGCACCACCCGGTACAACGGCAAGACCTACGGCGTCCCGCAGGTCACCGACACCCTCGGCCTGCTCTACAACAAGGCGCTGTTCGCCCGGGCCGGCCTGACCGCAGCGCCGACCACCTGGGATCAGGTCAGCACCGATGCGCAAGCGCTCAAGGCCAAGGCCGGCGCCGACGGGATCTACCTCAACCCCGACTCGTACTTCCTGCAGCCGTTCCTCTACGGCGAGGGCGCGGCCATGGTCGACATCGCCGGCAAGAAGATCACGATCAACTCGCCCGAGGCGGTCAAAGCCGTCGAGATCGCCCAGCAACTGGTGAGATCCGGCGCCGCGGCCGAGCCGGCCTACACCGACGGTTACGCCAACATGCAGGCCGCGTTCAAGGACGGCAAGGTGGCCATGATCATCAACGGGCCCTGGGCGGCGTCCGACATCTTCGGCGGAAAGTCGTTCACCGACCAGGCCAACCTGGGCATCGCCCCGGTCCCGGCCGGCTCCACCGGCACCGCCGGCGCTCCGGTCGGCGGGCACAACCTGGTGGTCTACGCCGGAACCAAGGCGGCCGCGGCGTCGGAGCTGTTCGTGCAGTTCATGACGTCGACCCAGTCGCAGGCCACGGTGGCCGAGAAGAACGCCACGCTGCCCACCCGCACGTCGGCGTACACCGCCGCGGTCAAGGCCAACCCGGTGATCGCGTCGTTCCAGAAGGCGATGGCCACGGCCCGGCCCCGGCTGGCCCTCCCCCAGGCCAGCGACCTTTTCACCCCGCTCTCGCAGGACTACATCAAGATCCTTCAGGGCGAGCCCGCCCAGAACGGCCTGAACGACGCGGCCACCGAGTTCGCCAAGCTGCTGCCCGGGTACGCGAAGCAGTGAACTCCACTCTCAGCGCGTCGCTTCGCCCCGGGGCCCGGCCCGCCGCCTGGCCCCGGGTGCGCCGCGGCCTCGACCGGCACTGGTACGCCTGGGCGATGGTGGCCCCGGTGGTCCTGGTGATCGCTGTCCTGGTGCTCTACCCCCTCGGGCGCGGGCTGTACCTGTCCCTGACCGACGCCAACGAGTCCAACCTCGGGCGCACCATCGGCCCGAACCACATCCCCTCCACCTACCGGTTCGTCGGCCTCGACAACTACGGGAACCTGCTCTCCGGCCGGGAGGGTCACTTCTACCCGGTGCTGGCCTGGACGGTGGTCTGGACCCTGGTCTGCGTCGTCCTGCACTTCGCGCTCGGGCTGGGGCTGGCCCTGATGCTGAACCAGAAGGCCCGGTTCCGCACCGGCTACCGGATCCTGCTGATCCTGCCCTGGGCGGTGCCGCCGTTCGTCAGCGTCTTCGCCTGGCGGCTGCTGCTCAACGGGCCGAGCGGGATCGTCAACCAGATCCTGTCGGCCACCGGGTTGCCGACCGCGGACTGGTTGAGTGACCCTTTCTGGCAGAAGGTTTCGGTGATCGCGGTGAACACCTGGCTCGGCGTGCCGTTCATGATGGTGGCCCTGCTCGGCGGGCTGCAGTCCATCCCGGCCGACCTGCTCGAGGCGGCCGAGGTCGACGGCGCCTCACCCGGGCAGCGGTTGCGCTACATCACACTGCCCGCACTGCGGCCGATCAGCAGCACGGTGATCCTGCTCGGCACGATCTGGACCTTCAACCAGTTCTCGGTGATCTTCCTGCTGATCGGCCAGGACGCCGGGGTGAGCAGCCAGATCCTGGTCACGTTCGCCTACCGGCTGGCTTTCGGCGGCGTCCGGGACTACTCCGGCTCGGCCACCTACGGGGCGATGATCCTCGTCCTGCTCCTGGTCTACGCGGCCGTCTACCGGCGCCGGTTGGCCGGCCCGGCTCCGGACCACGCCCGATGAGCGCGGTGGCGCAGCCGCCCTCGACCCGGGGGCGGCGCCGCGGCGAACGGAGCCGGGCCGAGTCGATCGCCTACCACTCGGTGATGATCACGGTCAGTCTGGTCGCGGTGTTCCCGGTGCTGTGGGTGATCTTCATGTCGTTCGGCGACGCCGACGCCTGGGCCGATCCGGGGCAGATCCTGCGGCACCCGATCCTGTCCAACTACGGCGACGTGCTCAGGCAGCCCGACGGCTTCCTGATCTGGATGCGCAACTCGCTGATCGTGGCCGGGGCCACCACCGTGGTCGGCGTCCTGATCTCGGCCAGCGCCGGGTACGCGCTGTCGCGGCTGCGGTTCCCGGGTCACCGAGCGCTGATGTGGACCTTCCTGGTCACCCAGATGTTCCCGGTGGCGATCCTGATCGTGCCGCTCTACAACATCCTGTCGTCGCTGCACCTGCTGAACACCTACGGCGCCCTGGTGCTGACCTACTGCACGATCTCGGTGCCGTTCTGCGCCTGGATGCTCAAGGGGTACTTCGACACCATCACCCCGGAGATCGACGAGGCCGGCCGGCTCGACGGGCTCAGCCCGTTCGGCACCTTCTGGCGGCTGATCCTGCCCCTGTCGCGCCCCGGCCTGGCCGTCACCGCGTTCTACACGTTCCTGACCGCCTGGGGCGAGGTCGCCTACGCGACCCAGTTCATGACCAGCCCGGACAAGTACACCCTGGCCGTCGGGCTGCAGACGTTCGTCGGGCAGTTCAAGGCCGAGTGGGGGGCGATGACCGCCGCCTCGGTGATGATCTCGGCCGTCGCCGCCGTCGTCTTCTTCGTGGTGCAGCGGCACCTGGTGTCCGGCCTCACGGCCGGCGCGACCAAGACCTGAGGAAACCTTGATGACTGAGCAACTCACGGACCGCCGCAACCCTGACCTGGAGGTCGAGAACCCGCCCTGGTGGCGGCACGCGGTGATCTACCAGGTCTACCCGCGAAGTTTCGCCGACTCCGACGGCGACGGGATCGGCGACCTGCCCGGCGTCCGCAGCCGCTTGCCGTACTTGCGCGACCTGGGCGTGGACGCCGTGTGGCTGTCGCCGTTCTACACCTCCCCGCAGGCCGACGCCGGCTACGACGTGACCGACTACCGCACGGTCGACCCGGTTTTCGGCACCCTGGCCGACGCCGAGAGCCTGATCCGGGAGGCCCACGCCCTGGGCCTGCGGATCATCGTCGATCTGGTGCCGAACCACTCCTCGGACCAGCACGACTGGTTCCGGCGGGCGCTGACCGAGGGGCCGGGCTCGCCGCTGCGCGAGCGCTACCACTTCCGGCCCGGGTCCGGTGCGGACGGCGAACGGCCGCCGAACGACTGGCAGTCGCTGTTCGGGGGCCCGTCCTGGACCCGGACCACCGACCCGGACGGCCGCCCGGGTGACTGGTACCTGCACCTGTTCGCGGCCGAGCAGCCGGACTTCAACTGGGACCACCCGGCGGTGGCGGACGAGTTCCGGACCGTGCTGCGGTTCTGGCTCGACCTCGGGGTGGACGGCTTCCGGATCGACGTCGCCCACGGCCTGGTCAAGGCGGCGGGCCTGCCCGACCTCGGCGACCAGGAACAGTTGCAGCTGCTCGGGGCCGGCGTCACGCCCTGTTTCGACCAGGACGGCGTGCACGAGATCTACCGCAGCTGGCGGCGGATCCTGGACGAGTACCCGGGTGAGCGGATCGGGGTGGCCGAGGCCTGGGCGCCGACCCTGCAGCGGGTGGCCAACTACGTGCGCCCGGACGAGCTGCACCAGGCGTTCAACTTCTCCTACCTCGGGACGGCGTGGCAGCCGGCCGCCCAGCGGCAGGTGATCGACGCCTCGCTGACCGCGATGCGCTCGGTCGCGGCCCCGGCCACCTGGGTGCTGTCCAACCACGACGTGGCCCGGCACACGACCCGATTGATGCAGAGCAGCGGGCAGGACGTGGCCGGCCGCCGGTCGGACCCGGTGGACGCCCCCACCGGCCTGCACCGGGCCCGGGCCGCCACCCTGCTGATGCTGGCCCTGCCCGGCTCGGCCTACCTGTACCAGGGTGAGGAGCTGGGCCTGCCGGAGGTGCTCGACCTGCCCGCGGAAGCCCGCCAGGATCCGGCCTTCTTCCGCTCGACCGGTCAGGACGGCTACCGCGACGGCTGCCGGGTGCCGATCCCCTGGGCCGGTCAGGCCCCGCCCTACGGCTTCGGGCCGCCCGGGGCCGGCACCTGGTTGCCGCAGCCGGACGACTGGGCCGGGCTCAGCGTGGCCGCCCAGTCGGGCCGGCCGGGCTCGACCCTGGAGATGTACCGGCGGGCCCTGGCGCTGCGCCGCAACCACCCGGCGCTCGGCGGCGACGACAACCTGCACTGGGACGACGCCGTCCCGCAAGGGGTGCTCGCGTTCCGCCGCCGGGCCGGCCGCACGGTGTTCACCGGCACCGTGAACCTGGGATCGGGCCCGGTCCGGATCGCCCGGCGCGGTGAGCTGCTGCTGGCCAGCCGGCCGGTTGAGGCGGCCGGCGACGGCGTCGTCCTGCCCCCGGACAGCACCGTCTGGTGGTCCGAGAACTGAATCAGCGTGACCTGTTCCTGGCTCCACCCCAAGCATCCCCTCAAGGAAGAGAGGCCTTTTCATGATCCGACGATCCCGGCGCGCGGCCGCCCTGGCCACCGGTGCCCTCCTGCTGCTCGCCCCGCTACCGGTGCTCGCGGCCGCCTCCGCCCCGGCGGCCGACGCGGCCCCGACCGCGGTGGCCGTGGCCGGCGACCTGGACCATGTGCTCGGCTGCGGGGCCGACTGGGCCCCGGACTGCGACCAGGCCCAGATGACCCGGCGGGCCAACGACGGGGTCTGGTCCCTGACCGCGACCCTGCCGGCCGGCACCTACTCGTACAAGGCCGCCCTGGACAAGTCCTGGGACGTCAACTACGGCCTGCACGCCGGGCTCGGCGGGGCCAACGTGCCGCTGGTCGTCCCCGACGGCGGCGCCGCCGTCACCTTCCTGTTCGACGAGACGACGCACTGGATCACCGACACCGTGGCCGAGCCGATCGCCACCGCGGCCGGCGACTTCCAGAGCGAGCTCGGCTGCCCGTCCGACTGGTCGCCGGACTGCCTTCGCAGCTGGCTGCAGGACCCGGACGGCGACGGCGCCTACACGTTCACCACCACCGCCGTGCCTGCCGGCGACTACCAGGTCAAGGCCACCCTGGAGATGAGCTGGGACGTCAGCTACGGCGAGGGTGGCCTGGCCGGCGGGGCCAACATCCCGTTCACGGTGACCGAGGACGGCGACCCGACGACGTTCAGCTTCGACGCGGGCAGCCACCTGCTGACCGTGTACGCCGGGGCCGCGCGGCCCAGCTTGCAGGCCCGCCAGGCGCACTGGCTGACCCCGGAGATCATCGCCTGGGATCTCGGCCCGAACCCGGCCGGCTCGACCTACCAGCTGGCCTCCTCACCCGACGGTGACCTCGGGGCGGGCGCGAGGGGGATCAGCGGCGGGACCGTGGTTCCGCTCACCTACGACCCGGCCGGCCTGCCCGCCGCGCTGAAGGCGAAGTACCCGAACCTGGCCGGTCTGGACGTGCTCCGGGTGCCGCCGGCCACGGCGGCGAAGGCGGCCGACCTGCTCCGCGGCCAGGTCGCGGTGGCCGCCCTCGACCCGGCCGGCGACCTGACCAGCGCCACCGGCCTGCAGATCCCCGGCGTGCTCGACACCCTCTACGCGAACAAGGCCGGCCGGGCCCAGCTCGGGCCGGTGTTCAGCGGTTCCAGCCACCGCACCCCGAAGCTGTCGGTCTGGGCGCCGACCGCTCAGAGCGTGGCCCTGCAGCGTTACGCCACTTCGAGCAGCACCACCCCGACCACGGTCGCGATGACCCGGGACGACGCGACCGGGGTCTGGTCGGTGACCGGCGAGCCGGGCTGGAAGGGCAGCTTCTACCGCTACCAGGTGAAGGTCTTCGCGCCGACCGAGCTGAAGATGGTGACCAACACCGTCACCGACCCGTACTCGCTGGCGCTGTCGACCGACTCGAAGCTGAGCCAGATCGTCGACCTGTCCGACCGCGACCTGGCCCCCCCGGGCTGGTCCTCGGCCGGTTCGCCGCCGGCGATCCCCAGCACCGAGCAGGAGATCCAGGAGCTGCACATCGGTGACTTCTCCGCCGCCGACACCACCGTGCCGGCCGCCGAACGCGGCACCTACCTGGCCTTCACCCGTCCGACCGCGGCCGGGGCGAGCCACCTGCGGCAACTGGCCCGGGCCGGCGTCACCACCGTGCACCTGCTGCCCGCGTTCGACTTCGCCGGCGTCCCGGAGAAGCGCTCGGACCAGGACCGGCCGCCGTGCGACCTGCCGTCGTTCGCGGCCGACTCCGACCAGCAGCAGGCCTGCGTGGCCACGGTCCAGGCCACCGACAGCTACAACTGGGGCTACAACCCGCTGCACTACACCGTGCCCGAGGGCTCCTACTCGACGGCACCGGACGGCACCGCCCGCACGGTCCAGTTCCGGCAGATGGTTCAGGCGATCCATGACGCCGGGCTGCGCGTCGTCCTGGACGTCGTCTACAACCACACCGCCGCCGCCGGGCAGGACCCGAACTCGGTCCTCGACCAGATCGTGCCCGGCTACTACCAGCGCCTCTCGGCCACCGGCGCGGTCACGACCGACAGTTGCTGCGCCGACACCGCTCCCGAGCACGCGATGATGAACAAGCTGGTGGTCGACTCGGTCACCACCTGGGCCGAGCAGTACAAGATCGACGGGTTCCGGTTCGACCTGATGGGTCTCGACCCGAAGCAGACCATGCTCGACGTGCGCAGCTCGCTGGACCGGCTCGACCGCTCCCGGGACGGGGTCGACGGCCGCAACATCTACCTCTACGGCGAGGGCTGGAACTACGGCGTGGTCGCCGACGACGCCCGGTTCGTCCAGGCCACCCAGGCCAACCTGGCCGGCACCGGGATTGGCACGTTCAACGACCGGCTCCGGGACGCCGTCCGCGGCGGCGGGCCGTTCGACGACGACCCGCGGATCCAGGGTTTCGGCAGCGGACTGCTGACCGCGCCCAACGGGGCGGCGGCCAACGGGACCGCCGCCGAGCAGAAGGCCGCCCTGCTGCACGCCACCGATCTGGTGCAGCTCGGGCTGACCGGCAACCTGAAGGCCTACACCTTCACCGGCAGCGCGGGTGGTCCGGTCACCGGGGCCGGGCTGGACTACAACGGCGAGCCGGCCGGCTACACGGCCGCGCCCGGCGAAGGAGTGACCTACGTCGACGCCCACGACAACCTCGACCTGTACGACACCCTGGCCTACAAGCTGGCCGCCGGGACCTCGGTCGGCGCCCGGGCCCGGCTGCAGGCCCTGTCGCTGGCCACCACCGCCCTGTCCCAGGGGCCGGGTTTCGTCCAGGCCGGCAGCGACCTGCTGCGGTCCAAGTCGCTGGACGCCAATTCCTACGACAGCGGCGACTGGTTCAACGCCGTCCACTGGGACTGCCGCACCGGTAACGGCTTCGGCCGGGGCCTGCCGCTCGCCTCGGGCAACCAGGCGTCCTGGCCGTTCGCGAAGCCGCTGCTGGCCGATCCGGCCCTGGTGCCGGGTTGCGGTCCGATCACCACGACCTCGGCCCAGTACCAGGACTTCGTCCGGATCAAGCGGTCCAGCCCGCTGTTCTCCCTGACCACGGCGGCGGCGGTGCAGCGGCGGCTCACCTTCCCGCTGTCCGGTACGGCCGGGGCGGTGAACGGCGTGATCACCGAGCACCTGGACGGCGGCGGGTTGCACACCTACCGGTCGATCACCGTGATCTACAACGCGACCCCGGCGACGCAGACCCAGGTGCTGCCCGGGCTGGCCCGGACCGCCCAGAGCCTGCACCCGGTGCAGCAGGCCGGAGCCGATCCGGTGGTGAAGCAGGCCCGGTTCACGCCCACGACCGGCACGTTCACCGTGCCGGCCGACACCGTGGCGGTGTTCGTGCAGCGCTGATCACGGTACTCAGTCGACGTCGAAGGAGGCCGCCGAGGCCATCCCGGTGATCCACTCCGGGACGGCCTCGTAGCCGGTCCAGCGCAGCGGGGCCCGGGCCGCGGCGTGGCCGATCAGCCAGGTCCGGATCTCCTGTCCCCCGCTGCCGGCCAGGTGCTCCAGGCCGTCGGTGCCCAGCGCCGTCACCGGGTCGAGGTCCGTGGTGCCGAGCTGAGCCAGGAACCAACGGTCCCACTCGGCGTTCACCCGCGCCGCCGGATTGCCGCCCAGGGCCCGGACCCGGGGCTCGCGGGCGGCCGCGAACGCCTGAGCGTCCTGCCGGCCGTGGATCAGGGCGGCCCGGCGCTCGCCGACCACGGACGGGTCGCGCGGGTCGTTGGACGGCAGCCAGTGCGACAGCCCGCCGCTGGCCACGATCAGCACCCGGCCGCCGAAATCGGCCGACCGGATCGCCTGGCCGAGGGCGGTGCCGAGCTGGACGCAGCGGGCCAGATCGGGCAGGGGCGGCGCGGCCGTGTTGACCACCAGCGGCACCAGGGGCAGGTCGGTGCCTCCGGTGACCATCTCGTAGCTCTGCACGATGCCGTGGTCGACGGTCAGCGACAGCGACAGCGAGACGTCGAAGCCGGCTGCGGCCAGGCCGGCCTGGACCGACCAGGCCAGCTCGGAGGCGACCGGCAGCGGCCCGGCGGTGCTGGCGAAGTCGCCGAATCCGACCGCCTCCTCGACCCCGAGCACGAACGGGGGCATCACGTCGTAGAAGTTGGCGTGGAAGTGGTCCGGCCCGATCACCACCACCGCGTCCGGGGCCAGCTTGTCGACGGCGGCGGCGATCCGAGCGGCGTCGGCCAGGAACGCCGCCCCCGGCTCGCCCGGGGAGCTCGGCGGCAGCAGGGTGGCGAACGGCGAGTGCGACATGCCGACGAAGCCGACGATCTCGCTCATCTCGGCTCCGCCGGGACCTCGAGCAGGAACCGGCGGTGTTCGGCCAGGAACTCGTCCGGCTTCTCCCACTGCGGCCAGTGGCCGGCTCCCTTGATCACCCGCAGCTCGGCGTTCGGCAGCCAGTTCAGCAGCATCTCGGCCTCGTCCAGCCCCCCGGTCGGGTCGTGGTCGGTCCACAGCAGCAGGGTCGGCGCGGCCACCTGCGACACCCAGGACGGGTCCCAGCTGAACCGGGCCCGGGTGGGCGGATCCTGGAGCACCAGGGTGTTGGTGATCGCGGTGACGAACCCGGGCCGGCTGTAGACCGCCCGGCGCAGGCCGACCAGCTCGTCGGTGGCCATCGACGGGTCGTGGAACAGCCACTGGACCCGGCGCCGGACGTTCTCGTCACTGGGGTCGCGGACGGCCGCGGTGGTGCTCTGCACCAGCCGGGCCATCACCTCGGGCTTGTTGGCGATGTTGCCCGGCGTGTTCAGCACCAGCCGGGCGACCCGGTCCGGGTGGTGCGCGGCGGTCCAGGCCACCACCCAGCCGCCCAGCGACTCGCCGGACAGGTGGGCCACCTCGATCCCGAGGGCGTCCATCAGCGCGAGCAGGTGATCGGAGAGGACGTCGATCGTGTAGGGCCGGTCGGGCAGGTCGGACCAGCCGTGCCCGACCATGTCGTAGGCCGTGACCCGGAAGTCCCGGGCCAGCCCGGCGATGTCGCGGGCGTAGGCCTCCAGGTGGCCACCGGTGCCGTGCAGCAGGACCAGGTCGGGGCCGGCCCCGGCCCGCAGCACCCGGGTCCGGACGCCGGCCACGTCGACGTGGCTGAGCTGGTGGTCGACGTCGGACAGCTCGGCCCAGATGCTGATGTGCTCGGGCAGGTCGTCAGGCATGGTCGCCCTCCTTGAACAGGGCCCGGGCCTCGGCCACCGTGACCAGGCCCGCGCTCTGCCGCCGATTGACCCCGAAAAGGCCGAGCAGTCGGGAGTTCTCGATGGTCAGGAAGTGCACCGGGTGGCCCGGGGAGTCGTTGTAGTGGCGGTGCCAGGTCCACGGCGGGGTGTAGACGAAGTCGCCGGTGGCCCAGCTGAAGCTCTCGTCCTCGACCTCGCTGTGCCCGGTGCCCTCGATCACGAAGTGCACGGTCTCGTGGTGGTGGCGTTGCATGTCCGAGGTCAGGCCGGCCGGGATCACCTGCCGGAACAGCTCGAAGGTCTTGGTCGGCAGGTCGCCGGCCACCGCCAGCGAGGTCGGGTTGTGCACCGCCCCCGGGTCCAGCGGCTGCAGCTCGTCGGCGTGCACCACCAGCGGCCGGGCCGCACTCGGCGTCACCACGTCCGAGAGCCCGGCCAGAAAGCCCGCCATGTCGAATCCGGTCACCAGATCGCCTCCGTCCGTCCGCCGTCCACTGTCAGAACCGTTCCGTTGATGTAGCCAGCCGCCTCGCCGGCCAGGAAGTCCACCGCGGCGGCGACCTCGGCCGGCTCCCCGGCCCGGCCGGCCGGGATCGCCGCCGCCTCGGCCCGGTCCAGGTTGGCCACCGGGACGCCGGCCGCGGCGGCCCGCCGGTCGAGCACCTCGGCCCGCCGGGCGGTGGCCGTCGCGCCGGGTGCCACACAGTTGACCGTGACCCCCCGGTCCGCGAACTCCACCGACAGCAGTTTGGCCGCCGCCGTCAAGGCCGAGCGGATCACCACCGAGGCGGCCAGGTCGGGCTCGGGTCTGCGGACGGCGGTCGAGGTCACCAGGATCACCCTGCCGAAGCCCCGGGCGGCCATCCGGGGCAGAGCCGGCCGGGCCATCCGCAGGGGGCCCAGCAACAACAGTTCCAGACCTCGGTACCACGCGGCGTCGTCCAGTTCGAGGATCCGGCCCGGGGTGGGGCCGCCCGCGTTCAGCACCAGCACGTCGAGCCCGCCGACCCGGGACTCGACCTCGTCGATCAGCCCGGCCGACGCGTCCGGATCGGCCAGATCGCTGACCACGTGGTGCACCGGCGACCCGGCGACCCGGCCGATCGCCTCGGCCGCCGCGGCCAGGCTCGACTCGTGCCGGCCGGTGATCACCACCTGCAGGCCGGAGCGGGCCAGCCGCTCGGCGGTGGCCCGCCCGATGCCGCTGGCTCCTCCGCCGACGAGGGCGGTTCTGCGGTCGATGACGGCCTCCCGGCGTACGCTGAGTCGATGCTGAGGTTCTCGACGGTGAGTCCGAGCCTGACCCCGATCGGCGGGTTCCGGTCACGATGAGTCCCACTGAACGGGACGCCAGTGCCACCGAGGCCGGCGGCCTGAACCGGGCCGCGGCCATCCTCGACGCCTTCGACGCCACCCACCGCGAGCTCACTCTGGCCGCCCTGGTCCGCCGATGCGGGTTGCCACGCTCGACCACGCACCGCACCGCGGACCGGATGATCCGGCTCGGCTGGCTGGACAAACCCGACGACCGCTACCGGATCGGCAACCGGCTGTTCGAGCTCTCCGGCCTGGCCCCGATCCGGCACGAGCTGCGCGAGGCCGTGCTGCCGTTCCTGCAGGACCTGTACAACGCGATGCACACGGCGGTCCAGCTCGGCGTGCTCGACGGGCCCGAGGTGCTGATCGTCGAGAAGATCACCGGGCACCGGCCGATGCCGATGCTGACCCAGGTCGGCGGCACGGTGCCGACCCACTGCTCGGCCCTCGGCCGGGCCCTGCTGGCCTACTCCGGCCCCGAGGTGGTCGACGAGATCCTGTCCCGCGACCTGGTTGCCCGGACCAGCCGCACCCTGACCAGCCCGGCCGCGATCCGCCGGGAGCTGGCCGCCATCCCGGACCGGGGCTGGGCCCTGGAGCGGGAGGAGGGCAACATCGGCGTCTGCTGCGTGGCCGCGCCGATCTTCGGCCCGCTGGGCGACGTGGTGGCCGCGCTGTCGGTCACCGGCCCGACCGCCGTGGTCCGGGCCGATCGGGCCGGGCCGGCCGTCCGGCTGGCCGCGGCGGCCGCCTCCCGGGCCTACTCGACCCGCCGCTGAGCTCAAGATCGGGTCCCCGTCCCATTCTGCGGGACTGGTCGTTGGGTATCTCCGGCCGGCGCGGCGACGCTGTCACTCCAGCCACCCGGTGAAGCGGGTGGGCGTTGTCGAAGGAGACACGGATGACGATTGACGGCGTGAGCGCAGGGCGGCTGCGGTGAGGATCGGCATCGTCGGGGCCGGGTTCGCCGGCCTGAGCACGGCCAAGGTGCTGACCCAGGTGGGTCACGACGTCGTCGTCTACGACCGGACCGCCGACGTCGGCGGAGTGTGGAGCGCGTCCCGCCGCTACCCGGGAGTGACCACGCAGAGCGCCAAGGGCACCTACGCGCTCTCGGACTTCCCGATGCCCGAGGACTACCCGGAATGGCCCAGCGGCGAGCAGGTCCAGGCCTATCTGGCCGACTACACCGCCGCTTTCGGGCTGCGGCAGCGGTTGCGGCTGGACACCGAGGTGACCCGGGCCGACCTCCGCCCGGACGGGGACGGCTGGAACCTCTCCCTGCGCAGCACCCTCGACGGGTCCCGCAGCCTGGACCGGGTCGACCACCTGGTCGTGGCCAACGGCGTCTTCTCCGAACCGCTGGTGCCGGAGTACGACGGGCTGGCCGACTTCACCGCGGCCGGCGGGCGGGTCTGCGCGGCCAGTGATTTTCAGGACGTCGAGCAGGCCCGGGACCGGTCCGTGGTGGTGGTCGGCTACGGCAAATCGGCGTGCGACGTCGCGCTGGAGATCAGCGCGGTCGCGGCCAGCACCGACGTGATCGCCCGGCAACTGCTGTGGAAGGTGCCCCGGCGGATCGCCGGCGTGGTCAACTTCAAGTACCTGCTGCTGACCCGGATGGGTGAGGCCCTGTTCCGGTGGCAGGACCCGCACGGGATGGAACGGTTCCTGCACGGGCCGGGCAACGGCCTGCGGCGGCGCATGCTCTCGTCGGTGGAGTCGATCTCCACCCGCCAGCTCAAGCTCAAGGAGCTCGACCTGGTGCCGGCCGGCTCCATGGAGGACATCGTCCGCAACGCCATCGGCCTGGTCACCGACGGCTTCTACGAGAAGGTCGCCGACGGCGCGATCACGGTCCGCCGCGACCGCACGGTGAAGCGCCTGCTGGAGAAGGACGGCGCGCCCTACGTCGAACTGAGCGACGGCGGCCTGGTCCGGGCCGATCTGGTGCTGTGCGCGACCGGCTACCGCCAGACCGTCGGCTTCCTCGACCCCGCGCTGAACCAGCGCCTCCTCGACGAGCGCGGGAACTTCATGCTCTACCGGCAGATTCACCCGCTCGAGGTGCCCCACCTGTCGTTCGCCGGATACAACTCGTCGTTCTTCAGCCCGCTGAACGCCGAGATGGGGGCGGTCTGGATCGCCGCCCATCTGGCCGGTCAGGTCGAGCTGCCCGAGCCGGAGCAGCTGCGCCGTCAGGTGGTCGACCGGCTGGCTTTCATGGACGGGGCCACCAACGGGCACCACTGCCACGGCACCAAGATCATCCCGTTCTCGATGCACAACGTCGACGAGGTGCTCGGCGACCTCGGGCTGAACGTCGGCCGGCTGACCCGGTTCAAGCAATGGCTGGGGCCGGTCGACCCGCGGGCCTACCGCAAGGTGACCGGACGGCTGGCCGACCGGCTCGCCGCGGCCGGCCCGACGTCGTGACGCCGCCCTTCTCGCCTCGTCCGCGCACCGTGCCGGACGGCAACCTGAGCGGCGACCCGGACGCCGGACCGCTCGCCGCCGCGATCCGGGCGGCGGCGGACCGGCTGTGGTCGGCCGGGGCCCGGGGACGGCCCTGCGCCCCGGTCCGTGACCTGCTGCCCGCCGGGGACGTGGCCGCGGCCTACGCCGTCCAGCGCCGGCTGACCGCCCGCCGCCAGGCCGGTGGGGCCCGGGTGGTCGGGCGCAAGATCGGTCTGACCGCCCCGGTGGTGCAGCGGCAGCTCGGCGTCGATCAGCCCGACTTCGGCGTCCTGTTCGCCGACATGGACGCCTCCGGCCGGCCCGAACTGCCGCCGGGCCGGCTGATCCAGCCCCGGGTCGAGGCCGAGATCGCGTTCGTCCTGGCCGCGGACCTCGACCAGGGCGATCTGGACGACGCCCAGATCCGGGCGTCCGTCGATCACGCCGTGGCCGCGCTCGAGATCGTGGACAGCCGGGTGGCCGGCTGGGACATCACGATCACCGACACGGTGGCCGACAACGGCTCGGCCGGGCTCTTCGTACTCGGGCCGGACCGGTGGTCGCTGAGCCGGTTCGAGCCCCGGGACGTCGTCATGACCATGCTCGTCGACGGCCGGCCGGTCTCGGAGGGCACCGGCGCGGCCTGCCTCGGCGACCCGCTGCTGGCGCTGGCCTGGCTGGCCCGGACCGCTCAGGAGACGGGCGACCCGCTGCGGGCGGGCCAGGTCGTGCTGTCCGGGGCGCTCGGGCCGATGGTCCCGCTCGAGCCCGGGGCGGTGGTCGAGGCCCACCTCTCGCCCCTGGGGACGGTCCGTACCCGATTGGCCCCGAAGGAGTACTGATGCCGAAAACCGCGGTGGCCGTGATCGGGTCGGGCAACATCGGCACCGATTTGATGCTCAAGGTGATCCGCCTGTCCGACGTCCTGCGGATGGCGGCGTTGGTCGGCATCGATCCGGCCTCGGACGGCCTGGCCCGAGCGGCCCGGCTCGGCGTGCCGATCACCTCGGACGGCGTCGACGGGCTGATCGGTCTGGACGGGTTCGCCGAGATCGAGATCGTGTTCGACGCCACCTCGGCCGGCGCGCACCGGGCCAACGCGGCCCGCCTCGCGCCCTACGGCAAGCGGCTGATCGACCTGACCCCGGCCGCGGTCGGCCCGTTCGTGGTGCCTCCGGTCAACCTCGAGCAGCACCTGGCCGGCGACGTCCCGGACCTCAACATGGTCACCTGTGGGGGCCAGGCCACCATCCCGATGGTCCACGCGATCTCCCGGGTGACCCCGGTGCCCTACGCCGAGATCGTCGCCTCGATCGCCTCCCGCTCGGCCGGCCCGGGCACCCGGGCCAACATCGACGAGTTCACCGAGACGACGGCCGAGGCGATCCGCACGGTCGGGGGCGCGGCCCGGAGCAAGGCGATCATCGTGCTCAACCCGGCCGAACCGCCGTTGATCATGCGGGACACCGTGGTCTGCCTGATCGGCGACGCGGACCCGGCCGCGATCCGCGCCTCGGTGGCCGAGATGGCCTCTCAGGTCAGGCAATACGTTCCCGGCTACCGGCTCAAGCAGGAGGTGCAGTTCGCCCCGGTCGCGCCCGAAGACCCGGTGTCGACCCTGCTGCCGCCGGGCGCCGGGCCGGTGACGACCAAGGTGTCGATCTTCCTCGAGGTCGAAGGGGCGGCCCACTACCTGCCCGCCTACGCCGGCAACCTCGACATCATGACGTCGGCCGCGCTGCGGGTGGCCGAGACCATCGCCCACCGATTGGAGGTGGCCCGGTGACCGGCCGCTTGTACCTGCAGGACGTGACCCTGCGAGACGGCCTGCACGCCCTCCGGCACCGGATCAGCCCCGAGGACGTCGGCCGGATCGTGGCCGCCCTGGACCGGGCCGGCGTCGACGCGATCGAGGTGGCCCACGGCGACGGTCTGGCCGGCGGCTCGCTCACCTACGGGCCGGGCAGCCACACCGACGCCGCCTGGATCGAGGCCGCCGCGGCTCAGGTGACGCGGGCCGTGCTGACCACCCTGCTGCTGCCCGGGATCGGCACGATCCGCGACCTCAAGCAGGCCCACGCGCTGGGCGTGCGCTCGGTCCGGATCGCCACCCACTGCACCGAGGCCGACGTCGCCGCCCAGCACATCGGCGTCGCCCGCGAGCTCGGGCTGGACGTCTCCGGCTTCCTGATGATGAGCCACCTGGCTCCGCCCGAGGTGCTGGCCGATCAGGCCCGGCTGATGGAGTCGTACGGCGCGCAGTGCGTCTACGTCACCGACTCCGGGGGCCGGCTGACCATGGACGGCGTCCGCGACCGGGTCCGGGCCTACCGGGAGGTGCTCGAGCCGGCCACCCAGATCGGGATCCACGCCCACCAGAACCTGTCGCTGGCCGTGGCCAACTCGGTGGTAGCGGTCGAGGCCGGGGCGATCCGGGTGGACGCCTCGCTGGCCGGCCTCGGGGCCGGGGCCGGGAACTGCCCGATCGAGCCGTTCGTGGCCGTCGCCGACCTCAACGGCTGGCCGCACGGCACCGACCTGTTCGCCCTCCAGGACGCCGCCGAGGAGCTGGTCCGGCCGTTGATGGACCGGCCGGTGCAGGTCGACCGGGAGACCCTGACCCTCGGCTACGCCGGCGTCTACTCGAGCTTCCTGCGGCACGCCGAGGCGGCCTCGCGGACGTACGGCGTCGACGTCCGCACGATCCTGCTCGAGGCCGGCCGGCGGGCTCTGGTCGGCGGCCAGGAGGACCTGATCGTCGACATCGCCCTCGACCTGCGGGCCGACCGGGTCGGCTGATCCAGGGCTGCGGATCCGGTCGGGTCGTTCACAGGGTGCTAGTTTCAGAGTGGGACCGCAGTGGGCCGGTCCTTCTCGACCCGTGATCGGCGATCAGCGCGGTTCTGGAGATCTCATGCCGGACTATCCGGCTCCTGGCGGTCTCGGTGGCGTTCGCGCAGCCACTCGAGGCGCGCACCTACGGATGGATTCACAGCTCAACCGCGGGGCCTGGGACGTCGCCCGGCACCGGGCGTGGCTGAGCCGCCTCCTGGGGGCGCACGAGCCGATCGAGGCCGGTCTGGATCAATGGTGGGCCGGTACCACCCGCTCGCTGTCCGTCCCGGCCTGGCCGGCCCGTCGGCGGACCCACCTGCTCTGGCTCGATCTGCGGGCTCTGGGCGTGACCGACGCCGAGATCCAGGCGCTCCCCCGTCCGACGCCGCCGCCGGTTCCGCTGAACCTGCCGGAGGTGCTCGGCCGGCTCTACGTGCTCGACGGCATCGCCCTGGGCGGGGCCGCGATCGCCGCCCGGGCCAGCGCCGGCGGGGTGCCCTCGTCGGCCTGTCGCAGCCTGCTGCTGCGCGACCGCAATGCCCGCTGCTGGCGCGAGACCCGTTCGTTCATCGAGAACCTGGCCGCACCGGAGGCCGCCCGGACGGCCCGGGCCGCGGCCGAGCTCTTCGACCTGTTCGAGGGGTGGCTGGACGAGTCGGGACCGGCCCGGGCCCGTTCCTACGCCCAGCCCGCCGGCATCTGACCGACGCTGCTCAGTTCTGGACGGCCTCTACTTCACCGCGCCCGCGGTGGCCCCCGCGACCAGGAACCGTTGCAGGGCCAGGAATCCGATCACCACCGGCAGGCTCACGGTGAGCGAGGCGGCCATGATCTGGTTCCAGTACACGTTGTTCTGGGTCGCGTAGCCCTGAAGGCCGACGGCGAGGGTACGGGTCGACTCGTCGGTCAGGACCGAGGCGAAGAGCACCTCGCCCCAGGCGGTCATGAAGGCGTAGATGGTGACGGCGATCAGCCCGGGCAGGGCGGCCGGCACCACCACCCGGAACAGGGCGCCGAGTGGGCCGTTGCCGTCGACCAGCGCCGCCTCGTCGAGGTCGCGCGGGATCGAGTCCAGGTACCCGACCAGCATCCAGATCGCGAACGGCAGGGTGAAGGTCATGAACGTGATGATCAGCCCGGCCCGGCTGCCGTACAGGTTGATCCCGGTGAGCCGGTCGATGTTCACGAAGATGACGAACAGCGGCAGCAGGAAGAGGATGCCGGGGAACATCTGGGTCGAGAGCACCAGGATCGTGAACGGCCGGCGGCCGACGAACCGGTACCGGCTGATCGCGTAGGCGGCCAGCAGCGCGACCGCCACCGAGCAGACCGAGGCCACGGTCGAGACGATCAGGCTGTTGATGAAGTACCGGCCCAGCGGGATCGTGTGCCACATGTCGATGAACGGCTGCACGGTGATCCGTTTCGGGAACCAGCTGAACGACGACTGGACGTCGGCCAGCGACTTCAGCGACGACGAGATCATCACGTACACCGGCAGCAGCGCGAACGCGGCCAGCAGGGTCACCCCGACCACCCGGAACCAGCGCAACCAGGTCGGCTCATGCATCGCTGTTCCTCCGGTTGACGACGGCCAGATAGAGCCCGGTCACCAGGAGCAGGAAGATCAGCAGGAGCACGGACATGGCCGAGCCGTAGCCGAAGTTCCAGGTGCCGAACGAGCTCTGGTAGATGTGGATCGAGATCACGTCGGCCTGGTGCGGGGCGGACTGCCCGAACATCACGTACGGCGTGGTGAAGTCGTTGAAGGTCCACAGGAACAGGACCAGGATGGTCACCCGGTTGACCGGGGCCAGCAGGGGCAGGGTCAGCCGGCGGAACTGCTGCCAGGGGTTGGCCCCGTCGATCGCCGTCGCCTCGTACAGCTCCCCCGGGATCGACTGCAGGCCGGCCGTGACGACCAGGAAGACGAACGGCCACTGCCGCCAGATGCTCACGATCACCAGCGAGAAGAAGCTGTGCCCGCCGATCAGCCAGAACGGCCGCTGGTCGGCGGTGTGCAACTGGTCGACCAGGACGTGGTTCACCAGGCCGGTGTCGCGCTGGAACATGAAGCTCCAGGTGATCACCGAGGCGAACACCGGCAGGGCGTACGGCAGCAGGAAAATCGTGCGGATCAGGCCCCGGCCGCGGAACGGCCGCTGGGTCAGCACCGCGGCCAGCACGCCCAGGGTCCAGCAGCAGGCCAGCACGATGATCGTGTAGGCCAGGGTGACGGTGAACGAGTGCAGCAGATCTTTACCCGCCGCACCGTGCAGGTCGAGCACCAGCCGGTAGTTGTCCAGCCCGGCGTACGGCGCCTGCCGCCAGTTGCGCAGGTAGAGCTGGGTCAGCTTGAGCAGGCTGATCCCGATCCCGGCGATCATCGGGATGATGTGGATCAGCAGTTCCAGCAGCAGGGCCGGAACCAGCAGGACGTAGGGCAGCACCTGCCGACGACGGCGACGGCGCCGGACCGGCGCCACCACGGGTTGCTCCGGTGGCGCGGTCCGGTCGCCGTCGCGTGTCTCGAGCACACTCATCCTTTCGTTGCTGCGGTCACTGCGGCCGATCGGCAATCAGCTGGTGAACTGCTGCTGGGCCGCCGACAGCTTGCTCTTCACGTAGGCGGCGTCGATCGCCTTGCCACTGGCGGCATCGGCCCAGAGGTTCTTGATCACCGTGCCGACCAGGGTCTCGAACTGGCTCTCCCCGGCCACCTGCGGCAGCGGAGCGGCGGTCGAGTTGAGCACGCCCCGGAACACCTGCACGTTCGGCGTCTGGAAGGCCGGGTCGGAGTACGCCTCGGTCACCGAGGGCAGGGAGCCGTAGGTCTTGTTCAGGCTCTGCTGGGTCGGGGTGCTCGTCATGAACTTGACGAACTTGAGCGCGGCGTCCTCGTGCTTGGTGTTCTTGAAGATGCCCAGATTGATCCCGGCGACCATGCTGGTCACCTTCTTGCCCCCGGCCGGCAGCGTGGCCGGCGGCGGCACCGGCGCCACCCCGATGTCGTCCTCGTTCATCCCGAACTGCTTCAGCGATCCGGACGCGGCCTGCCACATCAGCATCGAGGCCTTGCCGGTCGCGTAGTCGCGCAGGGCCTCGGTGCCGTTCGAGTACTCGGCGTCGCTCGGGTTGACGATCTTGTCGGCCGCCATCGTGTTGACGTACTGCAGGATGCCGGCCACGTTCTGCGGGGTGTCGAAGGTCGGCTTGCCGGCCGAGTCGAAGAAGCTGCCGCCCTGCTGCTGGCTGAACGTGAACGCCGAGTGGATGCTCTCCGGGATGCTGCCGCCCTGAACGGCCAGACCCCAGTGGCCCTTGGTGGTGAGCTTCTTGCCGTCGGCGATCAGCTCCTCCCAGGTGGCCGGCGGCGAGCTGATGCCGGCCGCGGCGAACTGCTTCTTGTTGTAGTAGAGGCCGTAGGCCTCGCTGTAGATCGGCAGCGCGGTCGGCGGCTGGCCGGCCGCTCCGGTGGCGGCCAGGCTGCCGGCCAGGAAGCGGTCCTTGCCGCCGACCGCCGCCATCTGCGAGTCGCCGAACGGCAGCAGCGCTCCGGTCGCCTGGACCGAGGCCGACCAGGTGTTGCCGATGTTGACCACATCCGGGCCCTTGCCCGAGGTGGTCGCGGCGAGCACCCGGTTGAGCAGGTCGGACCAGGGCACGACCTCGACGTTCACCTTGACGCCGGTCGCGGCGGTGAACTTGGCCAGCTCCGGAGTGAGAACTTCTTTGTCGTTGGCCAGGCTGGTGCCCTGGTTGCTGGCCCAGTAGGTGAGGGTGACCGGCGCCGAGGCGGTGCCGCCCGAACCTGAGGAGCCGCCCCCGCAGGCTGCCAGTGGCAGCAGCAGGGTGGTGGACAGCGCCGCGATGACGGCCCTGGAAAGTCGCACGGTGTTTTCCTTTCGTCCCATCCGATCCACGCGCGCCGGATGCGGGCAGCACTGAGTGCCGCACCCGGCGGTTGAGGGTCGGGAAGCCCGTAGCGGATAGATGAGGACTTCAGCGAGTGAAACTGGCTCCTTGGCTTCTGCAATGCTCAGATCTGTTGCTCAGCGCCGGATCCAGGTACCGTGGCGGCGCTGCGGAACACGCTTTCCAACATATGGGGGTGCGAGTTCGGCAGTCAAGGCACATCGGAACCGGAACTGGCAAGAGGAGCATTCATGCGGCTGGCCCTGCCGGCGGAGGACCGCGCCCTGTCCCCGATCACGGGCTGGACCCGCGAACACTGGGCGGCCACCGCCGACGCCATGCTTCTGGCTCTGCGACCGCACTTCTCGCCGGGCCGGGCCCGGCTGCTGCTGCCCGGCCGGCGCAGCGCCTACGGCGAGGACAGCGACGCCCTGGAGGGGTTCGCCCGGTCGTTCATGCTCGCCGCCTTCCGGGTGCGGGGCGAGAACGGCGCCGACCCGCTCGGCATCCTCGAGTGGTACCGCGACGGACTGGTCAGCGGCACCGACCCGAGCTCGGGTGAAACCTGGCCCCGGCCGGACCGACTCGGCCAGGCCAAGGTCGAGGCGGCCTCGATCGCGCTCGGCCTGCACCTGACCCGCCCGTGGCTCTGGGACCGCCTGGACGCCGCCGCGCAGTCCCACGTTGTCACCTGGCTGAGCACGGTCAACGGTGAGACCTACCCGCAGAACAACTGGGTCTGGTTCCAGGCCGTGGTCGAGACCTTCGTCGCCTCGGTCGGCGGCCCGTACCGGCCGGCCGACATCGAGGCCGCCCTGGCCCGGCACGAGGACCTGGTCCGGGCGGGCGGCTGGTCGGCCGACGGCGACGGCCGGTCGTTCGACCACTATTGCGGCTGGGCCCTGCAGTTCTACCCGCTGCTCTGGGCCGAGATGGCCGGCGGCTCGTTCGGCGCCCCCGACCTGGCGCCGCGGTGGCGCGCGCGGCTGAGCGACTACCTGGACGACGCGATCCACCTGATCGGGGCGGACGGCGCGCCGCTGATGCAGGGCCGGAGCCTGATCTACCGGTTCGCGGTGGCCGCGCCGCTCTGGACCGGCGCCGCCACCGGGGCCACCACCCTGGCCCCGGGCCGGATCCGGCGGGCCGCCTCGGGCCTGCTGCGCCACTTCCTGGACGCCGGCGCCCTCGACGACGACGGCCTGCTGACCGTGGGCTGGCATCACGCCTGGCCGGCGATGGCCCAGTCGTACTCCGGTTCGGGCTCGCCCTACTGGGCGGCGAAGGGCATGTTCGGGCTGGCCCTGCCGGCCGATCATCCGGTCTGGACCGCGGTCGAGCAGCCCCTGCCGGTGGAGGTCGCCGACGTCCGGCGGCTGATCGTGGCCCCCGGCTGGCTGGTCAGCAGCACGGTCGCGGACGGCGTGGTGCGGGTCGTCAACCACGGCACCGACCACGGCGAGCCCGGTGAGGGGCTGACCGACTCCCCGCTCTACACCCGGATCGGCTACTCGACCGCGACCGTGCCGCCGCTCACCGGCGCCGCGCTGACCTCGCCGCTCGACTCGAGCGTCGCCGTCCTCGACCCGCACGGGCCGGCCGGCTACCGCTCCGGGTTCGACCTGGTCAGCCTGGACGACGACGGGGTGGCCGTGACCGGGGTGTCCCGCTCGCGGGCGCACTGGGTGGACGGGGTCCAGCCCGACCAGCCGGATTACGGCTGGGGCAAGGCCGGCACGGTCCGCTGGGGCCCGGTGGTGACGGTCGGCTCGCTGGTCCGCGGGCCCTGGGAGGTGCGCGTGGCCCGGGTCGAGCAGGCCGACCTAGCCCCGGCCGGGTCGCTGCTGCGGTTCGGCGGCTGGCCGCTGGCCTCGGCCCGCACGCCACCGGCCGGCGGTCGAGACGCCACCGGCGCCTGGGCCGTGGACGGCCGGCTGATCAGCCTGCTGGCCCTGGCCGGCAGCGGGGAGCACCTGACCGCGGGCTGCCAGTGGGGGGTTCGCCGCGAGATCGGCTCCTCCCCGCTCGGCGAGCACGTCGCTGTGCCCTGGATCACCACACCACTGCCGGCTCACGAGGACGACGTGCGGGTGGTGCTGGTGCGACTCGGAGCGGTGGCCGAACCGGCGGCGCGCCCGCTGGTTGAGGTGGAAAGCGCCTCGGTCAGAGTACTTTGGCCTGATTCGGCGCGATCAAATCTGTGGCTGGGCTCGACCTGACCCCGGCGCCGGGCGAACGAACAGGTAGGTTCCCAGAATGAACGTCAAGCCCGATCGTCAGGACGGCCCGGCGACGCTCACCGAGGTGGCCCGCGAGGCCGGTGTCTCGCTGGCCTCGGCCTCCCGCACCCTGAACGGCAGCACCCGCCGGGTCCGCGACGACCTGCGGGCCCGCGTGCTGCTGGCGGCCGAGAAGCTGAACTACTCGGCCAACGGGCCGGCCCAGGCCATGGCCCGCGGCCGGACCAACGTGCTCGGGCTGCTGGTCCACGACGTCGCCGACCCCTACTTCTCCTCGATCGCGGCCGGCGTGGTCGGGGCGGCCGAGCAGCACCGGCTGATCGTCACCATCGCCAGCACCCAGCGCCGTCCGGAGAAGGAGCTGGAGTACGTGGCCGCGCTGCGGGGCCAGCGGGCCAGCGCCATCATCATCGCCGGTTCCCGGGTGGCCGATCAGAAGCTGCTCGACTCCCTCGGCCAGGAGCTGTCCGCGTTCGAGTCCTCCGGCGGCCGGGCGGTCATGATCGGGCAGCACAAGCTGCCGATCGACACCCTGCTGATCGAGAACCGCAAGGGGGCCAAGGCGCTCGGCACCGAGCTGCTGGCCCTGGGCCACCGCCGGTTCGCCGTTCTGGCCGGCCCGCGCCGGCTGCTCACCGCCCAGGACCGGGTGAAGGGCTTCCGGGCCGCCCTGGCCGCCGCCGGGCACCCGGCCACCGACCTCGATGTCGTCTTCGGCGAGTTCACCCGGGACGGCGGCCATGCGGCGATGTCCGAGCTGCTGGCCACCGGGTTCGACGCCGGCTGCGTGTTCGCGGTCAACGACGTGATGGCGGTCGGCGCGATGGCGGCCCTGCGTGAGCACGGTGTCGGCGTCCCGGACCCGATCGCGATCGCCGGCTTCGACGACATCATCACCCTTCGGGACGTCGCTCCGGCCCTCACCACCGTGCATCTCGACCTGGAGGAGCTCGGCGCGGCCGCGGTCGAGATGATCACCGGCGACCGTCCGGAACAGGCCCGGGTCCGGCGGGTGCCGGCCTCGGTCGTGCTCCGCGACAGCACCCCGGCCCGCCGGCGCTGAACACCCCCGTTCAGCCCCCGGTTCAGCGTGGTTCAGGCGCGGGTCACGCGATCCGGTCGAGGTCGCGGGCCCGGACCGGCTCGGTGAAGGGCCGGCCGGCGACGAACCGCTCGATCTCGGCCACCGCGTGATCGCCCAGCCGGAACAGCTCGTTGCCGAGCGAACCGGCCAGGTGCGGGGTCAGGATCACGTTGGGGCAGGCCCACAGGGGCGAGTCGGCCGGCAGCGGCTCGGGCTCGGTCACGTCCAGCACCGCCCGCAGCCGGCCCGAGACCAGCTCGGCCTCCAGGGCGACCGGGTCGATCACCGATCCGCGGGCCGTGTTGATCAAGGTCGCACCGGTGCGGATCCGGGCCAGCTCGGCCGGCCCGAGCAGGTGGCGGGTCTCGGGCAGGGCCGGGGCGTGCAGGCTGACCAGGTCGCTGGTGGCCAGCAACTCGTCCAGGCCGACCGGACGGGCGCCGAGGGCGGTGATCTCGGCCCCGGGCACGAACGGGTCGGTGCAGACCACGTCGAAGTCGTAGGGCCGCAACAGCTCCAGCACCCGCCGGCCGACCCGGGAGGCGCCGATCAGGCCGACCCGCCGCCGGTAGTTGCCGATCCCGGAGAAGCGCTCGGTCAGGTCGAGCGGCCCCCGGCGGCGGCCGAACTCCTGCTCCACCGGCCGGGCCGCCTTGCCCTCGAGCAGGATCATGGCCAGCGTGAACTCGGCCACCGGGCGGGCGTTCACCCCGGCGGCGGCGCTGACCGCGATCCCCCGGGCCCAGACCGCCGGGCCGAGGTGCGCCTTGACGCTGCCGGCGGCATGAGCGACCGCCCGCAGCCGGGGCATTCGCTCGAGCACGCCGGAGTCCAGCACCGGGGCGTCCCAGCCGGTCAGCAGCACCTCGACCGGGGCCAGTTCGGCGTCCGGCACCGGGCCGAAGTCGTCGAAGACCCGGTCGAGCCGGACCGGGCCGAGCGCGAGCAGCCGCTCGCGGGCCGACGGCGACAGCAGCCGGGCCGGCAGATCGGCCCGCATGGCCAGGGCGATCACCGGGTCAGGCACGGACGGCTCCGCGCAGGGCGGCCAGGGTGGCCACCTCACCGGCCAGCAGGCCCGGGTCGTCGTCCGGGACGAATTCGAGCAGCGTGTCGGGCAGGCCACCGCGACGCTCGAGCGCGGCCAGCACCGACCGCCACAGGCCGGCCCGCGCGGCCAGCGGCCGGCGTTCCGGGCCCGGCCACCAGGAGAACACGTGCACCCCGCTGACCAGGTCGATCATCTCCTCCAGGCCGGCCAGAGCGGCCTGGTCGGGCAGCCCCACCGGTGGCTGCCAGTACGACCGGAGATTGGCCCGGTCGACGTCGGTCAGCAACCGCCGGACCGCCGCCGGGGAGTCGGCCAGGGTGCCGTCGTGGAACTCCAGGGCCAGCTCCAGCCCGCGCTCGGCGGCCAGATCGGCGGCTGAGCGCAGGGCCAGGGTCACCCGGTGGCGGTCGGCCGGTGAGGCCGGCCCGCTCCCCCGTGCCCCGGCCCAGACCCGCACCCGGGGCGCCCCGAGCAGGACGGCGGCCCGGGCCACGGACGCGAACTCGTCGTCCGGGCTGTGGCCGGCCCGGTAGTACGACCCGTAGGAGCAGATCCGCAGGCCGAACTCGCGCGACAGGCGGGCCACCCGGGTGAGCTGCTCGGGCCGCTCGGCCGGGGCGTGGACGTCGGCGCCCCACTCGATCGCCTCGATCCCGGCCTCGGCCGCCAGCCGGGCCACGGCCGCCGCCGGCAGGGCCCGGAAGGTCACCGAGCACAGGCCCGGCCCTCGTTGCGGTCGGCTCACGACGCCCCTTCCCGATCGACGTCCGGCGGCCGGATCGACGTCCCGACGGCGACCGCCCGAACGTCCACCGACGGTACCCGCGCGCCGTGAACGGCCGGCCGCCGGGCGCCGGAGCGGCCCTTGCCCTTCAGCCTCGCGCCTGGCTATGGTCGTTGGCAAGCGCTTTCCGAAGGAGACTCGATGGCGGATCGTACGCTCGGCGTGGTCATGAACGGGGTCACCGGCCGGATGGGCCACAACCAGCATCTGGTGCGTTCGGTCCTGGCCATCCGGGCCCAGGGCGGGGTGCTGCTGGCCGACGGCAGCCGGGTCCAGCTGGAGCCGGTGCTGGTCGGGCGCGATGCCGCCAAGCTGGCCCGGCTGGCCGAGCAGCACAAGCTCTCGCACTGGACCACAGACCTCGACGGCGCCCTGGCCGACGACGACTACCCGCTCTACTTCGACGCCCAGCTGACCAGCGTGCGGCCGGCCGCGGTGATCAAGGCCATCGACGCCGGCCGGCACGTCTACGCCGAGAAGCCGACCGCCGAGTCGCTGCCGAGCGCGCTCGACCTGGCCCGCCGGGCCACGGCCGCCGGGATCAAGAACGGTGTGGTCCACGACAAGCTCTACCTGCCCGGCCTGCTCAAGCTCAAGCGGCTGATCGACGCCGGCTTCTTCGGCGAGATCCTCAGCGTGCGGGGCGAGTTCGGCTACTGGGTGTTCACCGGTGAGGGGCAGCCGGCCCAGCGCCCGAGCTGGAACTACCGGGCCGAGGACGGCGGCGGCATCGTCGTCGACATGTTCTGCCACTGGAACTACGTGCTGGAAAATCTGTTCGGCCGGATCCGCCGGGTCAGCGCGCTGGCCGTCACCCATATCCCGGAACGCTGGGACGAGGCCGGCCGGCCCTACCGGGCCACCGCCGACGACGCCGCGTACGCCGTCTTCGAGCTCGACGGGGGCGTGGTGGCCCAGCTGAACTCCTCGTGGACGGTCCGGGTGCACCGCGACGAGCTGGTCGAGTTCCAGATCGACGGCACCCACGGCAGTGCCGTGGCCGGGCTGCACCGGTGCGTGGTCCAGCCCCGGGTCACCACCCCCCGCCCCACCTGGAACCCCGACCTGCCCGAGACCAACGACTACCGCGGGCAGTGGCAGGAGGTGCCCGACAACGGGGTCTTCGACAACGGCTTCAAGGCCCAGTGGGAGCAGTTCGTCCGGCACGTGGTCGAGGACGGCCCGCACCCGTACGACTTCCTGGCCGGGGCCCGGGGGGTGCGGCTGGCCGAGGCCGGTCTGGAGTCGTCGGCGTCCGGGCGCCGGGTGGATCTGCAGGAGCTGACCGCGTGACCCTGACGACGACGTCCCTCGCCCTGCCCCAGGCCGACGGCACCATCCTGCTGCACCACCCGTCCGAGCCCCGGGCCTGGCTGCGCCCGGCGGCCCCGCCGAGTTCGCGGGTGGCCTTCGCCGCCGCCCACGTGGCCGCCGATCCGTGGGTCGACAACGGGCCCGGTTCGGCCGCCGGGGTGGACTGGGAGTCGACCCTCGCCTTCCGGCGTCATCTCTGGTCGTGGGGGCTGGGCGTGGCCGAGGCGATGGACACGGCCCAGCGCGGCATGGGGCTCGACTGGCCGACCACCCAGGAGCTGATCCGGCGCAGCGCGGCCGAGGCCCGGGCCTGCGGGGGCCGGATCGCGGCCGGTGCCGGTACCGATCACCTGCCGCCGGGGCCGTCCGCCCTGGCCGACATCGCCGCCGGTTACGAGGAACAGGTGGCGATGGTCGAGGCGGCCGGGGCCCAGGTGATCCTGATGGCCAGCCGGCAACTGGCCGCCTCGGCCCGCGGCCCGGCCGACTACCGGGCGGTGTACGGCCGGGTGCTGAGCCAGGTCTCGGCCCCGGTGATCCTGCACTGGCTGGGGCCGATGTTCGACCCGGCCCTGGCCGGGTACTGGGGCTCGGCCGACCTGGGCACCACCACGGCCGGCCTGCTCGAGCTGATCACCGAGCACGCCGGGGTGATCGACGGGGTCAAGGTCTCGCTGCTCGACCCGGAGCACGAGATCCGGCTGCGAGCGGCGCTTCCGGCCGGCGTCCGGCTGTACACCGGCGACGACTTCAACTACGTCGACCTGATCGCCGGCGACGGCCGGCACGCCAGCGACGCGCTGCTCGGGGTGTTCGCCGCCATCGCCCCCGCGGCCGGCGTCGCCCTGCAGGCCCTGGACGCCGGCGATCGGGCCGGGTACGAGGCCGCCCTGGAGCCGACCCTGCCGCTGGCCCGGCACCTGTTCGGCCCGCCCACCTACTACTACAAGACTGGGATCGCCTTCCTGGCCTGGCTCGGCGGCCACCAGCCCGGGTTCGTCATGGTCGGCGGCCTGCAGAGCGCGCGCAGCCCGGTGCACCTGGCCCGGACCTACCGGCTGGCTGATCAGGCCGGGCTGTTCGCCGAGCCCGACCTGGCGGCGGCGCGGATGCAGCGGTACCTGCAGGTGGCCGGGATCGATCGATGACGACGCTCGACATCCCGTCCGGCGTCCCGGCCCGCACCCTGACCCCGGGTCCGGGCGATCCCCGCCTGGCCCGACTCTCGCTCAACCAGAAGACGGTCGAGCGGTGGTCGGTGCCGGAGCTGGTGGCCGGCTGCGTCGCGGCCGGCGTGCCGGCGGTGGGGCTCTGGCGCGAGCCGGTCCAGGCGGTGGGCGTCGAGCGGGCGGCCACGCTGGTCCGGGAGGCCGGGCTGCGGGTGTCCTCGCTGTGCCGGGGCGGCTTCCTGACGGCCCCCGGGCCGGTCGCCCGGCGGGCCACGATCGCCGACAACCGGCGCGCCGTCGACGAGGCCGTGGCTGTGGGCACCGACTGCCTGGTGATGGTGGTCGGTGGTCTGCCGCCCGGCTCCAGGGATCTGGCCGGGGCCCGGGCCCGGGTGGCCGAGCTGATCGGCGAGCTGGCCCCCTACGCCGGCGAGCACGGCGTCCGGCTCGCGTTGGAGCCGATGCACCCGATCTTCGCCGCCGACCGCGGCGTGCTGTCGACCCTGGCCCAGGCGCTGGACCTGGCCGAGCAGTTCCCGGCCGAGCAGGTGGGGGTGGTCGTCGACACCTTCCACGTCTGGTGGGATCCACAGGTCGAGGCCCAGATCGCCCGGGCCGCGGGCCGGATCGCCTCGCTCCAGGTGTGCGACTGGATCACGCCGCTGCCCCCGGACGCGCTGCTGTCGCGGGGCATGATGGGCGACGGCCACATCGACTTCGGCCATCTGCGCCGTTGCGCCGAGGCGGCCGGTTACGCCGGCGACATCGAGGTCGAGATCTTCAACGCCGAGGTGTGGGCGGCCGACCCGGCCGAGGTGATCTCGACCGTGGCCCGCCGCTTCGCGGAGTTCGTGCTCAGCTCTTGACGGCCGAGTTCTTCTTCCAGATCGCCCGGGACTGGTTCCAGTCGTACAGGCCCGGGTCCTGGGTGGCGATCCGCTCCTGCGGCCCACGGCCGGTGTTCTTCACGATGACCACGTCTCCGACCACCGCGTGGCTGAAGAACTCCTTGGCGTCGGCGTCCGAGAGGTGGATGCAGCCGTGCGAGACGTTGGCCCGGCCGAGCAGGCCGTCCCAGCCGGCGGCGTGCAGGAAGGTGCCGGAAGCCGTCACCCGGGTGGCCCAGTACTCCTTCTCGTCGTAGTAGTCCGGGTCCTTCTTGTCACAGGTGATCCGGGCACTGCAGGAGTCCATCTGGACGACCTGGGACTTGCCCAGCACCACGTAGGTGCCGCTGTAGGTCTCCAGGCCCCGCCGGCCGGTGCCGGTGGGCCAGTTGTCGACCAGTTTGCCGCTCCGGTAGACCTTGACCCGGTGGGTGACGCCGTCCACCCGGGTGATGTGCGAGGCGCCGATGGTGAACGTCTGGTCGTAGTCCTTGCGACCGTAGCGGTTGTCACCGGCCTTGACCCCGGCGATCTGCATGTCCAGCTTCACCTTGGTGCCCGGGGCCCAGAAGTTGTTCGGCCGCCAGTGCACCTCCTGGCTGTTCAGCCACGACCAGCTGCCGGCCACGCTCTTGCCGGACGGCGTGGTGCCGTCGACGGTCATCGCCTTCTGGATCGCCGACCGGTTGGTGATCGGGGTGAGGAACCGCACGACCACCGGCTGGCCGATCCCGACCGTGGACCCGGCCTGCGGCGAGACGGTGAACGAGACCCGCTGGTCGTCGGCCACGTTGGCGACGGTGAACTTGACCGTCTTGGTCAGCTCCTTGCCGGCGGCGTCCTTCACGGTGGCCACGGCCTGGTAGGCGGCCGAGGGCTTGGGCGGCGTCTCGGAAGCCCAGGAGAGGCCGTCCCCGGAGATCGAGCCGTCCAGCTCCTTGCCGTCCTTCTTGGTGCTGACCTGCATCGAGGTCAGCGAGCCGTCGGCCACCACCAGCTTGACCGCCTTGCGGAACGAGACCGCCTTGGCGCTGCCGGACAGGCTCACGGTGGGCTCGGGAGCGGGCGCGGCGGTGGTCGGCCCCGGGGTCGCGTCGGAGCCGGCCGCGGCGGTGTGGTCGCTCTGGGTCTTGCCGGAGGAGCTGCACCCGGCCAGTGTGGTCAGGAGAACCGCTGACAACGCCACGACCGCGCGGCCGCGGCCACGCCGCACACCCCGCTCGAACCCCACCCGGACCTGCTCACCCGACACCATGGCCCCATCATTATGGATGAAGGGGATGCGCCGCCACGAGCACGCCCGTGAACACCTGTCCGATGTTGCCGGCAGGCTCAGCTCAAACTGCTGTTGATCACGGTCGGGTGAGGACTCCTTCCCAGGTAGAAGACGCCTCGGTAACCCTGGGTCTCGAATCCGTCGCTCGGATTTCGGCGCAGAACCGTTCCTGTGAACTTCAACGACCCGGTCCGATCGTTACTCACGAAGAACACCGCGCCGCCTCCCTCCCGGGCGTGGTTGTCCTCGAACCGGCTGCCGGCGAGGGTCACGGTGTAGGTGTTGCCGTCGGTGTAGATCGCCCCGCCGCTGCCCCCGCCCGGGGTGCCGGCCTTCTGCGGGTTGGCCCCGTCGCCGATGGCCGAGTTGTTCCGGAACAGGCTGTTGAGCACCACCCAGGACACCCCGATGCTGCTCAGCGCGCCGCCGTTGGAACACCGGCCGCCCTGGCCCGGGGCCCCGCCGAAGGTGCTGCCGGAGACGTACACCGGCCGGTCGCCGGCCTGGTCGAGCACCCGGATGGCCGCACCGCCGAGATCCGGGCCGGTCCGGTCGCAGGTGTTGCGGACGAACACCGAGTCGACCACGGTGAGCCGGCCGCCGCGGACGAAGACCGCCCCGCCACCCCCGCCGTCGGTCTTCTGCCCGGTGGCGTTGCCGTCGGCGAAGGTCAGGTGCTGCAGGGTCAGCCGGGGATGTTCCTGGTCGTCGCAGTGCGCGGTGGTCCAACCCTGGGCCTGGTCGCAGGTGTTCTGGTAGAGGATCCGGTGCCGGCCGCTGCCGCTGAGGGTGACCAGTCCCCCGCCGTCTAGCACGACGTCCGGGTGGGCGTTGACCACCTTGGCGGTGCGCGACAGCGTGATCGTGACCGGTTTCGGGCCGCAGTCGAACGTGGTGACGCCGCCGGCCGCGACCGCCTTCAGCACCGCGGCCGAGGTGCACCCGGTCGGGCTGCCGTGGCCGATCACGTGGGCCGGGTGGGCGACCGGGACGGCGCGAGCCGCGGCCGGCACCGAGGCGTGACCGGCCGGGTTGCCGGCGGCCAGGGCGACCGGTGCGGCCTTCCGGGCCGGTCTGTGCCCGGCCTGCTTCGCGTTCTTCGGCTTCTTCGGGCTCTCCGACACCGCCGGAGCCGGCGCGGTCGCCGAGGCCGCCGCCGAGCCGGTGGCGGCCGAACCGGTCGTGGCGGCCCCGGTGGAACCATCGGCCGCGGTCGTGGCCGCCGTCACCACGCTCTTGGTGGGCTCGATCGTTGTGCTCGCCGTCAGGGTCGCGCCGTCACCGCAGGCGGCCAGCACGACCAGGCCGGCGAGCACAACGACGCCGGCTCGGGCCCGGCGAACGACGGGACGGATGGCGGACACGGGCCGAAGCTAGCAATCGGCCCGTCAAGCGATCCTCAAGCCCGGCCCCGAGGCGATCTCTCCGACCACCTCTGCTGCGGGACGCGGGTCAGGCCGCGGCGGGCAGGGCGCTCGACCCGGACGACCCGGTGAAGTGCTGGTGGAGCTGAAGACTGTCGGCCGGAGCCTCAGCTCGACCCGGCGGTGAAGTCCAGGACGCCGTCCTGGTCGAGGGGGGCCCGGTAGAGGGCCGCGTCCCGGGCGTAATGCTGCTGATTTCGCCACGGCCCCCGGTCACCCTTCAGCGGCAGGCTGGAGCGCGAGCGCTCGAAGTAGCCCGAGCTCATGTCGATGAACGGGGTGGTCGCCATCGGCTCGGCCGGCAGCCGCGGCGTCACCACGGCCTCGCCCCGTTGCCGCATCCGGGCCACCAGCCGGGCCACCCAGGACGAGACCAGGTCGACCTTGAGCGTCCAGGGCGCGTTGGTGTAGCCGATCGCGAAGGCCAGGTTGGGCACACCCTCGAGCATCACGCCCTTGTAGGCTACGTGCTCGCCGATCGACACCGGCTCGCCGTCCAGGCTCAGCCCGATGCCGCCCAGCGGCAGCAGGTTCAGGCCGGTCGCCGTGACCACGACGTCGGCCACGAGCTCGGCCCCGGACCGCAGCCGCAGCCCGGTCGGGGTGAACGCCTCGACGTGGTCGGTGACCACCTCGGCCCGGCCGGAGCGGATGGCGGCGAACAGGTCGCCGTCCGGGACGAAGCACATCCGCTGGTCCCAGGGGTCGTACGCCGGCGTGAAGTGGGTGTCGACGTCGTACCCGGGCGGCAGGGCGCGAACCGCCACCCGGCGCAGCAGGGCCCGCACCTGGGTCGGGAAACGCTGCGAGAGGGCGTAGAGCGCGGTCACGATCTTGACGTTCTTCCATCGGACGGCCGCGTAGGCGCGCTGCTCGGGCAGCACCCGGCGCAGCAGTCCGGCGACGGCGTCGTTCGAGGCGATCGGCATCACGTAGGACGGCGAACGCTGCAGCATGGTCACCCGGGCGGCGGTTCGGGCCAGGGCCGGTACCAGGGTGACGGCGGTGGCCCCGCTCCCGATCACCACCACCTTCCGCCCGGTGACGTCGAGATCGGCCGGCCAGTGCTGCGGGTGCACCACCTGACCGGTGAACTGCTCGCGGCCGGGCCAGGCCGGCGTGTAGCCCTGGTCGTAGCGGTAGTAGCCGGAGCACACGTAGAGAAAGCCGCAGCTCACGATCCGGCGGTGGCCGGTGGCGGCGTCCTCGGCGGTGACCCGCCAGCGGGCCTGCTCGCGGGACCAGTCGGCCGCCAGCACCCGGGTCCGGTAGCGGATGTGGGGCTCGATGCCGTTCTCGCTGACCGTCTCCCGGGCGTACTGCAGGATGTCGGCCCCGGCGGCGATGGAGTTGGCTCCCTTCCAGGGCCGGAAGCCGTAGCCGAGGGTGAAGATGTCCGAGTCCGACCGGACCCCGGGGTAGCGGAACTGGTCCCAGGTGCCGCCGGTGCTCTCGCGGGCCTCGAGAATCAGGAACGTGGTGCCGGGTGCCTGACGCTGCAGGTGCACGGCGGCACCGATCCCGGACAGGCCGGCTCCCACCACCAGCACGTCGACCAGTTCGGGCTCGGGTTCGTGGGTCACCTGCCCACGGTGAGCACCTGCCCGGCCGCAGTCAAGGTCCGAGGCCCGCTTGATCCTCAAGGTGGGCCCGAGCCGGGCCGAAGCGGAGACCAGCGGCGGCGTGGGTCCGTCGCCGAGGGGCCGAGTTGCGGCCGAGTTGAGGAGGAGCGGGAGTGACGCTGGTGCAGGCCCCCGGTCGGGACGATCCCGGCCCCGGTCCGGCCCGAGCGCCCGCCAACCGGTCGTACCGCCTGGTCGCGGTGATCGTGCTGGTGGCCGGAATCCTGGTCAGCGCCCTGTTGTCGACCCAGTGGGACCGGGCCCAGGACCGCGCCGCCGACGGGCACACCCAGCGCCAGATGCAGGCCGCGGTGGACCGGCTGCAGGCGGGGTTCGACAGTTACGGGCGGGCCCTCGCGGCCGAGGGGGCGTTGTACGCCGCCTCGGGCGGGCAGGTCTCCTACCGTCAGTTTCACGCCTTTGTGGCCGGGATGTCGCTGGCCCGTGAATACCCGGGCCTGCAGGGCCTGGCCTTCGACCAGGTGGTGAGCCGGGCCGACCGGCCCGGTTTCGTCGCCGCCAACCGGGCCGACCACCGGCCGGGTTTCACCGTGGCGCCGGCCGGATCGCGGCCCGAGTACTGGCTGGTCCGGTTCAGCGAGCCGCGGGCGGTGCCGCCGTGGGGGTTCGACACCCGCACCGACGAGCGGCTGCGGCCCTACTTCGAGCAGGCCCGCGACACCGGCCGGCTCACCCTGACCGCCAAGACGGTGCTGGCCAACGACGCGACCCTGCCCCGGGCCTCCGCGCCGGCGGCCTTCGTCCTGCTGCTGCCGGTCTACCGGCCGGGGGCCGACGTCAGCACCGTGACCGGGCGGCGGGCCGGGCTGTTGGGCTGGGCCACGGCCCCGTTCCGGGCCGGCGACTTCCTGACCAACTACGTCGGCCACGCCAGCGAGCTCGGGGTGGAGGCGTTCGACGGCACTCCCACCTCGGCCCACCGGCTGGCCGGGTCACCGGCCGGGTTCCAGGCCGAGGGGCCGGGCCTGCGGACGGCGACCATGCGGGTCGGGGGCCGAACCTGGGTGCTGCGGTTCAGCCCGCTGCCCGGCGCGGTCGACCAGTCGGGCTGGGACGGCCCGGGCATCGGGTTCGCCCTCGGCACCCTGCTCAGCCTGCTGCTGGCCGCGCTGCTGCGGCTCTACGGCGCCCAGGCGGCCCGGCGCACCTGGTCGGAGGCGGAGCTGCGCCGCGGCCGGGAGGATCTGCAGCACAGCGAGGCGGTGTTCCGCAGCGCCTTCGACGACGCGCTGGTCGGGATGAGCCTGACCGGGCTCGACGGCGTCTACCTGCGGGTCAACGAGGTGTTCGCGAGCATGCTGGGCCGCACGGTCGAGGGGCTCACCGGGATGAACTTCCGGGACATCACCCACCCGGACGACGCCGAGGCCGACACCGAGGCCGCGCGGCGCTCGCTGGAGGAGCAACAACCGGGCCTGCGCCGGGCCAAGCGCTACCGCCACGTCGACGGCAGCACGGTCTACGCCGAGATGTCGGCCTCGCTGGTGCGCGGCGACGACGGCCGCCCGCTGTACTTCGCCACCCAGACCGTCGACGTCACCGAGCAGCGGCGGGCCCAGCGCGACCGGGACACCCACGACCTGATGCTGCAGGCGGTGATCGCCAACAGCCAGTCCCTGATCTACGTCAAGGATCTGGACGGCCGCTACCTGATGATCAACCGGCCGTTCCAGGAGGCGATGGGCATCACCGAGGCGGAACTGCTGGGCCACGACGACTCCTACCTGAGCGCGGAGATCGCCGAGGTCGGCCGCCGGCTGAACCTCCGGGCCGCCCAGGAGCAGTTCTCCTCGTCCGGGTGGTTCGAGACCGCCGGCGGACGCCGGTTCTACGAGTCGGTGCGCTTCCCGCTGCGCGATCCGGACGGTCGGGTCTACGCCACCTGCGGGGTGGCTCTGGACACCACCAGCTCGAAGCTGGCCGCCGAGGAGATGGCCACGGCCCGCGACGCCGCGGTGTCGGCGGCCGAGGCCAAGTCGTCGTTCCTGGCCACCATGAGCCACGAGATCCGGACCCCGATGAACGCCGTGATCGGCATGACCGGCCTGCTCCTGGACACCGAACTCGACGTCGACCAACGCGACTTCGTCGAGACCGTACGGCAGAGCGGCGAGACCCTGCTGACCATCATCAACGACATCCTGGACTTCTCCAAGATCGAGGCGGGCGAGCTGGAACTCGACCGGCACCCGTTCTCGCTGCGCGAATGCGTGGAGTCGGCGCTGACCCTGGTCGCCCTGCCGGCTGCGGAGAAGGGCCTGGAGCTGATCGCCGATCTCGACCCGGCCGGGCCGGAGCTGCTGCTCGGCGACGTCACCCGGTTGCGGCAGGTGATCGTCAACCTGCTCAGCAACGCGGTCAAGTTCACCCCGGCCGGCGAGGTGCTGGTGACCGTGACCGGCGAGCCCGACGAGGCCGAGGGCCCGGACGGCGTCCGGCTCGAGATCGCCGTGCGGGACACCGGGATCGGCATCCCGGCGGACCGGATGGACCGGCTGTTCCAGTCGTTCAGCCAGGTCGACTCCTCGACCACCCGGGAGTACGGCGGCACCGGCCTGGGCCTGGTGATCAGCCGCCGGCTGGCCGAGGCGATGGGCGGCGGCCTGCGGGTCGAGAGCGAGCCCGGGATCGGGTCGACCTTCACCGTGACCGTGCGGCTGCGGAGCGGCCAGGATCGCCGGCAGAGGTCCACGGCCGGCCCGGAGCCGCTGGCCGGCCGCTCGGCCCTGATCGTGGACGACAACGAGGCCAACCGGCGGGTGCTTCGCCGGCAGCTGCTGAGCTGGGGCATGACCACGACCGACCTGGCCGACCCGGCCGCCGCGGCGGCCCTGCTGGCGAGCGGCTCGACCTTCGACCTCGCCGTCCTCGACCTGCATCTGACCGGCCTCGACGGCGCCCGGCTGGGGCTGGCCCTGCGCCACCTGCCGGCCGGCAGGGACCTGCCCCTGGTGCTGCTGGCCGGACTGCAGGACCGGCTGGAGCCCTCCGACCGCGCGGTGTTCGCCGCCGTCCTGACCAAGCCGGTCCGGCTGAGCGCGCTGCACGACACCCTGACCCAGCTGCTGGCCCCGGTGGACGCCGGCCTGCACGAGGTGGAGACGGCGGGCGGCCGGCGGGAGCAGGACGGCCCTGACCTCGGGCCGCCCGAGCCGCTGCGCATCCTGCTGGCCGAGGACAACCTGATCAACCAGAAAGTGGCCCAGCTGATCCTGGCCAAGCTCGGGCACCTGGTCGACACGGTCAGCGACGGCTCCGAGGCCCTGGCCGCCGTACACCGGGCCCAGTACGACGTCGTCCTGATGGACGTGCAGATGCCCGTGATGGACGGGCTCGCGGCGACCGAGCGGATCCGGGCCGAGGTGCCGGCCGCGCACCAGCCCTACATCGTGGCCCTGACCGCCAGCGCCCTCACCGAGGACCGAACGGCGGCGTCGGCGGCCGGGCTGGACGCCTTCCTGTCCAAACCGGTGCGGCAGAGCGATCTGGCCGCGTTGCTGGTCGGGCTGCACCGGACCGCTCCGGTCCCGTCCACCGGCCGGCCGCGGCCGCTGCCCCAGCGCTCTCCCGCCACCGAGCTCGGGGCCGACGAGCAGCGGATCCAGGAGATCCGCTCCCGGCTGGAGGAGTTCGCCGGGTTCCAGGACGACGACGACCGCGAGCTGCTGCGCGACCTGATCGGGGCGTTTGAGAGCCAGGCCGTGCCGGCCCTGGCCGAGCTCGAGACCGCCCTGGCCGCCGCCGATCTCGATCGGGTGCAGGATCGGGCCCACAACCTCAAGGGCTCGGCCGGCAACCTCGGCGCGACCGCGCTGGCCGATCTGCTGGCCGGCCTCGAGAGGGCCGGGGCCGCCTCCGCCGACGAGCGCGGCCGGCAGCTGGAGCGGGTCCGGGTCGAGTTCGACGCCGTCCGCCGGGTGCTGCGCACGCTCGGCGAAGAACTGACCTCACCGGCCTGAGTCTCAGCGGGCGCCGTAACCGGGGGCGATCCGCGGCCAGGGGCGCAACTGCTCGATCTCGGCGGCCAGCCGGAGCAGCACCGGCTCGCTGCCGGGCCGCCCGACCAGCTGCACCGACAGCGGCAGCCCGGCCCCGCGGTGCACGCCCGCCGGCACCGCCACGGCCGGCCACCCGGCCAGGTTCCAGGGCGCCGCGAACGGCGCGTACCGCACGTCGGCCAGCACGTTCGCCGCCCAGCCGCGCTCGCTCCAGGCCACCGCCCGCAGCGGCAGCTGGGCCAGCATCGGGGTCAGGACGACGTCGACGTCCTCGAAGTGGCGCCGCACCACCTCGACCCAGGCGGTCCGCCCCTCCGGCCAGGGGCCGCCCGCCGCCAGCACGGCGGTGCCG
Organism: Kineosporiaceae bacterium; assembly: GCA_965200525.1. Classification (GTDB taxonomy): domain Bacteria; phylum Actinomycetota; class Actinomycetes; order Actinomycetales; family Kineosporiaceae; genus JANNPJ01. The sequence continues at coordinate 6,363,889 of OZ241368.1, forward strand.
AGCCGGGCGTGCCGGGCCACCCGGGGCTCCAGTTTCGAGCGGTCGGCCAGTGACCGGGCTTCAAGCTCGGCCCCGGCGAACCAGCGGACCATCGCCGCCGGACCGGCCCTCAGCGAGTACGGCACCTCGCGGGCCCGCACCCGGTGCCCGGCGCCGGCGAGCAGATCGGCGATCTGGCGGGTGGCCCGGACGTACTCCGGATCGACCCTCAGCCCGAGCACCGGAGCCTTCACCGAGACGCCGACCCGCAGCGGGGCGCGGCCTTCGACCTCCACCTCGGCCAGCTCCGGCCGGCCGGCCAGCACGGACAGCATCAGGGCGGCGTCGACGGCATTGGTGGCCAGCGCCCCGTTCTCGGTCATCGCGAACCACGACCCGTTGCCCAGACCGGCCGGCACCAGGCCGAGCCCGGGCTTGATCCCGACCAGCCCGGTGCAGGCGGCCGGGATCCGGATCGAGCCCATCCCGTCGTTGCCGTGGGCCAGCGGCACCATGCCCGCCGCCACCGCCGCCGCGCTGCCGCCGGACGAGCCGCCGGGCGTGCGATCCGGATCCCACGGGTTGCGGGTGATGCCCGCCGTCCGGGAGTCGGTGGCCCCGAACACGCAGAGCTCGGGCACGTTGGTCAGGCCGACCACCACCGCCCCGGCCGCGCGCAACCGGGCCACCACCTCGTGGTCGGCCGGCTGCGGCCGGCGGTCGCTGCCGGCCGATCCGTTACCGGTCGTCATCCCGGTCACGGCCACGTTGTCCTTGACCGCGATCGGCACCCCGGCCAGCGGCATGGAACCGCGGCCCGGGTGGTCGTCGATCAGGGCGGCCTCGGCCAGCGCCTCTTCGGCCCGCACGACCCGGAAGGCCCGCAGCCGCCCGTCCCGTTCGGCGATCCGGTCCAGCGCCCACTCGGTCGCCGTCCGGGCCGAGACGGCCCCGCCCCGGACCGCCGCGGCCAGCCCGACGGCAGTCATGTCCATGACCCATCTTCACCCCGGACCCGGGCCGTGCATAGATCGACGCCCGGAACCGGTGGCGATCACCACCGGTTCCGGACATCGATCCGGGCCGGTCAGGGCCCAGCCGAGCTCAGCTGCGGATCCGCGAGCCCGCGTCGATCGCCACCGCGGCCTTGGCCGGCACGGTGACACCGGCCCGGCCGTGCCGGTCGACGGTCACGGTCGGCCCCGAGCACGACCCCGAGCTCAGCCGGCCGTGGGCCACGTCGCAGTAGACCCCGGCGGCCAGCCCGGTGTCGAAAGCCTGCGTGTGCGCGGCCTTGTCGTTGTTCAGCGTGATCCAGGCCCGAGAGCCCCGGTTGAACGCGATCAGGTTGCCGCCGTCGTCCCACCAGTTGCTCACCGGGGCCCGGCCGGCCCGGTTGTGCCAGCCGACCAGCCCGACCACGGCCTGGTCCCGGTCGACGCAGACCCACGCCGTGCCGGCGCAGTCGGTGTCGGTGACCTTGCCGCCGGCGTCGGCCGGCGGCGAATCGTCGTTGGTGGCGAACGCGAACCCGGAGTAGACCTGCGGCGTGCCGTACCCGTAGGCGAGCAGGAACTGGTTGGCCAGCAGGTTGGTGGCGCCGTCCTTGTAGTTGAGGGCGTCGCCGTTGCGCTCGGTGTCGTGGTTCTGCACGAAGGTCAGGGCCTTGTCGCTCGGCGGCAGCCCGGAGCCCTCACCGAAGCCGTTGAGCGTGGCCAGGCTGCCGGTGGCGTCGGCCGGATAGCTCTTGAACGCGTTCTTCAGCTGGACGTCGGCGTCCAGACCGAGCACGCTGCCGACACTGGTGAAGGCCACCGGGGAGAGAATGCCGGGGCCGCCGCCGAAGACCTCCAGAGCCAGGTAGGGCTGGGCGCCGTCGGCGGTGCGGTGCAGCCGGGCCGCGATGGCGGCCAGGTCGGGCTGGCCGATGTGCTTGGCCGCGTCGACCCGGAAGCCCGACACCCCGTAGCCGATCAGCTTGTTCAGGTAGGCGGCCAGGGTGCTCCGCACCGGCGCGGTCTCGGTGCGCAGGTCCGACAGCCCGACCAGCTCGCACTTACGCACCTGGGTCAGGTTGTTGTAGTCCTCGATCCCGCCGCTCGCCGAGGGGCAGTCGGTGCCCTTCTGATGGAAGTTGGCCGCGGTGTAGATCCCGGGGTAGTCGAAGTGGCTGAAGGTCTTTCCGCCGTAGGAGGTGTCGCCCTGGCCCGACATGTGATTGATGACGGCGTCGACGTAGACCTTGACCCCGGCCGCCCGGCAGGTGCTCACCATGGCCTTGAACTGGGCCTCGTTGCCCATCCGGCTGGTCAGGTCGTAGTCGGCGGGCTGGTAGACCTCCCACCACGGGTGCAGGATCGTGTCGCTGCCGTCGCCGAGGTGGGTCCGCCTGAGCGAGTCCTGCGGCGGGCTGACCTGGACGCCGCCGTACCCGGCGGGGCCGAGCACGGTGGTGCACTCCTTGGCCACCGAGGGCCAGTTCCACTCGAACAGGTTGGCCATCACGTCACCGGCCGAACCCGGCCGCGGTGCGGCGGCCGACGAGGACGCCGCCGCTCCGGAGATCCCGGCCTGCGCCGACCCGGCCAGGCCGAGCGGGACCAGCCCGGCTCCGGCCAGGGCGATCGCCGCCACCACGGCGCCGCGCCGCCGTCTCGTCGTCGTCAGATGATGCATCGTCGAAAACATCTGTCCTCCAGTTGGGTCGGGCCGATCAGCTGTTGAAGGTCTCCGTGTAGGTGACCGAGGTGCCCGAGGCTCCCGAGGTGCGGCTCCGGTTGCCGGTGCCCTCGCGCTCCCAGGTCACCGCCCCGGTCGACGTCCGGTAGATGTACTTGTACTCGAACGCCGTGCCGGCCGGCAGGTTCACCGTGCCCACGTACCGGCCGCCGCTGCTGGTCAGCGGGACGGCGCTCGCCGGGGCCCAGGAGCCGAGGGCGGCGATGCTGCCGACCACGTACACGCTCTGGCCGGCCGCCGGACCGGCCGCCACCGAGAAGGTGGCCGCACTCTGACCGGCCGGAACGGTGGCTGTCGCGGTCGGGGTGGGCGGCGCTGTGGTGGTGGTCGGGCTCGGTGACGCCGTGCTGCTGGTGCCGCCGGCGGTGTTGAAGGTGTCGGTGTAGGTGACCTGAACCCCGCTGGGCCCGGAGGTGTGCGATTTGTTGCCGGTGGTCTCCCAGGTCACCGCGCCGGCAGTGGTCTTGTAGAGGTATTTGTACTCGAACGCGGTGTTGGCCGGCAGGTTCACCGTGCCCACGTACCGGCCGCCGCTGCTGGTCAGCGGGACGGCGCTCGCCGGGGCCCAGGAGCCGAGGGCGGCGACACTGCCGACCAGGTACACGCTCTGGCCGGCCGCCGGACCGGCCGCGACCGAGAACGTGGTGGCCACCTGACCGGCCGGGACCGTGGAGGTCGCGGTCGGGGTCGGCGATCCGGTCGGGTTGCCGGTCGAGCCGCCGGCCCCGGTGTACAGGGCCAGCGACCGGTTGGCCCCGAGGGTGGCGGTGAAGGTTCCGCTCGAGGAGACCGTGTACGACGTCCCGGAGCAGTTGCCTGCGGTGTAGTCGCCGCTCATCACGTCGCAGTAGACGCCGGCCGGCAGGCTGGTCTGGAAGGTGCGGGTCAGGGAGCCGCCGTCGGTGTTGAAGGCCACGTAGGCCACCGAGCCCCGGCCGAAGCCGATCTGCGAGCCGCCGTTGCTCCACCAGTTGGTGACGGCGCTACCGCGGGCCGCGTTGCGCAGGGCCACCATGTTCTCGATCCGGCGGTCCCGGTGCTGGCAGGTCCAGCCGTTGCCGCAGTCGGCGTTCGTCGTCGTCCCGTTGCCGGTGGCCGGCGGGCCCTGGTCGGCGTTGCTCCAGTTGTAGCCGGACATCACCGACGGCGTGCCGAACGGGTAGGCCAGCATGAACCCCTCGGCCAGGTAGTACCGGTCGCCGCTCTTGTAGTTGAGTTTGGTCCGGCCGTTGCGCTCGGTGTCGTGGTTGTCGATGAACACCTGGGCCTTGTCCGAGGCCAGCAGCATCTGGTTCGGCAGGTTGTTCAGGTTGGACAGGCTGCCGTTCTGGAACGCCCCGCCCACGGTGTCGCCGTAGCGGAAGTCGGTGACATCGCCGGTGCCGGTGTACTCGGTCGGGCTGATCTCACCGTTCCCGCCCTCGATCACTTCCTGGTAGACGTACACCGACCTGGACAGGCCGGACTCGATGGCCGCGATGTCGGCGTCCGCCATGTGCTTGGCCGCGTCCAGCCGGAACCCGTCGACGCCGAGCGAGATCAGGTCGTTGAGGTAGCCGTCCTCCTTGCCCCGGACGTACGACGACTCGGTCTTCAGGTCGGTCAGGTTGGACAGCTGGCAGTTCTGCACCTGGTTGCGGTCCTGGTAGTTCTGGATCGCGCACGGGGTGTGGAAGTCGGACGACGAGTAGGGCACGCCCGGATCGCTGAGGTCGGAGAACGAATTGCCGGCGCTGCCGACCCCGCTCTGGCCGGCGCCCTGCATGTGGTTGAGCACGGCGTCGACGTAGACCTTGACCCCGGCCGCATGGCAGGCCGAGACCATCGCGGCGAACGCCGCCCGGTCACCGCGCCGGGTCACCAGCTGGTAGCTGATCGGCTGGTAGTCCTGCCACCAGGGGTAATTGTTGCCCGGCAGGACGATGTGCTCCTGCGGCGGCGAGACCTGCACCGCGCCATAGCCTTTCGGCCCGAGCACCGAGGTGCACTCCGAGCCGATCGAGGGCCAGTTCCACTCGAAGAGGTGAACGATGGTGTCGTTCTGCCCGGCCGGTGGTGCGGCCGACGCGATCGGGGCAGCCTGCAGGGCCAGGGAGGTGCCGGCCACGGCGACGGCCAGAGCCGTCAGCCAGCCGGCCAGAACTGTTCTGCGAAACATCGTGTCTCCGTTGACGTTGATGTCGGAAGTTCGAGCGTGGGGACGGCGGCAGCGCCGGACCAGCGGCCCGGGATCAGGCCGGCAAGAGCATTGCAAGAACTTGCAAGAGCTGGTTGGGACGGTACGCGCCGATTTGGACCGCCGTCAATGGCCGGACGAGGCAGATTTCCGCCCATGACGGCTGCTTGAGCATTGCTTGACCTGCCCTCGGCTCGGTCGGCTTGCAAGATCTTTCAGGCCGGGGCCGCGGCGGCTGTTCCCGGCCGCACCCGGGAGCCGGTCGAACCGCGGACCACGAGTTCCGGCATGAACACGAAGTCGTCCTGGGTCGGGGCGTTGCCGCCGATCTCCTCGAGCAGGGCGTTCACCGCGGCCTGCCCCATCCGCTCGACCGGCTGCCGGATGGTGGTCAGCGGCGGGTCGGCGAAGGCGATCAGGGGCGAGTCGTCGAACCCGATCACCGAGACGTCGCGGGGCACCTGCCGGCCGCGCATCCGGGCGGCCCGGATCGCACCGAAGGCCATCAGGTCGCTGGCGCAGACGATGGCGGTGCAGCCCCGGTCGAGCAGGGCGTGGGCCGCGGCCTGACCGCCCTCGACGCTGAACAGGGAGTGCTGGATCAGCCCGGTGGCGGCCTCCGGGTCGAGACCGGCCAGCTCGGCCATCGCCTCGACGAACCCGACCGACTTGGCGATCACCGGCAGGAACCGGCGCGGACCCACGGCCAGACCGATCCGCTCGTGCCCGAGTTCGATCAGGTGCTGCACCGCCAGTCGGGTCGCGGCCCGGTCGTCGACCGACACCGAGGGCGCCTTGATCTGGGTGTTGTTGCCGTTGACGAGCACGAACGGCACCCCCCGCCCGGTCAGCTGGGCGTACCGGCCGACGTCCGCGGTGGAGTCGGCGTGCAGCCCGGACACGAAGATGATGCCGATCGCCCCCCGGTCGACCAGCAGCGCCGTCAGCTCGTCCTCGGAGGAACCGCCGGGAGTCTGGGTGCACAGGATCGGCGTGTAGCCGTACCGGGTCAGCACGTTCTCGATCACCTGCACGAAGGCCGGAAAGATCGGGTTGCTGAGTTCGGGCAGGATCAGCCCGACCAGGCTGGTGCTGCGGGCGGTGCTCGGACGTTCGATGCCGAGCACGTCGAGCGCGGCCAGCACGCGCTGGCGAGTGGCCGGGGAGACGCCGGGCTTCTCGTTGAGAACCCGCGAGACCGTGGCCTCGCTGACCCGCGCCTGCTCAGCGATACTCGCCAGCTTCGCAGCCATGCCCTGACTCTAGGGCACGCGCTCGGCGACCCGTGTTCAGGCTGCGGGGCGGAGCCGGGACTCGGCGCGCTCCCGGAGCTGTTCCAGATCCACCCCGGAGTCGGCGAGAATCCGGGCCGCCAGCCCTTCGCCCTCGCGCAGCAGCCCGAGCAGGATGTGGGTGGAGCCGATCTCACCCGACTTCGTCCGCAGGGCTTCTCGCAGGGAGAGCTCGAGCACCTTCTTGGACCGGGGGCCGAAGCGGCCCCGAACGGTGGACCGGCCGAACCAGCCGCGTTTCGCCGGCTTCGGCGGGAGCAACGCCTCCGGGCCGAAAGACTCCTGGATCCGGGCCAGTACGGCGTCGACGTCGATCCCGACGCTGCGCAGGGCCTCGGCGTCCTCGGCCTCGATCAGCGGTGGCGCCGAGCCCACCCGGCGAAGCAGATCGGCTCGCACCGCCGCGGGCTCGACCCCGGCCTCGCTCAGCAGGTCGGCGGCCGGGCCGGAGCCCTCGGCCAGCGCCAGCAGCAGGTGTTCCGTTCCGATCAGGGGGTGCCGCAACTCGAGCGCCTCCTGCTGAGCCCGGATCACGACCTGCCGCGCGTCCTCGGTGAATCTCTCGAACATGTCAGTCCTCCTTCTGGGTCGGTGCTGGCGTTCCACCCGGAGGCGGAGCGACAGTCGCATAGCGCTTGTGCACGGCCTGCTTGCTGACGTTCAGGGCGGTGGCGATCTCCTGCCACGACCAGCCGGCCCGCCGGGCGTTCTCGACCTGGAGTCGTTCCAGCGTCTCGGCCAGCCGGCGCAGAGCCAGGGCCGCTCGCAGACCGACGGTGGGGTCGGTTCCGCTGGCGGCGGTGGTCAGGTCACGTGCATCGGTCATGCGTCAACATTAATTGACGACTCGGCCATCGTCAATAAAGGTTGACGCTGAACCGTGGAGTGCCCCGCGCGGCGACCAGAACCGGATCGCCGAACTGGTGCACGAACTGAGCGCACACCTCACGAGCCGGACCACCCCACCGGCGTAGCCGTCGGATCCTCGGACGTCGTGGGTAGGGTCGGGCCATGACCGATCTCGAGCCCACGATCCTGGCCACGTCCGGCGGGTATCGCGCCGGCCACCACATCGCGGTCGAGTTCGACGCCCTCGTCCATCACGCCGTCGAACTCTCCGGCGCCCACGGACGCCGGCCGCGGGTGATGTACATCGGCACCGCGATCGGTGACGCCGAGCACTTCACGGCCCGGATGGCCGACGCCGCCCGGCTGGCCGGATTCGACCTCACCCCGCTGCAGCTCTTCCCGATGCCCAACCTCGAGGACGTCGAGGGCGCGGTGCTGGACCAGGACGTCGTCTGGGTGACCGGCGGCTCGGTGGCCAACCTGCTGGCCGTCTGGCGGGTCCATGGGCTCGACGCCGTGCTGCGCCGGGCCTGGCAGGCCGGGGTGGTGCTCAGCGGGGTCAGCGCCGGCTCGATCTGCTGGTTCCAGGGCGGCACCACCGACTCGTTCGGGCCCGACCTGCGCCCGGTCACCAACGGCCTCGGCCTGCTGCCCTACGGCAACGGCGTGCACTACGACAACGAGGCCCGGCGCCGGCCGCTGGTGCACCAGCTGGTCGCGGACGGCACACTCGGGCCGACGCACTGTACGGACGACGGCGTGGGCCTGGTCTACCGCGGCACCGAACTGGTCGAGGCCGTCACCGAGATCGCCGGCAAGGGCGCGTACATCGTGACCCGGGACGGCGACACGGCCGTCGAGCAGCGCCTCGAGCCCCGGCGCCTGCCTGCTCGCTGATCGGCCGAGGCGGGCTGCTACCGGAACAGGCTGAGGCCTGGGCACTGGCGATCACCGGCACGACCTCGAACTCGACCTCGGCCCAGTGCGAGATCCAGGTCATCAGCAGCGTCAGGTCCCCAGCAGGCGCCGATCTTGGTAGACATTCGAACGTACATTCGATTAACCTGAGGTGATGACCGGCGGGGCCACCATCCTGCACGCTGACCTCGACGCCTTCTACGCGTCGGTGGAGCAGCTGCTCGACCCGGCCCTGCGCGGGCGGCCGATCGCCGTCGGCGGCAGTGCCCGGGGCGGGGTGGTGCTGGCCGCGTCCTACGAGGCGAGAAGGTTCGGCGTCAGCGGCGGCATGTCGGGCCGCCAGGCCCGCGAGCTGTGCCCGGCCCTGCTGTTCGTCGGCGGGCACTTCCACGAGTATCAGCGTCTGGCCGACCACGTCATGGACATCCTGTCCGACGTCACCCCGGCGATCGAGCGGATCTCGATCGACGAGGCCTTTCTCGACGTCTCCGGGTCCACCCACCTGTTCGGCTCACCGGCGGTGATCGCGGCCCAGCTGCGCCGGCGGGTCCAGGAGGAGGTCGGGCTGCCGATCTCGGTCGGCGTGGCCCGCACCAAGCATCTGGCCAAAGTGGCGTCGCAGGTGGCCAAACCGAACGGCCTGGTGGTCGTCGAGCCGCAGGCCGAGCGCGAGTTCCTCGACCCGCTCCCGGTCGGGCTGATGTGGGGCGTGGGTCCGGTGGCCCGGCAGCGGCTGGCCGATCAGGGCATCCGCACCATCGGCCAACTGGCCCGCACCCCGTCCGACGCGGTGCAGAGGCTGCTCGGTCAGGCCACCGGGGCCAAGCTGGCCGCCCTGGCCCTCAACGAGGATCCGCGCCGGGTGACCACGTCGTCCCGGGCCCGGTCGGTCGGCGCCCAGTCCGCGCTCGGTCGCCGGCCTCCGACCACCGAAACGGTCGGCCCGGTGCTCAGCCACCTGGCCGATCGGGTGGCGAGCCGGCTGCGGGCCAAGCACCGGGCCGGGCGCACGGTCACGGTCCGGGTCCGCTTTGTCGGTATGCGGTCGGTCACCCGGTCACTGACCCTGCCCGAGCCGGTGTGCGCCAACCTCACCCTGACCGAGATCGCCGCCCAGCTGGCCTGGCAGGCGATCAACGATCAGGACGACCCGGCCGGGCCGATCAGCCTGCTGGCCGTCTCGGTGTCGAACCTGGCCGCGGTCGAGACCATCCAGACCGAGCTCGACCTGGAGCCCGACGATCCGCGTCGGCTCGGGTCGGTCACCGGTTCGTCCCGGCTCGCGGTCGACGCCTCGATCGACGCCGTGCGGCAGCGCTTCGGCCGCGACGCGGTCGGCTACCTCCCGGCCACTCTGCTGCGCGCCGGTGGCGTCCCCGACGACTTCCGCGAACTGGCCGAACGAGACCTGTGACCGCCCCTCCCGATGGACGGTCGGTGGATGGCGGCGGATGGCCCGCCGATGACCGCCGGTGACGCGAGACTGGGCGGGTGATGCTCCCCGAGGCTGAGGCCGCACTCGACCGGCCGTTACCGATCAGCGCGGTGCTGGCGACCCTGGTGGCAAGGATGAGTGCGACCGGCAGCGCCGTTCTGGTCTCTCCGCCCGGAACCGGCAAGACGACCCTCGTCCCGCTGGCCCTCGCCGATCACCTGGCCGATCACCTGGTCGATCACCCGGCTGGTCGACCCGCTGGTCAACCGGCGGTCGGGCGGGTGCTGGTGGCCGAACCGCGACGGGTGGCGGCCCGGGCCGCGGCCCGGCGGATGGCCGGTCTGCTGGGCGAGCCGGTCGGGGAGCGGATCGGGTACACCGTGCGCGGTGATCGCCGGGTCGGCCCGCGCACCCGGGTCGAGGTGGTGACCACCGGCGTCCTGGTTCAGCGCCTGGAGCGGGACGCCGAACTGCCCGGGGTCGGCGCGATCGTGCTGGACGAGTGCCACGAACGGCATCTCGACACCGACCTGGCCCTGGCCTTCGCGATCGAGAGCCGGGCCGCCCTGCGGCCCGACCTGCTGCTGCTGGCCACCTCGGCCACGGCCGAGGCCGACCGGTTCGCGGCCGTTCTCGGGTCGCCGCAACCGGCCCCGGTGATCGGCGCCGACTCGCCGTTGTTCGAGGTCCGGCCGGTCTGGTGCCCGCCGGCCGGTCCGGTCGACCCGCCCCGGGGGTTGCGGGTCGATCCCCGGTTTCTCGATCACGTCGCCGTCGTCGTTCGGCGGGCGCTGGCCGAGACGACCGGTGACCTGCTGGTCTTCCTGCCCGGCGCGGGCGAGATCAACGCCGTCGCCGGCCGGCTCGGCTCCCCCGCGGGCACGCTCGTGCTGCGGCTGCACGGCCGCATGGGCTCCGCCGATCAGGACGCCGTGCTCCGCCCGGGCCGGCCGGGCGATCCCCGGCGGGTCGTGCTGGCCACCGCCGTCGCCGAGAGCAGCCTGACCGTGCCCGGGGTGCGGACCGTGATCGACGCCGGGCTGGCCCGGGTGCCCCGGATGGACCTGTCCCGGGGGCTGAGCGCGCTGGCCACGGTGCGGGTCTCCGTCTCCAGCGCCCACCAGCGCGCCGGGCGGGCCGGTCGCGAAGGTCCGGGTCAGGTGTATCGCTGCTGGTCGCAAGCCGATCAAGGGCGGCTCCCGGCGCACCCCGATCCGGAGATCGCGATCGCCGACCTGACCGGGTTCGCGCTGGCCCTGGCCCGGTGGGGCGACCCGGACGGCACCGACCTGGCCCTGCTCGACCGGCCTCCAGCCGCCGCGATGAGCGTGGCCCGGCAGACCCTGCAGGCCCTGGACGCCGTCGACGAGGCCGGCCGGGTGACCTCCCGGGGCCGGCGGCTGGCCACCGTGGGCGTGCATCCCCGGCTGGCCCGGGCCCTGCTCGACGGCGGCCCGCTGATCGGGGCCCGGCGGGCCGCTGAAGTGGTGGCCATCCTCAGCGACGACTCGCTGTCCGGCAGCACCGACGATCTGGCCGCCGCCTGGCGGCGGTTGCGCGCCGGCGCCGATCCGCTCGTGGCCAGCCGTTGGCGGGAGGAGACCCGGCGGCTGAGCCAGAACCTGGGCGGCGGTTCCGGCGACAACTCCCCCGACAACGCTCCTGACCACTCCGCCGACAACTCCGGACGCAACTCCGGCGGGGGCCCGGCGGGCCGGGGGTCCCGGGTCCCGGACGACCTGGCGGCCGGCATCGTGGCCGGCCTGGCCTACCCGGAGCGGCTGGCCCGGGCCCGGCCCGGCGGGGGCAACGGATTCCTGATGGCCATCGGGACGGCGGCCGAGCCCGGCCCCGGTTCGGGGTTGAGCACCGCCCCCTGGCTGGCCGTTGCGGTGGCCCAGCGCCAGCCGGGGGCGCCGTCGGCCCGGATCCGGCTGGCCGCGGTGATCGACGAGGGCACCGCCCTCGAGGTCGGGGCCACCCTGCGGCGGTCCGCCGACGAGGTCCTCTGGCGCGACGGTGACGTCGTGGCCCGCCGCCGCGACCGGCTGGGCGCGATCACCCTGACCGAGTCGGCTCTGCGGACGCCGTCACCGGACCTGGTCGAGGCGGCGCTGCGCGAGGGGCTGGGCAAGGAGGGCCTCGGCCTGCTGAACTGGACCCCGAACGCCGTCGGGCTGCGCAGCCGGCTGGCCTTCTGCCGGGCCTTCCTGGGCGACCCCTGGCCCGAGGTCAGCGACCCGGCCCTGCTGGCCGGCATCGATCACTGGCTCGGCCCGGAACTGCGCCGGGCCCGGCACCGGGCCGACCTGGCCCGGATCGACGTCGCCGGCGCCCTCCGCCGACTGCTCGACCACCGGCAGGCTGCCCGGCTGGACACCGTTGCCCCGGAACGGGTTCCGGTGCCCAGCGGGTCGATGGTGCGGCTGGCCTACGAGCCCGACTTCGAGCGCCCGGGCCCGCCCGTGCTGGCGGTCAAGCTCCAGGAGACGTTCGGCTGGACGGCGGCCCCGCGGATCGCCGAGGGGCGCACTTCGCCCGTGCTGCACCTGCTCTCGCCGGCCGGCCGGCCGGTGGCCGTGACCGGCGACCTGGCCTCGTTCTGGGCCAACACGTATCCGGCCGTTCGGGCCGAACTGCGCGGAAAGTACCCCCGCCATCCCTGGCCGCAGGACCCTGCCACCGCCACGCCGACCAGAAAGGTGACGCCCCGGCGGTAGGGTGGCTCCTCGTGTCTGCTGCCGTCGAAGATGTCCTCAGCTCGGAGCAAACCTACCTCGCCCAGGCCCGCAAGGACCTGCAGCTCATGCGCGAACGCACCCTCGCCCTCGAAGTCCAGGGCGGGGACAAGGTTTCGGCCGAGTACCTCTCGGCCGCCCTCTACCACCGGGCCCGGTCCCTGATCGACGACCCGTCGACCACCCTGTTCTTCGGTCGCACCGACCACGACGACGGCGGCCGCTGGTACATCGGGCGCCGGCACGTCGCCGACCCGGACGGCGATCCGGTGGTGATCGACTGGCGGGCCGACGTGGCCCGGGCCTTCTACCGGGCCGGCCGGGAAGACCGGATGGGCGTGGTGCGCCGCCGCCGGTTCGGCATCGAGACCGGCCGGATCACCGCCTACGAGGACGAGCATCTCGCCGATCCCACGGAGGACACCGGCCGCAGTCAGATTCTGGCCCACGAGATCGAGCGCCCCCGGATGGGCCCGATGCGCGACATCGTGGCCACCATCCAGCCCGAGCAAGACGTGATCGTCCGGGCCGGGGTCGAGACCTCGGTCTGCATCCAGGGTGCGCCCGGCACCGGCAAGACCGCCGTCGGGCTGCACCGGGCGGCCTGGCTGCTGTACGCCTACCGAGAGCGCCTGGCCCGGGCCGGGGTGCTCGTGGTCGGCCCCAACGAGTCGTTCCTGGAACACGTCAACGCGGTGCTGCCGAGCCTGGGCGAGGCTCAGGTCCGGCACTCGACGGTCGAGTCGCTGGTGGTCACCTCGGCCGGCGGCAACGAGACCCTGCTGACCGTGCGGGGCGCCGACAGCGTCGAGCTGACCGGACTCAAGGGCGACATCCGGATGGCCGCGGTGCTGCACCGGGCGGTCTGGTCGCGGATCGTGACCCCGACCGAGGCCCTGGTGCTGCCCCGGGGTTCACGCCGCTGGCGGATCCCGGCCTACGCGGTGGCCGAGCTGATCGAGGAGCTGCGCACCCGCGGCGTCCGGTACGCCGCCGCCCGCGACATGCTGCCGCAGCGGATGGCCCACGCCGTCCTGGTGCTGATGGAAGAGGCCGGTGACTCCCCCGACGACCGGGTCCAGGACTCGGTGGCCCGCAGCAAGGAGGTCCGCCGCTACTGCGACACCGTCTGGCCCGCCCTCGACCCCAAGGCGGTGCTGTTCGGGCTGCTCAGCGACCCCGAGGCGCTGGCCGCCGCGGCCGACGGCCGGCTCACCGACGATGAGCAGCAGCGCCTGCTCTGGGCCAAACCCCCGCGCAGCGCCGGCAGCGCCAAGTGGTCGGCCGCCGACGCGGTCCTGCTCGACGAGCTGACCGACCTGCTGCGCCGGGCCCCCAGCCTCGGTCACGTCGTGCTCGACGAGGCCCAGGACCTGTCCCCGATGCAGTTGCGGGCGGTCGGCCGGCGCTGCTCGACCGGCTCGATGACCGTGCTCGGCGACATCGCCCAGGGGACGACGCCGTGGGCGACCCCGTCGTGGGAGGTCACCCTGGAACACCTGGGCCAGCCGGCGGCGGTGATCGACGTGCTCGACCGGGGCTTCCGGGTGCCGGCCGCGGTGATCGAGTACGCCGCCCGGTTGCTGCCCGCGATCGCGCCCGGCCTGAGCGCCCCGACCTCGGTCCGCGACGATCCCGGCAGCCTGCGGTTCGTCCCGGTCGGGGCCGAGCCGGAGCTCTGGCCGGCCCTGGTCGAGGCGGTCCGGGCCGCCCTCGAGCAGCCGGGCTCGGTCGGCGTCATCGTGCCCGACGCCTGGGCCGGCCGGACGGCGCAGGTGCTGTCCGAGGCCGGGTTGCGCTCGCTCCGGCTGGGTCCCGGGGCGCCGGGGCACGACGACGAGGAGCTGCTCACCGTGCGGGTGTCGGTGATCCCGGCGACCACGGCCAAGGGTCTGGAGTACGACCGGGTGGTTGCCCTCGAGCCGACCGAGATGGCCGATAACGAGCCCGATCTCCGGACCGGTCTGCGGCGGCTCTACGTGGTGCTGACCCGGGCCGTGACCGGGCTGGTCGTCGTCCATCACCGGGCCCTGCCGAAGGAGCTGGACCTCAGCTGAGCCGGGGCCGGCCGGCGGGCCGGACCCCGCGGACCCCGGCCAGGAAGATGTCCAGGCCCAGCTCGAAGTACTCCTGGGTGTCGCCGCAGACCACGAACGCCTCGCCGGAGGCCACGATCCGGGGGTAGCGCTCGGGGGCCAGGGTCTGGAGCCGGGCTCGCTTCTCCCGCCGGTGCTGGGCCTTGAGCTCGCCGTCCAGGCCGACCTCGAGGCCCGGCTCGGCGGTGACCAGGAGCACGATCGACCCCAGGGCCTGGCCGGCGATCTGGGCCGCCTGCTCGGGACCGAAACGGCCCTCGGTCAGGATCTCCAGGGCCCGCTCGGTGAGGTCGAGCCCGGCCTCGGACAACATGATCCGGTTGCGGACCAGGTCGGCCGCGGCCGGGTGCCGGCGGAGCACCACCACCATCGCCGCCAGCAACTCGCGGAACCGCAGATCCCAAGCCGGTTCCGGTTCGTCCGGGGAGCGCCGGGGCAGGACCATGTCGGTCAGCAACCGCTCGGCGATGCCGTCGAGCAGTCGCTCCTTGTCGCGGAAGTGCCAGTAGAGGGCCATCGGGGTGACGCCCTGATCCTGGGCCAGCCGCCGGATGGTCACCGCGTCGAGGCCCTCGGCATCGGCCAGGGTCAGCGCGCTGTCCACGATGGTCTCGCGGCTGAGCCGTTCCTTGGCCGGGGCACCGGTGCGTCTCGTCGTCACAGTTGACAACTATACAACGTACATGGTTGCCTGACGATTGAACCTGTACGGCGTACAAGTACGTCATACATGTACTTCGTCGAACGCTTCTCCCCCAGGAAGGCAACCGAGCCATGAGACGCAGTCCCTGGGCCACCCTCGCCGTGCTGGCCGCCGCCCAGTTCATGGTGGTTCTCGACGTCACCATCGTGAACGTCGCCCTGCCCGACATCCAGCAGGCGCTGTCGTTCAGCGCCGACAACCTGCAGTGGGTGATCAGCGCCTACACGCTGGTCTTCGGCGGCTTCCTGCTGCTCGGCGGCCGGGCCGCCGACCTGCTCGGCCGGCGCCGGTTGTTCATCGCCGGTCTGGTGCTGTTCGCCGTCGCGTCGCTGGCCGGCGGACTGGCCACCTCGGCCGGGGTGCTGGTGGCGGTCCGGGCGATCCAGGGGCTGGGCGGGGCGATGCTCTCACCGGCCGCGCTGTCCATCCTCACCGTGACCTTTGCGGCCGGACGCGAGCGCAACATCGCGATGGGCATCTGGGGCGGCCTGGCCGGCCTCGGCGGCACCCTCGGCGTGATCGCCGGAGGAGTGCTGGTCGACAGCCTCGGCTGGGAATGGGTCTTCTTCGTGAACGTGCCGATCGCGGCCGTGCTGGTCGCCGTCACGCCCGGCATCGTGCGGGAGAGCCAGGTCGTGAGCGAGGGACCGCGTACCTTCGACGCCGCCGGGGCGGTGCTGGGCACGGCCGGGATCCTGGCTCTGATCTTCGGTGTGATCCGGGCCGAGCCGCTCGGCTGGAGTTCGCCCGAGGTGGTCGGCTCGCTGATCGCCGCGGTGGTCCTGCTGGCCGCCTTCGTCGCGGTCGAGGCCCGATCGGCCGACCCGCTGGTGCCGCTGCGCCTGTTCCGCTCCCGCGGCCTGAGCACCGCCACCGGGGCGCTGGCCCTGAACGGCGCCGCGTTCCTGGCCATGTTCTTCCTCACCGCGATCTTCCTGCAGCAGGTGCGCGGGCTGTCGGCGCTGAAGACCGGCCTGGAGTTCCTGCCGATGGGCCTGGCCGCGGTCGTCGCCGCGGTCGGCGTCACCCCGCTGGTGGCCCGGTTGGGCACCCGCCCGGTGTCGCTGGGCGGCTCCCTGGTCAGCGCGGTCGGCCTGTTCCTGCTGGCCCAGGCCGGTGCGACCGGCAGCTACGTCACCGAACTGCTGCCCGGCCTGCTGCTGTTCGGCGCCGGCATCATGGGCGTGGCCGTGCCGAACCAGATCGCCGCGATCGTCGACGTCCGGCACGAGGAGGCCGGCGCGGCGTCCGGCGTCGTGACCTCGGGCTATCAGGTGGGCGGGGTGCTCGGGCTGGCCGTGATCACCACGCTGTCGACCTCGAACGTGACCGACGCCCTGGCCTCGGGCCTGGCCCCGCAGCAGGCCCTGGTCGAGGGCTTCCACCGGGGGCTGCTGGTGGCCGCCGTGTTCGCTCTGGCCAACGTGGTGGTCGGGCTCGCGTCACCCAAGCTGGTCCCGGACGCCGAGCAGTTGGCCGAAGCGGTGGCGGTGGCCTGAGTCAGCTGGACCACCTGAGTCAGCCGGCCACCGGAGGGGAGCCCTGGCCGGCCCGGGCGGAGCGAGCCTCATGGATCGCGACGACCAGGCCGGCCAGCGTCAGCGCTCCCCCGACCAGCGCCGTCGTCGTGGAGCCGGAACCCGGACCGGCGCGGCCGACGGCGGCGGGATGGTGTCCGGAGAGCAGAATTCCGCCGATCAGGGCCCCACCGGTGATCCCGACGTTGACCGCCGTCGAGGCGCCCGCCGAGGCCAGGTCGAACCGGCCGGGCGCCACCCGCAGCACCCGTTCCGACATCCCGGCCGTCAGCGCCGAGAAGGCCAGTCCGGTCGACGCCACCAGGGCGATCGCGATCAGCACCGGCACTCCGGGAACCCCCAGCACCAGCAGGGCCACCACCTGGACGGTGATCGGGACGACGACCGCCAGACGCCGGCGGTGATCGATCAGCGGCCCGGAGAGCACGACACCGGCCAGCCCGCCCAGCCCCCGCAGGAACAGCACCAGCCCGACCAGCCCGGGAGCCAGTCCGAGTTCGTCGATCAGGTACGGCGACACGTAGGTGAAGAACGTGAAGGCCCCGGACACGGTCAGCACCGAGGCCAGCACCAGGACGGCGTACCGGCGGCCGTCCGCCTCGGGCGCCCGCTCGTCCTGCGGGTCGCGCCGGGCCGTCCCGCCCGACCCGCCAGACCCGCCCGACCCGGGCAACAGCGCGACCACCGCCGTCGCGGCCAGGACGCCGAGCAGGGCCAGCCCGAGAAAGGCGGCCCGCCAGCCCAGTTGCTGACCGAACCAGGTACCGGCCGACACGCCGAGCACCGCCGCCAGGGATCCGCCGCCGAACACCACGGCCACCACCCGGCCCCGGACCGAGAGCGGAAACATCGTGATCGCGGTCGGGATCACCACCGACCAGAACAGGGCCTGGCTGAGCGCGGTGACCACCCGGGCCCCCAGCAGCACCGGGTACGACGGGGCCAGCGCGCCGGCCGCGGTCGAGGCGGCGAACGTCACCAGCAGGGCGGCCAGCAGGGGCCGGCGGGCCACGCCGCGGGTCAGGTAGGTGAGTGGCAGCGAGGCCAGCACCACGACCAGGCCGTAGACGGTGACCAGCTGGCCGACGGCCGCGGTCGAGGCCCCCAGCCCGGCCGACATCGGCTGGAGCAGACCGATCGGCAGCGTCTCGGCGGTCACGTAGAGAAAGGCCGAGGCGGCCAGGGCGAGCAGGGCGCCCACCGCCTGCCGGCCGGAGCCGAACAGCGATTCCCCCGGGGTCTCGCGGTCGGCCATCCGGCACAGTAGCAATCGAGGCCGGGCTCAGAGTGCTCACAGCAACGGCCCGACAGCATCGGGTCATGTCCGCCCTCCAGCCCGCGGGTGCCTCGGCCCCGTCCGCCCGCCGGAGGGGGCAGAGTGGTCCCCGGACAGCGGTGACCAGGGGGACGGAGCTCGGCATGCGGTGGTGGCGGCGGGCCAGCGTGCAGATCAGATCGGCGGTCGCCGCGACCGCAGTCCTGGTCGTGCTCATCGCGTTCGCCTCGGCCGCCCTGGTGCTGCTGCTGCAACGCTCGTTGACCCAGGGCGTGGACGCCACCGGCACGGCCCGGGCCGCCGGCATCGCGGCCCAGATCCGGCTGAACGACGCCGGTGGGCTGGCCGACCGCGACGATCTGGACCGGGCGATCACCGCCGAGGCGGCCCGCCGGTCGTGGGTCCAGGTGCTGGGCGCCGACGGCACCGTCCTGGCCAACAGCTCCGACATCAACGACGACCCCCCGCTGGCCGAGCTGCGGCCCGCCCCCGGCGAGGTGCTGCGGGCGGACAAGAACCTGCCCTTCGACGAGGACGAGTACCGGGTGATCGCCCGCGGTGGCACCTCCAACGACCGGGCCTTCACCGTGCTGGTGGGCCAGTCGCTGGGGCCGGTCGACGCCAGCATCAAGAGCGTGCTCTCGCTGCTGGCGGTCGGCATCCCGGTGCTGCTGGTGGTGCTGGGCGCGGCGGCGTTCGTGTTCGCCGGCCGGTCGTTGCGCCCGGTCGAGTCGATCCGGCGCACCGTGGCCAGCATCAACGAGCGCGACCTGAGCGAGCGGGTGAGCGTGCCGCTGGCCGACGACGCGGTCTCCCGGCTGGCCGTGACCATGAACGCGATGCTGGACCGGCTCGACGTGGCCCAGCGGGCCCAGCGGCAGTTCGTCGCCGACGCCAGCCATGAGCTGCGCAGCCCGATCGCCACCCTGGCCGCGACGGCCGAGATCAACCTGGCCCACCCGGACGCCGAGGAGGCCCGGGCCTTTCCGGCCGTCGTCCTGGAGGAGACCCGCCGGCTGCAGCGGCTGGTGCAGGACATGCTGATGCTGGCCCGGGCCGACGAGCGGGGCCTGCACCCGGCCGGGGACGACGTGGACCTGGACGACATCGTGGACGCCGAGCGGCACCGGGTCAGCGCGATCAGCGCTCTTCAGGTGAGCGCCCGGATCTCGCCGACCCGGGTCACCGGCGACCCGCACCAGTTGCAGCAGGTGGTCCGCAACCTGGTCGACAACGCCGTTCAGCACGCCCGCAGCCGGGTCGAGTTCAGCGTCACCACGCAGGGCGAGCTGGCCGTGCTCGAGGTGTTCGACGACGGCCGGGGCGTGCCCGGGGCCGACCGGGAACGGATCTTCGACCGGTTCGTCCGGCTGGAGGAGAGCCGGGACCGGGCCAGTGGCGGCAGCGGCCTGGGGCTGTCGATCGTGCGCGAGATCGTGGCCGCCCACCGGGGCACGGTGGTGGTGGTCGACGACCCGGAGGGGGCCCGCTTCCGCCTCACCCTGCCCGCCGCCTGAACGCGGCGCTCAGCCTCGAGCCGAGGTCAGGCCACCAGCCGGTAGCCGACCCCGCGCACGGTCTGGATCGTCGTCCGGCCGAACGGCTGGTCGACCTTCTTGCGCAGGTAGCTGATGTAGACCTCGACGACGTTCGGGTCGCCGTCGTAGTTGGCGTCCCAGACCCCTTCCAGGATCTGGGTCTTGGTCACCACGTGACCGCAGTTGCGGATCAGGAAGTGCAGCAGGCCGAACTCGCGGGGGGTCAGGTTGAGCTCGGTCCCGGCCCGGTCGACGTACCGCCGGGACGGGTCGAGGGACAGGTCTCCGGCGTGCAGCACGGTCGGCCGCTCGGGGGCACCTCGCCGGATCAGCGCCCGCAGCCGGGCCACCAGCACGATGAACGAGAACGGCTTGGTCAGGTAGTCGTCGGCCCCGAGGTCGAAGGCGTCGGTCTGGTCGTACTCGCCGTCCTTGGCCGTGAGCATCAGCACCGGCGTCCACACCCCGCCGGCGCGGAGCGTCTCGCACACCTTGTAGCCGTTCATCCCCGGCAGCATGATGTCGAGCACGAGGACGTCGTAGGCGCTCTCCCGGGCCCGCCAGAGCCCCTCCACCCCGTCGTGGACGACGTCCACGTTGAAGCCCTCCGCGACCAGCCCCCGGCGCAGCGCGTTGGCCAGCCGGACCTCGTCCTCGACCAGCAATACCCTCATGACGGCGTCCCTCCCCTGTCGCATCATCCCGCGTGAGTCCTACGCCGCACGCACGACCGGACTCGAGAGTCGACCGTGGACCCTTAAGCAATCCTGAGAATCCTGAACACCGGTGGCCCCACCCGGGGGCGACGGCCCCCTCAGGTGGCCGGCGCCGAGGCCCGCCTCAGGTCACGCCGCCGGCGCCGGCGGACGGTCCAGCGCGCCACCCGCCACAGGACCCAGGCCAGCAGCACCAGGAAGAAGATCACCAGCACCGGCGCGAAGACGGCGACCAGGCTCAGCCCGAGCGCGGTCACGTCCTCCACCGTGGAGGCCACCGGAGCGCCGAAGCCGGCCGTGCCGACGTTCACCACCGGCCGGGCGGTGGCCTTGGTGGCATGGGTGAGCCCGGCCAGCAGGAAGCCGAGGACGGCGCCGAGCCAGGGGTTGTGCTGCATCCAGGTGCTGTTGTCGAGGTTCGAGGCGCTCGAGGTGGCACTGAAGATCAGCCCGCCCACGGTCGGCCGGATCGCGGTCGCGACCAGGTCGTTCAGATGGTCGACGACCGGGATCTTGTCCAGCACCAGCTCGGCCAGCAGCAGCACGGCGCCGATGCCGATCGCCCAGTCGCTGCGGACCCAGGCGTAGTCGTGCGGCAGCTCGATGACGTCGGTGGTGCGGGCCAGCACCGCGACCAGCATGAACGGGATGTACGCGTTCAGCCCGGCGGCGGCAGCGAGGCCGGAGCCGGTG
The DNA here is from genome assembly GCA_965200525.1 of Kineosporiaceae bacterium. Taxonomy (GTDB): domain Bacteria; phylum Actinomycetota; class Actinomycetes; order Actinomycetales; family Kineosporiaceae; genus JANNPJ01. The sequence goes on from OZ241368.1 coordinate 6,384,575, forward strand.
AGCGCGGCGATCATACCCGGGCATTCTCCTCGAGGACGACGGCCAGCAGACCCGGCCAGCGCGACTGCAGGTCGTCGCGCCGCAGCGTAAGGATCTTCTCCCGACCGCGCACCTCGGAGTGCGTCACGCCGGCCTCGCGCAGGACCTTGAGGTGGTGCGAACGGGTCGATTTGGGCATGTCCAGGGCGACGGCCTGGCAGGTCACCACCGTGTCGGTGGCCGCCGCGAGCTGGCGCACGATCGCCAGTCGGGCCGGGTCGCTCAGGGCGAACAGGACGGCGGTGACGTCGATGGACTCGACCTCGGGGTGGGGAAGCAGCTCAGGCACGACGACATTCTACGCCGGAACCCAGGAATGTTCGACTATTGCCGAACGGTTCCAGTAGTCTGAAACCGTTCGACTCAACTCGAACCGTGGCACGCCGTCGTGTCCGTTCGGCCCCAGCTCTGACTCAACCCCTGCGGAGGTCCCCGGTGGACACCACCAACCGGCGCACGATCGGCTTCTGGATACTCGCGACGACCGTTGTCACCTTCTTCGCCGCCTCCAGCGCGCCGTCCCCGCTCTACGTCGTCTATCAACAGCGGTGGGACTTCTCCGCGCTCACGCTGACCCTGGTCTTCGCCTCCTACGCGCTGGCCCTGCTGGTCGCCCTGCTGGTCTTCGGCGGCCTGTCCGACTTCGTCGGGCGGCGCCCGGTGATCGCCGGAGCGCTGCTGGTCGAGCTGGCCTCGATGGCCTTCTTCCTCACCGCCCACGGGGTCGCCGCGCTGTTCGCCGCCCGGATCGTGCAGGGCCTGGCCACCGGGGCCGCGGCCGGTGCGATGAGCGCCGGGATCGCCGACCTCACCCCGAACGGCCGGACCTCGCTCACCGCCGCCGTCAACACGGCCGCGCCGGCCTTCGGCCTGGCCCTCGGCGCCCTCGTCTCCGGCGCCCTGGTGCAGTACGGCCCCGACCCTCGCACCCTGATCTACGCCGTGCTGGCGGTGTTGTTCGTCGTCCTGCTGGTGGCCCTGGCGGTGGTGCCGGAGAGCGCGCGCCGGCGTCCCGGTGCTCTGCCCTCCCTGCTCCCCCGGGTCGCGGTGCCGGCCGCCGCTCGCCGGGCGTTCCGGGTGGCCGTGCCCGTGCTGATCGCCACCTGGGCCGTGGGCGGCGTGATGCTGTCGCTCGGCCCGTCGCTCGCGGTCACCGTCTTCGGTGCGCACAACCATCTGGTCGGGGGCCTGGTCGTGACCGCGGTGGCCGGGGTCAGCTCGCTGGCCTCGATCCTGGTCCGCAGCCGGGACGCCCGCTCGACCATGGTGGCGGCCTGTTTCGTACTCAGCGCCGGCATCGCCGTGGTGCTGGTGTCGCTCGGACTGACCTCGACCACCTTGTTCTTCGCCGGCCTGGTGATCACCGGCGCCGGCTTCGGAGCCGGCTTCGTCAGCGCCCTCGGCTCGGTCGCCCCGCTGGCCACGCCGTCCGAGCGGGCCGAGCTGTTCGCCTCGCTGTTCGTGGTCAGCTACGGCGGCTTCGGCGGTTCGGCGGTGCTGGCCGGGCTGGCCGAGCCGCACCTCGGGCTGCGGCCGACGGCGGTCTGGTTCGGCGTCGTGGTGATCGTCCTGGCCCTGCTGGCGGCCGGGGTCGAGCTGCTCGGCCGGTCCCGCCCGAACGCCGTTCCCGCCGCCGAGCCGGCCGAACCGGCCGAGCCAATCGTGGCCGCCGACCAGCTCAGCCGCGCCGCCGCTCGCTGAGCCCGGGCAACTGCTCGGTCACCTGCTCGCCCAGCCGCCGTGAGCGCTGCCGCAGGCGCTCGGCGGCCAGGTGGCTGACCCCGATGTCCTGCTCGGCCAGGTGCCGGTCCCGCTCCCGGACGTACTCCTCGACGTCGAGCTCGCGCAGCACCCGCTCCACGGTGGCCAGCAGTGAGACATTGAGCTCCCAGTACTCCGGGTCGGCCCGGGGCCCGAGCAGCAGCAGCTCGCTGACCCGGGCCCGGGCCTCCCGCAGCGCGGTCAGGGCCTCGGCCAGCTGATCGGCCTCGGCCACCGCGTCGTCGTCCACCTGGGCCCGCACCATCCGGCCGAAGGAGCTGATGCAGTCGGCCAGGTCGCGCAGCAGCAGGGCGAACGCCTCCCGCACGTCCTGGGCGTACGGGTCCTCGACCGGGGCGGAGTCCGAATCGGGGTCGGGGCGGGCACTGTTCATGCCGTCCCGGACCGACCGGAACAGGCTGCGGACGGCGACCAGGGAGTGCTCGAGCGCCTCCAGCCCGTCCTGCAGGCTCAGCGCGGTCCGCGGGGTGCCCAGCGCTCGCAGGTTCAGCTGCCGGCTCTCGTCGGCGGCCAGGATCTCCTTCTCGATCCCGGGCACGTGCCGGGTCAGCCGCCGGGCCTCGTCCAGCCACTGCTGGCTGCGGCTCTCGGCCGGCCCGGCCGACAGTTGCTCAGCCGCCTCGGTGAGCAGCCGTGCGATCCGGTCGGCGAACCGCTGGACCCGGGCCCCGGCGTCCAGGGTGCGCAGCGCGGGCGGGAAGATCACGTTGGCCCCGGCCCCGACGATCGCCCCGACCACGGTCTCCGAGAGCCGGCCGGTGGCGGCCTGACCGGCGGCGTTGCCGCCGACCGCGAGCACCAGCATCGCGCTGATCGGCACTTCGACCAGGTTCGGCCCCAGCCTGAGCAACTGCCCCAGCACGATCGAGACCGCGACCAGCGCGCCCAGGCTCCACCAGGTCAGGCCGACCACAGCTGAGAAGATCACCGCCAGCAGGACGCCGGCCATCACACTGATCACCCGCTCGACCCCGCTCCAGAGCGTGCTCGACAGGGTCACCTGGACCACCAGCAACGCGGTCAACGGGGCCAGGATCGGGACGGTGTTCGGCGAGAGCGCATGAGCCACTAGATAACTGGCCACGGCGGCGCCGCTCAGCCGCAGGGCCCGGAAGAACGCCGCCCGGCCCCGGGCCCGGACCCGGGCGCGGGTGTCGTCCAGGGCACCGGCGAGCAGTTCCCGGACGGACGACGCGAAACTGGACACCCGATCATCGTTCACGATCACCGGCCGACTATCCAGCCGCCACGAGGCGGCTGAGCCGAGCGGCAGCGTTCGCTGCCCCCGGTCGTCGTCCCCGGCCGCCGGTTCGGACGCTGCTCCGGTCAGCGATGGGTGAGGGCCGCCTGTGCCGTCTCCAGCGCCTCGCCGACGATGCCGATCATCTCCTCCAGCAGCGGGCGGTCGGCCACCAGCGGTGGCGAGAGCTGGATCACCGGCTCGCCCCGGTCGTCCAGCCGGCAGAGCAGGCCGAGGGCGTCCATCCGCTCGCTGAGCACGCCCCGCAGCAGCCGGTCGGCCTCTTCCGGGGAGAACCGCTCCTTGGTCCGGCGGTCGCGGACCAGCTCGATGGCCCAGAAGAAGCCCGCCCCCCGGACGTCGCCGACCAGGGGAACCCGGCGCAGCTCCTGCAACCGGTCGCGCAGGTGCGGTTCGAGCTCCCGGACGCCGGCCAGCACGTCCTCACGCTCGTAGACGTCGAGCGCGGCCTCGGCCACCGACGTCGCCAGCGGGTGGCCGCCGAAGGTGAGGCCGTGCTCGTAGGTGACCCGGCCGGAGACGAACGGCTCGGCCACCTTGGGACCGATCAGCACCCCGCCCAGGGGGGCGTGGCCGGCGGTCGCGCCCTTGGCGAAGGTCAGCAGATCGGGTTCGATGCCGTACCGGATCGAGCCGAACCACTCCCCGACCCGGCCGAAACCGGTGATCGTCTCGTCGGCGACCAGCAGGATGCCGTAGCGGTCGCAGAGTTGGCGCAGCCCGGCCCAATACCCGGCGGGCGGGGTGAAGGCGCCGCCGGAGTTCTGCACCGGCTCGGCGATCAGCATCGCCACCTGGTCCGGGCCCTCCCACTCGATCACCGCCTCGACCTCGGCCAGCAGGGCCGCGGTGAACGCGGCCTCGTCGCCGGCCTGTGCGGCCGGGTGCCGGTAGGCGTCGGTTGCGGCGACGAAGCCGGTCGGCACCGGCAGCGGCTCGAACGGGTGCCGGATGTCGGCCAGGCCGGTGAACGACAGCGCCCCCAGCGAGGTGCCGTGGTACGCCAGGTGGCGGGAGATCGCCTTGCGCCGCTGCGGCTCGCCCCGGGCCGCATGCCATTGCCGGGCCAGCTTCCAGGCCGCCTCGACCGACTCGCCCCCGCCGCTGGTGAGGAACACCCGGTCGAGCCCGAGCGGCGCCGCCAGCCCGGCCAGCCGCTCGGCCAGCCGGGCGGTGCCCGGATGGGTGAGGTACCAGGACGGCGTGAACGCCAGTTGCGAGAGCTGCCGGTGAGCGGCCGCCCCGATCTCGGCGCCGTAGCTGTGGCCGAGGTTGGAGCAGAACAGGCCGGAGATGCCGTCGATGAACCGGCGGCCGGTGCTGTCGATCACGTAGCAGCCCTCGCCGCGCACCAGAATCGGCACGTCACGGTCGTGAAAGGCGCTCAGGTCGGTGAAGTTCAGCAGCAGGTGATCACGCACCTGGCGCTGCAGTCTCTGATGATCGGTCTCGAGCTCCGGCGTCACAACCACGATCAAGCTCCTGCGCTCGCCCACACTGAACGTGCATTCAGGATTTTGAGGCTACCGCCCCGAACCGGACCTGACCAGACATTCAGCTCCCCGGGCCGGACCGCGGGGCCCTCGACTCAGGCGGTGCGGGCCGGTGCCCGGTGGGCCGGCTTGCGGCCGCGGAAGACCTCGGCCGGCACGCCGAGCTCGAGCGCGGCGCCGTCCAGCCACAGCCGGCGGAACCGGGCCGGGGTCATGCCCGGGTCGGCCAGGGCCAGCTGAATGGCCAGGCCGTCCATCAACGAGGCCAGCCGCAGCGTGGTGGTGGCGGCGTCGGCCGGGCTGAAGTCGCCGGTCCGGATGCCGTCGTCGATCACCGCCCGCAGCGCCGTCCGCCAGCGCCGGTCCAGGGTCAGCCGGGTCGCCCGGGCCGTCTCGTCCCGCAGGGCCCGCACCCACAGCTCCAGCCAGAGCGTCCAGTCACCGACCGCCGGGCTGGACGCCGCGCCGAGCTCGGCCATCAACCGCAGCCGCTGGACCGGCCCGGCCGCGGCGTCGAGATCGCGGTCCAGGTCGGCGTAGAACGTGTCCTCGGCGTGGGTCAGGGCCTCGGCCAGGGCGCCGGCCAGCGATCCGAAGTGATAGAGCACCAGGCCGGGCGAGGTGCCGGCCGCCGCGGAGATGTCCAGCACCCGGGTGCCGGCGAACCCTCGATCGCGGACCACCTCGATCGTCGCCGCCAGGATCCGGCGCCGCCGCTCCTCCGGATCCTTGGACCCCGTGCGTGTGCCCGCCACTATCACTCCTTCGTGAGTCGATGATTCAACACGCCCCACCGCTTGACGCCTGACTGAACCGGTGTTCAGGATAGCGGCACCCCCGTCGACAGCCTCCGTGAGGTGCCGTGTGAGCACGTCCAGCGTGAAACCACCGATTGTCGACGGCGAGCGCGAATTGCGCCAGCGGGCGGCCCGGTTCGTCGACGAGGTGCTGATCCCGCTGGAGGTGACGGCCGAACTCGCCGGCGGCCCCCTGTCCCCGGCCGACCAGCAACAGGTGCGGCAGGCCGCGCTGGAGGCGGGGCTGCAGGGCGGGCGGCACCGGACCGGGCACGGCGGCAACAGCTGGACGACCCGGCAGTGGTTCCTGGTCGAGGAGCAGTTCGGCCGCTCCACCAACGGCATCTCCTGGTACGTGCCCAACGCCTACAACGTGTGGAAGGCGGGCAGCCCCGAGCAGATCGAGCGCTGGCTGCGGCCGGCCCTGCGCGGCGAACTGCACGACGCCTACGCCGTCACCGAGGCCTCCTCCGGCTCCGATCCCTCCGCGATCACGACCACGGCCCGGCGCAGCGGTCCCGGTCGCTGGGTCCTGGACGGCGAGAAATGGTTCGTCACCTTCGGCTCGGTCGCGGCCGTGATCGTGGTCATGGCCTACGCCGTCGATGACGACGACACCGCCCGGCCGACGCTGTTCGCCGTGCCGGCCGACTCCCCCGGGGTCGAGATCGTCGACGACCCGCCGTTCACGCACTCCTTCCCGCACGGGCACCCGACGATCCGGTTCACCGGGGTCGAGCTCACCGACGCCGATCTGCTCGGCGGCCTCGGCAACGGTGACGACCTGCAACGACGCTGGTTCACCGAGGAGCGGCTGGGGATCGCGGCCCGCTGCTGCGGGGCGATGCAGCGGCTGCTGGAGGACGGCGTGCAGTGGGCCGTCGGCCGCGAGCAGGGCGGGTTGCGGCTGATCGATCACCAGGGCGTGTCGTTCCCGCTGGCCGACAGCGCCGCCGACGCCGCGGCCGGCCGGCTGCTGGCCCTGGACGTGGCCGATCGGTTCGACGCCGAGGACGACCCCAAGCTGATCCACGGCCGGGCATCGATGGCCAAGCTGTTCTGCTCCGAGGCGGCCGGCCGCTGCGCCGACCGGGTCGTGCAGGTCTACGGCGGGCGGGGGTACCTGCGCACCAACGCGGCCGAGCGGCTCTGGCGCGAACTGCGGGTGGACCGGATCTGGGAGGGCACCAGCGAGGTCCAGCGACTGGTGGTGGCCCGCTCCCTCGAGCGGCGCGGCGTCCGCGCGATGCTGACCTGATCCGGTGACGTCGCCTGCCCCCGGGCTGGCCCGGCTGCTGACGCCGCGCTCGGTCGTGGTCGTCGGGGCCACCGACCGGCCCGGTTCCTACGCCGCCCAGACCCTGCTCAACCTGCGCCGGGCCGGATACGCCGGGCCGGTCCTCGGCGTCCACCCGAAGCGTTCCGAGGTGCTCGGCTTCGACTGCCTGACCAGCCTGGACGACGCCGCCGACCGGCTCGGCGGCGGCCCCGACGCGGTGGTGATCGCCACCCCGGCCGAGTCCGTCGCCGGATACCTGGACGCGGCCGGCCGGCTGGGGGCCGGTGGCGCCGTGGTCTACGCGGCCGGTTTCGGCGAGAGCGGCGACGCCTCCGGTCAGACCCGGCTGATCGAGTCGGCCGGGCGGCACGGGCTGGCCGTGCTCGGGCCCAACGGCAACGGCTTCGTCACCGTGGGCGCGCGGGCCCCGCTCTGGGGTGACGCCGTCACCCTGCCCGATCGGGCCGGCCCGATCGGCCTGATCACCCAGAGCGGCAACGTCGGGGTGCTGGCTCTGGCTCACCGGGCCGGGCTGGGCCTGCACTCGGTGGTCTCGCTCGGCAACGCCGCGGTGATCGACGCGTCGGCGGTGCTGACCCACCTGGCCGGGGCCGACGGCGTCCGTTCGGTGGCGCTCTACCTGGAGGACGACGGCGACGGGGCCCGGCTGGCCTCGGCCCTGGCCGCCTGCGCCCGGGCCGACGTCCGGGTGGCGGTGCTCAAGGCCGGCCGCTCGGCGGCGGGCCGGCAGGCAGCCGGCGCCCACACCGCCGCCCTGGCCGGCGACCACCGGGTCTTCGCGGCGCTGATCGAGCAGGCCGGTGGGGTGCTCGTCCGCGACCCGCACGAGTTGCTCGAGACGGCCCGGGCCCTGGCCTCGATCCGGCGGCGCCGGGGCGGCCTCGCGGTGCTGACCGCCTCCGGAGGCGACGCCGCGATCGCCGCCGACCTGGCCGCCGACGCCGGCGTGCCGCTGGCCGAACTGTCACCGGGCACCCGGTCCGCCCTGGCCGGCTTGCTGCCGCACACCGCGACCGTGACCAACCCGCTCGACCACACCAACCTGGTCTGGGCCGACACCGAGGCGCTGGCCGCGATCACCGCCGTGCTGGCCGCCGACCCCGACGTCGGGCCGGTGGTCTACGTCCAGGACGAACCGCCCGGGCTGCCCCCGGTCGACGTGGCCGAGTGGGCCGCGACCCGGGCCGGGGCCCTGATCGGTGGCCGCCGGGCCGGGGTCGAGGTGCTGCTGGTGAACACCACGCCGGGCCAGGAGCCCGATCACGACCGGCCGGGTGCGGTCTCGGGCCTGAGGGCCGCGCTGTCGGCGATCGCCGCTCTCGGTCGCCCCGCCCCCGACCCGGCCCGTCTGGAGTCCGTCGCCGTCGCCGCCCGAACCCCGCACGCCCGAACCCCGCCCGCTCGAACCCCGCCCGCCGGGGCCAGGGCCGGCCGCTGGCTGGCCGAGCACGAGGCCAAGGCCGTGCTGGCCCGGGCCGGCATCCCGGTGCCGGACCATGTGGTGCTCCCGGTCCCCGGCTCGCCGGTCGCCGGCTCGCCGGCATCGGGGATGTCCGGAGCGCTCAGGGCGCACCGGGTTGCCCCGATGAGTCCGCCGTCACCTCTGGCCGCGCGGGCCGGCCAGGCCGCGGTCGTTCTCGGGTTTCCGGTCGCGCTCAAGGTCTCCGCACCCGGTCTGCTGCACAAGAGCGAGGCCGGCGCCGTGGTCCTGCACCTGACCGACGTCGACGAGGTCGAATCGGCCGCCGACCGGCTGCTCGCCGGCCTGCTGCCCGCCGGCCGGCCGGAGCCGCCCGGCCCGGGCACCGTGCTGCTGCTCGAGCGGATGGCCGCCCCCGGCCTGGAACTGGTGGTCGCCGCGATCCGGGACGGCGTCGTCCCGGCCCTGGCGATCGGGCTCGGCGGGATCTGGGCCGAGGCCCTGGACGACGTCGTGGTGGTCCCGCTGCCGGCCGAGCCGGCTCGGGTGATCGCGGCGCTCCACCGGTTGCGGGCCCGGGCCCTGCTCACCGGTGGTCGCGGTCGCCCCCCGGTCGACCTCGAGCCGATCGCCGCCGCCGCCCATCGGATCGGCGAACTGCTGCTGGACGGCGGGTTCTCGCTGATCGAGGTCAACCCGCTGATCGTCTCGCGTGATGCGGTCGTCGCCGTCGACGCCCTTGCCCGGTACTGAAGCCCGGCTTATCCTGACTGGATGTTCAGTCAGGGATCGTCGCCCGTGCCCGCCGACGCCCTGGCCGCGTCGCTGAAGCCGTTCGGCCAGAGCGTGATGCTGCCGCCCGAGGCCTACACCTCCGAGGCGGTTTTCGCCTGGGAACAGGCCCATTTCTTCGCCGGCTGGCAGTGCGTCGGCCGCAGCGCCGACATCCCGGTGCGGGGCAGCCAGCGGGCCGAGCGGGTCGGGGCGAGCACCGTCCTGCTGGCCCGGGCCAAGGACGGCACGCTGCGGGCCTTCGCCAATGTCTGCCGCCACCGGGCCCACGAGCTGCTGCCGGCCGGCGGCACGGCCACCGGCCGGGCGATCACCTGCCCCTATCACGCCTGGAGCTACTCGACCGAGGGCGACCTGATCGCCGCCCCGAGTTATCAGGACAACCCGTCGTTCGACCGGGCCGACCACGCGCTGCGCTCGATCCGGGTCCAGGAGTGGCACGGCTACGTCTTCGTCGACCCGTCCGGCGAGGCGCCCGAGTTCGCCGACTGGATCGGCGGTCTCGACGGCCAGCTGAGCGATCACCGCCCGGAGAACCTGGTGGTCAAGGTCAGCCACGAGTACGTGGTCGAGGCCAACTGGAAGGTGATCAGCGAGAACTACCAGGAGTGCTATCACTGCCCGATGATCCACCCCGAGCTGAGCAGCGTCAGCCCGCCCGACAGCGGCGAGAACTGGGATCTTCCCGGGGCCTGGGTCGGCGGCTGGCAGGACATCCGCACCGGCCTGACCACCATGTCGCTGGACGGCCACAGCGACGGGCTGACCATCCCCGGCGTCACCGGCGCGGGCCGGCACACCGTCAACTACCTCGGCGTCTTCCCGAACCTGCTGATCAGCCTGCACCCGGACTACGTGATGACGCACCGGATGGTGCCGCTGTCGGCCGGTGAGACCTGGGTCGAGTGCGCCTGGGCCTTCCCGGCCGAGGCGATCGAGACCGAAGGCTTCGACCCGGCCTACGCCGTCGACTTCTGGGACCTGACCAACAAGCAGGACTGGACGGCGTGCGAATCGGTCCAGCGCGGGCTGGCGTCGGGCCAGGCCTCCCCCGGGCCGCTGTCACCCGAGGAGGAAGCCGTCTACCACTTCGTCACCATGGTCGCCCGCGGTTACGCCGGCCTGCCGGTCCACGTGAAACCGCACCTCGCCGCGGTCGAGTGACAGCCCGAATCATGCCCGGCGACAATCTCTCTCAGGCCGACGCGGTGGTGGTCGGCGGCGGCACGGTCGGCGGCTGGTGTGCCTGGTTCCTGCGTCAGGCCGGCCTGGAGCGCGTTGTCCTGCTCGAGCGCGGGGTGCTCGGCTCCGGCGCCTCGAGCCGGGCCGCCGGCATGGTTCGAGGCCAGGGCGGCACTCCGACGGCCGTCGTCCTCGGATCGTGGACCCGTGACTTCTACCGGAGTCAGGCCGAACGGATCGGGATCGACTGCGGCTTCGTCGAGCAGGGCTACTACCTGCCCGCTTTCACCGATCGCCAGGTCGACGAGGCCCGGGCCCGGATGGCGATGCAGCTCGGCCTCGGCCTGGCCGTGGAATGGCTGGATCCGGCCGAGGCCGACCGGCGCAACCCCACGCTGGCACCGGGCAGCACCCTGGGTGGCACCTATGCCGCGGCCGACGGATATCTCGATCCGCCGCGCAACGTGCTCGCCTACGGGGTCGCCCTGGCCACGGCCGGGGTGGTGGTGCGGGAGCGGACGTCATTCGAGGGGCTGACCCGCGATCCCCGGACCGGCGCGGTCACCGGCGTCCGCACCGGTGCCGGCCCGATCGCCACCTCCCGGGTGGTGCTGACCGGTGGCCCGACCCTGGCCGACGTCGGCCGGGCGGCGGGGGTGAGAATTCCCGCCGGGGGCGTGCTGCACCAGGTCGCGGTCACCGAGCCGCATCCCGAGCTGGCCGCGCACCGGCTGCCGATGGTCTTCGACGTGGCCGGGGGCATCTACTGGCGGCCCGAGGAGGGCGGCCTGCTGTTCGGGATGAGCAATCCGGACGAGCCGCCCGGGCCGGCCCGCCGGGTCGACGTCCACTATCTGGAGCAGGTTCGCGAACGGCTGGCCGAACTGGTGCCGGTGACCCGTTCACTCGGCCTGCGCCGCAGCTGGGCCGCCACGATCGACTACACGCCCGACCACCTGCCGATCATCGGGCCGGCGATCGACGCCGACGGCCCGATCGACGGCGTCACCATCGCCTCGGCCGCCGGTCACGGCATGATGTGGGGCCCGGCGGTGTCCCGGGTGGCGGCCGATCTGGCCCTCACCGGCACGACGTCCATGTTCCGGCGGTCCGGACCGGACGGCGTCACCGAGGTGGTCGACCTCGAGGACCTCAGCCTGACCCGGTTCGACGAGCAGGGTCGCAGCCGGCTGGCCGCCGACCCGATCGCCCTGCCGTTCCCCGAGCTGGCCACCGACTGATCCCTGAGGTCGGCGGCCGGCCCGGAGAGCCTCAGCTGGACACGACGGCCAGCCGGTTCTTGAGCCCGAGCCCGAAGGCGGTCGGGGTGCCGGTGTAATCGGTGATCAGGGCCGGCCCACTGCTGCAGTCCCAGTTGTTCCAGGTCCAGCCCAGGTAGCTGACCGCATGGGCATCGGCCCAGTTCATCAGCCCGTCGACGAACCCGTGGGCGCAGTCGTTCTCGCCGATCTCGCCCAGCACCAGCGGCACGGCGGCGGCGACCGGGGCCAGCTGACTGTCCCAGCACGAAGTCGAGGCGCAGGTGTTGAAGTTGTAGATGTGCACCGAGGCGACCAGGTTGTTCCGCGGATCGGTCGGCCGGTAGGCCAGCCACTGAGTGACGTCGTTCGAGTAGGCCAGGCCGCCGAGCATCAGAACATTGGTCGCCCCGGTCGCCCGGATGGCAGTCACCAGGGTCTGCATACCGGCCACCGAGTATCCGATTCCCGGGCAGGTCCCGCCGTCCCGCCAGCATTTCCAGCCGCCGGCGGCGTCACCGGTGGCCCGCTCGGGATAGGGCTCGTTGAACAGATCGAGGACGACGGCGTCGTTTCCCTTGAATGCGGTCGCCACCCCGCTCCAGAATGCCGGTGAATACTGAGTGTCCGGCATGGGCTTCTGGCAGACCGAAGCAACATCGGCACAGCCCGACGAGTTGCCGGTGTACGTGCCGTAACTCCAGTGCAGATCCAGAATGGGGGTGATGCCGTTGGCGATCAGGAGCGAGACATATCTCTTGACTTCATTCTGGTACGCGGTTCCGCTGTAGGCCGGCACCGGATTGCTGGTGGTACCGAGCCAGCACTCCTCGTTCAGCGGCACCCGCACCGCGCGCACCTTCCACGACCGCATCGCCGTCACCGAGGCCTGGTCCATCGGGCCGTTCCAGATGCCGTCCCGGTTCTTGATGCAGGCGAACTCGCCGCCGGAGCGGTTCACGCCGTACAGGTGGTAGGCCGCGCCGGACGCGGTCGTCAGCTGGTTACCCACCACCTTGAGGGCGGGGGCGGCGCCGGCCGGCGCGTCTGTGACCGTCGGGGTCGGCGTGGAGGTCGCGGTCGGCGTGGAGGTCGCGGTCGGCGTGGGGGTCGCGGTCGGCGTCGACGAGACCGTCGGGGTCGGGGTGGTCGCCGTCGGGGTCGGGACAACCGGCGCCCCGGTGCAGTTCACCCCGTTGAGCTGGAAGGACGTCGGTGGCTGGTTGGTTCCGCCCCAGTTCGCGAGAAAGCCGAGGGCGACCGTGCCTGCGGTCGGCAGGGCCGCGTTCCAGCTCAGGCCGGTCACGGTGACCGCCGTCCCCGCCTGCGACCAGCTCCCGTTCCAGCCCTGAGTGACCTTCTGCCCGGTGGTCGGAAAGGTGAAGGTCAGGGTCCAGCCGGAGAGCGGCTCGCCCAGGTTCTTCACCGCCAGACCACCCTGGAACCCGCCGGCCCACTGGTTGGTCACGGTGTAGTCGACCTGGCAGCCGACCGCCGCCTGGGCGGAAGGCATCAGCGGGCAGAGCGCGGCCAGGGCCAGCGCGCCGGTTGCCAACCACGCGGTACGTCGTCTCATGGAACGTCCTCATTCCCGGCGAAAATCCTTTGAAAATCATGTCGCGGGAGCGCTCCCGAGTCAATACTCGAATACTTCAGAATGTCTCGGTTCGATCGACTTGCGAGTTCCGAGCTGCATTCAGCCGTCACACATTTCCGGATCATGCAGATTGGTTGCCCCCCGGTGCCATCTTTTTCAGAAATTCTTTTCCCACCCGGCCGGCGCCGACCCCGGCTGCTGATATTTCGCAGTCTTGCCCGGGCGCGTCGAGCGTGCAAACATTCGCGGGTATTCGCGTGCCGCTCACTTCGCCCACCGATGTGCGAAGTCGTCGAAGGAGACGAAGACGGCCAAGAACCTGACCATGCTCGAGGTCGCCGCCGAGGCGGGAGTGTCGGCGGCGACGGTGTCCCGGGTGTTCTCCGGGTCGGCCCAGGTCACGGCGGCCACCCGGCAGCAGGTGTACGCCGCCGCCGCCCGGGTCGGTTACCTGCGCCGGGGCGAGCGTCCGGGCGACACCCGGCATCCGCCGATCATCGCCGCGGTGATCTGCGAGCCCACCGCCCGGGTGTTCAGCGACCCGTTCTTCGTCCGCTTCATCAGCGGGGCCGAGACCTACCTGGCCGGCCGGGGCGCTCCGCTGCCGCTGATGTCGGCGGCCAACCGGTCGTTCGCCGCGACCGAACGGCACCTGCTCGGCGGCGGGGCCGACGGCGTCCTGCTGGTCTCGGTGCACGGCCGGCACCCGCTGGCCCTCACCCTGGCCGGGGCCGGGTTCCCGATCCGCTGCGCCGGAAGGCCCGTCGATCACGTCCAGATGCCGTTCGTCGACGTCGACAATCGCGGCGGTGCTCGCAGTGCCGTCGAACTGCTGGTGCGGTCCCGGCACCGGATCGCCACCATCTCCGGCCCGGCCGACCTGCCGGCGGCCCGCGATCGGCTGGCCGGATATCTCGACGCCCTGGCCGCCGCCGGCCGGCAGCCCCTGATCGCCTCGGGCGACTTCACCCCGCTGGGCGGCAAGAACGCGATGCGCCAGTTGCTCGACCAGGCTCCTCAGCTGGACGCCGTGTTCGCGGCCTCGGACCCGATGGCGATGGGGGCGCTGGCCACCCTGCGTCAGGCCGGCCGGCGAGTACCGGAGGACGTCGCGGTGATCGGTTTCGACGACGTCACCGCGGCCGCTTTCACCAGTCCCCCGCTGACCACGGTTCGCCAGCCGGTCGAACGGCTCGGGGCGCTGGCCGCCGAACTCCTCTTCGAACAGGTCGTCTCCGGTTCATCTCCCGCCGCCGACCTCATCCTGGCCACCGAACTGGTCCTTCGCCGCTCCTCCTGAAACCGCGACACCCGGCCGATGCGAGTACGGCCACGCCTGAGTGAAGGCGTGGCCGTACCTGCTGGAGCGGGTCTGACGGGGCGAACTCCGGGTCAGAGAGCCGGGTAGGCGTTGGCCATCAACTGCTGGAACTGGGCCGAGAACCAGGCTCCGGAGACCGGGGCGTTGGGCAGGGCACCACTGAGGCTGTTGCCGTTACGGCCGTTGCCGGTGTAGGTCGGGTCGCACATCCGGTCGAAGCCCTTGCCGCCCGGGTTGGCCGTCCCGGTCGGGATCAGCGAGCTCGAGCCGTCGGACTCACCCGGAGGCTTGATCCAGGTGTAGGCGTCGATTCCGGCGGCCGGAGCCGCCTTCGGACGCTCACCGAGACCGGCCCCGCTCTGGTTGCACCAGTTGCCGGCGTGGATCCGCCGGTCGATCCGCGACTGGTCCACGTACGTGTTCAGATCGGTCGAGGTGCTCGCCGCGGTCGGCCGGGCCGCACCGCCCCAGCCATTGCGGGACGTGTCGATCAGCATGCCGATGGTGGAGTTGAACCCGAGCGAGACCAGTTCGGTGCGGAACCCTTGGGCGAAGGTCAGCTCGTCGGTGTACTGATTCCAGTCGACCCACTTGGACTGACGCACGCTGGTGCCGCCAACCGTCGTGTTGATCGTGACGAAGGGCTCGGTCAGGGCGGAGTAGTTGGCCGTGTCGGTGATGAACCCGTCGACCGTGTTGACGCCGCCGGTGGCCTTCTTCGCCGTGGCCAGGAACATCTGGGCGGCCGGGACGAAGTTGCTGTCCCACCCGATCCAGCCGTGATGCGCGGCGTCGATGTACTCGTAGTTGTTCGAGCCGGCGGCGTGCAACTTGCCCAGAGCGTAGGCGATCCCCGTCTGGTAGTTGCCGTTGGCCAGCATGGTCGCGCACTGCGGGGTCGAACCGGCCTGGCCGCTGGCGTTGGTCACCAGGTTGGGCAGCGAGTCGATCTCGATGATGTTGACGATCCGGATCGAGGCGTACTTCGGGTCGGCCTCGACGGCGGTGATCGGGTCGATGTAGTCGCTCTCGTACCGTCCGATCTCCGTCGGCCCGAGTTCACCGTTGGAGGCCAGCGCGGCACAGTCCCGCCCGGGCAGGTCGTAGATCACGAACTGGGCCAGCGTCGCTCCCTGGGCCAGGGCGTTGTCGAGGTGCTTGCGCAGGGACGTCGTGTAGCCGGAGCCGGCCGGGGCGGTGATCGAGGCGATGCTGTCCAGCCAGACACCGGTCGGCTGGTTGGCCACCCGGCTGCCACCGGTCTCGGCCGCGGCCTTGGCCGACCAGTCCGGGTTGACGTACCACTTGGCCCCCACGTAGGGGTTGTCGAGATGCGTTCCGGGCGGCGCGGTCACGGTCGAGGTCGGGGTGGGCGTGGCCGTCGGGGTGGCGGTCGGGGTCGAGGTCGGGGTGGGCGTCGCGGTCGGGGTGGGCGTGGCGGTGGCCGTCGGGGTGGGCGTGGTCGTCGTCCCGCCGTTGCAGGCCACGCCGTTCAGGGTGAAGCTGCTCGGGTTGGTGTTGGTTCCGGAGTAACTGCCGTTGAAGCCGATGCTGGTCGAGGCACCTGTGGCCAGGCTGCCGTTGTACGACAGGTTGGTGATCTTGACGTGGTTGGCGGTCTGGGTCAGGTTGCCGTTCCAGGCCGGCCCCGCCTGCTGGTTGCCGGGGAAGTCGAAGCCGAGGGTCCAGGCGGTGATCGGATCGCCCGGGTTGCTGATGGTGATGTTGGCGGTGAACCCGGTGCTCCACGAATTGGCCGTGTAGGCCACGTTGCAGGCCGCGGCCGCACTGGCCGACATGACCGAGGTCAGGGTCAGTCCCGAGCCGACCACTCCCACGACCGCGACGAAGGTCAGAGCGCGGTAACGGCGTGGCCGGCCCGCATCTCGCGTGAATCTGAACATGCGAATCTCCTGGTGACTTGCCCTGCGCAACGGCTGTCCGCCGTGGCGTACCTGATCCGCGGCACCGTCCCCGGTCAGTGAGGACGGCACCGCTTACGGCCCCGGGCCCGGGAGTACTGCCGCTACGAGGAGATTGCGTAGATGTTTCGCGACTGTCAATGCAGGCCGACCGGGCGGCCTGGGCCCGGTCGAGCCCGGCCGCACCGAGTCGGGCGAACAGCTGCCCAGGAGACCGGAAACAGGCTCGCTGAGCTGCCGAAATGCATACGCTCAAAATGGTTGCCCGACGCTCCGCGAAACCTCGACCGGCAAGATTCGCTGAAATTCGTTCACCCCGTGCGGACGCCGCCACGGGCCCACTGCGGTCTCACGTCGGCCGGGTCGTACGTCAGTTCAGGGACGCCGCCGCCAAGCTGACCGAGCCACCGGCTCCCGCGAGCAGGCGAACCGTCAGGCCGCCTCCTGGAGCATCGGCGTGGAACCGAAGTCTCACCGTGGAGCCGCCGCCCGAGGTCGCCTTGAGCGTGGTCAGGGTGACCTTCGAATCGCCGTCCAACTGGGACCGGATCTGACCGTCCACCCCGCTCGCCCCGACGCGCAGCGTCAGTTCGGACGGGGCCCGGGCCGCCGGCACCCTGATGATCAGACCCGTTTCCGGGCCCTGGGCCGGGGCGGTGACGGTCAACCAGATCCGGGACGCCGAGCCGCGCGACGCGGGCATACCACCGGCCCAGGACACGGCGAACGGTCCTCGGGTCAGCGTCACCGCCGGATCGCCGGTACGGTGCGGCCCGCTGAGCGGCTGACCACCGCTCTTGCGGCGAATGACACCGGTGACGGACTGCGGGTCAGCCGCGATCCAGTCGAGCGCGGAACCCGGCAGACTGACGACCTGGCCGTCGGGCGCGACCGACGACGTCACCTGAAGTGCCGGCGTCCCTGGACTGCCGCCCGACGACGTAGCTCCCGACCCGCTACCCGCCGCGGAGGAGGGTGAGGTCGAGGGGGCGGACGGCGTGGCGCCGGACCCCTGACCGCCGACCCTCGGCGTCGCCCTCGGTGAGATCGCAGATCCGTCCGTCCCGGTCAGTCCCCCCGAGCCGGCCGGCCCCGCCGAACCGGCCGCGCCACCTGAACCGGCCGGGCCACCTGAACCGGCCGCGCCACCGGTGGCCTCCGTCCCCGCCGTCCCGAACGGGTTCGGTGACGACGAGACCACCCGAATCGCCGCCGACCCCGCCCCCTGGTCATCCCGCTGCACCACGGTGATCAACCCCGCGGTCACCGCGACCAAGGCAGCTGCCGCGGCCGCGGCCGGGAGCCAACTGGACCGCCGGGCTCCCGCCGTCCCTCTTCCCCGACCCGTGCCACTCGCCAGACCAGCACTACCTTCCAGACCAACCGGGCTCTCCCGACCGGCGGCTTGCCCTTCTCGGACCCGCTGGCGGATGCGGGCCTGGTCCGGCTCGTACTGCTCGGCTTCCGTCTTCAGCGACAACCCGATCCAGGTGTCATCCACCGGCTCCCGGCCATCGCTCCGGCCTCCTTCGGCCGGAGCCGGCCGGGACTCGTCGTCATCCCATCCCCACCCGGGGGTTGCCGGCCCGTTCACCCCTCGCCCACTCACTCGGTGTCCCGCCAACCCGCGTCGGAGCCGATCCCGCCGCCGGCCATCTCCCCCGGCTCCCCCAACCATTGGCGCAGCTGGCCGGCGCCCTTGGCGGTCTGACTCTTGACCGTGCCGACGCTCACCCCCAGCAGGACGGCCACTTCCCGCTCGTGCAGGTCGAAGGCGTACCGCAGCACGACACAGGCGCGGCGTCCGGGCGGGAGCCGAACCAGAGCGGATCGAACGTCCACCACAACGGCCGCGTCGGCGCCGGCCGCCTCGTCCATGGCCTCTCGCTGAAAGAGGACCAGGCCCCGGCGTTCACGATCCAGCCGCCGGGCCCGTGAGGTCGCCGTGTTGATCACCACCCGACGGGCGTAGGCCAGCGGATAGTCACCCACGCCCACCTCGCCCCAGCGCCGCCAGGCCGCGAGCAGGGCATCAGCGGCCACATCGTCGGCCGCATCACGATCACCCAGCATCAGGAAGGCGAGACGGCCGAGCTCGCGACTGGTCTGCTCGACGAAGGCTTCGAATGCCGCCTCTCGCGAACCTCCTGGCCCGTCGACGTCGCGGTCCTCGGGTGACCGGCCCCGCCACCTCGTCACCATTACTCCCGGATCGGATCGGGTCGCCTCGACCGCGGGGTCGCGGTCGGCCAAAGTCTCGCACGGTCACCATGTCCCTTCTCGCAGCGATGAGCACCCCGCCCAGGCAGCGCCACTCGCGAACCCCCCTGCCTCCCGGGCCGCGTGGGGCGCGTGGTCGTGGCGGCGGTCGCAGCCAGTCCGGTCTCCAGTCCTGTGGCCCGGGCCGCGATTCCTACCGACCCGGCCGAGGGATGTGCCGCGACAGGTCCCATCGAGCCGCGTTGAACCCTGAACGAGCGAGCCCGAGCCGCTCGGCGGGGCCATCGAGGTCAGACAGGCCCGTTCCGCGGACGGCGGCCGCCGTCAATCACGATCGGCGAGTCTCGCGCGGACACCGCGGCCCGGCCGAGTGGCCTCAGGCGGTGACGCCGCCGTCCGGGAGCAGTCGCAGAGCGTCCGGCGGCAACGACACGAGCACCGCATCACCGTGGGCATAGACCTGGCCGGGGTTGTGCCCGGGCGTGCCTACCGTCACCGTGCCACCGTCGGACAGGCGGACCACCACGTTGACGCTGGCCCCGAGGTAGACACTGCGGTCGACCAGGCCGGTCAGCATCTGCCGATCGCCACCGGCCGAATCCGGCCGACCCACCAGTGGTGTCACCGCCAACCGCTCCGGGCGGGCGACGAGCTTGGCCGGCCCCGGCTCGCGTCCAGTTCCGCCGGCCACCAGAACCTGCTCGCAGAGCCGGAAGGCGGTGCCCCCGTCGGCCGGGCCGAGCACCTCGACGTCCAGCACGTTGGCCGATCCGAGGAAGTCCGCCACGTAGGCGGTGGCCGGCTCCGAGTACACCTCGGCCGGCGATCCGACCTGTTCGATCCGCCCCCCGGTCATCACCGCCAGCCGGTCCGACATGGTCAGTGCTTCTTCCTGGTCGTGCGTGACGTAGACGAAAGTGATGCCGACCGTCTCCTGGAGAGCCTTGAGCTCGATCTGCAGGGCCTTGCGCAGCTTGGCGTCGAGCGCCCCGAGCGGCTCGTCCAGCAGCAGCACCCGCGGGTTCAGGACCAGGGCCCGGGCCAGGGCCACCCGTTGCTGCTGCCCACCGGACAGCTGACTCGGCCGGCGATCGGCGTACGAGGACATCTGGACCAGCTCCAGAGCCTCCCCCACGCGCCGGCGCAGATCGGCCTTCGACACCTTGGCGTAACGCAGACCGAAAGCCACGTTGTCCCGGACACTCTGGAACGGAAAAAGCGCGTAGTTCTGAAACACCGTGTTCACCGGACGCCGATGGGCCGGCACCGGGGCGAGATCGACGCCGTCCAGCATGATCTGGCCACTGCTGGGCCGCTCGAATCCGGCGATCAGCCGTAAGGTCGTGGTCTTGCCGCAACCGGAGGGACCCAGAAGTGAGAAGAATTCGCCGGGTTGTATCTCCAGGTCGATCCCTCGTACGGCCTGAGCCTCGCCGTAACCTTTTTCCAGGCCCAGCAGCCGGATGCCTCCGCCGGTGACCTTACGAACGCCACCCGGGGTGGACAGTTGATCGCTCTCGGCGACCACAGATGCGGTCTTCGGCGCGGCGACTTCGTGCGAGCTCATCGACACCTCTCACCGGGCCTGCCAGGATCTGCTTGCCAAGATCTGACTGAACGTTCAGTCTATGAGCATTCGCTCGGCGCCCACAACGGTAACCCGGGTCGTCCACGGCCCCGAAGCAGACCCGGAGCGTTGCGACATGGTTCACGACCGCATGGCCGGCCAGCCCGAACTCACTGGTCCGGGCGGCCCTTCGCGCCGCTCCGTGCTGCGGTACTCGGCCCTCGCCGCCTTTCTCGGACCATCCCTGGCGGCCTGCGCCCGGGATCACCATCTCAGCGGCGCCCTACCCACCACGCTGAAGATCGCCTCCCCCCAGAATCCGGTGACCTGGCCGATCACCACCGACAACGCGCCGATCGCCTCGGGTCTGACCCCGGAGACCGGCGCCACCCTTCAGCTCTACAACTACGCCGACTACATCGCTCCCGAGGCGATCAAGAGCTTCGAGAAGAAGTACAAGAAGTACGACGTCAAGGTGAAGGTCACGACGTTCAACGACACCAATGAAGCCCTCTCCAAGATCCGCGGCGGCTCGGTGCCGTTCGATCTCTACTTCCCGAGTTATGACGCAATCGGCAAGCTGGCCACCACCGGGCTGATCCGGCCGCTCAATCACAGCTACATCCCAGGAATCAAGAATGTCTGGCCCGAGTTCCAGAATCCCTTCTACGACGGTGGCTGGCAGTACAGCATTCCCTACACGGTGTACACGACGGGTATCGCCTGGCGCACCGACCGAGTAACCGAGAACATCGCCGACCGGCCGAATCCCTGGGACGTGTTCTGGGACCCGCAGTACGCCGGCAAGATGGCCGTGCTGGACGACTACCGCGAAGCCATCTCGCTGGCCCTGATCCGGGGTGGCGGCAGCGATCTGAACACCGCCGACCAGGCCACCCTGAACAAGGCCCAGCAGGCCCTGCTCGACCTGACCGAGGCGACCAAGCCCACGATCACCATCAACAGCTACTCCGACCTGCCCGGCGGCCGGTTCTCGATCGCCCACGTCTGGTCCGGCGACGCCATCAACATGCCGTACTACCTGCCCAAGAAGACCGATCCGGGCATCCTGCGGTACTGGTTCCCGGAGGACGACAAGGGCCCGGTCAACAACGACCTCGTCGTCCTGCTGCGCTCGAGCAAGAGCCCGGTGCTCTCGCACCTGTTCCTGGACCACCTGCTGGACCCGGACGTCGCCCTGGCCAACCTGTCCTCCACCGGTTACCAGCCGCCTCAGAACACACTCACCGCGGCCCAGCTGATCAAGGACGAGTACATCCCCGAGAACCTGAAGACGGCGGCCGTCGTCCCGGGCACGTTCACCAAGGGGTACCGGATCCTCGAGCTGCCGCCCACCGTCGACGCCCAGTGGCAGGCGGTCTGGCAGCGGTTCAAGGCCGGCGCGTGAGGCAGCGACTGCGCCGTCGGGAGTATTTCGGCGCCCTGCTGGCGGCGCCGACGATCGTCTGGCTGGTGCTGTTCTTCATCGTGCCCGGCTACGTGCTGCTGTCGATCGCGTTCGGCACGGTCGATCCGATCTTCCGGGCGCCCCTGCCGGCTTGGAGCCCGGCCGACTGGTCGTTCACCTCGTTCTCGTTCGTGTTCTCCCACCTGGCCGGCGGCACCAACGGCTTCTTCGGCCCGGCCGTCCTGCGCACGATCTGGTACGTGATCGTGGCCATGGTGCTCTGCCTGCTGATCTCCTACCCGGTGGCCTACTTCGTGGCCCGGCACGCCGGCCGCTGGCGGGGGGTGGTGCTGGCCCTGCTGGTGGCTCCGTTCTGGATCAGCTACATGATGCGGATGCTGGCCTGGGTCAACCTGCTCCAGACGGACGGGCTGGTCAATCGGGGTCTGAGCCTGAACGGCCTGCTCCCGCTCCACGTCGACTGGCTGGCCGGCCGGGCCTCGACGGTGATCCTGGGGCTGGTCTACGGCTACGTGCCCTACATGATCCTGCCGCTGTACGCCGCCCTGGACCGGATCAGCCCGAGTCTGATCGAGGCCGCCCGCGACCTCGGGGCCGGCCGCAGCGAGGTGTTCCGCCGGGTGATCCTGCCGATGAGCCTGCCCGGCGTGGCCGCCGGTCTGGTTCTGGTGGCCCTGCCGATGACCGGCGACTACTTCACCACCGACCTGCTCTCCGGCTCCCCCCGGACGTCGATGGTCGGCAACCTGATCAACGAGGCGATCAGCACCCCGGGCCAGGCCGGCCAGGCCGGCGCTCTGGTGACGCTGCTGGTCATCGGGCTGCTGGCGCCCATGCTGCTGTACGTCCGCAGCACCGTGCGGGACTCGGACGTGCGATCGTGACGACAACCCGTACCCGGCCCCGGACCCGGACCGAGCCGGAGCCCCCGGACCGGGGCCGCCTCCGGGCGACCCGCGCCGCCTGGTCGGACCGCGGTCGAGGCCCCTGGCGCCCGCCCTACGTGCTGGCCGGCGTCACCGCGGTCTACCTGCTCTGGTCCCTTCTCCCGGTCCTGCTGGCGGTGCTGTTCTCGTTCAACTCGGGCCGCTCGCGCAGCGTCTGGCAGGGCTTCTCGATGCGCTGGTACACCGGCGACCCGAACCTCTCGGTGCTGCACGACCCGGGGCTGCGCTCGGCTCTCGGTCACACCCTGGTCCTGGGGGTGCTGACCACGGTGGTGGCGGTGCCGTTGGGCGTCGCCTTCGCCCTCGGCCTCGACCGCTGGCACGGCCGGTTGCCGGCGGCGGCCAACATCACCGTCGTCCTGTCGTTCGTGGTTCCGGAGATCGTGCTCGCCGTCGGCCTGCTCTACATGGTCACGCAGCTCGCCGTGCCCTTCCAGCTCGGGACGACGGCCCAGGTGGTGGGCCTGGTGACGTTCCAGATCTCGTACCCGGTGGTGATCGTCCGGGCCCGGATGCTGACCATCGGCAAGCAGTACGAGGAGGCTGCCCGCGACCTTGGAGCCTCTCCGTTGCAGGCGATCCGACGGGTGCTGCTGCCGATGCTGACGCCGGCCGTGTTCGCCAGTGCCGTCCTGGTCTTCGCCGACGTGATCGACGACTTCGTGCTGGTCCGGTACCTGTCCGGCGGGTCGCAGACGGAGACCACGTCGATGAAGATCTACAACACCGCCCGGGCGGCCCCGACGCCGGCGCTCAACGCGCTGGCCTCGCTGATGTTGCTGGCCTCGCTGGTGGCCGTCGTGCTGGGCTGGCTGGCCTACCGTCGGTTCACCCGGGGTGAGCCGGCGGACGCCGGGCTCGGCGCCTTCGCCCAGCTCTAGCCACCGGGCTCCCCTCCGACGCGTCGAACCGTCGGTGTCTCAGGGGTTCGGCACCCCGGGTGCGGGACTGTCGCTGGCCGTCGGCCCGGCCGGCTCGGTGGTGGTCGGCGCCGCGGTCGTGGTCTCCGGCGGATCGGTGACCGGCTTGGTCGTGGTCACCGGGGGCTTGGGCTTGCCGGTGACCGACGCGCTCGGAGTGGCCGTCGGCTTGCCGGTGGGCGACGACGACGGCGTCGACTTGCCGGTCGAGGTCGGCGTCAGCCTGCCGGTCGGTTCGATGTAACTGTAGGTGTGAGTGACCAGCGGAACCGTGGCTCCCGGATCGTCCGCCGGATCGGTCGGATCGTCGGTCGACGTGGCCGGGGCCGTGGTCTCGGCCGGTCGCGTGATCCCGGTGGTGCTCGTGGTGCTGGGCGAACCGGAGGTGCCGCCGCTGCCGGCGACCGCGAAGGCCGCCGCCCCGGCCAGCACGATGACCGCCCCGGCCGGCAGGGCCAGCCAGGCCCGGGGGGCCCGGGCCCGCAGGTCGGCGAACCAGCCCGCCCCGCCGCCGTACTCGTGATCACGGCCGGCCGGCCGAGCGCCCGGCAGGGGCTGCGGCTGGGCCACGAAGGACTGGGTGTCCATCGGTCGCGGATCCGACCAGGGAGCGACCGGCGGCATCGGCAGCGGCAGGGCCCCCGTCCGGGTCGAATCCGGCGGCCCGGCCAGGGCCAGCGCCGGAACCGTGGTCTCGGGCCGGCTGAGGCGCCAGGAGCCGTCCAGGATGCCCGGGCAGCGGGCGGCGATCTGGTCCGGCGTCGGCCGGCGGACCGAATCCTTCTGCAGGCAGTCGGCGATCAAGGCCCGCAGGCCCTCGTCGCGGATGCCGGCCAGGTCGGGGTCGGCGTGCACCACCCGGTAGGTGACCGAGATCAGCGAGCCCTCGCCGAAAGCCCGACGCCCGGTCGCGGCGAAGTAGAGCACCGCCCCGAGGGCGAACACGTCGCTGGCCTCGGTGACGTGTTCGGCCTGCGCCTGTTCGGGCGACATGAACCCGGCCGAGCCGGTGACCAGGCCGGTCATGGTCAGCACGCTGCTGGCGTCGGAGGACTGGGCGATGCCGAAGTCGATCAGGCGGGCCCCCTCGACCCCCATCAGCACGTTGGACGGCTTGAGGTCGCGGTGCACCAGCCCGGCGCCGTGGATGCTGATCAGGGCCTGGGCCATGCCCGCGGCCAGCCGCACGCAACTCGCCGGGGTCAGCGGGCCGCCCCGGTCGATCAGCTCGCTCAGGGTGGGGCCGTCGACGAACTCGGTGGCCATCCACGGCGGGCGCCCGTCCGGGTCGGCGTCGACCAGAGCCGCGGTGTTGGGGCCGGTCACCCGGCGGGCGGCCACCACCTCGCGGTGGAACCGGCGCCGGAACTGTGCGTCCTCGGACACGTACTGATGGATCATCTTCAGGGCGAACTGCTCGCCGGACGCCGCCCGGGCCAGGTAGACCCGACCCATGCCGCCCGAGCCGAGTCGGGCCACGATCTCGTACCGACCCACCTGACGGGGGTCGGAGTCCTCTAGAGGTTCCATCCGACACCTCCCACCGGTTCGCGGCGATCCCTGGGCCTGTCGGCCTCCGAGTCATGCATGACGAGCGCCCCCGGGCGCGCCGTCGCGCCCGGACACCCCTGAATCTGACCGCACTTTGTGTACCCGCCCCTGGTCACCAGATGCCTCACCCGCACCATCAGGGCAAAGAGTACAGGTCAGCTCGGACCCGTCGACCTGTGACGATATCCGGTAACGACGGCTTCACGCTCAGTTGCGAGGATTCCGGTGCCGGGTCAGCTCTCGCCCGACCGCTCCGCGACGGCGCCGAGCGAGCCGGCGGGCAGACCCAGCTCGGTCTCGGCGTAGCCGATCGACCAGCTCACGACGTCGGCCCGATCGATGGCCACCTGGTGGGCCACGGCCTGCAGGGCCAGGCCGTCGAGCAGGGAGAGCACCCGCCAGGCCGAGGCCTCCGGGTCCGGGCAGAACATCAGCCCCTCCGCGATCCCGGCCCGGACGGCCCCGACCAGCAACTGCTGCCAGGCGATGTTCAGCCGCTGCGAGGTGGCCCGGACGGCCGGCCGCCGGGCCGCCTCGGCCCAGGCGTCGAGCCAGAGCTGGAAGGCCCAGTCCTGCTCGGCCCGGGTGTAGTTGGCGAAGAAGATCCGCAGCCGGCTGACGGCGTCCGGGCCCGCGGCCATCGCCTCCCCGATGGCGGCCAGGTCCTGCCCGGCAGCCCTGTCGAAGGCGTCCGCGAGCAGGTCGTCCATCGAGGCGAAGTAATGGTGGATCAGGCCGCTGGAGGTACCCATCCGCTGGGCCACGTCCCGCACCGTGGTCGAGGCCAGACCTTTGTCGATCATGACCTCGAGGGCGGCCGAGACGATCGCGTCACGCCGATCCTGAGCGCTCATCCGGGCCACGGATCCGAGCCTAGACGCCTATTGCGCAAGCGTCCAACAAGCACCTACTGTGATCCGATGGTGCAGACGACTCCGTTCCACCCGCGGCTCAGCGAACTGAACACCACCGGCCTCTACGGTCACTGGTCCGGCTATCTGTCCACCCTCCGGTACGACCTGTCGGCCAAGCACGAGTACTTCGGGATTCGCAACAGCGCCGGAGTTTTCGACACCTCGCCGCTGTACAAGTACTGGATCCGCGGGGCCGACGCGGAGAAGTTCCTGGCCGGGGTGATGACCCGGGACATCCGGCTCTGCCGGCCGGGCCGGGCCCAGTACACGCTCTGGTGCGACGACGAGGGCTACGTGCTGGAGGACGGCGTCCTGTTCCGGCACTCCGAGACCGAGTTCCTGCTCACCTGCGCCGAGCCCAACCTGGGCTACTTCCGCGACCTGGTCGGCCGGCTCCAGGTCGAGATCGAGGACGTCACCGCCGATTACGGCGTCCTCGCCGTTCAGGGGCCCCGCTCGCGCGACATCCTGGCCACCCTGGCCCCCGAGATCACCGAACTGCCCTTCTTCGGGCTGGTTCAGAGCAAGATCGCCGAGGCTCCGGTCACGCTCTCGCGCACCGGATACACCGGCGACCTCGGGTACGAGATCTTCGTCCGGGCGGACGACGCGCTCGCCGTCCTGGACGCCGTGCTGGCCGCCGGAACGCCCTACGGGATGAGGCCCTTCGGCGAGGACGCCCTGCTGATGGCCCGGATCGAGGCCGGCCTGGTGCTGATCAACGTCGAGTTCTCGTCCAGCCGGTTCGCCTACACCGACCAGCAGCGGGTCACCCCGATCGAGCTCGGGTTCCGCTGGATGCTGCGCGGGATCGAGGACGGCGACCGGCCGTTCATCGGGCGCAACGCCATCCGGCGGGAGATCGCCGACAAGACGTCACGCTGGTCGACCGTCGGCCTGCTGATCGACTGGGCCGACTACGACCGGCTCTACACCGAGGCCGGGCTGATCCCACCGAAGGACGAGACCCCCCTGACCTACGAGTCGATGCTGTACGCCGATCCCGATGCCCACAGCGACGGCGAAGCGGCGGCGGGCGAGCGGATCGGCTACGCCACCAGCCTGATGTACTCCCCCGTGCTGCAGCGGCACATCGCCATCGCCCGGGTCCGCCCCGACCTCGCGAAGGTCGGCACCCGGGTCAACCTCGAGCTGACCATCGACCATCAGTACCGCACGGTGGCGGCCGAGGTCGCCAAGCTGCCGCTGTTCAACCCCGAGCGAAAGACGGCCTGATCCGCGATGACCACATCCAGCCGGAACTATGACGCGATCATCGTCGGGGGCGGCCACAACGGCCTGGTCAACGGCGCCTACCTGGCCAAGTCGGGCCTGAAGACCCTGATCATCGAGCGGCGCTCGTTCGTCGGCGGTGCGGCGATCACCGAGGAGCTCGTGCCCGGGTTCCAGTTCACCACCTTCTCCTACGCCCTGAGCCTGCTGCGGCCGGACATCATCCAGGAGCTGGAGCTGGTCAAGCACGGCTTCATGCCGATCCTGATGCCCTCGTCGTTCGCCCCGATGGAGAACGGCGACTACCTGCTGCTGGGGCCCGACCGCGACCAGAACATCAAAGAGATCATGCGGCACTCGTCGCACGACGCCGACGCGATGGACCGCTACGAGCACGACGTCGAGCGGGTCTGCCAGCTGATCAAGCCGCTGTTCGACCGGGTGCCGCCGAACATCTTCGGCAAGACGGCCGAGGACTTCGCCGACATCGCCTGGTTGGGAGGCTTGCTCGGCTCGGCCGACCAGAAGGTGCTGCACGACACCGTCCGGCTGCTCACGGGTAGTGCGGCCGACTTCCTCGACGACTACTTCGAGAGCGACATTCTCAAGGGCTACCTGGCGTCGTCCGGAATCATCGGGACCAAGGTCGGCCCGATGTCTCCCGGATCCGGCCTGGTGCTGCTGTTCCACTCCCTCGGCGAGCACGACGGCCACTTCGGGTCGTGGGCCTTCCACAAGGGCGGCAACGGCGGTTTCACCCAGGTGCTGGCCCGCGCCGCGCAGGCCTACGGGGCCGAGATCCTGCTCGACTCGGCCGTCGACACGGTGATCACCAAGGACGGCCGCGCGGTCGGCGTCGCCCTGGCCGACGGCACCGAGCTGACCGCCCGGACCGTGGTCAGCGCCCTCGACCCGCGCCGCACCTTCACCCAGTTGGTCGAACCGCGCGAGCTGCCCGGCGATCTGGTCGAGAACATCAACCGGATGAAGTTCCAGGGGACGTCGGCCAAGGTCAACTTCGCCCTGGACGGCGTGCCTCGCTTCCCCGCCCTCGGCGACCGGACCGACCAGTACCGCGGGTTCACCAACATCGGGCCCTCGATGGAGTATCTGGAACGGGCCTTCGACGACGCCAAGTACGGCTGGTACAGCCAGAAGCCCTACCTCGACTGCGCGATCCAGTCGCTGGTCGACCCCGACATGGCGCCGCCCGGCAAGCACGTCATGTCATGCTTCGTGCAATACGCGCCTTACCACCTCAAGGGCAGCGACTGGGACACCGAGCGGCAGAAGTTCGGCGACACCGTGCAGGCCACCCTGGAGTCGTTCTTCCCCGGCTTCGGCGACCTGGTGATCCACCGCGAGGTGGTGACCCCGCTGGACATCGAGCGCGTGGTCGGGCTGACCGAGGGCAACATCTTCGCCGGCGAGTTCTTCGCCCCGCAGATGTACTTCTTCCGGCCGGCGCCGGGCTGGAGCCAGTACCGGACCCCGATCGAGGGCTACTACCAGTGCGGTTCCGGCACCCATCCCGGCGGTTGCGTGATGGGTGCCCCCGGCAAGCTGGCCGCGGGCCAGATCATCAAGGACCTGAAGGGCTGAGTCTCAGCGCCGGGCCGACACCGGGGAGAACTCGCCGGCCAGCGACTCGGCCTCTTCCTCGGCCTCGTTCGGGTCGGCCCGCCGCCCGCGCAGCGTCGGCAGGCCGACCAGGGCGATCACGACGTTCACGGCGAAGGCCAGGGCGCCCAGGGCCAGGATCAGGTCGTAGGCCGATTCCCGCGGCAGGCCGGTGACGGCGTCCAGGCTGCCGGTCAGCAGGGTGACGGTCAGAGCGCTGGCCACGGCGCTGCCGACCGATCGGGCGATCGAGTTGACGCTGTTGGCCACGCCGGTGTCGGCGGGCTCCACGGCCTGGGCCAGCAGCGCCGGCAGGGTGGCGAAACCGAAGGTCACCGCCAGCTGAGCCAGCGTGCCGAAGACGATGAACTGCCAACTGCGGGTGTGCCAGACCGCCATGCCGGCGAAGCCGACCAGGCCGAGGGCGGAGCCGACCAGCATCGCCTGGTACCCACCCGCGCGGTGCACGAAGCGGCCGATGAACGGGGCCAGGACGACGCCGATCGCCCCGCCCGGCAGCAGGTAGACGGCGCTGGCCGAGAGCACGGTGGCGGTGAACCCGTAGCCGGCGGCCGCGGTCGGAGTCTCGACGAAGCTGGTGATCCCCAGGAACGAGGTGAACAGCCCGAAGCCGACGAAGAAGGCGGCCAGGTTGGGCATCAGCACCGCGCGGGAGGCGAGCAGGGCCGGCCGGGCCAGCGGCTGAGCGATCCGGCCTTCGGCCACCAGCCAGCCGGCTAGCACGACCAGGGCGGCGACGAACGTACAGATGGTGCGCGGCGAACCCCAGCCCCAGTCCTGCCCCTGGGAGATCGGCAGCAGCAGGAGCACTAGGCCCAGCCCCAGGACGCCCGCGCCGACCCAGTCGACCGAGGTACTGCCGCGGGCCGGCCGGCCCTTCGGCAGGGTGATTGCGGCCAGCAGCAGGGCCACGGCGGTGATCCCCAGGCCGACCCAGAACGGGCGGTGGTAGTCGCCGCCACCGCGGGTCAGCAGGCCGGTGGCCAGCAGGCCGATCACTCCACCGACACCGAGCGTGGCGCTGACGATCGCCATCGACATGGTCAGCCTGGCCGCAGGCACCTCGTCGCGCAGCACGCCCATCGAGAGCGGGAACAGGCCGTAGGACGAACCCTGCAGCACCCGGGCCAGGATCAGCAGCGGCAGGGACGACGTGAACAGCGCGATCAGGGTTCCGACGAGCACCACGACCAGGATGCCGAGCATCACCGGGCGCTTGCCGTACACGTCGCCGAGCCGTCCCAGCACCGGCGTCAGCACGGCGGCGGCCAGCAGGTTGGCCGTCAGCACCCAGCCGACGGCGGACAGACTGGCGTCGAGCTGGGTGGCGATCACCGAGAGCACCGGCACGACCAGGGTCTGCAACAGCGACAGGTTGGCCACGGTGACCGCCAGCCCGACGATCAGCAGGCCGGTCCGGGGAGCCGGGGGCGGCTGGGCGGGGCTGAGGCGGGGCGCGGGGGGCGTCCGGTCGGAGGTCTGGTCGACCGTGGGCATCGGTTGTCCTTCGGGGTGCCGCGTGCGGGTGCCGGTGGGCACCCGTAACCCCTAGCGCCGCGCCCGAGGTCGGATATTCCGGCCGGACGCCCTGTTCAGGGACCGATCGGGTCGATCCGCGGTGATCTCGGACACCGTGGTTCCGCGAAGACTGTCGGTGCCAAGCCCTAGAGTCTGGGGCGTGAATCAGGCACTTGGGGAAGTTGGTCAGCCCGTGATCCAGTCGGTGGAGCAGCGGATCGCCGAGGAGCTCTCGGTCCAGCAGTGGCAGGTCGCCGCCGCGATCGGGCTGCTGGACGACGGCGCCACGGTGCCGTTCGTGGCGCGGTACCGCAAGGAGGTCACCGGCACCCTGGACGACGCGCAGTTGCGTACCCTCCAGGAGCGCCTGACCTACCTGCGCGAGCTGGAGAAGCGCCGGATCGCCGTCCTCGACTCGATCCGCTCCCAGGGCAAGCTGGAGCCCGAGCTGGAGGCCCAGATCCTGGCCGCCGACTCCAAGTCACGGCTCGAAGACATCTACCTACCGTACAAGCCCAGACGTCGCACCAAGGCGATGATCGCTCGCGAGCAGGGCCTCGAGCCTCTGGCCGAGGGGCTGCTGGCCGACCCGACCCACGATCCGCACGAGTTCGCGGCCGGCTTCGTGAACGCCGAACTCGGCGTCGCCGACCCGGCCGCCGCGCTCGAGGGGGCCCGCTCGATCCTGGTCGAGAAGTTCGCCGAGGACGCCGATCTGATCGGGGCCCTGCGCGAGCGGATGTGGGGCCGGGGCCGGATCGTCGCCGCCGTCCGTGAGGGCAAGGAGAGCGCCGGGGCCAAGTACTCCGACTACTTCGACCTGGCCGAGGCCTACACCCGGCTGCCCTCGCACCGGGTGCTGGCCATGCTGCGGGGCGAGAAGGAGGACATCCTCGACCTGACGTTCGAGGCCGATCCGGAGGAGGCCGCCGACCCGACCGCGACCACTCACGCCGAGCGGCTGATCGCGAAGCAGTTCGATCTGGCCGACCGCGGCCGCCCCGCCGATCGCTGGCTGCTCGACTGCGCCCGCTGGGCCTACCGCACCCGGATCCTGGTCCACCTGTCGCTCGACGTACGGGGCAAGCTGCGGGCCGCGGCCGAGGAGGAGGCGATCCGGGTGTTCGCCGCCAACCTGCGCGACCTGCTGCTGGCCGCGCCGGCCGGCACCCGCACCACGATGGGCCTCGACCCGGGCATCCGGACCGGCGTCAAGGTGGCCGTGGTCGACTCCACCGGCAAGGTCGTGGCCCACTCCACGATCTATCCGCACGAGCCCCGGCGGGCCTGGAAGGAGTCGCTGGCCGAGCTAGAGCGGCTGGCCCGCGAGCACCAGGTGCAGCTGATCGCGATCGGCAACGGCACGGCGTCCCGCGAGACCGACAAGCTGGCCGCCGAGCTGGTGGCTCGGCTGCCCGAACTGGCCATCACCCGGGTGGTGGTCTCCGAGGCCGGGGCCTCGGTCTACTCCGCCTCGGCCTACGCCTCGCAGGAGCTCCCCGACCTCGACGTCAGCATCCGGGGGGCGGTCTCGATCGCCCGCCGGCTGCAGGATCCGCTGGCCGAACTGGTGAAGATCGACCCCAAGTCGATCGGCGTCGGCCAGTACCAGCACGACCTGCCCGAGTCGTCCTTGGCCCGCTCGCTCGACGGAGTGGTCGAGTACTGCGTCAACGCGGTCGGCGTCGACGTCAACACCGCCTCGGCGCCGCTGCTGAAGCAGGTCTCCGGCATCGGCGAGACCCTGGCCTCCAACATCGTGGCCCACCGCGACCAGCACGGTCCCTTCACCAACCGGGCCACGCTGCGCAAGGTGCCCCTGCTCGGGGCCAAGGCGTTCGAGCAGTGCGCCGGCTTCCTGCGGGTGCCGGCCGGCGACGACCCGCTCGACGCCTCCGGGGTCCACCCCGAGGCCTATCCCCTGGTGCGCCGCATCCTCACCCGCACCGGTATCGACCTGCCCGGCCTGATCGGCAACACCGCTCTGATCAAGACCCTGAAGGCTCAGGACTTCGTCGACGACACCTTCGGCCTGCCGACCGTGGCCGACATCCTGGCCGAGCTCGACAAGCCCGGCCGCGATCCCCGGCCGGCGTTCAAGGCGGCGGTCTTCGCCGAGGGGGTCAACACCGTGGCCGACCTCCGGCCGGGCATGGTCCTCGAAGGCGTCGTCACCAATGTGGCCGCCTTCGGTGCGTTCATCGACATCGGCGTCCACCAGGACGGCCTGGCTCACGTCTCGGCCCTGTCCAAGACCTTCGTCAAGGACCCGCGCGAGGTGGTCAAGCCGGGCGACGTGGTCAAGGTCAAGGTGATGGACGTCGACGCGCCCCGGCAGCGGATCTCGCTCACGCTCCGGCTGGACGACGAGGTGGGCCCGCGAGGCCCGCGCGCCGATGAGCCGGGCCGGCGCGGCGCCGGCCAGCGCGGGCCGGGCCAGAGTGGCCCCGGTCAACGCGGCTCGGGTCAGGGTGGTGCGGGTCAGGGTGGTGCGGGTCAGGGTGGTGCGGGTCAGGGTGGTGCGGGTCAGGGCGGCTCGGGTCAACGCGGGCGTGATCAGCGTGATCAGCGTGGTTCCGGGAGCACCGGTGGCTCGGGCTCGGCTGGTCAGCGGCCCCAGCGGGAGGCCGGCGGGTCGCGGCCGAGCCGAGCCCCGCAGCGGGCGGCGGCCCCGGACACCGCGCTGGCGGATGCCCTGCGCCGGGCCGGCCTGCTGAAAGACTGAGCCGACGGGTGGGCGCCCGGGCTCTCCGGCCCGTCGGCGCGGGTAATCAAAGGTGACAAATAGACCAGCCCGACACCGGCGGGTGCTGGCATGCTCACAGACATGCTTCCGCCCTCCGCCGTCCGGCAGATCAAGGTCTGCCTGAACGGCGGCCGGGCGCGGGCCGATCATCCGGCCGTCCCGCTCACCCCGGCCGAACTGGCCATGTCGGCCCGGGCCGCGGTCGAGGCCGGGGCCGAGGCGATCCACGTCCACCCGCGGGCCGACGACGGCACCGAGTCCCTGCTCGCGACCGACGTCGCCGCGGCGGTCGCCGCGATCCGGCGCAGTTGCCCGGCGGTACCGGTGGGGGTCTCGACCGGGCTGTGGATCACCTCGGGCGACGTCTGGCGACGGGAGGCGCAGGTCGCCGGCTGGGTCGATCTCAGCCCTTCGCAACGGCCGGACTTCGCCTCGGTGAACCTCTCGGAACCCGGGTTCGCCCGGCTCGTGCCCCTTCTGGAGTCAGGTGGGATCGGGGCCGAGGCGGGGGTCTGGTCGATCGCCGATGCCCGGACCCTGGCCACCGAGGGTTCGGCGCTGAACTGGCTCCGGGTGCTGGTCGAGATCAGGGACGCCGGCGCCGAGGCCTGTGTCGAGGACGCCGAACTGGTGCTGGCCGCGCTCCGGGCCGACGGAATCGACCTGCCGGTGCTGTTGCACGGTGAGGGCGAGGCCTGCTGGCCGCTGATCGAGCAGGCCGGACTGCTCGATCTGCCGACCCGGATCGGCCTCGAGGACGTGCTCACCGGCCCGTCCGGCGACCCGGTTCACGACAATGCCCACCTGGTCACGATCGCGCTGCACGCCTGGCGAACGGCCGGCTGGACCTGACTCGCCTGCTGGACCCGACCCGCCTGTTCGGTCGAGCCCGCCCCCCCGGAACTCGTCGGTCGCCTCGACCTTACGCACGGACCGTCACCTTGTCTCGCCGCGTGTCACGTCCCCCGGAACCGGGCGGGTCGTCGTAGCCTTCGAGGTGATTCAACACTGTTCAGCGAGGGGACTCGGACATGTCGATGGGCCCGCCGGACGAGATCGACGACAGCGAGACCGGACCGGACGACGCCGCGATGCCGACCCGGCCGAGCGAGCGCGACGCCTGGCGCCGCAAGGGTGAGGACCACCCCGACGAGGACGACGACTTGTACGACCCGGGTACCAAGACCAGTCCGCTGGCCTGACCGCGCCGATCAGCTCCCCCGGGGGCGCGGGCCTCGGACCTCGGGCCCTGGACCTCGGGCCCTGGACCTCGGTCCGGCCTGGGCAGGCATGATGGCGATCGACATCCGCCGCCCCTGAGGAGTGCCCCCGGTGCACGCGCCCACCCTTGCCAGCGCTCGCCATCCCGTGGTCCGGGCCCAGCTGCTGCATCACAGCGCCCACTGGCAGCTGAGGATCGCGGACAAGATCACCGCGTTCGCCGGGTCGCTGCCGTTCGTCTACCTGCACGCGATCTTCTTCACCGTCTGGATGCTCTTCGTCGAGGGCGACCCGTGGCCCAAGCTGACCCTGATCGTCTCGCTCGAGGCCATCTTCCTGTCCGCCCTGGTGATGATCGGCCAGAACCGGCAGGCCCTGTTTCAGCAGGCGAAGGCCGAGCACGACTTCGTCGAGCAGGAACTGGAGCTCAAGACCAACACCGAGATCACCCGGCAGATCCATGCGCTCACCGAGGAGCTGCACCGACGGCTGATCACCGACGCACCGCAGCCCTAACCGCGAACCAGCCTGACCGCGGCCACCAGGACCTGATCCGAGTACTCAGAACCAGTTCGGCTGCATCTGCAGGGTGGTGGTGTCCAGGCTCTCCAGCAGGTCGAACTGAGGCCCGGTTCGGGGCAGCTCGAACCGGAAGAAGTACCGGCCGGCCTGGCGCTTGCCGTCGTAGAAGTCGCCGGTCCGCTCGCCCACCGCCAGCCACTGTTCCAGCCACAGCCAGGCCACCACCAGGTGACCGGCCGCCTCGAGATACACCGTGGCGTTGGCCAGCGTCACCGCCGGATCGCCGGCGCCGTACAGCGTGGCCGTGACCTGAGCCAGCCGGTCCAGGGCGGCGTCGAGCTGACGGCCCAGCATCGCCGTCTCACCGCCGGCCGCCGCGGCCCGGGCCGTGGTCGCCCGGATCGTCTCCAGCAGCAGCCGTAGCCCGGCGCCGTCCCCCATCGACACCTTGCGACCGAGCAGGTCCAGGGCCTGGATGCCGTGCGTCCCCTCGTGGATCGAGTTCAGCCGGTTGTCCCGGTAGAACTGCTCGACCGGGTAGTCGCGGGTGTACCCGTAGCCGCCGTGCACCTGGATGGCCAGGTCGTTGGCGGCCAGGCCCCACTGCGAGGGCCAGCTCTTGGCGATCGGGGTGAGCACCTCCAGCAGCAGCCCGGCCCGCCGGCGGGTGCTCTCCTCGGGCGCGGTCTGCTGCTCGTCGACCAGGATCGAGCAGTACATTCCCAGGGCCAGCGCACCTTCGGCGTACGACTTCGAGGCCAGCAGCATCCGGCGGACGTCGCTGTGCTCGATGATCGGGATCGGCGGCTCCTCCGGGCGGCGGTCGTTCGGCGGCCGGCCCTGCAGCCGGGTCCGGGCGTAGTCGACCGCGTGCAGGTAGCCGGTGTACCCGAGCGCGGTGGCGCCGAGCCCGACGCCGATCCGGGCCTCGTTCATCATCTGGAACATGTAGGTCAGGCCCTGGTGCGGCTCACCGATCAGGTAGCCGACCGCCCCGGCCTGCCCGCCGGGGCGGAAGCCACCCTCGCCGAAGTTGAGCGCCGCGTTGGCCGAGCCCCGGTACCCCATCTTGTGATTGAGGCCGCCCAGCACGACGTCGTTGCGCTCCCCGAGCGAGCCGTCCTCCTGCAGCAGCACCTTGGGCACGATGAACAGCGAGATGCCCTTCACCCCGGGCGGGCCACCCGGGATCTTGGCCAGCACCAGGTGCACGATGTTCTCGGACAGCTCGTGGTCGCCACCGGAGATCCACATCTTGTTGCCGGTCACCCGGTAGGTGCCGTCCGGCTGCGGCTCCGCGCGGCTGGTGATGTCGGCCAGGGACGAGCCGGCCTGCGGTTCGGACAGGCACATGGTGCCCAGGAACCGCCCCTCGAACAGCGCCGGGACCCAGGTCTCGACCTGTTCGGGCGTGCCGAAGGTCTGGATCAGCGCGGCATTGGCCATGGTCAGGCCCAGGTAGCCGGTGGTGCCGACGTTGGCCGCCTGGAACCAGGTCATGGCCGCCCGGTGCACGGTGGTCGGCAGCTGCGACCCGCCGACCGCTTCGTCGGCGCTGGCCGCGAAGAACCCGGCCCGGGCGAAGGTCTCGATCGCGGTCCGGACCGGCGGCGGCGTCACCACCAGCCCGTCGACCACGTGCGGCTCGTCGGTGTCGGAGAGCCGGTTGTGGGGGGCGAACTGCTCGGTCGCGATCTGCTCGGCCAGATCCAGGACGGCGTCGAAGGTCTCGCGGGAGTGCTCGGCGAACCGCTTGCGGGCGGTCAGCGCCTCGACGTCGAGCCATTCGTAGAGCAGGAAATCGAGATCACGGCGGGAGAAGATCAGCGACGCAGCCATGGCTTCACGTTACATCGATGGCCTGTGTCTCAGCCGGGCGACAGATCGGCGTCTATCTCGGCCGCCTGCCGCACCCGATGGACGACGTCGCGCAACTGGGCCGCGAACTCGGCCCGCCGCCGGCCCAGGTCGCCGTCGGCCGTTCCCACCGGTGCCTCGAGCAGGTCACGCCCGGCGGCCAGGCGCAATGCCGAGGCGAACAGCTCGCCGGAGAGCGCCTCGGCACTGTGCACCCAGCCCTGCAGCAGCATCTGCTGCCCGGTGCCCGCGCACTCGGCCAGGAACAACTTCTGGTCGGTCAGCGGGTGACCGCCGTGCCCGGCCAGCCGCTCGGCCACCACCAGTTCGGCCTCCAGGAACGAGCGCAGCACCCGGTGTGCCATCAGGAACCCGGACGACGCCAGCAGGGCCCGCGCGTTCTCTACCGATCCGGCCTGCTCGGCCCAGGTCGGGTCGATCAGTTCCAGCTCGCCGATCAGCTCGGTCTGGAACGCCTGCTTGTCCGGGAAGAAGAACTCGTACTTGAGCAGGTCCCGCAGCCGGAGCGCCTCGGCCCAGGCCACCATGACCGGTCGCTGGCTGCCCTGCTCGGCCGCCGCGATGATGGCCAGCTCGACGATCGCCCGGTTGACGAACCAGTGGATCGAGTTGTTCCGGTAGAAGGCGGCCACCAGGTGCTGGCCCGGCGTGATCGAGTAGACCGGCTCGTCGCCGCCGGTGTAGCTGGTCACGACATCGGCCCGGACCAGGTCCTCGAGCACGGCTGACACCCGGCCCGGGTGGCGCAGCACCGCGGTGCCGCTCTCGGGGATCCGCCGGCGGTCGACGTAGTCGAGCAGCGGCACCAGGATGCGCCGCACCTGGTCCAGGGTCAGGGCCCGGTCGCGGACCCCCAGCAGGGCCAGGGTCAGCAGGGACGGCGCGAGCACCGGCGTCGCCCGGTTGATCCCGACCGCCACCTCGAAGGCCAGCTTGTTCAGCACCAGCCGCTGGCCGGCCTCGTCGTCGTTGGCCACGGCGTCGAGTCGGCCGCGCATGCTCACCGGAGCGCCGAACCGGACCACCGCGTCGCCGGACGATCGGCGCTGGCCCCGGGCGTACCGGGCCAGCCAGCCGATCCCCTCGCGCTCCTTGGGTCGGCCGGTCTGCTCGGCCGCCATCGACGACACCTCGGCCAGCCGCTCGTAGGTGATCGACACGGGCACCAGCTGGACGTCGATCGTCGGATCGGCCCGCAGCGCCGCGGCCACGTAGGTGAGCAGCCCGAACTTGGGCGGACGCAGCTTGCCGGTGCGGGAACGGCCGCCCTCGAGGTACCACTCCAGGTTGAACCGCTTGGACACCAGGTAGCCGAAGTACTCCTGGATCGCCAGCTTGTAGACCTCGTCGTCGCGGAAGCTGCGCCGGATGAACACCAGCCCGGCCCGGCGGGCCAGCGGCGCGAACGGCCAGAGTGCCAGGTTGTCGCCGCCGACCACGTGATTGCGGGGGAAGTCGTGGTCGTGCAGCACCTCGGCCAGCACCAGGGTGTCGGCGTACGACCGGTGCGAGGGCAGAAAGATCAGCGCCGAGCGCCGGTTCAGCTCCCGCAGCGAGGCCAGTTCGTCGGCCTGGGCCCGCACGTGCCAGGCCCGGGCGTGCAGGGGGCGCATGGCCGTGCCGAACAGGTCGACCGCCAGCCGGCTCTGCACCGCGACCAGTTCGTGCAGGGCCTTGGCCCCCCGGTCGGCGACCTCGCCCACCGGCAGGTTCAGCCGGTCGGCCAGCTCGGCGATCCGCTGGTGGTAGCGGGCGCCGGTGGTGATCTCCTCGACCACCAGCCGGGGCACCTTGTACCGGTCGCCGATCAGGGCCCGCTCGGCCCGTTCCAGGGCCAGGGTCGCCTGCCGGTACACGAAGGCGCCGAACGCGGCCGTCTCCGGGCCGGCGTCGCTCGGGTCGGCCCGGCGTTCGGTGTGCTGGCGGAACCGTCGGCGCAGCTCGGAGGCCCGGGCCGGTTCGCCGACGACGACCCGGTACCGGTCGGCGTCCCGCTCGACGATCCGGCCCTGCCGGCGCCGTCCCGGCTGTCTTGGGTCGCGCAGCGCGAGCAGATCCTTCAGGCCGGCCTCGCGCCGGCCGTCACGCTCCTTCGGCAGCCAGGCGATCCGGACCGGCACGAGCAGCGGGTCGCCGCCGTCCTCGAGCCGCCCGGCGATCCCGTTCACCTCGAGGTCGACGACCTCGGCCGGCTCGGCGAACCCGCCGTCGCCGGCCGAATCGGCCGCCCAGCGCTCGATCAGCTCGCGCTCGACCGAGGTCTGCGCGGCCGAGAGGATCAGCCGCGCGCCGTTGCGCGGGGCGCCACTGTGCGCTTCCATGCCCGGACTGTACGACGTCGGCCACGGTCCCGGCCAGCATCGGCCGGGCGAGCGTCAGCCGGCGGCGACGACGTCCTGGGGGGCCGCGTTCTCCGGGAAGTGGCAGGCCACCCGGTGATCCGGGGCCAGCTCGACCAGCGGCGGCTCGGTGATCTTGCAGACCTCCTGGGCCTTCCAGCACCGGGTGTGGAACCGGCAGCCGGACGGCGGGTTCATCGGGCTCGGGGTCTCGCCCTGCAGCCGGATCCGCTCCCGGTTCTCCCGCCGGTCGGGGTCCGGCACCGGCACCGCCGACATCAGGGCCAGCGTGTACGGGTGCATCGGCCGCTCGTAGAGGCTCTCCCGGGAGGTGATCTCGACGATCTTGCCGAGGTACATCACCGCCACCCGGTCGGAGATGTGCCGGACCACGGACAGGTCGTGGGCGATCACCACATAGGTCAGGTCGAACTTGTCCTGCAGGTCCTCCAACAGATTGATCACCTGGGCCTGGATCGACACGTCGAGGGCGGAGACCGGCTCGTCGGCGATCACCAGCTTGGGCCGCAGGGCCAGGGCCCGGGCGACCCCGATCCGTTGCCGCTGGCCGCCCGAGAACTCGTGCGGGTAGCGGTTGTAGTGCTCGGGGTTGAGGCCGACCAGCTCCAGCAGCTCCTGCACGGCCGGCTTGATCTTGGCCGAGGGCAGGGTCTTGTGCAGCCGGAACGGCGCGCCGATGATGCCGCCGACCGTGTGCCGGGGGTTCAGCGACGAGTACGGGTCCTGGAAGATCATCTGGATGTCGCGGCGAAGCGGCCGCATCCGCCCGGCGGACAGGTGGCTGATGTCCTGGCCCTCGAACTCGATCGACCCGCCGGTGGGCTCGATCAGCCGGGTGAGCAGCCGTCCGGTGGTGGTCTTGCCGCAGCCGGACTCGCCCACCAGGCCGAGCGTCTCGCCCCGGCGCACGGCGAAGTCAAGGCCGTCGACCGCCTTCACCGCGGCCACCTGGCGGCGCAGGACCCCGCGGGTGACCGGGAAGTACTTCTGAAGGCCGGAGACCGACAGCAACGGGGTCTGCGACCCGGCGTCGCGCTGCGGGCCGGCGTCGTCCGGCTGGGTGGTGTCGTTCGGCTGGGTGGCGTCGTTCGGCTGGGTGGTGTCCGCGGTACTCACAGCTTCGGTGACACCTCTTCCGACCAGATCTGCCGGCGCTGGGCCGGGCTGAGGTGACAGGCCACCGCGTGGTGCGAGGCCGCGTCGGTGACCAGCAACGGCGGCACCTCGGTGAGGGCCTTGCCGTCGGTCAGCGCGCAGTACGGGCAGCGCGGGTTGAACGCACAGCCGGGCGGCAGGTCGATCAAGCTGGGCGGGCTGCCCTTGACCGGGATCAGCCGTTCCTGCCGGACTCGGTCCAGCCGGGGCATCGAGCTGAGCAGCCCCCAGGTGTAGGGATGCTCGGGGTTGCGGAACACGTCTCGGGCGGTGGCCTGCTCGACCGCCTTGCCGCCGTACATCACCAGGACGTCGTCGGCCAGCTCGGCGATCACGCCCAGATCGTGGGTGATCATGATGACCGCGGAGCCGAACTCGCGCTGCAGGTCGCGGATCAGGTCGAGGATCTC
Organism: Kineosporiaceae bacterium; assembly: GCA_965200525.1. Lineage (GTDB taxonomy): Bacteria > Actinomycetota > Actinomycetes > Actinomycetales > Kineosporiaceae > JANNPJ01. The sequence goes on from OZ241368.1 coordinate 6,424,972, forward strand.
GGCCTGCACGGTGACGTCGAGGGCGGTGGTCGGCTCGTCGGCGATCAGCAGTTCGGGGTCGCAGGCCAGAGCCATCGCGATCATCGCCCGCTGCCGCATGCCGCCGGAGAACTGGTGCGGGTAGTCGTCCACCCGGGAGGCCGGCGACGGGATACCGACCCGGCCGAGCAGGTCGATCGCGTGCTGGCGGGCCGCCTTCTTGCTGACGTCGTTGTAGAGCCGGTAGGCCTCGACGATCTGGGACCCGATCTTGAAGTACGGGTGCATCGACGACAGCGGGTCCTGGAAGATCATCGCCATCTTGCGGCCGCGCAGCCGGCGGACGAAATCCGGTGTGGCGCTGACGAGTTCGTCGCCGTCCAGCCAGATCTCGCCGGTGATCCGGGCCCGGGTGCCCATGTGCAGGCCCATCACGGCCATGCTCGACACGCTCTTGCCGGAGCCGGACTCGCCCACGATGCCCAGGGTGCGGCCACGTTCCAGGGAGAAGCTCAGCCCGTCGACGGACTTCACCACCCCGTCGTCGGTCGGGAAGTGCACCCGCAGGTCACGGACGTCGAGGAACGGCCGGGCCGCGCCCCCGCCGGTCGGCCGGTCGCCCGGAACCGAGTCGAGGTCGAATTCGGTCGTGGCCATCAGAGCCTCACCCTCGGGTCGATGACGGCGTACAAGAGGTCGACCACCAGGTTGGCGAACACCACGAAGAGGGCCGCGACCAGGGTCACCCCGAGCACCTTGGGCAGGTCGTTGGCCTGGATGGCCTGGACCGTGTACGCCCCCAGACCGGGCAGTGAGTAGGTCGACTCGGTGAGGATCGCCCCGCCCAGCAGCAGCCCGAGGTCGAGGCCGAAGATGGTCAGCACGGGGGTCAGGGTCGAGCGCAGCGCGTGCTTGAGCACCACGATCCGTTCCGGCAGGCCCTTGGCCCGGGCGGTGCGGATGTAGTCCTCGTTCATGGTCTCGAGCATGCCCGCGCGGGTCAGCCGGGCATATCCGGCGGCATACAGGAAGGCCAGCGTGACCCAGGGCAGGAACAGGTCCGCGGCCCACTTGAACGGGTTGTCGAGCAGTGGGGTGTAACTGCCACCGGCCGGGAACCAGTGCAGGCCGTAACTGAACACCGACAGGGCCAGCAGGCCGGTGAAGAAGATCGGCAGCGACACCCCGGCCAGGGCCACCCCCATCGCGGCCCGGTCGAAGATGCTGCCGCGTTTCAGCGCCGAGATCACGCCGGTGCTGACGCCGGCCAGCAGCCAGATCACCGCTCCCCCGGCGGCCACCGACAGGGTCACCGGCAGACGGTCCTTTAGATCGGGCAGCACCGGGTTCTGGGTGATGAACGAGTAGCCCAGGCACGGGGCCGGGCAGTCGACCGGAGCCGGACCGCCGAGGTCATAGGTCCGGCCGGCGACGATGCCCTTGACGAACTTGCCGTACTGCGAGGCGAACGAGTCGGTGAACCCGAGCTGCTCGGCCCGCTCGTGGACCTGGGCCGCGCTGGCCGTGCGGCCGACGTAGCGCGAGGCCAGGTCGTCGGCGCTGGATCCGGCCAGCCTGGGCACCAGGAAGAAGATGGCGAAGGTGGCCAGGCTGACCATGAACAGGAGCACGACCGCCGCGACCAGGCGTCGAAGGATGTAGCTGATCAAGTTTCTTTACCCTCTCACCTGATCGCGGCGGTCACTGCTCATGGTTACTTGACTCCGAGCGCCGTGTAGTCGTACATGCTGTAGCCGTTGCTGACGAAGACGTTGGTCAGGTTCTTCGGCCGGTAGAGCAGCGTCTTGGTCCAGACGCCGGGCAGGATGTACGCGTCCTCCATGACCTTCTTGTCGATGTCGACCCAGGTCTTCTCCCGGGCCGTGGTGTCGGTCTGCGAGAGCGCGCCGTCGATCAGCGTGTCGACCGCGGGGTCGCGCACGCTGAAGTTCGACGAGCCACCGGTGGCCCGGATGACCCGGCTGTCGACCAGCTGCGACAGGAAGCCGTAGCCGTCCGGCCAGTCCGAGGACCAGCCGTTGGCCAGCAGGCCGAGGCCGTTCTTCTGGGCGAAGTCGGGCTTGCCGGCGTACTGGGCGAAGTAGTCGCCCTGCGGGTAACCCTTCAGGGTCAGCTTGATGCCGACCTTGGCCAGGGACTGCTGCAGCGCCTCGGCCGCGGCCTTCTCGTGCGGACGCTCGGTCCGGTACGAGTAGCTGGTCGAGAAGCCGTTCGGCTGCCCACAGGCGGCCAGCTCGGTCTTGGCCTTGGCCACGTCACCGGTGTTGCCGGTGCTCGGGTAGTCGTTGAACGTCTGCTGGCCCGGGATGACCGGCGGCAGCAGGTTGCTGGCGATGTCGCCACCGGCGATCGCCCCACCGAAGGCGGTCTGGTACCCGACCTTGTCGGCCGCGTACATCACGGCCTTGCGGCAGTGGATGTTGTCGAACGGCTTCACGTTGCCGTTGATGTTGGTGAACCAGAGCCGGGTGCTGACGGCGGTGTCCGCGTACTGCTTCTGCTGCGGGTTGCCGAGCACCTGGGCCTGGGCCGCCGAGCCGACGCCGACGCCGGTCACCGCGACGTCCAGGTCGCCGGCCAGCAGCCGCTGGTCGATGTCGTTGGCGTCGGTGTGCAGGGCGACGTCGATCTCGTCCGGCAGCGCCTTGCGGTTCGGGTCGTCGGCCGCGCTCCAGTTCGGGTTGCGGACCAGCACGAAGTTCTTGCCCTCGTTGTTGGTCTTGAACATGTACGGGCCCGACGAGATGACGTGCGACTTGTACTTGGCGCCGGTGTCCTTGGCCTGCGGCACCGGGGCCGTCGAGGGCAGCTGGGCGAAGTAGTCGAAGCCGCTGAACGCCTTGTTCAGGTGGAAGATGATCGTCGTGTCGTCCGGCGTCTCGATCGAGGCCAGGCCCTTGTTGGCCTTGTCCTTGTAGGGCGAGTAGGTCGCCGCCCCGACCAGGAAGTCGTTGAAGTAGGTCGGGCCGTTCGGGAAGGTCGCCTTGTCCATCGAGCGCTCGACGTCGTACTTGATGTCCTTGGACGTGATCGGCGAACCGTCCTCGTACTTCAGGTTCGGCTTGAGCTTGTAGGTCCAGGTCTTGGCGTTGTCGCTGGGCACGCCCAGGCTCTGGGCCAGGTCGGGAACCAGCTTGGCGCCGGCGTCGCCGGGGGCGGCGGCGAAGGTCACCAGGGTGCGGTAGTAGAGCCGGCCGAAGTCCCACTCGTAGGCGTAGTAGCTGTTGGCCGGGTCGAGGGAGTCCCAGTCGCCCTCGTTGGCCATCCGCAGCGTTCCGCCCTTGACGTCGGACGGGTTGTAGATCTTGTCGAGGGCCGCGCCGAAGGCGGGCTTGGCTGCGGAACCGGATCCACTCCCGCCCGAGCTCCCGGTCGAACTGCCGCCACCACAGGCGGCGAGGGCCAGGGCCAGTGTGGCCGCTGCGGCCACGGCACCAGCCGTGCGCGTTCTTGTCATCGTGCGTCCACCCATCACTTTGTCGGAGTAGTAGGAAATCCGGGACCGGACGATCCGGTCGCCGTGAGAACCGTTGAGCAGGTGACGATCGAGCGGCACGTCATCGGGCGCCATCTCGTCGGGCATGGAAGGCAAGTGGTCGGGCAAGCCGTCGGCCGGGAGGTCGCGGCCGGTCATCGGGCCCGCGGATCGAGGGCGTCGCGCAGCCCGTCGCCGAGCATGTTGAACGCCAGGACCGTGATGAAGATCGCCAGGCCGGGCACGATCATGAACTCCGGGTCGATCTGGTAGTAGGTCGTGGCCTGCGACAGCATTCCGCCCCAGGTCGCGGTAGGGGCGCGGACCCCGACGCCGAGGTACGACAGGGCCGCCTCGAACAGGATGTTGGTCGGGATCAGCAGCGTGGAGTACACCAGGATCGGCGCGGCCAGGTTGGGCAGCAGCTCGCGGAACAGGATGTACGGCGCCCGCGCCCCGAGGCTGCGGGCGGCGTCCACGAACTCGCGCTCGCGCAGCGAGAGGGTCTGGCCACGCACGATCCGCCCGATGTACGGCCAGTTGAAGAAGCCGATGATGAAGATCAGCAGGGCCACCCGCAGCGCGTCGCCGCTCAGCCCGAAGGCCTGATCGGGCACCACCCCGGCCAGGGCCAGGGCGAACACCAGCAGGGGGAAGGCCAGGAAGAGGTCCATCGTGCGGCTGATCAGGGTGTCGACCCAGCCGCCGAAATAGCCGGCGACGATCCCGAAGAACGCGCCGATCAGTACCGAGAGCACGGTGGCCAGGAAGGCGATCAGCAAGGAGATCCGGGCGCCGTAGATCACCCGGCTGAACAGGTCGCGACCGTTCACCGGCTCCACGCCGAGCAGGAAGTGCCGGTCGATCCCGCCGAACTTGCCGAGCGGGGTCTGCAGGTTGGGGTCGATCAGGCCGCTGTTGAACTGGTTCGGCGGGTGGCCGAGCAACTTGACCACCAGCGGGGCGAAGATCGCCAGCAGGATCAGGACGACCACGATCACGCCACTGGTCAGGGCCCAGCGGTCGCGCTTGAGGCGCATCCAGGCGATCTGACCGAGCGAACGCCCCTGGATCGACTTCCCGCCGACGGCGAGTTCGGCCTCCGAAGCTGCCTGTGAAGCATCTGCGGGGACGTCGAGTGGGGCGGACATATCGGGTTTCTACGCTCCCTGCTGGCTGGCTGTGGCTACCTGTTTGCTGCCTGTTACTGACCGGTCACTTGGCGCCTCAGGGTGGAAAATTTCTTGCCGACCTGTGGGCTCGGTGCAGGTTAATCGTATGAACCCCGGTTGACCAGTAAGGTTCCCCTCAGTTGAGGCCCGGCACCACATCTGTGCAGGACCTGTGGCCCGATTGTGATGATCCAGCGCTCACTCATCGCTCAGAGCTCGATCGGCAGCAGGCGGCCTACCGGTTGCCCGGCGCCCAGCACCGGCTTGCCCGCCATCGCTTCGAGGGCCGCCCGGGTGACGTCGTCCGTTCCCAGTCGCAGCAACCCGGCCGCCATCACCACCTGCCGGGCCCGATCGGCCCCGCCGCCGATCTTCAGCGCGATCGCCCGCCCGTCCGGCAGCGCGGCCGCGTAGACCGCCTCGGCGCCGTCCTTGGCGATCAGCCCGGGCACGGCCCGGATCAACGCGGTCACCTCACGGCCGGTGCCGCCCAGCCATTCCGGGTGCTCCCGGACGGCATCCGCCACCAGGGCCTCGTCGGTGCCGGGAGCGGCCGAGGCCAGCCGGCCGAAGGCCCGGGCCAGGCCGGTCAGGCTGATCGCCAGGGCCGGGGCCCCGCAGCCGTCCACCGCGGTGGCGGCGACCGGTTCGCCGGCCAGCTCGGCCACCGTCTCGACGATCCGCAGCTGCAACGGGTGGCCGGGGTCGAGGTAGCTCTCCCGGGGCCAGTCGTTGACCACACAGGTGGCCAGCATGGCGGCGTGCTTGCCCGAGCAGTTCATCGCCTTGGCCGAGGGCACCCGGCCGGCCACCTTCCAACGCAGCCACTCGTCCGGGCCGAGCGGCAGGTCCGGGGTGTTGCGAAGGGCCGCGTCGGTCAGCCCGGCGCCGGCCAGGATGCGGTCGACGCCGTCCCGGTGGAACTGCTCGCCGGAATGGCTGGCCTGGGCCAGGGCCCGCAGCTCGCCGTCCGGCAGCGACAGCCCGGCGCGCACCATGGCCAGCAGTTGCAGGGGTTTGAGGGCCGAGCGGGGCAGCATCGGCGCCGTCACCAGGCCCCGGCCGAACAGCTCGCGGCCGTCCGGGTCGAGCGCGACCACGGATCCGTGGTGGACGCTCTCGGTGAAGCCGGAACGGGTCAGGTAGGCCAGCGGGACGAGGCCGGCCAGGGCCGGGTCGTCGGAGGGCCGGTTCAGCGCGGACCGGCCGCGGCCGGGTGGGTCAGGGCAGCTGGCGTGAGCATGCCCGGCACCGTACGGGCCACGATGCGGAGTTGACCAGCCCGACCTAGGGTCACCGTCATGACCGAGACACCGAACTCCCAGCCCGCCGGCGAACCGGTGGAGGACGCCAGCAAACCGACCGAGCAGTGGGTCACCGGTGACGAGCCGATGACCGGTCCGCAGCACAGCTACCTGCAGACCCTGGCCCGCGAGGCCGGCCGGGACCTGCCCGAGCAGCTGACCAAGGCCCAGGCCTCGGAGCTGATCGAGGAGCTCCAGACCGTCACCGGGCGCGGCGCGAGCTGACCGGAGCCGATCGACGACCGCACCGGCCCCGGCGGTTTCCCGCCGGGGCCGGTGCGCTGTGGCCAGGAATTCTTCAGACGAAGATGCTGATGATCAGGACGCCGATCAGCCCGCACACCGAGATGATCGTCTCCATCACCGACCAGGTCTTCAGGGTCTGCCCCACGGTGAGCCCCAGGTACTGCTTGACCAGCCAGAACCCGGCGTCGTTGACGTGCGAGAAGAACAGCGATCCGGCCCCCACGGCCAGCACCAGCAGGGCCACCGTGGGCTGGTTCAGGTCGGCCGCCAGAGGGGTGACGATGCCGGCGGCGGTGATCGTGGCCACCGTGGCCGAGCCGGTCGCCACCCGGATGCCGACCGCGACCAGCCAGCCGAGGATCAGCGGCGAGAAGTTGGCGCCGTTGGCCCAGTCGGCCACCATCTGACCGACCCCCGCGTCGAGCAGGATCTGCTTGAGCCCGCCGCCGGCCGCGACGATCAGCAGGATGCCGGCGATGGCGGGCAGGGCGCCGCCGACCGAGGCCGAGATCTGGTCGCGGTCGAAGCCGGCCCCGCGACCGAGGGTGAACATGCCCAGCACCAGCCCGGCCAGCAGGGCCACCAGCGGGGTGCCGGCCACGTCCAGGCTGGTCCGCAGCCCGGTCCCCTTGTCCAGGGTGAGCTCGCCGATGGCCCGGGCCAGCATCAGCACGATCGGCAGCAGGATGGTCAGGACGGCCGGCCAGAACGCCGGGCTCTGCCGCAGCCGGCGGGCCGGCGCGTCGTCCTCGGTGCCGGGCTCGACCCCGGTGCCGGCGCTGCCGGTGCTGCCCGTGCTGCCGCCCCCGGCGCCGACCGCGACCGGCTCACGGCTGGGGATCAGCTCCTCCGGCGCGGTCGCCACCACGTAGCGCGAAATGAAGTTGGCGAACACCGGCCCGGCGATCACCACGGTCGGCACGGCGATGATCAGCCCGAACAGCAGGGTCAGCCCGAGATCGGCCTTGAGCAGCGCGATCGCGGCCAGCGGGCCCGGGTGCGGGGGCACCAGACCGTGCAGCACGGAGAGACCGGCCAGGGCCGGGATGGCGATCTTCATCAGCGGCACGTCGGACCGCTTCGACACCAGCAGCACCACCGGGATCAGCAACACCACGCCGATCTCGAAGAACAGCGGCAGGCCGATCAGGGCGGCCACGCCGGCCATCGCCCACGGCAGTTGGTGACTGGACACGCTGGTCACCACCCGGTCGACGATCCGGTCGGCGCCACCGGTGTCGGCCAGCAGGCCACCGATCATCGCCCCGACCGCGATCAGCAGGCCGACGCTGCCGACAGTGGCCCCGACCCCGGTGGTGAAGCTGGTGATGGTCGCGTCCGGGCCCAGCCCGGCGACGATCCCCATCACCCCCGCGCCGAAGATCAGGGCCAGGAACGGGTGCAACTTGGCCAGCGCGATCAGCAGGATCACGGTGGCGAAACCGAGCACCGCGGCGGTGATCAGCTGGGCGTTGCCGCTGGCCGGTTCGGTGGCGGCCAGCAGGGGGGCGGTCAGGGTGGCCAGCGAGTCGTAGGGCGTCATCAGGACTCCTTGTCGGCGGTTCGCCTTTGAACGGGCGCCGGATCCGGATCGCCGTCCGGGTGGAGGGCGATCGGCAACGACGGCGCGAGCCGTCGAAGCGAGGTGAAGGTCGGAACCAGGGCGTCGTACAGCTCGGAGAAGACCGGCAGCAGAGAGGCGTAGACCGCGGCCGCCGCCGGGTCCGGCCGCACCACGTCGTCGATCGTGACCAGGTCGGCGGCCACCTCGACCGACTCGATCAGGCCGAGCGCCTGCATGCCGAGCAGGGCGGCGCCGAAGCTCGACCCCTCGTGGCCGGCCGGGAACTGGATCTCCATGCCGAGCGCGTCGGCCAGCATCTGGCGCCACAGCGAGCTGCGGGCGAAGCCGCCGGTGGCCCGGATCGCCCGGACCTCGTTGCCGGCCGCCCGCATGGAGTGCAGCACCAGCGCCAGCTGCTGGCACACCCCTTCGAGGGCGGCCCGGACCAGGTGCTCACGGCGGTGCTCGAGGGTCAGCCCGATGTAGGCCCCCCGGGGCAGCGAGCTCCAGTGCGGAGCCCGCTCGCTGAGCAGGTAGGGCAGCATGATCAGGCCACCGGAGCCGACCGGTGCGGTGGCCGCCAGGGCCAGCAGGTCTTCCTCGGGCCCGTCGCCGAGGTCGGGGGCGAGCGCGTCACCGGTCCAGCGCAGGACGACGCCACCGTTGTTGATCGCCCCGCCGACGACCCAGCGGTCCTCGGTCAGGGCGTAGCAGAACACCCCGCCCAGCGGATCGACGGCCGGCTTCTCGACCATCACCCGCAGCGCTCCGCTGGTCCCGATCGAACAGGCCGCCACGCCGGGCCGGACGGCGCCCAGGCCGAGATTGGCCAACGGCCCGTCACCGGCGCCGACCACCACCGGGGTGTCGGCTGGCAGCCCGGTGGCCGCGGCCGCAGCGGCGGTCAGGCCGGGCAGCACGGTGGTGGTCGGGACCAGCTCGGGCAGCTGTTCGGGGGTGATCCCGGCCAGCTGAAGGGCCTGCGGATCCCAGCTCAGGGTGTGGATGTCGCACAGCCCACTGCCGGAGGCGAGCGAGTGGTCGGTGACCAGGGCCTCGCACAGCCGCAGCAGCACGTAGTCCTTGATCTGGACCCAGTGCCCCACCCGCTCGGCCAGTTTCGGCTCCTGCTCGTGGAACCAGATGAGCTTCGAGAGCGGAGCCATCGGATGGACCGGGGTGCCGGTCCGGCGGTGCAGGGCCAGTCCGGAGGACGACGCCCGGACCCGTTCGGCCTGGGCGCTGGCCCGGGAGTCGGCCCAGGTGATGGACGCCGTCAGCGGTCGGCCGTCGGGGTCGAGCCCGATCAGGCTGTGCATCGCCGAGCTGAACGACAGGGCCGCGACCGGGCCGCGCAGGCCGGCGGCGACCTCGCGCACGGTGCCCAGGACGGCGTCCACGATGGCGTCCGGATCCTGCTCGGCCCGGCCCGGGGCCGGCTCGCTGAGCGGATAGCCGATCGAGTGCGAGCCCAGCTCGTGCCCGCCGACGTCGTAGGCCACGGCCTTGGTGCTGGTGGTTCCGATGTCGACGCCGATCACCACTGCGGCGGCGGGTCTTTCCGCGTCGGCCGGGCGGTGGGCGTCAACCTCGTGATCAGGACACACAGGTCACCGTAAGCCGAGTCTGATCTTCGTGCACCCGGACCGGCCCGGAATTAAGTGGAACCGCCGACTCCAGTTCGGCTAGGGTTCCGGGGTACCGGAGAAACCTCTTCCACTTCTGCATCGGGGATGCGATGTCTGCGACCGGCTCCACCACCGAATCCGACCAGTCCGCGTCACCGGAACCACCCGAGCAGCCGGCCGCGACGGCCGCCTCGACCGCCTCGGCCGGCTCCGACAGCCTCGACCGCGGGCTGCTGCTGGTGGCCGCGTGCGTGGTCCTCGGCGCGATCATGTCCATTCTCGACGTCACCGTCGTCAACGTCGCGATCAAGACGCTGGCCACCGACTTCGACACCCCGCTGGCCACGATCCAGTGGGTGGCCACCGGCTACACCCTGGCCCTGGCCACGGTGATCCCGCTGACCGGCTGGGGCGCCGACCGGTTCGGCACCAAGCGGCTCTACATGACCTCGATCGCGCTGTTCGTGCTCGGCTCGATGCTCTCCGGGCTGGCCTGGAACGCCGAGTCGCTGATCGGCTTCCGGGTGCTGCAGGGCTTCGGCGGCGGCATGCTGATGCCCGCCGGGATGACCATCCTGACCCGGGCGGCCGGCCCGCAGCGGATCGGCCGGGTGATGTCCGTGATCGGCGTCCCGATGCTGCTCGGCCCGATCTTCGGCCCGATCCTCGGCGGCTGGCTGGTCGACGACTTCTCCTGGCGCTGGATCTTCTTCATCAACCTGCCGATCGGCATCATCGCCCTGACGGCCTCGCTGCGGATCCTGCCCAAGGACGTGCCCGAGCCCGGCCACAAGCTGGACTGGCTCGGCCTGGTGCTGCTCTCCCCCAGCCTGGCGCTGATCATCTACGGGCTGGCCGAGTCGAGCACCAAGGGCGGCTTCGGCCACCTCCAGGTGCTGCTGCCGATGGCCGTCGGCGTGGTGCTGTTCGCAGCCTGGTTCCGGCACGCCCTGCACACCGACGAGCCACTGGTCGACCTGAAACTGTTCCGCAACAAGACGTTCTCGGCCTCCAGCGCCACCCTGGCCCTGATGATCATCTCGGTGTTCGGCGGAATGCTGCTGCTGCCGCTCTACCTGCAGCAGGTGCGGGGCGAGTCGGCCCTGCACACCGGTCTGCTGCTGGCCCCGCAGGGGCTCGGCGCGATGATCGCCATGCCGCTGGCCGGTCTGCTCACCGACAAGACCGGCGTCGGCCGGATCGTGCCCGGCGGCCTGATCGCGGTGGCGCTGTCGTTCCTCGGCCTCACCCAGCTGACCGACGAGACCTCGTACACCTGGCTCGGCGTGCTGCTGTTCGTGATGGGCGCGGGCATGGGCTTCACCATGATGCCGGTGTTCTCCGGGGCTATGCAGACGCTGCGCCGGGCCAGCATCGCCCGGGCCAGCACCGCGCTGAACATCATCCAGCAGGTCGGCGCCTCGATCGGCACGGCCGTGCTGGTGATCATCCTGACCGCCACGATCAAGGCCAAGATCCCTGGTGCCGGTGGGGGTCTGGGCGGTCAGGCCGCCCCGGCCAACACGCCGCCGAGCGTGCTCAAGGGCCTGAACGAGAAGCTGGCCGCGTCGTTCGGCCAGACTTTCTGGTGGGCCCTGGCCCTGGTCCTGGTCGCCTTCGTGGTCGCGATCGTGCTGCTGCCCAAGCACAAGCCCGAACCGGTGGACGACGACGACAGCGGCGAGCTCCCGGCCGCGATGATGATGGGCTGAGCCCGCACGACAGACCGGCCACACCGACCACAGACCGACGAAATGGCACCGATGACTCCGGTATCGACCGAGAACCTCGGCCGCCCGCTACGAGCCGACGCCGAACGCAATCGGCGGCGGATCCTCGTGGCGGCGGCCGAGGTCTTCGCCCGGCGCGGGCTCGATGCCGGGCTGGACGAGATCGCCCGGCACGCCGGGGTCGGCACCGGCACCGTCTACCGGCGGTTCCCGGACAAGGCGCTGCTGATCGACGCCCTGTTCGAGAGCCGGGTCGACGACCTGCTGGAGCTCACCCGCACCGGGCTCGAGGCCGACGATCCGTGGGCCGGGCTGGTCTACTTCCTGGAACGCTCGATCGAGATGCAACAGGCCGACCGCGGCCTGAAAGAAGCCCTGTTCGGCGGCGGCCCGCACGGCACCCCGGCCGGCGAGGCCTTCACCCAGAAGGCCGACCGGCTGATCCCGGCCATCACCGCGCTGGTCGACCGGGCCAAGGACGCCGGCCAGTTGCGGTCCGACGTCACCATGACCGACCTGGCCGTGATGCAGTTCATGCTGCACGGCGTCGGCGCGCTGGCGGCCGCGGTCGAGCCCGAACTGTGGCGCCGGCAGTTCGCCCTGCTGCTCGACGGGCTGCGGGCCGACCGGCCGCAGACCACGCCGCTGCCGCTGAACGCGCTCAGCATCGGGCAGCTCGATAGCCTCTGCCGGCCCGGGCGGCCCGACGCCAACACCGGCCCGGCGGTCGCGGTCGTGCTCGACCTGACCTGACCGGCCCCGATCAGGAGACCGGCAGCTGGTTGACCTCGTGCGAGCCGCTGGCCCACAGGTACTGCACGGCGTACGACCGCCACGGCCGCCAGCTCTGGGCGTGCCGGTTCAGGGCCGCCGGCGTGCCCGGCAGGCCCAGGGCCACCGCGCAGACCCGGACGCCCAGATCGGTGGGCAGGAAGGCGTCGTCGTCGCCGAGGGCCCGCATGGCCACCGTCTCGACCGTCCAGGGGCCGATCCCGGGCAGGGCCAGCAGGTCGGCCCGGGTCCGGGCCCGGTCCCCGGTCGGGTCGATCCGGATCCGGCCTGACCCGAGGGCCGCGATCAGCCCGGTCAGGGCCCGACGGCGGGCGCCGGGCACCGCCAGCGCGGCCGGGTCCAGCTCGGCCAGGGCCGCCGGCTGCGGGAACAGGTGGGTCAGGCCGCCGTCCGGGTCGTCGATCGGCTCACCGTGGGCCAGTACCAGCCGGCCCGCGTGGGTGCGGGCCGCCGCGGTCGAGACCTGCTGCCCGAGCACGGCCCGGATGGCCATCTCGGCCCCGTCGACGGCCCGCGGGACCCGCCGTCCGGGAGCGCCCTCGACCAGCGACCGCAGGGCCGGATCGAGTCGGAGCACGTCGTCGACGGCCACCGGGTCGGCGTCCAGGTCGAGCAGGAACCGGCCCAGCGCGATCGCCTCGGCCCGATCGCGCGAATCGGCCAGTCGCAGCTCGCAGCCGATGTTCTCGGCTCCGGGCCGGAGCGCGATCACGCCCGGGCCATGGGCGAACCGGGCCGTCCGGCGGTAGGCCCCACCGCGCCACTCCTCCACCCCGGGCACGGCCGTGGCCACCAGGTGCCCGAACAGATTGTCCGGGAACAGCGGCCGGCGAAACGGCAACCGCTCGCTGAACGTGACCACCGGCCCAGGCTAGCCGGTCTTGCTATGCTGGCCCGGCGAGCGGAGACCCGCGCGTTGTTCAGGGCCCAGGTGTACCGGTGGTGGGGCGGTACGCAGATCCTTGGTGATCCCTGAAGAACCGGTGCGCTGTGAGCTACGCGATCGACCGTTCTGCCCCGGCGAGCGGACATTTTCGTTCCTACCTGGCCCTGCCGGGCATCTCCGGCCGGTCGTTCCTGCCGGTCTCGTTCCTGGGCCGGATGCCGGCCACGATGGCCCCGCTGGCCGTTCTCACCTTCACCGCGGTCAACTCCGGCTCGTACGCCACGGCCGGGTTGGCGGCCACCGCGACCGCGGTCGGCACCGCGGTCGGCGCGCCGGTGATGGGGCGGCTGGCCGACCGTCGTGGGCAGCGCCCGGTGCTGGTCGTGGCCGTCGTCCTCAATGCGCTGGCACTGACCCTGCTGGCCCTCGGCGCCGGCCCGACCGCGGGGCCGGGCGGCGGGCGGGTGCTGCTGCTGGCCCTGTGCGGGCTCGTCGGCCTGACCCTGCCGCAGGTCGGCGGCATGGCCCGCGCCCGCTGGCTGGCCCTGACCCGCTCGCACGCCGGGACGGCGATGGCCTACGAGGGCACGGCCGACGAGATTGCCTACGTGGTCGGGCCGGCCCTGGCCGGCGTGCTGGCCTCGTTCTGGGGGCCGTCGGCGGCGCTGCTGGCCGCGGCCGGGGCCGGGCTGATCGGCGCCGGCGCCTTCGCCCTGCACCCGACCCACGCCGTCAGGGCGCCCGCGGCCGACGAGACGACCGGCGTCGAGCCGGGCCCCGGACTGCTCCGGCTCATCCTCGCTCCGGTTCTGGCCATGCTGCTGATGGGCGCGTTCTTCGGGGCCGTCCAGAGTGCCCTGACCGTCTATGCGGCGACCATCGGGCGGCCCACCGCCGCGGGCCTGATCTATGCCCTGATGGCGGTCGGCTCGGCCGTGACCGCGCTGGCCACGGCCGTGGTCCCGGACCGGATCGGGCCGGCCCGCCGGGCCGCGGGCAGCGCGGCTCTACTGCTGACCGGCGTCCTGCTGATCCTGATCGGCATCTCGTCGTCCCTCGGCGTGCTGGTCGGGGCGGTCCTGTTCACCGGGCTCGGGGTCGGGCCGATGCTGGTCACCCTGAATCAGGTGGTCGGGGCCCGGGTGCCGGTGCGGCGCAGTGCCACGGCGATGTCGTACCTGTCGGCAGGCGGGGTGATCGGCATCGCCGCTGGCGCGGCCGGAGCTGGCCTGCTGGCCGACCTCGCCGGAACGGCCGGCCCGCTCGGGGTGGCCGGGGCGGCGTCCGTGCTGCTGCTGTTCGTGACCGGAGTCGGCCTGCGGCCGTAGCCCTCCGAACCGCCAGGCGCTTGAGTCGCCCATGTTTCGTCAGAGCTCAAAATATGTGTCGTGCAGATCTAGAGAGAGCGCTCTCTCGGCAGGTACCGTGCGAAATGCACCATTCGTCATCCGAGCTCTCCGGAGGAAACGTGCACACAGAATCCCCGCGACCGGCAGCGTGGCCGGCCGCCCAGATCTTCAGCCGGCCGGCCGGACGCCGCACCGGCATCCTGCTCTCACTGGCTCTGACCGGCACGATGGTGACCGGGATCGGTGCTCTCGCCGCGACGTCGGCCGGAGCCGCCACCGACCTGGTGGTCCAGGCCGAATCGTTCAACGCTCAGTCCGGCGCCCAGGTCGAGGATACCGCCGACACCGGCGGGGGCAAGAACATCGGCTGGCTCGCGGCCGGCGACTGGGCGAGCTACCCCGGGGTCGTCCTGGGCTCGTCCGGTTCGCTCACCGCAAGCCTCCGGATGGCCTCGGCCAACACCACCGGCGGCACGGTCGAGCTGCACGCCGATTCGACCACCGGGCCGCTGATCAGCAGCTGGGCGATTACCTCGACCGGCGGCTGGCAGACCTGGGTCACCCGGACGGCCGGTCCGACCTCGGCGCCGACCGGTACCCACACCGTGTTCCTGACCCTGCGCAGCCCCCAGGCCGCCGACTTCGTGAACATCAACTGGTTCTCGATCGCCGGTACCGGTGGCAGCACCCCCACGCCGACGCCGACCGCGACCGACCCGGCCGCCGGCTGGCCCGCGGTCGACCCGGTCAAGCAGGCCGCCGACACCAGGGCCTTCTTCGCCCTCGCCCCCAAGCCGATCACCGGAAATCCGGTGCGGGTGCCCGAGTTCCACGCCTCCTGCGCGATCAACCATCACCTCAGTGACGACCCGATCGTGTTCCCCGGGCTGGCCGGCGCCTCGCACAACCACTCCTTCCTCGGCAACACCACCACCAACGCCAACTCCACGCTGACGTCGCTGATGGCCGGGGCCACGAACTGTGACCCGGTCGAGGACAAGTCGGCGTACTGGATCCCGACCCTCTACGCCAACGGTCAGGCCGTCGACCCGGCCGGCACGGTGACCGTCTACTACGGCTCGCGGCTGAAGGACCCGAGCAAGACCCAGCCCTTCCCGGCCGGGTTCCGGATGATCGCCGGAGACGCCAAGAACCAGGTCGACACCCCGGACCACCAGGGCAATCACTTCTGGTGCGCCGGCCCGGGCGGCGAGGTCGGCCGGACCGCCGACGGCGTCATGCCGATCTGCGCCCCGACCGCCAACCTCAACTACCAACTGGTGTTCCCGGACTGCTGGGACGGCGTCCACCTGGACAGCCCCACCCACAAGGCGCACGTCTCCAACGCCGTCGACGGGGCCTGCCCGGCGGCGTTCCCGGTCCCGATCCCGAACCTGTCGTTCGTGATCGCCTACCCGCTCGGCATGAGCACCACCAACGTCACGCTCGCCTCGGGCACGACGTTCTCCATGCACGGCGACTTCTTCAACGCCTGGGACGACGCCGCCCAGGCTCAGCGGGTGCGCACCTGCATCGACCAGTCGGTCAAGTGCAACGCGGCCGGCGGCTTCTGAGCCGGCCCTGAACGGCGCCCGCTGCGGGGGCGCGGCCCTCTCGTCGTCCTGAACCGGGCGGCGGGAGGGCCTTCCGGTCGGCTGCTACTTCGGCCCGAAGAGCTGCTTGAACTTCTTGCCGCCGGCCGGGAACGTCTTGATCAGGTCATGCTCGCCGTCGCCGCCGTCCAGGTTGAAGTACGACGCATAGGCCACGTGGTTGGCCGGGTCGGTGATGAACTCGTGCATCCGCTCGATGAAGAACGGGTTGTCGCCGCCGCCGTCGTGATGGTCGACGAACATCCACAGCCCCCACTCGGGCAGACCCAGCGGTTTGTGGTGCTGGGCCGCGAAGTACGACCAGAACGCCAGACCGTGCTCACCACCGTAAACCACCTGATCCCAGGCGGTCTCCTGCTTCTGCTGACGGCAAGCCGCCTTACAGATGTTCGGGTCGACGTAGCTCTCGCCGTACTCCGAGTCGTCGAGGTCGTAGGCGTCGACGCCGACCGAGTCCACGTAGGCGTCGCCCGGCCAGTACTTGGTCGCGTCGTACGGGTTGTAGGCGTTGTTCGGGTTCCAATCGATGGTGAACTTGGCCCCAGGCACGGCGCGGACCGCCTTGACGATGTGCCGGAAGAACTTCTTGAACGTCTCGTGGTCCTTGATCCCCCAGGGCCAGGAGTCCAGATTGAACTCCCAGCCGATCCGGAGCACGGCGTTCTCCTGCCCCTCGCTGACCAGCCGGCGGGCCATCTCGGTGAAGTAGTGGTCGTACTCTCCGCGGGCCCCGGCCCGCATCGAGCTCTCCTTGGTCGAGAGATCGCTCGTGGGAAGCATCGCCACGGCGTAGATCAGGCGGTAGTTCGCGCCCTGCCACTCCCCCAGGTACGGGTTGCTGATCTGCGACCAGGTCTCGCGCCCGGGGAAGACGGTGACGTCCTTCACCGGACGGCCGAACCAGGACTCGAAGGAGGTCACCTCACGGTGGTCGCTGAGGAACACGCCCAGCCGGGGCGAGGCCGGCTTGACCGGGGCGGCCGTGACGTCGGAGACGGCCGAGCGGGTCGAGCCGGCCGCCGGCAACCGACTGGCGGTGTCGTGCGACTTGTTGGGCCGGAGCAGGGTGACCACCACCACCAGAATCGTCAGCACGGCGATCACCCCGGTGACCATCAGCGGCGTCCGGCTCTCGAGCTCGAAACGAGGGGCCCTGGGCTCCCGGGCCCGCACGTGACCGGCTTCCTCGACCGGACGTCGCGGCTGATCCCGGGGGGCTCGGCGGCCCGGCTCGAACGGCTCGAACGACGGCGGGCCCTCCAGCAGCGCGGTGCCCGGCCGGATCGACGGCTCGGGGGCCGGCGGCCAGTTCGGGTCGAGCAGGGTGCCGGGCTGGAACGGGCCGGTTCCGGTGGCCGGCGACCAGGCCGGATCCCGCATCGGAGGGACGGCGTGCTTGGGCACCGGGAACGGCTCCGGCGCGGGCCGGACCGGAGCCGACCGATCGACCGCGGGCACAGCGGGCCCGATCGGCGCCGGGGCCTCGGTGGGAGCGACCGGGACCCGCCAGGCCGCCGGCGGCCGACTCGCCCCTTCCGGGGTCGACGTCGCCCCGGATGCTGAGGGTGGTGCGGATGCCGAGGGTGGTGCGGATGCCGAGGGTGGGGCGGCGCGATCGGAGACGTGCTGCCAGACGGCGGGCGGACCGCCGGACAAACCTGAGCCTGAAGTCACCGGGGCCGGGGTGAGCGGGGCCGGGACGAGCGGTGGAGCGAACGAGGTGGACCGACCCTGCCGGTTGAGGTCTTCCCGGGCCCGTTCCCGCTCGCGCCGCCGGGCCCGCCGACCGAGCTCGGGACCGGCCGCAGGGCCGGGGCCGGGGCCGGGCGCAGCAGCGCGCGGCTGCGGTGCCGGGCCGGTGTTCAAGGGCAGGACCGGGGCCGGCGCCGGGTGGGAGCGGGCACCGGTCAGATAGGTCAGATTCGGATCGGCCGGAAGCGGATTGACCGAGCTCCGGGAGCTCAGGCTGGGGTTCGCCGGGTCGGGGGTGGTTCGGGCCGCGCCGCTCGAGTGATGATCGACCGCGGCCGGGCCGATCGAACTTTCGAGGGCATCTGACCCGTTGGAAGGATGTCGGCCCTGCTCGGCGGCACGGCGCTCACGTTCACGGGCGGCCCGACGGGTCTCGGGCGCAGGCCGCTCCTGCGGCTGCGCATCCGGCTCCCGAATGTGACGCATGAACGGCGGGGACCCTTTCCGTACTTGGCCGGGACATGGCATGCAAAGCAGAGTGAGCCCGCTCGTGGCGGCAGCCTCATCGCCAGATCGCAATTTCTGCACGATCTGCTTTGAACGACGTGTCCCCCCTCCGTGCTGAACTCTACCCAATAACGAACTAAGAGGATATGCAAGCGCAAGATCGAACCGGTGACTTTGCGTTATCCCGCGATAAGAGTGGCCCGGACAACTTCGATGATCAGCCGCAAGCCTTGTCGGATAATCGAAATCGCCCTCCCACCTGCGCGAACGGAGTTTTCTGAGAAGAAATTTAACAATTTGACTGAGAGCCCGCTGAGAAGGTGAAGTGATCTCTACGACTCTGGGCACCGGACGTGATCAGCCCGGCCGGCCTCGCCACTGAAGCAACATCACCGCAGCTCAGAGCCTCGCAGCAGGCCTGTCGCGCCTCGGGTCGAGCGGGCGGCCGAGGCATCGGCCATCTACACCATCAGGTCCACTGATTTGCATAATTGTCCTCATCCGATTGCCTACAGTAATCATCCATCCGTCCGACAGCGGAAAAAATCCGACCCGGCAGGCAACCGAAGTGGCCCGCCGATCGTCGCCCCGGCCGGACCGATCACGAGGCTTCTTCGGCGGGCCGCGCCTTCCGGATCGGCGACCTCAGGCATTCGCAGCGAGCCGCCGGCGCACCCAGGACGGGTCCGGATTGACGAACGACTCGGCCCCGTCGATCAAGGTCGGCACCGTCTCGTTGCCGCCGGCCACGGCCCGGACCGCGCCCGCGCCGCCCGGGTCGCGCCAGATGTCGACCCAGTGCGCTCGACGCCCGCGAGCACCCAGGCGCAGCCGCAGTCGCAGGCAGAACGGGCAGCCGGGCCGCCAGTAGATGATCGGCCGGCCGTCGGTGGCGCTGAGCTGCTGAGCCCGCGCCGCCGACTGCGCCCGCGGGAAGGCCCACGGGGAGAACAGCGCCCCGAACGCGCCCATCACCACCAGCCACAGGACGGCGCCTCCCCACGACCCGGCGATCGCCTGCAGCACCGCACCGACCACCGCGATCGCCCAGGCCACGCCGGCCACCGACCACCTTCGCCCCATGCCGAGCAGGTTACCCAGTGCGGGGTCGATCGATTCTTGTCATAGTTGACATCAACTAGTTGCTAGCGAATAGTTGATGTCAACCAACTGAGGAGACGCCCGAGATGGCCGGACCAGTGACGAACCGAAACCCGCAGTCGTCCGGGGCGCCCGGGAAGCGAGCCGTCGCGAATCCGCTGGCCCTGGCCGTCCTGTCGTACCTGACCCGACGTCCGATGCATCCCTACGAGCTCAGCCGCACCCTTCGCGACAACGACGACGCGCGCAGCCTGCGGTTCACCCACGGGTCGCTGTACATGGTCGTCGGCCAGCTGGCCAAGGCCGGGTTCATCGCGCCGCAGGCCGTCTCCCGCGAGGGGCAACGTCCCGAGCGCACGGTCTACGCCCTGACCGATGCCGGCCGGGCCGAGATGCGCCAGTGGCTGAGCGACCTGATCGAGAATCCACAGCATGAGTACCCGCAGTTCGTGGCCGCCCTGTCGCTGATCGCCGCCCTGCCCCCGGACGACGTGGTCGACCTGCTGGGCCGCCGGCTCGAGCGGCTCACGGTCGAGCGCGGCGAGATCGCGGCCCTGATCGAGAGCACGATCGCCGCCGGCGAGCACCCGCTGTTCCTGGTCGAGGAGGAGTACCGGCTGACCCTGCTGGATGCCGAGACGGCGTTCGTGACCAGCTTCGTGCAGCGAATCGTCGACCCCGACACCGGCTGGGCGCCGGGCTGGGCCGCCGTCCTGGCCGGATTTCCCGAACCCAACCTGACCGACCGGCCCACCAGCACCGACCGAGCCACCAGCACCGACGAGAGGCGACAGCCATGACCGGCACCCGATCAGCACTGATCATCGGCGGCGGCATCGCCGGACCGGTGGCGGCCATGGCCCTGCTCCGGGCCGGCATCGACGCCCGCGTCTTCGAGGCCTACCCGAGCGCGGCCGACGGGGTCGGCGGCATGCTCACGCTAGCCCCGAACGGGCTCGACGCCCTGCTCGCCATCGGAGTGGACGCCGACGTGCTCGAACTCGGCCAACCGATGGCCCGGATGGTCATGACCGACGGCCGGGGCCGGCCGATGGGCGCGATCGGCAGCCTGGCCGGGTTGCCGCAGCCGCGGGCCACGTCCCGGCCCGACCTGTACCGGTTCATCCACGACCAGGCCCTGGCCCGCGGCGTGGGCACCGAGACCGGCAAGCGCCTGATCCGGGTCGACGACGGCCCGGACCGGATCATCGCCCACTTCGAGGACGGCAGCACGGCCGAGGCCGACGTGCTGATCGGTGCCGACGGCACGCACTCCACGGTCCGCCGGCTGATCGATCCGCAGGCTCCCGGCCCGGGCCACGTGCCCCTGCTCAACTTCGGCGGGGTGGCCGACATCGCCGTCACCGCCGAGCCCGACACGACCTACTTCATGTTCGGACGGCGCGCCTTTCTGGGGTACTGGGCCGAACCCGACGGCCGGACGGCCTGGTTCAGCAACCTGCCCCACGCCGAGCGGCTCACCCTGGGTCAGACCCGTGAGCAGCCGCCAGCCTTCTGGCTGTCGGTACTTCAGGAGGCCCACTCCGACGACGTCCCGGCGGCCGAACTGATCCGGCACACCCCGGCGGCCGAACTGATCACCCTCGGCTCGACCGAGATCCTGACCAGCGTGCCGCACTGGTCGCGCGGCCGGATGGTGCTGGTCGGTGACGCCGTCCACGCGCCGTCCCCCAGTTCGGGGCAGGGCGCGTCGCTGGCCGTGGAGAGTGCGGTCCTGCTGGCCCGCTTCCTGCGCGACTCGCCCGATCCGGCCACCGCCTTCGCCGCCTACGAAGCGGCCCGGCGACCGCGGGTCGAAGCGGTCGCTGCCCGGGCCGCCCGGGTGAACAACAGCAAGGCCCTCGGCCCGGTGGCGATCGGCCTGATGCGGCTGATGATGCCCCTGCTGACCCGGACCGTGATGACCCCCGAGCGGACGCTCGGCCCGGAACAGCGCTTCCGGATCGACTGGGAAGCCGGCCGCAACGCGCCTGCGCCTCAGAAGCCTTGGGCGAGCCGGTAGTAGGCCTGGTTCCAGCGAAGTTCCTGGCTGAAACGTCGTACGGTCGTGTCGGTGTCGATGAGGGCCAGTTCGGTTGCGGTGATGTCGGCGAAGTCCCACAGGTGCTCAGCAGTCAGCGCGGTCGACAGCACGGTGTGGTGCGGGCCGCCGGCGGTCAGCCAGGCCTCGGTCGATGTCCGCAGGTTCGGCGCCGGTTTCCAGATCGCCCGGGCCACCGGCAGGTTCGCCAGGGGCGCGTCCGGGGCCACCACCTCGACCTCGTTGGCGATCAGCCGGAACCGCTCCCCCAGGTCGGCGATGCCCAGGATCACGGCCGGTCCGGGCTGGGCGTCGAAGACCAACCGGACCGGGTCCTCCCGCCCACCGATCCCCAGGGGGTGAATCTCCAGCCGGGGGCGGCCGGCCGCGATCGAGGGGCAGACCTCAAGCATGTGCGCCCCGAGGATCCTCTCCTGCCCCGGCACCAGGTGGTACGTGTAGTCCTCCATGAACGACGTCCCACCGGGCAGCCCCTCGGCCATCACCTTCAGCCCCCGCAGCAGCATCGCGGTCTTCCAGTCACCCTCGCCGCCGAACCCGAACCCCTCGTCCATCAGCCGCTGCACGGCCAGGCCGGGCAACTGCCGCAACCCGCCGAGATCCTCGAAGTTGGTGGTGAACGCCCCGAACCCACCCTCGGCCAGGAACGCGCGCAGACCGACCTCGATCCGAGCGCCGTACCGCAACGAGTCGTGCCGCTCCCCACCGACCCGCAACTCGTCAGCCACCAGGTAACGGTCCTGGTACTCGACCACCAGCTCATCGACGTCGGCGTCGGTGGCGGCGTCCACGAACTCGACCAGGTCGTTCACGCCGTAGGTGTTCACCGACACCCCGAACCGCAGCTCGGCCTCCACCTTGTCGCCCTCGGTGACCGCGACATCGCGCATGTTGTCCCCGAACCGGGCCAGCCGCAGGGTCCGCATCGCCGCTGCCGCCGTCGCGGCCCGGGCCCACACCCCGATCCGCTGGGCCACCACCGGGTCACTGACGTGACCGGTCACCGTCTTACGGGTGGACCCGAGACGGGTCTGGATGTACCCGAACTCCCGGTCCCCGTGCGCGGCCTGGTTAAGGTTCATGAAATCCATGTCGATCTGCGCCCACGGCAACGCCAGATTTGACTGAGTGTGCAGATGCAGCAACGGCTTACGCAGTACATCGAGGCCCGAGATCCACATCTTAGCCGGCGAGAACGTGTGCATCCAGGCGATCACCCCGACACAGTTGTCATCGGCCCCGGCCGCCAGGCACACCGCCCGGATCGCCGACGAATCGCTCAGCACCGGCTTCCAGACCACCTCCACCGGGATCTGCTTGTCCCCGGCCAGCCGCTCGGCGATCTCCCGGGACTGAGCCACCACCTGGGCCACGACTTCCGGCCCGTACAGACCCTGACTCCCGGTCAGGAACCAGACCTCCCGACGTACCGGCGCCGACGGCGGTGGCGTGCTCATGGTTTCTCCTTCTGACCGTAGACGTTCTGGTACCGGCGGTAGAGCCGGTCGATGTCCCCCTGGGCCAGCCGCTGCAGCGGGCCCAACTGGGCAGCCAGGTGCACCGAGCGGGCGACGTCCTCGAGCATCACCGCGGCCTTGACCGCCGCCCGCGCGTCCGGGCCGATCGTGAACGGACCGTGCCCGGACATCAGCACCGCCCGCGACCGGCTGCCCCGCAGGGTCTCCACGATGCCCCGCCCGATCGAGTCGTCGCCGATCAAGGCGAACGGCCCGACCGGTACGTCGCCGCCGAACTCGTCGGCGACCATCGTCAGCACACACGGGATCGGCTCACCCCGGGCGGCCCAGGCCGTCGCATACCCCGAATGCGTGTGGACAACGCCACCCACCTCCGGCATCTGCCGGTACACGTAGGCGTGCGCGGCGGTGTCGGACGACGGGCTGCGCTCGCCCTCGACCAGCTCGCCCTCGAGATCGGTGACCACCATCGAGTCGGCGTCCAGCCGGTCGTAGGCCACGCCCGACGGCTTGATCACCAGCAGGTCCCGCCCCGGCACCCGGGCCGACACGTTCCCGGCGGTCCAGATCACCAGGCCGTAGCGGGTCAGCTCGCCGTGCAGCTCGGCCACCGTCCGGCGCAGCTCCCGCACCGTGGCCCGGACCTCCGACGTGACCGTCACCGGGTCGCCTCCCGCCGGATCGCCCGCAACCGGTGCATCACGTCGTTGCCGCCCCGGCCGAAGTAGTCGTGCAGCCGGGTGTACTCGGCGAACAGCTCGTCATAGGCCTTGGCCCGGGTCTCGTCCGGCCGGCACACGCCCCGGCTCACCCGGCCCATGGCGGACGCCGCGGCGCGAACATCCGGGTACGCGCCCGCTGCCACCGCCGCATGGATGGCTGAGCCGAGCGCCGGGCCCTGCTCGCTGCCGATGATCCCCAGCGGGCGGCGGGTCACATCGGCGTAGATCTGCATCAGCAACGCGTTCTTGAGCAGGCCACCGGCCACGATCAGCTCGGTGACCGGCACGCCGGCCGTCTCGAACGCCTCGATGACGACCCGGGTGCCGAACGCGGTGGCCTCCAGCAGGGCCCGGTAGATGTGCTCGGGGCGGGTCTGCAGGGTCTGGCCGATCAGCAGCCCGGACAGGTCATGATCGACCAGTACCGAACGGTTCCCGTTGTTCCAGTCCAACGCGATCAGGCCGTGCTCGCCGACGGCCTGCCCGGCCGCCCGTGCGGTGAGCAGCTCGTGCCGGTCGATGCCCTGCGCGTCGGCGTCCGCCTGGTACGAGGCGGGCACCCCGGTGTCGACGAACCAGCCGAAGATGTCCCCCACGGCGCTCTGGCCGGCCTCGTAACCCCACAGGCCGGTGACGATCCCGCCGTCCACCACTCCGCACATGCCCGGCACCTCGCCGAGCCGGTCGGAGTTCATCACGTGACAGGTCGACGTCCCCATGATCGCCACCATCTGCCCCGGCTCCAGGGCCTGGGCCGCCGGAGCGGTGACATGAGCATCAACGTTGCCGACACACACCGCGATTCCCTCCGGCAGCCCGGTCCAGGCCGCCGCCTCAGCCGTCAGCCCGCCGGCCGAACGGCCGAAGTCCAGTACCGGCTGCTCGATCTTCTCCCGGAAGAACTGGCCGAACCCGGGGCTGACCGCCTCCAGATACTCGTCAGTCGGGTAGATGCCGTCCTGCCGGGCCGCCTTGTAGCCGGCGGTCCCGACGTTGCGCACGTACCGGCCGGTGAGCTGCCAGACGATCCAGTCGGCGGCCTCGACGAGATGCTCCGTGCGGGCGTAGATCCCGGGTGCTTCCTCGAACAGCTGCAGCCCCTTGGCCAGGGCCCACTCGGCCGAGAGCTTGCCGCCGTACCGGGCGATCCACCGCTCGCCGCGCTCGTGGGCCACCGCGTTGATCCGGTCCGCCTGGGCCTGGGCCGAATGATGCTTCCAGAGCTTCACGTAGGCGTGCGGTTCATCGACCAGATCCGGCAACTCGCACAGCGGGGTCCCGTCGGCCAGCACCGGCAGCACCGTGCAGGCGGTGAAATCGGTACCGAGACCGATCACCTGCGCCGGGGCCACCCCGGCCGCGGCCAGCGCGGCCGGCACCGCGACCCGCAGCACCTCGACGTAGTCGGCCGGCACCTGCAGGGCCCAGTCCGGGGGCAGCACCCGCCCGGAAGGCAGCGTCCGCTCCAGCACCGCATGCCGGTAGGGATGCACCGCACCACCCAGCTCGGCCCCGTCACTCACCCGGACCACCACCGCCCGCCCGGACAGCGTGCCGAAGTCGATCCCGATCACTACCGGTGCGGCGTGATCGTCGACCGGAGCCCGGCTCACGACGCCCGCCCCGGCCGGACCGCGATCAGCCGCTGCAGCAGGATGAAGAAGAACAGCACGGTGCCGATGAAGATCTTGGTCCACCAGGAGCTGAGAGTACCGTCGAACGAGATCAGGGCCTGGATCAGGCCCAGCACCAGCACCCCGAAGACGGTGCCCAGCACGAACCCGGAACCGCCGGTCAGGATCGTGCCGCCGATCACGACGGCGGCGATCGCGTCCAGCTCCAGACCGAGGCCGTTCAGCGAGTACCCGGAGAGCGTGTAGAACGTCATCAGGACGCCGCCCAGAGCTGAGCAGAATCCGCTGATCGCGTAGACGGCGACCCGGACCCTGCCCACCGGCAGGCCCATCAGCAGGGCCGACTGCCGACTGCCGCCGACCGCGTAGACCGTGCGCCCGAACCGGGTCTGGTGCAGCACGTAGGCCGCCACCGCGACCGCGACCAGCGCGATGACCACGCTGGGCGTGATCGAGAGACCGCTCGGCAGCGAGATCGGGGTCTGGGCCAGGCTGACGTAGAAGTGATCGGTGATCGAGATCGAGTCGATGCTGACCACGAAGCAGAGGCCGCGGGCCAGGAACATGCCGGCCAGGGTGGCGATGAACGGCTGGACGTCGAAGAAGTGGATCATCACGCCCATCGCCGTGCCCAGCGTCGTGCCGGTCAGCAGCACGACCGCGATCACCAGGATCGGGTTCCAGCCATGCTTCTCGACCAGGCTGGCCGACAGCACGGTCGACAGGGCGACCACCGATCCCACCGACAGGTCGATCCCGCCGGTCAGGATCACGAAGGTCATGCCGACCGCGACCACCAGCAGGAAGCTGTTGTCGATCAGCACGTCGAGCACGACCTGGGGATGGCCGAAGTTCGGGTAGCGCACCGATCCGACGGTGAACATCAGCACCAGCAGGCTGACCGTGACCAGCATCGGGACGTAGCGCGAGTCGGGCCGGGAGGAGCGGCTCGGCCCGGGTGCGGTGGCGGTCGGTGGAACGGCGGTGGTGGTCATGCCGGCACCCTTTCCGGTTCGGCGGGCGATCGGGTGTCGTTGCCCGGCGGGCTCTCCCGTCGTCGTCGGTGTGGCAACCGGGCCCGGAAGGACGGCGACTGGAGCAGGCAGACCGCGGTGACCACCAGGGCCTTGTAGAGCAGCGTGGTGTCGGTCGGCACGCCGATGGTGAGCAGGGTGGTGGTCAGCGTCTGGATCAGCAGGGCGCCGATCACGGTCCCGCCGAACGAGAACCGGCCGCCGGTGAGGGCGGTGCCGCCGATCACCACGGCCAGGATCGCGTCGAGCTCGATCCAGAGGCCGGCCCGGTTGCCGTCGGCGCTGTTCACGTTCGAGCTGATCATCAGGCCGGCGATCCCCGCGGTGGTCGCGCAGAACGCGTAGACCAGCCAGACCAGGCGACGCGAGCGGATGCCGGCCAGCCGGGCGGCCTCGGCGTTGCCTCCGACCGCCTCGATCAGCAGGCCGAGGGCGGAGCGCCGGACCAGCAGGGCCGACAGGGCGCACACGGCCAGCGCGACCAGGATGGAGAACGGCAGGCCGAGCCAGTAGCCGCCCCCGATCAGCGCGTACGGACCAGACGAGATCGTGGTGATCTGGCCGCCGGTGATCAGCTGGGCGATCCCGCGGCCGGCCACCATCAGGATCAGCGTGGCGATGATCGGCTGGATGCCGAGCCCGGCGACCAGGAATCCGTTCCAGAGGCCCAGACCGACGCAGAGCAGCACGCTCACCGCGATCGCCACCAGCACGCCGGTCACGCCGTCCTGCGCGTGCAGGTGCGAGATCTGCACGCAGGCCAGCGCACCGGAGATGGCCACCACCGAGCCGACCGACAGGTCGATCCCCCCGGTGGCGATGACCAGGGTCATCCCGAGGCCGACCAGGATGAGCGGGGCCCCGAGCCGGAGGATGTCGATCAGGCTGCCGTAGAGGTGGCCCTGTTTGACCTCGATCGAGAAGAAGCCGGGGGTGAAGAACAGGTTGCTCAGCAGCAGCAGTACGAGGACGGCCACCGGCCAGAACAGCCGGTGCCGGTAGGCGGACGCGATCATGCCTCGGCCCCGCTCGCGATCATCGTCATGATGGTCTCCTGGGTCAGGTCGACATTGGGCAGACAGGCGACCAGGGTTCGCTCACGCAGCACCGCGACGGCGTCGGACAGCCGCAGCACCTCGTCGAGCTCGGCCGAGACGAACATGACCGCCATCCCGTCGCGGGCCAGGTTCAGCACCAGTTCCTGGATCTGAGCCTTGGCGCCGACGTCGATCCCGCGGGTCGGCTCGTCGAGGATGAGCAGGTCGGGCTCGGTGGCCAGCCAGCGGGCCAGCAGCACCTTCTGCTGGTTGCCGCCGCTGAGGTTGCCGACCCGCATCTCCGGATCGGCCGGCCGGATGTCGAGGGCCGCGATGTAGCGGGCCGCGAGTTCGTCCTGGCGTCGGCGCGGCAGCGGGCGGGCCCACCCGCGGGCCGCCTGCAGGGCAATGATGATGTTCTCCCGGACGGTGAGGTCGGCCATCACCCCCTCGCCCTTGCGGTCCTCCGAGCAGAAGGCCACCCCGCGTTCGATCGCGGCCACCGGGGAGCGGAGCAGACCGGCCGTGCCGCCGATCTCCAGCTGCCCGCTGTCGGCGTGGTCGGCGCCGAAGAACAACCGGACCACCTCGGTGCGGCCGGAGCCGAGCAGGCCGGCCAGGCCGAGCACCTCGCCCCGGTGGACGGTCAGGTCGACCGGCTCGATCGCTCCCTTGCGG
This sequence comes from Kineosporiaceae bacterium, assembly GCA_965200525.1. Taxonomy (GTDB): domain Bacteria; phylum Actinomycetota; class Actinomycetes; order Actinomycetales; family Kineosporiaceae; genus JANNPJ01. The sequence goes on from OZ241368.1 coordinate 6,452,676, forward strand.
CCCAGACCCCGGGCCGACGCCACCACCGGGCGGGCGGTGATTTCGGCCGGGTCGTGACCGGCCTGCTGCTCAAGCTCGGTCAGCACTTTCAGTTCCTTGCCGATCATCAGGTTGACCAGCTCCACCTTGGTCAGCCCAGCGATCGGGCGCTCGGCCACCAGCCGGCCGTTGCGCAGCACGGTGACCCGGTCGGCCAGTTCATGGACCTGGTCCAGGAAGTGCGAGACGAACAGGACGGCGACGCCGTCGTCCCGCAGGGCCCGGACCACCCGGAACAGCTGCTGGACCTCACCGGCGTCCAGGCTCGAGGTCGGCTCGTCCAACACCAGGACGCGGGCCGAGACGTTGACCGCGCGAGCGATGGCCACCATCTGCTGGACGGCGATCGAGTGCGAGCCGAGCCGGGACGCCGGGTCGAGGTCCAGATCGAGCCCGCCCAGCACCTCCCGGGTCCGCCTGCGCATCCGGCCGAACTGGATCCGGCCGAACCGGCGCGGTTCGCGGCCGATGAACACGTTCTCGGCCACAGAGAGGTTCGGGCAGAGGTTGACCTCCTGGTACACGGTGCTGATCCCGGCCTGCTGCGCCTCGCCCGGCCCGTTGACCCGCAGCGGGACGCCGTCGAGCCGGACCTCACCGCTGTCGATCGGGTAGACCCCGGTGAGCAACTTGATCAAGGTCGACTTGCCGGCGCCGTTCTCCCCCATCAGCGCGTGCACCTCGCCCGGGAACAGCCGGAAGTCCACTCCCCGCAGCGCTTTCACCCCGGGGAAGGTCTTGTGGATCCCTTCCATGGTGAGCACGGGCCGGCCGGTGGCGGCGGGGCCGGGCTGGTCGTCGTCCATGTCTGCTGCTCCTCATCGAGCTGGTCGCCATCGAGCCGCTGTTCGCGTCTTGGGCCGCCGGGCTGCGAGCCGCGGGGGCCGCGGGGCCGATGCACTGGCCGGGTAGTACCGGCCGATCAGTACTGGCCGATCAGTGCTGATCGGCCGGCGCTGACCGGCCAGTGCATCGATCCGGGACGGTCGGCCCCGCACCCGCCGGAACCGGCGGCTGCGCCCAAGGTGCGCAACGGCCCGGCGGTCAGTACTTGCGGGTCGGCAGAGCTTCCTTGGCCTGGGCCGAGTCGAACGTGGTCTCCTCGGTCTCGACCCGCTTGGGCACGCTCTGGCCATCGGACACCTTTTTGGCCAGATCCATCAGTTGCGGGCCGAGCAGCGGGTTGCACTCGACGATGTAGTTGATCTTGCCGTCGGCCAGGGCCTGCATCCCGTCGTGGGTGGCGTCCACCGAGATGATCTTGATGTCCTTGCCCGGAGTGAGCCCGGCCGCCTCGATCGCCTCGATCGCACCGAGGGCCTCGTCGTCGTTGTGGGCATAGAGGACGTCGATCTTCTTGTTCGACTTGAGGAAGGCCTCCATCACCTCCTTGCCGCCGGCCCGGGTGAAGTCGCCGGTCTGCGAAGCGATGATCTTGAACTTCGGGTCGGTCGCGATCGCCGCCTTGAACCCGGACTGGCGGTCGATCGCCGGCGCCGATCCGGTGGTGCCCTGGATCTCGGCGATGTTCACCGTGCCGGTGGCCGAGGCTTCGTCCTTGACCAGCCACTGACCGGCCTTCTCGCCCTCCTTCTCGAAGTCGGACCCGAGGAAGGTGGCGTACAAAGAGGTGTCCTTGGAGTCGATCGCCCTGTCGGTGAGGATGACCGGGATCTTGGCTCGCTTGGCCTCGTTCAGCACCGGATCCCAGCCGGACTCGACCACCGGCGAGAACGCGATCACGTCGACCCGCTGCTGGATGTACGACCGGATGGCCTGAATCTGGTTGGCCTGCTTCTGCTGGGCGTCGGAGAACTTGAGCGTGACGTCCGCATCCTTGGCCGAGGACTGGACCGACTTGGTGTTGGCCGTCCGCCAGCCGCTCTCGGCGCCGACCTGGGCGAAGCCCAGGGTGATCGCGCCACTCTTGCCGCCACTCGCACTGCCACTACTGGAGCCGCCGCACGCTGCCAGCAGGCCCGCAACCGCCATGGTGCCCGCGAGGGCCACGACCATTCTTCTGCGCACTTCCTCATCTCCTTTGATCGAGGTGTACCGAACCGAGATCAGCCCGAGCCGGCCTGACGCCGGCCCCGGCGCCCTTCGGCGGGGGTAGCTGGGCGGCGCGGATCACTCCGACCGGACCAACCAATCGAGAGTGAGCGTGAACGATAACAACCGCGGAATCAATAGTTAACGGTAACATTTTTGTAACGCCAGATTCGGTTAATCGCCTGTTCAAGCACAGGCTGGTCGGTCCTTGGCCCCTGCTCGACTGTCTCGTAGAAATGATGGGACCCAATGAAGCAGCACAGATTGTTAACGATCACACTGACAGTCATCGTCAAGGCTCAGAGCTCTCAAGGCGCACCCCGGACGCGTCGGGTGGAGCCGTTCAAGCCCACCGGAGCAGCCGCGCAGGCCGTTGGAGCAGCCGTTCAGGCGCGCCGAAACAGCCGTTGAGGCCCGCCGAAGGAGCTCCTCGGCCCGCAGGAAGCTGCAGGCCGTTGATCTGATCCGCTCAGGCCGTCGGAGGAGCCGTGCTGCGACGGACGACCAGCTCGGGAGTGATCACGATGCGCTCGTCCGAACCGGTGCCGGACTCGATCTGAGCCAACAAGGCCTGGAGGCTCCGCCGCCCGACGTCACTGAACGGCTGGCGCACGGTGGTCAGCGGCGGGATGAAGTTCGCTGCCTCCGGGATGTCGTCGAAGCCGACAACACTGAGGTCGCCCGGCACGGTCCGGCCCTGTTCGTGCAGGGCTCGCAGCAGGCCCAGGGCCATCTGGTCATTGGCTACGAACACGGCCGTGACCTCGGACATCCGGCTCAGGATCTGCCCGGCCTCGTAACCGGATTCGGCCGTCCAGTCGCCACGCAGCACCGGCGGAACCTCGAGCCCGGCCTCGGTCAGGCTCGACGTCCAGCCGACGATCCGTTCCTGGGTCTCGTACCATCCGGACGGCCCGGTCACGTGCCAGACCGTCCGGTGCCCCAACTCCAGCAGATGTGACGTCGCCAGCCGGGCGCCGAGAGCCTGGTCGACCGACACCACCGCCAGGGTTCCGCTCGGTGATCCCTCGACGGCGATCAGCGGTAGATGGCGGGCGTGGGACGAAAGGGCGTCGCCCATCGAAATCAGGGGCGCGACCACGACGATCCCGTCGACCCCTTGCTTCTGCAGGTTGATCAGCGCCTCGTCGAGGGCGGCGGCCTGCCCGTCGCCGACGTTGGCCACGGTCAGCATGTAGCCCTCCTCGCGGGCTGCTGCTTCGACGCCGTAGAGGGTGGACATCGGACCATGCAGAGCGCCGGCAATGGTGATCAGCCCCAGCGTGCGAGAGCGACCGGTGACCAGGGTGCGCGCGGCCGAGTTGGGCCGGTAGCCGAGCTCGTCGATGGCCGCCACCACCAGCGCCCGAGTACGGGCGCTGACGTTCGCGTTGCCGTTCAGCACCCGCGAAACGGTCTGGTGCGAGACCCCGGCCAGCCGGGCGACGTCGTACATGCCAGGACGCCGCTTGGAACCGGCCCGCGGCGCGTCGCCGTCGTGCGGCTCGACCGCGGAAGGCAGGTTGGCCATGACACCACTCACTCACAGGTCCGGTGTTCGGACGCCCAGTCCGAGCCCGGACGGCGAAAGTATATCCGCCGCGACTGTGCGACCGCGGGCCTGACCAGGTCAAGTCCGGCTCACCGTCGCACGGGCCTGCTTCCTGAGCAACGCCACCACGAGCTGCTCACAAACGCCGTGACCTCACCACGACAGCCGCGTCCTCACCACGACAGCCGCGTCCTCACCACGACGCCCGTGCCTTGATCACAACGCCCGGGCGCTGCCCGCGGCGAGACTATGCATCGCGGCGACCGCCTCGCCAACTTCGCCAACCTCGCCTCGCCCGGCCCCCGCTGACGCGGCGGCAACGGAACCATGCACGGCATCGAATTCAGATGCGAGATATCCACCAGACGTCTCGCCTCGGCCTCACCGATCCGAGCCGTATTCGCAGCCGCCCGCTCAACCACGTCATACCCACTCAACCCAGCCAGGCTGAGCCGGTACTCCCGCAACGGCGACAGCGACTCGACACTACCGGCGGACGACGACACATCAGACGACTGAGTAGACATGTGTTCGATTCTACCGACCGAGACACATGGCCTCAAGAGCCCGGCGAGGCCTGTGGATAACCTAAACACGTTGCCGATTAATACGTCTCACCAGAAGTGAAAGCGCGACGCTGCCAGAGATTGCGCCCAGAGGGCCCAGCCGCAGCAACGAGGCAACGAGGCAGAGGCAACGAGGCAACGAGGCAACGAGGAGGCTCAGCCCGAGTTGTGGTCGAACGTGAGGTGGGTGGTGATCCGGTAACGGTCGCCACGGTAGATCGACCGGGCGTACTCGATCACCCGGCCGGCGCCGTCCTTCGTCGTCCGCTCGAAAAGCAATGCCGGCGCGTAGATCGGCACCGCCAGCAGTCGGGCCTCGGCCGCGTCGGTGACGGTCGGCTCGGTGGTCTGGACGGCATCGGTGACGACGACCTCGTACCGCATCCGTAACAACTGGTAGAGCGAGCCGGACTCGAAGTCGACCGGCTCGATCCCGGGCACGATCGCCACCGGAATCCGGATCGTCTCGATCGCCATCGGGGCGTCGTCCACAATTCTGACCCGGGAGACGTAGAGCAGTTCCTCGCTGGGCGACACCTGCATTCGCTTGCCCAGTCTCGGGCCGGCCGGCTCGGTACGAAACTCCTCGACCCGGCTACGCCAGTTGCCGTCGGCCGGCGGCACGGTGAAGTCGGCCGCCGGCGCCGTGGGGGCCAGCTCCTGCGACACGGTTCGGGCGTTCGTGAACGTGCCCCGGCCGTGATGGCGGACCAGCAGGCCGTCGCGGGCCAGATCCTCGATCGCCGCCCGCAGCGTGGGCCGGGAGACGCCGAACTGCTCGCTGAGATCGCGTTCGGACGGGATCAGCTCGCCGGGCGGACGGTCCTCGATCAGCTGGCGGAGCTGGTCGCGAACCCGAACCCGTTTCATTCCACTCCCGTTCAGCGACCTCGTCCGGCTGCCCAGGGTACAGCCAATCCACTTCAAGGCCTAGCAATAAGTCCCCACTGGTATTTACCACTGTGGACGTTGTCAGAAGCACGTCAAGCACGAATCAAGTCCACCACTGGTCACAATCGTTGCCACTTGCCCTCTTGACTTTGACCACTGGCTAGTCCAAATTTCCCTGAAACAGGTCGCTCTGTTTGCCCCACTTCTTCCCTGAACCCGTGTTCGGGCCCACCCGGGCCCTGATCCCCTGGAGACGTCGTGCCCAGCAAAGTCTTGCTCCGCCGTCGGGTGTCACTCAGCCGATCCGTAGCTCTCGGCGCCGTTGCGCTGATCGCCGTCGGAACCCTGACCGGCTGTGGTTCCTCGTCCGGCGGGGCCGCCAAGGACGACGGCCCGGTCACCCTGAACGTCTGGCTGATGAAGGACTCGGCCCCCGAGAGCGTGGTCACCGAGGTCAACCAGGAACTGCACGCCGCTCACCCGAACGTCACGGTCAAGACCCAGATCCTGGACTGGGACGGCCGTGACGTGAAGTGGAAGACGGCCCTGCCCAGCAACACTCCCCCGGACGTGCTGGAGATGGGCAACACCGATGTGCTCGCCTACGCCGCCTCAGGGGGCCTGGCCGACCTGACCAGCCGCAGCTTCGAGAACCAGGCCACCTGGCTGCAGGGCCTGAAGGAGGCCGGCTCCTACGACGGCAAGCTTTTCGGCGTGCCCTACTACGGCGGTGACCGGGTGGTCATCTACCGCAAGGATCTCTGGAAGAAGGCCGGGCTGACCAGTACCCCGACCACGCTGGCCGAGCTCACCACCGCCGGTGAGAAGCTCAAGGCGAGCGGGGGCAAGGATTTCTCCGGGCTGTACTTCCCGGGCCGCTACCAATACGCCGCACTGCCTTTCGTCTTCGACGCCGGTGGCTCGATCGCCACCAAGTCGGGCGAGAAGTGGACGGCGGAACTGAGCTCGCCGAAATCCGTTGCGGGCCTGTCCAACTGGGCCGCCTTCGTGAAGAGCGTGTCGACCGCTCCGGCCGACGCCGACGAGACCAACATCTCGGACGTGCTCGGTCAGGGCCATACCGGCATGATCATCGGGCAGGCCTGGATGGTCGGTGGACTGGCCAAGACCTACCCCAAGCTGGCCGACAAGATCGGCGCTTTCGCGATGCCCGGCACCGCCGGCCCGATGCCGGTGTTCCTCGGCGGCTCCAACCTGGTCGCCTCGGCCGCCGGCAAGCACCAGGATCTGGCCTACGACTGGATCAAGCTGATGAGCGGCACCAAGGCCCAGACGGCGCTGGCCGGCAACGGCCTGCTGCCGAACAGCACCAGCCTCTCGTCGGCCGTCACCGGCATCACCGCCGTCCAGCTGCAGGCCGCCACCCACAGCTGGTTCACCCCGACCTCGGTCAAGTGGTCGGACGTCGACAACAACAAGGTGCTGATGGACATGTTCCAGTCCATCGCCTCGGGTCACGCCACCGTCCCGGACGCCGCGAAGAAGGCTGATCAGGCCATCGACCAGGTGCTCAACGGTGGCTGACCTGGACACCCCCAGCTCCACCCCGATCGCCACGCCGACCTCGCCGACCTCGGCGACCGATCCCACCGCTCCGCCGGCGCCGGTCATCCGGCGCCGGCGGGCCCGGGGCCAGGCCAGAGGACGGGGCCAGGGACGGGGTCGAGGACGGAGCCTGCCCTACGTCCTGCTCCTGCCGGCCACGGCCACGGTGTTCCTCACCCTGCTCTACCCGGTGGGCACGATGGTCTCGCTGTCGTTCCAGCGGGAGAACCTGGCCGACCTGATCCAGCACACCACCACCTGGGTCGGCCTCGACAACTACCGGGCCGTGCTCACCGACCGGGTGTTCTGGACCGTGCTCCCGCGCACGTTCGGCTTCGCGATCGTCTGCGTGACGCTCACCCTGGCCATCGGCACGGTCTGCGCGTTGCTGATGCAGGATGCGAGCCGCTGGGCCCGCAACCTGCTCTCGATCGGCATGGTCGCGGCCTGGGCCACACCGGTGATCATCGGGGCCGTCGTCTTCAAGTGGCTGTTCGACTCCGAGTTCGGGTTGGTCGACTACCTGATCACCCGGGCCGGGATCTGCGACTGCCGGCACCACTCCTGGTTCGCCGATCAGTGGAGTGCGCTGAGTGTGCTGGTCCTGCTGGTGCTCTGGGGCGCCGTCCCGTTCGTCACGTTGTCGATCTATGCCGGGCTGATGACCGTGCCGGCCGAGCTGGCCGAGGCGGCCCGGATGGACGGCGCCGGGGTGTTCCGGGTGTTCCGGCACATCACCTGGCCACTGTTGCGCCCGATCTACGCGATTCTCACCGTGCTGTCGGTGATCTGGGACACGAAGGTGTTCCCCCAGGTCTGGCTGACCACCAAAGGCGGCCCCTACCAGGGAACCGTGATGCTCGGCATCTACATCTACCAGAAGGGGATCAACAACTCGCAGTTCGGCGCGGCGTCCACGATCGCCGTCCTGATGACCGTGGCCCTGCTCGGCCTGAGCTGGCTCTACGTCCGCGCGATGCGAGAGGAGGTGCAGTGATGAGGCGCAGCACGAGACTGGTCAACTCCGCCTGCACCGGGCTCGCCCTGATCTTCCTGTTCCCGGTGTACTGGATGGCCACCACCGCCCTCAAGCCGGATCGCGACATCCAGCGATACACGCCGAAATTCGTTCCCTGGCCGATCGACTGGGGCAACCTGGACCAGGTGCTGGGCGACGTCACGTTCTGGCACGCCCTGCGCACCTCGGCGATCGTGACCGGATCGGTGGTGGCCGCGGGCAGCGTGGTCGCCCTGGCCGCGGCGGTCGCCCTGGCCCGGTTCCGGTTCCGGGGCCGGACGGCGTTCATCCTGGCCCTGATCATCGTCCAGATGATCCCGGGCGAGGCGCTGTTCATCCCCTACTACGTGATGCTGCGCAACCTCGGCCTGCTCGGCCACCTGTTCGGGCTGATCCTGGTGTATCTCTCGTTCACGGTGCCGTTCACCACCTGGATGCTGCGCGGCTTCGTGGCCTCGATCCCGTTCGAGCTCGAGGAGGCGGCCGCGATCGACGGCGCCAACCGCTGGCAGACGTTCTGGCGCATCCTGTTCCCGCTGGTGGCGCCGGGCCTGCTGGCCACCTCGATCTTCGCCTTCATCACCGCCTGGACCGAGTTCACCTATTCGTACGTGCTGATCAACGACCCGGCCAAGTATCCGCTGCCGGTCTACATCCAGTCGTTCGTCGGACGCAACAGCACCGACTTCGGCCCTCAGATGGCGGTGGCCACCCTGTTCACCCTGCCGGTCGTCGTCTTCTTCCTGTTCGTTCAGCGTCGGGCCGTGGCCGGCATCAGTTCCGGCGCGGTCAAGGGCTGACCGGTTCCACCGCACCACCGCACGAGATCTCTTCTCCCTGACCCTGACCACGCTCGTGTCCTGACAAGGAGCTTCCTAATGCCCAGAATCCCCGTCACCCGAGGAGCCGTCGCCCTCGCGGCGGCCGCCTCGACCGCCCTGATCGGTGCCGGCCTGGCCGCCACCGCGGGCCCGGCGAACGCCTCGGTCGGTGCGTTCGCGCCGAAGGCGGCCGCCGCGTCCACCTGCGGAGCCCTGTTCGACGACTTCAACTACAGCTCCCCCGCCGACAGCAGCTTCGCCGGTAACGGCTGGTCGGCCCGGAGCAATTCCGGCGGGCCCGGCCTGGCCGGCGCCACCTGGGCGGCGAGCAACATCACCTTCCCGACCGTCGACGGCCAGAAGGTGGCCCAGCTCAGTGCCTCCACCGACGGCACCGCGGCCGGGACGACCCAGGCCGAGTTCCTGCAGACCCGCCAGCGCTTCCAGAACGGCACCTACGCCAGCCGGATCAAGTTCCACGACGCGCCGGTCAGCGGCACCGACGGCGACCACTTCAACGAGACCTTCTTCGCCATCGGCCCGGCCCAGCGGTTCGACTACGACCCGCTGTACAGCGAGCTCGACTTCTCCGAGTACCTGCCCAACGGCGGCTGGGGCGCCCAGGGCCCGATCAACTACGAGACCAGCTACAACGGTTACCGAGAGGACCCGTGGGACCCGCACAACGCGCACTCCTCGCAGACCAGCAGCCTGGACGGCTGGCACACCGTGGTCTCGCAGGTGGCCGGCGGGCACGTGAAGTACTACATCGACGGCACCCTGGTCGGCGACCACACGGTCGATGACCAGACCCACACCTATCCGGTCGCGCCGCGGGTGCCGATGTCGGTCAACTACAACCTCTGGCTGATCGACAACGGCGCCCACACCAGCGGCACCAGCACCTACAACGAGCAGGTCGACTGGTTCTACTACGCCAAGGACGAGGTGGTCTCGCCGACCGATGTGAGCGCCCGCACCAGCGCGTTCCGGACCGCCGGCTCGACCCACACCGACACCCTGGACAGCAGCACCGGCAGCTGCGGCACGCCGACCCCGACCCCGTCGACCACGCCGTCCAGCACCCCGAGCCCGACGGCCACGCCGACGCCGACCCCGACCCCGCCCAGCCCGACCCCCACCTCGACCAACCCGACGCCGCCCGCCCACTGCGGCCAGGCCTCCGAGTGGGACTGGGGCACGGTGTATCTCGAGGGCGCCCGGGTCAAGCACAACAATCACCTCTGGCAGGCCAACTGGTGGACCCTCGGCTCCGAGCCCGGCCTGACCGCCCAGTGGAAGGATCTCGGTCACTGCTGATGCTGATTCCTCAGCCGGTTCGGATCGAGGTCGGCCCCGAGGCGTACCTGCTGCCCAGCTCCGCCGGGATCTTTGCTCCCGGCGGGGCCGGGCCGGCCGCCGACCTGCTGCGCGAGCTCTTCGGCCCGGTGACCGGGTTCGAGCTCCCCTTCTCGGCCACCACCGGGCCCGACGTCATCGAGCTGATCCTCGACCCGACCCTGGGCCAACCCGGCTCGGAGGCCTACCGGCTGGTGGTCAACGCCACCGGGATCACCGCCATGGCGCCGGCCCTGACCGGCCTGCTCTGGGCGATCCAGGCCCTGCGCCAGCTCCTGCCGCCGGAGATCTACGGCCGGCAGGTCCGGCACGACGTCCAGTGGACGGTCCGGGCGGCGACCGTGGTAGACGAGCCCCGCTACCCGTGGCGGGGCCTGATGGTCGACGTCGGGCGCTGGTACAAGCCGGTCGAATGGCTCTACACCGTGGTCGATCTCGTCGCGCTGCACCGGATGAACATCCTGCACCTGCACCTCACCGAGGATCAGGGCTGGCGGTTCGAGGTGCTGCGCTACCCCCGGCTGACCTCGGTCGGGGCCTGGCGCCGGGAGTCACCCCGGGGGCACCGGGCCGACCAGCAGGGGGACGGCGTCCCGCACGGTGGGTTCTACACCCAGGCCGAGCTGCGCGACCTGGTCGCCTACGCGAGCCGGCGGGGCGTCACGATCGTGCCGGAGATCGACCTGCCCGGGCACAGCCAGGCCGCGATCGCGGCCTACCCGCACCTGGGCAACCAACCGGACCGGCAACTGGAGGTCTGGACCGACTTCGGGATCAGTGCGCACGTGCTGAACGTGGCCGACTCCACGGTCTCGTTCATGCGGGACGTGCTGGACGAACTGCTGACCGTGTTCCCGTCGGCCTACATCCACCTCGGTGGTGACGAGGTGCCGGAGCAGGAGTGGGCGGCCAGCGCCGAGGCCAAGACCCGGCTGACCGATCTGGGCCTGCGCCGTCCCTCGGACCTGCTCGGCTGGTGGATGACCCGGCTCAGCGACCATCTGGTGGCCCGGGGCCGGCGGCCGGTGCTGTGGGACGAGCTGGTCGGGGCGGGAGCGCCGGAGGGCGCGGTGATCATGGCCTGGCGGGATCAGGACCGGGTGGCGGCCGCCCTGGCCGCCGGCCACGACGTGGTGGCCACCCCGCACACCACGATGTACCTGAACTACCCGGAGGCGCAGGGGCCCGGCGAGCCGCTCTCGATCGCGGACGGCAGCACCACGGACGGCGTGGGCCCGCTGCCGCTGGAGCGGATCTACCGGTACGACCCCTCGCCGCCCCGGCCGCTCGGCGGGCCGGGACGGGTGATCGGGGCCCAGGGCAATCTGTGGACCGAGTACGCGCCCACGCCGGCCCGGGCCGAGTACGACCTGATGCCGAGGCTGGCCGCGGTGGCCGAGGTCGGCTGGGGCGGCCCCGGTGACGAGGCCGGCCTGCGGGCCGGACTGGTCGAGCACCTGGTCCGGCTGGACGCGGCCGGGATCAGCTACCGGCCGCTCGACGACCGGACCGAACCGGCCGGGTGATCAACAGAGCCGGTCATCCGGGGTGGTTGGCCGCCTTGGCCCGGTACATCACCGAATCGGCCCGCTCGAGCAGGTGCTCGGCCGACTCGTCGTCCTCGGGCGAGGCCATGCCGACGCTGACGGTGCCCAGGATGGGCTGGCCGCGAAAGGTGTACGGCACCGCCAGCACGGCCCGCAGCCGCTCCACCAGCAACTCGTCGTAGCTTGTGAAATCCTCGCAGACAATGGCGAACTCGTCACCGCCGAGCCGTCCGATGGTGTCCTCGGTGCGGAAGTGTCCGCGCAGCCGCTCGGAGATCTGGGTCAGGATGGCGTCGCCGGCGGCGTGCCCGAACGTGTCGTTGATCGACTTGAACTGGTCGACGTCGGCGTAGAGCACGGCCAGGCGGGTGCCGTGCCGCCGGGCCCGGGCGTGGGCCTGATCGAGGTTGTCCAGGAAGGCCCGCCGGTTGGCCAGACCGGTCAGCGGGTCGGTCAGGGCCATGGTCTGCAACTGGTGCTCGTGGGCGAGCCGATCGGTAATGTCCCGCATGAACGCGTGGAACCGCCAGCTGCCCTGCCAGAGCGAGCGCGAGACGGTCAGCTCGACCGGGATTTCGTGACCGTCGCGGTGCTGGGCGGTGAGGTTGATCGGGTGCCGGGGCAGCCGGGCCTCCCCCGTGTCGAGGAACGCGCGCAGCCCGCCGGAATGGGCCGGCCGGTCCCGGGGCGGGATCATCAGGGTCGACACCGGCTGCCCGAGGGCCTCGTCCCGGGTCCAGCCGAGCAGCCGCGCGGCGGCGGTGTTCCAGTCGATCACCAGACCGCGATGGTCCATCCCGATGAACGCGTCGCTCGTGGTGTCGAGGATCGCCTCCTGCCGGGCGTGGTCCTCCTCGGCCTGGGCCCGACCGGTCTGGGCCCGGTCGAACAGGGCCAGGATGCCCAGCGCCATCACGATGAACCCGATCAGCTCCAGCCAGGGGGCGCGCCGCTGGCTCGGGGTGTAGATCTTGAACAGCGACTCGTCGCCGACCGTGAACACCAGCCGCCAGGGCGTGCCCGCGATCGCCCCCGAGATGTAGTGCAGGTGCCGGCCATTCTGCTCGAAGTAGCCGTTCGACCGGCGGTCCAGCGCATTCGCCAGCGGGACCGAGACCTGCGGCAGGGTCAGGCCCATGGCCAGCTGGTTGTCCGACTCGGTGACCACCCCGCCGGCATCGACCAGGTAGACGTGCGACTGGCTGTACGAGGAGATGGCGTTGGCGATGAACGGCTTGAGCGGGGTGTCGGTGACCGTGTAGCCACCGGCGAACACCCGCCGTCCGGAGAAGGTCTGGAACGGCACCGAGAACTCGATGACCGGCGACGTCACTCCAGGAACGGCAATGGTGGTCACCGAAGCCACTCCCTGGACAGCGGCCCGTAACGCCAGATCAGTGGTGTCCATCCGGACCCCGATCGCGGCCGGGTTCACCGGCGAGACGGCCAGGGCCCGGCCCCGGCCGTCGAGCAGGACCGCAGTGCTGAGCTGGTTCTCCTGGGTGATCTCGTCGAACCGGGTCTGGCTGATCCGGCCGCTGAGGGTGGACGTCGCCAGCAGGTTGAGCTGCTGCAGGGTCTGCTGGACGTAGGCCTCGATGAACCGGGTCGCGGTGACGTGCCGGGTGTCGAACCGGTCGGCGATGTCCTTGCGCCGGGCCGCCTGGGAGTGCAGCACCAGGGCCACGGCGGCCACGCTGATCACCATCAGGGCGGTCACCATCAGGGCGGTGCTCCGGCGGAACCGGAACCGGCGTCCGGTCGCGGCCGGCCCCGGGCCGTGGAGGCTCGCCGAACGGCCCCGGGTTTTCGCCACAGGTGACCATCGTCAGCGCCCGGTCCGGCCTGCAGCCGGGGCGGTGGGCACCAACCGGGTGGAGTAGCCGCCGGCCTCAGCCCGGCCGGTGATCTCCGGCCCGGTATCCGGCGGCCTCGGCGAGCAGGGCGGTGCCCTCGTCGGGCCGGCCGGCCGCGAAGGCGGCCTCGGCCAGGTCGGCGGCCGCCGTGGCCACCTCGGTCAGCACGTCCTCCCGGTCCGGGGCCCCCGCCGGCAGGCCGGACAGCAGCAGCCGGCCCACCGTCATCGCCCGCCGGCCGACGTCCAGGGCCGGTACCGGGCGGCCGGACTGCAGGTGGATCACCGACAGCCGCCAGCGGGCCCGCAGCAGCTGGCGGGCCACCATCACGTCGGCCGGGTCGGCCGGGTCGGCCAGCCACAGCTGCGACAACGCGGCCTCGGCCTCGGTCAGGGCCTCGGCCGCCTCCTCGGTGCGACCGTTCAACCCGAGCTCGACGCCCAGCTCGAGCAGCTCCACGTGCTCCCGGATCGGGCTGCGGTGCCTGCGGTTCGCGTGCGCACCGCCGCCCGGGCCGGCCCCGCCGGCGGACGAGCCCAGCGGGTCGTTCCAGGCCGGCAGGGTCCGCAGGATCTGTCCCGCTCGCCGCTCGGCCCGGCCGGCCTCGTCGCTGCGTCCCGTCCCCCGGGCCGCGCGGGCCAGCACGGTCAACGCGGTCACGGTGGCCACCTGAACCCGCTCCGGCTCGTCGGTCGGCCGGTCCAGCAGGACGACGGCCTGATCGGCGATCAGCCGGCCGGGGCCCGGCTCTCCGGCCCGCAACCAGCTCCAGGCCAGAGCGGCCAGGGCCAGACCCCGGCGGGGTCCGTACTCCTCCGGCTCCAGCACCTCCTCGGCCTGGAGCAGGGTGACCAGCTCGGTGGCCTCCCGGACCGGCGCGGTCAGCAGTTGCGTCGTCCGGTCGTCGAGACCGACCTCGACCGCGGCCCGGACGAACAGGTACTCCAGGTCGGGCGACTCCACCGGTTCCGGCTCGCTCTGATCCGGATCGTCGCCGTCGACCTGGGCCTCAGCCGCGGGGTCGACCGTGACGGTCCGGGTCAGCGCGTCGCGGTCGGCCAGCAGGATGTCGTGGAGCGCCTCGAAGGCCGGCCCCCGGTCGAGCACCGTCGAGGCCAGCGTGATCGCCTGCTCCAGAGCGTCCTGCGCGGCCTGCGACTCACCGGCCAGGGCCCACAGTCGGCTGATCGCGTGCAGGGCCAGGGCCGCCTCGGTCACCTCGGCCGGGCCGTCGTCGACGTGGTCGAGCAGGACGTCGAGGATCTCGTCGCCGACCTGTGCGGCCCGCCGCAACTCGTCCGGAACCCTGCTGTCCCAGCCGTCCTCGGCCAGCCGACGAGCGTACTCCGGAGGCAACCGGGCCAGTTCGCGCAGCCGCAGTCGGGCCGCCGCCCGGCGCCCCGCCGGGCTGTCGCCGGCCCGGGTCACTGCCTGCTCGGCGGTCCTGACCGCCTGGCTGCTCTCGGCGGCCAGGCCGGCGTCGGCGAGCACACCCTCGACCACCGCGAGCCGTTCGACGAGTTCGCCGATCAGCAGGTCGAGCAGCGGGTCGCCCGCGGCGCAGCCCTCCACCAGGGAGACGGCCAGCCGCCAGCAGCGCCGGGCCGGCTCGACCGCGGCGGCGGCCCGGCCCGCCTGGGACAGCGTCCAGGCCCGGCGCCAGCAGGCCCGGGACACCCGCCGCTGCCCCGCCACCGTAACCACCGTGCGCAGGAGTGTCTCGGCCGCGTCGACCGCCTCGTTGGCGGCCCGGACCGCGGCGGCCGTGCCCGGTTCGGTCTCGGCCAGCCGGTCGGCCCGGTCCAGCAGCAGCTGCGCAGGTCTCGGATCGGGCTCGGGCGATTTGCGGCGCCGGAAAAACCCCATGCTGCCCCCCAGCCGTCAGCGACCGTGCGCGTACCGCCGGGCACGAACCCGACATTCAACCGTAACCGGGACCGGGCAGTCCAGAGGGTTCAGAGCCGGGACGTCGTGCCCGGATCGGCGGTGCCGCCGAAGTGGACCTCAATTACGTCGCGAAAGACCGGCTGGTCCGGAACGGCCGCGGCGAACAGGGTCATCGACGACTGCAGCTTCTGAGCGTCGACGGCCCCGAAGATCTGGACCGCGCTGACGCCGGCGAGTGAGACCACCAGGTTCGCGCATTCCAGCAGCCGGGGCCCGAGCACCGGGTGGGCCAGGTAGGCCCGGGCCTCGGCCTCGCCGCTGATCGCGAACTCCCTCGACATCGGGCTCGAGCCGAGGCCGGCGATCTGTGGGAAGACAAACCACATCCAGTGGCTCTGCTTACGCCCGGCCCGCAACTCACGGACGGCGGCCGGATAGGTGCCGCCGGCGTCCTGGGCCTGCACGAAGCGCTCGAGGCGATAGCTGTCGGTCACCGCAGCAGCTTAGGGGCGCACCCGATGCTGGTGCGGGCCGAGGCCGGAGCGTATCGTCCGAGACATTCGACATTGCCAATTGACGCCAATTGGTGTTGATAACTGAGGAGCATCAATGAAGAAGCTCATCAACGACCCGGGAGACGTCGTCTCCCAGGCCCTGATCGGGATGGCCGCGGCGCACCCCGAACTTCGCGTGGATCAGCAGAGCAAGATCATTTATCGGGCGAACGCTCCGGTGGCGGGCAAGGTCGGGCTGGTCTCCGGCGGCGGCTCGGGCCACGAACCGTTGCACGGCGGCTTCGTCGGGCTGGGCATGCTCGACGCCGCGATCGCCGGCGAGGTATTCACCTCCCCGGTACCGGACCAGATCCTCGAGGCGACCAAGAACGTCGACTCCGGGGCCGGGGTCCTGCACATCGTGAAGAACTACACCGGCGACGTGATGAACTTCGAGATGGCGGCCGAACTGGCCGCCGCCGAGACCGGGGTCGACGTGGTCGCGGTGGTGACCGACGACGACGTCGCCGTCCAGGACAGCCTCTACACCGCCGGCCGGCGCGGGGTCGGGGTGACCGTGCTGCTGGAGAAGCTGGCCGGGGCCGCGGCCGAGCAGGGCCGGCCGCTGGCCGAGGTCGCCGACGTGGCCCGCCGGGTGAATGCCCAGGGCCGCAGCATGGGCATGGCCCTGACCTCGTGCACCGTGCCGGCCGCGGGCAAGCCCACGTTCGACCTGCCCGAGGGGGAGATGGAGATCGGGATCGGGATCCACGGCGAGCCCGGCCGGCGCCGGGTGCCCCTGGCCCCGGCCCGCGAGATCGCCGAGATGCTGCTCGAGCCGGTCCTGTCCGACCTCGATTTCGGTTCCGGCGACGGGGTGATCGCCTTCGTCAACGGGATGGGGGCCAGCCCACTGCTGGAGCTGTACCTGATGTACGGCGAGGTGGCCGCGATCCTGGACAAGGCCGGGGTGCGGGTGGTCCGCTCACTGGTCGGCCCGTACATCACCAGCCTCGACATGGCCGGTTGCTCGGTCACCCTGCTGGCCGTGGACGACGACCTGGTAAGCCTGTGGGACGCCCCGGTGCGTACCCCCGCACTCCGCTGGGGGGTCTGAGGGCGGCCGATGCGAGGGCAGCAGGAGGCCTGATGCGAGCAGTGACCTATGAGCACAACGGCGATTCGTCCGTGCTGCGGCTCACCGAGCGGCCGGTGCCGGAACCGGGGACCGGCCAGGTCCGGGTCCGGGTGGTCGTCTCCGGGGTGAACCCGACCGACTGGAAGGCCCGGCAGGGCGGCACTGCGGGTACCGCGCTGCCGGAACCTCAGGTGCCGAACCAGGACGGCGCCGGCCTGGTCGACGCGGTCGGGCCGGGTGTCGGCGAGCTCAAGGTCGGCCAGGCGGTGTGGCTCTGGGACGCCGCCTGGCAGCGGGCCGATGGCACCGCCCAGGAGTACGTCGTCCTGCCGGTGGCCCAGGCCGTCGTCCTGCCGGAGGGCGAGTCGTTCGACACCGGTGCCGCTCTCGGCATCCCGGCACTGACCGCGCACCGGGCCCTGACCGCTCGCGAGGCCGGCCCGGCCCGGCTCGGCCCGGGCACCCTGACCGGCACGACCGTGCTCGTGGCCGGCGGGGCCGGGGCGGTCGGTCACGCCGCAGTGCAGCTGGCCCGCTGGGCCGGGGCCACGGTGATCACGACGATCAGCAGCGACGACAAGGCGACCCTGGCCCGGGCGGCCGGGGCCCAGCACTTGATCAACTACCGGACCGAGGACGTCGCGGCCCGGGTTCGCGAGATCGCGCCCCACGGCGTGGATCTGATCGCCGAGGTCAATCCGGACGCCAACCTGGACCTCGACGTCGACCTGCTCGCCCCCAACGGCACGATCGCCCTCTACGCGACCGTGTCGCCGGCCCCGGCGTCCATCCCGATCCGGCCGAGCATGACCAAGAACATCCGGGTCCAGTTCATTCTCACCTACACCACGTCGCCCGAGCAGAAACGGGACGCCGTCGCCGGGGTCGCGGCCGCCCTGGCCGCCGGCGCGTTGCGGGTCGGGGCCGAGCACGGCCTGCCGATCACCCGGTTCGCGCTGGCCGACACGGCCGCCGCCCACGACGCGGTCGAGCACGGAACGGTCGGCAAGGTGCTGATCGATGTCACCGACGCCTGAGGAGCTGATCGCAGTGAGCGAGAGCCTGGACGTGGCCGCGCTGACCGGCTGGATCACCCGGTTCGCGAAGGTGGTGAAGGAGAACCGCGAGGCGCTGACCGAGCTCGACTCGGCCATCGGGGACGCCGATCACGGCTCCAACCTGGACCGCGGGATGACGGCGGTGGTGGCCGGGCTGGCCGAGCAGCCCCCGGCCGACGTCGGGGCCCTGCTCAAGCAGGTCGGGATGAAGCTGGTCAGCACCGTCGGCGGGGCCAGCGGGCCGCTGTACGGCACGCTGTTCCTGCGGATGGCGACCGCGGCCGGGCCGGTCGAGCAGCTCGACGGGCCGGCCCTGGCCAAGGCCCTGCGGGCCGGGCTGGAGGGCGTCACCGCCCGGGGCAAGGCCGCTGTCGGGGACAAGACCATGCTCGACGCGCTGACCCCGGCGGTGGACTCCCTGGAGGCCGCGCTGGCCGGGTCGCGGCCGCTGGCCGAGGCGCTGTCGGCGGCGGTGAGCGCGGCCGAGGCGGGCCGGGACGCGACCGTCCCGCTGGTCGCCCGCAAGGGCCGGGCCAGCTATCTGGGCGAGCGCAGCGCCGGCCACCAGGACCCGGGCGCGACGTCCATGACCCTGCTGCTGGCCGCCCTGCCCGAGGCATGATCGGGATCGTCGTCGTCTCGCACAGCCGGGCCCTGGCCCGGGCGGCGGTGGCGCTTGCGCAGGAGATGCTGCAGGGCCGGGCCGTGCCGATCGTGATCGCGGCCGGGCTCGACGAGGACACCTTCGGCACCGACGCCGTGCACATCCAGCAGGCGCTGGTCGAGGCCGACCGGGACGGCGACGGGGTCGTCGTCCTGATGGACCTGGGCAGCGCGGTGCTGTCGGCCGAACTGGCCCTCGAGCTGCTGGACGACGACGCCGCCCGCGAGCGGGTGCTGCTCTGCCCGGCGCCGCTGGTCGAGGGCCTGGTCGTGGCCGCGGTGACGGCCCTCTCCGGAGCCGGGCGGGACGAGGTGGCGGCCGAGGCGATGGCCGCGCTGGCCGGCAAGCAGTCGCAGCTCGGTGTTGAGACCGGCCCGGCCCGGGCCGAAGAGCCCGAGCCCGAACCGGCCGCCGCCGACCCCGGTGCGGTGACCGGGCGGTTCACCGTGACCGCCCCGCACGGCCTGCACGCGCGCCCGGCGGCCCGGCTGGTGAACCTGGTGCGGGACCTCGACGCCCCGGTCGAACTGCGCAACCTCAGCACCGGCTCGGCCTGGGTTCCGGCATCCAGCCTCAGCCGGGTGGCCACGCTCGGTGTGCTGTCGGGCCAGGAGGTCGAGGTTCGGGCGGCCGGCGAGCAGGCCGGTGCGGCCCTGGAGCAGGTGCTGGCCCTGGCCGGGCGCGACTTCGACGAGGACGACACGCCCGCCCCGGCCGGATCACCGCCGGTGCCGGTCGAGCCGGGGACGACGGGTGGCCCGTTCCCGGCCTCGCCCGGCATCGTCGTCGGCCCGGCGATCGGGGCCGGCCGTTCCGGTCCGGCGGCCGAGACCGAGCCCCCGGAACCCGGACCATCCCCGGCCGACCCGGTCGATGCCGACTCCGTCACCGAGAACCGGCGGCTGGACGAGGCTTTGGCCGCTGTCCGCGACCAGGTGCGGCTGGTCCGGGCCACGGTGGCCCGGGAGACTGGCCCGGGTGAGGCCGAGATCTTCGACGCCCACCTGAGCCTGCTCGACGACCCGGAACTGGTGGCCACGGCCCGGTCCGCGATCAGCCGGGGTCAGGCCGCCGGCCGGGCCTGGTCGGCGGCGGTCGACCGGGTCGAGTCCGACTTCCGGGCGCTGACCGATCCCTACCTGCGGGCCCGGGCCGGCGACGTCCGGGACGTCGGTGACCAGGTACTGGCCCACCTGAACGGGGACGCCGCCGGTCTGCCGGTGGCCGGCGGCCCGCCCGGCGTGCTGGTCGCGGCCGACCTGACCCCGGCCCAGGCCGCGACCCTGAACCCGCGGACCGTGCTCGCGGTGGTGCTGGCCTTCGGCAGCCCGACCGCCCACAGCGCGATCCTGGCCCGGGCCCGGGGCATCCCGGCCGTGGTCGGGGCCGGGCCCGAGGTGCTGAGCATCGCCGCCGGCACCGTGCTGGCGGTGGACGGCGGTACCGGCGAGCTGGTCGTCGACCCCGGGCCGGAGGACCTCGCCCGGTTCCGGGCCCGGGCCACGGCGGACGCCGACCGGGAACGGATCGCCCTGAGCCGGGCCGGGGGCGCGGCCCGCACCCGGGACGGCGTCGAAGTGCTGGTCGGGGCGAACGTGGGCTCGCTCGACGACGCCCGCGCCGCCGCCGCGGCCGGCGCCGACCTGATCGGGCTGGTCCGGACCGAGTTCCTGTTCCTCGGCCGGTCCCGGGCGCCGGAGGTGGAGGAGCAGGAGGCCGGTTACCGGGCCCTGGCCGAAGCCCTGACCGGCCGCCGGATCACCCTGCGCACCCTGGATGTCGGCGGCGACAAGCCGCTCGACTACCTGCCGATGCCGGTCGAGGCCAACCCGTTCCTCGGCGTCCGGGGCCTGCGGCTGGCCCTGCGCCGGCCCGAACTGCTGGCCGACCAGTTGACGGCGATGGTCCGGGTGGCCCACGAGACCCCGGTCAGCATCATGTTCCCCATGGTCAGCACGCTGGCCGAACTGGTCTCGGCCCGCCGGGCCCTGGAGGACGCGATCCGGCGCTGCGGCCCCACCCGCCCGGCCGGGCTGCAGGTCGGGATCATGGTCGAGGTGCCGGCAGCGGCCCTGAAGGCGGCCACGTTCGCCCCGCACCTGGATTTTCTCAGCATCGGGACCAACGACCTGACCCAGTACACGCTGGCCGCCGAACGGGGGAACGGCGCGCTGGCCGCCCTGGCCGATCCGCTCGACCCGGCCGTGCTGCGGCTGATCGATGCCACCTGCCGGGCCGCCGGCCCGGCCCTGGTCGCGGTCTGCGGAGAGCTGGCCGCCGACCAGCGGGCGGCATCGGTGCTGGTCGGGCTGGGGGTTCGCGAGCTCAGCGTCTCGCCCCGGGCCGTTCCCGGGATCAAGCAGGCGGTGCGCAATCTGGTGCATTCCGACGCCGTTCCGCTGGCCGCCCGGGCGCTGGACGTAGGTTCGGCCGACGCCGTCCGCGACCTGCTGAGCACCGACCGACCCGGGCGGTCACGATCCACAGCAGGATGACAGCCCTCAGCCCCTCATCTCGGCGACGGCCCGGCCGACCGGTATCAGCGACCCCATCTTCGATCCGAAGGCGGAAATCATGTCCGTCAGCTCTGTCGGCGGTTCCAACCCATCGGCCGCCGCCCTCCAGAAGCAGTTGCAGGCCGACCAGAAGGCCCTCGCCGACGACGAGAAGGCCAAGGCCGCCCAGCAGGTGCTGAGCGCCGACCAGTTGCGGATCACCTCCGACACCACCGCCCTGGCCGCCCTCAGCTCGAGCTCGGCAACCCCCGCGGCCCCGACCCCCAGCACCACCCCCTCGGCTTCGACCACGGCCGGCACCAAGGTCGATCTGTACCTCTGACCCCGGGTTCGCAGGCCAAGTACGGTGAACCACATGATCTCGCCCCGACCGCTCCGACCGCTCCGATCGCCCGCCGCCCTCTGGCACCTGGCCACCGCCGCGGCTGTCGGCACCGGGCTGGTCTGGCAGATCGTGCTGAGCATTCGCGGCGTCAACGTGCTGGTCGACGCGACCGGAGCGGTGCCCGGGCTGGGTACCCGGCTGGTCCGGTTCTTCAGCTACTTCACGGTCGAGAGCAACATCCTGGTGCTGATCACCGCACTCACCCTGATGATCCGCCCCGACCGGGACGGCCCGTGGTGGCGGATCGCCCGGCTGGAGGCCCTGTTCGGGATCGCCGTCACCGGAGTGGTCTACTCCACCCTGCTGCGCGGGGTGGTGGACCTGCACGGGGCGGCCGCGGTGACCAACGCCCTGCTGCACTACGTCGGCCCGGTGATGGCCGTGCTCGGCTGGCTGCTGTTCGGCCCCCGCCCCCGGATCACCGAGAACACCCTGGTGCTGTCCCTGATCTGGCCGGCCGCCTACGTCGTCTGGGGCTTCGCCTACGGTGGCGTCACGGACTGGTACCCGTACCCGTTCATCGACGTCACCAAGCTCGGCTACGTGACCGTGATCCGCAACGGGATCGCTCTGAACCTGCTGCTGGTCGGCGTCGGCGCCCTGTTCATGTGGCTGGACCACCACCTGCCGGCCGCTCCGGGCCGGGCCGGCGGCACCGAGACTGTCGGCCCGCTCCGGTAGCGTGCGGGGCCAGTCCTGGGAGGAGCCGCCCGTGCCCGAGTTGTCCACCACCGTCGACGAGGCGGTGCTGCGGCGCCTGGTCGGCCCCGACCTGCTGGCCGAGAGCCGCCGTCTGGTCGCCGACGGGCGGGTCAGCAACGCCACCTGGCACCAGCCCGCCGGCCGGGCGTTCGGCCAGGTCACCGGCGTTCAGGGGTCTCGCACGGCCATGGTCAAGGCCGACCTGGACGCCGGCGGCGCGATCACCGGCCTGATCAGCCACTGCACCTGTAACGCCACCCGCAGCTGCGTTCACGCGGTCGCCGTCCTGCTGGCCTCGGTGCCCGGGGGCGACACCGCCCTGGCCGAGGCGGCCGCGACCGAGCCGGTTCCGGCGGTCGAGGCCGGCCCGGAGCCGGCCGCCTGGGAGCGGTCGCTGGCCGGCGTCCTGCCCTCGGCCGCCGGCCGGGCCGCCGGTCCGGCGTCCGAGGTGGCCCTGCAGTTCGAGTTGACCACCCAGGCCGGCCACGGGCGCGGCGCCGCGGTGCGCACCCGGATCGGGCTGCGGCCGGTGCTGCCCGGGGCCAAGGGCAACTGGATCAAGAGCGGGATCGCCTGGTCCACGATCAACTACGCCGGCCGCGGGCACTCCAGCCGGTTCGCCCAGCAGATCCGCCTGCTGCGCGAGATCCTGGCCCTCTACTCGTCGGCCGGCGACTACTACAGCTACGGTCAGGCCACCCCGTTCCTGGACGCCGCCCCGAGCCGGCGGATCTGGGACCTGCTGGCCGAGTGCGTCGAGCTCGGCCTGCCCCTGGTTCAGCCGGGCAAGGGCAACCCCCCGGTTCAGCTCCACCCGAGGCCGGCCGGGTCCACCCTCAGCGTCGGCCGCGACCCGGGCGGTCTGGCCCTGCGCCCGGAGATCCTGGTCGACGGCGACCCGGTCGACCTGAGCTCGGCCCTGCTGCTGGGCGAACCGGCCCACGGCCTGGCCTGGTGGGACGACGCCGCCCGGCCGATCGAGCGGGTGCTGCGGGTGGCCCCGCTCAGCACCCCGGTCGAGGCCGAACTGCGCGAGCTGCTCGGGCAGGGCCCGATCCTGGTGCCCGCCGACGACGCCGAGCGCTTCCTGCACGACTACGTTCCCCGGCTGCGGCAACGCCTGAACGTGACCGCCTCCGGCGACGTCGAGCTGCCGAAGGTTCAGCCGCCGGTGCTGCAGCTGACCGTCGAGCGCCGGCCCGGCCACCAGGTCGCCGTGTCCTGGCAGTGGGTCTACGCACTCGGCCCGGTTCGGCGCACCGAGCCGCTCCGGCCGCCGGCCGGCTCGACCCCCGATCGCGACCTCGCGGCCGAGGCCGGCACCCTGGCCCGGGTGCAGGAGCAGGCCTGCGCCGTCCCGGGCCTGCTGGAGGACTCCCCCACCGGGCCGCACCTGCGGCCGGCCGCGGTGCTCGACGGGATCGCCACCGTCCGGCTGGTCACCGGGCTGCTGCCGCAGCTGGCCGGGCCGGACGACGTCGAGCTGGTACTGACCACCGGCGAGCTCGCCGACGACGCCCGGGCCGACTACCGGGAGGCCGAGACCGCCCCTGTAGTCACCATTTCCGGCGACCGGGCGGCTGACGACCGGGACTGGTTCAACCTGGCCGTCACCGTGTCGGTGGACGGCGAGCAGGTGCCGTTCGACCAGCTCTTCGTGGCCCTGGCCCAGGGCCACGAGCACCTCGTCCTGACCAGTGGCACCTATTTCTCGCTCGAGCGCGACGAGTTCCGCCGGCTGGCGGCGCTGATCGCCGAGGCCCGAGCCCTGCAGGACGTCGAGAACGGCACCGTCCGGGTCAGCCGGTTCCAGGCCGGGCTCTGGGACGAGCTGCACCGGATCGGGGTGGTCAGTGGGCAGGCCGCCGAATGGCAGGCCTCGGTGCAGGCCCTGACCACCGCCACGGTGCGCAGCGAACACCCGGCCCCGGCCGGGCTCAAGGCCACCCTGCGGCCCTACCAGCTGGCCGGGTTCAACTGGCTGGCCGCACTGTACGAGCACCGGCTGGGCGGCGTGCTGGCCGACGACATGGGCCTGGGCAAGACCCTGCAGACGCTGGCCCTGCTCAGCCACGTCCGCGAACAGGGGCTTTCGGACCGGCCTTTCCTGGTGGTCGCGCCGACCAGTGTGGTGTTCAACTGGGCCGCGGAGGCTGAGCGCTTCACCCCTGGGCTGCGGGTGACCGCGATCGCCGAGACCCGGGCCCGGCGGGGCTCGGAGCTGGACGCCGCGATCGCCGGGGCCGACGTCGTCGTCACCTCGTACACGTTGTTCCGGCTGGAGTACGAGCACTACGCGGCGGTCGACTGGGCCGCGCTGGTGCTGGACGAGGCCCAGTTCGTGAAGAATCACCAGTCCCAGAGCTACCAGAACGTGAAGCGGCTGCCCGCCCCGGTGAAGATCGCGATCACCGGGACGCCGATGGAGAACAACCTGATGGAGCTGTGGTCGCTGCTGTCGATCACCGCTCCCGGGCTGTTCGCCAGCCCGGCCCGGTTCACCGACTACTACCGCACCCCGATCGAGAAGGACCGCAACACCGAACTGCTTGAGCAGTTGCGCCGCCGGATCCGCCCGCTGATGCTGCGCCGCACCAAGGAACAAGTGGCCACCGACCTGCCCGACAAGCAGGAGCAGGTGATCGAGCTGGAACTGAACCCGCAGCACCGCAAGGTTTATCAGACCCACCTGCACCGGGAGCGGCAGAAGGTGCTGGGCCTGCTCGGCGACCTGCAGAAGAACCGGTTCGAGATCTTCCGGTCCCTCACCCTGCTCCGGCAGGCCAGCCTCGACGTCGGCCTGATCGACCCGGAGTACTCCTCGATCCCCTCGACCAAGCTCGACGCCATGATGGAGCGGGTCCAGGACATCGCCGGCGAGGGCCACCGCACGCTGATCTTCAGCCAGTTCACCCGGTTCCTGGGCTCGGCCCGGGCCCGGCTCGAGGCGGCCGGCATCGGCTACTGCTACCTCGACGGATCCACCCGCGACCGGGCCGCGGTGCTCACAGAGTTCAAGACCGGCGACGCCCCGGTGTTCCTGATCAGCCTCAAGGCCGGCGGGTTCGGGCTCAACCTGACCGAGGCCGACTACGTCATCCTGCTCGACCCGTGGTGGAACCCGGCCACCGAGGCCCAGGCGGTCGACCGGGTGCACCGGATCGGCCAGACCAAGAAGGTCATGGTCTACCGCCTGGTGGCCCGAGACACCATCGAGGAGAAGGTGATGGCCCTCAAGGCGGGCAAGTCGGCACTGTTCAGCAGCGTGATGGAGGACGGCGGGTTCGAGTCGGCCGCGCTCACGGACGCCGACATCCGCGGCCTGCTCGACTGACCACGGCGGTCAGAGCTCGTGGCCGGCGGTGCTGTCGACATGACCCGGGATCTCCCCCTCGTGGCGGTCTCCGGTCGTCAGCGTGCCGCTCGGCTCGAACATCAGGATCGAACCACCTGGGGACGACGGTTTGTGCTCAGTGCCTCTCGGCACCACGAAGGTGTCGCCCGGGGTGAGAACGACCGTGCTCTCCTGACCGTCTCCGTCCCGCAGCGAGACCTCGAACCGGCCGTCGAGGACCAGGAAGAACTCGTCGGTGTCGTCGTGCGTGTGCCAGAGGTGCTCGCCCAGGGTGTGGGCCACCCGCACGTCGTAGTCATTCATCCGGGCCACGATCCGGGGGCTGTAGACCTCGTCGAACGAGGCCAGGGCGGTGGTCAGGTTCACCGGTGGGGACACCGGCCGGGAAGGAGTCATGCGTCCATCCTGCTGCGCCGCCGGGCCGCTGTCTTGGACGTTCCTGACCCGGATCAGCCGCGGATCAGCGCGACTCAGCGCGGGTCAACGAGGATCGGCGAGACAGCCGGGACGACAACCCAATCAGCGGGCCGAGGCCGAGAACGACCGTGGACGCCGGGGAAAGGATAATCGGCGGCTGGCTGATCTCCCAGCCGGCCACGCCGGGCCACCCGCCGTGCCGGTAATAGGCCAGATACATCAGGGCCAGGACGCCGACCACCGCGGCCAGGCTGAACCCGGCGGCCCGGGCGCCACCGGGCCGCAGGGCGACCACCGACACCCCCGCCGCCAGGAGCGCCCAGCCGACGACGATGCTCACCGGGCGCGGATCGGAGGTGATCACGTCTCGGTCGAGAACCAGCTGGGCCAGGATCGCGGCCATCGCGAACACGCTGAACCAGCTCTCGGCCGAGACCCGGCTCCACCCGCCCGCGCTGATAGGACCGCCCGGCTCGAGCGGGCCGGTCACATCGAGGCAGCGGGTCAACCACCAGACCAGGCCGAGCAGGACCGCGAGTTGCGGGGTCTGGACCACCGCGTGCCACCACCAGCGGGTGTCCTCCGAGCCGGACAGCAGCGAGACCCGGACCGGGGCGGCCAGAATGGTCATCGGCCCGAGCACCGCTCCGACCACGGTGCCGAGGGCCAGAACCCGATGGCCGAACCGGGCCAGGGCGACGGCGACCGCCACGGTGAAGACCGACAGGGCCAGCATGGCCAGCACGTGCCGGGTGAGCGAGAACAGCTGCCCCTCGGCCGAGATCCCCCAGTCGGCCAGCTGGATCCGGAACGCCCATTGGGCCCAGCCCGCCACCCCACCGTCGAGCACGCCCAGCGCGATGATCGCCGGCAGCCCGACCAGGGCGATTCGCAGAGCCTGAGCCCGGGCCGGCCGGCCGCGGTGGTCCGTGAGAGCCTCCATGGCCGGATGTCGGCACCCGCCGGCCCCGACTTGAGGTCTTGGGCGGCCCGGATCCGGGGGGCCGACCGGAAATCAGCAGGGCCGCGATGCGGTTGCCCTTGATCGTGACTGCGATCCCGTTCGAGTACTCGAACCTGAGCGAGCGCCCAACGGGGCGGTTGATGGCGGTCGCGTCCCGCCTCTCGGCCGGGGTTCGCCAGGTTCAGGCCCAGATCGCGCCGTTCGCGGCCGACTGGCAGGCCGCCAACCAGGTCGCCCTCCGCACCACCGGGCCGTTGTGGGTGGTGCTCGGCGACTCGATGTCGCAGGGCATCGGGGCGCCGGCCTTCGACCAGGGCTGGGTCGGCCAGCTGGCCGAGCGGCTCGAGCGGGAGGGCCACCGGCACCGGGTGCTCAACCTCTCGGTCAGCGGGGCCCGCCTGCGCGACGTCCTCGATCGGCAGCTGCCCGCGCTCAGATCGCTGGCCATCGACGCCGACCTGCTCACGGTCATGATCGGCTCCAACGACATGGTCAGCCCGGCCCACCGCCGGCAGCTGGTGGCCGGCTTCGCCGAACTTCTGGGCCAGGTTCCGACCGGGACGATCATCGCCGGCCTGCCCAATCCCCACGCGGTCTCGCGGCAGGTCAACGCCCTGCTGGCCGCGGCCGCCACCGCTGGGCGGATCGGCGTCGCCGAGCTGGGGCAGGTCACCCCCCGAAGCTGGCGGGGCAAGCTCGCGGCCGACCATTTCCATCCCAACGAGCTCGGCTACGCCGAGCTGGCCGAGGCTTTCGCGCGGGCCGTCAACCTGGGGCATACCCCGCCGAAACCGACCTAGGGCAAGGCCGCGACCACACTCGGTGCGTCATTGCCGAACTGGCTTCAGCGCAGGTCGGAATGGGCCGATACTCATCCCATGGCTCGCATGCCGAGGTTCGGTGCCGGCTCGCGCCTGTTCGCAAGTTTCGCCGTCCTGGCCCTGGTGCCGGTACTTGTTCTCGGTGCCCTGCTGGCCTTTCAGTACCGCCACGAGGTGCAGCTGCGCGGCGTCGCCCAGGCCCGGTCCCAGGCCGAGGTGATCGCCCGGCTGCTGAGCGAGACCCAACTCGACGGGCAGAGCCTCGACCAGGGCCTGACCGCGACCGAGACCGGCCGGGTGATGGCCTTCACCCAGGCCGAGGTCGCCGCCGGCGCCGTGGTCCGGCTGCGGCTGCACTCACCCGACCAGCAGGTGGTGTTCAGCGACGACGGCTCGGGCCGGCTGGGCGGGCCGGACGACGACGTCGGCGAGGCGCTCGAAGGCGAGACCGTCGCCCAGATCACCCACCTGAACGACGATCCGACCGACCAGGGCCCGGTCGGGGTGCGGGTGGTCGAGGTCTACGTCGCCCTGCACAACCAGCAGACCGGGGCCACCACCGGCGTCCTGGAGATCTACCTGCCCTACGACGGGATAGCCCGCCAGCTCAGCGTCGGCCTGCACCGCCTCTACCTGGCTCTGGGCCTCGGCCTGGCCCTGCTCTACCTCACCTTGGCCGGCCTGTCCGGCTGGACCACCCGGCGGCTGGGCCGGCACGCGGCCCGGTACGAGCACCTGGCCACCCACGACCAGCTGACCGATCTGCCCAACCGGGCGCTGTTCACCGACCGGATCGCGCTCGCGGTCAGCACGGTCGAGCACCACGGCGGGGGCGCCGCCGTCGTCCTGATCGACCTGGACCGGTTCCGCGAGATCAACGACACTCTCGGGCACCACAACGGGGATCTGCTGCTGGCCCGGATCGCCGAACGGCTGGAGGCCGAGGTGACGGACGCCGACACGGTCGCCCGCCTCGGTGGCGACGAGTTCGGCCTGGTGCTGCCCGGGGTGGCCCACCGCGACCAGATCGACGTCGCGCTGGAGCGGATCCGGGCCACCATCGAGACCGAGATCGAGCTCGACGGCCTGCCGCTCAACCTGGAGGCCAGTTTCGGAGTCGTCTTCATCCCGAACGACGGCCGCGATCCCGACCTGCTGATGCAGCACGCGGACGTCGCGATGTACGTGGCCAAGCGCACTCACAGCGGCATCGTGTGTTATGACAGCGCCCAGGACCACTACAACGCCGAACGACTGGCCCTGGTGGCCGAGCTGCGCCGGGCCCTGGACCGCGGCGAGCTCCTGCTGCACTACCAGCCCCAGGTGCACCAGCCCAGCGGCACGGTGACCACGCTCGAGGCCCTGGTCCGGTGGCAGCACCCGACCCGGGGACTGCTGCCGCCGGACGAGTTCGTGCCGATCGCCGAGCAGACCGGCCTGATCGACGACCTGACCCGGTGGGTACTCGACGCCGCCCTGGGCCGCCTGCGCGAATGGCGGCTCACCCGGCCCGACCTGGTGGTCGCGGTCAACATCTCGGCCCGCAGCCTGCAGCATCCGGAGTTCCCCCACCTGGTGCTGGAGGCTCTGGCCCGCAACGGCGCCACCGCCGACTGGCTGCTGCTCGAGATCACCGAGACGGCGCTGGTCACCGACGCTGAGTACGCGGCAAAGGTGCTGGGCGAGCTGAGCGACGCCGGCCTGCGGCTGAGCCTGGACGACTTCGGCCAGGGCTACACCAGTCTCAGCCAGCTCAGCCGGCTCCCGGTCACCGAGCTCAAGATCGACAAAGGCTTCGTGCTGAACATGCTGCAGAACCGCAGTGACGCCGCGATCGTGCGCTCGGTCGTCGAGCTGGGCCACAATCTGGGCCTGGACGTGGTGGCCGAGGGCGTCGAGACGGCCGAGGCGCTGGACGTTCTGATCACCCTCGGCTGCGACATCACCCAGGGCTACTACTTCAGCCGGCCGATGCCGGCCGATCAGGTCGCCGGCTGGCTGGCCGGGACCAGCCCGGTCTCTCAGTCCAGCCCGGTGTAGGCCCACGACAGGCGATCGGTCCGCAGGGTCGAGCCGTCCTGGCGAACCGTCCGGCTGACGTTCACGCTGAATCCCCCGCCGGTGCGCGGCACCCGGGGGCCGGTGACCGAGTCGACCACCCGGTCGCCGGTGTGCCCGTAGAGGGCGACCGTCACCGAGGTGGCCGTGGTCGAGGCTCGGATGACCACCGGCACGGCGGTGTCGTTACGGATCACCTGATCGATGGTGTCGTAGTCGAGCGTGGCCTCGCGCCCGGGCGGGTAGCGGGAGATGTACTTGCTGTGCGGCTGGTGCTTGACGATGGTGAGCCCGGAGAACCAGGCCGCGTTGAACAGCGTGGTCGAGAACTGCGACACCCCGCCGCCGACCTGGCTGACCAGCTCGCCCTCGGCGATCGCGGGCGCGTTCACGAATCCCCGCTCGAGCGTGCGCCGGCCGGACCGGGCGTTCAGGGAGAAGGTCTGGCCCGGCGCGATCACCGCCCCGTCGACGATCTCGGCGATCCGGTGGATGTTGGTGACCCGGGGCGCGCAGCACGGGTGCAGGGTGGTGAAGGTGCCGATCAGCTGGTCGACCTTGGCCGCCTCAGCCGTGGTCACCTCCGGTTCGGTCGTCACCAGGGGCAGGGTGAGGCTCGTGCCGCGGGCCGCGACGGTCGCCCGCAGCGCGGTCACGGCGGCCGCGACGTCGACCTTCTGCCCGGTCACGGCCGGCCGCACCCGCACCCCGGCGTCGGTGGCGGTGAACGACGCGTTGAGCTTCTCGGACAACTTCGCGGTCGGGACGGCGAGCTCCATCCTCGCGTCCGCGGCGTCCTTGCTGAACTCGCTGAGTCGCGAGGTCAACGCGGCCTTGGCCGCCGCCGCGTCGAAGACTATCACCGGATGGACGTCGTGCGGGGTGGTCCGGCCCAACCCGAGGCGGCCGAGCAGGCCGCTCGGGCCGTTCGCGAACACCGCCCGCTCGGTGGCGGCCCGGTCGAGCGAGATCCCGGCCTCGGCCGGCGGCAGGCTGCGGGCGGCGTCGGCCACGTGCAGCTCGATCGGCCGGGCGACCTCGGTGGTGACCGGCCCGTCGAGCACGGCGACCAGCTGGGCGTGGGTCATGCCACCGACCGCGACCCCGGCGATCCGGGTACCGGGAGCGACCTCGTCGCGGTTGGCGACCAGCAGGGCCGCACCGGCCCCAGCCAGCAGCGCGAGGACGCTGATCAGGATCAGCGCCGGCACCAGGGCCCGGCCACTCGAACGATCATCTGTCACGTCAGTCATCGTGCCCTGTGTCCGGCCCTGGGGCATCGGTCGGTCGACTGACGCGCCGCGGGTCGAGCTACGGACCTCTGGGCCGGCCCGGTGGCGGCGTCCGGCTTGAGGGGAATTTTAGGTTTTCCGCATTGACCCGCTCCGCCCCTTCGTTCAAGCTCTGATCTTAGAGAGCGCTCTCTGGCGCAGGGAGAGCGACTCGGGCAACGACGCCCCACGGACAAGGAGTACCGCCATGCCCTCATGGTCAGGTCTGATCGATCGCCCCCGCTCCCGGACGGCGGTGGTGGCGCTGATCGCCGCCCTCGCCCTGCTGGTCTCGGGGCTGCTGTCGGCCCGGGCCCCCTCGGCCCAGGCCGCGGCCACCCTGCTCTCGCAGGGCCGCCCGGCCACCGCCTCCTCGGTCGAGAACGCCGGCACCCCGGCCTCGGCCGCGGTCGACGGCGACTCCGGAACCCGCTGGTCCAGTGCCTTCAGTGATCCCCAGTGGCTGCAGGTCGACCTGGGCGCCGCGGCCACCCTGAGCTCGGTCACACTCAATTGGGAAGCCGCCTACGCCAAGTCGTTCCAGCTCCAGACCTCGACCGACGGCACCACCTGGACCAGCATCTACTCGACCACGACCGGCCCCGGCGGCGTCCAGAACCTGGCCGTGACCGGCACCGGCCGCTACGTGCGGATCAACGCGACCGCCCGGGCCACGGCCTACGGGTACTCACTGTGGGAGTTCCAGGTCTACGGCGCCACCGGCACCACCCCGCCGGCCGGCTGCGGCACCACCGATGCGGCCCAGGGCCGGCCGGCCACGGCGTCGTCCACCGAGAACGCCGGCACCCCCGCCTCGGCCGCCGTCGACGGGAACATCGGCACCCGCTGGTCGAGCGCATTCACCGACCCGCAGTGGCTCCAGGTCGACCTGGGCAGCTCGGTCGGCGTCTGCCAGGTGGTGCTCAACTGGGAGGCGGCCTACGCGAGTGCGTTCCAGGTCCAGCTCTTGACCAACGGCACCACCTGGACCACGGTCTACTCGACCACGACCGGCACCGGCGGAGTTCAGACCCTGACCGTCAGCGGCACCGGCCGGTACCTGCGGGTGAACGGCACCGCCCGGGCCACCGCCTACGGCTACTCCCTGTGGGAGCTGGGCGTGCACACCACCGGTTCGACCTCGACGCCGACCCCGACTCCGACGCCGTCGGTGACCCCGACCGGCCCGGTGACCCCGGCCACCTTCTGGGGTGACACCGCAAGCATCCCGGCGGCCAAGAACGTGGTCGAGGTGAAGATCCTCAACCGGACCAACGGCAAGTACCCGGACAGCCAGGTCTACTGGAGCTTCGGCGGCCAGACCCACTCGATCGCCGAGCAGCCGTACATCGACATGCCCGCCAACTCGGCCGGCCGGATGTACTTCTACCTCGGCTCCCCCACCAGTCAGTACTTCGACTTCATCGAATTCACCGTCGGCGCCGGGGTGTTCAACGGCAACACGACCCGGGTGGACGCCTTCGGGCTGAAGCTGGCCATGCTGCTGCACAACCACGACGGGTCCGAGCAGTCGGTGGGCGAGGACTACGCCACCTTCCAGGAGGACCGGGCCGCCACCTTCCAGAAGTTCCAGGACGAGGTGCCGACCGAGTTCAAGCACCTGGCCACGGCGACCGCGCCGTACCGGATCCTCGCTCCGGGCAGTGACGCCGCGTTCCGCACCGGTGGCCAGTACGCCAACTACCTGAGCAGCTACGCGGCCTCGGTCGGCGTCACCGCGCCGACCTCGGACATCACCGGATGTGCCGGGGTGCTGGCCAACGATCCGGGCGAGTGCGCCGCGCTCAACCGGCACGTGGCTCAGTTGCCGCAGTCCCAGTGGTCGACGCCGAGCCTCTACTACCAGGCGGCCCCGGCCAACTACTACGCCAAGTTCTGGCACGACCACGCGATCAACCACCTGGCCTACGGATTCCCGTACGACGACTACGCCGGCCAGTCGTCGTTCATCTCCCACGCCAACCCTCAGTACCTGATCGTCGCCGTCGGCTGGTGACCAGGTAGGCCCATCGAACCAGGCGCGAACCGGGCCGGGATCTGCCCCAGGAAGGGGGCCGGATCCCGGCCCGATTCGCCGTTGCCCTCGGCCTCAGGCGAACCCGGGCGCCTGGTCGAGCATCTCCAGGGTGAACAGGCCCGAGCTGGCCTCGGGCTCGCGCCAGTAGGCGATCACCACGTAGCGCGGCCCGGCGGCCGGCGCCAGCACCTGCCGGACCAGATGACCGTCCTCGCCACCGCGCACGTCCAGGGTGTGCTTGCCTGGCGGCACCTTCAGCCGGAACTGCTGCCAGTCCTGCAACTGCTCGACGCCGAACTTGCGGTTCACGACCTCGGCCCGGTCGACGTCGATCACGATCCGGACCTTCTCGTCGACGTACGACTGGTTGCTCACCCACAGCACCACGTTGGCCGAGGTGTCGTCGGCCGACAGCACCGCGTGCCTGGTCGTGGCCGAGGGGTGCGAGGCCGAACTGCCGCAGCCGGCCAGCATCATGGCCCCCAGGACCGACCCCGCGATCGCGAGGACGACGAAGGTCCGCCGGCACGGCGGCGAGGGCGGGCGGGGGCGCATGTCACTCCTTCGTGAACTCGTCCGGTGGGATCGGGCCTGCAGTTGGACGGGCGGACCTCTTCCAGGTTCCCCTCCGAGCCCGGGTGCGGCAATGCCCGGCCCGCCGACGTCCGGGATTGCCCTACTATCGCCGGCATGGGGCGTCGCACACTGTTACTGATCGTATCCGTCCTGTTGGCATCGATCGGTGTCGGTCTGGTCGCGCTCTACACCCGCGGCGCCCAGACCCGAGCCGATGCCCGGGCCGAGCAGAAGTACGGGCCCCGGCCGGCCCTCACCACCACACCCAGTCCGAGCCCCACCAACCGGCACCTCGACCTCGAGCAGGAGCTCGGGATCACGGTCGAGGTGGCCGACCCCGATCGCGCCATCGGCCTGCTCCAGCCCGACGACCTGGTCAGTATCTATGCCGCCGACCGCACCGGGCCGAAGGACAGGCCGGTGGCCGACCGGGTCAAAGTGGTGTCGGTCGGTATCGACCGAACGGTCAACGGCCGGGACGGCGAGCAGATCCCGAACACCATCCTCGGGCTGGCGGTGACCAGGGCCGTGGCCCAGCAAATCTGGCACGCCGAACAGAAGGGCAAGCTGCTCGTCGGCGTGCTCGGTGTGCCGTCCAGGCCCGGCCCGTCCGCCACCCCGACGGACGGCTGAGCCGGACCCGGATCAGTTCTGCAGGGCCCGGCGGAAGGTGTCGACCCACATCCGCACGAACGTGTCGTCGTCGGCCACGGCCGTGCCCGCGGGCAGGAACATCCGCAGCAACCGGTGCGAGATGAGCGAGCCGAGCGCGATCGCGGCCACGCTCTCGGCCCGGTCGGCGGGCACCTGCCAGTCCTGCTCGAGCCAGGTCGCGAACTCGGCGTAGGTGCTGTCGACCAGGGTGGTCACCGCGGTCTGGACCAGGTCGGGGCGGCGCCGGGCCTCGGTGAACAGCACCTGCAGCAGCTCGCTCTCGGCGTCCAGCTGGGTCAGCACGTAGCGGGCGGTGAGCATCAGCTCGACCCCGAGATCTCCGACCCCGGTGAACAGCCGGCGGATGTCGCGCAGGGCGCCGAGCTTGGCCAGGTGCCGTTCGAGCCCGGCGGCGAGCACGGCGTCCTTGGACGGGAAGTGGTGGTAGAGCCCGCCCGCCCCCGGGGTGAGGCCGGCCGCCCGCTCGATGGCGGCGACGCTGGTGCCGCGGAAACCCTGCTCGCCGAACAGGTGCATGGCCGCGTCGAGCAGCCGGTCCCTGGTGGCGATGGTCGCGGTTGACGAAGTCACGACCTAAGTGAACACTGAGGAGAGCTCAGAGTCTACTGAGCTGTGCAGATCTTCCAGGAGGATCAATGCCCGACCCGGTTGCCGATCCGGTCCGTTCCCCGGGCCATCCGTCGGTTCGCACCGGCCGGGTGGCTCGCGCCGCTCCCCTGCTGGCCCTCACCGGCCGGACCGCCGGCGAGGCCGTGGTCTCGGCCCTGCGCCGCAAGGACAGGGGCGCCAACCGGCAGCGCAGCGCCGAGAGGTATGCCGAGCAGCTCGGTCGCTCGCGCGGCGTGCTGATGAAGGCGGGCCAGATCCTGTCCTTCGTCTCGCTCGGCTCCCTGGTCGACGGCGGCAGCCAGTCGGTCTACCAGGCCGCCCTGGCCCGGCTCCAGGACGACGCCCCGCCGATGGATCCGCTGGTCGCGGCGTCCGTCGTCCGGGCCGAACTGGGCGCCGACCCGAGCGAGGTGTTCGCCGAGTTCGCGCCGCTGCCGATCGCCGCGGCGTCCATCGGACAGGTGCACGCGGCCCGCACCCACGACGGCCGCGCGGTGGCGGTGAAGATCCAGTACCCCGGGGTGGACGACGCGATCCGGGCCGATCTGGCCAACGCCGAACTGCTGGCCACCTTCTTCCAGCTGATCCGCGGTCTCGCCCCCGACCTGGGCCGGACCGATGCCCGGGCGCTGGCCCGGGAGGTGTCGGTCCGGATCGGCGAGGAGATCGACTACCGGATCGAGGCCGAGAACCAGACCGCCTTCGCCGACGTCTATCGCGGGCACCCGTTCATCCGGATCCCCGAGGTGCTACCCGAGTACAGCACCGGCCGGGTGCTGACCATGGAGCTCAGTGACGGCATGCGCTGGTCGCAGGCCCAGGCCGCCGACCAGGAGCTCAAAGACCAGTGGGGCGAGGCGATCTACCGCTTCACCCTGGGCAGCCTGCGCCGGATGGGCCGGTTCAACGCCGACCCGCACCCGGGCAACTACCTGTTCCACCCCGACGGCACGGTCACTTTTCTCGACTTCGGCTGCGTCAAGCGGTTCACCGTCGAACAGGTCGACTGGATGCGCGACACCGTCCGGTGCTCGATCGCCGGCGACGCCGAGGCCCTGCTGCACCAGTACACCGAGGGCGGTTTCGTCCAGCCCACCGACCCGCCCACGGCCGAGGGCATCCTGGCCTGGGCCCGTGAGCCGCTCACCCCGGTGCTCAGCGAGCAACCCTTCCGGTACACACCGGAGTTCGCGGCCCAGATCGTCGACCTCGAGTTCTCCCCCCGCGGGCCGCACTCGGCCACGGTCCAGAAGCTGGCCCTGCCCGGTGAGTACGTCTCGCTGAGCCGGATCGACCTGGGCATGACCGCCGTCCTGGCCACGTTGCGGGCCAGCTCCAACTGGCGGGGCATCCGCGAGGAACTGGACGACGACGGCCCGCCCGCCACCCCCTACGGCGAGCTCGAGTTCGCCTTCATGGGCCGGCCGTGACCGCGCCGGCCCGGTCCGCCGGCATCGGGACGGCTCTCGACCGACCCCCCGTGCACTGGGACGACGAGCACGGCGTCCTGGTCGTCACCGGGTTCGACGAGGCCTCGTCGGTGCTGCGCAGCCACGGCTGGAGCAGCGATCCGGCCAACAGCCCGCTGACCCCGCCCCAGCTGGCGGCGATGCCGGCCGGCGTGATGCTGTTCCGCGACCCGCCCGACCACACCCGGCTGCGCCGCCTGGTCGCCCCGGCCTTCACCGCCCGCTCGATCGAGGCCCTGCGGCCCCGGGTGGCTTCGATCGTCGAGTCCTGCCTCGACGGCCTGGCCGAGGACGACGAGGCCGATCTGCTGGCCGATTTCGGTTACCTGGTGCCGCTGGCGGTGATCGCCGAACTGCTCGACGTGGGCGTCGAGGGGGCCGAGGTGTTCCTGGAGCAGACCCCCCACCTGGTGAAACTGCTCGAGGTCGACGCCGACGAGGACGACGTCGCCGAGGCGATGGCGGCCGCCGTCGAGGTGACCATGTTCCTCACCCCGGTGCTGGCCCGGCGGCGGAACCAGGAGGCCGGCGACGACTTCATCAGCGCCCTGCTGGCCACCGGCGAGCTGAGCCTGGACGAGGTGATGTCGACCTGCGTGCTGCTGCTGGCGGCCGGCCACGAGACCACCGCCAACATCATCGGGACCGGGGCGATGGCCCTGCTCGACCGGCCCGACCAGATCCCCCACCTGCAGGCCGACCCGGCCCGCGGCATCGAGGAACTGATCCGGACGCACGGGCCGATCAAGCTGATCGGCCGCACGGCCCTGACCGGGCACGAGGTCGGCGGGGTGCGGGTCGAGGCCGGGCAGCCGGTGCTGTTGCGGCTCGACGCGGCCAACCGGGATCCGCGGCGCTGGACCGATCCGGACCGGCTCGACCTGACCCGGCCGGGGCCGGCCAACCTCGGCTTCGGCACCGGCATCCACTTCTGCCTGGGGGCGGCGCTGGCCCGCCTGGAGGCGGCCGAGTCGCTGACCCGTCTGCACCGGCGCTACCCGAACCTGGCCCTGCTCGACGCCGAGCCCCGGTGGAGACCGTCCTCGACCTTCCACCGCCTGGACGCCGTCCCGGCCCGCCTCGGCCTCAACCAGTCCGGGCCGGCACCGGGCTAGTCCTGGTCGAGCCGCTCCAGCAGCCGCAGAAAGTTGCCGCCGAGAATGCCTTTCACCTCGGCCATGCCGAACCCGCCCTCGAGCAGGGCGGCCGTGATCAGCGGTACGTCCGGTTCACCCCGGTAGCCGGCCATCACCCCGGGCAGGCCGTTCAGGTCCGTGCCCAGGCACAGGTGCTCGGCCCCGGCGACGCCGGCCAGGTGTCGGGCGTGTCGAACCAGGTCGGGCAGATCCCGGACGCCGCGCGGCCGCCCGTCCGACCGGTGCCCGAGGTACGGCCAGAGGCCGACCAACCCGCCCGCCCCGGCCACGGCCCGGACCTCGTCGTCGTCCAGGTACCGCTCGAAGTCGTCCAGAGAGCGCGCCCCGGTGTGCGAGACCACGATCGGCTGCGCGCTCAGGGCCAGCACGTCGCGCAGGGTGGCCGAGTCGGCATGGGCCAGGTCGATCACCAGCCCGAGCGCGTTCATCCGCCGGACGACATCGCGGCCGAACGGGGTCAGCCCCCGCGGCCGGGCCCGGCCCGGCCGCAGCGCCCCGATGTACTCCTGCCAAGGCAGGCCGGTGGTCCCGATCTGGTTGTGGCCCAGGTGGACCAGCCCGATCAGCCGGACGCCGCGGGCCTTGAGCTGGTCGAGCCGGTCCAGCCGGTGCCCGACGGCGTCGGCCCCCTCCAGGCCCAGCATCACCGCCAGTTGCCCGGCCGCCCGGGCCCGGCGCAGGTCGGCGGCCGATCGCACCAGGCAGCCTCCGGCCCGGGCGGTCTCGGCCTCGATGTCGCGCAGTTGCGCCTCGACCGCCGACCAGGGCGAGCGGGCCCACCACCGGGTGGCCATCGGATCGCCGATCGCCTTGGCGACCAGGGCGTGGACCCGCCCCTCGCCGGCCGCCGCCAGGGGCAGGTCGGCGGGCATGGTCCGACGGTAGATCCGGCGGAACACCCGGGCCGCGTACCGGGGCAGGTACCCCTGCGCATGGGTGTGGACGTCGATCACGGTGCCGTCGCGATGCACCTCGTCCACCAGCCGGGCCACGTCCACGCCCGGGAGACTAACAATTCCCCCGGCCGAGCCGCCTTCGAGCCGCCCCCGAGCCGCCTTCGAGCCGCCTTGAGGCCGCCTTGGGGCCGCCCCGAGGAGGATGGACACCGCGCGCCGGGAACTGCGCACCGACCGGGCGGGACATACGATCGCCGACGTGGGGGCTGACTGATGACCGGCGTGGCCGAGTTGCCGGCCTCGTGCCCCGCGCCGCTACCGGTCTCCGGCCCACCGGCCGGCCGGTTCAGCCGCTGGCTGCTGCACGACCAGGTGCGCCCGGTGGTCGGCCCCGAGACCAAGGAGACGGCCGAGGAGCAGCACGCCTGGTGGAAGGTGATGTGCCTGACCGGCGTGGACTACTTCTCCACCCTCAGCTACCTGCCCGGGATCGCGGCGATCGCCGCCGGCGCCCTGTCGCCGCTGGCCACCCTGCTGATCGTGCTGCTCACGCTGGGCGGCATGCTGCCGATGTACCGCCGGGTCGCGTCCGAGAGCCCGCGCGGGCAGGGCTCGGTGGCCATGCTGGAGGACCTGCTGCCGAACTGGCCGGGCAAGCTCTTCGTGCTCTGCCTGCTCGGCTTCGTCGCGACGTCCTGGATCGTGACGATCACGCTCTCGGCCGCCGACGCGACCGCGCACATCGCCGAGAACCCCTTCGTCCCGGACGCCGTCGGCAGCCGGCACGTGCTGATCACCTTGGTGCTGTTGGCCCTGCTGGGCTCGATCTTCCTGGCCGGCTTCAGCGAGGCCGTCAGCATCGCGATCCCGCTGGTCGTGGCCTACCTGCTGCTCAACGCGGTGGTGGTCGGGGCCGGGGTGGCCCAGATCGTCGGCGACCCGGATCTGCTCTCCACCTGGCGGCACGAGCTGACCTCCGGGCACTCGGGCGCCTTCTCGGTGGCCGGCACCGCGATCCTGGCCTTCCCGGCCCTGGTGCTCGGGCTGTCCGGGTTCGAGACCGGTGTGAGCATGATGCCGCTGGTCACGGCGGACGGTGAGACGGACGAGGAGAAGCTGGGGGCCCGGATCGCCAACACCCGCAAGCTGCTCACCGTGGCCGCCCTCGTGATGAGCGTGTACCTGCTGGCCACCACGTTCATCACCGCGGTGGTGATCCCGGAGAAGGAGTTCCGGACCGGCGGCGCGGCCAGCGGGCGGGCCCTGGCCTACGTGGCTCACCAGCAGCTCGGCGATGCGTTCGGCACGCTCTACGACGTCAGCTCGATCCTGATCCTCTGGTTCGCCGGGGCCTCGGCGATGGCCGGCCTGATCAACATCGTGCCCCGGTACCTGCCCGGCTACGGCATGGCCCCCGAGTGGGGCCGCGCCGTCCGCCCGATGGTGCTGATCTTCACCGGCATCGCGTTCGTCATCACCCTGCTGTTCCGGGCCGACGTCGACCGGCAGGCCGGCGCCTACGCGACCGGAATCCTGGCCATGATGGTGTCGGCCGCGATCGCGGTCACGGTCTGGGCCCGCAAGAACCACCGCCCGAGGACGGCGATCGGGTTCGGCCTGGTCACCGCCGTCCTGCTCTACGCCCTGGTCGACAACGTCATCGAGAAGCCCGACGGGATCGCCATCTCGGCCGCGTTCATCCTGGCCATCGTGCTGATCTCGGTGGTCTCGCGGGTGATGCGAGCCACCGAGCTGCGGGTCGAGCGGATCGAGTTCGACGAGGCGGCCCGGGCGTTCGTGGCCGAAGCCGGATACCACGGCCGACTGCACCTGATCGCGAACAAGAAGCAGGCCGGGGACGCCGCCGAGTACGTGGACAAGGTCCGGGTGCAGCGGGCCTGCAATCCGATCCCGTCGCTGGCCCCGATCCTGTTCCTCGAGGTCACCGTGCACGACCCGTCCGACTTCACCGAGAACCTGCGGGTGCGCGGGGTCGAGGTGGAGGGCCACCGGGTGCTGCGGGTCCGCAGCCCGGTGGTGCCGAACGCGCTGGCGGCCATCCTGCTCTGCCTGCGTGACCACACCGGCCTGCAGCCGCACTGCTACTTCGAGTGGTCCGAGGGCAATCCGTTCACCCTGCTGCTGCGGTACCTCTTCCTCGGCCAGGGCGACACCGCTCCGGTGACCCGGGAGGTGCTGCGCGAGGCCGAGAAGGATCCCGAACGCCGGCCCGGCATCCACGTCGGCGGCTGAACCGCCGGGTCAGCCCGCGAGCAGCAGGCGAACCCGGCCCGGTGGAAGCGATCAGGGTGGCCACGACCTCATGAGGATCCCCGGCTCCGGCTCCGGTGCCGGCCTCGGTCCGGGCCTGGCTGATCACCGCGATGGCCTGCTCACCGCCTCACCCGCCAACAGGGCCCGCAGCGCGGCGGTGTACTCGGTCAGCAGGGTCATCGGTGACTCGACCCGGGCGCCGGCCTGCCCCATCCAGCTCTGGACGCCGTGCCCGACCCCGGCCGCGAACCGGCCCGGGAAGATCCGGTCGAGGGTGGCGATCTCCATCGCCAGCAGGGCCACGTTGCGCAGCGGGGCGGGCATCAGCGCGATCCCGACCCGGATCCGTCCGGTCCAGGCCAGCGCGGCCGCGGCGACGGCGAGGCCGCTCTGTTTGAAGCAGTCCTCCCAGATCCAGAGGTCCTCGAGGCCGGCCGCCTCGGCCGCCAGCGTCATCTCGCGCAGCCGCTCAGGGGGGACGGTGGGAACAAAGGAGACCCCGAGACGGAGGGCCGGCGACGTCGTCATGACCTCATCCTGCCGGTCCGGCATTGACCACCATCCACAGGTCGGTCAGAGTGATTGTTCCAGGGCCGGAGATCGGAGGTCAGATGGCATTCAGGTCGCGCTGGAGCGCGCGCGCGAAGGCCCTCTGGCCGCACGTCCGGGTGGTGCGGGTCTTCGGCACCGACGGCAGCAGTTCGTGGGAGGTCCACCTGGTGCCGCGCCGGGCCGACATCGTCGTCCCGGAACCGAGACCGAAACCGGTTCGCAAGCCGGCCGCGCCGCCTCCAGCGGCTCCACCGCCGGCACCCGCACCCACCACCCAGACCTGGCCGGCGCCCGAGCGCCCGGCCACCGACCTGCCCCGCCGGCCCGCGCCGGCCGAGAGCGGGCGTGAGCGCCTGCCCCGCCCGTCGCCGTACTCGCAGCCGGCCCAGGCCCCGCCGAACCGGTTCCGGGCGCCACCGGGCCGGGCGGCCACAGCAGCGCCGGTGCCGCCCGTGCCCGAGGTCGTCGATCTGTTCCAGCCGGCCACGCCGCCCGAGGGACTACCGGCGGCGACCGAACCCGCGCCGGTGCCCCTGCCCGCCGGCCCGGCAGCTGCACGGCCGCTGCCGGCGTACACCTGGGTACAGCTGCGCAGCGGTCCTGGCCACGGCGACCAGGGCCGCGAGGTCAACCGCTACATGGTGACCATCCGGGCGTCGATCGACCTCGGCCCGGCCCTGCGTGAACCCGACGTCGGGGCGGCCCTGCGCCGGCTCAGCCACGACCCCGCCGACCGCCTCCGACGCGACGACGTGGTCACCGAGCTGGCCGCAGTACCCTCCTCGAGCCGTTTCACCACAACTATTTTCGATCTCTCGACCCTGCACACGGACGGCGCCGAGGCGTTTCTCGACGGTCTGCTGGTGATCCGCAACCAAGGCGTGCAGGTCGGCGAGCAGGGCGGGCGCCCGCACCACCTCACCTATGTGACCACGCCGACCGCCGAGGCCACCAGACTTCTGGAACTGAATCCTCGGCTGGCCGGGGCGCTGGTCGATCATCTCTGCCCGTCACCCTCCGGCACCGGCGAAGGCGATCAGCTCGACCGGCTGCTGCGTACGGCCCGGGCCGGCCAGGAGCAACCGCCGAACGGTCAGCCCCGGCTCCTGCGGCTCTCGGCCTGGGAGCGCGGAACCGTCCTGCGGATCGAGCATCTGGACGCCGGTTCCGATCCGGCCACCGGGGCCCGCCGGGTGCAGGTCGACCGCCTGCTGGACGATCCGGAACCCCTGACCTCGCGCAACGGCTCGACCCCGGCCAACGGCGTCCACCGATCCCACCTCAACGGCTCGGCTCCGGTCAACGGTTCGACCCCACCCATTCTCGAGCAGCGTCAGGCCGGAGAACCGGCCCCGGACGACCCGGACCGCCCCGAGATCGACGACCCGGACCGGATTCTCGAGCTCGATTCCCGCACCCTCGACCTTCACCCCAGCCTAGGCCAGTACCTGGCCGCGCTGTCGGACCACATCGGCTACGAGGTCGGCACCCGGCCAGAAGTCGACCCCGAGCGGGACGACGACCACGACCACGGCGTCACCGGCCGCTGACCCCGCGGGTCGCAGTCAGGCCGTCAGCTTTTTTTCTTCTTGGGCGTCAGCCCGAAGGTGATCCGGTAGTCGCAGCGGTCTTTACAGGTGAACGTGCTGGTGGCGTCGTCGTCCACGTAGGAGTAGGCGAACGGCTCGGCCCTCTTGAAGACGGCGGCGTAGTTCACCGGCCACTTGCTCGGGTCGCACTCCGAGCGCGGGGCCCACTTGCCGGCACAGCAGTACTGGTCGCCGCCGATCTTGGCGCACGGTGACGAGCAGCCGCCGCCGTCCACCCGCAGTGCCTTCGGGCACTTCACCGCCGCGGTGCAGCCGGCCGCCGAACAGCCCCGCTTGCTGATCGCATCCTTGGTCCCGCCGGTGTGGTTGATCCACATCGGCAGGTTGGAACCGTCGACCAGGCTGACGTCGTAGAAGTCCAGGTGCTGCCAGGCGTTGAAGTTGAACTCGGCCAGCGAGGCGGGGATCGCGCCGTACCCGGTGCACTGGAACCGGCCGCAGTCGCCGGTCACGCAGTGGCCCTTGCCCTTGGGGTCGAACGTGCAGCCGGTACGACCCCAGAACCGGCCGTTCCACTTGTCGGCCACCTTGATCGTGATCTTGTGGCCGGCCTTGAGCTTCCAGCCGGTCTTCTTCAGGGCCGGTTTCGGGGTCTGCTGGTAGCCCGCCACCCAGATCGTGTGCTTGGTCCGGTTGACGAAGGTCACCCGCCGCGAGGTGCCGGAGCGGGGCGCGGACGCCGCCGCGCTCGCCGGCGCCGAGGCGCTCGGTTTCGAGGTCGGCGACCCGACCGTCGGCGTCGGGGCGGGTGCGGAGGCGGTCGGAACGGTCGAGGCCGCGGCCAGGGTCGAGCGCCGGGAGGGATCAGCGGTCGGCGTCGCCACCCCGCTGGGCCCACCGGCCACCGTGCTGACCGCCTGGGCGCCGGCCAGCACCCCGAGGGTCACCATCAGGGCGCTGACGATCGCGACCACGGCGATGGTCGCCGGGATCAGCAGAGCCCTCCGGTCCCGGATGAAGATCGACATGCCGGTCATTACAGCACGGAGCCGAGCGCAGTTCGGGTCCGGCCCGCTAAGCCTGGCCCAAGCCGGCGATAAGGGTCGGCTCCGGCCGCTCGTCGATCCGGGTCAGGGTCCGGGTGGACGCCGGCAGCAGGCCCAGGGTCATCGCG
Source organism: Kineosporiaceae bacterium (assembly GCA_965200525.1). Taxonomy (GTDB): domain Bacteria; phylum Actinomycetota; class Actinomycetes; order Actinomycetales; family Kineosporiaceae; genus JANNPJ01. The sequence goes on from OZ241368.1 coordinate 6,496,643, forward strand.
ACCAGCCCGAGCAGGCCGCCGATCAGCAGCACCCGCTGCTCGCCGAACGCGGCGGCGACCGGGCCGGTGAGCAGGTAGCCGATCGGCAGCAGGGCCAGCGTTCCCATCCAGTCCCAGGCCGAGACCCGGGACAGCAGATGCCCCGGGATCCGCTGGGCCAGCGCCGTCTCCCACCAGACCCCGAACAGGCCGAGTCCGAGCCCGGCCACCGTGGTGGCCGGGTAGAGCAGGGCCAGCGGGGCACCGGAGGCGAAGAGCGCGATCTGGCCCGGCCAGACAATCCCGACGATCATGCCGGCCCGCATCGGATGCCGCGGACGCCACCGGCTGCCCAGGGCGGCCCCGAGCACGGTCCCGACGCCCCAGGCCGCATTGGTGATCCCGTAGACCGCCTCGGTGCCGTAGACGTGCTGCGACACCGACGGCCCGAGCACGAAGAACGGGGCCATGGCCAGCAGGATCGCGGTCGAGAAGGCGCCGATCGTGCCCCAGACCCAGGGCCGTTCGCGAACCGCGGAAAATCCTTCACGCAGTTCCAGCAGCATGGTGCCGCGCTCGCCGGCCTCGCCCCGGGGCCGGGCCCGGACCTGCGACAGGGTGAGCGCCGAGACCAGGAACGTGACGGCGTCCACCAGGAACGCGATCCCACCGCCGACGCTGAACACCAGGGCGGTCGCGACCGCCGGGCTGACGAACTGGGCCAGCTCGCGGCTGACCCCGCCCAGGGCCTGCGCGCTCTGGATCTCGCCCTCGGGCACGGTCTGCGGCACCAGCCCGGCGTAGGCGGGCTGGAAGAAGGCCTGCGCGGTGGCGAACAGCAGACCGATGATCATCATGTGCCAGATCCGGACCGCTCCGGTGAGGATCAGCACCGCCAGCGTGCCGTGCAGGCCGGCCCGGATCAGGTCGGTGCCCATCATCACCGCCTGCCGGGGCAGCCGGTCGGCGATCACGCCCCCGATCAGCAGGAACAGCACCAGGGGCAGGATGTAGCAGGCCAGCACCAGGCCGACGTCGCCGGGCGAGCCGGTCAGCCGGGTGACGTACAGCCCGATCGCGACCACGATGAGGCCGTCGCCGAGCACGCTCGCGCTCTGCCCCAGCCAGAGCAGTCGAAAGTCGCGCGAGCGCAGAGCAGTGAACACCCATTCACGTTAACCGGCCTGTCACCTGGATTTCGGCCGGGTTAGCGTGAGCTCTCCCGGCGAACCCCGAAAGGCGCGATCCCCATGGACGACGGAACGGCCCTGGTCACCGGCGCGTCCCGAGGTCTGGGGGCGGCCATCGCCCGCCGGCTGGCCGCCGACGGCCGGGCGGTGGCGGTGAACTACCGGTCCGACGCGGCGGGCGCCGACCGGGTGGTGGCCGAGATCCGGGCGGCGGGCGGCACGGCCGAGGCCTTCGCCGCCGACGTCACCGACGAGACCGCCGTGACCGGCCTGGTCGAGCGGGTGCAGGACCGGCTCGGCCCGGTCCGGGTACTGGTCGCCAACGCCACCGGCCCGCAGCCGGCGATCGGCCTGGACCAGCTCACCTGGGCCGACCACCTCGACCAGCTGACCTTCTTCGTGAAGAGCCCGACCCTGCTCGTGCAGGCCGTGCTGCCGGCCCTGCGCGACGCCGGTGGGGCCGGCCGGGTCGTCCAGATCGGCTCGGACGTCGTGGATCGCGGCCTGGCCGGGATGTCCGCCTACGTGGCCGCCAAGGCCGCCCAGATCGGTCTGACCAGGTCGTGGGCCCGCGAGCTGGGGCCGTTCGGGATCACCGTGAACCTGGTCGCGCCGGGCTGGGTCCCGGTCGAGCGGCACGCCGGCGCCACCGCCGCCGACCTGGAGGACTACCGGTCCGGCATCCCGCTGGGGCGGCTCGGCGACCCGGCCGACGTCGCCGCGGCCGTCTCGTTCCTGGCCTCGCCGGACGCCGGCTTCGTCACCGGCCGGACGATTACCGTCAACGGTGGTCACACTTGAGCGTGAAGCCCCCCAGGTTCGGACGAATCGCATATTCTCATCTGATCTAGACCGGCCCGGGCCAGTCAGGGGGAACGGCGATGCACCACGGCGCGAACTCGTCGTTCGACGCCGATTCCGGCGGCCGGGCCGTTCCCCGCTCCGAACCGGTCCCGCCCGGCGAAACCGCCACCCGGCCCGCCGGTCTGCCGGTCCAGGCCGGTCCCGGGGACCGGCCCCAGCCGGCCGAGCGGCACGGCCGGCGCCGGCGGTCGGCCGAGCCGCCGCCGGCCTCCACCCCCCGGGCGCTGATGCTCGCGATCGGTGCGCTGGCCCTGATCGTGCCGGTGTACGTCGTGGTGCCGATGCCGGAAGGGCTGCACCGCACGCTGTACGTGGCGGTCGCGGCCGCGGCCGTCCTGATCGGGTTCCTGGGGTTGTGGCACCACCGCCCGCCGAACCGGCGGGGCTGGCTGCTGATCCTGCTCGGCTGCAGCGGCTGGGTGCTCGGCGACCTGGTCTGGACGATCGAGCAGTACCTGATCCCGGACACCTACCCGGCCCCCTCGGACGCCGTCTACCTCTGCTCCTACCTGGCCCTCGGCGCGGGCGCCCTGGTGTTCGTCCGGACCCGCGGCGACACCCGCGACCTGGCCGCGATCCTGGACGCCGCCATCGTCACCACCGGCACCGGCGTCCTGGTCGGCGTGTTCCTGATCGCGCCCCTGGCCGCCGATTCGACGCTGTCGCCGGCGGCCAAGGCGGTCAGTTCGGCTTATCCCCTGGCCGACCTGTTCCTGATCGGCGTCCTGGCCCGGATGTTCGCCGCCGCCGGTACCCGGGCCCGCTCTTACCACCTGCTCACCATCGCCCTGGTGCTGACCCTGGCCGCCGACCTGGGCTACGAGATCGAGGTGCTGATCTCCGGCGACAGCGTGTCGACCTCACTCACCGACGGGATCTGGCTGGCCGGCTACCTGCTGGTGGCCGCGGCCGCCTGCGTGCCGTCGATGCGGCAACTGGTCGAGCCCGACCCGGAACCGGCCGAGGCGCCGCCGAGCCGGCGGCGGCTCACCGCCCTGGCCGGCGGCCTGATGCTGCCCGGCGTGGTCCTGCTGATCGACGGCGCTCGTGGGCCCGGGATCGCCTGGCCGGTGATCGGGATCGGCACCCTGCTGCTGTCGGCCCTGGTCCTGGTGCGGATGGTGGGCCTGCTGAACATCGTCCAGGTGCAGGCCGTGCGGTTGTCGGCGCTGGCCCGGTCCGACTCCCTGACCGGCGCCCCCAACCGCCGGACCTGGGACCACGAGCTGCCCCGGGCCTGCCAGATCAGCCGCGAACGGGGAACCACCCTGTGCGTGGCCATTCTCGACCTGGACCGGTTCAAGGCCTTCAACGACACCCACGGGCACCAGGCCGGCGACCGGTTGCTGCGGGACGCGGTCGCGGCCTGGAGCGCGGTGCTGCCGGCCGACGCCCTGCTGGCCCGGTATGGCGGCGAGGAGTTCGCCGTCCTGATCCCCGGATCGACGCCGCCGGAGGTCGAGCAACTGCTCTACCAGCTGCGCCGGGTGACGCCGGGCGGGCAGACGTTCTCGGCCGGGGTGGCGGTCTGGGATCCGCGGACCGAGCCCGGCAGTGCCCTGGCCGGCGCCGACGACGCGCTCTACGCGGCCAAGCGGACCGGCCGCGACCGCGTCGTCATCCATGGTCAGGAGCCGTCCGGGCTGGGCCCGCACCGGCCATTGCCGGCCTTCATCATGCTGACCCAGCCGATCATCGACCTGACCACGTCGCGGGTCTGCAGTCACGAGGCGCTGGCCCGGTTCACCGGCCCGCAGGGCGAGCGGGACGTCCAGGAGGTGTTCCGGCAGGCTCATGCCGGCGGCGACGGCGACCTGCTCGAGCTGGCCGCGATCCGCGCCGCCCTGGCCCTGCACGGCCGGCCCGCCGGGCACGACCTCTACGTGAACGTCTCGGCCCGGGCCCTGACCTCGCGTCGCTTCATGGCCGGGCTGCCGTCCAGCCTGCACGGGGTGGTGGTCGAGCTGAGCGAGGACCCCGAAGGCGTCGACCTGGGCCAGGTCGCCGGGGCGGTCGGCCGGCTGCGGGCCCGGGGTGCCCGGATCGCGCTCGACGACATCGGGGCCGGCGCCGAGGAGTTCGCCCGGCTGGCCGTGCTGCGGCCGGACGTGATCAAGGCCGACCGCTCGCTGGTGGCCGGTTGTGCGCAGAGCCCGGGCCAGACCGCCGTGCTCTGCGCCCTGGTCGCCTACGCCGACCATCTCGGCCTCACGGTCTGCGCCGAAGGCGTGGAGAACGTGGCCGACCTGCGGCACCTGGTCGCCCTGGGCGTCACCCACGCCCAGGGCCACCTCCTGGCCCGGCCGGCGGCCGGCTGGCAGCAGTGGTTGCCCAGCCTACGAACCTCGGGCAGTTCTCGGCTGCTCTGAGACCACGACCGGGGCCGGCTCGGGGCGCGGCCCCGGAATCCGGGACGCCGCCGTCCGGGCATCCAGCCAGTCGCCGAGCTCGGCCGCGTTCAGCCCGGGCGAGATGAAGTACCCCTGGGCCTGGTCGCACCCGTGCTCGGCCAGCATGGTCAGCGCGGCCTCGGTCTCCACGCCTTCGGCGACCATCCGCAGGCCGAGGCTGTGAGCCAGGTCGATGGTGGAGAACACCAGAGCCGCGGCCCGGCTGTCGGCCATCATCGGGAACACGAACGACCGGTCGAGTTTCAGCTCGTCGATCGGCAGCTCGCGCAGGTAGGCCAGGGAGCTGTAGCCGGTGCCGAAGTCGTCGACGGCGATCTGCATCCCCCGGTCGCGCAGCCGGACCAGGATGTCCCGGGTCCGGTCCCGGTCGGCCATCAGGAATTCCTCAGTGATCTCCAGCTGCAGCGCGCTCGAGGGCAAGCTCCGCTCGGCCAGCATCGCCCCGATCTGCTCGGGCAGGTCGATGTCGACCAGCGAGCTGGCCGACAGGTTGACCGCGATGGTCAGGCCGCGGCCCGCGGCCAGCCAGATCGCGGCCTGGTCCAGGGCCTCCTCCAGGACGAGCTGGGTGAGCTTGCGCATCAGCCCGGCGTCCTCGATCAGGGACAGGAAGCTGTCCGGGTAGAGCAGCCCGCGCACCGGGTGGTTCCAGCGCACCAGGGCCTCGACGTCGTGCACGACGTTCGCGGTCAGGTCGAGCTTGGGCTGGTAGTGCAGCACCATCTGGCGCTCGTTCAGGGCGGTGTGCAGTTCCTGCAGGGAGCGCAGCCGGCCGGCCCCGGCGGCGTCCGCGGTGCCGTCGTAGACCTGGTGCCCGCAGCGGGCCCGCTTGGCCTGGTACATGGCGATGTCGGCCCGGCGCAGCAGCAGGCTGAGGTCGTTGCCGTGCTCCGGGGCCAGGCACATCCCGATGCTGACGTCGGTCCGCAGCGCGATGCCCTCCAGGGTGCAGGGCATGGCCACGGCGGCCCGGAGCTTGACCGCGACGGCGTCGGCCCGCTCCGGGGTGGTGTCGTCGAGCAGGACGGCGAACTCGTCGCCACCGAGGCGGGCCAGCAGGTCGCCGTCGCGCAGTTGCTCGCGCAGCCGCGCGCCGACCTCGATCAGCAACTGGTCGCCGACGTGGTGCCCGAGGCTGTCGTTGACCTCCTTGAACCGGTCGAGGTCGAGCAGCAGCAGCGCATGGGTGGCGCCGTCGTCGACCAGCCGGTCCTGGGCCGCGGCGTAGAAGGCGCGGCGGTTGGGCATTCCGGTCAGCTCGTCGGTGGTCGCCTGCCGCCGCAGGTCGGCCAGCCGGCGCAGCTGGCGATAGGCGAACTGGGTGCGCGCGGCCGAGGCGACCTGGGTCAGCGAGGCCAGCACCAGGGCCAGCACGGACTCGTGGATCCGGGCGGCGGCGATCAGGACGCCCATTCCGGCGGCGGTGGCGATGCCGGGCAGCACCAGCGGCACCGGCCGGTCCGCCGGGGCCACGGCGCTCGAAGCCGGGCTGGAATCCGGGCCGGAACCGGCCCGGGCCCAGAGGGCGAACAGGGCCAGGCCGACCGGCCAGAGCACGTCGACGCTGCCGCCGGCCGCGTAGGTGTCGTTGAACAGGGCCAGCGCGGTCAGTCCGTCGGCCAGGACGAAGGCGAGCAGCCCGGCCAGGACCAGGAACCAGGGCCGGCCCACCTGCCGCCCTTGGACGGCGGCGACCCCGGCCACCGCGGCGATCAGCAGCAGGTCGAGGATCGGGTAGATCAGAGCCACTCCCCCGGCCAGCGGCTTGCCGGCGGCCAGGGTGAACAGCCGATCGAGCACGACGGCCAGCACGGACGCCGCTCCCAGGGCCCCCAGGGCGCTGTCCAGCCAGACCGTCATGCTGGCCGTGCGCAGTTCGCGGCGGATCGCGAACCCGACCGCCAGCACCGCGAACGGACAGAAGGCCAGGTATCCGACATCGGCCAGCGACGGGAACGGCAGGTCGATCCCCCGCGCGCCGGCGTACCGGAAGTAGTAGTCGCCGGCCGACCAGGCGGTGGCGGCCAGAGCGATGCAGACCACCTCGGGCCGGCGCCCGGCGGCCGAGCGGACGGCGCGCCAGGCGATCCCGGTGGCCAGCAGCTCGGTCAGGCCGGCCAGAGCGCCGTCGACCAGCGGCTCGAAGTCCGGACCGTGGTTCAGCAGCCCGACCAGGTAGGCGGCCAGCAGGGCCCAGTTCAGGGCGATGATTGCCCTGATCCTCCACGGGCCGAACGCTCCGGACCCGAACCGGGCAGCACGCGGCAGGCGGTCCACTCGGCTCCCCTCCGACCATGATCCCTCAGGGGTTTCGGACCGCCGGGGCACTGGCTTGAGGCCGTTCCGGCGCCGGAACGGCCGATCCGGTGACAGATCTCAGTGGGCCCGCCGGGCCGCCGTTCCGCAGGCCTTCTGACCGCGGCACTTCGTCATCGCCACCAGCGCCTTGTGCAACTGGGCGATCCGGGCCCGGGACAGCGTGCCGACCGTGTTGTGCAGCTCGTCCGGGTCGGTCCGGCGGTCGTAGTACTCCTTGCCACCCTTGGCGTACTCGACGTAGGTGTAGTGGACCGTGCGCAGGGCCGCGTAGTTCGGCGGGTTGCCGCTGCTGCGGGCCGGGAAGTCCGGATCCTCGGTGAATGTGTCCGGCCCGTGGTGCTCGACCAGGGCGGCGGTCCGCCACGCGGCCACCGGCCGGCCGGCCAGCAGGTTGCGCAGGCTGCGCCCGTCGACCTCGGACGGCGTCCGGGCTCCGGCCAGATCTTCGAAAGTCGGCCGCAGATCGATGTTCTCGGCCGGGTCGGCGACCACCTGGCCGGCCACCACGCCCGGCCCGGCCGCGATCAGGGGCACCCGGATGTCGGTGTCGAAGGCGGTCATCTTGCCCGGAGTCAGCCGGTACTCGCCCATGTGGTAGCCGTTGTCGGAGCTGAAGACGACCACCGTGCGGTCGGCCACGCCCGCCGTGATCAGCGTGTTCTGCAGCGAGGCGACCATCCGGTCGACCGACTGCACCGCCTGCACCCGCCGCCGGAACGAGTTGTCGATGTAGGTGCTCTGCTGACCGGTCAGCGGTTTCGAGTGCTTCAGCCAGGCCGGCGCCTTCGAGGGCAACCGGTTGAACGCGGGCGTCCGGGGCGCGGTGACGGTCCGGAAGTTGGCCATGTCGCGCAGGGCCGGGGTGTAGGGGGCGTGCGGGGCGAAGGTCGCCACCTCGAGCAGGAACGGCTTCTTCTCCCCGGCCGAGCGGGTGATGAAGGCCGAGGCCTTGGCGCTCACCACATCGGTCAGGTAGTCGCCGGGCGCATTGCCGTAATCACGCACCGTGTGGTTCTGGTTGAGCGAATAGTTGTACTCGGAGTAGGCGCTTCCGGCGACGTCCCACTCGCTCCAGCCCGGCGGCACGTAGGGCCGGGTCGTGCCCATCTTCTTCTTCGGGTAGTACTCGTTCATGTACTTGCCCATCATCGCCGTCCGGTAGCCGGCCTTCTGCAGGCTGGTGGCGAACGTCGACTTCTCCTCACGCCGACTGTGGAACAGCCGGAACCCACCGTCCTTGCCATGATTGGTGAAGATCTTGGTGTTGTGCGGGAAACGGCCGGTGAAGATCGACGACCGTGAGGGGCAGCACAGCGAGTCGGTCACGGTGTAGTTCGAGAACGTCGTCCCGGCCTGTTGCAGGGCCTGCACGTGCGGCATGTAGGCGAGCAGATTCATCGACAGGTCATCGGTCAGCACAAAAACGATGTTGGGCCGGGACACTGCTGCCGATCCGGAATTCGGGTTACTGACTTCAGCCGTGGCCGACTTCGGGGTCACCGACGGCTTGGTGCCCTGGGCCGTGCAGCCGGCTGCGGCCAGCACGCCCAGCGCCCCCAGCACTGCCAGCAGGGCGGCCCCACGCCGTCCGACCTTGGTACGCGTTCTCATGGCGAAGACGGTAGAGCATGCCGGGAATGAGAATGATGAGCGGTTGTACCGGGCGTGTCCGCCGCTCTTCCGGTGTTGTTGGCCGGGCGCTGGGCGCGGGCTGACCGGACTCTGACAGGATGAGTGCTCCAGGACGCTCACCGCCGGCGCAACAACGGCTGCGCCTGTGATCCGCCTCTTCTTCTCTTCTCTGGAGTTCCCGTGTCCGATCCGAGTACTTCGATCGACCATCCGACGGGGATGGACTCGGCCGATCCCCGGCGATGGCTCGCCCTCGGTGTGATCGCCGTAGCTCAGCTGATGATCATCCTTGACGCCTCGATCGTGAACATCGCGCTGCCCAGTGCCCAGAAAGACCTCGGCATCAGCACGGCCGACCGGCAGTGGGTGGTGACGGCCTACACCCTCGCCTTCGGTGGCCTGCTGCTGCTGGGCGGGCGGATCGCCGATTACAACGGCCGCAAGCGCACGTTCCTGATCGGCCTGATCGGGTTCGCCGCGGCGTCCGCCGTCGGCGGTCTGGCCCCGAACGCCGGCCTGCTGTTCGCGGCCCGGGGTCTGCAGGGCGCCTTCGCGGCCGTGCTCGCTCCGGCGGCGCTGTCGCTGATCACGGTCACCTTCGTGGCCCCCAAGGAGCGGGCCACCGCGTTCGGTGTGTTCGGGGCCATCTCCGGCGGCGGCGCAGCCATCGGCCTGATCCTCGGCGGCGTGCTCACCGAGTACGCGTCGTGGCGCTGGTGCCTCGGTGTCAACGTGCCGATCGCCCTGGTCACCGCGGTGGCGGCGTTCTTCGTGGTGCACGAGAGCAAGGCCGCCGGCGACACCCGCTACGACATCCCCGGCGTGATCCTTTCCACCGGCGGTCTGGTCTCCCTGGTCTATGGCTTCACCGAGGCGGCCAAGGCCAAGCACCCGGACAACCCGAACGACACTTCGGTCCAGGGCTGGGGCTCGCCGCACACCATCTCGTTCCTGGTGGTCGCGGTCGTCCTGCTGGTCGCCTTCGTGATCTGGGAGCAGCGCACAGCCAACCCGCTGCTGCCGCTGCGCATCGTGTCCGACCGCAACCGGGGTGGATCGTTCCTGGTGTTCCTGTTCGTCGGGGCCGGCCTGTTCGCGATGTTCCTGTTCCTGACCTACTACTTCCAGATCAACCTCGGCTACAGCCCGTTGAAGTCCGGGTTCGCCTTCCTGCCGTTCAGTGGCGGCATCATCGTGGCCGCCGGCGTCATCTCGCAGTTGCTGCCCAGGATCGGCCCCCGGCCGATCATGATCCCGGGCCTGGTGCTGGCCGTGGTCGGCATGCTGCTGCTGACCCAGATCGACGCGAACAGCGCCTACATCGCCTACGTGCTGCCGTCCGAGCTGTTGATGAGCGTCGGTCTGGCCGGGGTGTTCATCCCGGCCTCGAGCGTGGCCCTGGTCGGGATCGGCAACCACGACGCCGGTGTGGCCAGTGCCGTGCTGAACAGCTCGCAGCAGATCGGTGGATCGCTGGGCACGGCCCTGCTGAACACCGTGTTCGCCTCGGCCGTGACCGGCTACTTCGCCGACCACCTGCGCAACCCGGCCGACGCGGCCAAGTTGACCCCGCCGGCCCTGATCCACGGTTACCACGTGGCCTTCCTGTGGGGAGCGATCCTGCTCACCTGCGCGCTGATCGCGGCCGTGGTGTTCGTCAACGCCAAGAAGGAGGACGTGCCGACCGAAGGTGGTCTGGCCGTCTGAACCGCGCCGTCACCGTCTGATCCTGGGCCTGCTCACGCGCTGAGCAGGCCCAGGATCAGGGCCAGCGGGGGCCAGCCGGCCCGGCCCGCGCGGGTCACCACGTACGAGCGCAGCCGCACCCCGGGATCGGCCAGCGGCAGGACATGGACGCCGGTCACGCTCGCCCGGCCCTCCGGCAGCAGCCCGACCCCGAGCCCGGCCGCGATCAGGTCCTCGACCAGCTCGAGGCTGTCGGCCCGGTGCTTCACGTCCGGCTCGAACCCGGCCATCGTCGCGATGGCCCGGACCACGTCCGCGTCGGCGGTGTTCCGCGAGTTCACGATCCAGCTGTCCTGCGCGAACCGCGCGAACGTGGTCGCGGCCGGGCCGCCACCGGCCGGCTCCGCGCCCGCGCGGTCGGCCGGCACGCCCAGCCCCCACGGCGTCGACCACAGCGCCCGGACGTCGAACCCGGCGTCCACCCGCAGCGGGGCCAGGTTGTAGTCGTAGATCAGGGCCAGGTCGATCGCGTCGTCGGCGAGCAGGGCGAAGGCCTCGGCCGGCTCGTGCTCGTGGATCATCAGACGGACCCGGGGGTGGCTCTCGGCCAGCCCGATCACCATCGGCAGCAGCGAACGACGCACCGCGCTGGCGAAGCCGGCCACCCGGATCGTGCCGGCCGGCTCCGCGTCCGGATCCAGGTCAAGGCCGGCCGCCTCCACCGCGGCCAGGATGGTCACCGCGTGCCCGGCCAGCCGATGGCCCGCCGGAGTCAGCCGCACCCCCCGCCCGTGCTGCTCCAGCAGGGTGGTCCCGAGGCCCTTGGCCAGGGCCGCGATCTGCTGCGACACGGTCGACGTCGTCACCCCGAGCTCGTCGGCGACCTCCCGCATGGAGCCGCGGCGGGCCAGCTCCAGCAGGAACCGCAGCCGGCGCAGGTCCATCGGTTCATCGTTCAGCATTTCTGAATGGTAGCTTCGCGAACGTCATGTGGACATGAATGGTTGTGGTCCCGTGTACTGATCTCATGACGACGACCACCACCGCCACCACCGCACCGGCCGGCTCGATCCCGGCCGGCGGCCCTCGCCGCCAGGCCCGGGTCGGCGTCTCTATGGCGGTGACGTCGATGACCCTGGTCCAGCTCGGGCTGGCCACCGCCGTCGGCCTGTTCGACCAGGTCGGGCCCGAAGGGGCGGCCTGGCTGAGGCTGGCCTGGGCCGGGCTGCTGCTCCTGGTCATGGTGCGGCCGCGGCGATCCAGCTTCACCCGGTCCAGCTTCCTCGCCAGCGTGGCCCTGGGCGTCGTCACCGCCGCCGTGACCATGCTGTTCATGGCGGCCGTGGCCCGGTTGCCGCTGGGCACCGCCGCCGCCCTGGAGTTTCTCGGCCCACTGGGCGTGGCCCTGCTGGTGGGCCGGGGCGCCCAGAAGCGCTGGCCCGTCCTGGCCGGGTGCGGGGTCCTGCTGCTCACCGAGCCCTGGCGGGGCGGGGCCATCGACGGCTTCGGCATCGTCTTCGCCCTCGGCGCCGGCGCCTGCTGGGCCGCGTACATCCTGCTCACCCAGCGGGTCGGCGACGAGGTCTCCGGGGTGCAGGGCCTGGCCGTCTCGATGCCGGTGGCCGGGCTGATCGCCACCGCCCTGGTCGCGCCGTCCACCCTCGGGCAACTGACCTGGTCGGTGGTGCTGGCCGGGCTGGGCCTGGCCCTGTTGGTGCCGGTGGTCCCGTTCTGCCTCGAGCTGCTGGCGCTGCGCCGGCTGACCACCGCCGCCTTCGGCACCCTGATGAGCCTGGAGCCGGCGATCGCGCTGGTCATCGGCCTGATCGTGCTCCACCAGGTGCCGCGGGCGGCGTCGCTGGCCGGGATCGCGTTTGTGGTCGCGGCCGGGATCGGGGCCCAGCGGACCGGCGCCCGGGCCACCGAGCCCCCGCCCGGTGGTTCCGAGCCGATCGCGGTCAGCCTCTAAGGTCGGGGGCGTGACCTGGCCCCGACCCGTCCCCCTGGTGGGAGACCGGAGCAGCGCCCGGCAACGGGCCGACGCCCCCGACGCCTGGGCCTTCGACCCGGCCGCCCGGGCCGCCTTCCACGACGTGCTCCGGGCCCGGCGCGACGTCCGCCGGTTCCGGCCCGACCCGGTGGACCCGCAGGTGCTGGACCGGGTGCTCGGAGCGGCTCACACGGCCCCGTCGGTGGGGCACTCCCAGCCCTGGCGGTTCCTCGTCGTCGACGATCCGGAACTGCGCGACCAGGCCGCGCTGATGGCCGACACCCAGCGCCTGGCCCAGGCCGCCCAGCTGGATCCGGACTCCGGCCGGCACCTGCTCGACCTGCAGCTGGAGGGGATTCGGGAGGCGCCGCTGGGCGTGGTCGTCTGTTGCGACCGGCGCACCGCCGCGGCCGGCGTGCTCGGCCGGGCGACGTTCCCAGACGCCGATCTCTGGTCGTGTGCCTGCGCGATCCAGAACCTGTGGCTGGCCGCCCGGGCCGAAGGGCTCGGTCTGGGCTGGGTCACCCTGTTCGACCCGCTCGACCTGGCCGCCCTGCTGAACCTGCCGGACGGCGTGGTCACGCTCGGCTGGCTCTGCCTGGGCTGGCCCGACGAGCGGCCCCCGGAGCCAGGACTGGAACGGGCCGGCTGGTCCCGGCGGGTTTCGCTCGCCGACGTCGTGCTGCGCAACCGCTGGCCCGGGGCCGATGCTCCGCTCGCCCCCCGGTCGCGGCTGCGGGCCCCGGACCAGGACGCCGTGGTCGCCGTCCGGGACGAGTCCGACACCCTGCTGACCACGCCGACGTCCCTCGGGATCCTCGACCGGGCGGTGGACCGGGTGATCGCCCTGGGTCATCCGGGGCTGACCTCGGGAACCCTGCTGCTGGTGGCCGGCCGGCACCCGGTCAGCGAGCTGGGGGTCAGCGCTTTCGCGGCCTCGGTCACGGACGACGTCCTGGCCGCCGCCCGGGCCGGGCAGTCCCTCGGTGTGGTCACGGCCCGCGCGGCCGGGCTGGCCGTGCGCATCGTCGACGCCGGGCGGGCCGAGGGCAACCTGCGCGACCAGGACCCGATGACCGAGGCCGAGGCCCGCCGGCAGCTCGACCAGGGGGCCGAGCTGGGCGCCGAGCTGGCCCGGGACGGCCTGGTGGTGCTGGGCGAGATCGGGATCGGCAACACCACGGTCGCGGCCGCGCTCGCGGCCGGCCTGCTGGACCGGCCGGCCTCCGACGTCGTCGGTCTGGGGGCGGGCGCCGACAGCCCGATGCTCGAGCGCAAGACCGCGGTCGTGGCCGCGGCCCTGGACCGCTGGCGGCAGCGCGCCCCGGGCGCCGACCCGGCGTCCCCGGTGACCCGGCTGGCCGTTCTCGGTGGCCCGGAACTGGCTCGGCTGACCGGGGTGGTGCTCGGCGTGGCCCGGGCCGGCGGGGTCGTCGTCCTGGACGGATTCGCCACCGGTACCGCCGCCCTGATCGCCGTCGGGGCCGAGCCGGCCGTGGCCGCTCATCTGATCGCCGGGCAGCGCAGCCGCGAACGGGCGCACGCCCTGATCCTCTCCGAGCTGGGCCAGGAACCGCTGCTCGACCTGCGGCTGCGGGCCGGTGAAGGGGTGGGCGGCGTGCTGGCCGCCCAGATGCTGCTGACCGCCCTGCGGGTTCGGGCCGATGCCGCTCGCACTCGCTGATCGCTGGGCGCCGGAACCGGGCCCGCGCCCCGACACCCGACGGTGTCCGCGTTTCGGCCTGCGGCAATGATCGGTACAAAATGGCTCCGAACGGGTGACACCAGGCCTGATCCGTCGTACCTTCGGGTGATCTGCTCATCGGAGCAGGTACCTGCCGGACGCCGAGCTCTGCCACCGGGCCAGGTCGTCGCGAACCGCATGGCAGAGACGGGGGACCCACTTCCGGGTGGTCGGCAGCAGTGCCGCCCACCCTTGGGGTGAAGCCGAACGGCCCGCGCGCGGGCCGCCCGGCCGGGTGTGACTCCCACCCGAACCCGACAGCTCACCTCGTAGGCGTCGGGAGAGGTTCACCTTGTCCGACCGCGATCTCGCGCGCCATCGATCTGATCGAAGAGCCTCAACTCCCCTGTCGGACGTCGGTGACGCGATGACCGAAGGGCTCACCGTCGTCGGTCGGTCCAGTGCCGTGCTGGCCGTGTCCACCGGGCTGATCGCCACGGTGGGACTGCCGGGCCAGGCCTACGGGGCCGAGGCCCGGACCCCGCCGCAGAGCTCGACCGAGACGGGGGCCCTGCGGTTGCCGGCCGCACCACCGGCCGTCGGCCTGCTCGCCGCCCCCGCGATCACCTCGGTCCGGACCGGGCCGCTGTCGGCTCTCACGACAGCGACCCTGGCCTTCGAGTCGGACGCGTACACCGCCGTCCCTACCGGCACCCGGCACCTGCCGTCGGGGCGTACCACCACCGCCCGCCACGCCGTCGCCGGCCGGAGCACGCCTCCGAGCCTCACGGACGGCGCCCCCACCGCCGCGCGGACCCATCACTCGGCGTCCCGGTCCCGGGCGAAGGCCCCCGTGGTGAAGGCGCCACCGAGTTCGGCTCCGGTGATCAGAACCCCGGTGACCAAGGCTCCGGTGACCAAGACCCCGGTGACCAAGACCCCCGTGACCAGGAAGCCCGTGACCAAAACCCCCGTGACCAAAACCCCCGTGACCAAGACCCCGGTCACGAAAGCGCCGGTCACGAAGGCTCCGGTGACCAAGGCTCCGGTGGCCAAGGCTCCGGTGAAGCACCCGAAGCCGCCGACGCCCGTCCACAAGCCCGTATCGAGCCCGGCACCGGCCGGTTCGGCCCGCGGATCAGCGGTGCTGGCCGTGGCCGCCCGCTACGTCGGGACGCCGTACGTGTACGGCGGCACGTCGCCGCACGGCTTCGACTGCTCCGGCTTCGTCGGCTACGTCTACCGCCAGCTCGGGGTGTCGCTGCCGCGCACCGCCAACGAGCAGCTGCACGCCACCCACCGGCTCACCCGGTCGCAGGCCCAGGCCGGCGACCTCGTCTTCTTCACCTCGGGCGGCCGGGCTTACCACGTCGGGATCTACGCCGGGCACGGGCAGATGTATGACTCCCCGCACACGGGAGCCCGGGTCAGCAAGCGAAAGATCTGGACGTCGGCCGTGAGTTTCGGGCGCCCCACCGGCTGATCCGTCGTCGCGCGCGGCGGGCGGGCGTAGTTGCCGGGGTCGGATGACCGGCAGACTGGGCCCGTCCCCGCGCGCAACGAGAAGAGCTGATCATGAACGAACCGGGTGTGACCCGTGTCGCCGTCTACATCGACTTCGACAACATCGTGATCTCCCGGTACGACCAGGTCCACGGTCGTCAGCAGTTCCAGCGGGACCGGGTTCGTGGGTTCGACCGGGCCGAGAAGGCCGCCGATCCGGAGATCACCGAGAAGCTGCGCCAGGCCACGGTCGACGTCGGCGCCATCATCGACTTCGCGTCGTCCTTCGGCACGCTGGTCCTGACCCGCGCCTACGCCGACTGGTCGGCGCCGATCAACGCCGACTACCGGGGCCAGCTGGTCAGCCGGGCGGTCGACCTGGTGCAGCTGTTCCCGGCCGCGGCCTACGCGAAGAACGGCGCCGACATCCGGCTGGCCGTTGACGCCGTCGAGGACATGTTCCGGCTGCCCGACCTGACCCACGTGGTGATCGTGGCCGGTGACTCCGACTACATCGCCCTGGCCCAGCGTTGCCGGCGGCTCGGCCGCTACGTCGTCGGCGTGGGGGTGGCCGGTTCGACCAGCCGGTCGCTGGCCGCCGCCTGCGACGAGCTGGTCACCTACGACGCGCTGCCGGGAGTCGCCCCGGCCAATCCGACTCCGCCACCGGTCGCCGACCGCCGCTCCGTCGCCGAGCCCGAGCCGGAGGAGGCGCCGGAACCCACCGGCCCGCCCCCGTCGCCGGCCACCGGAACCCGCCGGACCAGGCGGACCGCGCCGGTCGTCAACGACGAGATCAGCCTCGAGTCGGAGGACCCGCAGGCGGTGGCCACCCGCCTGCTCGAACGCGCCCTGCGTCTCGGCCACGAGAAGGACGACGAGGAGTGGTTGCACAGCTCGACGGTGAAGAGCCAGATGAAGCGGATGGACCCGTCGTTCAGCGAGAAGGCGCTGGGCTACCGGTCGTTCTCCGACTTCGTGAAGTCTCGCGACAGCGTGGCCGAACTCGACGACACCGACCCGGTCCGTCTGGTGCGGCTCGCCCACGGCGACTGACCAGCCCCCCGGCCGGGTAGATTCTGGGCATGCCTCGCCCTTGCCGTGTCGGTGTCCAGTTGCCCGAGGTCGAGCGGCCGGTGCAGTGGCCGGAACTGCTGCAGATGGCGCGTACCGCCGAGAAGGTGGGCTTCGACTCGCTGTGGGTCGGCGACCACCTGCTCTACGACCTGCCCGGCGGGGTGACTCGCGGGCCCTGGGAGGCGTGGACCTCGCTGGCCGCGATCGCCGCGGTGACCGAAAAGATCGAGCTGGGGCCGCTGGTCGCCTCGACCAGCTTTCACGCTCCGGCGATGCTGGCCAAGCAGGCGGCGACCGTGGATGCCATCTCCGGTGGGCGCCTGATCCTCGGGCTCGGGGCGGGCTGGAACGAACGGGAGTACCGGGCCTTCGGCTTCGCCTACGACCACCGGGTCTCGCGGTTCGAGGAAGCCTTCACCATCATCCGCGAGCTGCTGCGGGAGGGCCGCAGCGACCATGACGGCGACTACTACCGGGTCGAGAACTGCGTGCTCGACCCGGCGCCGGTGCGGCCCGGCGGGCCGCCGCTGATGCTCGGCTCGGTCGGCCCCCGGATGCTGAGCATCGGCTTGCCGCACGTCGACGCCTGGAACGTGTGGTGGAGCGATTACGGCAACACGCCCGACGGTTTCGCCACCGTCCGCGCTCGGGTCGAGCAGGCCGCCGCCGTCGCCGGGCGCGACCCGGCCGAGGTGTCGGCCACGGCTGCGGTGCTGGTCAGCCTGCCCGGCGGGGGTGGCCGGCTGATGGGTGACACCTACAACGCCGCGGTTCGGCCCGTCCAAGGCTCCCCCGGAGCCATCGCCGGCCACCTGCGGGCCATGGCCGACGCCGGCGCCCAGCATCTGCAACTGGTGGTCGACCCGATCACCGAGCAGTCCGTGGAACAGCTCGGCGAAGTCCTGGCCCTTCTCGACCAGGACTGACGATCAGACGTGGCGCCTCGGTCAGCGCCCGGCCGCGGCCAGCGCCGTCCGCAGCTCCGCCGCGTCGAGCCGCGCGCCGTAGGCCGGCAGGTCACGCTGAAAACGCCAGCCCTCCGCCAGCGATCCCACGTCGACGACGTCGAATCCGAGCTGCTCGATGAAGTCGCTCAGCACCTTCTTGGCCGCGACGTCGTCACCGGCGATCGGCAGCGCCCGCCGGTTCGGGGTGCCGGCCGGCACGCCCTCGGAGCCGAGCTGCTCCCACTGGATGCTGTTGAAAGCCTTGACCACCTGCGCCTCCGGCACGTGTTGTTGCAGCAGTTCACTGCTGGTCACAGCCCCGGAGTCGGCCTCGGCGTAGTGGCCGTCGCGCTCGTGGTAGTAGTTGTTGGTGTCGATCACCACCTTGCCCGCCAACGGCTCGGCCGGTACGTCGAGGTAATTCTTGAACGGGATGCTGACCACCACCCACTCGCCGGCCTCGGCCGCTTCCTGAGCGGTGGCGGCCCGGGCTCGCGGGCCGATCGCGGCCACGACCTCGGCCAGGGTCTCCGGGCCGCGCGAGTTGCTGAGGACGACGTCGTAGCCGACCTCGGCCGCCAGTCGGGCCAGGGTGCCGCCGATCCGGCCACTACCGATGAATCCAATCGTTGTCATCCTTCTGCGAACCGCGCCGCCGGTCAGGTTCTTCCTCGGATCATCTCTTCGTAGGTGCCATTTGGGAATCCAGGCCCGAATCAGGACGACATGCTTCATGCTGTGCGGATGTTCACGCACGCATCCCGAATCTCTTTCGCCACCGCCGCGCTGCTGGCCGGTTCGCTGCTCGCGGCCAACCCGGCCTCGGCCGATGACGCGGACTGCTCGGTGGTCGACCTGAGCCCGGCCACGGTCACGGTCGGCGTCAGCCTGAAGGCGCGCGTCACCTTCGACGTCGGCACCGACTGTGACGAGGACGCCGACGTCAACTGGTATTTGACGTTCAACCAGGCCGGCGCTACCGCGCCCTACACAGGCCCGCTATTGGCCAACTTCCAGGTTGCCCCCTGGTCCAAGTACACGTACATCCCGGGCGGGGCTTACACGTGGAAGGTCGACCCCAAGGGATACGCCGGGCTCTACAACGTGGACATCTACGCCTTCATCGGGGACGAGTCGGACCAGATCACCCTGCCCGCGTCGACCCAGCCGGTGACCGTCCTGCACCGGACCACCTTCGGATCCACCTTCAATGCCTCGCCGGAGCCCCGCCGGGTCG
Organism: Kineosporiaceae bacterium; assembly: GCA_965200525.1. GTDB lineage: Bacteria > Actinomycetota > Actinomycetes > Actinomycetales > Kineosporiaceae > JANNPJ01. The sequence continues at coordinate 6,515,162 of OZ241368.1, forward strand.
GCGACACGATCCACATCACCGGAAAGCTGAAGTACGCCAACTGGAACAGTGGAGCCTACGAGGGGGTCGGCGAGTACGTGATGCTGCAGTTCCGACCGGCCGGCTCGGACGACTACCAGGACGTCAAGAAAGTCTGGGACAACGGCGTGGACGCCAGAACCACCGTTCGGGCGACAAAGACCGGCACTTGGCGCTACCACTACGCCGGAGACCCGGCCAACCTCACCGGCGCCTCGAACTCCAAGGGCGATACGGTCAAAGTCACTCGCTGACCCATCTGGGCGCCGCCGCCGCGTGGAGGTTCCGTGATCACCGACTGGGCGCAGGTCAGCGCCTTCATCGATCGCCTGGTCCCGGCGGACGAGTTCCCGTCGGCGTCCCAGGCCGGGCTGGTGGACGATCTGGCCACCGACGCCGCCGGCTTTCAGGCCTCCTTGTGGGACTCTCTGCTGGCTCCCGGGTTCGCCGCGCTGGCCGCGGAGGTCGCCGTGCGCGGTGACGCCGCCTTCGCCGACCTCGATGAGCTCGCCCAGGACGCCGTGATCCAGGATCTGCTGGCCGGCCGCCCGCGGGCCGCCTGGCCGGTGGACAGCCACGAGTTCGTCACCACCCTGATCCGGCTGGTCTCGGAGAAGTACTACGGCGCCCGGAACGCTCCCGGCTGGGCGATGGTCGGCTACAGCCCGGGCCCGCGGCGAGGTTCCGGGCTGCTCGGCGACACGACGGCTGCGCCGCTGCCCACTCGGCGCTTGGCCCAGGCAGCGCCGTCCTACGACGTGATCGTGGTCGGAGCCGGGGCCGGTGGCGGCGTCGCCGCGGCGGTGCTGACCGCGGCCGGGTGCCGGGTGGTCGTGCTGGAGCGCGGGCCGAACCTCAGTTATGAGCAGATCCCCCACGACCACCTGCGGAATTTCCGGCTCAGCCGGTACGGGCACAACACCCCGCCGTACCTGGACGGCGGCGGGGTGCGGGTGATCGTCGATCCGGACGGCGACGAGCGGGTCGAGCCGCCCTGGGGGCCCGACTACGGCGCCCTGCCCCACACCGTGGGCGGCGGGACCCGGCTCTACCAGGGCATGGCCTGGCGGCTGACTCCGCAGGACTTCCGGCTGGCCTCCGAACACGGCTTCCCGGAGGGTAGTTCGCTGGCCGACTGGCCGATCGAGTACGCCGACCTGGAGCCGTACTACGCCCGCATCGAGCACGAGATCGGCGTCTGCGGCGACGGTTCGGCCCACATCAACCAGGGGCCGCGGTCCAGGCCGTACCCGATGCCGCCGCTGCCGGACAACACCGAGGCCCAGGTGCTGCGCCGCGGGGCGCGCAGGCTCGGCCTGACCACCGGCCCGGTGCCGATGCTGATCAACTCGGTACCGCGTGGTGGGCGCGGTCAGTGTGTTCGGTGTGGTGAGTGCATCGGGTTCGCCTGCCCCAGCGACGCCAAGAACGGCCCCTACAACACTGTGCTGCCCGGCGCGGTGGCCGCCGGATGCGAACTGGTCACCGAGGCTCGGGTGCTGCGGGTGGACGTCGACGGCCGGGGCCGGGTGACCGGCATCCTGGCGGTCGACGAGCAGACCGGCGAGCGGCGGACGATCACGGCCGGGCACGTCGTCCTGGCCGCCGCCGCGGTCGAGACCGCTCGCCTGCTGCTGTCCAGCCGGTCGCCCGCCCATCCGGACGGGCTGGGCAACCACAGTGATCAGGTCGGCCGCCATCTGCAGGGGCATCTCTACGTCGGCGGTTTCGGCCGGTTCGACGATCCGGTGATCGACGGGCCGGGCCCGAACGTGCGCATCGCCACCTGCGACTACGTCAACAACCTGACCGGCACGATCGGAGCCGGCGTCCTGGCCAACGAGATCCTCAAACTGCCCGTCCTGCATTGGTTCTGGGCCCTGCCGCCAGGCGCGGCCCGGTGGGGGCTCGACGGCAAGAGGGCGATGCGGGACCTGTACCGGCGAACCAGTCACGTCTACGGACCGGTGCAGGAGATCCCGATGCCCGGCCTGCGGGTCGAACTCGATCCGCGGCACCGCGACCAGCACGGGATGCCGGTGGCCCGCCTGTCGGGCCGACAGCACGAGCAGACCGTCCGGACCGGTCACGCTCTGCAGCAGAAGGCCCTCGACTGGCTGGCGGCCTCGGGTGCCACCGCGGTGTGGCCGTCGAACCCGATCCGCAACGGCGTGACCGGCGGCCAGCACCAGGCCGGAACAGCCCGGATGGGCTCCGATCCGGCCACCTCGGTCACCGATCCCCACGGCCGGGTGCACGGCCATCCGAACCTGTGGGTGATGGACGGCTCCGTGCACGTCACCAACGGCGGGTTCAACCCGGCCCTAACCATCATGGCCCTGGCCGCCCGCAGCGCGACGTACCTGTCGCAACAGAACCCGTAGGACGCCGTCCGATCCGGGCCAGACCGGATCTAGACCGGACGACGGCCGATCCAGACCGTCCGACCGACCCGGACTCCGAGATCGCGCCGGTTGCGGATCGCGAGCGGGCCGTCGCCGTCCAGAAGAAGGTCGAAGGTTTCCAGATCGTCCGCGTCGAGCCCACCCTCCAGACCGGGCCGGATCCGGCGCAGCGACAGCTCGGCGTACGTGTTCACCATCGCCGGCAGCGGCGCTCGCAGATCGATGTCGAAGCGCCGCTCGGCCTCGATGGTGAACCCGGCGCCGACCAGCCTCGGGCCCCAGTCGTCACCCAGGTGAGGCATGTCGAGAGTTCGCCGGGCCGCCGTCACGGCGTGGGCCCGGGCCTCGAGCCCGGGGCGACCGTGGCCGACGTCGGCCGGCAGGAACTGCGGGAACGAGTCCATCTCGATCGCCGCCAGCAGGCCACCCGGGCGCAGCGCGGCCCGCACGCGCTCCAGGGCGAGCCCCGGATCGGACATGTGATGCAGGGACGCCGACGCCCAGACCAGGTCGACCGGCTCCAGAGCGGGCCAGTCCTGGTCCAGATCGGCCGGCACCGGGTGGACCCGACCGGTCAGCCCCCGCTGCTGGGCCTTGTCCCGCAGCCGCTGGAGCATGGTGTGAGACAGGTCCAGGGCGGTGACCTCGGCCCGGTCGAACTGCTGGAGCAGGGCGATCGTGCCGGTGCCGGTGCCGGCGCCCAGGTCGAGGATGCGCACCGGAGGGGCGGTGGCGGTGAGCTCGGCCAACCAGCCGGTGAGCTCGGCCAGGTATCCGGCCAGCACCTCGGCGTCCAGATCGAGAAGTTCGGCCAGGGACGACTCGTCGCCGTGCTGATGGCCGCCATGACCTTGACCATGGCCGTGAGTCGGCGCGTGATCGACTTCGTGCTGGTGGTGGGTCTCCATGTCCGGAACCCTACGTCGACCTTGCGCCAATGACATAGTCTTTTGCGTATGACGCAAGACAGTGAGCTCGACGAACTGGTCCGCAAGCGGATCCGGGGGTTGCGGCTGGCCCTCGGCTGGTCGCTCGACGATCTGGCCGGCCGTTGCTACCTGAGCCCGTCCACCCTGAGCCGGATCGAGACCGGCCACCGGCGGATCAGCCTCGACCAGCTGAGCGCGATCGCCCGGGCCCTGGGGACGACGCTCGACCAGCTGGTCGAGTCGGTGGCCGACGACGACGTGGTGATCCGCCCGCAGCACGACCCGGCCCGGGGCATCACCACCTGGATGCTGAGCCCCGAGGCCGGCCCGCAGGGAGTGACCGTGGCCAAGATGCGGATCACCCGGCCCGCGCCCCGCCGCGACGTCGACACCCTGAAGGTCCACCCGGGCAAGGACTGGTTCACCGTGCTGTCCGGCACGGTCGTGCTCCTGCTGGGCGAACGGACGATCACGGTCGAGGCCGGCCAGGCGGCCGAGTTCTCCTGCATGATCCCGCACGCCTTCGGCGCTCTGGGCGGCCCGGCCGAGGTGATCGGGATCTTCGACCACGACGGGCAGCGCAGCCACCTGCGGCACGAGCCCTGAGGCTCATCGGCGCTGGAGCCGGCCGAGGACAGCGGCGTAGTGGCCGGGCAGCAGCCGGGCCAGCGCATCGACGAAGCGGGCCGAGAAGGCAATCAGGACGCGGCCTTTGCGGTGCTGGACGCCGTCCAGGATCTCCGTGGCGGCCTTGTCGGCCGGATAGGTGAGCACCTTCGCGAACCCGGCCCGGCCGGCCGCGACCTGTACGGCCGGGGCGTTTGCGGCCACCCGCGCGCTCTCGGCGATCCGGGTCCGGATACCGCCGGGATGCACCGTGGTCACGCCGATCCCGAGCGGGGCCAGCTCGGCCCGCAGCACCTCGCTGAACCCTCGCAGGGCGAACTTGCTGGCCGAGTAGGCCGACTGACCGGCCGGCCCGATCAGCCCGAACAGGCTGGAGACGTTGACGATGTGCGCACCCGGCGACTCGCGCAGGGTGGGCAGCAGGCCCCGGCAGAGGGCCACCGGCGCCCGGAAGTTGATGTCCTGGACCCAGTCGAACTCCTCCGCGGTGAGGTCGGCGAAGGCCCCGCCCATGGCCACCCCGGCGTTGTTGATCAGCAGATCGACCCGCGGTGACACGGTCAGGATGCGCGTGATCAACGAGTCGATGGCCGACAGGTCGGCCAGGTCGGCGACCTCGTCGTGGACGTCGAGGTTCGGGTACCGCTGCCGGACGTCGGTTGCCACCGCACCCAGGCGGTCGGCGTCCCGGTCGATCAACACCAGGTGGGTGCCTCGACCGGCCAGCTGGTGGGCCATCTGCTCACCCATGCCACTGGCCGCGCCGGTCAGCACGGCATGGGCACCGAAGAACGAGAACGGGGCGATCGACATCAGGGATCCCTTCGGACGGAACTTCGGGCGAACAGGGTCGTCACGGAGCGGCCAGACGTCTGACCTGGCGCGGGGTGGAGTCCCACCAGCGCCGGGCGGCTCGGGACAGGGCCGCCTGCTCGGCGAAGCCGACCATGTTGGCGACCTGGCCGATCGGCAGGTCGGTGGTGGTCAGCAGGCGCTGGGCCTCGTGCCGGCGGACGCCGTCGGCGACCGCCACGAACGTCGTCCCCTCGGCCTCGAGCCGGCGCTGCAGGGTCCGCGGGTGCAGGGACAGCAACGCGGCGACGGCGCCGGTCTCGATCGGGCCGGTACCCAGGGACTGCTGGACGGCGGCCCGCACCCGCGGCGTCAGGGCCGAGACCACGTTCGGGGCCTGCTCGGCCAGGAAGGCCAGGGCCAGCGCGCGCAGGTTGTCGTTGACCGCACCCATGGTCTGCTCGCCCAGCCGACGGGGAACCCGCAGGACGGCGGTCGGCCCGTCGTGGTTCACCCGCACCGGAGCCCCGAAGAAGGCCTCGTGCACCTCGAGCCCGGCAGCCGGCCGGTAGGGCAGCTCCACGCTGTCCAGCCCGTACGGGCCGCCGGCCAGGTAGGTGATGGTCCGGTGCAGGAAGCCCAGGCCGCAGTCGGTGCCCTGGATCGGCCCGGCCGCCGTGGCCGGCCCGTAGAACAGCGCGGCCAGCTCCGGGTCGCCCGCCGGGTCGGGGCCCGAGGTCAGGGACAGCGAGCGGCTGTGCACGAAGAGGTAGCGGGAGGTGCACTCCAGGGCCTCGCCCAGGGTCGGCGAGTTCTGGATCGCCACGGCGAGGGCGCCGAGCATGGTCAGGTCCTGCCGGGCGGCGATCCGCAGCCCCAGATCCGGGCAGGTCAGACGGGCGGCGGCCAGCTCCAGGACGGCGGCCGCGGAGCGTTCCCGGATCAGGACGTCGTCCCGGTCGAGAGCGTCCGGGGGCAGCTCCGCGGCCCGGGCGAGCCGCTCGGCGTCACCGCCCAGTTCGGCCACGGTGGCCCGGAAGCCTCGCAGGCAGGCCGAGCGGATGTACCCCATGCCGCCCCTCCCGAATGCGTTCTTGTCGCGTCTGGGCAAGAGTATGTCGCGTTGAGGCAAGTTCGGAACCAGGACGACGAGGCAGACTCAGGCCATGAGCAAGAGCGAACACCGGGACGTGGTGATCATCGGGGCCGGCCTGTCCGGCGTCGGTGCGGCCTACCGCCTGCAGACCGGCCGCCCGGGCACGTCGTACACGATTCTCGAGGCCCGCGACGACCTGGGCGGTACCTGGGACCTGTTCCGCTACCCGGGTGTCCGCTCCGACTCGGACATGTACACGCTGGGCTACTCGTTCAAGCCCTGGACCGGGGGCAAGTCGCTGGCCGACGGCGCGTCGATCCTGGACTACATCCGCGACACCGCGCGGGAGTTCGGGATCGACCGGCACATCGAGTACTCCAGCCGGGTCGTCGGCGCCGACTTCGACACCGCCCGGGCCCGCTGGACGCTGACCGTCGAGGACCCGCGGGACGGCTCACGGTGGACCATGACCTGCGCGTTCCTGTACTCGTGCAGCGGCTACTTCGACTACGCGCAGCCCCACGACCCGCCGTTCGAAGGCTCGGCCGACTTCGCCGGGCCGATCGTGCACCCGCAGTTCTGGCCCGCGGACCTCGTGTACGCCGGCCGCCGGGTGGTGGTGATCGGCTCCGGGGCCACCGCCGTTACCCTGGTGCCCTCGCTCCTGACCGGGGACGACGCCGCCGGGCACGTGACCATGCTGCAGCGCAGCCCGACCTGGATCTCGGCCGTGCCCGGCCGGGACAAGTACGCCGACCGGATCAAGGCCGTGCTGCCGGCAAAGCTGGCCCACCGGCTGGTCCGGGCCAAGAACGTGGCCTTCAGCACCGCCTTCTATCAGTACTGCCGTCGCCGGCCGCAGTCCGCCCGCCGACTGCTCACCGGCCTGGCGACCAAGATCCTGGGCGACCCGCAACTGGTTGCCGACCACTTCACCCCGGACTACGACCCCTGGGACCAGCGGCTGTGCGCGATCCCCGGGGGCGACCTGTTCAAAGCCATCAAGGCCGGCCGGGCCCGCGTCGTCACCGATCACATCGACCGGTTGGTCCCGGAGGGGATCCGGCTTCGCTCGGGTGAGATCCTGCCCGCGGACGTCGTGGTCACAGCCACCGGTCTGAGACTGTTGGCCTTCGGTGGCATCGAGCCCCGGGTGGACGGGGTCGCGGTCGAACTGTCGGAGCAATTTGTCTGGAACGGAGCGATGATGACCGGGGTGCCGAACTTCGCCGTCTGCATCGGCTACACCAACGCCTCCTGGACGCTGCGGGCCGATCTGACCCACCGCCTGGTGGTCCGGGTGCTGGCCTGGATGGACAGCGAGCACCATGCCGCGGTGGTGCCGAGACCGGAGACCGACCTGGTCGCCCAGCCGCTGCTCGACCTGACCTCCGGCTACGTGCAGCGTTCGCTGGGCGCGTTCCCCCGTCAGGGCGATCGGCGGCCCTGGAAGGTCCGGCAGAACTACGTGCTCGACTCCGTCACCACCCTGCGCACCGACCTCGCGCGAACCCTGGCCCCGGTGACCCGATGAGCACCTCCTGGGCCGACGACATGCTGGGCGACGGTTACCGGCAGCACACCATCGAGCTCGGCCCCGACCCGGACGGCGAGGGTGAGATCGCCGCCGTCCTGGTCCGGCGCGATCCGGTGGCGGGCGAATCGGTGGACGGGGTCGTGCTGTACGTGCACGGCTTCTCCGACTACTTCTTCCAGACCGGCATGGCCGACTTCTTCGCCGCCCGCGGGCTGGCCTTCTACGGCCTCGACCTGCGCAAGTGCGGCCGGGGCCGGCGCCCCGGCCAGACCGCCCACTACGTCTCCGACCTGGCCTACTGCGACGCCGAGCTGGACCAGGCGATCGACCTGATCGCGGCCGAGCACCCCGGGTTGCCGGTGACCGTGCTGGCCCACTCCACCGGCGGGCTGATCACCCCGTTGTGGCTGGCCCGTCGCCGCCGGGCCGGTCGGACCGCCCCGATCGCCGGGCTGATCCTGAACAGCCCCTGGTTCGACCTGCAGGGCAAGGCGTACATGCGCGGGCCGGTCGTCACCGCGGCGCTGCGGGCCGGGGCCCGGGCCCGCCCGTTCCGGGCCCTGGCCCTGCCGACCAGCGTCTACGGCGACACCCTGCACACGAGCAGGACCGGCGAGTGGGACTTCGACGTCGACCTGAAGCCGCTGGCCGGCTTCCCGGTCATCGTCGGCTGGCTGAACGCCGTCCGTCGCGGACACGCCGAACTGCACCGGGGGCTCGACGTCGGCGTCCCGTCGCTGGTGCTGCGCTCGGACAAGACGTACTTCTCGTCGAGGTACAGCGAGGCCGGTGACCGGGCCGACATGGTGCTGGACGTGCGCCAGATCGCCCGCTGGGCCGGCTGTCTGGGCGGGGAGACCACGATCGTGCCGATCACGGACGCGCGGCACGACGTCTTCCTCTCCCTGCCGCCGGTCCGGGAGGAGGCCTATCGGCACGTCGACAGCTGGGTGCGGGCCCACCCGGCGCTCCACGCCCCGGTCTGATCCGGAGCCCGCCCGTTGTTCAGGTGCGGGCCAGCTCGGCCGCGACCTGACCGGCCCGGGCCCCGTAGGAGGGCCCGAACAGGACGGCGTGGACCAGGAGTGGGTGCAACTGGTGCAGGCCGACCCGCTGCTGCCACCCGGCCGGAAGGGGCGACGTGCGCAGGTAGGCGGCCAGCACGTCGTCCAGGAACGGCAGCCCGAACAGGGCCAGCAGGGCCAGATCGGTCTCCGGATGCCCGCCGTGGGCGGCCGGGTCGATCAGCCGGGCGCCGTCCGCCGTCCACAGCACGTTGCCGCTCCACAGGTCTCCGTGCAGCCGGGCCGGGGTCACCTCCGGCCCGGTCAGGGCTGGATCACCGGCTCGTAGCCGTTCGCAGACCGCTCGCACCGCGGCCGCTGCCCGGGGGTCCAGGCTGCCTGCGGCCTCGGCCGGACCGGCGAACGGCTCGAGCCGGCCGCGAGCGTAGAAGTGACCCCAGCTCGGGGGCGGATCGCTCTCGTGCGGCAACGGCAGGGTGGCGATGAAGCCGGCGCGCCGCCCTGGCGGGGGTGCTCCGTGGAACGGCGCCCGGGCCTGGTGGGTGCGGGCCAGCCGGTGCCCGAAGGCGGCCGCCGCCGCGGGCGTCGCGGGCCCGGTGGCGTAGTGGGTCAGGCTGATCGAGCCGGCGGTGACCTCCAGCACCTCGGCCACCGGGACGCCGTCCGTCGCCTGCCCGAGCCAGCGCAGGCCGGCCGCCTCGGCCGGGTAGAAGCCGGGCTGCGCCTGCGGATCCCGCTTGGTGAACGGCATTCAGCCCTGAGGTTCCAGCTGCGAGCGGACGTGCTCGAGCAGGCCGGCCCCGGCCGCCTCGATCTGCTCGACCATCACCGTGAACGCGGCCGGTCCGTCGTAGTACGGATCCTCGACGTCGATCAGCGGGTCGTCGGCACCGGCCCGGATGGACGGGTCGAACGACCGAAGCAGCCGGATCCGGCGTCGAGCCTCGTCGTCCGGCGCCCACGACCGGAGGATGCGGGCGTGCTCCCGGTCGAGCGCGACGATCAGGTCGCGCTGCTCGAACCATTCCGGGTCGAACCGGCGGGCCCGTACCGACCGGCCGTCGTAGCCGGCGGCGCCGAGCGCCCGCAGGGCCCGCCGATCCGGCGGCTGCCCGACGTGCCAGCCCCCGGTGCCGGCCGAGTCCAGTTCGAGGCCGGGCCGGTGGGCCTGCTCGGCCAGCGCCCGCACCACGACCTCAGCCGAGGGCGAGCGGCAGATGTTGCCGGTGCAGACGAAACAGATCCGGTAGGCGGCGTCCATGCCGGTCATTCTCCGGCACCCGGATGACGAACGGTCGCCGGTCAGCCGATCCCCTGCTGGAACCGGTCCATCTGGCGGCGCTCGCGCTTCGTCGGCCGCCCGGTACCTCGATCGCGGACCGCGACCAGGGCTCTCTCCTCCTTCGGCGGCGGGGCCGGGGTCAGGTCGTCGAAACAGGTCACGGCCACGGCCGCCCCGACCCGCTTCTCGATCAGCCGCCTGACCACCACGATCCGCTCACCCCCGGGAGCCAGGGCGACGACCTTGTCGCCGGCCCGCACCACCGTCGACGGCTTGGCCTTGTGGCCGTTCACCGACACGTGACCGCCGCGGCAGGCCGTCGAGGCGGCCGACCGGGTCTTGAACAACCGCACCGAGGACACCCACACGTCCAGGCGCACCTCGATCGGATCCATCCGGCCAGCCTAATCAGTGAACGCCGCGCGGGGGTCGTCCGGCACTCGGGTGCCGGCTTCGCCGCCCGGATGCAGGCCTCGCCCGGCCGAGTTACGTTGACTCCATGGTCAGTGTTGAGCGCACGTTTCAGGTCGATCAGCCGCTCGAGCTCGTCGTCAGCTATCTCAAGGACTTCGCCCGGGCCGAGGCCTGGGATCCCGGAACCCGCTCGTGCCGCCGGGACGACGCGCCGGGCCCGATCGAGGTCGGGACGACCTGGCACAACGTGTCCGAGTTCCGCGGCCGGGAGACCGAACTGGAGTATCGCCTCGCCGTCCTGGAGCCCGCGCACCTGACTTTCGTCGGGCAGAACAAGACCGCCACCTCCACCGACGACCTGACCTTCCAGCCGTTCGGTTCGGGCACGTCGATCACCTACCACGCCCAGATCGAGTTCCACGGCCTGGCCAAGCTGGCCGGCCCGTTCCTGCAGTCGGAGTTCGAGCGGCTCGGCGACGAGACCCAGAAGCAGATGACCACGGTGATCAACGGCCTCTGAACCCACCCGTGCGCTCGGGCACAATGGGCGGGTGACCCAGCCGAACATCCCGCGGATCGCCCATGGCTGACGCCGACGATGTCCGCCGGCTGGCCTTGGCGCTGCCCCACACGGTCGAGATCCCCAGTGCCGGCTTCGACTTCCGGGTGGCCGACCAGGGCTTCATTTGGTCGTACCCCGAGCGCAGGCCGGGCGCCCCGCGCCGGATCCGGACCGACATCGCCGTGCTCTTCGTCGGCGACGAGGACGAGAAGCAGGCCCTGCTGCTGGGCGAGCCCGATCTGTTCTTCACCACGTCGAGCTACGACGACCTGCCCCTGGTTTTGGTCCGCCTGGCCGAGGTCAGCGTCGAGCGGCTGACCGAACTGGTGACCGACGCCTGGCAGATGCGAGCACCGGCCGGGATGCTCGACCAGCTCGACCAGACACAGGTCACCGGCAGCGAACCCGCCTGACTAGGCTGGTGCCGTGTCGCATCCGTTGATGTTCGACGACGCCGATCCCGTGCTGCGCCGCCTGCGGGCCCTGGCCCTGCGCCTGCCGGACGCCGCGGAGAAGATCTCCCACGGCCATCCCGCGTTCTACACGACCAAGGTGTTCGCCTACTACGGCGGATCGGTGAAGGTGGACGGCGTCTACCAGCGCCACGAGCAGTCGGTGCTGGTGCTGGCCGAGGCCGACGACCGGCTCGCCCTGGTCGAGGATCCCCGGTGCTACCAGCCGGCCTACCTGGGCCCGTCCGGCTGGGTCGGGCTGGATCTGGACGACCGGACCGACTGGACCGAGGTCGGCGAGCTGGTGCTGGAGTCGTATCGGCTCACCGCCGGCAAGCGCCGGGTGGCCCGGCTCGAACCGTAGGCCGCCTGGCCGTGAACCCCTCTCAGAGGAGCAAACCTTGATCATCATTGCTGGAACCCTGCACGTTGCCCCGGCCGACCGGGATCGCTACCTGGCCGCGGTACTCGACGTGGCCCGGCTCGCGCGCAGCGCGGCAGGCTGTCTCGACTTTGACCAGACCGCGGACTCCCTGGACCTCGGGCGGATCAACGTGTACGAGCGCTGGGAGTCGGACGAGCACCTGGACCGGTTCCGGAACTCGGGCGGGCCTGAGCTGGAGACTCCCCCGCTGGTGTCGGCCGACGTCCACAAGTATCGGATCTCGGCCGTCGAGCAACCGTGACCCGCAGAGGCGGGCTCAGTCGCAGTCGGAGCCCGGGATGATCGCGGCAGCCCCACCAACGGCAGTGCCGCCCACCGTCTCGATCGGCGCGGCACTGGCCTCGGACTTCGGCAGGAACAGAAGACTCGCCACCAGAGCCGCGGCGAAAGACACTCTCAGCAGCGCGTGAACGCCCATTGCGGCCCCCTGAAGACAACGACTTCTTCGCCCCAGGATAGCAAAGGACAGCAGAACGCAAAGGGGACGCGCGTCAGCGACCGGTGAGGAACGAAACGGCCTCGGTGAGAGCGAGATCGGTGAGCACCGGGTCGTGGCGGGCACCGATGTCGCGCATGAACGCGTGCTCCCCGCCGGCGTAGACGTGCAGTTCGAGGTCGACCAGGCCCGCGTCGTAGAGCGCGGTCACGACCTGCAGCCGGGCGTCGGGTGGGACGTGCGGGTCCTGCGAGCCGAAGACGACCATCAACCGGCCGGTGATCTCGCCGGCCCGGGCCAGCGAGCCCGGGTCGTCGGCGCCGAGCCCGCCGTCCTGCAGCCCGGTCGGGTAGAAGCAGACGGTGGCCGAGACCCGGGGGTCGAGGGCAGCCCGGAATGCGAGGTGCCCGCCGATGCAGAAGCCGACCGCGAACAGGTCGCTCACCCCGGCGTGCGACTGCATGAAGTCGAGTACCGCGACCCGGTCGGCGTCGAACTGGGCCGTGGTGGTGGCCGCGGCGCCACCCAGCCCGGCCTGCTTGCCGGCGTCGTCGAAGGCCAGAGCCACCCCGGCCAGCTCGCCGTGCGGGTAGATCTCCGGGACGAAGACGACGAAGCCGTACGCGGCCACCCTTCGGGCCGTCCGCAGGGTGGACTCGGTCAGCTGAAAGATGTCGGTGTAGAGCACGACCCCGGGCCATCGATCGTCGCTGACCGGGCTGATCACGACGGTGCGGATCTCCCCCTCGGGCCCCGGCACCCTGACTTCCACCTCGTGCAGCTTCACGATCGGCCACACTACTCGCAGGGCCCTCGCCACTGGCGCGATCGGCGGGTCTGCTGCCAAGGTGCGGGCATGCGCCTCTCCTCCACTATGTCCCCGTCCGTCCTGGCCTTCGCGACCGTCACGCTCGCGGTCGGGCTCCTGGCCGGCTGCGGTGGCGGTTCCGACAGCACGAGCACGACGGCGGGAGCGTCGCAGCCGGCCGCGGCCACCACCCCGGCGGCCGCGGCCGACGACTGCGCCGCGGCTCAGCCCGAGATCGAGGCCGGCGCCAAGGCCACCGGATTCGTCACCGCGGTCGAGGTGGCATCCTGCGACAAGGCCGTGATCAAGACGTCGCTCGGCACCTCGGACGCCAATGTGGGCTCGGCCACCGGGATCTGCGCGATCGCGGCCAACGAGGCCTCCAGCCACGGTGTCGCCGCGGTGAGCATCGTCTCGGAGGACGGCACCGAGCTCGCCACCGGCACCAACTCGGGCGACTGCGCCGGCGTCCCCCAGAGCTGACCTTGCGGGCCCCCGCTTCCCGGGGGCCCGCATCGGCTTCAGGACGAGGCGTACTCGTCGTGCCGGCGGAACCACAGCCCCGTGTCGTTGCGGCCCCCCGGGGCCCGGTCGAGCCACTGGTACATGCCCCAGAGCTGGTCGATCCCGCGCTCGTAGGCGGAGTAGGTGTGGTGGACCACGCCGTCCTCCAGGGCGAACACGCTCATGCCCGGCCCTTCCTTACGGTAGGTGGGCCAGTCCGTGCCCACCGCCGCCGTGACGTCGGTGATGAACGGGATCTCCTGGCCCTCGGGGGCCCGCAGATCCATCGTGCGGAAGTTGTACTCGACCGCCCCGGACTGCCACTCGTCGTCGGTGTGGGTGACCGCGAAGTCGAAGTTGAACTCGCTGTCCGAGGACGACGCCCAGGGAAAGCTCCAGCCCATCCGCTGCTTGTACCCCTGCAGGGCGGCCAGCGGGGCCCGGGAGACCGCCGTGAACGCGACGTCATGGTTCTCCAGATGGACGACGGAGGCGTCGAAGCCGTCGGCGATCGAGGAGCAGGACGGGCAGCCGGCCTGGTAGTCGGGCCCGTACATGAAGTGGTACACGATCAGCTGGGAGCGGCCGCGGAACAGGTCGGCCAGGCTCGCCGGGCCGGCGTCGGTGTCGAAGCGGTAGTCCTTGTCGATCCGGACCCAGGGCAGGTCCTGGCGTTGGCGGGCCAGCTCGTCGCTCTGACGGGTCAGGGCCTTCTCGGCCGTGAGCAGGTCCAGCCGTGCGGCCAGCCATTCTTCGCGGGTGCCGGTCTGGTGTTCACTCATCAGGTTCTCTCCTGGTCGTAGTGGTAGTAGTAACTGCCTGTCTCACATGGACATCGACGGCATGAGCCCGGGTACCGACGCCGGGGCGAGCACGATCAGCACGCCCAGGCCGACGATCGCCAGGGCCACCGGCAGATCGAGCACGATGCGGGCCGGCAGCAGCTTCTGGACCACGCCCAGCGACGTGAGCACCACCATCCAGCCGATGCTCATGACGCCGAGGGCCGGCAGCATCAGCATCAGGCCGAGGCTGGAGCCGACGCAGTTGAGACCGAACCCGACGCCGGAGTCGAGGTTCTCCTGGCACCGGCGGCGGAAGTGGTGCTTGAGCGCGGTGAACTCGTAGAGCCCGGCCGCGATCACCACGACCCCCGCGATCAGGGTTCCGTGTGGCCGGTACAGCAGATACACCGCCACCCCGACCACGGCCCAGACGGCGAGGTACGACGTCACGAACAGCGGCACACCTCGCCCGCCCCCGTCGTCCTGAACCCGCCGGCTCACGGCCCGGACCGCCCCCGGCAGCATCATCGCCGCCGTCATCGGCAACCACAGGACGGCGAAGGCGGCGAACGACCCGAGCGGGGTCGCCACCCCGCTGTCCGTCATGTCCATCCCGGGGCTCATCTGCCGGACCGCGATCACCCAGGCCGCCGCGGCCACCGCCAGGACGGCCGCCACCGCGCACGTACCGGCCGCGGTCACGCCCGCCCTCGTGCTCACCTGATCCGTCGCCATGGCCTTCTGCTCCTCGACTCGTCGTCCGGCCGCCAGTTGCGCAACTGCAGACTTGCACAACAGATCGCCAATGCGCAACCGCAGACTTGCGCGTTGCCTGTCCCGCAGCTCGGCCGCTCCAGCCGCGGAACCACTACCGATCAGATGGACCCACCCCCGCCGGCAAACTGAGCGGTGCGGGAGCGCCCGGAGCCGAGCTGGGCTTCGATGGGGGCATGAGCACACTGGAACGGGAACCGCAGATCGTCCGGGCCGACCGCGAGATCGATGCCCCGGCCGACCAGATCTTCGAGCTGATCGCCGACCCGACCCGTCAGCCCCGTTGGGACGGCAACGAGAACCTGGCCGAGGCCGCCGCCGGGCAACGCGTTCACCGGGTTGGCGACATTTTCCGGATGCGGTTGCGGCAGGGCGGAATTCGGGAGAACCACATTGTCGAGTTCACCGAGGGCCGGCTGATCGCCTGGACGCCGGCCGAGCCGGGGCGGCTGCCACCGGGCCACCTCTGGCGCTGGGAGCTGGAGCCGATCACCGCGACCCGCACCCGGGTGACCCACACGTACGACTGGACCGGCCTGACCGACCCCGAGCGGTTCGCCGTGGCCCGGGCCACCACCGCCGACATGCTGCACGCCTCATTGGTCAACCTCGCCGCCGAAGTGACCGGCCGACCCGACAGCTGATCGACCGCCGGCCGCGTGTTCGTTGTGTGCCGGGGCTCAACCGCCCTAGGCTCGACCGGCCAGAGGTCCGAGATCCAGACATCGCCGCACAGAACGAGGTTCAGTCATGTCGGTCACGCTCAACCCGTACCTGAGCTTCAAGGGCAATGCCCGCGAGGCAATGGAGTTCTACCACACCGTTTTCGGTGGTGAACTCACCATCAGCACCTTCGCCGACCTGCACGCGGCGGTGGAGCCGGAGGAGAACGACCTGATCATGCACTCCCAGCTGACCGGCGACAACGACATCGTCTTCATGGGCTCGGACACGCCCTCACACATGCCGTACCAGGCACCCGCCGGGATCAGTATCTCGCTCAGCGGTGACGACGAGACGCTCCTGTCCGGCTACTTCGCGCAGCTCTCCGACGGGGGCAACGTGATGCAGCCACTGGAGAAGGCGCCCTGGGGTGACATGTTCGGAATGTTCGTCGACCGATTCGGGATCAGCTGGCTGGTCAACGTCACCGCCGCGTCCTGACCCGGCCCGCGGCGGGATCGACCGCTCTGGTCAGCGGTCCGATCCGCAGTTCTTGACCACGCTGAGCCGGGTGGGTTCGAGCTGGTGGGCGCTCACCCGGTGGTAGGCGCCGTCGTGGTGCACCAGGGGGCTCGCGCCCTCGTGCGCGTCGGCGTGCAGCAGCCGCGCCACCACGATGACGTGGTCACCGGCCGGTACCCGCTGCTCGATCTCGGCGACCGACCAGGCGGCAGTGCCGTCGATCACCGGAACCTGGTACGGGCCGGGCCGCCAGGAGGTGGGGGCCGCGAACCGGTCCGCTCCACTGCGGGCGAACCGGGTGGCCAGTTCGTCCTGGCCGGCCTCGAGCACGTGCAACCCGACATGCTCGGCCACCTGCAGGGCCGGCCAGCTGGACGACGTCCGGGCCACGTTGAAGGACACCAGCGGCGGTGCCGCCGAGACCGAGGCCAGCGAGGTCACCAGCAGGCCCACCGGCCGGCCGTGATGGGTGGCGGTGACCACGACCACCGCTGCGGCATGCCGGCGGAACAACTGGCGCAGCTGGTCGGGGCCGGCCGGCGGCAGACCCTCCGGCACCGGCACCGGCACCGGCGGCGCCGGGGCCGGTCGCAGGTGCCGGGAGGCGACCGACTCGGGCCCGCTCACCTCGACGCCCCCGCCGACACCGCTTCCGCGCCGGTCGGACCGACCCACCGGCGCAGCACCGGTTCGTTCACTCCAACCAGCTGTGGACGGCGGCCCGCGGGACGTTCGGAGGCGGAGGCCCCGAGCTCAACAATTCGTTCCGCAGCAACGGGTTTCACGATCTGTCTCTCCAAGTTCGGACTCACTGAATCCTCTACGACAAGGGGGTTCGTGACCGCTTTCAACAGTAGGTACGAGTTCGCGGGGTGTCAATGTCGACCAAAC
Source organism: Kineosporiaceae bacterium (assembly GCA_965200525.1). Lineage (GTDB taxonomy): Bacteria > Actinomycetota > Actinomycetes > Actinomycetales > Kineosporiaceae > JANNPJ01. The sequence goes on from OZ241368.1 coordinate 6,532,129, forward strand.
CACTCAGAATTGCCCGGGGGCGGGCCGGTTCGCTGGAAAGCCTCCTGCTCGTAGAGATTCTGGGCGTAGGCCCAGAGCGACCGGTACCGGGACAGTTCGGCGCCGATCCGCGGCGTGCCGTCCGGCGGCGGGTCGATCCGCACCAGCGTGACCCAGAGCCGGAGGTCGGCCAGGGTCAGCCGGTCGCCGAGCAGGTATCGCGACGAGGCCAGCCGCCGGTCGAGCCGGCCGAGAGCCTCGTGCAGGATCACCCGGGCCCGGCCGGCATCGCCACCGGAGCCGACGGCCCGGTACACCCCGTGATTCACCGCCGGGCCGATCCAGCGATCGAGCTCGTCGATCTGACCGCGCAGGTCCACCGGATACAATCCAGCCTGGTGGTGGACCATTCCCGCAGCTCAGCGGCCAGGTCGACGTCGATGGTGGCATAGTCGTCGGAGACCATCCGGTTCGTCTCGGCGTCCCACAGAGCCGGCACCGAGACCGCGCCCCCGAGTTGGGCCGGGCCGCCGTAGGCCTTGCGCAACCGCTTCAGTCCGTACTCGGTCTCGACGTGAAAGACCCGCACGACGTCAGTGAGGCCGGCCAGCGAGATCACCAGCGTGCTGCGCCGCGACCACGGAGAGGACCAGCCGGCGAAGAGCTGGTAGCGCCCGGGATCGGCCATGAAGTAGCGGGGCGGTGCGTCGACCATGAACGAGCGGGGTGCCACCAGGCGCCCGGAGTAGTGCCGGGCCGAGGCCGGAACGGGATGATGGAGGTCGAGTTGAGTCATGATTTTCCCCGGTGAAGAACAGGTGCGGCTCAGCCGCCGGTCCGAGCGGATACCCGCGGCAGCGGTCCGATTCCCGGGGACTCGCTGCTGGGCCGACACTTTCGACGGTGATGGCGCGGGCGACGGATCGCCCGCCGGTCGACGGTCAGGCCGGAGAGAGGGCACCGCAGAGGCACAGGAAGTCGACGTACCGACGACGAACAGCCGGATCGGTGTACACCGGTTCCGTTCTGTTCATCATCAGCAAGACTCCTGTCGCCCTGGACGTGATTTCACAGTAGGCACCCGGGTTCCATAAGTCAACTAAATTGGTCCAGAATGCGCGGGCTCGGCGCCGGGACGACGTCACGAAGCAGCCGCGGTGACCGATCGCTCGCCGTCGAGCGGGTCCAGACCGAGATGCTCACGCAGGGTGGAGCCCTCGTAGTCGGCCCGGAAGACGCCGCGTTCCTGCAAGAGCGGGACGACGTCGTCGACGAACGGGGCCAGACCGTCCGGAGTGATGTGCGGGACCAGGATGAACCCGTCGGCGGCGTCGTTCTGGACCAGTTCGTTGATGCTCGCGGCCACCGTGGCCGCGGTACCGACGAACGACTGCCGGCCGGTGACCTCGATGATCAGTTCGCGGCTGGTCAGGCCGCCGGCTTCGGCCCGGGCCCGCCACTCGTGGGCCGTGGCCACCGGGTCGCGGTACATCCGCGTGCTGGCCCGGCCGCGGGCGATGGTGTTTTCCCCCACCTCCGGGTCGAACGCCGGCAGCGGCCCGTCCGGATCGTGATCGGACAGGTCCCGATTCCACAGCTGTTCCAGGAAGTTGATCGCGGTCTGCGGCGACACCTGCGCCAGCCGCACCTCGTGGGCCAGGTCCTGGGCCTCCTGGTCGGTGTCCCCGAGCACGAAGGTGGCCGCCGGCAGGATCAGCAGGTCCTCGCGGCGGCGCCCGAACTTGGCCAGCCGGCCCTTGACGTCGGCGTAGAACACCTGGCCCTCGGCCAGGGTGCTGTACCGGGAGAAGATCGCGTCGGCCCCGGCGGCGGCGAAGTCACGACCCTCGTCGGAGTCGCCGGCCTGGAAGATGACCGGGCGGCCCTGAGGGCTGCGGGGCACGTTGAACTGCCCGGCGATGTCGAAGAAGGCGTCCTTGTGCTCGAACCGGCCGGGCTGCGGGTCGGCCAGGAACCGGCCGGTCTGCTGGTCGGCCACGATCTCGTCACCGCGCCAGGAGTCGAACAGCTCCCAGGTGGTCTGCAGGAAGGTGCGGGCCCGCTCGTACCGCTCGCTCTGGGCCAGGTAGCCGCCCCGCCGGAAGTTCTCGCCGGTGAACGCGTCCCAACTGGTCACCACGTTCCAGGCGGCCCGGCCGCCGGACAGGTGGTCGAGGCTGGCGAACTGGCGGGCCACCTCGTAGGGCTCGTTGAAGGTGGAGTTGATCGTGCCGGTCAGCCCGAGCCTGTCGGTGACCGCGGCCAGAGCGGCCAGGATCGTGAAGGTGTCCGGGCGACCGACCACGTCCAGGTCGTAGATCAGGCCGTTCTGCTCGCGCAGCCTCAACCCCTCGGCCAGGAAGAGGAAGTCGAACTTGCCCCGCTCGGCGGTCCGGGCGAAGCGGCGGAAGGAGTCGAACTCGATGTGGCTGCCCGCGGCCGGGTCGCTCCACACCGTGGTGTTGTTCACGCCGGGAAAGTGGGCAGCGAGATGGATCTGCTTGATCGGCTTGCTCATGGGAGATCTTCCTTCGACTCGGCGCGCTCGGTCAGACGGCGGCGTAGCGGTTGGTCGGGCGGGGCAGGCCGAGCCGGTCGCGCAGCACGGCAGGACTGCCGGCCACCGGGTAGGCCGTCCGGAACGCGCCGCGCCGCTGCAGTTCGGGCACCAGCCCCTGGGTGATCCCGGTGAGGTCGTGCGGCAGCACTGCCGGGCGCAGCCGGAAGCCGGCCAGGCCGGCCGACTGCCAGTCCTGCAGCAGGTCGGCCAGCTGAGTCGGGGTGCCGGCGAAGATCACGGCGTCGCTCTGGTACGGCGTCCCGGCCTGATGGTCCAGCCGCTCAAGCCGCTCGCGGGCGGCCTGCTCGGTGTCGTCGAGCACGACCACCAGATCGGCGAAGACGTTCACCAGCTCCTGCTCCCGCCCCGCCGTACCCTGCTCGGCGCGGATCTCGCCGAGGATGACCGCGGCGTCGGCGGCGTCCCGCGGGGTGATGAACCCGATGTCGGCCGACCGGGCGATCAGCCGGAACGGCACGCTCGCGTGCCCGAGGGCGGCGACGATCGGCTGACCCTGCGGCGGGCGGGGGGTGATCGACGGGCCCTTGACGTTGAACCAGCGGCCATCGAAGTCGACGTAGTGCAGTTTGTCGCGGTCGACGAACCGGCCGGTGGCCACGTCGCGGATCTCCGCGTCGTCCTCCCAGCTGTCCCAGAGCCGGCGGAGCACCTCGACGTAGTCGGCGGCCTCGTCGAAGCTGTCCACGATGAACTCGTGGACGGCGGGGGCGTCCAGTCGCTCCAGGCTCAGCGGCGGGACGTCGCGCCGGCCGAAGTGGGCGGCGGCGTCCGGGCGGGCCGCGACCTGCACCCGGACCCCGGCCCGGCCCCCGCTGACGTAGTCCAGCGTGGCAATGGCCTTGGACAGGTGGAACGGCTCGGTGTGGGTGACGACAGCGGTCGGGACCAGGCCGATCTGGCTGGTCAGCGGGGCGATCCGAGCGGCGATCAGCACCGCGTCGAGCCGGCCGCGCACCCGGTCGGTGCGCTGGTCGGGCCCGAAGTACTCGTCGGACTGCAGGTTGAGCGCGTCCTCGATCGTGACGAGGTCGAGCAGGCCCCGCTCGGCCTCCTGGGCCAGGTCGACCCAGTAGCCCGCGGTGAGCAGGTCCCGCGGGCGGGCGCCGGCCTCACGCCAGGCGGACGGGTGCCAGCCGGCTCCGTCGAGGGCGACCGCGAGATGCAGCAGCGCCGGTGAGTCGGGCATGGGAATCTCCAATGTCGGTGCGGATTCTCAGGACGGCGGACTCGGGGTGCGCAGCCCGAAGAAACCGGTGCGCCTGCGCAGGGTGAAGCCGATCGCCTGATAGAGGCGGATCGCGTCAGTGTTGGTCGCGGCGGCGTGCATCAGCGGGGTCTCGCCGCGCTCGCGGATCCCGTGGGCGACCGCCCGGACCAGCCGGCCGGCCAGGCCCTGGCCGCGGAACGCCGGATCGGTGCAGACCGCACTGATCTCGGTCCAGCCGGGCGGGTGCAGGCGCTCGCCCGCCATCGCGACCAGGGCGCCGTCCCGGCGCAGGCCCAGGTAGGTGCCCAGCTCGTGGGTCCGCCGCTCGAACGGGCCGGGCCGGGTGCGGGCGACCAGGTCCAGCATCTCGGCCACGTCGGCCGGGCCCAGCCGGACCGCCTCCGGGTCGGGCGCGGTGACCAGGGCGTCGGTGGCGACCAGCTGCACACCTTCGGCCTGCAGGGCGATCTGCCAGCCGGCCGGCAGCCCCTCGAGGATCGTCGGCGGTCCGGACAGGGCCACGACCTGGCCCGGGCCGACCAGCTCGGCCAGATCGACCCAGAACTGGTCGTCGACGTCGGTCGGCCGGGCCGCGAACGGGGAGACGTCCGGGGGGTAGCGCCGGGCGGCCCCCTGGACCTCGGCGAAGTGCGCGTGCGGCCCGGTGAGCGAGGCCAGGGCCGGGTTGTCGAGCGGATGGCCGGGGCCGGTGGCCGGCCGGGAGGTCCGCAGATCGGTCATCGGGTGAACCACTCCTTGGCCAGCAGCTCGTAGGAGCGGATCCGGTCCTCGTGCTGGTGGGTGATCGTGGTGACGGCCAGCTCGTCGGCTCCGGTGGCCTCGCGCAGCCGGTCGAGCTGTTCGACCACCGAGGCCGGGGAGCCGACCAGCTGGGTGTCGACCCGGTCCTGGACCAGGGCCCGCTCCTCGTCGGTCCACTCCAGGGCGGCCGCCTCCGGCGGGGTCGGGAAGGCGATGGCGCCGACCCCGGTCCGGATGCTGCGCACCCAGGGGGCGTAGCCGGAGGCCAGCCGGCGGGCGTCCTCGTCGGTGTCGGCGACGACGACGTCGGCGGAGACCGAGATGTACGGCTCGGCCAGCTCGGCCGAGGGCCGGAACGCGGCCCGGTAGGCGTCCACCGCGTCGATCACCGTGCTCGGGCTGTGGTGGTAGCTGGCCGCGAACCGCAGGCCACGCTCGCCGGCCACGGTGGCGCTCTGCCCGGCCGAGGCGCCCAGGATCCAGACCTGCAGGTCGGCGCCCTCCCCCGGGTAGGCGTGCACGGCCAGGCCCTCGCTCGAGACGTAGGTGCCGGCCAGCAGGGCCAGTACGTCGTCGATCTGCCGGGCGTAGTCAGGGGTGTAGGCGCCCGGCTGTTGCAGCAGCTCCAGGGTGGCGCTGATCCGCGACGAGGCCAGCAGCTTCGAGTGGTCGAACTTCTTCGGCAGCAGCAGGCCGTTGGCGGCCCGCTGCTCGGTCTCGTGGGCCGGGCCGCCGGAAGCCGGCAGCAGCGGGGCGGCGCCCGGTTTGAGCCGGCCCAGCGAGCGGCCCAGGCCGAGGTCGAGCCGCCCAGGGTGGAGAGCGTTGATCAGCCCGAACTCCTCCACCGCGGCCAGCGGCAGGTGATGCCCGAGCTGCACGCCGGCCGAGCCGAGCCGGATGGTCGAGGTGGCCGCCGCGGCCAGGGCGATCGACACCGCCGGGGACGCACCGATCACGCCCGGGTTCAGGTGGTGCTCGGCGAACCAGTAGCGCTGGTAGCCGAACTGCTCGGCCCGGCGCACCAGGTCGATGGCATGGGCGGCGCCGGCCGACGGGGTGTCACCGGAGCTGACCGGGATCAGGTCGAGTACGGCCAACGGGACTCGGGTCATGGGATCCTCCGGCGTGAGCGGCGGCCAGAACCGACTGGCCGATGATGGACGGGGACGTCAGGCGAGGTGTTCGCGGTCGACCGGTTCGGTCCAGTCGGGCTGATCGGGCTGGTCGCTCGGGGCCGGGCCGAAGGTCTCGAACCGGGTCGTCCGGGTGAAGGCCTCCTGCTGGTAGAGGTCGCGGGCGTAGGCCCACAGGTGCGCCCAGGCATCCAGCCGGGGACCGACCCGTAGCGCCGCGTTGGCCTGCCGGTCGTACCGGGCCAGGGTGACGAACAGCCGGACGTCGGCCAGGGTCAGCCGCTCCCCCAGCAGGTAGCGGGAGCCGGCCAGGGTGTCGTTCAGCCGGTCGAACGCGGTCCGGACCTCGGCTCGGGCGGCATCCGCCTCCTCGCCCGGGCCGGCGGCCCGGTGCACACCCTGGTTGACCGCAGGCAGCAGCCAGGCCTCCAGCTCGTCGATCCGAGCCCGCAGGCCGGCCGGGTAGAGCTCGGTGCCGGTGCTCGACCACCGGCCGAACTGCGAGGCCAGGTCGGCGTCCAGCAGCCCGTAGTCGTTGCTCGCGACCTGCCCGGTGACCCGGTCCCACAGGGTCGGAACCGAGACGTGGCCGTCGAAGCCGGGTTCGGTGGCGTCGTAGGCCTGCCGCAACAAGGTGAAGCCGTTCACCGGGTCCGGGCCGTTGCTCTCCCGGAACCCCCAGCCCCGGGCATCGCGCCGGCCGTCCACGTACGACACCGAGACGGCGTCCTGCAGCCCGGCCAGGGCAACCACCAGCGTGCTGCGCTGGGCCCAGGGGCAGAACACCAGCCCGAGTAGAGGTGAAACCGGCCCGGGGTGGCCACGAACCGGCCGGGCCCGTCGTCGACCCCGTCGGCCGGGGCGACGACCCGGCCGGCGAACCGGTACAGCGGCCGGGGGTCGCCGGCGGCCCGTACGATCCGGTACTCGCCGTACTGCCCGGGGTCGGCCGGCGAGGCGTAGCGCGGTTCGGCGCCGGCGGCGGTCTCGGTCTGGGTGTCGGTCTGGGTCATCGGGTTCCTCTCGGCGATCAGACGGGCGGACGTCAGATCCGGACCGGATCGGGCCGGCGGGTGCGGTCGAGGGCGAACAGCGGGTCGGGCCGGACGCCGTCCACGGCCAGGTCGGCCAGCACCCGGCCGATCGCGGGTACGAACTTGAATCCGTGCCCGGAGAACCCGGCCGCCACCACCACCGGCCCCTGCCGGTCGAGAACGAAGACCGAGTCCGGGGAAGTCGTGTAGGTGCAGCTGATCGGCGCTGCGGTCGAGCCGTCGAGACCGGGCAGCCAGGTCCGCACGTACTCCTCCAGCGCCGCGGCCAGATCGGCCCGGGGCCGGTAGTCGCGGTGGTCGGGGTCGACCACCGGGCCGACACCGTGAAAGCCCACCTTGACTCCCTCCCCCGGCGTGGCCAGGCCGTAGATGCCACCGTGAAACTTCTGGTGCCCGGCCGAACCGGGGGCGATCAGATGTCCGAAGCTCGGCCAGTCCTGCTCCGGTTCGAACGCGGCGAAGTGGGCGGGTTGTTCCTGGGTGACCCGCAGTCGGGGCAACGGAACCACCCCGACCAGCAGGGACGCCGTCCAGGCCCCGACCGCGACGACCACTCGGCGGGCTCGCAACCGGTCGCCGTCCGCGGTCGAGACCTCGACCGCGTCGGCGTCGATCACCCGGATCGCGCTCACCTGGGTGTGATGGCGGACGACGGCCCCCAGGGCGCCGGCCGCGGCCTGCAGGGCGCCGACCGAACGGTCGGCGTGCAGCCGGCCGCTGTCCGGGTGGTAGAGCGCCCGGCCGTCGACCCGGATCCCGGGCCAGCGCCGGCCGGCCTCGTCGGCGTCCAGCCAGTGGCTCTCGACGCCGGCCGCCCGCAGCCCGGCCGCCAGCTCGTGCAGGGCGGGCGAGGTGCCGTGGTCGACGCCGCCGGTGACGGTCAGCAGAGCCGTACCGGTGGACTGCTCCAGGTGCCGCCACAACTCGCCGGCCTCGTGGGCCAGGCCGATGTGGACCGGGTCGGGGTACGACAGCCGGAAGATCCGGGAGGCACCGTGCGAGGCGCCCCGGGTGTGACCGGGTTCGAACCGCTCCAGCAGGAGGACGTCGGTACCCCGCTCGGCCAGCTGCCAGGCCGCGGCCGAACCCATCGCCCCGCCACCGATCACGATCACATCCGCGTCGGGCCCAGCGCTGTTCACCAATGACACTCCCCTGCACCGCCGTCACGCAGGCTCGGGATCGAGCCACGCTTGCCGTCGTGAGCCCGACGGCCTGGTCTGCACCCGGAGTACCCCGCCGCGACAGGAGGGTTGCTGACCAGCGAGCCGGGGCTTTCCGCTGATGCTCTTGACCGGTTCCCACAGTAAGTTGGCCGCTGCCGAGTGTCAATGTCGACCAATCCAGTCATGATTTAAAGCACCGGTACACAGGTGATTTGACGATCATCGACCTCCAATGACGCATTCTTGACAAATTTGGTTGACAAACCTCGGACGGGCCGCTTACGGTTCTCCAAAAGGATCTTGACGGCTGCTTCAGGACTGAGAGGGGACGACCGATGCGGGTGCCGAACTGCCCGAGCCTGGCCCTCTGCCTGTACGTCGACCTCGTTCGGGTCGGCAGCGCGCTGTGTCGGAGCTGACCGCTTCCGACCCGGAAACCCCGGTCGGGCACTGAACTTCGCCCGTCCCGCCCCCACCCCTTCCCGTCCCTGTCACCGGTTCCACGCCGGCGCGGCGTTCCGACGCCCGCCGGGGCACGCCCATGCCGACCGGCCCCTGCGAGGAGTTCCGTTGACCGCCGAACCGTCCGCCGCCCAGGCGTCCAGCCCACCCCACGACGTCACAGCACCGAACAGCGTTGCGCCACCAGCCGATCCGCCGGTGGACGACACCCTGACCACGACCCGGGTGGTGCCGCTGCGGCACCCCTGGCGCTGGACCGCGACGATCATCGTGCTGATCGTGGTCGCGCAGCTGGTCCACGGCCTGATCAGCAATCCGTTCTACCAGTGGGACCGGTTCCGGTACTGGTTCCTGCGGCCGGTCATCCTCGACGGCCTGGTGGTGACCCTCAAGGTCGCCGCCTGGAGTGCGGTGCTCGGCTTCATCGGGGGCGTCGTCCTGGCCCTGGGCCGGCTGTCCAAGAGCCCGCTGCTGCGGGTGGTCAGCTGGGCCTACATCTGGCTGTTCCGGTCGATCCCGCTGATCGTCCTGTTGCTGATCCTCTACAACTTCTCGGCCATCTACCCGAAACTCAGCCTGGGAGTGCCGTTCGGGCCCGGGTTCGCCGACTTCCAGACCACGAATTTGCTCGGCTACACCGCGATCGGCGTGCTGGGCCTGAGCCTGAACGAGGCCGCCTACGCGGCCGAGGTGGTCCGGGCCGGGATCCAGTCGGTCGACCAGGGCCAGCACGAGGCGGCCGACGCGCTCGGCCTGGGCCGGTTCCGGCAGTTTCGCCGGATCGTGCTGCCCCAGGCGCTACGAGCGATCGTGCCGGCCTACGTGAACCAGCTGATCGGGCTGATCAAAGCCAGCTCACTGGTGTTCTACGTATCCCTGCTGGACATCTTCGGCGTCGTCGAGACGATGGGCAGCACCTATCCGAGCGACATCATCCCGCTGCTCCTGGTCGCCACCACCTGGTACGTCATCCTCACCAGTGTGCTCTCGGTGGTGCAGTACTACGTGGAGCGGTACTACGCCCGCGGCGCCCTGCGAACGATCCCGCTCACCCCGTTCCAGAAGCTCCGGCAGCGGCTGGACCGGTTGCAGATCCAGGCCCAGACGGGTGGGAGGTTCCTGTGACCGCGATTCTCGGGACGGCGGTCCCGGCGGTCGAGATCCGCAATGCCAGCAAGTCGTACGGCACCAACCTGGTCCTGGACGACGTCAACGTCACCATCCCGGCCGGGCAGGTGACCGCCGTCATCGGGCCGTCCGGATCGGGCAAGTCCACCCTGCTGCGCACCATCAACCACCTGGACCAGCTGGATCGCGGCTACGTCACCGTGTTCGGCGACATCGTCGGCGTCCGGGCCCACCGGGGCCGGCTGCGCGAGCTGAGCGACCGGGCGATCCGGTCCCAGCGCTCCCGGATCGGCTTCGTGTTCCAGAACTTCAACCTGTTCCCGCACCTGACCATCCTGGAGAACCTCACCGAGGCGCCGATCGCCCACGGGCTGGCCACCCGGGCCGAGGCCCGGCAGAAGGCGATCGCGCTGCTGGAGCGGGTCGGCATCGCCGACAAGGTCGACGCCTACCCGCGCCAGCTCTCCGGCGGCCAGGAGCAGCGGGCGGCGATCGCCCGGGCCCTGGCCCTGGAGCCGAAGCTCATCCTCTTCGACGAGCCGACCTCGGCCCTCGACCCCGAACTGGTGGGTGAGGTTCTGGCCGTGATCAAAGACCTGGCCCGGACCGGCACCACCTTGATCATCGTCACCCACGAGATCGCCTTCGCCCGGGAAGTGGCCGACGTCGTCCTCTTCCTGGACGCCGGCCGGGTGGTCGAGCACGGCCCCGCGGCCGACGTGATCGACCACCCGCAGCACGCTCGCACCCGCGAGTTCATCGGCAAAGTCCTGTGACCACAAGGAGAAGCATGTCCACCGTCACGACCCGTCCCGGTCGCCGTCCCGCCGCCGCGTTCGGGGCCGCCCCCCTCGCCCTCGCCCTCGCCACCACGCTCACCGCGTGCGGAGGCGACTCCAGCGGCGCCGACACCGGTTCGGCGAGGACGAGTGGCTCGACCACGGTCGAGGTGGCTGCCTTCACCGGTGCGCCCTACACCAAGGCCGCGATCACCGTTCCGGTCCAGGCCGACGTCCGGGCGAAGCTGCCCCAGAAGATCCGCGACAGCGGGCAGCTGGTGATCGGTGGCGGCGCCCTGCCGGCCGGATTCCCGCCGCTCGACTTCGTCGGCAACGACCAAAAGACGATCACCGGCGCCGAGCCGGACCTGGGCCGGCTGGTCGCGGCCGTGTTCGGGCTCAAGCCGGTGCTGGCCAACGCCACCTGGGACAACCTCTTCGTCGGGATCGACAGCGGCCGCAACGACGTCGGCTTCTCCAACATCACCGACACCGAGCAGCGCAAGGAGAAGTACGACTTCGCCTCGTACCGGCAGGACAACCTCGGCTTCGAGGTGAAGAAGGACAGCACCTGGAACTTCGACGACAACTTCGAGAACCTGGCCGGCCAGACCGTGGCCGTGGGCTCGGGCACCAACCAGGAGAAGATCCTGCTGGAGTGGAAGAAGAAGCTGGCCGCTGAGGGCAAGAAGCTGGACGTCAAGTACTTCCCGACCCAAAGCGGCGTCAACCTGGCCCTGGCCTCTGGCAAGATCAGCGTCTACTTCGGGCCGAATCCGGGCGTGCAGTACCACGTGTCCCAGGTCGCCTCCGGGCCCAGTCCGACCCGCAGCGCGGGCACCTTCTCCGGTGCCGGGGCCACCCTGCAGGGCCTGATCGCCGCGACCACCAAGAAGGACAGTGGGCTGGCCCAGCCGCTGGCCGACGCGATCAACTACCTGATCAAGAACGGGCAGTACGCCTCCTGGCTGAAGGCCTACAACCTGACCAACGAGGCCGTGCCGACCTCCGAGGTCAACCCGCCCGGTCTGCCGATCACCAACTCGTGAGGAAGGATCGGGCCATGGGCGATCGCGGCGGCCCCCGGTTCCACTGGTTCCTGCCCACCGGCGGTGACGACAGCCGGCTGGATCAGTCCTCGCACGGCGTCGGGATCAGGGATGACCGCAGTGACGCCGAGCGGACCGCCGCGATCGCGTCGTCCACCCATCGGGAGGCGACCCTGGAGTACCTGAGCCAGGTCGCCGGGGCCGCCGACGACCTGGGCTTCGAGAGCGTGCTCACCCCGACCGGCGGGCACTGCCAGGACGCCTGGCTGGTGACGGCGGCGCTGATCGCCCGGACCCGGCGGCTGCGGTTCATGGTCGCGCTGCGGCCGGGGCTCGTCGCCCCGGCCCTGTCGGCCCAGATGGTGGCCACGTTCCAGCAGCTCTCACAGGGTCGGCTGCTGCTGAACGTGGTCGCCGGGGGCAGCGCCGCCGAGCAGCGGGGCTACGGCGACTTCGCCGACAAGGACGAGCGGTACCAGCGGGCCGAGGAGTTCCTCGAGGTGCTCCGGCTGGCCCTGACCGGGAGCACGTACAGCCACCTGGGCAAGCATTTCCAGATCGAGAGCGGCCGGCTGAACGACGTCCCGGAGCGGGTTCCGGACGTCTACCTCGGCGGCTCGTCGGAAGCCGCGATCGAGGTCACCGCCCGGCAGGCTGACGTGTTCCTGACCTGGGGCGAACCACCCGTACAGGTGGCGGCCAAGATCGCGACGGTCCGGGCCGCGGCCGAGCGGGAGGGCCGCGGCGTCCGGTTCGGGATCCGGTTACACGTGATCACCCGGGACACCGCGGACCAGGCCTGGTCCGACGCCGAGGGCCTGATCGCCGGGCTGGACGACGAGACGATCGCCGCCCGGCAACGGTCGCTGGGCGGCCTGGAGTCCGAAGGGCAACGGCGGATGCTGGCCCTGCACGGCGGCGACCGCAACCGGCTCCTGGTCGGGCCCAACCTGTGGGCCGGCATCGGGCTGGTCCGGGGCGGGGCCGGTACCGCCCTGGTCGGCAGCCACGCCGAGGTCGCCGACCGGATCGCCGAGTACCACGACCTGGGCATCGACGAGTTCATCCTCTCCGGCTACCCACACCTGGAGGAGGCGTACCGGTTCGCCGAGGGGGTGGCCTCACGGTTCTGACCGGTTCTCGACCGACCGCGGATCAGCTCGCGTAGGCGTCGATCTCGGCGATCAGGGCCCGCCGGCCGGCTTCGGGCAGGAAGGACTGCCGGACGCGGACCGGGCCAGGTCGGCGATCCCGGCCTCGTCCAGCCCGAGAAGCTCTGCCGCGACTGCGTACTCGTGGTTGAGCGTGGTCGAGAACAACGGCGGGTCGTCGGAGTTGATCGAGAACGGCACCCCGGCGGCCGCGATCACCGGCAGCGGGTGCTCGGCCAGTGACGTCACCGAACGGGTGCAGACGTTGGAGGTCGGGCAGATCTCGAGCGCGATGTCGTGCTCGGCCAGGTATCGCAGCAGGTCCGGGTCGTCGGCGGCCCGAATGCCGTGACCGATCCGCTCAGCCTTCAGGTGATGGATCGCATCCCAGACGGTCGGCGCCCCGGTGGACTCCCCGGAGTGCGGCACGCTGTGCAGTCCGGCGGCCCGGGCCCGGGCGAAGTGCGGGGCGAACTGGGGGCGAGGGACGCCGATCTCGGGCCCGCCCAGGCCGAAGCTGACCAGACCGTCCGGCCGCTGCCGCAGGGCGATGTCCAGGGTGACGTCGGCGGCCTCCAGCCCCGACTCTCCCGGGATGTCGAAACACCAGGCCAGCTCGATGCCGAAGTCGGCCCGGGCCCGGCGGCGGACGTCCTCGATCGTCTCGCAGAACGCCTCGGCCGCCATCCCCCGGGACGTCGCCGAGTACGGCGAGCAGGTCAGCTCGGCGTAGCGGATCTGCTGACCGGCCATCTCCCGGGCGATCTCGTAGGTCAGGGTCCAGATGTCGTCCGGGGTCCGGATCAGGTCGACCACGGACAGGTACACGTCGATGAAATGGGCGAAATCGGTGAACGTGAAGTATTCGGCCAGCTTGGTCTCGTCGGCCGGTACCGGGCTGGTGCCCTCGTACCGGGCCGCCAGCTCGGCCACGATCCGGGGCGAGGCCGAGCCGATGTGATGCACGTGCAGTTCGGCTTTGGGCAGCCCGGTCACGAATTCCTCTACTGATCGCACGACGAGCATGGTGGCACACCCGCCCGGGCTACCCCATCGACAGGTCGAGCTGGAACGCGGCGGCCCGCAGAGCCCCCTCGACGATCCGCAGCGCGGGCTCGGTGGCCAGGGCGGCACCCTCCGGTGCGGGCACTCGGGCCAGGAACACCTGCCGTTGCTCGAGCGAACCGCCCCGCACCCGCAGCGCCCGCACCCCTCGAGGCAGCACCGGCACCAGGAGCGCAGGCACCGTCGTGAAACCCGCACCGGACGCGACCTGTTGCAGTTTGGCCATCCAGTCGGACGAACTGTGCACCACCCGGGCCCGACCGGGCAGTCCCGGCCATACCCCCAGACCCGGCTCACCGGCGTCGCTGCGACCGGACACCCAGGGCTGGTCGACGAGATCCTCCAGCGCGACGCTGTCCGCCGCCGCCAGCGGGTGGGCCTCGGCCACCGCGACCAGCAGCTCGTGGTCGGCGATCTTGCTGGTCACCAGCTCCGGGGTCTCGGCGTCGAAGGGCCGGAACGGGGGCGTGCGAGCCAGGACGGCCAGATCCACGGCGCCGGCCCGCAACGCCGTCACCAGGGAGCGGGTCGAGCCGGTCCGGGTGACCAGGTCGATGTCGCCGCGGGCGCGCAGTTCGGCCGCCACCCGGGGCACCAGCCAGGCGCCGGCGCTGGTGAAAGCACCCAGCCGCACCAGGGCCCGGGCGGACCGCTCGCCGTTCAGTTCCCGCTCGGCCGCATCGAGCTCGTCGAGCGCGCGGGCGACCCGGCGCAGCAGAACCTGCCCGGCCTCGGTCAGTCGAACACCGTCCCGACGACGCTCGAACAGGGTTACCCCAAGGGCAGTTTCGAGCGAGGCGATCTGCCGGGACACCGCCGACTGGGTGTAGCCACTCGCGACGGCGGCGGCCGAGAACGAGCCCCGCTCGGCCACCTGTCGCAAGATCCGCAAGGCGGTCAATGAGACATCCATGCGGCCTAGGAATACCTCATGTGCACAGGTCTCGCTACCGTCATGCCTGTCTTCCTGCCTACGGTTGACTCATGACCGCTACGACACCGCGCATCGCCCTCGTCACCGGGGCCACCCAGGGCCTCGGCCGGGCCCTGGTTGAGGGCTTGGCCGACCGCCTCGGCCGAGCTGATCTCGTCCTGCTGACCAGCCGTGACCCGGAACGGGTCGAGCGGGCCGCCGCGGACCTCACCGCCCGCGGCAGCAGCGTCGCCCGGGTCGAGGGCCGACCTCTCGACGTCACCGATGCCGACGCCGTGACCGCTCTGGCGGCCGAACTGACTGGCCGGTTCGGCGGGGTGGACCTGGTGTTCTCCAACGCCACCGGCCGGATGAGTCCCGACATCCAGCCGGCCGAACAGGTCGACGGTCAGCTCGACATCAGCAACGTCGCCACCTCCCGGCTGCTGCGGACCGTGCTTCCGCTGGTCCGCCCGGGTGGCACCTTTCTCGTGGTCGCCAGCGCCCTGGGCACCCTGATGCAGTTACCTGAGGCGGTCCGCGGCCGGTTCGCCGACGCCGTCACCCTGGATCAGGTGGACGAGGTGATCGAGCAGTACCGGGCCGAGGTCCACGCCGGCACGGCCGAGCGGAACGGCTGGCCGCACTGGTTGAACATCCCGTCCAAGGTGGGTCAGGTCGCCGCCACCCGGGCGGTCGCCGCCGGGCGCCGGGAGCAGGACCTGAGCCAGGGCACCCTGCTGGCCGCGGTCTGTCCGGGCCTCATCGACACCGGCGCTTCACGGCCCTGGTTCGAGGACATGAGCAGCGCCCAGACGCCGGAGCAGGCCGCGGTCGCCGTCCTCGATCTTGCCCTCACCCGGCCCCTCGACCCGGCGGTCCACGGCGAGCTGGTGCAGTTCGGCAAGATCCTTCCGTGGACCGGCCGAATCGACACCGGCCACCGGGCCGGCGACCCGAGCTAGCGGCGTCCCCGAGCCCTGGGAACCTTGGGCTGGGCGGGCGGCAGCGAGCGGGCGTAACCGACGCCCAGGTCCACCCAGCGGGTCAGGTCGGCCTCGGACGTCGTCGCGTCGAGGTGGATGTGCAGCCAGCCGTCCATCTCGCGACCACGCATCACGAACCGGTCGGCCTGCGGGTCGGCGATCAGCTCGTCGGCCCGGGCCGGATCCACCCGCAGCAGGAGGCCGCCCTTGCGGCTGGCCGTGACCGACAGGTGGCCGTTGATCAGGAAGGCCAGGCCGCCGAACATGCGCTTCTCGGTGACTCCGGTCTGGCCCAGCAGGTGCTCGCGGATCAGTTCGGCCAGTTCCTCGTCGTAAGCCACCCCTCGAGTATCCCGGGGTGGCCGGGCGGACGCGTGAGAAATGAAGGTGCGGCCCTACCGGTGTGGGCCAACATGGGCCGCATGACCAAACTGACCGGACAACAGATCGCTGACGAGGGCCTGGAGGGGTGGGCCAACCTGCTCGGTGGCCTGCAGACCCGCCTGCACACCCACGACTTCGCGACCGGGCTGGCCCTCGTGAACGCCATCGGCGCGGCGGCCGAGGAGATGAACCATCATCCCGACCTCGACCTGCGCTATCCGCACGTCGACGTGCGGATCTCCAGTCACGACGTCGGCGGGATCAGTGATCGGGACGTCCGCCTGGCCCGAACCGTCTCGTCGATCGCCGCGGACGCCGGGGTCGAACTCGACCGGAAGGTGGCCAAACTCGAACTGGGCCTGGACACCCCGGCCATGAGGTCGGTACTACCGTTCTGGGCCGCGGTGCTGGCCGCGCCGGTGCCGAACGCCTCCGGGCCGGACGCCTCTGGGCCGGACGACGAGGTCCGGGATCCCGCCGGTGCGCTGCCGACGGTGTGGTTCCAGAAGTCCGGCGACGAGGAACCGCGCCAGCGCTGGCACCCGGACCTGTGGATCGACCCGGCCGAGGTCGAGCCTCGGATCGAGGCGGCCGTGGCGGCCGGGGGGACGCTGGTGAGCGAGGCCGCGGCCCCGAGATTCTGGGTGCTGGCCGACCCGGAGGGCAACCAGGTCTGCCTCTGCACCTGGCAGGACCGCGGTTGATCACTCCGCCGGCGGCCGGGAGCAGCCGGCTATCCGCTGACACCATGGGTGACAAGTGAGCAACTCTGGCCGGACAGCCGGCCGAGACTGGAGGCCAGCTGCTGCAGATCCTTGTTCTCGTCCCTGAGCGGGACGCCGGACAGGTCGGCGTCGAGCTCGCTCATCGTGAACCGCTCCCGGACGTGCTTGCGGATCAGTCCGGCGTTCGTCGCCCGGTCCCGTTCCCAGGTGGCGGCCCGCTCCGCGGCCGTCTGCCGGATGCTGTGCAGCGAGTCGGGGACCGATTGGGCGAAGAAGACCTCCAGGATGCCCTGGACCTTGGCCAGCCGGCTGTTCATCTCCTTCACCAGCCGGGACCGGTCGATCTTCGACAGATCACTCAAACTTCCGTCCCCCGGATCGGAGTCGAGCCCGCCGGTCATCAGGGCGGCGTTGTAGTTCGGCCGGAGAACACCGCCCACGTCCTGGCAGGCGGTGGCGGACTGCGTGCGATAGGCCCGCACGTCGGACGGCTCTCGGGCATTCGTCCTCAGGAAGTACACCACCACCACGGCAACGATGAGCACGACCAACACAGCGCCGCCGGCCCCGAACGAGCCGATGTTTACGCGGTGGCCCACCTGCGAGTAGGCACCGGTCGCCTGCCGGGAGCGAGCTCCACCCATGGCACTGCCGCGATCGACACTGGTGACCGTCACGGTCGGCCGCAGCTTCTCGAGCCGGCCGACGATCTGGCCCAGCTCCCGGGCGAAGGCGGGGTCGGCCGCGGCGGCCGAACCGACCATGAACTGGACGTCGGCGTGAACAGCCGGATCGGTGACGCCGTGCTCGGCGTCGGACTCGAGCCGCTGGAGTACCGACCGGTTGCCCAGGCGGGCGTACACCCGATCGTGCAACTGGTCGAGGACGTGATCCATCGCCTGATCGGTCTCGCGGCCCAGGCGGCCGACGGCGTGCCGGCCCCGGCGCGCGGCCCAGGCCGCCAGATATCCGGCGACGAGCTCGATTCCGGTCATCGAACCGCCTCCTGACCAGTGGCCTGACCGGTCGCGGTCGCCTCCGAGGTCGGAGAGGGCGTGTCGGAGGGCGTGACCTCGACGGACACGTGCAGGCTCACGGTGGAACCGCGCCCGACCACGGTGCCGGCGCCCGGTTCCTGGGATGCGACCACGTCGACCGGCAGGTCAGGCTGGTCCACCGGGATCACCTTCACGGCGAATCCGGCGCTCTTGAGGCGGTTTTCGGCAGCCGCCCGGTTCATGTCGACGACATCGGGCACGGTCACGCCTGCAGTTGTGGTGATCGGCGGCCTGGTTCGGGTCGTCCGCGCGGGCAAGGGCGTGCCGATGGGCCTCGGGCTCTTGGTGAGCGCCGATGCCGGCGTCGCCGAGGCGGTCGAGGTCCGGGTCGGGCCGTCGGTCGAGGTCGCCTCGGACTCGGCCGGCCGGTTGATCGCACCGACCGGCGATGCGACGCCGCCGTCCGATCCGCTGCCGTCCGATCCGCTGCCGGGGCCGGCGAGCAGGTACCCGGCCGCGCCCGCGATGATCAGGGCACTGGCCCCGGCGGCGAGCCGGACCCGCCGCTGACGCCACCACGGCGGCGGGTCCGGCTCGGGCGCCAGCGAGTGCCACCACTCGGGCTCGGGGTCAGGACCGGACATGGCCCCTCCTGCGACAGGTCTCACGCCGCCGACCCTCAACACGCGAAGCCCTCATGCCGTCTCCCTCCGGGCCGGGCGGTACTCGGTGTGACCACCGCTCGTCCTGCGGAGGGGCCTGGTCTTCCGTTGATACACGAGTGAGATCGTCATCCGCCGGACGAGGACACCGGGTCGTGGACAGCCGGGTCGTGTACAGCCGGGTCGTATGGCCATTGGGAACGCCGCCCCCCGGGCGGATGCGACTCGCCCGCTGGACCTGAGCGACGCGGTCCGCGAGTTAGGTAGTTGTGCTCAGGCCTCGTCGCCGAGCCCGAGCCAGGATTGCGGACATGGACACGACAGCCCCCACGCAGACGCTGGGCCGGCAGAAGATTCACCGGGCCGGCCGATTCATGGTCGGCAATTGGCCGGCCCGGTTGTACCTGACGCTGGTGCTGGGCTCGGTGATCTACGCGGCGCTGGCCGGCAGCATCGGCCATCATCCGGACGGGAACCTCTCCGGGGTCTGGCCGTTCCTGGTTGCCGCACCCGGATCGCTCGTGCTGATCGGGCTGGTGCCGGAGTCGGGTGCACCGGCCGGGGTGGGCCTGCTGCTCGTACTGGTTGCCGGAGTGATCGCCAACACCGCCATCATCAGCGCCCTGGTTCACGTGACGCTGGACCAGGAGGCCGGACTCCCGAACCGCCCGCTCAAGACGTTTGACCCGCATCCCGCCGGTCGATGATTACACTGTTACACATGACTGATGCGCAGCCGCCCACTCTGTTCGCCTGGGCCGGCGGGGCCGGGGCTTTCCAGCGACTGATCGAGGCCTTCTACAACCGGGTCGAGGACGACGACCTGCTCTCGCCGCTCTTCCCCGGCGGGGTGAGCACCGAACATCGGATCCACGTCACGGCCTGGTGGTCGGAGGTGTTCGGCGGCCCGACCGAGTACACCGACCATCTCGGCGGCTACCACCGCATGGTCAACAAGCACGTCGATCTCGGCATCACCGCCGAGCAGCGGTTCCGATTCGCCTCCTTGATGAGCCTGGCCGCCGACGACGCCCAGCTGCCGGCCGACCCCGAGTTCCGGGCCGCGTTCGTGGGCTACGTGGAGTGGGGCACCCGGATCGCGATGGCCAACTCCGCCCCTGGCACCGACGTGGTCCAGCAGGCTCCGGTCCCCCACTGGGGCTGGGGCGTCGCTCCGCCCTACCAGCCCTGATCTCCCGGTGGCAGCGCCGCTCTGCCGCCCTACCAGCCCTGATCTCCCAGTGGCAGCGCCGCTCAGCCGCACACCAGCCCCTGACTTCCTGGTTGCGGCGTCGCCCTGCCGCACACCAGCCCCTGACCTCCTGGTTGCGGGGTCGCCCTGCAGTAGTCCTGACCTCCGATCGGTCGCTGAAGCCAACTCCCAGGAAGAGTTCAGTCTGCTCTCGACGTCCACCCGGTTGAGCATTGAAAGCTCAGGGCATGTTGATGTTCATCGTTGTGGCGATATTGATAGCCGGGGCCATCGGGTTGGCCACCAGCCCCCGCACCGGCCTGGCGGGCGGCTCTCTGGAGCGGCTCGCCGCGCCGTCCTACGACCCGAACCTGGATCGCGCGGCCGGGCCGTACATCTCCAACACCGCCAACCACTCGGCCCTTTCGGACGCTGAGGCCGATGCCTCACACTGGGTCGACCGACTGTCCACCGGGATCAGCGCCCTGGACGGCGCCGGCGACCTCGCCGCCACCCAGGCCTTGAGCGACGCGGACGAGCGGCGCGTGTCGGCCCGCCGCCGGCTTCAGCAGGCCACAACCATTCGGCAGTTCGAACTGGCCGCGCAGACCGCACTGGAGGGCCTGCACCACGTTCGCGCCGCCCGGGTGGCCCTTGAGCTCGACCCCGGACCAGCACTGCCGACCGCTGACCCGGCCCTGAGCGGTGGCCGGGTGCCCAGCGTCGAGAGCCGCCGGCGGGTGACCGTGTCCGGCATCGAGTACGAGGCCTCGCCGCAGCCCGGGGACCGCACGCCGTACTACTACCCGGGTGGCCTGATCCGCGGCCGGGCGGTTCCGGCCGGGTGGTACAGCACTCCCTGGTGGAAGACGGCACTGATCGGTGGCGCGGCCGGGGTGGGATCGATGCTGGTGCTCGACGCCCTGTTCGGAAAGGTCGCCGGCAGGCACGGCGGCAGCGGGTCGGGGCCGATCGACGGGACCGTCAGCCGGCGTCCCAGAATCCTTCATGCACCTGGCGAGCCTCAGGCAGCGCGAACGGCCCCTCGACGCTGATCTCCCGCCGGCCGGCGGCGAAGACGTCGCGACAGGGCAGCACCAGGGTGAGGTTGGCCGGGTCATCGCCGGTCATCTCGTACAGTTCGGTCTCGGCTAGCGCGTACACCACCGCCCCGATCCCGGACCAGAAGATCGCCCCGGCGCACATCGCGCACGGCTCGGTGCTGGTGTAGATCACCAGACCGGCGAGCTGGTCGGGCCGGTAGGCGGCCGAGGCCAGGCGGACCAGGTTCGTCTCGGCGTGGCCGGTCACGTCCGACGCCGTGACGACGGTGTTCTCGGCCGTGAGCAGGACACGGCCCGCACGGTCGGAGAGCAGGGCTCCGAACGGATGGTTGCCGTGCTCACGGGCCGCGCGAGCCACGGCCACGGCCTGCAGCAGGAGCTCCTCGGTGGTTGCCATCCGGCGATCATCCCTGATGCCGTGGTTCGCCACCCCACCGGCCGGGCCGTAGGCTCGAGCTCATGGCTGACCGCACGTTGACGTTCATGGCAGTGCACGCCCACCCCGACGACGAGGCCACCGGTACCGGCGGAGTGCTGGCCCGATACGCCTCCGAAGGCATCCGGACCGTCCTGGTGACATGTACCGACGGCGGCTGCGGGGACGGCCCGGGCGGGGTGAAACCGGGCGACCCCGGCCATGACCCGGCCGCGGTGGCGGCGATGCGCAGCACCGAACTCCGGGCCAGTTGCGCCGCCCTCGGCGTCAGCGATCTGGAGACCCTCGACTACGCCGACTCGGGCATGATGGGCTGGGCCGCGAACAAGGCCCCGCACGCTTTCTGGAACACCCCGGTCGACGAGGCGGCCCAGCGGCTGGCCGAGCTGATCAACCACTACCAGCCGGACGTCGTCGTCACCTACGACCCGAACGGTTTCTACGGCCACCCCGACCACATCCAGGCCCACCGGATCACGATGGCCGCCCTCGAGATCACCAAGAGCCCCGCGAAGGCGTACTGGACGACGGTGCCGCACTCGGCGATGGAGAAGTTCGGCGCCGTGATGCGAGAGTTCGGCGACGACTTTCCCGAGCCCGAGCCGGGCGCGGAGGACAGCGGGCCGCCGATGGGCCTGCCGGACGACGAGATCTCGACCTGGGTCGACATCCGGGCCTTCAGCGATCAGAAGTTCGACGCCCTGGCCGCGCACGCCAGCCAGAGCGACGAGATCTTCTTCCTTCGGCTGGGGCGCGAAAGGTTCCGCGAGTTCATGGGCATCGAGACGTTCGTCCAGGTCAAGGACGGCGTGCCGATGACGCCGGTGGTCACCGAGGACGACCTGTTCGCCGGCCTGCGCTGAACCGCCCGCGGCTTTGAGCCGCCGACGCCGGCCGGGTCGGATGGGGGCCGACGGGACTGGCGCCGCTGCGGGAAGGGGATCCGCAGCGACGCCAGGCCCGGTCTGAGTTGACCTTGGACATCTTGCCCGCTCAGCCGGCGTTTGTCCCTAGCAACGAGGAAGATTCAGCACGAAGATCATCCCCGGAGGTCGTACACGGTCTGGCCGCCGACCGTGGTGGCGGTGTAATGGGCCTCGACCCAGCTCGTGATCTCGCTGTTGCCACCACCCGGGCCGCCTCCACCACCCCCGCCGGCGACGAAGTAACCGATGTCGCCGGCCGTCACGTAGGCCTCGAACTGGGACAGGGTCGGGGTCGGGTCTCCCCCGTTGAAACCCCCGATCGACATAACCGGCTTCTCGCTGGCGAGCTGCAGGGACGCCGCCGTGCCGGACCCGACCGTGGCCGCGGCCCACCGGGTGCCGGCCTTCTGGAGCAGAGCGGTGAGCGCGCTGCTGGTCGACGTCCCGCCGCCGCCGAACCCGCCACGGCCGGACCCGCCACCCGACTGCGTACCGGTCTGGCTGCCGGGCTGGGTACCGTTGGGCGGCGTCCCGGCGGCGTTCCCACCGCCGAACCCGCCGCGCCCGAATCCGCCACCGCCGCCGCCACCGGGTCCTGCGAAGGACGACGGCGCGCCGGCCGGCCCGACCGAGGGGATCGAGCCGCTGTGCGCCGTCCCGGCCGTGGTGACGGCGTAGGCCCCGGTGCCGGCGATCCCGGCCAGCACCCCGGCCAGCGTGATCGCGGCGAACCACCGGAGGGCCGACCGGCCCGCCGACCGGATAGGGATCAGCAGGGCCAGGGCCGTGATCACGGCCACGGCCAGGACGGCGTACCGGAGTTCGGGGTGCCAGCCGGCATCGCGGTTCAGCAGCACGTACGACCACAGGCCGGTGGCCAGGATCATCGCCGCCAGCCCGGCCCGGGCCGCCGGGTGCGCCCGGCGCTGCCAGAGGACGTGCCCGCCGACGGCGACCAGGGCCCCGATCGAGGGCGCCAGGGCCACGGTGTAGTACGGGTGGATCGTGCCCTGCATGTAGCTGAAGGTCAGCCCGGTCACGATCAGGGTGCCGCCCCAGAGCAGCAGCGCGGCCCGGACCCGATCGGTACGCGGCGCCGAGCGGGTCGCGATCAGGCCGGCCACCAGCGCGATCAGCGCCGCCGGGACGAGCCAGGAGATCTCGTTGGCCATCTCGGCGCTGAACAGCCGGCCCAGTCCGGTGGCCCCGCCGAACGAGGAGTTGCCGCCCCCGCCGCCGAACCCCCCGCCGCCACCGCCGCCGCCGTTGCCCTGGCCGCCGAAGATCCGGCCCAGACCGTTGTAGCCCAGCACCAGTTCGAGGATCGAGTTGTGGCTCGACCCGCCGATGTAGGGCCGCGAGGACGCCGGCACCAGCTCGACCACCGCCACCCACCAGCCCGCCGAGACGATGACCGCGACCAGTGAGCCGATCAGCTGAACCAGCCGGCGGCGGAGCGGTGTCGGCGCGCAGATCAGGTAGACCAGGGCCAGCGCCGGCAGCACCAGGAAGGCCTGCATCATCTTGGTCAGGAAGGCGAACCCGACCAGGGTGCCGGCCAGCATCAGCCAGGTGGTGCCCGCGTTCTCCAGGGCCCGGACCGTGCAGTAGGTGGCCGCGACCAGCAAAAGCACCAGGAGGGCGTCGGGGTTGTTGAACCGGAACATCAGCGCCGCGGCCGGGGTGAGCATCACGATCGCCCCGGCCAGCAGGCCCGCGGTCGGCCCCGACCAGCGTTTGACCGCCGCGTGCATCAGGGCGACGGTGGCCACCCCTTCGAGCGCCTGCGGCACCAGCACGCTCCAGCTGCTGAAGCCGAAGATTCGCCCGGACAGGCCCATCACCCAGGTGGAGGCGGGTGGCTTGTCGACAGTGATGAAGCTCGAGGAGTCAAAGGCCCCGAAGAACCAGGCTTTCCAGCTCACCGAGCCGGCCTGGGCCGGCGCCGCGTAGAACGAGTTGGCGTACCCGGAGGCGGACAGGTTCCACAGGTACAGCCCGGCCGCCACCAGCACCAGGGCGAGCAGGGCCGGGCGGGCCCAGGCCGGCTCGTCCGGGGCGCCGCGTACGACCCGCACCGCGAACCGGCGCCGGTTCGGCGGCAGACCGGCGGGACGCTCCGCGCGACCGGACCCCAGAGCTTCGGCGGGCGCGGCGGCGCCCGTGCTCGCGGGCACCTGATCGACCTGGGGGGCTCCGGCCTGCCGGGGCGGCAATGTCGTCGTCATGCCGACACTGTCGGCGCCCGACCTGGCGTGAGCCGGTGTGCCTCCTGAGGGTCTCCTGTGGATAAGGTCCAGCGAGATCCGGCTGCTCAGCCCGGCGCGGCCGCGCTCAGGGCTGCGGCCTGGGCCACCAGTTGCCGGCCGACCTGGTCGAAGACGTCCATGGTCTTCAGCGCCCGGCTGACCACCACCGCCCCCTCCATCGAGGCGATCAGGGTGGCCGCGAACCCGTCGGCGTCGTCCCGGCGCAGGCCGCCCTGCTCCAGCAGCCGGGCCAGATGCTCCTGCCAGGCCTGAAAGACGGCCGCCGCCCGCTGCATCAGGGCCGGCGAGTCGGTGGCGACGGTGACCGCCAGCACCGAGCAGCCGGCCCGGAACCGGGATCGGGCCAGCACCTCGTGCCAGATGTACACGAAGAACTCGGTCACCTCGAGGGCCGAGGCACCCGCCTTGCGCTCCAGCAGCTGGATCGCCCGGGCGCCGGCCAGGTCGATCGCCTCGCCCACCAGCTGATCCTTGCCCTGCGGGAAGTGGTGGTAGATGGACCCCCGGGGCGCGCCGGTCAGCTCCAGCACCTCGCTGAAAGAGGTCTCCTGCAGGCCTCGTTCGGCCAGCAGACGGGCCGCTCCCTCAACCATCTTGGCCCGGGTGTCCGACGCCATCAGCCGGCCGAGGCGCTCTTGGCCTGCAGCTCGGCGATCTGGGCCCGCGCGGCGGTGACGAGTTCGGCGTTGGTGTTGGCGTGGCCGTTCAGCCCCCAGCCGCCTTCGACCGCCTCGGTCAGCATCACCCAGGTGCGCCCGACCAGGGTCGGATCGCCGGCGGCGGCCGCGACGACCTCGGTGAGCTGCTGGACCACGGCGAGCTGCTTGTCGCGGTCGAGGGCCCCGGCGTTGGTCAGCACCTGGACCCGCACGTAGGTGCTGTCGCCGTCCACGTTGGACAGATCCCCGGCCGGCAGCTCGTGGATGAAGGCCGCCGTGTTCTGGCGGAACATCGGGATGTTCGGCACCTGCTCGATCGTCATCACGGTGGTGGCCAGGTCGATCGCGAGCTGGTGCTTGTCGGCGAACATGCCCGCGCCGGCGTAGACGTCGATCATCGGCATGAGAGCGCTCCTTCGAGGAATCTGACGGTCGTCATAGAAGGACCGTAGCAGCGAATATGCCAACCGTCATAGCGTTGCCGCCTGATCGGCCCGGTCAGCGGGCGTCACGGAGAAGGAACCGGGTCCAGCCATCCGGTCCGGGCCCGCACGCCGATCAGGACGTCGTCGCCCAGCCCCGGGTCGACGGTGCCGTGCAGGCCCAGATCAACGATCCGCCCGTCCCGCGGATGCCACTCGGGCTCGGCCGGTGACTGCCCGAGCAGGGGCCCGAGCCCGTCCAGGGTCGACCACCACAGGTCGAGCCAGTTGCGGCCCGGCCCGACCACGAAGCTCAGCTCCAGGATCACCGGGCCGTCCGCCAGCGGCGGCTGATCGGCGAGCCGGTCGCGCACCTGCTGGCGCAGCCCGGCCTTGAAGTCGTTCCGTTCGCCGACGACCGAGGCGGTCAGCACCAGCAACCCGGGCCCGGCCGGTTCCGGCTGCGGCCGGGCCGCCTCGATCCGCAACGTCGTCTCGTCGGCGTAGCGCTTGCTGCCCCACACCGACACGATCGGGTTCGGGCTGCTCAGGGCCAGGTGCGCGGTCAGGGGCAGGAGGAAGTTGTCCAGGTCGCGCTCGTCCAGCAGCCGGACCGCCGGCGGCAGGCCGACGTCGAACCGCAGAGCCACCGGGCCGGCCACGGCCTCCAGGGCCGGATCGATGAACTCCTGCCCGTGGTCGAGCACCCGGGTCAGGCGAGCTTCGCCGGACTCCCCGCTGCGGTTGTAGTTGGCCAGGCGCGGGACAGTGCGCAGCGTGATCGCGGGGCCGTCGGGCCGGGCGAAGAAGGCTGGTCGGATCATCGTCATCGGGCCTCCTGAGCCGTCCCGGTCAGCATGTCACGCCGGGCCGGCCCGGGCCCGGCGGCGGGCTCACACGGCGTCGATCAGCCTGATCGCGCGGTGCTTGCTGCTCTTCAGCAGGCACTGGGCCTCGGTGATCCGGTCGATCGTGCCGCCGGTGTGGCCGGCTGCCGCGCAGCCCTTGACCCGGGCCGCGTTCCACTTGGCGTCCTTCGCCAGCAGAGCCTTCTTCGCCTTGCTGGTGCGGGCCCGGTCGAACCGGTCCTTCTGCAGGGCGTTGACGGTGTGGTCGACCCGAACCACCCGGACCAGGATGCAGAAGCTGATCGCCAGGGTGGTGTCGTCCTTGGTACAGGTCGGGCCGGGCGCGCTGAACGGCTCGGCGATCTTCACGTAGTGCGGCGATGGGGTCGAGCCGGACCTCGTGGCGGCGGAGGCCATCGCGGCCGGGCCCGCGAACGTCGCGGCGGCCACGCCGAGGGCGAGCAGGCCGGTGGAGGCGATTAGGGCGCGCGGGCTGAACATCGGGGTCTCCTGAGGTCGGGGTGCGTGCGGTGGCCGCGTTTGCGGCCCACTCACTCCGATGACGGCAGGAGCCGGTTGGGTCGGTCGACGAACGCAACAAAAAGGCAAAGGCAGTCGGTGGGCCGGTCCGATCAGCAGGCGGGCCGGTCGGGAGCACGGGTGACGATCAGCGCGGCCACCACCTTGGCCCCCTTCGGCATCGCGGTGCCCCAGCCCGGGCCCGGGTCGTCCACCTTCGGAGCCTGCCGCTTGAGGGTGGCCAGGGGGACGATGAACACCTCGAGCCGGTAACTCTGGCCGGGCGGGTCCTCCGGGCGGCCGGCGAACTGCCGGCCGCGCCAGTGGGCCAGTTTCGCGGGGCGCTGCCAGCCCTGCACCGGCTGCAGGTGCTTGACGCCGTCCTGGAAGCTGAGGTTCTCGACCGACAGCATCAGGGTCTGTCCCCCGGGCAGCCGAGATGTGCCGGTGACCTCCAGGCACTGGTTGACCGAGGTCTGGCTGCCGGGCGAGGTGATGGCCGCGATCTCGGAGACGATCGTGCCGTTCGGACCGGGAGTGCCGATGATCTCCGGCCTGGTCCCGTCCGGGCTGCCGGGCGGTGGGCCGTATTTCCCGCCGGGCGGCAACGTGGGCCCGCCCGGAAATCCCGGCGGCGGGCCGGGGGGTGGGTTGAACGCGGCCCCACCAGGCTGCCCGGGCGCGGCTCCGGCACCCCCGCCGGCCACCCCCTGACCGGCCTGACCAGCGGGGACGCCCCGGTTCGCGTCGTCCCCGGAACGGAACATCACCACCGCCAGGGTGGCCAGCACGGCCAGGACAGCGACCACGGCCACGTGCAGCGTGGTCGCCGACAGGTGCCGAGCGAAGGGCACCCGATGCTGGCGGGGGGCGGCCAGCGCCCGCAACCGGCGGGCCCAGGACATCGCGTCGGCCGGCCGCGAGCCTGACGAGGGGTCGAGCATGAGCCGCAAGTGGCTGACGAACCCGCGCCCGTCGGCGACCCCGGCGGCCCGGGCCGCGGCCAGCAACCGGGTCTCCATCTCGGCCCAGACCTCGGGCTGGTCGGGCTTGGGCGGATCTTCGCCGAGCACGCAGAAATAGGCCAGGGCCCCCAGCGAGTACAGGTCCGAGGACGCCGCCCGGGGGGCGTGCGGGTTCTGGAGCACCTCGGGAGCGGTGTACGCCGGGGTGTGAAACCCGGCGTGGTCGTAGCCGTCATCGACCCGGCGCATGGTTCCGACGTCGACCAGGACGACGCCGCGACGGGGGTCGAGGATGCAGTTCGTCGGCTTGACGTCGCGGTGCAGAGTCGGGTTGCCGGCCGAGGCCGTCCGCGAGTGCAGGGCGTGCAGCGCCTCGGCCACGTGCTGGACGTGAGCCAGCCGGGCGTCGATCGTCTCCGGCCGGGCCGCGACCCCGCTCAGCTCGTCGGCCAGGGTCGGCCCGGACACCCATTCCATCACCAGGTACGGCGTCTCCGGCACTCGCCGCCGGCTCGGGCCGGGCAGGTGCGGCGGCGGCCCGACGAAGATGTCGATCACCGTCACCAGATGGTCGATCCGCATGTACTGCAACAGGGCTCGCTGGTCCTCCCAGCGCCGGACGTCCTCGTCGGTCGGCCACTCGGCCGGCGCGTGCGGCGGGCGGCGCAGCTCCTTGACCGCGAGCGTCAGCGGCGAGGTCAGCTGCCCCTGGTACCGGGCCCGCCAGGTGTTGCCCTCGCCACCGGACAAGCCTCGGCCGAGCAGCTCGAACCGGTCCGGGTCGGTGTAGGGGCCGGCGAACCAGCCGTTGGGCTCGGACTCGCCGGCCATCGCGGCCCGGTGGTCGACGTCGACCAGGTGGCGGCCGTCGTCCGGGCTGGTGCCGCCGGCCGTGATGGTGTCGTCGGCCACCACCCGCAGACCGTCGAGCGGGTCCTCGACCCGGGCGCCGAGCTCGTCCTGCCGGTGCGCGGCAGCCGGGTGGTCGGCAGCCGGGTGGTCGGCAGCCGGGTGGTCGGGGCCGATGTCGGCCTGGGTCACTGGTCCAGCCCGGCGAGGTCGGCGGTGGTGATCGTGCCGCTGTGGATGGCCCACATGGCCAGCGGCAGCCGGAAGTCCTCGGAGACATGGTCGAGGTTGAACGTGACCAGGGCGGCCACGCCCTGGGCGGCGAGCTGCTCGCGCAAGCGCTTGAGCACGTTGCGCACGTAGTCGGGGCGCCGGCCGACCCGCTCGCCGATCTGCCGGTACGTGGCCGGTGAGGCCCGTGGACCGGTGCGGGTGAGCAGCGGCTCGCACAGCGCGGCCAGCAGTTGCCGCTGGACGTCGGTCGGGCTGATCGGCGGCACGCTGACCGTGGCCGACGTCTCCGGGTCGGCTCCCGGGGGCTGAGTGTCCTGGGTGAGGTCGCGCACGTCGACATGGACGGCGTACTCGGTACCGAACCGGCCGGTCGCGATCAGGAAGAACTCCGAGTGCGGCAGCGAGGTGGTCGCCTCGCGCGGGCCGATCAGCCGCTCCTTGCCGACCAGCGGGCGCAGGGCCAGCTGCTTGGTGGCCGACTCGTTGCGCACCAGAACGCAGTCCTCAAGGGTCCGCACCGTGGCCGCGATCCGAGAGACGTGGTCGTCGGACGGGCTGTCGGCGATCCTCAGGTCGCAGGTCTGGCCGCGACCGACGGTGAGCTCGCGCCCGAGCACCAGCAGCCGCCGGTCGGAGCCGAAACTGATCACGGCGTAGGGCAGGGCCGACTTCTGAGGGACTCGCGGGCGCGGCACCGGCATCTCAGTCATGCCGACCCCGGCTCCATTCGCGCCACTTTCGGAACATAGTTGACAGTTTCGCAAAAACGCGGGCCCTCTGTCACCGAACCGCCACAATCAGCAGAAACCACGGCCGTTTTGTTACCATCTGCACACCCCGTCGATCGCAGCTTCTCCCCGTCGAACCAGACCGTCCCCCGCGGAGACCGGCCTCGGCCAGCACATTTGACCACTCGTGAGCAATCAGTCGCCTGCTGTGGCGTTCGCGTTCGCCACCCCCGCACCGTAGATGGTGCGGGCATTCACGATCGTGTTCTCCACGATGACGGTCTGCTGCTTCTCGAAGTCGGTGATGTCGACCTTCATCGCCTTGAGGTAGTCGCGCACGCAGTCCAGGGATCGCCGGTTGAACACCCGGTAGTACATCTGCTCGTCCATGTATCCGAAGTGATTGCCGTTCGTGCCGCGGGCGACCTCTTCGCGCAGCGAGGGGCCGGCGGCGAAATTGACGTCGCCGCGCTCGGCCAGGGTCTGCTCGAGATCCTTGCGGGCCACCTCGTCGGCCCGGTTGCCGCGCAGCACCGCCAGGGCCCGGCGCGGGCTGCCGAACATCAGCGGGAAGGCCCGGGGCAGCACCGAGCGCAGCACCGGCATCCGGTGCACGCCGGGGCCGAGCCGGATGGTGGCGACGTCGCCGAACTCGTCGCGCAACGGGCGCAGCGCCGTCACCGTCATCTCGACGAACAGCATCGGGTACCGCACCACGGTGCGCAGGAACAGGCTGACCACCACCTGGCCGTCCCAACCGGTCAGCTCGAAGTAGGTGTAGGGCCGGGCCGACGGCATGGGGTGTCGCATGTAGTTCTTGATCCGCTCCTCCGGGATGACCGTGACCGGCCGGCGGAACTGGATCGCCGAGGCGTCGTCTCGCTCGAGGGGACCGGCCCGGAACAGACCACCGACGGCCGCCGCGTGGCCCCCCACCACGTAGAGCCGGTGACCACCCTTGGGCCGCGGGCTGATCGACTCGGGCAGTTCGGCCAGCAGCGCCTCATGCAGGTCGAGGCTGTCGAACGGCTGCGGCACGTCGCGCTCGCCGTCGGGCCGCAGCCGGCCCTGGCTGATGTCGACGGTGAGGGTCCACCGGTCGAGCACCTCGCCCGAACCGACGAACGGGGAGTTGCCGCTGAACAGCATCACATTGGCCCGGGAGGCCTGTGCGAGCGACTCCTCGACCTTGGGGTCGAGCGGCGGCGGCTCCTCGGCCTCGACCCCCCGCACCCCGACGACCGCCACCGCCGAACGATGCACCGCGGCGTAGTGCCACCAGACGATCGCGAACGAGGCGGCGTAGGACAGCAGCAGCCCGACGGCGTAGATCAGCAGGACCATGAACGCGCCCAGGCGGCCGGTCAGCACCGAGGCGGTCGCCCACTCGGCGACGGCGACCGTCACCGCGAACACCACGAGCAGCCAGAGGTCGCGGGTCACCCGGCGCTGGCGGGCCTGCTCGGCGTGCCGGACCAGGGCCAGCGTGTCGATGTTCCAGTTGGGGGCCATCGCCCGGTGGGCCGGCTCGACCAGCTCGTTGTGCACGTGGTTGGCGAACGACGCCTTCAGATGGACGGCGGCACAGAGCAGCCGGGTCACCGGATCGCCCGGGACGACGAAGGGCGGCGGCTCGGGGCGGCCGGGGTCGATCCCGGTTCGGTCCGGCTGCTCCAGAGGGTCGCCCGACGGCGGCCGGGCCTGAGGCACGGCACTGCCACTGGGCGAGGACGGGGCGTCGTCCGCGGCGATGTTCGGTGAACTGGTCGAGGCGGAATCCATGGCACGCTCCCCCTGGGTCGGTGACCGGCTGGCTACCACCCGATCCGGTGAAGGCGATGTTCCTTTTGGGAACCATCAGTCACTACGAGTGTCGAGTCAAGACATCGCTCGCGGATCATCCCATGCCAGACACCGATACCGGTGCATCTCTCACATTTCATCGGGAACGCGAGCTCGCCGGGCCGAATGTAGCCCGAAATGGTGACGTCGCATAGCGGGTCGACACGGACTCGCCGTGCGACCGGTGGGGCGCGATTGTCCTAGGGTCCGTAAGCGTCATGTGGACGGTGAATACCGCACGGGAAGGTGAGGCCGGAGTGTCACAAGCAACGCCCTGGGACCGGCCTCCGCCGCCCGATCGGCTCGGTTCACTGGTCACTCTGATCGTCGCGCTCGGTGTCGTGGCCGTGCTGTGCGTGATCGGCTATCTGCTTCGCTCGGACATCGTGAATCCTTCGACCGGCACCTGCCTCTCGGTCGTCGTCGCGGCTCCGCTGATCGTGCTCGGGCGACTGCTCTACGGACGACGTCGCCGGCGCCGGATCCGCGACCTGCGCGATGCCCGGCGGGGCGGGATCAGCATCGGCATCGCCCGGCCGCGGCGGGAGCGGATTCCGGTCGTCGAGACCGTGCGCTCGTCCGAATCCGGCCGGCGCACCGGCCGGCGCCGGATCGATCTGCGGGCCGGCGACGCGGGCACCGGCGACGGGCACGACGTCCTGATCCTGGAGATGTGACCGACGATGACGCTCGACGACATCGAACTGGTCAAGATCAGTCAGGCCGTCCTGGCCGCGGCCCTGATCGTGCACTTCTGCCTGCTCCGGCCCTGGAGCGCCCGGGCCGACCTGTTACTCACGGTGGAGATGATCGACGAGGACCTGACCGCCGACATCGACCGCGGTTCGCTCAGCGCCGACCATCCGGTGGTGGCCGACCTGGTCCGGCGGCTGTCGCTGAGCCGCAAGCGGGTCGGCGACGGCGAATCGCTGACCAGTGTGCTCACCTCGACCCCGGATCGGCCCGAGCCGGGGGTCGACGAGCTGATCGGGCTGACCCCGGCCCAGCAGCACCTGCTGCTGGAGTACACGGCCGAACTGTCCACCGCGACCAGCGCCTACCTGCGTACCGTGCGGCCGTTCGCCCGGCCCCGGCCCGCGCTGATGGCGGCTCCTCCGGCCCCGGGGGCCACCACCTCCCCGGTCGCGGCGGTGGTGTTCGAGGAGCCGGCGGTCGCCGCCGAGACCGCACCACCGGCCGAGGCGGGCCCGGCACCGGTCACGAGCTCCACGCCGACCGACTCGACTGCGACCCCGAACTCCACGCCGACCGACTCGACTCCGCCCGACTGGACGGCGGACTCGACGCCGGGCACCTTCATGGCTGCCGTTGTGCCGCCGCCGACCTTGTTCGAACCGCCGCCGGCGCGAGAAGTCGGTGCCCACGAGCCGATCTCGACAACCGCCCCGACCGGGCCGGAGTTCGAGCGCCCGCAGCCGGAGCCGACGGTG
Source organism: Kineosporiaceae bacterium (assembly GCA_965200525.1). Lineage (GTDB taxonomy): Bacteria > Actinomycetota > Actinomycetes > Actinomycetales > Kineosporiaceae > JANNPJ01. The sequence goes on from OZ241368.1 coordinate 6,564,719, forward strand.
TCGGTGGTGTCCGCCTCGCAGGCCCCGTCCACCCCCACCCCTGCTCCGGTCATGGACCGCTTCCCGCGGGCCGGGTCGAGCTGGAACGATCTGGCCGCGTCGGCCGAGTCGGCGTGGCTGGACCTGACCGAGCCCGGAGCCGGCCCGGCGCGTCCCGGAACGCCCGCGGCCCCGGGCCCCGGATCGACGGGATCGACGAGTGAGCGCCCGCCGGACGACGACGCCGACTGGCTCGACGTCTCGCCCCGGGTGCCGGCCCACGACTGGCTGCCCCAGCCCGAGCCACCGGCGACGGCCCATCGCGGCCCGGCCCGGCCGCCCGTCGTCCCCCCGGTCCACCGCATCCCGACGAACCGCATCCCGACGAACCGCATCCCGACGACCCCGCCCCGGGACGGCGTTCGGCACGGCCGGGTGCCGCGCGGCGGCTGGCGGACCGGCGCCCAGCACGCCCGCGATCTGGCCGCCGCCCCGGAACAGCCGCGAATCCTGGACCTGTCGGCCGAGCTGCCGCACGACAGCCTCTACAACCCGCGACCGTACGACCGTCTGCCGCTCGACCGCGCCTCCCTGGACCGGCTGGCCCACAACCGGCTGATGTACGACAACGGGGCGTACGACGACCTGTCCTTTCCCGACCCTCAGCCGTCCGGCCCCGTCCCCGCGGTCGAGCCGGCTCCCGAGCCGGTCACCACTGGTTCCGGGATGATGTTCGGTCGGGCCCGTCGGGCCCTGCGCCGGCGCTGAGGTGGACGTGCCGAGGCGGCGGTGAACCGATAACCTCCGAGGCCGGGCGCAGGTCGGCGCCCGCACGACTCGCTGCGGTGGGGGATGGTTTCGGTGGACCAGGCCTGGGCACTGGAAGAGGAGTTCTGGGCGGCCGGGGTGTCCGGTCATGTGCATGACTACTACGCCCGGGTGCTGGCCGCGGATGCCTTCGTCGTGGTCCCCGAACATGTGCTGCTGCGCGACGATCTGCTGCGGCAGTGGGACGATCGGGCCGCCTGGCAGGACTACACCCTGACCGAGCACCGGATCGTCCTGGTCAACGGCGAGACGGTGGTGCTGACCTACCGGGTCGAGGCGCAGCAGGTGAACGGCGAGCCCTACCGGGCCCAGGTGTCGAGCCTGTACACCTGGGTCGGGCGGGGCTGGGCGCTGGCCTTCCGCCAGCACACTCCCGACACCGGCATCGCCCTCGACCTGGTCTGAGCCCTCGCGGCTCGATCGGCCGACCGGCCCTCAGTGGTCGACGCGCAGCTTGAACTCGGCCGTGGTCAGTAGCGCCCGGTAGCCGTCGGGGATCTTGGAGCCGTCGGGCCGGAGACCGTCGTCCGACAGGATGACCTTGACGTCGAAGGCGTAAGGCTGTGCCGCGGTGATGGTTCCGATCCAGGTCGGCCCCGCGTAGGACTGGATCCGCTCCCCCGGGAGCACCGGGAACTGGGTCGTGAACGTGGTGTCGCCGGTGTTGTCCTGCAGGGCCGGGTTGTCGCGACGCATCCGGTGCTTGATCCGTACCACGCCCTCGTTGAGCAGGTCACCCGGCTTGTCCCAGATGCTGAACATGCTGATGATCCCCTCACCGCTGATCGGCGGCACGATGAAGCCGCGCTCGGCGTCGAGCCAGCCGGCCACCGCGTGGGTGAGGATGTCACCGGTCACGAACGGCACCGCCGTCCAGATCTCCGGCACGATCTGGATCACGCGGTCGGCCTTCAAGGTCATCCGGTCGATTCTGGAAATGACGGCCACAGCGCCCTCCACCCCTTCGCTCGTCTCGCCCGGATCGCGATCATCGACCCTGATCAGCGCGCTCCGGTCGCCGAATTGTCGGGACTATACGGGCTCAGCAACCCCCGAACGCAGTAATCCTCCCGATTCGGACACTACCGCTCTCCCGTCACCGGGGTACCGTGACGAGGTGAGGGACGTCGAGGACGAATCGGACGCCGCCGTCTCGGCTTCCGCTGCCCCGACGGCGGAGGTCGCGGTTGCCGCGGCCGGGTTGAACCCTGGACCGCCTCCTGCCCGTGATACCCGTGTGGCAGCAGACCGGGCCGAGCCCACCCGGCCGCCGACCCTGGGCCGCCGCTCGCTGCTGACCGCGGTGGCGGTGGGCCTGCCGGTCGCCGGCTCGATCGCCGTCACGGCGGTGGCGGCCCGGCCGGCCGACGCCGCGACCCTGTTCGCCGGTCCGCACCCGGCCGGGATCACCGACCCGCCCCTGCCGTACGTCGTGATCGCCGGGTTCGACCTGCTCACCCCGCACCGGGCCGAACTGGCCGATCTGCTGCGGGTCTGGAACGCGCTCGGCGCCCGGCTGAGCAGCACCGAGCGGACCGTGACGATCGGGTTCGGGCCGGCCCTGTTCGAGCAGGCACCGCTCGGCCTGGGCCCGGACCGGCCGACCCCGCTGAAGGTGCTGCCGGCATTCCCGGGCGAGGCCCTGGACCGGGTGGGCAGCAACGGCGACCTCGGCATCCAGATCTGCGCGAGCAGCCCGGCGGCGGCGTCCCGGGCGATGCGCTCGATGGTCACGGCCGCCCGTCCGCTGGCCGGGATGCGCTGGCGGCAGGTCGGCTACCGCGAGCAGGACGGCACCTCCGACCCGCGGGGTCCGTTCGACTTCCGCGACGGCACGGCCAATCTCGACGTCACCGATTCGGCCGCCACCGCCCGGCACCTGTGGGTGGACGACGGCCCGGCCTGGCTGCACGGCGGCAGCTATCTCGTCGTCCGGCGGATCCGGCTGATCGTGGACACCTGGGACCGGACCAGCCGGTCCGACCAGGAGACCCTGATCGGGCGGACCCGGCACACCAACCAGCGCACCGGCGGCGGCCACGCCCAGCTGGCCCGGCCGCGGGCCAACGGCGGCGCCACCATCCTGCGACGGTCGTACAGCTACGACGCCGGCGTCGACGCCAACGGGCTGCAGGACACCGGGATGATCTTCATCGCGTTCCAGCGCGACCCGGTCCGGCAGTTCGTGCCGGTCCAGCAGCGACTGGCCGCCCACGACCCGCTCAACGCGTTCAGCCAGCACACGGCCAGCGCCGTGTTCGCCTGCCCGGCCGGGCCGGTGGCCCAGTCCTGGTTGGACGGCGAGCTGGGCGGCCCGCCGGACGGACCACTCGATTAACCCCTGACGACCACGACGGAGTGCTCATGACCAGCCCGCAGCCGCGCCCGCACCACCGTTCCGCGCGGTCGCTGATCGCCCTGGCCGGATCCGGCCTCGCGATCGGCCTCGCCCTGGCCGGTTGCGGCGTCCCCAAGTTCGATCCCAGCGCCGGCCGGTCGAGCGCCTCCTCGTCGGCCCCGGCGCCGACCGATCTGGCTGACGCCGCCGCCCACGTCACCCAGTGGGACGCGAACAAGATGCCCGACCCGTGCCGCACGCTGACCTCGGCCGAGGTCGGCCGGATCGTCGGCGGCCCGACCAAGCCCGGGACCAAGCTCAACTCCTGGCCACCGCTGTGCCAGTACGCCATCGGTTCGGGCGGCCAGATCGTGTTCGTCTCGGACAACCCCCTGGCCACCGGCGCCCAGGAGTACAAGGAACTGCAGAACAGCGGGCAGAAGACCGTCCCGGTGACCGGCCTCGGCGACCAGGCCTACTGGGTGCCGGAGCTGGACACCCTGCACGTCATGATCGGGCAGACTCACCTCAAGGTGCTGTTCTCGGGCAGCTCCATCCCGGCACCGGACGTGGCCAAGCCCGAAGCCCTGGAGCTGGCGCGGACGGCGATCGGCCGCCTCTGATCCCTGGGTCGGCCCAGGGGTCAGTCCCGTGCGTGCCGAGCCGGCCGCTCGCGCGGCAGCAGTCCGGGCCGGGCCGCCCGGACCAGCCGGCGCAGCGACGCCAGGGTCGCCCCGCCCGGTCCGAACTCGGCGTCGATCAGGCGGTTGAACGCCTCGTCGTCCGCCCGGGCCCGAGCCCGGGCTCGGTCGTCCAGCAAAGCGTCCCAACTCTCCACGCGCCTGTCCCCCTGCATCGCATCGACCGAAGTGTGCAGAGCACCTCCTCGTCCACTCGCCCTGGGATCTGAGCTCCCGCGAGAGTGAACCCGGGTACCGGGCCCGGTTCAGCACCGGATCGGGTCTGCCGATATCACCCCGATGCGTCCCCTCCACCTGGCCTGCGCCGGCCTGATCGTCACCGCCCTGCTCCCGGTGGTGAACACCCCCGACCTGGTCACGGTCGCGGTCGGCGTGATCCTGGCGATCGCCGCCCTGGTTCTCGGAGCCCGGACCGGTCACGGTGGGCCGACCTCCGCCTGGCCGGCCGAGGTCACCGTCCGGGCCCTGGCCCGCGGTGACCTGAGTGCCCCCGCCGACGGTTCGCCGCTGGGCGACTCGGTGGCCGCTCTGGGCAGCGCCCTGCGACCGCTGGCCGCCGCGGCCGACCTGCTGACCATCGCCGGACAGGAGATGGCCGGGGCCGGGGCGACGATCCGCGAGGGCACCCAGGACACCAGCGAACGGGCCGGCGCGATCGCGGCCAGCGCGTCCGACGTCTCGAACAACGTGGCCGCGATGGCCACGGCGGGCGAGCAGATGCAGTCGGCGATCGCCGAGATCTCCCGTAGCGCGACCCAGGCCGCCGACACCGCGACCTCCGGCGTGGTGGTGGTGAACGCGGCGGTGGCCACGATGGGCGCGCTGGCCGAGTCGAGCGTGCGGGTCGGCGACATCATCAAGGCGATCACCTCCATCGCCGAGCAGACCAACCTGCTGGCCCTGAACGCGACCATCGAGGCGGCCCGGGCCGGGGACGCCGGCAAGGGCTTCGCCGTCGTCGCCACCGAGGTCAAGGAACTGGCCAACGAGACGGCCCGGGCGACCAAGGAGATCGCCGAGACGGTGGAGCGGATCCAGGGTGACTCCGCCTCGGCGATCGACGCGATCAACGAGGTGCGCGGCATCATCGACCGGATCAGCGAGTTCCAGCAGAGCATCGCCTCGGCGATGGAGGAGCAGACCCGGACCACCGAGCAACTGACCGCGACCACCGGCGAGGTGGCCCGGCAGGCCGAGTCGATCGCCGGATCGGTCGCCGTGGTCGCCGAGCGGTCCGGTGAGACCACCCGGGCCGCCACCAGCAGCCACCAGGCCGTCAGCGAGATCACCCGGCTGGCCGCGGAACTCAAGGCCGTGCTGGGCCGGCTGGCCCTCCCCCCGGTGGAGAAGGTTCCCGGCAGCTACGACGTGGTCTGGGAGGCACCGGCGAACCGGGTCCACCTGACCATGCGGGGCGAGTGGGATCTGCCACTGGCCCAGCGGTTCGGGCCGGAACTGATCGCGGCGTTCCACCGGACCAGCCCCGGCTTCACCGTACTCAGCGACATGTCGCAGCTCGGCGCCACGCCCCCGGAAGTACAGGAGGTGCTCGGCGACACGATGGCGGTGGCCAACGAACGGCAGATGCGGTACTCGGTCATCATCGTCGAGAACCCGCTGGTGGCCATGCAGTTGCAGCGCACCTCCGAGACGGCCGGCGCACCGATCAGCTACGCGACGTCGCGGGCCGAGGCCGTGGCCCGGCTGGCCGAGCACAGCTGAGCCCGCCTGAAACCGGCCCCTGAACCCAGGCCGGTTTCAGGGCCAGGCCATGGCCGTGGCCCCCATCGCGGCCAGCGTCGCCTCGCCCTGCCGGCGCTCGTCCCCGCCGAGCATGATCAGGGTCCGGGCCCACTGGTACCGGCATCCGGCGGCCTGGAGGGCAGCGGCCGCGGCGGCCAGCCCGTTGCGGTCGTCGCCGGCCCAGGCCGCCGACCGCTCGACCATGGCCGTCGCGATCGGATTACCGGCCGTGGCCCGGCGGGCCCGCTCGAGCCGGGCTCCGGCGTCCACCGGCCCGGTGAGCACGGCGGCCTCGGCCCAGACGGCGGCGTACCAGGGTCGCCACAAGCCGTTGTACCACTCCCGGAAATCCTCCGGCGCGCTCGACAGCAGCCGCAGGGCCTCGTCGGGCCGGCCGCGGTGCAACAGCAGCAGCGCGTCGAAGAACTCGCCGAAATGGATGTCGGAGACCGGAACCCCGGAAGAGGAGAGAGCCGCGACGACGTCGAGCCAGTCCGCCCGGGCCCGGTCGTCACCGCGGAGTCCGTACATCGTGGCGGCCGCGTAGGCGCCGCGACTGAGGTTGCCGGCTCGCGGCCGGCCGGCTCGTTGCCAGCCCTCGAGATAGCGTTCGCTCAGGTCGGCGGCCTCTGCGAAATCCCCCGCCAGCACGGTGACGACCAGCAACCGGGACGACGCCAGATGGGCCTCCTCGCGGTGAAAAGGCAGATCCCGCAACCGCTCGGCCATGATTCTCGCACCCGGAAGGTCGCCCGCCGCGATCGCGCACTCGGCCGCCATGATGTGGGCGTCGAAGAACTCCAGGGCAGTGGTCGCGGTGATCGGAACGGGTCCGAGGAGTTCGATCCGCCGCAGAGAACTGGCGGCCGCCGCGCCGACCTCGCCCTGCGCCAGCTCGATCGCCGTGAGCTGGTCGAGAACGGCACACTCGATCAGGGGCTCGCCGAGGCGGCGGGCCACTTCGATGGTCCGCTCGACCAGGTCGAGCGTCTCCGGATCGGCCACCGCCCCGGCGAACGCCTGGGCGCTCAGCAGCCGGGCCTGCACGGTGGGGTCGTCGCCGGCCATCGCCTGGGCTTCGGCGATGAGCGCCGCAGCCGCCCCCGGAGCCGTGCGTTCGGCCATCAGACCGGGCGCTCGGCTGACCAGTTCGGCGTTGCGGGCCAGGTCGCCGGCCGCGCCGCTGCGGTCGCCGGCCCGGAGTGCGGCATCGGCCGCCCGCCGCCGCAGGCGCAGGGCGTCGGTGCCGAAATGGCGTGACTCGGCCGCGCCCGCGGCCCCGCGCAGGGCCTCGGCCGCGGTCCGGTCGTCGACGGCCAGCTCGGCGGCCTGTTCGTAGCGTCGCTGCGCCTCCCCGGGCAGGCCGCGGACGAAGCTCAGCCGAGCCAGTCCCAGAGCCAGCTCGAAAGCCTGGTCCCGGTACCGGACGTCGTCCGCGGCCCAGCCCAGCGCGCTGCGCAACTCGCCGGCGACCTGATCGAAAGCGGCCCGCCAGGCCCCGGCGAGCTGATCGGGCGCGTGCTCCAGGCCCTCGCCCACCCCTCGGCACCAGTCGAGGTGACGGGCTCGGGCCTCGAGCGACTCGGCCGAACCCCGCAGCTGCTCCACGCCGTACTGGCGAATGGTCTCCAGCGCCTGGTAACGGGTGCCGCCGGGCTCGGCGACGGTGATCAGCAGGCTCTGATCGGCCAGCCCGGCCAGGACGGTCGGCACCTCTTCGGCCGGCACCGGGGGCCAACCGGCCAGGACGTGCCCGGCGGCGGCGGGGGTGAACGGCCCGGCGAACACCGAGATCCGGCGCAGCACAGCCTGATCCGAATCGGCCAGCAGGGCGTAGCTCCAGTCGAGGGTGGAGCGCAGCGAGCGGTGCCGGTCGTCCATCCGGCGGCCACCGGTGAGCAGCCGCAACCGGTCGGCCAGCCCGGCCTCGAGCCCGTCCAGGCCGAGCGAGGCGAACCGGGCGGCGGCCAGCTCGATCGCCAGGGCCATCCCGTCCAGCCCCCGGCAGACAGCCCCGATCCGCAGCTGGTCCTGGGCGGTCAGGGCCCGGCCACCGGCCGCGGCCCGGCCCAGGAACAGCTCGACGGCGTCCCCCGGGCCGCCGTCGCCCGATTCGATGCTCAGGCCGGGCACGGTGAACACCCATTCGAACGGGACCAGGAGCCGGGCCCGGCTGGTGGCCAGCACGGCCAGCCCGGGACTGCCGGCCAGCAACCGCTCGAGCAGCACCACCACGCCGTCCAGGAGGTGCTCGCAGTTGTCCAGGATCAGCAGGCACTCGCGGGTGGACGCCCAGTCCAGGATGCTGTCGGTGGGCGATCCGGTCCGGCGCTCGCCCAGGCCGAGCGCATCGGCGACGGCCGGGGCGATCATCAGCGGATCGGTCACCGGCACCAGGTCGACGTACCAGACGCCGTCCGGGAACTGCCCCGCCGGCTTCTGCCCTGACGACGCGGGCTGCCCCGGTGGCGGCCCGGGCCGGCCGGCCAGATCGGCGGCCACGGCCAGGGCCAGGCGGGTCTTGCCGACCCCGCCCGGCCCGACGGCCGTGACCAGGCGGTGCCGGGTGAGGGCGTCGGTCAGCGCCGAGCGCTCGGCCGCCCGCCCGACGAACGGGGTCAGTGGGGAGGGCAGCACCGCGACCGACGTCATCGGCCCGGTGGTGGCCGGCGCGTCGGCCGCACGGGGCGCCACCACGGCCAGCGCGGCCAAGGCCCGGCGGTCGGTGGCCCGCAGCTTGCGCAGCAGCGACGAGACGTGGCTCTCCACGGTGCGGATCGAGATGAAAAGCCGGGCACCGATCTCGGCGTTGGTCAGGTGCTCGCCGAGAGCGGCCAGAACCTCACGCTCACGGGCCGAGATCCCCGCCACCGCCGCCCCGTCCACCGTCACCTCCGGATTGTCCCCCCAAGCGCCCCTCGCTGATCACCCCTTTTCGCCGACCGGAAATTGGTTCGGCCGGACGTTGCCGGGTGCGTAGGGTCGGTGATCGTGAGAATCACCAAGTTCAGCCACGCCTGTGTCCGGATCGAGCACGAGGGCGGCGTCCTGGTGATCGACCCGGGCACCTGGAGCGAGCCCGAGGCCCTGAACGGGGTGGACGCCGTGCTCGTCACCCACGAGCACGAGGACCACATCGACGTCGAGCGCCTGGCCGGCCTGGACCGGCCGATCCACGCCCCGGCCGGTGCCGACATCAGCGGCGTGACGACGATCGCGGTGGCCCCCGGCGAGACGTTCAGTGCCGCCGGGCTGGCGGTCCGGGCCGTCGGCGGGCAGCACGCCGTGATCTACGACGGCTACCCGCACTGCCCGAACCTCGGCTACCTCGTGGACGGCGCGATCTACCATCCGGGCGACTCGCTGCACGTGCCGGCCGAACCGGTCGAGACCCTGCTGATCCCGGCTCAGGGATCGTGGCTGAAGATGGCCGAGGCGATCGAGTTCCTCCAGGCGGTCCGGCCCGAGCGGGTGTTCCCGATCCACGACGGCCAGCTCAACCACCACGGCCTGGACAGCGTCAACGGCTGGCTGGGCGAGTACGCCGGGGCCGGATACCGCTACCTCGCCCCCGGCGAGGCGCTCTGACCCTCACCGGCGGTCGCCCAGCACCGGCCGGAGCCGGGGCCGGGGTCAGGATCCCCCGACCACGAACCCGGCCCGCAGCAGGGCCTCGTCCCGCGAGGACGGCCCGACCAGCAGCTCGAACGCTCCCGCCTCGACCACCCGGTTGCCCTCGGCGTCGACCAGGGTGCAGTCGGCGACCGGCAGGTCCAGATCGACGGTCAGCTCCTGGCCCGGCGACAGGTGCACCTGGCGGTAGGCCTTGAGCTCCTTCTGGGCCCAGGTCACCGAGGTCACGGTGTCGCTGAGGTAGACCTGAACGGTCTCCACCGCCGGTCGGGATCCGGTGTTGCGCACCGTGACCCGGGCGTGAACGGTGTCGCCCCGATTGAGCTCCGGGGTCAGCACCTCCAGGTCGGCGTACTCCACAGTGGTGTAGCTCAGCCCCTCGCCGAAGGCGAAGGCCGGGCTCTGGGTCAGGTCGGCGTAACGGTTGTTGTGCTGGCCGGAGACCTGGTTGTAGAAGGTCGGCTGCTGCCCGGCGTGCCGCGCGAACGACACCGGTAGGCGCCCGGACGGCTCGATCAGGCCCAGCACGAGCTCGGCCACGGCCCGCCCGCCCTGCATGCCCGGGTTGGCCGCGTAGACGATGGCCGCCGCTCCGAGGGCCGACGGCGGCAGGACCAGCGGCTTGGAGCTGATCAGGACGACGATCAGTGGGGTGTCCAGCGCGGCCAGGGCGTCGAGCAGGGCGATCTGCCCACCGATCAGCTCCAGCGTGGCCGTGGACTTGCCCTCCCCGATCAGCTCGATCCGGTCGCCGACGACGGCGACGGCGTAGTCGGCGGCCTTCGCGGCGGCCACCGCCTCGGCGATCATGGCCGCGTCGGGCTCGCTCGGGATCACCACCGGCGGGCGGGGCTGGCCGTCGGGCAGTAGGTCGCCCTCCGGATCGGGCCCGACGGTGAGGATGTCGGCGCCCCGGGTGTGGCTGACCGTCCAGCCCTGCGGGGCCAGCGACCGCAGGCCGTCGAGCACGGTCTGGGTCATCTCCCGCGGATGGCCGTCGGGCAGCCAGTCGGTCTGGCCCGAGGCTCCGGCCCAGTCGCCGAGCTGGGCGTGCTGGTCGTCGGCGTTGGGCCCGATGACGGCGACCGTGCGGGCGGCGTCGCCGGCCGGCAGCGGCAGGGTGCCGTCGTTGCTGAGCAGCACCAGGGAGCGGCGGGCGATCTCCAGGTTGATCGCGGTGTGCTCGGGCGAGGCGATTACCGCGGCCTGGCGGGCGGCGTCCGGGCGGCGCGGGTTCTCGAACAGGCCGAGCTCGAACTTCAGGGCCAGCACCCGCCGGACGGCCTCGTCGACGTCGCTCTCGGTGAGCATTCCCCGGGCGATCGCCTCCTGGGCGCCCTCGAAGAAGCCCGGCGTGGCCATCACCATGTCGTTGCCGGCCCGCACGGCCCGGGCCGCGGCCTCGGCGTAGTCGGCGCAGACGTGCTGCTCCCAGACCATCCGCCCGACGTTGTCCCAGTCGGTGACCAGGGTGCCGGTGTACTGCCACTCTCCGCGCAGCACCTCGTTCAGCAGCCAGTTGTTGACCGTGATCGGGACGCCGTCCATCGACTGGTAGCCGAGCATGAACGAGCGGCAGCCCTCGGCCGCGACCCGCTCGAACGGCGGCAGGAACCAGGACCGCAGCTTGCGCCGCGAGATGTCGGCCTCGCTGGCGTCGCGCCCGCCCTGGGTCTCGGAGTAGCCGGCGAAGTGCTTGGCACAGGCCAGGATCGCGGTGACGTCGTCCAGGCCCTGGCCCTGGTAGCCGCGGACCATGGCCGAGGCCAGCTCGCCGATCAGGAACGGGTCCTCGCCGAAGGTCTCGCTGACCCGACCCCAGCGCAGGTCGCGGGTGATGCACAGGACCGGCGAGAAGGTCCAGTGGATGCCGGTGGAGGCGACCTCGACCGCGGTGGCCCGGGCGACCTGCTCGATCAGGGACGGGTCCCAGGTCGCGGCCATGCCCAGCTGGGTCGGGAAGATGGTCGCGCCCTCCCAGAACGAGTGCCCGTGGATGCAGTCCTCGGCCACCAGCAGCGGGATCCGCAGCCGGGACTCATCGACCAGGGCCCCGGCCTGCAGGATGCGCTCGGGCGAGGCGTGCAGGATGGAACCGGCGTACATGTCCTCGATCAGGTGCTGCACACCGTCCTTGGCGTTCAGCTGCAGCATCTGGCCGACCTTCTCGGGCAGCGTCATGCGCGCGAGAAGGTCTTCCACCCGGGTTGGGACCGGCAGCCGCGGGTCGAGGTACGGCAGCGGGGCGGTCCCCTCGGCCTGCGTGAACGAGGAGTCGTCGCCGACGACCCGCGTGGCGCTTGAAGGGATCATCGGATGCTCTCCAGGACGAGGGGTCTGGTGCATGATGCACAGGTGCATGTTGCTGAGGTATCGGCAGCCCCATGACCGGGAGTTATCCCAAGGGCCGCATTCGCCGCGAGGACATCATCAAGTCGGCGGTCGTCGTCTACGGCGAAGCCGGTTACCACGGCGCGTCGTTGCGCGAGATCGCCAAACGGGTCGGCATCACCCATGCCGGGCTGCTGTATTACTTTCCGACCAAAGAGGCCCTGCTGGCGGCCGTGCTGGAACGGCGCGACGCGCAGGACGCCCAGGCCCGGCGGCTCACCGTACCGCCGGGCCTGCAGGCCCTGGGCCGTCTGATCTCGCTGGCTGCTCACAATCTTGATCACCCCGGTTTTGTGGACCTGTACTCCCGCCTGGCCGCCGAGGCGGTTTCCCCCGACCATCCGGCGCACGAGTACTTCGAGCGGCACTACCGCCTGGCTCGCTGGTACGCCGTCGAGTCGTTCAAGGTACTGGCTGAGCGGGGCCAGCTGCGCACTGACATCGACGCCGAACTGGCCGGGCTGAGCCTGATCGCCCTGATGGACGGGCTGCAGGTTCAATGGCTGTCCAACCCGGGTGAAGTGGACCTCGTCGGGTCGCTGCGGTTCTTCCTGCAAGGTCTGCTCACCGTCCCGCTCGACTAGAGCAGTCTCCATTTCTACCACCCGGTCAAAATCTACGCTAGAGAGCGCTCTCCAATGTACCCGGCGTGGCGGTCGATGGCGACGGGTGATCTGAGAGCTCAGTTCCCGGCCAGGCGGGCGAGATCGGCGAAGAATCCCGGGTACGTCTTGGCCACACAGCCCGGATCGGCGATCCGGATTCCGGGCACCCGCAGGCCGAGCAGCGACAGGCTCATCGCCATTCGATGGTCGCCGTAGGTGGCGAACTCGGTCGGGCTCGGGCGGCCCGGGACGACGCCGAAGCCGTCCGGGTGCTCCTCGGCGCCGATCCCGGCCCGGCGCAGTTCGGCGACCATGGCACCGATCCGATCGGTCTCCTTGGCCCGGATGAAACCGATCCCTCGCACCCGGCTGGGCGAGTCGGCGAACACGGCCACCGCGGCCAGGGTCTGGGCGGTGTCGGAGAGGTCGGCCAGGTCGACGTCAACGCCGTGCAGGGTCCCGGTCCCGGCGACGGTCACCTCGCCCGGCCCGTACTCGACCCGAGCCCCCATCCGGTCCAGGACGTCGACGAAGCCCAGGTCGCCCTGAAGGCTGGAACGGTCCAGTCCGATGACGGTCACCCGGCCCCCGGTGATCGCGGCCGCGGCGAAGAAGTAGGACGCCGCGCTGGCGTCGGCCTCGATCGCGAGGTCGGCGGGCCGGTAGCCGGCCCCGCCCGCGGGCACCGCCCACGGAGTCACCACCGCCCCGAAGAGGGCCATCACCGCGGCCGTCATCTGCAGGTAGGGCACCGAGACGGGCGGGCTGGTCAGCTCGACCTGCAACCCTTCGGGCATCAGCGGGCCGGCGATCAGCAGGCCGGAGAGGAATTGGCTCGAGACGTGCCCGGGCAGTTCCACCCGGCCGCCGACCAGCGGCCCGCTCACGGTCAGCGGCAGCCGGCCCAGGTCGGCGTGCTCGCTGACACCGGCCCCGAGCTGACGCAGGGCGCTGATCAGGTCGCCGAACGGCCGGGACCGCAGCTGGGCACCCCCGTCGAGCTCGCTGGCCGCCGGGATCAGGCCCAGCACGGGCAGCACGAACCGGGATGTGGTGCCCGAGTGGCGGGCGTCGACCCGCACCCCGGCGGCCCGCCTGCGCGGATCGGCGCCGGTCACGGTGAGCGTGCCATCGCCCGGATCGGCGGTGACGACGGCGCCGAGCCGGCGGACGGCGTCCAGCATGGCCTCGGTGTCGTCGGCGACCAGGGCGCCGCGCAGGGTGCTGACCCCGGGCGCCAGCGCCGCACAGAGCAGGGCCCGGTTGGTCAGGCTCTTGGACCCCGGCACTCGCAGCCGCAGCTGCGGGGCCCGGCTGAGCGGGGTCAGTTCCAGTGACTCGGACCGCGGGGCACTGATCGGCATGCCCGCGATTCAACCAGCGGGCCGATCGCCGCGGCCAACCGTTTTCACCCTCGCAGGAGACTCGGGCCCCATCCGCCACTCCCGCTCACCGCATTTGGTGCAGGGCGGTCAGGCGTGGTCGATTTCGCCGCAAAACCGTTCCTGGGCAGAGCAATCCGGGTTGCCGGGAACCTCGCGCGTGTCGTCCACGGGTGCCCTATCTTGGGCGGACGAGCACCACGGGGATGGGGAAATGGGGGTCCGCCGAATGCCGTCGCTACTGGCCTCCCGGCGTCCGGCGCCGGACGCCCGGGTGATGATGACCCGGTACCGGCGCACCCTGATCCTGGCCGATGCGCTGGTCGCGGCCCTGGCCGCCGGCCTGGCGATCACCCTGCGGTTCGACGGCGACGCGCCCGACTGGTGGGCCCGGGTGCCGCTGGCGCTGCCGCCGATCTGGTTGCTCATCGCCGGCCTGCACCGCACCTACGAGCAGCGCTACCTGGGCACCGGGATCGACGAGTTCGACCGGGTGGTCCGCTCCGGGCTGGTGCTGTTCGCAGCCATCGCGGTCAGTTCCTACCTGTCCAACAGCAACGTCTCGCGCTCGATCGTGGTGTTCGCGGTGCCGGTCACGGTGCTCGGCTCGCTGGCGGCCCGCAAGGTGCTGCGGATGCGCCTGCACCGGGCCCGGCGCCAGGGCACCGGGATGGAGAAGACCATCGTGGTCGGCACCGGGGACGCCGTGGTGCAGCTGGTCCACCTGCTCAAGCGGACGCCGTACCGGGGCCTGGACCCGGTCGGGGTCTGCCTTCCGCCGCTGTCGGTGATCCCCTCCGACCTGGACGGCGTGCCCGTGCTGGGCGGGCCGGACGACATCCTGGCCGCGGTCGACTCCACCGGGGCCCACGTGGTCGCCGTCGTGTCGCACCCGGACTTCTGGGGGCACCCGCTGCGCCAGCTGGCCTGGGCCCTGGAGGAGCGCGACGTCGAGCTGATCGTCTCGCCCGGCATCGTCGAGGTGGCCGGACCCCGGCTGTCGATCCGGCCGATGGCGGGCCTGTCGTTGCTGCACCTGGAGCGGCCGGCGGCCGGCGGTGGGCAGATGCTGCTGAAGTCGGCGTTCGACCGGTTGCTCGGCACCGCCATCCTGATCGCGCTCTCGCCGTTGCTGCTCACCATCGCCGTGGCCGTGCGCATCACCAGCCCCGGGCCGGCTCTGTTCCGCCAGACCCGGGTGGGCGTGGGCGGGCGCGAGTTCCAGATCTACAAGTTCCGCTCGATGGTGCCGGACGCCGAGCACCGGCTGATCGACCTGGTCAACCACGACGAGGGCAACGGCGTGATGTTCAAGATCCGCGGCGATCCGCGGGTGACGCCGGTCGGGCGCCGGCTGCGCAAGTACTCGCTGGACGAGTTGCCTCAGCTGATCAACGTGGCCAAGGGTGAGATGTCTCTGGTCGGGCCCCGGCCCCCGCTGCCCTCCGAGGTCGCCGACTACTCCGACGACGCCACCCGCCGGCTGCGGGTCCGCCCCGGCATGACCGGTCTCTGGCAGGTGTCCGGCCGTTCCGACCTGACCTGGGAGCAGTCCCTGCAGCTCGACCTGCGGTACGTGGACAACTGGACGATGACCCTCGACCTGTCGATCCTCTGGCGCACGGTCAGCGCCGTCGTCCGCGGCTCCGGGGCCTACTGACCACCCCTGCGAGCTCACCGGAAACCCGGGCCCCACCAGCACCATCGGTTCCGGCACATATTTCACGAGTGGGCCTATTCGCCCTTCAGGCCCGGTCGCGAGATGGCACCGTGGTGGTCACGGCAGGACGCCGGCGGTCTGACCGCGCTCGCCCGAGGGACTGAGGTGGAACCATGTCGATGACGTTCCATCTCTCCCTGGTGCCGGCGGTGCTGATCGTCTCGGCCCTGGTCGACCTGGCCGCTGCCGTCGGGGTCTGGCGCCGCCGGCTCTCGGCCGGCCGGATCAGCCTGAGCCTGCTGCTGCTCTCGGCCGGCATCTGGTGCGGCGCCTACGCGATGGAACTGATCACCGTGGGCCGCACCGGTCGCGAGTGGTGGGGGTCGCTGGAATTTGTCGGCACCGCCCTGCTTCCCGCCGCCTGGCTGGCCTTCGTGCTGGAGTACACCGGCCGCCGAGATCGGATCAGCCGGCGCCTGCTGGCCGTACTGGCCGTCGAGCCGGTCGTCCTGTTCACCGCCCTGCTGCTGCCCGGGACCCACGACCTGGTTCGCCGGTTCGGGCCCGGCCCGGTGGCCCGGGTGCCGGTGGTCGAGGTCGGGCCGCTGTTCTGGGTGCACTTCGCCTACACCAACACCCTGATCACGCTGGGCACGGCGGCCCTGGTGGTGCGGCTGCTCCGGGTGTCCACGCTGTACCGGCGACAGAGCCTCATCCTGTTCGTCGCCGTCCTGTTCCCGCTGGCCAGCAACCTCGCCTCGTGCTTGCGGCTGCCGCTGGCCGACACCTACGACCCGACCCCGGTGGCGGTGTCGTTCGGCGGGCTGGTCCTGGTCTGGGGTGCGTTCCGGTACCGGCTGCTCGACCTGCTGCCCGTCGCCCGGTCGGCCACCTTCGACCGGATCCCCGACCCGATCCTGGTGATCGACGCCTACGGCCGGGTGGTCGACCGCAATCCAGCCTCGATCGCCGTCCTCGGCAGCGGGGCCGACGTGGGCACCCTGATGCAGAACCTGCTGCGCGAGCACGTCGTCCTGCTGGACGCGACCGCCTCCGGCGCCGAGCTGAAGCTGGAGCAGGACGGCGGCACCCTCGAGTTCGAGGTGGTGATGTCGCCGCTGGACGATCACAGCGGGCGCCAGGCCGGGCAACTGGTGCAACTGCGCGACATCACCGCCCGCAAGGACGCCGAACGCCGGCTGCGCTGGCTGGCCGACTTCGACCAGCTGACCCGGCTGCCGAACCGCCGTCACCTGGTCGAGCAGCTGGACCGGGCGATCGTCCGGGCCCGCCGCGAGGGTGGCCGCTGCTCGTTGCTGATCCTTGACCTGGACCGGTTCAAGGTGATCAACGACAGCCTCGGTCACCCGGTCGGCGACCAGGTGCTGGCCTGCGTCGGGCAGCGGCTGATGGCCGCGCGGGGCGAGCACGAGACCGCCGGCCGGCTCGGTGGCGACGAGTTCGCCGTCGTCCTGGCCGGGGTCGGTCTGGACGGCGCGGTCCGGGTCGGCCACCAGTTGCTGGCCGCGCTGGCCGAGCCCATGCAACTGGGCCGGCACGAGATGATCGTCACCGGCAGCGTCGGGCTCGCGGTCTGGCCGGACGACGGCGCCGACGCCGACGCGCTGTTCAGCCGGGCCGACGCCGCGATGTACCGGGCCAAGGGCCTGGGCCGCAACCGGACCGAGACCAGCGACCCGGTGGTGGACGCCGGTGCCGCCCGCCGCCGCGAGCTGGGGGTCGACCTGTGGCACGCGGTCCGCCGGGACGAGCTGTTCCTGCAGTTCCAGCCCCTGGTCGACCTGCGCAGCGGGTTCGTCAGCGGGGTGGAGGCGCTGGTCCGGTGGCGGCACCCGCGGCACGGCGTCCTGTTGCCCTCGGCGTTCCTGCCGATCGCGGAGGAGGCCGGACTGATGATCGAGGTCGACCGGTGGGTGCTGACCGAGGGCTGCCGGCAGGCCGGGCAGTGGGCCGCGGCCGGCCATCCGACCCCGGTGAACGTCAACGTCTCGGCCGAGATGCTCCGGCCCGGGCGCGGTTCGCTGATCGCGGAGGTGGCCAGCGCGCTCAGCCGTTCCGGTCTGCCGCCGCACCTGCTGATCATCGAGATCAACGAGCAGACCATTGTGGACGACGACAACGGGGTGGCCGCGGAACTGGCCCGGGTCCACCGGCTCGGGGTGCGGCTGGCCCTGGACGACTTCGGCGCCGGGCACACCTCCCTGACTCACCTGCGGCAGCTGCCGATCGGTGTCCTCAAGATCGACAAGGGGCTGGTCTCGAACCTGGCCGAGAACACCGACGACCGGCGCATTCTCACCGCGGTGACCGCTCTGGCCCAGATCCTGGACCTGACCGTGGTGGCCGAGGGGATCGAGACCGACGCTCAAGCCGAGATCGTGCAGGCCGCGGGATGCCATGTCGGGCAGGGCTTCTTGTTCTCGACCCCGGTCGACGCCGCTCACATCGACGCCCTGCTGGAGCGGGACCTGTATCCGGTCGGCTCCGGTCCGAGCCCGCGCTCGCCCGGGCTCGGGATCTGACCGGGCCCAGGACCCGACCGGACCCGGGACCCACCGGGTCGGTGCTGCCGGTTCAGTCACGCTCCCAGGGCGGGGTCTCGTCCATCTTGGCGTAGTACTTGGCCAGGTGACTCTTGACCCGGTCGACGTCCGAGCCGGGCAGATCGACCCCACCTCGGGAGCCTTGCATCACGGCCGCCGCGGCCATGATCCCGCGCGGGACGGCGACCAGCTCGCCGCCGACCACATCCGCGATCAGCAGCTTGTAGGCGGTGAAGTTGTCCTTCTTGTCGCTGTCGTACCAGACGTGGGCGTCCCGGTATTTCTGATTGGGCTCGTCCTGCGCGCCGGCCCAGGAGCGCACGTGCTTCTCCGCGGCGGCACCGTCCCACTCCCGGTCTCGATCACCCAGGGGAAGATCCTTGAAGGCGGTCACACTCATGGGTTCTCGTCTCCTTCGCTGTCGGCCGTCCGGACGAGTTGCCGTACCCAGCAGATCGCCGTGCCTGGGCCCGCGCAACCGCAGAAGCCCCTGCCGTGGCAGGCTGGTGCCTTCATCGTCGTCGATCGGTCGGCCGGGCACGAAGGAGCGGGTTGCGATGGCTCCGAGTCCCCGCCCGGCCCGCAAACTCCCGACCCTGGCCACGGTGGCCGTCGTCGCCGGGGTGTCCCCGGCGACCGTGTCTCGGGTGATCAACGACTCGGCCCCGGTGACCGACGCCGCCCGCACCGCGGTGCAGGAGGCGATCGCCCGCCTCGGCTACGTTCCCAACCGGGCCGCGCGCACGCTGGTCACCCAGCGAACCGGCTCGGTGGCTCTCGTCGTCCGCGAGCCGATCGGCTTCGGCATCGCCGACCCGTACCTGTCCAGCATGACTGTCGCCGCCAGCCAGTCGCTGGTCGGTACCGGCGTGCAACTGGTGCTGATGATGGCCCAGAACCACGAGGATCACGCCGAGGTCGCCCACTACGTGCGGGCCGGACACGTCGACGGCGTCATGCTGCTGTCGGTCCACGACGACGACCCGCTCCCCCGTCAGCTGTTGCGCGACCGCATCCCGACCGTGCTCGGCGGGCGGCCGATGACCCCGCTGGACGGCTGCGCCTACGTGGACGTCGACAACCGGGGCGGGGCCGAGGCCGTGGCCCGCCGGTTCGTCGCCGCCGGCCGGCGGCGGATCGGGGTGATCTCCGGGCCGATGGACATGACCGCCGGGGTGGATCGGCTGGCCGGCTTCCGCGACGGCCTGCGCGACCTCGGGCAGGCTCCCCCGGAGCTCGCCTACGGCTCGTTCACCCGGGCCTCGGGCGAGGAGGCGATGCGGGCCCTGCTGGAGCGTGCACCGGACCTCGACGCGGTGTTCGCGGCGAGCGACATGATGGCGATCGGGGCGATGACGGTGATCAAGGCGGCCGGCCGCCGGATCCCGGACGACGTCGCCGTGGTCGGCTTCGACGACATCGAACTGGGCCAGCACACCGAGCCGGCCCTGACCACCGTGGCTCAGCCCATCGCCGAGCAGGCCCGTCTGCTGGTCGACATGCTGGTGACCCAGATCCGGACCGGCGAGCTGGCGCCGATCCCGGCGGTGTTGCCGACCCGGCTCCAGGAGCGTCAATCGGGCTGAGTGGCGGCCGTGAAAGCGCTCTCGCGATCTTGGCTGACCCAGTGGACAATCCGTGCTCTTGCAGGTGATAGGGCACGATCCGGTCTCGGTGGCGTCCAAAGGTTGCATGAAAGCGCTTTCGAGCTAGGCTGGCCGAAGTTGTCAGTACCGGTGACGTCGTCGTCACCACCCTCAGTGGGGAGGTCAGGTGAACCAGGCCCAGAGGTCGGCGCAGTTGGACAGCCGGGCCCGAGCGGCCACGGCGTCCGGGGCGGATCCGACCAGCACCTGCTACTCGGCCACCGGCCTGCCCGCCGGCCTGTCGATGTGCGCCGACGGGCGGATTATCGGCCTCGTCGACGGCCCCGGTCGCAGCACGGTCACCCTCACCGTGGACGACGGGGACGGCGCCCCGCGCGTCTTCAGCTTCACCTGGGTGGTGTTCTGAGCCCAGTGTTCCCGCCGCAGCCGGCCGGGACCTCCCGCCTCTCCTGATACGGCAACGACACTTCGTGATCAGCCGCCAGGAGTGGCTCGTCGGGCGTAGTGGCTGCTCCGGCCCCGGGCTTGGTGTTGTCGGCACCGGATCGGCCGTCGGACGAGGTGCTCGGCCGTCGGGGTCGAGGCGGTGGCGGCGGTCAGACTCGACGGATTTCGTTTCCTCGATCGTCCAGCGCGCCTGATCGAGGCCCGGCGTGATGGCGACGTGTCTCGCGGTGCCTCGTAAGATGCTCGGCGAAGGAGGGGCAGTCTCCTCCGTGGGGGGAGGCGAGATGCCCGACGGCTGGCAGTGGGATCCGACCTTGTTCCGTGGCGCCGCCGTGTACTACGACCAGGGTCGCCTTCCCTACGCGCCGGGATACCCGGCCGAACTGGCCCGGGTGCTGGCTCTTGAGGGCCAGGGCCGACTGCTGGACGTCGGATGTGGCCCGGGGAGGGTGAGCCTGGCTCTGGCTCGCTATTTCGCCGAGGTCGTCGGCGTCGACCCCGATCCGGACATGCTCGCTGAAGCCCAGCAGCACGCGCATCGGTTGGGTGTTCAGAACGCACGCTGGGTCCAGGCGCGGGCCGAGGACCTGCCGGCCGGCCTCGGCTCCTTCAGCGTGCTGCTCTTCGCCCAGTCCTTCCATTGGGTCGACCGCGAGCAGGTCGCCGCCACGGCCTTCCGGATGCTCAGGCCTGGAGGTCATTTCGTGCATCTGAGCGGACTGGAGGAACAGCGCGCCGACCCGGTGTCGCTGCCGCATCCGGCGCCACCGTTCGAGTTCATGGCCCAGCTGGTTCGACAGTACCTGGGCGAAGCCCGTCGCGCCGGGCAGGGAACGCTGCCTCGGGGCACGCCCAGCGGCGAGCGTGAGATCGTCGAGCGGGCCGGATTCGAGGGGTACGAGCGCCTGCTCGTCCCGTCCGGCTCGGTGATCGAGCGCAGCACGGACGACGTCGTCGCGTCGCTGTTCGCCCGGTCGGACTCGGCCCCACACCTGTACGGCGAGCAGGTCGGACAGTTCGAGCGCGACCTGCGCAGCCTCCTGCACAAAGTGTCGCCTCCGGGGGTCTTCGCCGAGCGACTGCCCGACACCATGATCTGGATCTGGCACAAGCCGGGCCCGTGATTCCTCCGGCAGCGATGACTGCTGCCACGGGACCACGGAGGTTGAGGTCCCGAGCGGTGGGCGCACCTTCCGTTGGACGGACACGCACCCTGAGAAACGAAGTGTCGCTGCCGTAGTGGCCGAGCAACGCTCCGACGGCTGTGTTCTCACGGGTAATCGGGGCCGAATTCGCGCCGGTAGGCCGCACCGACCTGCGGCAGGTCGACCAGACGATGGGTGCCGACCCCGGCGTTGTCGAAATCGAAGTACGACTGGTAGGCGACGTGGTTCGCGGGGTCGGTGATGAAGGCATGCATCTCGTGGACGAAGTCCGGGTTGTCGCCGCCACCGCGGCCGTCCAGCCGGTCCCACGCACCCCACTCGGGCACGGAGAGTGGCTTGTTCTCGCGTCCGGCGAAGTCGCTCCAGAACTGGAGGCCGTGTTTCGAGGTCAGAATGTGGTGCCAGTTGGCCGCGCGCCGTTCGGTCGCACAGCGATCAGCGCAGGACGGCGGTATCGGATCCCCCGTGTCGTCCCAGGAGACGTCGTAGACGTCGACACCGACGTAGTCGACGAATTCGCCGCCCGGAAAATAGTCGACCGCGTTGTCGTCCGTGAACTCGCCGCTCAGCGGATTCCAGTCGAATCGGAACTGCTGCCCCTCCACATTTCGCATGACGCGGACGATCCGTCGCCAGAACGCGACGAATTCGGCCGGGTCCGAGGTGTGCCAGGGCGAGGACCGGATATTGAATTCCCAGCCGATACGCAGGATCGAATCCTGCTGGCCGGCGGCGACCAGGTTTTCTCCCAGTTGCGCGAAGTACTCGTCGTACTCCCCCACCGCACCCTTGGCCATGCTGACCCCGGGCACCTGGCCCGGCAGCATCGGAACCGAGTAGACCAGGCGGTAGGGGCTGCCCCGCCACGGTGTTATCCGGCCGGTGCCGATCAGCGCGGCCCAGTCCTGGTAGCCGTCGGCGAACGTCACGACCAGGTCGGGGCGGTGGCCGAACCAGCGAACGAACCCGTCCACGTCCTGCGGCGACGCACCCCGGAACACCCCTAACGGCACCTGCGGGCCGCCCTCGGCCCCAGGCAGGGACGGCGGGGCGGGGCCGCCGGTGCAGGCGCTCAGCACGCACAGAGCCACCACCACCCCAATCAGGCCCAGGACGCATTGCCGAACCGCCCGCATCAGACGTCCAGCGCTGCGGCGATCGCCCGGCGGGCCGCGCCCCACCGGGTATCCGGCGGGGCCCCGCGTTCCACGGTCGCGATCGGCCCGATGCAGGCGTTGGCGATCACCTCATTGAGGTCGGCATCCGGGAAGCGATCCACCCCCTGCAAGGAGTCGTGGATGATCTGGCCCACACGAGCGTCGCCGAAGACCTCGGACCGGTACAAAAGCACCTCGGCCGGAGTTGCTTTCAATGCCGGATAGATCCGGAGCTGGTTGAAGGTGATCTCCTGCTGGGCCGGTTCGGTGAGCCAGACAGCCAGCCGCTCGGCCTCGGCGACCTGTCCGCGGCTCTTCGGGACGGCGACGAAGGTGCCACCCCAGTTTCCGATGCGTCCCGGTGGGGCCACGACCCCCCACTCGGCCGGCCCGCTGGTCAGCCTCTCGACCCGGCCGATGGCCCAGCTGGGACAGGGCATGGTGGCGAACTTGCCCTTGCGCAGAGCCGTTTCCAGCGCCTGGTCGGTGTTGGCCCGGGCGCTGCCGAGCTGCTGGACGGCCGCGGTCGTCATCTGCCAGGCCTCGTGAACCGTCTCGAGGCCGGCCGTGCTCAGCCGCCCGTTCGGGGCCTGGAGCGGTCTCGCCGAGGTGGCCAGGATGCCGTTCAGCAGGTGAGCGCCGGAGTCGACCCAGGCCACCCCCGGCGTCGCCGCGTGGAACCGGGCGCCGAGGGCCAGGTACGACGGCCAACTGGTGAACTCGACCGCCACTGCGGCCGGATCGGTGGGCAGGCCGGCCTGCTCGAACAGATCCTTGCGATAGCAGACAGCCATACCGCCGAGGTCCAGGGGTAGTCCCAGAAGTTTGGTCCCGTCCTCAGTACTCAGGTCGGCCCGGGTGAGCGTGCTCCAGCGGTCGGTGGCGGCCCGGTCGTTGAGATCGACGAAGTCGTTCGCGTTCGCCCCGTAGAGCGCGAAGTAGCTCTTCTGCATGACGACGACGTCGGCCTGGGGGCTCGCATTCGCCAACTGGTCGTGAACTGCCTGGGAGTACCCGATGTAGGGCTGCGGTCGGATTTCGAGTCGGACCCCGGGATGTTCGGCCTGGTAACGAGCCGCGAGGTCGGACCCGAAGGGCTCACCGAAGGTCGACATCACGAGGGTGACCGCGGGCGGGTCGACGTGCACGAACAACACGCTGCCCAGGCCGGAGATCGACATGACCGCGCAGGCACCGACGATGAAGCGATGCAGCCGCCCAGGAGGCGAGCCGGCCGGGGTCGGGGCCAACTCGACGAACAGCTCCGCGGCGGCCAGCAGGGCGCCGACGCCGAGAAACACCAGCAGAGCCACCGTCCACCAGGACCGAACGTCGTGGATCTGCTGAACGGCCAGATCAAGATCTACCGCGAGCACCGCGGCGGACACAACGATGACGGTTCTGCGAACATTCATTTGGCTCCCCGGGTGCGGTCGCGCAGTGCATCAGACGTAGATGGAGGTGATGTCTCTGGCGCGCGTCTTCATTGCTTCAGACATTTCCTAGGAACCACATTTCCCGGCCCTCTCCGACCCCAATGCACGAACATTAATCGGACCGTAATGCGCGGAGCACCGGACGAGCCGACGGTGCCTCGGACCCGGCCGGCTCGATCGATCGGGCCAGTCATGACGTAGCCCTCGAACGAATGCGACATGCTGGACACATGGCGAACGAATACATCGGCAAGAAGTGCACCCAGTGCGGCTCCGACTCCCTCGAGGAGGGCTTCATCGAGGACGGCGGTGAGGGGGCGAAAGGCTTTGCGAACTGGATCGCCGGGCCCCTGCAGCATGGCCCGTTCGGCGGGGCCCGGCGGATGGGCAAGCCCCGCCGGGAGATCACCGCGTACCGCTGCGGCGTCTGTGGTCACCTGGAGCTTTTCGTCATCAAGTGAGCCACCGCCGCTGCCTGCCACCCGCCGGCCCCGGAGCCGGTGTCGCTTCGACGCCGGCTCCAGGACGGGATCAGCTCGCGGCCGGCCTCGGGGTGGGCCGGCTGCCGTGCAGGGCCTGGGTCACCGAGGCCGGCACCGGACGGTCGAGCATCTGGCAGACGGTCACGTCCTCGGCCGCGAAGGCGACCTGGGCGAATCGGGTGGCGCCGGCGTTCGGCGCGAGATCGCTGGGCTCGGCGGTGGTGTCGCTGATCGCGGTCCGGCGACCGTCGGCCGAGACCACGGCGGTGC
This sequence comes from Kineosporiaceae bacterium, assembly GCA_965200525.1. Lineage (GTDB taxonomy): Bacteria > Actinomycetota > Actinomycetes > Actinomycetales > Kineosporiaceae > JANNPJ01. Next base: position 6,589,108 of record OZ241368.1, read on the forward strand.
TGTGATGCCCGAGGGTGTCGCCGCCGTGGCCCCAGACCGTGCCGCAGGGTGACTTGATCTTGAACAGCCCGAGACCGTACCCGCCCGCGATCGGGTAGTCGGCGGGCAGATCGACCGTGCTCTTCATCTGGTTCAACTGCTGGGGGGAGAACAACTTCGCGCTGAGCACGGCGGAGAAGAACCGGGACAGGTCGGTCGGGGTGGAGATGATCGCGCCGGCCGCGCCGCCCCAGCCGCCGATCGGCCAGCCGGCCGTGTCGGCGTAGGTCGGATGGGCCCCGGCGAAGCTGACCGCGTAGCCGTGGGCGTAGCCGGGGCCGGTGCGGTGGGCCCGGGGGTCGGCGAAGTAGGTGTGGGTCAGGCCGAGAGGGCGGGCGATCCGCTGCCGGACCAGTTCGGGCAGGGTCCGGCCGGTCTGCTTCTGCAGGATCATCCCGACCAGGGTGTAGTTCGTGTTCGAATACGACCAGCTCGTGCCGGGGGCGAAGTTCGGCTGGTGGCGGAAGGCCACGGCCAGCACCTCATTCTCGGTCCAGACGTGCTGCGGGTCCTGGTCCAGCTCGGTGAAGAAGTCGGGGTCGGCGGTGTAGCTGAACAGTCCGCTGGTGTGGTTGAGCAGCATCCGGACGGTGATGTGGCGCCCGTTCGGGACGACGCCGGGCAGGTACCTGGAGACGGGCGAGTTCAGGTTCAGGCGGCCCCGATCGACCAGTTGCAGGGCCAGGGTGGACATGAACGTCTTGGTGTTGCTGCCGACCTCGAACTGGTCGCGTCCGGTCAGGGGCCGGGCGGTGGCCGTGTCGGCCGGGCCTGCGACGGTGACGGCGACGTGACGGCCGTCGTCGATCCGGGCCACGTAGCCCGGAGCACCGGAGGCCAGCACCTGCCGGGCGACGTCCGGCATCGGGCTGCCGGGCGCGGCCGTCCGGGTGGGGGCGCTGGTCGGGGGCCGGGCGGCGGCCGCGGCGGTGGCGACCGCCCCGGAGCCGGCCAGCAGGGCGGCCGTGGTCAGAGCCAGCACTCCGGTGCGAGGCCGGCGACGGGCCGGGGTTGAAGTGACGGTGTTCTTCGTGTCGGTGTGATTCGTCATGCTTCGAGCCTGCCGGGACGACGTCGGCGCGGTCATTGCCCCGTACTACCCGGGCGAAGGGCGGCCCACCCCCTGGATCCGGTACCGCAGGCACTACCAGGCCGAACCCGCGGGCTCAGTTCGGCTGGTGCAGACCGGCGTCCCGGGCCCGGATGATGGCCTGGGCCCGGTCGGTGACCTGGAGCTTGCGGAAGATCGAGCTGACGTAGTTGCGTACCGTCTTGTGACTGATCGACAGCTCGGCCGCGATGGCCGCGTTGCCGCGGCCCTGGGCCATCAGGCGCAGCACGTTGCGTTCGCTGACGGTCAGGTCGGCGAACTCGGCGGCCGGCCCACCGAGCCCGGAACCACCGGCCCGGGAAGCGTTCTGGCTGAAGTGGGTGAGGATCCGGGCGGCGATCTCGCGGCCGAAGATCGCCTCGCCGCGGGCCGCCGACCGGATCGCCCGGATCAGGTCCTCGGCCTCGGTGTCCTTGAGAACATAGCCGCGGGCCCCGGCCCGGATCGCGGCGAAGACCGAGTCGTCGTCGTCGAACATGGTCAGGACCAGCACCGCGACCTCGGGCCGGACCTGGGCGATGGCACTGGTCGCAGCCAGGCCGCCGCCCGGCATGTTCAGGTCCATCAGGACGACGTCAGGGTTCAACGTCAGCGACAGCTCGACCGCGGTGTCGGCGTCGGCGGCCTCGCCCACCACCTCCAGCTCGTCGCTGACCGCGAGCAGGGCGCGGACGCCGTCCCGGAACAACCGGTGGTCGTCGGCGACCAGAACGCGAACCGTCACGACCGGCTCACCAGGTCGACGGTCGGCTCGGGCCGGTCCGCCCGCGAGCCGGCGGCCGGCGTTCGGGGCAGGCAGGCACTGAGCCGGGTGACGCCGTCCCGCCGGGTGATGCTGATCGTGCCGGCCAGTTCTTCGGCCCGTTCCCGCATTCCGGTCAGGCCGACCCCGGGCACCAGGGGGTCGGGCAGCCCCCGGCCGTCGTCGTCCACGTCGAGACGCACCTGGGTCGGGGACGTCGTCACGGTGACCGTGCAGGTCCGGGCGCCCGAGTGCCGGGCCACGTTGGCCAGGGCCTCGCACCCGATCCGGTAGAGCGCGACCTCGGCCGCGGCCGACAGCTCGGGCGGGCCGGCGGGCTCGAGGATCCGCACCTGGATCGGCGCGACGTCACCGGACCGGGCCCGCAGGGCGGCGATCAGGCCGAGCTCGTCCAGCAGCGGCGGCCGCAACCCGTAGACCAGCTCCCGCACCTGCCCGGACGTCTCCTTCACCTCGGACCGCAACCGATCGATCAGCTCCCGGGCCCGGTCCGGCTGGTCGGGCAGCAACTGCTGGACGGCGGCCAGGTGCAGCCGCAGCGAGGCCAGCGACGGGCCGAGGCCGTCGTGCAGGTCGCGCCGGATCCGGCGGCGCTCCTCCTCCCGGGCCGTGATCAGCGCCGCCCGGGACTGCTGCAGCTCCCTCGACACCTCGGTGGCCCGCAGCGCGATGGCCACGTGCACGGCCAGCTCGTCCAGGTGGGCCCGGTCGGAGCCGGACAGCACCCGTTCCCGGGCCCGGGGCCGGACCAGCAGCTCCCCCACCGGCTCGGCCCCGAACAGCAACGGGATCCGGGTCAGCCCCGGGTCCGAGGCCGCCGGGTCGGCCAGGTCGATCGGGTCGAGGGCGGGATCGAGGTCGCCGGGCCGGCGAGCGGTGATCGCGACGTACGGCAGCCGCAGCCGGCCGGCGATCTGGTGACTGATCTCGGCCAGCAGATCGGCTGAGCCGGTCGGCTGGTCACCACCGAATCGCTGCCCGACGTGGGCGATCAGTGCCCGCGCGTCCTCGGGCTGGGAGAACAGGACCGACTCGACCGCGGGCCGCAGCCAGCGGCTGAGCGGCACCGCCGTCCCGATCCCGACCAGCACGCCCAGCGCCACCAGCCACCACGGCACCGAGTCGTTCGAGCTGGAGACCCCGGCGGCGGCCAGGACCACGATCAGGATCGTGAGGGCCCAGACCAGCAACAGCAGGTAGGTCAGGGCCAGGACGGCGAGCGAGTCGAGGAGCCGGCGCCGACCCGCAGCGGCGTTCAGGCGTTCACCTCGTGACCGGGCTGCTCGGCTCCGGCTACGGCCCCGGCCTCGGCCCGGGCCGGGCGCAGCAGCAGGTAGATGATCACCACGTTGACGATGCAGCCGACGATCGACCCGACGACCAGGAAGGTCGTGGGTCCGAACAGGATGCCGGGAGCGCCGGAGATGAAGCTGAGCGCGTTGATCACGATCGTCAGGACGACGCCCCAGCGCTGCCGCCGCCAGACCCCGTAGGAGGAGACGAGGCCGAGCAGGCTCAGGGCGAAGCCGAAGATGATCACCGGGAACGGGACCTGATCGCTGTTCGCCGCGCCGCCCTGCATCACGGGCAGGGCGAAAATCACGCCGAAGATGCTGATGGCGACATTCAGGACGGCCGCGATGGCGTGGCGTCTGGTGGGTCGTTCGCTGATGGGCACGGTGGCCTCCCGGTCTCTGTGCCGATCGTAGGTTTCGATCGGCGTCGTGACCATGAACTTGCCCGACCGGATGTCCCACCGGCAGGTGACCGGTGTCCCCAACCGTCCCAAGCCGGCCCACGAGTAGCCGGCGCCGGCTACTCGGTCGAGGCGTCGGGTGATCCCGAAGGGCGCGGTCTCCACCGCCAGCACCGGGCTGAACCCGTCGACGGCGAACTTGGCCGCCTGGTAGCTGGCGATCCCGGGAGATCCCCCGACTCGCCCACCGACCGAGGAGAACTGCACGATGGGGCCGCCGCCCGTCGTCGACGTCCGGCCGCGGGTGGCCCGCAGTCTTACCGCCCAGCTCACCGGGTTGCTCGCCGGCAAGTTGGAACCGCTCCCAGATCCGTCCGACGTTCATCTTCGTCACCCTGAGCCCCGGCCCGGGCCGTGCTTATGCTGTCTACGTTTGAGCCGATTCCGCACACCCTCCACGGGAGAAAACATGACGCAGCCCACCATCGTTCTGGTGCACGGCGCCTGGGCCGACGCTTCGAGCTGGAACGCCGTCGCCACCGCCCTCCAGGGCCAGGGCTTCACCGTTCTGGCCCCGACCAATCTGCTGCGCGGCGTCGCTGTCGACGCGCCGTACATCGCCTCGTTCCTGGCTCAGCGCACCGCCGGCCCGGTGGTCCTGGTCGGCCACTCCTACGGCGGCTTCGTGATCACCAACGCCGCGACCGACAACGCCGACGTCAAGGCCCTGGTCTACGTCGACGCCTTCGTGCCCGAGGTGGGCGAGACCGTCTTCCAGATCCTCGGCCCGTCGGGCTCGGCCCTGGCCGTGCCCGACCCGACCACCGTGCTCGACCTGGCCGGCTACCCGGGTGCGCCCGAGGGCGACGTCGAGGCGTTCCTCAAGCCCGACACCGTGCACAACTCCTTCGCGCAAGACCTCAAGGAGGAGGACCGTTGGCTGATCGTGGCCGGGCAGCGGCCGATCACCCTGGGCGCGAACACCACGCCGTCCCTCAGCGCCGCCTGGAAGACCATTCCGAGCTGGGCCGTGGTCGGCACCGAGGACAAGGTGATCCCGCCGGACACGCAGCGCTCGATGGCCGAGCGGGCCGGCGCCACCATCACCGAGGTGGCTGCGTCGCATGTCTCGATGGTCTCCCACCCGCAGGTGGCGATCGACGCGATCCTGGCCGCGGTCGCGTCCGTCACCGACTGACGAGTTCCGGCCGATCGACAAGGGCCCCGGCTGAACGCCGTTCCGTCGGGTCGACGACCGGGGTCACCGGGTTGAGCGAAACCTGAGACGTGGCAGCATCGAGTGATGACGGAATCACGGCACCTGAGCGTGCACATAGACCGTACGGTGGCAGAGGTCTACGCCTTCACCAGTAATCCGGCGAATCTGCCCCAATGGGCGCCCGGCCTGGGCAGTTCGGTGGTCCAGGAGGACGGCACCTGGTTCGTCGAGCAGCCGGAGGGGCGGGCTCAGGTGACGTTCGCCCCGCAGAACCCGTTCGGCGTACTGGACCACACAGTGCTGACCCCGACCGGCGTCAGCATCTACATGCCGGTGCGGGCGATCGCCGACGACGACGGCTGCGAAGTGGTGTTCGCCCTTCGCCGGGGCCCGAGCATGTCCGAGGCCGACTTCGACCGGGACACGGCGCTCGTCACCGAGGATCTCCAGCTGCTGAAGAAGGCCGTGGAGAACCAGGACTGACCTCCGCCGCGTCGTCGGCGGCGAAGATGCGAGCGAAGATCTCGTCGATGACGTCGCTCTTGGCCAGGCTGTAGTCGCCCGGCCGGTCCGAGGACTCGCCGGCCAGGCGCCGCTTGGTCAAGGCGTAGCGGTCGCGGTCCTCCGGGTGAGACCGCAACCAGTCGCGAAACAGCTTGTGCCGGATCGGTTCCGGCGCACTGCGGGGCCAGATGTGCAGGTGGACGTCCGCGGCCGGACTGACCAGCATCCGGTGGCCGTACCACCACGGTTCGCGCAGGACGAGGCGGTACCCGGCCTCGGCCAGGGCCGGGACGTAGTCGGCCTCCGTAACCGCGTCCGGCAGCAGCAGGTCTACGTCGATCACCGGCTTGGCCGGCAGGCCCGGGACGGCGGTCGACCCGACGTGCTCGACGCTGACGATCAGGGCGCCCAGCGTCTGACGCAGCCGGGCCTCGACGTCAGCAAAACGCCCGGCCCAAGCCGGGTCGTGGTCCTCGACGAGGATGGTCTCCCATCGGGCCGGCCGCTCCCCCACCAGGGCGACGGCCATCTGCTCGGGCGTTCCGTGGAAACGTTGTCGGACTTCGGGCGGATACATGCTCAACTCAAACCTCCTGGAAGATCAAAGTCTTTCAGGATACATCACTCTCACGTTCCTTCGAACGGTCCGAGTCGTAGCCGGCCTGGTTCAGCTCGATGTCGGGGTTGTGGTCGACGGCCCATTCGGCTAGGGCCACGGCCGGCCCGATCAGGGTGCGGCCCATCGGCGTCAGCTCGTACTCGACCCGCGGCGGGACCTCGGCGAACGCCGTCCGGGCGACCAGGCCGTCGCGCTCCAGGTGCCGGACGGTCCGGGTCAGCATCCGCTGGGAGATCCCGGGAACGCGTTGCTGCAACTCGGTGAACCGCAACCGCTCCCCGTCGAGGGTGGCCACCACCAGCAGGGTCCACGTGTCGCCGATCCGGTCCAGGATGCCCCGGATCGCCCGCCCGCCGTCCCCACGGATCAAGCACGTCCTCTGGTACTTCGACATGCGCCCTCCCGGCCCGCCGTCGTGACCCAGGCACACGGGTGTGCCTTTTGTGGGCCTGCCGACGGTCACTCATCATGTGGTTGCTTGCCGATCGTAACCAAGGCGAAGGACGACGATGAAGATCGCTTACTGGATCGTCGCGGGCCTGCTGGCCGCCTTCTACCTGTACGCCGGGGGCAAGAAGGTGGCCCAGACCAAGGAACAGCTCGCTCCCATGATGGGCTGGGTCGACACCGTCCCGATGCCGGCCGTCCGGGCCATCGGCGTCCTCGAGATCCTGGGTGCGGCCGGCCTCGTGCTGCCCCCGGCCACCGGGATCGCCCCAGTTCTGGCCCTGCTGGCCGCGCTCGGCTTCCTGGTGCTCCAGGTGCTGGCGGCCGCGCTGCACCTGTCCCGGGGCGAGGCCCGGGTGACCGGGCTCAACGCCGGTCTGATCATTCTGGCCGCGATCGCGGCCTGGCTCGCCACCGCCTGGTAGCGCCGGGTGGCGCCGGCCTCGGTGCCTTGACCCTCTCCCTGGGAGAGACTGCAACCTGACTCCGGACGACGCGGTGGGCGTCGCCAGGAACGGGAGGCCACCATGGTGGAGATTCAGTTGCGCGACGTGCCGGAACAGCAGGTCGTGACCGAGACGCACAGCGTCGGGCAGGCCGACCTGCCGGAGTGGCTGCGGGGGGCGATGGCCCGGGTGGCCGAGCGGGCCCGGGCGGTGGGCGGCCTGCTCGGCACCACCGACTGGCCCTTCCTGGAGCGGCCCGGGCCTGACCAGCCGGTGTTCATCACCATCTACGAGGGCAATCCGAACGAGGGGCCGACCCCGGTCGAGGTCTGTGCCACGGTCGCGAACGGCGGCGACCGGACCATCCCGGCCCACCGGGAGGCCTACACCCGGGTGACCAAGGCTGAGGTGCTGTCCGGGCAGCTCGGCGGCGTGTACGAGGCGGTCGAGAAGTGGGTCGTGGACAGCGGGCTGAGCGTCGCCCGGGCCCCTCGCGAGACCTACTGGACCGACTTCCCGGCCGCGGCGGACGGCGACGACGTGTTCGACGTCGCCTTTCCGGTCAGCTGATGCCCGGCGGGCCCGGGCTGCTGACGATCGGCGAGTTCGCCCGCCGATCCGGGCTGTCGGTCCGGGCCCTGCGGCTGTACGACCGGATCGGCCTGCTCACGCCGGCCGAGGTGGTGCCGGGCAGCGGGTACCGCCGGTACGCGGGGCGCCAGCTGTACGCCGGCCGGCTGATCGCGTTACTGCGCCGGCTCGACATGCCGCTCACCGAGATCACCGAGATCGTCGGCGCGCCCGGCCCGGAGGCGGCCGGCCGGCTGGCCGGGTACTGGACGGCGGTGGAGAGCCGGCTCGCTGCCCAGCGCGAACTCGCCGATCGGCTGGTGCGCAACCTGGCCGGCGAGACGCCCGCTCCGGACGGCCCGTGGCCGGTGTCCGTCCGCGACGTCCCCGAACAGCACGTGGTCAGCGAGCTCCGCTACGTCAACGCGGCCGAGCTGGGCTGGGTGCGGGAGGCGGCAGAACGCCTCACGGCCCTGGCCGGCCGGTCGGGTGGGCCGGCCGGGCCCCGGTTCGTCGTCTTTCACGGCGAGGTCACCGAGGACGCCGACGGGCCGGTCGAGGTCTGCGTGCCGGTCCGGCCCGAGGCCGCGGGCCGGGCCGAACCGGCTCATCGAGAGGCCTACATCCCGGTGGTCAAGGGGCATTTCGAGCCGCCGCAGATACTTTCGGTGTACGACGGCGTCCGCCGCTGGGTGCGTGAGCACGGCCACGCCGTAGTGGGACCGGCCCGGGAGGTGTACGGCTACGGCACCGACCCGGACACCGCCGGGCCGGACGACCCGATCTGCGATGTGGCCGTGCCGTTCCGCTGAGCTGTCGCTCCCCTGAGCCGTCGTTGCGCCGAGCAGTCGTTGCGCCGGGCCGTCGTTGCCCTCAGGCCCGCACGACGAGCACGATCTTGCCGCCGGTGTGGCCGCCTTCCAGGATTCGATCGGCCTGCGCGGCGTCGGCCAGCGGGAGCGTCCGGCTGATCACCGGGCGCAGGGCGCCACTGTCGAGCAGGCCGGCGAGCTGCCGGGTGCGGTCACCGTCGTCCTGCAGCAGCACGCCGTGCAGGGTGAGGTTGGCGTCCAGCAGCGGGTCGAGATCCAGCTCGGGGGTGGCGATCGCGGCCATCGCCCCGCCGGGCCGGATCGCTCCGATCACGGCGCTCAGGAGCCGGCCGCCGACCAGGTCGGCGACGGCGTCCACCGAGCCGCCAGTCAGCTCCCGGACCCGGGTCGCGACGTCCTCGCTCGAGTAGTCGATGCAGGCCGATGCACCCAGCTCGAGCATCTGCTCGTGCATCGCCTTCCGGCCGACCGCGATGGTCGTGAGCCCGGCCCGGGCGGCCAGCTGCAGCAGGAACAGGCCGACCCCGCCACTGGCCCCGAGCACCAGCACCGTGCGGCCGGACGGGAGGGCCAGCCGGCTGAGCACCAGGGCGGCGGTGCCGGCGGCGAGCGGTGTCGCCGCGGCGGCCACGAAGGACGTCGACGGGCCGATCCGGGCCACCGCGGCGGCCTCGACGACGACCAGCTCGGCGTAACCGCCGGCGCCGTCCGGGAAGTGGGTCATGGCCATCACCCGGTCGCCCACGGACAGGTCAGCTACCCCCGGACCGACCTGGTCCACGACCCCCGCCACCTCGTAACCGAGGATGCACGGCGCCCGCAGCCCGGCCCAGTCGCCGTCGTCCCGGTTGGAGGCGTCGACCGGGTTGGTGCCCGCGGCGTGCACCGCGATCCGGACCTGGCCCGGGCCCGGGACCGGGTCGGGGACGTCGGCGAGCCGCAGCCGCTCCGGGCCGCCGAACTCGTCCACCACTATCGCCTTCACCGTGTGGTTCCTTCCCGATCCTGGGGTGTCACCGCCGAGGACGGCACAGGTTGCGCAAAAAGCTACCGGTCGATCCTGGACAAGTACTTTCCAGAGCTGAAAGTACTTGTCTATGATTCTGGCATGACACAGGGATCGGGGCCGGCGCCGGAGGTGAGCCCGGGGTGGGCCGCGGCGGCTCTGGCCGGTGTCGACCAGTCCACCGCCGCCGTACGCGGGCAGTCCCGCTGGCTGGCCCAGATCCTTACGGCCTACGCCGCAGCCGGCCTGGTGTTCTTCCCGGCCGGCGGCCTGCTGCACGGCACGGCTTCGGTGCTGGTCGCGGTGGCCTGGATCGGCTTCCTGGTCGGTGTTGCCGGTCACGCCGTGCCGCAACGGGTCGTGGGCCGCGATTTTCGCCGGGTGTACCTGAGCGCGACCGGGAGCTGGACCGCGCTCTGGCTGCTCGCCACCGTGCTCGGGCGGCTGATGTTCTCCGGCCGGCCGGCCTACTGGCTCCCCGTCGGCGTGCTCGTCGCCCTCCCGGCCGTGGCCGGTGCGCTCGCGGCCGACCCGAACCGCGGTGCCGACCCGAACCGCGGTGCCGGTCTGAAGGGCCGCCGACCGTGAGCGGGCCACCCGAGGGCACCCATCCGCGGCACCGGCTCGATCCGCTGATCCACGCACCGGTTCGACTGTCCGTCATGGCCTGCCTGGCCGCCGCCGAGCGGGTCGAGTTCGGCCTCGTCCGAGACACGGTCGAGGTCAGTGACTCGGTGCTCTCCAAGCAGATGACCGTACTGGCCGAGGCCGGATACGTACGGGTGGTCAAGGGTTACGTGGGCAAGCGCCCGCGCACCTGGCTGGCTCTCACCTCGACCGGGCGGTACGCATTCGAGGCCCACCTCGGCGCTCTGACCGCGATTGCCGCCATGCCCGCCCGGCCAACCGTCACCATCGCCGCCGCGCCGTCGTCCACGCCGCCCGAACGAACGTCGGCGCCACCCGGCAGAAACACTTCGGCCGATGTCTGAGCCCACCGCTCTCGACCGTCGCCCCGCCGGCAACTACGGGATCGATGCGCCCCGACTGCTGATCGTCCCCGCGGTTCTGGCCCTGGCCGGGCTGATTCAGGCCGCGCTGCAGCGCACCCCGTGGCCCCTGATCGGCGTTCTTCTGATCGGCGCGTGCTGCGCCCTGGCCTGGTACGCCTCCCGGATCGGCAAGTTCGTCGTCTGGGGTCGTCTGCTCGATGGCCTGAACCTGCGCGGCGACGAGCAGATCCTCGATCTCGGCTGCGGGCGGGGGGCACTGCTGATCTCCGCGGCCCTCCGGGTGCCGGCCGGGCGCGCGGTGGGCGTGGATCTGTGGCGGTCCGACCAGTCGGGCAACAGCCCCAGGGCCACCCTGGCCAACGCGACCGCGGCCGGCGTGGCCGGCTGGGTCGAGGTGCAGACAGCCTCGATCACCGCGCTGCCGTTCCCCGACGGGTCCTTCGACGTCGTGATCTCGAACGTGGTCGTGCACAACCTCACGGCGGCAGCCGATCGGGCCACGGCGATTGACGAGGCGGTGCGGGTTCTGCGCCCCGGCGGCCGACTGCTGATCGCCGATCTGCGCGCCACCGGCGAGTACCGGCACCGGCTCGATCACCTCGGGCTTATCGAGGTCACCCGCCGCGACCTCGGATGGCGGCAGTGGTGGAGCGGCCCGTGGCTGCCCACCCACCTGGTCACCGCCCGCAAGCTCGGTACGGCCTCGCCGGCCTAGCTCGCACTGGGGTCGACGATCTCCCGCAGCACGTCCTCGGTGATCCCCAGCCCGCCGAAGACCGACAGGGTACTGATCGGGAAGTTGCCGATGATGCTGATCAGGACCGGGTTGCCGAGGATGCCGACCGGCTGGCCGGCTTCGTCCGTGCCGACCGCCTCGATCAGGCGTGGGCCCGCCTCCGGATCGGCCAGCCACTCCTCCAGGGTCGACATCCGGGTCAACGGCAGGCTGACCCGGGGCGCGTCGACGTCGAGGCTCCCGCGCAGACGCAGATCTCGGGACGACGCGCCCACGGCGAACTCGAACGTCCCGGACTCCAGCAGCCAGCGCTCGTGCTCGGTCGACCAGAACGACAGGTCGCGGCCGATGAGGGTGAACGTCACCGGCACGGACTCCCCCGGGTCGAGGCTCACCTTGGCGAACGCCTTGAGCTCGCGGACCGGCCGGCTCACGCTCGAGTCGACGTCGCGCATGTACAGCTGGACGACGTCCCGGCCGGCTCTCGAACCGGTGTTGGTCACCCGGCAGCCGACCGTGATCTCCAGGTCGCAGCCGGCTTCGCTGCCGGCCGAGCCGAGAATCAGGTCGTCGTACTCGAAGGTGGTGTACGACAGCCCGTGGCCGAACGGGTAGGCCACCGCCTGCTCGCGCGCGTCGTAACCGCGATAGCCGACGAAAATTCCTTCACCGTAACGGACATGGCCGGAGTCACCGGGAAAGTTCAGGTACGACGGGTTGTCCTCGAGCCGGATCGGCAGCGTCTCGGCCAGTTTTCCGGACGGGTTGACGACGCCGAACAGCAGCTCGGCCACGGCCCGCCCGGCCCCCTGCCCGGAGAGCCAGCACTCCAGGACGGCGGGGGCCTGGTCCTGCCAGCCGGCCACACCCACCGCCGACCCGTTGGCCAGCACGACCGCGATCCGGGGGTTGACCTCGGCCAGCCGGGCCAGCAGGTCGAGCTGGACCTCGGGCAGGTCGATCCGGGTGCGGTCGAAACCCTCCGACTCCTCGCCCGGCGGCAGGCCCAGGAACAGCACGACCGTGTCGGCCGTGGCTGCCAGGGCCAGCGCCGACTCGGCCAGGTCGAGGTCCTCGGCCGAGGGCCCGGCGGCGATCGCGGCCGGCCCGGGCTGGTCGGGCACGGTGAAGCCGGCGGCGAACTCGATCTCGACCCCGGCCGGGGCCAGCGCCCGCAGCTCGTCCAGGGCCACGTCGAGCCGGGTCGGATTCACCCGGGAGCTGCCCGCGCCCTGGTACCGCGGCGTCCGGGCGAACTCGCCGATCACCGCCAGCCGGGCGCCGGGCGCCGGGTTCAGCGGCAGCACGTCGTCCTCGTTCTTCAGCAGGACGGCGCATCCCCGGGCCGCCTCCCGGGCCAGCTCGTGCTGGGCCTCGACGTCCACCCCCGGCACCTCGATCGTCGCGCCGGCCCGGGCCCGGGCGACCAGGGCCAGCACCCGGCCGACGGCCGCGTCGAGCAGCGCCTCGTCCAGGGTGCCGGCCTCGACCGCGGCCAGCACCGCCCGGTCGCTCAACCCGAGGGCGGGCGGCATCTCCAGGTCGAGGCCGGCGGCGACGGCGGCCGGCCGGTCGTGAACCGCTCCCCAGTCGGACACGACCAGACCGTCGAAACCCCATTCCTGGCGCAGCACGGTGGTCAGCAGCCAGCGATGTTCCGAGGCGTAGGTGCCGTTGACCTTGTTGTAGGCGCACATCACGGTCCACGGCCGGGCCTGGGTGACCACCCGCTCGAAGGCCGGCAGGTAGATCTCGCGCAGCGTGCGCTCGTCGACGTCGGCGCTGACCCGCAGCCGGTCGGTCTCCTGGTTGTTGGCCGCGAAGTGCTTGACCGAGGCCCCCACGCCCTGGCTCTGGATGCCCTCGACCGTGGCCGCGCCGAGCACCCCCGACAGCAGCGGGTCCTCGGACAGGTACTCGAAATTGCGACCGCAGAGGGGTGAGCGCTTGATGTTGATCCCCGGCCCGAGCAGCACCGAGACCGCCTCGGCCCGGGCCTGCCGGCCCAGGGCCACCCCGACCCGGAGGGCCAGGTCGGCGTCCCACGACGATCCGAGGGCCGACGCCGTCGGGAAGCAGGTCGCGGGCAGGCTGCCGGCCCCGGCGATCAGCTCGTCGTCCGGCTGCTTGCGCAACCCGTGCGGACCGTCGCTGACCATGATCCGCTCGATCCCTAGCCGTTCGACCGCCGCGGTGTGCCAGAAGTCCGAACCGATGCTGAGCGAGGCCTTCTCGGCCCGGGTGAGCTGCTGGAGCAGCTGCTGAACCGTCTGCTCGAGCGGCGCGGCCGGCGGCGGTGTCGGGTTCACGAGGGTCTCCGTCCGTTGGCGATCGCCGCGTCGTCGTCGGCGATGGTCGAGCTGCCCTACCGTACGCTGACCGGATGGCGGGACCACTGCTCTCGGCCGCCGCCCGGGCCGCTCTGGCCGGCGTCGACCTCGAGCCCGTGGGCCCGGTCACCGGCGTCGTGGTCAGCCACCTCAGCTGGACCGGCGCGAGTTGCGGCGGTTACCGCAACTCCGGCAACCGCAACCTGATCACCCCGGTGATCGTGGTCAGCAACGCTCAGGCCGGTCAGGGCCACCGGCAGAGCTCGGGTTATGCGAACTACCTGCAGGCCCGCTACCGGGCCTACGACACCGCGCTGGCTCGAATGCTCGCGCGGGTGACCGATCTGGGAGCGGACGGCGTCGTCGGGATCGCGCTGTCCTGGACCAGGGTGGGGCGCGGGGCCGAGGCGCTGACCGCGACGGGGACGGCCGTGCGGCACCGGTCGCCGGTACCCGGGGCCGGCCCGGCGTTCCACACCGAGCTCACGGCCCAGGACACCGCCCGGGCCCTGCTCTCGGGCTGGCAGCCGCTGACTCTGACCATCGGGCTGGCGGTCGCGGTCAAGCACGAGGATCGCACCCTGCAGTGGCAGACCTCGCGGCTGCGCGGGCCCGGCAACGTCGAGGTCGCCGGCCTGACCAACATCCTCTCCCGGGCCCGCACCGCTGCCCGGCAGGCGCTCACCGCCCGGGCCGAGGCCCAGCTCGCCCCGGGCGGGGCCCAACCCGATCGCACCCCCGCGGATCACCCGCCGACGGCCACCCAACTGGTGGTGTCCCGCAACGAACTGCGCACGGGTCGGAGCACCTGCTCCGGAGGCCCGGACCACCTCGCCGAGGCCCTGCTGATCGGCACCCTGCTGCGGCACGACGGCCGCTCCCGGTCGGACGGCGAGCGGCGGCCGAGCCTGAGCATCCTGCCGCTGGACCACGGTGACGCCGCCTCGCCGGACGGCCGGGGCGGTGCTGCCGTACGCTCACCGGCGAGGAGGGGTGATGGATCCACGGATGATGAACAGCCTGCCACCGGCCGCGGCCGAGCGGGTCCGCCGGCAGGCTGACAGCCACGTCGCCGGCTCTCTGCTCTCCGCCCCCGCGCACGCCGCTCTGGCCGCCGCCGACCTGGTCCCGGTGGGCGAAGTGATGGGCTGCATCGTGATGCACCTGGGCTGGAGCGGTTTCGGGTGCGGCGGCGGCTACTACAACCAGGGGTCCGGCCTCGGCGGGTTCGGCTCCGGTGGTTTCAGCGGCGGTTTCGGCACCGGTTACGTCACCCCCATCTTGACCAGCGGAGATCACGGCCGGCAGAGCTGGCAGGGATATGGGCCGTACATCAAGGCCCGCTATCACGCCTACGATACGGCGCTCAACCGGATGCTGACCGAGGCCGGCGGCCTGAACGCGGACGGCGTCGTCGGTGTGCAGCTGCGCTGGACGCAGCTCGACTCCGGCGCCCACGAGCTGATGGCCCTGGGCACCGCCGTCCGCGACAAGCGGGTCGCCCGGGCCACGCCGCGACCCGGCTGGCCCTACTGCACCGAACTCACCGGCGAGGACGTGGCCAAGGCGGTGCTCTCGGGCTGGACGCCGCTCGGCATCGCCATCGGCCTGGCCCTGGCGGTCAAGCACCACGACTACCAGATGGACCGGCAGACCTCCTGGCTGCAGGGCGCCGGCAACACCGAGGTCGACGGGCTGACCAAGCTGATGCACGCGGCCCGGGCCGACGCCCGCGACAAGCTCACCCGCCGGGCCCAGGCGTTCGCCGGCGCGGCCCAGATCGTGGTCTCCAGCACAACCCTGCGGGTCAGCGAGCGGGCCTGCAGCAACGACCAGGAGGACCACCTGGCCGAGGCCGGCTTCACCGGCACCGTGCTGGCGCACCACCCCGACCACCGGCGCCGCGAACCGGCGTCCAGCCTGACCATCCTGCCGCTGCGCGGCACGACCCGGAATCCTCGTGGAGGTATGACCCTGTGAGTGACTCGATGGGACCAGATCTGTCCCAGGTGCACATTCCGGAGGACGCGCGGCGCCGGCTCACCACCATGCGCTCGGAGGGCCCGGACAAGCTCTTCACCTCCGACCTGTCGGTCAACGAGTTCCTGCTGGTGAGGGAGGCCGGGTTCCGGCCGGTCGGGCTGGTGCTCGGCACCAGCGTCTACCACGTGGGCCTTCAGGTCGGCCGGTGGAGCAAGAACATGGAGCTCGACAAGCTGACCCAGGCGATGTATCACGCCCGGGAACTGGCCATGACCCGGATGGAGGCCGAGGCCGAGATGCTCGGCGCCGACGGCATCGTCGGGGTCCGGCTCGAGATCGAGTTCAAGGAGTTCGGCGGCGACCTGGCCGAGTTCGTGGCCATCGGCACGGCCGTGGTCGCCGACGACCCGCCGCCGACCGGGGTCTGGCGCAACAACAAGAACCTGCCCTTCACCTCGGACCTGTCCGGCCAGGACTTCTGGACCCTGATCCAGTCCGGCTACGCGCCGCTGGGCCTGGTGATGGGCACCTGCGTGTACCACATCGCCCATCGCGGGGTGCTCTCGACGATGGCCACGGCCGGCTCCAACGTCGAGATCGAGATGTACACCGAGGCCCTCTACGACGCCCGCGAGCTGGCCATGAGCCGGATGCAGGCCGAGGCCGAGGCTCTGGACGCCGAGGGCATCGTCGGCGTCCAGTTGCTGGCCCTGCCGCACCAGTGGGGCGGGCACACCACGGAGTTCTTCGCCATCGGCACCGCGATCCGACCGCTGCGGGAGGACCACGTGATCACCAAGCCGACCCTGGTGCTGCCGCTCACCGACTCGCCGCGATGGTAGCCACCCCGGCCGAACTGCTCACCTCTCTGGCCGGCTCGCTGCCGGGCCTAGTCACTGCCGACCTGTTGGAGGTCGAGCAGGAACGCTCGATGCGCGACCGGCTCGCCGGCCGGCCGGGCGCGGTCACCCAGGTCCGGCTGATCGGGCCCGATCTGACCCTGACCCTGGCCGGCGGTGAGGGCCGCCGGGCCAGTGCCGAGGCGGCCCGGGTGGTGCGCGGCGTCGTCATCTCCCGGCGCCAGGTGCCGGTGGCCGAGTGGCTCGACCTGCTGGCCGGGCAGCTGCGCGAACTGGCTGCCGCGACCGCCACCGACGACGCCGCCGTGACCCGGGCGCTGGCCGCCCTCGGCGTCCGCGAACCGGCTTCCGACCTGACCGTCGACGAGACCGATCTGCCCGGCGGTCTGCGGGCCCTGCCGGACCGGCTGACCGGCCGGGTGCCGGACGACGTCCAGGCGGCGGTGCGGCGGATCTGCGACCTGCTGCTGGAGACTCTGCCCCGGCTCGACCCGGGCGACCTGCAGCAGAGGCACGTCGTCGTCCGGACCGCGACCGACTACCTGCCCCGTACGCTGCGCGAGTACGCCGCCTTGCCGGCCCAGTGGGCCCAGGAGCACCAGCTCGAGGACGGCGGGACGGCCCTGGACGCGCTGCGCGGGCAGCTGGCGGTGCTCGAGACGGCCACCACCACCATGCGGGACGCGGCCGTCCGGGCCGACGCCCAGCAACTCCTGGCCAACGGCCTCTTCCTCACCGACCGCTTCGGCCGTTCCGACCTGTCCTGACCCGCCTGACCTCGCCTGACCCCCACCTGACTCCGCCTCACCGGCGGTGGGTCAAGGGGATCTCAATCGATGTCGGCAAATCGGACATGAATATGTATTGACTCTTAATATATGACGGGAACACGCTCTCCGGAACGCTCCACATCGACGTGGAGCCTCAACCGTGAGCGGAGATCAACCCTGATGAAATCCCTCCTCGCCGCCGCCGGCGGCGTCACTCTGCTGGTCGGAGCCCTGCTGGCGGCTCCCCTGACCGCGAACGCCGCCGCCCCTCTCGCCGGGACGGCCACCCCGTCCGGGCCGATCAACAGCGGCATGCTGGCCGCGATGCAGCGCGACCTGCACCTGACTGCAGCTCAGGCGCAGGCCCGGCCGGCCGACGACCACTCGCAACGGGTGACCGAGCTGACCCTGCGGGCCCGGCTCGGCCGGCACTACGGCGGGGCCTGGCTGGCCCAGGACGGCTCGCTGGTCGTGGCCACCACCAGCGCCGCCCAGGCGTCGGTGATCACCTCCCTGGGAGCGCGGGCCGACGTCGTCAAACGTACGGCGGCACAGCTCGACTCGGCCCGGACAACGCTCGATCGATACGCATCGAAAGCTGGGCGAGCAGTGCACTCCTGGTACGTCGACCCGGCGACCAACCAGGTCGTGGTCAGCGCCGACTCCACCGCGTCGGCCCGGAAGTTCGCCACCGCCGCCGGCCTCGGCACCGCCACCGTGCGCACGGTGGCCAGTAGCGCGGCCCCGAAGCCAATGGCCGACGTGCGTGGCGGCGACCAGTTCGACAAGCCGGTGAGCGGTGGATACGTGCTGTGCTCGATCGGGTTCTCGGTCAACGGTGGCTTCATCACGGCCGGCCACTGCGGGGCCACCAATGACAACGTTGTAGCCGCTGACGGTCACACCGCTCTGGGCACCTACCGGGGCTCCACCTTCCCCGGCAACGACTACGCCTGGGTCCAGGTCAACAGCGGGTGGACGCCGCAACCGTGGGTGAACAACTACAGCGGCGGCAACGCCACCGTGGCCGGCGCCCAGGAAGCCGGCATCGGAGCGGCGGTCTGCCGGTCGGGCCGCACCACCGGCTGGCGGTGCGGCGTCATCCAGGCCAAGAACGTGACCGTGAACTACTCGAACGGCCCGGTCTACGGGCTGACCCAGAGCAACGCCTGCGCCGAGGGCGGCGACTCGGGTGGATCGTGGCTGGCCGGCGACCAGGCCCAGGGCACCACCTCGGGCGGATCGGGCAACTGCACCTCCGGCGGCACCATGTTCTTCCAGCCGATCAACCCGACGCTCTCGCACTACGGCCTCTCCCTGGTGACCACCGGCGGCAGCAGCAGCACCAGCCGGATCGTCGGCTACGGCAACCGGTGCATCGACGTCCCCGGATCGAACGGGGCCGACGGGCAGTACCTGCAGATGTGGGACTGCAACGGCACCGGGGCCCAGAACTGGACCTTCGCCGCCGACGGCACCCTACGGGCGCTGGGCAAGTGCATGGACGTGGCCTGGGGCTCGCACGACGACGGAGCGGTGATCCAGCTGGCCACCTGCAGCGGCAACCCGGCCCAGCAGTTCGTTCTCAGTGCTGCCGGCGACCTGGTCAACCCGCAAGCCAACAAGTGCGTCGACGTCAATGCATGGGGCAACGCCAACGGCACCCGGCTGATCCAGTGGACCTGCACCGGCGGGGCCAACCAGAAGTGGCATCGCGCCTGAGTTCTCGGGTCGCTCGATGATCAGGCCCGGCCGCGCGGTTCTCAACCGGCGGCCGGGTCTGGTCAACCACGGCGGGCCAGGTCGAGCTCGGCCGCGGTGGCCTGGGTCGAGGTGCCGCCGACGCCCCGGGTCGAGAGGGCGCCGGCCCGGCAGGCCAGAACCAGACAGTCGGCCACCGGACGGCCGTCGAGCCGGGCGGCCAGGAAAGCGGCGTCGAACGAGTCGCCGGCCCCGGTGCTGTCGACGGCGTCCACGAACTCCCCCGGCGCGCGCAGCACCTCCGGCTCCCGGTCGGCCGGGACGCAGACACTGAAGGCGCCGGCCGCGCCGTCCTTGACCACGACCAGCGGCCCCTGCCGAGCGATGATCGTCGCCGCCTCGACGGCGTCGCCACCGTGAACGCCGAAGCGGCCGGCGATCCCGAGCACCTCGGCCCGGTTCGGCAGCAGGACGTCGGTCCGCGGCAGGACGCTCTCCAGCCCGGCCCAGATCCCGGCCGGATCGAGGTTGGTGTCGAGCGAGGTCACCGCTCCGGCTCGGTGGGCCCGGTCGAACAACTCGCCCAGCCCGGCCGCGAGCGTGGGTTGCAGGTAGAACGAACTCGCGTGCACGTGCCGGGCCCGGGCCAGCAGGCTGTCGTCGATGCCGGCCGGGTCGAGCGAGGCGATCGCGCCGACCAGGGTCAGCATGGTCCGGCTGTCGCCGTGGGTCAGGATCACGGTCAGCCCGGTCGGCGTCGCCGGGTCGACGCGTAAATGCGAGACGTCGACGCCGGCCGCCGCGAGCTGGGCCCGGCCGAGGGCGCCGAAGGTGTCGTCGCCGACCGTGGCCACCAGTGCGGCGCGCCGCCCGAGCCGGGCCAGCCCGTGCGCCACGATGGCTCCGGAGCCACCGATGGTCAGGTCGGCCGAGTCGAGCAGTTGCTCGGACTGGCCGAACCGGGGCACCACATCGCCCCGCAGGATCAGGTCGGGGTTGGAGTCGCCGACCACCAGCACGTCGATGTCGCGGTTCATGCTCGGCATGATCCAGCATTGGACCGGAACGCCACAAGCGAAACGTCCAGATCCATGCACGAATCCTGTTCACTCTTGCACGTAGCCGCTTCTGATGCCACGATCCAGCAGTGCCCGCCCCTTATCTGAACGACCGCCCGGTGATCTGCTTCGTCGGCGCCGGGTCGGTGGAGTTCACCCGCCAGCTGCTGCGCGACCTGATGTCGATGCCCGAGCTGAGCCGCAGCCGGATCGTGCTGCACGACATCGACCCGCGCCGGCTCGAGCTGGCCACGGCCATCGCCCGGGTCACCGTCCGGCACCACGAGGCCGGGGCCACGGTGGTCGCCGAGGCCGACCGGCGCCGGGCCCTGGACGGCGCCGACTTCGTGATCAACATGGTCAACATCGGTGGTCACGCCGCCACCGTCACCGACTTCGACGTCCCGGAGCGGTTCGGGGTGCGCCAGACCATCGGCGACACCCTGGGCGTGGGCGGGGTGTTCCGGGGCCTGCGCACGTTCGGCTTCCTGGCCGCACTGGCCGAGGACATGCTCGAGGTCTGCCCCGAGGCCTGGCTGCTGAACTACACCAACCCGATGGCGATGAACATCGGCTACCTCAACGCTGTGGCCCCCCGGCTCAAGGTGCTCGGCCTCTGCCACTCGGTCTACTGGACCATCGTCGACCTGTCGGCCCTGGTCGGGGCCCCGCTCGACGAGGTGACGTACCGCAGCGCGGGGGTGAATCATCAGGCCTGGGTGCTGGAGTGGCAGCACCGGGGGCAGAGCCTCTACCCCCGGCTGGACGAGCTGATCGCCGCCGACCCGCAGTTGCGCCGGCGGGTCCGGGTGGACATGTACCGCCGGCTCGGCTTCTACCCGACCGAGACCAGCGAGCACTCCAGCGAGTACGTGCCCTGGTACCTGCACGACGGGCGGGAGATCGAGCGGCTGCGGATCCCGTTGCGCGACTACGTCGGGATCAGCGCCCAGAACCTGGCCGAGGTGGGCCGGCTGGAGTCGTCGATCGCCGCCGACGAATACGTCGAGCCGGAGGAGGAGGCGGCCGAGTACGCCCCGCAGGTGATCCACGCGATGGTCACCGGGCAGCCCCGGGTGATCCAGGTGAACACCGCGAACACCGGCCTGATCATCAACCTTCCGGACGGCGCGCCGATCGAGGGGCCGTGCGTGATCGATGCGGTGGGAGCCCGGCCGCTGTACGTCGGCGCGCTGCCGGCCGCGTGCGCGGCCCTGAACCGGGCCTTCCTGAACGTGGTCGACCTGACCGTGCGGGCGGCGGTGGAGGAACGGCCGGAGCTGGTTCGGCAGGCCCTTCTGGTCGATCCGGCGACGTCGGCCCAGCTGCGGGTGGAGCAGATCTTCGAGCTGGCCGACGCCATGACGGCTGCCCACGCCGAGTACCTACCCAAGGCCCTGCACGGCTGAGTCACCCCGGGCCGGCTCGCCCGCCCGGGTGGGGGCATCTCAGTTCTCGTGAACGATGTGGACGGTCACTCCGGCCCGTTCGAGGTCGGCCACCGCCTGCCGGTCGGCGGTGTGATCGGTGACGATGTCGCCGACGGCGGAGATCTCGCTGATCCGGGCGAACGCCCGACGGCTGATCTTGGTGCCGTCGGCGACCACGATGACCCGCTCGGCCGTGTTCAGGATGGCCCGGTCGGTCTGGGCCTCGACCTCGTGATGGGTGGTCAGGCCGGCCCGGGCACTGACCCCGTCGACGCCGATGATGGCCACGTCGAGGTTGAGCCCGGCCAGGGTCGCGTCGGCGATCGGGCCGACCAGCTCGTAGGACTCGGCCCGGGCGCTGCCGCCGCAGACGACCAGGTCGATCTGGGACCGGACGGCCAGCTCGGAGGCGATGTTCAGGGCGTTCGTGACCACCCGCAGCCGGCCGTGGGACATCAGCGACCGGGCCACCTCGGTGGTGGTCGAGCCGCCGTTGAGCGCGATCGACGTGACATCGCCCGGGAGCAGTTCGATCGCCCGCCGGGCGATCGCGCGCTTGGCATCCTGCCGCTGGCCCCCGCGGTAGCGCATCGGCAGCTCGTAGAGCACGCCCGAGGCCACCGCGCCGCCGTGGGTACGGGTGAGCAGTTGCTGCTCCTCGAGCAGGTGCAGATCGCGGCGGACCGAGGCCTGCGAGACGTTCAGCTGCACGGCCAGCTCGGGGACGCCGACCGAACTGTGCTGGTTCAGCTGCTCGAGGATCACCCCGAGCCGATCCTCCTGGCGCATGGCTCAACCATAGAGGACCAGGCACCCAAGTGAACAGCCAATTGCGCGAATGACGGGTTCTTCGCGCAGATGTGAACAAAATCGGGCTTCTTCAACGCCGAACTCTGGACAGCTTGCACTCAATCGTGCAAGTCTGCGCATCCTCAGCGATCGAACGTGCACGAATGGAGCTTCAGTGGCCGAGCAGGGATCGTCAGTGACCGAACCGGGGGCGGCGTCGCCCGGCCGGCACGTGAACGCCGAGATCGACTCCCAGCCCCAGACCTGGCGGCGGGCCGCCCGGCTGGCCGACGAGTTGCGGGCCCTGCTGCCCGACGGCCGGATCGCCCTCACCGGGTGCGGCACCTCGTACTACGTGGCTCAGACGATCGCCCAGCTCTGGGAGAGCCGGGGGCACGGCCAGGCCGACGCCTTCGCCGCCTCGGAGATGCCGGTCCGGGCCGACTACAGCACCGTCGTGGTGATCTCCCGGTCCGGCACCACCACCGAGGTCGTCGACCTGCTAGAGCGACTGGACGGCGTGCCGACACTGGCTCTGGTCGGCAGCGAGGGGCCGGTCTCGCAGCGAGCCACCCGCAGCCTGGTGCTCGGCTTCGCCGACGAGGAGTCGGTGGTGCAGACCCGGTTCGCGACCGCCGTGGTCGCCCTGTTCCGGGCCCGGCTCGGCGAGGACGTCGAGCCGCTGGCCGCTCAGGCCGCCGCCGTCCTCGGCTCGCCGGTCCAGCAGTTCGACGGCGTCACCCGGTTCGTCTTCTTAGGCACCGGGGCGGCGGTCGGCCTGGCCCACGAGGGGGCGCTGAAGATGCGCGAGGCGGCCCAGACGGTGACCGAGTCGTACCCGGCGATGGAGTACCGGCACGGCCCGATCGCGCTGGCCGAACCGGGCGTCGTCGTCTGGCTGCTCGGCCCTCCCCCGGCCGGCCTGGCCGACGACGTCCGCCGGACCGGCGCGAGCGTGGTCGACGACGACCTCGATCCGCTGGTCGACCTGATCCGGGTGCAGCGCGCGGCCGTGGCCATCGCCGCGATCAAGGGCCTGGACGCCGACCACCCCCGCAGCCTGACCCGGGCCGTGATGCTGGCCGAACCGCACCTCTGAACGCCGATCACCCTGCACGGTCCCGTTTCCTGATCCGCCCCTGATCCACATCTCGAGAGGGAGCAACTCCGGTGGACAAGCCGATCGCATCGAAACTTCGCTCTGGTCTGGCCCTGACCTGTGTGGCCACGCTGGTGACGGGGCTGGCCGCCTGTGGCGGCGGGTCGTCCGCCGGCAGCGGCGCCGGTGGCAGCACCACCATCACCGTCTGGCACGGCTACACCGACGTCGAGGCCAAGGAGATCGCCAAGCTGGGCGATCAGTGGAACACCGAGCACCCGAAGAGCACGGTGAAACTGGTCTTCGACGGCGGCAACGACGGCGCGCTGCAGAAGACGGTGGCCGGGTTCACCGCGGGCACCGCGCCCGACGTCGCCTACGAGTACGGCTCCTCGATCTCGACCCTGGCCCGGCAGCCGAAGCTGGTCGACCTCACCGACAAGGTCAAGGATCCGGCGTTCGACTGGAACGACTTCTTCCCGTCCGAGCGCCAGGCCAGCACGGTGAACGGCAAGGTGGTCGGCGTGCCGGCGTTGGTCGACAACCTCTCCCTGGTCTACAACAAGACCCTGTTCGCCAAGGCCGGCGTGGCCGAGCCGACCGCCGACTGGACCTGGGCCGACTTCGCCGCCGCCTCGAAGAAGCTGACCGACCCGAGCACCAAGACCTACGGCTGGGCCTACGTCAACGACGGCAGCGAGGACACGGTCTGGCGTTACCTGGCCCTGCTCTGGCAGGCCGGCGGCGACCTGCTGACGCCGGACAACACGAAGCCCGCGTTCGACTCCCAGGCCGGTCTGGCCGCGCTCGACCAGCTCAAGCAGATGTCCGTGACCGACAAGTCGGTGTACCTGGACAGCGGCAACGGCAACTACCTCAACCTGTTCAACAGCGGCAAGATCGCCATGCTCTGGACCGGCCCGTGGGACCTGTCCAGCTTCAACAAGGACGTCAAGTACGGCGTCACCCTGCTGCCCGGGTACAACGGCAACCACGAGACGATCTCCGGGCCCGACCTGTACCTGACGTTCGAGCACTCCGCCGCCCGCACCCAGGCCGCCTGGGACTTCGTCAGCTGGCTGACCTCGGCCAAGGTGCACCTGCAGTTCGCCATCGACACCGGCGACCTGCCGGTGCGGACGTCGGAGACCAAGCTGCCCGACTACCAGAAGTTCCTGGACAAGTACCCGGCGAACAAGGTGTTCGTCGAGAACCTGAACAACGTGAAGCACATCCGGCCCAACATCCCGGCCTACGCCGAGGTGTCCACCAGTATTGGCCAGATGGTCCAGGCGGTGCTGCTCGGTAAGGCCGAACCCCAGAAGGCGATGGACGCCGCTCGCGACCAGGTGACCAGCGCGCTGGCCGGGTCGTAGTGGCCACGCTGACCCCGGCCTCGACGGCTCGGACGGCCCCGGCCGGCCCCGTCCCGAACCGCAACCGCACCCGGCGGACGGTCGACAGCCTGGCCGGCTGGGGCATGGTCGGGCCCAGCGTGGTGCTGATCGGGCTGTTCGGCCTGATCCCGGTGATCTGGTCGTTCGTGATCTCGTTCCAGCGCAACGACCTGCAGACGCCGGCCGAGTGGGTCGGGCTGAAGAACTACCACCAGCTGGCCCACGACCCGGTGTTCGTCGATTCGGTGCAGCACACGGTGGTCTACACCGCCCTGTTCGTGCCGATCACCCTGCTCGGCTCGCTGCTGGTGGCGGCCGCGCTGAACCGCAAGATCCGCGGCATCTCGCTCTACCGGCTGGCCGTGTTCATCCCGGTGATCACCTCCACGGTGGCCACCGGGGTCATCTTCACCTGGCTCCTCGACCCCGAGTTCGGGCTGGTCAACGCCGGGCTGAACAAGGTCGGCGTCCCGAGTCAGGGTTTCTTCTCCTCCCCCGGCGAAGCCCTGCTCGCGGTCGTCGCGATGACCGTCTGGGGCTGGATCGGGTTCGGCGCGCTGATCTACCTGGCCGCCCTGCAGTCGGTGCCGGCCGACCTGCTCGAGGCGGCCCAGCTCGACGGCTGCACCAAGGCCGGGGCGTTCTGGCGGATCCAGGTGCCGTTGTTGCGGCCGGTCTCGGCGTTCCTGCTGATCTGGTTGACGATCAACTCGCTGCAACTGTTCGACGAGGTCTACGTGACCACCAAGGGCGGCCCACTGCACTCCAGCACGGTCGTCGTCTACTACCTCTACCAACAGGCGTTCGGCTACTTCCACGCCGGTTACGCGGCCGCGATCGCGGTGCTGCTGTTCGTCGTCATCGCCGTGATCACCCTGATCCAGATGCGGCTGACCCGTGAGGGCGACGACCCGGCGGAGGCATCGTGACCGCGACCACCGAGGTCCGGCGTCCGGCGTCCGCTCACCGGCCCCAGCGACGGCGGCAGCGGTGGCACTGGCCCAGCGCCTGGCACCTGGTGCTGTTCCCGCTGGCCGTGGTGATGGCGATCCCGCTGATCTGGATGCTGATCACCAGTCTGTCCACGCTCGAGGAGACCCGTCGCTTCCCGCCCGCGCTGCCGTCGTCCCTGCATTTCGGGGCCTACTCGCAGGCCTGGACGCAGGCGCCGTTCGGGCACTGGCTGGCCAACAGCGCGATCGTCTCGGTGGTCTGCGTGATCAGCAACCTGCTGTTCTGCAGCCTGGCCGGCTACGCGTTCGCCCGGATCAAGTTCGCCGGCAGCCGGATCGTGTTCCTGCTGCTGCTGGCCACGCTGATGGTGCCGTTCCAGGTAGTGATGATCCCGAGCCTGCTGATCGTCAAGCACCTCGGCCTGGTCGACTCACTGCCCGCCCTGATCGTGCCCAACCTGGTCACGCCGTTCGGCATCTACCTGCTACGGCAGTTCTTCCTCTCGCTGCCGCGCGAACTGGAGGAGGCCGCCACGATCGACGGCGCCGGCCGGCTGCGGATTCTGTTCAGCATCCTGCTGCCGCTGATGGGGGCACCGCTGTCGACCCTGGCCGTGCTGACCTTTCTGTGGACCTGGAACGACTTTCTCTGGCCGCTCGTGGTGACATCGTCGCCGAACGTGATGACGGTGCAGCTCGGCCTGGCCTCGTTCCAGAGCTCGCACTTCACCGACTGGCCGGTGCTGATGGCCGGCACCCTGATGAGCCAGATCCCGGTTCTGCTGTTGTTCCTTTTCGGGCAGCGCTATTTCGTGCGCTCGCTGGCCACCACCGGGATCAAGTGAGGATCAAGTGTTCGTACGACGCTTGTCCTCGATGGGTGGATTGCCTACATTCAGGATGTCACGGAAAGCCCAGCCGGCGAACACCGTTCACTCGGGTCGATCCGGCACACATCGCCAGAGGTCCGCTCGAGGCGGGGTATCCGTAGCAGGGAACATGCTCATGCGAGCTTCTCGTCCTACCGTCCTCACGCTCACCTTCACCGCGGTGGCGGCGATGCTGGCCTGCTCCACCGGGCAGGCCGCCCAGGCGGTGGCGGTCACCCCACCCCCGGTGAACGGTCAGTTCGACTACCAGATCGGCGGGGCCTACACGCCGGCGTCGTCGGTGACCGTCGTCGACCGCGACCGGGGCGCGAGCCCGGTCTCCGGCAAGTACAACATCTGCTACGTCAACGCTTTTCAGACCCAGCCCGACGAGGCGAGCTTCTGGACCGGCTCGCACTCCGACCTGCTGCTGAAGAACAGCAAGGGCAAGTACGTCTCCGACCCCGACTGGCCGGGCGAGTACCTGCTCGACACCTCGACCGCGACCAAGCGGGCTGGCATCGCCGCGATCGAGAACGGCTGGATCGACGGCTGCAAGAGCAAGGGGTTCCAGGCGATCGAGCCCGACAACCTCGACTCCTGGACCCGTTCCAAGAAGCTGCTGACCCAGGCCGACAATGTGGCGATGGCCACCCTGCTGGCCACCCACGCGCACGCCGACGGCCTGGCGATCGCCCAGAAGAACACCTCCGACCTGGGCAGCATCGGCAAGACCCAGGTCGGGTTCGACTTCGCGATCGCCGAGGAGTGCTCGGTGTACGACGAATGCGGCTCGTACACCGGGCCTTACGGCAACAATGTGATCGAGATCGAGTACACCGACAACGCCCGCAGCGCCTACACCAAGGCCTGCGCCGCCCAGGGCAGGACCATCTCGGTGATCCTGCGGGACCGCGACGTCGTGCCCAAGGGCGACTCCGCCTACCGCTACGAGTACTGCTGAGCTGAGGCGAGCCGGCGGCAGGTCACCACGGCCTGCCGCCGGTGCGGTAGAGGTCGGCGTCCCAACTCTCCGGAAAGGTGTTTCGTGCTGCTCTGCGTGTGCCTCAACCCGGCCGTCGACGTCACCTACCGGCTCGACACGCCCCTGGTTCCGGGAACCTCGCACCGGGTGGCGGCGGTGCACGAGCGAGCCGGGGGCAAGGCCCTCAACGTGGCCCGGGTGGCCGGCCGG
This sequence comes from Kineosporiaceae bacterium, assembly GCA_965200525.1. GTDB lineage: Bacteria > Actinomycetota > Actinomycetes > Actinomycetales > Kineosporiaceae > JANNPJ01. The sequence continues at coordinate 6,616,544 of OZ241368.1, forward strand.
CTCGGGCTGCCGGCCACCGTGCTGGCCCCGGTCGGTGGCGACACCGGCGAGGCGATCCGCAGCGGGCTCGCGGCGGCCGGGCTACCCGGTGTGCTGGTGCCGATCGCGGAGCCGAGCCGGCGGACCCTGGCGGTGGCCGACCCGCTGGAGGCGACCATGCTCAACGAGGCCGGGCCGGTGCTCGGTGCGGCCGAGTGGCAGGCGGTGCGGGAGCAGTTCGAGCTGCGGCTGAGCTCGGCCGACCTGGTGGTGCTGGCCGGCAGCCTGCCGCCCGGCGTCCCGCTCGACGCCTACCGGGTGCTGACCGACCTGGCCGCCCGGCACGGCGTCCCGACGATCGTGGACGCCGAGGGCGAGCCGTTGCGACTGGCTCTGGCAGCCCGGCCGTGGCTGGTCAAACCCAACCGGCAGGAACTCGCCGGCGTCACCGCGGGCGCCGCCCGGTCGGTGGCCGAGATCGTCGCCGCCGGCCACGAACTGCGCCGCCTCGGGGCCGCCAACGTCGTCGTCTCCAACGGCGCCGAAGGACTGGTCGCGATCACCCAGGACGGCGTCTGGCGGGCGGTCGGCCCGCAGGTGACCGGCAACCCGACCGGCGCCGGCGACGCCCTGGTGGCCTCGCTGGCCGCCGGCTTCCTGCACGACCAACCCTGGCCCGAGCGACTGCGGGACGGCGTCGCCCGGTCGGCCGCGGCTGTGGCCGCCCCGGTGGCCGGCGAGCTCGACCTGGCCACGGCCGACCGGCTGGCCCCCGCCGTCCAGGTCGAACTGCTGCCGTCCGCGCCCGAGCCCGCCTCGAAACTGGAGTACTGAATGGCACTGGTCCCCACCCGCGAGCTGATCCGGGCCGCGGTCGAGAACGGCACCGCGGTGGCCGCGTTCAACGTGATCACCCTGGAGCACGTCGAGGCTGTGCTGGAGGGGGCCGAGGCGGTCGGGGTGCCGGTGATCCTGCAGATCAGCCAGAACGCGGTGCGCTTCCGCCAGGGCCGGCTCACCCCGCTGGCCGGGGCGGCCGGCCGGCTGGCCGAGCTCTCCGCGGCGGCAGCGTCCCTGCACCTGGACCACGTCGACGACCTCGACCTGCTGCACCAGGCCGCGGAGGCCGGCTTCTCGTCGGCGATGTTCGACGCCGGCAACCTGCCCTACGCCGACAACCTGGCCCTGACCCGGACGGCGGTCGGCTGGGCTCACGACCACCACCTGTGGCTGGAGGCCGAGCTGGGCTACGTCGGCGGCAAGCCCGGCGCCCCGGCCTGCGCCCACGCGGCCGGGGTGCGCACCGATCCGGCCGAGGCCCGGGCCTTCGTGGCCGACACCGGGGTCGACGCCCTGGCCGTCGCCGTCGGCAGTTCGCACGCCATGACCAGCCGCACAGCCGGCCTCGACTTGGGCCTGATCGCCGAACTGGCCGACGCGGTGGACGTACCCCTGGTGCTGCACGGCTCCTCCGGCGTGCCGGACGCCGACCTGGCCAAGGCGGTCGGGGCCGGGATCCGCAAGGTCAACATCGGCACCGCCCTCAATCTGGCCATGACCGGCGCGATCCGGGAGGCGCTGAGCGCGGACCCGGCCCTGGTCGACCCCCGCCGCTACCTGGCCCCGGCCCGCACGGCGATGGCCGGCACCGTCCGGCACCTGGCCCAGGTGGTCTCCGGCTGACCCGGACCCCGTCCCGCCCGGGCGTTGTCGCTCACCCCAGCAGATGGCCGACGTCGTTGAAACCGACCAGAACCGGCGGACGCCCCGTGGCGACCCGGATGGTGCTCAGCCCGGTGTTGGCCGAGTTCAGCCCGATCCAGCGCCAGGTCGGTGCGTCCAGCGCGTGCCGCACGAACCAGCCGACCACAAAAGCATGGGTGATCAGCAGCAGGTTCCGGTCTTCCCCGGTGTCGGCCGCGGTGTCGGCCAGGTAGTGCTCGACCGCGGCCCGCAGCCGGCGCGCACCCGGGTCGCATTCTTCCTCCGGCACGCTCGCCAGCCAGTCGAGCCGGTCGGCCGGATAGTCGCTCTCCTGGCCCGGCTCGGGCACCGCGGTCAGGTCGCGCAGGTACTCGCTCGGGCCGACCGGCACCCCGGGCATCGACGCGGCCACCAGCTCGGCGGTCTGAATCTCCCGGCGCAGCGGGCTGTGCTCGATCGCGGCGAACCGGGTGCCGGCCAGCCGCCGCCCCAGGCGCCCGGCCTGGTGCTCCCCCTCCGGCGTGAGGCCGGGCGAGTCCCCCTCGTGGCTCGCCTCGGCATGCCGGACCAGAAACAGGGTCGTCGTCACCGCCTCAGTCTTTCGCACCACCGGCCCGCACCCGCGCGGGTGCACCGCACCGGTGTCGCGTGCAGGGCGGCTGCTGCTCCGACCCGGGCCCGTCCAGCACGGAGCGGCTGCCGCTGGGCCTGGGCCGGCCCAGCACGCAGAAGTCCGGTCGTGGCCCGTCCGCCGTCGTCCCGAGGCAGTTCTGCGTGCTGCCGTGGCCGCCCGGCAAAGTGTTTGAATGTTAAAGTATTGTAAGGTGGGGACGCTTAGCGCTCTTCGGGCGTTGCTGCTGCGAGGCCCGAACGTCCGGCGAGCAGGATTGAAGAGATGGCGTCCTACATTCAGGATCTGCTGGCCAGTGTGCCGGCCTGGGTGGTGTACCTGGCCGTCTTCGCGCTGCCCTTCCTGGAGGCGTCCGTCTTCCTCGGCTTCGTCATCCCGGGTGAGACCGCTCTGGTGTTCGGCGGGGTGCTGGCCACCCAGGGTCAGGTCAGCCTGACCACCACGCTCGTGCTGGCCATCCTCGGCGCGGTCACCGGCGACGCCATCGGGTACGCGGTCGGGCGCCGGTACGGCCAGGCCCTGCAGGCCTCCCGGCTCGGCCGCGTGGTCGGCCCCGAGCGCTGGCTGCTGACCGAGGAGTTCCTGATCCGCCGGGGCGGGCCGGCGGTGTTCTTCGGCCGGTTCACCGCCCTGCTGCGGGCCCTGGTACCGGGGGCAGCGGGCATGGCCCGGTTGCCGTATCACACCTTCGCCCTGTGGAACGTGCTCGGCGGTGGCTTCTGGGCCACGGCCTGCGTGCTCGGCGGCTACGCGGTCGGCGACGTGATCAGCACCTATCTCTCCGACGTCGGCTACGTACTGATCGGCCTGGTGCTGGTGGTCGGGGCGGTCTACCTGATCCGCCACCACTGGCCCCGGGCCGAGCAGAAGCCCGCGGACGACGAGCCGTGAAGCTGCCCTACCTGGACGCCGCCGCGCTGGCCGCCGCCCTGCCGATGACGGCGGCGATCGACGCCCTCGACCACGCCCTGCAGGCCGGGCTCGACCCGGCCGCCGACCCACCTCGGACCGCGGTCGAGAACCCGGCCGGGCAGGTGCTGCTGATGCCGTCGGCGGCCGGCGGCCACCTGGCGGTCAAGCTGGTCTCGGTCGCTCCCGGCAACCCGGAGCTGGGCCGGCCCCGGATCCAGGGTCTGGTCGTGGTGTTCGACCCGGCCACGCTGGCTCCGGTGGCCCTGATCGACGGGATCGCCCTGACCTCGCTGCGGACGCCGGCCGTGTCGGCCCTGGCCGCCCGCCGGCTGGCCCGCCCCGAGGCCCGCCGGCTGGTCGTGTTCGGCACCGGGCCGCAGGCCCAGGGGCACATCACGGCCCTGCGGGCGATCCGCCCGATCGACGACGTCGTCCTGGTCGCGCGCAACCAGGGCCGGGCCGAGACCCTGGCCGCCCGCTACCGGGCCGAGGGCCTGCCGGTCCGGGTCGGCTCGGCCGGCGACGTCGAGGGGGCCGACCTGGTGGTCTGCGCGACCACCGCCCGGGAGCCGTTGTTCGACGGGCGCCTGATCAAGGACGGCGGGTGCGTGATCGCGGTCGGGTCGCACGAGCCGACCGCCCGGGAGGTGGACGCCGGCCTGGTCCGACGCTCCCGGATCGTGGTCGAGGACGTCGCCACGGCGCTGCGCGAGGCCGGCGACGTCGTGCTGGCCGGCGTCGGGCCGCAGCAGCTGGAAACGCTCGGCGACCTGGTCCGGGCCGAGGTCCGGGCCGACCACCCGACCCGGCCGAGCTTCGTGAAGACCGTGGGCATGGCCTGGCAGGACGCCGTCGTCGCGGGTGCCGCCTTCGCCCGCGCCCAGCACTGAACGCCGAGGCTACCCCTCGGCGACCGGCCGCGACCGGTCAGCCTCGGGCGAACCCGGCTCGGGCCGGGGTGCGGACGGGCGACGAGGGCCCGGACGGTCAGCGATCCGCTCGGCCTCGTCGGCGGCGTCCTTGACCTGCTCCGAGGCCACATCGGCCTCGTGCTCGGCCCACTCCTCGGCCTCGTCGGCCTCGTGCTCGACCTGGGCCGCCTCGGCCTCCAACCGGGCCCGCAACCGGCGCTTGGCCGTCGCGTTCTGCCCGTCGTTGGCGAAGTGCACCTCGACCGACTCGAAATCCTTGGTCCGCTGGGCCCGGGCGTAGCTGGAGTAGGCCCGCCGGTCGGCGTCGGTGAGGTCGACGTCGTCGGTGAACGGGGTCAGCAGGGTGCGGGGGAAGAGCCGCCGCACCCGCACCACGTTGGACTGCACGCACAGCAGGAGCGAGACGGTGGCCAGGTAGATCCAGGCGATCAGGCCCAGCACGATGGCGAACACGCCGTTGGTGGCGTCGGCGTTCTTGACCACCCCGCCGACGTACTGGGTGCCGAAGGTCTGCAGGACCTGCCAGACCACCGCCGCCCCGATCGCGCCCGGCAGCACGTCCCACCGGCTGAGCTCGCGGGTGGTGGCCAGCCGGAACAGGAACACGAAGAACGCCGCGGTCAGCAGCACGGCCAGGATCGAGGCGGCCGAGCGCGTGGTCGGACCGATGCTCAGCCCGTAGCCGTTGCTCCCGAGCCCGGAGAGCACGGCGGTCAGCAGGAAGGTCGCCCCGCCGATCCCCAGCAGGGCCAGGCTGCGCAGCCGGGAGGTGATCGGGTTGGGACGCCGGTTGCGCGGCACCGCCCACATCGTGTTCATCGCGTTCTGGGTCGCCTGGGCCACCCCGAGCGCGCCGTAGAGCGATCCGACCAGGCCGATCACGATGGCCAGACTGCTGCCCTGCAGCCCGTGCGGATCACCGAGCTGGGTGCCGATCACCGGGAACTTGCGCAGCGCCGAGTTGAGGATCTCCTGTTGCAGGTGCTGGTTGCCCTGGAGCACGAAACCGAGCACCGAGGACAGCAACAGCAGCAACGGGAACACCGACAGGAACCCGTAGTAAGTGATCAGCGCGGCCAGGTAGCCGCCCTGGTCGTCGAAGAACTTGTAGACGACGGCCAGCGGGAACCCAGCCCAGCGATGGCGCTGCTGAAACCGGTCCAGCCGCTCGGTCAGCGACACTCGGCCCACCCCTTTCGTGGGCCCGACAGTCCCGGCCGACGGGCAGGACCATACCGGTCACAGATGACACCGGCAGATCGATCGGATCACGGGTGCTCGCAGGCGATCCCGTCGGCGTCCTTGTCCCACATCCGGTTCATGCCGTACAGCGAGGTGCTGCGGCCGAAAGCGGTCACCGGGGTGCCGGCGCCGGCGGTGTCGTCGACCGCGGTCGGCAGCCCCAGCCCGTGCGGGTAGGCCGCGTTGAGGGCCGCGCAGCTGTCGTACCGCTGGGCCAGGCGGCCGTGCTTGGTCCGCCCGTAGGTGGAGGGCTCGCGGATGGCCGGCACGATCGTCCGGTCCGAGTCGATCAGGGTCGACTTCGACGGCTGGGCCGGCACCACCACGGTCCCGGCCGGCCGGCCGGTCGCGCCGGAGACCGGCGTGCGGGGGATCATGACGCCGATCGCGCCGACCGCCAGCAGCGCCACCACCCCGGCCGTGGCCGCCATCGCCGGGCGCTGGTACCCCCGGCTCTCGCGCACCCAGAGCTGCCAGCCGGCCGGGACCGGGCCCCAGGCCGGGTCCGGCTGCCAGCTCGGCGACGGGTTCCAGCCCACCGGCGGCCGGGGCCAGTACGGCGGCGGGTTGAAGCTCCAGCCCTCGACCACGATCTCCTCCACGACGTCCTCGATCCGAGTTGCCCACGCTAGGCAGTCGGGCCGCCCGGACCGGGAGGTACCGGCCGGGGCGCGGCCGGACGAGGGCCGATCCCATCCGATCGACGGACGGCGGGAACCCGTTCGGACGACGCCGCCCGGTGTCAGACGTCGGCCGGAATCAGACGTCGGCCGGAATCAGACGTCGCGGTCCGGTCGCCACGCGGCCCGGGTCCGGCTCGTCCGGTCCCGGCGCTGGTCGGCCCGAAGCCGCGCGTCCTGGCGCTGCTCCTGCCGCGCGGCCTCGGCGGTCAGCTGCTGCCAGGTGTCCACCCGGTCGGGGCTCAGCCGGCCCTCGTCGACAGCCGCCCGCACCGCGCAGCCGGGCTCGTCCTGGTGGCCGCAGTCCCGGAACCGGCAGGACGCCGCGTGCTCCAGGACGTCGGCGAAGGTCAGGTCGAGTCCCTGCCCGCCGGTCAGGCCGACCAACCGCAGGCCGGGGCCGTCGATCAGGTAACCGCCGCCGATCCGGTGCAGCTCCCGGGTGACCGTGGTGTGCCGGCCCTTGCCGTCCCGGCGCAGGTGCGCCACCCGCATCAGCTCGTTCCCGGCCAGGGCGTTGACCAGGCTCGACTTGCCCGCCCCGGAGGCCCCCAGCAGAGCCATCACCCGCTCGCCGGCCAGCAGGGCCCGGACCTCGGCCAGACCGTCGCCGGCCACGGCCGAGACCATGATCACCGGACAGGAGCTGAAGGCCCGGACCTCAGCCGCGATCTGGGCCCCGTCCGGGGCCAGGTCGGCCTTGCTCAGCAGTACCACCGGCTGGGCGCCGCCGGCCCGGGCCAGGGTCAGCAGCCGGGTGATCCGGCGCTGGTCCGGGTCGGGCATCAGGCCTTCGACGACGGCGACCGTGTCGATGTTGGCGGCCAGCACCTGACGGCGGGAGTCGCGCCCGGCCCCGCCCCGGGTGAGCGTCGTGCGGCGGGCGGACACGGCGTCCACCGTGATCCGGCCGTCCGGCCAGTACCGGATCCCGACCCGGTCACCGGTGGTCGGAGCGGCCTCGGGGTCGGCCCCGATCGCCACCAGCAGCGGCCCTCCCCAGGTGGCACGGACGGTGTCGCCGGTGCCGTCGAGGCTCTCCACGACGGCCGTGGCCCGGTCGACCCGGACCACGATCCCGGGCCGGAGCCCGGACCCACCCGGGAACGGCAGATCTCTTGCGGTTGCGTTCATGGTCGGCGGAACCTCTCACGAGGGGCACCCGGCCTGATCGGCCCGGAGGAGCCACCGCGGGCGAGCGTTCAGGCGAGGCGCGGGAGGAGCGGAGAAAGGGTGGCCGCGAACGCATCCGCGGCCGGACGAGGCGTTGGGTGAACAGCCATCGCGTCCCTCCCTCCTGCGCACGCGAGGTGCGCTGCTCGACTCCCGCGCCCCGCGGTCCGGAGGGTTCCGGCAGCGAGCGGCGGCCGGGCTGACGGGCGGTGGCAATTGTGCTGTGGTGCAAGCACAACGGTACGTCCGGCCCGGTCGGGTGTCGCCTGATTATTCGCGGGCGGCGGCGGGCGGCTCGACCGTGGCCGCGGGGGGCTGGTCGAACGGGCCCGACTGCGGTGGCGCCGGTGCCGGGGCCGGGATCTGCGGGCCGGGCCAGCCGACGTCGCCGTCGTTGCCGTCCTCGACCCGGATCGGGGTGATCGGCTTCTTCTTGGCGTGCCCGGCCCCGGCCTCGCGGGCCAGGACCCGGGCCGCAGTCGGGAACCGCTCGTCGATGGCCGCGTTCAGCGCGGCCCCGATCAGGACGGCGATGGCCAGGAAGTAGAGCCAGATCAGGACCACGATCGGGGTGGCCAGCGGGCCGTAGATGGAGGTGCCGCCGACCGAGTGGGCGATGGTCCAGCGGAGCACGAAGCTGGCCAGCACCCAGATGGTCAGGGCCAGGGCGGCGCCGGGCAGGTCGCGCCGCCACGGCGACCGGATCGGGGTGGCCACGTGGTAGAGCGTGGTCAGGCCGGCCGCGGCGGCCAGCGAGACGGTCGGCCAGTACAGCCAGTCCGCCCCGCCCAGGGTGGCCAGCAGCTTCCAGCCGGCCGTCGACAGCAGCCGGGAGAGGATGCCCGGCCCGATCAGGACCAGCGGGATGAGCACCACGCCGACCACCAGGCCGACCACGTAGAGCGAGAACGAGAGGGCCCGGGTCCGGACGATGCCGCGCATGCCGCCGAGCCCGTACATGATCGAGATGGTGTCGACGTAGACGTTCAGCACCCGCGAGCCGGACCACAGCGAGAGCAGGAAGCCGATCGAGACGATGTCGGCCCGCCCGGCCCCGACCACCCGGTCGAAGGTCGGCAGGATCACCGAACTGACGCTGTCGGCGGTGAGGAAGGTCAGGGTGAGCTGGCGCAGCTGCTGGCGCAGGTCGGCGACCACCTCGTTGCCCATCAGCCGGCCGATGAAACCGATGCTGCCGACCAGCCCGAGGACCAGTGGCGGCAGCGAGAGCAGGGCGAAGAAGCCGGCCTCGGCGGCCAGTCCCGTGACCCGGTACTGCATGCAGATCCGGGTGGTCTGGGTGGTCAGCCACCACAGCAGCCGGACGACACGGCGCAGCCGGCCCCGGACGGACGGCTCGGCCGCCCGTACTTGGGCCAACCGGCCTCTGAGGCCCGTCTCGGCAACCACGGTGTTCACGGTAGCGAGCATTCGCGATCTCCGCGTACGCCGGTCGGTTACCGGGTGCGTTCGTGGCCATGTCGTTTAGGGTCCGGTCGGCCCGGATGGGTACGGTGACCGTCGTGGCCGATTCCGACGACGCGCTCAACCTGGTGCCCGCACCGGCTGATCGCGACGTCTTCAGCGAGGACGCCGTCCTGGTCGAGGCGGTCGAGCGGCACGACGGCAAGACCCACCTGGGCCGGTTGCGCGACCTGGGCCGCCTGGCCGGCGCTCCGCGCTCGCTGACCTGGGCTGATTCGGTCGACCGGTTCCCGCCGACGCTGCGTACGCACGACCCGTTCGGCCGCCGGGTGGACGAGGTCGACTACCACCCGGCCTGGCACCGGCTGCTCCAGACCGGCGTGCGGGCCGGCCTGACCGCGGCCGCCTGGAACCCGGACGCCCCGGCCGCGGCCCACGTCGCCCGGGCCGCCGCGATGATCGTCTGGTCCCAGGTCGAGAGCGGCCACCTCGCTCCCCTGAGCACCAGTTACGCCGCCGTCCCGGCGCTGCGCAGCGACGAGGCCCTGGAGGCGGTCTGGGTGCCCCGGCTGGCCGGGGCCTACGAGTCGGGCCTGCGCCTGCCCAGCGAGAAGCTCGGCTGCCTGGCCGGGCTGGCCGCCACCGAGCGGCAGGGTGGTTCCGATCTGAGGGCCGGCACCACGGTGGCCCAGCCCGAGCCCGACGGCCCGGTCGAGGCCGGCGACACCTACCGGCTGACCGGCCAGAAGTGGTTCGTCTCCTCGCCGATGAGCGACGTCTTCATCGTGCTGGCCCACGCCCCGGCCGGGCTGACCTGCTTCGTCGTCCCCCGGGTGCTGCAGGACGGCAGCCACAACACCTGGCGCCTGCTGCGGTTGAAGAACGTGGTCGGCACCCGGTCCAACGCTCCGGCCGAGGTCGAGCTGGACGGCACCTGGGCGGTCCGGCTCGGCGACGAGGGCAAGGGCCTGCGTTCGCTGTCGGGCATGCTCTCGGCCACCCGGCTGGACGCCGTGCTGCGCTCGGCCGGGCAGATGCGCCAGGCCGTGAGCCGCGCCGTCCACCATGCCCGGCACCGCGAGAGCTTCGGCTCCAAGCTGATCGACAAGCCGCTGATGCAGAACGTGCTGGCCGATCTCGCCCTGGAGAGCGAGGCGGCCACCGTGCTGGCGATGCGGCTGGCCGCGGCGGTCGACGCCGGCGAGACCGAGTTGCTGCGGGCCGCCGTGCCGGTGGCCAAGTTCTGGGTCTGCAAGCGGGCCACCGGCGTGGTCGCCGAGGCCCTGGAGTGCCTCGGCGGCAACGGTTACGTCGAGGAGCACGGCCTGGCCCGGGTGTTCCGTGACTCGCTGGTCGGGCCGCTGTGGGAGGGCCCGGGCAACATCAGCGCCCTGGACGTGCTGCGGGCGATGTCGATGCAGCCGCGCTCGATGGAGGTGCTGCTGGGCGAGATCGACCGCGGCCGCGGCGCCGACCAGCGCCTGGACCGGGCGATGGACGAGGTGGCGGGCTTCCTGCAGGCCGCCTCGCGGGAGGCCCGGCGCGACCCGGCCGCGGTCGAGGCCGGGGCCCGCTGGATGGTCGAGCGCCTGGCCGTCGTCCTGCAGGCGTCGTTGCTGGTGCGCAGCTCCCCCGGTCCGGTCTCGGCCACCTATCTGACCACCCGCGTGGCCGGCGGAGGCGGCGTGATCTACGGCACACTGCCAGTCGGACGCCGAGCCACTCAGGTCATCGTCGATCGCTCGCTACCTGCATAGTCCGCTGTACCTAAAGTCACAATCCAGCGAACGTGGGCCGGACAAACCCTGAGGTTTCCGGCCACTCCGGCGCGTCGGTCCGGATTGGCCGGGCTCCGGGACGGCTGAGCCGCCACAATGCTGCTGATTCGTAGCCCCATCGCACACGACCACGGGACTTTCATGGAGCTCTGGCCTGGCCATCCGTATCCGCTCGGCGCCACCTATGACGGCGCCGGCACGAACTTCGCCCTCTTCTCGGAGGTCGCGGAGGTGGTCGAGCTCTGCCTGATCGACGACGACGGCACGGAGCGACGGGTCGAGCTGAGCGAGGTCGACGGTTTCGTCTGGCACGGCTACCTGCCCAGCGTCGGGCCCGGCCAGCGCTACGGCTACCGGGTGCACGGCCCGTTCGACCCGGGCCAGGGGCAGCGCTGCAACCCGGCCAAGCTGCTGCTCGACCCCTACGCCAAGGCGATCGAGGGGCAGATCGACGGCGACGAGTCGCTGTTCTCGTACCGCTTCGACGACCCCGACAACCAGGGCCCGAACGCCCGGCTGAACGACGACGACAGCCTCGGCCACACCCCGCTGTCGATCGTGGTCAACCCGTACTTCGACTGGGCCAACGACCGGCCGCCGCGCCGCGAGTACCACGAGACGGTGATCTACGAGGCCCACGTCAAGGGCCTGACCATGACTCACCCGGGCGTGCCCGAGGAGATCCGGGGCAGCTACGCCGCGATCGCCCACCCGGCGATCATCGAGCACCTGGTCGGGCTGGGCGTGACCGCGATCGAGCTGATGCCGGTGCACCAGTTCATCCAGGACACCACGCTGATCGCGAAGGGCCTGTCCAACTACTGGGGCTACAACACGATCGGTTTCTTCGCCCCGCACAACGCCTACTCCTCCAGCGGCCAGCGCGGCCAGCAGGTGCAGGAGTTCAAGATCATGGTCAAGGCGCTGCACGAGGCCGGGATCGAGGTGATCCTGGACGTCGTCTACAACCACACCGCCGAAGGCAACCACCTCGGCCCGACGATCTGCTTCCGCGGGATCGACAACTCGGCCTACTACCGCCTGGTCGACGAGGACAAGAGCCACTACTACGACACCACCGGCACCGGCAACAGCCTGCTGATGCGCCACCCGCACGTGCTCCAGCTGATCATGGACTCGCTGCGCTACTGGGTGCTCGACATGCACGTCGACGGCTTCCGGTTCGACCTGGCCGCCACCCTGGCCCGCCAGTTCCACGAGGTCGACCGGCTCTCGGCGTTCTTCGACATCGTCCAGCAGGACCCGATCATCTCCCAGGTGAAGCTGATCGCCGAGCCCTGGGACGTCGGCGACGGCGGCTACCAGGTGGGCAACTTCCCGCCGTTGTGGACCGAGTGGAACGGCAAGTACCGCGACACCGTGCGCGACTTCTGGCGCAGCGAGCCCTCGACCCTGGGCGAGTTCGCCTCCCGGATCACCGGTTCCAGCGACCTGTACCAGGAGGACGGCCGGCACCCGATCGCCAGCATCAACTTCGTCGTCGCCCACGACGGCTTCACCCTGCGCGACCTGGTCTCGTACAACGACAAGCACAACGACGCCAACGGCGAGGGCAACAACGACGGCGAGAGCCACAACCGGTCCTGGAACTGCGGCGTGGAGGGCCCCACCGACAAGGAGGAGGTGCTCACGCTCCGGGCCCGCCAGGAGCGCAACTTCATCACCACGATGATGCTGTCGCAGGGGGTGCCGATGCTGGCCCACGGCGACGAGTTCGGCCGCAGCCAGAACGGCAACAACAACGTCTACTGCCAGGACAACGAGCTGGCCTGGATCAACTGGAAGCTCGACGAGGCCCAGACCGACCTGCTCTCGTTCACCCAGCGGGCACTGGCCCTGCGGCACGAGCACCCGGTGTTCCGCCGGCGCCGGTTCTTCGACGGCGAGGCGGCCAAGGGCGGCCAGAGCGACGTCGGCGACATCGCCTGGTTCACCCCGGCCGGGCAGACCATGGGCGAGGACGACTGGCACCAGAGCTACGCCCGGGCGGTGGCCACCTTCCTCAACGGCGAGCGCCTGCTGGCCCCGGACAAGCGCGGCCGCAAGGTGATCGACGACTCGTTCCTGATCCTGTTCAACGCCCATTACGAGGACATCCAGTTCACCCTGCCGCCGGCCGAGTACGGCGAGTGGTGGAGCGTCATCCTGGACACCGCCGAGGACGACGGCGGCGGGCACGCCGAGGGCGGCGACACCTACTCCCCGGGCGAACTGGTCCATGTGGTCGCCCGCTCGGTGGTGGTGCTGCGCCGGCCCAGCGTCGACGACAGCACCCCGGTCAGCGCCCTGAACACCGGTGGCCGCCGGGCCGCGTCGTCCGGCAGCGGTTCGACCGTGCGGGCCCGGGCTCAGTTCTCGGCGCCGTTCGCCCCCCGGCCGATCGACCTGCGAACGCCCAATCCCACCCGCCTCACCCCCACCCCCGCCCCCCGGGTGACCCCGTACTCGAGGCCGAGCAGCGCGCCCCTGGTACCGGTGGAAGCCGAACTCCCCACGTCATGAACGGAATCCGCACTCCGTGACCAAGGCTCCGATCAGCACGTACCGTCTCCAGATCCGGGCCGAGTTCGGGTTCACCGCCGTCGCCGACATCGCCGGCTACCTCGACCGGCTGGGCGTCTCGCACGCCTATCTGTCCCCGATCCTGCAAGCAGGCCCCGGTTCGGCCCACGGCTACGACGTCATCGATCACGACCGGCTGTCGTCCGACGCCGGCGGTGGGCCGGCCTTCGCGGCGATGACCGCGGCGCTGCGCGAACGCGGCCTGCTCGCGATCGCCGACATCGTGCCCAACCACATGGCCGTGCCCACCCCGGTCCGGCTGAACGAGGCCCTCTGGTCGGTGCTGCGGGACGGCCCGGACTCCGAGTGCGCCCGCTGGTTCGACGTCGACTGGTCGGTGCCGGCCAACGCGATCCTGATGCCGGTGCTCGGCAACCGGATCGGCAAGGTGCTGGCCGACGGCGAGCTCAGCCTGGACCGCTCCGGCCCCGAGCCGGTGCTGCGCTACTACGAGAACGAGTTCCCGGTCCGGGCCGGCACCGAGGACCTGCCGCTGCCCGACCTGGTGGCCCGGCAGTGGTACCGGCTGGCCTGGTGGCGGGTCGCCGACGACGAGCTCAACTACCGCCGGTTCTTCGACGTCGACACCCTGGCCGCCGTCCGGGTCGAGGACCCGGTGGTGTTCGACGCCACTCATTCGCTGATCCAGCAACTGATCGCCGACGGCTCGCTGACCGGCCTGCGGATCGACCACCCGGACGGCCTGGCCGACCCCCGCGGCTACCTGCGCCAGCTGGCCGCGGCCACGGACGGCACCTGGGTCGCGGTCGAGAAGATCCTGGAGGACGGCGAGACCCTGCCGACCGACTGGGCCTGCGCTGGCACCACCGGGTACGACGCGCTGAACCAGGTCTGCGGCCTGTTCGTCGACCCGGCCGGCGCGGCTCCGCTGTCGATCGCGCTGGACTCGTTCACCGGTGGCTCGCCGACCCTGGAGAAGGTGATCGACGAGTCCAAGCGACTGATCATCGACGAGAGCCTGCACACCGAGGTCCGCCGCCTGGTCGACCTGCTGGTCGCCATCTGCAGCGCCGACCTGGACCTGCGCGACCACACCCGGCGGGCGCTGCGCGAGTCGGTGACCGAGTTGCTGGTGGCGATGGACCGGTACCGGGCCTACGTGGTGCCGGGTGAGAGCGCCCCGGACGAGGCCGCGGCCACCATCGCCCGGGCGGCGGCGATCGCGGCCGAGCGGGTGCCCGAGGAGGCCCTGGACACCCTGGACCTGGTCTGCGAGCTGGCCCTGGACGGGCCGGCGGCCCAGAACGACCCCCGGCGGGCCGAATTCGTCGTCCGGTTCCAGCAGACCTGCGGCCCGGTGATGGCCAAGGGCATCGAGGACACCGCGTTCTACCGCTGGTACCGGCTGATCTCGCTGAACGAGGTGGGCGCCGACCCGGCCGCGTTCGGCGTCGTCCCGGAGGAGTTCCACGCCTTCGCCGGCCGGCTGAACCGCGACTGGCCGACGTCCATGACCACCCTCTCGACCCACGACACCAAACGGTCCGAGGACGCGCGGGCCCGGCTGGCCGGCCTGGCCGAGCTGCCGCTGGAGTGGGCCGGTGCCGTTCACCAGTGGCGGGAGCTGGCCTCCGGGCACCGCTCCCCCGACGGCTGGCCCGACCGGGAGACCGAGTACCTGTTCTGGCAGACCGTGGTGGCCACCTGGTCGAGCGCCGGCCCGGCCCACCCGGACCGGATCGTGCAGTACCTGTCCAAGGCCACCCGCGAGGCCAAGCTCCACACCTCCTGGACCAGCCCGGACGCCGCCTACGACTCGGCCGTGGAGTCGTTCGCCCGGGCTGTGTTGGCCGAGCCGGCGGTGCTGGCCGCGGTGGGCGCGTTCTGCGAGCAGCTGGCCGAGCCGACCCGGGTCGCCGTGCTGGGCCAGAAGCTGGTTCAGCTGACCATGCCCGGTGTGGCCGACGTCTACCAGGGCACCGAGATCGTCGACCTGTCCCTGGTCGACCCGGACAACCGGCGCCCGGTCGACTACGAGCGGCGCAGCCGCCTGCTGGCCGCGCTCGACGACGCCGGCCCGGCCGGCGATCGGCCGATCACCGAGACCCTGGCCCGGTTCTCCGACGACGAGCGCCTGGACGCCGAGAAGCTGCTGGTCACCTCCCGGGTGCTGCGGCTGCGGCGAGAGCACCCGGAATGGTTCACCGGCGGCGGCTACACCCCGGTCGCGACCTCGGCCGGCAACGCCGTCGCCTTCGGCCGAGGCCTGAATTCGGGATCGGACGGCGCGGTGAACGTGGTCTCGATCGCCACCCGGCTGCCGGTGGCCCTGGCCCGGTACGGCGGCTGGGGCCAGCACACGGTCTCGCTGCCGGAGGGCGCCTGGACCGACCGGCTGACCGGCCGCACCGTGCCCGGCGGTTCCGTCCGCCTGGCCGACCTGCTGGCCGACCTGCCCGTCGCCCTCCTGGTCCGCACCGACTGACCCGGCGCACCACGACCGCAAAGGAGGACCAATTGCCTCCACCCCACCCGGCCGGCGCTGAAGTGGGCATCGGTCCTCCTTTGCGGCCGGTGCTGGTGGCCGTTCGGGGCAACTCCGGGGCGGGCAAGAGCACCGTCGCCCGGCGCCTGCAGGTGCAGGCGGGTCGAGGATGGGCGCTGGTCGAGCAGATGCGCGGCTGGTACGCCGGCTCGACGGCTCCGGCCCGCGCAGTTGCAGCCCGTCCCACTGCGGCCCGGTCAAGCTGACCGCGGCCGAGGCCCTGGAGATCCGGCGTGACCACACGGCCTACGTGAGCCGGCGGCTCGGAAGGAAATAGCCGGGCCCGGGGTTGCCGCCAGCATGAGCCGACTCTTCTCGCCGCTGACCCTGCGGGGCACCACCTTCCGCAACCGGGCCTGGGTGGCCGCCATGTGCCAGTACTCCTCCACCGACGGCCTGCCCTCGGACTGGCACCTCGTCCACCTCGGGGCCCGGGCCACCGGCGGCGCCGGGCTGGTGCTGACCGAGGCCACCGCCGTCACCCCCGAGGGCCGGATCAGCCCGGCGGACGCCGGCATCTGGAACGACGAGCAGGCCGCGGCCTACGAGCGGATCACCGCCTTCGTCGCCGGCCAGGGAGCGGTGCCGGGGATTCAGCTGGCCCACGCCGGCCGCAAGGCCTCGACCCAGGCCCCCTGGACCGGCCGGGGACATGTCGAGCCGGCCGACGGCGGCTGGCAGACGGTGGCCCCCTCGGCCCTGGCCTTCGGCGACTGGCCGGCCCCGAAGGAGCTCTCGGTGGCCGAGATCGGCGACGTCGTCCGCTCCTTCGCGCAGGCCGCCCGGCGGGCCGACGACGCCGGCTTCGAGGTCGCCGAGCTGCACGCCGCCCACGGCTACCTGCTGCATCAGTTCCTCTCCCCGCTGAGCAACGAGCGGGCCGACGAGTACGGTGGCGACCTGGCCGGCCGCTCGCGGATCGTGTTCGAGGCGGTGGACGCCGTCCGAGCGGTCTGGCCCGACCACAAGCCGCTGTTCGTCCGGTTCTCGGCCACCGACTGGGCCGAGGGCGGCTGGACCCTGGAGGAGACGGTCGAGCTGTCCCGGCTGCTCGTCGACCACGGGGTCGACCTGATCGACGTCTCCAGCGGCGGGCTCAGCCCGGCCCAGCAGGTCGAGGCCGGGCCCGGCTACCAGGTGCCGTTCGCGGCGGCCGTGCGTTCGGGCAGCGGCCTGCCGACCGGCGCGGTCGGGCTGATCACCGAGCCGGCCCAGGCCGAGCAGGTGCTGGTGGACGGCGCCGCCGACGCGGTGCTGCTGGCCCGGGCGGTGCTGCGGGATCCGGCCTGGCCGCTGCGGGCCCAGTTCGAGCTCGACGGGGCCGACCCGGACAGCGCCACCCGCTGGCCCGACCAGTACACCCGCGGCACCTGGGGCTGACCCGGGGTTTAGCGTGGGGGCTCACGCGAGGAGAGGCCGGCCCGATGTCCACGAAACGCCAGAGCACCGACTACGACGAGTCCGAGCTGAAGGTCAACCCGCCGGAGGACCATGCCGCCGGGCCGACGGCGGTAGCGGTCTCGATGAAGCGCGCGCTGGAGCGGATGGGCCCCACCCGCACCGCCCGCACACTCTTGAAGCTGAACCAGGCCGAGGGCTTCGACTGCATGAGCTGCGCCTGGCCCGACCCGGACCCGGGCCACCGGCACACGGCCGAGTTCTGCGAGAACGGCGCCAAGGCGGTGGCCGAGGAGGCGACCAAGGACAGGGCCACGCCCGCCTTCTTCGCCGCCCACAGCCTGGCCGAGCTCGACGGGCACAGCGAGTACTGGCTCGGTCAGCAGGGCCGGATCACCCACCCGATGGTGAAGCGGCCGGGCGGCACCCACTACGAGCCGATCGACTGGGACGACGCCTTCGCCCTGATCGGCGCCGAGCTGAAGGCCCTGGACAACCCCGACCAGGCCACCTTCTACACCTCCGGCCGGGCCTCGAACGAGGCCGCCTTCGTGTACCAGCTCTTCGTTCGCGCGTTCGGCACCAACAACCTGCCGGACTGCTCGAACATGTGCCACGAGTCGACCAGCATGGCCCTGCAGGAGTCGATCGGGATCGGCAAGGCCAGCGTCACCCTGGACGACGTCCACACCGCGAAGCTGATCGTGATCGCCGGCCAGAACCCCGGCACCAACCACCCGCGGATGCTGTCGGCCCTGGAGCTGGCCAAGCAGAACGGCGCCAAGATCCTCACGATCAACCCGTTGCGCGAGGCCGGCCTGACCCGGTTCAAGAACCCGCAGCGACCCAGCGGCGTGGTCGGCAAGGGCACGGTCCTCTCCGACCTTCACCTGCCGATCAAGCTGAACGGCGACCTGGCCCTGTTCCAGGCGTTCGGGGCCCTGCTGGTGGAGTGGGACGCCCTGGACCACGACTTCATCGACCGGCACACCACCGGCTTCGACGGCTGGAAGCAGCACGTCGGCGCGCTCGACTGGGACGCCGTGGGCCAGGCCACGGGCCTGACCCGGGAGCAGATCACCGAGGCGGCGCAGCTGTTGCGCGACTCCGACTCGACGGTCTTCTGCTGGGCGATGGGCCTGACCCAGCACCGCAACGCCGTGGCCACGATCAAGGAGGTCGTGAACCTGGCCTTCGCCCAGGGCAACATCGGCAAGCCGGGGGCCGGCCTGCTGCCGGTGCGCGGGCACTCCAACGTGCAGGGCGACCGCACGATGGGGATCTGGGAGCGGCCGGCGGGCAGCTTCCTGGACGCGCTGCAGAAGGAGTTCGGCTTCGACCCGCCCCGGGAGAACGGCTTCGACGTGGTCGACTCGATCCGGGCCATGCGGGACGGCAAGGTGCACGTCTTCGTCGGCCTCGGCGGCAACTTCGCCCAGGCCACACCCGACACCGACGTCACCGCCAAGGCCCTCCGGGGCACCCGGCTGACCGTGCAGATCTCGACCAAGCTCAACCGCTCGCACCTGATCTGCGGCGAGACCGCGTTGATCCTGCCCACGCTCGGCCGGACCGAGAAGGACGTCCAGGCCACCGGCCCGCAGTGGATCTCGGTCGAGGACTCCACCTGCTCGGTGCACGCCTCGCGCGGCCCGCTGAAGCCGGCGGGGCCGCTGCTCCGGTCCGAGGTGGCCATCCTCACCGGGATCGCCGAGGCCACCCTGGGCGAGCGGTACGGCCTCAACTGGAAGGCGATGCGCGACGACTACCGCCGGATCCGCGAGCACATCGCCCGCGTCGTCCCCGGTTGCGAGAGCTACGAGGTGAACGTGCACCGCCCCGGCGGCTACGTGATGCCGCACCCACCCCGCGACTCGCGAACCTTCACCACGAAGTCGGGCCGGGGCGAGTTCGTCGCCTCACCGCTGGAGCTGCTCCAGGTGCCGGCCGGGCACCTGGCCCTGCAGACGCTGCGCAGCCACGACCAGTTCAACACCACGATCTACGGCCTCAGCGACCGCTACCGCGGGATCGAGGGCGGGCGGCGGGTGGTCTTCGTACACCGCGACGACATCACCGCGCTCGGCTTCAACCCCGGCGACCTGGTCGACCTGGTGACCAAGTGGGACGACGACGACCACCTCCGGTGCGCGCCGTCGTTCCGGATCGTCGAGTACGACACCCCGCGCGGCTCGGCCGCGGCCTACTACCCGGAGACCAACGCCCTCTGCCCGCTGGACTTCACCTCGCTGTCCAGCAACCAGCCGGCGTTCAAGTCGATCATCGTCTCGCTGGTCCCGGAGGGGACCGGCGGCGCGGTGATGGCCGGCGGTCAGAACGAGGTCGGCGCCGACCTGGCCCACAAGTCCGATCCGGAGCCCGAGCACCAGTCCTGACGCCGGGCCGGCCCTGTTGCCGGTGCTCGGGCCGGCCCGAGCACCGGGCCGGCCCGAGGGACGGCCGGGCGATCAGAGAGCGGCGTCCAGCGTGGCCAGCTCGGCGGCCGAGAGCACTAGGTCGGCCGCGGCGGCCGAGTCCGTGGCCGTCTGCGGTCGCGACGAGCCGGGGATCGGGACGATCACCGGGGACGTCGCCAGCATCCAGGCCAGGCACACCTGCTGCGGGCTCGCCCCGCGGGCCTCGGCCACCTTCTGGAACGGCGAGTAGGACTCCCCCAGACCGGAGGCGCTGCGGATGCCGCCGAGCGGCGACCAGGGCAAGAAGGCGATCCCCAGCTCGGTGCACAGGTCGAGTTCGGGCCGGCTGGACAGGAAGGCCGGCGAGTACTGGTTCTGCACGCTCACCAGCCGGCCGCCGAGCACCTCCTGGGCCTGCCGGATCTGGCCCGGGTCGGCGTTCGAGATGCCGGCCATCCGGATCTTGCCCTCGTCGAGCAGCTCGGCCAGCACGCCGACCGACTCGGCGTACGGCACCTTCGGGTCGGGCCGGTGGAACTGGTAGAGGCCGATCGCCTCGCCGCCGAGCCGCTTGAGCGAGTCCTCGGCGGCCTGCCGCAGGTGTTCGGGCGAACCGTCCAGGGTCCACGAGCCGTTCCCCGGGCGCAGGTGGCCGCCCTTGGTCGCGACCAGCACGTTCGAGGTGTCACCGCCGAACGAGGAGAGCGCCTCGGCGATCAGGGTCTCGTTGTGGCCGACCTCGCCGGCGTGCAGATGGTAGGCGTCGGCCGTGTCGATCAGGGTGACGCCGGCCTCGAGCGCGGCGTGGATCGCCGCGATCGAGCGGCCTCGCTCCGGCCGGCCCTCGATCGACATCGGCATCCCGCCGAGGCCGATCGCCGAGACCTGGACGTCACCGATGGTGCGGTGCTGCATGAGAATTCCTTCTTCCGGTCGGTCAGTTCTGGAGCAGGTCGTCCGGGATGTCGACGTTCTCGGCCTTCATCAGGCCGGCCAGCCGCTCCCGCTCGGCGGTCACGTCGAAGTCGGCCGGCGGCCACTGCGGCTCGATCCCGGCCAGGGCGTCGGTCAGCAGGTGCTGAACCGCCCACCGGGCGTACCACTTGCGGTCGGCCGGGACGACGTACCACGGGTTGACGTCGGTCGAGCAGCGGGTCAGCGCGGCCTGGTAGGCCTCCTGGTAGGCGAGCCAGAAGCCGTGCTCGGTGAGGTCGCCGGGGTTGTACTTCCAGTACTTGTCCGGCCGGATCAGCCGCTCGGACAGCCGGCTCAGCTGCTCGGTGGCCGAGACGTGCAGCATCACCTTGACCACCTTCACGCCCTGCTGGGCCAGCGATCCCTCGAAGCCGTTGATGATGTCGTAGCGCGGCTCCCAGACCTCCGGCGGCACCAGGTCGTGCACCCGGACGATCAGCACGTCCTCGTAGTGCGAGCGGTCGAAGACGCTGATCAGGCCCGGTCCGGGGGTGTGCGGGCGGATCCGCCAGAGAAAGTCGTGGGCCCGCTCGGTCGGGGTCGGCGCCTTGAACGCCTTGTGCTGCACGCCCTGCGGGTCGACCGCCCCGACCACGTGCCGCATGATCCCGCCCTTGCCGGAGGTGTCCATCCCCTGCAGGACCAGCAGCACACTGCGCTTGCCGCTGCCCGAGACACCGGCCGCGAAGAGCCGCTCCTGCAGCTGGGAGACTTGCTCGGCCCCTTCGGCCAGAGCCGCCTCGGCCTCGGCCTTGGCCGACTTGCCCGAGCCGAAACCGGGCGTGGAGCGGGGATCGACGTCAGCGAGCGTGAACCCCGCGCCGACCCGCAGCCGGGCGGCCAGTTCCGACGGAGAATCCGGCGAGTCGTGCTTCGCTTTACCCATGCCGTGATCCTCGCAGCTCAGGTGCGACCGCGCGCGCTCCCGACCCGCGAGCTGACGATCCGGGTCAGCCGGCGGGGCACCAGGCGGCCGGCGATCACCACGGTCTTGTAGCGCAGGCTCGGGATCGAGATGACGGCGTCCTTGGCCAGCGCCTTGAGCCCGGTGTCGACCACGTCCTCGGCCGTAAGCCAGACCCAGTTCGGGGCCGAGCTCATGTCGATCGCGGCCCGCTGATGGAACTCGGTGCGCACGAAGCCCGGGCAGAGGGCCAGGATCCGGACCCCGCTGCCGGCCAGCCCGCGGGACAGGCCCTCGCTGAGCGAGATCACCCAGGCCTTGCCGGCCGAATAGGTCGAACCTCGGCCCGGGATCAGCCCGGCCACGCTGGCGACATTGATCACACCGCCGGCGCCGCGCTGCTTCATCCCGGGCAGGACGGCGTGGGTCAGGGCCAGCACCGCGGTCACGTTCAGCTCGAGCTGGTGGTGGAGCGTCTCGAAGGGCACCTCCCAGAACTCGCCGGAGGTGCCGATGCCGGCGTTGTTCACCAGCAGCTCGATCGGTCGGCCCTGGTCAGCGGCCCGTTCGACGACCGGACGGCGGGAGTCCGGGTCGCTGAGATCGGCGGCCAGGACCTCCACCCCGTGCCTGTGGGCCGCGGTCAGCTCGGCTGCGAGCGCCGCCAGCCGGGCGCCGTCGCGAGCCACGAGCACCAGGTCGTAGCCGTCGGAGGCGAGCCGGCGGGCGAAAGCAGCGCCGATACCGGCGGTCGCGCCGGTGACGAGAGCGGTGGGCATGGGCTCGACCGTAGCCACCGGTGACTGTCGGTGCCACTCTCGAATCCCGGGGACGGCCGGGGTCTGCCAGGCTTCGTCCCGTGCACGAGTTCGCCGTCTGGGCCCCCTCCGCGTCCCGAGTCATGCTTCACCTTCCCGTGCTCGACCGGCGAGAACCGATGCGCCCGGCCGACGACGGCTGGTGGAAGGTCACGGTGCCCGAGGCCGGTGACGGCACCGACTACCTCTTCGCGGTGGACGGCGGCCCGCCGCGGCCCGATCCGCGCAGTGCCTGGCAGCCGGCCGGGGTGCACGGCCCGAGCCGGGTGTTCGACCCCGCCGTCTTCACCTGGACCGACGCCGGCTGGGCGGGCCGCACCCCGCTCGGTGCGGTGTTCTACGAGCTGCACCTGGGCACCTTCACCCCGCAGACCGGCCTCGACTCGGCCGCGGCCCGGCTGGATCATCTGGTCGAGCTCGGCGTCGACGTGGTCGAACTGCTGCCGGTGGCCGAGTTCCCCGGCCGGCGGGGCTGGGGCTACGACGGCGTCGACCTCTACGCCGTGCACGATGCCTACGGCGGCCCGGCCGCCCTGCAGCGCTTCGTGGACGCCGCCCATGCCCGCGGGATCGCGGTCTGCCTGGACGTCGTCTACAACCATCTGGGCCCGGACGGCAACTACCTGCGCGACTTCGGCCCGTACTTCACCGGCGCCCACGACACCCCCTGGGGCGAGGCGGTCAACCTCGACCACGACGGCTCGGACGGCGTGCGGCGCTGGATCATCGACAACGCGCTGCGCTGGTTCCGCGACTTCCACATCGACTGCCTGCGGCTGGACGCCGTCCACGCCTTGGTCGACGACTCCCCCCGGCACGTGCTGGCCGAGCTCTCGGACGAGGTCGCCGCGCTCGGCGCCGAACTGGGCCGGCCGCTCGGCCTGATCGCCGAGAGCGACCTGAACGACCCGGCGATGATCGAGCCGACCGCCGAGGGTGGTTCGGGCATGACCGCCCAGTGGGACGACGACGTCCACCATGCTCTGCACGCGCTGCTCACCGGCGAGCGGCAGGGGTATTACGGCGACTTCGGCAGCACCAGCGTGTTGGCCCGGGTGCTGACCCAGGCGTTCCGGCACGCGGGCGACTACTCCAGCTTCCGGGGCAAGCACTGGGGCCACCCGATCGACCCGGCCCGCCACCAGGGCCACCAGTTCGTCGTCGCGCTGCAGAACCACGACCAGATCGGTAACCGGGCCACCGGCGACCGGCTGACCGCCACCCTGAGCCCGGGCCGCCTGGCGGCCGGTGCCGCCCTGCTGCTGACCTCGGCCTACACGCCGATGCTGTTCATGGGCGAGGAGTGGGGCGCGACCAGCCCCTGGCAGTTCTTCACCAGCTACGAGAACCCGGAGCTGGCCGAGGCGGTCCGCAAGGGCCGGCGGGCCGAGTTCGCCGGGCACGGCTGGCGCGAGGACGAGGTGCCCGACCCGCAGGACGAGGCCACCCGGGACCGGTCGATGCTGGACTGGCGCGAGCTCGACGAACCCGGGCCCGCCCGGGTGCTGGCCTGGTACCGCGACCTGATCGCGCTGCGCCGGCGCGAGCCCGACCTGCAGGCCGACGACCTGCGCGCGGTGACCGTCGAGTTCGGCGAGACCTGGCTGGTCACCGGCCGGGGCCGGTTCACGATCGCGGTCAACCTGGGCCCGGAGCCGGCCGTGCTGCCGGTACCGGCGGGCGCTTCGGTGACGCTCGCCTGGGGCGAGGTCGGAGCGGACGAACCCGGGGGCCGGTCGCTGGGACCGGACTCGGTGGTGGTGCTCAAGGCCTCGACGTCGTGATCATCAGTGAGCGGCACCGGCTGGCCACGCTGCCGATCCCGGTGATCGCGGCGGTCAACGGCCCGGCGATCGGGGCCGGAACCCAGCTCGCGATCGCCTGTGACCTACGGGTGGCCGGCCCGACGGCCCGGTTCGCGGTGCCCACGGCCAAGCTCGGGCTGGCCGTGGATCCCTGGTCGGTGCGACGGCTGGCCTCACTGGCCGGTGGCGGCTCGGCCCGGGCGATGCTGCTCGGGGTCGACACCCTGGGACGCCGGGCGAGCCCACCAGGTCGGCCTGGTCGACCGCCTCGGTGACCTAGACGACGCGCTGGCCTGGGCCGAGCAGATCGCGGCCCTGGCCCCGCTCACCCTGCGGTACAACAAGCTCGCCCTGAACGCCGTCACCGAACTGGCGGCGGCCGACGACC
Source organism: Kineosporiaceae bacterium (assembly GCA_965200525.1). GTDB lineage: Bacteria > Actinomycetota > Actinomycetes > Actinomycetales > Kineosporiaceae > JANNPJ01. Next base: position 6,640,794 of record OZ241368.1, read on the forward strand.
GGCTCGACCGGGCCGAGGCCGCGTGCTGGGCCAGCGCCGACGCGCAGGAAAGTTTGCGGGCCCGGGCGGAAGGTGTACCGCCGGAATTTCGTGGAAACTGACCCGTGACAGGATCACTCCTGTGTCGGAGAGTTCTGAGTTGAGAAGCGGGTCGCCGGTCGACGAGCAGACCCCGTTGCCCGAGTCGTTCGCCGAGATCGTCGACGACTTCCACGCCCTGGAGCAGCGCCAGCGGCTCGAACTGCTGCTGGAGTTCAGCCGGGAGTTGCCGGCGGTGCCCGACCGGTACGCCGGCGCCCACGAGCTGATGGAGGCCGTGGCCGAGTGCCAGTCGCCCGCCTTCGTCGCGGTCGAGGTCGGCGCCGGGCTCGACGAGCCGGTACAGGTCTACTTCGACGTGCCGGCCGAGGCCCCGACCACCCGTGGCTTCGCCAGCATCCTGGCCACCGGCATGGCCGGCCTGAGCGCCCGGCAGATCCTGGCCGTGCCCGACGACGTGCCGTCCCGGCTGGGGCTGACCGAGGCGGTCAGCCCGCTGCGGCTGCGGGGCATGGCCGGCATGCTGGCCCGGATCAAACGCCAGATCCGCATCGGGCTCCCGTCGTGACGGTGCTGCAGATGCTGCTGCCCGGCCGGGCCGAGGTCGGCAACCTCACCACCGACCGCGACTCCACCCTGCAGGCCCTGGCCGACCTGTACGCCTACCCCGACCCGATGCCGTCGCGGGGCTGGGTGCGGGCCAACATGGTCAGCTCGCTCGACGGATCGGCCAGTGGGGCCGACGGCGTGTCCGGCAGCGTCAGCAGCCCGGTCGACAAGGCCACCTTCGGCGTGCTGCGCGGCCTGGCTGACGTCGTCCTGGTCGGCGCGGGCACGGTCCGGGCCGAGGGCTACAAGGCGCCGGGAGCCAACCCGGCCTTCGCCGACCGACGGGCCCAGGCCGGTCAGCGCCCCGCTCCGGCCCTGGCCGTGGTCACCCGCTCCGGCAGGGTGCCGGCCGACAGCGGGCTGTTCCAGGGCACCTCGCCCACCTACGTGGTGACGACGTCCCGCGCCGACCTCGACCCGCTGCGGGAGCTGGCCGGGCCAGATCACGTGATCGTGGCCGGGGACGACGACGTCGACGTGGTCGACGCGGTCAGCGTGCTGGCCGCCCGCGGCCTGCGCCGGGTCCTGCTCGAGGGCGGGCCGTCACTCCTGGGCAGCGCCCTGGCCGCGAACCGGGTCGACGAGCTGTGCCTGACCTGGTCACCGATCCTGGTCGGCGGGGACGGGCCCCGGATCGCCTCCGGACCGCCGACGAAGATCACCGCCCGGCCGGCTCACCTGATCGCGGCCGAGGACGTGCTGCTCGGGCGCTGGCTGGTGCAGCACTTCCCGAAGAACTAGAGCCGCAACAGGAACCGGGCCACCGCGGCGTCCCAGACCTCGCTGTCGACGTTCCACTCCTTGCAGTGCCGGGCCCCCTCGACCTGCAGGTAGGTGACCAGGTCGGGCCGGGCCCGGGCGAACCGGGCCGACGGCCCGGACGGGACGAACTCGTCCGACTCGCTGTGGATCAGCAGCACCGGGTGGCTCAGCTCGCCGGCCCGGGCGACCCAGTCCAGCCGGTCCAGGTCGACCGGGGCCTCGGTGCCGGCCAGCCGCCAGACCGAGCGGTGCGAGAGCACCGACTGGCCCAGCCGGCCGACCGCCGAGGGCACCCGGTTCAGCCGGGCGTGATGAGCCAGGACGTCGCGCCAGTCGAGCACGGGCGAGTCGAGCACGATCCCCTTGACCCGGTCCGCGGTCCAGGACCGGGACACGGTCTGCATCGCGATCGCCCCGCCCATCGACCAGCCGAACAGCACGATCTCGGTGGCCCCCTGGCCGGCCGCGTAGACGATCGCCGACTCGACGTCCTGCCATTCCCGGTCGCCCAGGTGATACCGCCCGATCGGGGCGTCGGGCAGGCCGGCGGTGGTGCGGTAGCTCGTCACCAGCGAGGTGACGCCCAGCCGGTGCAGCACCGGCAGGGCCCGCAGGCACTCCTCCCGGGTCGCGCCCCGGCCGTGCACCAGGATGGCCCAGGTGCCACCGGCCGGACCACCGTGGGCCAGTGCCGCCCCCGGCACCCGCCAGCCGTGCAGCGGGCCGTTCTCGCCCGGCACCTCGACGTTCTCGAAGGCCAGTCCGAGGGCCGACCGGGGGTCGTGCGCGAAGTAGTACTGGTTCCAGCGGGCCGGGCCCGGCCGCAGCCGGCCGTGGTCGACGTGGGTCACGGCCCGCATCACGGTGCCGGCCGCCGGGTCGTGCCGGATCACCGGTCCCAGCCGGACGTGGGTGTCGAGCCCGTTCTGCCACAGCCCGTAGCGGCCCGGCTGGGCCGTCTCGTCGGTGGAGCGCAGGGTCACCAGGCCCTCGCTGACCGAGAGCACCTCGACGTCGTCCACCCGTTCGCCGTCCACCGAGACCACCCGGCGAGCGAACACGGTGGCCGCGGCGGCCGCGGCCAGGCCCGCCGCCACCACCGAGGACGCCCCGGCGACCGCGGCCCCGAGCGCCAGCCGCCGCAGCCCGGCGGACAGCGGCAGCCCCCCCGGGCGCCCGGCGCTCACTTCGCGCGGGCCAGACGCAGGGCCCGGACGATCAGCGGGAGCTGCAGCGGCAGCCGCCCGATCAGCACCGCCTTCTGCCGGCGCCCGGCCCGGGGCGATCGCACCGCCCGGACCGCCTGGTCGACATTGGCCGGGTAGACGGCCACGAACAGGCCGGCCGAGGCCAGCCCGGCCAGCCGCCGGGTGCGCGGCCAGGCCAGTCCGGCAGCGCAGACCAGCTCGGCCAGGCCCGAGACCTGGACCCACGGTCTCGGATTGCCCAGAGCCCGAGGCACGATCGACTCGTACGGCTTCGGGACGGCGAAGTGCAGCACCCCGGAACCGGCCAGCAACGCGGCCAGCGACTTCCAGCCGGGTGCGGCCGGCCCGTTCCGGCGGCGGCGAATCCGGTCAGCAACGACGGTCATGACCCTGATTCTGCCGACCCGGCTGCCGCAGGGCGAAGTCAGGGCGAACCGAGGGCGTTGCGCGAGCCGGGATCGGCACCGGAAATCGGGGCCCGGCCGGGCAAGTAGGGTGGGCCCGTGCCTGAGCCAGAGGAGACCAGCGTGACCGCGCCCGTCATCGTCGTACTCACCGAGGAGGCGTTGACCAGTGCCGACGCCCAGCGGTTGACCACCCTGCACGCCGACGAGGCGGTTCGGTACCGGGTGCTGGTGCCGGCCGACGTCGAGCGCAACCTGCTGGCCGACGTCCTCGACCATCTGAGCCTGTTCCAGCTGCGTGAGGCCTGGGAGGCCGCCCGCGGCGAGGAGGAGCCCAGCCGGGCCGAGGCCGCGGTCGCGCTGAAGGAGTCGGTGGCCGCGCTGACCGGCGCCGGGGTGCCGGCCGAGGGCGTGGTGATCGTCGGCGACCCGGTCAACGAGCTGCGCCGGCAGGTGGCCGACGCCAGCGACACCCAGGAAGTGATCGTGGTGACCCGCCCCCAGCTGGTGGAGGACACCTTCCACCGCGACTGGGCCTCCCGGGCCCGCGAGGTGCTGGGCGTGCCGGTGCTGCACGTCTACGCGGGCAGCAGCTTCCTCGGCTGAACCGGGCTGATCAGGGTTCAGCCGGGCTGATTCGGGCCCGCGAACCCGGCTCAGCGACGGGCCGGCAGCAGCGTCCAGCCGAGCGCGAACAGGGCGAAGGCGGCGATCAGCGACAGCGCGCTCAACGAGTTCGGCGCGGCCACCCTCAGGTCGGCCAGGCCGAGCCAGGCGGCCAGCAGCATGACGCCGAGCGGCACGCTGAGGGTCGACGGGGTCGGCCGGGGCGGCGTGCTGATCGCCAGCGGCTTGGGCGGCATCGGCCGGACGACGGCCAGCTCCCGGCCCCGCGAGCCCGGCTGATCGGGCTCGGGCAGCACCTCGACTTGCTGCTGCTTGGGCAGGTTCCGGCGCAGGTCGACGATGCCCTGGCCGACCATCAGCAGCGCGGCCAGCAGGGCCGGCACCCGCAGGGCCATGGCCGTCTGACCGGCCCGCTGATTGGCGATGCCCAGCGCCACCCCCAGCACCAGTACGGCCACCGAGCCGACGATCGCGCCGGGCGAGGAAATGCTGACCACCCGGCCCACCGGCCGGGGCGGCGACGACACGTTGTGGCGAGGCACACTCGGATCGGTCGTCATGCGTCGTCATCTCCGTAGATCTCGGCCCGAAACGGGGTGCTCGTGGCATACACCGTTGTCTGCACATGTCCTATCACTGAGGGTAGGGCTTGTGGGACGAACCCGACACCGGACGCGACCGCCGACCCGCCGTAAGGTGCCGTAATCTCCGGCTCCGGTCCGCCGGGAACGCCACGGCCGGCCCTCCGGTTAGACCAGGCATGACTGGAATCCGGCCGATCACCCCCGGCAGTTACCCCGTGCAGTTCACCGACCAGGAGTGGCGCTCCAAGCTCAGCCCCGAGGAGTTCGCCGTGCTGCGGAAGGCCGGCACCGAGCGGGCCTACACCGGCGAGTACTGGGACGACCACACCGAGGGCGTCTACGCCTGCCGCGCCTGCGGCATCGAGCTGTTCCGCAGCACCGAGAAGTTCGACAGCCACTGCGGCTGGCCGTCGTTCTTCTCCCCGCTGGCGGAGGAACGCGTCGAGTACATCGAGGACCGCTCGTTCGGCGGCGTGCGCACCGAGGTGCGCTGCGCCAACTGCGGCTCGCACCTGGGCCACGTGTTCAAGGGCGAAGGCTTCGACACCCCGACCGACCTGCGCTACTGCATCAACTCGATCAGCATCCGGCGCGAGCCCGCCCAGGCGTGACTCCGCTCGCCCCCGCTTGACCCAGGCCTGACCCGGCTGGTCAGACCAGCGAGCTGATCAGCTCGCGCAACGGCACCCGGGGCCCGGTGAAGAACGGGATCTCCTCCCGGACATGACGCCGGGCCTCGGTGGCCCGAAGATCACGCATCAGGTCGACGATCCGGTGCAGCTCGTCGGCCTCGAAGGCGAGCAGCCACTCGTAGTCGCCGAGGGCGAACGACTGCACCGTGTTGGCCCGCACGTCCGGGTAGCCGCGGGCGGCCATGCCGTGGTCGACCAGCATCTTGCGGCGCTCGGGCTCGGGCAGCAGGTACCAGTCGTAGCTGCGGACGAACGGGTACAGGCTGAGGTAGCCCCGGGCCGGTTCGCCGGCCATGAACGCCGGCACGTGGCCCTTGTTGAACTCGGCCGGCCGATGCACCGCCACTCCCGACCAGACCGGCCGCAGGTAGCGGCCGAACTCGGTGCGGCGAAGGCTGCGGTAGGCCTCCTGAACCAGCTCCACCGTCGGCGCGTGCCACCAGAACATCAGATCGGCGTCGGCCCGCAGCCCGGCCACGTCGTAGCTGCCCCGGACCACCAGATCCTTGGCGGCCAGCCCGGCCAGCAGAGCCTCGACCTCGTCGACCAGCGGACCCCGGTCGGCCGGTAGCCGGCCGGCGGCGAACACCGACCACATCGTGTACCGGATCGTGTCGTTGATCTTCCGGGCACTGGGCTTGTCGGCCGACGGGTCCGTCGGCATGTCGGTCGGCGGCTCGGCCGGCTTCTCGGTCATACCTCCAGTGTCCCTCCTCGGTCGATGTCCACCGCACCCAGGTGCCGGGCGACCAGGTCGGCCACCGAGCGGTCGGCCGCGGCGATGCAGGCCGCCACCCCGACCCCGTCCATCGCGGCCCCGCACACGGCCAGGCCCGGCACCTGGGCGACGGCGTGGCGGATCCGGGCCACCCGGTCGACGTGACCCACGGCGTACTGCGGCAGGCCGCCACCCCAGCGGATCACCGTGGTGTCGACCGGCGTGAGCCGGCGGCCCAGGACACCGGCCAGGTCGCCGACCGCCAGCGCGGCCAGTTCGTCGTCCGGGCGCTGCAGGGTGGCCTCCTCCCCGGCCCGGCCGAGCGACATCCGCACCGCCAGCAGGTCGGAGCGGGGCTCGTCGCTGACCCAGGCCCACTTGGCCGAGGAGAACGTGGCCGCCTTGATCGTGGGGGCCTCGACCGGGGGGATCAGCAGGCCGGAGCCGGTGACGCCGTCCAGCTGGGCCCGCTCGAAGGCGGCCGCGACCACCGCCACGCTGGCCGTCTCGATGCCGGCCAGCTCGGCCGCGGCCATCGGCACCTCCAGGGCCAGCAACCGGCCCGCCGCGGCCGGCGGCACCGCCAGCAGCACGGCGTCGGCGTCCACGAAGTCGGGGAAGCTCGCCGGCCCGGTCTCCAGCCGCCAGCCGGTGGGCGTGCGGCGCAGGGCCCGGACCGTGGTCGCGGTGCGCACCTCGACCCCCGTGCTGATCAGCCGATCCCGCAGCGCGGCGGCGAGCCGGCCGACCCCACCGCGGAGCCCGGCGAACACCGGGCCCGGGCGCCCGGCCGGCCCCTCCTGACCGGCCCCGTCCACCGCCGGGCGGGGTTCGTCGGCGCCGGAGAGCAGCGAGCCGCCGCGTCGGGCCCGGTCCCACAGCGCGGGCACGGTGGCCTGCAGTGACAGCCGGTCGGCGTGACCTGCGTAGACCCCGCCGAGCAGCGGCTCGACCAGCCGGTCGACCACCGCTCGGCCCATCCGGGCGCTCACCCAGGAGGCCACGTCGACGTCGTCGTCCTGGGCCGGGGCCTCGATCGAGGGCTCGGCCGCGACCCGGGCCAGCTCGGCCTCGGTCAGCAGCCCGACCAGCCCCTCCAGCGCCCCCAGCCGGCCCGGCACGCCCATCACCGTGCCGGCCGGCAACGGGTGCAGCTCCCCCCGGGCCAGTACCGAGGCCTGACCCACGACCGGGTGGACGATGTCGGCGTCCAGCCCGATCTCGCGCATCAGGGCCACCGCCTCGGGTCGGCGGGCCAGCACCGACTCGGCTCCGACGTCGAGGTCGAGCCCCCCGACCGAGCCGACCCGCAACTTGCCGCCGACCTGCTCCGAGGCCTCCAGCACGATCACGTGGACGCCGGGCGAGGCCCGCACCAGCCGCCAGGCTGCGGCCAGTCCGGAGATCCCGCCGCCGACCACAACCACCACTCGCGCGCCGCTCACCGGCGCCTCACCGCGAACATCACCCGGCCAGCCTGCCACCGTCCGGCCATGAGTCGTATTCGTTACCGATTCATGACCGTCCGCGGTGGAACCGCTGGGCCCGCCGGGAGGTCTGATCACTGCCTCGACCGCCGTCGGGGCCTGCCGATCCGGCTCTTCGGAGGTCGAGATGACGATGCGACTGACTGCACGACGACGACTGCTCCCGCTGGTGCTCGTGCTCGCCGTCGGCGGCCTGGCCACGGGCTGCGGCGCCTCGAACAGCGACTCCTCCAGCTCGTCCGGGGCAGCGGCCGACGCGCCGGCCGCCGCTTCGGCCGGCGGCTCGGCCGCGCGGGGCGGGGCCGACTCCGGATCGGCGTTCGCGGCCTCAAGCGGTGAGAAGGCCGCCGCCCCGGACGCGGCGGCCCCGGCCACCACCCGCCGGGTCCGCACGGCGCAGGTCACGATCGAGGTGCCGCGGCTGGGCCCGGCGGTGGCCAAGGTCCGCACCGCCGCCCTCGGCCTCGGGGGCGTGGTCAGCAACGAGACCACCCAGTTCCAGTCCTCCCCGGTGGCCCCCGAGGGCGACACCGAGCCTGACGTGACGAAGTCCGAGGGCACCCGGCTCGCCGATCAGGCCGGCGCCTCCTCGACGATCACCCTGCGGGTGCCCGAGCCCCGGATGGACGACGCCGTGGCCCGGATCGGCGCCGTCGGCAAGGTGCTGGACCAGTCCAGCACCAGCGAGGACGTCACCGCCAACATCGCCGACCTCGACAGCCGGGTGAAGAGCCAGGTCAGCTCGGTGAACCGAATCCGCGTCCTGATGGACAAGGCGACCTCCCTCAAGGACGTCGTCCTGATCGAGGGCGAACTGTCCAGCCGGGAGGCCGATCTGGAGGCTCTGCAGGCCAAGCAGCGGGTGCTCAACGATCAGGCCGACCTGGCCACGATCACCGTGTCGGTGCTGACCCCGGCGTCCACGGCCACGACCCTGAAGAAGGACGACGGCTTCCTGGCCGGTCTGAAGAGCGGCTGGCACGCCCTGGTCCGCAGCACCGAGGTCGCGCTCACCGTCGTCGGCGCGGTGCTGCCGATCGGTGTGCTGCTGGTCGTGATCGGCGTGCCCGGCTACCGGATCTACCGCCGGTTCAGCGGGTCCGACCGCCGTCCCGGTTCGGCCTCGAACCCGGCGCCGCCGGCCCCGACTCCCCCGGCGCCGTCCACGCACTGATCCGCGCTACTCGGTGAACTCGTGGACGGTGTCCGCGACCATCGAGAGCACGTCGGGATCGGTGCCCGGCGGCACCCCGTGGCCGAGGTTGAAGATGTGCCCGGGGGCCGCCCGGCCCGCTCGCAGGGTCTCGATCACCCGTTGCCGGACGACGTCCCGGGGGGCGAACAGGATGGCCGGATCGAGGTTGCCCTGCAGCGCGTACCGGCCCCCGAGGCGGGCCGCGGCGACGTCCAGCGGTACCCGGAAGTCGATCCCGACCACGTCGGCCCCGGCCTCGCCGATCGCGCCCAGCAGCTCGCCGGTGCCGACGCCGAAGTGGATCCGGGGCACCTCGGGGGCCAGCTCCCGGACCGCGTCCAGCACCTTGATCGACGACGGCTGGACGTACTTCAGATAGTCCGGCAGCGGCAGCGCCCCGACCCAGGAGTCGAACAACTGGACGGCACTCGCGCCGGCCGCCACCTGCACCCGCAGGAACTCTCCCGAGATCACCGCGAGCCGGTCGAGCAGTGCCCGCCACAGCTCGGGGTTGCCGTACATCAGGGCCTTGGTCTTGGTCAGCTCCCGGCTCGGGCCGCCCTCGACCAGGTACGAGGCCAGGGTGAAGGGGGCGCCGGTGAACCCGATCAGCGGCGTCGCCCCCAGCTCGGCCACCAGCAGGCCGACCGCTTCGGTGATGTCGGGCACGTCGGCGGCGGTCAGCGCGGGCAGCCGGTCCAGGTCGGCCCAGGTCCGGAACGGCTCGGCGATCACCGGCCCGACCCCGGCCACGATGTCCAGGTCGACCCCGACCGCCTTGAGCGGGACGACGATGTCGGAGAAGAAGATGGCCGCGTCCACGCCGTAACGGCGGACCGGCTGCAGCGTGATCTCGGTGACCAGGTCGGGCCGGCGGCAGCTCTCCAGCATGCCGACGTTCTCGCGCAGGGCCCGGTACTCGGGCAGCGACCGGCCGGCCTGGCGCATGAACCAGACCGGGGTCACCGCCGGCTGATCACCGCGCGCGGCCCGCAGCAGGGGCGCATCGGCCAGCCGGGGGTCACGGGCGGCCATGGTCAACGGGCTGGAGGAAGGCACCGACACAGGTCTGATCCTGTCAGGCCCCGGTCCCGGCGCCGACCCGGCCGGCCACCGGCTCAAGGTCGGGGTTGCCGGACCGGGCCGGGCCGGCCTCCCCGGGCGTGCATAGACCGATGTACGAAACCAGTGGCGATCACCACCATTTTGGTACATCGATCACTACACACACTCGCCCCGACCACTGCACCGGGCGGCTTACAGCAAGCGCCACTCGGGGGTGGGCCCGGCGTAGGAGAGGTATTCGACGCCGAACGGCACATAGCTGTCGCTGTAGTTCAGGTCGATCCCCTCCGGGGCCAGGGTCCGGCGCCGGCGCGGCGTCAGCTCGCCGCCGCGGCGCAACACGGCCTGCTCGACCTCGATGGTGCGGAACAGCACGGCCGACACCTGGCCGTTGAGGCCGGGCGTGGTGCTGGGCACCAGCGAGGAGAAGTTCAGCTCGTCGTCGGCCCGCATCGCCTGCAGCATCCGGACCAGCCCGAGGACGGCGCCGCTGGTGCCGAGGCTGCGGGTGCCGGCCACGAACACGCACCAGTGCGAGCGGCCGATCGCCGCCGCGAACGGGTTGCGGGCGGCCAGGGCCATGCCGTAGGTCGGGTAGAGCCGCTCGTCGAGGTCGGCCCGCTGCTCCCGGGTGTGCCGGAAGACCGCGCCCAGATCGCTGAGCTGGACCGAGATCGAGCGTGACCCGTAGACCGGGAACCCGCTGCTCAGATCGCGCAGGTCGAGAGCCAGCGGGACGGCGCTGAGCGGCAGCTCGAACTGGCGGGCCACCGGCTCGAACAGGGCGCCGTGCCAGAAGTTCGTGTCCGGCCCGCCGATCACCACGACGTCGCGCTCGGCCAGCAGCCGCGGGTCGACGCAGTGCTCGGGCAGCATCACCGGCCCGTCGCCGCCGCTCACCGGGCCGCCCGGGCCGGCGGTCAGGGCAGCGGCCAGCTCGGGAACGAAGACCAGGTCCTTGACCGCCAGGGTGTGGTCGACGTCCTGGCCGCCCTCGGGCAGTTCCCGCTCGAACGCGTACGGCGCCAGCGGGATCCCGAACGGGCGCAGGTCGACCTCGACCTGGGTGCGGCGGCCGTGGTCGGAGAACAGCGGCAACGGCAGCTCGTGGTCGCGCCCGACGTCCCGCCGGTTGCTGGAGATCACCACCAGCGGCCGGCTCGGCGGCAGCAGCACCCGCAACCCGGCGGTGTACACCGGATCGTCGGTGAGCAGCGCGGCCCGGCGGGCCGGGGCAGCCGTGTTTTTCAGCACCGGCTCGAGCTGGGGCGGCCGGCCCCGGGCCGCGTCGCGGGCCGGGTCCAGCCGGCGCCGGGGCAGCGGCGGCAGGCCGTAGCGGGGCCGGGCCCGCAGACCGACCGTGGCCACGATCACCCCGGCCGAGCCGACCGCGATCGCCATGAACGTCAGCAACGGCCAGGTGATGTCGGCGGCCTGCAGAAAACCGGCCAGCACCCCGGTCGCCGTCGTCCCGGCCAGCAGGGACGACGGGCCGTGGGCGCGCAGGTGGCGGACCGCCCGTCGGCGTCGGGTCAGCAGATAGTCCCGGGGAACAGGTGCGATCGAGCGAACGGCCGGCACGGGCGAACTCCCCCAATAGGCTCGAGTAACGCCCAATATCCCAGCTCGGGCTAATGTGGTGAAACTCCGGGCAGAATGATGCGTCGAAGGTGTCGAAGGCAGGGGCGAGATGGCCAACAGGGATCACGCCGGCGAACTGGGCCCGTTCGGCAACCCGGACGGCTCCCGGGCCCAGATCGACCGGGTGATCGGCGACTTCGTCGACTTCGGCGGCGACCCGTCGTTCGGGGCCCTGGCCACCCGGGCCGACGACTCCATGGTCCGGGTGATCGTCGGCAAGCTGGGCGCGGGCAAGACCGTCTACATGCGCCGGTTGCAGGACTACCAGTCCCGCCAGGGCTCGGTCTACGCCGACCTGCCCCAGCAGAGCCCGCCCAGCACCGAGGTGATCGTCAAGGCCTGCCAGTGGTTCTCCGGCCAGGTGCTGGTGGAGAAGTGGATGCAGATCTGGTCCCGGGCGATCCTGCGGTCGCTGGCCTCACACCTGTTGCTGCGCCCCGAGTTACGCCCGCAGATCGCCGACGACCTGCGGATCGACCTGGAGCAGAACTATCGCCGCCTGCTGGGCGAGTCGCGCCGTCCCCGGTCGATCTACAACCAGGTGCGCGAGGTGATCAACCAGGCCCACACCGCCCACCAGCTCTCGCAGTTCCTCGACGACCCGCTCTGGGACGACCTGGAGGACCTGCTCGGCGAGGTGATCGGCAACTGCCGGCCGATCTACTTCTACCTGGACGCCGTCGACGAGGAATTCAGCCACGCCCCGATGTACTGGCTCAAGTGCCAGGAGGGGCTGTTCTACCAGGTGATGCGGATGCTGCGGGACCACCGGTTCGGCGGCCGGCTGCACATCGTGATCGCGATCCGCGACATCGTCATGTCATCGGTCTTCCACTCCGAGCACGCCCCGCGCTACCACCAGGAACCGCACACCCGGATGCTGAACTGGGACCGCGACGCGTTGCTCTACCTGCTGGAGGACAAGGTCACCCGGCTGCCGGCCGAGTTCCGGATGCGCCCGCCGTCCGGTGCCGGCCAATCAGTCACTCTGCGCGACTGGCTGGGTACGCCGAGCGTGACCAACGAGTGGGGCTCGCGGGAGCGGATCGAGGACTACCTCATCCGGCACACCCGGCTGATCCCCCGCGACGTCGTCTCGCTCGGCAACGAACTGGCCGAGGAGGTGCTGCGGCAGAAGCGGGCCGGCCGCGACCGGGTGCCCGAGGCCGACCTGAAACGCATCGTGGCCCGCTGCGCCAAGCGGTTCGGCGACTCGCAACTGGCCCAGTGCGCCAACCACGTCTCGTCCGACCTGATGCCGCTCGGCGCGGCCGCCCACACCTACTCCGAGCTCTACACCAGCACCCAGACCTATATGGAGGGGGTGCTGGAGGAGATGCGCTCGATCCTGCGGCTGATCGGCGCGGTCCGGTTCCCGCGCAGCGACCTCGAGGGCCTGCGGGAGATCGCCAACCCGCACTTCGACGGGGCCACCGACCTCGGCTCGGTGCTGTGGCTGAACGGGCTGCTCGGCTACGTCGACGGGCGGGGCAAGGAGTCGTTCTACACGCTCGGCGACGTCGAGGAGTTCCGGCTGCCCTCCGACGTCGACACCTACGTCGTCCACCCGTGCCTGGCCAGCAGCGTCGGGTTGAGCGCCCGGCCGGTGCCGGCCACCGAGCGCTGACGGCCGGTCCCGGATGAGCGGCGGCCCGGTCCGGACCATCTCCTACTCGAGCTGGGTGGAGTTCAAACGCGACCTGTTCTTCGAGCTCTACCCGGGCGGGGTGTTCCGGCGCGGCCGGTACCTGTTCCGTGGGGCCGGTGACGCGAATTGGAAGCTGTCGACGACCTTCGACCGGCGGTTCGCGGCGATCGCGGTGCCGGAGCGGATGCGGCTGTGGGACGACCTGATCGCCGAGTGGCGGGTCGGCTGCGTGGACGCCGGGATCCCGGCCGCGGTGACCGGCGACGACCGCGCTCTGTGGGCCCTGGGCCAGCACCACGGCCTGCCGACCCGGATGCTCGACTGGACGATGAGCCCGTACGTGGCCGCGTTCTTCGCCTTTCGCTCGCACCTGCTGGCCCAGACCGCCGTCCACGAACAGGTCGCGGTCTGGGTGCTACACCTGGACGACCCGGTCTGGAACGACGGCGGGGTCGAGGTGGTCGCGGCCCCGGCCCTGGCCAACGACCGGCTGCGGCACCAGGGCGGCCGGTTCACCCTGTGCCGGGCCGCGGTCACCTGCCTGGAGGAGTACGTCGAGCGACTGGCCGCCGGGGTGGCCCTGACCAGGTGCGTGATCCCGGCCGGGGAGGCCGCGGCGGCCCTCGGCGACCTGGACGCGATGGGGATCACCGACCACGAGCTCTTCCCCGATCTCACCGGCCTGGCCGACCTGGCCACCATGCGGGCCGCCCTTGCGGTCACGCACCGTGCACCGACGCCGCCCTAACTGGGCGCGTCGTCCCCGATAGTGGCGATCCGTCACCGTACGCTGCGAAGGTGGTTGTCCGCGGAATGCCAGACGAAGCCCCCGAGGGCTTTCTCGACGTGGTGACCCGGCTGCGTGGGACCGTGCTGCGCCCGGAGGTCACCCTCGAGGAGGTTCCCGCGCCCCAGCGGATCGCCCCTTTCGCGCTGGCCCTCAGCGCCGACGTCGTGTCGGACGGCGACGAGCTGGCCACCGGACGGTTCGTCCTGCTGCACGACCCGAGCGGGCCCGAGGCCTGGCAGGGCACCTACCGGATCGTCACGTTCGTCCGGGCCGGGCTGGAGAGCGAGCTCGGCAACGACCCGATGCTGGGCCAGGTCGGCTGGTCGTGGCTGGAGGAGTCGCTGACCGGGGCCGGGGCCGGCCACACCGCCGCCGGCGGGACGGTCACCCGGGTGGTCTCCGAGACCTTCGGCGCCCTGGCCGGGCCGCCCCCGACGGTCGAGATCGAGGTCCGGGCCTCCTGGACGCCGCTGGACGACGTCGTCACCCATCTCGAGGCCTGGGCCACCCTGCTCTGCACCGTGGCCGGGCTGGAACCGCTCGTCCCGGGCGTGGCCACCCTGCGACGCCGCCGCTCCTGAGCTGATTCCGGCCGGATCAGGCCGGATCAAGCCGGATCAGCCGGATCGGGTGAGTCACTCACCCGGCGGGCACCCGCTCGGCGGGCACCCGGAAAGCGGCTGGCGCAATCGCGCCCCGCCCCGCGCTCATCTCAAGTCGGCTGTTCCCGATGCCGATCCCCTCCGGGAGAACAACTCCCGGCCGAACCTGGCCACCATCCTTTGGAGGCCGAGGTGACCACTCTGGTGGAGCGAGCTGGAGTAGCGGTGCCACGCCCGGGCCGGTTCGCGGCGATGGTCGTGGTGAACAGCCCCGCCGTCCGCGAGACCGTGGCCCACACGCTGCGAGCGATGGGCGCCCGTCACGTGCTGGAGATCGGAACTGTGGCCGAGGCCCGGATCAAGGCCGCGGCCGGGATTGCCGACCTGGTGGTCGCCGAGGCCGGCCTTCCCGACGGATCGGGCATCGCCTTGGTCCGCGAACTGCGGGCGGCCGGCTGGCAGCGCGGCATGGTCGTGGCCACCAGCGACGACCCGTACAGCGTGCGGGCCGCGGTCGGTGCCGGGATCCGGTGCTACGTGGTCTCGGCCGCCGGCACCGGGCTGGTCCGGCCGGCCACCGAGCGCGGCGAGGGTGTCGACTCGCTCTCGGCCCGCGAGATCCAGGTGCTTCAGCTGGTCGCCGAGGGCAAATCGAACAAGGACATCGGGGTGGCCCTGGGCCTGTCGGCGCTGACGGTGAAGAGTCACCTGGCCCGGATCGCCCGCAAGCTGGGCACCGGGGACCGGGCCGAGATGGTGGCCACATCGTTGCGCTCCGGCGTCATCGCCTGACCGCGTCGGAACCCCTACACCGGCGAGCGGCAGGCTACGGTGGGGTTTGTGCCGGTTGACGAAGGGAGGAACGACGCCCTGATACCCCAATTCCGCTCCGCTCCTGCTCCGTCCCCGGAACCGGTCGAACCGGTCGAAACCGTCGCCCCCGTCGGCCCGCCCGGGCCGGCCGAGACGTCGCCCGACGCGGAAGCCACTTCCGGAGCCGCTGCCGAAGCAACGGCCGACGACGGTCGCGAGCCTCTGCAACGGCTCGACTTCCCGGCCGACGGGGTGCCGCCGGTGATCGTCGACCAGGCCGGTCTGGACGCGATGATCGCCGCCTTCGCGGCCGGCTCCGGGCCGGTCGCGGTGGACGCCGAGCGCGCCTCCGGGCACCGCTACGGCCAGCGCGCCTTCCTGGTGCAGCTGCGCCGCGAGGGAGCCGGTACCGCCCTGATCGACCCGGTCGCCCTGCCCGACCTCTCCGGCCTCAACACGGCCATCGCCGGCGCCGAGTGGGTGCTGCACGCGGCGTCCCAGGACCTGCCCTGCCTGACCGAGGTGGGCCTGCACCCGGACGTGCTCTTCGACACCGAGCTCGGCGCCCGGCTGGCCGGCTACCCCCGGGTGGGCCTGGCCGCCATGGTCGAGGAGCTGCTCGGCCTCAGCCTGGCCAAGGAGCACTCCGCGGTCGACTGGTCCACCCGCCCGCTGCCCGAGCCCTGGCTGCGCTACGCCGCCCTCGACGTCGAGGTGCTAGTGGCCCTGCGCGACCGGGTCGCGGCCGAGCTCGACCGGCAGGGCAAGCTGGCCTGGGCCGAGGAGGAGTTCGCGGCCGTGGCCGCTGCTCCCCCGCCACCGCCGCGGGTCGACCCGTGGCGGCGCACCTCCGGCATGCACCGGGTTCGCGATCGGCGGCGCCTGGGCGCCGTCCGTGAGCTCTGGAACGCCCGCGACGCCGTGGCCCGCCAGCGCGACCTGTCACCGGGCCGGATCCTCACCGACAGCGCCATCGTCGAGGCCGCCCTGGCCATGCCGACCACGCTGAGCGCCCTGCTGGCCCTGCCGGCCTTCTCCGGCCGTGGGGCCCGCAGGCACGCCCGGCAGTGGCTGGACGCCCTCGACGCGGCCCGGGCCCTGGACGACAAGCAGCTGCCGGCCCAGCACCTGCCGGCCGACGGCCCGCCCCCGCCGCGGGTCTGGGCCGAGCGCGACGCCGGTGCCGCCGCCCGGCTCTCGGCCGCCCGGGCCGAGCTGAGCAAGCTGGCCCAGTCGCGATCCATGCCGGTGGAGAACCTGATCTCGCCGGACACCGTGCGCCGGCTCACCTGGGACCCGCCCGCCGATCGCTCGCCCGAGGCGGTCGAGCAGGTGCTGCTCGGTCACGGCGCCCGGCGCTGGCAGATCGACCTGACCCTCGATCTGCTGACCGCCGCCCTGTCGGCCCAGCCGGCCGCGTCCACCGCCGAGCCCGAGCCGGCCGAGGCCGAGCCGACGGAATGACGTGCGCGCCGTCACACCGGCCCGGCGGCGACCGTCCGGTCGCGGCTGTACGGTGTAGTTACCAGCAAGTAATGTAGAGCTGAAACGCCAGCATCCCCCAGCTTCGGGAGGACCCCCCGTGCCCGGCACCCTGCGCGACGTCGTCTTTGTTGACGGCGTGCGAACCCCGTTCGGCAAGGCCGGCCAGAAGGGCATGTACGCCCAGACCCGCGCCGACGACCTGATCGTCAAATGCATCCGCGAGCTGATCCGCCGTCACCCCGAGCTGCCGCCCGAGCGGGTCGACGAGGTCGCCATCGCCGCCACCACCCAGACCGGAGACCAGGGCCTGACCATCGGCCGGACCGCCGCCCTGCTGGCCGGTCTGCCGCAGAGCGTGCCCGGTTTCGCCATCGACCGGATGTGCGCCGGGGCCATGACCGCGGTCACCACCACCGCCTCCGGGATCGCCTTCGGCGCCTACGACGTGGTGATCGCCGGCGGGGTCGAGCACATGGGCCACCACCCGATGGGCGAGGGCGTCGACCCCAACCCGCGGTTCGTCTCCGAGCAGATCGTCGACACCTCGGCCCTGGTGATGGGCCAGACCGCGGAGAACCTGCACGACAAGCTGCCCGACCTGACCAAGGAGCGGACCGACGCCTACGCGGTCGCCAGCCAGGCCAAGGTCCAGGCCGCCTACGAGGCCGGCCGGATCCAGCGCGACCTGGTCCCGGTCGCGATCCGGAACCAGGAGCAGGGCTGGGGTCTGGCCGTCGCCGACGAGCCGCCCCGCCCGGGCACCACGATGGAGGACCTGGCCACCCTCAAGACGCCGTTCCGCCCGCACGGCCGGATCACCGCCGGCAACGCGGCCGGCCTGAACGACGGCGCCACCGCCTGCCTGCTGGCCTCGGCCGAGGCCGCCGCCGAACTGGGCCTGCCGGTGAGGATGCGCCTGGTCGGCTACGCGTTCAAGGGCGTGGCTCCGGAGATCATGGGCTACGGCCCCGTCCCGGCGACCGAGCAGGTGCTGGCCCGGACCGGCCTGAGCATCGACGACATCGGCCTGTTCGAGATCAACGAGGCGTTCGCCGTCCAGGTGCTGTCGTTCCTCGACTTCTACGGCATCAAGGACGACGACCCCCGGGTCAACCCGGACGGCGGCGCGATCGCGATCGGTCACCCGCTGGCCTCCTCCGGCGTCCGGCTGATGACCCAGCTGGCCCGCCACTTCGAGGACCACCCCGAGGTCCGCTACGGCCTGACCACGATGTGCATCGGGATCGGCATGGGCGGCTCGGTGATCTGGGAGAACCCCCACCACCAGGACTACGGCACGGGCGAAGGAGCCTCGGCATGAGCGTCACCGAATCCGGCACCGACTCCACCCTGCGGGCCGAGTTCGCCGCCGCGCTGCCGGACGAGGTCGTCACCAGCGCCCTGGTCCGCGACGTCGCGCTGCCGAACGACGCCGGCACCCTGGCCCTGATCACCCTCGACAACGGGCTCGACCACACCAAGCCGACCACCTTCGGCCCGCGCGGGCTGTTCGGCCTGCAGGCCGCGCTCGACCTGGTCGAGGAGCGGGCCCGGGCCGGCGAGATCGTCGCCGTCGGCCTCACCGGCAAGCCGTTCATCTTCGCCGTCGGCGCCGACCTCGGCATGGTCAAGGCCGGCGGCACCCGGGAGCAGGCGCTGCTGGTCGGGCAACTGGGGCACGCCCAGTTCCGCCGGCTGGGCGAGCTGTGCGTGCCCTCGTTCGCCTACGTGAACGGCGCCGTGATGGGCGGCGGCCTGGAGATCGCCCTGCACTGCACCTACCGCACGCTGTCGGCCGGCATCCCGGCGCTGGCGCTGCCGGAGTGCTTCCTCGGGCTGGTCCCGGGCTGGGGCGGCACCTACCTGCTGCCGAACCTGATCGGGGCCCAGAAGGCGCTCGAGGTGATCATCAGCAACCCGCTCAACCAGAACCGGATGCTCAACGGCAGCAAGGCGTTCCAGTTCGGCATCGGCGACGCGCTGTTCGAGCCGGCCGACTTCCTGGAGCGGTCGCTGTTCTGGACCTCGGCCGTGCTGCGGGGCGAGATCGTCCTCAGCCGGCCCGAGATCGACCGCACGCCCGAGACCTGGGACGCCGCCGTGGCCGGGGCCAGGGCCTTCGCCGACCTCAAGGTCAGCGGAGCCGCGCCGGCCCCCTACCGGGCTCTCGACCTGGTCACGCTGGCCCGGACGGCCGACCGGGACACCGCCTTCGCGGCCGAGGACGAGGCGCTGGCCGACCTCTCCCTGAGCCAGGAGCTGCGGGCCGGCCTGTATGCCTTCGACCTGGTCACCAAGCGGGCCAAGCGGCCGGCCGGGGCGCCGGACAAGAACCTGGCCCGGCCGGTGACCACGATCGGCATCGTGGGGGCCGGCCTGATGGCCAGCCAGTTCGCCCTGCTGTTCGTCCGCCGGCTGAAGGTCCCGGTGATCATCACCGACCTGGACCAGGCCCGGGTGGACAAGGGCGTCGGCTACGTCCACGGCGAGCTCGACAAGCTGCTGGCCAAAGGTCGGCTCAGCCCGGACGCCGCCAACCGGCTCAAGGCCCTGGTCACCGGCTCGACCGACAAGGCCGGCTTCGCCGCCGCCGACGTCGTCATCGAGGCCGTGTTCGAGGAGCTGTCGGTCAAGAAGCAGGTGTTCGCCGAGGTCGAGGCGGTCGTCTCCGACACCTGCCTGCTGCTGACCAACACCTCCTCGCTGTCGGTCACCGAGATGGCGGCCGACCTCAAGCACCCCGAGCGGTTGGTCGGCTTCCACTTCTTCAACCCGGTGGCAGTGCTGCCGCTGCTGGAGATCGTCCGCGGTGAGCAGACCGACGACGCCTCGCTGGCCACCGCGTTCAAGGTCAGCCGGGAGATCAAGAAGTCCTCGGTGCTGGTCAAGGACGCGCCCGCGTTCGTCGTCAACCGGTTGCTGACCCGGTTCCTGGGCGAGGTGACGGCGGCCGTCGACGAGGGCACCGACCCGGCCGTGGCCGACCGGGCCCTGGCCCCGCTCGGGCTGCCGATGCCACCGTTCGTGCTGCTGCAGCTGGTCGGGCCGGCCATCGGCCTGCACGTCGCCAAGACCCTGCACGGCTACTACCCGGACCGGTTCGGGGTCTCGGACAACCTGCGCCGGCTGGTCGAGGCGGGCAAGCCCGGCATTTGGTCCTGGACCGCCGAGGGCAAGCCCTACCTGGCTGACGACACCAAGGCCCTGTTGCAGGTCGGCGACGCCCCGCAGACCGAGGAGCAGGTGCGCGTGCGGGCCCTCGAGGCCGTGGCCGAGGAGATCGGCCTGATGCTCGACGAGGGCGTGGTCGAGCAGCCGCAGGACGTCGACCTGTGCATGATCATGGGGGCCGGTTGGCCGTTCCACCTGGGCGGCATCACGCCCTACCTGGACCGTGAGGGCATCTCGGAGAAGGTCACCGGCCGGCGCTTCCTGCCCGCGGGGGTCGCCACTCTGCCGTGACCCACCGGGCCCGCGAGCCCGTTCCGCAGCATCAAACGGGTGCCCGTTTCAGTCACTCAGAGCGATGATTTTCTCGTCCTGAGTGGCTCAGCCGGGCACCCGAGTGCTTTGGGTGACGAGTTTGCCCGTTCACGATCAATTCTTGGTGTGTCCGTCGCGGATAGTCACTAGCGTGGTCGAATGCCCACCGTCGACCAGCCCGGCCAGCACACGTCCCACTTCTCCCCACCGCTTCGCCAGTGCGTCCTGGCGGTCAGCGTGCTGAGCGACGTCGACGTGATCCCCACCGACGACGGTGTGATGCTGCCCGGGCCGGGCAGCACCGTGATCAGCTGGTCCGCGATCAGCGACGCGATCGGCCCGCACGACCCGCACGGCGCCGTGGCCCGCTCGCGGGTCGAGGTGCTGCTGCGACTGCACCGGCTTGCCCTCGACCTCGGGGACGACGCGGCCCAGCACTTCCACTCGGCGTCCCGGGTGGTGGCCCTGCCGGCCGAGCACAGCGAGCACCCCGGGCCCGACTGGGTCCAGGAGACCCTGCGCGGCGACGCGCTGCACCTGGGGATCGGCGTCCACGGCCTGCTCGACGCCCCGGACCGCACCGTCCCGGTGCCGCCGTCCGTGCTGGCCGCCCTGGGCGTGCCCGCCGCGAGCTGGTGGCCCCGGCTGCGCGAGCACTCGGAGCGGATGGGCGCGCTGTCGGCGTCCCGGCTGGCCCGGGACGGCGCGAGCGGCCTGGTCCGGCCGGTCGGCGGCTGCGACGTCCTGGCCCTGCTGACGTCCCGCACGCTGCGCCGGCACCTGGCCGACGGCGACGGCACCGGGATGCGGGCGCTGGCCGTGCCGACCCGGCTGCGCGGCTGGTACGACATCGCCCGGGTCGACCCGGCGTTCGTCCGGGCCGCCTGGTCGCTGACCGACGAGGCCGACCGGGGCGTGCCGGTGCCGCTGCTGGTGACGGCGGACGAGGTCACCCTGCCGTTCAGCCTGGCCTGAGCTCTCACGCGAGATCTTGCCTGAGCTCCTGCCTGAGCTCTGGCCGGGCTCTAGGCGAGGTCGGCCAGGGTTGCTTCCTGGCGGGCGAAGTGCTCGATCACGTCGCGGCCGACCGCCTGAGCGGTGAGGCCGATCCGCTCCAGCACCTGGTCGCGGCTGGCGTGGTCCAGGAACTGCTGCGGGATGCCGAACCCGCGGACCACGGTCGGGACCCGGGCCGCCCGCAGCGCCGTCGTGACGTGCGAGGCCACTCCCCCGGCGACGCCGTTGTCCTCGACCACCACGACCAGCTGGTGCCGGGCGGCGAGGGCGGGCAGCGCGGCGTCCACCGGCAGCACCCAGCGCGGGTCGACCACGGTGACCCCGATGCCCTGCTGGGCCAGGCCAGCGGCCACCTCGAGGCCGAGCGCGACCATCGAGCCGACCGCGATCAGCAGCACGTCCAGCTCGCCCTGACGAGCCAGCACGTCCATCCCGCCGATCCGGTCGATCGCGACCACCTCGTCCGGGACGGCGCCCTTCTGGTACCGCAGCACGGTCGGGCCGTCGTCGATCGCGACCGCCTCGCGCAGCAGCTCCCGCAACCGGGGCGCGTCCCGCGGGGCCGAGATCCGGATCCCCGGGACCAGGCCGAGCAGGGAAAGGTCCCACATGCCGTTGTGGCTGGCGCCGTCGTCCCCGGTGACGCCGGCCCGGTCGAGCACGAACGTGACCCCCTCGCGGTGCAGGGCGACGTCCATCAGCACCTGGTCGAAGGCCCGGTTGACGAACGTGGCGTAGAGCGCGACCACCGGGTGCAGCCCGCCGTGGGCCATTCCGGCGGCACTGGTGACAGCGTGCTGCTCAGCGATGCCGACGTCGAAAACCCTTGACGGATAACGCTTCGCGAACCGGTGCAGGCCGACCGGGATGAGCATCGCGGCGGTCACCCCGACCACGTCGGGCCGCTCGTCGGCGACGGCCAGGATCTCCTCGGCGAACACGCTGGTCCAGCTCTTGCCGCCGCTCTTCAGCGGGGCACCGGTCTCCGGGTCGATGATGCCGATGCCGTGGAACTGGTCGGCCTCGTCGTTCTCGGCCAGGGCATAGCCGCGGCCCTTCTGGGTGATCGCGTGCACCAGCACCGGACCGCCGAAACCCTTGGCCTGCACCAGGGCCCGCTCCATGGCCTCGATGTCGTGACCGTCGACCGGGCCGACGTACTTCAGCCCCAGATCCTCGAACAGGCCCTGCGGGGCCACGATGTCCTTGATTCCCTTCTTGACGCCGTGCAGCGTCTCGTAAGCCAGCCGGCCCGGCGCGCCGCCGCGCTGCAGCACCGACTTGCCCAGGTCGAGCACCCGCTCGTATCCCTGAGCGGTGCGCAATTTGGTCAGCCGCTCGGCCAGGCCGCCGATCGTGGGGGCGTACGACCGCTCGTTGTCGTTGACCACGACGACCAGGTTCCGGTCGGTGCCGATGGCGATGTTGTTCAGCGCCTCCCAGGCCATCCCGCCGGTCAGCGCGCCGTCACCGACCACGGCGACGACGTGCCGGTCGCTGTGGCCGAGCAACTGGTTGGCCTTGGCCAGACCGTCGGCCCAGGACAGGGAGGTGGTGGCATGGCTGTTCTCGACGATGTCGTGCTCGGACTCGGCCCGGCAGGGGTAACCGGACAGGCCGTCCTTACGGCGCAGTGCGGAGAAGTCGTGCCGGCCGGTGACCAGCTTGTGCACGTACGACTGGTGGCCGGTGTCGAACACCACCTGGTCGCGGGGCGACTCGAAGACCCGGTGCACGGCCAGGGTGAGCTCGACGACGCCGAGGTTGGGTCCGAGGTGGCCGCCGGTCCGTGAGACCTCCCGGATCAGGAAGGCCCGGATCTGCTGGGCCAGATCGTCCAGTTCCTCTCGGGACAGGCCGCGCAGATCCTTCGGTTCGCGAATGTTCGCGAGAGCCACCATGTAACGCATCTCCTCCGACGAGCCGAGCCTCAAGTCTAGGTGGGCCCCCAACTCCCCGCCCTCCAGCCCTCTCAACATCCTCCCCCGGCCCGCCTCTCTCAACGTGACCCCCAGCACTCCCACCCCCAGCACTCCCACCCCCATGCACTCCCACCCCCGGCGCCCCCCGGCCCGCGTTTCAGGCCGAACCGGGATCCTTGCTCCGACTTTGCTCCCGTTGGCCCCGCCCAGACCGGCAAATGAAAGGATTCACCACCAGAGCGGCGGGGCCAGCTGGAGCAAAAGTCGGTGCGACGTCCATCGAGCCGCTCAGTCAGAAGCCAAGCCGGCCGACGGACGAGGTCAGAGGCAAACCGAACCGGCCGACGGACCGGGCCCGACGCGGCGGACCGGGTCAGAGGCGGGGGATGTGAAGGCGGCCGCGCAGGGACTGCTCGATCAGCTGGACGCCACGGGCTGCCGCCAGCAGCCGGGCCTGCTCCTGCTCGATGGCCTGCAGCATCTGGTCCATCACGCCGGGCTCAAGATCGTCGCCCAGCTCGGCCCGGATCCGGCTCAGCGAGCGGGTCAGGGCCTGCCGGGCGCCGGCCACCTGCTGGCCCGCCAGCCAGCACAGGCCGAGCGGGTGGCGGCGCAGCACCGGATAGCCGCGAAAGTCGGCCGGACACAGGTCGAGCAGCCACGACGAGGCCGCCTGTTCCCAGTCCGGGGTGCCGGCCGGCGGGACCGGGGCCGGCCAGCCCGGGGGAACGGAGGTGGATCCGGCCAAGGCGGTCAGCCCAGAACCTTGGCCGGATCGGCGAGAACGTTCTCCAGGGCGTACTCGGCCGCACCGAGCAGCACCGCGTCGCCGGCCAGTTCCGGGACGGAGACGGTCAGCTGCTCCAGCGGCGCCCGCAGCGCCGTGGCCGAGAGCGTGCGGTCGACGCGTTCGGCCACCAGCGGGTACAGGTCCCGCAGCAGGCCGCCGAGCACGATCAACCGCGGGTTGAGCAGGTTGACCACATTGGCCAGCCCGACCCCGAGGTACTGGGCCACGCCGTCCAGCTGGTCGGCCCGCTTCGGCCCACCGGCCCGGAGCAGGGCCACCACCTGGTCGTTGCCCGACCCCTCGGGCAGGCCGAGGGCCCGGGCCATGGCCTCGGTCCCGATCTCGGTCTCCCAGCAGCCCCGGGCCCCGCACCGGCAGCGCCGGCCACCCCGGCGGATGGTCATGTGCCCCAGCTCACCGGCGTAGCCGCCGGCGCCGGCCAGCGGCCGACCACCGACGATCACGCCACAGCCGACGCCGACCTCGCCCTCGACGAAGACGACGTCGTCGACGCCCCGGGCCACCCCGCGCATGTGCTCCGCGAGGACGCCGAGGTCGCCGTCGTTGCCGATCCGCACCGGCAGCTCGCGGATGTCGCGAGCCTCCAGCGCGGCCAGCAGAAGATCACCCAGCGGCGCGTCCTGCCAACCCAGGTTGGGCGCGAACCGGACGTTGCCGTCCGCTCCGTGCACCACCCCGGGCACGGCCACACCGAGACCGAGCACCCGGCCCGCCTTGGGCGAGGCCAGCAGTTCCCGGCCGATCGCCGCCAGCAGGCCGGCGATCGCCCCGGCCGAGCTGTCGTGGACCTGCCGGCTCCGGCGGGCCACCACGGACCCGCCGAGGCCGATCAGAGCCATCGACACCCGGCCGACGGCCACGTCGGCGGCCAGCACCTGTACCGTCTCGGGGCAGGTGCGGACCACCGGCGACGGCCGGCCGGCCTTGGTCGGGCCGCCCGCGGATGCGGGCTGGCCCGGTTCTTGCACCACGGCACCGAGGGTCGCCAGTTCGGCGACCAGCCCGGCGACCGTGCTCCGGTTGAGACCAGTCAGATCGGTGAGTTCGGCCCGCCTCATCGCGCCACCGACGTGCAGGTGGTGCAGCAGATCCGAGAGGTTGTGCCGGCGGATGTCCGGCGCGCCCCCGATCCGCTGCCGGGTCAACTTCCGGTGGCGGCAGCCCGTCGCCGGGAGAGCGCGTCAACGCTCGCAGCCAGCAGCAGCACCAGCCCGGTGACGATGAACTGGACACCGGCCTTCTGCGTGATCAGCGGCAGGCCGTTCTGCACCACACCGATCACAAGACCACCCAGGACGGCGTCGATGATCCGGCCCTTGCCGCCGAACAGTGACGTGCCACCGATGACGGCCGCGCCGACCGCGTACAGCAGGGTGGTCGTACCGCCGGTCAGGGACGACACCGAGTTGGCGTAGGACGCCAGCAGGATGCCGCCGATCGCGGCCATGCCCGACCCGATGGCGAAGCAGGCGATCTTGATGCCGGCCACGTTGATGCCGGCCCGGCGGGCGGCCTCGGCGTTGCCACCGACGGCGTAGACGTGCCGGCCGAACGAGGTGCGGTTCAGCACGAAGCCGAGCACGACCATGAAGGCCAGGGTGAACGGCACGATGACCGGGACACCCTTGAGCGACTTGACGATGATGTTGGTCGAGCGCTCCTGGTTCAGGACGGCCGTGGCCACCCCGAGAATGACCGCCAGGAAAAGGATCTTGCCGCCGAGCACCGCGAACGGGGGGTTCGACAGGCCGGACGACTGGCGGCTGCGGAAGGTGATCAGGGTCATCAGGGCGTATCCACCCACGATGACCAGGAACACGATCCAACCCCAGAGCGGGGTCATGTTGTTGTTCTCCAGCGCCAGGATCAGGCTGCTGTTGACCGGAATGGTGCCGCCCTCACCGATGATCAGCAGCAGCACGCCCTGCATCCCGAGGAAGGCGGCCAGGGAGACCACGAAGGAGGGGATGTTGAGTTCGGCCACCAGGACGCCGATCACCGTCCCGACGAGGGCGCCGAAGGCGACGCAGGCGGCGAACGCGAGCGGCCAGGCCACGCCGTGATTAGTCATCAGAACGGCCATGAATGCGGCCGAGGCCCCGGCGGTGTAACCGGCGGCCAGGTCGATCTCACCCAGCAGCAGGACGAAGATCAGACCCATCGACACGAAAATGATCGGAGCCGCCTGCGGAAGCAGGTTGGCCAGATTTCGGGTCGAGGCGAACGTCGACGGCTGCAGGATGCTGAAGAAGATGACCAGCGCGATCAGGCCGGCGATGGCCGGCGCCGAGCCGACGTCACCGCCGCGCAGGCGATCCAGGTAGGCGCTGACCTCGGTGCCGATGGTGCGCTTGGGCTCGGGGATGCCGGCCCGGTCTCTCGTGTCGATGGCGGTCACGCCACAGCCTCCTTCGCAACCTCGGCGGGCAGGCCGAAGTCTCCACTGCGACCGGTCGTGATCAGCTCGACCACCTGGGTGTTGTTCAGATTGCGGGTGTCGATCTGAGCCGCGGTGCGCCCCAGGTACAGGGCGGCGATGCTGTCCGACACCTGCATGACGTCGTTGATGTTGTGCGAGATCAGCAGCACGCCGAGGCCGTTGTCGGCCAGCCGGCGGACCAGGTTGAGTACCTGCTCGGTCTGGGCCACACCGAGGGCGGCGGTCGGCTCGTCGAGGATCACGAGCTTGCTGTTCCACAGCACGGACTTGGCGATGGCCACGGTCTGCCGCTGCCCACCGGACAGGCTGGACACCTTCTGCCGCACCGACTTCAGGGTTCGGACGGAAAGACCGGCCAGCGTTTCGGCAGCTCGGCGCTCCATCGAGAGCTCGTCGAGCGTGATGCCGTTGTGCATCTCGCGGCCCAGAAACATGTTCTGGACGACGTCGAGGTTGTCGCAGAGCGCGAGATCCTGGTAGACGACCTCGATGCCGAGGGCGGCCGACGCCTTCGGGGTGTGGACGGTGACCGAGCGACCGTCGAAGCGGTAGTCGCCGTCGTCGAACGCGTAGATGCCGGCGATTCCCTTCACCAGCGTGGACTTTCCGGCGCCGTTGTCGCCGACCAGGGCGGTGACCTTGCCGGCCCAGACGTCGATCCCGGCGTCCTTGAGCACGTGCACCGCACCGAAGCTCTTGTTCATGCCGCGCAAACTCAGCAGCGGGGCACCGGCCCCCGAATCGGTCGTGCGGTCTGTCATGACTTCTCCTAGGCCTTACCGCGAAGCTGAAACATTGGTACGCCGCGGGGACCGGGAGTTTTCATCGCCGGTCCCCGCGACGGGCTTACGGGGTGGTGCTCAGATGGTGCCGATCAGCGTGCGGTGGATCAGGAGACGCCGTACTTGGTGCAGGCCTTCTTGATCGCGGCCGTGGTGCAGATCGCCGCCGCGGTCTGGCCGCCGTCGGTGACGACGTCCTTGACGTTGTCGGCGGTGATGCCCTGCGGGGTGAGCAGGACGGACGCCACGTCAGCGTTGAGCGTGCTGTCGTGCACCTTGTCCTTGGCCAGGGCGTCGGCCGAAGCCTTGTCCTGGTTGATCAGGTCGATGGCGAGCTTGGAGACCGCGTCGGCCTCGAGCTTGGTCGACTTGTAGATGCTCACGCACTGGGTACCGACGAGCACCCGCTGCAGGCCCTCGACGCTGGCGTCCTGGCCGGTGACCGGGATCTTGCCGGCGAGGCCCTGGGTCTTCAGACGGGCGATCACCGCACCACCGAGGTTGTCGTTCGCGGCGGCGACGCCGACGAACTTGCTCTTCAGCTTGGTGTCGATCGCGGAGAAGATCGTTCCGCCCTTGATCGGGTCCCAGCCGGGAACGGCCTGGCTGGCCGCGATGGTGTAGCCGGCCTTCTTGATGGCCGTGTCGTAGCCGGTCTTGAACAGGGTGGCGTTGTTGTCGTCGGGCGAGCCGTTGAGCTCAACGACCGGGCCGGACTTGTCGCCGTTGTCCTGCATGCACTTGACCAGGCCCTCGCCGATCGCGGTGCCGACGGCGGTGTTGTCGAAGGACACGTAGTACTTCGCGCCACCACCCAGGGTCAGGCGGTCGTAGTCGATAACCGGGATACCGGCGTTGGTGGCCTTGGTGATGACGGCCTTGCCGCTGTTCGCGTCGAGGTCGACGATGATCAGGGCCTTCACGCCGGCGCTGATCATGCCGTCGGCGATGGTCTGGAACTTGGCGACGTCGCCGCCGGCGTTCTGGATGTCCGAGTCGATGCCCGCGGCGTCGAACGCCTTCTTCAGGAACGGCCGGTCAGCAGATTCCCAACGCGGGGAGGAGGCCGAGTCGGGCAGGATCACGCCGACCTTGCCCTTGACCGTCGTCCCGCCGGTGGAGCCGCCAGTGGCGGTGTCTCCACCGCTGCTGGAGCCGCCGCAGGCCGTGAGGGCCAGCAGGCCAGCGGTGGCAACCGCTGCGACTGCGAAGATTTTTCTGCGCATTGTGGTGTGGTCCTCCTTTGTACCAGCAGCCTTGCCGGTACGAAACTGGGGACCCCGCAGTCACGGGGACCCGACGACGACTCCTTACGTCAGGACCCCTCGTCGGCCCTGACGTGGATATGTTGCCATCGACAACATATCCACGTCGTAGGTCACACCGCTAGCGCCGACCCGCTCCCCCGGATCACATGTCGATAACGCTCGGTGCAGGGACGGACATCCGCGACATCACCTGACCGAAACATCCTCGGGAGAGCGGTCTCCCGGTCTGACCGGCTGATATCAAGCCCTTTCGGGCGAGCTACCAACCGACCGACACCGGTCGGCCTTCTTACTGACCCACCAACTGTCGTAACACATAGTGAAGGATGCCACCGTTGCGGTAGTAGTCCGCCTCGCCGGGAGTATCAATTCGCAACACGGCGTCGAACCGGGTCTCGGTGCCGTCCGGCTTCGTCGCCGTGACCGAGACGGTCCGCGGGGTCGTCCCCTCGTTGAGCTGGGTGACCCCGCTGACCGCGAACGTCTCGGTGCCGTCCAGACCCAGCTCGGCCGCGTTCTGGCCGGCCGGGAACTGCAACGGCAGCACGCCCATCCCGATCAGGTTCGACCGGTGGATCCGCTCGTAGCTCTCGGCGATCACGGCCCGGACGCCGAGCAGGCTGGTGCCCTTGGCCGCCCAGTCGCGGCTCGACCCCGAGCCGTACTCCTTGCCCGCCAGCACCACCAGCGGCACCCCGGCCGCCGCGTAGGCCTGAGCCGCGTCGTAGATCGTGGTCTGCTCCCCGCCGGACAGGAAGTTGCGGGTAAAACCCCCCTCGACGCCGTCCAGCAACTGGTTTCGCAGCCGGATGTTGGCGAACGTGCCCCGGATCATCACCTCGTGGTTGCCCCGGCGCGAGCCGTAGGAGTTGAAGTCCTTGCGGGCCACGCCGTGCTCGGCCAGGTAGACCCCGGCCGGGCTGTCGACCTTGATCGAGCTGGCCGGGCTGATGTGGTCGGTGGTCACCGAGTCGCCCAGCTTGGCCAGCACCCGGGCCCCGGCGATGTCGGTCACCGGTGACGGCTCCAGGGCCATGCCCTCGAAGTACGGGGGCTTGCGCACATAGGTCGACTCGCCGTCCCAGGCGAAGGTCTCACCCTCCGGGGTCGGCAGCGAGCGCCAGCGGTCGTCGCCGGCGAACACGTCCGCGTAGTCGGTGGTGAACATGTCCTTGGTGATCGACGACTCGACCACCCGGGCCACGTCGGCGGCCTTCGGCCAGATGTCGGCCAGGAAGACGTCGGTGCCGTCGGGGTCGGTGCCGATCGGCTCGGTCTGCGGGTCCCAGTCCATGGTGCCGGCCAGGGCATAGGCGATCACCAGCGGCGGTGAGGCCAGGTAGTTCATCTTGATGTCGGGGTTGATCCGGCCCTCGAAGTTGCGGTTGCCGGACAGCACCGAGACGACGGCCAGGTCACCTTCCTGGACGCCGGCCGAGACCTCCTCGGGCAGCGGGCCCGAGTTGCCGATGCAGGTGGTGCAGCCGTAGCCGACCAGGTGGTAGCCGAGCTTCTCCAGGTACGGGACCAGGCCCGCCTTGGCGTAGTAGTCCATCACCACCTTGGAGCCGGGGGCCATCGACGTCTTGACCCAGGGCTTCACGCTCAGCCCGCGCTCGACCGCATTCTTGGCCAGCAGGGCGGCCGCGATCATCACCGACGGGTTGGACGTGTTGGTGCACGAGGTGATCGAGGCGATCGCGACGTGGCCGTGGTCGAGGTCGACCCCGGTGCCGTCGGCCATCGTCACCGAGACCAGCCGGTGCGGGCGCAGATTGTCCTTCGGCGCCTCCTCCGGGCTGTGCGGCCGGTCGGCCGCGGCCTGGTCGGCGGTCTCGGCGTCACCGTTGGGCGGGTCGCTGGCCGGGAAGGACTGGGCCAGGGCGTCGTCCTGCGGGCCGGTCGGCTCGTCCTTGACGTAGTTGCCCAGCGCGCCCAGGAAGGCCTGCTTGGCGTCGGTCAGCGCGATCCGGTCCTGCGGCCGCTTCGGCCCGGCGATGCTCGGCACCACGGTGGACAGGTCGAGCTCGAGGTACTCGGAGTACTTGGCCTCGTGCTCGGGGTCGTGCCAGAGCCCCTGCTCCTTGCAGTACGCCTCGATCAGGGCCACCTGCTGGTCGCTGCGGCCGGTCAGCCGCAGGTAGTCCAGGGTGACGTCGTCGATCGGGAAGATCGCGCAGGTGGAGCCGAACTCGGGGCTCATGTTGCCGATCGTGGCCCGGTTGGCCAGCGGCACCGCACCGACGCCCCGCCCGTAGAACTCGACGAACTTGCCGACCACGCCGTGCGCGCGCAGCTGCTCGGTGATGGTCAGCACGACGTCGGTGGCGGTCGCGCCGGCCGGGATCTCGCCGGTCAGCTTGAATCCGACGACCCGCGGGATCAGCATGCTCACCGGCTGGCCCAGCATCGCCGCTTCGGCCTCGATGCCGCCGACGCCCCAGCCGAGCACGCCGAGGCCGTTGACCATGGTGGTGTGCGAGTCGGTGCCGACGCAGGTGTCCGGGTAGGCGATGGGGTTTCCGCCATCGACCGAGCGCTCGAAGATGACGCGGGCCAGATGCTCGATGTTGACCTGGTGCACGATCCCGGTGCCCGGCGGCACGACCTTGAAGTCGTCGAACGCGGTCTGCCCCCACCGCAGGAACTGGTAGCGCTCGCCGTTGCGCTGGTACTCCAGCTCGACGTTGCGCTCGAAGGCGTCGGGCCGGCCGAACACGTCGGTGATCACCGAGTGGTCGATCACCAGCTCGGCCGGGGCCAGGGGGTTCACCTTGGTGGCGTCGCCGCCGAGCTCGGCCACGGCCTCACGCATGGTGGCCAGGTCGACGATGCAGGGCACGCCGGTGAAGTCCTGCATGATCACCCGGGCCGGGGTGAACTGGATCTCGGTGTCGGGTTCGGCCGAGGGGTCCCAGCCGGCCAGCGCCCGGATGTGGTCGGCGGTGATGTTCGCGCCGTCCTCGGTCCGCAGCAGGTTCTCCAGCAGAACCTTGAGGCTGAAGGGGAGTTCGGCGGCGCCACTGACGGCCGAGAGCCGGAAAATGTCGTAGCTGCTGTCCCCTGCGGCCAGGGCGCCGCGGGCGCCGAAGCTGTCGAGGCTGCTTGCACTGCTCAACGCGAGCTCCTTAGATCGTCGTTGCGGGCCGGTCCGTTCACAAAGTATCTCGACATCAAGATATCTCATCTTGAGCCGCACCGGCGGCGGGCACCAGTGTGGCCACGCACTCGACGTGATGCGTCATCGGGAACAGGTCGAACGCGCGAAGTTGGGTCAATCGGTACCCCACGGACGCCGCGGTGGCCAGGTCCCGGGCCAGCGCGGCCGGGTCGCAGGCCACGTAGACGATCACCCGCGGCCGCAGTTCGGCGATCCGGGTGATCACCGCCTTGCCGGCGCCGGCCCGGGGCGGGTCCAGCACCACGACGTCGGCGCCGTCGGCCAGCGGACCGCCGGCCGCGGCCAGCCGGGGCAGCACGGCCTCGACCGAGCCGTTCTCGAACCGGATCCAGTCCAGGTCGTGCAGCGAGCGGCGGGCATCGGCGGTGGCCCGGGCGTCGGACTCGACCACGACCACGTTGCCGGTCTGGCCCACCCGGTCGGCCAGCCCGGCGGCGAACAGGCCGACCCCGCCGTAGAGGTCGACCGCCCGCTCCCCCGGCGCCGGGTCGGCCGCGGCCAGCACGGCGTCCAACAGCGCCTGGGCGGCCCCCGGATGCACCTGCCAGAAGCCGGCCCCGGTGATCCGGAACCGCCGGACGGCGCCGTCGATCACCACCTGCTCGGAGACCCAGGTGCGACCGCGCACCTGATGCAGACCACCGTCGTCACGGGTGGCGACCGCGGCCGGCGCCGGCAGGCGGGGCAGCCGCAACCGGCTCGCGGACGCCGACTCCAGCGGCTCGACCAGCACCAGCGGGTCGCCGTCGGCGGGCGTGATCACCTCGACCGCGCCGACCGCGGGCCAGCGTTGCTCGCCGATCTGCAGGCCGGTCACCTGCGGTTCGGCGATCAGGCACTCCTCGACCTGGATGACGTCGTGCGAGCGGTGCCGGCGCAGCCCGGCGCGGCCGTGGCGATCCACCGCGAACCGGACCCGGGTCCGCCAGCCGAGGCCGTCGACCGGGGCGGCGGCACCGTCGGCGGCCGGTCGCCGGCCCGGTACCGGGACCGCCTCCACGACCACCTCGGGGACGCCGTCCACCCCCGACTCGAGCTTGGCCAGCCGTTGCAGCTGCTCGGTGATCACGGCCGCCTTGAGCGCCCGCTGGGCCGGCAGCGAGGCGTGCTGCCAGTCACAGCCACCGCACCGGCCGGGGCCGGCCAGCGGGCACGGCGCCTCGACCCGGTCGGGCGAGGCCACCAGCACCTCGACCGCGTCGGCCCGCCAGAACTTGGACCGCTCGCCGCCGTCGGTCAGCCGGGCCAGCACGGTCTCGCCGGGCAGGGCGTGCCGGACGAACACCACCCGGCCCTCGTACCGGGCCACGCAGTGCCCGCCGTGCGCCACCGGCCCGATCTCCAGCCGGATCAGCACATCGGTCACGGTCTCGGTCAGGACGACTCCTTGGAAGAGCTGGCGGTTGGTTCGTCGGTACCGACGGCGGCCGGCCGCCGGGATGCACCCGGGGCGGGCAGTTCCTCCCGGCCTTCACGGCCGACCGAGGAACGCAGCTGCCAGGGCACGCTGGCCACCATCACGCCCGGCATGAAGTGCAGCGAGCTCTTCAGCCGCAAGGCGCTCTGGTTGTGCAGGATCTGCTCCCACCAGCGGCCGACCACGTACTCCGGGATGAAGACGACGATCAGGTCGCGCGGGCTGTCGCGCCGGATGCTGCGCACGTAGGCCAGCACCGGCCGGGTGATCTCCCGGTACGGCGACTCCAGGGCCCGCAGGGTGATCGGGATGTCGCGCCGGTCCCATTCCTCCTGCAGCTTCTGGGTCTCCTCCGGATCGACGGCCACGGTCACCGCCTCCAGCACCGAGGGCCGCGAGGCCCGGGCGTAGGCCAGGGCCCGCATGGTCGGCTTGTGCACCTTGGAGACCAGCACGATGGCGTGCACCCGGGACGGCAGCATCCGGCCCTTGCTCTCCTCGGCCAGCTCCTGCCGGACCGAGTTGTAGTGCTTGCGGATCGCCTGCATGAGCAAAAACAGCAGCAGCATGAACAGCAGGGCGATGTAGGCGCCCCGGGTGAACTTGGTGATCAGGACGACGATCAGGACGGCGCCGGTGATGGTCAGGCCGATCGCGTTGATCACCCTCGAGCGCATCATCCGGAACCGGGCCGCCGGGTCGGTCTCGGTCTTCAGCAGTCGGGTCCAGTGCCGGACCATGCCGGTCTGGCTGAGGGTGAAGGAGATGAACACCCCGACGATGTAGAGCTGGATCAGCCGGGTCACCTCGGCGTCGTAGATCAGGATCAGGACGCCGGCCGAACCGGCCAGCAGGACGATGCCGTTGCTGTAGGCCAGCCGGTCGCCGCGGGTGTGCAGCTGGCGCGGGAGCAGGTCGTCGCGGGCCAGGATCGAGCCAAGCACCGGGAAGCCGTTGAAGGCGGTGTTGGCGGCCAGCACCAGGATCAGCCCGGTGGCCGCCGCGATCAGGTAGAACGCCGGTGGAAAGCCGCTGAACAAGGCCCGGGCGACCTGGGTCAGCACCGGGTCTTGGACGTAGTCGGAGCCCACCGACTTGCCGTTCAGCTGCAACTGGTCGGCCGGGAACTCCGCGAACCGTACGTGCATCACCTTGGCCAGCACGATGATCGACAACAGCATCGTGATCGCGATCCCGCCCAGCAGGGCCAGCGTGTTGGCGGCGTTCTTGCTCTTCGGCTCCTTGAACGCGGGGACGCCGTTGCTGATCGCCTCGACCCCGGTCAGAGCCGCGCAGCCGGAGGAGAACGCCCGCAGCAGCAGGAAGCCGCCGGCCAGGCCGACCAGGCCCTGGTTGTACTGCGACTCCGGCAGCAGGGTCAGGTTGGCGCTCTCGGCCATCGGCAGGTCGCCGAAGGCGTAGCGCAGGAAGCCCCAGGCGCTCATCCCGAGCACCGCGGCCATGAAGACATAGGTCGGGATCGCGAACGCCGTCCCGGCCTCCCGGATGCCGCGGAGGTTCATCGTGGTCAGGACGGCCACCACGAACACCGCCAGCAGGGCCTCGTGCCCGCGCAGGCTGGGGATGGCCGCCGCCGCGTACTGGGCCCCGGAGGAGACCGACACCGCCACCGTGAGCACGTAGTCGACCAGCAGGGCACTGGCCACCGTTACCCCGGCGGTCACGCCCAGGTTGGTCGTCGCCACCTCGTAGTCACCGCCGCCGGACGGGTACGCGTGCACGTTCTGCCGGTACGAGGCGACCACGATCAGCAGCACGAACGCCACCGTGATGCCGATCCAGGGCGACAGCGTGAACGAGGTGATCCCGGCCGCGGCCAGGGTCAGGAAGATCTCGTCCGGGGCATAGGCGACCGACGACAGCGCGTCCGAGGCGAACACCGGCAGGGCGATGCGTTTGGGCAGCAGCGTTTCGCCCAGCCGCTCGCTGCGGACCGGCCGTCCGAGGAGCAGGCGCTTGATCGCGCCGGTGATAGGAGGCACGACCGGTCATCGTATGCCTCTGCCGCACGGGACCGGACAGACGGTGGCCCGGAGCGACCATTTCGAGCCCGTCCGGGCCCCCTGGACCTTGACCGACCGTGTACCTTCGGCGGCGGGCCGTGGCGGGGACGTCAGGCTCGCCGTGAGGCCGACAGGCCGCCGAAGGACATCCTCCATCCAGAGGTCGAGAGGGCCGGATCAGCAGTGCACTTCGTGATCATGGGTTGTGGACGGACCGGGTCGACGCTCGCCCAGATGGTCGAGGACCGGGGGCACACCGTGGCCGTCGTCGACCAGAATCCGGAGGCGTTCCGCCGGCTGGGCCCGCACTTCGAAGGACGGCGCGTGGTCGGGCCCGGGTTCGACCGCGACACCCTGACCGAGGCCGGGATCGAGGACGCCTACGCCTTCGCGGCGGTCAGCAACGGCGACAACTCGAACATCCTGGCCGCTCGGGTGGCCCGCGAGACGTTCGGCGTCTCCAACGTCGTGGCCCGGATCTACGACCCGGGCCGGGCCGAGGTCTACCAGCGACTGGGCATACCCACCGTCGCCACCGTCCGCTGGACCGCCGACCAGATGGCCCGCCGGCTGCTGCCCAGCGGGGCGATCTCGGAGTTCCGGGACGCGTCGGGCTCGGTCGTGCTGGCCGAGGTCCAGGTGCACGGCAGCTGGGTCGGCAGCCGGATGACCGTCCTGGAGGCCGCCTCCGGCGCTCGGGTGGCCTTTCTCACCCGGCTCGGCGAGGGCATCGTGCCCGGCGCCGACACCGTCTACCAGGAGGGCGACCTGGTCCACGTGGTCATGCTTCACGACCAGGTCGGCTCGGTCGAGCAGAGCCTGGCCAGCCCGCCCGCGAAGGATGAGGCGTGATGCGGATCGTCATCGTGGGAGCCGGCAGCGTGGGCCGCTCGATCGCCCGGGAGCTGCTGACCAACGGCCACCGGGTCCTGATGATCGACAAGGACCCGAACGCGATCCGGGTGACCAGCGTGCCCGACGCCGAGTGGCTGCTGGCCGATGCCTGCGAGATCACCTCGCTGGCCGACGCCGGGCTGGCCGACTGCGACGTCGTGGTGGCCGCCAGCGGCGACGACAAGGCCAACCTGGTCGTGTCCCTGCTGGCCAAGACCGAGTACGGGGTGCCCCGGACGATCGCCCGGGTGAACACGCCGGCCAACGAGTGGATGTTCGACGAGGCCTGGGGGGTCGATGTCGCCGTCTCCACCCCGCGGCTGATGACCGCCCTGGTCGAGGAGGCCGTCTCGATCGGCGAGCTGGTGAGGATCTTCACCTTCCAGCAGGGGCAGGCCTCGATGGTCGAGCTCACCCTGCCCAGCGACTCACCGCTTGCCGGGACGACGGTCGGCGAGATCGAGTGGCCGCCGGACACGGTGCTGGTCGCGATCATCCGCGGTGAGCGGCCGATCGCCCCCAACCGGGACGACCCGCTCGAAGCCCACGACGAGCTGATGTTCATCACCGTGCCCGAGAGCGAGGACCTGCTGCAGTCCCTGCTCACCCCGCCCGACGCCACCCTCCCCTGACGCCCCCGTCCCGCTGACCGCCACCGCCCGCTGACCTCGGCGCCCGCGACCCCGCTCCGACAATGCGCCCGTTGGCCACCGTGCCGGAGCCGACCCCCGGCCCTCTGCGGCCGATCACCGGTGGCCAACGGGAGCATCGTCGGAGCAGAGTTGCGCATGGGCTGGGCCGGGGCGGGTGGCTGACCGGCTTGGTCGCCGAGTGTCGTGCGCTCGGCCGGGACGACGAGAATCGGGCCGACCGGCGCGCTCAGGTGCGGTGGGCCTCGGTGAGGTCGTCGTCGCCCGGCTCGACCAGTTCGCCCGGCTCGACCAGTTCGACCGGCTTGGCCAGCGGCACGTTCCGCAGCACCAGCCAGGAGAGCCAGATCGTCAACGCCCACAGGGGCACGCCCAGCACCAGTCCGTTGAGAGTGCCGAGCAGGGTGACCTTGTCGGCCACGAAGAGCGGGATCTGGACAGCCAGCCGGAGCAGGAACATGCCCACCCACAACCAGGTGGCCCGCTGGTAGGCCGTGTAGCGCGGCCGGTCCTGGCGCCAGGCGAACATCTCACCGGTGATCGGACCGATGATCACGCCGATCAGCGGCCAACGGGCCAGGATCGAGATCGCGTAGATCGCCGCGCCCCCGCCGTTCTTGAGCAGACTGGGCAGGAAGAAGTAGTTGGCCTTGCCGGTCTTCGTGGCGATCCAGGCGCCGAGCGCGATTCCCAGCACCCCCGACACGATCTGGGTCAGTGACTCGCGGGCCACCAGGCGCCACACGACGAGCACGACCAGCGGCACGCCGGCGCCGATGATCGAGGTCTGGATGTCCTTGGTGGCCGCGTAGACCAGGGAGAAGACGGTGTAGGGCAGCACCGACTCGACGATCCCGCGGACCCCGCCGAACGTCTTCTCGAAGGAGAACTCACCGGCGACAGCCGCACTCAGACCGCCGGTCGGGGCCGTCCGACGGGTGGGCGCCGGATCGGCAGCGGGCGAGTCATCGGCCTCCGCCGACGGGGCCGGCGGTTCAGCAGCCATGCCCGGCGACCAGCTCGTATCTGGGGTTGAAGATGGTCCGGACGCCGCCTGCCTCGGTGACCAGGCCCTGCACCCTGATCCGGCGGCCCGGCTCGACCCCGCGGATCTGACGCCGTCCGAGCCAGACCACCGAGACGCTGCCGCTGCCGTCGTAGAGCTCGGCCACCAGGGCCGGCACCCCGGCCCGGGGGCGCAGGGTCACCGCTCGCAGGGTGCCGCAGATCATGGCCGGCTGGCGCAGGGCCAGCTGGGCGATCGGGGTGCCGCCCAGCCGGACGGACACCTCGCGCTCCTGCTCCGCGTGCACCTGGTGCTGCGGAGCCACGAACCGGGAGAGCGCCCGGCGAAACCCGGATCGCTCGTGCTGCTTTTCCATCTGTTGCTTATCGGTCGGTTGCTTGCCCACCTGTCCAGCGTACCTACG
The DNA here is from genome assembly GCA_965200525.1 of Kineosporiaceae bacterium. Taxonomy (GTDB): domain Bacteria; phylum Actinomycetota; class Actinomycetes; order Actinomycetales; family Kineosporiaceae; genus JANNPJ01. The sequence continues at coordinate 6,678,482 of OZ241368.1, forward strand.
TTTGGCGGGCACAAGAGCAGCCGGGGCCGACCGGTTTGCCCCGGCCTGCGGGCGATCGACCGCCGGCCGACCGGGTTCAACGAACCTCGGTGATCTCCGGGCCCCGCTCGAACGGCCGCAGGTCGTCGCGGCCGTCACTCGGCTCCTCGACCAGTTCCTCCGGGGCCTCGCCGACCCCTTCGGGCAGGCGCAGGGTGAGCAGCTCACGGGGAGCCATCGCCTCACCGCCGCGAACCACCACCACGCCGCGGACCAGCGCCTCCAGCTCGACCGCGGCCTCGGCCTCGTACGCGGCCTGACCATGGAAGACAGCCCTCAGGAACCAGCGTGGGCCGTCGATGCCGGCGAACCGGGCGGGCTGGTGGGTGGTGCGCCCGTCGGGGCCCCGGGCCGGCACCCGGGCCAGCAGCTCCCGGCCGAAGGTGCCCGGCATCTCGTCGGCGGTGCCGCCCTGCCGGGTCACGCTGGAGGCGATCTCCTTGCGGATCTCGTCCCAGATGCCGCTGGTCCGGGGGGCGGCGAAGGCCTGCAGCTGCACGGCCGAGTCACCGAGCTGGATGGTGGCGGCAATCACCCGTCCGGTCTCCTCCTCCACCTCCAGGCGCAGTTCCATGCCCTCCCGGCCGGGCAGCCAGAGGCCGCCCAGGTCGACGTAGGCGTCCGAGGCCTCGACCTCGGAGACGTCCCAGGGCCCGCCGGCCCGGTCGGCGTCCGGGCCGGGACCGGTGGCCGGGTCGACTTGGTCCGGCGTCCCGGAGCCGGCGCCGTCGCCGTCCTCGTCGGTCCACGACTCCGGATCGGCCCCGTCCTGAGGCTCGTCCTTGTCGCGTCCTCGCTTCAACCAAGCCACTAGATCTCTCCCTGTTCCCGTGCAGTGCTCTGGGCCGGCGAGTCCGCCGGCGCCGACCGGTGTCCGCCGGTCGACCCGAAACCACCAGCTCCTCGGATCGAGGCCGGCAGTTCTTCCACGTTCACGAAACGAGCCCGGCTCACCCGCTGGACGACCAGCTGGGCGATCCGGTCGCCGCGGTGCAGCTGCACCGCGATTGCGGCATCGGTGTTCAGCAGGGTCACCTGGATCTCGCCGCGGTATCCCGCATCCACGGTGCCCGGGGCGTTCACCACGGTCAACCCACTGCGGGCGGCCAAACCTGACCGTGGATGTACGAATCCGGCATACCCCTCGGGCAGCGCGATCGCCACTCCGGTCGGGACGGTCCGCCGCTCCCCCGGGCCCAGGGTGACGTCGACGGTGGTCATCAGGTCGGCTCCGGCATCTCCCGGCCGGGCGTAGGCCGGCAGCGGCAGACCAGGATCGAGCCGCACCAGCAGCACGTCGACCTGGTCCGGGGTCGAGTCGTCGATCGAGTCGTCGGCCTGGCCGTCCACCAATGCGATCACCGGGTCGGAGGGCCGGTCGACGGCGGGGTCTGGAGCTGGAGACGTCCTCACGATCCGACAGCGTAGCCACGCCGGGGCCCGGGATTACGCGCGTGGCAGGCTAGGGCCATGGCAACTGACGCCGACCAGGCGGTTTTCTCGGAACGACTGTGGCCCTCGCCCGGTATCTGGACGGCGTCGATCGGCTTCGGAGCGGCGCTGGGCCTGATCCCCGCCCCGGTCGACGCCGGGGTGGCCGTGGTGGTGGGGGTGCTGGGCGCGATCGGAATGGCCGTTCTGCTGGTGCTGACCACGCCGAACGTGGCGGTCACGGGCGAGTTGTTCGTGGCCGGGCGGGCCCGGGTGCCGCTGGCGTTCGTCGATCGGGTCGAGGCTCTGACCCCCGACCAGATGCGGCAGGCCCGGGGCATCGGTCTGGATGCCCGGGCCTACCTCTGCCTTCGCGGCTGGTTGCCGGCCGGTGTGCGGGTCTTCCTGAGGGATCCGGAAGACCCGACCCCGTACTGGCTCGTGTCGACCCGTCGCCCGGAGGCGCTGGCGGCCGCCATGGGCGCCGGGGTCGTCAAGTAGAGCGTTACCGATGCCCGGCGGGTGCCGTCACAGCACTCGCCGGGGTGGCGGCATCACGTCGTTCGACGAGCTGTGGTTCAGGCCGCGCATTCGTTGCAGACGAGCTGCCCGTTCTTCTCGCTGGCCAACTGGCTGCGGTGGTGCACCAGGAAGCAGCTCGAGCAGGTGAACTCGTCGGCCTGACGGGGAATGACGGTGGTCGACAGTTCCTCGCTGGACAGGTCGGCGCCCGGGAGCTCGAATCCCTCGGCCGCCTCGGTCTCGTCGACGTCGACCGCACTGGCGGTCTTGTCGACCCGTCGGGCCTTGAGCTCTTCGAGTGAGTCTTCGTTGAGGTCGTCGTCGGTCTTGCGCGGCGCGTCGTAGTCGGTTGCCATGGTGGGGTCACGCTCCGGTAGGTCTGGCTGCGGTACACGGTCGGTGGCGCCGGTCGTGCGGTCTGTCGATTAACGCGACGGGAGCCTGATTTGTGCCCGCTCGCGGCAGGGATTGTGCACCACCCGGGGCAGGTCTGCTAACCCGCCACCCCGAAGAACCCTTAACGCCTGACCAGGCGTGGGTTACCGTACGTTGACGACCGACCACACGGAACCGGGCATAGTAACGCGATGTTCGCGAGTCGTCCGCCCGGAATACCCCAGACCTTCGGCTCGTCAGCAATGTGTAGCCGTACAGTCGCCCGACCACCGGCCGGTTCACCGTCACGACCCCCCACCGTTCTCAGGAGGTGTACATGAGCGACTTCACCACCGAGCTCCGCCAGCGGGTCGCCGAGGCACAGCGTTCACTGGTCGAGGCCCGCGACAGCGGCGACGACTACCTGGTCCAGCTCTCGCTGGGCCAGATCGAGTCGCTCGCCCGGCTGGCCGCCGAGAACCAGGTCGACGTCGACGGCGTCGAGGAATCGCTCTCGGCGCACGGCCTGGCCACCCCGGGCCGGGGGCTGCCCCGGGTCGTCGACCTGGAGCGCGGCGGCCGGCAGTCCGACCCAATCGGGCTCAGCCGGTCCTAAGCCCGGCGCCGCTCACGCCGGTGTCGCTGTCGGCGTCCAGACCGGTCAGCAGGTCGACCAGGGCCGCCTGCAGCGGATCACCGGCGGCCACCACCAGGTCGGGCCCGGCCGGGGCCCCGCGCAGGCCGCCGAGCCGCCCGCCGGCCTCGGTCAGCACCAGCGAGGCGGCGGCGATGTCCCAGACGTTCACCCCGCGCTCGTAGTAGGCGTCCAGGGTTCCGGTGGCCACTCCGCACAGGTCGAGGGCGGCGCTGCCGATCCGGCGGATGTCCCGGATCCTGGGCAGCACCCCGGCCAGCACCCGGGCCTGGCCCTCGCGGCGCGCCACCCGGTAGCCGAACCCGGTCGCCACCAGCGCCTGGGACAGCTCGGGCGGAGTCGGCAGGTGCAGCCGGCGGCCGTCCAGCCAGGCCCCCTGGCCCCAGCCAGCGGTCCAGGTCGCCCCGGTGGCCGGCTGATGCACACAGCCCGCCACCGGCTGCCAAGCGCCGGCCACGGTGGGGTCACCGGCCACCAGAGCCACGCTGACGGCGTAGGCCGGGATCCGGTAGAGGTAGTTGACCGTGCCGTCGATCGGGTCCAGCACCCAGCTCAGCCCGGTGCCTCCGGGCTGCAGCCCGGCCTCCTCACCGAGCCGGCCGTCGTCCGGCCGGGCCTCGGCCAGCCGGTGGCGGAGCAGGTCCTCGACCGCCCGGTCCATCGCCGTCACGACATCGGTCGGGCTCGACTTGGTCGACTCGACCTCCGGGCGCAGCCCCGGCCGCTCGCGCTCGCCACCGAGGATCAGCTCACCGGCCTCACGGGCCACCCGCTCGGCCAGCGCCACCATGTCCGGCACCGACACGTCGAGCTCGGACCGGTTCACCGCCCGGCCCCGTCGACTCCCGGCCGTTCGAGGCTGAACCCGTCGACGCCGCAGGCCGCGGGCTTGTCCGGGGTGCGCAGGTTGCGGCAGCAGCCGACCGGGCAGACGTCGTGCCAGGGGCCGTGCCCGCCCACCGCGGGCCGGTCCGGCTGCTCCCCGCGTTCGGCCGCGGCCCGCTCCACCAGCAACTCGACCAGCCCGTCGACGAACCTCGGGTCGACCCCGTCGGTGGCGACCCGGACGTACGGCAGCCGCAGCTTCTCGGCCGTGGCGGCGGCCTCGGTGTCGAGGTCGAACACCACTTCCATGTGGTCGCTGATGAACCCGATCGGCACCACCACGACCCCGGGCGCACCGGCCTCGGACAGCCGGGCCAGGTGATCGTTGACGTCCGGTTCGAGCCAGGGCTGGGACGGCGGGCCGGATCGGGAGCAGTAGACGAGGTCCCAGCCGGGCTCGACACCGAGCCGGGCCGCGACGTCCACCATCACACTGCGGCAGGCCTCCCGGTGCGCGTCGGTGTACGCCCGGCCCTCCGGTCCCGAGGCGTCGTCCATGGCGATCGGAATGGAGTGTGTGACAAATGACACATGCGCCCCATTGGGGACTTTTGTCAGGCCTTCGCTGACCGCGTCGACCACCGGGGCCAGGAAACCGGGGTGATTCGCGTAGTGCCGGATCTTGTCCACGGCGAGGGTGCGGCCCTCGGCTGCCAGCTCGATCAGGGCCCCGGCCAGGTCCTCCCGGTACTGCCGGCACCCCGAATAGCTCGGGTACGCGCTCGTCACCACGGTCAGCACCCGGCGGGCCCCATCGTCATGGGCCTGCCGCAGGGCGGAGACCACGAACGGGGCCCAGTTGCGGTTTCCCCAGTACACCGGCACGCCCGCCCCGGCCGCGCCCAGGGCGGCCCGCAACCGGTCCAGGAGCAGCCGGTTCTGGTCGTTGATCGGACTGCGACCGCCGAAGGCCTGGTAGTGCTCGGCCACCGCGCCGAGCCGCTCGACCGGGATGCCGCGGCCGGCGGTGACGTTCTGCAGGAACGGCATCACCTCGTCCGGCGCCTCCGGGCCCCCGAACGACAGCAGCAGGACGGCGTCGTAGGGGCGCATCCGGCCCGGCGGCGCGCCTGGGCCGTCCGTATCGACGAGCTCGGTCCCGGGCGACTGGTCGGGCTGGGAGACTGATCCGGCAAGACTCACGGCCCCGATGATGCCAAGCTTGGTCCGCCGGCGCGCGGCCGGTAGGTCGCAACGGGTCAGAATCCGAACCGAATCCGAGTCGAGAACCACTCAGGCGCCGACATGCCCGAAGACATGCTTCGCCTACGGGGTACGAAGTGGCACAGTCTTCACACCAGGTGGGTCGCCGAAGGGAGTGAGCATGGACGATCTTTCGCTCGTCGGCGTTCACGACGACGGTGAGCATCTTCTGGTTGCCGGGCCGAACGGTCAGCGGTTCCGGTTGAGGGTCGACGATGCGCTGCGCGCTGCCGTCCGCCGCGACCGGGCCCGACTGAGCCAGCTTCAGCTCGAGTCCGAGGGCCGGCTGCGGCCCAAGGAGATCCAGGCCCGGATCCGGGCCGGCGAGACCGCCGAAGAGGTGGCCGAGGCCGCCGGTCTGGGTATCGAACACGTCCGCAAGTACGAGGGCCCGGTGCTGGCCGAACGGCAGTACGTGGCCGACCAGGCCCGTCAGGTCCGGGTCCGGCGTGGTGGTTCCGGGGGCACCCTGGGCGAGACCGTGGCCGAGCGGCTGATGCAGCGCGAGGTCGACCTGGAGAACGTCAACTGGGATGCCTGGCGCGGTGAGGACGGCACCTGGACCGTCGCCCTCGACTTCGAGGCCGGCTCGATGGTGCGCCAGGCCCGCTGGACCTACAACGCCGCCGTCCGGCACGTGGTCGCGCAGGACGACGAAGCACGCTGGCTGACCGACGAGGAGACCAGCACCTCGTCGAACGCGGCCTCGGCCCAGCGCCGGCTGACCCCGGTCCGCGACCGGGTGTTCGACGTCGAGGCGCCCGGCAACCAGCGCGCGGTTCCGGAAGAGCCGGCCGCGATCGACCTGCTCGACACCCTGCGCGAGCGCCGGGGCCGACGGCACCGCCCGTTGACCGAGGACGAGGAGATCGCCGGCGCGCCCGATCCGGTCCGCGAAGCGATCGACTCCCTGCTCAGCCGGGCCGATGCGATGACCGAACCGCCGCCGGCCCACCCGGCCCGCTCCCGCCCGCAGGATGCGCGCGACGGCGAGGTCCTGGTCCTGCCTGACGCCGAGCCGCTCGACGCGCACCCGCCGGTGCCGCACCAGCCCGACGAGGTCGACGTGACCGACGACGAGGAGGCCACCCCGGTCGGGGCCGGCGCCCCCCGTCGTCCGGGGCCGGCCCCCAAGGGCGGTGGCAGCAAGAGCAAGTCCCGCCGCTCCAGCGTCCCGAGCTGGGACGACATCGTCTTTGGCCAGCGCCGCGACTGAAGCCCAACCGACCCCGAAGTCCGGGTGGTTCTGACCCGCGCACCGGGTCAGGATCACCCGGACTTCTGCTCAGCCGCCCGAGACCAGCAGCGGGATCAGCGTCTCGGCCGGGGTGCGGGCGCCGTGGAAGGCGGCCAGGGCCAAGATCTGCGGGCGCGCCGTCCGGGAATCGACGACGGCCAGCGGGGCGGTGGCCGAGGTGACGACGTCCCCGATCCGGGGCAGCACGTGCTCGGACACCGGGCCGAACCAGCCTCCGGCGACCGCTTCGGCCCGGGTCAGCACGGTCATCTCGGCGCCCAGCCGTTCCCGCCAGGCCGCGACCACGTCGTCCCTCGCCCCCGGCCGGCAGTAGAGCTGCAGTGAGCGCGGCTCGCCGCCGACGTGCCGCACCCCGGCGGCCAGGTCGGGCTCGTGGGCCAGGTCGAGGCGGTTCTCGAACGGCACGTCGACCATCCCGTGGTCGGCGGTGACCATCAGCAGAGCGTCCCGGGGCAGGCCCTCGGCCAGCATCCGGGTGAACGCGTCCACCCGTTCCAGCTCCTCGATCCAGCGCCACGAGGAGCAGCCGTGCTCGTGCCCGGTCTTGTCCAGGTCACCCCAGTAGACGTAAACCAGGCCCGAGCGGGCCCGCTCGACCGCGGCCAGGGCCGCCTTGACCCGCTGCTCCAGCGACTGGGCGGCCACGAACGTGCCACCGCGCTGGACCGCCTCGGTCAGGCCGGAGCCGTCGAAGAAGCCGGGCCCGATCCGGACCACGTCCAGCCCGGCCGCGGCCACCTTCTCGAACACGGTCTGGCTGGGCTGCCAGCGGCGCGGGTCCACCAGCGGATCCCAGAGCAGTTCGTTGAACAGGACGTCGCGGGCCGGGTCGAGGACCTCCAGCCCGACCAGGCCGTGGGCGCCGGGCAGCAGACCGGTGCCGAGCATGCCCATGCTGGTGGCCGTGGTGCTCGGGAAGCCCGAGGCGAGCACGCTCGAGCCGGGGGCCGAGCGGAGCGAGCGCAGGAACGGGGCGTGGCCACCGCGCTCCCGCAGCAGCAACTCCCCCAGCCCGTCGACCAGCAGGACGACGACGACCCGAGCGTCCGGCAGGGCCAGCCCGCCGGGCGGGCCACCGTCGGCCCCCGACCGGACCTGGACCCCGAGCGCCGCCGCGGCGGCCGGCAGCACGTCGGCCAGCGAGCCCGGGGGCAGCCAGGAGTCATCGACGACCGGCACCTCGGCGTCCATCGGGCTCGGTCGGGCGTTCAGACGCGCGCGGTGGCGGCCGAGAGCATCCGGGCGAAGGACGACGCCTGACGGACCGCGGCCTCGCCCTCGGCCTCGGCGCTCAGCCGCACGGTGATGTCGTCGGCGGCCAGCGTGCCGGTGTACCCGTGGTCGGCCTCGCAGTCGGGGTCGGCGCAGGACGCCGGTTCGAGGTCGACCCGGGTCAGCGAACCCCAGCCGACGGTCAGACTCAGCTCCCGCGGGACGGCGCCGGAGCGGTGCTGTTCGGGGTGGGTGACCGCGTGCGACAGGACGACGGACGTGACCCGGCTGAGCGGCACCGCTTCGGTGGACGCCGACGCGTACGGCTCGGGGCTGAGCGCGTCCGGGTCGTGGTCGTCGGCGTGGGCGACGACGAGCCGGGTCGGGGTCAGCGCCAGCACGGTGACGTGCCGGCGCACCTCCACCCGGTCGAAGGTGGTCTCCTGCTGGACGAGGTAGGAGCGAACCTCCTCGCCGGCGATGGCGACGTTGAGAGCATCGTGGACGAGCGACGGGTAGAACCCGGCTCGCTCCACATCGGTGACGAGGTCGGCCGGCAGGCCGTGAGCCTCGCTGAGGGCGGGGTCCGCCCCGGGTCGTTCACGCATACGGCTATCTTGTCACCCGTTGACCACTCCCGGTGCCGTCGTGCCCGCCGAGTGAGGAGCCGAGCGAGGAGCCGAGTCAGGGCTCAGCCTCCGGGCAGCTCGCGTCGGGCCGTGTCGGAGCGTTCGGCCGGCCGGCTCAGCCGGACCACCGCACCCAGCACGGCCAGCCCCTGACCCGCCACCGACACCGGGTTGAGCTCCAGTTCGGCCACCTCCGGCAGCTCGTCGGCCAGGCAGGCGACCCGGCCGATCAGGTCCTCCAGGGCCGGGACGTCGGCCGGGACGGCCCCGTGGTGGCCGAACAGTTTGGGCGCGGCCCGCACCGATCGGACCAGGTCGGCGATGTCGACGTCGGTCAGCGGCGGGATCCGGTGGGCGACGTCCCCGAGCAGGTCGCTGGCGTCGCCGGCCAGGCCGAACGACACGACCGGGCCGAACGACGGGTCCTCCACGGTCCGGATCACGCAGGCGACGCCGGGCGGGGCCATCCGCTGCACCACCATCCGGTCGCTGTGCTCGGGCCCGAGCATGGCCCGCATCTGGGTCAGGTCGTCGAGGAGTTCCTCGTCGTTGTCGATGTTCAGCCGGACCCCGCCCAGGTCGACCCGGTGTCGTAGGTGCTCGGCGGTGGTCTTCAGGGCCACCGGGTAGCCGAGCCGGCTGGCCTCGGCCACGGCCGACTCGGGGCCGGTCACCGGCACCTGCGGCCAGAGCGTGATGCCGAAGGCGGCCAGCAGCCGGCCGGTGATCTCACCGTCCAGGGTCAGGTCGGCGTCCGAGGTGGAGGCGGCCAGGGCCTCGGTCACCAGCCGGCGCGCCACCGGCAGGTCGAGGTCGGCCGGCTCGAACCGGACCCCCGGGTCGCGCCCGCGCCAGGCGGCGTACCGCTGGGCCGTGGCCAGGGCCCGGACCGCCTCCTCCGGCGTCGGGTACGACGGGATCGCGCCCAGGACGGGCCGGCTCATCCCGCTGGTGCCGAGGAAGCAGGCCACGACCGGGATCGGTGAACCGGCCGACACCTCGGACAGCACCTGGGCCACCGCGATCGCGTCGGTGGCGATCGGCGGGATGAAGGCGGCGACCACGGCGTCCACCCCTTCGGCGGCGAAGGTGCTGCTCAGAGCGGCCCGAAACTGTTCCGGATCGGCCTGCGGGTGCAGCGCCACCGGTCCGTGGGCCACGCTCAGCCCCCAGCTGACGCAGGCATCGGCGATCAGCGTGCCCAGGGCGTCGCTGTTGCCGACGATGCCGACCCGGTTGCCTGCCGGCAGCGGCTGGTTGAGCACCAGCTGGGCGACGTCCAGCATCTGGTTGAGGGTCTGCACCCGGATGCAGCCGCTCTGCTTGAGCATGCTGTCGAAGGCCTCGCGCGGGGCCGTGCTCGGCCGGACGGCGTGGCCGGGCGGCACGCCGAAACCTGAGATGCCGGACTTCAGCACGATCACCGGCTTGGACCGGGCCAGCCGGCGGGCGATCCGGGAGAACTTGCGGGGGTTGCCGAAGCTCTCCAGGTAGAGGCCGACCGCGTCGGTCTGCGGGTCCTCCTCCCAGTACTGCATGCAGTCGTTGCCGGAGACGTCGGCCCGGTTACCGGCCGACAGGAAGGTGGAGACGCCCAGGCCGCGGCGGGCGACCGCATCGAGCACGGCCACGCTGAGGCCGCCGGACTGGGAGAACAGCCCGAGCCGGCCCTCGATCGGCAGTTCGGGCACGAGTGAAACGTTCAACCGAATGCCCGCGGTGGCGTTGATCAGACCCCAGGAGTTGGGCCCGACCACCCGCAGCCCGTTGGCCCGGGCCACCCGGACCAGCTCGCGCTGCCGTTCCCGCCCTTCGAGACCGGTCTCGGCGAAACCGCTGGACATCACGACCACGCCGCGGACGCCGACCGCCGCGCACTCGCGCACCACGGCCAGCACGCCGTCGGCCGGTACGGCGATCACGGCCAGGTCGACACTCTCGGTCAGCGCGCTCAGGGTGCGGACCGCGGGTACGCCGAGCACGACGTCCGCCTCCGGGTGGACGACGTGCAGCCGGCCGGTGAAACCGCCCGCGAGCAGGTCGCTGAGCAGCCGGTGGCCGACCGTGCCGGGCCGGCGGCTGGCCCCGATCACCGCCACTGACCCCGGGTTGAGCAGGCGTTCCATGCTGTGCGCCTCGGCCCGATGCTCGCGGACCTCCATCACCGCCAGCGACCGCTCGCTCGGGGCGAGATCGAGGTGCACCGCGATCACCCCGTCGTCGAACCGGGAGACCACGTCGTAGCCGGCCAGCCGGAACACGGTCAGCATCTTGCGGTTGTGCGGCAGCACCTCGGCCACGAACTCGCCGATGCCGTTCTCCCGGGCGGCGGCGGCCAGGTGCTCCAGCAGCACCGAACTGACGCCGCGGCCGTGGTGTGAATCGCTGACGTTGAAGGCCACCTCGGCCGACCGCTCGTCGATCCGGTCGTACCGGGCGATGCCCACGATCGCGTCACCGAGGGTGCAGATCAGGGCGACCCGGCTGTGGTGGTCGACGTTGGTGAAGTGGTGAAGGTCACGGGGCGACAGGTGCGGCATCGGGGCGAAGAACCGCAGGTAGATCGACTCGGGCGACTGGCTGTCGTGGAACTGGGCCAGCAGATCGGCGTCCTCGGGCCGGATCGGGCGCAGGTGCACCGTGGCGCCGTCGCGCAGCACCACGTCCGCTTCCCAGTGCGTCGGGTACAACGGCTCGGCCACGTCCTCAGGCTACTTCCCCCGCCCGTTCATCGGCCTGGGCCGTGACATGCTCGGCCGATGGAATTCGCAGACGTGGTCCGCGGCCGGCGGATGGTCCGCAGTTACGACCCCGACCGCGCCGTCCCGGCCGAGACCCTGACCGAGTTGCTGGAGCTGGCCGTGCGGGCTCCGAGCGCCGGGTTCAGCCAGGGCTGGGAGTTCGTCGTGCTGCAGACCCCGGCCGACCGGGACCGGTTCTGGGCCGCGAGCGCAGATCCTGACCAGGAACCCGGCCAGGGGCCGGACCGCTGGCTGCGGGGCATGCAGACCGCCCCGGCCCTGATCCTGTGCCTGTCCGACGCCGGCCGGTACCTCGATCGCTACGCCGAACCGGACAAGGGCTGGACCGACCGAGACCCGGCCCGCTGGCCGGTGCCGTACTGGGACGTCGACACCGGGATGGCCGGCCTGCTGATCCTGCTCGGCGCGGTGGACGCCGGCCTGGCCGGCTGCTTCTTCGGCGTCCCACCCCAGCGACAGGCGGCGGTGCTGGCCGAGTTCGGGGCGCCGGCCGGCCTGCGGATCGTCGGGGTGATCAGCCTCGGCCACCCCACTCCGGACGGCTCCGACCGCCGCTCCCCCTCGCTGCGCCGGGGCCGCCGCCCGGTGTCCGAGGTCGCCCACGACGGCGGCTACGGCACGGCCTGGTCCTCCCCCGTCCCGTAGCTCCAGGTGCTGTAGATGCGCAGGTCAGAGGACGAGGACGCCGACCAGCCAGATGGCCGCGGCGACCAGGCCGGCGCCGAACTCGATGAGCATGCTGAGCCCCACCGCCAGCACCGCGTGCTTGGTCGAGGGCCAGGCGGCTGCGGCGGCGCCGAGCCGGACCATCTCGGCCAGGTAGATGCCGAGCACAAATCCGATCGGCAGGCCGATCACCGGGATCACGAAGAACCCGACGAACCCGAGCACCGCCCCGGTGGCCAGCGACGACCAGGGGACGCCGGCCTCGCGCAGCCGACGACCGGGCACGGCGTACTTCAGGACCAAGCCGACGCCGAGGGCCACGGTGGCCAGGCCGAGCACGACCCAGCCGGCGGCATCGCCGTGGTCGTAGGCCCAGACCGCGATCCCGGCGAAGACCAGGACCGGACCGGGCAACAACGGGACGACGACACCGATCAGGCCCAACGCGACGAGCACCGCGGCCACAAGGGTCACGGTGCTCATCGTAGGTGCTCTAGGTGGTTTGTCAGAATTAGGGGGTGGTCTGGATTCGGTCGACGGGCGGTCCGGGCCGGAGAGCTCAGCTGGCCGGGCGGCGGGTCAGATCTCCCCGTCCGGCGCGGTGCCCGGCGTGGCCGCCAGGCCCTGGGACTGGTCCTGGATGTCGGCGTCGACAGCCTCGAGGGCCGATGCGTGCGTCCGGCCGTGGTGGGCGCAGAACAGGAGTTCTCCGCCCCTCGGAAGGAGGACTCGAATGTAGGCACGAGCTCCGCAGCGGTCACAGCGGTCGGCCGCGGTCAGTGTTTCAGTAGCAATTGCAGCACCCACGTGGTGACCTCCTTGAACATCCCGTCCTGGGATCCGACGAGAATGGACATCGGTGACACTGTGAGAACAGTCAAGCAGGCCGGACGCTTCCCTGACTGCCCGGATGGCCGCGTTCGCTGTGCGCGTAGTCGGACGGTGACCGGCGCCGTCACCGTTTGCAGTACCGGTCGCAGATGGTGACCAGCACGGGCGAATCGCGCGGCGTGCCGGATCGGCGTGGTGGCCGGATCCGGGTAATCTGCGCACAGTAGGCAGATGCGGGTTGCTCCGTTCACCGGCGCCACCCCCGACCCGGGCCACCCGTCCGTACCAGCGAACGACCGGTGAACGACCGGCGGTCGGCCACCATCTGCAGTAATACCACCGAGTTCTGAACCGAGCAGTAGAACGCTGTCAACGCCGTCCGTCGGCAAGGAGGGGCCTCTTCGTGGCCGTGCAACCCAGCGAGAGCACCTCGGCCGCCCGCGCCGCTCGTGCCCGTTCGGCGGGATCCGACTACACCGCCCGGCACCTGTCGGTGCTGGAGGGTCTCGAGGCCGTCCGCAAGCGCCCCGGCATGTACATCGGCTCGACCGACGCCCGGGGGCTGATGCACTGCCTCTGGGAGATCATCGACAACTCGGTCGACGAGGCCCTGGCCGGGCACTGCCAGCACATCAAGGTGCTGCTGCACGCCGACGGCTCGGTCGAGGTGCACGACGACGGCCGCGGCATCCCGATCGACGTCGAGCCCAAGACCGGCCTGACCGGGGTCGAGGTGGTCTTCACCAAGCTGCACGCGGGTGGCAAGTTCGGCGGCGGTTCGTACACGGCGTCCGGCGGTCTGCACGGGGTCGGGGCCAGCGTGGTTAACGCGCTGTCGGCCCGGCTCGACGTGGCCGTCGACCGTGGTGCCGCCACGCACGTGATGAGTTTCCGGCGGGGCGAGCCCGGGGTCTTCGCCGACCCGGCGAGCGGCCCCGACCCGGACGCCACCTTCACCCCGTTCGTCGACCAGTCGGTGCTGCGCACCAGCGGCAAGGTTCGCCGCGGGGTCACCGGTACCCGGGTGCGCTACTGGTCGGACCGACAGATCTTCCTCAAGGACGCCGCGTTCGCCTACGACGAGCTGGTCACCCGGGCCCGGCAGACCACCTACCTGGTGCCGGGGCTGGAGATCGTGCTGCGCGACGAGCGCCGCCTGCCCGGCACCCCGGCCGAGAACGGCCCGATCGAGGAACGCTTCCTGCACGAGGGCGGGATCGGCGAGTTCGTCGAGTTCCTGGCCACCGACACCGCGGTCACCGACGTCTGGCGGCTGGAAGGCACCGGCAACTTCAAGGAGACCGTTCCGGTCCTGGACGGCCGGGGCCAGATGGTGGCCACCGAGGTCGAGCGCGAGTGCGCGGTCGACGTGGCACTGCGCTGGGGCACCGGTTACGACACTGAGCTGCGCTCGTTCGTGAACATCATCGCCACGCCCAAGGGCGGTACCCACATCGCCGGTTTCGAGCAGTCCATGCTCAAGACCTTCCGGCAGGTGGTCGGCGACAACGCCCGACGGCTCAAGTTCAACGCCAAGGACGACAAGCTGGAGAAGGACGACGTGCTCGAGGGCCTGACCGCCGTCGTCACAGTCCGGCTGGCCGAGCCCCAGTTCGAGGGCCAGACCAAGGAGGTGCTGGGCACCAACGCGGTCCGCGGCATCGTCGCCCGGGTGATCGAGAAGGAGCTCACCGACCGGTTGCTGGCCACCGGCCGCACCGAGAAGGCCCAGGCCTCCCTGTTGCTGGAGAAGGTCGTCGGGGCGATGCGGACCCGGGTCACGGCCCGGATGCACAAGGAGACCCAGCGTCGGAAGAACGCGCTGGAGACGTCGTCCCTGCCGACCAAGCTCAAGGACTGCCGCAGCGAGGACGTCGACCGCACCGAACTGTTCATCGTGGAGGGCGACTCGGCCCTGGGCACGGCCAAGGACGCCCGCAACTCGGAGTTCCAGGCTCTGCTGCCGATCCGGGGCAAGATCCTCAACGTCCAGAAGGCGTCGATCGGCGACATGCTGAAGAACGTCGAGTGCGGCTCGATCATCCAGGTGATCGGGGCCGGCTCGGGGCGCACCTTCGAATTGCCCGCCGCCCGCTACGGCAAAATCATCCTGATGACGGACGCCGACGTCGACGGCGCTCACATCCGCACCCTGCTGCTGACCCTGTTCTTCCGCTACATGCGTCCGCTGGTCGAGGCGGGCCGGGTCTACGCCGCCGTGCCGCCGCTGCACCGGGTCGAGGTGATCGGAGCCGGCAGCCGCAAGAACGAATTGGTGTACACCTACTCCGAGAACGAACTGCACAAGTTGCTGGGATCGCTGGAGAAGCGCAACCGCAACCACAAGGAGCCCATCCAGCGATACAAGGGATTGGGCGAGATGGACGCCGACCAGCTGGCCGAGACCACGATGGACCCGCGCCAGCGCACGCTGCGCCGGGTTCGGATGGCTGATGCCGCTGCCGCTGAGCGGGTGTTCGAACTGCTGATGGGCAATGACGTCGCGCCGCGCAAGGACTTCATCGTGGACGGCGCCGCCCGCCTCGACAAGGAACGCATCGACATCTGACGCCCTTGGCGCCGTGACCTGTCCTGGCCGGGACCTGCCCCTGGGCCGGTATATGCCCCATCTACTGGGGCAGATACCGGCCCAGCGCCACATCTACCTCTGCTTGTAGCCCAACCGACGACCCCCTTTTGGGTAAATCCTTATTCACTCAGGAGAAACCCGTCGCATTCATCAATCCGGCATACACTGCCTGAATTAAAGTCCGGTTCGGTATGGTTCGTCCTTGGTCCGGCCACGAGGGGCGAATGCATGCCAGCCATTGGTGACGACTTGCAGAGCATTCTCAAGACCGGGCGTCCAGTCACGTCCGACAGGGGGACGCCGTCATGTCAGAATCCACCGAAGAACTCCAGACAGCGGTTCAGGGCCTGAGCGAGGTCTTGGCCGAGTCCGAGAACTTGGCCGGTCAACGCCATCCTGGATCGGTTGGAGTCGGAGCCGCAGTCCTGATCTGGTGTCACTTCTGTCTTCACCCCTTGATGTTCGGGGAACGCGACACCTGCTGGACGCGGACTTTCGGATTGGTGTGCGGCCCGGCTCAGCCCTGGACGGACGGACCCGCCGCAGCTGGCCGCCTCGGGGCCCGATTGCGACGCGGGACCCGAGGCGGTGACGTCAGCCGTCTGAGGCAGTGACCATGGCAGTGGCGTGATGGAGGAGTTGGGCCAAGGTGTGGGCTTCGTCGGGACGCAGGCTCATGCCGCCGGTGAGGATCTCGGCCGGGTGCCGGATCACGTCGATCCGTTGTGCCTGCACCCGCATCTCGTCGCGCTGGATGACGACCACTGCCAGCGTCTCTTCTGCCTGCTTGTCGGTGGCGGTGGCGGGGACGGCGCCGAGGCTGCGGGAGTACTCGATCTGGTCACCGCTTGTTTCGATCATGTCGGCCCAGGGTGGTGCGGCCCACGAGGTGAGCTCGAGCAGTTTGTGGATTTCACTACGGTGTTCACGGGTCGCCTCCTGGGGCGATCAAGGCCCCGGGCCGGGTGTTAGCGCACCCGCCGGGGCCGGCCTGTTTGGCCGGTCACGGCGTGTCGAACCCGAGGGCAGGCCGTGTGAGCAGGGGGTGCGCGGTTTCACTTCGCCGCGACGGAGGCGTCAACCGATCCCTGGCCGGCGCCGGTGCCGCTGAGCCGTTGAAACCCGATCGAAGGCGACATTTTGCCGGAACCTGCGGGCGGGGCAAGCGCGACACGCACCACGACGTCGGCTCCGGCCCGGCATCGAAGTACCTCAGAGCTGCCCCAGGCGGCAAACCAGGGATCTGGCTGATTTAGGCTGGCAATGTTGCCTCTGAATCAGGTAAAGTAGGGCTAATTCGGGTTATACCCAAGAACGGCACGGGGGTGCGGCACGTATGACGGTGATGGACGACGTCTTCAGGGCCATGGATGCGGCCGTGGGCGACCTCGGGGAGGCGCACCAGACGGTGGCGGCGTGCGCGGTCCAACTGGGGGTGGCGGTCGGGCTGGTCGAGGATTTCGGCGCCCCCCGGGGGCCGACCGCCCTCGCCCTTCGCGACGCCCAGGCCGAGGCGGCCGCCGTCACGACCACGCTCACCGTGGCGCTGACCGCGCTTCAGCGGGCGCGTGAGCTCACGAACACGGTGAGCCAACCCCTTCCTCGCGGTTCGGGGTCGGTGGTCAGGGCCGCGCCGAACCCGTTCACGGTCAGCTCCACTAACGCGGATCGGCCTCAGCGGCGTCGACAGCTCGGACAGCCGGTGCGAACCCGCCGGGCGTGGTCCAGTGTCGCTCACCGCGCCTCGCAGATGGTCAATCCGACCATCTTTGTGATCCAGCTGGTTGGCAATTACGTCTTGCACAGCCCCCGGCCGGCCATATTCACGGTGAACAACAGCCTGATGATGTGGGCCGGATGGCGACTCTTTCGATATTGGCCGGTCGCGCGTGATGTGCCGGCCCGACGTCATCATCGGCGCTTCGACCGGCGGGGAGATCTGTGGTGAGTGTCGTCAGAGCGGTAAACAGGCTGATCATGCGTCGACGAGCCGAACGCGCCGTCCGGCGGGCAGTGGCCGGCGCGGTGGCCGGCGACCAGGAGCGGTTCGGGGCGGCTGTGACCACTATTCAGGAGGCCAAGACGGCACTGGCCGGCGAAAGCCGCGACCTGGCCTTCGAGATCGGTGAGGCAACCCTGCTGTCGATCCACCACGACCAGATCCCCAGTGATGTGCAGCTGAAGCGCCTCGCATCGGAGTTCGCCCGGATCGAGAAATGGTCCGGCATCGACCGGTCGACGGTGCTCGACACTCTGACCGCCCTGCTCGCCGGGCCACCCTTTCCGACGCAAACCCCGCTGTCGGTCGTGGTCGCCCTCGATGCCTGGCTGCTGTCGGCCTTCATCCCGGACGAGGTCGAGTGGACCGACTTCCTAGACGGCATTCTCAACCGGCTGGAGGCGGCCTGACGGCAGCGCGGCGGGGTGGGCCGGGCCGGAGGCGAAGGGCGACACGTCCTAGGGTGGGGTTTCGTGGCTGACTCCCCGATCACCCTCCCCGACCTCGCCGGGCTCACCTGGCAACCCCTGAGTGCGGACCTGGTCGACGCCTGGCACACCCTGCACGAGGCGCTGAACGACGCCGACGGCGCCCAGGAACACCTGAACCCCGACGATCTGCGCGACGAACTGGCGCCCGACTGGATCGACCTGAGCCAGGACAGCCGGATCGGGCTGGACCAGGACGGCGTGGCCCAGGCATTCGGGCTGGTCCAGGTGCGGCCGGGCGACGTCACCCTGTTGCGGGCCTCCTGCTGGGGCGGCGTCCACCCGCAGTGGCGAGGTCGCGGCGTCGGGCGGGCACTGCTGGCCTGGCAACTTGGCCGGGCCGAGTCGATCGTGGCCGGACGGCGGGCCGAACTCGGGCCGGAGACCGCGGCCGGGGCGTTGATCGTGGTCGAGGAACAGGCCGAGTCGGCCGCCCGGCTGATCGAGCGGGCCGGGTTCGAGCTGTCCCGGTACTTCTTCGTGATGCGCCGCGACCTGGCCCAGCCGGTGCCTGACATCATGGTCCCGGACGGGTTGCGGCTGGTCACTTTCGACGAGGCCGTGGCCGCCGACCCGGGCATCGACGACCGGCTGCGCCTGGCCCACAACGAGGCCTTCGAAGAGCACTGGGGTTTTCAGCCCTGGTCGGCCGACACCTGGCAGCAGTGGGAAACGGGCCAGCGCGACTTCCGCGGCGACTGGAGCTACCTGGTCCTGGACGGCGACCAGATCGCCGGATACGCCCTGTGCGCCGGATTCAAGACCGAGTGGGCGAATGTCGGCTGGACCCAGGGCTGGACCAGCAAGCTTGGCGTCCGGGCCGGCTGGCGAGGTCAGGGCCTGGCCAAGACCTTGCTGACCGCATCGATGCAGGCGTTCGCGGCGTCCGGCATGCAGTACGCCGGTCTCGACGTCGACTCCGACAACCCGACCGGGGCCGTCGGGCTGTACAGCGCGCTTGGGTACCAGGTCCGCCATCGGGCCGCCCACTGGACCAAGACCCTCTAACCCGACCTCCCTGACCGACCCGGAACGCCTGGCCAACCGCCAGGGTCAGGCTCAAGGCGGGGCGACGGTCGGCCGATGGTCCTGGCATGAGTCGCAAGCAGACGCGATGGGTCCGCCGTCAACCGGTCGGACCGGATGCCACGGGGGGCCTTGACGTGACCAGCCTGACCACGCGGAAGACGAGCCGGCGCCGTCGGCCGAGCGCAGCCTCGATCGCCGGGGCCGGCCTGGCCCTGACCGCTGCCGCTCTCGCGCTGCCGCTGACTCGCTGGACCGTTCACCGGCTCGCCGAGCGCCACACCCGCCGCGGCCGGGAAGAGCGTGGCCTCGACGCTCTGACCGGGCTGCCGAACCAGGCCGAAGCCAACTGGTGGCTCAACATCCGCCTGCAGCGAGCCCGCTCGCGCAGCCACCGGCTGGCCCTGATGGTGCTCGACATCAACGACTTCGCCGACTGCAACGACATGTACGGCCGGGAGGTCGGCGACCACGTGCTCCAGGTCACCGGAGCCCGGATGCAGGCCCAGTTGCGTACCGGCGACATGGTCTGCCGGACCGGCAGCGACACCTTCATGGTGATCATGGACGCGATCGGGCCGGACCACCTGGTGGCCAAGGTCGGCGAGCGCATCGTGGCCGCCGTGGCCGAGCCGATCAGCTACCACGGTGAGCCGATCGCGGTGACCGCCAGCCTCGGCTTCGCACTGTCGCAGGAGCGGGACAGCAGTCCCGAACTGCTGCTCGACCGGGCCGATCGCGCCCTGATCCAGGCCAAGGCGGCCGGTCGCAGCATCGTGCAGTTCTGATCAGCCTCTGATCCGGACGATCAGCTCTGCCGATCGGTTGCGCGCCCGTCGATCCGGCTCCGACGTCGACTGATCAGCCCGCTGTACCTGTTTGGTGACCGGATCACCTTTGCAGGCAACGGAACGGTTCCGATCTTCGGTTTACTCTCGTCATCGGTACCTGATACCTGACAAACTCCCGCCGCGCCGTCCTGGCGCAGGCCGCCTGACGGGCGGACGGAATCTGTTCCGCGGAGGTTCAGGTGGCGTGGTTTCTCGGTCAGTCGCTGTTGTACATCGCGCTGGCCTTCCTGCTCGGTCTGCTGGTCGGCTGGCTGATCTGGGGCCGGACGGCGTCGTCGCCGTCGACCTCGGTCGAGCCGGTGGCCGAGACGACGGCCGAGCCGGTCACGGAGGTCGAGCCCGCCCGGACGACGGCCGAGCCGATCGCCGATGCTGATGCAGTCCCCACCGCCGAACCGCTTGTCGACGCTGAGCCGGTCGCCGAAGTGGAGCCGGTCGTGAACGCCGAACCAGTGGCCGAGGCGGAGCCTGCTGTCGCCGAGGCGGAGCCGGTCGTGGAGCCCGAGCCGACTGTGGAACCCGAGGCGGTCATCGAGCCTGAGGCCATCGCGGAGCCCGCCTCCGAGATCGAGCCGGCCGAAGAACCAGGTCCGGACGTCGAGCCGGTCGCCGAACCAGCCGCCGACGCCGAGTCGACCACCGAACCGGTTGCCGAGCCCGCCGCGGCCCCAGTTGCCGTCGCGACGTCCGCCGACAACCTGCAGCGCCTCGAGGGCATCGGCCCGAAGATTTCGAACGTGCTGGTCGCGGCCGGCATTCGGACCTACGGCGACCTGGCCGCGACCGACCAGGCGACGCTGACCGAGACGCTGCGCAAGGGTGGCGTGCGGTTCGCGCCGAGCCTGTCCACCTGGAACTCCCAGGCCGAACTGCTGGCCCGGGGCGACGAGGCCGGCTTCCGCGCCCTGGCCAAGGAGCTCGTCGCGGGCCGGAAGGTGCGTTGATGTCCGACCGCAGTCTGGTCCTGCCGGTCTCGGTGGGCGTGATCGGTCTGGCCCTGATCGGGCTCGGTCAGGGCGTGCCCAACCGGCACTCGATCGAGGACGACCTGGCCGCACGCTCCACCAAGGCCCTGGCCGCCGCCGCGTTGACCGGCGCCACCGTGTCGTTCACCGGCCGGGACGCCACGATCACGAGCCTGCCGCAGAACAACGAGGCGGCCGCGCTGAAAGCGGTCAAGGTGGTCGAGTCGGTCAAGGGCGTCCGCACCGCTGAGGCCTGGACCGGGTCGAGCGGGCCGTCCGACGGCCCGACCCCCGGGCCCACGATGTCGCCGTTGGCCGGCGCCGGTGACTCGCCATCGGCCACCCCAGAAACGACCACCACCACGGAGCCGACTCCCACCGCCGAACCGACCGCGACCACGAAGCCGACCGCGACCACGAGGCCGGTCGACTTCCCGGTCGGCTTCACCCTGGCCGACGGCACGATCACGGTCACCGGAACGGTCCGCTCGAAGGCCGCCGCCTCGGACCTGGTCACCGCGACCAAGGCCGCCGGCCACGGCTGGAAGGTGGTCGACAAGACCACGCTCGACCCCGGTCTGACCACCGCCTCGCCCGAGGCCGACAAGCTGCCGGCCCTCACCCGGCTGCTGGCCAGGGCCCCGCTCCACGGATCCACCCTGGTGATTCAGTACAAGGCCGACCAGGTGGTCCTGCGCGGCACCCCGGCCACGGCCAAGGCCGAGAGCAGCCTGCTCAAGGCAGCCGCGGCCACGGTGAGCGGCAAGGCCAAGGTGCTCGACGGGCTCGACGTCCCCTAATTGCCCGGCCCGGCCCGCCTCGGCGGTGACTCGTCCGAGCAGGGACGAGCCGCCACCAACGGCCGGTAGGCTCAAACAGTGCCAAGCCAGACACACCGGGTGCGCGAGGCCATCACGCGCCTGGCCACCGACGACAACCTCGACCTGTGGCTGCTCACCGCGGCCGCCGCGGTCTTCACCGTGCTCGGCATCGTCGGCGTGGCCGACGAATCGATACTGGCCTCAGCCATTCTCGCCTTCCTGGCCCTGCTGGCGGTCTCCCAGATCCGGTCTCGCCGTCATCTGGAAGAACTGGCCCGGGCCCAGCGCACCAGCCCCACCGATCTGCTCCGCTCGGACTTCCCCGAGAACTTCACCGAGCGTCGTAACCAGGC
Organism: Kineosporiaceae bacterium; assembly: GCA_965200525.1. GTDB lineage: Bacteria > Actinomycetota > Actinomycetes > Actinomycetales > Kineosporiaceae > JANNPJ01. The sequence goes on from OZ241368.1 coordinate 6,700,043, forward strand.
TCGCGACGTCCTGCTGATCGGAGTGGCGCTCTCCCGCACCATCCAGACCTATCTGGAGCCGTTACGGGCGGCCCTGACCTCGGGGGCCCAGGTGCGGATCATGGTCGTCGATCCCGAACTGCACGACACCCTGCGCGGGCTGACCCTCCAGGCAGCGTACGCCGGACCGTCCCGAGCCAGCCGGCGGATCCGCAACTCGCTCGACGAGCTCACCCACCTGCACGGTCAGGCCGGCGGCAACCTCGAGATCCGGGTGTCGCCCTCGATCCCGGGCATCGGCGTCAACGTGTTCGACCCGGCCACCAGCAACGGGTTGCTGAGCGTCCAGCACTACGAGTACGGAGCCTCGGCCGAGCCCAGCCCGATCGTTCTGCTGCGGCCGGCCGACGGCCACTGGTTCCAGCATTTTCGGGCCGAGGCCGAGCGGTTGTGGGCCGACGGCCGGCCCTGGCCGGACGCCGTCCAGCTCCCGGCTCCGACCTCGCCGGCCCCCTGACCGCTCGTCTCAGCCGCTGTCCGGGGCGAGCGCGAGCACAGGTTTCGCTCCGGCCCGCTCACTCGTACACCCCTGCCCGCCCCGGCTCCCCGGTGACATTCCGGCCGTCAGTCGGAGTCGCTGTCGGCCACCGGCTCCGCCCCCGAGTGGGTCGAGCCGATGCCGGGCCCGGCCACCGCGGCCACCGGCTTGCGCAGCGGCACGCCGGAACCGTCCCGGCGCGAGTCCTGGGCCGGCAGCTCCACCGCAGCTCCGGTCGGCCCCGAGGCCTGAGCCGGCGACGGGCCGGCCCAGGCCAGCAGCAGAGTGTCCTCACCACGGACGAATCGGTGGCAGCGGACGCCGCCGGTGGCCCGGCCCTTGGCCGGGTACTCCGCGAACGGCGTCACCTTGGCCCCGCCGGTCTGGGTGCCCGGCAGCGCCGACGACGAACCGGACACGGTGACGACGACATTGCCCCACTCGCCGTCCTTGACGCTCAGGTCGACGGCCCCGAACCAGACCACGCTCGCCCCGGCGGCCAGGTTGATCCCGGCCATGCCGCCGGCGGCCCGGCCCTGCGGGCGGACCAGGTCGGCGCTGAATCGCAGCAGCTGGGCGTCGCTGGTGATGAACACCAGGTCGGCGGCCTGAGCGCCGAGCTCGACGGCACCGATCACCTCGTCGCCGTCCTTGAGCCCGATCACCTCCCACTCGTCCTTGTTGGCCGGGTAGTCGACGATCACCCGCTTGACCACGCCTTGCGCGGTACCCAGGGCCAGGCCGCCGGACTCGGCCGAGGTGCTGCTGAGGGCCAGCAGCCGTTCGCCCTTCTCCAGGCTGAGGAACTCGGTCACCGGGGCTCCCCCGGACAGCGAGGGCGCGCTCGAGGTGGGCGGCAGAGCCGGCATGTCGAGGACCGGCAGCCGGATCATGCGCCCCCGGCTGGTAACCGCCGCGATCTCGCCGCGGGCCGACGTCGGCACCGTGGAGATGATCACGTCGTGGGCCTGCCGGTGACTGCCGTCCGGAGCCGGTAACGGCTCGGCGCTGGTGGTGCGGGCCAGCAGCCCGGTGGACGACAGCAGCACCCAGCACGGGTCGTCGGCCACCTCGAGCGGGGTCGCGCTGGCCGCCTTGACGCTGGTGCCGGAGCCTTCGAGCAGCACCGTGCGCCGCGGCGTCCCGTAGGTCTTGGACACCTCGGCCAGCTCGCTCGAGACCAGCCGGCGCAGCACCTTGTCGTCGCTGAGGATGGCGCTGAGCTCGTCGATCTCGCGCTGCAGGCGCTCCTTCTCCTGGTCGAGCTCGAGCTTGGAGAACTTGGTCAGCCGGCGCAGCGGCATCTCGAGGATGTAGTCGGTCTGCACCTGGGTCAGGTCGAACGTGCTCATCAACCGGTCGCGGGCCATCGCGGTGTCGTCGCTGGACCGGATGATCCGGATGACCTCGTCGATGTCGATGATGGCGATCAGCAGGCCGTCGACCAGGTGCAACCGGTCGAGCCGCTTCTGACGGCGGAAGTTCGACCGGCGTCGGACGACGTCGAGCCGGTGGTTGACGTAGACCTCGAGCAGCTCGCGCAGTCCGAGCGTGCGGGGCTGGCCGTCGACCAGCGCGACCGCGTTGATGCCGAACGACTCCTCCAGCGGGGTGAGCCGGTAGAGCTGCTCGAGCACGGCCTCGGGGTTGAACCCGCCCTTGAGCTCGATCACCAGACGCAGGCCCTGGGACCGGTCGGACAGGTCGGTGACGGCGGCGATCCCCTGCAGGCGCTTGGCCTGGACCAGGTCCTTGATCTTGTCGATCACCTTCTCCGGGCCGACCAGGTACGGCAGTTCGGTGACGACGATGCCCTGCCGACGGGGGGTGATCGCCTCGACCGACACCTTGGCCCGGGTCCGGAAGCTGCCCCGGCCGCCGGCGTAGGCGTCGCGGACCCCTTCCAGGCCGACGATCCGCCCACCGGTCGGCAGGTCGGGGCCGGGGATGAACCGCATCAGATCGTCGAGGGTGGCGTTCGGGTGGGCCAGCAGGTGCCTGGCCCCGCCGATCACCTCGACCAGGTTGTGCGGCGCCATGTTCGTCGCCATCCCGACCGCGATCCCGCTCGCCCCGTTGACCAGCAGGTTCGGGAACGCCGCGGGCAGCACCTCGGGCTGGGTCAGCGAACTGTCGTAGTTCGGGACGAAGTCGACCGTGTCCTCATCGAGCCCGGCGTTCAGCTCCATCGCCGCGGCGGCCAGCCGGGCCTCGGTGTACCGGGAGGCAGCCGGCCCGTCGTCGAGCGACCCGAAGTTGCCGTGACCGTCGACCAGCGGCACCCGCATGGTGAACGGCTGGGCCATCCGGACCAGGGCGTCGTAGATGGCGCCGTCGCCGTGCGGGTGCAGCTTGCCCATCACGTCGCCGACCACCCGGGCCGACTTCACGTGACCGCGGTCCGGCCGCAGGCCCATGTCGTGCATCGTGTAGAGGATCCGCCGCTGGACCGGCTTCAGGCCGTCGCGCGCGTCCGGCAGGGCCCGGGAGTAGATGACCGAGTAGGCGTACTCCAGGAACGCGCCCTGCATCTCCTGCTCGACGTCGATGTCGACGATGCGCTCGGTGAAGTCCTCGGGCGGCGGGGCGGAGGGGGTTGTTCGGCGGGCCATGGGCGCATTGTCCCCTGTCGATGGATGTTCAACGGATCGGGCACGCCCAGCGGGCCGAGTTTTTGCTGGACAAAGCACCGCAGGTCAGAAGCGAGTGCTTCTGACCTGCGGATGAAGCGGTTGCCGCGCGAACCTCAGTCGAGGTAGTCGCGCAGCACCTGGGACCGGCTCGGGTGCCGCAGCTTCGACATCGTCTTGCTCTCGATCTGGCGGATCCGCTCGCGGGTCACGCCGTAGACCTTGCCGATCTCGTCGAGCGTCTTCGGCTGGCCGTCGGTCAGACCGAACCGCATCGAGACGACGCCGGCCTCCCGCTCGGACAGCGTGTCGAGAACCGAGTGCAACTGCTCCTGGAGCAGCGTGAACGACACGGCGTCGGCCGGGACGACGGCCTCGGAGTCCTCGATCAGGTCACCGAACTCGCTGTCGCCGTCCTCACCCAGGGGGGTGTGCAGGGAGATCGGCTCGCGGCCGTACTTCTGCACCTCGATGACCTTTTCCGGGGTCATGTCGAGCTCCTTGGCCAGCTCCTCCGGGGTCGGCTCGCGGCCGAGGTCCTGGAGCATCTGGCGCTGCACCCGCGCCAGCTTGTTGATCACTTCGACCATGTGGACCGGGATCCGGATGGTCCGGGCCTGGTCGGCCATGGCCCGGGTGATCGCCTGCCGGATCCACCAGGTGGCATACGTGGAGAACTTGTAGCCCTTGGTGTAGTCGAACTTCTCGACCGCGCGGATCAGGCCGAGGTTGCCCTCCTGGATCAGGTCGAGGAACTGCATGCCGCGACCGGTGTAGCGCTTGGCCAGCGAGACGACCAGTCGCAGGTTGGCCTCGAGCAGGTGGTTCTTGGCCCGGCGGCCGTCCTCGGCGATCCACTGCATCTCGCGGCGGCCCTTGGTCTCCAGCTTCTCGCCGGAGTTGAGCCGCTCCTCGGCGAACAGGCCAGCCTCGATCCGCTTGGCCAGCTCGACCTCCTGCTCGGCGTTCAGCAGGGCGACCTTGCCGATCTGCTTCAGGTAGTCCTTGATCGGGTCGGCGGTGGCGCCGGCCGTGACCACCTGCTGGGCCGGGGCGTCGTCGTCGTCGTTGGTGATGACGAAGGCGCCCTCCGAGGCCTCGGGCTTGGCCTTGGCCGCGGCGGCGGCCGGGGTCTCGGCGTCGTCGTCGTCGGTGGCCTCGACCGCGACCACCTCGACCTCGGTGTCGACCTCGACCTCGACCACGATCGCCTCGACGTCGATCTCGGCCAGGTCGCCGACCTCGACGTCGTCCGCGTCGACGTCGACCTCGTCGGTGGCATCGGCGTCGCCGTCCTTGACCAGCTTGGGCGCCGTGGCCTTCGCCGCGGCGGCCTTGGTCGGCGGCTTGGCGGTCTTGGCGGCGCTCTTGGTGGTCTTGGCCGCAACCTTCTTGGCGGGAGTCACGACATCACCGTCCGAACCGTTGGCATCGGGGGCGGCGGCCGGCACCGCGGTGACGGTGGCCGGCTTGCTCGCCTTGGGCTTGGCCGAGGTCTTCGCCGTGGCGGCGGTGACCCGCGACGCGGTGGCCGCGGCGGCCCGCTTGTAGGCGGGCTCCTGCGGCACCTCGATCGTCACGCCTGCATCGCCGAGAGCCTTCAGCACCGGACGCATCCGGTCCCTCGGCACGGCCGCGTCCTCGCAGGCGACCTTGACCGCGGACACGTCGACGGAGCCTCTGGTGGCTCCGAGGCGAAGAAGTTCTTGAAGTGCAGGATGACCGAACTCAGGGGGAAGAGGCCGGGGGGACGGAACCGACGACACGGACTACCTTTCGTCGTGAGCCAAGCAAGCTCGCGGAACGCTGCGCGATGTGGTCCTACGCCTAGTAGGTCTGAGTAGGGGGACCTGTTACTCAACGCCGGAAGGGCCCCGATGATGCCCAGTTAGCGTTGGTGATGTTATGGCCCAGCCCAGTCAACTGTTCATTGTTGCACGTTTACGGAGGTGCTCGCACACTGTGACCCTTTGCGGCCCGGCGAGCCGCCCTGGTCACCGCAGGGTGAGCGCGCCGCCCGGGTACCGGCGGACTCAGGTCGCGGCGGCCTTCGCCGCCGCCTTGGCGGCCTGTTTGTACTCCCGCACCTTCAGGAGCGACTCCGGCCCGGTGACGTCAGCCACGGACCGGTAGCCCTTCAGCGCGTAGTCGCCGGCCGCCGCCTTCCAACCGCGCGGCTGGACGGCGAGTTGCTTGCCCAGCAGGGCGACGAAGATCTTCGACGTCTGCGGCCCGAAGGCGGGCAACGCCTTCAGCCGCTTCAGCAGCTCGTCGCCGGTCGCGGACTCCGTCCAGATCCGGGTGGGGTCGCCCCCGTAGACCGACTCGACCACCGAGGCGAGCTTCTGCACGGCGGTCGCCTTGGCGGCGGGGAACCGGTGGATGGCGGGCGGGGTGCGACAGAGCGCCGAGAACTGCTCGGCGTCGGCCGCCGAGATCGCGGCGGTGTCCAACGTCCCGAACCGGGTCAAGATCTTCCAGCCGCCCCGGAAAGCGTGTTCGATCCCATATTGCTGATCAAGCTGCATCCCGATGACCACGGCGAGCGGGTACTCGTCGAGAACGGCGTCGGCCTCGGGTAGACCGGTGATCTGGAAACCCATGGTCGTCGAACAGCCTTTCAGCGGGTCTCGGGCGCGGACGACGCCCCGACCGTGGTGCCGTCGGCGGTGATGGTGAAGGTCTCGCCGCTGACCGAGGGGGTGGGCCGGGCGACCCGCTGATCGGCCTTGACCGCCAGCACCGGGCAGGAGGCGTCGAGCAGGATGCGCTGGGCGCTGCCACCGAGGATCAGCTTGCCGACGGCGGTTCGCCGGCGCAGCCCGATGACGATCAGCTCGGCCTCGGTCTCCTCGGCGACCGAGAGCACGTCGTCGGCGGGCTCATAGGCGTTGCGGTTGCGCCGGACCTCGAGGGCGGGCTCGGCCACGCCGAGCTCGGCGCAGATCTCCCGGACCTCGGACGCCGGGGACGGGGTGCCCGGACCGGGGTCGGCACCGTGCTCCGCGTTGACCACGATCAGGCTGGTGTCGCGAAGCTGGCATTCGAGCACGGCCCGGCGGAGGGCGGCCTTGCCCTCCGGGGTCGGCACGAATCCGACGATCACTGGCATACGAACCTCCCTGCTGGGGACGTTACCCCACTGCACCGGCCGGGGTCACCGGCAACGTACGGTGAACCTCATGGCCAGTGGTGACGGCAACGGATGGCTCCAGTGCGGCAACGGCCACCGGCACTGGGGGCGCTTCGGTGCCGCCGGGCTCGCCCTGGTCAGGACGTCGCCGCGGCACCAGATGCTGCTGCAACTGCGTTCGGGCTGGACTCATGAGGGTGGGACGTGGGGGCTGGTGGGCGGCGCCCGGGACAGTCACGAGACGGTGGCCGAGGCTGCGTTGCGCGAGGCCGCCGAGGAAGCTGGGGTGGATGGATCGAGGGTCACCGTACTCGGTTCCCGGGTCGGGGTGGACGACGGCGACTGGTCGTACACCTACGTGTTGGCCCGAGCTCCCGAAGATCTGCAGGTCGAGGTGCTCACGACCGAGAGCGACGAGTTGCGCTGGGTCGACCTGGACCAGGTGACGGCTCTGCCGTTGCACGCCGGTCTGGCCGCCGCCTGGCCCGGGCTGCGGCCCTGGATTGACACGCGCCTGGCCGCCGGCGTCCCCTAGAGCGCCGGCTTGTCCAGCAATTCGAACAGCACTTCACCGACCCGATCCACCTCGACCAGGAACCCGTCGTGCCCGTACGGGGAGCCGATCACCACCAGCGGCGCGCAGTCGGGGATCCCGGCGGCGATCTCGGCGTTCAGGTGCGGCGGGTAGAGCCGGTCGCTCTCGATCGCGGCCACCGCCGTCCGCGCGGTGACCCGGCTCAGGGCGGCGGCCACGCCGCCACGACCCCGGCCGAGATCGTGCGAGTTCATCGCCTCGGTGAGGACCAGGTACGAGTTGGCGTCGAACCGGTGGGTCAGCTTCTCGGCGTGGTGGTCCAGGTACGACTCGATGGCGAACCGGCCCCCGCCGCCGAGCGGATCCTCGCCGGTCTGGGCCCGCCGGCCGAAGCGCAGGTTGATCTCCTGCTCGGACCGGTAGGTGGTGTGCGCGATCCGCCGGGCCACCTCGAGCCCGAGGTGCGGCCCGCGGCCGGGCTCGGCGTCGTAGTAGTCGCCCCGGTCGAAGCCGGCGTCGGCCCGGATCGCGGCCAACTGGGCGGCGCACCAGGCGATCTGATCGCCGGTCGAGGCGGGGGTCGAGGCCAGCACGAACAGCTTCTCGACCCGGTCGGGCTCGGTCACGGCCCACTCCAGGGCCCGCATCCCGCCCATCGACCCGCCGACCACCACCGCCCACCGATCGATGCCGAGCGCGTCCGAGAGCGCCACCTCGGCCGCGACCTGGTCGCGCACGGTCAGGTACGGGAACCGACTGCCGTACGGACGGCCGTCGGAGGCGGGGCTGGCCGGCCCGGTGGTGCCCTGGCAGCCGCCCAGCACGTTCGGCGCGACCACGTACCACTGGTTGGTGTCCAGGGGCCGGCCCGGCCCGATCAGCTCGCCCCACCAGCCCGGCGTGGGGTGCCCGGGCCCGGCCGGGCCGGTGACGTGGCTGTCACCGGTCAGGGCGTGCAGCACGAGCACCGCGTTGTCGGCCGCGGGCGACAGTTCGCCCCACGTCTCGTAGGCCACCTGGACGTCGTTCAGCCGGCCGCCGCGTTCGAGCCCGAGGTCACCGACCTGGACGAACCGCCGGTCGCCGGGGTGGTCCCCCGCCTGCCAGGCCCCCGTGACCGGGGGTCTGGCGGGTGGGGAGACCTCGTCGGTCGAGATCATCAACTGGCCTTGGCGGCCCGGAAACCGGCCTCCAGGTCGGCCAGGATGTCGGTGATGTTCTCCAGGCCGACGGCCAGCCGGACCAGGCCGGGGGTGACTCCGGTGGCCGCCTGCTCGGTCTCGCTGAGCTGGCTGTGCGTGGTGCTGGCCGGGTGGATGACCAGGCTGCGCACATCGCCGATGTTGGCCACGTGGCTGTGCAGCTCGAGGGCGTCGACGAATCGCTTGCCCGCCTCGATGCCGCCGGCGATCTCGAACGCCACGACCGCACCGGCCCCACGCGGGGCGTACTTCTGGCCCAGGGCGTACCAGGGGCTGCTCGGCAGACCGGCGTAGTTCACCGACTCGACCTCGTCGCGGGCCTCCAGCCAGGTCGCGACGGCGACGGCGTTCTGCACGTGCCGTTCGATCCGCAGGCTGAGGGTCTCCAGACCCTGGGCGATCAGGAAGGCGTTGAACGGCGAGGCGGCGGGGCCGAGATCCCGCAGCAACTGCACCCGGGCCTTGAGGATGTAGGCCAGGTTCGCCCCCAGCGCACTGCCGACGCCCAGGTCGCGGGCGTAGACCAGGCCGTGGTAGCTGCCGTCGGGCTGGTTGAACCCGGGGAACCTGTCCGGCGTCGCGGCGTAGTCGAAGTTGCCGCTGTCGACGATCACCCCGGCGATCGCCGCGCCGTGGCCGCCCAGGTACTTGGTGGCCGAGTGCACGACCACGTCGGCGCCGAACTCCAGCGGGCGGATCAAGTAGGGCGTGGCCACCGTGTTGTCGACGATCAGGGGGACGCCGGCCGCGTGGGCCACCGCAGCGACGCCCTCGATGTCGAGCACGTCCTGCTTGGGGTTGGAGATGGTCTCGGCGAAGAAGGCCTTGGTGTTCGGTTTGACCGCGGCCCGCCACGAGTCGAGGTCGTCCGGGTTCTCGACGAAGCTGACCTCGATGCCGAACTTGGGCAGCGTGTAGTGGAACAGGTTGTACGTGCCGCCGTAGAGGCTTGGGCTGGAGACGATGTGGTCGCCGGCCTCGGCCACGTTGAGCAGGGCGATCGTTTCGGCCGACTGGCCGCTGGCCACCAGCAGGGCGGCCACACCGCCCTCGAGGCTGGCGATCCGCTGCTCGACCACGTCGGTGGTCGGGTTGTTGAGCCGGGTGTAGATGTTGCCGAACTCCTTCAGGCCGAACAGGTTGGCCGCGTGTTCGGTGCTGTTGAAGACGTACGACGTGGTCTGGTAGATCGGCAGAGCCCGCGCACCCGTGGTCGGGTCGGGGGCCTGGCCGGCGTGGATCTGACGGGTTTCGAACGACCAACCATCGGTCATCGGGACTCCTCCATACTCATGGGCACGGAGCGAACCGTGCCCTCGCGGGCGAGCCCGCGGGCAGATGAGTGACGGGTCGACGTGCGTCGACCGCGCTTGCCTTCGCCGGGGACGGCGTCAGCCAGGTCATCACCCGGGGCACCCCACCGCGGAACGAGGGTTGCCGACCAGCAAGCCGGGGCTTGTCGCTGATACTCATGACCTACGGCTCAGCCTAGGCGACTCCTCGGCCCTCGCCCAGCCCATCTCAAATTCTGGACCTTAAGCATCGACTTCATCACCCGAATGCCGCATTCTGCGCCCACTGCGGGACAATTCGGCGGTTCAGCAGCGCTCGGACCAGACCGGTGAGCGAGAGTTCGCCCTGGTCGGCGGCGGCCAGGTCGACCAGCAGCCGGGCCCTCGCCGCATGGCCTCGTTCCAGGCGGCCAGGGCCAGCATCGCCAGGGCCGGTGCCCGGGCTCCCGGCGGGGCCTGCCGGGCGGTGCGGGCCAGAACGGCGGTGCGGGGGGCCGACCGGCCCGGGTCAGCGGCCCGGCCGAGCAACTCGTCAAGCCGGGACCAGTCGGCGGTCTGGTCGAGGGTGGCCCGGACCTGCTCGGCGGTGGCGCCCAGCAACTCCATCAGCAGGGCATCGCGCAGGAGGGGATCGTGCAGGGCCACGGCCAGGCCGGGCGGCGAGACCCCGACGGCCGGACGGGGCGACGCCTCGCGCCGCACGGCCGCGCTCCAGACCCGCCAGTGCCGGTGGCGAGAGTGGCCCGGCCCCGGCAGTGACACCCCCCGCCGGACCTGCGCGAAGGGCCGCCCCGCCCGGGAGCACATCGGCGACCAGCTCCTGCTCGGAGTCGGCCAGGGCCCGACCCTCGAGCACGTGGACGGCGGCCGCGCGGCTGGCCAGCACCTCCGCCAGGAGCCGGCCACCGGGCGGGCAGCAAGCCGGGTCGGCGCAGAGCAGCGAGCGGTAGGCCGACGAGGTCTGCCCGAGCACGTCGAGCAGCTCCAGCCCGCGCCGGCGGGCCTGCCCGATCAGCAGCCGGCCGACCGGTGGCAGCGGTGAGATCAGGGCCTGCTCGTCGACGATCAGCACGGCCGCCCCCGCGGCCCCGGACTCCTGGACAGCGGCCAGCAGGTCGGCGACCAGGCCGCGCTCGGGCCCGGCCCCGGGTGGCGGCAGGCCGGCCCGGAGCACCACCCCCACCCGCTGCCGGGGGCCTTCCAGGCCGGCCAGCACGAGGCTCTGCCGGGGCCGGAAGCCGAGCCGGAACCAGGCGGTGGCGATCAGATCGGCCGGCCCGGCCTTGCTCACGATGGTCTTGTCGGTGTCCATGCCGACCAGGCTGCCCCGGCCGCCGACGCCGCGGTCCGGGCCGGCCCGATCTGTGGAAAACCACCCCGTCGAGATGACCTCAGAAGTCGCGGAAGCAGGGCCCGCCGGAGAGCACCGCCAGCCCACGACGATCGCCATCCGCGAATCCCCCGGCGTGCGGGGTCGGCTGCTTGTACATCAGCTGCCCCGGGTCAGGCACGTGGTCGAGCCCGACCAGGTGGCCGAACTCGTGCAGCACCACCGCGTTCAGCCGGGCCGCACCGTCGTCCCAGGTCACCACCTGGGACAGGTGAGCCCGGTTGAGCAGCACCACCCCGCTCACGTAGCGGCGTCGGCCGGCCGCACTGCCGGCCACGGTGTCCGGCCCACCCAGGCCCGCGTAGCCGGCCATGCCCTTGTACTCGGAGGGGTCGGTCCAGGCGATCAGGACCGGCGACCAGCGGTCCCCGTAGCGGGCGACGTCGACGGTCGGGCGGTCCGGCCGGGGCGCCTCGGTGGTGGCGCCGTCGAAGGCGAACCGCAGCCCGGTGAGCTGCTCCACCCGGGCGATCGACCGGTCGATCGCCTGCTGCCCACCGGCCGGCGCGCCGTCCGGGCGGATCACGTAGTGGATCGGGCGGCACGGGTCCCAGCGCACCGGGACGCCGGAGGAGTCGTCCTGCAGCTCCAGCACCCGGTATCCGCCGGCCCCGGCCGGAGCCGGCGCCGGGTGCGCCAGCGGAGCGGTCGCGACGTCGGCCGGCAGGGCCGGGTGGATCCGATTGCCGACGCCGCCCCACCAGTGCCGCTGCGGGGCGGAGGCGGCCAGCAGGGTGAACACCAGCAGGGCCGACAGCAGGCAGGCCAGGGCCACGGTGAGTGCGCTGGGCGTACGCCGGGCACCAGCCGGCGGCACCGGTCGGGCCGTGTCCACGACAGGTCCGTCGTCAGGACCGATGCCGATTCAATCGGCCTAAGGAGTGGCGGCCCCGGGGGCGGATCCGGGCTCAGCCCAGGACGGTGGCGTCCCCGCCGGCCCGTTTGGCCGTGTACATCGCCTCGTCGGCCCGCCGCAGCCAGGCCTGCTCGTCCAGCGGCGCGTCCCGCACGGCCACCCCGACGCTGCCGGTGATCCGGGCGTCCCGGGTGCTGTGCCGCAGCGTGTCGCGCAGCCGATCGCCCAGCGCCAGGGCCCGGCTCTCGTCGAGCACGGCCACCACCACGAACTCGTCGCCGCCCCAGCGGGCCACCACGTCCTCCAGCCGGGCCGCGTCCCGCAGCGCCGCGGCCACCCGTTCCAGGACGACGTCGCCGGCCAGATGCCCGGAATTGTCGTTCACGTACTTGAACCCGTCGAGGTCGATCAGCAGCAGCGCGACGCACTCCCCCGCCGGCAGCGCCGCGGCATCGGCCATCGCCGTGGCCGCTCCCCGGCGGTTGACCAGCCCGGTGAGCACGTCCAGTTCGGCCGCTCGGGCCAGGAAGCGGCGCTCGTCGGCGCCCCGGAGCAGGTCGACCCGGGCCCGGAACAGGGCCCCGACCAGCGTGACGTCCGTCCCGACCTGGTCCTGGGTGAGGGCCAGGTACTCGGCCGTGCCGGTGCCGGAGCGCTCCACCTCGGGATGCTCGGCCCGCATCACCTCGTAGGCCAGCATCGCCCGGTCTCCCACCCGGGAGTGGTCGCGCACCAGGGCCAGCACCTGGTTGCCGATCCGGGCGGCCGGCTGGTCGCGGCCCAGCCGGGTCAGGGCCCGGGTCATGCCCACCCCCCAGAACAGCTGGGCGAAGGTCGCCTCCGGGCCGCGCCGGAGCACGGCCCGGCAGCCCTCGAGCTGAGCCAGCCCGGCCTGCGGATCGCCGGCCACGGCGACGGCCAGCGCGGTCAGCACCTGAACCTCGACCGCCACCACCTGGTAGAGCCCCCAGTCGGCCAGGGCCTCGGCGTTGTGGATCTCCGCCACCGCCTGCTCGAGGAGGTCGACGTCGACCTCGAACGGGGCCCGGCGGGCCGCGGCCAGGGCCTGCCCGGCGTGGGCGAAGGCGAGATTGCTCCAGCGGGACACCCGCTGGTGGGGCGGCAGCTGATCCTCCACCGCGGCCAGCCGGTGCTCGACCCTGCCCGCCTCGGCGGTGGCCCCGCTGAGCCGCAGGGCGACCGCGAGAGCGCCGAGGGCGGTCTGCACATCCGGATCGGTCAGATCCCGCAGAGCCGGCTCGAGGGCCACGGCGTGGGCCAGCTGCTCGACCGACTGCTCCAGCTGACCGTCCCGGCGCAGCAGGTCGACCAGCAGGGCCCGGGCCCGCAACCCGGCCGCCTGCAGGCCGAGCCGGCGACAGAGCGCGGTCAGCTCGCGGGCCACCTCGATCGCGGTCGGGATGTTGCCCAGGACGAGATGACACAGGGTCCGGGCATAGAGGGCCTGGGCCTGCAACCGGGGCTCGAGGCGGCCCCGGAGGGCAAGATCGACCTCGGCCAGGACCTGCGCCGCCTCGCCGTCCTGGGCCCGGACCACCCAGTTCGCCCCACCCGGGACGGCGGCCGTCGGCTGCGAAGGCAGCGCCGACGGGCGCGACGGGCGCGACGTCGTCCCGATCTCGATCGAGCTCACCTCGGAGTAGGCGTCCGGAGCGGTCATCGCGACACCCCCTCCCCGCCACGGGCCGACGTGGACCCGTAAGCGCGTCCCGATCGCCCGATCGACCGGAACATACTGCACAATGCTGTCATTGCCGACAGGCGCGACACACTGATTCATTGGCGACAACCGTCGCTCCTGCTATCACTCTAAGCGATCAGTCGATTGCGGTGCATTAACGTCAGAGTACGAGGTGCCGATCTCCGCAGAAGTGACCGGGGGTCCATGGCCCCTTCGACCGGCACCCCAGCCCGGAACCGCTAGGCACCTCGACCTTCCAAAAGTGATATCACCTTGATAGATTGGAGCCTCAGTCGAGCGCCGCACACAGTGCTAGGAGACCCGCGATGAACACTCCGCCCCTCAACCGCGTCCAGACCGCCGACGACCCCACCGGGCCGGTCGCCCCGGTGCTGATGCCCGCTCCTCAGGTGGTCGAGCGACCGGCCGGCGACCGCTCCGGCTGGAGCATGCTGCTGGCCGCCCTGCTCCTGGTCCTGATCGGCGTGGCCGTCTTCGTCGTCGCCACCCAGACCGCGGGGACGCCGTCCTGGCTGCTTTTCGTGGCCGCGATCGTGCTGCTGATCGCCGGTCTGGCCGTGTCCGCGGGCCTGAACGCGGTCGCCCCCGGCCAGGCTCGCGTGGTGCAGTTGCTGGGCAAGTACAAGGGCACGATCCGGACCGACGGGCTGCGCTGGGTCAACCCGCTGACCACTCGCAGCCGGGTCTCCACCCGGATCCGCAATCACGAGACCGGCGTGGCCAAGGTGAACGACGCCGAGGGCAGCCCGATCGAGATCGCCGCGGTCGTTGTCTGGCAGGTGCAGGACACGGCCAAGGCCCGGTTCGAGGTCGACGACTTCGTCGAGTTCGTCGCCATCCAGACCGAGACCGCCGTCCGGCACATCGCCAACAGCTACCCATACGACGCTGCCGGCGAGGGCCAGATGTCCCTGCGGGACAACGCCGACGAGGTCACCGAGACGCTGTCGGCCGAGATCGCGGCCCGGGTCGCCTCGGCCGGGGTCCGGATCGTGGAGTCCCGGCTGACCCGGCTGGCCTACGCTCCAGAGATCGCCCAGGCCATGCTGCGCCGGCAGCAGGCCGGTGCCGTGGTCGCCGCCCGGGCCCGGATCGTCGAGGGCGCGGTCGGCATGGTCGAGTCGGCCCTGGCCCGGCTGGCCGAGCACCAGGTGGTCGAGCTCGACGAGGAGCGCAAGGCCACAATGGTGAGCAATCTGCTGGTCGTGCTCTGTGGCGACCGGGACGCCCAGCCGGTGGTGAACGCCGGATCCATCTACTGACCAGCGACGTGGCGATCGAACGCAAGAAGCTCCTGCTGCGGCTCGACCCGGCGGTCCACGACGCCCTGGCCCGTTGGGCCGGCGACGAGATGCGCAGCACCAACGCACAGATCGAGTTCCTGCTCCGGCGTGCATTGCGGGACGCCGGGCGGTTACCTGGCAATGTGTCCCGGATGCGCCGGCCGGGGCGACCAGCCGGCGCCGACCTTCAGCCCGACCCGGACGTGCCGGCCGATCTGGCTCCCGACCTCGACCGTGACACCGCAAAGGAGTGATCATGCCGACCGAGATCCCGGCCGGGCTGGCCGCCCGGGCCTTCCTGATCGCCTACGACGTCGAGCGGGCCAAGCTCACCGGCGCCAACCAGGCCGAATTGGTCCGGGCGGCGGCGATGGTTCAGCTCTCGCTGGCCGGCCTGCTGATCGACGAGAACGGCAAGGCCCTGGTGAGCGGCCGGCGGACGAACGATCCGGTCCTGGACGCCGTGCTCGACCGGATCGCCGATTCCCGGCTGCGGTCCTGGAAGCACTGGGTGACGACGGATCCGAAGTCCACCTACCGGGGTGTGCGCGACCGGCTGGCCGCGGACCGGGTGATCCGGGTCGAGGAGAAGACGCTGCTCGGGGTTATCCCCCGCAAGATCGTCACCGTCCGGGACACCCGGATCGTGCGCGAGTTGATCTCCGGTGCCCGGGCCACCGTGCTCGGGGGCACGCCCGTCGAGCAGTTGGACGCCGGTCAGGCCGCTCTGGTCGCCCTGGTCGCCGCGGTCGAGCTGAACACCGTGTTCAACGGCCGCGAACGGCGTCAGCACCGGGACCGGATCCGCCGGCTGACCGAGCGGGCCGGGCCGGCCGTGACCGCCCTGCGGCGAGCGGTCGAGGATCAGCACGCGGCCACCGCCGCCAGCGCCTGATCCCCGACCCGGCTCGACCGTCCTGACCGAGGTCAGGCGGTGCCGGACTGCGCCCAGAGGTTGATGCCGCCCTCCACCGCGTACCGGTCGATCTCGGCCAGCTCGGCGTCGGTGAAGTCGGGTCCGCCGACCGCGGCCAGGCTGTCCTCCAGCTGCCGCACGCTGCTCGCGCCGATCAGCACCGACGTCACCCGTCGGTCCCGCAGCACCCAGCTCAGGGCCAGCTGAGCCAGCGACTGGCCGCGCCCCTCGGCCAGCTTGTTCAGCGCCCGGATGTGGGTCAGGTTCGCCTCCGACAACTGGGCCGGGTCGAGCGACTTGCCCTGCGCGGCCCGCGACCCCTCCGGCACCCCGTTCAGGTACTTGTCCGTGAGCAGGCCCTGGGCCAGCGGGGAGAACGCGATGCAGCCGACGCCGAGGTCGTCCAGCGCGGTCAGCAGCCCCTCCTCGACCCAGCGGTTGAGCATCGAGTAGCTCGGCTGGTGGATCAGCAGCGGCGTGCCGAGCTGCCGGAGAATGGCGGCCGCCTCGATCGTGCGCTCCGGGGAGTACGACGAGATCCCGGCGTACAGCGCCCGGCCGGAACGGACGGCGGTGTCGAGCGCCCCCATGGTCTCCTCCAGCGGCGTGTCCGGGTCGAACCGGTGGCTGTAGAAGATGTCGACGTAGTCGACCCGCATCCGCTTCAGGCTCTGGTCCAGGCTGCTCAGCAGCGACTTTCGCGAGCCCCACTCGCCGTAGGGGCCGGGCCACATGTCGTAGCCGGCCTTGGTCGAGAGCACCAGCTCGTCGCGGTACCGGCGAAAGTCGCTCCGGTAGAGCTCGCCGAAGTTGCGCTCAGCCGCGCCGTAGGGCGGGCCGTAGTTGTTGGCCAGGTCGAAATGGGTGACGCCGAGGTCGAAGGCCCGGCGCAGGATGGCCCGCTGCGTCTCCAGCGGCTTGTCGTCCCCGAAGTTGTGCCAGAGCCCCAGCGAGACGGCGGGCAACTGCAGCCCGCTGCGGCCGGTGCGGCGGTACGGCGTTCGGGTGTAGCGGTCGTCGGCGGCGACGAACGGTTCCAGAGTGTTCATGGCCCAAGCCTGTCACCGCCCGCGACATCGGATCCGCCGGGCTCACGGAGTGACCCACGTCTCGCCGCCAGGGCCTCGCCCACTAGGCTGAGAACGACCGCGCACCGACCGTTTTGTCCAGGAGTCGAAAGCCATGCCCGTTCGCCGTGTAGCCCTGCTCACCGCCGGGGGCCTCGCCCCCTGCCTGTCGTCCGCCGTCGGCGGGCTGATCGAGCGGTACACCGAGATGGCCCCCGAGATCGAGTTGATCGGTTACCGCAACGGCTACGCGGGCCTGCTCGGCGCCGACCACTATCCGGTCACCGACGAGGTTCGGGCCAACGCCCATCTGCTGCACCGGTTCGGCGGCAGCCCGATCGGCAACAGCCGGGTCAAGCTCACCAACGTGGCCGACTGCGTCAAGCGTGGGCTGGTCCAGGAGGGCCAGGACCCGCTGCACGTGGCGGCCGAGCAGCTCACCCGCGACGGCATCGACGTGCTGCACACCATCGGCGGCGACGACACCAACACCACCGCCGCCGATCTGGCCGCCTACCTGCACGAGAACGGCTACGAGCTGACCGTGGTCGGGCTGCCCAAGACGATCGACAACGACGTGGTGCCGATCCGGCAGAGCCTGGGGGCCTGGACCGCGGCCGAGCAGGGCGCGCTGTTCGCCCGCAACGTGCTGTCCGAGCACTCGGCCAACATCAAGATGCTCATCGTCCACGAGGTGATGGGCCGCAGCTGCGGCTGGCTGACCGCCGCCACCGCGGCCAAGTACCGCGAGTGGGTGACGGCCCAGACCTTCGCCGGGTTCGGCAACGAGAGCGAGCAGTGGGACCTGCACGGCGTCTACATCCCGGAGCTGAGTTTCGACATCCAGGCCGAGGCGGCCCGGTTGAAGGCGACGATGGACGACATCCGCTGCGTCAACATCTTCATCTCCGAGGGCGCCGGCGTCGACACCATCGTCGAGGAGATGGTGGCCCGCGGCGAGGAGCCGCCGCGGGACGCGTTCGGTCACGTCAAGCTGGACGCCGTCAACCCCGGCGCCTGGTTCGCCAAGCAGTTCGCCGCCCTGATCGGGGCCGAGAAGACTCTGGTCCAGAAGAGCGGCTACTTCGCCCGGTCGGCCCCGGCCAACGTCGAGGACATCCGGCTGATCAAGGGCATGGTCGACCTGGCTGTGGACAGCGCGCTCAGGGGCGAGAGCGGCGTCATCGGGCATGACGAGGAGAACGACAACCGGCTGCGGGCGATCGAGTTCCCGCGGATCAAGGGCGGCAAGCCGTTCGACACCGAGCAGGTCTGGTTCGACGAGCTGCTCGCCTCGATCGGGCAGGACAAGGGCAAGCCGGTCGCGACCTCCCACTGAACCTCGCTGAACGAGGCACTGAGCCACCCTCTCCACGGACGGAGATCGACCGATGAGCCTGGTTCGACTGCTGCTCAACCTGATCTGGCTGGTGCTGGCCGGGTTCTGGCTGGCGATCGGGTACGCGCTGGCCGGCCTGCTGATGTTCGTGCTGATCATCACCATCCCGTTCGGGGTGGCCGCGTTCCGGCTGGCCGGCTTCGTGCTCTGGCCGTTCGGCCGGACCGTGGTCCGCCAGCACGACGCGGGCACGCCGTCCACGATCGGCAACGTGCTCTGGTTCGTGCTGGCCGGGCTGTGGATCGCGATCGCCCACGTGGCCACCGGCATCGCGCTCTGCCTGACCATCATCGGGATCCCGTTCGGCTGGGCCAACATCAAGCTGGCGCTGGTCGCGCTGGCCCCGCTGGGCAAGGAGATCGTCTCCAGCGACGACCCGAGGGCGCTCGCCGGCCCCTGGTGAGATCGGGCCGAGCCATCGGAATGCAGTAGGGCGAGCGGGTACCGGCCCGGTACGGTCACGGGCATGAGTGCCACCCTGCTGGCCCGGGAACTGGGAGCCGCGCACGGCGACCGTCAGCTCTTCGCCGGCCTCGACCTGGTTGTCGCCCCCGGTGACGTCGTCGGGCTGGTCGGGGCCAACGGCGCCGGCAAGTCCACCCTGCTGCGGCTCCTGGCCGGCCTGGCCACCCCCGAGAGCGGCTCGGTCCAGCTGGCCCCGGCCGGCGCCACCATCGGCTTCCTGCCCCAGGAGCCGGAGCGCCGCCCGGGCGAGACCATCGAGGCCTTCCTGGCCCGGCGGACCGGAGTGGCCGCCGCCCAGGCCGAACTGGACACGGCCACCGAGGCCCTCGGCGACGGCCTGAGCGAGGCCGCCAACGACGCCTACTCCGACGCCCTGGAGCGCTGGCTCGCCCTCGGCGGGGCCGACCTGGAGGAGCGCGCGGCCCAGGTGGCCGCCGACGTCGGCCTGGACGCCGGCCTGAGCACCGAGATGGCCACGCTGTCCGGCGGTCAGGCGGCCCGGGCCGGCCTGGCCTCGCTGTTGCTCAGCCGGTACGACGTCTTCCTGCTCGACGAGCCGACCAACGACCTCGACCTGGACGGGCTGGCCCGGCTGGAGGCCTTCGTCACCGGGCTGCGGGCCGGAGTCGTCCTGGTCAGTCACGACCGGGAGTTCTTGGCCCGGACGGTGACCCGGGTGGTCGAGCTCGACCTGGCCCAGCAGCAGATCAGTGTGTTCGGTGGCGGCTACGCGGCCTTCCTGGAGGAGCGCGAGGTGGCCCGCCGGCACGCCCGCGAGGCCTACGACGAGTACGCCGACACCCGGTCCGGTCTGGAGGAGCGGGGTCGCACCCAGCGCAGCTGGATGGAGAAGGGCGTGCGCAACGCCCGGCGCAAGGCGACCGACAACGACAAGAACGTGAAGGCTTTCCGGGCCGACTCGAGCGAGAAGCAGGCGGCCAAGGCCCGGCAGACCCAGCGGCTGATCGAGCGGCTCGACGTGGTCGACGAGCCTCGCAAGGAGTGGCAGCTGCAGCTCGAGATCGCCGTCGCGCCGCGGGCCGGGGCGGTGGTGGCCGTGCTGAACGGGGCCGTCGCCGAGCGCGGTCCGGGGTTCCGGCTGGGGCCGGTCAGCCTGCAGGTCGACTGGGCCGACCGGGTCGCGATCACCGGGCCGAACGGCGCCGGCAAGTCGACCCTGCTGGCCGCCCTGCTCGGCCGGCTGCCCCTCGCGGCGGGCACCAGCGCGCTCGGCCCGGGTGTGGTGGTCGGTGAGATCGACCAGGCCCGATCGCTGTTCACCGGTGCGGTCCCGCTGTTCCGGGCGTTCGGCGAGCAGTTGCCGACCTGGCCGGACGCCGAGGTGCGGACCCTGCTGGCCAAGTTCGGCCTGGCCTCGCAGCATGTGATGCGCGGCGCCGACACGCTCTCGCCGGGCGAGCGGACCCGGGCCGGGCTGGCCCTGCTCCAGGCCCGCGGCGTCAACCTGCTGGTGCTGGACGAGCCGACCAACCACCTCGACCTGCCCGCGATCGAGCAGCTGGAACAGGCCCTGGAGTCGTTCCCGGGCACGCTGCTGCTGGTCAGCCACGACCGCCGGATGCTCGACGCGGTCCGGGTGAACCGCCGGATCGCGGTCGACTCCCGGGCCGGCCGGGCCACCGTGCGGGAACTGCCGGCCTGATCAGCGGTGGGCGTCGCACCGGCGCAGGGTGAGCAGCAACAGGGCCCGGGCCACCGAGACGACCTCCGCCAGCTCGACCTGCTCGCGCGGGGCGTGCGCGAACCGGACGTCGCCCGGCCCGTAGTGCAGGGTCGGGATGCCGCCCATACCGGCGTACAGCCGCAGGTCGCTGCCGTAGGGCGCGGCGGTTCTCGCCGGCGGCGGGCCACCGGTCAGGTCGGCCACGGCCGTGCCGACCTCGTCGATGAACGGGTGGTCGGCCCGGATCCGGCCGCTGGCGAACTGCCCACCGGGCCACTCGACCCGAGCCGGGTGCACGCGCAGCCAGGGGTCGGCGGCGCAGCTGCGCGCCACCTGCTCCTCCAGAGCGGCCCGGGCGGCGGCCGGCTCCTCCCCCAGCCGGACGCCGAGCCGGCCCTGGGCCAGGAGCAGGTCGGGCACGCTGCTGGCCCAGTCGCCGGCCACGATCCGGCCGACCGAGATCGGGTACGGCAGCGGGTTGCCGGCGAACAGCGGGTCCGGGTCGTGGTTGCGCCGGCCCTCGAGTTCGCGCAGGCCGGCGTAGATCGGCAGGAACGCGTCGATGGCGTTCACCCCTTCGTGCCGGGTGCTGCCGTGCGCGGCCCGGCCCGGCACCGCCAGCTCGAAGGTCAGGGCGCCGGCATTGGCGGTGACGATCCGGCCTCCGGTCGGCTCGGTCAGCACCGCCGCCCGGCCGGTGTGGCCTCGGACCATGGTCGCGAACGCGCCCAGCCCGCCGTCCTCCTCGCTGACCACGGTGTGCACCGCGAACGGTTGTTCCAGCCGCACGCCGGTGGCCTGGATCGTGCGGGCCACGGCCAGGTTGGCCGCCACCCCGGCCTTCATGTCGCAGGCCCCCCGCCCGTGCAGCACTCCCCCGACGACGGCCGCGCTGAACGGGTCGCCGTCCGGCCAGCGCCGACGATCCCCGGTCGGGACGACGTCGACGTGCCCTTGCAGCACCAGCGCCGGTGGGCCCTCGCCACCGGTGGTGGCGACCACGCCGTACCCCTCCGACCGCTCGGCCTCGGTGCCGGGGAACCCGGGGCGGGCCCGCAGCGCCGGAAGATCGAACTTCCAGGTGTCGACGTCGAGGCCGAGCCGGGCCAGCTCGCCCGCCTGCTGGTGCTGCAGCAGCGACTCCTCGGCCGAACCGGTCAGGCTCGGCACGTGAACCAGGTCGACCAGGTCACGCACCAGCCGGCCCTCGTCCAGGGCGTCCAGCAGGCCTGATTCGAACGCGGTCAGCTCCATGGCCGGATGGTACGGCGCGAGCTTGTCGGTGCCGCCGGGCAGACTGGTCCCGTGCTTCTGATCGAGATCGCCGCCGCCTCCGAGGCGGTCGCCGCCGCGGCGTCCCGCAAGGAGAAGATCGCCCTGCTGGCCGGTTGCCTGCGCGCGGCCGCGTTGAGCGACGCGCCGGTGGTCGCCGCCTGGCTATCGGGCCGCACCTTCCAGCGGCGCACCGGTCTGGGCTGGGCGGCGCTGCGGGAGATGCCCCCGCCGGCGGTGAAGGCCTCGCTCACGGTGGCCGAGGTCGACGCCCGGCTGGCCGAGGCCGCCGTTCTCACCGGCCCCGGTTCCACCGCGCAGCGCCACGCCCTCCTGGCCGGTCTCCTTACCGCCTCGACCGGGCCCGAGCAGCGCCTGTTGGCCGGCCTGGTCTCGGGCGAGCTGCGGCAGGGAGCGGCGGCCGGCCTGATCGTCGACGCCGTGGCGGCCGCGGCCCAGGTGCCGGTGGCCACCGTGCGCCGGGCCCTGGCCGTGCACGGCGACCTGCCCGACGTGGCCGCCGCGGCCCTCTCCGGCGGGGCCGACCGGCTGGCCGGGTTCAGCCTGGCCGTGGGCCGGCCGCTGGCCCCGATGCTGGCCGCTCCGGCCCCCGAGCTGAGCGCCGCCCTGGAGAAGACCGGCGCCGCCGGCGTGGAGTGGAAGCTCGACGGGGTCCGGGTCCAGGTGCACCGGGACGGCGACGACGTGGCCGTCTTCACCCGCACCCTGGACGACATCACGGCCCGGGTGCCCGAGGTGGTGGCGGCCGCCCGGGCCCTGGACGTGCGGGCCGCGATCCTGGACGGCGAGGTGATCGCCACCACCGCGGCCGGCCGGCCGGCGCCGTTCCAGGTGACGTCGGCCCGGGTGGCCCGGCGCGACGTCGAGTCCGCCCGGGCCGCCGTCCCGCTCGGCCTGACCTTCTTCGACCTGCTGCACCTCGACGGCGACGACCTGATCGACGAGCCGAGCGAGCAGCGCCGGGCCCGGCTCGAGCCGGCCGCGGCCGAACTGGTGGTGCCCCGGCACACGATCACCGACCCGGGCGACCCCGGCCAGGTCGGCGCGGCCGGGGCGTTCGCCGCCGATGCCCTGGCCCGGGGCCACGAGGGCGTGGTGGTGAAGTCGCTGGCCTCGGCCTACACGATGGGACGGCGCGGGGCCGGCTGGGTGAAGGTGAAACCCCGGATCACGCTCGACCTGGTGGTGCTGGCGGCCGAATGGGGTCACGGTCGGCGTACCGGGCTGCTCTCCAACCTCCACCTCGGGGCCCGCGACCCGTTCGGAACCTACGGCCCGCCGGGCGGTTTCGTGATGCTGGGCAAGACCTTCAAGGGCCTGACCGATGCCATGCTGGCCTGGCAGACCGAGCGGCTGCAGGCGCTGGCCGCCGGCGGCTCCCGCTACCGGGTCGACGTCCGGCCCGAACTGGTGGTCGAGATCGCGTTCGACGGCGTGCAGACCTCGCCGCGCTACCCGGCCGGCCTGGCCCTGCGGTTCGCCCGGGTGCTGGCCCACCGCCCGGACAAGTCCGCCGCCGAGGCCGACACCATCGAGACCGTCCGCGGCCACCACGTCCCCGGCGACGGCGGATGACCTCGGTCAACCGCCCCGTGCTCGCCGCGGCGGCCCTACCCACCCTCGCGTTCGCCGCCCTGGCGCTCGCCGTCCGCCGGCACGCCCCGGCGCCGCCGGTCCTCGACTTCGACGTGGCCAACTGGCTGCACAGCAAAGTGGTCAACGCTCCCGGTATCGCCCACCTGCTGCGGGTGATCGGCTCGATCACCCGCCCCTGGGTGATCCGCCCGATCGCGGCGGTGATCGCCGTCGGGCTGGCTGCGACCGGCCGCAGGCGCCTGGCGGCCTGGCTCGTCCTGACGTTCGTGCTCGGCGGCGTCCTGGAACTGGCCCTCAAGCAGGGGTTCGCCCGCGACCGGCCGGTCTGGCCCGACCCGATCGTCGTGATCACCGGGTACTCGTTCCCCTCGGGGCACGCACTCACCTCGGTGCTGGTGGCCGGGGCCGCACTCGTGCTGCTCGACCGGCCCGCCCGGGTTCGGGCCGGTGGCCTCGTCCGGGCCACGTTGTGGCTGCTCAGCCTCGGTTTTGTGGTCGCCGTCGGCGCCGACCGGGTGCTGCTCGGCGTCCACTACCTCACCGATGTGCTGGCCGGCTGGGCGGTGGGCCTGGCCACGGTCCTGGTCACCGTGGCCGTCGTCCCACCCCGGCTCAGGCATCCAGCCCCTCCAGATCCTCCCGGTCCTCGTCCCCCGTCAGAGCGACGTGCGCCGCCGGGACCAGGCTCTCCGGCACCATCGGGCCGAGGGCCCGCTCGCGGGCGGCCAGATCGATGACGGACGGCGCCGGCCCGGCCACGTCGTCCCGCAGCTTCATCACCTGCTCGCAGGCCTCGAGAAAGCGCCGCATGCTCGCGCCCGGCGTGGTGTCGCCGAAGTAGTGCCGGGTGATCTCCCGGAACTGCTCCCGCCGGCCCGGGCCCGCGACCGGGTCCAGCAGCGGCACCACCGACGCGGCCTCGGCCGCCCGCAGCATCGGCACCCGCCCGGCGATCCCGGACCGGTCGATCTCGGCCTCGGCCGCGACCGGCTCGGTCAGCAGCATCGGCTTGCCGGTGGCCAGCCAGTCGAAGGCCACCGCCGAGATGTCGCAGACGCACACGTCGGCGGCGGCCAGGTGCCAGCCGAACGGCGACTCGGTGTCGAGCACGTGGCCGGCCCCCGGGTCGCGGCGGTTCGCCTCGGCCAGCAGCCCGGCGATCTGCTCACCGGCGGCGGCGAACGCCCGGTCGTAGACCCCGGTCCGCGGATGCGGGCGGTAGATCACCCGGTGCCGGCCGGTCCCGACCAGCGCCCGCACCAGCTCCACCCCGTGCGAGGCGACAGACCCGTAGGTCATGCTCGGCCGGTCGCCCTCCCAGGTCGGGGCGTACAGCACCACCTGCCGACCGTCCGCCGGCAGCTGCGGGCCGGGAGCCACGACGTCCACCTGGGGCCGGCCGATCCGGATCAGCCGGCGGTCGGCGTCGAAGTCGATCAGCCGGTCCTTGATCCGCTCGACCGCGGCGTCGCCGGCCACGAAGCAGTAGTCGTAGGCCTTCACCTGATTCGAGGCCATGTAGATCTTGTCGCTCTCGCCGTGGCTGACGAAGACGTGAAACATGCCCGGGAAGCGCATCATCTGGAAGTTGCGCATGTTCTGGTTCACGTAGAACGCGACCTTGATCGGCTGACCGGCCACGAAGCTCTCGACGTCGCCGATCGTGGGCCCGTAGAACACCGGCAACGGGCACTCCTGGAGCAGGATCGCCGTGGTCGCGATCGACCGCGAGATGACCACCACCGGGTGCTTCTCGGCCAGCCGGCGCATCGGCTCGTACCACTGCCGCAACTGGTAGAGGTTGACCCGCTTGTCGGTGAAGTAGATGACCGCCCGGTACTCGCCGGTGGGCAGTTCGGCCCGGGCGGCCAGCGCGACCTCGAGGTCGCGGCGGAGGCGGCGGCGGCGCAGCCCCCGCCGGACGATGCGCCGAAGCGCCCGCAGATCGCTGAAAACGGACAACAGCAGGCTCCATTCGCCGTCCCGATCACCCCGACGCCCGCCCTACGCGAATCGGCCCCCACCGGGTTGCATCCCGGTGAGGGCCGATCAGGCTCAGGTCGAACGGGCTTGCGGGCTCAGGTCAGGAGTCGCCCCGCCCACGGCGGTCGTTCTCCTCGGCCAGGAAGCGCTCCAGCTCGGCGCCCAGCTCGTCGGCCGTCGGCAGCTCGCCGGTCTCACTGGCCAGCGGCAGGGCGTTGGCCCGGCCGGCCACGTAGGCGTCGTACTGCTGCTCCAGGGCACTGACCACGGCCGCGACCTCGGGCTGGCCGGCCACCTGCTCCTCGATCGCGGCCCGGGTCTCGGCACCGGCCTCGGCCAGCGTCCGGGTCGGCAGGTTGAGCCCGCCGAGCTCGCCGACCGCCTCGACCAGCGTGACGGCGGCGTCCGGGAACTCGGCCTGGGTCAGGTAGTGCGGCACGTGGACGGCGAACCCGGCGGCGTCCTTGCCGGCCTCGCCCAGCCGCAGCTCGAGCAGACCAGCCACGTTGCCCGGCACCTGGACGTTACCGACCCACGACGGCTGGCCCGAGACCAGGCCCTTGCGGGTGGCGTGGGCGGTCATCCCGGCGGGCCGGGTGTGCGGCACCGCCATCGGGATGGCGTGGACGCCGACCGTGAGCCGCACGTCGTAGCGGTCGACGAGCTGGGTGACGGCGGTGACGAAGCGCTCCCACTGCACGTCGGGCTCCGGCCCGGTGAGCATCAGGAAGCCGGTGCCGGCGGCGTCCTTCATCCCGCGCAGCACCAGCTGGGGAGCGTCGTAGCTCTCCCAGTGGTCCTCGACGAAGGTCATCGCCGGGCGGCGGGCCCGGTAGTCGTACAGCTGGTCGACGTCGAAGGTGGCCAGCACCTGGTGCTCGAGCGAGCTGAGCAGGTGCTCGCCGGCCAGCCGGCCGGCCGAGCCGGCGTCGACGAACCCCCCGAGGGCGTGCACCAGCACCGGCTGGTCGAGCTCCCCCGGGGCCGGCTGCTCCTCGGCGAGGGTGTAGAGCTCTCGCGGATCGAGCACGAGCGTCCTCCTCGGTGGTCGAACGCGACCATCAGTCGTTCTCAGGCATCAACCTCGAGGGCGTGCCTCTCGAGAGGTGTAACGCTACCGGGCCGGCCAGGAATCCCGGCCGGCCCGATCAGCTTCGACGGATCCGTCACTCAGCCCTGAGGTCGTCGTCGTCCTCGGGCGAGCCGTCGGGCTCGCCGGACGCCGCCGCCCCCTCCGCTCCGGCCGATCCCGCCGACTCCTCGGCCAGGATCCGGTACAGCGCCCGGCGCGCCTCGTCGAGCACGGCCCGCGCCCGCTCGGCCTGCTCGGCCGTGCCCAGCCGGGCCACCTGCTGGGTCGCCGATCCGAGCGCGGTCATGCCCTCGAACAGGGTCTGAACCCGTTGCCGGGGACCGGGACCGGCCACCGACCAGGGCTCGGCGAACTCGGCCGGGTTCTGCTGGACCAGCTCGCGGCCGGCCGCGGTGAGCGCGAAGACCTTACGGCCGTCCGCCTCCTCGGCCGTGACCAGCCCCTCGTCCTGCAACTGCTGCAGCACGGGGTAGACCGAGCCGGGGCTCGGCCGCCAGAGACCGCCGCTGCGCTCGGCCAGCTCGGTCATGATCGAGTAGCCGTGGCGCGGCTCCTCCACCAGCAGAGCCAGGACGGCGGCGCGAACGTTGCCGCGCGGACGCCGCCCCCGCCCGCCACCAGGGCCACCCGGGCCACCGGGACCCCGACCACCCGGGCCCCAGCCGCGGCCGCGCCCGCCCGGCCCACCCGGGCCGAAACCACCGGGACCGAAACCACCGGGACCGAAACCAGGACCGCCGAACCCGCCGGGGCCGAACCCGCCCGGGCCGAACCGGCGGTTGCCGAAGCCGCCGGGGCCCCGACCGCCTTCCTCGTCCTCGGGGCCCAAGTCACGCCGTCCGAAGCGCGCGGCCCGGAAACCCAGGCCTCGGCCACCTTCGGCGCCTTCGGCACCTTCTCGCCGGCCGCGATGGCCGAATCCGCGCATCCGCGGGCCGTTGAACTCGCCCCAGGCGGGGCGCTGCGTCTGGTGCTCACTGTGAGTCGTCTCCGGGCGTTCCGAAGCACTCTCCGTTGGTTGGGTACTCATCGTCTTCTCCTTCAGTCGATACGTTGACGATATATCGTTAGCGACTGAGTGTCCAGAACATTCCCGACCGGTCGGTGCTCAGATGTCGGTAAGACCTTCGAACGAGATGGCCCCGGTCACCGGCTCGGGCGGCCCGGCCTCCGGGATCAGCTCCTGCGAGAACCAGACCCGGTCCCGCAGCTGAATACCGTGGATCATGATCGCGTCCGGATACCCGGTGGCCGGCACGAACGCGTCCCGCTCGATCGACAGCATCCGGAAGCCGACCCGCTGATAGAAGCGCAGGTTGCCGATGTCGGCGGCGCCGGTGCTGACCAGCATCCGGATCCAGCCGTCGGCCCGGCAGGTCTCGAGCGCGGTGGTCACCAGGGCCCGACCGACCCCGCGGCCTTCCCGGGACGGCACCACGGCCAGGCTCTTCAGCTCGATCTCGCCGGGCAGGTGGGCCGGGACGAGCTGAAGGTGGCCGATCAGCTCGTGCCCGAGCCGGGCCACCATCACCCGCCCCCGGTTCAGGTACTCGTCCAGCTGATCGGCCGAGTCGTCGGCCAGCTCGAACAGCGGGCGCAGGTCGGCCCGGGGCCCGTTGAACCACTCGATCCGCATTCCACCCCTCCCCTGCCCTCCCGGATTCACGTGCCAACTATCACCCGAGGATCACCTTCGCGCCTCCCAAATCCCTGACTGGACGAAACGTCAAGTGCTCGGATATTTTATCCAGTATGCCTGCTCAAGCCCCACCCACCTGGCTGGCCGAGCACGAGCCGATGTGCCGAGCGGTGGCCGCGCTGCTCGCTCCGCAGGCCGAGGTGGTGGCCCACGACCTCGCCACCGGCCGGATCGCCGGGCTGTGGAACCCGATGTCGGGACGGGCGGTCGGCGACGATTCCCTGCTCGACGACCTGAGCACCGAACTCGACGGGTCCGACTCGGCCGTGCTCGGCCCCTACCCCAAGGTGCTCACCGACGGCCGGGGAGTGACCTCTGTCAGCGCCGTCCTGCGAGATTCGGCCGGCCGGCCGCAGGGCCTGCTGTGCATCAACCTGGACCGGTCGCCCCTGGAGGCGATCGCCGCCCTGGCGACGTCCCTGCTGGCCCCTCGCACGCAGCGGCCGGCCGCCCTGTTCGACCGGGACTGGCGCGAGCAGATCGCCCAGCGCGTGCACGACTTCAGCCGCGAACGGGGCCTGCGCCGCGACCAGCTCGACCGCACGGCCCGCCGCGAGCTCGTCGGCCGGCTCGACCAGGAGGGCCTGTTCGCCGTCCGCCGGGCCGCGGACCTGGTCGCCGAGGCTCTCGGCGTCTCCCGGGCCACTGTCTACGCCCTGCTCAAGGAGAGCCAGCAATGACCCTGACCCCGCGGCTGCCCGACTTCCGGCTCGAGACCTACTTCTCCCGCTGGGAGTTCGCCGCCGAGCACCACCTGACCGCCTCCGACGCCCAGACCCTGAGCATCAGCGAGGTGCTGGCCCTGGGCACCGCGGCCGACCGGGACAGCTTCGAGAACCTGGCCCTGGGATACAGCGAGACCTGGGGCACGAGCCGGTTGCGGACGGCGATCGCCGGCACCTACAGCGCCTGCGAGCCGGCCGACGTGCTGGCCTTCGCCGGGGCCGAGGAGGCGATCTTCTGGGCCCTGCAGGTACTGGCCGGGCCGGGCGATCACGTGGTTGTGACCGTGCCCAACTACCAGGCCCTGGAGACCGTTCCGCGGGCCGGTGGGGCCGAGGTGAGCGGTGTGCTGCTGCGCGCGGACGAGGGCTGGCGCCTCGATCTGGACGACGTCCGGGCGGCGTTGCGAGCGAACACCCGGGTGGTCGCGGTGAACTTCCCGAACAACCCGACCGGCGCGGTCCCGGATCAGCAGACCTGGCGGGAGCTGGTTGAGCTGTGCGACGAGCGGGGCCTGCGGCTGGTCTCCGACGAGGTCTACCGCGGCCTGGAGCTGGACCCGGCCTGCACCCTGCCGCAGGCGGCCGACCTGTCGGCCACCGCGGTCTCGATCAACGTGATGTCCAAGTCGTACGGGCTGCCGGGACTGCGGGTGGGCTGGATCGCCTGCCGGGACCACCAGCTGCTGCAGACCCTGGAACGGCACAAGCACTACACCTCGATCTGCAACGCCGGGCCCAGCGAGCTGCTGGCCGCGATCGCGCTCGAGGCCGGGCCGGCCGTTCAGGAGCGCAACCGGGCGATCGTGGCCGCCAACCTTCCGGTGTTCGACGCCTTCTTCGCCCGCCACCAGGACCGGTTCGACTGGGCCCCGCCCGACGGCGGCTGCGTCGCCTTCCCCCGGTACCGAGGTGACGACGGCGTCGAGACGTTCTGCCGGGAGCTGGTCGAGCAGGCCGGCGTCCTGCTCCTGCCGGCCGGCATCTATGCCTCCGAGCTGGCCGAGGTGCCGTCCGACCGGTTCCGGATCGGGCTCGGGCGGCGCGATCCGCAGCCGGCTCTGGCCGCCGTCGAGCGGTTCCTCACAGGGCGTCGCCGAGCGGCCTCGACCGGACGATCCGGGAGCTGACCGGTACCGTCAGCCCCCGTGAGCCGTCGTGTCTGGATCCCTCTGCTGGTCGTCGTCCTCCTGATCGGGGCGGCCGTTCCCGGGTGGATCGTCCTCCAGCACCGCCGCGACCAGCGGGCCCGCACGGTCGCCGTGGACGCGTTCGCCCAGGCCTGGAAGTCCGGCTCGCTGGGCGACCTGACCTACGCCAATGCCCAGGGTCCGGCCGTCGGCACGCAGGTGCAGGCGATCACGGCCAAGCTCACCTCGGCCGCGATCGACAGCCCGTCGGCGGTCTCGGTCACCTCGGCCGGCCGGCCCCGGTCCGACATGTTCCTGGCCCAGCTGCGGGTGACCTGGACCCTCACCGGTGGCAAGACCTGGAGCTACCCCACCAGCGTGCGGTTCCAGCGGGTGAACGGCGACTGGCTGCCGCGCTACGAGGTGGCCGTCGTCAACCCCCAGCTGACCGGCGGCGACACCCTGCGGACGGTGACCACCCAACCGCCCCGGGCCCAGATCGTGGGCGCCGGCGACACCGTACTGGTGAAGGACCGGGCCGCGGTGCTGGTCGGCCTGGAGCCCTCCCGGACCCAGGACATCGACGGCTCGGCGGCCCGGATCGCGGCCGTCACCGGGATCGACGGCGGCGGGCTGGCCACCCGGGCCAAGGCCGCCGGCAAGGACCAGTTCGTGCTGGCCATCACGCTCCGGGCGCCGGCCTACGCCAAGGTCCGTGACCAGCTCCAGCCCATTCCCGGTGCGGTGTTCCAACAGACCCAGCTCTCCCTGCCGCCGACCCCGACGTTCGCCCGGGCCCTGCTGGGCACGGTCGGGCCGGCCACCGCCGACTCGATCAAGCAGTCCAAGGGCCGGATCCGGGCCGGCGACGTCACCGGGATCTCGGGCCTGCAACAGGCCTACGACCAGCAACTGTCCGGGACGTCGGGGATCACGGTTCAGGAGGTCCCCCGGGCCGGCGGCAGCCGCCCCCTGTTCAGCTCGCCCCCGGTGGCCGGCCAGCCGCTGAGGATCACCCTCGACCAGCCGGTCCAGGAGGCCGCCGACGCCGCGCTCGAGTCGGCGCCGAAACCGGCGGCCCTGGTCGCGATCGAGGTCGGCACGGGCAAGGTGCTGGCGGTGGCCAACGGCGGCCCGAACGGAGCCGGCTACAACCGGGCCCTGCTCGGCCGCTACCCGCCCGGCTCGACCTTCAAGGTCGCCTCCGGCCTGGGCCTGCTGCAGGCCGGCGTCACCCCCCGGACCACGATCAACTGCCCGGCCACCATCAACGTCGGTGGCCGCAACTTCAAGAACGCCGAGGCCGAGAAGTTCGGCCCGGTGCCGTTCACCGTCGACTTCGCCAACTCCTGCAACACCGCCTTCATCGGCAGCGCGTCCAAGCTCAGCCCGGCGGCACTGGCCAAGGCGGCCCGCACCCTCGGCTACGGCCGGCCCAACGCGCTCGGCGTCGACGCCTTCACCGGGCAGGTGCCCACCGGCGGCGACGCCGTCCAGCACGCGGCGGCCATGATCGGCCAGGGCACGGTGCTGACCAGCCCGGTCACCGTGGCCGGGGCCTCGGCCACGGTCGCCGCCGGCCGCTGGAGCCCACCGCGCCTGGTCCTCGACACCGCCGTCCCGGCGCCGGGCCCGCAGATCCCGGCCCAGGACGACGCCGACCTGAAGAAGCTGATGCGCTCGGTGGTGACCAGCGGCACCGGGGTCGGGCTGAAGGGCGCCCCCGGCGGCACGGTCTACGGCAAGACCGGAACGGCCGAGTTCGGCAACGCCACCCCGCCGCAGACCCACGCCTGGTTCACCGGCTTCCAGGGCAAGGTCGCGTTCGCCGTGGTGGTCGAGGACGGCGGCTTCGGGGCCAAGGCGGCTGTCCCGATTGTCAGAGATTTCCTGACCCGGCTGGCCGCCGGACAGGGGTCGGCGGGCTAGGGTCTGCGGGTGAACTCATGGCTGGGTGGGCGCTGGAGCCGGACCACGTGGGTGCTGATGCTGCTCGCGGTGATCGGCCTGGGGCTCGGCTGGTCGACCAAGTCGGCCTGCACCGACAGCTACACCTTCGACGGCGGGGCTCACGTTCTCGACTGGCGTGACTGGCGGCAGTACGAGCTGCACTGCTACTCGGACATCATCCCGCTCTACGGACTGGAACGGCTGCAGGACGGCGACCTGCCGTACAGGACGAGCTGGACCGACACCCCCGGTGGGCGCCCCCGGTACATGGAGTACCCGGTGGTCACGGGCATGCTGCAGTACGGCGTGATGCGGGTGACCAAAACGGTCGTGGCCGACTTCCAGAACGTCACCAATCCGGACCCGCCGGAGGTGGTCACCTACTTCCGCCTGATGGCGCTCGTACTCGGGATCTGCTGGCTGATCGCCGTCCGCTGCACGATCCCGCTCGCGGCCCGGCCCCGCGACGTCGCCCTGATGGCACTGTCGCCGCTGATCGCCGTCCATGCTTTCACCAACTTCGACGCGCTGGCCGTGGGGCTGGGGGCGGTCGGGCTGCTGGCCTGGTCGAGAGGCCGGCCGACGACGGCCGGCCTGATGTTCGGCCTGGGCGCGGCAGCCAAGCTCTACCCCCTGTTCATCCTCGGGCCGCTGCTGGTGCTCTGCCTGCGCACCGGCAAGGTCGGCCCCTGGGGGCGAGCGGCGGCCGGCAGCGCGGTGGCCTGGCTGGTGGTGAACCTGCCCTTCATGATTCTTTACCCGAAGGGCTGGTGGGAGTTCTTCCGGCTGAACTCGATGCGGCCGGCCGACCACGACTCGATCTACAACGCGATCTCGGTGTTCACCGGCTGGGCCGGGTTCGACGGCCCGCTCCACGACGGGCAGTCCCCGCACAAGCTGAACGACGTCTCGCTGGCCCTGTTCGCTCTCTGCTGCCTGATCGTGGCCGTGATCGCGCTGACCGCGCCGCGGCGTCCCCGGGTGGCGTCCCTGGTGTTCCTGATCGTGGCCGCGTTCCTGCTGACCAACAAGGTGTGGAGCCCGCAGTATTCGCTCTGGCTGGTGCCGGTGGCGGTGCTGGCCCTGCCCCGCTGGCCGATCCTGCTGGCCTGGATGGGGGTCGACGCCTACGTCTGGTACCCGCGGATGGGGTACTTCCTGGGCATGGCCGATCCGAACCGCGGCAACTCGGCCAAGGAGTTCCTCACCTTCGTGCTGCTGCGTGACCTGCTGGTGGTGATCATCTGCGGGCTGATCATCCGCACGATCTACGC
Source organism: Kineosporiaceae bacterium (assembly GCA_965200525.1). Classification (GTDB taxonomy): domain Bacteria; phylum Actinomycetota; class Actinomycetes; order Actinomycetales; family Kineosporiaceae; genus JANNPJ01. Next base: position 6,732,875 of record OZ241368.1, read on the forward strand.
CCCGAAAGCCGACCCGGTGCGCCGGACCGGCCTCGACGATCCGGCCGGTGGGCCGCTCGCCGACGCCCCGGACCGGCCCGGCTGGGACCGGTTCACCTGGCCCGGGCCGCGTTCGCAACCATCGCCGCAGCCAGATAGCGGGCCAGACCCGCAGACCGCTGCTCGTAGTACTGCGTGAACCGCGGGTCGGCCAGGTACATCTCGGCCAGTCCCAGGTGCATCGCCGACGGGCAGTCGTAGAAGTAGCGCTCGATCAGCAGTCGGTGCTGCTCGGCCGCGTCCATCGCCTCCGGGCCGTCGGCCGGCCGGTCCGCCGTCATCACGTCGGCCAGTCGCTGCTCGACCGCGGCCTGCTCGGCCCTGATCCGCAGCCAGTCCTGTTTGGTGTGGGCCGACGTGCGCCGGGCGGACTGCCGGTAGGCGTCGGTGTCGCCCCAGCGCTCCCGCGACTCCGGCGCGTACTCGGTCGGGTCGTGCTCGCCGAACACCTCGAGCATCTCCTCAGCGGTCAGCCGGATTCCCATCGCGTGTGCCTCCATCGTTCGTTCCAGGACGGCGGCGATGCGGGCCAGCCGTTCCATCTGTTCGCGCACCTGCCGGTACCGCTCGCGCAGCCGGCCGATCGCGTCGTCGCCGGGATCGTCGAGCGCTTGGGCGATGTCGTCCAGGCCGAGCCCCAGCTCGCGGTAGGCCAGGATGCGCTGCAACCGGGCCAGATCACCTTCGTCGTAGCCGCGGTACCCGGCGGCCGAGCGGATCGCCGGGCGCAGCAGGCCGATCCGGTCGTAGTGGTGCAGCGTGCGCACCGTGATGCCGGCCAGCCGGGCCACCTCGCCCACCGACCAGCTGCTGACCCGATCGGCCACCCTGGACCACCTCCTCCTGATCGACGGTAGGGCCTGACCCGGCGTCAGGGTCCACTAGCTTTGGCGCCCATGGTCCTCACCCGGATCGGACTGCCCCTCGACAAGACCGTCGATCTGCCGTTCGACCTCTCGATCACCGACAACCGGTTGCTGGTACTGGCCACCCTGGCCGGTGCGATCGTGCTCACCGGCGAGCGCACCACGTGGCGGGTGCTCCGGTTCGTGGTGACCATCGCGCACGAAGGCGGGCACGCCGTCGCCGCGGTGCTGACCGGGCGCGAGCTGGCCGGCATCCGGCTGCACTCGGACAGCTCCGGCGTCACGTTGTCCCGGGGGCGCCCGGGCGGGCCGGGCATGGTGTTCACCGCGATGTCCGGATACCCGGCGCCGTCCCTGATCGGAGCCGGTTTCGCGGCGCTGATCGGGTTCAACCACGTCAACGTCATGCTCTGGGTCGCGGTCGTCCTGCTGGTGTTGCTGCTGACCCAGATCCGCAACGCCTTCGGGCTGCTCACCGTGGTCGGCACCGGGGCGGCGGCGGTGGCGGTGATCATCTGGGGCACGCCCCGGGTGGCTCTCGGCTTCGCCTGCGCCGTCACCTGGTTGCTGCTGGTGGGGGGTCTGCGGGCGGTGATCGAGCTGCAGCGCACGCGACGCGACCAGAACCGGGGGCGAGGATCGAACCTGCAGTCGGACGCCGACCAGCTGGCCTGGCTCACCCACCTGCCCGGCCTGCTCTGGGTGGGGCTGTTCTTCCTGCTCTCGCTGGCCGCCGTGGCCCTGAGCGGCTGGCTGATGTGGAACTGGTCCCGAATCTGAAGAAGCCCGGGCGGGCCGCCGGTGAAGGCTGCCCGCCCGGGCCCTGGGCTCGCTGGGCTCGCGGCGACGGTCAGACGCCGACCGGCGCTCCCTCCGGCAATGCCAGCTCGTCCTTGCGCGCGTTGATCAGCAGCACGGTCGCCACCAGGGCGACCACCAGCAGGACCGTCCCGATCAAGAACGCCCGCTGATATCCGTTGATCGTGGCCAGCGCCACCAGTCGCTGCGGGCTCAGCCCGGAGGCCCGGTGGTCGGTCAGGTACGAGGTGACCGCGCTGGCGTACAGCGTGTTCAGCAGGGCCGTGCCGAGCGCCCCGCCGATCTGCTGGTTGGTGTTCAGCAGGGCGCTGGCCACGCCGGCGTCGTGCTCCCCGACACCGTGCAGGGCCAGGCTCGGCTGGACCACGAAGACCGCGCCGATCCCGAGGCTGATCAGGATCTCGGCCGGCAGCACGTGGGCCAGGTAGGTGCTGTCCAGGTCGAGCTGGACCAGGTAGGCCAGGCCGAGGGCGCCGAGCACGGTGCCGCCGACCATCAGCGGCTTGGCCCCGATCCGCGGCAGCAGGCTACTGCTGAAGCCGGCGGCCACGATGATGCCGGCGCTGAACGGCAGGAAGGCGAAGCCCGACTTGACCGGGCTGTAGCCGAGGTTCTGCTGGAAGTAGTAGGCCAGGAACAGGAACATCGCGAACAAGCCGGCCGAGACCAGGAGCGCGGACAGGAACGCCCCGCCCCGGTTCCGGCTCAGCACGATCCGCATCGGCAGCAGCGGGTGCTTCGTGCGCAGCTCGACCACCACGAAGGCGACCAGCAGGGCGACGCCGCCGATCAGCAGGCCCAGGGTGCTGGTCGCGGTCCAGCCGGCGTCCGGCTTGGCCGCCTGGGTGAAGCCGTAGACGATCGACACCAGGCCGGCGGTGACCAGGATGGCTCCGGGGACGTCGTACTTGGTGTTGCCGTGGGCCTTGCTCTCGCGCACCAGAGGAATGGCGGCCAGCGCGGTCAGGATCGCGATCGGCACGTTCACCAGGAGGCACCAGCGCCAGCTGGCGTACTCGGTCAGGACGCCGCCGACGATCAGGCCGATCGCGGCGCCACCACCGGCGACGGCGCCGTAGACCCCGAAGGCCTTGGCCCGTTCCTTGGGCTCGGTGAAGGTGACGGTGATCAGCGAGAGTGCGGCCGGCGCGAGCAGCGCGGCGAAAGCACCCTGCAGGGCGCGGGCCCCGAACAGCATGGCCGCGTTCTGGGCCGCACCACCGAGGGCCGAGGCGGCGGCGAAGCCGATCAGGCCGACCAGGAACATCCGCTTACGACCGGCGTAGTCGGCGATCCGGCCGCCGAGCAGCAGCAGGCCGCCGAAGGCCAGGGTGTAGGCGGTCACGACCCACTGCCGGTCGGCGTCCGAGATGTCGAAGGCGCGCTGCGCGGACGGCAGGGCGATGGTCACGATGGAGGCGTCGAGCACCACCATCAGCTGGGCGATGGCGATCACGCCGAGGGCCAGCCAGCGCTTCGGGTCAGGCTCCGCGAGCGGGGCGGGGGGCCCGATCGGCGTCGTCCTGAGCGCCTGCTCGCTCGGTTCCGAGATGGCAGTCATGCGGTGGGTCCTGTCTGGAGAAAGATCCTGGGTCGCCGGTGGCCACGGGTCGTTCCGTGAGCATCCGAGCAACACAACGCAGGTAACTTACATAAAGTAGGTAGCCGTGTCTACGTAAGTGCTCCACCCGAGTGGTGTCGCCGCTTCGATGCATCGCCCCGTGCCGAACCGTGGACACATCACGTAACATCGGGGCATGAACTCCGGTTGCGATGGCGTCAGCGAGCCGCTCGGCCGCGTCATGACGCTGCTCGGCAAGCGTTGGACCGGCCTGATCCTGTGCACTCTCATGCAGGAGCCGGCCCATTTCAACGACCTGCGCCGGGCCATCCCCGGGCTCAGCGACCGGGTGCTCAACGAGCGACTGATGGAGTTGGCCTCGTTCGACCTGGTCAGCCGGACCGTTCACGAAGGCCCGCCCCTGCGGGTGCAGTACGCGCTCACCGAGCACGGCCTGGCCATGCAGCCGGCCCTGGAGGCGCTCGGCACGTGGGCCGGCGCTCACCTGTGCCCGGTGCTGCCCTCGCTTCCCGAGGCCCGGCTGGCCTCGGCCTGAGCGGTCAGCTGCAGCAGCCCGGTCACCCACACCAGAGCCAGCTTCTGCGCCGCCTCGCTGCCCGGCTCGGCCGTGTAGGCGATGATTCTGAGATCCGCTCCCTGAACCGTGAGGACGTCGCAGTCCAGCTCCAGCCGACCGACCTCCGGATGCTCGGCCTGCTTGCGATCGGCCGAGTGGACGGCGACTGCGCGTGACGGCCACAGCTCGGCGAAGCGCGGGCTCAGCTCGGTCAGGTCCCCGATCAGCCGGCCCAGGTCGTCGTCCCGCGGGTAGCGGGCGTGGGCGCTGCGCAGATCGACGACCATCTCGGCCTCGCACCGGGCCGCCTCGCCCCCGCCGTCGGCAAACCGCCCCGGCTCGCCGGAGAACTACCGCCAGGCCACGTTGCGCTGCCGGCCGCGCTGCGTCGAGGCCTCGCCCATCAAGGCGGCCCAGAGCGGGTTCCAGGCCAACAGGGTCCAGGCCGCGTCGTAGACCGAGACGGGCGTGTCGTCCAGGCGCTCCAGCAGCCGCAGCACGCCCGGGGTCAGGCGGGACAGGATCCGGCCGCTGGTCGGCTCGGCCTGCCCGGCCAGCTGGAACAGGTAGTGGCGTTCATCGTGCGACCACCGCAGAGCCCGGGCCGGCGACGTCAGCACCGGCACTGGGCGTCAGATCGGTCCCTGCTCCAAACGGGTGACGTAGTCGGCCGAGAGGCCGGCCAGCAGGGCCAGCTCCTCCCGGCGCGACCCGGGCGAGCGGCGAGACCCGTTGGCCGGCACCCCGACCGAGGCCGGACCGGTCCGGTCGCGCCACTGCCTGTGCGAGTTGCCCAGCACCTTGTCACCATGGGTCACCGTTCCAGTATGGTCCGCCGGCCGGCGAACGGTCCTGGTGTCCTTGGCTCCTGACCGAGTCGCCTTTCAGACGGCCTGAGCTAGCGCCTCCAGCCGGTGCTGCCAGCGCACCTGCAGCTCCGGTCGGGCGGCTTCGGGCAGGCCCTCGTGCCATAGCCTGAGCCGGGTCCGGTCGCCCTCGGGCGTCACGTCGACCTCGATCAAGGTCGACTCGGAATCGCCGTCCTGGTGCCAGCTGAGCCGCAACTGCTCGAGCGGATGAAAGCTTCGGACCACTCCGCCGGTACCGTCTGTGCAGTGATACGACTGGCCCTTGTCGCCCAGGATCGCCCCCTCCCCCAGCCACAGAGCCGCCCCTTCGGGGCTGACCAGCCGCCGCCAGACCGCGCCGACGGGCTGGCTCACCATCAGGCGGACATGAACCGTCTGATTACTCTGAGTCATCTCGGAACTCTCGACATCCACGATCGACGTGGTCATCGCGCCTCCCTTGATCACACTTGTAGCGGATCGCACCCCCTGCCGACGGCTGGGAGCACGGACTGCGTCGTCCTTCCAGGACAGCAGCCGCACCGGGCCAAGGCAATCCCCCAAAGGCATCTCCAAGCAGGTCATCTGCGAGCATGCAGGGACGACACCCTGGAGGGGATCCGCGCGTGAACACGATTTCGATCCCGAGCCGCAAGACCTTGCAGGTCTTTTCCGGCCGGGCCTACCCGGAACTGGCCGAGGAGATCGCCAAGTACCTCGACGTTACTCTGACCCCCCAGTCGGCCTACGAGTTCGCCAACGGCGAGATCTTCGTGCGGTTCAACGAGTCGGTCCGGGGGGCTGACGCCTTCGTGATCCAGTCGTGCGGTGCGCCGATCAACACCTGGGTGATGGAGACGCTGATCATGATCGACGCCCTCAAGCGGGCGTCGGCCGACCGGATCACCGTGGTGCTGCCCTTCTATCCCTATGCCCGGCAGGACAAGAAGCATCGAGGCCGCGAACCGATCTCGGCCCGGTTGATCTCCGACCTGCTGCGCACCGCGGGCGCGCACCGGCTCATGACGGTCGACCTGCACACCGACCAGACCCAGGGCTTCTTCGACGGCCCGGTCGACCACCTGTTCGCCCAGCGACTGCTGGCTGATCACGTGGCCACCAAGTACGCCGACCACGACATCACCGTGGTCGCTCCCGACTCGGGCCGGGTCCGGGTGGCCGAGCGTTGGGCCGACCGGCTCGGCGGCGCGCCACTGGCGTTCATCCACAAGACCCGCGATCCGCTTCAGCCCAACACCGTGGTCACCAACCGGGTCGTCGGTGACGTCACCGGAAGGCTCTGCGTGCTGGTCGACGACATGATCGACACCGGTGGCACGATCGCGAAGGCCACGGCCAAACTGTTCGAGGCCGGCGCCAGCGACGTGGTGATCGCAGCCACCCACGGTGTGCTGTCGGACCCGGCCACCCAGCGCCTGGCCGAGTGCGGCGCCGGCGAGATCGTCCTCACTAACACCCTGCCCATCCCGGCCGAGCGCCTCCTGCCCAACTTCACGGTGCTTTCCATCGGCCCCCTGGTCGCTCAGGCCATCCACGAAGTCTTCGAGGACGGCTCGGTCACCTCCCTGTTCGACAACGACGACGAGGAGCACGCTCCCGACTGACCGGACCGAGCCGGCCCGCCGAGGCATGCGGCTGCCCCATGATCGCCCCCCAGTCGGCAGGCTGACCAACATGACGTTCCTCAACCCTCATCCGGCGGTCGGGCGTCCTCGTCGGGCGGTTCGTCGGGTGGTTGGACGCTGCGGGCCGTGTTGAGTGGTGGCGGTGGGGGTTCTGGTTGGCGGTAGTCGTGGGGTCGGCTGGTGTAGGTGTGCCCGGTCCTGGTCGTCCAGGTCGACACTCCGTCTGTGAGGCTGACCCGCCAGGCGGGGTGTTGCTTCAATCGGTGGTGGTGGCGGCACAAGCAGGCCAGGTTGCAGGCGGCGGTGATTCCGCCGTGCTGCCAGGGCCGGCAATGGTCGACGTCGCAGAGATTGGCCGGCAGCCGGGGAACCGGCAAGTCCGGTCCCGCAGTTTCACGTGCCGTTCCAGGGCTGAGGGTGGCCGGTACTTGGTGGACGACGCGGCCAGGAACGTTCCGGTGTCCTGATCGAAGATCACCGCCCGGAATCCGGTGCCGGTCTGGTCCAGGAAGTCGGCGACCATGGCCCGCGCGACCCAGGCCGGGACGTGCCCGAGGCCTTCGATCTCCCCGACCCCACCGGAGCACTCGTCGTCCGGGTCGAAGCCGTTCTGGGTGGCTCGGAACGGTTTCAGGAACTCGGCCAGGGCGATCGTGATGTTCACGATCGCCTTGACCGGCCCCGCACACCTACACCCGGCCGCCGCTGAAGCCTCCGAGGTGGTGTCAGACCCGGCCCCGGTCCCAGACCCGGCCCCGGCCCCGGACGCAGGCCGGGTGTTCTGCGCCCCGGCCCCGGACCCGGCGTGCGGCTCGGACCTCTGCGGCTCGGACCTCTGCGGCTCGGACCTCTGCGGCTCGGACCTCTGCGGCTCGGCCCCGCTTGCGCCTCGGGCCCCTGAGGCGGGCCCGATGGTGACTGCGAACGGTGGCGGTGGACGATGAGGTCGACGAAGGCATCGGAGCCGTACCCGCCCATCGACCGCGCCTCCTGCTCACCGCCGTTGCTGCCTTTGCTGCCGTTGCTGGCGTGGTAGGCCTTCTTGGCCTGCGCGGCGGCGCTGTGGATGATGGCCATCAACTCCGCGGCATCCCCGGTGGAGGTGACGGCGGTGATCTCCGCGTTCCCGTCCCCGCGATCGAACGCCGTCACGTCATGAGCCTCACGGGCCCGCTTGCGGGCGGCCTTGACCGTCTCCTTCGCCCGGATCCCCAAGGCCAACTTCCGGGTGCGGGCCCGCAACTCACCAACGGTCTTCGCCGGCGCCTCACCCAGAACCTGGTCGACGACGTGGGCAGCTTCCTCGTCGCAGAGGTGGTTGGTCTCATCCAGGATCACCTCAGCCCGCCGGTAATCGACCCGCCCGGTGAGCATCGCGGCCACCACCCGCGGCAACCGCCCGGCCAGGGCGACCGCGTTCTCCAACCGGGTCCGCGCCGCCTTCGGCGCCAACCGCAACACCAGAGCAAGCTCATCAGCGGCGAACTCATCCACCCCCCGCAACCTCACCGGCCCACCCGAATCAGCCGGACCAGCCGGACCAGCCGGACCAGCCGGACCAGCCGGACCAGCCGGACCAGCTGGATCAGCCGAATCAGCTGGATCGGTCGGATCGGCCGGGCGCCGGCAGGCGAGTTCGGCCAGCTCGACCACCAGCCGCCCGTCCAGGACGGCCTTCTCCTGCTCCCACGCCGCCACCCGCTCGACCAACTCCGGATCCGGCACATCCACCGCCCGCACCTGCTCCAACACCGCCCGCCGCAACGGCCCCGCAGGCAAACCGACCACAGAGCGAAACCCTGACCTCGTCCTATCCAAACCGGTTCACCCCCACTCGCGTTTCGAACTCCCCAACTCGAACATGTGTGGCAATTCTACCGGTCCCGCAACCCCCGACCAGAGCTATCCACAGCCGCATGTCGGGATGACCACCACCAGGCTCATCGCCGGGGAAGCTCACACGGGCCCCGACGTGGCCACCCCAGCACCATCGCTTTCTGTAGCGTTATAGATACTCTGCGTCAGAAGCCCCGGAGCGCGGAGCCTCGCGGCCTGGCAGGGGTAGCTCCAAGGCAAGGGGACGACGATGCCCGGACTGGCGTTGCACGCATCACGGGTCCACCGCGCGTTGACGGCCAGTGCCCTGACCAGCACGGTATTACTAGCCGGCCCGCTGCTTCAGCCGCTGAGCCCCACCTCGGGCTCGGTCGCCGACGCCGCACCGGCCCCGGCAGCCGCACCGACAGCGACAGCGACAGCGACAGCGACAGCGACAGCGACAGCGACAGCCGTACCGGCCCCGGCAGCAGCGACCACGAGTCCGACGTCCACCCTGGTGCCACAGCATCCTGGCGTGCCCGGGCTGACCTTGCTCGGTGCGTCGTTGACCGGCGTAGCGGTGAGGCAGGAGCCGGCCCGGACCAATCTGTTCGCGCCCAACACCGTGCTCACCGGCCCCGAGGGCGCCACACTCACCCCCCGCCCGGAGGTCGTCCAGGCACCGGGCCGGGCCGGCGAGGCCATCCCCCTGGGGGTGGTCGACGGCACCTTCGGCTGGGCGGACCGAGTGCCGTCGGCCGGTTCCCACAGTTACCGGGTGCACCGGACCGACCTGCTCACCGGCCGGGCCGTGCTCGACGGTGTGGTGCCGGCGCCGGTCGCCTTCACCGGTACCAGCTGGCTCTCCTACGCCGCCGACCCAGCCGGCGGCGGGGGCACCACCGGCGCGGACACCAGCCCGGGCACACGCGACCGCACTCTCCTCCGCTATGCGATCGACAGCCGGGACGACGGCCGGCTCACCGGCAGCGTGCTGGCCGACGGCATGTCCGGTGAGGTCGCACTGGCCGCTGACCCCGACGGGGTACTGCTGGCCACCACCGACCTGCCCGATACCACCACCGGCACCACCGGCGACTCGGCCGGCCGTCAGTACCACCTCGACCTGATCGACCTCACTGACGGCAGCGTGCGGCACGTGCTCGACACCACCGACGTCATCTCCGAGGTGGCCCTCGGCCCCACCACGATCGCCTGGGACACCAGGACCGGCGGCGGCCGGTCGATCAACCGACAGCCCCGGGCCGGTGGCGGCAGCATCACCTTCACCGAACCGAACCAGTACGCCGAGGGCTCCCCGATCGTCGTCGACGACGGTGGCGACGTCGGCTACCTCGTTCTCGACCCGGCCGGGGCCTTCCTGCGTGTGATCAGCGGATCCACGGCTCGCGCCGTCCCCTTGGCCCAGGGCGTCTCGGGGCTGGCCGCGGTCGGTGACCGATTCCTGACTGCTGTCGGCGGCCCACCGGCCACGGCCGGCGTCTACAGCGTCCAAGCAAACACGGACACGGGCACAACCCCAGGCCCGGGCGCCCGGGTCGCCACCGTGCCCGCCGCCGAGCTGCCCGTGCTCTCCCTCGCCTTCAGCGACGGGCAGCTCTACTACACCGACCGAGCCGCCGGCGATCCGCGGGGCCTGCCGGTCTGGAGACGGACGGTGTCAGCGGTCGGGACCGGCGGCCCGACCCTGTCCGGAGAGTCGTTGCTGGTGCAGCGGGCGGCGGTGCGTTCGGGCATCGGCGGCCAGATCTCGTTCTCGGCCGGTCGCGGCTCGGTATCGGCCGGCCAGGACGGCGTGTACCAGTGGCGGTTGCTCGACCGCGGCGCCGTCACCGGCACGATCCGGCAGCCGCCGAAACGTAACGTCTGGGGGTCGGTCTACGACCGCCGGCCCCAGACCTCCGGCCCGTACACGCTGGTCGGCGGCGAGGTCTACCGGGCTGACGGCGAGCTGATGTTCAGCGAGCCCGAGCCGGCGACCGAGTCCGACAACCCGGACGACCTGTTCGGCGCCGACGTGATCTACTCGGCCGCCGGGACGAACGGCCGGTTCGACATCTGGCTGGCCGACGTCGAGAAGCCGCTGTCGGCGTTCAACCCGCGCCGGCTGAACGACAGCCCCTGCGACTACCCGCAGCAGGTGGCCGTCTGGGGCCCCACCGTGGCCTGGCCCGCCTGCCACGCCGACGCGATCGTCGTCCGCGACCTCACCGCCCGCACCACCCGGACCGTCCCGGCCGCGAACTTCGACGCCCACGACGAGCTCGTCCTCGGCGAGGGCACGCTGGCCTGGCAGGACTTCGACCGGCTGAGCCTGCTCGACCTGACCTCGGCCAGATCCACACCGGTCCACCTGAGGGGCGACTCGACGTCCGTGGCCCTGGACGATCATCTGCTCGCCCGCCGGCTGGCCGAGGACGCCAGGCTCACGGTGAGCCGGCTGCCGTTCCGCTCGGCTCGTCCGGCCCGGCTGATCGGCACCTACGCCGCCGCCGGATTCACCCCCGACGGCACCGACAACCGCACCTGGGCGCCGGAGTTCGACGCCGGCAAGCCGCTCGAGTCGGTCACCCTGCGGCTAAGCGATCCGAACACCGGCCGCAAGGTGCGCACCCTGACCGGGACCGGCCCCGACGGCAGCGTGCGCGACCTGATCTGGGACGGCCGGGACGACGAGGGCCAGTCGCTGCCCACCGGTCAGTACCGCTGGCAGCTCACCGGCACCGCCGCCGACGGCGAGGGCGACCTGATCGGGCCGGACGGGCGGGCGATCACCGGCACCGTGACGCTGGGCTGAGGAGATACCGCGCGCACCCTGATCCGGCGCCGACCGAAGGGGGACGGCGCCGGATCAGTGGGTGAGCCGGCTCAGGAGTTGAGCACCACGTTGTCGCCGTCCACGGCCACGTTGAGCGCGGTCAGGGGCTTCGGCGCCGGGCCGCTCAGGTTCTTGCCGGTGGCCAGGTCGAACGTCGAGCCGTGGCACGGGCACTTCAGCTGGCTCGAGGACGCGCCGACCGTGCACCCGGCGTGCGGGCAGATCGCCGAGAAGGCGACCACCTTTCCGGACGTCGGCTGGGCCACGATGATCGGCTTGTCATCGACCTTGAGACCGATCGCCCCGCCCACCGGCACCTTGGACAGCGCGGTCAGCGTGGTGCCCCCGCCGGACGACGCCGCCGAGGTGTCGCCCGCGGCCGGGGTCGCGGCGTCCGTCGTCGCCGAGTCATCGGAACCGCCGGCGTCGGTCGAGCTGCTGCCGCCCCCGCAGGCGGCCAAGCCAAGGGCCAGGCACCCGGCCGTACCGACCGCAAACACCTTTCGGCGGCTCATCGCACCGGCCGGGTCGAGCTCCGGGGCCGGCTCGGTCTCGCTCGGGCTGACGGTGTCGGTGATCGAGTTACCTGCGGTCATCGAGAAGCCTCCGTGGGGTTGTTGAAGATGCAAACGCTACCGGGGGCGACGGCGCCCCTTCGTTCAGTCACACTCAGCCGCGCCTCCGTGTCGCCACGGACTCTCGACGCCGTCGTACCCACCTCTATACGGCGCGGGTATCCCCTTGGTTCAAGGGGTCGTTCAATCGATTGGACGACGTGCCTAGGCTGGACCCAGATGAGCAGTCAATCCTGGGAACTTTCTGTAGACGAGCTGCGGGTCGCCCTGCCCGAACTGTCGCTGCGCGACGAGCGTCGTCTGGGCCGTCGTCTGGAGAGCGTGGTCCACGCCAAGCGCCGGACGCCGGAGGACCGCACCGCGGAGCTGGCCCGGCTCACGGGCGAGATCGAGTCGGCCAAGGCCCGGGCGGCGTCCCGGCGGGCCTCCGTACCCACCCTCAGCTACCCGCCCGAGCTGCCGGTCAGCCAGCGCCGAGACGACCTGCTGGCCGCCATCCGCGACCACCAGGTGGTGATCGTGGCCGGCGAGACCGGCTCCGGCAAGACCACCCAGATCCCGAAGATCTGCCTCGAGCTGGGGCGCGGCGTCCGCGGCCTGATCGGGCACACCCAGCCGCGCCGGCTGGCCGCGCGCTCGGTCGCCGAGCGGATCGCCGAGGAGGTCGGCCGGCCGCTGGGCGAGACGATCGGCTACACCGTCCGGTTCACCGACCAGGTCAGTGACGGCACGCTGGTCAAGCTGATGACCGACGGCATCCTGCTGGCCGAGATCCAGCGCGACCGGATGCTCACCCGGTACGACACGCTGATCATCGACGAGGCCCACGAGCGCAGCCTGACCATCGACTTCCTGCTCGGCTACCTCAAGCAACTGCTCCCCCGCCGGCCCGACCTCAAGGTGATCATCACCTCGGCCACGATCGACCCCCGGGCCTTCTCCCGGCACTTCGACGACGCCCCAATCGTCGAGGTCTCCGGCCGGACCTACCCGGTCGAGGTCCGCTACCGGCCGCTGGTGATCACGGCCTACGAGGACGAGGAGGACGACGAGGGCGAAGAGGTGGTCCGTGACCAGATCCAGGCCGTCTGCGAGGCGGTGGAGGAGCTGGCTCAGGAGGGCCCGGGCGACGTCCTGGTGTTCTTCAGCGGCGAGCGCGAGATCCGGGACGCCGCCGACGCCCTGCGCCGGACCGTCGGCCCGACCACCGAGATCGTGCCGCTCTACGCCCGGCTGTCCGCGGCCGAGCAGCACAAGGTGTTCGCCCCGCACACCGGCCGGCGGATCGTGCTGGCCACCAACGTGGCCGAGACCTCGCTGACCGTGCCCGGCATCCGCTACGTGGTCGACCCGGGCACGGCCCGGATCTCGCGCTACAGCTACCGGACCAAGGTCCAGCGGCTGCCGATCGAGCCGATCTCACAGGCGTCGGCCAACCAGCGCAAGGGCCGCTGCGGCCGGCTGTCCGACGGGATCTGCATCCGGCTCTACGACGAGGAGGACTTCGAGTCCCGCCCGGCGTTCACCGATCCGGAGATCCTGCGGACCAACCTGGCCGCGGTGATCCTGCAGATGACCGCGCTCGAGCTGGGCGAGGTGTCGGCGTTCCCGTTCCTGGAGCCGCCCGACCCGCGCCAGATCAAGGACGGCGTGGCCCTGCTGCACGAGCTCGGCGCGATCGACCCGGCCCAGGAGGAACCGCGCAAACGGCTGACCCCGCTCGGGCGTACCCTGGCCCAGCTGCCGGTGGATCCCCGGCTGGCCCGGATGCTGATCGAGGCCGACCGCAACGGCTGCCTGGCCGACGTCCTGGTGATCGTCTCGGCCCTGTCGATCCAGGACCCGCGCGAGCGCCCGACCGAGCACCAGGCCGCCGCTGACCAGTCGCACGCCCGGTTCAAGGACCCGCGCTCGGACTTCCTGTCGTACCTGAACCTCTGGAACTACCTGATGGCCCTGCAACGGGAGGTGTCCTCGAGCCGGTTCCGCCGCCAGTGCATGGCCGAATTCCTGCACCACCAGCGGATCCGGGAGTGGCAGGACCTGCACGGCCAGCTGCGGCAGGTGCTGCGCGGGGCCGGGATCGCCGTGCCCCGCGCGGCCGGCGCCCCGGTCGAGACCGAGGACGAGGACTCCCCCCTGGACGGCGGGGAGCCGGTCGACAACGCCACCGCCGACCGGATCCACCTCTCCCTGCTGGCCGGGCTGCTCTCCCAGATCGGGGTCAAGGAGGGCGAGACCCGCGAGTACCTCGGCGCCCGGGGCGCGAAGTTCACCATCCAGCCCGGCTCGGCGCTGTCCCGGGCCACGCCGCGCTGGGTGATGGTCGGCGAGCTGGTCGAGACCAGCCGGCTCTGGGGCCGGACGGCGGCCCGGATCGACCCGTTGTGGGTCGAGCGGCTGGCCGAGCACCTGGTCAAGCGCAGTTACAGTGAGCCCCGCTGGGAGCGCAAGCGAGGCTCGGCGGTGGCCACTGAACGGGTCACCCTGTACGGCATCCCGGTGGTCGCGGCCCGGACCGTGCAGTACGGCAAGGTCGACCCGGAGCTGTCCCGCGAGCTGTTCATCCGGCACGCCCTGGTCGAGGGCGACTGGCGGACCAACCAGCCCTTCTTCCACGAGAACCAGCGCCTGCTGGAAGACGTCGGCGACCTGGAGGACCGGGCCCGGCGGCGCGACATCCTGGTCGACGACGAGACACTGTTCGACTTCTACGACCAGCGGATCCCGGCCGACGTCGTCTCGGTCGCGCACTTCGACAGCTGGTGGAAGGGGGCCCGGCGGGAGCGGCCGGACCTGCTCAGCTTCTGGACGTCGATGCTGTTCAGCCCGCAGGCGCCGGAGGTCAGCAAGGAGGACTACCCCTCGACCTGGCCGGTGGACGAGTTCGGGCTCGCCGTCACCTACCAGTTCGAGCCGGGCACGGCCGCGGACGGCGTCACCGTGCACCTGCCGCTGGCCGCGCTGAACCAGGTTTCGGCGGCCGACTTCGAGTGGCAGATCCCGGGTCTGCGCGAAGAGCTGGTGACCGAGCTGATCCGGGCCCTGCCCAAGCACGTGCGCCGCACCCTGGTGCCGGCGCCGGACCGGGCCCGCCAGGTGCTGGCCCGGCTCAAGCCGGGCACCGAGCCGCTGCTGCCGGCCCTGGAGCGCGAACTGCAGGCGCTGACCGGCACCGACGTGGCCCGCGACGACTGGGAGCCGAAACGGGTGCCGGACCACCTGCGGGTGACCTTCCGGGTGGAGGACGAGGATGGCTCGGTGCTGGCCGAGGGCAAGGATCTGGGCACCCTCCGTCTGGCCCTGAAACCGCGCCTGCGCGAGGCGATCTCGGACGCCGTGGCCGAGGTCGAGCACACCGGTCTGACCAGCTGGACGATCGGTGAGCTGCCCCGCACGGTCGAACGCACCCGGGCCGGGCTGGTCGTGCACGGCTTCCCGGCGCTGGTCGACCGGGGGGCCACGGTCGACGTCCGGGTCCTGGACAACGCCTCCGACCAGGGTCGCTCGATGCGGGCCGGCACCCGGCGGCTGCTCACCCTCAACCTCACCTCCCCGGCCCGGGGCGTGCTGGGCCGGCTGACCAACCAGCAGAAGCTGGCCCTGGCCCAGGCCCCGCACGCCAGCCCGTCGGCGCTGTTCGACGACTGCCTGGGCGCGGCCGTGGACGCCGTGGTCGAGCGCTCCGGCGGGCCGGCCTGGAACCAGGCCGGGTTCGACTCCCTGCTCCGGGCGGTCCGGGCTTCGATCGAGCCGGCCGTCACCGAGGTGGTCGCCGACACCGCCGTCGTCCTGGGCCTGGCCCGCGACGTCGAGCTGGGACTGCGCTCGACGTCGAGCCCGGCGCTGCTGTTGTCACTGACCGACCTCCGCCACCAGCTCACTGAGCTGGTGCATCCCGGTTTCGTCACCGAGGCGGGGGCCCGGCGGCTGCCCGAACTGGCCCGCTACCTGCAGGCGATGCAGCGGCGGCTGGAGAAGCTGCCCGAGCGGTTCCAGCGCGACCAGGGCATTCTGCGCGCGGTGCAGGTGGTTCAGGCGGAGTACGACGCGGCGGTGGCGAAGCTGCCGGCCGAGCGCCGGCCGGACGACGACGTGACCCACATCCGCTGGATGATCGAGGAGCTGCGGGTCAGCTTGTTCGGGTCCGGGATGCGGACCGCTTACCCGGTGTCGGAGCAGCGGGTGCGCAAGGCCGTCGCCGAACTGAGCTGATCGTCCGGGGTCAGGGCAGCGTCAGGGCAGGCTCAGGGCAGGGGCGGGACGAGCGTGCCGTCCGGGTCCAGCCGGCTCAGCAGCGCGGTGCAGATGTCGTTGAGCTGGGCCAGCTGCTCGGTGTCGAGAGCGTCGACGACGTACTCCCGGACGGCGGCGACGTGGCCGGGAGCGGTCGCGACCAGCGCGGCGAACCCGTCGTCGGTCAGCTCCGCGACCTGACCGCGACCGTCCTCGGTGGCCCGCTGCCGGCGGACCCAGCCCCGGGTCTCCAGCCGGGCCACGGTGTGCGAGAGCCGGCTCGGCGACGAACTCGACCGGGCCGCCAGCTCACTCATCCGCAGCGCCCGGCGGGAGCCTCGGACAGCATGGCCAGCGTGAAGTAGGCGAAGTGGGTGAGCGACGCGTCCTTCTGCAGCTGCGCGTCGAGCGCCGCCGGGAGCAGAGTCATCACGGTGGCCAGCCGTCGCCAGGCTCGCTGCTGATCGTCGTCGAGCCACCGCGGTTCGGTCATCGGCACAGATTATCGGGCTCGCCCGCAGGCACGACCGGTTTGGCCGATCAGCCTCCGGACTTGCGCCGGAACTCGCGCTTGCGCTTGCCGTTCGAGCTCTTCATGGCCGATCCGCCGTCGGCCTGCGAGCCCGGATGCGTACCCGGGGTGGCGTTCTTGCGCTCCAGGGCCTCCCGGAACCGGGCCTTGGCGTCGGTCGCCACCGGCTGGTCGGGCTGCGGGGTCTGATCCGTGGAGTCATTCGGTTCGTGCTTTGCCTCAGTCACTGACGAACGGTACCGCGCGGGTGCGTGCATGAGACGGATTGACGGGGCATTCTGGGCACGTGCCCTCCCCGTTGCTGCTCGCGATCGACGGCAACAGCCTGCTCCACCGCGCTCACCACGCGATGGAACAGAGCGATCTGCGCGATTCGGCCGGCCGGCCGATCTGGGCCCTGAAGGGGCTGATCAGCTTCATCGCCACGGCGGCGGCCCGGCTGACCCCGGACGCCCTGGTGATCGGCTTCGACTCCCCCGGCGAATCGGTCCGCAAAGACAACTTCCCCGACTACAAGGCCCACCGAGCCGAGAAGCACCCCGACCTGGTGCTGCAGTTGGACGACGCCCCCGGGCTGTTGACCGCGGCCGGCATCACCGTGGTGGTGCCCAAGGGCTACGAGGCCGACGACGTGCTGGCCACCTCGGCCGCGCTGGCCCGCAAGCACGGCTGGCGGACCGCCGTCGTGACCAGCGACCGGGACTCGTTCGCCCTGATCGACGAGTCCACCTCGGTGCTGCGGGTGCTGAACGGCGGGATCGACGGCTCGCCGCTGCTGACCCCGGACAAGCTGCCGGCAGTCTGCGGGGTCAACGCCGAGCAGTACCGCGACTACGCCGCGATGCGCGGGGACAGCTCCGACAACCTGCCCGGCGCCCTCGGGATCGGTTCCAAGACGGCGGCCAAGCTGCTCTCGGTGTTCGGCGGGGTGGACGACGCGTTCGCGGCCATCGACGCCGGCCGGGAACACGAGGTCGAGGACGTGATCGGCAAGGCGGCGACGCTCAAGCTGGCCACCGCCGAGGCCCGGGCCAACGTGGCCCGTAACCAGCGGCTGATGCGGATGCGCGACGACCTGCGGCTGCCGGCCCTGGCCCGGATGCGGATCCCGCTCGACCCGGCGGTGATCCGGACCGCGCTGCTGACCCGCGACATTCGGCTCGGCCCCTCGTTGTGGGCCCTGACCGGCGCCGACCCGCCGTCCTGGTACGGCGAGAGGGTCTACGGCGAGGGCCCGCGGCTGGAGGGCGGCACCAACGAGCGCCGGGTGATCACGATGCCCAAGCCGCTCACCGCGGCCGGAAAGAAGGCGGCCGCGCTCTCCGCCGCCGGGCAGCTCAGCCTCTTCTGAGCCGGGTGCTACTCGGCGATCAGGCCGGACTGCTCGGGCAGGGCCGCGATCACCGTCTCCAGACGCTGGTGATGGCGGGCCGAGGTCTCGACCAGGTCGTCGCCGTCCCGGGCGATGAACGCGGCCAGCATCTGCTCGTGATCGGTGTGCAGCCGGGCCCGGTCCTCACCGGGGATGTAGCGCATCGGCTGGAACGGCTCGGTGACGTTCCAGGCCGACTCGAACATGTGCAACAACCGCTGCATCCGGCAGGGCGCGATCAGGGCCAGATGGAACCGGCGGCTCTCCCGGTGGTAGGCCCGCGGATCCCAGTCCTGCAGGACGCCGATCAGGGCCTCGTGGGCCTGCTCGGCCCGGCTGACATCGGCGGCGTCGGCCACCTCGACCGCCGCACGCAGGGCGGCCGACTCCAGCACCCCGCGGACCAGGTAGATCTCGGTCAGCTCCTGACGGGTCAGCTGGGCCACGACGTAGCCGGCGTTGGGCCGGTGGGCGACCAGGTTCTCGCCGACCAGGGTCTTCAGCGACTCACGCACCGGGATGGCGCTGACCCCGAACAGCTCGGCGACGTCACCGACCGGGATCGGCGTGCCGGGCGGCGCCCCGCCCTCCAGGATCACCCGGCGCAGCTCGTCCAGGATCACTTGCTGCGGGCTGCCGGTCCGGTCGGTGATCAGCTGCGAGAGCAGGATCGAACGTCGTCCCTGCGGCTGCATGGGCGGACTGTAGACCGGGGCCTGCGCCCGGCGTGTGAACGGCATGTTTCGCGCCGGTAAGGATCACCAGCTCAGGGGCTGGTCGCGACGTCCCCGATCGATCGGGACGAAGATATATGAACCACGACATCGCTCGGCAATATTCAGCGCTTAGCGTTTTGAACGTCGCCACGGTTCACTTCCCGTACACCGCCGAGTTCGCTGTCCACGGGCTGGCGTTCAATGCTCCGGCCGGTTCTTCGCCGTACCGGCCGCTCCTTTTCCGCGCCATTTCTCATCACCGCCCTGGAGTAGAGATGACTGATAGCGTCGTGTCCCGCGACGACGTCGTGGATGCCGTAGATCATCCCGCCGGCGCCTCTCTGATCAAAGAGAGTTACGACCTCAGACTGACCAACGAGGACCTGGCCCCGCTGCGCAAACAGACCTGGACGTCGTACAACATCTTCGCGTTCTGGATGTCCGACGTGCACAGCGTGGGTGGATACCTCACCGCCGGCAGCCTTTTCGCTCTCGGCCTGACCAGCTGGGAAGTTCTGATCTGCCTGATCGTCGGCATTGTCATCGTGAACTTCTTCGTGAACCTGGTGGCCAAGCCGAGCCAGATGGCCGGCGTTCCGTATCCGGTGGTCTGCCGGGCCCCGTTCGGGGTGCGCGGCGCCAATGTGCCCGCCATCATCCGGGGCTCGATCGCGGTGGCCTGGTACGGCATCCAGACCTTCCTGGCGTCGTCCGCGCTGGACATCGTGGTGGTTCGGCTCTGGTCCGGCCTCAAGCCCTACGCCGACGTGAGCCAGCACGGGCTGCTCGGTCTCTCGACCCTGGGCTGGTTCACCTACGCCGTGCTCTGGGTGCTGCAGGCGGCCGTGTTCTGGATGGGAATGGAAAGCATCCGCCGGTTCATCGACTTCTGCGGGCCAGCCGTGTACGTGGTCATGTTCGCGCTCTGCGGCTACCTGCTGATCAAGTCGCACTGGCACATCGGCTTCAACCTGTCGTCCAAGAGCCTCGGCGGCTGGGACATCGTGACCACCATGTTGTCGGCGACCGCCCTGGTGGTTTCCTACTTCTCCGGCCCGATGCTCAACTTCGGTGACTTCTCCCGGTACGGCAAGAGTTTCGAGGCGGTCAAGCGAGGTAACCTCCTCGGCCTGCCGATCAACTTCTTCGTCTTCTCCATTCTCACCGTGGTGACGGCGGCGGCCACTCTTCCGGTCTTCGGCCGGCTCATCTTCGACCCGGTCGACACCGTGGCGGCGATCGACAACACTTTCGCGATCGTGCTGGGCGCGCTGACCTTCACCACGGCGACCATCGGTATCAATATCGTGGCCAACTTCATCTCGCCGGCCTTCGACTTCTCCAACGTCGACCCGCAGAAGATCAGCTGGCGGATGGGCGGCATGATCGCCGCCGTCGGCTCGGTGCTGCTGACCCCCTGGAACTGGTACGACAACGCCACCGCGATCCAGTACACCCTCGGGGTTCTGGGTGCCCTCATCGGCCCGCTGTTCGGGGTGCTGATCGCCGACTTCTACATCCTGCGCAAGCAGCACATCGTGGTCGACGACCTGTTCTCGATGTCCGAGACCGGCCGCTACTGGTACAAGGACGGCTACAACCCGGACGCCATCGCGGCCGTCGCCATCGCCGGTGTGGTCTCGATCGCCTCGGTGGTCGTGCCCACGGTGTTCCGCCACGAGGACTGGGCCCACTACATCACCTGGATCAGCAACTACAGCTGGTTCATCGGCTGCGGCATCGGCTGGGTGGCCTACTACTACATCGCCGGTAAGCCCGGCTCGGCCACCAACGCCGCTCTCGACGGCCACTCCAAGGCCGCCGTCACGGTCGACTGACCGTTCCCGTCCACTGATCCGGCCGCGGCCGAAGGGGAGAACCGCTGCCATGCGGATCAAGGTGATCAACCCGAACGCCACGGCCTCGATGACCACCACGATCGAGAAGTGTGCCCGGGCCGTCGCCGGCCCGGGCACGCTGATCGAGGCGGTCAGCAATCCGATGGGCCCGGTGTCGATCGAGAGCCACTACGACGAGGCCCTCAGCGTGCCCGGCGTCCTGGCCGAGATCGCCCTCGGCGAGGCCGACGGCGTCGACGGCTACGTGATCGCCTGCTTCGGCGACCCGGGCCTGGACGCCGCCCGCGAACTGGCCGTCGGGCCGGTGCTCGGGATCGCCGAGGCCGCCATGCACGCGGCCAGCTTCCTGGGCCGCGGGTTCAGCGTCGTGACCACGCTCGGGCGCACCTGCGGCCGGGCCTGGGACCTGGCCGAGCACTACGGCATGGCCCGCACCTGCCGGGGGGTGCACGCCTGCGAGATCCCGGTGCTGGAACTGGAGACCAACCCGCAGGCCCGCCAGGTGATCACCGAGGCCTGCCGGGCCGCCCTGGAGCAGGACGGCTCGGACGCGATCGTGCTCGGCTGCGCCGGCATGGCCGACCTGTGCGCCCAGATCTCGGCCGAGATCGGCGCGCCGGTGGTGGACGGCGTGGCCGCGGCCACCGTGCTGGTCCAGTCGCTGATCACGCTCGACCTGGCCACCGGGGCCCGGAACGAGTTCGCCGCTCCGCCGGCCAAGCCCTACACCGGGTTGCTGAGCGCCTTCGGGTCAGACTGATCCGGTTGCGACCGGGCTGATCCGGTTCCGACCAGGTCCAGCACCGCGCCCAGCCCGTGAACCGGGCCTCGGGTCCGCGGCAGGATCAGGGTCCGGATGCCGAGCCCGGCCGCCCCGGCGTCATGCCGCCAGCTGTCGCCGACCATCAGGGTCTCGCCGGCGGGCCGGTCGATCAGCTCCAGGGCCCGGCTGAAGATCTCCGGGGCCGGCTTGACCGCTCCGACCTCGTAGGACAGCACCACGGCGTCGACGAATCCGGCCAGCCCGTGGTGCGCCAGGTGCTCGCGGATGTCCAGCCCGATGTTGGACAGCACCGCCACGGGCAGGCCCCGGGCCCGCAGCTCGCGCAGCACCGGCAGCGTGTCGGCGAACGGCGCCCACTGGTCGGCCATCACGGCGTAGAGACCGTCGATCAGGTCGGGGTCGACCCCGCCCGGGTACAGGTTCACGGCCTCGGTGAAGACCTCACGATGACGGGCGCGGTCGAGGTCCCGCTCGCTGTCGGGGTCGAAGGTGCTCGCGTGCTCCCAGATCACGTCCAGATGCCGGCCCAAACCGGTGATCTCGCCCGGGCTCAAGGGCTTGACCGGCCGGCCCTGATCCTCGAGGTGCTGGACCGCGGAACGGATCCAGGCCCCCGGGTCCTGGGTGTCGACGTCCACCAGGGTGGCGTGGAAGTCGAAGATGACGCCGCGGATCGGTGCCGGTGCCGGCACGGTGCTGAGCATCGCTTCAGCCTACGGGCCCCGGTTTCTCCCCGGCCCGCTCTTCAGCGATCGGACCGGGCCACGTCGGAGGGCAGCGCCGCGATCCAGTGCTGCTCGACCTCGAGCCGGGCCCGGCCGGCCGGGTTGTCCCACTTCCCGACGAAAGCCGGCTCTCCCCGGGCGATCCGGCGCTGCACGAACGCCTGGCCGACCTGTCGGCGCTGCTCCAGGACGGCGATGAAGAGGGACCGGTCGGCGTCGTCCAGGCCGTACGCGTCGAGGAAGCGGTGCAGTCGGGGGACGACGTCGAGGCCGGCATAGACCGGGGCCCGGCGCTCGGGGGCGACGAACGGCACGCACAGCCGGGCCGCGCTGACGACGTCCCAGATCCGTCGGCCCGGGGCGGCGAACTCCCAGTCGACGACGGCGACCGCCCGGCCGCCGCGGGTGACCACGTTGTCGGGGCAGACGTCGGTGTGGGTGATCAGCGAGCCGCCCTCGGGGTCGGCCATCTCACTCGACCAGATCGCGCCCGGCGGGGCGGTCCAGCCTTCGAGCGCGTCGTGGACCCGGCGCAGCAACCGCCCCACCGAGACCAGGAACTCCTCCTGCGCCACCCAGGCCGGGAACGGCGGGATCGCGACCTCGCCGTCGACCCAGCTCAGCACCTCCCGCCCCTGAGCGTCGCGACTGGGGGTGCCCTGGTACTCGAACTCGTGGACCGGCACCGGGCCGACCCCGGGCAGCACGTCGTCGAGGTGTCGCAGCAGGGCGTGGGTGGCTGCGGTCGACGTGTGCCAGGGCCGGCGCACGGTCTCGCCGACCCGCACGGTCAGCCCGGCGTTGCCCACGCCACCAGCGAGAACCTGCTCGGACTCGGTCACCTCGGCTCCGTTCGGCCGGCCATGAGTCAGGGGCGGCCCCGACCCGTTGTGGGTCAGAACCGCCCCTGAATCAGCGCCCGTCAAACATTTTCCGGCGGGGTTGCTCAGCTGCAGCCGGAGGTGCTGCCGCAGCCTTCGCAGACGTAGCAGGACCCGGCCGGGCGCATCTTCGTGCCGCAGGTGAAGCAGATCGGCGCGTCGGCGGTACGCCCCTGCATCGCCTCGAACAGCTCGGCCGAGGAATGCACCTTGAGCGGGGCCGCCTTGGCCGTGACCGCACCGGCCACGGTGGTGGTGGCCGGCTTCTCGATCGGGGCCGGCTTCTCGACCGGAGCCGACTGGGCCAGGGTCTCCAGCTCTTCCTCGACCGCGTCGTCCTCCTCGTCGTTCGGCAGGTACGAACCGGTCTGCAGCTCACGGGCCCGCTCGGCCGCCGTGTAGATGCCCAGGGCGGACCGGTCCTCAAAGGTCAGGTGGTCCAGGGCCAGCCGCCGGAAGATGTAGTCCATGATGCTGGCGCTCATCCGGACGTCCGGGTCGTCGGTCAGACCGGCCGGCTCGAACCGCAGGTTGGTGAACTTCTCCACATAGGTGGGCAGCGGCACGCCGTACTGCAGGCCGACCGAGACCGCGATCGAGAAGGCATCCATCACGCCGGCCAGGGTCGAGCCCTGCTTGCCGAGCTTGAGGAAGACCTCGCCCAGGCCGTCGTCCGGGTAGGAGCCGGCGGTCATGTAACCCTCGGCCCCGCCGACGGTGAACGACGTGGTCACCGACGGGCGCGACTTGGGCAACCGCTTACGGGTCGGACGGTACTCGACCCGCACCGCCTCGGCCGGCTCCTCGACCACGGCGGCCTTCTTCTTGCCGTCCGAGAGCGGCTGACCGACCTTGCAGTTGTCGCGGTAGACGGCCAGCGCCTTGAGGCCGAGCTTCCAGCCCTGGAAATAGACGTCCTGGATGGCGTCGACGGTGGCGTCCTCGGGCAGGTTGACCGTCTTGGAGATCGCACCGGAGAGGAACGGCTGGGCCGCCGCCATCATCCGCACGTGCCCCATCGGCTTGATCGCCCGCTCGCCCATGGCGCAGTCGAAGACCTCGTAGTGCTCCGGCTTCAGGCCGGGCGCGTCGACGACGTGGCCCTTCTCGGCGATGAACTCGACGATCGCCTCGACCGTCTCCTCGGCGTAGCCGAGCTTGCGCAGGGCCCGCGGGATCGTCTGATTGACGATCTGCATCGAACCGCCGCCGACCAGCTTCTTGAACTTGACCAGCGAGAAGTCGGGCTCGATGCCGGTGGTGTCGCAGTCCATCATGAAGCCGATCGTGCCGGTCGGGGCCAGCACCGAGGCCTGCGCGTTGCGCCAGCCGTTCTGCTCGCCGATCCGCAGGCCGTTCTCCCACTCGCGGGTGGCCACCCGCTGCACGTCGATGTCCATCTTGCTGACCGTGCGGATCGCGTCGTTGGCGGCCGCGTGCTTGCGGATCACCCGGCGGTGGGCCTCGGCGTTGCGCTGGTAGCCGTCGTAAGCACCGACGACGCCGGCCAGTTCGGCCGAGCGGCGGTACGCGGTGCCGGTCATCAGCGACGTGATGGACGCCGCGATGGCCCGGCCGCCGTCGGAGTCGTAGCCCAGACCGGACGCCATCAGCAGCGCGCCCAGGTTGGCGTAGCCGATGCCGAGCTGGCGGAAGGCGCGGGTGGTCTCGCCGATCGCCTCGGTCGGGAAGTCGGCGAAGCAGATCGAGATGTCCATCGCGGTGATCACCAGCTCGACCGCCTTGACGAAGGTGGCCGAATCGAAGCCGCCGTCGTCTTGGACGAACTTGAGCAGGTTGAGCGAGGCCAGGTTGCAGCTGGAGTTGTCCAGGTGCATGTACTCCGAGCAGGGGTTGCTGGCGGTGATCCGGCCCGACTCGGGCGTGGTGTGCCAGTCGTTGATCGTGTCGTCGTACTGGATGCCGGGGTCGGCGCTCTCCCAGGCCGCCTTGGCCATCTTGCCGAACAGTTCCTTGGCGTCGACGGTCTCGATCACCTCGCCGGTCAGCCGGGCCCGCAGGCCGAACTGCTCGCCGTACTCGACCGCCCGCATGAACTCGTCGGAGACCCGGACCGAGTTGTTGGCGTTCTGGTACTGGACGCTGGTGATGTCCTTGCCGCCGAGGTCCATGTCGAAGCCGGCGTCGCGCAGCGCCCGGATCTTCTCCTCCTCGCGCGCCTTGGTCTCGATGAACTCCTCGATGTCGGGGTGGTCGACGTCGAGCACGACCATCTTGGCCGCCCGGCGGGTGGCCCCACCGGACTTGATCGTGCCGGCCGACGCGTCGGCGCCGCGCATGAAGGAGACCGGGCCGGAGGCGGTGCCGCCGCTGGAGAGCAGCTCCTTGCTGGACCGGATCCGGGACAGGTTCAGCCCGGCGCCGGAGCCGCCCTTGAAGATGAACCCCTCCTCCTTGTACCAGTTGAGGATGGAGTCCATACCGTCATCGACGGCCAGGATGAAGCAGGCGCTGACCTGCTGCGGGGCCGGCGTGCCGACGTTGAACCAGACCGGCGAGTTGAAGCTGAAGACCTGGTGCAGAAGCATGTGGGTGAGCTCGTGCTCGAAGACCTCGGCGTCGCCCTCGGCCAGGAAGTAGCCGTTGTCGCGACCGGCCTTGGTGTAGGTGAGCACCACCCGGTCGATCAGCTGCTTGAGGCTCCACTCCCGCACGTCACTGCCGACCGCACCCCGGAAGTACTTCGTGGTGACGATGGTCGAGGCGTTCAGGCTCCAGAAGTCCGGGAACTCGACGCCCTTCTGCTCGAAGATCGTCTCCCCCGACTTCCAGTTGGTCTGGACGACGTCCCGCCGCTCCCAGGTGATCTGGTCGTAGGGGTGAACACCCTCGGTGGTGTAGACCCGGCCGATGCTCAGACCGGTGCGCGTCACCTCGGGCGCCTTGCTGCGCGTCTTGCGCGCACCCTGACCCGATGCGATCTCCGTCATGCTTTCGTTCCCCTTTTTCCGTCCGTACTACAGGTAACAGTCCTGGTGACCGCTGTATTCGTGCTTCTACTCAGACATTGCTCTGTTGGTGACCGCCGGTTGCGAAACCTTCCCCGGACTCGCAACCGGCGGTGGCTCAGTGGTAGTTCTGTGGTGATTCGGTAGTGGTTCAGGTGCTGCCGGGGGCGGCGGCGGAGGGCTGCTCACCGGGCTCGATCCCGGTCGGCTCGCGCTCGGCCCGCAGCACGGTGATCGCGGCCTCGAAATCTTCCAGGGAGTCGAAGGCCTGGTAGACGCTGGCGAACCGGAGGTAGGCCACCTCGTCGAGCTCGCGCAGCGGGCCGAGAATGCTCAGGCCCACCTCGTGGGCCTCGATCTCGGCACAGCCGGTGGTGCGGATCTGCTCCTCCACCCGCTGGGCCAGCAGCGCCAGATCGTCCTCACCGACCGGCCGGCCCTGGCAGGCCTTGCGCACGCCGCTCATGATCTTGGTACGGCTGAACGGCTCGCTGGCCCCGGAACGCTTGACCACGGTGAGGCTCGCCGTCTCGAGGGTGCTGAACCGGCGACCGCACTCCGGGCACTGCCGCCGCCGCCGGATCGCCGCGCCGTCGTCCGCACTGCGCGAGTCGACCACCCGGGAATCGTTGTTACGGCAGAACGGACAGTTCACAGCAGCTTCCTTCTCCCGGCCGATCACGACTGCATCGCACGCCGAAGCCCACCTCAGACGCCCGCAACCCCGCCCCCTGTGGACGAGCCTGGGGACAACATGGGGATGACCGGCCAAAATCTGTGGTCAACTCCGGACTACATGTGGATAGCTTACAGCGATGTAACTACTAGATGTAGGGGTAACGCTAGGCGGGTGGCCGACGGGATGCAACCGCGACGCGCCGGGAGGCTGCACCGAGACCGCCCGGATGCATCGAGTCGGGGATCGCGTGAAGGATCGATTCGCGCCGGCACCGAGCGCAACCCTATGACGACGATCAGTGACGCCGGGACCGGTTGGGGAAAGCGGTCAGCAGCGGACCGGGACGGGTCCGGATCGTTGCGGACGAGCCCGACACCAGCCTCAGGGAGCACTCACGACCGGGACGGCGATGCGCTGACCAGCGTTGACGGCGGCGGTGTCGAGGGCGTTGAGCTCCTTGATCCGGGCCACGGTGTCGCGCCGGTCGGTGCCCGGCGCGACCTCGCCCGCGATCTGCCACAACGTCTCCCCCGGCAGCACGACCCGGTAGCTGACCGGGATCGGGTGCGCCTGCGAGTCGGCCGCGGCCGAGCGGTCGATCAGCAGCACGCCGGCCACCACGGCCAGCAGTACCAGGGCGGCGACCGCCAGCCGGGCCAGGATGCGACCGCGCCGGGTGAGCCGCAGCGGTGACGGCGACCGGCGGGGAGCCGGTGCCGGGCGGTCGTAATCGCGGACCACTCGCAGCCGCGGCGCGCCGGGACGGGGCAATTCGGGCTTCGGCGCGATCCGGGTCGTACGATCTCTGGTGGACGGCGTAACGGACAAGAGACTCATCCTCGGACTCCATTCAGCGGTCTGGCCTCAACTAGGTGCCGGTCGAACGACTGTTCGATCGAACGCTTGTTTGATTTCTAGCACCGACCACCGACAGAACCAAGACACGTTCGAACACTTGTTTGAAAGTGTCGCCGTTGCGCCCTACGGTGATCGTGTACCGGTGGGCACCGGTGACCTGGTTTGTGGAGGTGGAGATGTCAGAGGACTCACGCGTCGAGAGCCCGACCCCGCAGTCGTCCGTGCGCACGCTGCCGGATGGCCCGCCCGGAGGCGACGGCCTGACCGTTCGCCAGCGCCGGGTGCTGGAGACGATCCAGCTGGCCGTCGAGCGGCGGGGCTACCCGCCGAGCCTGCGCGAGATCGGTGAGGCCGTGGGCCTGACCAGTCCCAGCAGCGTGGCGCACCAGCTGACCAGCCTGGAACGCAAGGGCTTCCTGCGTCGCGACCCGAACCGTCCGCGGGCGATCGAGGTGATCATGCCCGGCGACCGCAGCGCGGCCGCCGAGCGGCACCACGCGACGTCCCAGCTCGGCTCGCTGGCCGACGAGACCGGGCAGCGCGACGCCCGGCCGGCGCCGTCCTACGTGCCCCTGGTCGGCCGGATCGCCGCCGGTGGCCCGATCCTGGCCGAACAGGCCATCGAGGATGTCTTCCCACTGCCCAAGCAGTTGGTCGGCGACGGCGAGCTGTTCCTGCTCAAGGTGGTGGGCGACTCGATGGTCGACGCCGCGATCTGTGACGGCGACTGGGTCGCCATCCGCCGCCAGCCGGTGGCCGAGAACGGCGAGGTGGTCGCGGCGATGATCGACGGCGAAGCCACCGTGAAGACGTTCAAGCGCCGCGACGGGGAGATCTGGCTGCTGCCGCAGAACTCGGCCTACCAGCCGATTCCGGGGGGCAACGCGACCATCCTCGGGCGGGTCGTGGCCGTGATGCGCCGGATGTGACGGGCAGATCGGGTCGGCCGCGCTAATCTCGTGACGGCGAAAGCAGTCAGCACACCGTTGTGCGAGGGGCAGAACCTCGCACAGAGGAGGTCGACGTGTCCGATCCGCAGCTGGATCTGATGGTCCGCACCGTGGTCGCCCGGCAGCTCCGGCTACCTCCGGACGACCTCACCGGGGATCTGCACCTGCACCACGACCTCGGTGTCGGCGAGGAAGACTGCGGCGCGCTGATCAGCGCGATGGGCGAGGCGCTCGACGTCTCGTTCCCCGACGACTTCCTCGACGGCGTGCACACCTACGCCGATCTGACCACTGCGGTTCGGGTGTCGCTCGGCCCCTGAACGGCGCGCAACAACGCTCCACCCACCACCTCACTCGGGTCAGCCGGGGTCAGCTCCGGCCGGCCCCGGCCCCGGCCCGGGTGCTCAGGTCCCGCACCGGGCGCACCTCGGAGGCCGAGGCGTCGATCCGGCGCAGCGCGTCCAGCACCTTCTCCCGGTCGGTGGTCGTCCAGAACGGCGGCAGCGACGTCCGCAGAAAGCCGCCGTACCTGGCCGTGGCCAGCCGGGGGTCCAGCACCGCGACCACGCCCTTGTCGTCGGAGGTGCGCACCAGCCGCCCCACCCCCTGGGCCAGCCGCAACGCGGCGTGCACGGCCGACACCGACATGAAGCCGTTGCCGCCGGCCTGGGCCACCGCCCGCGAGCGGGCCGAGGCCAGCGGATCGTCCGGCCGGGGGAACGGGATCCGGTCCACCACCACCAGCTGACAGGCCGACCCGGGCACGTCCACGCCCTGCCACAGGGTCAGGGTGCCGAACAGGCAGGTCCGGGCGTCGCGGGCGAACTCGCGGACCAGGGTCGGGGTGGCGTCGTCGCCCTGGCACAAGATGGGCAGGTCGAGCCGCTCCCGCATCGCCTCGGCGGCGGCCTCGGCCGCCCGCCGGGACGAGAACAGCCCCAGCGTCCGCCCGCCGGCCGCCGTGATCAGGTCGGCCAGCTCGTCCATCGCCTCGGGCGAGGCGCCCTCGCGGCCCGGCGCCGGCAGGTGCTTGGCCAGGTACAGGATGCCCTGCCGGGGGTAGTCGAACGGGCTGCCGACGTCGAGGCCGGTCCACGCCGGCGCGTCCGGCCCGAGCAGGCCGACCGAACCGGCGGCCGAGTCGAAGCTGCCGCCCAGGGCCAGGGTGGCCGAGGTCAGCACCACCGTCCGGTCGCCGAACAACCGGTCCCGCAGCAGGCCCGCCACCGAGAGCGGGGCCACGTGCAGACCGACCCGCTCGCCGCCGTCGAAGCGCCTGGTCCGCGACACCCAGACGACGTCGTGCCCGCCCGGTTGCCCGGCGTCCGCGGCCAGCCGCTCGGCGACGTCGAAGATCTCCGAAACCGCGGCCTTGGCCACCTGGCGGGCGCCGTCGGCGTCGCCGCCCTTCTCCGGGCCGAGCTGCGAGATGGCGGTGATGACCAGCCGGGCGTTGTCGCGCAGCGAACCCACCGCGGCCTGCAACCCGTCGGGCAGGCCCTGCTCCAGCCGGCCCGCCGGCAAACCCTCGAGCACCGCCTCCAGGGTCTCCCCGGCCACCTCGAGGCCGCCGGTGTCCCCGACGCCGATCTTGCGGACCCGCCGGGCCGCGGCCTCCACCCCCGAGGCGGTCAGCTCGTCGGTGATCACCGAGGTGACCCGGTCGGCGAACTCGTGGGCCTCGTCCAGGATCAGCACGTCGTGCTCGGGCAGCATCTGCCGGCCCTCGAACGAGTCGATCGCGACGAAGGCGTGGTTGGACACCACGACGTCGACGCTGCGGGCCCGCTCCCGGGCCAGCTCCACATGGCACTCGGTCACCATCGGGCACCGCGAGCCCAGGCACTCGTGAGCGCTGACCGAGACCTGCCGCCAGGCCCGCTCCGAGACCCCCGGGATCAGCTCGTCGCGATCGCCGCTGGTGGTGTTCTCGGCCCACTCCCGCAACCGGACCACCTCCCGGCCGAGCCGGCCACCACCGGTGCCGCCGGCCAGCCCGCGGGGCGGCGCCGGGTGGCTGACCGCCCGCTCGGCCGGGTCCGGTTCCGGCGGGTCGAGCGGTGCATCGAAGAGAGTTTCCTCCTCATCCGGGAAGCCACCGGCCAGTTTGTGCAGGCAGAGGTAGTTGCGCCGGCCCTTGACCAGCTGCCAGGTGAGCTTGCGGCCGAGGTCGGGGGCCAGGGCGTCGGACAGCCGCGGCAGGTCACCGTCCACGATCTGGGCCTGCAGGGCCAGGGTCGCGGTCGAGATCACCACCGGCTTGTCGCCCCGGACGGCGTGCGCGCCGGCCGGAACCAGATAGCCGAGCGACTTGCCGGTCCCGGTGCCGGCCTGCACCAGCAGATGCCGGCCGGAGCCGAGCGCGGCCTCGACCGCCTCGGCCATCTTCAGCTGGCCCTCTCGCGGCACTCCCCCGATCGAGGTCACCGCCGAGGCGAGCAGCTTCGCGACCGGGGTGGACGACTTCGACGCCGCCGGCCGGGAGGCTCCGGCCCCGGACTTGGCCGGCTTGTCCGGACGGACGGGCCCGCCCTCGGGCAGATCTGGGGAGGCAGCCACCGAAGGAGCCTAACCGGCTCTCACCCGAAGGGCTGAATATCCCGCTTCGCCCCGTGTCGCTGATCGTCAGATGTCACTCTGCGTTCATAGCGTGTGAGCAGGGCACGCTGACCACCCGATCCGCGGACCCAGGGAGCGACTGCATGAGCAGCGCACGGCCGTTCCGCCGGCAGCGTTCCCGCGAACTCGGCCGAGGAGGACCTGTGGAGTGGGCGCTGGAACCAGCTGACACCGCGGCCGTCCCCCGGCTCCGCCAGCAGATCATGCGGTTGCTCACCCGGCAGGCCGAACCCGACGCCGACCTGGCCGCCAGCGAGGTGGTGGTCGCCGAACTGCTCAGCAACGCCCTGGCCCACACCACCGGCAAGGCCTGGGTGAGCCTGCGCTGGGACGGCGCTCACCCGCTGCTGAGCGTCGCCGATCTGGGGCCGGGATTTCCGGTCGAGGACGACGCCGGCCTGGTGGCCCGGCTGCCCGAGGATCCCCTGGCCGACGGCGGGCGCGGGCTGTACCTCGTGGCCCACCTCGCTCTCGACGTGGCCGTGACCAACCGGTCGACCGGCGGCTCGGTGGTGTCGGTGACGCTGGACCTGACCCGGGCCGGCACCGATCGCCGCGATCCGCGGGACGCGGTGCCACCGGTCCCCCGGATCCCGCTGACCGCCCTGCACCCCATGACGGGCTGACCCTCACGCACCCTGACGCTGACGCCGGCCCGACAGCTGACGCTGGGCCAATGGCTGACACCGGGCCGATACTGGCCGGATGCCCTCCGCACCGGCCGACCCGACTCCTGAGACCGACCCGACGACGACGCGCGCCCGGGTGGTGGTGGTCGGCTCGGCCAACGCCGACCTGGTGATCGCCGTCGACCGCCGGCCGGCCGCGGGCGAGACCGTGCTCGGCGGCGATCTCGTCGTCACGCCCGGCGGCAAGGGAGCCAACCAGGCCGTGGCCGCCGCCCGGCTGGGAGCCGCGGTCAGTTTCGTCGGCTGTGTCGGCGACGACGACCACGGCCGGCTGATCCGCTCGTCCGTGCGCTCGGCCGGGGTGGATCCGGCCGGGCTGCGGACCGGCAGCGCCCCGACCGGGACGGCCGTCGTCCTGATCACTCCGGACGGCGACAACAGCATCGTGATCAGCCCGGGCGCCAACGGCCAACTGTCGCTGGACGATGTCGAGGCCCAGGCCGAACGGCTGGCCGGGGCCCGGGTGCTGGTCCTGCAGCGAGAGGTGGACGCCGAGGTCAGCGCGGCCGCGGCGGCGATCACCCATCAGGCCGGAGGGCGGGTGCTGCTGTCGCTGGCGCCGTCCGGGCCGGTCCCCCGCGCGTTGTTGCTGCAGGCCGACCCGGTGCTGGTCAACGAGCAGGAGGCACGCGACCTGATCGCGGCCGAGGGCCTGCCCGGGCCGTCGACGGCCGGCCTCGAGGCCGGGCCCGAGCTGGCCCGGGCCGTCCGGGCCACCGGACCCCGCTCGGCCGTGGTCACGCTCGGCGCGGCCGGCGCGATCGCCGTCGACGATCGGGGTCTGGTCACCGCACCCGCCCCGCCGGTGAGCGTGGTCGACACCACCGGCGCCGGCGATGCCCTGGCCGGCGCCCTGGCCTGGCGTCTGGCCGAGGGCGACGACCTGGCCACCGCGCTGCCGATCGCGGTCCGGGTGGCCGCCCTGTCGGTCACCCGGCCGGGGGCCCAGCCGTCCTACCCGTGGGCGGGCGAGATCAGCTGAGGTTGAGCGCCGGCTCCAGGAAGCCGTTCAGCTCGGCCGCCAGCAGAGGCCCGACCCGGGCGTTCAGCCGGGTGCCCTCGCCGGTGTGCTCCTCGAGCAGGACGTCGCCCTCCGTGTGCACCCGGTTGACCAGGTCGCCCCGGCTGAACGGGACCAGCACCTGGACGGTGACGTCGCGCCGGGGCAGGTCGTCGGCGATCCGGTCCAGCAACTTGTCGATCCCGTCGCCGGTGCGGGCCGAGACGACCAGCGCCCGCGGCTCGCGCAGCAGTAGCCGGGCCAGCACCTCCGGGTCGGCCGCATCGGCCTTGTTGATCACCACCAGCTCGTTGACCTTGTCCGCGCCGACCTCGGCCAGCACGGACCGGACGGCGACCAGCTGCCCTTCCGGATCCGGGTGGCTGCCGTCGACCACGTGCAGCACCAGGTCGGAGTCGGAGACCTCCTCCAGGGTCGAGCGGAACGCCTCGACCAGCTGGGTCGGCAGGGCCCGGACGAACCCGACCGTGTCGGCCAGGGTGAACTCCCGCCCGTCGGGCGTCGCAGCCCGGCGCACGGTCGGGTCGAGGGTCGCGAACAGCGCGTTCTCGACCAGGACGCCGGCCCCGGTGAGCCGGTTGAGCAGGCTCGACTTGCCGGCGTTGGTGTAGCCGGCGATGGCCACCGACGGCGTGGAGTTGCGCCGCCTCGAGTCGCGCTTGGTCACCCGGGCCTTCTTCATCTCCTTGATCTCTCGCTGCAGCTTGACCATCCGGTCGCGGATCCGCCGCCGGTCGAGCTCGATCTTGGTCTCGCCGGGCCCGCGCGAGCCCATCCCGGCCGCCGCGCCACCGACCTGGCCACCGGCCTGCCGGGACATCGAGTCACCCCAGCCGCGCAGCCGCGGCAGCAGGTACTCCAGCTGGGCCAGCTCGACCTGGGCCTTGCCCTCCTTGGACTTCGCGTGCTGGGCGAAGATGTCGAGGATCAGCGCCGTCCGGTCGATCACCTTGACCTTCACGACGTCTTCCAGCGAACGGCGCTGGGACGGCGCGAGCTCGCCGTCGACCACCACCGTGTCGGCCCCGGAGGCCTCCACGATCCCGCGCAGCTCCTGGGCCTTGCCCGAGCCCAGATACGTGCCCGGGTCGGGCGAGCTGCGCCGCTGAAGGACGCCGTCGAGCACCTCGGAGCCGGCCGTCTCGGCCAGCGCGGCGAGCTCACGGATCGAGTTCTCGGCGTCGTCCGACGTGCCCGAGGTCCAGATGCCGGCCAGCACCACCCGCTCCAGCCGGAGCTGGCGGTACTCGACCTCGGTGACGTCCTCGAGCTCGGTCGAGAGCCCGCCGACCCGGCGCAGCGCCTGGCGGTCGGACAGGTCGGTCTGCTCACCGTCCCGATCGTGGTGACCGGTGTCGCCGTCGCTGAGCGCGGTGCCGACCCGGGACAGAATCCGGTCGACGGCCGAACTGCGCTGATCGGGTGACGGCGCAGCACTCTCGGCGGCGTCGGGGGTGAGCTCACCGGCGACGTCGCCGGTGGCGGGGTGCTTGATAGTCAGGGCATCCTCTTTCGTCATGGTGTGCTCAGACTCCCATCTCAACGATCGGCGGTCGAGCGAGATTCCTGCGGGCCGGTGCCGAGCCCGGCCGGTGGCTTAGGCTTGGCCGGTCATGACGAGCGCACCGCAGGAACCTCAGCCGCACTACTTCCACACCCCCGAGCGGCCCGACCCGCAGAGCCGCCGGGAGTTGCACCTGACCCTGGGCGGCCACGAGGTCACGCTGATCTCGTCGGGCGGGGTGTTCAGCTCGGAACGCCTCGACCTGGGCACCCGGGTGCTGCTGCGCGAGGTGCCGGCCCCGCCCCCGACCGGAGACCTGCTCGATCTGGGTTGCGGCTGGGGTCCGCTGGCCGTCACCCAGGCCCTGCTGTCGCCCGAGGCCACCGTCTGGGCGGTCGACGTCAACGATCTGGCGCTGGAGCTGACCGGCGAGAACGCGGGCCGAGCGGGGACGGCGAACGTCCGCCCGGTCCGGCCGGACGACGTCCCGGCGCAGCTGCGGTTCGCCGCGATCTGGTCGAACCCGCCGATCCGGATCGGCAAGGAACAGCTGCACGAGCTGATGCTGCGCTGGCTGCCCCGGCTGGTTCCGGGCGGCGACGCGCACCTGGTGGTGCAGCGCAACCTCGGCTCGGACTCGCTGCAGCGCTGGCTGCAGGACACGCTGCCGGCGGGCTGGAGCGTCGAGCGGGCCGGTAGCGCCAAGGGCTACCGGGTGCTCAAGGTGCACTCGCCCGACGCCTGAACCCCGGTCTGCTGCGGGCCGGCCCGGTCACCGGTTCGGCCGGTGACCGAGCCGGTCAGAGGTCGAGCAACTCGCCCCGGGCGACGATGACGGCCGGGCCGGCGAGCTCGCCGACCAGGCCTTCGGTGGCACTGCCCTCGATCGTGACCTGCAGCGTCCCGCCCGGGACGTCGACCCGCCAGACGTCCGGGGCACCGGCGCCGCCCCAGGCCCGGGCGGCCAGGGCCGCCGCGACCGCTCCGGTCCCGCAGGACCGGGTCTCGCCCACGCCCCGCTCGTGCACCCGCATCACCAGGTGGCCGAGCTCCTGGCCGAGGTGCTGGTCGTGGATCGGCACCACCAGTTCGACGTTGGTGCCGTTGACCGGGGTCGGCTCGACGATCGGGGCCACGCTCAGGTCGAGCCCGGCCAGGGTCTCGACATCGGGGAGCACGACGACGACGTGCGGATTGCCGAGCGCCACCGACAGCCCCGGCAGCACCGGCATCTCCGGCATCCCGGGCAGTGTGACCTTGACGTCGCCGCCCACGTCGACCGCGGCCGGGCCGCCGACCACCTGCCAGGGTCCGAGGTCGGCCGAGATCGCGTCACCCTGACGGCGGACCAGTTTCGGGCCGCCACGGGTCGCGATCAGGCTCTGGCCACCGTCGGGCAGATCGAGCCAGCCCTGGGCGATCAGGTGGCTGACGAAGACGCGGACCCCGTTGCCGCACATCTCGGCCGGGGTGCCGTCGGCGTTCCAGTAGTCCATGAACCACTCGGGGGCCGAGTCGTCGCCGTCCAGGCCGACCCCGGCGTACCGGCTGCGGACCACCCGGATCACGCCGTCGGCGCCCAGACCGACCCGCCGGTCGCACAACTCACGGATCACCGGTGGGGTCAGGTCGAAACCGCCGTCCGGGTCGTCGATCAGCACGAAGTCGTTCTCGGTGCCGTGCCCCTTGGCAAACGCGATGCTCACGGGGTCAGGGTACGGCGTGGATCGCGGCCAGGGCCCGGCCGACCAGATCGGGGGCGCCGAAGGGCAGCCAGGTGATCCGCTGATCACGGCGGAACCAGGACTCCTGCCGGCGGGCGAACCGGCGGGTCGTGACGATGGTGTCGGCCCGGGCCGCGACGTCGTCCAGTTCACCCTCGAACATCCGCAGCACCTGGGCGTAACCGAGCGCGCGCGGCGCGGTCCGCCCGTCCAGCAGGCCCTCGGCGACCAGGGCCAGGGTCTCGTCGATCAGGCCGTCCTTCCACATCCGCTCGACCCGGGCGGCGATCCGCTCGTCCAGGACGTCACGCGGGGCGTCCAGCCCGATCTGCACCGCCGGGCGGTGGTACTGCGGCTTGGGCAGGGTGGCACTGAACGGCCGCCCGGTCAGCTCGATCACCTCCAGGGCCCGGACCACCCGGCGAACGTTGCCGGGCAGGATGGCGATCGCCGCCACCGGGTCCAGTTCGGCCAGCCGGGCGTGCATCGGCTCGGCCCCGGTCGACTCGGCCTCCCGTTCCAGCCGCACCCGCACGGCCGGATCGGTGGGCGGGATCTCCAGCCGGTCCAGCACCGCCCGCACGTACAGGCCCGACCCACCGACCAGGATCGGCACCCGGCCCCGGGCCACCACCTCGTCCCGGGCCGCTCGGGCGTCCCGCTGGTAGGCGGCCAGGCTGGCCTCCTGGGTCACGTCGAGGACGTCGAGCAGGTGATGCGGGACGCCGCGACGCATCGCCGGCGGCAGCTTGGCGGTGCCGATGTCCATCCCCCGGTAGAGCTGGAGGGCGTCCGCGTTGATCACCTCACCGTCGAGGGCCTCGGCCAGGGCCAGAGCGAGGTCGGACTTGCCGGTCGCGGTCGGGCCGACGACCGCGATCAGGCCCAGGCCTTCGGGAACCTCCGGCCCGTCCGCGGCAGGGGGCGGCGTCACTGGAACCGCCAGTCGGCGACCAGGTACTCGACGCCGAACGGCGCGTCGTCGTACCGGACGGTGGCCTCGATCTTCGGCTCGACGGCTTCGGCCGGCTGGTCCGCGGGGCCCGGTTCCGGGGCCGGGGTGGTCCCGGCGGTGGGAATCGCGGTGCCAGTGGCTGTGGCTGTGGCTGTGGCTGTGGCTGTGGCGGAGCGGACCGCCCCGGCCAGCACCTGCCACCCGGGCCGGCCGATCACGCCCAGTTCGGCGGCCAGGGCGACGTCGAGGTCGTTCAGCGCGTCCAGGTCGGCCGCCGCGAACGCCGCGGCCACGGCGGCGTCGAACTCGCCGGCCCGGGCGTCGTTCTGGCCCGGCGCCCGATCTCCCCGGCGGTTGCTGCCGTCCCCGAGAACCAGCCAGCTCGTCGAGGGGCCGGTCTCGGCCACCAGCCGGCTGCCGATCAGCGCACATTCGTGGGCCGAGGCCGCCGGGGCCAGCTCCTGCAACACCAGCGCGCCGGTCCAGCCGGCCCGTTCCAGCAGCCACCGCCCGATGGTCAGCGAGAGCGGCAGCCGGGCCGGGGCCTCGTTGTGCTCGCTCGGGGCCTCGACGACGACGCCGTAACCGGCCAGGGTGCCCCAGTCCTCGACCCGCCGGCGGGTGGTCCGCTGGCCGGCACCGACGCAGACCAGCGTCTGCGGGGACCGTTCCAGTAGGCCGGCGACCGCGGCGTCGCAGGCGGCCAGGAGGGGCTCCAGCGCCGGGGCGGCCCCGGTCGCGAGGGCCGGGACCAGGATCGGGGGGTGAGGGACAACTGCCGCTGCAAGCACGACCACCGAGCGTAACTCGTCACTGACCCGCGCCGGTGCCGACCCGCGCCATCGCCGACCCGCGTCATCGCCGACGGACGTCCTCACCGACGCCCTTCATGGCCGACCGCCGTCAGTCGATCAGGCCGCGGCGGCCGATGATCGCCACCGCCTCGGCCCGGCCGGAGGCCCCGAGCTTGGCCAGCACGTTGGAGACGTGCACGCTGGCGGTCTTCTCGCTGATGAACAGCTGTTCCCCGATCGCCCGGTTGGTCAGGCCCTGGGCCACCAGGGCCATCACGTCGCGCTCGCGGGGGGTCAGTAGATCGGACCCGACCGGCCGGGCGACCTCGAACCGGGCCCGCCGGCCGAGTTCGTCGAGGGCGGCCACCAGCGGCTGGGCGCCGAGCTGGACGGCCGCCTCATGGGCCGCCGCCGCCTCGGCCCGGGCCTCGTCCCGCCGGCCGGCCCGGACCAGCAGCTGCGCTCGCCGCCAACGGGCCCGGGCCACCTCGATCAGGCAAACCCCGTCGAACGCCGTGGCCACCTCGGCCCAGGCCGACTCGCCGTCGTCCCCGGTCAGCCGGACGGCCTCGACCTCGAGCCGGGCCAGCCAGGCCCGCCCTTCCGGACCCATCACCCCACGCCGCGGCCGCCCGCGACGGCCACGTTCGCGGCCGTCCTCGACGAACCGGGCCGCGGCGTCGATCAGGCGGCGTTCCTCGTCGTGATCGCCGCGCTCGCGGGCGTGGGCGGTCGCATCGGCGTAGGCGGCCACCGCCGTCACCCCGATCGCGATCCCGGCCAGCGGGTAGGGCTCGGAAGTGACGTCGAGGAAGCTCAGGGCCAGGTCGGCGGCGCGGGCCGACTCGGCCCAGCGGCCCAGCCAGAGCAGGGCCTCGGCCCGGGCCGTGTTCAGCACCTGCCGGTGCCAGGAGTTGTCGCCGATCACCAGCCACTGGTCGGCGGTCAGCACCTGCTCGGGGTCGCGGGCGGCCAGCACCGGCAACTCGAAGATCCGCAGCCGCCGGACCAGGGTGGCGGTGAGCCGGTCGCTCTCGGAACCCTCGCCCGGATCGACCACGGCCAGGGCGGCGTCGGCGTCACCGAGTTGCCAGTACGTGGTGATCAGCAGCGACCGGCTCTGCGCCCCGTAGAGGCTGCTGGCCAGCCCGGTCGCGTCGGCCAGCCGGGCCGCCTCGGACAGCGACACCGCCCCGCCGGCCAGGTCGCCGGAGTCGAGCCGGTCGATGGCGATGTTGTAGAGCACCCGGATCATCGCGGCCTGGTCGCCGGCGCGCTCGGCCGCGGCCCGGGCCACGTCCCACTGCTCGGCCTCGGTGGGGCTGCCGACCATGCCCAGGGCCACAGCCCGGGTGGTGAGCAGCTCGGCCGCCGATCCGAGCAGACCCAGCGTCTCGGCCTCGGCCAGGGCCGCCGGGATTACGGCCAGGGCGGCCTCGGCCTCGCTGAACGACAGGTCGACCCGGGCCTCAAGCAACCGGGCCAGCACCCGGGCCGCGGACGGCGGCTCCTGGCCGAGGTCGGAGATCACCTGACGGGCCAGGTCGCGGGCCTCGGTCGGGCGCTCGACGGCGTACAGGTGCAGCGCCACCGCCGCCCGGGCCTGGGCCACCTCGGCCGGGCCGAACTGGGCGGTGCGGCAGAGGGCCTCGTCGAGGGCCGCCTCGGCCAGGTGCAGGGCCCGCTCGTGCAGGCCGGCGTCGGCGGCGGCATTGGACGCGACCACCCCGATCTCGACCTGGTTGCGGCCTTCGGGACGGCGGTCGGCGGCCACCGCGTCCCACAGCTGCAGGGCCTGCTCGTAGTGGGCCATGGCCTCGGTCGGGGCACTGGCCCGGGCCGCCTCCGAGGCCGCCCGCAGCGAGGCGGTCAGGGCCAACGGCAGGTCGTGAGCGGCCAGGCTGTGCCGGGCCAGCTCGGCGGCCAGCCGGTTGCCGCGGCGGTCGTCGCTCTGGGTCAGTTCGGCCAGCCGGTGGGCCACGCTGGCGTGCCGCCGGACCCGTTCGCCGGGCAGCAGGTCGGTGTAGACGGCCTCCTGCAGCAGCGCGTGCCGGAAGGCGTACCGGTCCGGGCCGTCCGGCACCAGCAGTTGATGGGCCAGGGCCTCGCGCACGGCGTGCTCGATCTCCATCCCCGGGTCGCCGTCGGTGGGGGCCCGGCCGTCGGCGTCCTCGACCCCGGGGCCGGCGGCCAGGTCGCGGACGGCCCCGCGAAGCAACCAGTCGTCGATCCGGGCCGAGCCGAGCACCGAGGCCATCCGGACCAGCCGCTGACCGGCCGGAGTGAGCTGTTCCAACCGGTCGAGCAGGACATCGGCCAGCGCGGCCGGCAGTTGGTCGCCGAGCCCGGCGGCCAGCAGCTCCTCGGCGTAATAGGCGTTGCCGGCCGAGCGGGAGGTGATCTGCTGCAGTTGCTCGTCGGGCAACCGGGCACCGTGCAGACCGGTGAGGAAGTCGGCCAGTTCGCTGTCGACGAACGGCAGCAGCTCCATCCGCTCCACCTGCGGCAGCCGGACGAGCTCACCGATCAGGGGGCGCAGCGGGTGCCGGCGATGCAGGTCGTCGCCCCGGTAGCTGGCCACCACCAGCAGCCGGTCGGTGCCCAGCCGGGCCAGCAGGAACCGGATCAGGTCGCGGGTGGAGGCGTCGGCCCAGTGCAGATCTTCGATGACCAGCAGGAGTGGAGCGACCTCGTCACCGAGCCGGCCCAGCACGTGGGCCACGGCCTCGAAGAGGGCCAGCCGGTCGAGGCCCGCATCGCCCGGGGCCCGCTCCGCCGGCGGACGGCCTGATCGCCCGGCGATCCGGGCCAGGCCAGGGCGTTCCTGAGCGACCTGGCGGACCACCGCGGCCGCCCGGGCCGCCGGGCCGTTCGATTCGGCGCCCGCCTCGGCACTCCCGGCTGATTCCCCCGCCCGAACCAGCTGGGACAGCGCCTCGGCGAACGGCAGATAGGGCAGGGCCCCCGTGCCCAGGTCGACGCACCGCCCGAGCAGGACCAGCAGCCCGTCGTCGTCGGCCCGCCGCGCGGCCTCGGCCAGCAGACTGGTCTTGCCGACGCCGGCATCGCCGGAGACCAGCACCGCCGCCGCCGTGCCGGCGACGGCGGCAGCACTCAGCTGCCGCAGACGTTCGAGCTCTGCGGCTCGACCGACGAACGGTGAACGAGGGCGGACGGCAACCACGTCGTCCATCGTGACACCAACCCCCGACGGTTCTGGTTCCGCCGGGAGTTCCGGTGCCGGTT
Organism: Kineosporiaceae bacterium; assembly: GCA_965200525.1. GTDB lineage: Bacteria > Actinomycetota > Actinomycetes > Actinomycetales > Kineosporiaceae > JANNPJ01. The sequence continues at coordinate 6,773,576 of OZ241368.1, forward strand.
CTGCTGCTCGCTGCGGCGCGCTTCGGCCAGCCATCTCTGCTCCCGGTAACGCATTTCGGCCTCGGCGAAGGTCTCGACCCGAATTCCCGGCAGGCCCGCCCCGGGGCCCAGGCCGAACCCGGCGTCGACACTCGGATCATGGAGATAGGTGCTTGACCGGACGGTCATCATTACTCCTCAACAGGCATCCCGGCGACGTCCTGACGACGTCCCGATCTGACCTGTCAAGCATTGCTTCGCGACCCCTGCCGTCGGATCGAGTGATCACGTCGTCGAGCGGTCGCACGACCTCAGATCTGGGCCTCGGACCCCTTAGGGCCGGCCCGATACCGGAGGCGATCCCTTAGACGACCCTCTGAGGAGCACTCAGGGACGGCGAACGACGGGCAGTCCGAGCCCGACCGGCCTGATCACACCGGCCGCACCGGCGGTCGAGCCAGTCACCGGACCGGGCACCGGGCCGCAGGAGTCGGCCTGCCGCCGATCCCAGGCGTCACCGGCCGGGCTGCGCCGCACGGCGTAGACCGGCTCGCCGCTCCGATCGGTCCCCGGGTTGAGGTCGGTGTTCGAGGTGCGGTCGGTGTTCGAGGTGTGGTCGGCGACCAGGTGGTGCGGTGCGGCGTAGGTCACCCGGACCGTGGCGAAGTCGCCCGGTCTCGGTGTCGGCCCGCCGGCCGGGACGGCGAAGTGCACCAGCCGGTTGTCCGGCGCCCGGCCCGACAGCCGGTGGGTGGCGCCGTCCTTACGCCCCTCGGCCTCGGTGACCAGCACCTCGACCACCCGGCCCTCCAGGGTCTGGTTCTCCTGCCAGGAGATCTCCTCCTGCAGGGCGATCAGCCGCTCGTACCGCTCCTGGACGACGGCCTTCGGCACCTGGTCGGGCAGGGTCGCGGCCGGCGTGCCCGGGCGGGGCGAGTACTGGAACGTGAACGCCTGGGCGAACCGGGCCCGGGCGACGACGTCCAGGGTGGCCTGGAAGTCCTGCTCGGTCTCGCCCGGGAAGCCGACAATGATGTCGGTGGAAATGGCCGCGTGCGGGATCTGCTCACGGACCCGGTCCAGGATGCCGAGGAACTTGGCCGAGCGGTACGAGCGGCGCATCGCCCGCAGCACCTGGTCCGAGCCGGACTGCAGCGGCATGTGCAGCTGGGGCATGACAGTCGGGGTGGCCGCCATGGCCTCGATCACGTCGTCGGTGAAGGCCGCCGGGTGGGGGCTGGTGAACCGGATCCGCTCCAGGCCGGGCACCGTCCCGCAGGTGCGCAGCAGGGCCGCGAAGGCGCCCCGGTCACCGAACTCGACGCCGTAGGTGTTGACGTTCTGGCCGAGCAGGGTCACCTCGACCACGCCCTCGGCGACCAGGGCCTCGATCTCGGCCAGGATCTCCCCCGGCCGGCGGTCCCGCTCGCTGCCGCGCAGGCTCGGCACGATGCAGAAGGTGCAGGTGTTGTTGCAGCCGACGCTGATCGACACCCAGGCCGCGGCGGCCGACTCGCGCCGGGTGGGCAGGGTGGAGGGGAAGACGTCGAGCGACTCCAGGATCTCGACCTGGGCCTCTTCGTTGTGCCGGGCCCGCTCGAGCAGGGCCGGCAGCGAGCCGAGGTTGTGGGTGCCGAAGACGACGTCGACCCAGGGGGCCCGCTTGACGATGGTGTCGCGGTCCTTCTGGGCCAGGCAGCCACCGACGGCGATCTGCATGCCCGGCCGCGAGGCCTTCATCGGAGCGAGCTGACCGAGGTTGCCGTACAGCTTGTTGTCGGCGTTCTCGCGCACCGCGCAGGTGTTGAAGACGACCAGGTCGGCCGGATCGCCCTTGACCGCCGGCAGGTAACCGGCCGCGTCGAGCATGCCGGACAGGCGCTCGGAGTCGTGGACGTTCATCTGGCAGCCGAAGGTCCGCACCTCGTAGGTGCGCGTGGTCCCGCCGTCGGCCCGCTGGTGGGAGGCGGCATCGACGACGGTTTCGGGGAGCGCGGTCGGGCCCGCGTGATCGATCGTCATGGCGGGTCAACCATACGACGCTCCCGCCCCGGCCCCGGTCGATCCCCACCACCGGCCGGGCGGGATACTGGGGTGTGCCCGAGACCGTTGTCGAGATTCACGTACCGCTGGTGTCGCCGGCCGACCTATCGGCCGGCGCTTACCCGTTCCCCTGGATCCGCCAGGTCGACGAGTTCCTCGAAGATCTGCAGGAACGTGGCGAAGTGGAGGTCTTCGACGAGGGCGAGGAGTTCGGCCGTGTCTACGTCTTTTTCGTTACCGCGGCCGAACTGGATGACCTGCTGGCGGTCGCGGCCCGGGTGGCCGGCCTTCCCGGTGTGCCGGCCGGCGCCTTCGCCATGGTAACCGACGACGAGGCCGTGGCCATGGGCCGAGGTCGCCGGGTCAAGCTCACCGCCAGTTGATCTCCTGGAACGTGGTCTCGCTTATCTCCCGGAACGTGGTCTCGCTGGTCTCCTGGGACGGGTCCGGGTGACCTCCGGAATCAGTCCGGGCCGAGGTCTTCGACGTCGTCCGGGTCGGGCAGATCGAGTTCGGCCAGCTCCAGGCGGATGGCCTGCATCGCGACCCCACCGCCGTAGCCCTTGCGGGCCAGCATCCCGGCCAGCCGCCGAACCCGGCGCTGCGGATCGTCGCTGCCCATGGTTGTGGCCTTGCGCCGGACCAGTTCGCGGGCGGCCGCCAGCTCGTCGTCCGGGCTGACCGCGTCGACGGCGTCCTTGAGGGTCTGTTCGGCGACGCCGCGTTGCCGCAACTCGTAGGCCAGCGCCCGGGGAGCCAGGCCCCGGCCGAGATGCCGGCTCTGCACCCACTGTCGGGCGAACTCCTCGTCGTCGACCAGATCGACCTCTTCAAACCGGTCGAGGACGGCGTTCGCCACCTCCTCCGGGATGTCTTTGCGGGCCATCGCCTGCCGCAACTGAGCCCGGGTGCGGGCTCCCATGGTCAGCTGGCGCAGCACGATGGACCGGGCCGCCGCCGCGGGATCGGCGGCGATCTCGGCCGCCGCCCGCTCCCGGCGCTGAGCCGTGCGCTCGGCCCGTTCTTCCGCGGAACGCTCCGGGCGCGGCTTCCGGGGGCGATCAGGACGAGACCCGGACTTGAGACCCGGCCGTTCTTTCGACCTTCGGCCCGGTTGACCTTCCGGGCCGAAGCCTCCGGCGCGCAGACCCGCCTCGCCCGGCCCTGAGTCACCGGACGGCCAGAGGCCCTCGCCGCTGGGATCGCGGCTGGACTCGTGACTGGGATCGCGGCTGGGATCACCGAGCTGATCGCCGGACTCGAAGCCGGCCCAGCGCTCCGGGTCGTATCCGATCGGCCGTTCCGGATCGTTGCGGGCCCACCGCGGCTCCGGTCGCGCCCTTGAGCTCGACTCCGATCCGGTCCCGGACCGGAACCGGGACGTCCGGCGGAGCCCGGACGAAGACTGCTTGCCGGGCCCGGGCCGGCTGCCGACTCCTCGCTCAAGATCGAGCTGGGCCTGCCCGCTGACGGCCTCCGGTCGGATTCCTCGCCGAGCATCGAGCCCGGCCTGACCTGAGTCGATCTGTGGGACATACCCGCGCCGGGCATCGAGAGCAGCTTGCCCCGTCAAACCCGTCGCAGGCAGACCCGTCAGAGGCAGACCAGCCGCGGGCAGGCCACTTTCAGGCAGACCAGCCTCGGACGGCCCAGTCTCGGGCGGAGCGGCGTCATGATCAGCGGCCACCCCTGGGACGGCTTCTCGCGGGCCGCCCCAGGGTGGGCGCTGATGGTCGGTCATCGTTCAGGACCTCAGTGGCTCAGAACCCGACGGGCACCTCGGCCGGGGCATCGACCTGGGCCCCGACACCGAGCTTCTCCTTGATCTTCTTTTCCAGTTCGTTGGCCAGGTCGGGGTTGTCGCGCAGGAAGCCACGCGCGTTCTCCTTGCCCTGGCCGAGCTGGTCGCCCTCGTACGTGTACCAGGCACCGGACTTGCGCACGATCCCGTGCTCGACGCCCATGTCGATCAGGCCGCCCTCGCGGGAGATGCCCAGGCCGTAGATGATGTCGAACTCGGCCTGCTTGAACGGCGGGCTGACCTTGTTCTTGACCACCTTGACCCGGGTGCGGTTACCGACCGCGTCGGTGCCGTCCTTCAGGGTCTCGATCCGGCGGACGTCGAGCCGCACCGAGGCGTAGAACTTCAGCGCCTTGCCACCGGTGGTGGTCTCGGGCGAGCCGAACATCACACCGATCTTCTCGCGCAGCTGGTTGATGAAGATGGCGGTGGTACCGGAGTTGCTCAGCGCACCGGTGATCTTGCGCAGGGCCTGGGACATCAGGCGGGCCTGGAGGCCGACGTGGCTGTCGCCCATCTCGCCCTCGATCTCGGCCTTCGGCACCAGGGCCGCCACCGAGTCGATCACGATGATGTCGAGCGCGCCCGAGCGGATCAGCATGTCGGCGATCTCGAGGGCCTGCTCGCCGGTGTCGGGCTGGGAGACCAGCAGCGCATCGGTATCGACGCCGAGCTTCTTGGCGTAGTCGGGGTCGAGAGCGTGCTCGGCGTCGATGAAGGCGGCGATGCCGCCGGCCTTCTGAGCGCTGGCCACGGCGTGCAGAGCGACCGTCGTCTTACCGGAGGACTCCGGACCGTAGATCTCCACCACTCGGCCTCGGGGCAGGCCACCGATGCCGAGCGCGATGTCGAGCGCGATCGAGCCGGTCGGGATCACCTCGATCGGCGGCCGGGTGTCGTCACCGAGACGCATCACAGAGCCCTTGCCGAATTGGCGGTCGATCTGGAGCAGCGCGGTCTCGAGCGCCTTTTCGCGGTCTGCGGGAGCGGGCATGTTTATTCACCTCGGAGTCGGGCCGGTTCGGGAGCGGTGCGCTCCTGAACCGGTGGCTGTGTCGTCGGAGATGACGCTAGAGCGACCCACCGACAGTTTGCGTGGAGCCCGACCATCTGTGGATGACCGGCAGTTCGAGTTGCCTGTGGACTCAGCGACCGCCGTTGTCGAGGAGCCCATCGGGACACGACGAGAGGTTATCCGAACATCTGTTCGACGAAGACCGACACGCCCGGGCCCGGATCAGATTTTCCGTCCCGACCATTGTGCCCGGGTGTGTTCACCTCGCCGTCGCCGACGCGCGGGAGGCGATTCGGGCAGAATGCGACCATGGCTGACGTACTTCACGAGCACGACGAATTCGGCCGGTCCGCGATTCACTACGCCGCAGCCAGCGGGGACGCCGACGAGGTGGCCCGGTTGCTGGCCCGCGGCGCCGATCCGGGCGAGGCCGACGCCGTCGAGTTCACCCCGCTGCACTTCGCGGCTCAGGAACAGCATGCCGGGGTGGTCGAGGTGCTGCTCCGGGCGGGCGCCGACATCGGGGCCACCGACCGGTGGGGAAACACCCCGCTCTGGCGGGCGGTGTTCACCGCGCACGGCACGGTGTCCAGCTCAACTGCCGCCCTGCTGGCCGCCGGGGCCGATCCGGATGCGCCCAACAACACCGGGGTCAGCCCGCGCCGGCTGGCCGAGCGGATGGGCCTGACCGAACTGATCCCGCAACCCAACAACTGAATCGTTTCCGCCGAGCTGAGCCGAGCTGAGCCAAGCCCGGGCCACGGCCCGGCTCAGGAGAGCAACAGCCGTTCCAGCCGGCGCCCGGCGATCCACATCCCGGTCAGACCGAGCGCGACCAGATAGGCCACGTGCACCAGGGCGACGGCGTCCACCGCGCCCAGCAGCAGCTGCCGTTCCAGCGCGACCGCGTGGTACAGCGGGGTCAGCTCGACCACCAGCCGCAGGCCGTGCGGGTAGGTGGACAGCGGGTAAAACGTGGCCGAGAACAGGAACATCGGCAGGGTGACCAGCTGGACCAGGTCGAAGTCCTGCCAGGACCGCATCCAGGTGGTGGCGGCCATGCCGGCGCCGGCGAAGGCCAGGCCGATGAGGGTGGCCGCCGGCAGGGCCAGCAGCGCCCACCACGACGTCACGTAGCCGCTGATCAGCAGGATCAGGATGAACGTGGCCGCGTACCCGGCCCCGCGCAGCAGCGCCCAGGTCACCTCACCGACGGCGATCGCCCGGGTGTCGAGCGGCGTGGCCAGCACCGAGTCGTAGATACGGGCGTACTTGAGCTTCCAGAACACGTTGAAGGTCGAGTCCATCACCGCCCCGTTCATCGCCGAGGCGGCCAGCAGCCCGGGGGCGACGAACTCCTGATAGCGCACCAGGTGGCCGCCGTACCGGACGCCGCCGACCAGCGCCCCGATCCCGATGCCGAGCGAGAACAGGTAGAACACCGGCTCGAAGAACCCGCTGAGCAGGGTCCGCAGGCCGTTGCGGGAGGCCCGGGCGTTGCGCTCGACCAGCAGCCGGGCGGCCCTGAACCCCATCGGGAACGGGATCGAGGTCAGCATTGATCCCCGGCCGGCGACCGGCTCGGTGAGCTCGGTCATACCGCCAGCCTCGATCGGTAGGACCGGACCGCCAGGGCCAGCCCGCCGAGGGCCCAGGCCAGCAGATAGGCCAGATGGCCGAGGGACGGCAGGAGGTGAGCCGCCCCCAGCGAGAGGTCCCGGCAGAGCGTGGTCCCGTGCCAGAGCGGCGTCAGCCAAGCCAGCCAGCGCAGCCCCTCGGGGAGCTGGGCGACCGGGAAGAAGGTGCCGGCGAACAGGAACATCGGCACCACGCCGAACCGGAAGAGCAGGGTGAAGCCGGAGTCGTTCTCCTGCCGGACCGAGTAGGCCATCACCGGGGTGGCGTGGGCGATTCCGGTGAGGACGGCGATCGGCAGGGCCAGCACCACCCAGACCGAGTCGAACGCCCGCAGCAGACCGCCGATTACCAAGAAGGCAGTGGCGCCCAGGGTGATCCGGAAGACGATGAAGGCCAGATGCCCCAGCAGCACGTCGGTGGTGGTCAGCGGCGAGGCCAGCTGGGCCGGGTACTGAAGCTGCCACTTGGTCGCGCCGAGGACGGCGTAGGTCGACTCGGCGATCGCGGTCTGCATCGCGTTGGCGGCCAGGATCCCCGGGGCGACGAAGGCCACGTAGGCCACCCCGTCGAGCCGGCCCGAACCGTGGGCGTCGACCAGGCTGCCCAGGCCGTACCCGAGCGAGCCGAGATAGAGCAGCGGAGCCAGAAAGCCCGAGACCACCGAGGAGTGCCAGATCTTGCGGTACCCGGTGAGCCAGTACTCGAACGCGGTCGTCCAGCGCCGGCTCGTCAGCCCGCTCATCACCTCGCTCACCGTCTGGCTCATCAGTCGACCAGGGTCCGGCCGGTGAGGTGCAGGAACACGTCCTCCAGGCTGCTGCGCCGGGCCAGCAGCGAGAGCGGTGGCTGCGGCCCCTGCTCGAGGGCCTGGACCACCGCGTCGCCGTCGTCCGTGTAGATCAGCAACCGGTCGGGCAGCACCTCGACCCGCTCGGCCAGATTTTCCAGCCGCAGGTCGTCGCGGTACTTCTCGTGATCGGGGTCGGCGTAGCGAGCCTCGACCACCTCGCGGGTGGAGTACTTCTCGATCAGGCCCCGGGGCGATCCCTCGGCCACGATCCGGCCGCCGTCCATCACCACCAGCCGGTCGCAGAGCTGCTCGGCCTCGTCCATGTAGTGCGTGGTCAGAACGAGCGTGACGCCCTGCCGCTTGAGCCGGAACAACCGGTCCCAGAGCACGTGCCGGGCCTGCGGATCGAGGCCGGTGGTGGGTTCGTCCAGCAGCAGGATCTCGGGCGCGTTGACCAGGGCCCGGGCGATCGTGAGCCGCCGCTTCATGCCGCCGCTGAGCGGTTCGACCTTGCTGGCCGCCCGGTCGGTGAGCTGGGCGAACTTCAACAGCTCGTCGGCCCGCCGGCCGACCTCGGCCCGGGAGAGCCCGAAATAGCGGCCGTAGACGATCAGGTTCTCGCGCACCGAGAGGTCCTCGTCGAGCGAGTCGCGCTGCGGGACGACGCCGAGCCGGGACCGGATCCGCGGCCCCTCGGTGGCCGGGTCGAGGCCGAACACGCTCAGCTCCCCCGAGGTCACCGGCGAGACGCAGCCGATCATCCGCATGGTCGAGGACTTGCCGGCCCCGTTGGGGCCGAGGAAGCCGAACGCCTCGCCCCGGCGGACCTCGACGTCGATCCCGTCGACGGCGACGAACCCGCCGAACCTCTTGGTCAGGTCCCGGGCCCGGATCAGGACGTCGTCAGCCGGCCCGGCCGTCGGCGGTTCACTCACGCCGGACGACGCCGAGACGCGGGCTTCTGCTCCTGCCCCCACCGTCGCGATTCCGGCACGTCGAGGGCGTCGCAGAGCGCGAACCAGACCTCCCGGTTCGGCTCGCCGTCGGCCATCGCCTGCTCGGCCGTCCGGTTGCCCAGCCGGAAGAGCACGTGGTCGCGGACCAGCGTCCGGCCGTGCGCTCGGCCGAACTCGGCGTCGACCAGGTCCCAGAATTCGCTGCTGCGCACCCGACGAGCATGCCATCGACCGAGCGGTTCGCGCGCCCGGCTTCTTTCCGGCGGGCAAAGTGTCGGTGGGCCGTGTGAGGATCGACGACGTGAGCGACGACGTCCTGCAGCGGTTCTCCCCGGCCACCCGTGCGTGGTTCTCCGGGGCGTTCCATGCCCCCACCCCGGCCCAGGTCGGCGCCTGGGCGGCGGTCAGTGCGGGCCGGCACGCGCTGGTCGTCGCTCCCACCGGATCGGGCAAGACGCTGGCCGCGTTCCTCTGGGCGCTCGACCGGCTGGCCTCGGCTCCCCCACCGGTCGACGAGGCCCATCGCTGCCGGGTGCTCTACGTGTCCCCGCTCAAGGCCCTGGCGGTCGACGTCGAGCGCAACTTGCGATCGCCGCTGGCCGGTATCCGCCAGGCGGCCGGCCGCCTCGGCCTGGACTTTCCCGACATCCGGGTGGCCCTGCGCTCCGGCGACACCCCGCCCGAGCAGCGCCGAGCCTTCGCCCGCACGCCGCCCGAGATCCTGATCACCACCCCCGAGTCGCTGTTCCTGCTGCTCACCTCGCGGGCCCGAGACATGCTGGCCGGCGTCGAGACGGTGATCATCGACGAGGTGCACGCGGTCGCCGGCTCCAAGCGCGGCGCTCACCTGGCGATCTCGCTGGAGCGGCTGGACGCCCTGCTCGAGCAGCCGGCTCAGCGGGTCGGCCTGTCGGCCACCGTCCGCCCGGTCGAGGAGGTGGCCCGCTGGCTCGGCGGCGGCAGCACCACGGTCGACGTCGTCCAGCCGGTCTCGACCAAGCAGTTCGACCTGCGGGTGGTCGTCCCGGTCCCCGACCTGGCCGAGCTCGACGCCCGCGCCGCCGATGCGGCCGGCTCGCCGGTCGAGCCGGAGCTCGACCTGACCGGGGCCGCGGCCGGTGCCCCGCGCCGTCCCTCGATCTGGCCCCACGTCGAGGAGCGGGTGGTCGACCTGATCGCCGAGCACCGCTCCACCCTGGTCTTCGCCAACTCCCGGCGGCTGGCCGAGCGGCTCACCGCCCGGCTGAACGAGATCTGGGCCGAGCGCACGGCCGGGCCCGACGACGGCCCGCTGCCCGATCCCGGCACGCTGACCCCGGCCCAGCTGATGGCCCAGTCCGGGGCGGCCGTCGGGGCGCCGGCGGTGCTGGCCCGGGCCCACCACGGTTCGGTCAGCAAGGAGCAGCGGGCCATCATCGAGGGTGAGCTGAAGGCGGGCCGGCTGCCGGCCGTGGTCGCCACCTCCAGCCTCGAGCTCGGCATCGACATGGGCGCGGTCGATCTGGTGATCCAGGTCGAGTCCCCGCCCAGCGTGGCCAGCGGGCTTCAGCGGGTGGGCCGGGCCGGTCACCAGGTGGGCGCCGTCTCCCAAGGGGTGCTGTTCCCGAAGTTCCGTGGCGACCTGGTTCAGACCGCGGTCGTGGTGGAGCGGATGCGGTCCGGGGCGATCGAGCAGCTCGCCGTCCCGGGCAGCCCGCTCGACGTGCTGGCCCAGCAGATCGTGGCCATGGTGGCGATGGATCCCTGGTCGGTGGACGACGTCGAGGCCCTGGTCCGCCGATCCGCGCCGTTCGCCGGTCTGACCCGCGGCGTGCTCGAGTCGGTGCTCGACATGCTGGCCGGCCGCTACCCGAGCGACGAGTTCGCCGAGCTGCGCCCGCGGCTGGTCTGGGACCGGCACACCGGTCTGCTCACCGGCCGGCCCGGAGCCCAGCGGCTGGCCGTCACCAGTGGCGGCACGATCCCCGATCGCGGCCTGTTCGGGGTGTTCCTGGCCGGCGCGAACGAGGCCCGCAAGGGAGCCGGCCGCCGGGTCGGCGAGCTCGACGAGGAGATGGTCTACGAGTCCCGGGTCGGCGACGTGTTCACCCTCGGCTCGTCGTCCTGGCGGATCGAGGACATCACTCACGACCAGGTGCTGGTCACGCCCGCCCCGGGGCAGCCCGGCCGGTTGCCGTTCTGGAAGGGCGACGCCCAGGGCCGCCCGGCCGAGCTGGGCCGGGCGCTGGGCGCGTTCGTCCGGGAGGTCGGCCGGCTCAGCGAGCCGAAGGCCCGCGACCGGGTGCGGCGGGCCGGGCTCGACGAGTGGGCCACCGACAACCTGCTCACCTACCTGGCCGAGCAGAAGGCTGCCACCGGCCACCTGCCCGACGACCGCACCATCGTGGTCGAGCGGTTCCGTGACGAGCTGGGCGACTGGCGGGTGATCGTGCACTCGCCGTTCGGCGGCCAGGTGCACGCCCCCTGGGCGCTCGCCCTGGCGGCCCGGTTCCGGGAGCGGTTCGGGGTCGAGGTGCAGGCTCAGCACGGCGACGACGGGATCGTGCTGCGGCTGCCCGACGTCGAGCCCGACGACGGCTCGGCCCCCGACATCAGCGACCTGATCCTGATCGACCCGGACGACGTCGAGGAGATCGTCACCACCGAGCTCGGCGGCTCGGCCCTGTTCGCCTCCCGGTTCCGGGAGTGCGCGGCCCGGGCCCTGCTGCTGCCCCGCCGGCGCCCGGGGCAGCGTCAGCCACTCTGGCAGCAGCGCCAACGGGCGGCCCAGCTGCTCGAGGTGGCGAGCAAGTACGGCACCTTCCCGATCGTGCTGGAGACCCTGCGCGAGTGCCTGCAGGACGTCTTCGACGTGCCCGGCCTGGCCACCCTGATGCGCGACGTCCGGTCCCGGTCGGTGCGGGTGCTCGAGGTCACCACGCCGCAGCCCTCGCCGTTCGCCCGCAGCCTGCTCTTCGGCTACGTGGCCCAGTTCCTCTACGAGGGCGACTCCCCGCTGGCCGAGCGCCGGGCCGCGGCCTTGTCGCTCGACCCGACGCTGCTGGCCGAACTGCTGGGCCGGGGCGAAGGCGCGTCGCTGCGCGACCTGCTCGACCCGGCCGCGCTGCGCCGCACCGAGGACGAACTGCAACGGCTGGCTCCGCTGCGCCGGGCCCGCACCCAGGAGCAGGTGGCCGACCTGGTCCGGATGATCGGCCCGCTGTCCACCGCCGAGGTGGTCGCCCGCACGGCCGGTCAGCCGGTCGACCCGGACGCCGACCCCGAGGGGCAGGCCGGGGCCGCACGGGAGCTGCCCGAACCGGACGCCGACGAGGCCGAGGTGGCCGCCCTCGGTCGCGCCGTCACGGTCGAGCCGGCGGTGGTGGCGCGCTGGCTGAGCGATCTGGAAGGCGCCCGGCGGCTGATCCGGGTCCGGGTGGCCGGCGAGGACCGCTGGGCCGCGGTGGAGGACGCCGGGCGGTTGCGCGATGCCCTGGGCACCGCCCTGCCGGTCGGCGTGGCCGAGGTGTTCACCGAGCCGGTCGCCGATCCGCTGGGCGACCTGCTGGCCCGGTACGCCCGCAGCCACGGCCCGTTCACCCACACCGAACTGGCGAACCGGCTCGGCCTGGGCACCGCGGTCGTGATCGACGGCCTGCGCCGGCTGGTCAGCACCGGCCGGCTGGTGCAGGGCGAGCTCCGGCCACTGGAGAGCGGCGGCGGGGCCGGCCTGGACTACTGCGACGCCGAGGTGTTGCGCACCCTGCGCCGGCGCTCGCTGGCGGCGCTGCGGGCCGAGGTCGAACCGGTGCCGGCCCTGGACCTGGCCCGCTTCCTGCCCGGCTGGCAGGGCGTCGGCGGCCGGGCCCGCGGCGTCGAGGGTGTGCTGCGGGCGGTCGAGCAGCTGGCCGGGGCCTGGCTGCCGGCCAGCGCGCTGGAGACGCTGGTGATCCCGAGCCGGGTGCCGGGCTACACCCCGGCCCTGCTCGACGAGCTGACCACGGCCGGTGAGGTGATCTGGGCCGGGCACGGCAGCCTGCCCGGCGAGGATGGCTGGGTGTCCTTGCACCCGGCCGACCTGGCCCCGCTGACCCTGCCCGAGCCGGAGTCCGAGTTCGAGCCTGAAGAGCTGCACCAGAAGATCCTCGAAGCGCTGACCGGCGGCGGGGCGTACTTCTTCCGCACGCTCAGCGGCGCGGTCGGCGGCCCCGACGACAGCGACCTGGTCGAGGCCCTCTGGGATCTGGTCTGGGCCGGGCTGATCAGCAACGACACTCTGGCCGCGCTGCGCTCGCGGTTGTCGGCGGGCAAGCCGGCCCACCGCTCGAAGGCGGCGGCCCCCCGGGCCCGCTACGGCTCCGGGCGGTACAGCGCGCTGCGGGCGGCCAGAGCCGCCGGGGGCCGGCCGGCCATGCCCAGCCGGACCGGCCCGCCGGTCGCCGCCGGGCGGTGGTCGCTGCTGCCCTCGAGGGAGGGCGACAGCACCGCGCGAGCCCACGCCCTGGCCGAGGTGCTGCTCGAACGGCACGGCGTCGTCACCCGCGGCGCGGTGGTGGCCGAGCGGGTCACCGGCGGGTTCGCCGCCGCCTACCGGGTGCTGTCCGGCTTCGAGGACGCCGGGCGGGTCCGGCGCGGGTACTTCGTCGAGGGCCTGGGGGCCTCCCAGTTCGCCACCACCGGTGCGGTGGACCGGCTGCGGGCCTCGGCCCGGCCGCTGGGCGAGAGCCCAGGGTTCGAGTCGGCGTCCGAAGGCGGGCTGCGCACGGTCGTGCTGGCCGCGGCCGACCCGGCCAATCCGTACGGCGCGGCCCTGCCCTGGCCGGTCCGGGCCGGCGACGCCCCCGGGCATCGTCCCGGGCGCAAGGCCGGCGGTGTGGTCGTGCTCGTGGACGGCGCGCTGGCGCTCTACGTCGAGCGGGGCGGGCGGTCGTTGCTGTCCTGGACCGACGAACCCGAGGTGCTGCGGGCCGGGGCCGACGCGCTGGCGTTGGCGGTGCGCGAAGGGGCTCTGGGCAAGCTGACCGTGGAACGGACCGACGGCACCGGGGTGTTGCTCGGCGACAACCCACTGGCCGAGGCCCTGGAGGCGGCCGGTTTCCGGGCCACCCCCCGGGGGTTGCGCATCCGGGCCTGAAGCAGTCGGGCGGCACGCAGAGGCGTGCTCGGCGAGCGGTCGGGCCACCGGCTGGCAGAGTGGAGCCGTGCCTGAAGGTGACGTCGTGTTACGTACTGCTCGGCGGCTGCACGCCGCCCTGGCCGGCCGGCCGCTGATCACGAGCGACCTGCGCTGGCCGTCCCTGGCCACCGTCGACCTCACCGGAAGGGACGTGCTCGAGGTGGTCGCGGCGGGCAAGCACCTGCTGATCCGGGTCGGCGGGGCGCTGACCCTGCACAGCCATCTGCGGATGGAGGGCTCCTGGCACGTGCACCGCACCGGCGAGCCCTGGCGCGGGGCGCGACCCGAGCACGGCATCCGGGCGATCCTGGCCAACGCCGAGTGGACGGCGATCGGCCACCGGCTGGGCCTGCTCGACCTGGTGCCCACCGGCCAGGAGGACACCCTGGTCGGCCACCTCGGCCCGGACATTCTCAGCCCGGACTGGAACCTGGGGACGGCGACTGCCCGGGTCGCCGCTCACCCGGGCCGGGCCGTCGGGGAGGTCCTGCTGGACCAGCGGGTGATCGCCGGCATCGGCACCTTCTACCTGACCGAGTCCTGCTTCCTGCGGGGGGTGAACCCGTGGCAGCCGGTGGCCGACGTCCGCGACCTGCCGGCCCTGGTCGGGATGGCGCACCGCCTGATGACGGCCAACGTGGGCCGGGCGGTGCAGGTCACCACCGGGGACGCGCGGCGCGGGCAGGAGCAGTGGGTGCACTCGCGGTCGGGCCGGCCCTGCCGCCGCTGCGGGACGACGGTCCGGGTGGCCCCGCTGGGCACGGCCCCGACCCAGCGGGTCGCCTTCTGGTGCCCGAACTGCCAGCCGGGCGCCGTTCCCACGGACACCGGCGCGCCGCAGCGCCCGCTGGGAGCCGAACCGCGCCGACCCGGCCCGGGCTCGGGTCCGAGGTCCGGGGCGAGAGCAACCCCGAGATCGGTCCCCAGCGGGAGAGCCCGGCAGCAGTACCGCCGGCCGTGACCGGCGCGGTCGACCCACTGCCAGCACGTCCGTCGAGGCCGAGCCGGATCACCCGCAAAGCGGTACCGCCGCCCCGAGACCAGATGCGGCCAGGGGCGGCGGTACCACAGTGAACGGGCTGATCGTGAGAAGAGGCTGATCAGGGTCGGGAAGGGCTGCGCCGCCACGGGCGCAGCGGCTCAGGCGGCGCCGGCGAACTCCGCCGCCAGACCGTCGGGCACGGTGTCCGGAACCCGGACCGTGCTCGGAACGAGGTTCTCGGCCGCAGCTACCCGTTCGCTCACCTCGAGCAGAACCGAGGAGAGCGGAACGGCCAGCGCACCGCAGATCGAGGCCAACAGCTCTGACGACGCTTCTTTCTGCCCACGCTCGACCTCACTGAGGTAGCCGAGCGAGACGCGGGCGACCGAGGAGACCTCGCGCAGGGTGCGACCCTGCTGACGCCGCGCGTCGCGGAGCACGTCGCCGATCTCCTGCCGCAACAGCACCATGGCGCGTCCTCCCTTCGCTGGTCCGACCTTCGGCGCCCCGCCCGGAAGGCGGGAGTCGATGGTCTTCACACCATCTTGCCCCCGAACGGTTACGACCGTGTGGCCGACAGTCCGTCGTCCGCCGATATCGGCGGATTGACCGGCGCGCTGTAGCCCCCCGGGGGAAGACCCCGCCGGAATCGCCACCGCACGACGTGGAGCACTTACCGTACCCCTCGGCCCCGACAGAGGGGCCGTAGGCGTCACAACACCGCGCGGCGCGGCGGCGCCGGCGGCTGGATTCGTGGGAGACGACATGCTGGTCTCAACGGCTTGCCGGGGTGTCGTGTTCCGGGCCCGTGAGCGGTGAGCGCTCAGCCGTTCGGCTGCGAGCGGCCCTGGATCTCGGCCAGCAGGGCGGCGATCACCCGGGCGGTGGTCTGCGCGCGCACCTCGGCCCGGCCGCCGGCCAGGTCGAGCCGTTCCACCCGGGTGCCGATCCCGGGGCCGAAGGCCGCCCCGGCAACCGCCTGCGCAGCCGGCAAAGGGCCTCTGACCAGCGGACCGGCCACGGCGATGAACACCGTGCCGGCGGCGATCCCGTCCTGCGGATCAGGACCGGCGACCCCGGTCGTGGCCAGCCCCCAGTCGGCTCCGAGCAGTTCCCGGACGCCGTGAGCCATCTGCGCGGCGACATCCGGGTCGACCGGGCCGTTCGCTGCCAGCAGACGGGCGTCGACCCCGAGCAGACGGTGTTTGAGCTCCGTGGCGTAGGCGACCACGCCACCGCGCAGCACCGCCGACACCCCGGCCACGTCGACCAGGGCCGAGCAGACCATTCCGCCGGTCAGCGACTCGGCCACCGCCACCGTCTGACCGCGTTCGCTCAGAGCGAACACCACCTCGGCCGGATCAGCCGGTCGCAGGCCCTCGGCCTCACGGCGATCGGTCACCGCAGCGGGCTCTTCCCCGGAGCCGGCCGCGAGGTTGGCTTGACCTTCGACCCGGTCTGGGCCGCCTCCCGCCGGGCCGCCCGCTTGCGCCGGGTCCGCTCGCTGCCCTCGCGCAGCCGTACCGCCTGGATCACGTAGTCGATCCCGGTGGTCACGGTCAGCACCAGCGCCACCGCCATGGCCACCCGGGCCACCGGTAGCGCCGGGTCCGGCAGCGGCGTCACGTAGAGCATGATCGCCAGCGCCTGGGCCGCGGTCTTGGCCTTGCCACCCCGGCCGGCCGGCATCACGCCGTGCCGGATCACGATCAGGCGCAGCAGAGTGATGCCCAGTTCGCGGGCCAGGATCAGCACCGTCACCCACCACCAGAGCTCACCGAGCGCCGACAGCGAGATCAGGGCCGCCCCGATCAGGGCCTTGTCCGCGATCGGGTCGGCGATCTTGCCCAGGTCGGTGACCATGTCCCAGTTGCGGGCCAGCTCGCCGTCGATCCGGTCGGTCAGCACGGCCCCGGCGAAGGCCACGGCGGCGGCGACCCGCCAGCCGGTGGCCTGCCCGTCACCGTGCAGCAGCAACGCCGCGAACAGCGGCACCAGCGCGATCCGCAGAGCGGTCAGCCCGTTGGGGATGTTCCAGTTGCTGGGGGCAGTGGCCGTCCCACTCACCCGGCCGAATCGGCCGGGACGGCGCTGTCCTCGGCGATGGCGGTGGTGATGCTTCCGGTGGCGGACCCGGCCGACGAGTCGAGCGGGACCGCGACCAGGTCGACCCCGATCGTGTCGGTGACCACGGCGCTGACCCACTGCCCGGCCGGGGCCGACACGCCCGGCAGAAGCGTCATGCCGTCCACCTCGGGCCCCTGGTGCGCGGCCCGGCCGGTAGCGGTGCCCGGGTCGTCGTCGTCCGGGCCCTCGATCAGCACGTGAACGATCTCGCCGACGCGCTCCTCGGCCCGCTGGGCGTTGAGCTCCTCGACCAGCGAGCTGAGGTGAGCCACCCGGGCGGACACCTCGTGCTCGGGCAGTTTGCCCTCGTGCCCGGCGGCCTCGGTGCCGTCCTCGTCGGAGTAACCGAACACCCCGACCACGTCGAGCCGGGCCGCCTCCAGGAAACGGGCCAGCTCGGCGACATCCTCCTCGGTCTCACCGGGGAAGCCGACGATCACGTTGGAGCGCACGCCCGCCAGCGGGTTGCGCTTGCGGATCTGCTCCAGCAGGTTCAGGAAGTCCTCGGTGCCGCCGAACCGGCGCATCCGGCGCAGCACGGTCTTGGAAGCGTGCTGGAAGGACAGGTCGAAATACGGCGCCACCCCCGGCGTGGCGGCGATCGCCTCCAGCAGGCCGGGGCGCAGCTCGGCCGGCTGCAGGTACGACACCCGGACCCGCTCGATCCCGTCGACCGCGGCCAGCTCCGGCAGCATGGTCTCCAGCAGCCGGATGTCGCCCAGGTCCTTGCCGTAGGACGTCGAGTTCTCGCTGACCAGGAACAGCTCCTGGACGCCGCGCTCGGCCAACCAGCGGGCCTCGGTGAGCACCTCGGCCGGCCGACGGGACAGGAACGCGCCCCGGAACGCCGGGATGGCGCAGAACGTGCAGCGCCGGTCGCAGCCGGAGGCCAGCTTCAGCGGCGACCAGGGCCGCCCGTCGAGCCGGCGGCGCACCACCCGGGGCCCGGTGGCCGGAGCCAGCCCCTCGGGCAGGTCGGCCGGCAGCACCACCGGGTCGAGCACCGCCACCGAGCCCCCGGCGGCGGCCTCGGCCGCTTCGGCCAGGCCGGGGACGCCGGGGATCAGCCCACCCGGGATGAAGCCGGTGGTGCCGGACACCCCGTCGGCGGCCCGGGCCGACGGCGACAGCGGCAGCAGGGTGCGCCGGTCGCGAGGCACGTGCGAGGCCGGCCGGTCGCCCCGCAGGATCGCGTCCAGGTGCTCGGACAGGCTGGTGTAGGAGTCGAACCCGAGCACGGCGTCGGCCTCGGGCAGCGACTCGGCCAGTTGCTGCCCGTACCGCTCGGCCAGGCACCCGACCGCGACCACGGCCTGGGTCCGGGCCGGGCCGTCGCGCAGCTCGGCCGCCTCGATCAGCACGTCGATCGAGTCCTTCTTGGCCTGCTCGACGAAGCCGCAGGTGTTGACCACGGCCACGTCGGCGTCAGCGGCGTCGTCGACCAGTTGCCACCCGGCCGCTTCGAGGCGACCGGCCAGCTCTTCGGAGTCGACCTCGTTCCGGGCGCATCCCAGAGTGACAACGGCAACGGAGCGGAGGGCAGACACAGGGCCAGAGTACTTCCCGTTCCGTGGCCCCACGGCCTTACCGCCCCGCAACCACTTCCGGTCAGCCGGCCTCGGTGAGCAGGGAGCGCATCGAGCGGGTCGGCTGCAGCCAGGCGCCACCCTCGGGCAGGTTGTCGAGCCGCACCCGAGGCAGCGGCGTGGTGAACGCGCCGGGCACGTCCTCCAGGTCGACGAAGTTCAGAAGGTCCGATTCCTGGGCATATCCAGCGACCTCGACGAACGACAGCACGCTGACGTGGACGCCGTCGCGGGCCAGCTTCTCCAGCGGCTCGTTGAAGTTGCGCCCGTCACCGCTGGCCACCACCAGCCGGCGCAGGTGGTGGGTGCGGGCCCGCTCGGCGATGTGAGCCAGCATGTCGTCGTCGACGTCGTCGGTCGGGTCGAGCTTGGGCCGGGCGAACACGGCGTAACCGAAGGACCGGATCGCCTCCACCCAGCCGCGCATGGTGGCCGCACCACCGGGCGGCACGTTGGCGAAAACGGCTCCTTCGACCTCTCGGTCGCCGGCGGTGGACAGCAGCCATTTGGCCACCGCGTCGAACCGGGGCCGGGAGCTGGCCGAGGGCCGCCCACCGATCACGTTCGACAGGGTCATGTCGATGTTCGGGGCGTCCCAGACCAGAAGGTCCAACTCAAGGCGTTCTTCGTCGGCATCGAGAAAAGGAGCGTCTTCGCTCACGAAATCAGTCATCGTTCATACCTGGTTCCCATAGGTCATCTACCCGGCCGGCGTCGTCATCGGGCGGGTCTTCCCCCCGAAGCATGGCCAACATTGCAGGCAACTCGTCCGGCTTGACCAGAACATCGCGCGCTTTGCTGCCCTCGCTGGGGCCTACCACGGCCCGAGACTCGAGCAGATCCATCAGCCGGCCCGCCTTGGCAAAGCCGACCCGCAGCTTGCGCTGCAGCATCGAGGTCGAGCCGAACTGCGTTGTCACGATGAGTTCGGCCGCTTGAACCAGCAACTCGAGGTCATCACCGATGTCCTCGTCGATCTGCTTGCGCACCACCTGGACCGCGACGTCCTCACGATACGTGGGTCGCAACTGTTCCTTGACGTGGCCCACCACGCGCTCGATCTCGGTCTCGGTGACCCAGGCGGCCTGCACCCGCAGCGGCTTGGACGAGCCCATCGGCAGGAACAGGCCGTCGCCCTGACCGATCAGCTTCTCGGCCCCGGGCTGGTCGAGCACCACCCGCGAGTCGGTCACGGACGACGTCGCGAAGGCCATCCGGGAGGGCACGTTGGCCTTGATCAGCCCGGTGACGACGTCGACGGACGGGCGCTGGGTGGCCAGGATCAGGTGGATGCCGGCCGCCCGGGCCAGCTGGGTGATCCGAACGATCGAGTCCTCGACGTCGCGGGGCGCGACCATCATCAGATCGGCCAGCTCGTCGACCACGACCAGCAGGTACGGGTAGGGCGCGAGCACCCGCTTGCTGTCCGGGGGCAGGGTGACCGTGCCCGCCCGGACCGCCTTGTTGAAGTCATCGATGTGCTTGAAGCCGAAGGCGGAGAGGTCGTCGTAACGGGCGTCCATCTCCTTCACCACCCACTCCAGCGCCTCGGCCGCCTTCTTCGGGTTGGTGATGATCGGCGTGATCAGGTGCGGGATGCCCTCGTAGGCGGTCAGCTCGACCCGCTTGGGGTCGACCAAGACCATCCGGACCTCGTCGGGGGTGGCCCGCATCAGGATCGAGGTGATCATGGCGTTGATGAAGCCGGACTTGCCCGCGCCGGTGGCCCCGGCCACCAGCAGGTGCGGCATCTTGGCCAGGTTGGCGATCACGAAGCCGCCCTCGACGTCCTTGCCCACCCCCATCACCATCGGGTGCTCCGAGCGGCGGGCGGTCTGGCTGCGCAGCACGTCGCCGAGCGACACGATCTCGCGGTCGGCGTTGGGGATCTCGATGCCGATCGCCGACTTGCCCGGGATCGGCGACAGGATCCGGACGTCGGCGCTGGCCACCGCGTAGGAGATGTTCTTGCTGAGGGCGGTGACCCGCTCGACCTTGACCGCGTGGCCGACCTCGACCTCGTACCGGGTCACGGTCGGGCCCCGGCTGAACCCGGTGACCTGGGCATCGATGTCGAACTGCTCGAACACCCGGGTCAGGGCGTCGACGATCTGGTCGTTGGCGGCGCTGCGTTCCTTCGGCGCGCTGCCCGGGTTGAGCGCGTCGGACGGCGGCAGCATGTAGGTCACGTCGCCGGCCAGCAGCAACTGCTCGACCCGCTGGGGCAGCTGGGTGGTCTCCGGAGCCTCGGGCACGTTGGACGGCACCGGAGCAGCCGGCTTCTTGGCCGCCGCCGGCGGAGGGGGCGGCGGCAGGCCGGGCGAGGCCGCCTGGGCGGCGGCCTCGGCGGCCTGGCTGTCCAGTGCTCCGGCCCCCCGGCCGAGCCGGATCAGCTCGGAGAGTTGCTCGACCCCGTTGCCGTCGGCCGCCTTCTTCTTGGCCTTGGCCGCGGCGCTCTTGCGATCGCGCTCGTCGGCCTCGCGCAGCATGGCCTGCTCGTAGGCCTCGTCGCCGGTGAGCGGCTCGCCGTCGTCGAGCAGCCGCCGCCCGCCCCGGCGGGTCGGTGTGCCGTCGCCGGTCTCGGAGAGGTCTTCGACGCCGAGCCCGGTGAGCGAGTCGTGCAGGTAGCGCAGCCGCTCGGGAATGGCGTGCACCGGCGTGGCCGTGACCACCAGCAGGCCGAACGCGGCCAGCAGGATCAGCAGCGGCACGGCCACCCAGGCCGTGACCGCCGACTCCAGCGGGGTCGACATCAGGTAGCCGAGCATGCCGCCGGCGCCGCGCATGTCCGCGGCTCCATCGGCCGGCGAGGGCGACCCGGCCGAGAGATGGACCAGCCCGGTGGCGGCCAGCAGCACGGCCAGGGTGCCGATCCCGATCCGGTTGACCGAGTCGAGTTCTTCCGGCCGGCGCATCAGCAGCAGGCCGGCGACCAGCAGCAACACCGGCAGGGCGAGGCCGGCCGAGCCGAGCGTGCCGGCCACCACGGCGTGGACGACGTCACCGGCGGCGCCGGGCATGCCCCACCACTCCCGGCCGGCGACCACGATGGCCAGGCCGATCAGCAGCAGGCCGACGCCGTCGCGGCGATGGGCCGGATCGAGGTCGCGGGCGCCCTGACCGACCCGGCGGGCCGAGCCGCCGACCAGGTGGGCCAGCCCCATCCAGGTGGCGCGGATCGCCCGCAGCGGCAGCGGCGGGGCGGTCCGGCGCGGCGCCGGGGCCCGGGTGCGGGCCCGGGCCGGCGCCTTCGCGGTGGCCTTGGCCGGCGCTCGGGTACCGCGGGTGGTGCCGCGGGCGGCCGGGGAACGCCCCGCGGACGGTTTACCTCGCGCGGCACCGCCCCGCGAGGATCTACCGGATTGGGACGTACGGGTCGCCATGGTTACGAGATTAGGACATCGACACGCCGGATCCCGGAGACACACGCCGTCAGCGGCGTGCCCGTTTCTCCCCCGTTGAGACAGTGTCTTACTGTCAGTCTCCCTACACACTGGGTTACTCATCCTTAGCTCAGCGTCACGATCGCGGTGGGAGGAAGTCTCGTGGGCGTCAGAGCCCGGGCCCGGCGTTCCGCCTCGTCCCCGCTGTTCGGGATGCTCGCCGTGCTCACCGTGATCGGTCTGGCCGCCGTAGGGGCCGGGATGTTCGCGGTGGTCTCGCGGTCGGCCGATCTGGGTGCCGACCCGCGCCGGGCCGCGGTGCCGGCCGCCGGCCCGCCGTCATCGGTGCCGGCCGGGTTCACCGCGCCCGAGCCGGGCCGGACCGGCTCGGCCACCTGCACCGATCCGGTGGCGAACCAGGAGTGGCGGGTCTCCTGGCGAGCCGTCACCGGCTACGACGCCGGGCCGACCTATTCGAGCACCACCGCCGCACCGAGCCCCACCAACGGCCCGACCAGTAGCCCGACCAACGGTTCCGGCAGCCCGGCCCGACGTTCGAAGACCGGGGACCGAACCACGCCGACCACTCTCCCGACGACGCCCGCCGCCACCACGACGGACGCCGGGCCACCCCCGAACGGGTACGCCGCGGCCGACTTCCTGCTCACCGGGTTCTCGTCCCGGATCGGCAACGGCCCCTGGCTCTCCCAGGACGACGCGCTCTGGCGGCTGCGCTGGACCCCGCGCCCGGGCGGGCCGGTACCGGTCGACCGGCCCGGCACCTATCAGCGGGACGGCACCCTGGTCACCCTGTCGCCGATCACCCCGGCGGTGGACAGCTCCCCCCGGTACCTGACCCCGGACGGGTCCTGCACGGTGTTCCTGGCCCCCTTCGACGCCGGCCCGGCCGGCACGAGCGGCACGCGCGGCACGAGCGGTGCCGCCGGTTCGGTGGCCCTGGTCGGCGACGACCTGGCCGAACAAGCGGCGCCCGATCTGCGACGGCCGGCTCAGCTCGGCGAGCGGCCGTCGGTGCTGGTGACCGAGCCCGGCGCCCGCTGGACCACGCTGCCCGGCGCGGCCGGGGCCCTGGACCGGGCCGGCACCAGCGAGCTCGACGAACTGCGCGGGCTGCACTCGGCCGGCGGGCTGGTGGTCGGGCTGGGTTCGGCCGATGCCGAGTGGATCGCGGCCGCCCCGAGCCGGTCCCAGGTCGGCGTCCGGCAGAACGCGGTGCTGGCCCAGCTGTCACCGCTGCTGGCCGGCCTGGACGACGCGGACCGGTGCACGGTCCTGCTCACCGTGGCCCAGCCGGCCGCGCCCGGCGCCGGTCCGACCCCGGCGGCCCGGCGAACGGCGACCGCCGACCGGTTCGCCACCGCGGCCGGCCTGATCAACGCGATGCTGGTGCAGGCGGCCACCGCCGAGACCGGCGACCGGCTGAAGGTCTGGGACTGGGCCGGGGCCGCCGCCGGGCACCGGATCGGCAGCCCCGACCCCTGGTTCGACGACGCCGCCGGCCCCCACCTGACCAGCGCCGGCGTCACCGCCTACGCCGATGCTCTGGCTCGCGCGGCCACCCTCTGCTGATCGGTCCGGCCGTGCTGATCGGTCCGGCCGTGCTGATCGGTCGTGCTCAGCCGGCATCGAGAGGCGTCGCGCCGAGGGCTACCGCCAGGTCGGCCGCGAACGCCGCGTTGTTCTTGATCAGGGCCACGTTGGCGGTCAGGCTGCGGCCGCCGGTGAGCTCGTTGATCCGGGCCAGCAGGTACGGCGTGACGTCCTTGCCGCTGACGCCCTGGGTGTCGGCGTCGGCCAGGGCCTGCTCGATGATCGCGCTGATCTCGTCGGCGGCCATCGCATCGGCGACCGGGATCGGCAGCGCCACCAGCACGCCGCCGGTCAGCCCGAGGGCGCGCTGGGCCGACACCAGCCGGGCCAGCTCGGCCGCGGTGTCGACCCGGTGCGAGACCGGCAGCCCGCTGGTACGGGAGAAGAAGGCCGGGAACTCGTCGGTGCCGACGCCGACCACCGGCACACCGTGGGTCTCCAGCACCTCGAGGGTCTTGGGCAGGTCGAGGATCGACTTGCCTCCGGCACAGACCACCGTGACCGGCGTCCCGCCCAGTTCCAGCAGGTCGGCCGAGACGTCGAAGGACTGCTCGGCGCCCCGGTGCACCCCGCCGATGCCACCGGTAGCGAACACCGCCACCCCGCTCAGGTGGGCGATGTACATCGTCGAGGCGACCGTGGTGCCGGCCGTGGCGCCCGCCGCGACCAGGGCGGCCAGGTCACGCCGGGAGGCCTTGACCACGTCGCCCGGCTTGGCCAGCCGGTCCAGCGCGGCGTCGTCCAGTCCGACCCGCAGCCGGCCGTCGACCAGCGCGATCGTGGCCGGCACGGCACCGTGGTCGCGGACGATCTGCTCGACCTCGCGGGCCGTGGTCAGGTTCTCCGGGTAGGGCATGCCGTGGCTGATGATGGTCGATTCGAGAGCCACCACCGCGGCGCCGTCGGCCAGGGCCTCGGCCACCTCGGGGCTGGTGTCGATCAAGGGATGTGGGGTGGGAGCAGGCATCTCCTGATCTTACGGTCCGGCTGAACCCGCAGCTCAGGCGGGCAGCACGCTGTGCTCGCTCTCGACCGTGCGGGCCGCCCGCTCGGCCCCGAACCCGGCCGCCTCGGCCAGGTCGAGCCCGAGCACCAGGGCCGCGAGCGTGCCGGCGATCAGGGCGTCGCCGGCCCCGGTGACGTCGACCGGATCGGCCGGCACCGCGGCCACCTCGTGGGCCTGGCCGGCGTCGATCACGACCAGGCCGGCCGCGCCCCGGGTCAACAGAACGGCTTCGGCGCCGGCGGCGTGCAGCCGGCGGCCCAGCGTGACGTCGTCCTCGTCGTCCCCGATCGGGATCCGGTGGTGGCGCAACCAGGCCCGGGCCTCGTCCCGGTTGCAGCTGAGCAGGCCCAGGCCGTGCAGATCGGCCGGCAGCCGGGCCACCTTGGCCGTCGAGACGCCATCGAAGACGACCATGGTCCCGCTCTGCCGGGCCCGGTCCAGCACGAAGGCCAGCACCTCGCCCGACAGGTTGCCGTCGCAGAACAGCCAGCCGTCCCGCGGCCAGGCCGCGTCCAGCGCGGTGGCGTCGATCAGGTCGAGCACGCCCATCGCGGCGGTGCCGATGGTCAGGTTGCCGTCCGGCTCCAGCACGGCCACGTACTGGGCGCTGACCTGCCCCGGGAACACCCGCACGGCGCCGGTCCCGACCCCGCGGGCGGCCAGGTGGGCGACCAGGGCGGTGCCGGCGGCGTCGTCCCCGATCGCCGAGACCAGCTCGACCGCGACGTCGGTGCCGGCCAGCAACCCGGCCAGCCCCTCGGCCACGTTGCGGGCGACGCCACCGAACGACGTCGTCGCGATGGCCGGGTTGGAGGTGCCGGGCACCGAGGGGGCGTACAGGTGGAGCTTGAGGTCGAGCACCGCTCCCCCGGCGCAGACCAGTCGCCGTCCGGGCATCTCAGGCCTCGATCACCAGCGGAATGATCATCGGACGGCGCCGGTACGACTCGTTCACCCAGCGCCCGACCACCCGCCGGACCACCTGCTGCAATTGATGGGTGTCGACCGATCCGGTGTCGGCGGCGGCCAGGATGGCGTCCACGATCCGGGGCCGGACCGCGTCGAACGAGTCGTCGGTCTCGGCGAAACCGCGGGCGTGGATCTCGGGCCCGGCAACCACCTTTCCGCTGGCCGAGTCGACCACCACGATGATCGAGATGAAGCCCTCCTCGCCCAGGATGCGGCGGTCCTTGAGGTCGGCCTCGGTGATCGCGCCGACGCTGGAGCCGTCCACGTAGACGTAACCGCAGGGCACCTTGCCGGCCACGTTCGCCTCGCCGTGGGCCAGGTCGATCACGATGCCGTCGTCGGCGATCACCACCCGCTCGCGGGGCACGCCGGTCTTCACGGCCAGCTCGGCGTTGGCCACCAGGTGGCGGGCCTCGCCGTGCACCGGCATCACGTTGCGGGGCCGGACGATGTTGTAGCAGTAGAGCAACTCGCCGGCGCTGGCGTGGCCGGAGACGTGGACCCGGGCGTTGCCCTGGTGCACCACCTTGGCCCCGAGCCGGGTCAGACCGTTGATCACCCGGAACACCGAGTTCTCGTTGCCCGGGATCAGAGACGAGGCCAGCACCACGGTGTCGCCCCGGCCGACCTGTACCCGGTGGTCGCGGTTGGCCATCCGGGACAGCGCCGCCATCGGCTCCCCCTGCGAGCCGGTGCACATCAGCACCACCCGCTCGTCGGGCAGGCTGTCGACCGCCTTCAGGTCGATCAGCACGTTCTGCGGCACGTTCAGGTAGCCCAGATCCTTGGCGATTCCCATGTTGCGGACCATCGAGCGGCCGACCAGGGCGACCCGCCGGCCGTGGGCGTGAGCGGCGTCCAGCACCTGCTGCACCCGGTGGACGTGCGAGGCGAACGAGGCCACGATCACCCGGCGCTCGGCCGCGGCGAAGACCGAGTTCAGCACCGGGGTGATCTCGCGCTCGGAGACGGTGAAACCGGGCACCTCGGCGTTGGTCGAGTCGACCATGAACAGGTCGACCCCGGCCTCGCCGAGCCGGGCGAAGGCCCGCAGGTCGGTGATCCGCCCGTCCAGTGGCAACTGGTCCATCTTGAAGTCACCGGTGTGCAGCACGGTGCCCGCCCCGGTGGTGACGGCGACGGCCAGGGCGTCCGGGATCGAGTGGTTGACCGCGACGAACTCGCAGCCGAACGGCCCGAACTGCTCGACGCCGCCCTCCTTCACAGCCAGCGTGATCGGGGTGATCCGGTGCTCGCGCAGCTTGGCCTCGACCAGGGCCAGGGTCAGCTGGGAGCCGATCAGCGGCAGGTCCGGCTTGAGCCGCAGCAGGTACGGGACGGCGCCGATGTGGTCCTCGTGGCCGTGGGTGAGCACGACCGCGACCACGTCGTCGAGCCGGTCGGCGATGTACGAGAAGTCGGGCAGGATCAGGTCGACGCCGGGCTGGTGGTCCTCCGGGAAGAGCACCCCGCAGTCGATCACCAGCAGCTTGCCCCGGTGCTCGAGCACGGCCATGTTGCGGCCGACCTCGCCCAGGCCGCCGAGGGCGACGATCCGCAGGACCTCCGGGTCGAGCTGCGGTGGCAGGCCCAGCTCGGGGTGGGAAAGGCTCACAGCAGCCCGGCCTCCTCGAGGTCGGCCCGCAGGATCGCGACCTCGTCGTCGGTGGCCGCGATCATCGGCAGCCGCAGACGGCGGTTGGACAGCACCCCTTGGAGTTGCAGGGCCGCCTTGGCCATGATCACGCCCTGGGTCCGGGTCATGATCCCGCGGACCGCGGGCAGCAGTTCGGTGTGCACCCGGCGGGCCGTGATGAGGTCACCGGCATCGACCGCGGTGACCATCTCCCGGTAGCGGGCCGCGGCGACGTGCCCGACCACGCTGACCAAGCCCGAGCCGCCCTGGGTCAGCCAGGCCAGGTTGAGCTGGTCGGTGCCGGAGTACAGCTCCAGGTCGGTACGGGCCAGCACCCAGGCGGCCTCGTACAGGTCGTCCTTTGCGTCCTTGACCGCGACGATCCGGGGGTGCTCGGCCAGCCGGACCAGGGTCTCGGTCCGGATCGGGACGCCGGAGCGGCCCGGGATGTCGTAGAGCATCACCGGCAGGTCGGTGGCGTCGGCGATTGCCGTGAAGTGGGCGATCAGGCCGGACTGGGGCGGCTTCGAGTAGTACGGCGTGACTGCCAGGAGGCCGTGGGCGCCGGACCGGGCGGCCTGCCGGGCCAGCTCCAGGGAGTGGGCGGTGTCGTTGGTGCCGACGCCGGTGAGGACGGCGGCTCGGCTGCCCACCGCCTCGACGACGGCCTGCACCAGCGCCGCCTTCTCGGCGTCCGTGGTCGTCGGCGACTCCCCGGTGGTGCCGGAGATCACCAGCCCGTCGCAACCGTTGTCGACCAGGTGGGTCGCGACCTTCTGGGCGGCCGGAAGATCCAGTTCGCCCTGGTCGGTGAACGGCGTGACCATGGCCACGAGCACGGAGCCGAAGGTGCGGGAGATGGGGTCGACGGCCATGACCCAACCGTAGCGGGCCGCAAATTGCATGAATCCCGGTGCTACCCGCTCGGGGGTTCGAGCAGCACCGGGATTCACTGGTCTCATCGACCGGACCGGTCGTGATGTTACCGAGACCGAAACCCGAATTACGTGACCTGGGTCACAGGTTAATGATCGTCAGGAGGACCTGCAGCTCAGGGGCAGACCCGGCCGTGAGCCTGGAACGTCTCGTGGGTCAGCGGCATCAGGCTGGCCCAGATCGACTCCATCTTCTCGGCGCACATCTCGATCTCCCGCTGCGGTGACGACGGGAACCGGGCGTCCTCGTGGCCGGTCCGCAGGGACAGGAAGTTCATCAGCGAGCGGGCGTTCAGGGTCACGTACATGGAGGAGTAGATGGTCACCGGCAGCACGATCCGGGCCACCTCGCGGGTCACGCCGGCGTTGAGCATGCGCTGGTAACTGGCATAGGCCTCGGTGCAGACCTGCTTCGTCTCGGCCACCACCAGGTCGTGCTGCTCGGGCGTGCCGTCGACGAAGGTGTAGTGCCCGGGCTTGCCGGTCTGGGCCAGCTTGCGCTCCGGGCCGGGCACGTAGAACACCGGCGACAGCTCGCGGTACCGGCCCGACTCCTCGTTGTAGCTGGCCACCCGGTGCCGCATGAACTCGCGGAACACGAAGATCGGGGCCTGCACGTAGAAGGTCATCGAGTTGTGCTCGAACGGCGAGCCGTGCCGCGAGCGCATCAGGTAGTTGATCAGGCCCTTCGACCGGCCCGGGTCGGCGTCGAGCTGTTCCAGGCTGTGCTCGCCCTGGGTCGAGACCCGGGCCGCGAACAGCACGTCGGCGTCCGAGGCGGAGGACCGGACCAGCTCGACCGTGACGTCGGACCGAAAGACGATCTCCGGGCCGGGCGGGCTCTGCGGGCTCGGGTCGGGCGTCACCTCGAGGCCGGGGGCCGGCACGTCAACGTCATTCGTCATGGCCGTGAGATTACCTCGGCGAGCGCCGATGAGTTCGGCCGCCGCCGGCAGTCCTAGCCGGGGGAAATCAGTCCGAGACGAGGAGTGCCCATGTTCGACCTGCAACCGGCCACCGACGAGCTCACCCGGATCGTGGCCGGCGTGCGCGACGACCAGCTCGACGCCCCCACCCCGTGCGGCGACACCGTGGTCGCGGCCCTGCTGCAGCACATCGACGGGTTCGCCCAGGCCTTCACCGCCGCCGCGACCAAGGCGAAGCTGCCCGGCCCGCAGGGCCCGTCCGCCGATGCCGCCGAACTCGACCCGAACTGGCGCACGGTGGTGCCGCAGCGCCTGGCCGCGCTGGCCGAGGCCTGGCGGGACGAGGCCGCCTGGTCGGGCGAGGCCGAGGCCGGCGGCGTGGTCAGCCCGGCCGGCATCACGGCCCATTTCGCCCTCGACGAGGTGATCGTGCACGGCTGGGACCTGGCCTCGGCCACCGGCCAGCCGTACACCGGCGATCCGGAACTCCTGGCGATCGTCACCGAGTTCGTCCGTGGTTCGGTCGCGTCGAAGCCGGAGGGCATCCCCGGTCTGTTCGGTCCGGCCGTCCCCGTCCCGGCCGATGCCCCGGTGCTCGCGGTGCTGATCGGGCTGACCGGACGCCGGCCCGGCTGGGCCGCCCAGCCCAGCCCGGCCTGATCGACCGGCCCCGACCGGCACCCATCGGCGGGCACGCCCGGTGCCCGCCAATCCGTTGCCGCCTCAGCTCCGAACCAGGTTCACCCGGAGCCCTGAGGAGCAGCATGACCCTGAACGACGACATCCTGGAGGCACTGCGCGAGCAGCAGTTGCCGTCGTTCAGCGTGATGGCCCCGTTCGGTGGCCTGCCCGGCATCCCGGACCTGGCCGTGATCGTGCGCAGCGACAGCACCGAGCAGGCCCTGGCCGCGCTCCGGGCGGCCCAGCTGCCGGTCCGCAGCGTCGAGTCCGTGGCCCCCGGCTTCATCCACATCTGGTTCCGCTGACTTTCTCGGCGAGCGCGAAAGGCGGGGAGTTCTGACCGGGTGGGGCGGTCAGAACTCCCCGCCCGGCTGAACGGACGGTGACCGAACCGGGGGCTAGCTCCCGCTGCGCTCTTCTTCCGGTAGGCCCGGGTTGTGCAGGATGGGCACCCCGAGGCTGAGGAGTCAGACGTGACGTGGTGGTTGTGGCCGGTCTCCGTGACCGACGAGGGGCCGCGGCTGGAGCGGGCCCACGGTGACTGGGTGTGGCCCCAGGCGCACGGCCGGCTCGGGGCCTCGCTGCAGCAGATCGGGGCCGACGGGCGGTACGAGCTGATCGGCCTGCTCAACCGGGGTGGTCAGGCCTACTTGTGGGCCGCCCGTGACCACGGCAGCAACGACGCCCTGGTGGTGGTGAAGACCGTCCACCCGCGGATCGACGACTCCGTGGCCGGCGCCCGGCTGATCCGGGAGGCCCGCCTGCTGGAGCTGCTGGCCGGCGAGCCGACCGTGATGCCGGTGCTCGACTGGGGTCCGGGCCGGCTGCGGGGCGCCGGTCAGGAGCAGTACGAGACCGAACAGCCCTGGCTGGTGCTGCCCTACCGGCCGCACATCTCGCTCGGCCGGGCCCTGGTGCTCTCGGGCGGGCGGCTGTCGGCCGACGCCGCCTGGCGGCTGGGCCGCCACCTCGGCACCGCCCTGCAGCACCTGCACCGCCACAACGTCGTGCACCGGGACCTGTCCCTGCGCAACGTGCTGCTGACGCCGACCGGGTGCGTCCTCGCCGACCTGGGCATGGCCTGGGCCGCCTCGATGGTCGACCAGGTGGTCGAGCAGCAGTTCACCACCGGCATCACCCACCACCAGAACCTGGGCGTGACCTGGGGCTGGCTGGCTCCGGAGGCGGCCCGGCCGCCGCAGGACGGTCGCCGACCGGACCGGGAACCAGCCGCCGACGTGTTCGGCTGGGGGCTGCACCTGTTCTGCGCCCTGACCGGACGCCACCCCTGGGCCGGCTACGGCCTACGGCCCTCCGAGGACGAGCTCTACGCGATGTACGACGTCGGCACCCGGCCCTCGCTGGAGGGCCTGAGCCGCAGCGACGCCCCGGAGTCGATCCAGCGGCTGGTGGTCGCCGCCCTCAGTGAGAAGGCCGCCGACCGGCCGAGCGCGGCCGACCTGGTCCGCGAGCTCGGCGAGCAGTCGCCCAGCCTGACCGCCACCGCCCTGCAACTGGCCACGCTGCGCCGCCAGGTGGAGTCGGCCCGGCGCCGCACGCCGACGGACGAGACCCGGCCGCAACCCCCGGACGAACCCTGGCCGGCCCCGCCGCACGACATCCAGAACCGGGGGCGCCGCCTACCGGTGATCGCCGCCGCGCTGGTCGTGGCCCTGCTGGCCGCCGGCACCCTGGGAGTGATCAACGCTCAGCGCGACCGTCGGGAGGCCGACCGGGCGCTGGCCGCCGGGCAGCTCTTCCCGATCGCCCTGCAGGCCGCCCTGTCGCTTGAGCGCGAAGGCATGATCCCTTACTCCGTGAAAGATCGCGCCGGCACGGACGCCGCCCTGCGCCGCCTCCAGGCCGACCTGCCCGACCTGAAGTTCGCCGCCGAACTGCCAGGCACTCCCGATCCCCTGAACCGGCTCGAGGACATCCAGAGCACCCTCTCGAGCAGCCGAGACCTGGTCGATCGCCTGAAGAGCCCGGTGGATCCGGTCCAGAAGATCCCGGTCAGCATGACCGAATCGGCAGCCGCCCAGATCGCCGGCTCCTACGTGTCCAAAGTGAACGACGCCCAGGCGATCGCCCTCGAGCTGACCTCGGTGATGACGGCCGACGCGACCGGCCCGGCGGCCGGGGCGAGCGCCGGTGCGGCTCGGGCCGGAGCCGGGGCCACCTTCGGCGCGACCCAGGTTCAGGCGGACCTGCTGTTCTGGATGCGCGGGGGAACGGTCAACATCGACCGCCTGACCGAGATGCTGGACGATTCAGCGACCTTCGCCACCCGGATCGCCGACGCCCAGGGGCTGATCTCGGATCCGGAGGGCCACCAGGCCCTGGCCGCTGTCGTCGGGCAGGACGCCACTCGGATGAACTGGCAGAGCACCTTTCTCGACGGGGTCAACAACGACAGCGCCCAAACCGGCGACGCAACCGCCTACCAGAAGTTCAGCCGGACCTGGATCGAGAGCCTGCACTCGCTCGCCCTGGTGAGCACCGGCCGGTACGCCGATCAGGAATCCGCCGCCCGGCGAGCGGCGACCCGGTGGCTGGCTGGATGGTCGGCGCTGATCGTCCTGCTCGCGGCCGGCTCGGCCGCTGACGTCGGGGCCGGGTTCCGGTGGCGGCGCCACGCCCCCCGCCCCGCGACCGGGGTCGGCCCCCGGCCGGCTGCTCCGACCGCCGAGCGCGTCCCGGTCGGGGTTTCTAATGTCTGAGCCGACGCCCGCCCCGGCTCGGGCCTGGTTGGTCCTGGACGAGCCCGGTGGGCCACGGGTCCACCTGCCCGAGGTCGGCGAACCGGCGATCACGATCGGCCGTGACCCGGCCTGCGAGGCCCAGGTCCCGTTCGACGACAACCAGGTCTCCCGCCGGCACGCCCAGCTGGCGGCCGGTGAAGACGGCGCCTGGTCGGTGGTCGACCTGTGCTCGTCCAACGGCACCCTGGTCGGAGGCCGGCGGGTGCTGTCGCCGACCCCGATCGGAACCGGGCAGTACCTCCAGGTGGGCCAGACCGTGTACCGGATCGAGCCCGATCGGGGAGGCGAGCCGTCGTGAGCCTGTCCACGGTCGGCCGGACCACCGCGCAGGGCTCCTGGCACACCCACTCCCCCGCCTTCTCCTCGGCCTGGGTCAGCGACGTCGGCCATCACCGGCTCCGGCAGGACGACCGGGCCGCGGCCGGGGCCAACTTCGTCGCGATCGCGGACGGCGTCGGCTCGGTGCCCGGCGGGGGCGAGGCGGCCCAGGTCGCCGTCGGCCATTTCGCCGCCCTGATCACCGGCGCCGCCTCGGAGGCCGACGTGGTGGCCGCGTTCCAGGAGACCCACCGGCTGCTCAGTCGGCTGATCACTGACGGGCGGTTGCCGGCCGGCTGTGCGACGACCCTGACCGCGGCCGTCCGGATCGGCACCGGCCTGGTGGTGGCCAACGTCGGCGACTCCCCCGGCTGGCTGCTGGACGACGTCGAGGGCCCCCGCAGCGTCGTCCGCCTGCACCGGCGCTGGGACCCGTTCCGCGAGTCGTTCGTCCTGCTGTCGGCCCTGGGCGGTCCCGAGCCGGGCCGGCCGGCGATCACGACGCTGCCCGCCGACCGGGCGCTGCGGCTGGTGCTGGCCAGTGACGGCATCGTCGACGACGCCACCGACCCGGACCCGCCGCGGGTGCTCGAGCTGGCGGCGGGCGGCGACGTCGCGGCCGCCGCCCGGCGGATCGCCGACGCGGTGCTGGCCGGGCCGGCCCGGGACAACCTCACGGTCGCCGTGATCGACGTCGGCCGGTCCGGGTCGACGTCGCCGGGGCCGGCGTGAACGGTGACCTCCGGGCCCAGGTCGGCGCCCGGAGCCTGATCGTGGCCCGGCCGCACCGGATCGTGTTCGGCCGCCGCCACCAGGCCCAGCACAGCCGCCCGATCGGCGAGAGCTTCATGCCGGTGGCGAGCCTGGAGACGATGTCCCGGCGCTGGTTCAGCGTCGAGGACGTGACGCTGACCTCGGCCCTGGACGGTCGCGACGACGGGTTGTCGCTGATGGTCCGGGCCGACTCGGCCGACAACGCGGTCCGGATCTGGGACGGCGGCGACCCGGTCCGGCTGGCCCCGGGCGGACGCTACCTGGCCCAGGACCGGGTGCTGTTCGTCGGCGACCTGATCGACGGCCGGATCTGGGGGGCCCGCATCGAGGTCACCGCCGACCGGCCCGAGCGCTCCCGACCCGCGCCGGCGGAGGGGGCCGGCGCGGGGTCGGGCATCACCGCCCGGCCGCCCGAGCTGGATCTGCCCGCGTTCACCGGCAACGTGCTGATGGCCCGCTACCACCGCTACTACCGCCACCCGCCGGACTTCGACCCCCAGCCGGTGCCGTGGGACCAGGTGGCGGTGCTGCTGGGCCTGCTCGACCGGCACGACGTCGGCGACCGGTTGGCGCTGCGCCGGGCGGTGAAGGATCCTCAGGACGCCGTGAGCCGGGTCAAGCAGCAGGTCGACCTGATCTTCCCGGGCTGGCTGCCGGCCAGCTCGCAGACCCAGAAGACGTTCCACGACCACCTGCGGACCGTGCTGGAGATGCGCGGCTTCTTCGACGTCGCCCAACTGCGCGACTTCGACGAGCGGTTCGGCCTCAGGCCAGGCTGACCCGGACCCCGTCCGGCTCGATCGTGAACCGGACCGCGGCCAGATCGGCGACGACGGCGTCGGCCTCGAGCTGGTCGGCGGTGTGGGTGGTGCTCAGCGCCAGCCGGAACGAACCGGCCGCCTTGGCCGAGGTCAGGCCGGCCGGGGCGTCCTCGACCACCAGGCAGTCGGCCGGGTCGACCCCGAGCAGCTCGGCCGCCAGCAGGAACGGGGCCGGATCGGGCTTGCCCACGGCCACCTGGTCGGCGGTCACCA
Source organism: Kineosporiaceae bacterium (assembly GCA_965200525.1). Taxonomy (GTDB): domain Bacteria; phylum Actinomycetota; class Actinomycetes; order Actinomycetales; family Kineosporiaceae; genus JANNPJ01. Next base: position 6,807,683 of record OZ241368.1, read on the forward strand.
CGACGTCCGGGGCGCTCAGCCCGGTGGCCCCAATCCGGGCCTCGGCCAGCGGCCGCACACAGGAGGTGACGATCGCGGCCCACCGGCCGGGCAGCGCGGCCAGCGCCTCCCGGGTGCCGGGCAGCACGCGGATGCCGTCGACGTCGGCGATCTCCAGCTCCTGGATCCGGCGGGCGGCCTCGGCCCACTGCGGCTCGGGCAGGAAGTGGGTCACGATCTGGGCCGCCGGGATGCCGTGCCAGCTGCCGAACCCGAGCTCGCGGACGTCGTACTCCTCGGCCCAGCGGTACCACGAGCGCTCCACCGCCGGGGTCGAGTCGATCAGCGTGCCGTCCAGGTCGAACAACACCGCCGCGAACGCTCGATCGGCGAGAAGGCCCAGGCCGGCGGTCGTCACGGGATCAGCCACGGACCGACTCTACGGTGTGCCACCGGCAGTGGAAGGATGACCCCATGGCATCGAGCGGCACGAGCGCGACCACGGTGGTACGGCCGGCCCGAGCCGGCGACCCCTCGTCGATCAGCGCCATCCAGGCCCGGGCCTGGCGGCTGGCCTACGGCAACCTGATGCCGGCGGACACTCTGGCGGCCCTCACCCCCGAGGCCCTGCTGCCGATCTGGCGCCGGGCGGTGAGCGAGCCGCCGTCGCCCCGGCACGCCGTCCTGGTCGCGGTGGCCGACGACATCGTGGTCGGTTTCGCGGCCGTGGCCCCGAGCGAGGACAAGGACGCCGACCCCACCGAGGGGCAGCTCGCCGTCCTGGCCGTCGACCCCAGTCACCAGCGCGCCGGCCACGGCTCCCGGCTGCTCTCGGCCGTGGTGGCCCACCTGCGCGAGCACCGGCTGACCGCGCTCACGGCCTGGGTGCCGGAGGACGATCTGGCCCGCAGCGCGTTCCTGAGCTCGGCCGGCATGGTGGCGGACGGCGCCCGGCGCAGCTATACCGGAGCGGCCGGCATCCGGGTCTCCGAGATCCGGTTCTCGGCCGACATCGCCGAGGACGGCGCCTGACCGAGATCGCGCCCGGCCCGGCCGACTCCGACTCCAGCGACGGGACCGGGCCGGCCGGAGCCGACGACGGAGCCGACGACGGGGCCGGCGAGGACGACGGGGCCCGGGCCGCGGTCTGGCGCCAGGCGCTCTCGGTCGGCCTGGCCACCGGGGCCTACGGCATCTCGTTCGGGGCGGTCTCGGTCGCCGCCGGCCTGAGCGTGGCCCAGACCTGCGCCCTGAGCCTGCTGATGTTCAGCGGCGGATCGCAGTTCGCGTTCGCCGGGGTGGCCGCCGCCGGCGGTGGCCCGGTCGCCGCGGTCGCCACCGCCGCTCTGGTCGGGGCCCGGAACGGGTTCTACGGCCTGCAGATGGCGCCCCTGCTGCGGGCCCGCGGGCTGCGCCGGACGGCCGCCGTCCAGCTGACCATCGACGAATCGACCGCCGTCGGTTCGGCCCAGCTGACCACCCGGCCCGGCCGACCGGAGCTGGTCCGGCTCGGCTTCTGGGCCACCGGGACGAGCGTCTTCGTGCTCTGGAACGCCAGCACCGCGCTCGGGGCGGTGGTCGGCTCGGTGCTGGGCGACCCGCGCCGGTACGGCTTCGACGCCGCCGCCGGGGCCGCCTTCCTGGCCCTGCTCTGGCCCCGGCTGCGTGACGCCGACGCCCGCTGGATCGCCCTGACCGCGGCCGTCGTCGCTCTGGGCGCGGTGCCGTTCGCCCCGGCCGGGGTCCCGGTGCTGGTGGCGGGGCTGATCGCCGGGCTCGCGGCCCTGCGGGCGGTGCGCCGGTGATCGGCTGGACGGCGGTGCTGCTGGCCGCCGCGGCGGTGTTCGCGATCAAGCTGGCCGGGCACCTGGCCCCCGAGCGGCTGCTGGAGCGACCGGCCGTGGTGCGGGCGGCCGGGCTGCTCACCGCCGGCCTGCTGGCCGCCCTGGTCGCCGTCCAGCTGGCCGGGGACGGCGACCACCTGCGACTGGACGCACGGTTGCCGGCCCTGGCCGTGGCCGCGCTGGCCTTGTGGCGCAGGGCGCCGTTCGTGGTGGTGGTGCTGCTGGCCGCGGTGACGGCGGCCGGCCTGCGGGCGCTCGGACTGCCCTGAGGCTCAGAGGTAGTGCTCCAGCCCCACGGTCAGCCCCGGTCGCTGGCCGATCCGGCGCACCGCCAGCAGCACACCGGGCATGAACGAGACCCGGTCGAACGAGTCGTGCCGGATGGTGAGCTGCTCCCCCGGCCCGCCCAGCAGTACCTCCTCGTGGGCCACCAGCCCCCGCAGCCGCACCGAGTGCACCCGGACCCCGTCGACGTCGGCCCCCCGGGCGCCGTCCAGCCCGGTGCTGGTGGCGTCGGGAGAGCGAGGCAGCCCGGCGGCGGCCCGGGCGGCGGCGATCTCACTGGCGGTGTGCCGGGCCGTGCCGCTGGGCGCGTCGACCTTGTCCGGGTGGTGCAGCTCGATCACCTCGACCGACTCGAAGTGCACCGCCGCCTGGGCCGCGAACTGCATCAGCAGCACCGCCCCGAGGGCGAAGTTCGGCGCCACCAGCACGCCGACGCCGGGAGCGTCCTCCAGCGCGGCCTCGACCTCGGCCAGCCGCTCGCTGGTCCAGCCGGTGGTCCCGACCACCGCGTGCACGCCGGCTCGGACGCAGGTCACGGTGTTCGCCACAGCCGCGTCGGGCACCGAGAACACCACTGCGACGTCGACCCCCTTGAGGCCGGCCTCCAGGTCGTCACCGACGTCGAGGCGGGCGACCAGGTCGAGCTCGGGCGCGGCCTCGACCGCCGCGCAGGTGGTCCGGCCCATCCGGCCGGCGGCTCCGATCACGGCGACGGCGACGGCGACGGCGACGGCGACCATGGCTACAACCTCCGGGGCAGGCAGTTCGGCGGCTCTCGGGAATTGGGCCGGACCGCGAAAAGCGGCCTCGGGCAAGGTATCAGCGGCCCTCGCGAGGACCGAAATACCGCATGGATTCAGCACGACATTCATCACGTTTGTCCGATTTCGTGTATCCTACGGCCCTCCCGGGAGCGCGTGCCCGGGCCGGCCGACACGAAAGGTGGGGTGGCCCAAACCAGATGAGCGCGGAGATGCTCGCCGAACTCGAACTACGCCGTTGGGACTGGTCGATGTTCCGACAGGCCTCCGGAAACGCTGGTCACGTTCCCGATGCGATCCGGGCCCTGCTGAGGTCCTCCTCGGCCGAGGAGGCCGACGGCCCGTACTGGAAGCTGGAGAACCACATCGTCCGCCAGGGCAAGCTGTTCGAGGCCGCCCTGCCCGCCGTGCCGGTCCTGGTCGCGGCCCTGGTCTGGGCCGAGCGGCCGAGCTGGGTCCGGGCGGCGCTGCTCGACTTGCTGTTCCAGCTGGTCAACGGCACCGCCCACGAGACCGAACGGGTGCTCTCCGACATCGACCTGGCCGGTAGCTGCCGGGCCGCCGCCCGCGAGGGGCTGTGGGTGTTCTACCGCGAACTGATCGACGGCGAGCAGGACGCCGCCAAGGACCTGCTGGTCGAGATCGAGACCGACCGGGCCCGGCTGGCCGCGGTGATGCAGACCCTGGTCTGAGCCGAGCCGTCAGGCCGGTTCGACCGCGGCCGGTCGCGAGCCGTCCTTGAGGTCGACCCCCGAACGGCCGAGCGCCCGGGCCCCGACCACCAGGGCGCTGACCACGGCGGCGGCCGCCTCGTAGCCGAGCCCTTCGGGCGGGTGGATGTTGGACACGCAGTTGCGGTCGGCGTCGCTGCGGCCGGGGGCCGGCGCGTGGGTGAGGTAGACGCCGAGGCTGTCGGCCACCGACAGTCCCGGCCGCTCGCCGATCAGCACGATCACCGTGCGCACGCCCAGGGCCTGGCCGATGTGGTCGCCGAGGGCGACCCGGGCCTGAGTGGCGATCACCGGTGCGGCCCGGGTCAGGTCGGCCGGCAGCGCCTTGAGCAGGGCGGCCAGGGTCGGCCCGGCGTGGGCCTGCAGGGCCCGGGCCGACAGGCCGTCGCAGAGCACGAACCCGACGTCGGCCCCGGTGGACGGCACGCCGGACAGGTCGGCCGGTAGCCGGCCCAGATCGGGCCGGCGCAGGTACTGGGCCCGGTCCTGGGCCCGGCTGCGGACCACGGCGGCCGGCCCCAGGCCGAGCGCTTCCAGCTCGCCGGACAGGGCCTCGACGTCCAGCGGATCATGGACGGCGTCCCGGGCGACCGCATGAGCGAGCCGGAACTCCAGCACCCGGCCGGTCGGCAAGCCGTCCCCGGCCCGGCCCAGCCCGATCCGGGACTGCGTGCTGCGGCGCAGGTCGGCCCAGAAATCACCGGCCGCGGGGGCCGGCTCGGGCAGGCTCATCGCGACCCGGCCAGGGCTCGCAACGGCGAGACCGCCGGCTCGACCGGGAGCACCCGGCCGTCGCCACCGGCCAGGCCCATCGTCTGCAGCCAGGTCTCGAACTCCGGCGCCGGGCGCAGGCCGAGGACCTGTCTGAGGTAGAGCGCGTCGTGGAACGAGGTGCTCTGGTAGCCGAGCATGACGTCGTCCGCCCCGGGAACCGCGATCACGAACGAGCAGCCGGCCACGCCGAGCAGGGTCAGCAGGGTGTCCATGTCGTCCTGGTCGGCCTCGGCGTGGTTGGTGTAGCAGACGTCGACCCCCATCGGGACGCCGAGCAGCTTGCCGCAGAAGTGGTCCTCCAGGCCGGCCCGGATGATCTGCTTGCCGTCGTACAGGTACTCCGGCCCGATGAAGCCGACCACGGTGTTCACCAGGAACGGCTCGAACTCGCGGGCCACCGCGTAGGCCCGGGCCTCCAGGGTCTGCTGGTCGACCGGCCTGCCGCCGGTGCCCAGATGGGCGCCGGCCGACAGGGCCGAGCCCTGCCCGGTCTCCATGTACATCACGTTGCTGCCGACCGTCCCCCGGTTCAGCGAGCGGCCGGCCTCGTTGCCCTCCCTCAGTACAGCCAGGTCGACGCCGAAACCGCGGTTGGCGGCCTGGGTGCCGGCCACCGACTGGAACACCAGGTCGACCGGAACGCCCGCCTCGATCAGGCCGATCGTCGTCGTCACGTGGGTCAGCACGCAGGACTGGGTCGGGATCGCGTACCGGGAGCGGACGTCGTCCAGCAGGTGCAGCAGATCGGCGCAGGCCTGGGGCGAGTCGGTGGCCGGGTTGATCCCGATCACCGCGTCGCCCGAGCCGAGCAGCAGACCGTCCAGGGTGGCGGCGGCGATCCCGCGCGGGTCGTCGGTCGGGTGGTTGGGCTGCAGCCGGGTGCTCAGCCGGCCGGGCCGCCCGACCGTGGTCCGGAAGCCGGTGACCACGCTGATCGCCCGGGCGACGGCGATCAGGTCCTGGTTGCGCATCAGCTTGCTGACCGCGGCGGCCATCTCCGGGGTGATCCCGGGGGCCAGCGCACTGAGGACGGCGGCCGCGCCCGGCCGGACGGCGGCGTCCAGCAGCCAGTCCCGGAACCCGCCCACGGTCAGGTGGGCGACCGGGGCGAAGGCCACCGCGTCGTGCCGGTCGATGATCAGCCGGGTGACCTCGTCGTCCTCGTACGGGACGACGAGCTCCTGCAGGAACACCGCCAGCGGCACATCGGCCAGCACCCACTGGGCGGCCGCTCTCTCGGCGTCGGAGGTGGCGGCGCAACCGGCCAGTTCGTCCCCGGAACGGGCCGGCGTGGCCTTGGCCAGCAGCTCGACCAGGCCGCTGAACTGGTACGTGGTGCCGCCACTGTGCTGCACGTATCCGGCCACGTCGTGCCTCCGCCATCAGAAAAAGGATGGAGAACACACCATTGGCCGCCACTTGGCGTTGATGAGACCACCGCGCCAGGACAGTGTCAACGAAAGGTGACCAACGACCGCTGGGGAGGAACAATCAGCCTCGAGGCGGCCCGGGCGGGCCCTTTCGGCGATCGGTCCTCCTTTCCGGTCGTCCCCGACGGCGAGAGGGCGCGTCATGCGACGGCGGAGCATCGCGTCGGGGCTGGCCGTGGCCGCGGTGGCGGTGCTGGCGGGCTGTGGGCCGGGGCGATCGGATCCGACCGCGAGCGCGACCGCGGTGACCTGGTCCGGGGTCCGCGTGACGAACGAGTCCTACGGGCCGGACCCGCAGCAGATGGTCACCGTGTCCCGCCGGGCCGACGCCGACGGCAAGACGGTGATCTTCCTGCACGGTGGTAGCTGGCTGCACGGCTCGCGAGCCAGCCTGAATCCGGAGGCCGCCACCTGGGCCCGGAACGGCTGGGTCTCGATCGACGTCGACTACCGGCTGGGCCGGCTCGACCACGTGCCCGGTGACGGCCGGGCGATCCTGGCCGACGTGCAGACCGTGCTGACCACGTACCGGGCCGAGCCCTACGTGGACCCGAAACGCATCGTCGTCTACGGGGAGTCGGCCGGCGGTCACCTGGCCACCTGGCTCGGCGCCTACCGGGGCGACCAGATCGCCGCGACGATCGCCTTCTCCCCGGTGTCGTCGATCTCCGGAGCGATCGCGGCCGGCCGGGCGCCCGGCGCGGTCCCGAACGTGCGGCTCCTCGGCCGGGCCGCCCAGGAGTTCTTCGGCTACTCCCCGCAGACCACCGACGCCCACGCCTACCTCAACCGGGCCGGGCCGATGTTCATCGTGGTCAGCACCCACGAGTGGGTCGACCCGGCGGTCCACGGCGTAGCTCTCTGCCGAGCCCTCGGCCGGCGCTGCCACCTGGTGGAGTACCCCGGCACCGCGCACGCCTCGATCATCGTCACCAAGCACCCCGAGGTCGCCGACCAGGCGCGCGCCTGGGCCGACGCCCAACTGCGGGCGGCCCCCACGAAAGCCGGGACCTGACCCGGTCGAAGGGTCAGATCCCGGCCTCGGGCCGACAGCGCACCTAGCGCAGGGTGAACTTCCGGTCGGGGTCGAACGGGCCGACCACGGCCAGGGTGAGCGGCCGGGCGACCAGGTCGGCGGCCAGCGACTGCACGTCGGCCGCCGTCACCACCTTGATCCGCTCCAGCGACTCGTCCAGGTCGGTGTACTCGCCGTGCACCAGTTCGGCCTTGCCCAGGCGGGACATCCGCGATCCGGTGTCCTCCAGGCCGAGCACCAGCCCGCCGCGCAACTGGCCATGGGCCCGCAGCAACTCCTCCTCCGGCACACCGCCTTCGGCCAGCCGGTGCAGCTCGCTGACCAGCAACGAGATCACCTCGTCGACCTTGGCCGGGGTGCAGCCGGCGTAGAGCCCGAAGTACCCCGAGTCGGAGTACCCGGAGGCGAACGAGTAGACCGAGTAGGCCAGCCCGCGCTTCTCCCGGATCTCCTGGAACAGCCGCGAGCTCATCCCTCCGCCCAGCACCGCGTTCAGCACCGACATCGAGTAGCGCCGCGGATCGGTGGCCACCAGCGAGGTGGTCCCGACGACGACGTTGGCCTGCTCGGTGGGCCGGTTGACCACAACCGTCGGGCCGAACTCGGCACTGGCAGGCAGGTACCCGCCGGCGTCGACGGTCGAGCGCCGCAGGGACGGCTGGACACCGTCCGGCAGCGCCCAGCCCGAACGGGCCAGGCTGGCCGCGACCAGGTCGCAGACGTGGTCGTGGTCGATCCCGCCGGCCACGGTGACCACCAGGCCGGGGGCCTGGTAGTGCTCCGCGTAGTGCTCGACGATGTCGTCGCGGCCGACCGCCCGGATGCTGTCCGCCGTCCCGCCGATCGGCCGGCCGAGCGGGTGGAGCCCGAGAACCGCCTCGGCGAACCGCTCGTGCACGACGTCACCGGGGTCGTCGTCGTTCATCGCCAGCTCTTCGAGGATGACGCCGCGCTCGCTCTCGACGTCGGCCACCTCGAGCCGGGCCGAGGTCACCATGTCGCAGAGCACGTCGACGGCCATCGGCAGGTCGTCGTCCAGGACCCGGGCGTAGTAGCAGGTGTGCTCCTTGCCGGTGACCGCGTTCGACTCACCGCCGACCTCGTCGAACGAAGTCGCGATGTCCATCGCCGAACGCCGGGCCGTGCCCTTGAACAGCAGGTGTTCGAGGAAATGGGTCGAGCCGTGATGACCGGTGGTCTCGTCGCGCGAGCCCACCCCGACCCAGAAGCCGATGGTGGCCGAGCGCAGCCCGGGCATCGCCTCACTGAGCACCCGGACCCCGCCGGGCAGGACGGTCCGGCGCACGATCGCGCCGCCGTCCTGACCGGCGATGGTCTGGGTCGAACCTGATGTGCCCGCTGCCACCAGCGGGAGTGGAGTAGCCGTCACGTCAGGCGTTGGCGTCCGCGGGCTCGGCCGCGGCGGCGTTCTCGGCCGCCTCGTCGAGCACCGGGGCCAGCGAGAGCTTTCCGCGCGGGTCGATCTCGGCGATCTGGACCTGGACCTTCTGGCCGATGCTGAGCACGTCCTCGACGTTCTCCACCCGCTTGCCGCCGACCATCCGGCGGATCTGCGAGATGTGCAGCAGGCCGTCCTTGCCCGGGACCAGGCTGACGAACGCGCCGAAGGTCGTCGTCTTCACGACGGTGCCCAGGTAACGCTCGCCGACCTCCGGCATGGTCGGGTTGGCGATCGCGTTGATCGCCGCCCGAGCCGCCTCGGCCGAGGGGCCGTCGGTGGCGCCGATGTACACCGTGCCGTCGTCCTCGATCGAGATGTCGGCGCCGGTGTCCTCCTGGATCTGGTTGATCATCTTGCCCTTCGGGCCGATGACCTCTCCGATCTTGTCCACCGGGACCTTGACGCTGATCACCCGGGGAGCGAACTTGCTCATCTCGTCCGGGCGGTCGATGGCCTCGCTCATCACGTCGAGGATGTGCAGCCGGGCCTCGCGGGCCTGGGTCAGCGCACCGGCCAGGACCGAGGCCGGGATGCCGTCGAGCTTGGTGTCGAGCTGGATCGCGGTGACGAACTCGCTGGTGCCGGCCACCTTGAAGTCCATGTCGCCGAACGCGTCCTCGGCACCGAGGATGTCGGTGAGCGCCGCATAGGACGTCTCGCCGTCCACGGTGTCGGAAACCAGGCCCATCGCGATACCGGCGACCGGCGCGCGCAGCGGCACCCCGGCGTTCAGCAGCGAAAGGGTGGAGGCGCAGACCGAGCCCATCGACGTCGAGCCGTTGGAGCTCAGCGCCTCGGAGACCTGGCGGATCGCGTAGGGGAAGTCCTCGCGGCTGGGCAGTACGGGCATCAAGGCCCGCTCGGCCAGCGCGCCGTGACCGATCTCGCGGCGCTTGGGCGAACCCACCCGGCCGGTCTCACCGGTGCTGTAGGGCGGGAAGTTGTAGTTGTGCATGTAGCGCTTACGGGTCTCCGGCGAGAGCGTGTCGAGCTGCTGCTCCATCCGGAGCATGTTCAGCGTGGTGACGCCCAGGATCTGGGTCTCGCCCCGCTCGAACAGCGCCGAGCCGTGCACCCGCGGGATGACCTCGACCTCGGCCGAGAGCTGGCGGATGTCGGCCAGACCGCGGCCGTCGATCCGGACCTTGTCCCGCAGGATGCGCTGCCGCACGACCTTCTTGTTGACGGCGCGGAAGGCGGCCGAGACCTCCTTGTCGCGACCCTCGAACTCGCCCGCGAACTTGGCCTTGATCGCGTCCTTGAGCTCGTCGAGCTTGGTCTCGCGGTCCTGCTTGTCGGCGATCGTGAAGGCGGCGGTGACGTCGTCCGTGGACGCCGCGGCGACGGCCTGGTAGACGTCGTCCTGGTAGTCCGGGAAGAGCGGGAACTCGACGGTCGGCTTGGCCGCCTTGGCCGCGACCTCGTTCTGGGCGGCGCAGAGCGCGGCGATGAACGGCTTGGCCGCCTCCAGACCGGCGGCGACGACCTCCTCGGTCGGCGCGGCGACGCCCTGCTCCTTGATCAGGTTCCAGGAGCCGTCGGTGGCCTCGGCCTCGACCATCATGATCGCGACGTCGGTGCTGCCGTCCTTGGCGGTCACGACCCGGCCGGCGACGACCATGTCGAAGACGGCCCGCTCCAGCTCGGAGTGCCGCGGGAAGCCGACCCACTGGCCGTCGATCAGCGCCACCCGGACGCCACCGATCGGGCCCGAGAAGGGCAGCCCGGAGATCTGGGTGGAGAGCGAGGCGCCGTTGATCGCGACGACGTCGTAGAGGTCGTCGGGGTTGAGCGAGAGCACGGTGACGACGACCTGGACCTCGTTGCGCAGGCCCTTGACGAAGGTCGGGCGCAGCGGGCGGTCGATCAGCCGGCAGCAGAGGATGGCCTCGGTGCTGGGCCGGCCCTCACGGCGGAAGAACGAGCCGGGGATCTTGCCCGCGGCGTACATCCGCTCCTCGACGTCGATCGTCAGCGGGAAGAAGTCGAAGTGGTCCTTCGGGTACTTACCGGCGGTCGTCGCCGACAGCAGCATGGTCTCGCCGTCGAGGTAGATGGACACCGATCCAGCGGCCTGCTTGGCGAGGCGGCCGGTCTCGAACCGCACGGTGCGGGTGCCGAACGAGCCGTTGTCGATGACGGCTTCGGCGGCGGTGATCTCTGGACCCTCCAAGGGTCACACTCCTGTTCATTCGCTGGGAGCCCCGTGGGCTTCCCAGTCCGGCAGGAGCGGCGCGAGCCCTGGCTGTGCCCGGTCTTCGATCGAGACCCACGGTTCTGCCGTTGCGGCTGGTCCGGAGGCCACTACCGAGGACCGGCGCCGGCTGTCGTCGACCACTCCTGGTGTCACTCGCTGATGCTCAGCGAGCCTCTTTCACTTCGGTCTTTCGATTGAATCATCGGGCATTCGATGGCCGGACGCGGGGCCTGACACACCGAAACGGCCGTGGCCGGAAGTCCGGCCACGGCCATTCGTGCTAGCGGCGCAGTCCCAGCCGCTCGATCAGCTGCCGGTAGCGGCTGATGTCCGTCTTCTGGATGTACTTGAGCAACCGGCGGCGCTGGCCGACCAGCAGCAGCAGGCCACGCCGGCTGTGGTGGTCGTGCTTGTGCTCCTTGAGGTGCTCGGTCAGATCCTTGATCCGCCGCGTCAGCATCGCAATCTGGACCTCGGGGGAACCGGTGTCACCCTCGGATGTTGCGTACTCGGCAATGATCTGGTTCTTTACTGCGGCGTCGAGTGCCACTGTGTTCCTCTCGAAATTGCTGCGCGGCGCACCGGGGCATATCCACCCGGGCTCTGACAAGATCCGCGGCCGATCTGACGGCAGACTCCAGGTTATCAGCGCAGGTGTATAACACCCAATCAGCGCCGCCCGGGACGGCCCGCCGATGATCGGCGAAGCCGCCGCTCAGACCCCGGTGGAGACGCCCAGCACCTCGCGGCAGCGAGTGACGTCGAGGGCCATCTGCCGGATCAGGTCGTCGATCCCGTCGAACTTCAGGGTCGCCCGCAGCCGCTCGACGAACTCCAGGGCGACGATCTCGCCGTACAGCTCCAGGTCGTCCCGGTCGAGCACGTAGGCCTCGACCCGGCGGACCTGCCCGTCGAAGGTCGGGTTGGTGCCGACCGAGATGGCGGCCGGCAGCCGCTCCCCCGGCTCACCGTCGACGCCGGCGCGGACCAGCCAGCCCGCGTAGACGCCGTCGGCCGGCACCGCGCCGACCGATTCGGTGGCCAGGTTGGCCGTCGGATAGCCAAGGTCACGGCCGCGCGCGTCGCCGTGCACGACCTCACCGGTCATCCGGTGCGGGCGGCCCAGCACCTCGGCCGCCGCCGCCACCTCGCCGCTACCGACCAGTTCGCGGACCCAGGTCGAGCTCCACCGGCGCTGCTGGCCGCTGCCGCCGAGGTCGGGCACCGTGGTGACGGCGAAGCCGAGCTCGGTGCCGAGCTCGCGCAGGGTCTCTATGTCGCCGGAGTTGCCGTGCCCGAACCGGGTGTCCCGGCCGACCACGACCTCCTTGGCGCCGAGCGTGTCGACCACCACCTCGATCCAGCGCCGCGGGCTCCAGAGGGCCAGTTCGTGGGTGAACGGCACCACCAGGACGGCGTCCAGGCCGGCCGCGGCCAGCAACTGGAGCTTGTGGTCGGTTGTGCTCAGCGGGGCCGGGGCGCGGTCCGGGTGGAGCACGGCCAGCGGGTGCGGATCGAAGGTCACCGCGACCGCCCGCAGCCCCTGCTCATGGGCCCGGGCGACAACCAGTCTCAGGACGGCGTGGTGACCCAGGTGCACGCCGTCGAAGTTCCCGATGGTGACCACGGACGGCCCGAACCCGGCCGGCACGTCCGGCAGATCGTTCCAACGCTGCATCGGCTCACTCTGCTGCACGCCCTAACTGTGCCAGGCCATCGCGCCGCGCCGCTCACGCCCCCTGCCCGGTGGCACCGGTAGAGCCGTTCGGGTGCAGCCGCCCGGGCCGGCTGAAGCCTCAATAGTTTCGGCCGAGGTAGTCCAGTGCGGTACTTGCTGCTCCGATGTGGTGAAATCAGCCGGCGTCATGAGAGGTTCCCCACAAGCTCATGACTAACTGTGATTGGATATTCACGTGCAGTCAACGAAGTCTTTAGAGAGCACGGCCGGCGACAACCGAATGGTCGCTGGACGCGCCCCGATGATCACTCAGGGTGGATCGGCTCCGCATTTCACGCACGCCAGCGGCGGTGGTTTCTGCACCGTCTGCGGAACGGTCTGGCCCTGTGCCCAGTCCGGCCGGCGCGGCGAGGACAGCTCCTCCCACTCCTAACCGCTGTTCCCGGCCCGGTCGGTCGGGTCAGGCCTTTCCGAGGGGGCGGCCCTCGGCCAGCAGCCGGCGGTACAGCTCCAGGTGACTGCGGGCCGCGTCGTCCCAGCGGTGGCGCCCGGCCAGGGCTCGCCCGGCCGACCCCAGTTGCTCGTCCGGCCGATCCAGCGCGGCCAGCAACTGGCCGGCCAGACCGGCCTCGGACGGGCTTTCTCCGTCCGGGCTGTCGTCGTCCGGGCTGTCGGTGGCGAACCGGACCGTACCCGCGAACACCTCGCGGAACACCGGCAGGTCACGAGTGACCACCGGAACCCCCGCGGCCAGCGCCTCCATCGCGGCCAGACCGAAACCCTCCTGCACCGAGGGGAAGGCGAACACCCCGGCCGCGGCGATCAGGCCGGGCAGCTCGTGGTGCTCGACCGGCCCCAGCACAGCCGGTTCCACCGCCAGCGCCAGGGCCAGCTCGTCGACCTGACGGCGGTAGTCCCGGTAGTCGAACAGGGTGTCTCCGCCGGCCACGACCAGCCGGGTGCCGGGCCGGCGCTCGCGTACCCCGGCCATCGCCCGGACCAAGTCGAGTGTGCCCTTGCGAGGCTCGATCCCGCCGACCGCCAGCACGTAGGCCCCGAACCGGTCCCGCCAGGCCTGTCGCTGACCGGCCGCCCGCGGGTCGTCGGCCGCGGCGGCCGCGAACCGGTCGGCCTCGACGCCGTTGGGGATCACGGTGGCGATCCGGCCGGTGAGCTCGTGCAGTTCAGCCGCCACGGCCGCCGAGACGCAGACCAGGGCGACCGGCTCGACCAGCGCCCGCTGATGGCAGGCGGCCAGCTCGGGCGTGGTGAAGTGATCCAGGTGATGCACGGTGCGCAGCCGGCCGGGCACCGCGTTGGCGGTGATGCAGTCCTGGGCGTGGACGACGTCGTACCGGTCCTGCTCCTGCCGATAGGCCGCCGAGAGCAGGGCGATCGAGCGCTGAACCCGCGGCCCTACCCCCTCGTCGGCCAGGTCCGGGAACGGCACCGCCCGGATCCGGACCCGCGGGTCGACCGGCCGGAAGAAGCCGCTGTCCCCACCTCGGGCCAGGGTCCACACGGTCACCTGCTGACCGGCCCGGGCCAGGGCCTCGGCCAGGGCCAGGGTGTGCACCACCCCGCCACGCGGCCGGGTCGAGTAGGTCAGCAGCGCGATCCGCAGCGGACTCATCCGGTGAGGACGACCAGCGGCCGGGCGGTCAGTCCGGCATCGGCGATCAGGGCGACCAGGCTGCCGTCCGGCGCGAAGGCCGCCGTCGGCCCCGGGCCCTGCTCGCTGGCCTCCAGCCGCTGGCCGTGGGCCAGCCGCCGGGCCTCGTCGGCGGACAGGTCCCGGGCCGGGAAGGCGGCCCGGGCGGCGTCGGCGATCGGCAGCAGGGCGAACTTGTCCTCCAGCGCGTCCAGGCTGAAGGCTCGCTCGATACCGTACGGCCCGACCCGGGTCCGGCGCAGTGACAGGAGGTGGCCGGCGCTATTCAGCCGGGCACCCAGGTCGCGGGCCAGCGCCCGGACGTAGGTGCCCGAGGAGCAGACCACCTCGACGTCCAGGTCGAGCACCGGCAGGCCGTCGACGTCCCCCGGTCGCGCGGTGAGGATCTCGAACCGGTGCACGGTGACCGGCCGGGCCTCCAGGACGACGTCCTCACCCTCCCGGACCCGGGCGTACGACCGCTTGCCGTCCACCTTGATGGCGCTGACCGAGCTCGGCACCTGCGAGATCGCGCCGCGCAGACCGGCGGTGGCCGACTCGACCAGGTCCAGGTCGACCGAGTCGAGACCGGGCCGGGCCGTGACCGTGCCCTCCCGGTCGTCGGTCACCGTGCCGATGCCGAGCCGGATTGTGGCCTGGTAGGACTTGTCCGCGCCGACCAGGTAGGTCAGCAACCGGGTGGCCCGCTCGACCCCGACCACCAGCACCCCGGTGGCCATCGGGTCCAGCGTGCCGGCGTGGCCGACCCGCCGGGTGCCGGCCAGCCGACGGACCCGGGCCACCACGTCGTGCGAGGTGAGCCCGGCCGGCTTGTCGACGATGACCAGGCCGCTCTCGGCGGCCCCGCTCAACGGATCGGCTCGTCGGTCGACGGCGGCCCGTCGACTTCGTCCGGCTCCTCGTCGTCGTCCTCGTCGTCCTCGTCGATGATCACCGGCTTCTTGTACGGGTCCGGGTCGCCGGCGTACTGCGCGCCGTTGGCCAGCGCGGCCACCGCGGCGTCCCGCTCGCGGGCCACGCTGAGCAGATCGTTCATCTGGGCGGCCGACTCCGGCAGGGCATCGGCGATGAACTCCAGGGACGGCGTCAGCCGGATCCCGGTGCGCTTGCCGACCTCGGAGCGCAGGACGCCCTTGGCGCTCTCCAGCGCGGCCGCGGTGGCGGCCCGGTCCTCGTCGTCCCCGAAGACCGTGTAGAAGACCGTGGCGTGCTGCAGGTCGCCGGTCACCCGGGCGTCGGTCACCGTGATGAAGCCCAGCCGCGGATCCTTGATCCGCTTCTCGAGCGCCTCGGCCACCACCTCGCGGACCCGGTCCGCCAGCTTCCGAGCTCGTGCCGTGTCCGTCATCATTCGTCCTGTCTGTCCATGCCTACAGTGCCATCGGCTGCGGTTCTGGCCGAACCGCGAGCTAGATCGTTTCAGTCGTCGTCGTCGCCCCACACCCGGATACGAGCCGACAGCAGCTCCAGTTCCGGGCGGCCCGCGACCAGCGACTCACAGGCCGCAAGCACCTGCCGGCAGTGCGCGGCGTCCCCGGCGACCAGGGCGACCCCGACCTCGGCCCGGCGGTGCAGATCCTGGTCGCCGGTCTCGGCCGCGCTGACCTCGAACTTGCGGCGCAGTTCGGCTACCACCGGCCGGACCACCGAGCGCTTCTCCTTGAGCGAATGAACGTCGCCCAGAAGCAGGTCCAGCGTCAGCGAACCGACGTACATCCCGTCATCCGTCCTCTCGACCAGCCGAACGAGGGCTGGGGCGGTGCCCGCACGAGGCCGGCACCGCCCCAGTTCAGTCGATCTCAGTCGCGCTTCTTCTCGATCCGCGCCTTCTCGCGCATCTCGAAGGTCTCGATGATGTCCTCGGGCTTGATGTCGTTGAACGACCCCAGCCCGATACCGCACTCGAAGCCTTCGCGGACCTCGGTCGCGTCATCCTTGAACCGCTTGAGCGACTCGATCGTGAGGTTGTCGCCCACCACGACCCCGTTGCGCAGCAACCGGGCCTTGGTGTTGCGGCGGATCTCGCCGGTCCGGACGATGCAACCCGCGATGTTGCCGAACCGGCTGGACCGGAACACCTCGCGGACCTCGGCCGTACCGAGCTGAGCCTCCTCGAACTCGGGCTTGAGCAGCCCCCGCAGCGAGGCCTCGATCTCGTCGATCGCCTGGTAGATGACCGAGTAGAAGCGCACGTCGACGCCTTCGCGGTCGGCGTACTCCTGGTTCTGGCCCTCGGACTTCACGTTGAAGCCGACGATGATCGCGTTGGAGGCGACCGCCAGGTTGATGTTGTTCCGGGTGATCGCGCCGACGCCGCGGTCGATGATCCGCAGCTCGACCTCTTCACCCACGTCGATCTGGAGCAGCGCGTCCTCCAGGGCCTCGACCGAACCCGCGCCGTCGCCCTTGAGGATGAGGTTGAGGGTCTCGACCTTGCCCAGCTCGAGGGCCTTGGTGAAGTCCTCAAGGCTGATCCGCTTGCGCGAACGGGCCAGGGCCGCGTTGCGCTCGATCGCCTCGCGCTTCTCGGCGATCTGCCGGGCGGTCCGGTCGTCCGGGGCCACCAGGAAGGTGTCGCCGGCGCCGGGCACCGAGGTCAGACCGAGCACCATGACCGGCCGGGACGGCGTGGCCACCTCGACCGACTCGCCGTGCTCGTCGAGCATGGCCCGGACCCGGCCGTAGCCGGTACCGGCCACGATCGAGTCGCCGATGTGCAGCGAACCGGACTGCACCAGGACGGTCGCCACCGGACCGCGGCCGCGGTCGAGGTTGGCCTCGATGGCCACCCCTCGCGCGTCCTTGTCCGGGTTGGCCCGCAGGTCGAGCGAGGCGTCCGCGGTGAGCAGGATCGCCTCCAGCAGGCCGTCCAGGTTGAGCCGCTGCTTGGCCGACACCTCGACGAACATCGTGTCGCCGCCGTACTCCTCGGCGACCAGGTTGTACTCGGTCAGCTGCTGCCGGATCTTGTCCGGGTTGGCGCCTTCCTTGTCGACCTTGTTGATCGCCACGACGATCGGCACGTCGGCCGCCTGAGCGTGGTTGAGCGCCTCGATGGTCTGCGGCATCACACCGTCGTCGGCCGCCACCACGAGGACCGCGATGTCGGTGACCTTGGCCCCACGGGCACGCATGGCCGTGAACGCCTCGTGGCCGGGGGTGTCGATGAACGTGATGGCCCGGTCGAAACCCTCGTGCTGGGTGTGCACCTGGTACGCACCGATGTGCTGAGTGATGCCACCGGCCTCGCCGGCCACCACGTCGGTGGACCGGATCGCGTCCAGCAGCTTCGTCTTACCGTGGTCGACGTGACCCATCACGGTCACGACCGGCGGGCGGGCCACGAGGAAGGCCTCGTCGTCGGCCGCTTCGCCCTCGATGTCGATGGAGAAGGTGCCCAGCAGCTCGCGGTCCTCGTCCTCCGGGGAGACGACCTCGATGTTGTAGCCGAGCTCCTCGCCGAGGATGTCGAACGTCTCCTCGTTCAGCGACTGGGTCGCGGTGGCCATCTCACCGAGGTGGATGAGCACCGTGACCAGGCTGGCCGGGTTGGCGCCGATCTTGTCCGCGAAGTCGGTCAGCGACGATCCACGCCGCAACCGGACCACGGTGGAGCCGTCGCCACGGGGGACGATCACGCCACCGGGAGCCGGCGCCTGCATGTTGTCGAACTCTTGACGCCGCTGCTTCTTCGACTTGCGACCCCGGACCGGACGGCCACCGGCGCGACCGAACGCGCCCTGTGTGCCGCCCCGGCCACCACGGCCACGAGCACCGCCGAAGCCGCCGCCGCCGGGAGGACCACCCGGACCGCCGCCGCCACCGGGACGGCCGCCGAAGCCACCGCCACCACCGGCGCCGCCGGGGCCACCGCGACCGCCACCGGCGCCGCCACGACTGGGCGCACCGGCCCGGCCCGGACCACCGGGACCGCCGGGGCCACTGGGCCGGCCGACGCTGCTACGGCCCGGCATCATGCCGGGGTTGGGCCGGGACGACGGCATGCCACCCGGGCTGGGCCGCGGCCCACCGGGACGGGGACCGCCGGGACGGTCGGTGCTGGGTGCACCGGGACCGGCCGCGGCCGGAGCGCTGCTCTGCGGGCGCGGGCCGCCGGGGCCGCCGGGGCTGCTGCCACCACCCTGCGGGCGGGGCATTCCCTGGGACGGCGCGAACGGGTTGTTGCCGGGGCGGGGGTTGCCCGGACGGGGCATTCCCTGGGACGGCGCGAACGGGTTGTTGCCCGGACGCGGAGCCCCCGGACCCGGGCGCGGGCCACGCGGACCCGGAGCCGGCCGGTCGCCACCGGACGCGGGGCGCTCGGCCGCACGCTCGGGGCGATCGGCCCGCTCGGGAGCGGGACGGGCGTCGGACCGGGCCGCCGGAGCCTGCGGCCGGCTCGGAGCCGGACGCTCGGCCGGAGCCGCCGGCGCCGGAGCGGCACTGCGGACCGGTTCCGGTGCGGCCGGACGAGCCGGGGCCGGACGCGGACCCGGGGTGGGGCCGGACGGCCGGGTCGGAGCGGACGGGGCCGCGCTGACCGGGGCGGGCGCCGCAGCGGCGCGAACCGGCTCGGGAGCCGGCACGAACGGCGTCTGCGCCGGGGCCGGCCGATCCACCGGAGCGGCCGGAGCCGGGGCCGCCGGCCGCGTGGGAGCGGTCGGCGCGGGGGCAGGGGGTGCTGCTACCGCCGCCGCGACCGGGGCGGCCGGACGAGCGGGGGTGCGCTTGGCCGGAGCGCCCTCGGCGCCGGGGGCCGGCGGGAGCGACTCGCGCAGCTTGCGGACCACGGGGGGCTCGACGGTCGACGATGCCGACCGGACGAATTCACCCAGTTCCTGCAGCTTGGCCAGAACTTCTTTGCTTTCGTACCCGAGCTCTTTGGCGAGCTCGTAGACCCGGACCTTTGCCACGTCTCTCCTGTCTCAGTCCGAGCCAGGGCAGGCAGCGGACCGTCGTTACGGTGGTGGGGTGCTCATCGGAGCGTGCTCATCGGGTGCTCATCAGCCTTGGACCCGCTTTCGACTGGACGGTTCTGATGGACGTACTGACGACATAGCTACGACATAGTGTCGCACCGGTGTCGAATCGAGCGGAGCACCCCGGCGCAGAGCCCGGGTGAACGCCCGTCGACGATCGGCGAGTTCGAAACACTTCAGGTCGAGATGCAATGACGCACCTCGCCCGAAGACCTTGTGCCGCGGATCAGGGACGACGGACCAGATGCCCTCGACCTCAACCGCAGCCACGCGGAGCAGAACGGACCGCTCAGCACGCTCGCGGCAGCCCACACACGTGCGGACCGAACCGTGAGAGGGCTCGTCGACCGAGGTGGAGCGCGCGACCGCATGACCGGCGACAGAAAGCATAGCCCTCGTCGCACCACGATTGTTCCCGGGACCGGCATCCGGACCCGGCCCGGACGTCGGCACGCTCACCGCTCGGGCTGCGCGCCGGCCGGTTTCCGGGATATTTCGGCCGCCGCGCCGGTCACATCCGCACCGGTCACCTCCGCATCGGTCGCGTCCAGGTCGGCCTGGCTCCCGGCCGCGGCAGTGGCCCGCGGGTCGATCCCGGTGTCGGAGCGGATGTCGATCCGCCAGCCAGTGAGCTTGGCCGCCAGCCGGGCGTTCTGACCTTCCTTGCCGATCGCCAGCGAGAGCTGGTAGTCGGGCACGACCACCCGGGCCGAGCGAGCCTGCAGGTCGACGATCTCGACCGACGACACCCGGGCCGGCGACAGGGCACTGGCCACGAAGGCGGCCGGGCTCTCGTTGAAGTCGACGATGTCGATCTTCTCGCCGTGCAGCTCGGCCATCACCGCGCGAACCCGCTGCCCCATCGGCCCGATGCAGGCGCCCTTGGCGTTGACCCCCGCGACGGTGGCGATCACCGCCACCTTGGACCGGTGGCCGGCCTCGCGGGCCAGGGCCTTGATCTCGACCGTGCCGTCGGCGACCTCGGGCACTTCCAGCGAGAACAGCTTGCGGACCAGGTTGGGGTGGGTGCGGGAGAGCGTGATCGACGGCCCCTTCATGCCCTTGCGGACGCCGATCACGTAGCACCGGATCCGGGCGCCGTGCACGTACGACTCCCCCGGGACCTGCTCGGCCGGGGGCAGCACGGCCTCGACCGTCCCCAGGTCGACGTGGACCATGCGCGGGTCGGAACTCTGCTGGATGATCCCCGAGATGATGTCGCCCTCGCGACCCCGGAACTCGCCCAGCACCTGCTCGTCCTCGGCGTCGCGCAACCGCTGCATGATCGTCTGGCGGGCGGTGGTGGCGGCGATCCGGCCGAAGCCGTGCGGGGTGTCTTCGTACTCCTTGCCGAGCACCCCGGCGTCGTCCACCTCCTGGGCCCAGACGATGACGTGCCCGGTGGCCCGGTCGAGCTCCACCCGGGCGTGTTTCTGGGCGTCCTCGGTGCGGTGGTAGGCCAGCAGCAGGGCCTGCTCGATCGTGCGGACCAGCAGGTCGAGCGGGATTTCCTTCTCGCGTTCAAGGGCTCGCAAGGCCGCCAGGTCGATGTCCATCGCTCAGCCCTCACCCTCTGTGTCGTCGTCGGTGTCGTCGTCGTCGGTGTCGTCGTCGGTGTCGTCGTCCTCGAGCTCTTCATCGTCCGCCGCCGACGGATGGCCGAACTCGAGCTCCACCCGGCCCGAGCCGACGTCGGCCCAGCCGACCTCACGCTCGCCGTCCAGCACCAGGCCGGTATCGGTGACCGCGGTCAGCCGACCGATCGCGGCCGAGGGGGCCCAGACCGGTGCGGCCCCGGCCGGCGGGACCAGCTCGACCAGCCGGCCCCGGGCCCGCATCCAGTGCCGCCGCTCGGTGAGCGGCCGGTCGGCCCCGGGCGAGCTGACCTCCAGCACGTAGGGCTGACCGCCCATCACGGAGCTCTCGTCCAGCGCGGCCGAGATGGCCTGGGCCGCGGTGGCCACCGAGTCCATCGGAACCCCACCGGTGCGATCCTCAGGAAGATCCACCGTCACGCGCAGCACCCGGCGCTTGCCGGCCGGGGTGACGGTGACGTTCTCGATCACGAGACCGGCGTCGCGGGCGAGCGGCTCGGCCAAGGCGCGCACGCCGTCGGCCTGGGAGGGCGCGCTCATGCGGACCTCCTCGATATGTAGGTAGGCCGGCAGGTCGGGCCTCGTCAGGGCGACGAGATCACTGCCGGCGATCAATCTTGTGCCCGATCACCCTACCCGGCTGCCGGGGCTGCGCCGACCCGCGCGTCGGCGCGAGCGTCGACCCGGCCGCCGGGTCCGGTCGTGCGATGATCCCACGGTGCTGATGCGGTCGCTCGATCCGGACAATTCTGAGCCCGCGTTCTCCTCGCCGGCCGGGCCGGGCCGGCGGGGCGTACTGGGGGCCGCTCTGGGGCTGGCTCTGATCGGCGGCCTGAGCGCCTGCACCGACACCGTGCCGCCGGCCCCGGAGCCGCTCAGCGCCGACGAGGTGGCGGTGAACCGCACCGTCGTGACCGCTCGCCGGCTGCGGGCCGACGCCCTGGCCCTAGCCGCGGCTCATCCCTCGTTGGGCACCGTGCTGCACCGGGTCGCGGCCGTGCACGAGGCTCACCTGACCGCGCTCGGCGCCGCCGCCGGCCCGGCGAGCACGCCGTCCCCGTCGTCACCGTCCCCGTCCTCACCGTCCCCGTCTGCGTCCGCCACCGCGGTGCCGCTCACGCCCACCCAGCTGGCCAAGGCCGAACGCACCGCCGCCCGGACGGCGCTGCGCGACGGCGAGGCCGCCGATCCGGCGTTCGCCGTGCTGCTGTGCCGGATCGCCGCCGGCCGGGCCACCAACACCGACGTCGTCACCACCGCGCTGGGCCATGCCCTCCCCGGTCCGCTGACCCCGGCCGCAGCGGCGACCGGCTCCGGGCCGACCGCCCCGCCCACCGGTGGCGCCGGCCCCACTCCGACCGGCAGCACCACCTCGACCGATTCCGCCGCCTCCGGCACTTCGACCGGCGCTTCGACCGGCACGCCCACCGGCAGCCCGTCGGCGCAGGACCCGCAGAGCCCGGCCCTGACCTCGATCAACCGGCTGCTCGCGGGCCAGTACGCGGCGGTCTACGTGTACCCGCTGATCGTGGCCCGGGTCGACGACACGCGCCGGGCCCAGGCCCGCACGCTCTGGCAGAACCACCGCAACGACCGCGACCGGCTCACCGAGTACGTCCTGGCCCTGGGGGGCCGGCCGGCCACGCCCGGCGCCGCCTACGAGATCAGCACGCCGCCGGTCACGGTGGCCCGCGCGGTGGCGCTGGCGGCCCGGGTCGAGGGCAGCCTGGCCGCGCTGGCCGCCGACGTCGTGGCCGCGGCCACCGGGGCCGACCGGGCCCTGGGGGCCGACGCCCTGGTCGAGGCCGCCCGCCGCACGGCCGGTTGGACCGGCCGGCCGGTGGCCCTGCCCGGTCTCAGCCCGAACCCGACCGGTACCGCGAGCCCCGGCACCACCGTCACGCCCGGTCCGACCGCCTCGACCTGACCCGCCTCGACCTGAGCCGGACCGACCTCAGCCGGACCGACGAGAACTTAAGCGTTCCAGTCGTCCACGAGGGTCAGCACGTCGAGCAGCCGGTGCGCCACGCCGTCCGGCGTCACGTCGACCGGCACCTGCTGGTCGGCCGGGATCTCGCTGTGCGGCACCAGCACCGCCCGCATGCCGGCCCGCTGCGAGCCGTGCACGTCCTCGTAGGGCCGGTCGCCGACGTAGACGCAGGCGGCGGGGTCGCTCACGCCGACCGCGGCCTTCGCCGCCCCGAACGCCTCCGGGTGCGGCTTCACCCAGGGAATCTCCGAGCTGTAGACGTCGCCGTCGATGAGGGCCAACACGCCGTCCCGTTCGAAGACCCGCCGGTGGTAGTCCCGCGACCAGATCGTGTTGCTCAGGACGCCGACCCGCAGCCCGCGCTCGCGCAGGGCACTGAACAGCGGCAGCACGTCCGGGTCGATGTAGGTGTGCGGTTCCCAGAACTCCTCGTAGGCGGTCTGCGCCGCCGGGTGCCCGGGGTGATCGGTGCTCACCCCGACCGCCTCGAAGACGTCGGTCAACCGGGCGCTGGCCCCGGTGCGGGCCAGCCGGGCCCACGACTCCTTCTCGGCCGCCAGCATCCGGACCGCCAGCTCGGCCCCGCCGTCCGGGAAGTCGTCGGGGTGGTCACGGGTGTAGTGCTCGGCGTAGACCTGCCACTGCTGGCTGAGGTCGATGGTGTGCCAGGGCGTCAGCGTGCCGCCCCAGTCGAAGATCACGGCCTCGATCACGGTTCTACTCCCCCAGAATCTTCAGCAGGGCCCGGGCGTAGGCGGACTCGGCGTCGCCGTCCACCTCCCGGTGCTCCCCGTCCACGTCGACCACCACGGCAAAGCCGCCGGTGACCGCCTCCAGCCGGACGAACCGCTCGTCCAGCAGCTCCCGCAGCTGACCCTCCCGCGGCATCCAGACCACCTGATCGTGATCGAGGCTGTCCAGGGCCCACTCGGTGGTGCCGTTGAACCCGATGACCTGGCCACCGGGCGCGTCCTGGATCTCGATCACCATGTTGCTGACCACGAAGACCTCGTCGTCCATGCCCCGGTCGGGCACGACGAACCGGTCGCCCGGCTGCGGGATCCAGGCCAGGCCGGCCGCCCGCAGGCCCCGGGCCAGCTCCAGCCCGATCATCGGCTCACCTTCGACGTCACCCCTGGACCAGAGCCGTCAGTCGCTTGACCGCCTCGCCGACAGGTACCAGCTCGGCCTCGCCGGAGCGGCGATCACGGATCTCGACCGTGCCGTCGAGCAGGCCCTTGCCCACGATCAGCCAGGTCGGGACGCCGATCAGCTCGGCATCCTTGAACTTGATCCCGGGCGAGACCTTGGGCCGGTCGTCGTACAGCACCCGCACCCCGGTCGCCTGCAGCTCGCCCGCCAGCCGCCCGGCCGTCTCGAAGACCACCGGGTCCTTGCCGGTGGCGACCAGGTGCACGTCGGCCGGCGACACCTCGCGGGGCCAGATCAACCCGTTCTCGTCGTGGTTGGCCTCGGCGATCGCGGCCATCGCCCGGGACACGCCGATCCCGTACGAGCCCATGGTCACGGTGACCAGCTTGCCGTTCTGGTCGAGCACCTTGAGGCCGAGCGCGTCGGCGTACTTGCGGCCGAGCTGGAAGATGTGGCCGATCTCCAGACCGCGGGCGATCGTGAGCTCGCCGCCGTCGCAGTTCGGGCAGGGATCACCGGCCCGCACGTCGGCCGCCTCGATCGTGCCGTCGCCGACGAAGTCGCGCCCGGCGACCAGGTCGAACACGTGCCGGCCGGGCTCGTTGGCCCCGGTGATCCAGGCGGTGCCGTCGACCACCCGGGGGTCGAGCAGGTACCGGATGCCGGACGCCGAGTCGGCGCCCAGCGCGGCCGGCCCGATGTAGCCCTTGACCAGAGCCGGGTAGCGGGCGAAGTCGGCCTCGGTGAAGGCGTCGACCTCGGCCGGCGCGGCGGCCGCCTCGAGCCGTTTGACGTCGACCTCGCGGTCGCCGGGCAGCCCGATCGCCAGCGCCTCGCGCCACTCGCCGGGGTGCTCGGCGTCGGCCGGGTGGACCAGCGTGACGATGACGTTCTTCAGCGTGTCGGCGCCGGTCCAGGGCCGGTCCGGCCGGGGGAACCGCTCGTTGGCCACCGCGACCAGGGTGTCGATGGTCGGCGTGTCCGGGGTGTCCTCGGCGTGGGCCAGGTTGGCGCCGTCCCAGCTGATCGCGGCCGGCACCGGCGTGGTCACGGCCTCGGTGTTGGCCGCGTAGTCGCACTTGGTGCACCGGACGAAGGTGTCCTCGCCGATCGGCGTGGGGTGCAGGAACTCCTCGCTGCGGCTACCGCCCATCGCCCCGGACATGGCCGAGACGATGACGTAGTCGAGGCCGAGGCGCTCGAACGTCTTGATGTAGGCCTCACGGTGCCGCTCGTACGACTTGGCCAGCCCGGCGTCGTCGATGTCGAACGAGTAGGAGTCCTTCATCACGAACTCGCGCCCGCGCAGCAGGCCGGCCCGGGGCCGGGCCTCGTCGCGGTACTTGGTCTGGATCTGGTAGAGCGAGACCGGCAGGTCCTTGTACGACGAGTACAGGTCCTTGACCAGGAGGGTGAACATCTCCTCGTGGGTGGGCCCGAGCAGGTAGTCGTTGCCGCGGCGGTCCTTGAGCCGGAAGATGTTGGGGCCGTACTCGGTCCAGCGACCGGTGGTCTCGTAGGGCTCGCGGGGCAGCAGGGCCGGGAAGTGCACCTCCTGGAAGCCGGCCTCGTCCATCTCCTCGCGGACGATGTTCTCCACGTTCCGGTAGGTCAGGTAGCCGATCGGCAGCCAGGAGAAGATCCCGGGCGCGGCCCGGCGCAGGTACCCGGCCCGAACCAGCAACCGGTGTCCCGGGCTCTCTGCGTCCGCCGGGTCCTCGCGAAGGGTCCGCAGGAACAACGACGACATCCGCAGCAACACTGAAATCCTCCAGATATGGGGCCACCCGGCTCGGGCCGGGCGATGCCGAGGGCTCGAAATCCCTCAACGGCTGAGAATATCCCGCTCAGCTGCACCCGTTCACCGGGATATCGGCCGCGACATGCCAGCATCGGCGCAATGACGACGAACTCGCCGCCGCCGGGCCGGGCCGACTTCCCGGTGCTGCGGTCGATCACCACCCGTTGGGCCGACAACGACGTCTACGGGCATGTCAACAACGTCGTCTACTACGCGTTCTTCGACACCGCGGTCAACGGCTGGCTGATCGAGGCCACCGGCACCGACATCCGCGACCTGCCGGCCATCGGCCTGGTCGCTGAGACGTCCTGCCGGTTCCTGGCCCCGCTCAGCTTTCCCGAGCCCGTGGTCGCCGGCCTGGCCCTCCACCGCCTGGGCACCACCAGCGTGATCTACCGAGTCGCCCTCTTCCGGGCCGACGAAGACACCCCCGCCGCCCTCGGGCGCTTCGTCCATGTCTACGTCGACCGCACCACCCGCACCCCCACCCCTGTCCCGGCCCCCATCCGCGCGGCCCTCACCCAGCTGACTTGAGGCCACCACAGCACGCAGAAGTCGCGTTTCCGGCCCGACGAGGTCTTATCCACTGGCTTCTGCGTGCTCTGGTGGCCGCTGTGGATAACTTCGAGGGCCTTCGACCGATCTGGGCCAGGGTTGGCCGGTGGCGCAGAACCCGATCGAGGTACTCACCCGCCTGGGTGGGACCGCTACGTTCGCGGAGATTCTCGGCCACACCAGCCGTCGAGCCCTGCGACAGGCGGTGGCGCGCGGCGAGATCGAGCACCTGTCGAAGGGCGTGTACGGGCTGCCCACGGCCCTCGGGATGCAGAAGGCCGCAGCGGCAATGCACGGAGTCATCTCTCATCAGAGCGCCGCTCGCTACTGGCCGATGGACTCGCTCTTTCCGGCTTCGTCCCTGCACGTCACCGTCGCGCGCAACGTCCGACCGGTTCCGCGCCGGGGGTGGTGGTGCACTACGCGAACCAGGACGACGTCGAAGTCACCTCACCGCTGCTGACCGTTCTCGACTGCGCCCGCACCCTCCCGTTCCGGGAAGGCCTGGCTATCGCCGACTCCGCTCTGCGGCGGGATCTGATCGACCTGGACCACCTGGTGGAAGCGGCGCACCGGCTCCGCGGAGCCGGTCGGAAGCGGGCCCTGCGCGTGGCCGAGCACGCCGATCCGCGGCCGGCGAATCCTTTCGAGAGCGCCCTGCGGGCCGTCGTGATCGAAGCCGGGCTGACCGGATTCGTCCCGCAGCTGGTGATCCCGGGCTGCCAGCCTCAGATCAGGGTCGATCTCGGGGACCCGGAACGGAAGATTGTCCTGGAGGCGGACAGCTTCGCCTATCACGGCAGCCCTCAGGCCCTCGAGAAGGACTGCCGGCGATACGACGAACTGGTCTGCCGAGGCTGGCGCGTGCTCCGGTTCAGCTACTCGCACGTGATCGACGACCAGGAGTGGACAAGAGACATCCTGCTCCGGACCTGCCGGACCACCGCAGCACGCAGACCCCCCCCGAAAATCGAGCGCGAAGGCCTGACCTGAGGCCTCTACGTGCGGGCGCGGCCCGGGATCAGAACAGGATGGTGGCGTAGGTGCCGACGGTCTGGAAGCCGACCCGTTCGTAGGCCCGCACCGCGCGGGTGTTGTACCCGTTGACGTAGAGCGACACCAGCGGGGCGACCTCGCGCTGGACGATGTCGACCAGGGCCGCCATCGCGGGCGCGGCCAGCCCGCGGCCGCGGTAGCGTGGGTTCACCCATACGCCCTGGACCTGCACCGCTTCCGGGATCACCGAGCCCAACTCCGCCTTGAAGACCACGTGCGGGCCGCCGGCCTCGTCGATCCGGACGAACGAGCGGCCGGCCGCGACCAGCCCACTGACCTGGGCCCGGTAGACCGCACCACCGTCGGCGGCGATCGGCGAGTAGCCGACCTCCTCGGTGAACATGGCCACGCAGGCCGGTACCAGAAGCTCCAGTTCGGAGCCGCGACTGCGCCGCACCGCCGGGTCGGGGCGTACCAGGGGCGGGGTCGACATCGCCATCAGCGGCTGGTTGGCCCGGATGTCGCGGGCCGGGCCCCAGGAGTTCTGCAGGTACTGCCACAGCCCGAGCACGGCCGCGGCCGGCCCGACGATCGACGAGCACTGCCGGCCGTTGCGACGGGCGCGGTGAGCGAACGCCTCGATCGCCGGTTCGGATGCCGACACCGGCACCAGGTTGGCTCCCGACCAGCAGGCCGAACGCATCTCGCCGCCCTCGTACCAGCCCCAGATCTCCCCGCCGTGACGGCGCGGGTCGGCCTGCAGGGCCATCAGCCGGGCGGCCACGAACAGGTTCGCCACCGGATCGCGCGCGCACAAGACCAAGGCCTCGTCCACATCGTCCTTGGCCAGGACCTTCAACGCCGAGCGGAGCACGAGCCAATCCTCACTCGCCGGCGCCGGTCAGGGCGGACGGCGCACCGATCCTCAGCGGTCAGCGGACGCTTACCTCGGGCGTGCCCGTCTCGGCATCCTCGCCCATTTCTTCAGCCATCCGCATGGCCTCTTCGATCAACGTCTCAACAATCTTCGACTCGGGCACGGTCTTGATCACCTGGCCGCGCACGAAGATCTGCCCCTTGCCGTTGCCGGAGGCGACCCCGAGGTCGGCCTCCCGGGCCTCGCCGGGACCGTTGACGACACAGCCCATGACCGCCACCCGCAGCGGCACCTCCATGCCCTCGAGGCCGGCGGTGACCTGCTCGGCCAGCGTGTACACGTCGACCTGAGCCCGCCCGCAGGACGGGCAGGACACGATCTCGAGCTTGCGCGGGCGCAGGTTGAGCGACTGCAGGATCTGGATGCCGACCTTGACCTCCTCGACCGGCGGGGCGGACAGCGACACCCGGATGGTGTCACCGATGCCCTGGCCGAGCAGGTGCCCGAAGGCGACCGCCGACTTGATCGTGCCCTGGAAGGCGGGGCCGGCCTCGGTCACGCCGAGGTGCAACGGCCAGTCGCCCCGCTCGGCCAGCATCTCGTAGGCCCGCACCATGACCACCGGGTCGTTGTGTTTGACCGAGATCTTGAAGTCGTGGAAGTCGTGCTCCTCGAACAGCGAGGCCTCCCAGACGGCCGACTCGACCAGCGCCTCCGGCGTGGCCTTGCCGTACTTGGCCAGGATCCGCTTGTCCAGCGAGCCGGCGTTCACCCCGATCCGGATCGACACGCCGGCGTCCTTGGCCGCCCGGGCGATCTGCTTGACCTGGTCGTCGAACTGCCGGATGTTGCCCGGGTTGACCCGGACCGCGGCGCAGCCGGCGTCGATCGCGGCGTAGACGTACTTCGGCTGGAAGTGGATGTCGGCGATCACCGGGAGGTTCGACTTCTTGGCGATGGCCGGCAGCGCGTCGGCGTCGTCCTGGCTCGGGCAGGCGACCCGGACGATGTCGCACCCGGCCGCCGTCAGCGCCGCGATCTGCTGCAGGGTGGCGTTCACGTCGGAGGTCAGCGTGGTCGTCATGGACTGGACGGAGACCGGCGCGTCACCACCGACGGCCACCTTGCCCACCTGGATCTTGCGGGTCTTCCGGCGCGGGTTCAGCACCGGGGGTGGAGGCATGGGCAGACCGAGGTTGACGCTCATGTAACTAGTGTCCTCCGAGGACTTCGTTCGACCACAGCCGGGGGCTCAGAACTGGATGGGATGCACCAGATCGGCGTAGAACAGCAACGCGGACATCCCGATCAGCAACGACGCGACGCCGTAGGCGATCGGCAGGGCCCGGGCCACGTCGACCGGACCGGGGTCGGCCAGACCGCGCACCTTGGCGATCTGCCGGCGCAGCCCCTCCCAGAGCGCCCCGGCCACGTGCCCGCCGTCCAGCGGCAGCAACGGCACCAGGTTGAAGATGAACAGGGCCAGGTTCAGGGACATGACCAGCGACAGGATGCCGACCAGCCGGTCGGTGACGGTGGTGGTGACGTCGGGCGGGCTCTTGGCGCTGGCCACCTCGCCGGCCACCCGGCTGACCCCGATGATGCTGATCGGCCCGTTCGGGTCTCGCTCGCCACTGCCGAACGCCGCCTGGGCGACGCCGACCATCTTCTGCGGGATCCGCAGCACGACGCCGGCGGTCTGGCCCAGGTAGTCGCCGAGGACGCCGGGCACCGCGGTGATCGACTGCTTCTCGTTGATCGTGGTCGGGGTGACGCCGAGGAACCCGACCCGCTCGGTGAGCCGCTTGCCGTCGGCCCCGACGATCGGCTGGTCCTTGTCGTCGAGCACGTACCGGTCGTTGGCCACCGGCGTGACGGCCACGGTCATCGGTGAGCCGTCGCGGACGATGCCCAGCGACACGCTCTGGCCGGCCGAACCGGCGATCAGCTTGCGCACCGTGTCCCACGAGGACACCGCCCGGCCGTCGAAGGTCTTGATCGTGTCGCCGGGCAGCAGAGCGGCGGCGGCCGGTGCGGCCTGGTCGGCGGCGGTGCACGTCTGGTCGGCCGGGGCGGTGGCCGGCAGCACGCACTTGGACACGCTGGAGAGCTGGGTCGACTGCTTGGGCAGGCCGTAGCCGACCATGATCCCGGTGAGCAGCACGACCGCGATGATCAGGTTCATCGTGGGACCGCCGAGCATGATGATCAGCCGCTGCCAGACCGGCTTGGCGTAGAACAGCCGGTCCCTGGGGACGTCGCCGATCTCCCGCTGCGACTCGGTCCGGGCCTGCTCGACCATCAGCGACCAGCGACCGGTGGTGTCGGCCCGCACCGGACGGCCGGGCACCGGCGGGAACATGCCGACCATCCGGACATACCCGCCCAGCGGGATGGCCTTGACCCCGTACTCGGTCTCGCCGAACCGCTTCGACCACAGGGTGGGCCCGAAGCCGACCATGTACTGGGTGCACTTGACGCCGAACCGCTTGGCCGGCACCAGGTGGCCGATCTCGTGCAGTGCGATCGACAGGGCAATGCCCACCACGATCACGAGCACGCCCGCCAGATACGCCATCAGTGCGCCCCTCCTGAGAGCTCAGAGCCCGGCAGTAACTCGCCGGCCCGGGTGCGGGCCCAGCGGTCGGCCGACAGCACCGCCTCGACCGTCAACGGACCGGACGGCGGTGCGAGTTCCTCGATCACCCGAGCGACGGTGTCCACAATGTGGGTGAACCGGATCCGGCCCGCCAGAAATCCCTCGACGCACACCTCATTTGCCGCGTTGTACACAGCAGGGTACGTGCCGGCGGCCGCCCCGCACCGCCGGGCCAGCCCGACGGAGGGGAACGCCTCGTCGTCCAGGGGGCTGAACTCCCAGGTCGCGGCCGTGTTCCAGTCCAATCCACCGATGGCCGCCGGTACCCGGTCGGGCCAGCCGAGACCGAGCGCTATCGGCAGTCGCATGTCCGGCGGGGAGCATTGAGCCATGGTTGACCCATCGACGAACTCGACCATGGAGTGAACGATCGACTGCGGGTGAATCACCACGTCGATCCGGTCGAAACCGATCCCGAACAGCAGGTGGGCCTCGATCACCTCGAGGCCCTTGTTGACCAGGGTGGCCGAGTTAGTGGTCACCATCGGCCCCATCGACCAGGTCGGATGGTTCAGCGCCTGCTCCGGGGTGACGTCGTCCAGCTGGGACCGGCTCCAGCCCCGGAACGGCCCACCACTGGCGGTGAGCACCAGCCGTTTCACCTCGCCGGCGGTGCCGGCCCGCAAGGCCTGGGCCAGGGCCGAGTGCTCGGAGTCGACCGGCACGATCTGGCCCGGGCGGGCGGCCGAGGTGACCAGCTCGCCCCCGATGATGAGTGACTCCTTGTTGGCCAGGGCCAGGGTGGAACCGGCGGCCAGCGCGGCCAGGGTCGGCGCCAGGCCGATCGCCCCGGTGATCCCGTTCAGCACCACGTCGGCCGGCCGCCCGGCCAGTTCGGTGGCCGCGTCCGGGCCGGCCAGCAGCTCGACCTCCGGCGCGCCCCGGTCTTTCAGGGCCAGCCGGACGGCGTCGGCCGCTGCCGGGTCGCCGACCGCCACCGCCGCGACCCCGAGTTCGGCCGCCTGGGCCGCGAGCAGCTCGGGTTGAGCGCCACCGGCGGCCAGGGCCACCACCCGGAACCGGTCCGGGTTGCGGCGCACGACGTCGATCGCCTGGGTCCCGATCGAGCCGGTGGATCCGAGTAGGACGACGTCGCGGCGCTGAGTCTGACTCACACCGGTCATTGTCCACCCGTTCACGCCCGTTCCCACCCGGGCGGGTGAGCGCGGGCCAGTGGGCCAGTGGGCCGCGGGGCCGCCCGGGCCGCCCGGGCCGGTGAGCCAGGTGGGTGACCCGACTGCGGCGAACGGGTTGTCCCCGCGAGCGTCGATCCGGGCCGAGATCGGCGCTAGTTACTCTCAGCTACCAATCGTCCGAGAACCGTCCTGAATCGAGGATTGCCGTGATCGACTCGCCGCACGCCGCTGCCGCCGGCTTCTCCGACGGTTCCACCCGCCGGGGTGTGCTCGCGGGAGCCGGGGCGGCCCTGGCCGGCGCCGTGGTGTGGACCGTTCTGGTGGTGATCACGGGGTACGAGCTGGGCATCGTCGCGGTCGGGATCGGCCTGCTGGTCGGCCTGGCCATGGCCGCGGTCGCCGGGCCCGGCCGCAGCCGGGCCCTGCCGGTGATCGGGGCGGTGCTGGCGCTGGCCGGCTGCCTGCTCGGCAACCTGTTCAGCGATGCCTACTACTTCGGCCGGCTGGCCGACTGGAGCACCCTGCACACGCTGGGTCAGATGATCGTCGACCTGACCCTGGGCCGGAGCATCTTCTCGGCCGGGTTCACGCCGATCGACATGCTGTTCTGGGCCATCGCCGGCTACGAGGGGTACAAGCTGACCGCCCGCGGCATCGCCCGCAAGGGCATCGGCCAGGCCCGTCCGGCCCCGGCGGCGGCCGCCCGGAACACGCCCTACAACCCGCCGGCCCCGGCCCGGCACCCGTCGGACTTCTTCACTCCGCCGGCTGCGGACCAGCCCCGCCCTCCTGCCGGCACCTGAGCGCCGGGCCGATCACGGCGGCCCTCAGGGGGCGATGCCGACGTACTTGGTCTCCAGGTACTCCTCGATCCCCTCGGCCCCGCCCTCGCGACCGAACCCGGAGTGCTTGACCCCGCCGAACGGCGCCGCCGGGTTGGACACCACGCCCTGGTTCAGGCCGACCATCCCGGTCTCCAGCCCCTCGGCGACCGACAGGGCCCGGGACAGGTTCTCGGTGAACACGTACGCGACCAGGCCGTACTCGGTGTCGTTGGCCATGGCCAGAGCCTCGTCGTCGGTGCCGAAGGTGACGATCGGGGCGACCGGGCCGAAGATCTCCTCGGCCAGCATCCGGGTTCCGGGCTCGACCCCGGTGAGCACGGTGGGGGCGTAGAAGTACCCCCGCTCGCCCACCGTCGACCCGCCCACCAGCACCTTGGCGCCGTGGTCGACGGCGTCGGTGACGAGCTCGCCGACCTTGTCCCGGGTGGCCGCGTCGACCAGCGGGCCGACGTCGACGCCGGGCTCGGTGCCGCGCCCGACGGTGAGGGCGGCCATCCGCTCGCCGAACCGCCGGGCGAACTCGTCGGCCACCGACTCGTGGACCAGGAACCGGTTGGCCGCCGTGCAGGCCTCGCCCACGTTGCGCATCTTGGCCAGCATCGCGCCGTCCACCGCCTTGTCCAGGTCGGCATCGGCGAAGACCAGGAACGGGGCGTTGCCGCCGAGCTCCATCGACACCCGCAGCAACTGCTCGGCCGACTGCTCGACCAGCTTCTGCCCGACCGGGGTGGAACCGGTGAACGACAGCTTGCGCAGCCGGGGGTCGCGGATGATGGGCTCGGAGACGGCTCCGGTGCGGGCCGTGGTGATCACGTTGAGCACGCCGCCGGGCAGGCCGGCCTCCTCCAGGATGCCGGCCAGGGCGTACATCGACAGCGGGGTCAGGTTGGCCGGCTTGACCACCATGGTGCATCCGGCCGCGATCGCCGGGCCGATCTTGCGGGTGCCCATGGCCAGCGGGAAGTTCCACGGCGTGATGAAGAAGCAGGGCCCGACCGGCTGCTTCAGGGTGAGCAACCGGGTGGCCCCGTTGGGCGCGACCGAGAACCGGCCGCTGATCCGCACCGCCTCCTCGGCGAACCAGCGGAAGAACTCGGCCGCGTAGACGATCTCCGACTTCGACTCGGCGACGGTCTTGCCCATCTCCAGCGTCATCAGCAGGGCCAGGTCGTCGGCCCGCGCGATGATCAGCTCGTAGGCCCGGCGCAGGATCTCGCCCCGCTCGCGGGGCGCCGTGGCGGCCCAGCTCGCCTGGGCGGCCACAGCGGCGTCGAGCGCGGCCGTGCCGTCGGCGACGTCGCCGTCCGGCACCTGGGCGATCACCTCACCGGTCGAGGGATCCTCGACGTCGACCAGGCCGCCACCGGTGGCCGGCCGCCAGGAACCCCCGATGAACAGACCGTTCGGAACGCCACGCAGAACGGCGGTTTCAGGTCCGGTCAGGCTCGCGGCCGCACTCATCACGTGACTCCTCAATCAGTTGATCAGGGCTACATCTTGTCAGCTAATCGTCTGCGTTAAGCCTAGATGACGACGGAAATCGTCGTCCTGCGTATCGTGCCCGAAGTCTCCCGGGACCTATGCTGGCCTCATGCTGGACACGACGCCAAGCCTCCCCCAGTCTTCCCCGGTGCGCCAACGCCGCGAACTGCTGACCCCGATCCCGGGCCCCCGATCGCTGGAGCTGGCCGCCCGGCGCAGCGCCGCCGTCGCCTCCGGGGTCGGCAGCGTGATGCCGGTCTACGCGGCCCGCGCGGCCGGCGGCATCGTGGTCGACGTCGACGGCAACTCCCTGATCGACTTCGGCTCCGGGATCGCGGTGACCACGGTCGGCAACTCCGCCCCCGAGGTGGTGGCCCGGGTCCGGCAGCAGGTCCAGGACTTCACCCACACCTGCTTCACGGTGACGCCGTACGAGGGCTACATCGAGGTCTGCGAGCAGCTCAACCGGCTCACCCCCGGTGATCACGCCAAGCGATCGGCCCTGTTCAACTCCGGCGCCGAGGCGGTCGAGAACGCGGTCAAGATCGCCCGCCAGGCCACCGGCCGCGACGCCGTGGTCGTCTTCGACCACGCCTACCACGGCCGGACCAACCTCACGATGGCCATGACGGCCAAGAACATGCCCTACAAGGACGGCTTCGGCCCGTTCGCGGGCGAGGTCTACCGGGCCCCGATGTCGTACCCGTTCCGCGACCCGGCCGGCCTCACCGGGGCCGAGGCCGCGGCCCGGGCCGTGGCCCAGATCGAGAGCCAGGTCGGGGCGGCCAACCTGGCCTGTGTGGTGATCGAGCCGATCCAGGGCGAGGGCGGTTTCGTCGTCCCGGCCCCGGGCTTCCTGGCTGCCCTGGCCGAATGGTGCACCGCCAACGGCGTGGTGTTCGTCGCCGACGAGATCCAGACCGGTTTCGCCCGCACCGGTGACCTGTTCGCCTGCGGGTTCGAGGGCGTCGTCCCCGACCTGATCACCACGGCCAAGGGCATCGCCGGCGGCCTGCCGCTGTCCGGCGTGACTGGCCGGGCCGAGCTGATGGACGCCGTGCACGGCGGCGGCCTGGGTGGCACCTACACCGGCAACCCGGTGGCCTGCGCGGCCGCGCTGGGCGCGATCGCCACCATCGAATCCGACGGGCTGGTCGCCACCGCCCGCCGGATCGGCGACCGAGTGCTGCCCGTGCTGCACACCCTGGCCGCCGACCACCCGCAGATCGGCGACGTGCGGGGCCGGGGAGCGATGATCGCGATCGAGATCGTCCGGCCCGGCACGCTCACCCCGGACGCCGCCGAGACCGCCCGGATCAGCGCCGCCTGCCACCGGGCCGGTCTGATCACCCTGACCTGCGGCACGTTCAGCAACGTGCTGCGCCTGCTGCCACCCTTGGTGATCGGCGACGACCTGCTCGAAGAGGGCCTCGGCATCCTCGCCGACGCCGTCGCCGGCCGATGACCGCCACGATCACCGCCCGGCTGCCCGAGCTCCAGGCCGCCGAGCAGGCCCGGTTCGTCGCCGCCCGGCCGCGCTCGGCCGAGCTGGCCGAGCGGGCCCGCCGTCACCTGCCCGGCGGCGTCCCGATGTCGTGGATGGTCAAGTGGCCGGGCCCGTTCCCGGTGTACGTGACCGAAGCCCTGGGGGCCCACTTCACCTGCGCCGACGGCATCGATCACGTGGACCTGTGCCTGGGCGACACCGGCGCCATGTGCGGGCACTCCCCGGCGGCCACGGTCGAGGCGATCCGGCGCCAGGCCGGCCGCGGCATCACCTCGATGCTGCCGACCGAGGACGCCGCGATCGTGGCCGAGGAGCTGACCCGCCGGTTCGGCCTGCCCCAGTGGCAGTTCACCCTCAGCGCCACCGACGCCAACCGGCACGTGCTGCGCTACGCCCGGCACCTGACCGGCCGACCGAAGATCGCCGTCATCGACTACTGCTATCACGGCACCGTCGACGAGACCTTCGCGGTGCTCGACGAGCAGGGCCGGACCGTGGCCCGGCGCGGTGACATCGGGCCGCCGGTGCCGCCCGAGCTGACCACCGTCGTCGTGCCGTTCAACGATCTGGCCGCGATGGAGCAGGCTCTGGCCACCGGCGAGATCGCCTGCGTGCTGCTTGAGCCGGCGATGACCAACATCGGCATCGTCCTGCCCGACCCCGGTTACCACCAGGCCTTGCGCGAGCTGGCCACCCGGTTCGGCACCCTGCTGGTGATCGACGAGACGCACACGCTGTGCGCCGGGCCGGGCGGGTGCACCCAGGCCTGGGGCCTGTCGCCGGACGTCGTGGTGGTCGGCAAGACCATCGGCGGGGGCATCCCGGCCGCGGCCTTCGGGCTGAGCGCCGACCTGGCCGCGCGGATCGAGGCGTCCATCGACCTGGAGGACGTCGACGTCGGCGGGATCGGCGGCACCCTGGCCGGCAACGCGCTGTCGATGGCGGCCGTCCGGGCCACTCTCACCGAGGTGCTGACCGACGACGTCTTCGCCCGGATGGACCAGCTGGCCGAGCGCTTCACCGACGGCGTGCAGCAGGTGCTGGACCGGTACGACGTCCCGTGGCACGTGACCCGGCTCGGCTGCCGGGCCGAGTACGCATTCGCACCGCACCCGCCTCGCACCGGCGCTGAAGCAGCCGCCGCCGACGATTTCGCCCTCCAGCAGTACCTGCATCTGCAAGCTCTGAACGCCGGCGTGCTGCTGACGCCGTTCCACAACATGGCACTGATCAGCCCGGCGACCACCGAGGCCGACGTCGACCAGCACACCCGGGCGTTCGAGGCGGCCGTGACCGCCCTGTTCAGCGGCACCTGAGGTCGCCACCGTCAGTCATCAGGCGGTAACTAATAATCCACTCGTAGTGACATCGTAGGGCCGTTCAGGGGATCCCTCCCGGTACCTGATATGTCATGCTGACGCTCTGCTCCTGAACCGGGCAATCGCCTTCGGGCGGCGGTCACCGGGGGCAACCACCGACGCTCTCCCGGGAGGTGCCCGTGCCGAACGCCTCCGCGATACCCCCCGCCCGCGGTGGTGGACTGTCCCGGATCCCGTCCGCGGCCACCCGCTCCGGCTCGGCCGGGGCGCTGTCGGTGGCGGTGGTCACCGATTCGAGCGAGGCCCTCCGGCGGCTGCAGCAGGCGGCGATCAGCCGGGTCTTGCGCGAGGGCGGCCCGCAGATCGTCTACCAGCCCCAGATGTCGCTGTCCCGGCTGGTCGTCGACGGGTACGAGGCGCTGGCCCGGTTCCCCGAGACCCCGATGCGGGGCACCGAGCAGTGGTTCTCCCGGGCGCGCGAGCTCGGGCTCGGCCCCGAACTGGAGGCGGCCGCCCTGGAGGGCGCGCTCCGGCACCGGCACGAGCGCCCGGCCGGCACCACCCTGGCCATCAACCTCTCCCCCGGCGTGCTGACCAGCAGCGTGGTCGACGCCGTGCTGCCGGACGACCTGACCGGCATCGAGATCGAGCTGACCGAGCACGAGTGGGCTCCCGGCGGGGGCCGGCTGCGCCGCCGGCTCGACCTGCTGCGCGAACGCGGCGCCCGGATCGCGATCGACGACGTCGGGGTGGCCCACTCCGGGCTGCGCCGGGTGATGGACCTGGCCCCGGACCGGATCAAGCTCGACCGGGCCCTGGTGCAGGGAGTTTCGGCCAGTACGGCCAAGGCCGCCCTGATCCGGGCCGTGGTCGACTTCGCCGAGCACATCGGCGCGGGTGTGGTCGGCGAGGGGGTCGAGACCATCGACGACCTGGAGGCGCTGGCCGAGCTCGACGTCGGCTACGCCCAGGGCTGGGTGGTGGGGCTGCCCGAGGCCCACTTCGCCGAGGCCGACCCGATCGCGGTCGCCTCCGGCCGGGACTCGCTGAACTCGATGCTGGTCGGCCGGGGCGGCCACCGGCACACGCCGGCCGACAGCCTGATGACGCCGACCCTGACCCACGACTCGACCGCCGACGTCGAGGAGCTCCTGATCGAGCTGACCACGGTGACCAGCCTGTCCGAGCTGGGCCTGCTGGCGAGCACCTGCGCCGGCGTCCTGGGTGGGGATCACCTTCTGGTGAGCGTGCTGAGCGACGAGGGCAAGGTACTGCAGGCGATCCAGAGCTCGCTGACGCCGGAGCCGGGGAGGGTCTTCCACCTGGCCGATTACCCGCTCACCCGGCAGTGCCTGGAGAACCGCACGGTGATGCCGATCTACGTCGGGTCCAGCGGCGACGAAATGGAATGGCAGGTTCTCTCCGGCCTCGGCTACGAGGCCGCCCTGCTGGTTCCGGTGATCAGCCGCGACCGGGTGCTGGGCCTGCTCGAGTGCTACCGCAAGGACTCGACCCCGTGGACCCGGCGCCAGATCCGCTCGGCCCGGACCGTGGCCGCGATGCTCGGACCGGTGCTGGACGCCACCCTGCCGGACTGAACCCGGTCAGGAGTCGAAGCCCAGGCCCAGCCGGTCGAGGGTGCGCAGCCACAGATCGCGCCGGCCGCCGTTCGCGTCGGCCCGGGCCAGGCTGCGCCGGGTCAGGGTGATCCCGGCCCAGCGGAACGGCTCCGGCGGGAACGGCACCGGCTTGTGCCGCACCATCGACAGCGCCGTCCGCTCGGTCTCCCGCCCGTCGACCAGGTCGAGGGCCACCTGGGCGCCGAACCGCGAGGCGCCGACCCCGAGCCCGGTGTATCCCTGGACGGCCGCCAGCTTGCCGCCCATCCCCCGGGCCCAGAACGCGGTGAAACGGGTGCTGGTGTCGATCGCGCCGGCCCAGGCGTGGCTGAACCGCACGCCGTCCAGCTGGGGAAAGGTCTCGAAGAAGTGCTCGGCCAGCATCCGCTCGGTCTGCGGCCGGCGGATCCGGGTCGGGGCCAGGTCGGAGCCGAAGTAGTACAGCGCGTCATAGCCGCCCCAGACGATCCGCCGGTCGGTGGTCGTGCGGTAGTAGTGGAACTGGTTGCCGGCGTCGGAGATGCCTTCGCCCCCGGGCCAGCCCAGTTCCTTCCACTGCTGGTCGGTGAGCGGCTCGGTGGCCAGCACGTGGTCCCAGACCGGCACCGTGAACGGCCGTAACCGGCGCCGCGGCGAAGGGAACACGTTGGTGCCCAGCACCACCCGGCGGGCCCGGATCGTGTGCCGGCCGTGCTCAGTCTCGGTGCTCAACCGGACCTGGGCCTTCTCGTCGCCGAGCCCGGTCACCCGGGTGCCTTCGAGAATGGTGACGCCGAGCTGCTCGGCCGCCGCGGCCAGCCCCCAGACCAGCCGGGCCGGGTCGAGCAGCGCGGTGCCGTCCTGCTCGCGCAGCCCACCCAGGTACCCGGGTGAGCCGGCGATGGCCCGGGTCTGCTCGGCGTCCAGCAGTTCTGTCGGCTGTCCGAGCGCGGCCGCGGCCTCGTGCATCTCGCGCAACCCGTCGAGCTGCCAGTCGGCGACGGCCACGGCCAGATCACCGGCGCGGACGAAACCGCAGTCGATGCCGTACTTCTCGATCGCGGCCTCGATGTCGTCGAGAGTCTGGGCCCCGAGCCGGAGCAGGGTCGGCATCTCGTCGGGCCAGCGCTCGATACCGTTGGCCAGCCCGTGGGTCAGGCTGGCCGAGCAGAACCCGCCGTTGCGGCCGCTGGCCGCCCAGCCGAGGGTGTCCGCCTCCAGCAGCACGATGCTCCGGCCGGAGTCCGGGCCCCCGGCCGCTGCCGCCTCGGCCGCCAGCAGCGCCGTCCACAGTCCGGTGAACCCGCCCCCGACCACCGCCAGGTCGACGGTCAGGTCGGTGCTCTGGGCCGGCCGGGGCCGCGGCCGGTCCGGGTTGTCCAGCCACAGCGGGACCCCTTTGGCCCCGGCCAGCGCGGCGGCGACGTCCACCATCGGCCGGCTCAGGCCGCCGACGTCTTGCGCCAGCGCACGGCCTCGATGACCAGCACGATCACCATCGCCAGCAGGAACATGAAGGATCCGATCACGTAGGCCTGGGCCGGGATACCGCGCTGGGCCGAGACGTAGACGAACTTCGGGAACGTGTTGACGTTACCGGACACGAAGTTCGTGATGATGAAGTCGTCGAACGACAGGCTGAACGCGAGCAGCGCGGCCCCGGCGATCCCCGGTGCCACCAGCGGCAGGGTGATCCGGCGGAAGGTCTCGAACTCGTTCGCGTAGAGGTCGCCGGCGGCCTGCTCCAGCCGCGGGTCGAGGCCGGCGATCCGGGCCTTCACCGCCACCACCACGAAGCTGATGCAGAACATCACGTGGGCGATCACGATGGTCACGAAGCCGAGCGGCATCTTGAAGTTCAGGAACAGGGTCAGCAAGGACGCCGCCAGTACCACTTCGGGGGTGGCCATCGGCAGGAAGATCAGCAGATTGGTCGACGTCCGGCCGCGGAACCGGTAGCGGGACAGCGCGAAGGCGATCATCGTGCCCAGGACCGTGGCGATCACGGTCGAGGTGACGCCGATCTTCAAGCTGTTGCCGAGCGCGCTGCAGACGTCCGGAGCCCCGCACGGGTTCTTCCAGTTGTCCAGGGTGAAGCCGCCCCAGTCGACGTTGCTCTTGGACGTCGGGTTGTTGAAGCTGAAGCCCATCACGTAGGCGATCGGCGTGAAGATGTAGAGGAACGCGATCACCGCGTAGATCTGCAGCCCGTGGGTGCGCACCCAGCGCAGGGTGGTGCTCACACCAGTTCCTCCGTTCCGGCCCGGCGGATGTAGAGGAACACCAGCACCAGGATCGCGGCCATCAGCACGAACGAGAGCGCGGCCGCCGTCGGGTAGTCGACCACCCGGAAGAACCGGCTGTCGATCACGTTGCCGATCATCGTGGTGCGGGTGTTGCCCAGCAGCGAGGCGTTCACGTAGTCACCGGCGGCGGGGATGAAGGTCAGCAGCGTGCCGGCCACCACCCCGGGCAGCGACAGCGGGAAGGTCACCCGGCGCAGCACGGTGAACGGGTTGCCGTAGAGATCCCCACCGGCCTCGATCAGCCGGGGGTCGATCCGTTCCAGGCTGGCGTACAGCGGCAGGGTCATGAACGGCAGGAAGTTGTAGGTGATCCCAGCGATCACGGCGAACCCGCTGGCGGTCACGGTGGCGGTCTGCGGGATCAGGTGCAGGTTCTTCAGCGAGCTGACCACGAAGCCGTCGTCGGACAGGATCTGCCGCCAGGCCACCGTGCGCAGCACGAAGCTGGTGAAGAACGGGGCGACCACGAGCACCAGCAGCAGGTTGCGGGCCCGGCCGGCCTTGAACGCGATCGTGTAGGCCAGCGGGTACGAGATCAGCAGGGTGAGGATCGTGGCCAGCGCGGCGTAGATGAACGAGCGGATGAACTGCTCGTGGTACGTCGAGATGACGTGCGAGTAGTTGGCGAAGTGGAACGTCTGGACGAACGCTCCGATGTCGCCGCTCGGGGCCGGCGTCTGGGTCGAGGTCCCGAGCAGGGTGAAGATCGGGAACAGGAAGAAGATCGTCAGCCAGGCGAGGCCGGGCACCAGCAGGAACAGCAGGACGCGGCGGTTCTTGCGGGACGCCGGGGGCAGCGGCTCGGGGCCGGCCGCGGTGTGGGTGGCGTTGGCGATGGCCATCGGCGGGCCCTCAGCCCCGGCCGACCGACGCGAGCGCGGCGGCGTCCTCGTCGACCCCGGCGGCGGCGTCCCCGGCCAGGCCGAAACTGTGGCCCGGGGCCCAGGCGAGCTGGACCCGGTCGCCCGGCGCGAACCGGTCGCTGAAACCGAGGTTCTGGGCAAACACGGTGAGCTCCTGCTTCCACGGCATCCGGACCAGGTACTGGGTCGAGACCCCCATGTAGCTCGCGTCGACCACCTGGCCGCCGAGGAACACGTTGTCGCCGGCCGGGGCCGCGGCCGACTCGGGCAGCAGCCGGATCTTCTCCGGCCGGACCCCGAGCAGCAGGTCGGGGGCGGCGATGGCCCGCTCGGTGAGGATGGTGACCCGCTGGCCGTGGCAGTCGACCACGATCGAGTCGCCGTCGGCGTCGCCCAGCCGGTGGCCTTCGACCAGGTTGGACTGGCCCAGGAAGTTGGCCACGAAGGTGGTGCGCGGGGCCTCGTAGAGTTCGGCCGGGGAGCCGAGCTGCTCGATCCGGCCCTGGTTCATCACGGCGACCCGGTCGGCCATGGTCATGGCCTCTTCCTGGTCGTGGGTGACGTGGACGAAGGTGATCCCGACCTCGGTCTGGATCCGCTTCAGCTCCAGCTGCATCTGGCGACGCAGCTTCAGGTCAAGCGCGCCCAACGGCTCGTCCAGCAGCAGCACCTGCGGGCGGTTGACCACGGCCCGGGCCAGAGCGATCCGCTGCTGCTGGCCGCCGGAGAGCTGGTTCGGCTTGCGCTTGGCCAGGTGCCCGAGCTCGACCAGGGCCAGCACGTCGTCCACCTGCTGGCGAACCTGCTTGACCCCGCGCCGGCGCAGCCCGAAGGCGACGTTCTCGAACACGTTGAGGTGCGGGAAGAGGGCGTAGTTCTGGAACACCGTGTTCACCGGCCGCTGGTACGGCTTCCGGTGGGTCACGTCCAGGTCGCCGAGATGGATCGAGCCGTCGGTCGGCTCCTCCAGCCCGGCGATCATCCGCAGCGTGGTCGTCTTGCCGCAGCCCGACGGCCCGAGCAGGGCGAAGAACTCGCCCTGGGCGATGGTCAGGTCGATCCCGTCCACGGCGGTGAAAGTGCCGAACGACTTGGTCACCCGGGCCAGTCGCAGGTCTCCGCCGGCCTCGTTCGTGGCCATCAGTTGCCCAGCGCGGCTTCGAACTGCGAGCTGAAGTCGGTCTGCTCGGCGGCGGTCAGGGTACGGAACACGTGGGCCCGCTTCAGGGTGTCCTCGGTCGGGAAGATCAGCTGGTTGTCGACCAGGGTCGGGTCCAGCTTCTGCATGGCCTCCTTGGCCCCCTCCACCGGGCACACGTAGTTGACGTACGCAGCGACCTGGGCGGCGACCTCGGGGTCGTAGTAGTAGTTCATTAGGATCTCGGCGTTCTCCTTGTGCGGAGAAGCGATCGGAACCAGCATGTTGTCGCTCCAGAGCATGCCGCCGGCGTCCGGCAGGGCGAAGCCGAACTTGTTCTTGTCCAGCGAGACGATGTCGCCGGACCAGCCGATCACCGCGTGGGCGTCGCCGGCGGCCAAGTCCTTCGCGTACGAGTTGCCCTTGACCTGGCGGATCTGGCCGGAGTCGAGCTGGTCCTTGAGCTCGCCGATCGCCTTGCCGAACGCGTCGTTGTTCCAGGTGCCGCTCGGGTCCACGCCCTGCTCGAGCATGATCAGCCCGATCGTGTCCCGCATCTCCGAGAGCACCTCGACCTTGCCCTTGAGCTTCGGCTGCCAGAGGTCGGAGATGCTGTGCAGGCCGTTCGGGAACTCGTCCTTGCGCCAGGCGATGCCGGTGAAGCCGGACTGCCAGGTGAGGGAGTAGTTGCGGCCCGGATCGAAGTCGACCTTCTGCAGGTTGGGCAGCAGGTTCTTGGAGTTCGGGATCACCGTCTTGTCGAGCTTCTGGACGTAGCCCTGCTTGATCACCCGGCCGGCCATCCAGTCGGTGAAGACGATGACGTCCTTGCCGATGTCCTGACCGTTCTTGAGCTGGCCCTGGATCTTGGCGTAGTAGCTCTCGTTGTCGTCGATGTCCTCGGCGTAGCTGGCCTTGATCCCGTTGATCTGCTGGAACTTCTCCAGCGTGGGGTAGGTCTTGGTCTTGTCGTCGAAGTCGAGGTAGAGCGGCCAGTTGGCCCAGTTGACGACCTTGTCGGTCTTGGAGGTGTCCTTGGCCACGGCCGGCGCGGCGGCGCCGGAACCCGAGCTGCCGCTGGTGCCGCAGGCGGCCAGGAAGGCCCCCAGGCCCATCGCCCCGGCGCCCCCGAGCAGCGAGCGCCGGCTGATCGAGCGTCCCGAACTGAGCTGGGCGCGGACGATGGCGGCGGCTTGCGGTGACAACGGCGGACGACGACGCTGGGTCATGAGGAAGGAGTCCTTTCCTGACACGCTGGGCGAGGCGAATTCCGGGCGCGACGTCCCCGGCTGCGCTGCTGGGGAACAAAGCTGAAGGCAGGACGATCGGCTTGCGGGCGCGCTACGCCCGTCACTCTAAGGTGCTCAAGCAACATCACGAACACACACAAGCCACACCCGTCCCAATGCCCTGGATACTGACACGCCGTGATGACAGGTCGCAAGGACAGAACGGTGGATTCCGTTGTTGTCGCGCCTTAACAGCAACGGATTCGTTACCTGGATTCTCTTCGGCATCAATATCTGACGGTCAGACGCCCAATTTGATGCGGAAGCGAGTAGCACTGAGCAGGCCAACTGTCACTCTCTGCAAGAGAGCGCTCACTATTCAATGGCCGCCATCACGTGCTTGATCCGGGTGTAGTCCTCCAGGCCGTACATCGACAGGTCCTTGCCGTAGCCGGAATGCTTGAAGCCACCGTGCGGCATCTCGGCCACCAGCGGGATGTGGGTGTTGATCCAGACACAGCCGAAGTTCAGCCGCTTGGACATCCGCATCGCCCGGCCGAAGTCCTGGGTCCAGACACTGGAGGCGAGGCCGTAGGGCACGCCGTTGGCCCACTTCAGGGCCTCGGCCTCGTCACTGAACCGCTGGACGGTGATTACCGGCCCGAACACCTCGTTCTGGATGATCTCGTCGGCCTGACGCAGGCCGGAGACCACGGTCGGCTCCAGGTAGTACCCGTTCCCGAGCGCGGTCAGCCGGTGCCCACCGGCCGGTACCGCGGCATGGTCGGGCAGGCGGTCGATGAACCCCGACACCCGCGACAGCTGGCCCGCGCTGTTCACCGGGCCGAGCAGGGCGTCCTCGTCGTCGGGCAGGCCCACCTTGGCGTTCTTGGCCTGCTCGGTGAGCGCCGCGACGAA
Organism: Kineosporiaceae bacterium; assembly: GCA_965200525.1. Lineage (GTDB taxonomy): Bacteria > Actinomycetota > Actinomycetes > Actinomycetales > Kineosporiaceae > JANNPJ01. Next base: position 6,852,477 of record OZ241368.1, read on the forward strand.
CTCGTCGTGGATGCCGGGGGCGGCCAGCACCCGGGTGGCAGCGGTGCAGTCCTGACCGGCGTTGAAGTAACCGGCCACGGCGATCGCCTCGGCGGCGGCCTCGATGTCGGCGTCGTCGAACACCACGACCGGAGCCTTGCCGCCCAGCTCGAGGTGGACCCGCTTGACGTCGAGGGCGGCCGAGCCGGCCACCTCCATACCGGCCCGCACCGAACCGGTGATGGCCACCATCTGCGGCGTCGGGTGCTCGACCAGGGCCCGGCCGGTGGTCCGGTCGCCAGTGATCACGTTCAGCACGCCGGCCGGGAAGAACTCGGCCGCGATCTCGGCCAGCAGCAGGGTGGTCTCGGGGGTGGTGTCGCTCGGCTTGAGCACCACCGTGTTGCCGGCGGCCAGCGCCGGGGCGAACTTCCAAACCGCCATCATCATCGGGTAGTTCCAGGGCGTGACCTGGCCGATGACGCCGATCGGCTCGCGCCGGACCCAGGAGGTGTGGCCGGCCAGGTACTCGCCGGCCGAGCGGCCTTCGAGAACCCGGGCCGCACCGGCGAAGAACCGGATCTGGTCGACCATCGGCGGGATCTCTTCACTGGCGGTCAGCGCGAACGGCTTACCGGTGTTCTGCGCCTCCAGCTTGACCAGGTCGTCGGCCCGGGCCTCGACCGCGTCGGCGAACTTGAGCAGCGCCTTCTGCCGCTCGGACGGCGTGGTGTCGCCCCACTTCTCGAACGCGCGCTCGGCTGCGGTGTAGGCGGCGTCGACGTCGGCCGGGGTCGAGACCGGCGCCTGGGCGACCACCTGGCCGGTCGAGGGGTCGATGATGTCGGCGCTGCTCTCGGCGGCGGCCGAGCGGTACTCGCCGTCGACGAAGTTGCGCAGCACCCGGGGCGACTGGCTCACGACGAACCTCCAAGAAAGGGGCCGGTGCGGGCACCGGGGGCCTGAAGGGGGAACTCTACTGTCCGGAGAGTGCGTATCGACAGGGTGGGGCACCCTTGACTGAAGATTTAGCAACATTTACTGCATGAAACAACGGAATCACTTGCCGTAGCCCACGGTGAACCGCCACCATCATCCAGTGACGCCCAGACCGGCACGTCCCCGGATCGCCTCCCCGGCGCTCGATGAGACCTCCAAACGGATCATCGAGCAGCTGCAGGAAGACGGTCGTCGGCCCTACGCCGCGATCGGTAAGGCCGTCGGCCTGTCCGAGGCCGCGGTCCGTCAGCGGGTGCAGCGCCTGATCGACGGCGGCGTGATGCAGATCGTCGCGGTCACCGACCCGCTCCAGGTCGGTTTCACCCGGCAGGCGATGATCGGGGTGCGGGTCGACGGCGACATCAACCTGGTCGCCGACCAGCTGGCGGCCATGCCCGAGATGGACTACGTGGTCGTCACCGCCGGCTCGTTCGACCTGCTGGTCGAGGTGGTCTGCGAGGACGACGACCACCTGCTCGACGTCGTCAGTCATCGGATCCGGGGGCTCGCCGGAGTCCGCAGCACCGAGACCTTCGTCTACCTCAAACTCCGCAAACAGCTCTACAACTGGGGAACACGATGACCCAAAGTCAGTACGACGTGGCCGATCTCAACAGCAAGGCCCGCGACCACCTGTGGATGCACTTCACCCGGCACTCCACCTTCAACCCCGGCCCGGACGGCGCCCCGGCCGGCGAGGTGCCGATCATCGTCAAGGGCGAGGGCGCCTACATCTGGGACGCCAACGGCCGCAAGTACCTCGACGGCCTGGCCGGGCTGTTCGTTGTCCAGGCCGGCCACGGCCGGGAAGAGCTGGCCCGGGCCGCCTACGAGCAGGCCAAGGAGCTGGCGTTCTTCCCGCTCTGGTCGTACGCGCACCCGAACGCGATCGAGCTGGCCGACCGGCTGGCCGAATACGCCCCCGGCGACCTGAACCGGGTGTTCTTCACCACCGGTGGCGGTGAGGCGGTCGAGACGGCCTGGAAGCTGGCCAAGCAGTATTTCAAGCTGAAGGGCAAGCCGGGCAAGCACAAGGTGATCTCGCGGGCGGTGGCCTATCACGGCACCACCCAGGGCGCCCTGTCGATCACCGGGATCCCGGAGGCCAAGCTGGCCTTCGAGCCGCTGGTGCCGGGCGGCTTCCGGGTGCCCAACACCAACCTGTACCGGGCGCCGGTCGAACTGCGCGACGACCCCAAGCGGTTCGGCCGCTGGGCCGCCGACCGGATCGCCGAGGCGATCGAGTTCGAGGGGCCCGACAGCGTGGCCGCGGTGTTCCTGGAGCCGGTGCAGAACTCGGGTGGCTGCTTCCCGCCGCCGCCGGGCTATTTCGAGCGGGTCCGGGAGATCTGCGACGAGTACGACGTGCTGCTGGTGTCCGACGAGGTGATCTGCGCCTTCGGCCGGATCGGGGGCATGTTCGCCTGCTCCGAACTCGGCTACGTGCCCGACATGATCACCTGTGCCAAGGGGTTGACCAGCGGCTACTCCCCCATCGGGGCGTTGATCGCGAGCGACAAGCTGTTCGAGCCGTTCAGTAAGGGCAGCACTTACTTCCCGCACGGCTACACCTTCGGCGGGCACCCGGTGTCGGCGGCGGTGGCGATGGCCAACCTCGACATCTTCGAGCGTGAGGGGCTCAACCAGAACGTGCGGGACAACGCCCCGGCTTTCCGGGCCACCCTGGAGAAGCTGCTCGACCTGCCGATCGTCGGCGACGTCCGCGGCGAGGGCTACTTCTACGGGATCGAACTGGTCAAGGACAAGGAGACCAGGGAGACCTTCGACGACGACGAGTCCGAGCGGCTGCTGCGGGGCTTCCTGTCCAAGGCGCTCTACGACGCCGGGCTCTACTGCCGGGCCGACGACCGCGGCGACCCGGTGATCCAGCTCTCGCCCCCGCTGATCGTCGGGCAACCGGAGTTCGACGAGATCGAGGGCATTCTGCGCACTGTGCTGACGGAGGCCTGGAACCAGCTGTGAGCGAGCGCTCGAGAACGACGGTCCGCCGGCTGCCCGAGAAGCAGGTGAACGACGAGGCGATCCTGCACGCGATCCTGGACGCCGCGCTGGTCGCCCACGTCGCCGTCCCTCAGCCGCACCGGCTGGCGGTGGTGCCGGTCGGGATCGCCCGGGACGGCGACCGCCTGCTGATCCACGGATCGACCGCCTCGCAGGCGTTCCGGGCCCTGGCCGACGGGGTGCAGACCTGTGCCACGGTGACCCTGCTGGACGGGATCGTGGTGGCTCGCAGCCAGTTCGAGTCCTCCATGCACTACCGCTCGGCGATGATCTTCGGTGCTTTCTCGGTCGTGCCGTCGTCCGAGAAAGAGGCGGCCCTGGCCGTGCTGTCCGAGCATCTGCTGCCCGGGATGACCGGTGCCCGCCCGCCGGCGGCGAAGGAGCTGGCCGCGACCTCGGTGCTGGCCCTGCCGCTGGTGGAGTGGTCGCTCAAGGTCTCGGCCGACCCGCCGGAGGACGATCGGGGTGACCTCGACCGCCCGGTCTGGGCGGGCGTCGTCCCGTTGGAACACACCTGGGGGACGCCGGTGACCGCCCCCGACCTGACCGTGGACGCCCCGGTTCCGGTGGCCGTCCTGGCCGGCTGGCCCACCGGGCGGGCCTGATGGCGGGGGCGAACAGCTCGGCCGGCTCGACCGGCAGCGGCTCGACCGGCAGCGGCTCGGCCGCCGGTGGGTCGGGACAGCGGTATCGGGAGCTGTCGCTGTGGTTCGACCAAGCTGTCGACGCCGGCGATTCCCTGGAACCGCGCCCCGGTCTGGACGGCGACACCCAGGCCGACGTGTGCATCGTCGGCGCCGGACTGACCGGTCTGTGGACGGCGTACTACCTGTTGCGGGCCCAGCCCTCGCTGCGGGTGGTGATTCTCGAGGCCGAGATCGCCGGCTTCGGGGCCAGCGGGCGCAACGGCGGCTGGTGCTCGGCTCTGTTCCCGGTGTCGACCCACGGCCTGGCCCGCCGGTACGGGCGCGAGCGGGCGATCGCGATGCGCCGGGCGATGAACGACACCGTGGACGAGGTCGGGCGGGTGGTGGCCGAGCAGCAGATCGAGTGTTCCTGGGCCAAGGGCGGCACGATCGACCTGGCCCGCGACGCAGTGCAGCTGGCCCGGGTGCGCGCCGAGGTGGCCGGGGACGCCGAGTTCGACGGCGTCGACGGCTACGAGTTCCTCGGCCCCGACGAGGCCGGCGCCCGGATCGGAGCCGAGGGTGTGCTCGGCGCCGGGTACACGCCGCACTGCGCCCGGATCCAGCCCGCCCTGCTGGTCCGGGGCCTGGCCCGGGCCGTGGAACAGCTCGGCGGAACGATTTTCGAAGGCACCCCGGTGCGGGAGATCCGACCCGGCAGCACCGGCACCAGCGTGGTCACCAATCAGCCGACCAGCAGCGGACCCTTCGTGCGCACGCGAAGGGGCTCGGTCAGCGCCCGCCACGTGATCCGGGCCACCGAGGCCTGGACGTCGCAGCTGCCCGGCTCCGAGCGGGACGTCGTGCCGGTGTACTCGCTGATGGTGGCCACCGAGCCGCTGCCGGCGTCGTTCTGGGAGGGCGCGGCGGGCACCCGCGGCGCCGGACTGGTCGCCGGCGAGACGTTCACCGACGCCCGGCACCTGATCATCTACGGCCAGCGGACCGCCGACGACCGCCTCGCCTTCGGCGGCCGGGGCGCGCCGTACCACTACGGTTCGCGGATCGATGCGGCCTTCGATCGTTCCGAGGCGGTGTTCGCGGCCCTGCGCAGTTCGCTGGTCGAGCTCTTCCCCGCGCTGCACGGCCAGGCGTTCACCCACGGCTGGGGCGGTCCGCTGGGCATCGCTCGCGACTGGCACGCCTCGGTGGGGCTGGATCAGGCCACCGGGGTCGGCTGGGCCGGCGGCTACGTCGGGGACGGCGTCGGCACCACCAACCTGTCCGGCCGGACCCTGGCCGACCTGGTGCTCGGCCGGGACACCGAGGTGACCCGACTGCCCTGGGTGGGCCACCGCTCGCGCCGGTGGGAGCCGGAGCCGCTGCGCTGGCTCGGCGTCAACGCCGGCCTGCGGGCCATGACCGCGGCCGACGCCGAGGAGCGCCTCACCGGCCGCCCTTCCGTGGCCGCCCGCCTGATGTCCCCGTTCATCGGGCACTGATCTTCGGACTGATTTCATCGGGCACACTGGATTTCATCGGACACTGAGACCCGACAGCGGAAGGTTCGACATGGATGCAGCCACGCTCCGCGAGACCCAGGCTCCCCTGAAGCAGCGCTACCGGGATGAGCCGCTGACCGCGCTGACCCCGCTGTCGGCCCGGGCCACCTTCGCCGATTCTGGCGTCACGGCCACCGTGTCGACGTGGGCCGGACCGGTCCTTGCCGGTCTGCATCCGGCCACCGGAGGCGACGGCGACGATGCCTGCTCCGGGGACATGCTCCTGGAGGCTTTGCTGGCCTGTTCGGGAGTGACCCTGCGCAGCGTGGCCACCGCGATGAGCCTCGACATCCGGTCGGCCGAGCTGCGAGCCGAAGGACACTTCGACGCCCGCGGCACGCTCGGTGTTTCGCGGGACACCCCGGTCGGCGTGAACAATCTCACCGTGACCGCGGTACTCGACACCGACGCCGACGACGATGCCCTGGAGCGATTGGCCAAGCTCACCGAGCGCTATTGCGTGGTCGCTCAATCCTTGCGTGAGCCCGTGGCTTTCACCATTCGGCGAGCCTGAACCGGCCGGGCGGCCGGGATCGGCGTCGACCCTCGATCCGGGTCGAACCCCGCTGCGGTGGTCGGGATATGGTCCGATCATGAGCACTCTGACCATCGGCACTCGACGACCTGTTCTGGCCGACCTCGTCCCGGGCGCCCGCGTCCGCGACGCGGTCCTGATCATCGCGGGAGCCGGCCTCACCGGCCTGGCGGCCCAGGTCTCGGTGCACACCCCCCTGTCGCCGGTGCCTTTCACCCTGCAGACTCTGGCCGTCCTGGTGGTGGGCGGAGCGCTCGGCTCGCTGCGCGGCGCCCTGTCGATGGCGCTCTACCTGGCCGCCGGCGTCGCCGGGGTGCCATGGTACGCCGACCAGGCCCATGGCTGGGGTGGGCCGACCTTCGGCTACGTACTCGGCTTCATCGCCGCCGCCGCCCTGGTCGGCGCCCTGGCCACCAAGGGCCGTGACCGTGACCCGGTGAGCACCCTCGGCACCATGATGCTGGGCGTCGCAGTGATCTACCTGGTCGGCGCCACCTGGCTGGCCCTGGACCTCGACCTCAGCGCCGACAAGGCGGTCTCGCTCGGCGTCACCCCCTTCCTGATCGCCGACGCACTCAAGATCGCGATCGCCGCCATCATCTTCCCCACCGCCTGGCGCCTCTCCCGCCGCTGACCCGAGCGGCCCCGAGTTCGACCCCGAACAGGTACCGGTCCCGACGATCACGCCGGCCCAGAACGCAGGGTCTTTCAGCCGGGCCCACGCTCAGGTCCCGCCGCCGTCCCGACGACCACGCCCACGCTCAGGTCCCGCCGCCGTCCCGACGACCACGCCTAGGCTCAACAGCCGCCGCGCACAAGGTCACGTTCAGGTTCCGAACCCTGGAGTCTCGGTCTTCGTGGCGGGCTCAGAAGGGCGGTGGTCCAAGTTCTGAACCCGTCGCGTTCGCCTGGGCCGTTCCCGAGGTCGGCTCCGGTTCCCCGGCTCGGCCCCCACCGATGATCTCGTCGCCGGCGACTCGTCCGATGGTGGGCTGGTGGCCGAGGTAGACGTGTCCGGTCAGGCTGGTGATGACCACTGTGCCCGGCGGGTGGTTCGGATCGTCGGACAAGCGGTGACTCCGCGGCCTCGTGCTTGAGGCGGTGATGTCGTCGGCATTGGGTGCAGAGGTTGTCCTCACTGGTGGTTCCGACCGGGTAGGAGATCAGGTGGTCCTGGTCGCAGCGGGCGGCCGGGCGGGGGCAGTTCGGGGTCCGGCAGGTGACGTCGCGGGCCCGGACGTGATCCTTCAACGCGGCCGGCGGCGCGTAGACCGTTCGCCCGTAGTCGAGCGGCTGTCCGTGGACGGGGTCGGTGACCAGCCGCCGCCAGGTGCTGCCTTCGGCGAACGCCAACGCCCGAGCCAGCGCCGCGGTGATGGGCCCGTGCCCTTCCAGCACGGCTGGGTCTTCGGTGAGTTCCAGGAGCGTTTCAAGGTTGACGGTGATGTTCATGTGAGCACCCACCGGCGACCCGCCAGCACCGGGACGGACGGAACGGTTTCCTGCTGGGCGGTTTTGCCCTCGGTTCTTTCCACCCTTGCCCCTGGTCTGACTGTTGCGGGGTCGGCCGGATCGTTCCTGCCGTCGAGCTCTGCTCGCCCTTCGCGCGCTGCCGCCCCCACCGCTGATGCCGGCATTCAGCGTCTCGCCACGGACGTCCGGTGTCACCGCCACCCCAGTAGATCGCCCCGGCGCCGGACGATCGCTCCACCATCTGCCTGCCGCAGGGTCAACTACGCTGACGTCATGTCGGTGACGCGGCTGCTCATTCTTGGGGCAGTGAGGATCTTCCAACCGACCCACGGTTATTTCGTCCGGCGCGAGCTCGGCAGCTGGCAGGTGGCCGAGTGGGCCCACCTGAACCCGGGGTCGATCTACAACGCCCTTCGAGCCCTGGCCCGGGACGGCTTGCTCATCGAGGAGCCGTCGGCCGCGGAGCCCTCGACCGAGGGGACGGTGGACGAGGGCGTCAAGCCGGGCGGCAGCCGTTCCGGCAGCAAGACGGCCTACCGGTTGACCGTCGACGGCGAGACCGAGTTCCGGCGACTGGTTCGTGAAGCCCTGTGGGAACTGCACCCCTACGAACCGGGCTGGCTGCTGGCGGGCGTGTCCTTCTGGGGGGTCCTGCCTCGGGTCGAGGTGCTGGCCGCCCTGGACGCACGGTCATCACTGCTCAAGGCCCGCATCTCAGGTACCAGGTTCGCCGCCGGAAGCATGTCCGAGACCGCGGCCGGCACTCCTGACCACGTCGTGGAGATCTTCCACATCGGCGTTGCCCAGCTGCAGGCCGAGATCGACTGGACTCAGGATGCCATCGGGCGGATCAACGGCGGCGCCTACGGTTTCGCCGGTGAGGACCCGCGCCGGCTGCTCCCCCGCGAACATCCGCTCCGACCCCCGAGTCGCACGCTCCACAACTAGTCAAGTTTGACTAAATCCTCGACCGAGGCCAGGATATTCAACATCCGGTCGATGCTCGCGTCGACATCCGTCGGCGACCGCTCCGGCGGCCGGCGCCTGAAAAGGCCACATCTCACAGGGGACTCGTGACGATGATTCACGCCCGGAAACTCTCGCGTACCTATCAAACCCGCACCGGAGAGGTCGAGGCCGTTCGCGGCGTTGATCTGGACGTCGAGGCCGGCGAAGTCGTCGGCTTCCTCGGGCCGAACGGTGCCGGCAAGACCACCACCCTGAAAATGCTCACCACGCTTATTGTTCCGACCGCGGGCGAGGCCACAGTGGCCGGTCACGACCTGCGCCGCGACCCGGTCGGCGTCCGCCGGAACATCGGCTACGTGGCCCAGGGCGGAGTCACCCTGGACATCGCCCGAGCCGGCGAAGAATGCGTCGACCAGGCCCGGCTGTACGGGATGAGCTGGGCCGACGCCACCGCCCGGGGCAAGGAGCTGTTCAGCCGGCTCGACCTCGACGGACTCTGGGACCGCAACTGCAACTCCCTGTCCGGCGGTCAGCGCCGCCGGCTCGACATCGTCATCGGGCTGATGCACACCCCGGCCCTGGTCTTCCTGGACGAGCCGACGACCGGCCTCGACCCCCAGTCGCGGGCCAACCTCTGGGACCACATCCTGCGACTGCGAGACGAGCAGGGCAGCACCGTCTTCCTGACCACGCACTACCTGGACGAGGCCGACTACCTCTGCGACCGGTTGCTGGTGATCGACAACGGCAGCATCGTCGCCGCCGGCACGCCGGAAGAGCTCAAGGCCAACGTCTCCGGGGACGCCGTCCGCCTGACCCTGGCCGAACCGGACCGGGCCCAGGACGCCGTCTCGGTGCTGGCCGGGCTGGACGGCGCCGACACCCCGGTCGTGGACGGCGAGCACGTGCAGGTTCACGTTCCCCACGGTGGGGCGGCCCTGCCGGGGCTGCTGCGCGAACTGGACGGCAAGGGCGTCACCCTGGCCGCCGTCGAGGTTCGCCGGCCGACCCTGGACGACGTCTTCCTCTCCCTCACCGGCCGGTCGCTGCGCGACGAGCCCGCGGCCTGATCCCGCTGCCCCGACCCCGCCTGCTTGCCTGCCTCCGGAGCCTGAGATGACCTTTCTTCGTGACACCCGGCTGATCTTCTCCCGATCGATGCGGCTCAGCCTGCGCAACCCGATCTGGGTGGTGATCGGCTTGATTCAGCCGATTCTCTACCTGGCCCTGTTCGGCCCACTGCTCAAGCAGGTGGTGGCCTCCACCCCGGGCCTGCCGCCGGGCGACGAGTGGCAGATCTTCGTCCCCGGACTGCTGGTCCAACTGGGCCTGTTCGGAGCCGCATTCGTCGGCTTCGGCCTGATCGCCGAGTACCGGGCCGGCGTGATCGAGCGTCAGCGGGTCAGTCCGGCCAGCCGCCTGGCCCTGCTGGCCGGGCGGGTGCTGCGCGACGTGGTGGTGCTGCTGGTCCAGGCCGTCCTGCTCACCGTGGTGGCCGTGCCCTTCGGTCTGCGGGCGCCCGTGGGCGGCGTCATCCTGGCGATCGTGGTCGTAGCCGGCCTGGGTGCGGCGTTCGCCTCGCTGTCCTACGCGGCGGCTCTGCGGCTCAAGAGCGAGGACGCCCTGGCCCCCCTGTTCAACGGTCTGGCCGTGCCGTTGCTGCTGCTCTCGGGCATCCTGCTGCCGATGTCCCTGGCCCCGACCTGGCTGCGGTACGTGTCCGACGTCAACCCGCTCAAGCATGTCGTGGACGGTGTCCGGGTTTACTTCACCGGCGACATCGCCTCCGCGGACGGCCTCTGGGGGCTGGTGGCGACCCTGGGCCTGGTCGCCGTCGGCGTCTGGTTCGGCACCCTGACCTTCCGGCGTGAATCAGCCTGACCGGGCACCGCCTGGCGGCCAGGTAGCCGGCTGCGGTCGACCGAGTTCGGCCCGGCCGATACTGCGCTCCTCCGGAGCATCAAGCCGGAGCCTGCGGATGACGAAGAAGTGAATGTCGATCCTGGACGCTTCTCGGCGGACCGGGGTCGGGTGACGGTTGCGACCGGTGGAGGCGGTGGTGGCACGAGAAATCGTGAGCTCCCGAGGCTGGAGGCTCAATGGCTACCCGCCGCGACTTCGTCGGTCGTCTGCAGCGCAAGTCCAAGGCTGAACCGAAACCCGGTCCCGCACCCGCCGACGAAGCGGCGGCCTCCGCTCAGCAGGTCATCCCCGTGGGCGACAAGCGTGCCGAACCGAAGGCGGGCCGGCCGGCCGATCCGCGTCGCAGCAAGCAGGAGTCGCTGCGGCCGGAAGAACTGAGCCGACTGCGAAAGCTCGTCGAGGAGGAACAGCTCCTGCCGTTCAAGAAGCAGGAGCAACCACCCGACGACTCTCGCCAGGAGCCGGAGCAGCAGGACCCACCCAAACCCACCCCAGCAGCAGTGCGGAAGGACTACAACGTGTCGAACATCGAGACGATCCTCAAGGACGCGATGCAAATCGACGGCGCCATCGGCGTCGCTCTGGTCGACTACACCAGCGGTATGGCGCTCGGCCAGGCCGGCGGCGGTGCACTCAACATGGACGTCGCCGGGGCCGGCAACACCGAGGTGGTTCGGGCCAAGTTGCGCACCATGGAGGCGCTCGGCCTGCACGAGCGGATCGAGGACATCCTGATCACGCTCGACACGCAGTACCACATCATTCGACTGCTCGGGGACAAGTCGGGCATGGGCCTGTTCCTCTACCTGGCCCTGAACAAGAGCCAGGCCAACCTGGCCCTGGCCCGCCACAAGCTGGCCACGCTCGAAGCCACGCTCGAGGTCTGAGCGGCGAGGTCTGAGCATCGTCTCGACCTCGCCCGAGTTCCGCCGGCCCGGCACCCGCCTCAAGCGGGTGCCGGGCCGCTGCGGTTCCAGGGCCTGCGGTTTCGCCGGGTCCGCGCGATGATGGCCCCATGACGACGACGTCCAGCACCGCCCCGGCACCGGCGAACCGGCGCACCCCTGACCAGTTGCTCGCCCTCGACGCGGTGCTCTCCGACGACGAGCGGGACACCGCGGCCACCGTCCGAGCGCTGCTCGACGACGTCGTCCGCCCGCACATCGCCTCCTGGTACCTGGACGGCACGCTGCCGGCGCGCGAGTTGGCCAAGCAGTTCGGCGCGCTCGGCCTGCTCGGGATGCACCTGGAGGGATACGGCTGCGCCGGAACGAGCGCCACGATGTACGGGGTGGCCTGCCGCGAGCTCGAAGCGGTGGACGGCGGCGTCCGCTCCCTGGTCTCGGTGCAAGGCTCGCTGGCGATGTACCCGATCCACCGGTACGGCTCGGCGGAGCAGAAGCAGGAGTGGCTGCCCCGGATGGCGACCGGCGACGCGCTGGGCTGTTTCGGGCTGACCGAACCCGATGCCGGCTCCGACCCGTCGTCGATGCGGACCCGGGCCCGGCGCGCTCCCGGGGGCGGCGACCGGGCCGACTGGCTGCTGGACGGCGGAAAGATGTGGATCACCAATGCCCCGATCGCCGACGTCGCCGTGATCTGGGCCAAGACCGATGACGGGGTGCGCGGTTTCGTCGTGCCCACCGACTCACCCGGCTTCGCGGTCCGCGAGATCACCGGCAAGCTCTCGTTGCGGGCGTCGCTGACCGGAGAGATCACCCTGACCGGGGTACGGCTGCCGCACGACGCGGTGCTGCCCGGAGTGGTCGGCCTGCGCGGCCCGCTCAGCTGCCTGACCGAGGCCCGGTTCGGCATCATCTGGGGCGCCACCGGGGCCCTGCGCGACAGCCTGACCACTGCTCTGGAATACGCCGCGACCCGGGTGCAGTTCGGCCGGCCGATCGCCGGGTTCCAGCTCACCCAGGCCAAGTTCGCCGACGCGACCGCCGCCTATGCCAAGGCGGTGCTGTACGCCCTGCATCTGGGCCGGATCAAGGACGGCGTGGTGCCCGGCGTCAGCCTGACCCCGGAGATGATCAGCGTGGGCAAGCTCGACAACGTGCGGACGGCGCTGGCCGTGGCCCGCACGATGCGCACGATCCTCGGCGGCTCGGGCATCACCGCCGACTACTCCCCCTTGCGGCACGCCGCCAACCTGGAGACCGTCCTCACCTACGAGGGCACTTCCGAGGTTCACCAGCTGATCATCGGGCAGGCTCTGACCGGCCACAGCGCCTTCGCCTGAGCTCAAGGAAGCTTGCCGCCCGACTCCCCAATTGTCGGGTTCGGTGTCCTGGAACAGACCTGAACGGGCCGACCGCGGACGGGCTCAGTGCTCGACGGCCGGCTCCTCGACGATCGGCTCCCCGACCCGGACCGGCTGGCCGGTGGCCTCCAGCACCGACATCCACAGGTCGCCGTGCGGGTCGACCTGGTTGGTCTTGCTCACGGCCAGCTCGATCGGCACGTGCACGAACCGGCCGTGCCAGCGCCCGACCACCATCGCCGTCCGCCCGGCCATCGCCGCGTGCACGGCGGCGTGGGCCAGCCGCAGGCAGTACACGCTGTCGTAGGGGTTGGCCGGCACGCTGCGGATGGCGTAGCTGGGGTCGATGTAGCGGATGTTGAGCTCGGCCCCGATGGTCTTGAAGTGCTCGCCGATCCGCCGGCGCAGGAACGAGCCGATGTCGCGCAGGGTGAGGTTGCCGGACGCGTCACGGGCGTCGTCGCCCTGGGGCAGGTGCTCCTGACCGGCTCCTTCGGCGACGATCACCACGGCGTGGCCCTGCTCCTGGACCTTGTCGCCGATCTGGGCCAGCAGCCCGTGGTCGCCGTCCAGCCCGAACGGCACCTCCGGGATCAGCACGAAGTCGGCGTCGTTCTTGGCCAGGGCCGCGTAGCAGGCGATGAAGCCGGAGTGCCGGCCCATCAGCTTGACCAGGCCCACCCCACCCGGCGCCGAGATGGCTTCGGCGTGGGCGGCCCGGATCAGCTCGCCGGCCTGGCCGAACGCCGTCTGGAAGCCGAAGCTGTGGTCGATGTAGGGGATGTCGTTGTCGATCGTCTTCGGGATGCCGACCACGGCGATCCGCTCGCCCCGGGCCTCGGCCACCTTGGCGATCTTCAGCGCCCCCCGCATCGAGCCGTCGCCGCCGATGACGAACAGCACGTTGATGTTCATCCGCTCCAGGCAGTCGACGATCTCTTCCGGGTCCTGGCTGCCCCGGGAGGTGCCGAGCACGGTGCCGCCGTCCTCGTTGATCCCCTGGACCGAGGCCGGGGTGAGGTCGACCACCGGGTGGCCGTAGCTGGAGATGAAGCCCTGATAGCCGTTGCGGAAGCCGTAGATCCGCCCGACCTTGTAGTGCTGGGTGAGCTCCAGCACCAAGCCGCGGATCACATTGTTCAGCCCCGGGCAGAGCCCACCGCAGGTCACGATGCCGACCCGGGTCTTGGACGGGTCGAAGTAGATCTTGCGGCGCGGGCCGCCGGGCTCGAACCCGGGCAGCTCCTCCGGGGCCAGGGAGCGGGCGACCAGCGTCGAGAGGGTGTCGTCGACCAGCACCCGGTCGGCCTCGTCGACGTAGTTGACGCTGGCCCGCCGGGCGTCCAGCAGGGGCATCAGAGGGGAGTCGACCCGTGGTTCACCGAGCCGGGGAATGGACAGGTCGATGCCATCGATCATGAAAGCCCTCCTCGGTCGTGTGTCGCGCCACCCGCCGGTAGGGGCTGAATCAGTGTATTCAGACCGGTTCCAGGGTGACCATGCCCACCCTTACCCGGAACTGTTTCGGGCAGTGACACGGTTGCGGCACGGGCACGTCTCAGTCGCGCCGGGCCCGGCGCAGGATCGGGGTCAGACGGTCGAGCACGCCGGCGTCCTCGATGGTGCCGGGCACCACCGGTTCGACGCCGTCGGCGATCTCCCGCATCGTCTTGCGCAGGATCTTGCCCGAGCGGGTCTTGGGCAGCGCGGCGACCACGTCGACCTGGCGCAACGCGGCCACCGCCCCGATCTCGGCCCGGACCGAGGCGATCAGCTCGGCCACCAGCTGTTCCGGAGCGGTCTCGACCCCGGCCTTGAGGACGACGAAACCGCGCGGCACCTGCCCCCTGAGCTCGTCCCGGACGCCGACCACGGCACACTCGGCCACCGCCGGGTGGGCGGCCAGCACGGCCTCCATCGACCCGGTCGAGAGCCGGTGACCGGCCACGTTGATCACGTCGTCGGTCCGGCCCATCACGAACACGTAGCCGTCCTGGTCGATGTAGCCGCCGTCGCCGCTGAGGTAGAACCCGTCGAACGCGGACAGGTACGAGGCCACGTAGCGCTCGTCGTCCTGCCAGAGGGTGGGCAGCGTGCCCGGTGGCATCGGCAGCCGCAGGCAGATGGCGCCCTCGACGCCGGCGGCCACCGGCAACCCGGCCGGATCGAGCACCCGGACGTCGAACCCCGGCACCGGCACGGACGGCGATCCGGCCTTCAGCGGCAGCACCTCCAGCCCGCGAGGGCTGGCACAGATCGGCCAGCCGGTCTCGGTCTGCCACCAGTTGTCGACCACCGGCACGCCCAGCTTCTCGGTGGCCCAGGCGTAGGTGTCCGGGTCCAGCCGCTCCCCGGCCAGGAACAGGGTGCGCAACGACGAGACGTCGTACCGGCTCAGGAGCTCGGCGTCCGGGTCCAGCCGGCGGATCGCCCGGAACGCGGTCGGGGCGGTGAACAGGGCGTTCACCCGGTGCTCGGCGATCACCCGCCAGAACGCCCCGGCATCGGGCGTGCCCACCGGTTTGCCCTCGTAGAGCACGGTGGTGGCCCCGGCGAACAGCGGCCCGTAGACGATGTAGGAGTGACCGACCACCCAGCCGACGTCGCTGGCGGTGAACATCACGTCGCCCGGGCCGATGTCGTAGATCGCCGCCATCGACCAGGTCAGGGCGACGGCGTGACCCCCGTTGTCGCGCACGATGCCCTTGGGCCGGCCGGTCGTGCCCGAGGTGTACAGGATGTAGAGCGGATCGGTGGCCGCGACCGGCACGCAGGCTGCCGCCGGGACGGTGCCCGGCCGCATCAAAGTGGCCCAGTCCAGGTCGAGCTCGCCCATCTCGGCCACCGCCTGCGGGCGCTGCACGATGATGCACTGGTCGGGCCGGTGCTCGGCCCGGCGCAGGGCCTCGTCGAGCAGCGGCTTGTACTCGATCACCCGGGTCGGCTCGATCCCGCAGGACGCCGAGACGATCACCTTGGGCCGGGCGTCGTCGATCCGCAGGGCCAGTTCGGCCGGGGCGAACCCGCCGAAGACCACCGAGTGGACGGCGCCGATCCGGGCACAGCCGAGCATGGCGATCACCGCCTCGGGCACCATCGGCAGGTAGATCAGCACCCGGTCGCCGGCCTCGACCCCGCAGGCCTGGAGCACCCCGGCGAACCGGGAGACCAGGTCGAGCAGCTGGGCATAGGTGTAGCTGCGCCTGGTCCCGGTCACCGGCGAGTCGTGGATCAGGGCGGTGCGATCCCCGGCCCCGGCGATCACGTGCCGGTCGAGGGCGTTGAAGCAGGTGTTGAGCGTGCCGTCGGGGAACCAGCGGTAGAACGGCGGATTCGCGGCGTCCAGCACCCACGAGGGGCGGTGGATCCAGCTCACCGACCGGGCCGCCTCGCCCCAGAACCCCTCCGGGTCGTCGATGCTGTGCCGATAGGTGTGCCGATAGTCGGCGGCGTAACCGCCGTCCTGCTGCGACCGCGCTGTCATCGGGCCATCGTGGCAGGCTGACCCTGTGTCCTTCGACCCCCACCGGCTGCCCGAGGCGGCCCATCGCTTCCTGACCGACCGCCACCTGGCCAGCCTGAGCACGCTGCGGGCGGACGGCAGCCCGCACGTCGTCCCGGTCGGATTCAGCTGGGACGCCGACCGGCGGCTGGCCCGGGTCATCACCAGCGCCTCGAGCCTCAAGGCCCGCAACGCCGGCCGGGCCGGGGCCCGGGCCGCGCTCTGCCAGGTGGACGGGCGCTATTGGCTCACCCTGGAGGGCCTGGTCCAGGTGCTCAGCGATCCGGACGCGGTGCGCGAGGCCGAGCAGCGCTACGCCGTCCGGTACCGGCCGCCGCGGGAGAACCCGCAGCGGGTGGTGCTGCAGATCGCCGTCGACCGGGTGCTCGGCTCGGTGCCCGACTGAGCCGTCTCAGCTCGCCCGGGCGATCAGCTGCTCGACCCGGTCGGGGGCGAAGATGCTGTCGGCCAGCAGCAGGGCCAGCCCGATCGGGCCGGCCCCGATGTCGAGCCGGCTCCGGTTGATCTGCAGCTTGCTGGTCGCCAGCGGCAGCGAGCGGCGGTAGACCATCTCCCGGATGCCGGCGAAGAGCTGCTCCTCGACCCGGGCCAGCTGCCCGCCGATCACCACCACCCGGGGATTGAACAGGCTGACCGCATCGGCGATCGCGGCCCCCAGGGTGCGGCCGGCCTGCCGGGTCAGCTGGACCGCGACCGGGTCGCCGGCCAGTACCAGGTCGATCGCCTGGTCGACCCCGGCCACGTCGCGCCCGGCCGCCTGCAGGTCGCGGGTCAGGGCCCAGCCGCCCGCGTAGGCCTCCAGACAACCCCGGTTGCCGCACCGGCAGAGCGGCTGATCGGCATTGTCGGGCGCGGTCAGCTGGCTGTGGCCGATGTCGCCGGCGGCACCGTCGGCCCCCCGGTACAAGGCCCCACCGACCACCACGCCGGCCCCGATCCCGGTGCCCAGCTTGAGCATCAGCAGGTGGCTGACCTCGGGGTACTCCCGGCGGTACTCGCCGAAGGCCATTGCATTGACGTCCTTGTCGACCAGTACCGGGCAGGTGTACTCGCCGGCGAACCAGCCCCGGATGTCGTACCCGTCCCAGCCGGTCATGATCGGCGGGCTGACCACCCGGCCCCGCGCGAAGTCGACCGGGCCGGGCACGGACATGCCGATCCCGTGCACCTGGTCGGCGGTGTGGCCCGAACTCTCCAGCAGCTCGACGAAGAGCCTGCTGATGGTGCCGAGGATGGTCTCGGGACCACTGGTGATGTCGGTGCCGACCTGGCGCTCGGTGTGGATGCCGCCGGTCAGGTCGCAGACCGCGGCCCGCAGGCCGGTGGCGCCGAGATCGGCCACCAGCAGGACGCCGCGGTCCTCGTTGAAGGCGAACCGGCCCGCCGGCCGGCCCCGGGTGGGCGTGCCCTCGCCGGCCGGAACGATCAGCCGGGCCGTGAGAAGCGTGTCGAGCCGCTGGTTGACCGTGGTCCGCGACAGCCCGGTGCGATCCATGACCTCGGCCCGGGTCAGCGCGGCCCCGGTGCGGAACATGGCCAGGATCGCACCGACCCCGCCGATCAACCCCACGGCCGGGCTCGTGGGCGGAGCCACGGCGGGCGGATCGGCGGACGGGGGCAGACCGGGCAAACCGGTGACTTCGGTGTCGAACACGGCCCCATCCTATTCTGTAAAATGAGTTTGCAGAAGTCCCCCTCTTTTTGATTGACAGCGGACATAAGGCGGAGGTTAACTCAAACCGAGGCCGCCGGCGGGTGCCGGCCGGCAACCCCTCCTCAGACAAGGAGCTCCAACGTGGGAGCCAGCAGCTCGATCCGTCGCACGGCCACGATCGGCGTCACCCTCACCCTGGCGGCGGCCACCATGGCCGCCTGCGGCAACTCGGACTCCACCGGGTCGTCCTCCTCCGCCAAGAGCAGCGGCTCGGTCAAGGTCGCCGCGGTGATCAAGGGCCTGGACAACCCCTTCTTCCAGACCATGGAGCAGGGCATCAACGCGGAGTCCGGCACCGCCGGGATCAAGACCACGGTGCAGGCGGCCACCGCCATCACCGACACCACCGGCCAGGCCGACAAGCTCACCGCCCTGGCCGGGCAGGACTACTCCTGCTACATCGTCAACCCGATCAGCGGCACCAACCTGGTCCAGGGCCTGGCCAAGCTGGCCGCGGCCAAGAAGACGATCGTCAACATCGACTCCCCGGTCGACGCGAGCGCGGCCAAGGCCGCCAACGCGGCTCCGGCCACCTACATCGGCACCGACAACGAGTCGGCCGGCGAGCTGGCCGGCCAGGAGATGGTCAAGCTGGTCGGTGGCAGCGGCTCGGTCGCCGCGATCGGCGGCGTGGCCGGCGACGTCACCAGCGGGGCCCGGGTCACCGGGTTCACCAAGGGCATCGGCACCAGTCTGACCCTGGTCCAGACGGTCGCGGCCAACTGGGACCGGCAGGAGGCCCTGACCCAGGCCACCAACGTGCTGCGGGCTCATCCCGATCTGGCCGGGTTCTACGTCGCCAACGACGACATGGGCCTGGGCGTGGTCCGGGCCGTCGCCAACGCGGGCAAGACCGGCAAGGTCCGGGTGATCAGCACCGACGGCATCAAGGACGCGCTGACCTCGATCCAGTCCGGCGGCCTGGACGCGACCGTGGCCCAGTACCCGTACACGATCGGGGCGATGGGGGTCGAGGCCTGCCAGGCGGTCGCCGCCGGCAAGACCCTGCCCACCGACGTCAAGGCCCCGGTCGAGCTGGTCACCAAGGCGGACGCCGAGAAGGCGCTGGCGGCCACCCCGAAGCCGTTCGGTACCTACGACGACCCGATCGCGGCGCTGCTCAAGTGAGCGAGCCGACGACGCTGACCCGCGAGGAAGGTCTTCCGATGGCTACCACCACCCTGTCCGCCACCACCGCCGCCCCGCGCTGGGACCGGCTGAAAGACCCCGCGTTCTGGGCCGACTGGGCCGCCCTGGTCGGGCTGATCGTGCTCTCGATCGTGTTCCAGTCGATCAACTCCACCTTCCTCAGCTCGGGGAACGTGCAGTCCATCCTGGTTGCCTCGGCGATCCTGGTGATCCTCTCGATCGGCCAGACCTTCGTGGTGGCGACGGCCGGGATCGACCTGTCCAACGCCGCGATCATGACCCTGGGCGCGGTCTGCCTGGGCTGGACCTACGCCCACGGCTGGAGCCTGCCGCTCTGCCTGCTGGCCGCGGTCGTGGCCGGCACCGCGTTCGGGGTGATCAACGGCGTCCTGATCGCCCGCGGCAAGATCACCGACTTCGTGATCACCCTGGGCGCGCTCTCGGCCGCCTCCGGGGTCGCCCTGATCATCGCCGACGGCAAGCCCACCACCGTGATCAGCCCGTTCCTGCTCAAGCTGTCCACCAACGGGATCGGGATCTTCGGCTGGACCTTCATCCTGGCCGTCGTCCTGGCCGTGATCGCCCATGTGGTGCTCTTCTACACCCGGTTCGGCACCCACGTGCTGGCCTCCGGCGGCTCACCCGAGGCGGCCACCGCCACCGGGATCAGCACGGTCCGGATCAAGATCGCCGTCTACACCATCTCCGGGGTGCTGGCCGGGCTGGCCGCCATCCTGCTGGTGGCCCGGGTCGGCGCCTCGGAACCGGCCGCGAACACCGCCTTCAACCTCAACACCGTCGCCGCGGTGGTGCTGGGCGGGGTCAGCCTCTCCGGCGGGCGGGCCAGCATCATCGGCCCGGTGCTCGGCGCCCTGGTGCTGACCGTGCTGGTGAACGGCCTCACCCTGCTCGGCGTCTCGCAGTTCTACCAGCCGCTCGCGGTCGGCATCGTTGTGGTGCTGGCTGCTCTCCTGACGAGGTTCCGGAAATGACGACTTCAGCCGACACCACCACCGCCCTGGTCGAGATCGACGACGTCAGCCTGTCTTTCGGCAACGTCCGAGCGCTGCGCGACGTCTCGCTCACCCTGCGCCCGGGGGAGATCACCGCTCTGGTCGGCGACAACGGCGCCGGCAAGTCGACCCTGGTTCGCTGCCTGTCCGGGATCCACCGGCCGGACAGTGGCCGGATGCTGTTCGAGGGCGAGACGATCGCCTTCTCCAACCCGGAGGACGCCCGCCGGGCCGGGATCGAGACCGTGCACCAGAACCTGGCCCTGGTCGACGACCTGACCGTCTGGCAGAACCTGTTCCTGAACCGCGAACTGGTGCACCGGCTCGGCCCGATCGCGTTTCTGGACCGGGGCGGGATGCGCAAGGAGGCCCGCCGGATGGTCTCCGAGCTCGCCGTCAACGTGCCCGACGTGCAGTCCCGGGTCCGCCGCCTCTCGGGCGGCCAGCGACAGGCGGTCTCGATCTGCCGGGCCGCCGGGTTCAGCTCCAAGCTCGTGATCATGGACGAGCCGACCGCCGCGCTCGGCGTCCAGGAGACCGAGCGGGTCGAGACGCTGATCCGCAAGCTCCGGGACGACGGTCACGCCGTCCTGCTGATCAGCCATAACTTCGCCCAGGTGATGCGGCTGTCCGACCACGTCTGGGTGATGCGGGCGGGCCGCTGCGTGGGTGGCCGGCGCACCGCCGCGACCACCGGCGAGGAGATCGTCGCGCTGATCACCGGCGCCCAGGCCTCCTGACTCCCCCCTTTGACCTTCTTGAGCACGAAACTCTCTGTGGAACAGGATATTTGATGACGACGACAACGACGACGACGAGCAACCCCCTGGGCGTGCACGCCCTGGTCTGGGCCGGCGGCACCTCGTCGGCCGAGGTGGACGCCGCGATCAGCGGCACCCGCGAGGCCGGGTTCGACCTGCTCGAGTTCTCCCTGCACGACTCGCTCAACCTGGACGTCGAGGCCACCCGGGCCAAGCTGGTCGCCGCCGGACTGGCCGTGGCCTGCTCCCGGGGCCTGGCCGCGGACGCCGACGTCTCCAGCGAGGACCCGGCCGTGGTCGCCCGCGGCGCGGCCCTGCTCAGCCAGTCTCTCCAGGTCACCGCCGGGCTGGGCGGCACGATGTTCGCCGGCGCCCTGTACAGCGCCTTCGGCAAGGCCAGCGCGCCGCTGTCGGCGCTGGGCCGGGCCAACGTGGTCACCGTGCTCAAGGATCTGGCCCAGCAGGCGGCCGAGGTGGATGTGATCCTCACCCTGGAGATCTGCAACCGCTACGAGACCAACGTGATCAACACTGCGCACGACGCGCTGCGACTGGCCGACGACATCGGGGCCGACAACGTGCGGATCCACCTCGATACTTACCACATGAACATCGAGGAGGACGACATGGTCCGGCCGGTCTACGAGGTCGGCGACCGGCTCGGCTACGTGCACGTCGGCGAGAACCACCGCGGTTACCTGGGCTCGGGCCACATCGACTTCGGGGCTTTCTTCCACGCCCTGGCCGACATCCACTACACCGGGCCGATCACCTTCGAGTCGTTCTCCTCGGCCGTGGTCGCCCCGGGCCTGTCCAACGACCTGGCCATCTGGCGCAACCTGTGGGCGGACGGCGCCGACCTGGCCGCTCACGCGCACGCCTTCCTGGCCAACCAGCTCAGCGCCGCGGCTCACCGATGAGCGCCACCGCCCGGCCGGCGGGTGTGCGATGAAGCCCACGCTCGACGAGCTGGCCGGGCGGGTCCGTGACCGGCTGGAGACGGCGTCCGGCCGGGTGATGATCGGGATCACCGGCAGCCCCGGAGCGGGCAAGACGACGCTGGCCGAGGTGCTGGTGGCCCGGTTGCGGCAGGATCTCGGGGCCGAACTGGTCGGCTACGTGCCGATGGACGGCTATCACCTGGCCGACGCCGAGCTCGAGCGGCTCGGACGCCGCGACCGCAAGGGGGCGCCGGACACCTTCGACGCCTACGGCTTCGCCGCGTTGCTGGGCCGGTTGCGGGAGAACCTCGATCCGGTGGTCTACGCGCCCGGCTTCGACCGCCAGCTGGAACAGCCGATCGCCGGCACCCTGCCGGTCTTCCGGCCCGCCCAGGTGATCATCACCGAAGGCAACTACCTGCTGTTCGACGACCGCTGGGCCGGGGTCCGGCCGGTGCTGGACGAGGTCTGGTTCTGCCGCCCGGACGAGAGCCTGCGCCATCAGCGCCTGCTGGCCCGGCACGTCCGGTTCGGCAAGTCACCGGAATTCGCGCGGCAGTGGATCGACCAGACCGACCAGCCGAATGCCGAACTGGTCGACGCCACGGCCGGACTGGCCGACCTGGTCATCGACGCCGACTGAGCCGCCGGCGGCCCGGCTTCGGATCAGACGGTCTGGACGACGAGCAGCTCGACCACGCGGTCGAGGAAGGCGTCGACCGAGGCCTCGCGGTAGCCCCGCGAGCCGCGGCGGCTCTTGAACACGGCCAGCCGGACCGAGTCGGGCTGCATCGGGGCGTTGACCGCGAACGACTCCTCGATCCGCAGGCAGAGCTCGTCGACCGCCTCGATGTCGTACGTGAGCTCCATGCCGCTGCCCCGCGGGAAGCGCTCGCCGTCGGCCCGCCCGAGCTGGGCCCGCAGCGACTGCTCCTGCGTGCGCAGCTGGGTCTGCCAGGCCTGGCTGCCGCTGCGCTCCTCGCCCCGCTGCTTCTCGCGGCGGGCGAAGGCATCTTCGATCCGGTCGAGGGCGGCATCGACCGCGTCGACGTCGTAACCGCCCCGGACCAGGTCGAAGCCGACCGTGCGGACGTGCCAGGAGGTCATGGCCGGACCGCGGCCGTTCTCCTCGTAGGCCACCCGGGCCCGGCCGAGAAATGACTCGACCTGGTCGACGTCGTAGCCCTTGGAGATCCGGCCGGCTCGCGGAAAGGTGTCGCTCACATCCGTATTCTGCACGACCCGGGCCGCCTCGAGGGTCACCGAGGGCAATCTGGGGGCAGGTCGCGGCGCGATTGTGACGAATCGCCGATTCTGAGCGGCCGTCGCCGGGCTCAGACGGTGGCGGCCAGCTGCCCGCAGGCTCCGTCGATCTCCTGGCCCCGGGTGTCCCGGACCGTGGTGGGGACGCCGAGGGCCCGCAGCCGCTCGACGAACGCGTTCTGCACCCGCGGCTCGCTGGCCGTCCACTTGGACCCTGGGGTCGGGTTCAGCGGGATCGGGTTGACGTGCACCCACCCCCGCCCCCGGGCGTTGAGCAGCCGGCCAAGCCGCTCGGCCCGCCACTCCTGGTCGTTGATGTCCCGGATGAGCGCGTACTCGATGCTGACCCGGCGTCCGGTGGCGTCGAAGTACCGGCGGGCGGCATCCAGGGCCTCGCCGACCTTCCAGCGGGTGTTGATCGGGACCAGCTCGTCGCGCAGTTCGTCGTCCGGGGCGTGCAGGCTCAGGGCCAGGGTCACCGGGATGCCCTCGGCGGCCAGCTTGTCGATCCCCGGGACCAGCCCGACCGTCGACATGGTGATGCCCCGGGCCGACAGGCCCAGCCCTTCCGGGGCGGGGTCGACCAGCCGGCGGATGGCCGCCACCGAGGACTTGTAGTTGGCCAGCGCCTCGCCCATGCCCATGAAGACGACGTTGCTGACCCGGCCGCCGCCAGCCTCGCCGAGCGACTCCCCCAGCGGCTCGCCGGCCCCGGCCGCGACCTGGTCGGCGGCCGAACCGTGGGCCATCGTCCGGGCGGCCGAGCGGACCTGCTCGACGATCTCGGCGGTGGACAGGTTACGGGTCAGCCCGGCCTGACCGGTGGCGCAGAACGGGCAGTTCATCCCGCACCCGGCCTGGCTCGAGACGCAGACCGTGGCCCGGTCCGGGTAGCGCATCAGCACGCTCTCGACCAGGGCGCCGTCGAACAACCGCCACACGGTCTTGACCGTGGCCCCGCCGTCGCAGACCAGCTCGCGGACCGGATCGATGAGCTGCGGCAGTAGGGCGTCGATCAGCTTCTGCCGGGACGCCGCGGGCAGGTCGGTCAGTTTGGCCGCCGCCGCGGGGTCCAGGGCGGCCAGCCGCTCGAAGTAGTGCACCGACAGCTGGCGGCCCCGGAACGGCTTCTCGCCCAGTTCGGCCACTGCTGCCATCCGCTCGGCCAGGGTCAGGTCGGCCAGGTGACGCGGCGGCTTGCCCCGGCGGGGAGCGGCCATTAGCAACTGCCCCCGGGCGGGCGCCGTCGGGACCGGCACGGCCATCGGGGCCAGGGCGGTCAGGGCGGGCTTCGGCGCCGGGTCGTTCAGGGCGGAGTCGTTCGGGGCGGCTGGGAGGGCCGGGCTGGTCACGGGAGAGCCACCGTCGGTCGGGGTCATGTGGACAGGAGCAGGTGCAGCAGGACGAAGGCCACCGGCGCCGTGGGTAGCAACGAGTCGAGCCGGTCCATGATTCCGCCGTGCCCGGGCAGCAGGTTGCCCATGTCCTTGATCCCGATGTCACGTTTGATCAGCGACTCGGACAGGTCTCCGAGGGTCGCCGTCACCGCGGCGGCCCCACCGAGGGCCAGACCGACCCACCACGGGCCGTCGAGCAGCAGCACCACGCAGGCGACCCCGGCCAGCAGGCAGAAGAACACCGAGCCGGCGAAACCCTCCCACGACTTCTTGGGGCTGATCCTGGGCGCCATCGGGTGCTTGCCCGCGATCACGCCGGCGATGTACCCGCCGATGTCGCTGGCCACCGTGACCAGGATGAACGTGACCACTCGCTTCGGCCCGTGGGTGTCGGTCAGCAGCAGGATCGCGAACCCGGCCAGCAGCGGCACGTAGGCCGCGGTGAACAGGCCGGCGCTGACGTCGCGCAGGGCGCCGTCCAGCCCGTCGATGATCCGCCACAGCAGCACGCCGAACCCGGTCAGGGCGAACGAGACCAGCAGCCCTTCGGCCCCGGCCACGTAGGCCGAGACCAGCATGCCGAGCGAGCCCACCGCCACCGGGATCACCGGGACGACGACCCCCTTGACCGCCAGCGCGCCGGACAGCTCCCAGACCGCCAGGATGATCACGACCGAGGCCACGGCCACGAACGCCTCGGGCCGGGTGAACAACGAGACCAGGGCCAGTGCGGCCAGCCCGACCCCGACGCCGATCGCGGCCGGCAGGTTGCGCCCGGCCTTGCCGTGACCGCCGGCGGCCTCGGCCAACTGGGGCCGGTCGAAGTTGTTGACCCGCTCGAACGGCGTCCGATGGTGCTCGAGAGCGGCGGACCGATCAACCGGCTCGGGCCGCGGGCGCTCCGGCTGGGCCGGCCGGTCCGGCAGCGGCTCGCGCGGCTCCTGCGGCTGGTCCCAGAAGTCCGTCGCCAGACCCGGTTGGGAGCCCGGTTGCGAGCCCGGTTGCGAGCCTGGACGGGTGCCGCGCGAGGGGGTGTCCACCGGCGAGTCCGACCGCCGGCTGCGGCGGGCGGTGGTCGGCAGCGTGGTCGTGCTGTCGGGATCGGCCGGTTTGCGGGAGTTGCGCCCGATGGTCCGCGCCGGCCGGCCGAAGCGGTTCAGCTCTGGCGAGGACGCGGACCGGCTCGGGGCCGCCGGTTCCGGGAACGCCCTCGGCGGGGCCTCGGAACCGGTGCTCGGCAGTGGCGGGGAGACCGGCAGCGGGCCGGCTCCCGCGGTCGGGGAGAGCACCGGCGGCGGGGCCGACGGGCCGGAGCTCAGGGAATCCTCCCGCCAGGGCGCCGGGGCGTTCGGGCTGCGGGGGTCGCGGCCCGTCCGGCGGGGCAGGCTGCCGGTCCGCGGCGACCCCGATGGGGTGCGGGTGGGCGCGGTCGGCAGGCCGAGAGGGGGGACCGGCGGGCCGGGCGGCGTCACCGGGACGACGGGCGGCGTCACCGGGACGACGGGCGCGGTCGGCGGGTGGGCCACCGGCGCCGGGGCGGGCGACGAGGCCGGTGGGGTCGCGGAGGTGAACAGCGACGGGCCGTCCGGCGCGGTGCTGATCGGCCGGGTCACGCCCGGCGGCGGGGTCAGCTCGGACAGGCCTCCGGGCGGAACCGGCCGGGACGGGCGGGCCGCGCGGCCGGTGGCCGTGGTGCCGGGCTCGCGGCGCGGCAGCGGACTGCCGGCCGATCCGCGGGTCGGAGCCGGATCGGTGACCGGCCGCTGGGTCAGCGGGACCGGTGGGATCGCCACTTCGGGCGGCGGCGCGGCGAAGGTCGGCTCGGACCCGCCGGCGCGGGCGAACATGTCGACCGGGGCGTCCGGGGCCGGCCGGGTGCGCCCGGGGCCGGCCGCCTCCGGACGGGCGAACATGTTCTCCTGAGCGCCGGCCTGGGTCTGCCACACCGGCCCGGAGGTCGGCGCACCGGGCATCGGCGCGGCCGGGGTCACCGGGGTCGGGCCGGTCGCGGGTTCGGCCGGCGCGGCCGACCCGCCACCCCCTCCGAACGACGGCGCCCACCACGGGCGGGTCGGGTCGACCGCTGACGGCGAACCGGGCGGCTGCTCGCTCGAGCCGGGCGCCGTCTCCTTCGAGCTGGATCGCCGGCCGGGCCGTTCCCGACGCAGCAGCGGAGCCGCCTGACCGGAAGCGGGCGGCGGCGACGTCCGGCCCCGAGTCTCGTCGATCACCGGGTCGGCCGTCGGGTCAGGGGTCGTCGCCCCGCTCGGGCCACTGGGCCCCGCGGGTACGGCCGGTGCGGCGAGGTCCTCGTCGGTGATGGCCCAGAAACCGGAGGTCTCCGGAGCCGGCAACGACGACGGCCGGGCCGACAGCGGCGCCACCGGGCCGCGCGGACGAGGCTCGGCCTCCGTCGGGGCATCGGTCGACCAGGCGCCGTTGACCCCCATCAGATCAGCCCAGGAGCCGGTGTCCTCGTCGGCCGGTTCGGCCCGCCGAGCAGCCCGCCGAGGCCGTTTGAGCGGCTCGGCGGGGTGGTCCTCAGACTCGGGCGGCACGTTTATACCTCAAGAAGTTCGATCTCCTTGTGCTTGAGCACGTCGTCGATCGCCTCCACGTGCCGGCGGGTCAGCGCCTCGAGCTCCTTCTCGGCCCGGCCGCCCTCGTCCTCGCCGGCCTCGCCGTCCTTGACGATCCGGTCCAGCTCTTCCTTGGCCCGACGGCGCACGCTGCGGATCGAGACCCGCGCGTCCTCGGCCTTGGTCCGGGCGAGCTTGACGTACTCCTTGCGGCGCTCCTGCGTGAGCTGCGGGAGGGCGATCCGGATGATCGTGCCGTCGTTGGACGGGTTGACCCCCAGGTCGGACGACCGCAGCGCCTTCTCGATGTCGGTCAGCGAGCTGCGGTCGTAAGGCGTGATGATCACCGTTCGGGCCTCGGGCACCTGAAACGAGGCCAGCTGCTGCAGCGGCGTCGGAGCACCGTAGTAATCGACCATGACCTTGTTGAACAGGGCGGGGGTCGCGCGCCCGGTGCGGATGGCGGAGAAATCCTCCTTGGCGACTTCAAGTGCCTTGTCCATCTTCTCCTCGGCTTCGAGGAGGGTCTCGTCGATCACTGTCACTCCTTCGTCGGTTGCGTGAGGACTCGATTTATGCGGACAACATCACCCAGAGGTGACCAGTGTCCCGATTCTCTCACCTCGGACGGCGCGGGCGATGTTTCCCTCACCCTCCATTCCGAAGACGATCATGGGGAGCATGTTGTCCATGCAGAGACTGAACGCCGTCGCGTCGACGACCTTCAACTGCTGGGTCAGCGCGTCCGCGTAGGTCACCTCGTCGAGCTTGCGAGCGGTGGCGTCCTTACGCGGATCGGCCGTGTACACGCCGTCCACGCCGTTCTTGCTCATCAGCACGATCTCGGCCTTGACCTCGAGCGCACGCTGGGCGGCGGCGGTGTCGGTCGAGAAGTAGGGCGCGCCCAGACCGGCTCCGAAGATCACGGCCCGGCCCTTCTCCAGGTGCCGGATCGCCCGGCGCGGGATGTACGGCTCGGCGACCTGCCCCATCGTGATGGCGGTCTGGACCCGGGTGTCGATCCCCTGCTGCTCCAGGAAGTCCTGCAGGGCCAGGGCGTTGAGCACCGTGCCGAGCATGCCCATGTAGTCGGCCCGGCCGCGCTCCATGCCGCGCTGCGACAGTTCGGCGCCGCGCAGGAAGTTGCCGCCGCCGACGACCACGGCGACCTGGGCGCCCTCACGCATCACCTCGGCGATCTGCACGGCGAGCTTGCCGACCACGTCGGGATCGATGCCGAGCTGGCCGTTGCCGAACACCTCGCCGGAGAGCTTCAGCAGCACCCGTCGGTAGCGCGGTGCGGAATCCGACATCTCCAGCTCCTCCAGCTCACCGGTGAGATCCCGGGCGAGCTCATCGGCAAGTTCCTCGGTCAGTTCATCGGTAGCCCGCGCTGAGTCCACCCGCTGTTCCTCCTCGGTCGAGATGCTTGCCGGTTGTCCGGCCTCCAGCAGTCTGCCTGACGACGGGCCCGCGGCGCAGTGCCGGTGCCTCGCCAGTCGCCGGCCGATCGCTCACCGGTCGGCCCCGCGACCGGGGCCGGTCGCAGAAACGGGTGGGGCACCTGATGATGCCCCACCCGCCGACCTGCGGTGATCAACCGCCGGGGTACTGCCCGGATCGAGCCGTCCGGCTCGGACCCGGTAAATCACCGATCGGATCAGACCCGAAGGATCAGGCTCCGACCCGGAACCGGGCGAAGGCCTTGGCCTTCACGCCGGCCTCGTCCAGCACCTTGGACACGGTCTTGCCCTGGTCCTTGGCGAACTTCTGCTCCAGGAGCACGTTCTCCTTGTAGAACCCGCTCACCCGGCCCTCGACGATCCGCGGCAGGGCCTGCTCGGGCTTGCCCTCCTCGCGCGCGGTCGCTTCGGCCACCCGGCGCTCGCTCTCGACGACCTCGCTGGGCACGTCGTCCCGGGTCAGGTACGTCGGGGGCAGAGCGGCGATGTGCATCGCGACGTCGCGGGCGACGTCCGTCGGCCCGTCGGTCGCGAACAGCACACCGACCTGCGGCGGCAGGTCGGCCGCGGTGCGGTGCAGGTAGCTGGCCACGAACGGCGCCTCGATCCGGACGACTCGCCGGACCTCGATCTTCTCGCCGATCGCCGCGTTGCCGTCGTTCAGGAACTCCTGCACGGTCCGCCCGTCGGGCAGCGCGCTGGCCAGCAGGCTCTCGACGTCGGTGGCCTTGACCCGGACCGCCTGCTCGAGCACCTCCTTGGCCAGCTCCTGGAACTTCTCACCCTTGGCCACGAAGTCGGTCTCGCAGTTGACCTCGACCAGGGTGCCGAAGCCGTCCTCGACGTGCGCTGCGACCAGACCGTTGGAGGCGGTGCGGCTCTCCCGCTTGGCCACCCCCTTCTGCCCCTTGACCCGCAGGTACTCGACGGCCTTGCCGAAGTCGCCTTCGCTCTCGACCAGGGCGTTCTTGCAGTCCATCATCCCCGCGCCGGTCTGCTCGCGAAGGTTCTTCACATCGGCGGCGGTGTAGTTCGCCATCTCAGCTGACTCCTGTCTTGATAGTGATCGCAGTGCGGCCGATCAGGCCTTCGCCTCGACGGACTCGCTCGGCGCGCTGTCGACCGACGGCTCGCTCTCGATCGACTCGGCCACGGTCTCGGCCGGCTCGTTCGGGGCGGTGGGCCCGGTCGCCGTCTCGGTCTCGGCCTCGGCGGCGTCCGCGGTGACCGCAGCCGCCTCGACGACGGCGGTCGCGGCGACCTCGTCGGTCGCGGTCGCGGTGGCGGTCTGGCCCTCCAGGAGCTCGCGCTCCCACTCGGCCAGCGGCTCGGCGGCCGCGTTGTCGCTGGTGTCGGCAGCCGCCTCGTTGCCCCGGTGACGTGTGATCAGGCCCTCGGCCACGGCGTCGGCCACCACGCGGGTCAGCAGCGTGACCGAGCGGATCGCGTCGTCGTTACCGGGGATCTTGTAGTCGACCTCGTCCGGGTCGCAGTTGGTGTCGAGGATCGCTACCACCGGGATTCCGAGCTTGCGGGCCTCGTCGACGGCGAGGTGCTCCTTCTTGGTGTCGACGATCCACACCGCGCTGGGCACCCGGGCCATGTCCCGGATCCCGCCGAGGGTCTTGGCCAGCTTGTCGCGCTCGCGGCGCAGAACGAGCAGTTCCTTCTTCGTCATGCCGCTCTTGGCGACGTCGTCGAAGTCGACCAGCTCGAGTTCCTTGAGCCGCTGGAGCCGCTTGTGCACGGTCTGGAAGTTGGTGAGCATGCCACCCAGCCAGCGCTGGTTGACGTAGGGCATCCCGACCCGGGTCGCCTGCTCGGCGATGGGCTCCTGGGCCTGCTTCTTCGTGCCGACGAAAAGGATGCTGCCGCCGTGGGCGACGGTCTCCTTGACGAAGTCGAAGGCGTTGTCGATGAACGACAGCGACTGCTGCAGGTCGATGATGTAGATGCCATTGCGCTCGGTGAGAATGAAGCGCTTCATCTTCGGGTTCCAGCGGCGGGTCTGGTGTCCGAAGTGGACACCGCTCCCGAGCAGCTGGCGCATCGTGACGACGGCCATGGTGGTGCCTTTCTGGGGCAGCGCTCCTGTCGGCTCAAAGACAGGGAGCGCACTCGGTTGATCACGGCTCCCGGTCGGGGGCCGTGCCTGGTGACTGCGGTGGGTCACGACCAGCACCCGGGCGTCATACGCCGAGCACCGGACCGAGCGACTCACCCCGCTCGCCGAGCTCGATCGGATGATCGAACCCGTGGGCGGTGAGCAGGCACGCGAAGTCGACCGACGGAGCCGGTCGCGGTTGGAGTCTACCCGTCCCCGGGCGCCGGTCGGGCCAACGCCCGTCGTGGGCGCCGAGCCGGGCGGATCCCGCCGGGTGGACAGGTGCGTCAACCCGGCACGGGGCCGGAACATTTCCGGCCCCTCGGCCGACGTCTAGGGTGGGCCCATGATCGACGGCTCCTGGCGTGACGTGGCGGCGGCGACCGGGTTGCTCGGGCCCGACGGTCGGGCCGCGGCCACCATCTTCGCCCGGATGAGCGCGCTCGCGGTCAGCACCGGGGCGATCAACCTGGGCCAAGGCTTCCCGGACTCGGACGGCCCGGTCGAGGTGCTCGAGGCGGCCGTGAGCGCGATCCGGGACGGCGCCAACCAGTACCCGCCCGCCCGGGGCGTGCCGGCCTTGCGGGAGGCCGTCGCCGAGCACCAGCGCCACTGGTACGGCCTCGAGGTCGACCCCACGACCGAGGTGCTGGTGACGGCGGGCGCCACCGAGGCCCTGGCGTCGACCGTGCTGGCCCTGTGCTCCCCCGGCGACGAGGTCGTCGTGCTGGAGCCGTTCTACGACTCCTACGCCGCGGCCATCGCCCTGGCCTCGGCGGTGCGCCGGACCGTGCCCCTGACCTGGCCCGACTACCGGTTGCCGGCCGATCGGCTGGCCGCCGCGGTGACCGACCGGACCCGGCTGCTGCTGATCAACAACCCGCACAATCCGACCGGGCGGGTGCTGGACCGGTCCGAACTGGAGGCGATCGCCCGGGTCGCGATCGAGCGAGACCTGCTGGTGGTGACCGACGAGGTCTATGAACACCTGACCTTCGGCGATCGCCGCCACGTGCCGTTGGCCACCCTGCCCGGGATGGCCGACCGGACGATCACCATCTCGTCGGCGGGCAAGACGTTCGCGGTGACCGGCTGGAAGATCGGCTGGCTGCACGCCCGGCCCGACCTGGTCGACGCGATCGCCACGGTCAAGCAGTTCCTCACCTACGTGAACGGCAGCCCGTTCCAGCCGGCGGTGGCGATCGGCCTCGGCCTGCCGGATCCAGTGATCCGCGGCATCGCGACCGATCTGCGGGCCCGCAGCGAACTGCTCACCGAGGGGCTGCTGGCGGCCGGGTTCGACGTGCGGCCCAGCGACGGCACCTACTTCGTGATCGCGGACGCCGCGGGCCTGGGCCATGCCGACGCGGTGGAGCTCTGCCAGGAACTGCCGAAGCTGGCCGGTGTGGTGGCGGTGCCGGTGTCGGCGTTCCATGACGACCCGTCGCCGGCCCGGTCGCTGGTGCGGTTCGCCTGCTGCAAGCGGCCCGAGGTGATCGAGGAAGCGGTTCGGCGGCTGGCCGTGCTCAAAGGATGAGCCCGGCTCGGCCGCGCGCCCGCTGGTGATGCGCCAGGTTCTCCACGGGATTTCTCGACGTGGGGTTTGTCCACAGATCGGCAATCACCGAGTGCTCGGGCCCGGATCGCGCCGACCCTGGACCCATGCCACCCATGAGCGCCCTGATCGCGCTGACCGCCCTGTCACCCGCCGTTGTCCTGGCCGGATCGTCGTCGCCACCGGCTCGATCCCCGATGCCCGCTTCCGCGGCCGCAGTGGCATCCACGGCGCGGGCAGCACCGACGCCCCGGGCAGAACTCACGACCCGGGCCGCGCCGACGACCGGCGCGGGTTCGACGATCCGGACGGGCCCGGTGGCCGACTGGGTCTGGCCGCTGATTCCACGACCGGCGGTGCTGCGTGGCTTTTCGGTCGGCCAGGCGGTCTGGTCGCCCGGTCACCGCGGGGTCGACCTGGCCGGGCCGGTCGGCGCCCCCCGTTCGAGCGCCGGCCGACGGCACGGTGTTCTTTGCCGGCGTCCTGGCCGGCCGGCCGGTGCTGAGCATCGACCACGGTGCCGTGATCAGCAGCTTCGAGCCGGTCAGCAGTCCGTTACGACGAGGCACCGCCGTACACCGCGGTGAGGTCGTCGGCCGACTGGCGCCGGTTCCGGGTCATTGCTCACCGGTCGCCTGCCTGCACTGGGGCCTGCGGCGAAACGGTCGGTACCTCGATCCGCTCAGCCTTCTGCCCGGCCGTCGCGGCCCGCCGTCCTGCTGCCGCTGCGGTCCTGATCGGCCCCTCGACGTCAGCCACTTCCGACCTCAGCTACCCGACCTCAGCCACCAGACGACCCCAGCTGCCCGAGAGCCCGAGCCCCGCCACGCCGACCCCAGCCCGTCCGAGGGCCCGATCCGGTCGCTTCGGGTCTCGATGCCGGTCAGCTGACCTCGGAGAGCTTGCCCCGCAGCTGCAGCACGGCCTTGGTGTGCATCTGACAGATCCGTGACTCGGTGACGCCGAGCACCCGCCCGATCTCGGCCAAGGTCAGACCCTCGTAGTAGTAAAGCGTGACCACGATCTTCTCCCGCTCGGGCAGCTGGTTGATCGCCCGGGAGAGCATGAACTTGGTCTCCTCGCTCTCGAACGCCGCGACCGGGTCCTCGGCCTTGGTGTCCTCGAGCGTGTCCACCAGCGACAGCTTGTCGCCCTTCTCGCCGCCGACGGTCAGCAACTCATCCAGAGCGACCACGTTGACGTACGAGACCTGGGAGAAGACGGCGTGCAACTCCTCCAGGGTCATGCCCAGTCGCTCGGCCACCTCGGGCTCGGTCGGCGAGCGGTGCAGCTCGCCTTCCAGCGCCGCGTAGGCGCGCTCGACCTCGCGAGCCTTGTACCGGACCGACCGGGGAATCCAGTCGATCGCCCGCAGCTCGTCGATGATCGCGCCCCGGATCCGCGAGATGGCGTAAGTCTCGAACTTGATCGCCCGATTGATGTCGAACTTCTCGATCGCGTCGATCAGCCCGAAGATGCCGTACGACACCAGGTCGGCCTGCTCGATGTTCGGCGGAAGCCCGACCCCGACGCGGCCGGCCACGTACTTCACCAGTGGCGAGTAGTGCAGGATCAGCCGCTCGCGGGTTCCCTGGTCAGCAGTCGACTTGAAGTTCTCCCACAGAGCACGCAAAGCCGCTTCGTTCGCCGCGACGGCATCCTGCGCGCTCACGGTGTCGACCAGCTCATCGCTGTCGGCAGTCACCCGGGCCCCTCCCTGCTTGGCGCGTGATTCATAGCTCAGGCCCGCGGGTGGGCCTGCCTGTAGCTGGCACGCAAACGGTCCACCGAAACATGCGTGTAGAGCTGCGTAGTCGTGAGCTTAGCGTGACCAAGCAACTCCTGTACGCTACGAAGGTCCGCGCCGCCGTCGAGAAGATGGGTCGCCGCGCTGTGCCGAAGGCCATGCGGACCTAATGACGGAGCGCCATCAATCTGTTCCAGAGCGTGATGTACCAGCTGCCGGACTTGTCGCTGGTCAATCCGCCCACCACGGCGCCCCAGGAATGCGGCCGGCGGTGAGATCTCGGTCACCAACTGTGACCTTCCTTGGGCAAACCAGACGTCGAGCGCCTGCGCCGCCGGTACGCCATACGGGACGACTCGCTCGCGACTGCCCTTTCCGAGCACGCGGATCGTTCGCCGGCCGGGGTCGACGTCATTGAGATCCAGACCGCAGAGTTCACCCACTCGGACCCCTGTGGCGTAGAGCAGCTCGAGGATGGCGACGTCACGAATCGGGACCGGGTCGACACCGGCCAGCTCGGCCCGCTCGGCGGCCGCCCCCAGCGCGGCCCGCGCCTGGTCGGCCTTCAGCACTCCGGGCAGGGACGGCGTCCGGCGCGGGGCCTGCAGCCGTAACCCCACGTCGGTCGGCATCCGGCTGGTCCGGTACAACCAGGTGCAGAACGAGCGGACGCTGGCCGCGCGCCGCGCCAGCGTCGCCCGGGCCTGGCCCTGGGCCACGAGGGAGGCCAGCCACGAGCGCAACGCGGCCAGATCCAGATACTCCGCCATCGGAGGCGGCGACCCGTCCGCGTCGCCGGCGAACCGGCCCGGCCCCTCACCCGGGCCCTGGAGATGGCGAAGCAGGTCGCCGACATCGCCCAGGTAGGCCCGCACGGTGTGGGCCGAGAAGCCTCGTTCGGCCGCGAGGTACCGCTCGAATGCCCGCAGCACCTCGGGCGTGGTGGTCCGATCCGGCTGATCTGGGGGCATCCGCCCACCGTCCACCCGGTGCGGGCCCAGCTCAAGCACCCGGGCCCGCGCCGCGCCGCCAGCCTGTGCTTTCGCGGACCGCCAGCCGCCTCAGTTCGAGCCGGCCCAGGGCGGCCAGCACGGTGTCGCCGTCCAGCCCGGCCACCTTGATCAGGGAGGGCAGCCCGGCCGGCCTCCGCAGCGGCAACGCGTCGAACACCCGCAGATCTCCTGGGCTCAGCCCGTCGTGGGCCGCCGCCGGCAGCGGCAGCAGGTCGGGCAGGTACTCCCCCATCGCTCCGGCCAGCTCGGCCAGTTCGGCGGCCGACGTCACACAGATCGCGCCGTCCCGGAGCAGTCCATGGCAGCCGTAGGACTGCGGTGAGGTCACCGGGCCGGGCACCGCGGCCACCGGCCGGCTGAGCTTCTCGGCCCGGCCGGCGGTGGACAGCGAGCCGGACCGGTACCCGGCCTCGACCACCACCGTGGCCCGGGCCAGGGCGGCGATCAGGCGGTTGCGCTCGATGAACCGCCACCGGGTCGGCGACGACCCCGGCGGCACCTCGCTCACCACCGCTCCGACCTCAGCGATCCGGGCGATCAGCTGATCGTGCCCGCGCGGGTAGGGCCGGTCGACCCCGCAGGCCAGGACGGCGACGGTCGGGTCCGGAGGCAGCCAGTGCCCCTCGGTGGGCGGCGCCGTCGATGCCGAACGCGGCTCCGGAGACGACCGTGATGCCCTGCTCGGCGCACCCGGCGGCCAGATCGGCCGCGACCCGTTCGCCGTAGGCGGTCGACGCTCGGGCTCCGACCACCGCCACCGAGCGCCGGCCGGCGGCGGCCAGGTCGAGCGGCCCCCGGGTCCAGAGGCAGAACGGGGCCTGCTCCTGCAGAGCGTCGAGACCGGTCGGCCACTGGGGGGCGCCCGGGATCAGGACCCGCCCGCCGAATCGCCGCACCGTGGCGAGATCCCGGACCGGGTCGAGATCCGGGAGCCTTGACTGCCATCGACGGGGGCCGCGGTCGGCCAGCACCTGGGCCAGGGCATCGACCGGGCCGTGCTTGGCCACCAGTCTCTGAGCCTCGGCGTCCCCGGGTTCGGCCAGCCGGCTCCAGGCGACCCGGGCGGTTCGCTCGTCGGCGGCGTCGAAGGTGGCTCGGGCCCCGCTCACCGCACGCCCCGCTGCCGCAGCATCAGGGCCAGGCCGACATCGTCGCGGTCGGGGCGGGCTCGGTCGGCCAGATCGGCCAGGGTCCAGCCGAGCCGCAGCACCCGGTCGTACCCGCGGATGGACAGATGGGCCCGGTCGAGGGCGACGTCGACCTCGTGAGTGACCGCTGGCGGCAACCGCAAGGGCCCCCGCAGCCAGCCTCCGGAGACCTCGCCGTTGCTGGCCCACGGTGTGCCGGACAGCCGTTCGCGCTGCACGGCCCGGGCTCGGGCGACCCGCTCGGCCACCGCGGCGGGGCTCTCGGCCGGTTCGGCGGCGGCCAGCTCGGCCCGCGACACGGCCAGCACCTCGACCTGGATGTCGACCCGGTCGAGCAGCGGGCCGGAAAGCCGGGCCAGGTACCGGCGCCGGGCGGCCGGGGCGCAGGTGCAGTCCAGGCCCGACCCGAAGCCGAGCCCGCAGGGGCACGGGTTGGTCGCCATCACCAACTGGAACCGGGCCGGGAAGCGAGCCGCGCCCAGCGCCCGGTGGATGACCAGCTCGCCCTGTTCGAGCGGCTGGCGCAACGAGTCGAGGACCCGGCTCTCGAACTCGGCCGCCTCGTCGAGGAACAGCACACCGCGGTGGGCTCGGGAGGCCGCCCCCGGATGGGGCAGCCCGGTGCCGCCGCCGACCAGCGACACCATGGTCGCAGACCACCAGGCAGTCGCCGTCCAGCGCGACCACGTCGATCTCGCCCAGCGAGCACCGCCAGTTGCGGGTGATCACTCGCAGGCCCGCCGCCTGCAGATGGGCCACCGCGAGATCCTCGCCGTGCCGTCCCAGCGAATCCTTGACTCGCATCTGCGCCACCTCCTCAGCACCCGGCCAGCCTGGAGGTGAGGCGGCTCGGGCTGAGGCGGTGAGCGGGATCTGTGGACGACGGGTCGTTCGAGTCGGCTGTGGAGGAGAGGGCGAACTACCTCATCGAGTGACCGCACTCGGAGCAGAAGGCCGCTCCCGGGGTGTTCTTCTCGTAACCGCAGGAGCGGCAGGACGAGACGACGACCAGCGACGTGCCGCAGGACGAGCAGAACCTGCCCCCCTCGACCTTGCCCTGGCAACCCGGGCAGGTGACCAGGGCCCGGTTCTCGATGTCGAGGTCGCTGACCCAGTCGAGGGTGTCGGCCTTCTGCTGGATCTGGCGCACCTGGGAGGAGGCCTGGGCCCGGGCGATCTCCTCGACCACCGACGGGGAGCAACGCAGGCACTGGCCGACCTGCTCGTTCCAGCAGACCTGGGCGCACATCCAGTCACCGCAGCCGCGGCACTGCCGGAACTCGCCGCGGACCTTCTCCAGCGCGTCCTTCATCGCCCGGTCCTTGGCCGCGGAGTTGGTCCCGCGGTTCCAGTCCAGCTGGTTGGCGATCTGGCTCAGCTTGTAGCCGCTGCCGCCGATCAGGTCGCCGACCCCGCGCAGGATGTTGCGGCCGAGGTCCATCTTGTCCCGGACGAACGGCGACCGGTGGCCGTTGCCGCACCGCTCGCAGACGAACTCGAACTGGTACCCGTTCTGGTTGGACAGGTCCCGGACGTTGTCGGTGAAGGCAAATTGCTCAGGCACGTCGGTCAGGTTAAACTTGGTTTCGCCCGGATGGGCCACCGGGGGCGGTCCAGTTCGCCGCCTGACGCCCGGCGGTGCGACCGATCGGAAAAAGGCCACAAAATGCCGTTGCGGGGGCGTGTGAGGTGCGCGACACCCGCTAGGGTTTGAGCCGCCATGATGATCACTGTCGGTGAATTGACCAAGCGGTACGGGCCGGTCACGGCCCTCGACCACCTCTCCTTCGAGATCGAGCCGGGCATCGTCGGCCTGGTCGGGGCCAACGGCGCCGGCAAGTCCACGATGATCAAGATCTTGCTGGGCCTGCTGCCGGCCACCTCGGGCCGGGCCACCGTGCTCGGCCACGACGTGGCCACCGAGGGTCCGGTGATCCGCCAGCTGGTCGGCTACATGCCCGAGCACGACTGCCTGCCGGGCGACGTCTCGGCCACCGAGTTCGTCCTGCACATGGCCCGGATGTCGGGGCTGCCGCTGACCGCGGCCCGCGAGCGCACCGCCGACACCCTGCGCCACGTGGGGCTCTACGAGGAGCGCTACCGCTCGATCGGCGGCTACTCCACCGGCATGAAGCAGCGGGTCAAGCTGGCTCAGGCCCTGGTTCACGACCCGGGCATGCTGCTGCTGGACGAGCCGACCAACGGCCTCGACCCGGCCGGGCGCGACCAGATGCTGGCCCTGCTGCGCCGGATCGGCACCGACTTCGGTATCCCGATGCTGGTCACCTCCCACCTGCTGGGCGAGCTGGAGCAGATCTGCGACCACATCGTGGTCGTCGACGGCGGCCGGCTGTTGCGCTCGTCGGCCACCGTCGACGTCACATCGGCCAGCCGGATCGTCGCCGTCGAGGTCGACGAGCGGGTCGAGGAACTGGCCGTCCTGCTCCAGCAGGCCGGCCTGGTCGTGCACCCGGCCGGCCGTCAGCAACTCGAGGTCGAACTGGTCGACGACCGCACGTACGACGCCGTCCGCGACAGCGTGGTGCAGCTCGGCCTGGGCCTGCTGCGGATGGAACGACGCCGGCACCGGATGGCCGAGATCTTCCGCGCCGATCCGACGCTGGCCTGGGGAGAGGGGAACACCGATGTCGCAGCCCGCTGAACTCGGCGTCATCCATGACATCGGCTTCCGGCACTACACCGGGCCGCGGCTGGGCCGGGGCTACCTGTTGCGCTCGCTCTACATCGAGAGCCTGAAGGGGGCCTACGGTCTGGGCCGCTCGGCCAAGTCCAAGGTGCTGCCGTTCCTGATGCTGACCGTGATGGTGCTACCGGCCCTGATCATCGCGATCGTGGCCGGCGTGACCAAGGTCGACAAGCTGCCGCTGGCCTACGTCCAGTACCCGTCGGCCCTCGGCCTGCCGTTCAGCATCTACCTGGCCGCGATGGCCCCGGCCAGCGTCTCGCGCGACCTGCGGTTCCGGGTGATGCCGCTGTACTTCTCCCGCCCGCTCAGCCGTAACGACTACGTGCTGGCCAAGTACGCGGCGCTGACCAGCGCGCTGTTCATCCTGGTCGGGGTGCCGCTGCTGGTGCTCTACGCCGGGGCGCTGCTCGGCAAGCTGCCGTTCTGGGCCCAGACCCGCGGCGTCCTCAGCGCGCTGGTCGGGGCCGCGATCCTGGCCGTGGTGATGGCCGCGGTCGGGCTGCTGATCGCCTCGCTGACGCCGAAACGGGGGTTCGGCGTCGCCGCCGTGATCGTCGTCCTGCTGGTTTCGGGCCTGGTCAGTGGAGTGCTGCAGAGCATCGCGGACGAGCAGAACCACCAGAAGCTGGCCGGCTACCTCGGCCTGCTCGATCCCCTGACCCTCGTCAACGGCATCTCGGTGTGGCTGTTCAACGCCGATCCGGCCGGCCCGGACGGGCCGCCGGGAACGCTCGGCGGGATCGTGTTCACGCTGGCCGCGGTGGCTCTGGTCGGGCTCTGCTACGGCGCGCTGCTGCTGCGCTACCGGAAGGTGTCGGCGTCATGAGCGTCCCGAGTTCGACCCCGTCCTCGAACCTGCTGCTGCAGGGGGTCAGCCGGTGGTACGGCAACGTGGTGGCGGTCAACGACGTCACGATGGAGATCGGCCCGGGGGTCACCGGCCTGCTCGGCCCCAACGGCGCCGGCAAGTCGACCTTGATCCACCTTATGAGCGGATTCCTGGCACCGTCCTCGGGCACGGTCACGCTCGGCGGCGAGCCGATCTGGCACAACGAGCCGATCTACCGCCGGATCGGGCTGGTCCCGGAGCGGGAGGCGATGTACGACGGCCTCTCCGGCTGGGACTTCGTGCTGTCGAACGCCAAGCTGCACGGCCTGAGCAACCCGGCCGCGGCGGCGACGGCGGCGATCGAGACGGTTGAGATGAGCGACGCCCGCAACCGCGACATCGGCACCTACTCCAAGGGCATGAAGCAGCGGATCAAGATGGCGACTGCTCTGGTCCACGACCCGGACGTGCTGCTGCTGGACGAGCCGTTCAACGGGATGGACCCCCGGCAGCGGCTGCAGTTGATGGACCTGCTGCACGAGCTGGGACGGCGCGGGCGGGTGGTGCTGTTCAGCTCGCACATCCTGGAGGAGGTCGAGCAGATCGCCGGCGGCATCGAGGTGATGGTCGCCGGCCGGCACGCGGCGTCCGGTGACTTCCGGGAGATCCGCCGGCTGATGACCGAGCGCCCGCACCAGTACACGATCCGCTCCAGCGACGACCGGGTGCTGGCGGCGGCGCTGATCTCCGACGGATCGACCTCCGGGGTCGAACTGAAAGGTGGCGTGCTCAACGTGGAGGCCACCGACTACGCGCGGTTCGCCCGCCGACTACCGGTGTTCGCCCAGGAGCACGGTGTGCGACTGCTCGAGGTCTCCCCGGCCGACGAGTCCCTGGAAAAAGTCTTCTCCTACCTGGTGGCCCGATGAACGCGACCGTTGCCACCCTGACCTGGCGCAGCCTGCTCGGCCGGCGCCGGGCCCTGCTGCTGCTCGTGCTGCCGGTGATCCTGATCGTGCTGGCCGTCGTGGTCCGGCTGATCCAGGGCCAGGACGCCGACCATGCGGTGGTCCTGCTCGGCCGGTTCGGGCTGGGCTTCCTGATCCCGCTGCTCGGCCTGATCGCCGGCACCGGCGCGATCGGCCCCGAGATCGACGACGGCTCGATCGTCTACCTGCTGGCCAAGCCGATCAGCCGCTACACGATCATCCTCAGCAAGCTGGCCACGACGATCGTGGTGGTGATCGCCTTCGGGGTGCTGCCGACCTTGGTCGCGGGGTTCGTGATCGCCGGAGGCAGCGATCACGTGGCGATCGGCTACGGCCTCGGCGCGCTGGTGGCCGGCATTGCCTACTCGGCCCTGTTCCTGCTGCTGGCCGTGCTGACCCGCAACGCCGTGGTGGCCGGCCTGCTCTACGCGCTGGTCTGGGAGGGCGTGGTCGGCGGCTACGTGCCCGGGGCCCAGGCGCTCAGCGTGCAGCAGTGGGCCCTGGCGGTGACGGCCAAGGTGATCGGCGCTCCGGCCGAGAACCTCGACGTCACCTCGGCCGTGGACCTGCCCGCGGCGATCATCCTGCTGGTGGTCCTCAGCGTCGGCGCCACCTTCTACGCCGGCTACCGACTGCGCAGCATCCGCCTCACCGGCGACGAGTGAGGCGGACGCCGGCTTCGGTCAGGGCAGGAAGTACGTCGGGTTGGGGAGCTTGAACGTCTCGTCGGCGTAGCCACCCTTGAGGTCGCTGTACTGGTCGCCGAAGTTCGCCACGATGTCGTAGCCGAGCGATTCGATGTGGGCCCGGGTCGCCGACTTGTAGTGGATCGTCGTGCAGGAACCGTTCGGATCGGCCGCGCACGCCGCCTTAAGGTAGTCGGGGTAGTCGGCCACGGCTGGCTTGGTGAACAGGCCGTCCTCCCCGTCCGACAGGGTGGTCGGCTTCGGGTAGCCGGCGTCGACGCCGATCCCGTCCGTGGTCAGGTTGCCCAGGGTGGCGGGCTCCTGAGCGGCCCCCCGGCCGGTGAGGAAGAAGATCGCGTAGCCCTCGGTCTCGGCCTTCTTCACCAGGTCGACCATGCCGAAGACGGGCGGGAACTTCTGGTCGGTGACGAACTGCCCGTTGGTCTGTGGGTTGAACGCGAAGTTGCTGGCGATCTCGTAGTTGTAGGTGTTCAGCGACGTGTCGTCGACGTCGAGCAGGATCGCCTTGGTCTTCTTGCCGTGGTACTTGCGGCTCAGGTGCCGGGCGGCCGAGGACTCGACCCGCTCGGCCTCCTTGGCGTAGTTGCTGTCCGGCGTGGTGATGCCGGTGCTCAGCGGGTCGCCGTAGTAGTTCTTGATCTGCTGGCGCAGGATGTCGATGTTGGTGATCTGCTTCTCGGAGCGCGGAGTGATGGTCTGGATCGCCGGCTGCGGCGCGGCCGTGGTCGCCGCGACCGCGGCTCCCCCGCCGATCACGCCCAGCGACACCAGCCCGGCGGAGATCAGCACCCCGGTGCGGGACGGACGTCGCAGGTTGGACAACGGATTCATTCTGGTTCCCTTCTCGCAAAAACCCAGCGATAACGGGAAGCAAGCTAGACCTTTTACGGTGAATCCGCCCCAGGACACCCCGAAATTAACATCAGGACGGCGTGCCGAAGCCACCCGACTTGGGCAGCTGCAGCTCGTTGGGGCTGAGTTCCTCGACGTTCACGTCCTTGAACGTGACCACCTTGACGGCCTTGACGAAGCGGGCCGGGCGGTAGACGTCCCACACCCAGGCATCGCTCATGACCACCTCGAAGTAGACCTCGCCGTCGGCCGAGCGGACCTGTAGATCGACCTGATTGGCCAGGTAGAACCGGCGCTCGGTCTCGACGACGTAGCTGAACAGCCCGACCACGTCGCGGTACTCGCGGTAGAGCTGCAGCTCCATCTCGGTCTCGTAGTTCTCGAGGTCCTCGGCGCTCACGCCGCCCCCTCACCCGAACTCGCAGCGGGCCCGGGCGCCGCACTGCGCTCGTGGTCGATCTCGTGTGGCTCGCTCATGCTTGCCGGTTGCTCCCGTGTGATGACGACGTGTGGCGCTTGCGGTGCGGTTCGCGGTCGGGCCGATCCGAACCGTCCCCCTCCATGATGACGCAACGACCGGGTCGGACTCGACGGCTGAGCGATAAACGACGCCGCCCAGATCGCCCGGGTCCCTCTGGCCACTCACCGACCGTGCAGGGCCCGGCCGGCGGCCACCCCACCGGTGGCAAGCACCAGACCACCCAACACCGAGATGACGACGTATGCCAGCGCACGCCCCCGGAAGCCGTCCCGGACCAGCTCGACCGTTTCGTAGCCGAATGTGCTGTAGGTGGTGAACGCCCCGCACCAGCCGGTGCCGGCGGCGGCGAACACCACCGGGCGCAGCCCCCCGGCGGCCAGCCCGACCAGCAGGCCGAGCCGAGCAGGTTGATCAGCAGCGTGCCCCACGGGTACCGCTGCCGGTGGCGGGCCTGCACGGCCCGGTCCAGTAAATACCGGCAGGGTGCGCCGACCGCGGCCCCGGCGGCCACCGCCAGCGGCACGGCCACCGACATCAGCCGACCCCGGCCGGGCCGGGCCGGTGGTTCACCAGCACCGCCCCGGCCACGGTCGCGGCCAGGGCGGCCAGCAGGGTCGCGGT
Organism: Kineosporiaceae bacterium; assembly: GCA_965200525.1. Taxonomy (GTDB): domain Bacteria; phylum Actinomycetota; class Actinomycetes; order Actinomycetales; family Kineosporiaceae; genus JANNPJ01. The sequence goes on from OZ241368.1 coordinate 6,895,387, forward strand.
CGCATAGCCCAGCGCCGGCCCGTACCGGCCGGCATCGATCAGCCGGTAGGTGTCGGTGCTGTAGGTCGAGAACGTGGTCAGGCCGCCGAGCACACCGACCCCGAGGAACGGCCGCAGCAGCGGATTGGGCCGCGGCATCCGCCCCAGCCACGCCATCAGGGCCCCCATGAAGAACCCGCCGACCACGTTGACCAGCAGCGTCGCCCAGGGAAAACCGTCCGGACCAGGCGGCAGCAGCTGCCCGACCCCGTACCTCAGCTCGGCACCGATCACTCCCCCGGCCGCGATCACCAGGAGCACCCGACCCGGTGCGGTCACCGCACAGGTACCTCGGCCTGATCGGCCGCTTCGGTCAGGTCGAGCTCGATCACGCCCGGGAACAGGGCCGGGTCGAGCTCGCCGTCCCCGCCGGGCAGGTTCCAGGAGGTCCGGTGCAGGTCGCAGGGCCCGTGCCGGCGCAACGCGGTGATGTGCTCCGGGGCCGAATAGCCCTTGTTCAGCTCCCAGCCGTACTGCGGGTGACGCCGGGCCAGGTCGACCATGATCGCGTCTCGCTCGACCTTGGCCAGCACACTCGCCGCGGCCACGGCCGCGCACCGCAGGTCGGCCTTGATCTGGGTCACCACCCGGGCCGGCACGATCTCGGCCCGCACCTCCGGCACCCCGCTGACCGCACCCTCGCCGTCCCGTTCGACCAGCACGTCGAGCTCGAACAGGGCCGGCTCCAGGGACGCCGCGGCCGGCACCGGCAGGCTGAGCCAGTTGTGCGAGCCGTCCAGCAGGGCGCAGTCGGGCCGGACCGGCAGCGCGCCCAGGGCCCGGCAGGCGGCCAGCCGCAGGGCGGCGATGATGCCGATCCGGTCGATCTCGTGGGCTCCGGCATGGCCGACCGCGTACATCGGGGCCCACCGTCGCAACCGGGGCGCGAGCGCGGTCCGGGCCTGCGGCGTCAGCAGCTTGGAGTCGCGCACCCCCGCCGGGGCCGAGGGCGTGTCGGCGTCCACCACCACGACCCCGACCGTCACCGGGCCGGCCAGCGCGCCGCGGCCGACCTCGTCGATCGCGGCCACCAGGCGGTGCCCGGAGCGCAGCAGCCGGCGCTCCTCCCGCAGGGACGGCGCCTTGCTGCCCGGCCCGCGGGCCGGAACCTTCCGCCCGCCACGAGCCCGGGATGTCGCTGTCGCCGGGGTCTGGGTGCGTTCGGTCACGGAACCCCCCGGAAGGTGCCGGACGGGTTGTGCAGCAGGGCGAACCGGCTCAGCGGCCAGACCCGGACGAACGCCTTGCCGACGACGTCCGACTCGGGGATGGTGCCACCGCCGGGAGCCTGCTGGTGCAGCCGGGAGTCGCCGGAGTCGGCCCGGTTGTCGCCCATCACCCAGAGCCGGCCCGCAGGCACGGTGACCGAGAAGTCGGTCTCGCTCGGCACCGCCCCGGGGAACAGGTAGGGCTCGTCGATGGCCTTGCCGTTCACCGTGATCCGGCCCTTCGAGTCGCAGCAGACGACCTTGTCGCCGGGCAGCCCGATGATCCGCTTGATCAGGTGCTCGTCCGAGTCCGCGGGCAGCAGCCCGACGAAGGTCAGCCCGGACTTGACCGCGTGCTGGACCGGGTTTTCCGGCGACTCCAGGGTGGGCGTGAGCCACTTGCCCGAGTCGGCGAACACCACGACGTCGCCGCGCTTGAGGTCGAACGGGCCCGGCGTCAGTTTGCTCACCAGTACCCGGTCGCCGACCAGCAGCGTGTTCTCCATCGACTGGGACGGGATGTAGAACGCCTGCACCAGGAAGGTCTTAATCAGCAGCGACAGGCCGAGCGCGATCACCAGGACCAGCACCACCTCGCGGACCATGGCGAAGGCGGTGGCCAGCGGGTTGCGGCCCGGCTCGGGGCGCTCCTCGGTCAGCTGGTTGCCGGGAGGTGTCGGGTCGTCGGTCACGGGGCGGGTACCACCGAGAACGTCGACGCCGGGTTGCGCAGCAGGCCGCCCCGATCGAGCGGCCACACCTTGATGAATGCCTTGCCCACGACGTCCTTGATCGGCACTGTGCCCCCACCTTCCTGGTCCTGGTGGTACCGGGAGTCCTGGGAGACCGAGCGATGATCGCCCATCACCCAGATCCGCCCGGTCGGCACCTTGATCGAGAACTTCTTGTCGCTCGGGTCGTCGCCCGGGTAGATGTACGGCTCGTCGATGTCGGCGCCGTTCACCATCAGCTTGCCGTTCTCGTCGCAGCAGACCACCGTGTCGCCCGGCATCCCGATGATGCGCTTGATCAGGTGCTCGTCCGAATCGGCAGGCAGCAGGCCGACGAAGGTCAGGCCGGAGCGGATGCCGTCCCGTAGCGCGCCCTGCGAGAGGCGCGCCTCCGGGGAGAGCCAGTTGCCGGGGTCGGCGAAGACCACGACGTCGCCGCGTTTGAGGTCGAACGGGCCCGGCGTCAGCTTGCTCACCAGTACCCGGTCGCCGACCAGCAGCGTGTTCTCCATCGACGGCGAGGGGATGAAGAAGGCCTGCACCAGGAAGGTCTTGATCAGCAGCGACAGGCCGAGGGCGATCACCAGGACCAGGACCACCTCGCGGACCAGGGCGATCAGCGTGGACGCCGAACCGCGCGGCTCCTCACCTGGCCCACCCCGGCCGCTCCCGGTGTCGGGCCCGTCCGGCGGGCCACCGTCACTCCCCTCGGGCCGGTCGCGGCGCTCGCGCCGGGAACGCGCCGTCCCGGAGCGGGTGCCGGCCAGCGCCTCGCGGCGGCTCAGCGGTGGATCGATCCCGGCGGCGGTGACCGGCCCGCCCGACGGCGTCGGCAGCAGGAAGCCCTGCGTCGACGGCCCTGCGGAGTCCGGGTCGCTCACCGACTGGTCCTTCCGATCGAGGGTTGCGGACCACGGGCCGCACCGGTCGCGTCCGCCGAGGCGACCCGACCGACACCCCCGGCGTGCGACAGCGGCCAGTAAATGCCGACCACTCGGCCGACGACACGGTCCATCGGAACGGTACCCCCGCCGGGGTCGCCCAGGTGTGCCCGGGAGTCGGCCGAGTCACTGCGGTGATCGCCCATCACCCACAGCCGGTCGGGCGGGACGACGATGTCGAACTTGAGCGTGCTCGGCGCGTCCCCGCGCTCCAGGTAGGGCTCGTCCAGGGGGACGCCGTCGACCGTGATCCTGCCCTGGGTGTCGCAGCAGACCACCCGGTCGCCGGCCAGGCCGATCACCCGCTTGACGTAGTCCTGCGAGCCGATCGGCAGGCTGAACGCCGCGGCCAGGGTGCGGCCGAGGCCGGCCAGTGCGTTGCGCGGCGGGGACTGTTCGGGCTCGAACACCCCCGAGCCGTTGAACACGATCACGTCGCCGTGCCGGATGTCGCCCAGCCGGTAGCCGACCCGGGACACCAGCACCCGGTCACCGGCGGTCACGGTCGGCGTCATCGAGCCGGTGGGAACCACGAACGACTGCACCAGCAGCCCGCGGACCAGGGCCACGGTCAGGGCGGTGACCGCCAGCACGACCGCGGCCCGCCGGGCCGGAGTGGCCCGGGCCGCCGAGTACTGCGGCCGGAGTGACGGTCTGGAACCGGTACCCGATCTCAGGTCACCGGTCAGCAAGACACCCTCCCCCTCCGTCGGACTCCACCGAACCGGCATCGGATCCGGTCGAAATCAGCAAAGCTCCAGGGGGCAGATCCTCGCACGGACCTGCCCCCTGGAGCCTGAAACAACACGGGTCCCGGCCTGAAATCAGGGGTTTCGCGTTGATCGAACAAAAACCGAGGGTCAGCGCGTGGGCAGCGCGTCCCGCTTCTCCTTGATCCGGGCCGCCTTGCCGCGCAGCGCCCGCAGGTAGTAGAGCTTGGCCCGGCGCACGTCACCGCGCGTCGCGACCTCGATCTTCTCGATGATCGGGGAGTGCACCGGGAAGGTCCGCTCCACCCCGACCCCGAAGCTCACCTTGCGGACGGTGAAGGTCTCGCGGACGCCGCCACCGGAGCGGCGGATCACGATGCCCTGGAAGAGCTGGATCCGGGAGCGGGTGCCCTCGACGACCCGGACGTGCACCTTGAGGGTGTCACCGGCGCGGAAGCGCGGGACGTCGTCCCGCAGCGAGGCGGAGTCAAGGCTGTCCAGCGTGTGCATGGGAGGTCGCTCTCTCGCGAATGCCACAGGTCACCCGCGCAGGTTGAAGTGTTCTGCGGGTCGGGATGGGTCACCCCATTTGTGCCGACTGCTGACGAGCAGCAGAAGCCTGGACTGCGCGACCCCCCTGTGGCAGGGGCGCATCGATGAGGCGGCACGAGGTCTCAGTCTGCCACAGTGCTGGTCACCGGCCGAAATCGCGGGCCGTCGGCCTGCCAGCCCTCTTCGGCCAGGACGGCCAGGTCGTGCCGGTCGCAGCCGCCCGGATCGAGCGCTTCGAGCAGGTCGGGACGCCGGCGGGCAGTCCGGCGCAGGCTCTCGTCGCGGCGCCAGCGGCTGATCTGGGCGTGGTGGCCGGACAGCAGCACGGCCGGGACGTCGCGATCGCGCCAGCGGGCGGGCTTGGTGTACACCGGATACTCCAGCAGGCCGTCCTCGTGGCTCTCCTCGAGCAGGCTCTCGGCGTTGCCGAGCACCCCCGGGATCAGCCGGGCCACGGCCTCGACGATGGCCAGCACCGCCACCTCACCGCCGTTGAGCACGTAGTCGCCCAGGCTGACCGGCAGCACCGGCATCGCCGTGGCCGCGTCGTCGTAGACCCGCTCGTCGATGCCCTCGTACCGGCCGCAGGCGAACATCAGCCAGCCCGCGCCGGCCAGTTCCCGGGCCAGCGGCTGGCTGAACGGCGTGCCGGAAGGGCTGGGCACCAGCAGGGTGGGGACGGCACCCGGGCGGCCCAGGGCCTGCCGGCCGGTCGCCAGCACGCCGGCCAGGGCCTCGCTCCAGGGTTCGGGGCGCATCACCATGCCGGCCCCGCCGCCGGCCGGCGCATCGTCCACCGTGCGGTGCCGGTCGTGGGTGAAGTCGCGCAGGTCGTGCACGTCCAGATCGAGAATCCCGGCCCGCCGGGCCTTGCCGATCAGCGAGAGTTCGAGCGGACCGAGGTACTCCGGAAAGATCGTGACGACGTCGATCCGCAGCTGCGGATCAGTCATCGCCGTCGGGCAGATCCTCGAGCAGGCCCGGTGGGGCCGCGACCACCACCCGCCCGCCGGCCAGGTCGACCTCGGGAACGATCGCCGAGACGAACGGCACCAGGCGGTCGTCGCCGGCCACAGTGCGGACCACCAGCAGGTCCTGGGCGCCGGGGTGCTGCACCGAGCGCACCGCGCCGAGCTCGGTGCCCTCCGGGGAGACCACTTTCAGCCCGACCAGTTCGTGGTCGTACCAGGCGTCGGGCTCGTCCGACTCCTCGTTCACCTCGGCCTCGAGGACGACGTCACGCAGGCTCTCGGCCGCGCTCCGGTCGGGCACCTCGGCGAACGAGAGCAGCAGGATGCCGTTGTTGTCCCGAACCCGGGTCAGGGTCAGGCTGGTCGGGCCACCGGTCGCCACCAGGGCCCGGCGACGGGGGCCGTCCTCCACGTGCAGGACGGCCCCGTCGACGAACCGGGCCGCAGGAGCGTCGGTGCGTACCTCGACACTGACCTCACCGCGTAACCCGTGAGCCCGGCCGATCCGGGCCACGATCAGTCGCACCGGTCTCAGCGGCCTCGATCGACGTCGACCACGTCGACCCGAACCGGCTCACCGTTCGAGATCGCCTTGACCACGGTACGCAGTGCCGTGGCGGTACGGCCGGAACGGCCGATCACCCGGCCGAGGTCTTCCGGGTGGACCCGGACCTCGAGCAACGCCCCGCGGCGAAGCGTCTTGCTCCGCACACTGACGTCGTCCGGGTGCGCCACGATGCCGCGAACCAGGTGCTCGAGCGCCTCGATCAGCACGTCAGGCCTCGGCGTCCGCGGCGGCGGGAGCCTTCTCCGCGGCCGGAGCCTCGGCCGGCTTCTCCTCGGCCTTGACCTCGGCCTTCGGCTCGGCGGCCTTCGGCTCGGCGGCCTTCGGCTCGGCGGCCTTGGTCTCGGCCGGCTTATCGTCGGCCTTGCCCCGCTTGGCCTTGAGGGTCTTGGCCTCGTTCACGTTGAGGCTCTTGGCCTCTTCGAAGCCGGAGCGGTCGGTGACCTTGTCGCCGGCGGTCCGGTAGGTGCCCTCGGCGCCCGGCAGGCCCTTGTGCTTCTGCCAGTCGCCGGTGACCTTGAGGATGGCCAGCACCTGCTCGGTGGGCTGGGCCCCGACGGAGAGCCAGTACGCGACCCGGTCGGCCTTGACCTCCATGACGGAGGGCTCGTGGGTCGGGTGGTACTTGCCGATCTCCTCGATCGCCCGGCCGTCGCGCTTGGTACGCGAGTCGGCGACAACGATGCGGTAGTACGGCGCGCGGATCTTGCCCATGCGCTTCAGGCGGATCTTGACTGCCACGGGTGTGGACTCCTGCTTCTGGTCTGGATTGGCCGGTCGCCGTGGCCCAGGTGGGGTTCTGGGCCCGGAGATCAGCCGAGGACTCGGCTACGCCTGCGGTGAGAGGGTCCGCATCGGCCGGGTACGACAGTCCATTGTGCCAGATGACTCACAGTCTGCTGACCGCCACCGCAAAGCCGGACCAATCAGAAGCGGCGGCCCCGCAGCACGACGGTAGTGGGGTGGGCCAGCACGGCGACGTCCAGGCGGGGGTCGCCGGGGTAGAGCACCAGATCGGCCGGATCGCCCTCGGCCAGGGCCGGCCGGCCGAGCCAGCGCCGGGCCGCCCAGCAGGCGGCGTCCAGGGCGGCCCGGTCGGTCAGCCCGGCCGTCCGCAGCTCGGCCACCTCGGCCGCGACCAGGCCGTGCGGCAGCGAACCACCCGCGTCGGTGCCGCAGAACACCGGCACCCCCTGCTCGTAGGCGGCCCGGACGGTGTCGTACCGGCGGGCGTGCAGGGCCAGCATGTGTTTCTGGTAGTTCGGGAACTTCTCCGCCGCCGGGGCCGCGATCTGCGGGAACGTGGCGATGTTGACCAGGGTGGGGACGATTGCCGTGCCTCGCCGGGCCGCCTCGGCGATGGTTTCCGGATCCAGGCCGGTGGCGTGCTCCAGGCAGTCGATGCCGGCCGCCAGCAGGTCGGGCAGGCTGTCCTCGCCGAACACGTGGGCGGTGACCCGGGCCCCCTCCTGATGGGCGACCTCGATCGCCGCCGCCAGCACGTCGGCCGGCCAGCAGGGCCCGAGGTCGCCGAGGTCGCGGTCGATCCAGTCGCCGACCAGCTTGACCCAGCCGTCGCCGAGCCGGGCCTGCCGGCGGACCGTCTCGACCAGCTCTTCGGGCTCCACCTCGTGGGCGTAGTTGCGCAGGTAGCGCCTGGTCCGGGCGATGTGCCGGCCGGCCCGCACGATCGAGGGCAGGTCGGCCCGCTGGTCGATCCAGTGGGTGTCGACCGGCGAGCCGGCGTCGCGCAGCAGCAACGCCCCGGCGTCCCGTTCGGCGATCGCCTGCTGTTCCTGGGCGGCCCGGTCGACCCCGCCCTCGCGGCCCAGCCCGACGTGCGAGTGGGCGTCGACCAGGCCGGGCAGGGCCCAGCCCTCGAGCACGGTGATCTCGGTGCGCGGCGCGGTCGGGCGATCGTAGGTCAGGCGACCGCCGAGCACCCAGGCGACGGCTCGTTCGTCGTCCGGTCCGGCCAGCACCGGCCCGCGAAGCTCGAGAGCTTCGGTCATCGACCGAGGAACTTCTCAAAGCCCGGAGGCAGATCGACGGACGACGGGTCGACGGTCGGCTTCTGGCCACCGAGCCCGAAGGCGCCGCCGGGCACCGAGGGCGCGGCGCCGGCGCGCTGGTTGCCCTCGCGCTCCTGCTGGGCCCGCTTGGCCGGGTTGCCCGACTTGGCCTTGCCCTTGCGCGGCGGCGGAGCGCTCTTGCCCCGCCCCTTCTTGCCGCCCGCTCCCCCACCGGGAAGACCGGGCATACCCGGCATGCCGCCGCCGCGGCGCATCTGGCGCATCATCTTCTGGGCCTCGCCGAACCGCTCGATCAGCTGGTTGACGTCGCTGACCTGGACGCCGGACCCCTTGGCCACCCGCAGCCGGCGCGACCCGTTCAGGATTCGCGGCTGCCGGCGCTCCTGCGGCGTCATCGACTTGATGATCGCCTCGATCCTGTCCATCTCGCGGTCGTCGAAGTTCTCCAGCTGCTCGCGAATCTCGCCCATGCCGGGCAGCATGCCGAGCATCTTCTTGAGCGAGCCCATGTTCTTCAGGGCGGCCATCTGGGCCAGGAAGTCCTCGAGGGTGAAATCCTCGTCGGCGGCCAGCTTGGCCGCCATCTTCTCCGCCTGATCGGCGTCGAACGCCTTCTCGGCCTGCTCGATCAGGGTCATGACGTCGCCCAGATCGAGGATCCGGGATGCCATCCGGTCGGGGTGGAACAGCTCGAAGTCGGTCAGCTTCTCGCCGGTGGAGGCGAACATCACCGGCTTGCCGGTCACGCCGACGACCGACAGCGCGGCGCCACCGCGGGCGTCGCCGTCGAGCTTGGTCAGCACCACACCGTCGAAGCCGACGCCCTCCATGAACGCCATCGCGGTGCTGACCGCGTCCTGGCCGATCATCGCGTCGACCACAAAGAGGATCTCGTCCGGACTGGTGGCGTCGCGGATGTCCGCGGCCTGCCGCATCAGCTCGCCGTCGACCCCGAGCCGGCCGGCGGTGTCGACGATCACGACGTCGTGCTGCTTCTCCCGGGCGAAGGTGATGCCGTCGCGGGCCACCTGGACCGGGTCGCCGGCGCTGGTGCCGGACGTGCCGGAGCCGTCCGAGACGCCGCGCTCGGGAGCGAACACCGGCACGCCGGCCCGCTCACCGACCACTTCGAGCTGGGTCACGGCGTTGGGTCGCTGCAGGTCGCAGGCCACCAGCAACGGGGTGTGGCCCTGCTCGCGCAGGTAGTGGCCGAGCTTTCCGGCCAGCGTGGTCTTGCCCGCACCCTGCAGGCCGGCCAGCAGGATCACGGTCGGCGGGTTCTTTGCCAACCGCAGCCGCCGGGTCTCGCCGCCGAGGATGGCGACGAGCTCCTCGTTGACGATCTTGACGACCTGCTGGGCCGGGTTCAGCGCCTGCGAGACCTCGGCGCCCAGCGCCCGCTCGCGGATGGCCGCGGTGAACTGGCGCACGACGGGAACCGCCACGTCGGCGTCGAGCAGGGCCCGGCGGATCTCGCGGATCGTCGCATCGACGTCCGCTTCGGAGAGCCGGCCCTTCCCGCGCAGCGACTTGAAGGTGGCGGTGAGGCGGTCTGACAGCGTGGCGAACACGGTTCCAGCTTACCGGCCGCGGGGCGGTCCGGGCTGCGGTCGGCGGGCCGGTACCTAGGTGGGGATGTTCTTGCACACGTGATAGGCCTCGATCACGGAGGAGTCCGAGGTGTCGCCCTTGTAGGCCACCAGCGTGGTCTGGGCGAACAGGCAGGCCCGCACCCCGATTTCACGCTTCTTCCAGTTCACCGGATTGCCGGTGTTGTTCTGGGTGAACTTGGCCGAGGACCCGTCCGGGCTGGTGAACCGCTCGGCGGTCTTCATGTTGCCGCAGTCGATCGTCGGGGTGACCTGGATGGCCCACGGAAAACCAGGGGAGATGGACGCCGAGGTGTGACAGGTCCAGTGGTACCAGGCCTGGGTCATCTCGACCTTGGAGTACTTCTTGGCCTTGCGGCCCTTCTTGGCACAGTGGTTGTAGCTGCGCACGGTCATCTTTGGGTTGACCAGCTTGGCGTCCTTCCACTGCCAGATCCCGACCCGGGTGAACGGCTTGCCCTTGACCTTCATCGTTCCGGACAGGGTCACCCGGAAGCAGCCGTGCAGCGGTTTCGAGGCGAAGTTCTTCGTGATCGAGTACTTGACCTTGTAGGGCTTCCATTTGACCGCGGCGTCAGCCTCGCTCTGCGCCATCATGAGGATCACCGGTACCAGCAGCGTGGCCACCGCCAGCGTTCGGCCGAATCTGCCGGCCCAGCCCGTACCCACCATGAACGGCCCCCGTGCCCGTAGTAGCCCGGCCCCGTGAGAGCCGTGCCGAAGCGGACGAGAATAGCGATGATCTCATCGTAAAAGAAGGGGTATGTCCGGATTCGACCGGGCCGCGCCGAACCGGCCGGTCAGGCCGACTGAGCGGTCGGCACCGATCCGGCGTCGACCAGCACCGAGACCGTCTCGGCGACCCGGGGCGGCGACAGCGCACCGCCGTCGTGCTCGCAGACGTACAGGACGTCGACCGCCTGCCCGGCGTGGGTTGCCACGTGGGCCGAGCGCAGGTCGACGCCGACGCCGGCCAGGGCCGCCCCGATGGCATGCATCAGGCCGGGCCGGTCGGCCGCGCGCACCTCAAGCACGGTCGCGTCGGCCGAGGCGCCGGGCAGCAGCACGACCCGGGGCCGGGCCGGGGCACCGGGACGGGTCCGGTAGCCGGCCTCCCGGCGGGCCAGCGGCTCGAGCACGCTCAGATCCCCCTCGCCGAGCCGGCGCAGGTGCAGCTCCAGGGTGGCCGGCTCGGGCGGGTCGCCGTTGCTCTCCACCCACCAGGTGTCGACGGCGATGTCCGGGCCGTCGGGGACCTCCGAGCTGACCGTCCGGACCAGGGCCGACTTCACCGTGAGCCGAAAACTGGCCAGCACCCCGGCGATGTCGGCCAGCAGTCCGGGCCGGTCCGGGGCCACGAAGGTGACCACGTGCAGCTCGTCCATCGGGCTCACCGCCACCCGGGGGCGGCCGTCGGCGACGACCGAGCGGACCAGCTCGACCTCGGCCTCGGCGATCGGGGCCGGGCCGGGCGGCTCCTCACCGCGCATCGCGGTCTGGGCCCGGGCGAACAGGTCGTCCACCAGCCGGGCCCGCCACGACGTCCAGGCCACCGGGCCCACCGCGGACGCGTCGGCCTCGGTCAGGGCCCGCAGCATCTCCAGCGTCTCCAGCCGGCCGTCCACCGCCGCGACCAGGTCGGCCACCGTCCGTGGGTCGTCCGGGTCGCGCCGGGTGGCCAGCTCGATCAGGGTCAGGTGTTCGCGGACCAGCCGCTCGATCACCTCGCAGTCCTCCGGCACCAGGCCGATCCGGCGAGCCACCTTGGCCGCCAGCGGAGCCCCGGTCACCGAATGGTCCACCGCCCCCTGGCGCTTGCCCAGGTCGTGCAGCAACGCGGCCAGCACCAGCAGGTCGGGGCGGGCGGTGTCGCGCAGCGCCGACTGAATGCTGATCACGGTCTCGATCATGTGCCGGTCGACCGTGTGCCGGTGAACCGCGTTGCGCTGCGGGCGATTACGGACGCCGGCCCACTCCGGGATCCAGCGGGTGATCAGGCCGGCCCGGTCCAGCGACTCCCAGACCCCGGCCAGGGCCGGGCCGCCGGCCAGCATCGCGACGAAGGCGTCCCGGGCCGGCGCCGGCCACGGGTCGGGCAGCGGCGGGCAGTCGTCGGCCAGGTGCTCGACCGTCACCGGCGACAGCGGCAGGCCGGCCCGCACGGCGGTCGCCGCCGCCCGCAGCGGCAGCACGGCGTCCTCGGTGGCCCGCACGCCGACCCCGAGCACCACCTCGCCGTCGTGCTCGACCAGACCGTGGCCGAGCGGGCGCAACCGTGGGCGGCGCGGGCCGGGTCGCAGCCGGCGGGTCGGCACCGACTGCCGGGCCCGGCGGGCGGTCACGTCGACGGCGTAGGCGATCGACCGGGCCGAGTCGCTGACCTGGGCCAGCAGCTCGTCGGCGTCGGTCAGGCCGCAGACCACGGCGACCGCGTCCTGCTCGGCCAGCAGCAGCCGGTCCGAACCCTTGCCGGTCACGGTCTGCAGGGCGTCACGAATGTCGAGCAGCTGCACGTGGGACTCGTCGACCGCGCCGTGCGGGCGGTCGGTGACCCAGCTCGCGGCCAGGGCGCGCAGCACGGTGACGTCGCGCAGCCCACCGCGGGCCTCCTTGAGGTCGGGCTCGAGCAGGTGGGCGGCCTCGCCGAACCGGGCCGCCCGTTCGCTCAGCGACTCCAGCACCTGCGGCAGCCGGCGCCGGATGCCACCGCGCCAGTCGCCCAGGAGCGAGGTGCGGGTGCGGACCACCAGCGAGGCGTCGCCGGAGATGACCCGCAGATCGAGCAGGCCGACGGCGGCGGAGAGGTCGTTGGCGGCCACCTCCCGGCATTGGGTCGGCGTCCGGACCGAGTGGTCGACCCGCAGGCCGGCGTCCCAGAGCGGGTACCACAGGCGCTGGGCCAGGTCGCTGACCTCGTCGACCGACAGGTGCCGGCCGTCGTGCAGCAGGACCAGGTCGAGGTCGCTGGCCGGCCCGGCGTCACCCCGGGCGATGCTGCCGACGGCGGCCAGGGCGATGCCGTCGGTCAGGGTGCTGCGTCGCTTCTGCGGTCGCTCGGCCAGCGGCGCCAGGGCCGCCCGCCAGGCCCGAACCAGCGCGGTCTCGACCAGGACGCCGAGCGCCCGCCGGCGATCCGGGCCCGAGGTGCCCGAGCGCAGGGCCAGCGCCAGCCGGTCCTTGCGCAGGTCGCGGGCCGCGACCAGGGCGGCCCGGGACAGGTCTTCGGCTGTCTCCTCGAACGATTCATCGGGAGTGCTGTTCTGGCCGCCAGCCGTCACGATCCGCCTTTCACGCCGTCGGACCGGTCAGGGCCGGCCCGAAGGTTGACAGTTGTCGGTGGGTGTCAGGTTCCCGGCCCAAAGGCGAGGAGGTCCCCGGCGACCGGAATCGGTCGCCGGGGACCCGAGTCAGCGCCGATTCGGCGGCTGACTCGCAGGCTCACTCACAGAGCGTCGGCACCGTGTTCGCCGGTCCGGACCCGAACGACGTCGTCGATCGGGGTGGTCCACACCTTGCCGTCACCGATCCGGCCGGTGGCCGCGCTCTTGACGATGACGTCGACGACCTCAAGGACGTCGGTGTCGTCGACCAGCACCTCGAGCCGGACCTTCGGGACCAGGTCGACGGTGTACTCGGCACCCCGGTACACCTCGGTGTGGCCCTTCTGCCGGCCGTAGCCGCTGGCCTCACTGACCGTCATGCCCTGGACGCCGAAGGCCTCGAGAGCGGCCTTGACCTCGTCGAGCTTGTGGGGCTTGATCACTGCGGTGATGAGCTTCATGCCGTTACCTCTTCTTCTGCCGCGACCGCCTTGGCGTGGGCGGACGGGCTGAACGCGCCGCCCGAGCCGATGCCCCCGCCGAAGTCGTAGCCGCTCTCAGCGTGCTCGATCAGGTCGATACCGGTCTCCTCGGACTCGTCGTCCAGGCGGAAGCCGATCGTCTTGTTGATCACGTAGCCGATGATGAAGGCCAGGATGAAGGAGTACGCCCCGACCGACAGCGCCGCGGTTGCCTGCTTGCCCAGCAACGACAGCCCACCGCCGTAGAACAGGCCGTCGACGCTGGCCGCGTTGACCGAGCCGACCTTGGCCGTGCTGAAGAAGCCGAGGTACAGGCAGCCGGTGATACCGCCCACGAGGTGGACGCCGACCACGTCGAGCGAGTCGTCGAAGCCGAGCAGATACTTCAACCCGACGGCGTAGGCGCAGATCGCACCGGCCAGCACACCGAGCAGAACCGCCGCCCACGGCACCAGGAACGCGCAGGCCGGGGTGATCGCGACCAGGCCGGCGACCGCACCGGAGGCGGCACCGAGGCTGGTGGCGTGACCGTCACGCAGCTTCTCCACGAGCAGCCAGCCGAGCATGGCTGCGGCCGTGGCGACCTGGGTGTTGGTGAAGGCCAGCGCGGCCAGGCCGTTGGCACCCAGCGCCGAGCCGGCGTTGAACCCGAACCAGCCGAACCACAGCAGGCCGGCGCCGAGCATCACGAACGGCAGGTTGTGCGGCTTGAACTGAGCCTTGGGCCAGCCGTTGCGCTTGCCGAGCACGATCGCCAGGGCCAGACCAGCAGCACCGGCGTTGATGTGGACGGCCGTACCACCGGCGAAGTCCTCGACGCCCCAGTGGGCCAGCCAGCCCGCGTGGTTGGCGTTGGCGTCACCGAAGGCGAAGACCCAGTGCGCGACCGGGAAGTAGACGATCGTCGTCCACAGCGTGACGAAGACCGACCAGCCGACGAACTTGGCCCGGTCGGCGATGGCACCGGAGATCAGGGCGGGCGTGATGATGGCGAACATCAGCTGGAACATCGAGAACGCCAGGGTCGGGATGTTGTACGCCCCGCCGTTGGTGGTCGTGAGGTTGTTCATCGCCTCGCCGAGGCCGAGCTGACCGAAGCCGCCCCAGAAGCCGTTGCCGGTCAGGCCGAACGCGATCGAGAAGCCGTAGAGCACCCAGATCACGCTGACGATGCCGATCGCGATGAACGACATCATGAGCATGTTCAGGGCGCTCTTGATCCGGACCATGCCGCCGTAGAAGAAGGCCAGGCCAGGGGTCATCAACAGGACGAGCGCCGCGCTCGCGAGCACCCAGGCCGTGTCGCCGTGAGAGAACGCATCTTTTGTCTCGTCCACACTCAACAAGGCGTGTACCGCGCTTACCATCCGCACCCCTTCATTCGGGATCCCCACTGACCGGGGGCTCCATCGGGACCATCGAGTTCGCCGCCGCCGACGCATTCGTCGGAGCGACTTGCCGCGTCCCGGGAGGCGGGACGGCTGCTGAGGAAAAGGTGCTGGGATCTGATTTCCCGCCAACACCGAATCGGTTTCCACGAGGTGACGTTTGGCCTGATCACGTTTCAGGCTTGTGAACGCTCCTGCACGGGGACCTCAAAACCCCCAAGTCGGACCTTAAGGCGGTTTAGCTCAGCAGAGCGTCGACGAATCCGTCGGGATCGAACGGGGCCAGATCGTCCGGGCCTTCACCCAAGCCGACGAGCTTCACCGGCACGCCCAGGGCACGCTGGACGGCGACCACGATGCCGCCCTTGGCCGTGCCGTCCAGCTTGGTCAGCACAATTCCGGTGACATCGACCACTTCGGCGAAGACCCGGGCCTGCTGCATGCCGTTCTGGCCGGTGGTGGCGTCCAGCACCAGCAGCACCTCGTCGACCGGCCCCTGCTTCTCGATCACCCGCTTCACCTTGCCGAGCTCGTCCATCAGCCCGACCTTGTTCTGCAGCCGGCCGGCGGTGTCGATCAGCACGACGTCGGCGCCCAGGTCGATGCCGGCCTTGACCGCATCGAAAGCCACCGCGGCCGGGTCGGCGCCGTCCCGGTCGCTGCGCACCGTCGGCACCCCGACCCGGTCGCCCCAGGTCTGCAACTGGTCGGCCGCCGCCGCCCGGAACGTGTCGGCCGCGCCCAGGACGACGTCGAGGTCCTCGGCCACCAGGACCCGGGCCAGCTTGCCGACCGTGGTGGTCTTGCCGGTGCCGTTGACCCCGACCACCAGCACCACCGCCGGCCGCTCCTCGAGCGGGTGCACGGCCAGCGACCGGTCCATCCCCGGCGGTGGGTCGACCAGGGCCTTCAGCTCCTCGCGGAGCAGTTCGCGAACCTGGTCCAGGTCGCGGACGCCGAGCACGGCGACCCGCTGGCGGAGCCGGGCCACCAGCTCGGTCGCCGGGTCGACACCGAGGTCGGCCAGCAGCAGGGTCTCCTCGATCTCGTCCCAGGTGGCCTCGTCGAGCCGGTCCCGGCTGAGCAGGTCGAGCAGGCCCTTGCCGAGCAGGCTGTTGGACCGGGCCAGCCGGGCCCGCAGCCGCACCAGGCGGCCCTGCACCTGGTCCGGGCGGTCGAGGGTGGGGGCGACCGGCTCGGCCGGGGCCGGCGCGAGCACCGGAGGGGCGGTCACCACCGGCTCGCCGGCGGCCGGGGCCGGCCGTTCGTCGGTGTCGACCCCGCCGACGGCCCGGCCCGAGCCGGCGGCCGGTGGCGCCAGCGGCCCGGCCACCCCCGGTGGCAGCCGGCGCAGGCGGCGGGAGGCCCGGGTGACGACGAGCCCGCCGCCGACGGCCAACCCGGCCACGGCGACAACGGCGATCAGGATGATGATCTGGACAGCGTCCACCGAGGACGTGCCTCCTCCAGCTAGCGGACCGGCACCCACCCGAGGCGGCACCGGAGACGGAACGGAACAGTTCCGAGGATGCCAGGCCCGGCCCGCCGCACCACATCGGTACGGCTCTCACCGGCCGCGTCGAGCCGGGAAAGCGGCCCACCGACGCCCACCACGGCCCGTCCCGAATCGCGGCCGGCGCGAATTCGGCCCGTGCGAACTGGGCCGGGTTCGGCCCCACCGAACGGGTCAGAACCCGGCCGGTTCCGGAGTCGATCTCCGACCGGCGGTGAGTGGGGAGGATCTGGTCCGACCAGTGAGTCGGATCTACCCCAGCGCACCCGCGGCACCGCCGGCGCTCGACCGAGCTGTGGTCAGCCCCGGCGAGCGGTCAGCGAGCGTGCCGGACGCCGCCGCTGTGCTGCTCGTCCGACTCCCGCAGGTCGATCACCGGTTCCCCGGGTTCGGCATCGGGCGAGGCCGGCGCCGGGCTCGGACGGGCGTCGCTGATCTCGGGGATCGGGCCCGAATCGACCGGAACCGGGCGTGGCCGCCCGACCGCGCGCTTGTAGGTGATGGCCTCGACGTCGAACCGGGCCTGCTTGCGAACCGGCTCGGCCGCCACCACCGCCGCCGAGCCCGAGCCTGCGGTCGGGGCCGGGGCTGCGATCGAGGTCGGCGCGGCCGATCCCTTCAGGCCCGGGGCGACACCGGGATCGGGCGGCAACTGCCTGGTCGCGCCGTCGCTCTGGTGACGGGCCGCCGGGTGACTGCTCTCGTCGCGGCTCTCCAGTCGGTCCATGGCCTCGTGCAGGGCGGCGCTGATCGGCGCCCAGCCCCGGGAGATCCGCATCCGGAGCAGGATCATCTGCTGCCAGGCCGGGCCCGGTGCGGGCCGGTAGCGGACCGGTCCGCCAGGCCGGATCGGCTTGGGCCGGGCCGGTGGACGGGGCTTGGCCGCGGCCCGGATCGTCGCGACCTTGACCGAGGGCTTGTTCTTGGCCGACCGAGCCTGCGTGGCCCCCGACGACTTGGCCCCCGACCATTTGGCTCCCGACGGCTTGGCCCCGGCCGGGCGGTTCTTCGGAGTCGGCCGACCCTTGGGCGGGGTCGCGCTCCTCGCCACCCGCACGCTCTCCCCCGCCGGCGCGTGCTCGACCACCCGTGGGGCCTCCACCACCGGCGGGGCCTCCACCACCGGCGGGGCCACCTTCTTCACCACCGGCGTGGCCTGAGCCACCTTCTTGATCGTTTCAGCCGGATGGAGATGCCCCACCTGTTTGACCTTGTCGACGGCCCGCTCACCCTCAGGGGTGAGAATCTTGTGACCGGAGCGAAGATCGGGCAGCGCGACGGCGATCATCACGCCCAGAGCGAGAACGAGAGTGACGACAACTCCAACTGTTACGGCTAGCACACCTCTAGGGTCGCCGACGAGACCGGTTTCGTAAAACCGAGACGCCGTCAAAACATGTTGCGGTTGTGTCACTTTGTCCTGTGAAACTCACAGCATTCCCAAACCTGTTGCCCGGCAACGAATGCCGCCCGCCCACGATCGCCGCCGATGAATCACACCGGGACGTCGGACGGCTCGGGCAGGGCCACCACTTCCTCGCGCAGCCGCTGGCTGATCACCGTGGTCACACCGTCCCCACGCATGGTCACCCCGTACAGCGCGTCGGCCACCTCCATCGTGCGCTTCTGGTGGGTGATCACGATCAGCTGGGACGACTCGCGCAGTTCCTCGAAGATGCCGATCAGCCGACCGAGGTTGGTGTCGTCCAGGGCCGCCTCGACCTCGTCCATCACGTAGAACGGGCTGGGCCGGGCCTTGAAGATGGCCACCAGCATGGCCACCGCGGTCAGCGAGCGCTCACCGCCGGACAGCAGCGAGAGCCGCTTGACCTTCTTGCCCGGCGGGCGGGCCTCGACGTCCAGGCCGGTGGTCAGCATGTTCGACGGGTCGGTGAGGATGAGCCGGCCCTCGCCGCCGGGGAACAGCCGGGAGAACACCCCGACGAACTCGCGGGCGGTGTCGTTGAAGGCCTCGGTGAACACCTTCTCCACCCGCTCGTCCACCTCCTTGATGATCTCCAGCAGGTCGCGGCGGGAGACCTTCAGGTCGTCGAGCTGGCGGGTGAGGAAGGTGTGCCGCTCCTCGAGCGCGGCGAATTCCTCCAGAGCCAGCGGGTTGACCGTGCCGAGCAGGTTGAGGGCCCGCTCGGCCGCTCGCAGCCGCTTCTCCTGCACCGCCCGGTTGTAGGGCACCGCCGGCGGTGGCTCCAGCGGTTCGGGCTCGCCCAGGGCCGGGATGCTCGGCGGTACCGGCTGGTGCGGGCCGTACTCCTCGACCAGTACGTCGGGGTCGGTGCCGAGCTCGTCCACGCTGCGCTGGCGCAGGGCGTCGATCCGCAGCCGCTGCTCGGTCCGGACCACCTCGTCGCGGTGCACCGAGTCGATCAGTCGCGCCTGCTCGCCGGCCAGCTGGTGCTCCTGATCCCGGACGGCGCGCAGCTCGGTGTCGCGGGCGTCGCGCTCGGCCTCGACCCGGGACCGGACCCGGTCGGCGACGGCCAGCGAGCCCTTCAGCAGGATCAGCGTGTACTCGGCCCCGGCCAGCACCGATCCGGCGATCTGGAGCTGCCGGCGGCGGCGTTCCTCGCGGGCGATCGCCCGGGCCCGGGCCTCGCGTTCCTCCTGAGCCCGGCGGATCAGCTGATCGGCCCGGCCGGCCACGGCCCGGGAACGCTCCTCAGCGGTCCGCAGTCCGAGCCGGGCATCGGTCTCCCCGGCCCGGGCCGCCGACGCGGCCGCGGCCAGGTGGTCGCGCTGGTCGGGAGCCGGATCGTCGTCCTGCTCGGCCTGCGCCTCCTGGGCGTACTCGAGCTGGGTCTCCAGCTCGGCCAGGGCGGTGCGGGCACTCTCCAGCGACTCCTGGGCCCGGGCCCGCTGCCCGGTCAGCCGCTGCACCTCGGCCTCGGCCGCGCGGGCGGTACCGGCCAGCTGGCCGCGTTGCTGGGCCAGCCGGTTGGCCGCGGCCGCCCGGCGTCCTTCCAGCTCGTTGAGCTGACCCTCGACCCGCCGGAGGTCGGCCTGGGCCTGCTTGAGCCGGGCCTGCAGGTCGCGTACCTGTTGCTGGGCCGCCTGCTGGCGCTGCCCGCCCTCGGCCAGTTCGGCCCCGGCCTGCTCGGCCCGGCGGCCGGCCGAGACCACCCGCTCGTCGGCCTGCTCGACCGCGGCCTGCACCTCGATCAGGGACGGCGCGGAGACCGAGCCGCCGCGGACCAGGGCGGCCGACACCAGCTCGCCCTGGGTGGTCACGGCGGCGACGTCCGGCCACAGCCGGACCAGGTCGGCCGCGGCGTCCAGGTCGGCGACCACCGCCACCCGGCGCAGCAGCCGGTCGACCGCGGCGGTCAGGGCCACCGGTTCGCGCACCAGGGCCCGCACCCAGCGGGCGCCCGGCGGCAGGGTGGGCCAGCCCCGCGGGTCGGCGTCGGCGACCGTGCCCGGCCGGGCGGCGAAGGCGGCCGGCACCAGCACCGCCTGGCCGCCCTCCTGCTCGGCCAGCAGTCGCAGGCCGGCCAGCGCCCCGGTCAGGTCACCGACCGCGACGGCGTCGGACGCCGCGCCCAGCGCGGCCGCGACCGCGGTCTCGAAGCCGGGCTCGACCTGCAGCACCGCGGCCATCGAGCCGATCAGCCCGGGCACCCGGTCACCGGCCGCGAGCAGGGCTCCGGCGCCGTCCTTGCGGCGCAGCCCGAGGGCCAGGGTCTCGCGCCGAGCGGCCCATTCCTTGCGCTCGCCGTGCGCCTCGCGTTCGGTGTGCCGCAGCTTCTCCAGTTCGCCGCTGAGGCCGCTCAGCGTGCCGGTGGCCGTCTCCAGGTCGGCTTCCAGGACGCCGATCAGCGTGCCGACCCGGTCGGCCTCGGTCTCCAGGGCGGCGGCTCGCTCGGCGTCGGGGTGGTCGGCGCCGGGCTCGCTGCCGGTCTCGGCCCCGGCGTCGAGAGCGGCCACTTCCTGGGCCGCCCGCTCGGCCCGCTCGGCCGCCTCCTCGATCGTGCCGGCCAGCCGCTCGAGCTGGTCGGCGGCCGCGGTGACGGTGCTGCGCTGGGCCGCGACCCGGCCGGCCAGCCGGGCCAGCCCCTCTCGCCGGTCGGCGGCCTGCCGGGCCAGCTCGGCCAGCCGGCGCTCCTCGGCCGCGGCCGCGCGCTCGGCGTCCTGCCGGCGGGCCTCGGCGACGTCCAGCAGCTCCCGGGCCTGGTCGACCTCGGCCTGCAGCTGTTCCTCCTGCTCGCGGACCAGCGCGGCCTGGGCCTCCAGGTCGTCCGGGTCGCGGCCGGTGGCCCGCTCCGGCTCCTGGTCGGACAGCAACCGGAGCCGATCGGCGGCCAGGCTGGCCGTGCCCCGGGTGCGCTCGCGCAGGCTCGAGAGCCGGTACCAGCTCTCCTGGACCCGGGACAGCCGCGGGGCGGCCTCGCGGGTGGCCGTCTCGAGCTCGGTCAGCCGCTCCCGGGCCGCGCCCAGCTCGAGTTCGACCTGCTCGCGCCGCCGGCGCAGGGCGTTCTCGTCGGCGACCTCGGCCTCCAGGGTGCGCACCAGGGTGACCAGGTCGTCGGCCAGCAACCGGGCCCGGGCGTCGCGCAGGTCGGCCTGCACGACACTGGCCCGGCGGGCCACCTCGGCCTGCTTGCCGAGCGGTTTGAGCTGGCGCCGGATCTCGGTGGTCAGGTCGCCGAGCCGGGTCAGGTTGGCCTGCATCGCGTCGAGCTTGCGCAGCGCCTTTTCTTTACGTTTGCGATGTTTCAGTACCCCGGCGGCCTCCTCGATGAAGGCCCGGCGGTCTTCCGGCGAGGCGTGCAGGACGGCGTCCAGCTGGCCCTGCCCGACGATCACGTGCATCTCTCGGCCGATGCCGGAGTCGGAGAGCAGCTCCTGGATGTCGAGCAGCCGGCAGGGCGAGCCGTTCAGGGCATACTCGCTGCCGCCGGAGCGGAACATGGTCCGCGAGATGGTCACCTCGGCGTAGTCGATCGGCAGCGCGCCGTCGCTGTTGTCGATGGTCAGGGACACTTCGGCCCGGCCCAGCGGCGGGCGGCCGGCGGTGCCGGCGAAGATGACGTCCTCCATCTTGCCGCCGCGCAGGCTCTTGGCCCCCTGCTCGCCCATCACCCAGCTGAGGGCGTCGACCACGTTGGACTTGCCGGAGCCGTTGGGCCCCACGACACAGGTGATGCCGGGCTCCAGCCGTAGCGTCGTGGCCGACGCGAACGACTTGAACCCCCGCATGGTCAGGGTCTTAAGGTGCACGGATCTGAACTCCTCGCCTGACTTGAGGTCTGTCAATCTACCGTCCGGGACGCCGGCCCGAGGTCAGGTCGGCCCGGCCCGGGATGCGAGCGGGATTCGCTCCGGCTCGACGCAGCCCCGAGCGGGCCCGGCGCCGCCGGTCGGCTGCCGCGGGCTGGCAGACTGACGCCCCGACCCCCGTGGAGGATCTGCCCGATCATGACCATCTCCGTGCCCGCCGGTTCACTCGCCGACGCCCCGCAGCCCGACTACCTGGCGTCGTCCCACGCCATCGCCGCCCCCGGCAGCGGGCCCGGCAACTGGGCCGGGGCCCCGAGCGTGGTGCATGAGGACGGCGTGTTCTGGCTGGCCTACCGGTTGCGCCGGCCGGTCGACGCAGGCCGGGGCGTGGCCGTGACCGTGGCCCGGTCCACCGACGGCGTGGTGTTCGAGACGGTCGCCGGTGTGCACCGCGACACCTTCAGCGCGGCCTCCCTGGAACGCCCGGCCCTGGTCCGCCGCCCCGACGGCGGCTGGCGGCTCTACATCAGCTGCTCGACCCCGAACTCCAAGCACTGGTGGATCGAGGCTCTGGACGCCGACGACCCGTCCGGTCTGGGCGACGGCGTCCGGTCGATGGTGCTGCCTGGCGACGACCTGACCGCGGTCAAGGACCCGGTGGTGGTTCGCGACTCGGCCGGCTGGCGGATGTGGGTCTGCTGCCACCCGCTCGACGACCCGGATGCCACCGACCGGATGACGACCCGGTACGCGACCAGTTCGGACGGCCTGAACTGGCAGGTCGGCCCGGTCGCGCTGGCCGGCCGGCCCGGTCGATGGGACGCGAGGGGCGCCCGGGTGACGGCCGTGATCCCGACCGGCCCCGGCGGCGAGCGCCTGGTGGCCTACTACGACGGCCGGGCCACGTCGGCCGAGAACTGGTACGAGCGGACCGGGATGGCCGAGGGCGCGGCCGACGGGCCGCAGGCCGGGATCTTCACCGCGATCGGCGATCAGCCGGTGGCCCGCTCGCCGCACGGCGATCACGCTCTGCGCTACCTCGACATCGTGGCCCTGCCGGACGGCTCGCGCCGGTTGTACTACGAGGCGGCCCGGGCCGACGGCTCGCACGACCTGCGGACCGAACTGGTCCAGCGCTGACCTGAGTCCGGCGCTGACCTGAGTCCAGCAGTGATCTGAGTCCGGCCCTGATCTGAGCCCCGCGCTGAGCCGAACGGGCGCCGTTCATCGCTGCGGGTGAGATCCGGTGGGCCCAGCGCGCCCATTTCGGACCTCGCCTGGAGTCGCCCGATCTGGATTAAGCACTATGGGTGAACAAGCCGTCACTCTATGGCTTGTACGGTGGCCGCTGCGCACTCTGGATCTTGGCGGGGATCACTGGATCCTCCTGATGAGAAGGAGTGCCCGATGCTGAAATCCGCGTACGTCAAGGCTGCGGTGTCGTTCGGTGGTCTGATCGCCCTGGCCGCGGTCGGCGGTGCCGGCCTGAAGTGGAGCTGACCCCGGGCCCTCCAGCCGACGGTCAGACCCCCTCCTCCGCTCGGCGAAGCGCTGCGCGATGACCTGAAATCGTGGTGATCCCCGTGAAGAACGTCCGGACCAACCTGATCTACCGGGGCCTGGTCGCAGCCTCCGGCCTGACCACGCTCGTGGCCGTGGTGGCTGCCGGCAAGAAGTGGTAACTCCCCCGACGCCCGGCCCGGCACCCGAACCGGTGCCGGGCCCGGCTCGGCCCCGGGCCGTAGTCGTCTACGCCGGAAGCATTTTCGCCATCGGTGCCGTCCTGCTGGTGGTGGTGCTGACCCGCCAGCTGCCCCGGATCCACTGGACCGCCCACTCGATCTGGGCCAGCTACCTGCTCACCGCCCTGCTGTTCGCGGGCGAATTGCGCCGGCTGCGGGTGGTTCGCAAGGACGGCGACACCGACCGGCTGACCGTCTCCTCGACCTTCGCCGTCGCCCTGGTGATGGTCGGCCCGCTCTCCCTGGCCCTGCTGGCGCAGGTGCTGGCCACCGCCCTGGACGACGTCCGCCGGCGCCGTCCGCCGCTGGTGATCGCCTTCAATCTCGGCCAGTACACGCTCACCCTGGTCGCGGTGCGGGTGGTCTACGCCCTGCCCCAGGGGCACAGCCTGCTCGGCCCGGAGCCGTCGCCCGGCTCGGTGGTGTTCTGGCCGGCGGTCGCCGCGGCCCTGACCTACTTCGTCGCCAACAACGTGGTCGTGGGCGGCGTGGTCGCCCTGGACAGCGGCCAGCCGCTGCGCGAGGTGCTCCGCGAGGACCTGCGGGTGCAGGGGCTGGACTCGGCCATCCTGCTCGGCCTGGCCCCGATCACCGCTCTGATCAGCGTTCACGAACCGGCCCTGGTGCCGCTGGTCGTCCTGCCGCTGCTCGGCGTCCAGCGCAATGCCTGGATCGCGGCCCAGCGCCAGCACGAGTCGCTGCACGACGGGCTCACCGGGCTGCCCAACCGCGCCCTGTTCCAGATCAAGGCCGAACAGGCCCTGGAGAAGGCCGCCGACACCGGCGGCCACTTCGCGATCATGCTGGTCGACCTGGACCACTTCAAGGAGGTCAACGACACCCTCGGGCACCACGTGGGCGACGACCTGCTGCGCGAGGTGGCGACCCGGATGACCCGGATCCTGCCGGACGGGCTGACCGTGGCCCGCCTCGGCGGGGACGAGTTCGCCATCGTGGTCCCCCGGATCAGCGGCGCCGACCAGATCACCGCCCTGGCCGGGAGCACGATGGCCCGGATCCGGGAACCACTGCTGGCCAACGGGATCCGGCTCGGCGTGCACGCCAGCGTCGGGTTTGTGATCTACCCCGAGCACGGCCGGACGATCGAGACCCTGCTGCAGCGGGCCGATGTCGCGCTCTACCGGGCCAAGGCCAACCGGGGCGAGGTTCAGGGCTACCGCACCGACCTCGACCCGCACTCGGTCCAGCGGCTCACCCTGCACGGCGACCTGCACGCCGTGATCGACGGGCCCGACCTGGAAATGGTCTACCAGCCCCAGGTCGACGCCGAGACCGGTCAACTGGTGGCGGTGGAGTCGCTGATGCGCTGGAACCACCCGTTCCACGGCCTGGTCTCGCCCGACATCTTCATCCCGATCGCCGAGAACAGCGGGCTGATCTCGGCCCTGACCCGGTTCTCGGTCGAGTCGTCGCTGCAGACCCTGAGCCTGCTGCGCCGGGCCCGCCCGGAACTGTCGGTGGCGGTGAACCTGTCGGCCCGGCTGCTGGCCGATCTGGAGCTGCCCCGTTGGCTCGGGGCCAGCCTCAGCGCCGCCGGCGTGCCGCCCGAGCTGCTGACCATCGAGGTCACCGAGAGCTCGATCACGGCCGACCCGGCCCGGGCCATGAGCGTGCTGGCCGACCTGCGCGACCTCGGGGTCCGGCTGGCCATCGATGATTTCGGCACCGGGTACTCGTCCCTGTCGTACCTGATCCAGCTCCAGCCGGACGAGATCAAGATCGACAAATCGTTCGTCATGCAGATGCGCCGGGACGAGTCGAGCGCCATCATCGTGCGCTCGACCATCGATCTGGCCCACGGCCTGGGGCTCAAGGTGGTGGCCGAAGGAGTCGAGGATCAAGCGACCTATGACATCCTCCGGGCCCTCGGCTGCGACCGCATGCAGGGCTTCCTGATCGCCAAGGCCATGTCGGTCGGGGCTCTGAGCGAATGGAGCGCGGCGGCGACCATGAACCCGGACCCGAGCTGGATCAGCCACATTCCCGCCCAGGGAGCCGAGGTCGTCCCGCTGCGCCGGGCCGGGCGCGGCGGCCGGGCGTGATCATCCCGCTGGCGGCCCTGGTCGTCCTGCTGCTGCCCCTGGCGCTCGGCGGGGATCCGCGCCGGCTCGCCGGCGTGCGGTTGCACCACGTGGGTTGGGTGACCGCGGCCCTGGCCGTGCAGATCCTGATCGTCGAGATCCTCACCGGGCCGGACGAACTGCTTGATCTGGCCCACATCAGCACGTATGTCGTGGCCCTCTGGTTCGTCCTGGTCAACCGCCGGATCCCGGGGCTGCCGGTGATCGGGCTGGGGGCGATCCTCAACGGGGTCACGATCACGGTGAACGGTGGCACCCTGCCGGCCCGGGCGGGGGCGATGCGGGCGGCCGGGATCGACCCGGACACGACCGGTTTCGTGAACTCCGGCACTGTGGCCCACCCGCACCTGGCCTGGTTCGGCGACATCTTCGCAATCCCGACCCCGCTGCCCCTGGCCAACGTGTTCAGCATCGGCGACCTGCTGATCATCCTGGGTACCGGCTACGCCGCGGGGCGGATCATGGGCACCCGGTGGACGGCGCCCTGGTCACCGGTCGACGACGCGGTGACGCCGGACCCGGCCGAGGCGTCCGCGCCGTCGACCCGCTGACTCGTCTGAGCCCGGTCAGCTCCGGCTGAGTTCC
The DNA here is from genome assembly GCA_965200525.1 of Kineosporiaceae bacterium. Classification (GTDB taxonomy): domain Bacteria; phylum Actinomycetota; class Actinomycetes; order Actinomycetales; family Kineosporiaceae; genus JANNPJ01. The sequence goes on from OZ241368.1 coordinate 6,921,114, forward strand.
GGCTTAGCCCAGAGCAGACGTCCGACCGGGCCGGATCGGCCCTCGGGCCGGGCGCTCCGGCCTACGGTGGTCGAGGACGATCCTCGACCGAGACGAGCACCGATGCCGCCCGCAGCCACCCCCGCCCCGATCACCGGAACCGCCGCCGGCGTGCCGTTCACCGCCCTGCCCCCGGCGGTCCTGCCCCCCGCCGGCCGACCCCCAACCGAGCCGGCGGCGTCCGCACCGCTCATCCTGACCTGGCACCTGATGGACGCCCCGAGCACGGACGCCGCGTTCGCCGCCGCCCTGCCGCTGGCCGGCGTCCCGGCCTGGCGGATCCACCTCGGCCTGCCCTGGTGCGGAGCCCGGTTCTGGGACGGCGGGCGGGAGGCGGCCGGCGCCGACCCGATGATGAAGTACGTCGACCCGGTGGTCCGGCAGGCGGCCGGTGAGCTGCCGGCCGCCCTGGCCGTGCTGCGCGACCGGTTCTCGCTCGACGAAGGCCCGGTCGGCCTGGTCGGCGGCTCGCTCGGCGGCGCCGTGGCCCTGCACGTCCTGGCCGACAGCCCGCTCCCGGTCTCGGCCGTCGCCCTGGTCAACCCGGCGATCCGGGCCCGCTCGGTGGTCGCCCTGGTGAGCGAGCAGTCCGGCCGGTCCTATCCGTGGACGGCGCCGTCCGAGGAGGCTGCCGACCGGTTCGACTTCGTGGCCCGGGCCGGCGACCTCGCCGGCCGCACGCCGCTCCCGCCGTTGCTGATCGTCAGCGGCGAGCAGGACTTCCCCGGCTTCCGGGCCGACGCCGCCGACCTGGTCGCGGCTCTGCGTCCGCTCTACCCGGACGCCGGCCAGGTCGCCCTGACCTCGGTGCCCGGGCTGGCCCACCCCCTGGCCGAGTACCCGGGTCTGGAACCGGCCCCGCAACAGCCCACCGCCCGCCGGGTCGACGAGGCGATGACCAGCTGGTTCACCCGGCACCTGCGGCCGGCAGCTCAGCCGGCCGGCAGCAGCTGATCCAGGGCTCCCTGCGCGAACTGCTTCTTCCGCAGGCCCACCAGGGTGTCGTGCAGCAACGGGGCCAGGGTCCGGGCGTAGGTGGCGGTCAGGTGGTGCTCGTCCCGGTAGATCAGCACGTTCCCGATCACCGCCGGGCAGACCTTGGCCGGGCAGACGCCGGGCCGGGTCAGGTCCACGGTCACGCTGCGGGTCAGGCCGGTCGCGGCCGGCTGCAGGATGTGGGCGGTCCGCAACGCTTTACGGCGTAGCGTGCCGCACCGGTGCAGGGCCTTGCGGTGCTGCGACACGCACTCGGCGACGTCCCGGCCCATCACCGGGGTCTCCCGCAGCGCGATCACCGGGATCCTGGTCTTGTTCAGCCCGGCCCAGGTGCGGTGGTAGCCGTCCACCAGAGCCTGGTGGTTGGCCGGCCCGGCCTGCACCTTGCCCTTGATCGACGTCACGTAGGGATAGAAGGCGCTGGTCACGACCAGGTCGGGCGGGTCGGCCCGGAGCCAGGCCCGGACGCCGTCGTTCCAGTCGGTGCACGAGGTGTAGGCCAGCTCGTGGCCGCGCGATCCTTTGACGATCTGCACGTCGGCGAACGGGCAGCCGGCCTTGGTCAGGGTGATCAGCCGCCAGTGCTGCTGCCCGGCCAGCACCTGCAGGGTCGGGCTCCACTGGGCGGCCCGGGAGTCGCCGATCAGGACCACGGTGCCCGAGCCGCCGACGGTGTTCCCGAAGCGGCAGGGCCGCACGTCCGACTCGACGTAGTCGTCCTGGCACTTGCGGGCGTAGAGGTCGGGCAGGTCCTCGCGGGCGTGCAGCGGATCGGGCGTGATCGACGACGTGCCGAGCCGTGGGATCGCCGTCTGCGGGCTGGTCCGCAGGGCCGCCGCCCCCGGTCGCTGGGCCGCCGGAACAGCCTGGTAGCCGGGAACGGCCGACTGCAGGCCGAAGCCGGCCAGCAGTCCGATCGCGGTGCAGGCCGCCCCCAGGGTCAGCGCCCGCCACGGCGCTCCGGACAGGAAACGGGCATGGTGCAGCGGGGACTCGACGAGCCGGTAGGTCAGGAGCGCCGGAACGGTCGAGGCGGCGACGACCAGCAGGCCGTGGATCGGGGTCAGGGTGTTCTCCCAGTGTGCGGTGGCGAGGACGATTAGCGGCCAGTGCCAGAGATAGAGCGAGTACGACAGGTCACCGATCCACTGCAGCGGGCGCAGGCCGAGCACCAGCGCGGCTCCGCCGGCCCCGGCGGCCGGCCCGGCCCCGATCACGGCCGCGGTGGCCAGGGTTGGGATCAGGGCCGCCGACCCGGGCCAGGGCAGCGTGTCGGGCAGCCAGAGGGCGACGGCGATCAGGGTGAGCACCCCGGCCCCGGTGAGCGCCTGGGCGAGCCGCCGCCCCAGCGACCGCAACCGGACCGCGACCAGGGCCACCACCGCGCCGACCCCGAGCTCCCAGGCCCGGGTCGTCGTCACGAAGTAGGCCGAGGGCGTCCCGGCCCCGAGGTGGATCGACCAGATCAGCGACGGAACAGCAATGGCCAGGACGCCGGCCAGCAGGGTCCGCCGCAACGGCCAGACCCGGCGGCGAGCCAGGGCGGCCATCAGCACGATCAGCACCGGCCAGATCACGTAGAACTGTTCCTCGACCGCGAGCGACCAGAAGTGCTGGACCGGGCTGGCCGCGTAGTTCTGGGCCAGGTAGTCCAGCGACTGGGAGGCCAGCCGCCAGTTGATCACGTAGAAGGCGGCCGCGACGATGTCGCCGGCGGTGACCGACCACCGCACCTGAGGCAGGAGCAGCACCGTGAGCACACTCACGGCCGCCAGCACCAGAGCGGTGGCCGGCAGCAGCCGGCGGGCCCGTCGGGCCCAGAACGACGGGAGCGACAGCCGGCCGGTCCGCTCCAGTTCGCGCACCATCAGGCCGGTGATCAGAAACCCGGAGATCACGAAGAACACGTCGACCCCGGCGAAACCGCCGGATACGAAAGGGATTCGCGCGTGATAGAGCAGCACCATCAGCACCGCGACCGCCCGCAGGCCCTGGATGTCAGCGCGGGGCGCGCTCCGGCCCCGGCCGCCGGCGGTGATGGCGGCCTCCCCCGCCGGAATCCCCGCCCCGGGCCGGTTCGGCGGCCGGACGGCTTCCTGCACGGGGATGGGGTTCTCCGCTCTCACTGCGCGATCTCAGGCTGACCACCGATTTCTACCAGCCGGCCGGGCCGGCGGACGGGCCGGTCCCCGGTGCTCGCGCAGAGTTCCGGTCGCGTTGTCGAGATGTTCAGCCGGCTGCGGCAAACTCTTCCGGTCAGTCCGTTTTCGGTGGCCTGGTGTCGGCGAACTGGCCCCGCGACGTCGTCCCGAGCCAGTCCGAGAACGACCGGCCGGTGAGCTGACCGAGCAGGGCGTTGTCCTCCCGGTACGACTCGACCAGGCGCAGCCGCAACTGCGGCGCCAGCACCGGGCGGCGGCCGGCGCCGTGCTGCAACGCGGCCAGCAACGGCCGGCTGGCCTGGCGCCAGACCTGCGGCGGGGCCCAGGCCCCCAGAGCGGCCCCGGCCCGGACCACCCGGGCGATGGCCTCGGTCCGGGGCGAGGCGGCCACGTAGGGGTGCGAGTTGGCCCGCTTCGCCCCGCCGATCAACCCCGAGGCCACGCCGAGAAAGCTGGAGACGGCATCCAGCGCCTCGACCGGGGTCTCGACCAGGTCGCGGTAGCGCAGCACGTGCACCTGGTCGCGGCCGAACCGCTCGATCAGGTCGCGCACCTGCTCGCCGTACAGCCCGAGTCGGCGGTAGTGCCAGAACGGCGCCCAGCCCCGGGCCACCCGCTCGTCCTCGGCCGCCCAGGCGGCGGCGAAGTCGCTGATCGGTTCCAGCCCGTCGGAGCGCAGGTGCATCCAGTTCGAGTAGGCCCGGTCGATCGGGTCGCGCAGCACCACCAGCAGCTTGGCTTTCGGGACGTCGTCGTGGATCCGGCGCTGGGCGTCGCGGTCGTACAGGTAGAACGGCGTGCTCTCGCCGCGCAGCAGGCCGGCCGGGGCCGGCTCGAAGAGGTTCTCGTAATCCCCCCGGCGCCATACCCATTCCCGGGCGCTGTGGGCATCGCCGGGGCCCCGCTGGCCGAACCCGCGCGGTGGTCGCCCGTCGCACAGGTAGAACTTGGGCTCCTTGACCGGCGACAGGTACAGCTGCGGGTGCTGGGCCAGGGCCGCGTGCAGCGCCGTGGTGCCCGCCTTCGGGGCTCCCATCAGGAAGAAGTCTGGCAACGCCATCGGTACCCTCCACGGGTCGCACGGGCTGGAGTAATCTTGACTAATCCGATCGAGTAACTTGATACCACGTCCTGGGAGTGCTTCACTCAAGAGATGGACCCTCGCCGACCGGCCCTGGACCCGCACGGCGCCGTGCGTCATGACACCTACGACGATCGGTGTTGCTGACCGGTTCGGCATTTCGGCACCGTCCACACCGAAGCTCGGAGTCCCGCCATGACCTCCCCCGCTCCCGACACCACCCGAATCCCCGGCCCGGTGCTGGTCGCCCTCGAGCATGAGGGATTCGACTTCGGGCGCCAAGTCGACCCGGACCGGGTGGCCCGGGCGGTCGAGGAGCTGCTGCTCGCCCTGGCCCCGACCCTGCACCCGCGGGTGCGGGTCCACGCCGTTCGGCCCGAGCCCGGCCGCGATCCCCGGCCCAGGCCCGGATCAGGCACGCTGACGGCGGTCCCGGACGACGACGGGCTGCACCTGGACCTCGACGGCCGCACCCTGACCGTGGACGGGCGGCCGGTGGCGCTCACCCGGCGCGAGTTCGACCTCCTGGCCTTTCTGCACCAGCGCCGGGGCACCGCGCTCAGCCGCCGCGAACTCATGACCTCGGTCTGGCAGAGCGGGTATCTGGACGGCGACCGCACGGTCGACGTCCACGTACGGCGGGTCCGGATGAAGCTCGGCCGGCACGCCGATCGCCTCAGCACGCTGCGCGGTTTCGGCTACCGGCTGGACTGAGCCGGACCCCAGGGCTCGGGCGTGACCGTCCTAGAAGTGGGCGTTGCGCGGCCGGGGCTGGCAGGTCGGGCAGTAGTGCGAGGAGCGGTTCATGAACTGCTCGCGCCGGATCGGCGTCCCGCAGCGGAAGCAGGGCAGGCCAGCCCGGCCGTAGACCTGCAGCGAGCGCTCGAAGTAGCCGCTCTGCCCGTTCACGTCGACGTAGAGGCTGTCGAAACTGGTGCCCCCCGCGGTCAGGGCGGCTCGCATCACGTCCTGCGCCGCCGCCAGCACCCGGTTCAGGGACGGCCGGTTCAGCGTCTCGGTCGGCCGGGCATAGTGCAGCCGGGCCCGCCAGAGCGCCTCGTCGGCGTAGATGTTGCCGATCCCGGAGATCAGGCCCTGGTCGAGCAGGGCTCGCTTCAGACCGGTCCGGCGCCGGTGCAGCCGGCCCGCGAACAGCTCGACGTCGAGGTGCGGATCGAGCGCGTCGCGGGCGATGTGGGCCACCGGAAGCGGGATCATCGCCTCGGCCGGCGGTGGATCGGGCCGGTCGGAGCCGCTCTGCCCGGCCGGCAGGCCGTCGGCCGTCTTCACCATGGCGACCACCGACAGCCCGCCGAACATGCGCTGATCGATGAACCGCAGCTCCCGGCCCTCCCCCCGGCCGCCCTCGAGCCCGATCCGAACCCGCAGGTGGGCCTCGGTCTCGGCCTCCGGCGGCTCCAGCACCAGCTGCCCGCTCATGCCCAGATGGGCCAGCAGTGCCTCACCGGATTCGAGACTGAGCCAGAGAAACTTGCCCCGCCGGACGACGTCATGCACGCCGACGCCGAGCAACCGGCTGACGAAGTCGTCGGCGCCGGCCTCGTGCCGGCGGACCGATCGCGGGTGACGCACCTCGACGGCGGTGATCCGGCTGCCGGTCGTCCAGCGGGCCAGGCCGCGCCGGACGACCTCGACCTCGGGCAGTTCAGGCACTCAGGCCAGCGGTTCGGCTGCGGCGGCGGTCTTGCGCTCGGCCTCGATCCGGCCGAACGCGGCGGCGGCGGCGGCCTGCTCGGCCTCCTTCTTGCTGCGGCCACTGCCCTCGCCGTACGGCTCGCCCTTGATCAGGACGACGGCGTGGAACAGCTTGGCGTGATCGGGGCCCTCTTCGGAGACCACGTACTCCGGGACGCCGAGCGCGCCGGTGGCGGTCAGCTCCTGGAGGCTGGTCTTCCAGTCCAGACCGGCACCCAGTTCGGCGCTGGAGGCGAGCAACGGGTCGACCAGCCGGTGCACGAACACCGTGGCGGTCTCGATCCCGTGCTCGAGGTAGACGGCACCGATCAGGGCCTCGACCGTGTCGGCCAGGATCGAGGACTTGTCCCGCCCGCCGCTGGCCTCTTCGCCCCGACCGAGCATCAGGTACCGGCCCAGCCCCAGGGTGCGACCGACGCCGGCCAGCGCCCGCATGTTGACCACGGCAGCGCGCAGCTTGGCCAGCTGCCCTTCGGGCAGAGCGGGATGACGACGGTAGAGCGCGGCCGTGACGACCAGGCCCAGCACCGAGTCGCCCAGAAACTCCAGGCGCTCGTTGGTAGGCAGGCCACCGTTCTCGTACGCGTACGAACGGTGGGTCAGGGCCTGGAACAACAGCCCTGGCTCCACCGTCACGAAGAGCGATGCCACCAGCTCGGCCGGGTCCGGCACAGCCGAGTCCGGCACAGCGCTCACCGAGCGCTCGCTGGACACGGCTGTGCGGACGACGACATCACTGGCGGGCCGGTCAGAGATCCTTGACCTTGCGGCCCTTGTACTCGAGGTACAGGGCAGTACCGGCCGAGTCGGTGACCACACGCGCCTGGTGCGGGCGCGAGTAGGTGACCGTGCCACCGGTCGAAGTGGCGGTGAGCGCCGTCGGCGTCGCCTTCCACTGCGCCCGGCGGGACCGCGTGTTACTGCGGGACATCTTCCGCTTCGGAACAGCCACGCCTAGCTCTCCTTCTCATTGGACGGTTCGTCGACAACTGATGAGTCGGACGAACCGGACACCCCATCGGCCAGGATGCCCTGTAGTGCTGCCCACCGGGGGTCAGCGGTCTCGTGCGTGTGGGCCGGGTCGTCCGCGAGCTTGGCTCCGCATTCGGAACACAGGCCCGGGCAGTCTTCCCGGCACACCGGCTGGAACGGCAGTGTCAGCACCACCGCGTCCCGCAGCGTGGGCTCGAGGTCGATCAGATCGTCCTCGACGCTGCGTACATCTTCGTCCTCGTCCTCGGCCACCCGGTTCTCCGGGTAGCTGAAGAGCTCGGAGAACTGGGCCTCCACCGGAAGCCGCACCTCATCCAGACAGCGGATGCATTCTCCCACCGCGACCCCGGTGACCGTGCCACTGACCAGCACGCCCTCCATCACCGCTTCGAGCCTCAGCTTGAGCTCGATCTCGGCGCCTTCAGGGATCGCGATGACCTCGGTACCCATGTCGGCGGGGGCCGGCACGGTACGCGCGGCCTTCCGCATGGTTCCGGGACGCCGACCGAGGTCTCGGGTGTCGAGAACGTACGGCGACCGGTGGTCGAGACGGATGGTGCACTCCTTGGCCAACGGTGATTCGGTGCGGTTCAGGTTTCGACGCAGCTCTCCCGTCGAACAGCCACGGTTTCGAGACCGTGGCCAGCTGGCAAGGTTACTGCAGGTTCACGCGTTGTCCCAAACCGGAATGCTCGGAGGCGTCGCGTTCCAGGCCGGCCAGGTCGACCACCCGGCGCTCCCCCGGGCCACCGACCTGGGCGTGGACCAGTTCGCGGACCGGTTGCCCCTCGGCCTGCTCCTCCTCGATCACGGTGGTCTCGTGGGCCACCTGGTCGAAGGCGACCTCGTTCGAGGGGGCCGGATACTCGACCTTGTACTCGGCCACGTACTCGACCTCGTACTGCTCGACCTCGTAGTCGGTGCCGTCCGCGGCCTGTTCCTCGTAGGTCTCGACCTGCTCGTAGGCCTCGACCTGCTCGAGTTCGTCTACCTGGTCGTAGGCCTCGGCCGACTCCTGCTCGGCGGGCTCGACGGGCCCGGCGTCGGCCGGGTGCAGGTCGCTGCGCTCGCGCAACCGGTCGCGACCGCGCCGGACCTGGGCCCTGGCCCGGTCGAGGTCGTTCTCGAACTCGGCCAGCCGGCCGTCGCAGTACTCGTCGGCCTGGCGCAGCAGCCGGGCCGCCTCGGCCCGGGCGGCGTCCAGGATCTGCTCGGAGCGGCCACGGGCGGTGGCCACCAGCGCGCTCTCCTCGACCATGGCATCGGCCTGCCGCCGGGCCTGGCGGAGCAGCTGCTCGGCATCGCTCTCGGCCCGGGCGATCACTTCCTGATGGGCCACCAGCAGGGCGGCCGCCTCGTCGAGCTCGACCGGCAGCTCGGCCCGGGCCCGCTCGACCAGGGAGAGCAGCTCGGCCCGATTGACCATGCAGGATGCCGAGAGGGGGATGGATGTGGCCCGCTCGACAGTGCTGCCCATGACGTCCAAAGTGCGGCGCAGGCTCACCTACGACCTCCTGGCGACAAACCCGGCGGACCAGCTCGATCCTGCCGTTCCCGACCCCGCGAGGACAATGAGTTCTCTTCGGGCTTGACCTTACTCAGTGTGGCGAATAGGGCCGACTCGTTCCAGGAGGCGCGCCAGTACACCCGCCGGGACAAGTCCGGACACGTCCCCTCCGTAGGACGCCACTTCCTTGATCAGACTGCTCGAAACATGCTCATACTGGGGCTCACCCGGCAGAAAGACCGTCTCCAGGCCGGACAGGTGCCGGTTCATCAGGGCCATCGGCAGCTCGTAGGCGAAATCGGTGCCGCTACGCAGCCCCTTGACCACGGCCACGGCACCGACCTCACGGCAGAAGTCGACCAGCAGGCCGCCGGACACGGCCACCACCCGGACGCCGTCCACGCCCGCCAGCGACTCGCTGAGCATCTCCAGCCGGTCGTCCAGGGCAAACATCGGCTTCTTGGCCGGGTTGGTCAGGACGGCGACCACGACCTCGTCGAACAGGGCCCCGGCCCGGCGGACGACGTCCAGGTGCCCGAGGGTGACGGGGTCGAAACTGCCCGGACAGACACACCGATGGATGGTCACAGGCCGACGCTACTCGACGGCTGCCACTCGGCCTGCCAGACCGCCGTCTCCCCGTACCGGCGGATCGCCTGCCGGACCAGGCCGGCCGGCCAGCGGGGCTCGATCGACCGGGCACTGCGCTCGACCAGGACGACGGCGCCGGCCTGCAGCCAGCCGCGCTGGGTCAGCGCTCGCAAGCCTTCGCCGACCTCGTCCGCCCCGGTGGCGTAGGGCGGGTCGGCGAACACCAGGGACGACGGGGTCGGGGCCCGGTTGGCCAGGTAGCGCTGCACCGACGAGAGCACCACCGCCACCCGGGGGAAGCCGAGCGAGCTGACGTTCTGCCGGGCCGCCTCGACCGCCTGCCGGGAGGCGTCGACCATCACTACCGAGGCGGCACCCCGGCTGGCCGCCTCCAGGCCCAGCGCCCCGGACCCGCAGTAGAGGTCGAGCACCTGCGCTCCGGGCAGCAGGCCCCGGGCGTCGAGCGCGCTGAACAGCGCCTCCCGGACCCGGTCGCTGGTCGGCCGGGTCAGGTCGCCCTTGGGTACCACCAGCTTGCGGCCACCGGCGTCACCGGCCACGATCCTGGTCACTCGATCGTCGTCCTCAGGTCATTCATCGGTGTGATCGGCATCGGTGTGATCAGCCTCGCTCCAGATAGGCGGCCTGCTCCGTGCCCAGCCACTTTCGCACCTCGGCGACCAGGGCCGGATAGGCCCGCAGCCGGGAATCCTCGGCGATCACCGCGATCGCCTCGGCCCGGGCCTCGGCGATCACCTTCTCGTCCCGCACCACCCGCAGCAGGCGCAGCGACGACTTGATCCCGGACTGGGCCGAACCCAGCACGTCCCCCTCGCGGCGCTGCTCGAGGTCGAGCCGGGCCAGCTCGAAGCCGTCGCCGGTCTCGGCCACCGCCTTCAGCCGGTCGAGGGCCGGACCGTCGCCGGCCTCGGTGACCAGCAGGCAGAGGCCCGGGGCACTGCCCCGGCCGATCCGGCCGCGCAGCTGGTGCAGCTGGGAGACGCCGAACCGGTCGGCGTCCAGCACCAGCATCACGGTGGCGTTCGGCACGTCAACGCCGACCTCGATCACCGTGGTCGCCACCATCACGTCCACCTCGCCGGCGGTGAACCGGCGCATCACGTCGTCCCGCTCGTCGGCCGGCATCCGGCCGTGCAGCGCCTCGACCACCAGCCCCTGCAGGGCCTCGTGCTCGCGCAGTTCCTCGACCACCTCGGTCACCGCGGCCGAGGGCCGCCGGCCGTTGCCCTCGTCGTCGGCGAAGGCCTCTTCCTCGTCGGCATTCTTGGTGTCGTCCCCGATCCGGGGGCAGACCACGAACGTCTGGTGACCGGCGGCGGCCTCCTCGGCCACCCGTTGCCAGGCCCGGTGCATCCAGCGCTCGTCGGTGGCCGGCACCACGTGGCTGGCGATCGGTGAGCGGCCGGTCGGCAGCTCCGACAGGGTCGACGTCTCCAGGTCGCCGAACACGGTCATCGCCACCGTGCGCGGGATCGGGGTCGCCGTCATCACCAGCAGGTGGGGCACGGTGACGCCCTTGTCCCGCAACGCGTCGCGCTGTTCCACGCCGAACCGGTGCTGCTCGTCGACCACCACCAGACCGAGGTCGGCGAACTGGACCTTGTCCTGCAGCAGGGCGTGGGTGCCGACGACGATGCCGGCCTCGCCGGAGGCGGCCTCGAGCATCGCCCGGCGCCGGGCCGCGGTGTTCAGCGAGCCGGTCAGCAGGGCCACCTTGGTGCCGCGCTCGTCGCCGCCGAGCAGGCCGGCCTGGGCCAGGTCGCCGAGCATGGCCGTGATCGAGCGGTGGTGCTGGGCGGCCAGCACCTCGGTCGGGGCCAGCAGTGCGGCCTGCCCGCCGGCGTCCACCACGGTCAGCATCGCCCGCAGCGCGACCAGGGTCTTGCCCGAACCGACCTCGCCCTGCAGCAGCCGGTGCATCGGGTAGGACCGGCCCAGGTCCTCGGCGATCTGCTCGCCGACGTCGGCCTGGCCGGCGGTCAGGGTGAACGGCAGCCGCTCGTCCAGCAGGTCGAGCAGGCCGCCCGGGACCGGCAACCGCGCGGTGGCGGTCATCTCGTGGTTCACCGCCCGGCGCCGGGCCAGCGCCGTCTGCAGGATGAAGGCCTCCTCGAACTTCAGCCGGCGCAGGGCCGGTCGGGTCTGGGCCAGGTCGTCCGGGCGGTGGATCTGCTGGAAGGCCGAGCGCAGGTCGATCAGGCCGCGGGCCAGCCGGACCTTGGGCGGCAGCGGGTCGGCGATCTCGCCCAGGGTGTCCAGCACGACCTCGACGCAGCGCTTGATCGTGCCGGAGCTGACCGCGCCCTTGGTCGGGTACACCGGGAACGGCCGGACCAGCTCGTCCTCGAGCCGCTCGCGGTCCACCGCCTCGTCGTCCTTGAACATCTCGTACATCGGCTGGGCCAGCTGCCGGCGATTGCGGTACACCGACACCTTGCCGGTGAACAGGGCCCGGCGGCCCGGTTTCAGGTCGCGGATCTGCTTGCCCACGGCGTGGAAGAAGGCCAGGTCGAGCTGGCCCTTGCCGTCGGTGACGACGACGTTCATCACCTGACCGCGTTTGGACGCCATGTTCCGGACGGCGACCGTCTTCACCTCGGCGACCAGGCTGACCGGCTCGTCCAGCGGCAGGGAGTCGATCTCGGTGAGCTCGCCGAACTCCAGGTACTTGCGCGGGTAGTGGCGCAACAGGTCGTCGACGGTGTGCATCTCGAGGGCCCCCTCGAGCACGTTCGCGGATCGGGCCCCGACCGCCCGGCGCAGCGGTTCGTGCAGCCGGTCCTCCGGAGAGCTCACCCCGGTGTCACCTCATTCGCGTCGCTCGGCTCATTCGACCCCGATCAGCAGCGGATAGCGCGGCTGACCGCCGTTCAGCACGTTCACCTCGACCTGCCGGTGGGCGGCGTGCAGGTGCGAGGCCACCGCCCGGGCCAGCGGTTCGTGCCCGCCCGCCCCGACGACCAGGGTGACCAGCTCGCCGCCACCGGACAGCAACCGCTCGACCACGTCGACCGCGACCTCCCGCAGATCGCTGCCGACCACGGCGAAGTCTCCGTCGACCACGCCCAGGGCGTCCCCGACCCGGCACTCGCCGGCGCTGGTGAGCCCGTCCTTCACCGCAACCGTAACGGCGCCGTCCCGGGCCGCGCCCGCGGCCGACGACATCGCGACCACGTCGTCGTCGAAACTGCGGGCCGGATCGTGCACCGCGGCCGCGGCCAGACCCTGGACCTGGGCCCGGGTCGGCACCACCGTGACCCGGATCCCGTCCGACCGGGCCGTGGCCGCGGCCACCCGGGCCACGTTGAGGGTGTCGCCGTCGTTGGGCAGCAGGGCCACGTTGGTGGCCCGGGTCCGGCGGACGGCGTCCAGCAGCTGAGCCGTGGACGGTCGCCTGCCGGGACCACCGGCCACCACCACCGCGCCGGCGCCCTCGAACAACGCGGCCAGTCCCGGGCCGGCCGCGCAGGCGACCATCGCCGTCCGGGAGCTGCGGGGCGCCGCCGCGAGCCGGCGTCCGGCCGCGTTGCCGTGCTCGGAGAAGTGCTCGATCCGGATCCGGTGCGGGCGGCCGAACTCCATCGCCGCCTCGACCGCCGCCCCGGGGTCGTGCACGTGGACGTGCACCTGCCAGAGCCCGGAACCGCCGACTACGACCAGCGAGTCGCCCAGCTCGGCCAGCCGGGCCCGGAGCGGGACGATCGCCGAACTGCCCGCCTCCGGGTCGGTGTCGAGCAGGAACATCACCTCGTAGCCGGGGCCGCCGGCGGCGAACTCGCCGCCCGGCTGGTCACCGTGAGCGCCGTGCGCCCCGTGCGCGCAGGAGAAGTCGACCGCGGGCAGGGCCGGGTGCCGGTGGCTGCGGGCCGGACGACGCCGGGAGGCCCCGAGCACCAGCTCGGCCAGGCTGTCGATCAGCACCACCAGGCCGCGACCGCCGGCGTCGACCACGCCGGCCCGGGCCAGCGCCGGAAGCTGGCTCGGGGTCAGCTCGAGGGCCTGCTGGGCGGCGTCCGCGGCGGCGGCGACGACGGCCCGCAGGGTCGGCTCGGCATTGGCGGCGGCCGTGGCGGCGGCCCGGCTGACCGACAGGATCGTGCCTTCGACCGGGTCGTTCACCGCCCGCCAGGCCTGCTCGTCGGCCCGCCGGAACCCCTCGACCGCCGAGGCGGCGCTGAGCAGCGTGTATTCCCCGAGGGTGTCGGCCCAGCCACGCAGCAGCTGAGCGCCGATCACGCCGGAGTTGCCCCGGGCGCCGAGCAGGGCGCCGCGGGCGAAGGCATCGGCCAGCCGGGCCACCGGAGCGTCGTCCGGCACCCCGGCCGCCGCCGTGACGGCCGCCTCCAGGGTCAGGTACATGTTGGTGCCGGTGTCGCCGTCCGGTACCGGGAAGACGTTGAGCGCGTCGATCTCCTCGCGAGCCTCGCCGAGCGCCCCCAGGGCCGCGACGGCCCAGCGGCGGGCGGCGACGGAGTCGAGGGTCTGCACTCCTGCGCCTCCCGGCGGTTCGCCGCCTCGCGGGCGGGGTGAGATCACGGTCGGAGGTCTCGGGCCCTCCGGCGCGACAGTATCCGCAGACGGTCCCCACCGGCCATTCACCGACCGTTCATCGCCGGTTCGTCCGGTGCGGATCCGCCGACCGGAGTACTAATCGACCTCGGCCCCGGGTTGCCTCCGGGTGACCGGAGGGACGACACCGTGGGCTCGTTCCGGCCTCGGTTTGGGTGGGCGCGGTGCGGTCGGCTACTGTGAGCCAGTCGTGGAGTGCCCTCCGGCACCCGCGCCCAGACTTTGTGCCAGTTCGATACCCCGTTCGACAACTCAGGAGATAACCGTGGCTGCCAACTGTGAGGTCTGCAAGAAGGGGCCGGGCTTCGGCCACAGCATCTCGCACTCCCACCGCCGCACCAAGCGTCGCTGGAACCCGAACATCCAGCGGGTCCGCACCGTCATCGGTGGCACGCCGCAGCGGATCAACGTGTGCACCGCCTGCCTCAAGGCCGGCAAGGTCACCCGCTAGACCGTTCCGCGAAGCGCCGCGCAGCCCACCCGGGCCGCGCGGCGCTTCCGTTTGCCCTGGACTGCCCGATGCCGGCCCCGTCCGAGCCCGGCTCGGCGCTTCGCTCCGACGATGCTCCCGTTGGCCACCGCCGGCGGCGCCTGTCGGGGCGGGTGATCGAGCTGTTCAGGTGGCCACTGGGAGCATCGTCGGAGCAAGGGGCACGGATGGCCGAGCAGGCGGCGGCTCCGATCGGAGGGAAAGGCCGAGCATCTCGGCCTCAGGCGAAGTGGTGCCAGCCGTGGGAGCCGGCGACCGGGCGGCCGTCGAGCTGGACGAAGTCGGCAACGGCCTCGGACCGGGCGCGGACCACGCCGATCGGGCGAAAGAACGGCGGGAGGCCGGCGGAGGGCGGGAAACAGGCCACCAGGGCGTGATCCTCGCCTCCGGTGAGCACCCAGCCGAGCGGATCGTGCTCGGTCCCCGTACGCCGGGCCAGAAGGACGGCGGCAGTGCGCAGATCGGCGGCCGGAGCGAGGGCGGCCGAATCCAGATCCAGGGTGACGCCGGACGCCCGGCCCAGCCGTTCGACGTCCCGGAGCAGCCCGTCGCTGGTGTCGATCATGGCGGTGGCGCCCGCCTCGGCGGCCTCCGGCCCGGCCTGGTACGGCGGGCGAGGCCGGCAGTGGTCGGCGATCAGGGCCTCGACCACGGCCCGCTCCGCCGGGCTCACCGCCGGGTCGGGGCCCGCACTGTCGACCGGACCGTCCGTCCGGCGAAAGCCCGCTCGCAGCAGGGCCCAGCCGGCGGCCGAGCGGCCGCTCACGCCCGCGACGGCGACCACGTCACCGGGCCGGGCGCCGGAGCGCAGCACCGCCCGCGAGCCGGTCAGGGTGCCGAGCGCCGTGCCGGTCACCACCAGCTGCTCACCGGCCGACAAGTCGCCACCGGCAACGACCGCTCCGGCCCGGGTGCATTCCTCGGCCAGCCCGTCGGCCAGGCCCCGGGCCCAGTCGGCGGGCACGTCGGCCGGGGTGGTCAGGCTCACCAGGAGGGCGTGCGGGCGCCCGCCCATGGCGGCGACGTCGGCGAAGTTCTGGGCCGCGGTCTTGGCCCCGACGTCCTGCGGGCTGGACCAGTCCCGGCGGAAGTCGAGACCCTCGACCAGGGTGTCGGTGCAGAACACCAGCCGGCCGGGGAAGCGCGCCGACAGGTCCAGCACGGCCGCGTCGTCGCCCGGGCCGACCACCAGCCAGTCGGCCCCCGGGTACCGGGTGATCACGTCGGCGACCAGAGGATCTTCGCCGACCTCACCGATTGTGCCCTTGTCGAGCACGTGAAGCTCCTCTCTCGGTCACCGTGTGCAAGATCAGGGCACCCAGCGCTCCGACGACCGGCGGACAAGGTAGCGTGACCGCTCGATGCCGGAGGTGGTCCGCACCGTGGCGCCAACAGCCTCTGGCAGTCCCGACAGGAGAACTACGTGGTGGTGCAGGCTTACATTCTGATCCAGACCGAGGTCGGCCGGTCCTCTGAGGTCGCGATCGAGATCGCTCAGATCGGCGGCGTGACCATGGCCGAGGACGTCACCGGCCCGTACGACGTGATCGCCCGGATCGAGGCTCCGACGGTCGATGCGCTCGGCCAGATCGTGATCGCCAAGATCCAGGACGTGAAGGGCATCACCCGCACGCTGACCTGCACCGTGGTACACGTGTGAACCGATCGGCGCCGGTCGGGGGCATCCTGGTGACGGCGGCGGCGCTCGGTGCCGTCCTCACCGGATGCAGCTCGGACGGCCCCGAGGTCAAGCCCGCCCCGGGCGCCGCCAAGCCCGCCTGCGCCCAGCTCGGCACCCGGCTGCCGGGGCAGGTGCTGAGCCGCGACCGCACCCCGCTGGCCGTCACCGGGGCCGCCACCTGGGGCGATCCGGCGATCGTGCTGCGCTGCGGGGTGACCCCGCCGGGGCCCACCGGCGACCCGTGCAACAGCGTGAACGACGTCGACTGGGTGTTCACCGAGAACAAGCACGAGTACCGGTTCGTCACCTTCGGCCGGAACCCGGCGGTCGAGGTGGTCATCCCGAGCTCGGTCGACCGGACGCAGGCCCAGGGGGCGCTGGTCGACCTGGCGACCGCCGTCCGCCCGATCAAGCAGACCCACCCCTGCGACTAGCCCCCTGCCGTCAGCGCAGGCCGATCAGCGCAGGCCGATCGGCCGGGCCACCGCCACCTGCAGCAACCGGTCGATCAGATTCGGAAAGCTCAGCCCGGTCGCCTCCCACATCTGCGGGTAGATCGAGGTCGGCGTCAGGCCGGGCATCGTGTTGATCTCGTTGACCAGCACCTCGCCGTCCGGCCGGAGGAAGAAGTCGACCCGGGCCAGGCCCTCGCAGCCCATCGCCTCGAAGGTGCGGATCGACAGGTCGCGGATCCGCTGCAGCGTCGCCGCGGGCACATCGGCCGGGCAGGTCAGCCGGATCGCCTCGGCATCCAGGTATTTGACCTCGAAGTCCTGGAACTCGTGGTCCTTGAGCGGGGTGACCTCGCCCGGCAGCGTCGTCACCGGCACGCCGCCGTCGGCCGTGGCCAGCACCCCGCACTCGATCTCCCGGCCCTCGATCATGGCCTCGACCAGGAACTTCGGGTCGTAGCGCTGGGCCGTGGCGATGGCCGCGTCGAGCTCCTCGGGGCCGTTGACCAGGGTGACGCCGATGCTCGAGCCACCCCGGGCCGGCTTCACGAAGACCGGCCAGCCGAGCTCCTCGATGTCGTCGCGAACCTGGTCCGGGCGCCGGCGCCAGTCCTGCGGCAGCACCACGATGTGCTGGCCGACCGGGATCCCGGCCGCCGACAGCATGATCTTCATCACGTGCTTGTCCATCCCGGCGGCCGAGGCCAGCACCCCCGAGCCGACGTACCGGGTGTCGGTCAGCTCGAGCAGGCCCTGCAGCGTGCCGTCCTCACCGAACGGCCCGTGCAGCAGCGGCAGGACGACGTCGACCTCCGTCAGCGGGCGGGGGATCTGGCCCGCCTCCAGCACCTGCAGCCGGCGGTCGCCGACCTCGAACGGGGCCAGGACGCCGGGCCCGTCGCCGTCCTTGACCTCGGGCAGGGCACCGCTGGTCAGCTCCCAGCGGCTCGGGTCGTCGGCGGCCAGCACCCACCGGCCGGACTGGGTGACGCCGATCGGGATCACCTCGTACACGCTGCGGTCGATCGACCGGAGCACGTTCGAGGCGGTGATGCAGCTGACCGCGTGCTCGCTCGATCGGCCGCCGAAGATGATCGCCACCCGGAGCCGCCGGGCCGGGCCGCCGGTGGCCGGGGCCGAATCGGGATCCGGCTCTGATGACTGGTGGTTCGCCTGAGGCACGTCCATGGCGCGCGAGGTTACTCCCGGAACGGCTCCAAGTACGCTTCGGCCGTGCCCACCTCCTCTCCTGACCCCTCGGTCCCACTGGTTGCGGCTCTGCACCCGGCCACCGTCGCGGTCCGCGCCGGCCGGCCGGCGGCCGAGCCGAACCAGCCGATGGCGGCCCCGGTGGTGATGAGCTCGACCTACGTCTCCTCGGACGGCGGACCGAACCCGGGCGACGCCGGTTACGGCCGGTGGGGCAACCCGACCTGGATCGCCCTGGAGGACACCGTGGGCGCGCTGGAGGGCGGCCGGGCGCTCTCGTTCGCCTCCGGGATGGCCGCGGTGGCCGCCGTCCTCGATCTGGTGCCTCTGGGCGGCACCGTGGTGATCCCGCGGGGGGCCTACTCGGGCAGTACCCAGCTGGCCCACGAGCTCAGCGCCCGGGGGTACTTCACCCTGCGCGAGGTGCCGGTGGCCGACACCGACGCGGTGATCGCCGCCCTCGCCGGGGCCGACCTGGCCCTGCTGGAGAGCCCGACCAACCCGATGCTGGACGTCGCCGACCTGGCCGCCGTCGTGGCCGCCGCCCGGGCCGCCGGCGCGCTGCTGGCGATCGACAGCACGTTCGCCACTCCCCTGCTGCAGCGCCCCCTCGAGCTGGGCGCCCAGCTCGTCGTGCACTCGGCGACGAAGTACCTCAGCGGTCACTCGGACGTGCTGCTCGGCCTGGTCGTCACCCAGGACGACGAACTGCTCACCCGGCTGCACGGGTACCGCACCCTGCGCGGGGCCGTGCCCGGCCCCTGGGAGGCCTGGCTGGTGCTGCGCGGCATCCGGACCCTGGCCCTGCGGGTGGAGCGGGCCGGAGCCAACGCGGCCACGCTGGCCCGCCGGCTGGCCGAGCACCCGGCGGTGGAGCGGGTCCGGCACCCCTCGCTGCCGGCCGACCCGGGCCATCAGCGGGCCGCCGCCCAGATGAGCGGGTTCGGCGCGATCGTCTCGATCGAGGTCCGCGGCGGGGTCGAGGCGGCCGAGCGGGTCTGCTCCGGCACCGTCCTGTGGGTGCACACCACCAGCCTCGGCGGGGTCGAGTCGAGCCTGGAACGCCGGCGCCGCTACCCGAGCGAGTCGCCCGTCGTCCCGGAGTCGTTGCTGCGGCTGTCGGTCGGCATCGAGGACGTCGAAGACCTCTGGGCCGACCTGGACGCCGCCCTGACCGCCTCCCAGAAGCCCTGATCGAGCCCTGATCGAGCCCTGATCGAGCCCGGATCGAGCCCTAGTCCAGCTCGGACTTGCGCGGCCGGCCCAGCAGCCGGCCGCCCATCTCGTGCACCGGCAGCCCGTCGTGGACCATCGCGGTGACCGTCTCGACGATCGGCATGTCGACGTCGTGGGCCCGGGCCAGCTCCAGGATCGGCCCGCAGGACTTGACCCCCTCGGCCGTCCGGTCGGTGATCCGGATCACCTCGGCCAGCGGCATGCCCTGGCCGAGATGCACCCCGAACGAGCGGTTCCGGGACAGCGGCGAGGCACAGGTGGCCACCAGGTCGCCCATCCCGGCCAGGCCCGAGAAGGTGGCCGGCTCGGCCCCGAGGGCCACTCCGAGCCGGGAGATCTCGGCCAGACCACGGGTGATGATGGAGGCCTTGGTGTTGTCGCCCAGCCCCATCCCCTCGGCGATCCCGACGGCCAGCCCGATCACGTTCTTGACCGCGCCGCCGAGCTCGACCCCGACCACGTCGGTGTTGGTGTAGGGCCGGAAGTAGGCGGCCGAGCAGGTGGCGGCCAGTTGCTCGGCGACTTCCTGGACGGCGCAGGCGACGACGGTCGCGGTCGGCTGCCGGTGGGCGATCTCGGTGGCCAGGTTGGGCCCGGAGATCACCGCCACCCGGTCCGGTCCGGCTCCGGTGACCTCGGCGATCACCTCGCTCATCCGGCGCATGGTGCCGTCCTCGACCCCCTTCATGAGGCTGACCAGCACGCTGCTGTCGGGCAGGTACGGCCGCCAGGCGGTGAGGTTGGCTCGCAGGCTCTGCGAGGGCACGGCGAGCACGACCACGTCGGCGCCGTCCAGGGCCACGGCCGGATCGGGACTGGCCGAGATGGTCTCGGGCAGGGCCAGGTCGCCGAGATAGGCGCCGTTGCGGTGCCGCTCGTCGATCTCGGCACAGATCTCGGGCCGGCGGCCCCACATCGTCACCTTGGCCCCGGCGTCGGCCAGCACCACGGCGAAGGTGGTGCCCCAGGAACCGGTTCCCATCACGGACACCCGGGTCATGACCGGTCCTCCGGTCGATCGGTCGGCGGGGTGGGCCGATTCGGGTTGCCGGTGGTCGACTGCCCGCTCTGCCGGGGGTCCCAGCGCCGGGCCGGCGGCGTCTCGTGCCGGATCTGGGCCACCAGCGCGGTGAGCTCGGTCATCATCTGCTCGGTCGCCTCGGCGAGCACCTCGGCGCTCATCGGGAGCCCGCTGAACCGGCTGAGATCGACCGGCCGGCCGGCTCGGACGTAGCTGTCGTGGCGGGGCAGCAGGTGCGGGCGGTGGTGGTATGGCGGCAGGATCTCCTGCGCCCCCCACTGGGCCACCGGGACGAGCGGGCAGCCGGTAGCCAGGGCGATGCGCACCGCACCGGTCTTGCCGCGCATGGGCCAGAGATCAGGGTCACGCGTGAGGGTACCTTCCGGATAGATCGAGACACATTCGCCGCGGCGGACGGCGGCCACCGCGGCCGAGTAGGACTCCGCGGCGTCGGTGGTCTCCCGGTACACCGGGATCTGCTGCGCCCCGGCGACCACGCGCCCCAGCAGCGGGATCCGGAACACCGACTCCTTGGCCAGGAACCGCGGCAGGTGGCCGTTGTCGTAGATGAAGTGCCCGAAGGTCAGGAAGTCGGCGTGCGAGATGTGATTGACCACCACCACGAACCCGCCGCTGGCCGGAAGGTTTTCCGCCCCCTGCCAGTTCCTCCTGGTGAGGATCATCATCAACGGTCGCAGCACGACCACGGCCAGTCGGTACCACGGACCGATCCGGCGCCGGCTCACCTACTTCCACCTCCGGACAACCCCCGGGAGACCAGCGAATGACCCCGCCGAAGCCTCCGACCACACCGCCGCCCGGCATTCACCGGGCCGTTCATCCTCGCCCCCGGGCTCGTGCTCTGTCGAGCGACCGGCCGCAGGGGTGGAGCGTGGTGCTGCCGCTGAAGGGCGGCCCCCGGGCCAAGTCCAGGCTGGGTGGTCCGAGCCGGCTGGCCCGCGCGATCGCGCTGGACTGCCTGGACGCCGTCCTGGCCGCCTCGGCGGTGGTCGACGTCGTCGTGGTCACGACCGATCCGGACCTCTCGACCCGGGCCGGCGCGGCCGGCGCCCGGATCCGGCCGGAATCGATCCCGGGCAGCGGTCTGGGCGCGGCGATCACCGACGGTCTGGCCGCCGTGGCCGGGCCGTGCGCCGTCCTGCTGGGCGATCTGCCGGCCCTGCGACCCGACGACCTCACCGCCGCCCTGGAGCGGGCCGCCGAGGGACTCAGCGCCGAACCAGGGCCTCCGGAGATGGTCTTCGTGCCGGACGCCGAGGGCACCGGGACCGTCCTGCTGGCCGCGCTCGACCCGGCGGCGATGCGGCCTGCCTTCGGACCGGGCTCGGCCGCCGCTCACCGGGCGGCCGGCGCCGTCCCGCTCGGGCTCGATCGGCCCCGGCTACGGCGGGATGTCGACACCCCGGCCGACCTGCGCGCCGCCCTCGCCCTCGGCGTCGGCCCGCGGACCGGTCAGGTGCTGGCCGAACTGAGCACCTTGATCGACAACCTGGCCTGACCGGCCCGCCAGCCTGATCCGTCCAGCCCGCCCGGCCGACGCCCCGGCCGGGTCGTCGGCCGGGCGGCGGCTCGGTCCGGCGCTAGTCTCGGTCCCGTGCAGGCCACCGTCTACCGATACGACCCCGCCAGCGGTTCGGGGTCCGTACTGACCGATCAGGGTGCCGTCCTCGAATTCGGGCTCGACGCCCTGGAACTCTCCGGACTGCGGCACCTGCGTCCGGGCCAACGGCTGACGGTCGAACGCTCCGACGGCGACTCGGGCCGGATCGTCCTGCTCACCCTGGGCACGATCGGCGCCGCCTTGCGCGCCGAATACTTGGACGAAACCAGCTAGTCCTGGACGACGAGCCCGCCCGGCCCGGCGACGCCCGGCGATCCCGGCCCACCCGACGATCCCGGCCCACCCGACGATCCCGCCCCGCCCGGCCCGGCCGGCCCAGCCAAATGATCTTCGTGGGCCTCGATGTCGCCGTCGATGCAGAAAAATGGTGGTGATCACCGCCATCTGCATACATGGATCAAGGTGAGCCCACGGAGGCTCGGCTCCGGCCGGGCACCGCGGGCCGCCGGGCTCAGCGCCTCGGTCCGAGGCCAGGCCAAGCTCGGCCCGGGACGCTGAACGCCCCGGGCCGACGCCTACGGCCGTTGGTCAGCGCTCGTAGTGGGCGCCGAGCTCGCCGAGCTTGTCCTGGAAGTGCTCGTAACCCCGGTCGATGACGCCGATCCCGCGCACCCGGGAGGTGCCCTCGGCGGCCAGGGCCGCGATCAGGTGACTGAAACCGCCCCGCAGGTCGGGCACGGTGATGTCGGCGCCGTGCAGCTTGGCCGGCCCGGAGATGACGGCCGAGTGCTGGAAGTTGCGCTGCCCGAACCGGCAGTGCCGCCCGCCCAGGCACTCCCGGTAGACCTGCACCTGGGCGCCCATCTCGCGCAGCGCCTGGGTGAAGCCGAACCGGTTCTCGTAGACCGTCTCGTGCACGATGGACAGGCCGCTGGCCTGGGTCAGGGCCACCACCAGGGGCTGCTGCCAGTCGGTCATGAAACCCGGGTGGACGTCGGTCTCCAGGACCAGCGAGTTCAGCTCCCCGCCGGGGTGGCTGAACCGGATGCCCTCGTCGCCGATGTCGAGGATGCCGCCGACCTTCCGGAACACGTTCAGGAAGGTCATCATCTCCTGCTGGCGTGCGCCCTTGACGTAGATGTCGCCCTTGGTCGCCAGCGCGGCGCAGGCCCAGGAGGCGGCCTCGATCCGGTCGGGCATCGCCCGGTGGGTGAAACCGCCGAGCCGGTCGACGCCTTCGATCCGGATCACCCGGTCGGTGTCGACGCTGATGATCGCGCCCATCTTCTGCAGGACGGCGATCAGGTCCATGATCTCGGGCTCGATCGCGGCGTTGCGCAACTCGGTGACGCCCTCGGCCCGGACGGCGGTGAGCAGCACCTGCTCGGTGCTGCCGACGCTGGGGTAGGGCAGCTCCAGCTTCACGCCCTGCAGCCGCTGCGGGGCGCGGATCGCGATGCCGTGCGGCTCCTTGTCGACGACGGCGCCGAACTGGCGCAGCACGTCGAGGTGGTAGTTGATCGGCCGGTCGCCGATCCGGCAGCCGCCGAGGTCGGGAATGAACGCCTCACCCAGCCGGTGCAACAGCGGGCCGCAGAATAGGATCGGGATCCGGCTGGCCCCGGCGTGGGCGTCGATGTCGGCCACGTGAGCGTGATCGACGTTGCTCGGGTCGAGCCGCAGTTCCCCCTCGGGGCCGGGCACCTCCTCGACCTGGACGCCGTGCAGCTCGAGCAGGCCGGTGACGACGGTCACGTCTCGAATGGCCGGCACGTTACGCAGCACACTCGGTTCGTCACCGAGAAGCGCGGCCACCATGGCCTTGGAGACGAAGTTCTTGGCCCCGCGCACCTGCAGGCTGCCCACCAGTGGGGTGCCACCGTGAATCGTGAGTACGTCGTTCATGACAGCCATCGTGTACTACCTCCGCGTCCGGCCCCAACTCATGCACGTGGCGGGCCACCCGATCGGGTCGGCCCGCCACGTGTGCGGTGCTCGTTACGTCATGGAGAAGCGGTGGAACGGGTTCAGCGAGCGGTACGGCGGGTGGTCGTCTTCTTGGCCGGCGTGGGGGCCGGGGTCTTGGCCGCGGTCCGGCCGGCGGTGGCCTTGGCCGGGGTGGCCTTGGTCGCCGTCTTGGCCGGGGTGACCGTCTTGACGGCCGGGGCCTTGCGGGCCGGGGTGGCCTTGGTGGCGGTCGTCTTCACGGCCGTCGTCTTGGCCGGGGTGGCCTTGGTCGCCGTCGTCTTGACCGCGGCGGTCTTGCGAACGGCGGGAGCCTTGGTCGCGGCCACCTTCGTCGCCGGAGCCTTGGTCGCGGTCGTCTTCACGGCCGTCGTCTTGGCCGGGGTGGCCTTGGTCGCCGTCGTCTTGACCGCGGCGGTCTTGCGAACGGCGGGAGCCTTGGTCGCGGCCACCTTCGTCGCCGGAGCCTTGGTCGCGGTCTTGGCCGCGGTCGCCTTGGTGGCGGCGGCCTTGGTCGCGGTGGTCCGGGTGACGGCGGTCTTCGCCGGCGCCTTGGTCGCGGCCGTCTTGCGGGTGGTGGTCTTGGCCGCACTGGCGGCCGCGGCGGCGGCGCCCCGGGTGGTGGCCGCCCGGACGACGCCGGTGGCGCCGATGATCGGCTTCGGCAACGTGCGGGGCTCGGCCACGTAGGCCTTGAACGACGTACCGGCGCGGAACCGCGGCACCGACGTCTTCTTGATCCGGACCTTCTCGCCGGTGCGCGGATTGCGGCCGGTGCGGGCGTTACGAACCGCCTTCTCGAACGACCCGAAGCCGCTGATGGTGACCTTTTCGCCCCGCACGACGGCGCGGGTGATCGTGTCGATCACCGCGTCGAGGGCGTCGGCGGCGGACTGCCTGCCCCCAAGGCGGTCCTGCAATGCCTCGACGATCTCTGCCTTGTTCACTGATTCCTCCGGTGCACGGATCGAGTGGATACTCGATGTCGCACACGACGGTACGGGCTGCGACCTGGATAAATCCAACACAGCGGACGGTTTTGTCGTTGTGTCTCAACGCAAACCGGCGCCCCGGAGGCCCTGATCAGGGCTCTCGAGGCGCCGGTCGGCATTCTCACAGAATTGGCTTATCGCCTGTGTCACAATTCTTTTCGACGCCGAATGGGCCTCGAAAACCGCCTCAGCGAGCAGGCAGAGTGGTCGGCAACCAGGTCGGACGATTTTCTTCGAAATCTCCCACCTGATCGACGTGTTGCAAGGTCAGACCGATGTCGTCGAGGCCCTCCAGGAGGCGCCAGCGGGTGTAGTCGTCGACCTCGAAGGGCACCGTGAGGTCCTCGCAGACCACCGTCCGGGCGGTCAGATCGACCGTCACCTCGGTCCCCGGGCGGCTTTCCAGGGCCGCCCAGAGCTGCTCCACGTCGTCCGGTCCGACCGCCGCGGCGAGCAGGCCCTGCTTTCCGGCGTTGCCCCGGAAGATGTCGGCGAACCGGGACGAGATCACGACCCGGAAGCCGTAGTCGTTGAGCGCCCAGACGGCGTGCTCCCGGGAGGAGCCGGTGCCGAAGTCGGGTCCGGCGACCAGGACCGAACCCTGGCTGTAGGGCGCCCGGTTGAGGATGAACTCCGGGTCGTTGCGCCAGGCGGCGAACAGCCCGTCCTCGAACCCGGTCCGTGTCACCCGCTTGAGGTACACGGCCGGGATGATCTGATCGGTGTCGACGTTGGACCGGCGCAACGGGACGCCGATCCCCGTGTGCGTGCTGAACTTGTCCATCAAACGCTCCTAGGGTCTCGGCGGATTCACAGGTCGGCGGGCGAGGAGAGGGTGCCCCGGACGGCGGTGGCCGCGGCCACCAGGGGGGAGACCAGGTGGGTACGACCGCCCTTGCCCTGGCGGCCCTCGAAGTTGCGGTTGGAGGTGGAGGCGCTGCGCTCCCCCGGGGCCAGCTGGTCGGGGTTCATGCCCAGACACATCGAGCAGCCGGCGTTGCGCCACTCGGCCCCGAACTCGGTGAACACCTTGTCCAGGCCCTCGGACTCGGCCTGCAGCCGGACCCGGGCCGATCCGGGCACCACCAGGACCCGGACCGAGTCGGCCTTGTGCCGCCCGGCCACGACCTCGGCGGCGGCCCGCAGGTCCTCGATCCGGCCGTTGGTGCAGGAGCCGATGAACACCGTGTCGACGGCGATCTCACGCAGCGGCGTCCCGGCCTTGAGGTCCATGTAGGCCAGCGCCCGCTCGGCCGCGGCCCGGTCGTCCGGGTCGGGGTAGGCGGCCGGGTCGGGCACGGTGGCCGAGAGCGGAGAACCCTGACCGGGATTCGTGCCCCAGGTCACGAACGGCTCCAGATCGGCGGCGTCGAGCACGACCTCGGTGTCGAAAACCGCGTCCGGATCGCTGGCCAGACCCCGCCAGGACTCGACCGCGGCGTCCCAGTCGGCCCCTTCCGGGGCGTGCGGGCGGCCCTTGAGGTAGTCGAAAGTGACGTCGTCGGGGGCGATCATCCCGGCCCGGGCCCCGGCCTCGATCGACATGTTGCAGACCGTCATCCGCGATTCCATCGACAGCGCCCGGATCGCCTCGCCCCGGTACTCCAGCACGTAGCCCTGGCCGCCACCGGTGCCGATCTTGGCGATCACCGCGAGAATGATGTCCTTGGCCGTGGATCCGGTGGGCAGCTCGCCGTCGATCGTGATCGCCATCGTCCGGAACGGCTTGAGCGGCAGGGTCTGGGTGGCCAGCACGTGCTCCACCTCGCTGGTGCCGATGCCGAAGGCCAGCGCCCCGAAGGCACCGTGGGTTGAGGTGTGCGAATCACCGCAGACCACCGTCAGACCGGGCTGGCTCAGCCCCAGTTGTGGCCCCACCACGTGCACGATGCCCTGCTCGACGTCACCCAGCGAGTGCAGCCGGACACCGAACTCGGCACAGTTGCGCCGCAGCGTCTCGATCTGGGTGCGGCTGACCGGGTCGGCGATCGGCTGGTCGATGTTCTGGGTGGGGGTGTTGTGGTCCTCGGTGGCAATGGTGAGGTCGGGCCGGCGAACCGGTCGGCCGGCCAGTCGCAGGCCGTCGAAAGCCTGCGGGCTGGTTACCTCGTGAAGCAGATGGAGGTCGATGTACAGCAGGTCGGGTTCGCCGTCGTTCCCCTGACGCACGACGTGCGCGTCCCACACCTTCTCGGCCAGCGTACGGCTCACGTTGATCATCCTCCATCCGACATCACACCGGTCCGGCCGGCGATTCGTGGTCGAGCTTGCGTCTCGACTGATGAGACGTCAATATCGCTACATGGACAAGAGTAGCGGAGTCGGCGTGCTGGACAAGGCCGCCGTGTTGCTGGGGGCGCTCGAGGCCGGGCCGTCCACGCTGGCCCAGCTGGTCATCGCGACCGGGCTGGCCCGGCCCACGGCCCACCGGCTCGCGGTCGCCCTGGAGCACCACCGGCTGGTCGGGCGCGACCTGCAGGGCCGTTTCGTGCTCGGCCCCCGGCTGGCAGAGCTGGCCGCCGCGGCCGGGGAGGACCGGTTGCTGGCCGCCGCCGGCCCGGTGCTCACCGCCCTGCGCGACCACACCGGCGAGAGCGCCCAGCTGTTCCGCCGGCAGGGCGATCAGCGGGTCTGCGTGGCCGCCGCCGAAAGGCCGGTGGGCCTGCGTGATTCCATTCCGGTCGGCTCGGCCCTGAGCATGCTGGCCGGCTCGGCCGCCCAGACCCTGCTCGCCTGGGAGGAGCCGGACCGCCTGCACCGCGGGCTGAACGGGGCCCGGTTCACCGCCACCACCCTCTCCGCGGTGCGCCGCCGGGGCTGGGCCCAGAGCATCGCCGAGCGCGAGGCCGGCGTCGCCTCGGTGTCGGCGCCGGTCCGCGGGCCGTCCGGCCGGGTGGTCGCGGCGGTCTCCATCTCCGGGCCGATCGAGCGCTTCACCCGCCAGCCCGGGCGCCAGCACGCGACCGCGGTGGTGGCCGCGGCCGGCCGGCTGACCGACGTACTGCGCCGGTCGAATTCGGCCGGCTGAGCCCCACTGGATAGGGGTACTATCCAACCGATGCGCATCTCCGAACTGGCCCGCAGAGCCGACGTCACGATCCCGACGGTGAAGTTCTACCTCCGCCAGGGGCTGCTGCCCGAAGGTCTGGCCACGGCGGCCACCCGGGCCGAGTACAGCGAGGCCCACCTCAACCGGGTCCGGCTGATCCGGGCCCTGGTCGACGTCGGCGGTCTGTCGCTCTCCCAGGTGCGGGCCCTGCTGGCCACCCTGGACGAGCACCAGGCCGGCGACCTGCCGGCGACGACGGCCACCGGACGCCCGGCCGGCCGGCCCCGGAAGGGCCCGAAGGTCAACCCGGCCAAGGTGCTGGCCTCCGTGCACGCGGCCCTGCCGCCCGAACCCCCCGAGCACCAGCTCGGGACGGCGCGGGCCAAGGCCGCGGTCTCGGCCCTGGGCTGGAAGGTGGACGCCGACTCGGTGTCGCTGCGCCAGCTGGAGGCCGCCCTGGCCGTGCTGGACGCGCTCGGCCTCACGCCGAGCGTGGCCACCCTGCTGACCTACGGAGAGGCGGCCGAGAAGGTCGCCCGGGCCGACGTCGACAGCCTGCCCGACGGCCCGGGCGCCGCCGCGGTGCGCCACCTGGTGCTGGGCACGGCGATCTATGAGCCGGTGCTCCTCGCCCTGCACCGGCTGGCCCAGCAGAACGCGTTCGGCCGACGCTGATCCGCTGAACGAGACTGATCCGCTGAACGACGACCGGCCCGCCACTCCGAGGAGTGCGGGCCGGTTGTCGTCAGAGCCGGGCGGGCTCGCGGGGAGCCGGAACTAGCTGCCGGCCTCGCCGCTGAACTGCGCGGCCTCGTTCTGGGCCGAGGACACCATCGAGTCGACGGTCTGGCCGTTCGGGCCACCGTCGTCGATCAGCTTGCGCAGCAGCACGAGCTCGATCCGGGCCAGGTCGGGCTCGTCGAGCTTCTCCAGCACGGCCCCGACGGTGGCCTCGTCGCCGAGCACGGAGCGGACCAGGGCCTCGGCCGCACCCGGGTCGACCGCGACCGGGGTGGACGCGTAGGGGGCGGCCGCGGCGGCGACGAACCCGGGGATGTCGGAGGCCGGCTGCTCAGTGCCGAATCGCCGGCCGACCGCCTGGTAGAACGCGGCCCCGACGATCTCGCCGAAGGCGTTCCAGCCCGGCTCGTCGAGCGTGCTGGTGCGCTCGGGGTAGGACCGCAGATCACCTGCGAGCAGGTCCCTGACCAGTTGTCCGATCTGGGCCGTCATGATTTTCCTCCGTCGATCAGCAGTTTGGAGCCAGCAGTGGCTATACCGCGGGTCGGCCAGAGAGTATCGGACACGACGACGACCCCCGACCATATCGGTCGAGGGCCATCGAAACGGGTAGCCCCGACGGGATTCGAACCCGCGCTACCGCCTTGAGAGGGCGACGTGCTAGGCCGCTACACAACGGGGCCACTACTGACGCTCGTCTTCGAGAAGAAGAGAGTCGCTGGGGTACTAGGACTCGAACCTAGAATAACTGAACCAGAATCAGTCGTGTTGCCAATTACACCATACCCCAATGGGATACCCCGACCGCCGGCGAGGAGCACCGGTGGTCGTTGCGACCCGACGACAGATGTTAGCGGGCCGCCGGGCCGCACCCCAAATCAGATCAGCCGACGGCGAGCGCGTCGTCCAGCCGGTCGCTCAGCGCGGCCAGCCGGGCCAGGGTCGAATCGCGCCCCAGGATCTCCATCGACTCGAACAGGGGCGGCGAGATCCGCCGTCCGCTGACCGCCACCCGCAGCGGCCCGAAGGCGAACTTGGGCTTGATCCCCAGGCCCTCCACGACGGCCGCGCGCAGGGCCGCCTCCAGCTCGGCGGCGGTCCAGCCCAGCTCCGGGTCCGACAGCACCGCCCGGGCCGCGGCCAGCACGGACGCCGACTGGGCGGTGTCCTTGGTCACGGTGGCCAGGGCGTCGTCCTCGATCACCAGAGCGTCGTCGGCGACGAACAGGAAGCCGACCATCACCGGGGCCTCCCCGAGCAGCTGGATCCGGGTCTGGATCAGGGGCCCGGCCTCGTCGAGGGCGGCGAGCTGGCCGGCGGTGGGCGAGGCGGGCAGCACCCCGGCGTCCTGCAGGAACGGGATCAGCCGCTGGGTGAAGTCGGCCGGGTCGAGCCGGCGCAGGTGCTCGGCGTTGATCGCCTCGGCCTTCTTGAGGTCGAACCGGGCCGGGTTGCCGTTGACGTCGGCGATGTCGAAGGCGGCCACCATCTCGGCCATCGAGAACACGTCGTGGTCGTCGGCGATCGACCAGCCGAGCAGGGCGAGGTAGTTCAGCAGGCCCTCGGGCACGAAGCCGCGGGCCTTGTGCAGGAACAGGTCGGACTCGGGGTCGCGCTTGGAGAGCTTGCGGTTGCCCTCCCCCATCACGTACGGCAGATGGCCGAACCGCGGTACCGAGGCGGTGTAGCCCAGCTCGACCAGCGCCGACCAGAGCGGGATCTGGCGCGGGGTGGAGGAGAGCAGATCTTCGCCCCGCAGCACGTGGGTGATCCCCATCAGGGCGTCGTCGATCGGGTTGACCAGGGTGTAGAGCGGGCTGCCGTCGGCCCGCACGACCACGAAGTCGGGCACGCTGCCGGCCGGGAAGCTGACCGGGCCGCGGATCAGGTCGTCGAAACCGATGTCGGCGTCCGGCAGCCGGAACCGCAGCACCGGGGCCCGGCCCTCGGCTCGGAAGGCCGCCTTCTGGTCGTCGGTCAGGTGCCGGTCGGCGTTGTCGTAGCCGAGCTTGGGGTCGCGCCCGGCGGCCCGGTGGCGGGCCTCGATCTCGGCCGGCGTGGAGAACGACTCGTACACGTAACCGCCGGCGACCAGCTTCTCGATCACCTCGGCGTAGATCGGGCCGCGCCGGGACTGCCGGTAGGGCTCGTGCGGGCCGCCGAGCTCGACCCCCTCGTCCCAGTCGATGCCCAGCCAGCGCAGCGCGGCCAGCAGCTGCTGGTAGCTCTCCTCGCTGTCGCGGGCGGCGTCGGTGTCCTCGATCCGCAGCACCAGGGCGCCGCCGGTGTGCCGGGCGTAGGCCCAGTTGAACAGGGCCGTCCGGATCAGCCCGACATGCGGGGTTCCGGTCGGGGACGGGCAGAACCGGACCCGGACCGAGGACGACGGGGGGCCGGGGGCGGCCGCGGGGCCGGTCGACGAACCGGCTTCTGAGCTGAGTTCTGGGCTGGTCATGATGCGCTCAGCCTACTCAGCCCGGCGTCGGTGCTGCTGTTCACCGACCGTGACGGTGTGACCCCTCTGTTGGTCTCCACCACCCGTACGGCCCTGACGCCGGGCACGGGCTGTCGCCGATGCTGGGTGAGCTTCAAGTGACGGTTGGTATGCGCTCAGTAACACCCATGGAAGAGGCGGCATGAGTTCCAGGCTCAGGATGAGCAGACGTGTTTCGGGCCCGCTGCTGGCGGCACTGATCGCGTCGGTCGGGTTCAGCTCGGTCGGCGCCGCGAGCGCCACGGCCGCGGTGGACCCCGGCCCCGCTCCGGCGGCCGGTTTCCCGGCCGCCACCGCCGCGGGCCACTCGAACGGCCGGGTCAAGGTGGTCGTGCGCGGCACTCCCGGCTCGACCGCGGCCCTGGCCCGCCAGGTGCGCGCCCGTCACGGCCGGGTGACCCGGCTCCTGCCGATCATCGACGGCGTGGCCGCGACCGTGCCCGCCGCCGCGGTGGCCGCTCTGCGCTCGGACCCCGACGTGGTCTCGGTCACCCCCGACGCCGCCGGTCACGTGACCTCGGTCAACCCGAGCCTCGGCTACGACCCGGGCACCGACACCGGTTCCCTCGACCTGGTGACCCAGCTGGTCGGGGCCCGCTCCATGTGGTCGGCCGGCTGGACCGGCAAGGGCGTCGACGTGGCCCTGATCGACACCGGCGTGGCCCGGGTCCAGGGGCTGAAGTCCGGCAACGTGGTCAACGGACCGGACCTGTCCACTGACTCCACCTCGACCGCTCTGCGCTACTCCGACAGCTACGGTCACGGCACCCACATGGCCAGCATCATCGCCGGCCGGGACGCGGTCTCCACCCCCGCCGGGTACGCGACCGACAACGGCAGCACCGGCACCGCCAAGTTCGACGGCGTCGCCCCCGACGCCCGGATCATCGACATCAAGGTCGGCGCGACCGACGGCGCCGCCGACGTCTCCCAGGTGATCGCCGCGATCGGCTGGGTCACCCAGCACGCCCACGACCCGGGCCTGAACATCCGGGTCCTGAACCTGTCCTACGGCACCGCATCGACCCAGGACTACAGCCTCGACCCGCTCTCGTACGCGGCCGAAGCGGCCTGGCGCAAAGGCGTCGCGGTGGTCGTGGCGGCCGGCAACGACGGCACCAAGAACGTCGACCTGGCCGACCCGGCGCAGGATCCGGCCGTGATCGCGGTCGGGGCCGAGGACCCGAACGGCACCCTCAGCACCCTGAACGACACGATCCCGGACTTCTCCAACCGGGGCACCAGCAAGCGCCACGTGGACGTCGTGGCTCCGGGCACGCACGTCCTCGGGCTGCGGGTTCCCGGCAGTGTGGTCGACCTGACCAACCCGTCCGCCGCCGTCGGCACCCGGTTCCTGCGCGGCAGCGGCACCTCCCAGGCCACCGCGGTCACCTCGGGCGTGGTCGCCCTGCTCCTGCAGGCCCGCCCCGACCTCACCCCGGACCAGGTCAAGTGGGCGATCAGCACCTCGGCCACGCAGCTGCTGTTCGGCACAGTGACC
This sequence comes from Kineosporiaceae bacterium, assembly GCA_965200525.1. Taxonomy (GTDB): domain Bacteria; phylum Actinomycetota; class Actinomycetes; order Actinomycetales; family Kineosporiaceae; genus JANNPJ01. Next base: position 6,953,202 of record OZ241368.1, read on the forward strand.
AACCGAGGGGCCGGCATGGTGAACGCCCGGTCGGCCCTGACGTGGGCCAATTCGCTCCTGCTGCCTTCGCAGTCGAGCCTGGTCCGCGACGCCGCCTACGGGACGGGCCTCGGTTCCCTGGAGGCTTCCCGGGGAACGGCGCACCTCACCCTGGGCAGCACTGTGATCGCCACCACCACCGCCACCGTGAACGGCGTCCTGACCAGCACCACAACCACCACCACGACCCCGGCCGGGACCGCCCTGAGCGGCGAGAAGGACATCTTCGGCACCGCGTGGAACGCCAAGACCTGGGCCCCGACCGCGCTGGCCGGCACCGCCTGGAACGGTGGCTCCTGGCGGGGCAACACCTGGACCGGCACGAGCTTCAACAGCACCGGCGACTGGAACGCGGTGGCCTGGACCGCCCCGTCCTGGGACGGTTCGGCCTGGGCCGGGCGGACCTGGGTCGGGCGCACCTGGGTGGCCGACGGCTGGAGCGGCCGGACCTGGGTGAGCAACTCCTGGTCGGGCCGGACCTGGGTGGACCAGTCCTGGTCGAGCGGCACCTGGAGCTGATCGCCGGTGAGCTCCGCCGACGTCGGTCTCGATGCCGTCCGGAGTGCCGCCGTGGCCGACAACACCACCGAAGTCACCGCCTGGCGGCTCGGGTCGGGGTCCCGGGCTGCCGATAGTCCCCTCGTGGTCCGCGCCCGCCCTTCGACGACCTCGCTGCGGGTCATGGCCGTCAGCGTCGTCCTGGCCGTGCTCGGAGCCCTGGTCTGGATGCTGCCGGCCACCCGGCACGCGGCCGACCTGCCCACCGAGGGCGGCCTGACCAGGCTCGACTGGTGGGCCCTGGCCCTGCTGGCCGCCGTCTGCGAGATGGTGGTGCTGCACATCCAGGTGCGGCGCGAGGCCCACGGCATCTCGCTGTCCGAGATCGCCACCGTGATCGGCCTGTTCTTCGCCACCCCGGGCGACTTCGTGGTCGGCCGGGCGGTCGGCGCCCTGGCCACCTTCATCCTCTGGCGCCGCCAGGAGGCCGGCAAGGTGTTGTTCAACTCGGCCATGTTCCTGGCCGAGTCGAGCTTGGCCCTGCTGATCTTTCACAGCATCCGGGGCACCGACCATCAGGTCGACCCCCGGGCCTGGCTGGCCGCGGGTGCCGCCACGGTGGCCATCAGCCTGATCACCGCCGTCGCCGTCACCGGGGTGATCGCCCTGGTGGACGGCGAGGTGCACCGGCGGGACTTCGTCGTCGAGCCGGTGCGCGGCGCGCTGACTTCGCTCTTCGTGACCGCGGTGGCGCTGGTCGGGGTGCACGCGCTGGCCGCCGGACCGCTGGCCGCCGTCCCGCTGATCATCTCGATGGCCCTGCTGCTGCTCGGCTACCGGGCCTACAGCGGGCTGTCCGAGCGGCACCTGAGCCTGGAACGGCTGTACCGCTTCAGTCACGCCGTGAGCAGCACCCCGGAGGTCGACGGCATCCTCGCCGGGGTGCTGCAGCACGCCCGGGAGGTGCTGCGGGCCGAGTACGCCGAGGTGATCTTCGTCTCCTCGGAAGCCGAGCATCAGCCGCTCCGGATCGACACCGACGCGGTCAGCGGCAAGCTGCGCCGGACCCGGCTGACCGAGCAGGACGCCGCCGAGCCGACTTGGAGCGCCGTGGTCACCGGCGGGACGCCGTTGCTGATCCCCCGCGGCGACCGCTCGTCCCGGGCCTTCCTGGCCGACCGCGACCTGCGCGACGCCGTCCTGGTGCCGTTGCGCGGGGACGCCGGGATCGTCGGCACGATCCTGGTCGGCGACCGGATGGGCGAGGTCCGTACGTTCGACAGCGACGACGTCCAGCTGCTGATGACGGTGGCCAACCACGCCAGCATGGCCCTGCAGAACGGCCGGCTGGTGGATCGGCTGCGCCACGACGCCCTGCACGACGGCCTCACCGGGCTGCCCAACCGGACCCGGCTGAACCAGGAGATGGTCGAGGCCCTGGGCGATCTGCGGTCCGGCCGGTCGCCCGGACTGACTGTGATGATCATGGACCTGGTCGGCTTCAAACAGGTCAACGACACCTTCGGGCACGCCCTCGGCGACCTGCTGCTGCAGATCGTCGGGCGGCGGATGTCCGAGGTGCTGGAGGGCCATGGCCTGCTGGCCCGCCTCGGTGGCGACGAGTTCGCCGCCGTCGTGCCCGGCCTGGACACGGTGGCCGGCGCCGTCGACATCGCCTCCCGGCTGCGCGAGGCCCTGGAGCGACCGATCGCGATCGAGGGGGTCGACATCGAGGTCGGGGTGTCGGTCGGGGTGGCGGTGGCTCCGCTGCACGGTCAGGACGGCCTGACCCTGATGAAGCGGGCCGACGCCGCGATGTACGACGCCAAGAACTCCGGCAGCGGCCTGCACGTCTACGAGGCCGGCCTGGACGTGGCCGAGACCCCGGAGCGGCTGGCCCTGATCGCCGAGCTGCGTCAGGGCATCCCGGACGGCCAGCTCGAGGTCTACGTGCAGCCCCAGGCCTCGCTGCGGACCGGGCGGGTGCTCGGCGTCGAGGCGCTGGTCCGCTGGCGCCATCCGCGGCACGGGCTGCTCTACCCGGACACCTTCATCCCGCTGGCCGAGCGCAGCGGCCTGATCCGCCAGCTCACCGACGAGGTGCTGGAACAGGCTCTGGCCGCCTGCGGGCGCTGGCGGCGTGAGGGCCACCGGCTGACCGTGTCGGTGAACCTGTCGGCCCGCAGCAACTTCAGCGACGAGCTGGTCGAGGAGGTGCAGGCCCTGCTCCAGCGCCACGGCGTGCCGGCCGAGGCGCTCACCCTGGAGATCACCGAGAGTTCGGTGATCAAGGACCCGGCCCGCACGGGCGAGGTGCTCGACCGGCTGCACGCCCTCGGGGTCGGGCTCTCGATCGACGACTTCGGCACCGGGTACTCGTCCCTGTCGTACCTGCGCCAGCTCCCGGTCCAGGAAGTGAAGATCGACAAGAGCTTCGTGATGACGATGCTCAACCAGCCCGAGGACGCCGCCATCGTCCGCTCGATCGTCGACCTGGGGGCCAACCTCGGCCTGGTGGTGGTGGCCGAGGGCGTCGAGGACGCTGCCACCTGGGACGAGCTCGAACGGCTGGGCTGTCACAACCTGCAGGGGTTCTTCCTGGCCGCGCCCATGCCGATCAGCGACTTCACCGAGTGGCTGGCCGCCCGCGAGGGGCGGCTGGTCCCCAGCCAGCGCCTGCACTGACCATGGCTCGGCCGGTCAGTCCTGGGCGACCACCGGGTTGCTGAGCACGCCCAGGCCCTCGATCTCGACCTCGACCCGGTCGCCGGCCACGATCGGCCCGACCCCGGCGGGCGTGCCGGTCAGGATCACGTCGCCGGGCAGCAGGGTGAAGGCGGCGCTCACGTAGGCCACCAGCGCCGGGACGTCGAACACCAGCTGCGAGGTGCGCCCGTCCTGTTTCACCTCGCCGTTCACCCTGGTGGTCAGCCGCAGGTCGCCCGGGTCGATCCCGGTGACCAGGTAGGGGCCGAGCGGGCAGAACGTGTCGAAGCTCTTGGCCCGGGTGAACTGGACATCGGCTCTCTGCAGGTCTCGCGCGGTGACGTCGTTGGCCACGGTGTAGCCCAGGACCACCTCGGGCACCCGCTCGAGCGGGACGTCCTTGCAGAGCCGCCCGATGACGATCGCCAGCTCGCCCTCGAAGTGCACGTTGCCCGACTGGCGGGGCAGCACGATCGGGTCGCCCGGGCCGATCACCGACGTGTTCGGCTTGAGGAACAGCAGCGGCTCCTTCGGCACGTCGTTGCCGAGCTCGGCGGCGTGATCGGTGTAGTTGCGCCCGATTCCGACCACCTTGCTGCGCGGGATCACCGGCGCCAGCAGGCGGACGGCGGCCAGCGGCAGCCGCTCGCCGGTGAGCTGAACGGTCTGGAACAGCGGGTCGCCGCTGACCACGGCCAGCGTCTCGGCCCCGGCCTCCCCTTCCACGACCGCGTACTTGGGATCCTCGCCGGTGGTAAATCTCGCGATACGCACGGCAGTTACCTTAGAACGGTGTCCACCACCGTCATCACCGAGGCCGACTGGCAGCAGCGCCGCCGGGCCCACGAGCAGCAGGTGGACGACGTGCTGGCCGGTCATCGGGAGCGGGCCGGGCGCCGCCAGGCCCACCCGGTCGAGGACTTCCTGTTCACCTACTACTCGCTGCGCCCGGCCCAGCTGCGCCGATGGCATCCGGGAGCCGGCTTCGCCCTGGCCGGGGCGGCGGCCCGCGAGCGGCTGCAATGGCGCGAGCACGTGCTCGAGGACGACGCGGTCACGCTCGACCTGACCGCCTTCCGGGCCCGTCGGGGCGGGGCCGTGCAGCACGTGGTCGAGTTGCTGACGGCGACCGCGGCCCGGCCGGCCCAGCTCGGCTGCTTCGGCCTGCACGAGTGGGCGATGGTCTACCGGCAGGACGAGCAGCAGGTGCGGCACGCCGGCCGGTCGTTGCGGCTGGGCCCGGCCGGCACCGATGCCGTGGTCGAGAGTCACCGGATCCGCTGCACCCACCACGACGCGTTCCGGTTCTTCACCGAGCCGGCCCGGCCGCTGAACCTGCTCCAGCCGGCCCGGGGCGGGGAGGTCGAACTGGAGCAGCCGGGCTGCCTGCACGCCACGATGGACCTCTACAAGTGGGCCTACAAGCTCTCGCCGGCCGTGCCGAGCGAGCTGGTGCTGAGCTGTTTCCGGCTGGCCCGGCGCACCCGCGAGCTGGACATGCGGGCCTCGCCCTACGACCTGAGCGATCTCGGCTACGCCGCGGTCGCGATCGAGACGCCGGAGGGCAAGGCCGAGTACGTGGCCGCCCAGCGCGAGATCGCCGACCTCGGCCGGCAGTTACGGGCTCAGCTGCTCGACGCGCTCCAGCCGCTGCTGGCCCCGGTGTGAGTCAGCGGTCGGCGGGCCGGTCGTCGGCCTCGGCGGCCCGGTCGTCGGCCTCGGCCGACCGGCGGTGCCGGACGACGGTGACGATCGCGGCCGGCACCGTGACCAGGGTCACCCCGACCACCGCCCCGGCCACGGTGGACGCCGTGAGGTCGATCCCGGACCGGACCACGAACCCGACCATCGTGGCCAGGTACAGGACGAGCGCCAGGTAGACCCGCGGCTGGCGCAGCCGCACGCCTTCGCGCCCGGTCACGCCTCGGCGGCCGGCATGGCCGAGGGTCAGCCAGCCGGCCACGGTGGCCACGACGTACAGGGCGACGGCCCAGCCCATCACCGGCCGGCCACCGATCCAGGTCATCGCGCAGCCGAGGCCGAGCGTGCCCCACAGCATGGTCTGAAAACCGAGAGCCGAGGCCTCGTTCCAGACGTCCCGCTGTCGCTCCTCGGTGTAGAACGGGCTGCCGAAGTCGGCGACCACCTCGGCCAGCCGCTCGAACCGGTCATCCAACGCGTTCATGCTTCTCCTTCGAATCGCGGTCGGCCCGGACGGCGAACAGATCCTCGACCGTGGTCGATAGGACCGCCGCCACCCGCAGCGCGAGATATACCGACGGGGCGTAGTTTCCGGCCTCGAGCGCGTTCACGGTCTGCCGGCTGACGCCGACCGCGGCCGCGAGCTGGGCCTGGGTGATGCCGGCGGCGACCCGGACCGGGCGAACCCGGTTGCTCCTGACCTCCGGCGTCCCGGCGACTGCTCTGACCATGCCCCAAACGTAAAGTCACCTTGACATGATGTCAAGGTGACTTGTCGTTGACGGGCAGCCTCGGTTCCGTTCCACGGCGGCAATCAGGGCGTCGCCGTGAGTGCGGAATCGGGCGTCCAACTAAGTGCTTATATCGGTAAAACCGGACATACGAAATGTAGGTTGGCTCCCTAGAGCTGTCAACGTTTCGCTCTGAGTAACCGCTCGTCCTTCAGTGCCGGCTCAGGTACGCCGAACACTCACCAGGCCCCTGGGGCCGGGAAACTCGTGTCGCCGGGCGCGGAACTGCCGTCGTGGAGGAAAGAATGAGTCGCAGCACCGTCCCGATCCGGGTGGCCGCCCTGGTCGCCGTCGCCCTGGGCCTGAGTGCCTGCGGCGCCGGCAGCAGCGATTCCACCACCGCCGGCAGCGCGCCGTCTTCGGGCACGATCGGGCTGGCCATGCCGACCAAGACCGCCCAGCGCTGGGTGGACGACGGCACCAACATGGTCAAGCAGTTCCAGGTGCTCGGGTACAAGACCGACATGCAGTACGCCAACGACAACGTGCAGACGCAGATTTCGCAGATCGAGTCGATGATCGCGGCCCACGACAAGGCCCTGGTGATCGGGGCGGTCGACGGCTCGGCCCTGAAAGCGGTGCTGCAGAAGGCCGCTGACGCGAAGATCCCGATCCTGTCCTACGACCGGCTGATCCGCGACAGCCCGAACGTGAACTACTACGCCACCTTCGACAACTTCAAGGTCGGCGTGCTGCAGGCCAGCTACCTGGTGCGTACCCTGCCGCTGAAGCCGGGCTCGGGCCCGTTCACGATCGAGCTCTACGCCGGTGCCGCCACCGACAACAACGCCACCTTCTTCTTCAACGGCGCGATGAGCGTGCTCAAGCCCTACCTGAAGTCGGGTCAACTCGTCGTCCCGGACGGGCGCGACGACTTCAAGGGCGCCGCCACGCTCAACTGGGACCCGAAGGTGGCCCAGGCCCGGATGACGAAATTCCTGGCCGGGCGGAGCAGCTCGTTCCGGCTCGATGCCGTGCTGGCCCCGAATGACGGGGTCGCCCGAGGCATCGTGGCCGCGCTGACCGGGGCCGGGTACGGATCGGCCTCGAAGAAGCTGCCGGTGGTCACCGGGCAGGACGCCGAGCTCGACTCGGTCAAGGCCATCGCCGACGGCAAGCAGGGCCAGACCGTCTACAAGGACACCCGGGAGCTGGCCAAGGTCGCCGTCCAGATCACCGACTCGATCCTGACCGGCGGCGTCCCGGCGGTGAACGACACCAAGCAGTACGACAACGGGGTCAAGACGATCCCGTCGTTCCTCCTGCAGCCGGTCAGCGTCGACAAGAACAACTACCGCAGCGTGCTGATCGACGGCGGGTACTACACCGCCGCTCAGGTCGGCTGACCCCGATGGAAGGCACCCTGATGGCGGCACGGCCGACGTCCCCCTCCGGCCGGCTGCTGGCCGGCTTCCTCGACCTGCAGACCCGGACCAAGCTGATGGCCCTGGTCGCGGTCAGCCTGACTGCCCTGCTCACCTGCCTGGTGGTGACGGCCGGCACCAATCGCTCGGCCTCCTCGACCGCCGCCGACCTGAAGCGGGTCAACGACGCCGGCGCCCTGGTGCTGCAGATCGACCGGGCCGCGAGCGAGCTCAAGGCCAACGGCCTGCAGGTGATCGTGCGTGACCGCCCGGCCGACCAGGTCCCGATCCTCACCCGCCAGGTGGAGACCGCCAAAGATCTGCTCGACCGGCTGACCAAGGTGAAGCTGGCCCCGGCCCAGGCCGCCTCGGTGGCCCGGATCACGTCGGTGCTCACCGACTACATCGCCACCGTCGAGCGGTTCGTCAAGAACGCAGCGGCCGACCCGACCAGCGCCCGGCTCGGCTGGGAGCAGATCGACGTCGACAACTACCTGGTCAGCGCGGTCGTCCGGAACGAGCGGGGCTTCTTCACCCGGACCATCGCGCACGCCGAGCAGGTCAACGCGGCCAACCGGCGGCACGCCTTCGTCGCCATGATCATCGCCGTGCTGATCGGTGCCGTCGTCCTGATCGCGATGGCCACGTTCGTGGTCCAGTCGATCACCCGGCCCCTGATCCGGGTCCGGCGCAGCCTGGACGCCATGGCCTCGGGCAACCTGACCGTGACCGCCGACGTGCACTCCCGCGACGAGCTCGGCCAGATGGCCCGGGCCCTGGACACGGCCCAGGCCTCGGTCCGGGCCGTGATCGCCTCGGTCGCCGAGTCGGCCACCGCGGTGGCTCACGCGGCCGAGGAGATGTCCTCGACCTCGCAGTCGATGGCCCACTCGGCCACCGAGTCGGCCGGCCAGGCCCAGGGCGTCTCGGCCGCGGCCGGCGTCGTCTCGGACAACGTCAACAACCTGGCCCAGGGCTCGGAGGAGATGGGCTCGGCGATCCGCGAGATCGCGCTCAACGCCACCGAGGCGGCCCAGGTCGCCGGCCAGGCGGTGGAGGTCGCCCGCTCGACCACGGCCCAGGTCGGCCGGCTCGGCGACTCCTCGGCCGAGATCGCCTCGGTCGTCGCGATGATCACCAAGATCGCCGAGCAGACCAACCTGCTGGCCCTGAACGCCACCATCGAGGCGGCCCGGGCCGGCGAGAGCGGCCTCGGCTTCGCCGTCGTGGCCAGCGAGGTCAAGGACCTGGCCCGGGCCACCGCCGACGCCACCAAGGACATCGCGGCCCGGGTGCTGGCCATCCAGGAGGACACCGCCGGGGCGGTCCAGGCGATCGGCGAGATCAGCTCGGTGATCGAGATGATCAGCAACTACCAGACGGTGATCGCCAGCGCGGTCGAGGAGCAGTCGGCCACCGCGAACGAGATGAACCGCAGCGTCTCGGCCCTCGCCGGCGGGGCCGAGGGCATGGCGGCCAACATCGCCGGGATCGCCGATGCCTCCCGGGTGACCACCGAGGGCATCACCCAGTCCCAGACCGCCGTGGTCGAGCTCAGCACGATGGCCCACGAACTACGCCGGCTGGTCAGCCAGTTCCAGGTCTGAGCGTCCCGCACGAGCGGCGCTCAGCGCCGGGGCACGTGCAGGGCCAGCAGGCCGTAGGTCATGCCGTCGAGCAGGGCCGACCAGGACGCCTCGATCACGTTCGGCCCGACCCCGACCGTCTCCCAGGTGGTCGAGGCCCCGCTGGTCTCGACCAGCACCCGGGTCACGGCGTCGGTGCCGGTCGCGGCGTCCACGATCCGGACCTTGAAGTCGGTCAGCTTGATCCGCTCCAGCTCCGGGTAGACCGGCAGCAGAGCGGTCCGCAGGGCGTGGTCGAGGGCGCTGACCGGCCCGTTGCCCTCGGCCGTGGCGATCAGTCGCTGCCCGTCGGCGATCAGCTTCACGGTGGCCTCGGAGACTGCCCCCTCGACCCCGGCCCGCACCTCGGTGATCACCCGCCAGCTCTCCACGTCGCAGTAGGCGGGCCGGAAGCCGAACACCTCCTCGTGCAGCAGCAGGGCGAACGACGCGTCCGCGGCCTCGAACGTGTAGCCCTGCGCCTCAAGCTGTTTCACCCGTTCGGTGACCCGGCCCAGCCGCTCCCGGTCGCCGGTCAGGTCGAACCCGAGCTCGCGGCCCTTGAGCTCGATCGAGGCCCGCCCGGCCATGTCCGAGATCAGCATCCGCATGTCGTTGCCGACCGCCACCGGGTCGATGTGCTGGTACAGATCGGGGTCGACCTTGATCGCACTGGCGTGCAGACCGGCCTTGTGGGCGAACGCCGAGGCGCCGACGTAGGGCTGGCGGGCGTACGGCGTCACGTTGGTGATCTCGTTGACCACGTGGGCGATCCGGGTCGCCTCGGCCAGCCGACCCGGCGGCAGCATCGGGCGGCCCAGCTTGAGCTCCAGGTCGGCCAGGATGGTGATCAGGTCGGCGTTGCCGGTGCGCTCGCCGTACCCGTTGAGGGTGCCCTGGATCTGGGTGGCGCCGGCGTCGACCGCGGCCAGCGAGTTGGCCACCGCGCACCCGGTGTCGTTGTGGCAGTGGATCCCCAGCGCGGCGCCGGAGAGCTGGCGGACGGCGTGCACGACGTCCGCGACCTGGGTCGGCAGCATGCCGCCGTTGGTGTCGCACAGCGCGACCACCTCGGCCCCGGCCTCGGTGGCGGTCCGCACCACCTCGACCGCGTAGGCCGGGTCGAACCGGAAGCCGTCGAAGAAGTGCTCGGCGTCGACGAACACCCGCCGCCCCTGCTCGCGCAGGAACGACACCGTCTCGGCGATCATGGCCAGGTTCTCGGCCGGGGTGGTCCGCAGCGCCCGCTCCACGTGCCGGACGTCGCTCTTGGCCACCAGGGTGATCACCGGGGCCAGCGAGTCGACCAGGGCCAGCACCTGCGGGTCCTGATGGACGGCGAGCCCGGCCTTGCGGGTGGCCCCGAACGCGGCCAGCGTGGCGTTCTTGAGCGTCAGGTCGGCCGCGGCCCGGCGGAAGAACTCGGTGTCCTTGGGGATGGCCCCCGGCCAGCCGCCCTCGATGAAGCCGACGCCGAGCTCGTCGAGGTGCCCGGCAATGGCCAGCTTGTCCGACACGGACAGGCTCAGGCCCTCCTGCTGGGCGCCGTCGCGCAACGTCGTGTCGTACACCTGGACCGCGGTGGCGTTCGAGTCCTGCATGGTCGCTCTCCTGCATGAAAATGAAAATGACCCCTCGCTGGTCGCGAGAGGTCTGCACGTCGACGGTGGGTGAGGGGGCCGCAGATCCGGCCGCCGCCTCAGACGGTGTCGACGCGCCTGCCGATAATGAACTCAGCTGTTGGCATCGTGGTGACGAGTCTGCCACAGATCGGGGCCGTAACCGGTGAACCAGGCCACCAACGGGCCGAGCAGCAGGCCCGCGAGCACCGGAATGCCGTGCGCGTCGTTCAGCACCAGCAGCAGCGCCCCGCCGGCGACGACGCCCGCCGCCCGGGCCAGGACGGCGCGCTCGGGCCGGTAGCGCAGGCCCAGCCCGACCATCGCGGCGACCACCGCGAAATCGGCTCCGGAGTTGCCGGCCCCCTTGTTGACCGAGAGGTAGGTGGCGGCCACGTCGAACACGAGCTGGGCCAGCACGAACACCAGCACCGCCCGGCCCGTTCCCCAGAGCGCCACCGCGACCGTGGCCACGACGGCCAGCACGGCCAGGTTGAAGACCGTGCCGGCCACCCCGCCGTCCTGGACCACGAACGAGGTCAGCAGCCGCCAGTACTGGTGGTGGCGGCGAATCAGGTCCGGATCCCGGCGCAGCGCGGTCAGCACGGCCGGGAAAGGCAACTGCAGCACCGAGGGGACGGCGACGACCAACCACAAGCCGGCCGCCGGCCACGACGGCCGGGGCCCGCGCGGCGCGATCAGCGCCGCGCCCACCTGCAGAGCCAGCACCAGCACGGCTCCGTAGAGCATGGCGTTGAGCGTGCCGCCACCATCAGTTCTCATACGTCCGAGCCTGGACGACGCCGCCGCGGGCCGCGCGGTCCAGGCGTCACGCCATGACCGTGACGAATGTCAGGCCGGGGTCGAGCCAGGGTCGGGCGGCTCAGGCCAGGCGGCGCATCCAGCCGTGGGTGTCGGGGGTGCGGCCGTACTGGATGTCGACCAGGGCCTGGCGCATCCGGGTGGTGACCGCTCCGGCCGGGGCCTCGGCGTCGCCGACCGAGCCGCCGTCCCAGACCAGCCGGCGGATCGGCGTGATCACCGCGGCCGTGCCGCAGGCGAACACCTCGGTGATCTCGCCCGAGGCCACGCCGTCCCGCCACTCGTCGATGTCGATCTTGCGCTCCTCGACGTCGAGGCCGAGCTCCTTGCCCAACTGCAGGATGGACGACCGGGTGACGCCCTCCAGGATCGAGCCGCTCAGCTCCGGCGTGATGAGCCGCCCGTCCCGGTGCACGAAGTAGACGTTCATCCCGCCGAGCTCCTCGACCCACTTCTGCTCGACCGCGTCGAGGAAGCAGACCTGCTGGCAGCCGTGGTCGGCCGCCTCCAGCATCGGGGCCAGGCTGGCCGCGTAGTTGCCGCCGCACTTGGCCGCCCCGGTGCCGCCGGGCGCGGCTCGGTTGTACTGGGTCGACAGCCAGATCGAGACCGGCTTGGCCCCACCGGCGAAGTAGGCCCCGGCGGGCGAGGCGATCACCAGGTAGCGGACCTCGGCCGAGGGGCGGACCCCAAGGAACGCCTCCGAGGCGTACATGAACGGGCGCAGGTAGAGGCTGGTCTCCTCGCCGGAGGGGATCCAGGCCTGATCGGTCCGGACCAGCTGTTCGATCGAGGTCAGGAAGTCGGCCAGCGGCAGCTCGGGCAGGGCCAGCCGGCGGGCCGAGCGCTGCAGGCGCTCGCCGTTGGCCTCGGGCCGGAAGGCCCAGACCGAGCCGTCGGCGTGGCGGTACGCCTTGAGGCCCTCGAAGATCTCCTGGGCGTAGTGCAGGACGGCCGAGGCCGGGTCGAGCAGCAGCGGGCCGTAGGGGATCACCCCGGCGTCGTGCCAGCCCTGATCGGCCGACCAGGTGATCGAGGCCATGTGGTCGCTGAAGAACTTGCCGAACCCGGGCGCGGCCAGGATCTCGGCCCGCCGCTGCTCGCTCACCGGGCTGGCGTTGGGGGTGAAGCTGAAAGTCAGGTTCGTGCTGTCGTTCGCCGTTGTGGTGTCCATCGCGATACTCCCTCGCGTCACCGGCGGTTTCGCCGGTACGGGCTCTGTTGGGGACCGTATCAGCGCAGCGCCCGCTGCCGACGCGGGTGCGTCGTCAGTCGGACAGCCGGGAGGCGATCGCCTCACCGATCTGCGCTGTGGACCTGGGTACTCGGATGTCGCGCGAGGCCAGATCGGCGGCGACGGCCTGCTCAACCCGCTGGGCCGGCTTGTCCAGGCCCAGGTGTTCCAGCAGCATCGCCACCGACAGGATGGTCGCGGTCGGGTCGGCCTTCTGCTGCCCGGCGATGTCGGGGGCCGAGCCGTGCACCGGCTCGAACATGCTCGGCGCGGTGCGGTCGGGGTTGATGTTGCCCGACGCGGCCAGGCCGATGCCGCCGGCGATCGCGGCGGCCAGGTCGGTCACGATGTCGCCGAACAGGTTGTCGGTGACGATCACGTCGTACCGGGTCGGATCCTGGACCAGGAAGATGGTGGCCGCGTCGACGTGCGAGTAGTCGGCGGTGACCTCGGGGAAGTCGGCGTTCACGGCCTCGACCGTGCGCCGCCAGAGGTGACCGGCATGGGTCAGCACGTTGTGCTTGTGCAGCAGCGTGAGCTTGCGCCGGGGCCGGGCCGCGGCCCGGCGGAACGCGTCGCGGACCACCCGCTCCACGCCGTAGGCGGTGTTGATGCTCACCTCGGTGGCGATCTCGTGCGGTGTACCCGTGCGCACCGCGCCGCCGTTGCCGACATACGGCCCCTCGGTACCCTCGCGGACCACGACGAAGTCGAGTTCGCGGTCACCGAGGACGTGCGGAGCCAGCGGCGAGGTGACGCCCGGGTACAACCGCGCCGGCCTGAGGTTGACGTAGTGGTCCAGTTCGAACCGCAGGCGCAGCAGGAGCCCCCGCTCCAGCACTCCGCTCGGCACGCCGGGATCACCGACGGCGCCGAGCAGGATCACGTCGTGCTGCCGGATCTCGGCCAGCACGGAGTCGGGGAGCGTCTCGCCGGTGGCGTGCCACCGGCGAGCACCGAGGTCGTACTCGGTGGTTTCGACGACCGCCTCGGAACCCACCGCGGCTCGCAGCACCTGCAAGCCCTCGGCCACCACCTCCGGGCCGATGCCGTCACCAGGGATGACGGCCAGCCGGATGGCCTGCGGGGAGTTGGGCGTGGTCATGACGTCGATTCTAACCCCGCCGTCCGGATGCCGGTCACCCATCTCAAATAATGGACGTCGAAGCAGGGGTGAGCAGGGTCACCGCCGAGTCGGGTAGCAAACCATACCAACGTACGTTGTCATGGTTGATGTCGCCGATGGCGAGAGGCCGACCCACCGGGGCCGGCCCTGACGGCGACTCGAAGGAGGGCATCTCCCGATGCTCAGCATCCCTACCCTGACCCAGATCATCACCGTTCTCGTCGTCGCGCTGGCCCTCACCGCCGCGGTGGTGGCCGGCCTGGCCACCTGGCTCGACGGCGCCCGCGCCGGCTCCCGACGACCGGCCCGGACCTCCCCGGGGCCGGTCACCGTCCCGGCCCAGCGCACCGCCGCCGAGCGCCTCGGCGCCACCCGCTGACACCGGCTCGCACCCGGATCGGGCCGGGATCGGCCCCGGCCGACGGGTCGGATCGCGGCCCGGTCGATCAGGCCAGCAGTACCGCCCCCTCGCGCCGCGGGTCGGCGGCGGCCACGAGCCGGCCGTCGGCCTCGCGCAAGGTGGCGGCCACTCCCCCGAAGAACATCGCCCGAGCCTCGTGCTCGCGCCCGGGCAGGCCGGCCGAGGCGGCCGTGACCGCCGCCGCACCGCCGGCCAGGTCGCTCTCGAACTCCACCGCCGCCGGTTCGCCGTCCTGGTCCAGGCTGACGTGGACCCGGGGCGCGTCGATCGCCTGACTCAGCGAGTCCCCGGCGACGAGGCCCAGCACCACCTGGAGGACGGCGGTGGCAATCCGGTCGGCCCCAGGACTGCCGATGGCCAGCAGCCGGCCGTCCTGGTGCCGCCCGACCGTCGGCGTCATGTTCGAGATCAGCCGCTCCCCCGGGGGCAGGGCGTGCGGCCCGCGCCGGTTCAGCTCCCGCTCGCCGAGCGAGTTGTTCAGCCAGACCCCGGTGCCGGGCGCCGTGACCCCGGCCCCGTAGCCCGAGGACGCCGTCATCGCGCAGGCCAGACCGTCAGCGTCCACCGCCGAGAGGTGCACCGTGGAGGCCGAGCCGGACCGCCGGCCGGTACCGGCCGCGGTCACCTCGGCGATCATTTGCTCGGCGGCCGCGATCCGGTCCGGGGCCAGGTCGAGCCGTTGGGCCCGGCCGGCCAGCACCGCCGCCTGGACGGCGATCAGGTCGGCCAGGTCCGGGCGACCGGATCGGGGCCCGCCCTCGAGCAACAGCATCAGCATCGCGGTGAAGGTGGCCCCGCCGACCGCCGGCGGCGGGTTGGTGGCCCACTCCCAGCCGCCGATCCGGGTCCGCAGGGCCGGCCGGACCACGGCCCGGTAGTCGCGCAGGTCGGCCGCGGTGATCAGGCCCGCGTGCGCGTCCATCTCGGCGACCAGGGCCCGGGCCACGTCGCCGCCGTGCAGCGCGGCCGCCCCTTCCTTGATCACCAGGTCCAGGAAGTCGCCCAGCTCGGGCAGGACCATCAGGTCGCCGGTGGCCAGAGCGCGCCCGTCGGCGCCGGTGAGGGCGGCCCGGGCGGCCGGATCGCGACCGAACAGCGCCTGTCCGGAGAAGGTCAGGTAGTTGCCGGCGGCCCGCCCGATCCGGAACCCGGCGCGGGCCAGTTCGGCCGCCGGCGCGACAACCTCGGCCCACGGCACCCGGCCGAACCGGCGATGGGCCGTCTCCAGGGCCACCAGCGTGCCCGGGGTGGCGACCGAGCCCGGCCCGACGTCCAGATGGGTGCCGCCGCCGTAGTCCAGGTACAGCGTGGTCATGCCCCGCCCGAAGGCCGAGGCAGGCCGGCCGGTGCCGGGCATCGCCACCGATCCGTCGACGGTGACCGCGGCCGCCCCCGGCGGGGCCACGGTGACGAAGCCGCCCCCGCCCAGTGAGGCCACCCCGGGCTCACTGACCAGGGCGGCGAACATGCCGCCGAGCACGACGTCGACGGCGTTGCCGCCGAGCGCCGCGACCTGGCCGCCGGCCTGCACCGCGTACGAGTTGGGCCCGGCCAGCGCTACATCGGTCACGCCCGAATCATCTCAGCCGCCCAGAGTGAGCTGCCGCACCGACTCGGCCTCCACCCCCAGGACGATCTCGTCGATCACCGGCTGCGGGGCGACGTCGTCCAGGGTCAGGACCGAGACCGCGGCGCCGCCCTCGTCGGTCCGCCCGACCTGCATGCTGGCGATGTTGATGCCGGCGTCGCCGAGCAGCCGGCCCAGCGCGCCGATCACGCCCGGCCGGTCGGTGTAGCGCAGCACCAGCATGTGGTCGGCCAGCGGCACCTCCAGGTCGTGGCTGTCGATCGCCACCAGCTTCTGGACCTGCTTGGTACCGGTCAGGGTGCCGGAGACGGACAGCGCGGTGGCGTCGGCCAGCGTGCCCCGCACGGTCACCACGTTGCGGTACTGCGGGCTGTCGGGGTCGGTCAGCAGCCGGACCTCGATCCCGTGCTCGGCCGCCAGGACGGGGGCGTTCACGTACGACACCTGACCCTCGACCACGCCGTCGAACAGGCCCTTGAGCACCGACAGCCGCAACACGTTGACGTCGTGGCCGATCAGGTCGCCGTGCACCTCGACGTCGAGGTGGGTCGGCAGGCCGCCGGCCAGGGCGGTGAAGATCCGGCCCAGCTTCTCGGCCAGGGCGATGGCCGGGCGGACCTCCTCGGCGATCACCCCACCGGACACGTTGACCGCGTCCGGCACCAGCTCGCCGGCCAGGGCCAGCCGGACCGATTGGGCCACCGCGATCCCGGCCCGCTCCTGGGCCTCGTCGGTGGAGGCGCCCAGGTGCGGGGTGGCCACCACCGAGTCGAGCTCGAACAGCGGTGAGTCGGTGCAGGGTTCGACCGCGTAGACGTCGAGCCCGGCCGCGGCCACCCGGCCCTCCTTGAGCGCGTCGTGCAGGGCTGCCTCGTCGATGATCCCGCCCCGGGCGGCGTTGACGATCCGCACGCTCGGCTTGACCAGGCGCAGCTGCGGTTCCCCGATCAGGCCGGTGGTCTCCGCGTTCTTGGGCAGGTGCACGGTGATGAAGTCGCTCTCGGCCAGCAGCTCGTCCAGGCCGAGCAGGCGCACGCCGAGCTGGCCGGCCCGGGCCGTGGACACATAGGGGTCGTAGGCAACGATGTTCATCCCGAAAGCGCTCAGCCGCTGGACCATCAGCACCCCGATCCGGCCCAGGCCGACCACGCCGAGGGTCTTCTCGAACAGCTCCACGCCGGTGTAGGCCGAGCGCTTCCACTGCCCCGCCCGCAGCGCCGAGCTGGCCTGGGGCACGTGCCGGGCGGTGGCCAGCAGCAGGGCCACGGCCAGCTCGGCGGCCGAGACGATGTTGGACGTCGGGGCGTTGACCACCATGACGCCGGCCTGGGTGGCCGCTTTCACGTCCACGTTGTCCAGGCCGACCCCGGCCCGCGCGACCACCCGCAGCCGGCGGGCCGCCGTCAGCGCCTCGGCGTCGATCCGGGTGGCCGAGCGGATCAGGACGGCGTCGACGTCGGTGATCGCGGCCAGCAGCTGCGCCCGGTCGGCGCCGTCACAGTGCCGGATCTCGAAGTCGGGGCCGAGGGCGTCGATGGTGGCGGGCGAGAGTTCCTCAGCGATGAGGACGACGGGCATGGTCACAGGACTTCCCTACTGCCGGGGCGGGGGAACAGGACGCGACTCGTTTTCGAGTCTACGAACCGAATCCCGGATTACGACCCGGTCAAGCCCGACAAATAACGCACCCGGCCGTCACCCCGGCCGCCCCGCCGGACGGTCAGGCGGGCAGTTCTTCGTCGTCCTGCTCCATCGCGAGCAGCGGCGAGCCGAGACCGGTGAAGTCGTACTCGGCCTCGGAGTACTCCAGCACCACGGCCTGGAAGACGTCGTTGGCGGCGAAGACGTCGACCGGGTTGCCATCCCGGCCGGCCTGGATCACCGACTCGGCGTGAGTACGGATCGCGGCGGCCAGAGCGTCGGCGGCGGCCCGCAGCCGGTCCGCCCCGGTCTCGGTCCAGGGCCGGAGCTGCTCGGGGCCGAGCAGGAGCTGGTCGGTGCGCGCGTCGTCCACAAGGCAGGACGTTAGCCGGGATCGCCGGCAAACCAAACGCCGAGGGCGACATCAGTGAACAAAAGGAAAACTCCAGATGCTCGCCGATGTCGCCCTCGTGGCGAAACCGCAGGTCAGCGGGTGGCGGTGCCCTCGACGTAGTCGCTGTCGGTGGACTTGACCCAGCTCATCAGCTTGCGCAGCTCGCGGCCGGTGGCCTCGATCGGGTGCTGCTCGCCCTTGGCCCGCAGGGCCGTGAACTCCGGCGCGCCGGCGTCCTGGTCGTCGATGAAGCGCTTGGCGAACGCGCCGCTGACGATGTCGGCCAGCACGGCCTGCATGTTCTCCTTCACGTGGGGGTCGATCACCCGCGGGCCGGAGACGTAGTCGCCGTACTCGGCCGTGTCGGAGACGCTCCAGCGCTGCTTGGCGATGCCGCCCTCGTACATCAGGTCGACGATCAGCTTGAGCTCGTGCAGGCACTCGAAGTAGGCCACCTCGGGCTGGTAGCCGGCCTCGGTGAGCGTCTCGAAGCCGTACTGGACCAGCTGCGACATGCCGCCGCAGAGCACGGCCTGCTCGCCGAACAGGTCGGTCTCGCACTCCTCGGTGAAGGTGCTCTTGATCCCGCCGGCCCGCAGGCCGCCGAGCGCCTTGGCGTAGGAGAGGGTGAGGTCCCAGGCCTTGCCGGTGGCGTCGTTCTCGACCGCGACGATGACCGGCACGCCCCGGCCGTCGGAGAACTCGCGGCGCACCAGGTGGCCGGGACCCTTGGGCGCGACCATGCAGACGTCGACGCCGGGCGGCGGCGTGATGTAGCCGAACCGGATGTTGAAGCCGTGGCCGAAGAACAGGGCGTCACCCTCGGCCAGGTGCGGCTCGATCGACTCCTTGTAGACCGTGCGCTGCACGTGGTCGGGGGTGAGCAGCATGATGACGTCGGCCTCTTGGACCGCCTCGGCCACGCTGACCACCCGCAGGCCCTCGGCCTCGGCCTTGGCCCGGCTCTTGCTGCCTTCGGCCAGGCCGACCCGCACGTCCACGCCGGAGTCGCGCAGGCTGAGGGCGTGGGCGTGTCCCTGGCTGCCGTAGCCGATGACCGCGACCTGGCGGCCGGAGATCACGGACAGGTCAGCGTCGTCGTCGTAGTACATCTGGGCCACGGTGGGCGTCTCCTTCAGTAAGCGGTTCTTGCGGTGACAAAAACTGGTCAGGCACTGCGCAGGGCGCGGTCGGTGATCGACCGGTTACCGCGCCCGATGCCGACCAGGCCGGACTGGGCCAGCTCGCGGATGCCGAACGGTTCCAGCACCTTCAGCAGGGCCTCGAGCTTCTCCGGGCTGCCGGTGGCCTCGATGGTCACCGCGTCCGGGGCGACGTCGATCACGCGGGCCCGGAACAGCTCGGCCGTCTCCAGCACATGGCTGCGGGTCTGCAGGTCGGCCCGCACCTTGACCAGGAGCATCTCGCGCTGGACGGAGTTGGCCGGCTCCAGCTCGACGATCTTGATCACGTTGATCAGCTTGTTGAGCTGCTTGGTGACCTGCTCCAGGGGCAGTTCCTCGACGTCGACCACCACGGTCATCCGGGAGATGCCGTCGTGCTCGGTGGGCCCGACCGCCAGCGAGTGGATGTTGAAGGCGCGCCGGGCGAACAGCGCCGCGACCCGAGTGAGAACGCCGGGCCGGTTCTCGACCAGCACCGACAGGGTGTGCTTGCTCATCGTCCTAGTCCTCTCGGTCCCACTGCGGCGAGACGTCGCGGGCGACCTGAATCATGTCGTTGCTGGATCCGGCGGCGACCATCGGCCAGACCATGGCGTCGCGGAACACCACGAAGTCGATCACCACCGGGACATCGTTGATCTCCATGGCCTTCCGGATCGTCGCGTCGACGTCGTCCGGGTGCTCGCAGCGCAGGCCCACGCACCCGTAGGCGTCGGCCAGCTTGACGAAGTCGGGGATGCGGCTGCCGACCGAGGTGTGCAGGTCGGTGTTGGAGTAGCGCTCGTTGTAGACCAGCGTCTGCCACTGCCGGACCATGCCCAGGCTGGAGTTGTTGATCACCGCGATCTTGATCGGGATGTTGTTGATCACACAGGTGGCGAGCTCCTGATTGGTCATCTGGAAGCAGCCGTCACCGTCGATCGCCCAGACGGTCGTGTCCGGCGCACCGACCTTGGCCCCCATCGCCGCCGGCACGGCGAAGCCCATCGTGCCCAGGCCCCCGGAGTTGATCCAGGTGTTCGGGTTCTCGTACCGGATGAACTGCGAGGCCCACATCTGGTGCTGCCCGACGCCGGCCACGTAGATCGTCTCCGGACCGGCGATCGCCCCGATCCGGGAGATCACGTGCTGCGGGGAGACCTCGCCCTCCGGCGGCGCGGCGTGCCCGAGCGGGTAGTTGGCCAGCCACTCGTGCAGCACCTTCCACCAGTCGGCCAGGTCGGCGTGCCGGCCCGCCTCGTGCTCGGCGGTGACGGCCACGAACAACTCGTGCAGGACGTCGCGGGCGTCACCGACGATGGGCACGTCGGCGACCCGGTTCTTGGAGATCTCGGCCGGGTCGATGTCGGCATGCACCACTTTGGCCAGCGGCGCGAACGAGTCGAGCTTGCCGGTCACCCGGTCGTCGAACCGGGCCCCGAGGCTGACGATCAGGTCGGCCTTCTGCAGCGCGGTGACCGCGGCCACCGAGCCGTGCATCCCGGGCATGCCCAGATGCTGCGGGTGCGAGTCCGGGAAGGCGCCGCGGGCCATCAGGGTGGTGACCACCGGAGCCCCGGTGAGCTCGGCCAATGCTCGCAGTTCGTCGCCGGCCCGGGCCTTGAGCACGCCGCCGCCGACGTAGAGCACCGGCCGCTTGGAGTCGATCAGCAGCCGGGCCGCCTCCCGCACCTGCTTGCCGTGCGGGCGGGCCACCGGCCGGTAGCCGGGCAGGTCGATCTTCTCGGGCCAGGTAAAGGTGGTCATCGCCTGCATCGCATCCTTGGACACGTCGACCAGGACCGGACCCGGCCGGCCCGTACTGGCGATGTGGAACGCCTCGGCGATCACCCGCGGGATGTCGGCCGCATCGGTCACCAGGTAGTTGTGCTTGGTGATCGGCAGGGTGATGCCGACGATGTCGGCCTCCTGGAAGGCGTCGGTGCCGATCGCCTTGCTCGACACCTGGCCGGTGATGGCCACCAGCGGCACCGAGTCCATGTAGGCGTCGGCGATCGGCGTCACCAGGTTGGTCGCACCCGGCCCGGAGGTGGCCATGCAGACCCCGACCCGGCCGGTGGCCTGGGCGTAACCGGTGGCGGCGTGGCCACCGCCCTGCTCGTGGCGGACCAGGATGTGCCGGATGGGCGAGTCCATCAGGGGGTCGTAGAGCGGAAGGATCGCGCCGCCGGGAATGCCGAAGACGACCTCTACGCCGGCCGACTCGAGCGAGCGAACGAGGCTCTGGGCCCCGGTCATCGCGATCGCCTCGGGGGTTCCGCCGGAGGATCCGGAGGACTGGTCGGTGCTTCGCTGGCCAGACATGGCGGCCTTTCTTCGGGTCGGTGGTGCGACTTCGTCATGGATGGTGGGACGAAAAAACCCCTCGGCCCATAGGGCACAAGGGGTTGCGCGCTCGGCGGGTCAGCATGACCTCAGCGAGCGCGCCGTCCGAGTACGAGAGTCCTACGCATGATGACCACGATCGCGCGACGTGCGCGAACTGTCAATCGACACTCCGTCGATCTCACTAACTGAGACCAGATGCCCGCTCTGCGGTCAGATGGGGCTCGGTCCGGGTGAGGTCCACGACCACGTCGGCGTCCAGATCGAGGGCCGGGCCGGCCAGCACCCGGGCCATCTGCTCGCCGGGCAGGGCCGAGGACAGGGCGAAACCCTGGCCGGCGAAAGCACCCAGATCGCGCACCAGCCGGACCGAGGCCATGTCCTCCATGCCCTCGGCCACCACCAGCAGGCCCAGCTCGGCCGCCATCGCCACCACCGAGCGGGCCAGGGCTGCCGCCCGCGGATCGACCCCGAGGTCGTCGAGCAGGCTGCGGTCCAGCTTCACCAGCTGGACCGGCAGGTGGCGCAGGTACGACAGCGAGGAGTAGCCGGTGCCGAAGTCGTCGATGGCCAGCCGCACGCCGAGCCGGCGCAGCCGGGTCAGCTGCTCCAGCCCGGGTCCGGTCTCGCCGACCAGCTGACTCTCGGTCAGCTCCAGCACCAGGCGCTCGGCGGGCAGCCGGCTGGTCTGCAGCGCGATCCGGACGGCGTCCACGAAGTGCGGCGAGAGCAGCTGCTGGACCGACATGTTGACGCTCACGCTGGCCTCGTGCCCGGCCGCGGCCCAGGCGGCGGCCTGCTGGACGGCCTGGCCCAGGACCCACTCCCCCATCTCCAGGATGGTCCCGTTGTCCTCGGCCGCGGCGACCAGCTCGGCCGGGCTGACCAGGGCGTCCAGGCCGGGGGCGAAGGCGGCCGGGTCGAGGCCGGGCGGCAGCCGGAGCAGGGCCTCGGCGCCGATCACCACGCCGTCGGACAGCCGCACGATCGGCTGGTAGGCCACCGCCAGGGCACCGGTGTCGAGGGCGCCGCGCAGCCCGATGGCGATGTCCACCCGGCGCCGGGCCCGTTCCTCCAGCTGCGGGTCCCAGCCCGCGACCTGGGCCCGGCCGCTGGCCTTGGCCGCGTACATGGCCAGGTCGGCCCGGTGCACCAGCTCGGCCGCACCGGCCTCGCTGCTGGGCACGGGCCCGCCCTCGGTCGCCTGGTGGGCCGGACCGCACCCGGCCACGCCCACGCTGACCCCGAGCTGCACGGTCCGATCGCCGACCACGAAGGACGGCGCGATGGCCTCGACCACCCGCTGGGCCGCGATCGTGGCCGCCTCGCCCCCGAGACCCTCCATGGCCAAAATGAACTCGTCGCCGCCGACCCGGCCGATGATCACCCGGCGGGCGTCCACCGCCCCGGCCACGGCGTCGAAGCGGGAGGCGACCTCGGTCAGCACCCGGTCGCCGGCGCCGTGCCCGAACCGGTCGTTCACCGCCTTGAAGCCGTCCAGGTCGGCGTAGAGCACGGCCACGTCGTTCTGCGGCTCGGCCAGCCAGGAGGCGATCACCTCGAGCAGGTGGGAGCGGTTGACCAGGCCGGTCATCTGGTCGTAGCGGGCCAGCCGCTCCAGACGCTGGCGCAGCTGGACGGCGTCGGTGACGTCGTTCAGGTTGGCCACCGCGCCGCCCTCCAGCGCCCGCAGCCGCAACTGGGCGGTGCCGGTGGCCGGGGGCGCCAGCCGGAGCTCGACCTGGGCCGCCTGGGTGCGACCGCGGGTGACGTCGAGCACCGCCTCGCGGACCCGGCGCCGGTCCTCGGACTGGGCCAGGTCGTCGAACGACCGGCCGAACAGCGAGCTCGGCGTGCGGTGCAGCAACCGGACGGCGGCGGCGTTGGCCTCGGTCACCCGGCCGTTAACGTCGAGCCGGACGATCAGGTCGCTGGTGTTCTCGACCAGAGCGGCCAGCCGCTGGCGGGACTCGCTCAGATCGGTAAGCAGCTGGTCGTTCTCGTTCAGGGTGAAGGCCTGCAGCACGATCAGGCTGGACACCACCAGGGTGACCAGGACCACCGGGACCGGGCCGGTGGTGCTGGTCAGGGCCTGGATGCAGACCGCGACGATGGCCGAGCAGACCAGCAGGTAGGGCAGCAGCCGAAAGCCCGAGACCGGGCGCCGGGTGATCGGCGGGGCCGCGGTCGCGATCCGCGGGATCCGGGCCGCGAGCAGGTACCCCGCGATGATCACCAGACGGACGACGTCCGTGCGGGTGTGGATGCCGAGCGCGTCCAGGCCGCGCAGGCCGTTGCCGCCGGCCACCAGGACCACGGTGACCGCGCAGAGCAGCAGCCGGGGCCGGTTGGCCGGCCTGGCCACGGCGTCCGGCATCAGGCTGGCCAGCCGCAGCATCAGGGTCGCGGTGGCCAGATCGATCATCGCCGGCGCCGCCGCCAGCAGCGCCGACGACGGCGGGCGCAGCGGACCGCCGGCCAGCACCCAGGCCAGGGTCACCAGCGAGGTGGCGTTCAGCGCCGACTCGGCCACCGCGGCCCCGAGGCCGCCGATGGCGGCGCTGAACCGGCGGACCACCCCAGCCACGGCCAGCAGCGCCAGCCCGGAACCGGCCAGCAGCAGCAGATCGGCGCTCTGCTGGGCCGAGGGCCCGCCCCAGAGCGAGACCAGCCGGCCCAGCCCTGACAGTGCGGCCCAGGCGACCAGGGCGACGACCTCGGACGGGCGGAACGGGCTGTTCGCGCGCAGGGCCGAGAGCCACGACCACCCCGCCAGGGCCGCCGCGGCCACCATCACGAAGCCCAGCACCACGGCCCTGAGGCTAACTCGATTGGCGCGCTCTGTCCGATTCGGCTGGTCGAGGGTGAGGTGGTGCGGGGGCCGGGCTGACGAACGGGTCGCTGGAGCGCAGTTCCTCGATCGGGCGCGGGGGCGAGAACAGGAATCCCTGAGCCAGCCGGCAGCCGTACTCCAGCAGCAGGTCGGCCTGCCGGCGGGTCTCCACGCCCTCGGCGATCACCTGCAGCCCGAGCTCGGCGGCCAGGCCGAGCATCGAGCGGACCAGGACGTCGTCCTCGGCCTGCTGTCCCAGCCCCCAGACGAACTTGCGGTCGATCTTGAGGATGTCGACCGGAAGCCGCGAGAGGTACTGCAGCGACGAGAATCCGGTGCCGAAGTCGTCGATGGCGACGTGGATGCCCTCGCTGCGCAGGGCTTCCAGCCGGGAAGCGGTCCGGCCCAGGTCCTGGATCGCGGCCTGCTCGGTGATCTCCAGGGTGAGCCGGTCCGGGGAGACCCCGCTGGCCGCCAGCGCGGCCATGGTGACCTCGTGGAAGTCGGTGCCGACCAGTTGCAGGGCCGAGACGTTGACCGCCATGCCCAGCGTCGTGTCGCGCCAGCCGGCGAGCTGGCGCAGCGCCTCGCCCAGCACCCAGGCGCCCATCGGCACGATCAGGCCGCTCTCCTCGGCCACCGGCAGGAACTGGGCCGGCGACCAGGTCTCGCGCCCGACCGGCCAGCGGACCAGGGCCTCGAACCCCTCCCACTGGCGGGTGTGCAGGTCGACCACCGGCTGCAGGTACAGGGCCAGCTTCTCCTCCCGGACGGCGGTCTCCAGGTCCGCACGCAGCCGGGAGCTCTCCATCACCCGGTCCGACATCCACGACTCGAACTCGACCAGCCCGGCCCCGCCCCGCTTCTTGGCCCGGTACATGGCCAGGTCGGCGTCCCGGAGCAGCTCGATCGCGGTGGCGTGGTCGGCGACGGCCACCCCCACGCTGGCCGAGACCGAGGGCCGCCCGTGCGCGGCCTCGTCGAAACCGTTGAACGCGGTGACGATGTCCTCGGCCACGGTCCGGGCCCGGACCGGGTCGGCGGTGCCGGTCAGGACGGCGAACTCGTCGCCCCCCAGGCGGGCCACCTGGTCGTCCGGCCCGACTGCCTGGGCCAGGCACTCGGCCGCCCGGCGCAGCACCTCGTCGCCCTGGCCGTGGCCCATCGTGTCGTTCACCGACTTGAAGTCGTCGAGGTCGACGAACAGCACCGCGGCCGGGCCGGCGGCCAGCCGGGCGCCGACGGCGACCAGGAAGGCGCCGCGGTTCAGCAGGCCGGTGAGCATGTCGGTGCGGGCGGCGTCGACCAGGTCGCTCTGCAGGGCGATCCGGTCCGAGACGTCGCGCCCGGACAGGATCCAGCCCGCGGCACGGCTGCGCGTTCCCGGATCGCGCGGGCTGATCGTCCACTCGACGTACCGCCAGCCGGCTCCGACCCGGAACCGGGCCACCTGGCTCACGGAGCTGTCGGCGACCGCCCCGGGGGCCGGGCTCAGCGCCGGGATCTGGGCCGGGTTGAGCCCCGAGTGCAGAGAGGCGATGGCGGTGAGCCCGAGCCCGGGGTCGTCGGGGTGCAGGTAATCCCCGAGCAGGGTGCCGACCAGGCCGTCCGGGTCCAGCGACAGCACCCGGGCGGTGGCCGGGTTGGCGAACTCGACCACGCCCCGCGCGTCCACCTGGAGGATCACGTCCTGGCTGTCCAGCAGCATCTGCTGGTAGATCCGGGTCCGTTCCAGCAGCCGTCGCCACAGGCCCTCGTTGCCTCGGCTGTGCACCACCAGCTGCAGGAACAGGACGGCGACGAGCGCCCCCATGGTCACGTCGAGCACGCCGTCGTGGTCGATCGGCAGGAACACGTAGGCGAGGGTGAAGGCGATCGGCAACTGCCAGGCCCGGATCCGCAGCGGCTGTTCCTGGGCGATGTAGGTGCTGGCGTCGAGATGGCCGCCGAACAGCAGCACGCTGACCGCCAGGATCAGCCCCCCGCCCAGCCAGAACCCGATCCCGTCCCGGGTGTTGCCGGTGACCAGGGCCAGCACGTCCCCGGCGAGCACGATCAGGCCGCCGACGAACGAGATCAGCTGGGCCCGGCGCTGGCCCGGGGCGGACCGGGCCAGCATGCCGCCGACCATGGACATCAGCAGGATCTGCCCGACCAGCCAGAGCATCACCGGGCTCAGCGGGGCGCGGTCGGGGTCCAGGTCCTGGGCCTTGGCCACGATCCAGAACAGGCCGAACAGGCCGCCCACGGTCATCCAGCCGTCCAACAGCAGCTCCAGCCACTCCCGGCCGGTGCGCATCGGCCCGGGGGTGGATCTCAGCGCCGCCGAGATCAGGACCAGCAGGAACGGGCGCAGGCCGGCCCAGAACGGCAGGCTCGGCGCGCCCAGCAGCAGGGCCACGCAGCCGCCGGTCCAGATCAGGTAGGCGACCGCGGTGACCACGGCGCTGGACAGCGCCGTCCGGCCCCGGGCAGCCGCGATCAGCAGCAGGGCGGCGATGCCCACCCCGGCTGCGACCGTGACCGCGATCTGATCGTTGTTGCTCACCTGCGCCTGGCCCCCTGAATGCGCGCTGATGCTGATCATCGGCGCGCGCCGGGCTCAGGTTGAGCCCGGCTCAGCCCAGGACGGCGCCCTGCGAGGCGGAACCGACCAGTTTGGCGTACTTGGCCAGCACGCCCCGGGTGAACTTGTGCGGCACCGGGGCCCAGCCCCGCAACCGCTCGGCCAGCTCCTCGGCAGTGATCGAGCGGTCGTCGACCAGCAGGTCGAGCGTGCCCTCGGCGACGTTCAGCCGGATCTTGTCCCCGTCCCGGACGGCGGCGATCGGGCCGGCGTCGACCGCTTCGGGAGCCACGTGCCCGACGCACAGGCCGGTGGTGCCGCCGGAGAACCGCCCGTCGGTCAGCAGCAGCACGTCCTTGCCCAGGCCGGCGCCCTTGATCGCCCCGGTGATGGCCAGCATCTCGCGCATGCCGGGGCCACCCTTGGGACCCTCGTAGCGGATCACCACGACGTCCCCGGCGGTGATCGTGCCGTCCTCCAGGGCGTCCATCGCGGCCCGCTCACGGTCGAACACCCGAGCCGTGCCCTCGAACACGTCGCTGTCGAACCCGGCGCTCTTGACCACCGCGCCCTCGGGAGCCAGCGAGCCGTGCAGCACGGTGATCCCGCCGGTCTTGTGGATCGGTTCCTTGATCGCCCGGACCACCTTGCCGTCCAGATCGGGCGGGTTGATGTCGGCCAGGTTTTCGGCCATCGTCCGGCCGGTCACGGTCATCACGTCGCCGTGCATCAGGCCGGCGTCGAGCAGGGCCTTCATCACGACCGGGACGCCGCCGACCCGGTCGACGTCGAACATCACGAACCGGCCGAACGGCTTGACGTCGGCCAGGTGCGGCACCTGCGCGCCGATCCGGGTGAAATCGGCCAGGCTGAGCTCGACCTCGGCCTCGTGGGCGATCGCCAGCAGGTGCAGCACGGCGTTGGTCGAGCCGCCGAACGCCATCACCACCGCGATCGCGTTCTCGAAGGCCTGCTTGGTCATGATGTCGCGGGCGGTGATGCCCTTGCGCAGCAGCTCGACCACGGCCTCACCGGACTTGCGGGCGAACCCGTCGCGGCGCCGGTCGGTGGCCGGCGGGGCGGCGCTGCCGGGCAGCGACATGCCCAGCGCCTCGGCCGCGCTGGCCATCGTGTTGGCCGTGTACATCCCGCCGCAGGCGCCCTCACCGGGGCAGATCGCCCGCTCGATGATGTCGACGTCCTCCCGGCTCATCAGGCCCCGGGCGCAGGCGCCGACCGCCTCGAACGCGTCGATGATGGTGACGTCGCGCTCGGTGCCGTCGGTCATCGTGGCCTTGCCGGGCAGGATCGAGCCGGCGTAGAGGAAGACGCTGGCCAGGTCGAGCCGGGCCGCGGCCATCAGCATGCCCGGCAGGGACTTGTCGCAGCCGGCCAGCAGCACCGAGCCGTCCAGCCGCTCGGCCTGCATCACCGTCTCCACGCTGTCGGCGATCACCTCGCGGCTGACCAGCGAGAAGTGCATGCCCTCGTGGCCCATCGAGATGCCGTCACTGACGCTGATGGTGCCGAACTCCAGCGGGTAGCCGCCGGCCGCGTGCACGCCGTCCTTGCTGGCCTTGGCCAGCCGGTCGAGGCTCAGGTTGCAGGGCGTGATCTCGTTCCACGAACTGGCCACCCCGATCTGGGGCTTGGCGAAGTCCTCGTCGCCGAGACCCACGGCCCGCAGCATGCCGCGCGAGGCGGTCGCTTCGAGCCCGTCGGTCACCTTGCGGCTGCGGGGCTTGATGTCGGGTTCGACGCGGTTCGAATCAGTCGGCTGGCTCACAGCCCGTCACTGTACGCCGTCGCGAGACGGCCGGCGCCGGTACTCGGAACCGCGCTTCACCGGCGTGCCAGACTGGCCCGCCGGTGACCCGTCGGGCCGCCGCCGCGATCAGGACCGGAGGCGCGAGCGATGCTCAGCGAGCGGCAACCGTTCGGCGATGGGCCGGCGTCCACGCCCGGGCCGGTGCTGATCGGATGCGGTCACGGCACCCGGGAGCCGGCCGGCCGGGCCACCATGGACGAGTTCCGCCGGCAGATCGCGCAGGCCCGCCCGGGCCTGGAGGTCCGGGCCGCCCAGGTCGACGTGCACGAGCCGTTCCTGGACGCCGTGGTGGCCGACCTGGCCGGCCGGGGGCGCTCGATCGTGGTGGTCCCGCTGCTGCTCTCGACCGGGTACCACGTGAAGGTCGACATCGCCCGGGCGGTGGAGTCGGCCGGCGGCCGGGCCGTGGCCGCGCCCGCTCTGGGGCCGGACCCGGTGCTGGTCGAGGTGCTGGCCGAGCGGCTGGACGAGTGCGGAGCCGTCGCCGGCGATCCGGTGGTGCTGGCCGCCGCCGGGTCGAGCGACGAGCGGGCCGGGGCCGACGTCGAGCAGATCGCGGCCGAGCTGGCCGCTCGCCGCGGATCACCGGTGACCGTCGGCTATCTGGCCTCGGCCCGACCGACCGTGCCCGAGGCCGTGCGGTCGGCCCGGGCCGCGCACCCGGGCCGGCCGGTCGCGATCGCCACGTATCTGCTTGCCCCGGGCCATTTCTCGGGTCGGCTGGCCGAGGCCGGCGCCGACCGGGTGGCCGCTCCGCTGGCCCCCCACCCCGACCTGGCCCGCCTCGCCCTGACCCGGTTCGACCAGGTCGCCCACCGCCCCGGCCCGCCATTCGGGAGATGAACCGCTACCAGCTGATGGCGTCGAAGGACTCCCTCAATCGGCGTCCCCGCTCGGGGTTGAGCTGCTGCACCCAGCCGATGCGGCCCAGCAGGTGCGAGCGGAAATCAGCGTGCCCGTCCCGGTTCTGACCGGCCGGGCCGTGGCGAACCGCGTTGTGCAGCAATGCTTTCAGCGTGTCGAACTCGTCCCGGGCCAGGTTGGTCCGAGAGTTGACGACGATCCCGGTGACGCTCTGGCGCTGGTGGGCCCGCTGCACCCGGGTCTTGTCCGGCTGAACCCGCAGACCTTCCGCGGCGACGATCGCCGTCACCGTCCGGATCAGCCGGTCCGGTGATGAGCCGCGACCGGAGACCGAGAAGACCAGGTCGTCGGCATAGCGGGTGTAGGCGGCTCCGCCGGCCCGGGCGTAGCCGGCCAGCCGGCGGTCGAGCCGGGCCACGCACAGATTGGCCAGGGCCGGTGAGGTCGGCGCGCCCTGCGGCAGATGGGCGGCGGCCAGCAGCTGACGCTGTTCGAAGCGGGCCGTGACCCGGCGACCGGGATCGACCGTGCCGGGCGGGATCGGAGGCATGGCGGCCAGCGCGAACACCGGCGTCCGGGTGGTGCAGAGCCCGGTGAGCTGGTGCGCGACCGGTTGCGGGTAGCCGGCCGCGCGGAACACCCCGTACACCCGGCCCGCGGTGAGGCTGCTGAAGAACGAACGGAGGTCGAGGCTGATCACCACGTCGGCCCCGGTGTGCTCGGCGGCGGCGGTGACCGCGGAGCGGCCGGCCACGAAACCGTGCGCGGCCGGATGCACCGGAATCAGGTTCAGCACCTGTTCCAGCAGGGTCCGCTGCAGTTGCCGCAGCCTCGGCCGCGGCGCCTCGAGCAGGCGCGGGCGGCCGGAACTCGTGGTCTGCCAGGTGTACCGGTAGTGGTGCAGCGGCCCGGCCGGGGCCCGCCGCTGCCAGCCGTGAACATCGGCGAACCAGGTCAGCTCGCCGACCTCCAGGCCGAGCAGGGCGGCCAGGTCGGCCTCGCCGTCCAGCACCGGCACCGGCCAACGCCGGTGGGCCATCCGGGTCGGGGCCGGAACGATGTGCCGCACCGGGACCGGCCGGCCCCGGACAGCAGCGTCCGCCAGCACCTCGCCGAGCAGTTCGCGGCCGGCGATGAACGCGGCCAGCTCTCGCGGCCGGTCCACCGGCGGGCGCGGGTAGGCCTCCAGCACCAGGGCCACCAGCCCGCGCACCCACCGGCGGCGGGCCCCGATCACCTCGGCCGCCCGATCGCGCAGGCCGGCGGCCTGCCACGGACCGGCCAGGAAGGCGTTGCCGAGGCCCCGGGCCAGGGCCGCCCGATGAGGCCGGCTCATCGACGTCCGGCCCAGGCGGCAGCGGCGAGACCTGGCGGTGGGATCCGGTCGCGACCAGTCCTGTGGTGCGCGCACGTAGCTGCGCGGAGCGCAGTGCAGTGCGTGCGGCGTGCTGTCGAGGATCCAGATCGTTCCCCGGGGTAACCCCGGAGATGCTCAGCCACGGACGCGCCTGAGCGTTCTCGCGCCGGACCCCACCCCATGGCCCAGGAGTCTAGGTGGCGCCCGATCCGACCGGCGAGGAGGATCGGCGGATGAGAATCCGTTCCGTGGGCCCGGCCTCGGTCGCGATGGTGTCGATACTCCTGCTCGGCGGCTGTTCGTCCGGTTCGTCGAGCGCCACCACGCCGACGGCGGCCGCCCCGGCCACGAGCTCCGGTCCCACCTCGGGTCCGGCCGTTGCGGCGGTCACGGTCTCCAAGGTCGTCGCGACCGGGTTGCGGGTGCCCTGGGGGGTGGCCTTCCTGCCCGATGGCTCGGCCCTGGTCGCCGAGCGCCCCACCGGCCGGATCCTGCGGGTCGGCGCCGACGGCACCACGAAGCCGGTCGGAACCGTTCCCGGGGTGGCCGACAACGGCGAGGGCGGCCTGCTCGGCCTGGCTCTGAAGGCGCCGTCCACCCTGTTCGCGTACTTCACCTCCACCGCCGGCGACAACCGCGTGGTCCGGATGACTTTCGACGGCACCCGGATCGGCGCTCCGACGCCGGTACTGACCGACATCTTGTCGGCCGATCACCACAACGGCGGCCTGTTGAAGATCGGTCCCGACGGCAAGCTCTGGATCGGCACCGGCGACGCCGGCGACAGCACCACCCCCCAGATGCGGCAGTCGGTGAACGGCAAGATCCTGAGGATCAACCTGGACGGCTCGGTGCCGGCCGACAACCCGTTCCCCGGGTCACGGGTGTACTCGCTCGGCCACCGCAACGTGCAGGGGCTGGCCTTCGACAGCCTGGGCCGGCCCTGGGCGGTCGAGTTCGGCCAGAACACCTGGGACGAGCTGAACCGGATCGTGCCCGGCGGCAACTACGGCTGGCCGGTGGTGGAGGGCAAGCAGGCGCACGCCGGCTTCATCGAGCCGCTGGTGCAGTGGCCGACCAGCGAGGCCTCCCCCAGCGGGATGGCCATCGTGGACGACGTCGCCTACGTCGGGGGGCTGCGCGGCGAGCGGGTCTGGCAGGTCCCGCTGCACCCGGACGCCACCGGAGCGGGCGGCGTCAAGGGCACCGCCGGCCCGCCGAAGGCGCTGCTCACCGGCCAGTTCGGCCGGATCCGCAACGTGGTGGCCGCGCCCGGTGGCGGGCTGTGGATCACGACGTCCAACCGGGACGGGCGGGGCGAGCCGACCGCGGACGACGACCGGATCATCGCCCTCGACCTGGGCTGACCCGGCCCGTCTGGTGGCCCGGCGCGTTCAGACGACGCGGGCGGCGCTCAGCCGGTCGGCCATGGCGGCCAGTTCGGAGGCCGGCATGGCCGCTCCGTAGTGCAGCCCCTGGCCGAACCCGACGCCCATCCGGCGGACCAGGTCGTCGACCTGGCTGGTCTCGACCCCCTCCACCACCACGCTGACCCCGACCGTGCGGCCCAGGTCGAGCACCGCCCGGGTGATCGCCCGCGATCGCGGTTCGGAGATCAGGCTGCTGGTCAGCGACCGGTCGATCTTGAGGATGTCGGCCGGCAGCCGCTGCAGGTAGCCCAGGGCCGAGTAGCCGGTGCCGAAGTCGTCGATGGCGATGGTGATGCCGAGCGCGGCCAGCCGGTGCAGGGTCTGCGCGGCCTGCCCTTCCTCGACCAGAACCTGCTCGGTGACCTCGATGACCAGTTGCTCGCGGGGCACCCCGTGCGAGGCGATCGCCTCCTGGACGACCTGGTGGAAGCCGGCCACCCGGAGCTGGACCGGCGAGACGTTGCAGCTCAGCCGCAGGCCGCGGTCGAACAGGCCCTCGGCCACACCGTTGCTGAGGGTGGCCTCGAGGATCTGCTCGCCGATCGCCACCACCAGGCCGGTCTGCTCGGCCACGGTGATGAACTCCTCCGGGCCGACCCGGCCCAGCTGGGGGTCGTTCCACCGGGCCAGCGCCTCGGCACCGGCCAGCACCCCGCGGCGCAGGTCGATGATCGGCTGGAACAGCACCGTGATGGCCCCGGTCTCGACCGCCGAGCGCAGCCGCTCCTCGACCCGCAGCCGGCGCTGGCGGATCTGGGCCACCCCGGCGTCGTAGACCTCGACCCGGTTGCGGCCGCCGGCCTTGGCCATCCGCAGGGCGGCGCCGGAGGCCGACAGCGCCCCGAGCGGGTCGACCACGGTCGGTGCCCCCACGACGTGACCGTTCGCGCCGTTGATCCCGTTCAGCGGCCGCGAACCGTTCAGCGGCCAGTCCGACCCGGATCGGGCGCTGCCGTTCAGGTCCGCGGTCAGCTCCTCGGACGAGGCCAGGGCGGCATCGGCGGCCCGGCCGGCGTCGGTCAGGTCGATCAGGCGGTTGCTGGGCTGGCCGGTGTGCATGGCCGCCACCCCGATGCTGGCCGACACCTCGACCCGGGCCACGCCCTCGACGTCGGCCGCCGACTGCCGGACGGCGGTGACAATCAGCTGGCCGACCCGGGTGCCGACCTCGATGTCGCCGGGCAGCAGGACGGCGAACTCGTCCCCGCCGATCCGGCTGACCAGGGCGTCGGCCGGGGAGGCGGCACTGAGCCGGTGGGCCACGGCGGCCAGCAGGCGGTCGCCGGTGGCGTGCCCGAGCAGGTCGTTCACGTCCTTGAACCCGTCCAGGTCGACGGTCAGCAGGCACCACGGCTCGCCCTGGGGCAGGCTCGACATCCGGGCCGCAAGCACCCGGCGGTTGGCCAGCCCGGTGAGCGGATCGGCGGTCGCCTCGGAGTGCAGCTGGCGCAGCAACTGGGAGCGGAACCGGGCGTTCAGCAGCTCCCGGGCCCAGAACACCGCGACCGCCACGATCACCAGGCAGATCGAGACCCGGTCCTTGTCGTCGGAGAGCACCAGGGCACCGAGCGAGACCATCAGCAGGATCAGGCTGGCCGTCGTGGTGATCACCACTCCCCGGGCATCCGGATCGACCGGTGAGTTGGCGCGATCGGCGCCCAGCGGGGCCGGCTCGTAGCGCAGTAACCCGACCGCGATCAGCGGCCAGGCCAGGCACCACAGGACGGCGCCGGGCCAGGGCCAGTGGCCGGGCTGCAGCAGGGTGGCGTGCATGTTGATCAGGTCGCCGGTGCTGTAGCAGGCCGCCCCGAGCGAGGCCAGCATCAGGGCCCGGTCCAGGTCGCGGACGAAGGCCAGGGCAGCCACACAGACCACCGTGATGTCGGCCACCAGCACCAGGACGGCGACCGAGTCGCTGGGGTCGAACGAGGCGATGTGGAAGATGTCGGCGAAGAAGAAGTGCCAGCAGGGCAGGGCCAGGGTGACGCCGAGCAGCGTCGAGTCCAGGCCCAGCCGCCAGGCCGGATGGGAGCCGGCACCGGCCCGGGGCACGGCCAGCAACCCCCAGACGGCCAGCGGCGCGCTGAGGAACGAGATCAGGTCGCCCGGGGTCGGGAACACCGGGGTGCCGACGGCGACGGCCACCCCGTTGTAGAGCTGGCCGATCGACCAGACGATCAGGGCCGCGCCGAGCAGCTGGCGGTACCGCTCCGCGGTCGGCTCCCGGGAGCCCCGCCAGGCCAGCACGGATCCGCTGGCCAGGGCGATCACCCCGGGAAAGAGCGCGCCGAGGGCGAGGGTGGCCGAACTGCCGGTCAGCCCGAGCACGGCCACCGTGCCGCCCGCGACCACGGACAGCAGCAGGCCCCAGGTCATCAGGGCGTCGTGCTGCCGCCGACCGGTACCCGAATACCGGCCGGCGGTGAAGCTGCTCACCGTCACGGCGCGCATCTTAGGGGCCGAGGCCCGGAATCAGCGACCGGCGTTGTCGGCGCCGGTCCCGTCGGCCACCGGGAGTCGTTCCAGGATCAGCTCGCGGACCCGGGCCGCGTCGGCCTGACCCCGCATCTCCTTCATGATCGCGCCGATCAGGGCCCCGGCGGCCTGGACCTTGCCCGAGCGGATCTTGTCGGCCACCCCGGGGTTGGCCTCGATCGCCCGATCCACGGCCGCCCCCAGGGCGCCGTCGTCGGAGACCAGCTCCAGACCGCGCCCGGCCACCACCTGGGCCGGGTCGCCCTCGCCGGCCAGGACGCCCTCGAGCGCCTGCCGGGCCAGCGAGTCGTTCAGCGTTCCGGCGTCCACCAGGGACTGCAGCTGGGCGATCTGGGCCGGCGTCACCGGCAGTTCGGCCAGGGCCACGCCGCCGGCGTTGGCCAGCCGGGACAGTTCTCCGGTCCACCACTTGCGGGCGCTGGCCGGAGCGGCCCCGGCGGCCACGGTCGCCTCGACCAGCTCGACCGCGCCCGCGTTGTACAGGTCGCGCATCTCCTTGTCGGTGAACGACCAGCCGGCCTGCAGCCGGCGGCGGCGCTCGGGCGGCGGCTCGGGCAGGGTGGCCCGCAACTGCTCGACCCAGGCGGCGTCCGGGGCGATCGGCACCAGGTCGGGCTCGGGGAAGTACCGGTAGTCGTCGGCGTCGGACTTCTCCCGGCCCGACGTCGTCACCCCGGTGTCCTCGTGCCAGTGCCGGGTCTCCTGCAGGATCGTGCCGCCGTCCTTGAGCACCGCGGCCTGCCGGGTGATCTCGTACCGCACGGCCCGCTCGACGCTGCGCAGCGAGTTCACGTTCTTGGTCTCGGTCCGGGTGCCGAACTTCACGCTCGACTGGTCCTGACCGGGTTCGGCCTTCGGCCGCAGCGAGGCGTTGGCGTCGCAGCGCAGCGAGCCCTGTTCCATCTTGACGTCGCTGACCCCGAGCGCCCGCAGCAGCTCGCGCAGCGCCCCGACGTAGGCCTTGGCCACCTCGGGGGCCCGCTCCCCCGCTCCCTCGATCGTCTTGGTCACGATCTCGATCAGCGGGATGCCGGCCCGGTTGTAGTCGACCAGTGAGAACTCGGCGCCCTGGATCCGGCCGGTGGCCCCGCCGACGTGCAGCGACTTGCCGGTGTCCTCCTCCATGTGGGCCCGCTCGATCTCGACCCGGAACACCTCGCCGTCCTCCAGCTCGACGTCCAGGTAGCCGTTGAACGCGATCGGCTCGTCGTACTGCGAGGTCTGGAAGTTCTTCGGCATGTCCGGGTAGAAGTAGTTCTTCCGGGCGAACCGGCACCACTGGGCGATGTCGCAGTGCAGCGCCAGGCCGATCCGGATCGCCGACTCCAGCGCGGCCGCGTTGAGCACCGGCAGCGCGCCGGGCAGGCCCAGGCAGACCGGGCAGACCTGGGTGTTGGGCTCGGCCCCGAACACGGTCGAGCAGCCGCAGAACATCTTGGTCGCGGTGTTCAGCTCGACGTGCACCTCGAACCCGAGCACCGGGTCGAACCGGTCGAGGGCCTCCTGGTAGCTCAGCACCTCGCCCAGACGCGAGCTGGCGTGAGCCCGATCGGATACGGCGGTCATCGGGCAGCTCCCTCGAAGGTGGCGGCGGTCAGCTCGGGCACGCGGTCGAGAATGCTTCCGCCCCAGCGCTGGTGCAGGAGCGACTCGAGGGCCGCGCCGACCCGGTAGAGCCGGTCGTCGGCCCGGGCCGGGGCCAGCAACTGGATGCCGGCGGGCAGTCCGTCCTCGTCGGCCAGGCCGCTGGGCAGCGACATCCCGGGGACGCCGGCCAGGTTGGCCGGGATGGTGGCGACGTCCTGCAGGTACATCGACAGCGGGTCGTCGAGCTTCTCGCCCAGCTTGAACGCCGAGGTCGGCGACGTCGGCGAGACCAGCACGTCGGCCTGCTCGAAAGCGGCCGCGAAATCGCGCTGGACCAGAGTGCGGACCTTCTGGGCCGAGCCGTAGTAGGCGTCGTAGTAACCCGACGAGAGGGCGTAGGTGCCGAGGATGATCCGGCGCTTGACCTCGTCGCCGAAGCCGGCCTCACGACTGGCCGCCATCACCTGCTCGGCGCTCGGGGCGCTGACGCCCTCCGGCGAGACCCGCAGGCCGTAGCGCATGGCGTCGAACTTGGCCAGGTTGCTGCTGGCCTCGCTCGGCAGGATCAGGTAGTACGCGGCCAGGGCGGTGCTGAAGCTCGGGCAGGACACCTCGACGATCTCGGCGCCGGCCTCGGTCAGCAGGGCCAGCGACTCGTCGAACCGGGCCAGCACGCCCTTCTGGTAGCCGGCCGCGCCGTCCCCCTCGCCGCGCAGTTCCTTGATGACGCCGATCCGCACCCCGGCCAGGCCGTCGCGGGCCCCGGCCCGGGCCGCCTCGACCACCGGCGGGACCGGCTCGTTCAGGCTGGTCGAGTCGAGCGGGTCGTAGCCGGCCATCACCTCGTGCAGCAGAGCGGTGTCGAGCACCGTCCGGGCGCACGGCCCGGCCTGGTCCAGGCTGCTGGCCAGCGCGATCAGGCCGTAGCGGGAGACCCCGCCGTAGGTCGGCTTCACCCCGACGGTGCCGGTGACGGCGGCCGGCTGGCGGATCGAGCCTCCGGTGTCGGTGCCGGTGGCCAGTGGCGCCTCGAAGGCGGCCAGCGCGGCGGCCGAGCCGCCGCCCGAGCCGCCCGGAATCCGGTCCAGGGCCCAGGGGTTACGGGTCGGGCCGTAGGCGGAGTGCTCGGTGGAGGAGCCCATCGCGAACTCGTCCATGTTGGTCTTGCCCAGCACGATCAGCCGGGCCTCGTGCAGTTTGCGGACCACGGTCGCGTCGTACGGCGGCACCCAGCCCTGCAGGATCCGCGAGCCGGCCGTGGTCGGCAGGCCGCGGGTGGTCATCACGTCCTTCACCGCGATCGGGACGCCGGCCAGCTCGTGCAGCGGCTCACCGGCCGCCCGGGCGGCATCGACGGCGGCCGCGTCGGCCCGGGCCTGCTCGGTCGCGACGTGCAGGAAGGCGTGGACGCCGGACTCGCTCGGGCCGTCGACGGCGGCGATCCGGTCGAGGTGGGCCTGGGTGACCTCGACCGCCGACACCTGACCGGCGGCCAGCAGGCCGGCCAGGTCGGCGGCGGTGCGGCGGGTGAGGTCGGTGCTGGGTTCGGAGCCGCTCATCAGTCCTCCTCGAGAATGCGGGGCACCCGGAAGCGCTGGTCCTGCTGGGCCGGGGCGCCGGACAGCGCCTCCTCGGCGGTGAGGCCGGGGCGCGGCACGTCCGGACGGGTCACGTTGCTCAGCGGCATCGGGTGCGACGTGGCGGGCACGTCGTCACCGGCCACCTCACGGACCTGGGCGACGGAACCGATGATGACGTCGAGCTGACCGGCCATCCGGTCGAGCTCGTCCGGTCGCAGTTCGATCCGGGCCAGGTTCGCGAGGTGAGCCACCTCATCGCGCGAGATGGCGGTCATGTGGTGTCTCCTGCAAGTCGACTGTGCCCGCAGTCGCTCTCCGCGAGCACGAAGCTTTCAGTCTACGGTCACCGGCCAACCGGTTTTGCCCGTCGCCGCGCGGCGCGGGCCTGGTTGACTTGGCGTTCATGGACCGTGACGCGCAGACCTTCGACTCGGCCGACGACTGGTTGGACTGGCTGACCGAGCACCACACCACGTCGTCCGGGATCTGGATCCAGTTCGCCAAGAAGGGATCGGGGGTCGAGAGCGTCACCTACCGGGAGGCTCTGGACGCGGCCCTGCGGCACGGCTGGATCGACGCCCAGAAGGACTCCCTGGACGCGCGGTACTGGCTGCAACGGTTCGTGCCCCGGGGGCCGCGCAGCAAGTGGTCGCGGATCAACCGCGACCGGGCCGAGGAGCTGATCGCCGAGGGCCGGATGACGCCGGCCGGCCTGGCCGCGGTGCGGCAGGCCCAGGACGACGGGCGCTGGGCGGCGGCCTACGAGCCGCCGAGCACCATCACCGTGCCGCCCGACCTGCAGGCCGCACTGGATGCCGAGCCGGCCGCGGCCGCGTTCTTCCTCACCCTGACCAGCCAGAACCGGTACGCCGTGCTCTACCGGGTGCAGGACGCCAAGCGGGCCGAGACCCGGGCCCGGCGGATCGCCACCTTCGTGGCCATGCTGGCCGACGGAAAGACCCTTCACTGACCTGCGAAGCTGGCGACATGCCGACGTTGGTGATCCCCCGCCTGTCCGCCGCGTACTCGGTCCGCGACGCCGCCCGCGAGCACGCCGACGACGCGATGGACCTCTACCGCGACCTGCTGGCGGCGCTGGCCGACGACGAGCTGCCCGAGTA
This sequence comes from Kineosporiaceae bacterium, assembly GCA_965200525.1. Taxonomy (GTDB): domain Bacteria; phylum Actinomycetota; class Actinomycetes; order Actinomycetales; family Kineosporiaceae; genus JANNPJ01. The sequence continues at coordinate 6,991,942 of OZ241368.1, forward strand.
CGTCGACGGCCTGATCGCCGACACCCGGGAGCACTCCCCTCGCCTGCCCGGCCATGTGCCGTCCACCCATCTGTGGTGGGTCGAGGGCGACCGGTTCATCGGCCGGCTGCACCTGCGGCACCGGCTGACCCCGTTCCTGCGGGAGATCGGCGGCCACGTCGGTTATCACGTGATCCCTCCCGAGCGCCGCCGCGGGCACGCCACCGCGATGCTGCGGGCGGGCCTGCCGGTGGCGGCCGCCCTGGGCCTGGAGTGCCTGCTGATCACCTGCGACTGGGACAACATCGGCTCGCGCCGGGTGATCGAGGCCGCCGGTGGCCTGCTGCACGACCAGCGGGCCGAGAAGCTGCGGTTCTGGGTGCCCACCCGCTGATCCCGGTTGATGCCGGGGTTGATCCGGTATTGCTTGAGGGGTGGACAATGACGTCATGCCCGCGAATGACACGGTAGAAGCCCGGGTGGCCCGGTTTCTCAGCGCACCGGTGGTCCACCTGCTCGGCAACCCCGAGGCGCCGATCTGCGTGGTCGAGTACGGCGACTACGAGTGCCCCTACTGCGCCGGGGCGGCGCCGGTGCTGCGCGAACTGGTCGAGTCCTCGGCCGGGCAGGTGCGGCTGATCTGGCGCAACTTTCCGCTGTTCGAGGTGCACCCGCACGCACTGACCGCGGCGCTGGCCGCCGAGTCGGTCGCCGCCACCGCCGGCGAGGACGTGTTCTGGCAGTTCCACGAGAAGCTCTTCCTGCACCAGAGCCGCCTCACCGATCCCGACCTGCGGCTGTACGCCGGCTCGCTGGGCGCCGATCCGGAACTGGCCGCCGGCGACGGCGCGCAGCAGTTCGCGCCCGTGGTCCAGGCCGACTACGCATCCGGCATCGAGGTCGGCGTCGCGGGCACGCCGACCCTGTTCATCGACGGCGAGGTCTACGACGGCCGGGTCGACCTGCCCTCGCTGCGGCACGCCACCGGGCGGTCAGCGGACGGCACCGCGAAAGTCCGGCGCCGACCATGGCAGCGGGGGTAGCGCGGTCGGCGCGCTGTCTCCCATCGGCGAGCACAACGACGTCCGCTCGCCCATCACCCGCAGGATCCAGGCCCCCAGCAGGGCCGCGATCAGCGAACCGGCGAGAATCCCGATCTTGGCCTGATCCCGCATCACCGGATCGTCGAAGGCCAGGTCGGTGATGAACAGCGAGATGGTGAAGCCGATCCCGGCCAGCACGGCCCCGCCGAACAGGTGGCTGTAGCGGACCCGTCCCGGCAGCACCCCGAGCCCGGTCCGCAGGGCCAGGATCGAGGCCGCGGTGATGCCGATCGCGTTGCCGAGCACCAGCGCCACCGCGACCCCGATGGTGATCGGCGAGGTCGACGCCACCTTCAGGGTGTGCGCGCTCAGGTCGACCCCGGCGTTGGCCAGGCCGAACGCCGGGATGACGAAGTAGGCCGAGTACGGGTGCAGCCAGACCTGGAGGCGCTCGTTGGCCGAGACGGTGGCCGAGGCGGCCAGGTTGGCCAGCCGGACACCGCCGGCCGAGGGGTGCTCGATCAGCGCCTGCCCGAACACCGCCAGCTCCCGGGTGCGGACCCGGGAGGCCGAGGACGCCGGGATCAGCACCCCGGCCAGCACCCCGGCCAGGGTCGGATGCACCCCCGAGGCGTAGGTCGCCGACCACAGCGCGATGGTCAGCAGCACGTACGGGGTCAGCCGCCAGATGCCCAGATAGCGCAGCAGCACAAAGCCGAGCACGATCAGGCCTGCCAGCAGCAGCGGCATCAGCTTGACCTGGTCGGTGTAGAACAGGGCCATCACCGTGATCGCCCCGATGTCGTCGACCACGGCCAGGGCCAGCAGGAACAGCCGCAACTGGTCCGGGCAGCGCGGCCCGAACAGGGCCAGCACCCCGAGCACGAAGGCGGTGTCGCTCGACATCACGATGCCCCAGCCGTGCGCGGCCGAGCCACCGTGGTTGATCGCCAGGTAGATGCCGATCGGCAGCAGCATGCCGCCGATCGCGCCGAACGCCGGCACGGTGACGGTGCGCAGGTCCTGCAGTTCGCCGGCCCGTACCTCGCGGGTCACCTCCAGGCCCAGGACCAGGAAGAAGACGGCCATCGCGGCGTCGTTGACGAAGTGCCGCAGGTCCAGGGACAGGCCGTGCTCGCCGACGGCGAACCGGATCGGCGTCTCCCAGAACGAGGCGTAACTGTCCCGCAGCGGGGTGTTGGCCCAGATCAGGGCGATCACGGTGGCGCCCAGCAGCACGGCCGCGCTGCCGGCCTCGTTGGCGATGAACCGCCGAACCGCCGGCGTCATCTGGGGCGTGACGAATCTCAGCGGCGGCCCGGGCCGCAGGCTCACTGCCATCGGACTGCTCCCGTCCCTCTACTGATCGACCTGACGCAGCGGGACTGTACCGACCCCGGATGACGATCAGGCGGTGGCCTTCGCCGCCGCCCGCCCGGCCGTGCGCCCGCCGAACAGGCAGCCGCCCAGGAAGGTGCCCTCCAGCGAGCGGTAGCCGTGCATGCCACCGCCACCGAACCCGGCGCTCTCCCCGGCCGCGTACAGCCCGTCGACCGGGTTGCCGGCGCCGTCCAGTACCCGCCCGTCGAGGTCGGTGTGCAGCCCGCCGAGCGTCTTGCGGGTCAGCACCGAGAGCCGGACGGCGATCAGTGGGCCGGCCTTCGGGTCGAGCAGCCGGTGCGGCGGCACCACCCGGGTGATCCGGTCGGCCAGGTAGCTGCGGGCCCCGCGCACGGCCGTGATCTGCAGGTCCTTGGTGTACGGGTTGGCGATCTCGTTGTCCCGGGCCCGTACCTCCGCCTCCACCGTGCTCAGCTCGAGCAGCGGTTCGCCGCCGGTGACGGCGTTCATCGCCGCCACCAGCTCGGGCAGCGTCGCGGCGGTGACGAAGTCCTCGCCGTGATCGAGGAAGGCCTGGATCGGGGCCGACACGCCGGCCCGGGCCCGCCCGACGACGTCCCGCCACGACTTGTTGGTCAGGTCCGGGTTCTGCTCCGAGCCGGAGAGGGTGAACTCCTTCTCGATGATCTTGCGGGTGAGCACGAACCAGCTGTGGTCGTGCCCGGTGGCCCGCAGGTGGCTGAGCGTGCCCAGGGTGTCGAACCCGGGGAACAGCGGCACCGGGAGGCGCTTGCCGGTCGCGTCCAGCCACAGCGAGCTCGGGCCGGGCAGGATCCGGATGCCGTGCCGGGCCCAGATCGGGTTCCAGTTGTGGATGCCCTCGACGTAGTGCCACATCCGGTCCGGGTTGATGACGGCGCCGCCGGCGTCCTGCGTGATCTGCATCATCCGGCCGTCGACATGGGCCGGGACGCCGGAGATCAAGTGTTCCGGGGGCGGGCCGAGCCGGGCCGGCCAGGCCTTGCGCACCAGCTCGTGATTGCCCCCGATGCCGCCGGCGGTGACGATCACCGCCTGCGCGCTCAGCTCGAACTGCCCCACCGCGGTCCGGGAACTGGGTTCGCCGCGGGCCACGGTGGTCGACTCCAGCACGGTCCCGCTGACCCCGGTGACGGCGCCGCCGGTCAGGGTCAGGGCGTCGACCTGATGGCGGAACCGGAACTCCAGCCGGCCCTGCGCGACCGCGGCCCGGACCCGCCGCTCGAACGGTTCGACCACGCCCGGACCGGTGCCCCAGGTGACGTGGAACCGGGGCACCGAGTTGCCGGGCCCGTTGGCGCCGTACCCGCCGCGCTCGGCCCAGCCGACCACCGGGAACACCCTGTGGCCCATGGCCCGCAGCCAGGACCGCTTCTCGCCCGCGGCGAAATGCACGTAGGCCTCGGCCCAGCGGCGGGGCCAGGCGTCCTCGTCACGGTCGAAGCCGGCCGTGCCCAGCCAGTCCTGCCAGGCCAGCTCGGCCGAGTCCTTGATCCGCAGCCGGCGCTGCTCGGGGCTGTCGACCAGGAACAGGCCACCGAACGACCAGAAGGCCTGACCGCCCAGGTTCTGCTCGCCCTCCTGGTCGAGCAGCAGCACCCGCCGGCCGGCGTGGGTGAGCTCCGCGGCGGCGACCAACCCGGCCAGACCGGCCCCGACCACAATGACGTCTGCGTCCATGGGCAGAGCCAATCACGTCTCAACCCCGGGTGATATTCATCCCATGACCCGTCATCCAGTGGCCGGCAAGGCCTAAGGTTGAGGCGTTAGCCCTGCGACGGAACGGCTGAGCTCCTTGTCCTTCTCCATCGGGCCCTTCTCCATCGGGCCCGTCCGGCGTGCCCTGCTGGCCCTGGCCGTCGGCGCGTTCGGCATCGGCACCGGCGAGTTCGTCACCCTCGGCCTGCTGCCCGACATGGCCGGCAGCCTCCAGGTCAGCATCCCCGCGGCCGGCCACCTGATCTCGGCCTACGCCCTCGGCGTGGTGGTCGGGGCGCCCCTGCTGACCGCGGCCGCGGTCCGGCTGCCCCGCAAAGGCCTGCTGATCACCCTCGCCCTGGCCCTGGCCGTCGGGAACTTCGCCTCGGCCGCGGCCCCGGGCTTCACCTGGCTGCTGGTGATCCGGTTCCTGGCCGCCCTGCCGCACGGCGCCTTCTTCGGCGTGGCCGCGGTGACGGCGTCCGACCTGGTGGCCCCGAGCCGGCGCAGCTCGGCCATGGCCGTGGTCTTCACCGGCCTCACCATCGCCAACATCGTCGGTGTGCCGCTGACCACCCTGGTCGGCCAGCACACCGGCTGGCGTTTCGTGTTCGTGCTGGTCGGCCTGATCGAGCTGGTCGCGGCCGGAGCCGTGCTGCTGGTCGTGCCGCGGGTGCCCCGGCCGAGCGAGCCGCCCCGGCTGCGCCACGAACTGCTGGCCTTCCGCGATCCCCAGGTCTGGTTCGCGCTCGGGATCGCCACCATCGGCGGCGGCGCGATGTTCGCCTCGTTCAGCTACATCGCCCCGATGATGACCCACCTGGCCGGGTACGCCGAGTCGAGCATCACCCCGCTGCTGGTGCTGTTCGGGATCGGGATGACGGCGGGCAACATCGTCGGCGCCCGGCTGGCCGACAAGAACCTGATGCGAACCATCTGCTGGGCCCTGGCGGCCGAGATCGTCGTGGCCGCCACCTTCGTGTTCACCGCCCACAACAAGGTGACGGCCGCGGTCACCATCGTGCTGTTCCCGTTCACCGCCGTCGCGATGCTGCCGGCCGTGCAGTCGCGCCTGGTCACCCTGGCCGGTGGGGCGCCCAACCTGGCCGCCGCATCGATGCACTCGGCGTTCAACATCGCCAACTCGATCGGGGCCTGGCTGGGCGGGCTGACCATCGCCGCCGGCTACGGCTACGGCTCGCCCAACGTGGTCGCGGCCGGTCTGGCCACGCTCGGCCTGGTCATCGCCCTGGCGTCGGTCCGCCGGGATCCCGGTTCGACGGCGCTTTCGACGGCACCGACGTCGGCCCCGGTGGCGCTGCAGCCCCACGGCGCGGCCGAACAATGACCCCGAGGACGGGACCCGACCAGGCTCAGACCCCGCCCAGCCCGTCATTGCCACCCGCTTCGGGGCCCGCACCTGCTCCCGCGCCTACCCCGCCCGGTGTTGCTCGTCCCGGAACGGCCTGGTTGCTGCTCAGCGGCATCCTGCTGGTGGCCCTGACCATGCGAGCGCCGATCATCGCGATCGCGCCGTCCCTGAGCGACGTGCGCGGCGGCCTCGACATCGGCCCCGGAACGGCCGGCCTGTTCACCACCATCCCGGTGCTCTGCTTCGGGCTCGGCACTCCCCTGGTGCTCGGCCTGGTCCGGCGTTCCGGCCTCGAGAACGCCGTGCTGATCGGCCTGGCCGGAACCCTGATCGGCGGGATCGTCCGATCCACCGGCCCGATCTCGGTCGCTCTGCTCGGAACCCTGCTGATGGGCCTGTCGATCACCATCGGCAATGTCGTGATCCCGGTGTTCATCGGCCGCGACTTCCCGACCGCGACCACCTTGGTGACGGCGTCCTACAGCTCGGCCCTGAATGTCGGCTCGATGCTGGCCAGCACGCTCAGCGCCCCCCTGACGGCCCTGGTCGGCTGGCGGTTGTCGCTGGCCGCGTGGGGGCTTTTCGCCGTCCTGGCCGCCGTGGTCTGGCGAACGGCGATGCGGGGCCAGGTTCGACAAGCCTCCGAACGGCGCCGACCGGGTGTCGATGCCGCCGCCGAGCCCCCCGCGACGGAGGTCGGGCCGGAGGCGCTCGAGGCCGATCTGCTGCCCCGGGAAGAGGCCTCGCCGGCGCCGCTGTGGCGCCGGCCCCTGGTGCTGGGGATGATCGTGGCCTTCGCCGGCCAGTCGTTCAGCTACTACGGCATCAGCGCCTGGCTGCCGACCCTGCTGCACGACGACCTCGGCCTGTCTCCCGGCGCGGCCGGCGCCAGTTCGTCGATCTTCCAGGTGGTCGCCCTGCTCGGGGCCTTCGCCGTGCCGGCCATGCTGGCCCGGGGGCTGTCCACCCGGTTCGCGCTGCTGGCCGTGTGCGCGGGCTGGATCTCGCTACCGCTGGGCCTGGCCCTGGCACCCTCGCTCTGGCCGCTGTGGTGCTTCTTCGGCGGAGCCGCTCAGGGTGGCGGCTTCACGGTGATCTTCAGCGTAGTGGTGGCCCGGGCGATCAGCGTGCCCGACAGCCGCCGGATGTCGGCCGCGGTGCAGGGTTTCGGCTATTCACTGGGGGCTACCGGCCCGTTCGTGGTCGGTTTCATCCACTCGGTCGCCGGCGGCTGGGTGACCCCCATGCTGTTCGTGGCCGGCGTCATCGTGCTGATGGCTCTGGCCGGCTCCGTCGCCATCGGCCCCCAGCACCGGGCAACCCGCACCTGAGCGAGCTCAACCGGCCTCCTCCGCATCGGACGGCGGCTCGGTCCCGGCCTTGGGCTTTGCCGGCGCCCGCTTTCGAGGAGCGGCCCTTTTCTTCGGTTCGACCGACGCCGCCGCCCCTTCCGGCTCCGCTTGGGCGTCCGGCCCCGCCTCGGCGTCCGGCTCGATCGGCTCCGGCGTGACCGCAGCCGGCCCCTGCGCGATCAGGGTTCGGAAGCCGTCCTCGTCGAGCACGGGAACCCCGAGCTGCACCGCCTTTTCGGCCTTGGTGCCGGGACTCTCGCCGACCACCACGAACGACGTCTTCTTGGACACGCTCCCGGACGCCTTGCCGCCTCGGGTCAGGATCGCCTCCTTGGCCTCGTCGCGGCTGAAGCCGACCAGCGAGCCGGTGACCACGATGGTCAGCCCCTCCAGGGTGCGCGGGGTGGAGGCGTCGACCTCGTCGGCCATCCGGACCCCGGCCGCGGCCCAGCGCCGGACCACCTCGGCGTGCCAGTCGACGTCGAACCACTCCCGCACGGCGATCGCGATCACCGGGCCGACGCCGTCCACCGCGGCCAGATCGTCCTGCTCGGACTCGCGGATCCGGTCCATCGAGCCCAGTGACTGGGCCAGCGCCCGGGCCGCGGTCGGGCCGACATGCCGGATCGACAGCGCGACCAGCACCCGCCACAGCGGCTGGGCCTTGGCCTTCTGCAGGTTGTCGATGAGCTTGTGCCCGTTGGCCGAGAGCTCGCCGTCCTTGCGGGTGTAGAGCGGGACCGTGATCAGGTCGGCTTCGGTGAGGTCGAACAGCTCGCCCTCGTCCTTCACCGCTCCCGCGGTGAGCAGCGCGATCGCCCCCTCCCAGCCGAGCGCCTCGATGTCGAAGGCGCCGCGGCCGGCGACATGGGTGAGGCGCTCGCGCAGCTGGGCCGGGCAGCTGCGGGAGTTGGGGCAGCGGATGTCGACGTCCGCCTCTTTCTGGTGCTTGAGCTCGGTGCCGCACTCGGGGCAGACGGTCGGCATGACGAACTCGCGCTCGGTGCCGTCGCGGGCCTCGACCACCGGGCCGACGATCTCGGGGATGACGTCGCCGGCCTTGCGCAGCACCACCGTGTCGCCGATCAGGACGCCCTTGCGCCGGACCTCCTGGGCGTTGTGCAGGGTGGCCATGGCGACCGTGGAGCCGGACACCAGCACCGGCTCCATCACCCCGTACGGCGTGACCCGGCCGGTGCGCCCGACGTTGACCCGGATGTCGAGCAGCTTGGTGTTGACCTCCTCCGGCGGGTACTTGAACGCCGTGGCCCAACGCGGCGCCCGGCTGGTGGTGCCGAGCCGGCGCTGCTGGGAGATGTCGTCGACCTTGACCACCACGCCGTCGATCTCGTGCAACTGCTCGTGGCGGTGCTCGCCGAAGTACTCGATGTAGGCGCAGACCTCGTCGATCGTGCCGACCACCCGGTACGACGTGCTGACCGGCAGGCCCCATGCTTTGAGCAACTCGTAGGCGTGCGACTGGGAGTCGATGTCGAACCCCTGCCGGGCACCGATGCCGTGGACCAGCATGTGCAGCGGCCGGGAGGCGGTGACCCGGGGGTCTTTCATCCGCAACGAGCCGGCGGCGGCGTTACGGGGGTTGGCGAACGGTGCCTTGCCCGCCTCGACCAGGCTCGCGTTGAGTGTGCTGAAGCCCTCGATCGGGAAGAACACCTCGCCGCGGACCTCGACCCGCTCGGGGAACGGGACCCCGGTGCCAACGGTGAGCGTGGCCGGGATGCCGTCGATGGTGCGCACGTTGAGCGTGACGTCCTCACCGGTGCGGCCGTCGCCGCGGGTGGCCCCCCGGACCAGACGCCCCTGCTCGTAGAGCAGATTCATGGCCAGGCCGTCGATCTTGAGCTCGCACAGGTACCGCACCGGCGAGCCGGCGTTGCGCTCGACCCGTTCGGCCCATTCCCGCAGTTCGTCGAGGCTGAACACATTGTCGAGGCTGAGCATCCGCTCGAGATGGTCGACCGGCTCGAAGTCGGTGGACCAGGTGCCGCCGACCTGCTGGGTGGGCGAGTCGGGCGTGCGCAGCCCTGGGAACTGCTCCTCGAGGTCTTCGAGCGAGCGCAGCAGCCGATCGAACTCGCCGTCGGAGACGGTGGGCGAGTCGCGCACGTAGTAGGCGAACCGGTGGCCGCGGATCTCCTCGGCGAGCTCGGTCCAGCGGTGGCGGGCCTCGTCGGGCACGGGGGCCTGCTCGGGCGGGGTCGCGGCGCTCTGCTCGGTCTGACTCACAACCGCAATCCTGCCCGAGACCCCCGACAGTTTCGCGCCGGGCGCAGCCGGATCGGCGGGCGGTTACTCCTGGGCCCGCTCGGCCAGCACCTGGGCCGCCTGGCCGACCAGCTGGAGAATCCGCCGTGCGACCTGCGGTGAGGCCCCGGCCAGCCCGCAGGCCGGGGTGAGCACGACCGCACCGGCCGCGGCCGCTTCCAGGCCGAGCGTGCGCCACGGCGTCCAGACGGCGTCGGCAACGGTGTCCGGCCGGGGCAGTGCCCCACCCAGGACGGCGTCCGAGGTGGGCAGGGCGCCGGCCCAGAGCCGGGTGCCGCTCTCGATCGCGTAGGCGATCTGCTCCCAGTCGCGGGTGCGCAGCAGCGAGAGGTCGAGCGACAGCGCCCTGACCCCGGTCTTGACCAGCATCTCGATCGGCAGTCCGGGAGCGCAGGAGTGCAGCACGGTCCCGATCGCCCCGGCCCCGGTGGCCGCGTCCAGCACCGTCCGCAGGCCTTCGACGATCACCGGTTCGTCGACCGCCCGCAGCCGGCCGAAGCCGCTGGCCGTGGGCAGGGCTCCGGTGATCACTGCGGGCAGGCCGGGCTCGTCGAGCTGGACGACGATCTCGGCTCCGGGCAGCAGCGCGGACACCTCGCTGACGTGGCGGCTGATCCCTTCGGCGAGCGAGCCGATCAGATCCCGGACCGCACCCGGGTCGACCACGGCCCGCTCCAGGCGAGGCAGCCAGAGCGCCGAGGCCAGCGTCCACGGACCTGCGACCTGCAGTTTCAGCCGGCCGGTGTAGCCGTCGGCGACCTCGGCCAGGACGTCGAGATCCTGCCGCAGGAACGACCGGGCCCGGTTGAGGTCGCGCCCCGGGTGGTCGACCAGCCGCCAGCCGGAGGGCTGCAGGTCGACCGGCAGGTCTACCAGCAGCGTCGCCGACCGGCCGACCAGATCGGCCCCCGGCCCCCGGCCGGGCAGTTCGGGCAGGTACGGCAGCAGGGGCGGTTCGCCGAGGTCGGCGAAGGTGGCCCGGGCCGCGGCGAAGGCGTCGGTGCCGGGCCAGGAGCCGATGCCGGTCGCACTGCCGGGCCCGAACGCGAACCGGTCCGGAGCGGCAGGGTTCTCGGAGGCGGCCGGATTCGCGGACCGGACGCTGGGGTCGATGGACACCCTGCGAGCCTACGTCCCGCGGCGCGAGTTCAGGTTCGCCGCCGGGACAGCGCGTGCCCCAGCCCGACCAGGAGCACCGCCCCGGCCGCGGTCTCGATTCCGGCCACCACGAGCGAACGGGCCAACCGGCCGGTGGACGGCGCGACCTCGCTGAACAGGACGCCGACCGGGTGGAACGGCGGGAGTCCGGGCACCAGCAGTTCGGCCAGCACGACCGCGACCCCGCTGAGCACGACCCAGGCCGGGGTGCTCAGCAGGGGTCTGGTCAGCACCGAGCCGAAGGCCACTCCGGCCAGCGCCGTCAGCAGATGACCGGCGACCCCGGCGAGCAGTTCGGGCCGCCCGGCCGGGTGAGAGGTGAGCAGTGGATAGAGCACGGCGAAGGCGGCGAGCCCCAGACAGACCAGGTAAGCCACCGCCAGCTCGGCGATCCGGACGGCGAGCGCGCTGCCCGCGGTCACCGTGGTGATCGCCGTCTGAACCGGGTCTTGGCTGTTCACCACGCTCACCGTCAGCCAGAGCGCCACCGGCAGCAGCACGGTCGAGCTGAACCCGTAACAGCCCAGAGCGGTTCCACCGACCGAGGTGCCGGCCACCGTCGTCACGAGGAACAGGACCACCGGTGGCACCCAGCGCTCGGCCCGCAGTGCGTCGGCGGCCAGGTACCGCACGAGGGCGACGGCCTTCATGGCCGCTCACCGAGGTGCGGGCCGCCCTCGACGAACGACCAGTCCTGCGACCGGGCGACGGCCAGGAGGCGATCGGGGTCGTCGGTGAGGACGACGACCTGCCCGTCGGGGTCGGGAACCACCGATCGCACGCCGTCCACGTCGTCCAGGTCGAGGCTCCGCCGGCCGGAGGGTGCGCCCGTCGATCGAGCCGGGCGCAGCACGAGGCGAGTCAGCCGCCCCGTCGGCGCCTGCGCCTTTTCGCGCTCGGCCGCGCTCGACTCCACCAGCCGGGAGCCGCTCAACCGGTAGACCGGGTCGCCCGTCTCGACCACGCCCGGACGGTGGGTGCTGACCAGCAGGCTGCGCCCCTGGGCCCGCGCCGCGAGCAGGACGGTCCGCACCTGCGCGGCGGCCGGCTCGTCCAGCCCGGCGAACGGCTCGTCCAGCACGGTCAGCCGAGCCTGCGCACCGAGCGCCTGGGCCAGGCCGACCTTCTGGCGGTTGCCTTTGGACAGCTGCCCGATCGGGACGTCAGCCCCCGGGGTCAGGCCGAACTGCTCCAGCAGGGCCAGCGACCGGTCCCGGACGGCTTCGTGCTCCCGTCCCCGCAGCCGGGCCAGGTGAGCCAGATAGGTGCGCGCGGTCATCCTGGTGTCGGCCGGCAACCGTTCCGGCAGGTAGGCGACCGAGTGCTGGGGACGCACCGCCGTCCCGCGAGTGGGCTGCGAGGCTCCGGCGACGATCCGCAGCAGGGTGGACTTTCCCTCCCCGTTGCCGCCCACCAGCAGGAGGATCGCGCCGTCCTCGATCCGCAGGTCGATCTCGCGAAGCACCCAGGGCCCGCGCCGGAAGTACCGCTTCCAGACCCCGCCGAGCTCAGCCACCCCCGTGCCGGCCAGATCAGGCGGTGGCGCTGATCGTGGCGCTGATGGTGGCGCTGATGGTGGCACTGCCGAGCACCCGGGTGCCGGAGTACAGGGCCAGGGTCTGCCCGGCGGCGACCCCGGTGATCGGCTCCACCAGGTCGACCTCCACCGCGGTGGCCGGCGTCCGCGCCACGTCCGGACCGGCGCCGTCCGGCCCCAGGGCGCGGATCCGTCCGGGAACCGGTCGGCCGTGGGCCCGTACCTGCACCGACACGTCCTGGCCGACCGCCGGCAGCGGCCCGCACCAGGTCGCCCGGACGCCACTGATGGCGCTGACCCGCAGTTCCTCCACCGCCCCGACGACCACCGTGTTCGACACCGGCTCGATCGACAGCACGTACCGCGGCTTGCCGTCGGCGGCCGGCCGGCCGATGGCCAGCCCCCGCCGCTGGCCCACGGTGAACCCGTAGGCGCCGTGGTGCTCGCCGAGCACCTCGCCGCTGGAGTCGACCACCGGACCGGGCCGCTCGCCGAACCGCTTCGCCAGCCAGCCCTGCGTGTCGCCGTCCGAGATGAAGCAGATGTCGTGGCTGTCCGGCTTGGCCGCCACCCGCAGCCCGCGGTCGGCCGCCTCGACCCGGATCTGGTCCTTGGGGGTGTCGCCGAGCGGGAACATCGCCCGGGCCAAACGCTGGGGGCCGAGCACGGCCAGGACGTAGGACTGGTCCTTGGCCGGGTCGACGGCCCGGTGCAGCTCGGGCCCGTCCGGCCCGGGGAGCACCTGGGCGTAGTGCCCGGTGGCGACCGCGTCGAAGTCCAGGGCCACGGCCTTGTCCAGCAGGGCCGAGAACTTGATCTTCTCGTTGCAGCGCACACACGGGTTCGGGGTGCGGCCGGCCTCGTACTCGGCCACGAAGTCGTCGATCACGTCTCGCTCGAACCGCTCGGCCAGGTCCCAGATGTAGAACGGGATGCCCAGGACGTCGGCCGCCCGACGGGCGTCGCCGGCGTCCTCGATCGTGCAGCAGCCGCGGGCGCCGGCCCGCAGCGTGCTCGGGTTACGGGCCAGGGCCAGGTGGACGCCGACGACCTCGTGACCGGCCTCGACCGCCCGGGCCGCCGCCACCGCCGAGTCGACGCCGCCGCTCATGGCCGCCAGTACCTTCACGGTGCCACCTCTTTCAGTGTCGTCGGATCGCTGGGCGCGGTGGCCGCCAGCCCGGCGCCGCGGGCCCGCTGGACCACCGGGCCGATCGCCTCGGCCAGTTCCTTGACGTCCTGTTCGGTCGAGGTGTGCCCGAGCGAGAAGCGCAGCGCGCCGCGGGCGACGTCCTCGGGCACGCCCATCGCCAGCAGCACGTGGCTGGGCTGGGGCACTCCGGCCTGGCAGGCCGAGCCGGTCGAGCACTCGACCCCGCGGGCGTCGAGCAGGTACAAGAGCGAGTCTCCCTCGCAACCGGGAAAGGTGAAGTGGGCGTTGCCCGGCAGCCGGGTGGGTGGGCCGGCCGGCCCGTCACCGACAACGCCACCGACGGAGTCACCGACCGGCTCACCCCGCAGGACGGCGTCCGGCACCTGCTCCTGCACGGCCCGTACCAGTTGGTCGCGCAGGCCGGCCAGGCGGGCGGCCTGCTCGGAACGCTCGCGCACGGCCAGGTCGGCGGCCACCGCGAACGAGCGCAGGACGGCGTGATCCACCGTGCCCGAGCGGATCCCTCGCTCCTGCCCGCCGCCGTGCAGCAGCGGGACCAGGTCGAGCCCCCGCCGGGCCAGCAGGGCCCCGGCGCCGACCGGGCCGCCGAGCTTGTGCCCGCTGACGGTCAGGCAGTCCACCCCGAGCGCGGCGAAGTCGACCCCGATCACCCCGACCGCCTGGACGGCGTCGGTGTGCACCGGGATGCCGTGCTGGTGGGCCAGGGCGACCACCTCGGTCACCGGCTGGACCGTGCCGACCTCGTTGTTGGCCAGCATCACGGTGATCAGGGCGACCGACGCGGCGTCCTCGGCCAGGATCGCGGCCAGGGCCTGTAGGTCGAGCCGGCCGACGCCGTCCACCGGGAGCCAGGTGACTTCGGCCCCCTCGTGCTCGACCAGCCACTGCACCGAGTCCAGGACGGCGTGGTGCTCGACCGAGGAGGCCAGCACCCGGGTCCGTCTCGGCTCGGCGTCGTGGCGGGCCCAGAACAGGCCCTTGACGGCCAGGTTGTCGGCCTCGGTGCCACCGGCGGTGAAGATCACCTCGCTCGGGCCGGCGCCGAGGGCGGCGGCCAGCTGCTCGCGGGCCTCCTCGACCACGCGCCGGGCCCGCCGCCCGGCGGTGTGCAGGGACGACGCGTTGCCGGTCCGGCCCAGCTGTTCGACCAGCGCGGCGATCGCGAGCGGCTGCATGGGCGTGGTCGCCGCGTGGTCGAGGTAGGCCGTCACACGTTCGAGTGTAGGCAGGGCTCGTCCCCCGGCACCGCTCGGCCGCCCGAGCCCCGAGGCCCGGCCGGCCGCGACCGGTCAGCCCTTGCGCTTGATGATCTCCTCGGTGGCCTGCGGCAGCACGGCGAACAGGTCGCCGACCACGCCGAAGTCGACCAGTTCGAAGATCGGCGCTTCGGCGTCCTTGTTCACCGCGACGATGGTCTTCGAGGTCTGCATGCCGGCCCGGTGCTGGATCGCTCCGGAGATGCCGGCCGCGACGTAGAGCTGCGGCGACACCTGCTTGCCGGTCTGGCCGACCTGGTTGCTGTGCGGGTACCAGCCGGCGTCGACCGCCGCCCGGGACGCACCCACGGCCGCGCCCACGGCGTCGGCCAGGGCCTCGACCGGGCTGAAGTCGCCGTTGGTGCCGCGCCCGCCGGAGACCACGATGGCGGCCTCGGACAGGTCCGGGCGTCCGCTCTTCTCCTTGGGCCGGCGCTCGACGATCTTCGCCGTCCGGGCCAGGTCGGAGATGGCCACGGAGACGGTCGTCACCTCCGGGGAGGCGGGGGCGCCGGCGACGGCCTGCGGCGCGGCCGAGTTGGGCTTGACCGTGATCACCGGCACACCGGTGGTCACGGTGGCCTGGACCGCGTAACCGGCGGCGAACACCGACTGGGTCGTGACCGGGCCGCTGTCACCGGCCTGCACGTCGACGGCGTCGGTGATCAGACCGGAGCCGATCTTGATCGCCAGGCGGGCCGCGATCTCCTTGCCCTCGGCCGAGCTGGGGATCAGCACCGCCGCCGGGGACGACTGGGCGACGATCTGGGCCAGGGCCTCGGCCTTGGGCGCGACCAGGTAGTCCTCCAGGCCGTCCCCCTCGACCTGGTAGGCGACCGTGGCGCCGTACTCGGCGAGCGCGGCAGCGGCGTTCTCGAAGCCGTTGCCGATGAAGACGGCGGCCGGCTCGCCGAGCCGCTGGGCGATCGTGAGCAGCTCGAACGTGGTCTTGCGGACGGCGCCGTCGATGTGGTCGACGAGCACGAGTACCTGCGACATCTCAGTCCTTTCTGCGGTAGGGGGGTCAGACGAGCTTGGCGCCGGCCAGGTACTCGACCAGCTTGGCCCCGCCCTCGCCGTCGTCGGTGATGATCTGACCGGCCTGACGGGGCGGGCGCGCGGTGATCTCCGCGACCGTGGACCACGCCGCGGACAGGCCCACCTCGTCGGCGGACAGGCCCAGATCGGCCAGCGACCAGGTCTGCAACGGCTTCTTCTTGGCCGCCATGATCCCCTTGAACGAGGGGTAGCGCGGCTCGTTGATCTGGTCGGTCACGCTGATCAGGGCGGGCAGGCTCGCCTCGATGATCTCGGTGCTGGTGTCGCCGTCACGACGGGCGCGGGCGGTGCCGTTCTCGATCGTCAACTCACTCGCGAACGTCACCTGAGGCAGGCTCAGGCGCTCGGCCAGCATCGCCGGCACCACGCTCATCGTCCCGTCGGTCGAGGCCATCCCGGTCATCACGATGTCGTACTCCAGCTTGCCGATGGCCGCGGCCAGCACCTTGGAGGTGGCGATCGAGTCGGAACCGTGAATGGCGTCGTCCAGCACGTGAACGGCTTCGTGCGCGCCCATCTGGAGGGCCTTGCGCAGCGCGTCGGTGGCCTCGGCCGGCCCGACCGTGAGCACGGTCACCTTGCCGTCGTCGGCGGCCTCGGCCAGTTTCAGGGCTTCCTCGACGGCGTACTCGTCGAGCTCGGAGAGCAGGCCGTCGACGCCGGAGCGATCGGTGGTGTTGTCGGCCGCGGAGAACCGGCGGTCCGCCTGCGCGTCCGGTACGTACTTGACGCAAACCACGATGTTCATGAGCGCCTCTCGACTCGGTTTCGGATAGGGCCAGCCTCTCACCTCGGGTCTGACTTCCGCGGTCCGCAGTGGGGCGTCACCAACGCTACCCGGGAGTAGCATCGCGGTCATCCCGGCTGCTGTGAGCTCTCTCACCGGCATTTCCTCGGCTCGGACGTCTGGAAGGATCGATGGATGACGCCGCCCCGCACCCCTGAGGGCGCGTTCTGCCTGGTCCTGCACACCCATCTGCCCTGGCTGGCCCATCACGGCGGCTGGCCGGTCGGCGAGGAGTGGCTCTACCAGGCCTGGGCCCGCTGCTACCTGCCGCTGGTCCGGATGCTGGACCAGCTCGCGGCCGAGGGCTACCGCGACCAGCTGACCCTGGGCCTGACCCCGGTCCTGGCCGACCAACTCGACGACCCGTACTGTCACGCCGGGTTGGTCGCCTGGCTGGCCGACTGGCAACTGCGGGCCGAGAATCTGGCCGCCTCGACCGACCGGCACCGCCGCGACCGGGCCACGGCCGAGTTCCGGGCCGCCGTCCGGGCGCTGGAGACGGCCACCACCGACTGGCGGCACGGCGGCTCGCCGCGCTGGCGGGCGCTGGCCGACGCCGGGGTCGTCGAGCTGCTCGGCGGCCCAGCCACCCATCCGGTGCTGCCGCTGCTCGACTCGCGCACAGCGGCCCTCGCCCTGCGGGCCGGTCTGGACGACGCCCGCACCCGGCTCGGCTGCGAGCCGGCCGGCATCTGGGCCCCTGAGTGCGGGTGGACGCCGGGCCTGGAACAGACCTACGCCGAGGCCGGGGTCAGCCACCTGGTGATGGACGAGGCCACCCTGGCCGCGGCCGGCCGCACGACGGCGTCCGGTCATCGGCTCGGGGACGGGCCGGTGGTGGCGTTCGGCCGCGACCTGAGCGTCACCAACCGGATCTGGTCCTCCCGCAACGGTTATCCGGCCGGCCCGGACTACCGCGACTTCCACGCCGTCGATCCGGCCAGCGGGTTCGGCCTGTGGCGGGTCACCGGCCCGCAGCCGGACAAGGCCCCCTACTCCCCCGCGGACGCCGCGGCCGCGATCGACCGGGACGCGGACGACTTCGTCGGCGCCGTCCGGGCCCGGCTGGCCGAGGTGAAGCACCGGGACGGGCGACCGGGCCTGGTCGTGGCCGCCTACGACACCGAGCTGTTCGGCCACTGGTGGCACGAGGGGCCGGCCTTCCTGAACCTGGTGCTGCGGCGGCTGCCCGAGGCTGGCGTCCGGGTCACCACACTGTCCGCCGCGCTGCGGGCCGGTCAGGTGGCCGCCGACCCGGTCCTGCCCCCGGCCGGGACGTGGGGAGCGGGCAAGGACTTCCGGCTCTGGGCCGGTGAGCCGGTCTCGGCCCTGCAGGCCGACGCCGACGGATCGGTGAAGCGGATGCTCGGCGTGCTGGACGGCGAGCAGTCGGCCGGCCGGCTCGGCCGCCGGCGCCCGGACCTGGATCAGCTCGTGCGCGAGACCCTGTTGCAGATCTCCGGCGACTGGGCGTTCGCGGTCAGCCGCGACCAGGCCGCCGACTACGCCTGGCGGCGGGCGGCCGGGCACCGGGACGCGGTCCACTGGATCGCCGACGCGCTCGGCCGGGGGCCGGGCGAGGCCCTGACCGCGGCCCACGAGGTGGCCGGGGCCGGCACTCCGTTCGCCCGGCTCGACGCCCGGGTGCTGCTGTGACGGCGGTCCTGCCGTCGGCGCCGGGGGTGCTCCACGTCGTCTGGGAGTACCCGCCGGTGATCTACGGCGGCCTGGCCCGGCACGCCGAGGACCTGGCCCGGGCCCAGCACCGAGCCGGCGGGCGGATCAGCGTGCTGACCCCGGCCGAGGACCTCACCCGCCCGTCCCGCCGGGTGCCGCCGGGGATCCGGGACCGCCGCGGGATCCAGGTGCTGCGGGCGCGCCGGCCGGTGCCCCGGCGGCCCTGGAGCGATCTGCTCGGCGCGGCCGCCCAGCTCGAGGACGCTCTGACCGAGACCGGCCTGGCGCACCTGCGCCGGGCCGGCCGGCCGTGGCCGCAGGTGGTGCACGCCCACGACTGGATCGGCGCCCGGACCGCGCGGACCCTGGCCACCCGGATCGGGGCGACCTCGGTGCTGACCGTGCACGCCACCGAGTACGGCCGCCGGCTGGGCGGGATCGGCCCGCACCTGGAGAACGGGACGCCGGCCGCGGTGCACGCCCTGGAGCGGGAAGCGGTGGCCACGGCCGACGTGATCCTGGTCTGCTCCGAGGCAATGCGGGCCGAGGTCCGCGACGTGCTCGGGGCCGACCGGGGCCGGGTGCACCTGATCCCCAACGCCGTCGACGTGCCCTCCTGGCAGGCCGGGCCGGCCGCGGTGCGGGCCGCCCGCCGGCACTGGCTCGGGCCGGCCCCGGCCGATCCGGCGGCGGGCGGA
Source organism: Kineosporiaceae bacterium (assembly GCA_965200525.1). Classification (GTDB taxonomy): domain Bacteria; phylum Actinomycetota; class Actinomycetes; order Actinomycetales; family Kineosporiaceae; genus JANNPJ01. Next base: position 7,010,398 of record OZ241368.1, read on the forward strand.
CCGCTGATCGCCGCGGTCGGGCGGATCGAGTGGGAGAAGGGGTTCTCGACCGTGATCCGGGCTCTGCCCGACCTGCGCCGCGACCACCCGCACCTGCGGCTGGTGCTGGCCGGCCGGGGGTCGTACACCCCGACGCTGATGGCCCTGGCCGAGCAGCTCGGCGTCCTCGACCTGATCACGATGCCCGGCTGGCTGGCCCGGCGAGACCTGGCCGCGCTCTACGCGGCGTCCGACGTCGTGGTCGTGCCGAGTCGGTACGAGCCTTCCGGCCTGGTCGCCCGGGAGGCCCAGGCGGCCGGGGCGACCGTGCTGGCCACCCGCACCGGAGGCCTGACCGAGGCGATCCAGGACGACGTCACCGGGCTGCTGTTCGACGTCGGCGACGTGCACACCTTGCGGGACACCATCTCGGCGTTGGGCGCCCAGCCGGCCCGGGCGCACCGGCTGGCTCAGGCCGGCAACACGGCCGTCCGCAGGCTGACCTGGGACGACGTCGCCCACCGGACCGCCCAGGCCTACCGGGCGGCGGGCACCGGCGTTGCGACGCCACCGGTCACGGCCATCATGGGGTGATGAACTCCAGCCGGCGACTGGCCGCGGTCCGGGACCTGATGATCGCCGACCTGCGGGAGAACGCCGGCGATCACAGTTACGACGGCGTCATCCAGGACCTGTCCGCCTCCGCGGTCACCTCCGGGCTGGCCGCGCTCGGCCGCCCGACCGACCCCGGCCCGACCGACCTCGACCCTCAGACTCGTCAGGACGACGCCCACCTGGGTGCGTTCGAGGACGGTCTGCGCTGGTTCTACGGCGAGTACCAGGCGCACCGGCGCGACCCGCTGCTCCACATCGGCGGGCTCGACCTGGCCTGCTACGACCGCGAGTACGCCCCGGCGGCCGAGCGCGAGGCCGCCCGCCGGCAGCACCTGGCCCACTGGCCGGAGGCCATCGACGTGGCTGTCCGCACCCTGGACGCCGTTCCGGCCCCGGTCGCGACCGCACTGCTGCCGGCCGCCGAAGGCCTGGCCGCGGCACTCAAGGCACCCTGGCCGTCCGGCGGTGGCCCGGCCGAGAGCGTGCTCGAGGCGGCCCGCCGGGCTCATGCCCGCCTGGTCACACACCTGGTCGACGTGGCCGCGACCGGCGACCCGGACTGCTCGGTCGGTGGGCCGATGCTGGCTCGCTCGATGGGGGCGTTCGAGGCCACCACCGTCGACCTGAGCGCGCTGGCCGAGCGGGCCGACTTCGAACGCAGCAGATTGTTGGGCATCCTGGCCGAGGCCTGCAGCCGGCTCGACCCGCACCGGCCGACCACCGCGGTGGTGAGCGGGCTGCTGGCCGACCATCCGGACATCGACGGGGTGATCGCCGAGGCCCAGGCACTCACGGCCGAAGTGCTGGCATTCACCGCCGAGCGGCAGCTGGCACCCTGGACCGACGGCGAGTGCCTGGTCGGGCCGGCCCCGGAGTCACGCAAGTGGGCGATGGCGATGATGTCCTGGGCCGGGCCGGAGGAGGCCGACGCCCCCAGCTGGTACCACGTGACGCCGCCCGAACCGGACTGGCCGGCGGACGAGATCGCCGATTGGATGGCCGTTTTCAGTCGGACGACGCTGCCCGCGATCACGATCCACGAGGTCGCTCCGGGGCACTACGCCCACTCGCGCTCGTTGCGGAGGGCCGGCTCGCCGGTTCGCCGCCAGCTGATCGGCGGCACGTTCACCGAGGGGTGGGCCCACTACGTCGAGGAGATGGTGGCCGAGGAGGGCTTCCGGGCCGATGATCCGCGGTACGTGGCCGGGATGTGCCTGGAGGCGCTGGTCCGGGCGACCCGGCTGGCCTGTGCGATCGGGTTGCACACCGGCGCACTCAGCGTCGAGGAGGCCACCGCCCGGTTCGAGAACGATGCCTTCCTGGGCCATTCCGCGGCCCGTTCGGAGGCCCAGCGGGGCACCTTCGACATCGGTTACGGCCGCTACACCCAGGGCAAGCTGGCGATCATGGACCTGCGCGAGCAGGCCCGGGCCTCGTGGGGTGAGGACTTCTCGTTGTCGCGACTGCACTCCGCCCTGCTGGAGCTGGGCGCCCCGCCGATCGGCTTGATCCACGCTGCTCTGTAGCACCTCGACTGACTGCTGGTTCCCAGAGCACTTTTCACCTCGTGGTGACGGCGGGGCCTTGCGCCGGAAACGTGAGCCACGATCAAGCATTCGGTTGATCTTTAATTTCCCCGTAAAAAGATCAGCTCAAGCAGATAGCTACAAAGAATGCTTGACACAATGTCCGGATTGCCGCACTTTTGTTTCAGCTCGCTATGCCCGCCAACCCTGAGGCCGCGGCAGCGAGCTTGGACTAAGGAGCGCCGCCATGCCTTCTCGCCGTCCCACCGATCCCCACCACACCGATCCCCGCCACACCGCCTCACCCCCACCACGAATCCGCAGATCCTGGGCCACCCGGGCCGGCACGGTCCTGCTGTCGGTCGGCGCTCTGCTCATCGGCGTCCTGACCGCGGCCCCCGCAGAGGCTGCCGCGGCTCACTCGGTGTCCGCCCGGGCGTCGGCTCCGGCGGCCGCCCGCGCGGCCTCGGTGAAGTTCCGGCGCAGCTGCGGGGTGGCGAAGGCCGGGCACGCCGGATGTTTCGCGCTGTTGCGTACCGACATCGGTGCGACCGGCCAGGTCTCGTTGCTGGCCGTGGCCCCGGCGGCCACTCCCTCCGGGTTGTCGCCGGCCAAGCTGCAGAGCGCCTACAAGCTGCCCTCCGCCACGGCCGGCTCAGGTCAGACGATTGCCATCGTCGACGCCTACAACGACCCGACCGCCGCCTCCGACCTGGCCGTGTACCGCTCCCAGTGGGGCCTTCCGGCCTGCACGGTGGCCAGCGGGTGCTTCCGCCAGGTGAGCCAGACCGGCACCTCGACGCTGCCGCGCAACAACTCGGGCTGGGCCGGCGAGATCTCGCTCGACCTGGACATGGCCAGCGCCATCTGCCCGCTCTGCAAGATCATCCTGGTCGAGGCCAAGTCGGCCAGCGACGCGAACCTTTACGCAGCCGAGGACGAGGCGGTCAAGCTCGGCGCCAAGTTCGTCTCCAACAGCTGGGGCGGCTCGGAGTACAGCGGTCAGACCACCGATGACAGTCACTTCAACCACCCCGGCGTCGCGATCACCGTCAGCTCGGGCGACAGCGGCACGGGGGCGGCCTACCCAGCGACCTCCCGGTACGTGACGGCGGTTGGCGGCACCCACCTCACGACGTCCACCAACGCCCGTGGGTGGACCGAATCGGCCTGGGCAGACGCCGGTTCCGGCTGTTCGGCCTACGACGCGAAGCCGAGCTGGCAGACCGTCAGCACCAACTGCTCCCGGCGGGCCGAGGCCGACGTCTCGGCCGTGGCCGACCCGGCCACCGGGGTCGCGGTCTACCAGACCTACGGTGCCAACGGCTGGGTCGTCTACGGCGGCACCAGCGTCGCCGCGCCGATCATCGCCGGGGTCTATGCCCTGGCCGGCACCCCCGCTGCCGGCTCCTACCCGGTATCGTTGGCCTATTCGCACACCTCGTCCCTGTTCGACGTGACGAGCGGCAGCAACGGTGGCTGCGGGGCGCCGATCTGCACCGCGGGCACCGGCTGGGACGGGCCGACCGGACTGGGCACCCCGAACGGAGTGGGCGCCTTCTGATCCGCACTCCGTAAGACCTGCCGCAATGGGGCGCGGCGCCGACTTCCGACAGATGCGCGCCCTACTGAAGCGGCTTCGGCGATCCGGCCCGGTCTCGGTACTGTCGGTACCGGGCCGGGCCTTGTCGTGGCCCCTGTTCGTTCGCTGACGTCGCCGTAGTCCTTCCTCTTCGCCTTCCGCATGCTCGCTGACGTTTGGCCGCTGATGAGCTCGTCGCATTCAGGCGAGCGACTCCCGGCCCTTCCGGAGTGATCGGCGACTCGGATCCGGTGCCTCAAGATCATGCGCCTGCGCCTGTCCTAACCAGCAGGAGGGGAAAGCTCGTCAGCGGGAAGAGCGACGTCACGGGCCAGATGGGCGTTCTTGCGGGCCATGTCGGCCAAGGCGGCGCGTTCTGCGGCGGTCGCCTCGAAACGGGCCGACCGGTCGGCCACCACCCGGCCGGGAACTCCGGCGATCACCGAGTTCTCCGGGTAGGCCCCGCGAGCGACGGTATGGGCGCCGAGCACGCTGCCGGCGCCGACCAGGGTCCCGCGCAGCACGGTCGACTTGACCCCGAGCCAGGAGCCGGGCCCGATCCGGACCGGCGTCTTCACGATGCCCTGGTCCTTGATCGGCGTCGTCAGGTCGGTCATCACGTGGTCGAAGTCGCAGATGTACACCCAGTCGGAGATCAGCGTGCCGGCGCCGATCTCCAGATCGAGATAACAGTTCACCGTGTTGTCGCTGCCCATCACCACCTTGTCGCCGACCCGCAGCGTCCCCTCGTGAGCCCGCAGCCGGGTCAGGTCACCCAGGTGTACCCAGCGGCCGATCACCAGCCGGCCGTATCCGGGACGAGTCTGCAGTTTCACCCCCCGCCCGAGAAAGACCATGCCCTCCAGGACGATGTCCGGACGGCGCAGCCGCAGACTCAGCAACCGCAAGTAGCACCGCAGGTACCAGGGTGTGTAGGCCCGATGCCGCAGCACCCAGCGCAGGCTCGCCCAGGTCAGGAAGCGAGCCTGACGGGGATCCCGCCCGACCCGCCATCGGTGTCGCCAGGACTGCAACATCCCGGCAGCCTAACCAGAACCTGCTGACCAGAACCTCCCCTGCCCTCGGTGGGGCCCGGCCGGCGAGCGGCAGCTACAGGGCGATGCCCAGGCTGACGCCCATCCCGGGCGTGGGATGCCCTTCGGGGTCGGCCTCCACGTCGCTCACGACGTCCTCGGGCTGCTCCCGCGCCAGTTCGGAGACCACCGGCAGGGTCAGCTGCCGCTCGCCCAGGTCGAGGAAGGTCAGACCGGTCGCCCGGCAGCGCAGCAACCGGGCCGTCAGCCCGGCCACCGGCGCCGGCAGCACCTCGCTCAGGTGATGGTTCACGTAGTGCAGCCGGTCCGGCCCGATCCAGCCGGCCGAGCCGTAACAGCGGCAGGTCAGGTCGAACCGGGTGCGCGTCAGCTGACGACGCACGGCCCGGCTGCGGTGCAACTCGGCCAGGCTGCCGGCCGCGGTCAGCGAGCGTCGCAGCACCCGGCGCCGCCCGGCCCCGATCCGGCGGGCCCCGGCCCGCCAGGCCGCGCGGGCGGCCGGCGTCTGATCCGGATCCCCGGCACCGAAAGCGGCCAGCCGCTGAGCCGCGGCCGACAAATCGGCCCGGTCGAGCAGGTCGATCACCAGGCCGACCGGATCCTCGTCCGGCAGAGCCACCGCCAGCGCCTCGGCGACCAGCCCGACAGCATCCTGGTCGGCGCCCTGGGCGGCCCGGTCGGCCGCCAGAACCGTGAGCATCCGCAGGTCACGACAACCGCCGGCCCGGGCCTCGGTCGCGGCCGGTGCGGCCTGAACCAGGTCACCGGCGGCCGCCGCGGCCAGGGCCACGATCCAGGACACTCCGGCCGAGGGCTGCACCTTGCCCGCCGCCGTCATCACCGCCGGCAGCCGCCGCGGTTCCCCGGCCTGCACTTTCGCGGTCGAGGTGAGCAGGTCGAGCCACGGACTCACCGGGCGCGAGTCGGCCTTGTTGCCCTTCGCCCGGACCGGCCCGGAGCCGGGCCGGGAGGTCCGGGCACTGTTCGCGTTCTTGAGCTCGGCCAGCAGGTTCAGGGCCAGCTGGTGATCCTCGGCCAGCACGGCCAGCTCGGCCCGGCGCACGACGTCCGAGCGCTCGGCCGCCGGATGGATCTGCAGCGCCTCGCCGTAGAGCCCGGCCGCGGCCAGGGCGTCGCTCCACTGGCGCAGCACCGGCCACGGCACCTCGGCCCCGGGCCGCGGCGGCCCGGCGCTCATCAGGACCGGAAGGTCGATGGGACGGGTCGGCCCGGCGTCGGTCGGCTCGCCCGGGCGCTCAGTCACTCACGGTGTGTCGGCAGCGCCGCACCCCGCATTGAGCCCCAAGTTAGTTTCGGGCCACGTCGATTCGTCGTCGATGCCATGTTGACACGGGGTTGCGCGGGCGCGGCCGGAGCATCCCTGGGCATGATGGATGCAACGGACGGTGTCCGGCTCTCAGTGCGCCCGATAAGCGCGCTAACGCCGCAGAAAGGGCGATTCACGATGACGCAGTCCGACGCAGTGGACGAGTTCGAGGCCGACGACGACGCGAGCGTGCCGGCCGAGATCTCGTACGACGAGCAGCGCTTCCCGGCGCGCCCGCGGAACCTGCGGATGTGGGCCCGGCGCCGTCCCCCGGAGCGGGTCGACCCGGAGGTCCGCCAGGGCGTGCCGCGGGCCGACAACCCGCTCTACATGCACTGGCTGATCGGGCAGTCCATGCTTCAGGACGCCAAGCTGCTGGCCCGTCAGGTGTCCGGGCAGGGCGGCATGTGGCAGAACCCGTTCGGCAACCCCGACCCGCGGGCCGCCGTCGAGGCCGCCCCGGTCTGGTTCACCGCCTATCCCCTGTCGTTCATCACCCGGCCGGGCTCGTCGTTCCTGGCCGGCCTGGGCGATCCGGGCCTGTGGGACGCGCTCAGCGAGATCGGCATCCGGGCGGTGCACACCGGGCCGGTCAAACAGGCCGGCGGCGTCCGCGGCTGGGACGCGACTCCCAGCGTGGACGGCCATTTCGACCGGATCAGCATGCACATCGACACCGTGTTCGGTGACTACGACGAGTTCCGGGCCATGTGTGAGGTGGCCGGCGCCCACAACGCCGTGGTGATCGACGACATCGTGCCCGGGCACACCGGCAAGGGCCCCGACTTCCGGCTGGCCGAGATGGCCTACGCCGAGTACCCGGGGATCTACCACATGGTCGAGATCGCCCCGGACGACTGGCACCTGCTGCCGGACGTGCGACCGGGTTGGGACGCCGCCAACCTCGACACCGACGCCGAGAAGGCCCTGGAGAAGGCCGGCTACATCATCGGCCAGCTGCAGCGGGTGATCTTCCAGGCCCCCGGGGTCAAGGAGACCAACTGGAGCGCGACGACGGCCGTGCGGGGCGTTGACGGGGTCGAGCGCCGCTGGGTCTACCTGCACTACTTCAAGATGGGCCAGCCGTCGATCAACTGGCTCGACCCCTCCTGCGCTGGCATGCGCCTGGTGCTGGGCGACGCCGTCCACTCCCTGACCGACCTGGGTACCGGCGGGCTGCGGCTGGACGCCAACGGCTTCCTCGGGGCCGAGAAGAGCACCGTCGGCGGCCCCGGCTGGTCCGAGGGTCACCCCTTGTCGGAGGCGGCCAATCACCTGGTCGCCAGCATGGTCCGCAAGCTCGGCGGGTTCACCTTCCAGGAGCTGAACCTCTCGATCGACGACATCAAGATCACCGGCGAGACCGGCGCCGACCTGTCCTACGACTTCATCAACCGGCCCGCCTACCAGCACGCCCTGGCCACCGAGGACACCGAGTTCTTGCGGCTCACCCTGCGTTCGGCGTCGGAGTTCGGGATCGACGCGGCGTCGCTGGTACACGCCCTGCAGAACCACGACGAGCTGACCTACGAACTGGTCCACTTCGCCACCCGGCACTGTGACGACAGCTACGCGTTCCGGGGCGAGGAGATCACCGGCGCGGGCCTGGTCGACGTGATCCGGGGCGAGCTGATCGACAAGCTCACCGGCCCGGCCGCCCCCTACAACCTGGTCTTCACCACCAACGGGATCGCCTGCACCACCGCCTCGGTGATCTCGGCCAGCCTCGGGTACCAGAGCCTGGACGACATCGACGACGACGCGGTCGAGTCGATCAAGCGGGCCCACATCCTGCTGGCCATGTTCAACGCCTGGCAGCCGGGCGTGTTCGCGCTCAGCGGCTGGGACCTGTGCGGCATGCTCCCGCTGGAGGCGAGCCAGGTGGCCCCGCTGATGGCCGACGGCGACACCCGCTGGATCCACCGGGCCGCCCACGACCTGATGGGGTTCGCCCCCGAGGCCGGGGTCAGCGCCAGCGCCTTGCCCCGAGGCCGGTCGCTGTACGGCACCCTGCCCGACCAGCTGGCCGACTCCACGTCGTTCGCCAGCCGGTTGCGCGAGGTACTGAACCTGCGCGAGCAGTCCGGCATCGCCAGCGCCCGCCAGATCGACGTGCCCGAGGTCTCCCAGCCGGGCATGCTGGTCATGGTGCACTGCCTGCCCAACGGCCCGATGCAGCTGACCGTGCTCAACTTCTCGGCCCAGCCGATCACCGGCACGGTTCGCTCCGAGGTGCTCACCCCCGGCCACGAGTTGATCGACATGGCCACCGGTGAGGACGCCGGCACGGTCGACTTCCTGCAGAGCTTCGGCATCTCACTGGACGGGCACAGCGGGGTCTCCCTGCTGGCCCAGCCAGGCGAGGAAGAGAGGGCCACCACCGGAGGGCCTGACGGCCTGAAGTGAGCCGCATTACACCGATATGATGTTGTCGTGGATTGGAAGGAGTTCGTGGAGTGCCAACCCCTGCCATACAGGAGTCTCCGCGCAAGGCGGTCGGATAAGCAAGGGTCGGTTCGCACCCATGGCGGCGGCAGCCCACCGCAGCCCGTGGAGCATCTCGCTCTGGAGGTGCCCAGCAGTTGGGCACTTCAGGCAGCGCGCATCTCCTCGCCCGTCCACGTACCTGAAATGTCTGGACGCAAGTGGGCATGACTCTGCTGGCCTACCGCTTCGCGCTGGACCCCACGCCCGCGCAGGAACGATCCTTGCGTTCTCACGCCGGAGCCGCCCGGATGGCGTTCAACTGGGGTCTGGCCCGCGTGAAGGCAAATCTTGCGCAGCGCGAGGCGGAGAAGTCGTACGAGATCAGTGTTGAAGATCTGACTCCTATTTTGTCGTGGAGCCTGTACTCACTTCGCAAAGAATGGAACTTAGTAAAGGACACCGTAGCTCCGTGGTGGCGCGAGTGCTCCAAGGAGGCTTTCAACACCGGCTTAGATCAGCTTGCGCGGGCCTTAAAGAATTGGCGTGACTCCCGCAGAGGGAAGCGGCGAGGCAAGCCGGCAGGCTTTCCGCGCTTCAGATCGAAGCGTCGAGGGACTTTGTCGATCCGGTTCACGACCGGGGCGTTACGATGCGAAAGCCGTCATGCGGTCCTGCCCCGAGTAGGAAGGGTCAAGCTCCATGAGAACGGCGACCGCCTCGTTAACCTAGTAATTGCCGGGCAGGCGAGGGTGATCGGGGCGTCGGTGCGATTCGAGCGAGGCCGATGGTTCTCGGCGTTTACTGTCGAGCAGGATCTTCGCCGCCCCTGCCCGCGTGAGCCGGATGCTGTCGTTGGTGTCGACTTGGGCATCAAGACTCTTGCCGTCCTGTCCACCGGTGAGGAGTATCCAAACCCGCGCCACTTGGATAGGTCGCTGCGGAAGATCCGCCGTCTCGGGCGGACCGTCTCGCGGCGTCAGGGTCCAGGTCGCATCGCGGACACGGCCGCGTCGCATCGATACCGCCGCGCCGCGACTGCGTTGGCGAAAGCGCAGGGCCGTGTTGCCGACCGACGCAAAGACTTTCTACATAAGGCCACGACGGAACTGACGGCCCGTTTTGGCACCGTCGTCATTGAGGATCTGCATGTACGCGGGATGCTAGCCAATCGTCGTTTAGCCCGGCGGGTGGCTGATTCCTCGTTCGCTGAGTTTCGTCGGCAGGTCGAATATAAGGCGGCGTGGCGCGGCGGCCGGGTCATCATCGCGGACCGTTGGTTCCCCTCAAGCAAAACCTGTTCACGGTGCGGTGCGGTGAAAACCAAGCTCACCCTCCGTGAACGCCAGTGGGCCTGCCAGACCTGCGGCGCCGTCCTCGAACGGGACAACAACGCGGCAGTAAACCTCGCACGACTGGCCGGGAGTGGCTCGGACAGTAACGGACGTGGAGCTAACCGTCAGACAGGGCCAGCCCTGCAGGTGGCTATGAAGCGTCAACCCGGCAAACGATCGCGACCGCGTACAGACCGGGACCGTCCAGCCGCAAGGCTGGACTGCGGCATGAACGTAAGTGTGCTCAGTCGCAACGGACATCCCCGGTGACACCTTCCCGGATCCGCTCAATAGCATTCAGGCACCCCCTACCGATCGGCGGAGCTCGACATGTATGCACTGGGCATCGACCTGGGCACCACGTTCACCGCTGCGGCGGTGTGGCGCGACGGCCGGGCCGAGATCGCCTCGCTCGGCAGCCGGTCGGCCGCCGTTCCCTCGGTGGTGGTGCTGCGCGAGGACGAGACGATCATCACCGGTGAGGCCGCCGACCGCCGGTCGATCAGCGCCCCGCACCGGGTGGCCCGCGAGTTCAAGCGCCGGCTCGGCGACACCACGCCGATCCTGCTGGCCGGCGTGCCCTACTCGGCCGAGGCCCTGATGGCCAAGCTGTTGCAGGCGGTGGTCGAGGAGGTCAGCGCCCGCGAGGGCGGCGCACCGTCGTCCGTGGTCATCTCGCATCCGGCCAACTGGGGCCCCTACAAGACCGACCTGCTGCGGCAGGCCGCCGTTCGGGCCGACCTGCCCGATGCCGGTTTCGCCTCGGAACCGGTCGCCGCCGCGGTGTCGTACGCCCACCAGCAACGTCTGCCCGACGGCGCGCTGGTCGCCGTGTACGACCTCGGCGGCGGCACCTTCGACACGGCGGTGCTGCGACGCCAGGGTGAGGGTTTCGAGATCCTGGGCCGGCCCGAAGGGATCGAGCGGCTCGGCGGGATCGACTTCGACGCCGCCGTCTTCGCCCACGTGGCCCGGGCTCTGGGCGGAAAGCTCGAGCAGTTGGACGACGAGGACCCGGCCTCGATCTCGGCCGTGGCCCGGCTGAAGGAGGAGTGCACCGAGGCCAAGGAGGCCCTGTCGGCCGACACCGACACCACCATCCCGGTGCTGCTGCCCAACCTGGTGACCGAGGTCCGGCTGACCCGGGCCGAGTTCGAGGCGATGGTCCGCCCGGCCCTGCAGGACACCATCGACGCCCTGCACCGGGCCCTGCGCTCGGCCGGCGTCGGCGCCGAGGACCTGCACTCGGTGCTCCTGGTCGGCGGGTCGTCCCGGATGCCCATCGTGGCCCAGCTGGTCGGGGCCGAACTGGGCCGGCCGGTGGCGGTCGACGTCCATCCCAAGCACGCGGTCGCGCTGGGAGCGGCCTGGCTGGCCAGCGGGCAGGCCGGGCAGACCGCCGCCGCCGGGCCCGGGCCGGGAGTGCGGCAGCTGGACCCGACCGAGGTGATCGCGCCGGTGGCCGGTGAGGCGGCCCGCGCGGCGGTGGACGAGGACGGCTTCCCACCCCAGCCGCAACCGCTCCCAGCGGCTCCCGACCCGGAGCCGGTCGGCATCGCTCCCCCGGTGAACCCGTTCGCCCAGCCCGCCGAGGAGCCCCGGGCCCGGCCCAGACGGGGTCGGCTGCGGGCGCTCGCCCTGGTCACGGTGGTACTGGTGCTGGTCGCCGGTGGTGCCGCAGCCGTGATCAAGAACCGGACCTCCACGGCGGACGCCGGACCCGGGGGCACCGGCCCGTCCGCTTCGGCAACGGGGACGGCGGCCGACGACAGCGCCGGTGGGCCGGGGCCGCTGGAGGTGGTGGCCCACCGGGGCGGCTACGAGCAGTTCCCGCACGAGAGCCTGCCGGCCCTGCTGGCCGCGGCCAAGGCCGGCGACGTGGCCCAGGCCGACGTGGTCTGGACCTCCGACGACGTCCCGATCATCATCCACGAGACCACCACGCTGCCGGCGAGCAAAATGAGCCAGGACACCCCGATGCTCTGTGACGGTGGCCCGTACGTCATCGCCGACACCAAGTGGAGCGTGCTCAAGTCGAAGTGCCGCTCGGTCAAGGCGTTCTCGAAGGACGGCAAGCAGTACCCGATCGCCACCTTCGACGAGGTCATCGCCGGTATCGCCAAGGTTAAGAAGGCGGTCTGGTCGCCCGAGGTGACGGCCGAGAACGCCACCCCGAAGCAGACCCAGGGCCTGCTGGACTCGATCCGCAAGTACGGCATGGCCCGGCGGACCACCATCGGCTCGTTCTTCCCCGACACCCTGCAGCAGATCCACGACCAGGCCGACACGGCGAAGCTCGCCGTGGAGCTGATCCTCTACATCCGCCCGGACACCGACGGCAAGCTGCCCTCGGCCAAGAACCTGGCCGACGACCACCTGTACGGGGTCACGATCCGGGCCGACGGCGTCACCAAGGACTACGTCTCCTCGCTCAAGGCCAAACACCTGGCCGTGATGGCCTGGGGCACCAAGAACACCGACGACTGGGTTCGGCTGAAGGCGGCCGGGGTCGAAGCTGTCTTCACCGATGTGCCGGTGGCTTACCGGAAGTGGCTGAAGGACGCGTAAGAAAGTGGCCGCCGCGGACATTACCGGGTGACGGCACGACGTCCCTGCGAATGGAGCCGCACCCGGTGACAGAGATAGAAGCGATGCAGCGGTTCACCGCGCTGTACGACAGCCACCATCGGCAGGTGTTCGGCTACGCGGTGAGCCGGGCCGGCCGCCAGGCCGCCGACGAGATCGTCAGCGACACCTTCCTGGTGGCCTGGCGGCGGTTCGCCGACCTGCCCGATCCGGCCCTGCCCTGGCTGCTGGGCGTGTCCCGCAACCTGATCCGCGAGCAGTTCCGCCAGTCCGCCCGCCAGGAGTCGCTGGCGGCCGAATTGCGGGCCTGGAGTACGCAGCAGCCGGACGGCGCCGATCCGGCCGACGTGGTCGGTGATCGTGACCTCGTCCTCACGGCGCTGGCCGGTCTCGCCGCCGACGACCGCGAACTGCTCACCCTGGTCGCCTGGCACGGGCTCAGCTCCCGCGAGGCGGCGAGCGTGATCGGCTGCTCGCCGGCCACCTACTTCGTCCGGTTGCACCGGGCCCGGCGCCGGCTCGAACAGGCGCTGGAATCGCTCAGCCACAGCGCCCCGCCGAGGCCGCCAAGCCCGCCGGGCCCGCCGCCGGCCGCCCCCCTGGCCTCCTCCCTGACCCGTATCGCACGAACGGACACCTCCCGATGAACTCTCAGCCCGACGTCATGGCCCGGCTCGAAGCCGCTCGCCCGGCCCACCTCGACCCCGCCCTCGATCCGCACCGTCGCCGGCACGACCTGGCCCGGGCCCTGGGCGAGCCCCGGTCGCTCGCCGCCGCCCGCACCCGCCGGCCGGTGGGCCGACCGGCCGGGATCGCCTTCGGTCTGACCGCCGCCGCCGCCGTGGCCGCGATCGCCGTGGTCACCGCCACCGGTTCCGGCACCCCGCAGAACCCGCTGTCGCTCCCCGTGGCCGACGGTGCGAAGGCCGAGCCGACCACGCTGACCGCCTCGCAGGTGCTGCTGCTGGCCGCCGATCATGTGCGGACCGCCGCGACCACCGGTCGCTACTGGCGCACCACCACCGACCTGTACAGCCTGGAGCTTGCCGGCCCGGCGAAGGACCCGTATGTGGTCCGCTCCGGCGACCGCGAGCAGGACTGGGTGGGCGGCTCGGCGTCCCACCCCGGCGTGGGCGGCAGCAAGGGGCTCGGCCGCACCCCGGCCACCGCGGCCGACCGGGCCGCCTGGAAGCGGGACGGTTCGCCCACGACGCTGGCCGTGCACGGCCCCTGGGTCACCCCCACAACCAAGGTCGGCCCGGGCAAGGACGTTCCGGACAGCATCGCCCAGCTCTCGGCGAAACCCACGCCGTGGACCGTGAGCCGGTTCAACCCCGACAGCAAGCCGTTCTTCGTCGGCCACGACCTGACCATGAAGGACGTGCGGGCCCTGCCGTCCGACCCGGCGGCCCTGCGCGCGTTCCTGCTCACCGACTACCAGCGCAACATCGACGCCCAGCAGGACGACGACGTCAAGCGGGGGCCGGCCTGGACCACGGACACCTTCCTGTTCAGCATGGCCACGGACCTGCTCACCCTGCCGGTGGACCCGGCCGTGCGGGCCTCGGCCTACCGGATCATGGCCGGCCTGGACGGCGTCAAGAGCCTGGGATCAGTGCAGGACGTCGCCGGGCGGACCGGCAGCGCCGTCGCCGTGCAGCGCCACGACAGCCTCGGGACCTACGAGTTCCGGCTGATCATCGACCCGAGCAGCGGACTGCTGCTGGCCGACGAGACCCGCTTCCTGAAGACCGAGGGGACGGCGCTGAACTGGTTGCGGCCCGGCGACGTCTACGCCGCCGACGTGGTCCGGCAGATCGGCTGGACCAACGCCAAGCCGCCGGCGGTCACGCCGTACGTGCCGTCCGGCCACGGCGTGGGCTGACCCGACCTGACCCGAGCCGGCGCACCGGCCGGCTGACGTCCCGGAGGGGAGACGTCAGCCGGCCGCCTTGGTTCCGGTGACGCCCACGTTGTAGAAGATCGACTCGGGCAGGGCCCGGGACAGCACCCGATCCACCGCCGACAACCGCTGCCAGGACCGATAGGCGAACATCGCCCAGCCGAAGCCGAGCGCCTCCGGGTTGACGGCCGCCTCGAAGGTCCGAACCGGCCAGCCCAGGAACGCGGCGAGCAGTTCTTCGGTCTGGGTGTGCACCTGCTGGGCGCCGGCCCGCTCGGCCGTCGCCCGCAACTCCTCCGGCACGAAGGTGTGCAGGTCGACGACCGCCTCCAGGGCGGCGGCCCGGGACGAGGCATCGAGCTCGTCCTGGCTGCGGGCCCACTTGTCCCGAAACCGGGGCCGCTGGGTGACGGCGGTCGTCACTTTCCAGGTGGCCCGGCCGAGCCGCCGGGCGTACCAGTCACCGGTCCGGGTCGGCTCGCCCGCGATCACGAACCGCCCGCCGGGGCGCAGGACCCGCAGCACCTCGCGCAGGGCGGCCTCGACGTCCGGGATGTGATGGATGACGGCGTGCCCGATCACCAGGTCGAACGAGCCGTCCTCGTACGGCAGCGACTCGGCCCCGGCCACGGTTCCGGTCACCTCGAAGCCGAGACCGGCCGCATTGCGCTTGGCACTCTCGACCATGCCGGCCGAGACGTCGCTGACGTGCACCTCGTCGAGCACGCCGGCCTGGCGCAGGTTAAGCGAGAAGAAGCCGGTACCGGCGCCGATCTCCAGAGCCTTCGGGTAGGGCCAGCTCTCGGCCTGCAACACCTCCGGGCCGACCAGGGCGCTGAACCGATCGCGGGCGTAGGCGATGCAGCGGTCGTCGAACGAGATCGACCACTTCTCGTCGTAGGTACCCGCCTCCCAGTCGTGGTAGAGCACCTGGGCCAGGCGATTGTCCTTCCAAGCCCGCTCCACGTCGGCCGCGGACGCCGGGCCGGCGGGCACGGGCTTCTCCACGACCGGCTCGCTCTCAACCGGCTTCTCCACGACCGGTTCGGGCGCGACCGGTTCGGGCGCGACCGGTTCGGGCGCGACCGGTTCGGGCGCGACCGGTTCGGGCGCGACCGGTTCGGCTTTTGCCTTGGCCAGGCCGGGCATTTGGATGGCCACCGTGGGTGGCGCGTCGCTGGCCGCCTTGGCCGAGGCGGCCGACTTCTTCACCGCGGCCTTCTTCACCGCCGCCTTCTTGGTCGGCGCCGACTTGGTCGGCGCTGATTTGACGGGTCGCCGCCGGGGCGGGCTCGGCCTGGGCGGCGTCGCCTTCTTGGCCGCCGGCGAATCGCTCGGCGCCGGCGACGGGTTCACGTTCTCGTCCATCAACGTCCCTCGAACTGGGCCTTACCCGGCCCGTTTTCCACGAATGAGGCCATCCCGAGCTCGCGGTCCCGGGTGGCGAAGAGACCGGCGAACAGCATCCGCTCGATCTCCAGGCCAGTGTTCAGGTCGGTCTCGAGGCCCCGGTCGATCGCCTCCTTGGCCGCCCGCAAGGCGTAGGCCGGGCCGCCGACGTACCGCTCCACCCGGCGCCGGGCAGCGGTGTAGACGTCGTCCGCCGGCACCACCTCGTCGGCCAGGCCGATGGCCAGGGCCTCGCCGCTGTCGACGAACCGCCCGGTGTAGATCAGATCCTTGGCCCGGGCCGACCCGATCAACCGGGCCAGCCGCTGGGTGCCGCCGGCCCCGGGGATCAGGCCGAGCAGGACCTCGGGTTGGCCCAGCTTGGCGTTCTCCCCGATCACCCGAAAGTCGCAGCACAGCGCCAGCTCACAGCCACCACCGAGGGCGTAACCGGTGACCGCGGCCACCGTCGGCTTGGGAATCTGGGCCACCGCCGTCACCGCCCCCTGCAGGGCGGCGGACCGGTCGACCATGTCGGTGTACGACATGGCCCGCATCTGCTTGATGTCGACCCCGGCGGCGAACACCTTGGGGCCGCCGTAAACGATCACCGCGCCGACGTCCCGGCGCTCGCTCGCCTCGAGCGCGGCATCTCGGATCGCGTCCTGCATCTCCAGGTCGAGGGCGTTCATCGGCGGCCGGCTCAGCACGATCGTGCCGATCCCGGCCTCCACCTCAAGGCGAACGGACTCGCTCATGTCAGCACCGCCTTCTCGTCGACCGTGTGCCGGAGCCTACCGACCGCCGGTTCAGACCTCGCCGTCACCCTCAAGGAGCTGGGTCACAGTCTGGTGCCAGGTACGGACGGTTCCGAGCACGGCCTCCAGGGTCGCCCCGAGCAACGGGCGCACCTCCATGCCGTCACCGACGATGAGGTCGACCGCGACCACCAGCCGGTCGCCGTGCACGGTGACCTTGACCAGGTTGACGGCACTGGTGACGGCGTTGGACACCCGCAGCCGGGTGAGCTCGTCGCCGGCCATGTCGTCATCAAGCATCCACTGGCCGAACACCCGCATCATCGGCGGATGGGTGTTCGGGAAGCTGACGAACAGCATCTGCTCCTGGATCACGACCGCGACGTCGCCGTCCTCGTCGATGTTCGGCTCGTAGCCCTCGTCGATCAGGGCATCGAGCACCCGGCCGCGCAGCGGGTGCTCGTCCGGCGGCGGCGGGAAGAACGGGATCGAGGTGGGATCGGTCATCGGCCAACCGTAGCCCGGTTGCGCCGTCCCGCCTCTTTCGCCCGCTGCTCGACCCGTGATTCACCCGTGATCAATCCGCCGCGATGAGGCACACTGCCTCAATGCCCCCGCCGTCACAGCCGCATCCGCTCGGCGTCCATCCCCGCGACGGCGGGGTCGACGTCGCCGTGCTGGCCGCCCACGCCGAGCGGGTCGAGTTCTGCCTGCTGGATCCGGCCGGCGACGGCGGCTGGGCCGAGCGCCGGGTCGACCTGCCGCACCGCACTCACGGGGTCTGGCACGGCTTCGTCCCGGCGGTGGCGCTGGGCCAGCACTACGGGCTGCGGGTGCACGGCGAGTGGAACCCGCGCCGGGGCTTCCGGCACAACCCGGCCAAACTCCTGCTCGACCCGTACGCCCGAGCGGTGGTGCCGCCGGCCACGCTGCGACCGGAGGTGTTCGGTCACCCGGTGAACGATCACCTGCAGGGCAACACCCGCCACCCGGACCGGCGCGACTCGGCGCCGTACGCCGCGCACGGGGTGGTGGTCGCCTCCCGGCCCCGCTCCCCCGACGGCGACACCTCCACCCGCCCGCAGACGCCCTGGTCGCAGACGGTGATCTACGAGGCCCACGTACGCGGGCTGACCCGGCGCCTGCCCGGGCTGCCGGCCCACCTGCGCGGCACCTACGCCGGGCTGGCCCATCCGGCCACGATCGAGTACCTGACCGGGCTCGGCGTCACCGCGGTCGAACTGCTGCCGGTTCACACCTCGATCCCCGAGACCCACCTGGTCCGCCGGGGCCTGTCCAACTACTGGGGTTACAGCACGCTCGGATTCTTCGCCCCGCACCTGCCCTACGCGGCCGCCACCAACGCCGCCGGGGCGGTGACCGAGTTCCGCGAGATGGTGGCCGGGCTGCACGCGGCCGGTCTCGAGGTGCTGCTGGACGTCGTCTACAACCACACCTGCGAGAGCGGGGTGACCGGGCCGACTCTGTCATTCCGGGGCCTGGACGCCGCCACCTACTACCGGCTCGACGGCGACGGGCGCGACATCGACTTCACCGGCTGCGGCAACAGTCTGGACGCCACCCAGGCCCGGGTGGTGCAACTGGTGCTCGACTCGCTGCGCTACTGGGTGCAGGCGATGGACGTCGACGGGTTTCGGTTCGACCTGGCCCCAACCCTGGCCCGCGGTCGCAACGAGTACCACCCCGACCACCCGATGCTGGTGGCGATGCGGACCGATCCGGTGCTGGCCGGGGTCAAGCTGATCGCCGAGCCCTGGGACGTCGGCCCCGACGGCTGGCGGACCGGGCAGTTCCCGCCGCCGTTCGCCGAGTGGAACGATCGCTTCCGGGACGACGTGCGCGACTTCTGGCTGAGCGGTTCGGCCCGGGTGACCGCGGGCGAGACCGCGGGCGGCCTGCGCGACCTGGGCACCCGGATCGCCGGCTCGGAGGACACCTTCGCCGGCGAGCGCGGGCCGATCGCCTCGATCAACTTCATCACCGCCCACGACGGCTTCACCCTGGCCGACGCCGGGGCCTACAACAGCAAACACAACCTGGCCAACGGCGAGGACAACCGGGACGGCACCGACAACAACCGCAGCTGGAACCACGGTTTCGAGGGGCCGACCGAGGACGAGTCGGTGAACACGGGCCGGCAGCGCTCGATCCGCAACCTGCTGGGCACGCTGCTGTTCTCGGCCGGGGTGCCGATGCTGGTGGCCGGCGACGAGTTCGGCCGGACCCAGCAGGGCAACAACAACCCGTACAGCCAGGACAACGACGTCTCCTGGGTGGACTGGGCCCTGCAGCCCTGGCAGGAGGACCTGCTGGCGACCACCCGCTACCTGATCACGCTGCGCCGCCAGTTCGCGGCCGTGCGGCCGGACCACTTCTTCACCGGGCTGCCGCCGGCCGGGCACCCCGAAGCGCTCAAGGACCTGGCCTGGTTCGGCCCGGACGGTCAGGAGATGACGTGGCAGCGCTGGGAGGACAGCGGCCTGCGGACCCTTCAGGTGCTGTTCGCCGACCCGACTCCCCCGGCCCCGGGCGCACCGCCCGAGTCGGCCGGCTCGCGGACGGACTCGCTGCTGATGGTGATCGCCGGTGCGGCCCACCCGGGCGAGGTGCTCCTGCCCAAGGCCCCACCGGTCACCGGTTACGAGTTGCTCTGGGACAGCAGCACCCCACTCCCGCCGGCTGCCCGCTCCCGCCCCAGCACCCCCGGTTCCCGGGTCAAGGTCGCCCCCGACTCCCTGCGCCTCTACCGCGCCACCTGACCGCGCCCGGACTTCGGCGGAACGGGCGAGCGGGTCAGGCGTTGGTGACGAGGCCGAGTTCGGCCGGGGCGACGAGGCCCTCGTGCTTGGGCAGCACCCGGACCGTGTAGCCGAACGGTCCGGTACGGCGCAGCTTGAGCGTGCCCTCGAACACGTAGCGGGTGCTGTCCGGGCCTTCGGTGCCCTCCAGCGCCTCGCTGAAGCTCAACGACTGCACCACCGAGTCGGTCAGGGTGTCGGACGGCGAGACCCGCCCGTGCACCACCTGGACGTCGACGTCGCTCGGGTCCAGCCCGTCGATCCAGACCACGGCCCGCACCTGCAGCTCGTCACCGACCTGCGGCGAATCGCTGAGGCCGGAGGAGTCGACGTGGTCGACCCGGACCGCGGGCCAGGACGAGCGCACCTTGGACTTGAAGGCGGACAGGTCCCGGGCCACCTCGAGCGTGGTCCGCCGGCCCGAGTTGGCCGCGGGGACGTAGAGCTGACGGACGTAGTCGGCCACCATGCGCGAGGCCAGCACCTTCGGCCCGAGCGAGGAGAAGGTGTGCCGGACCATGGCCAGCCAGCGCTGCGGCAGGCCGTTGGCGTCCCGGTCGTAGAACCGGGGCGCGACCTCGTTCTCCAGCAGCTCGTAGAGGGCCGCGGCTTCGAGGTCGTCGCGGTGGTCGGGGTCCTCGACGCCGTCTGCGGTCGGGATCGCCCAGCCGTTCTCGCCGTCGTACCACTCGTCCCACCAGCCGTCGAGGATCGAAAGGTTGAGCCCGCCGTTGAGGGCCGACTTCATCCCCGACGTCCCGCAGGCCTCGAACGGGCGCAGCGGGTTGTTCAGCCAGACGTCGCAGCCCGGGTACAGGGTCTGGGCCATGGCGATGTCGTAGTTGGGCAGGAACACGATCCGCCCGCGCACGGCCGGGTCGTCGGCGAACTTCACCATCTGCTGGATCAGCCGCTTGCCGGTCTCGTCGGCCGGGTGCGACTTGCCCGCGATCACCAGCTGGATCGGGCGGTCGGGGTGCAGCAGCAGCGCCTTCAGCCGGGCCGGGTCGCGCAGCATCAGGGTGAGCCGCTTGTAGGTCGGTACCCGCCGGGCGAACCCGATGGTCAGGACGTCGGGATCGAGGATGTCGTCGACCCAGGCCAGCTCGGCCGGGCTCGACCCACGCTTGATGCAGGACGCGCGGACCCGGCGGCGGGCGTCGTCCACCAGGTCGGAGCGCAGCTGACGGCGGACCGCCCAGAGCTCCTCGGCCGGCACCCGCTCGATCTCCTCCCAGGCCTTGGCCTCCTGGGTGATCCGCGGCCCGATGTGCTTCTCGGCCAGCTCGATCATCCGGTGGTCGACCCAGGTCGGGGCGTGCACGCCGTTGGTGATCGAGGTGATCGGCACCTCGGGGGCGTCGAAGCCCGGCCACAGGCCCTCGAACATCCCCCGGCTGACCTGCCCGTGCAGCTGGGAGACGCCGTTGGCCCGCTGGGCCAGCCGCAGCCCCATCACGGCCATGTTGAACACCGACGGGTCGCCACCGGGGTAGGTCTCGGCGCCGAGGGCGAGCACGCGGTCGATCGGCAGGCCGTTGGGCCCGCCGAAGTGGGTCAGGATCAGGTCACGGCCGAATCGGTCGATACCCGCCGGAACCGGCGTATGGGTGGTGAAAACGGTGGCGGCGCGCACGGTCTCGAGGGCCTCGTCGAAGCTGAGGCCGGAGCCGATCAGCTCCCGGATCCGCTCCAGGCCGAGGAACCCGGCGTGGCCCTCGTTGGTGTGGTAGACCTCGGGCGTCGGGCCGTCGCTGAGCCGGGTCCACAACCGCAGGGCCCGCACGCCGCCCACGCCGAGCAGCATCTCCTGGTGCAGGCGGTGCTCGGAGGTGCCCCCGTAGAGCCGGTCGGTCACGGCCCGGGTGGCCTCGTCGTTGCCCTCGTGGTTGGAGTCCAGCATCAGCAGCGGCACCCGCCCGACCTGGGCCTTCCACACGTGCGCGGTCAGCGCCCGACCGTTGGGCAGGTCGATCGTGACCACGGCCGGGGTGCCGTCGGCCTCGCGCAGCAGCGAGATCGGCAACTCGTTGGGGTCGAGCACCGGGTAGTCCTCGTGCTGCCAGCCGTCGCGGGTGAGCGACTGCTTGAAGTAGCCGAACTGGTAGAGCAGGCCGACGCCGATGATCGGCACGCCGAGGTCGCTGGCCGACTTGAGGTGGTCGCCGGCCAGGATGCCGAGGCCACCGGAGTACTGGGGCAGCACGGCGGTGATCCCGAACTCGGGCGAGAAGTAGGCGATCGCGGCCGGCGGCGGGGTCTGGCCCCCGCTGAGCGACTGGTACCAGCGCGGCGCGGTCAGGTACTCGTGCAGATCGGCCGACGCGGCCTCGACCCGGGCCACGAACTGCGCGTCGGCAGCGAACCCGTCTAGTTCTTCCGGCGAGAACGCGCCCAGCAGCGCGATCGGGTCGTGCCCGGCGGCCGACCAGCGCTCGGGGCTGAGCGAGGCGAACAGTTCGAGCGTCGGAGGGTGCCATGACCAGCGCAGATTGCTGGCCAACTCGGCCAGGGCAGCGATCGGCTCCGGCAACACTGTCCGGACGGTGAAACGACGGATGGCTCTCACGCTCGGCAGCGTACGACACCGTGTGGTGTCGCACACCCCTCTCCTTGCGGCCTTCTTGCCGAAGTCGCAAGAAGTTTCACCGACACTGTGTCGACACTGTGCCGATAAGTTTGGTGCGCAGCGGTTATCACCACGAAACTACCGTCTGGTTCGATCTGGGTTCCGGCCGTCATCAGCGAGAGCATGGACACGGCACAGCTTTGTCAGCTGGCCTCCGTCCACCGTGCCCGCGTGCCGATGATCATGGCTCCGAGCCCGGTTTCGACCTCCCGACGGGGCCCGGACGGGTCTGCACGTGGATTGTGAACATGCGGGAACCCCCCGCCCTGGACGAGGCTGGAGCATGGCAGAAACGAAGCCGACCGATTCCGAACTGATCGAGCCCGCAGCTGTGCCTACCGACAGCAAACCGTCGCCGGTGCTGTCGCACGAGACCGAACCCGTCGAGACCGGCTCCCCCGAAGCCGGATCGCTGGAGTCCGGGGCGTCCGAAATCGATGCCCCGGAGGCTGTTTTGTCCAGTAAAGAGATAATTTCCACCCAGGTTGACGCGGTTGACGACGTCGAAGGGGCCCCCGCGGTGCAGCCGCACGAGCACCCGTACGGCGCCGAGGGCACTCCGCCCACCGACGAGTACTCCCGGGGCCGGCCCGGCGCCGGCCGGATCCCGGTCTTGGCCGTCACCCCGCAGGTGGACGGCGGGCGCTGGCCGACCAAGGCCGTCCCCGGCGAGCAGGTGCCGATCCAGGCCGTGGTGTTCCGCGAGGGGCACGACGCGGTGGCCGCCAGCGCCGTCCTGATCGACCCGGAGGGCAACCGGCACACGGTCAGCCGGATGGTCACCTACCCGGACGGCACCGACCGGTTCTACGGCACGCTGGCTCCGGACCGGATCGGCGCCTGGACCTACCTGGTCGAGGGCTGGAGCGATCCGTTCGGCACCTGGGAGCACGACGCCACGATCAAGATCGCCGCCGGGGTGGACGTCGAGGTCATGCTCGAGGAGGGTGCCCGGCTGCTGGAGCGGGCGATCGCCGAGACCAGCCCGCGCAAGAAGCCGGCCCGTAACCTGGCCTTCGCCGCCTCGGCCCTGCGCGACACGGACATGACCGTGGCCGAGCGGCTGGCCGCCGGCCTGGCGCCACAGGTCCGCAACGCCCTGACCGAGCGGCCGCTGCGCGACCTGGTCTCGCCTTCGCCGCCGCTGCGGTTGGAGGTGCGCCGGGAGCGGGCCCTGTACAGCTCCTGGTACGAGCTGTTCCCCCGGTCCGAGGGGGCCCACATCGACGAGAACGGCCGCTGGGTCTCGGGCACGCTGCGCCAGGCCGAGGGCCGGCTGCCGGCCGTGGCCGCGATGGGCTTCGACATCGTCTACCTGCCCCCGATCCACCCGATCGGCCGGGTCAACCGCAAGGGCCCGAACAACACCCTCACCCCCGCGGACGGCGATCCGGGCTCGACCTGGGCGATCGGCTCGGACGAGGGCGGCCACGACGCCGTCCACCCCGACCTGGGCACCATCGACGACCTGGATCACTTCGTCGAGACCGCCGCCGCCCAGGGCCTGGAGGTCGCGCTCGACCTGGCCCTGCAGTGCGCCCCCGACCACCCCTGGGCCAAGTCGCACCCGGAGTGGTTCACCACCCGGGTCGACGGCACCATCGCCTACGCCGAGAACCCGCCCAAGAAGTACCAGGACATCTACCCGCTGAACTTCGACAACGACCCGGCCGGCCTGGCCGCCGAGGTGCTGCGGGTGGTCCGGCACTGGATCGGGCACGGCATCACGGTGTTCCGGGTGGACAACCCGCACACCAAGCCGGTCTCGTTCTGGGAGTGGCTGATCGGCCGGGTCAACGCCGAGTACCCGCACGTGCTGTTCCTGGCCGAGGCGTTCACCCGGCCGCAGATGATGCACACCCTGGGCAAGGTCGGTTTTCACCAGTCGTACACGTACTTCACCTGGCGTACGACCAAGGCCGAGATCACCGAATATGTTACCGAGCTGTCGGGCTCAAGCGCCGACTACATGACGCCGAACTTCTGGCCTAACACCCCAGACATTCTTCACGAGTTTCTTCAGTACGGCGGGCCGGCCGCGTTCAAGCTGCGCGCCGTCCTGGCGTCCACGCTCTCGCCCAGCTGGGGTATGTACTCCGGTTACGAGTTGTGTGAGCACACCGCCCTGCGCGGTGGCAGTGAGGAGTATCTGGACAGCGAGAAGTTCCAGTACCGACCCCGGGACTGGGCCAGCTTCGAACCGGGTGGTTCCGACCAGGAACGCTCGATCGCGCCGTACATCACGCGGCTGAACGACATCCGGCGCGCACACCGCGCCCTGCACCGACTTCGCAATACCGTGTTCCACGCCGTGGACGACGAGCAGGTCATCTGCTATTCGCGCCGGCTGGAGTCGGGATCGGCCCCGGATGAGCCCGAGGACGTGCTCATCGTCGTGGTCAATCTCGATCCGCACGCCGTTCGGGATACCTGGCTGCACCTGGACATGCCCGCCCTGGGCCTGGACTGGTTCGACGGGTTCGTCGTCGAGGACCTGCTCACGGGTGAGACCTTCCCGTGGCAGGAGCACAACTTCGTCCGCCTGGACCCCCATCTCCAACCGGCCCACGTCCTCCACGTCAGGAGGCTCTGAGTTGCCCAGGTCAACAACAGGGATGACATCTCATCCCGGGCTGCAGCACGACCCGCAGTGGTACCGCAAAGCGGTCTTCTACGAGGTGCTGGTACGGGCTTTTGCCGATTCCAACGGCTCCGGGTCGGGTGACTTCACCGGCCTGATCGGCAAGCTGGACTACATCCAGTCGCTCGGCGTCGACTGTCTCTGGCTGCCGCCGTTCTACGCCTCGCCGCTGCGCGACGGCGGGTACGACATCAGTGACTACTGCGCGGTGCTCCCCGAGTTCGGCACGCTGCCCGACTTCCAGGAGTTCGTCTCTCAGGCGCACGCCCGGGGGCTGCGGGTGATCACCGACCTGGTGATCAACCACACCAGCGATGCGCACCCCTGGTTCCAGGCCAGCCGCAACGACCCCGAGGGGCCGTACGGCGACTTCTACGTCTGGAGCGACGACAACGAGAAGTACCGGGACGCCCGGATCATCTTCGTCGACACCGAGACCAGCAATTGGACCTTCGACCCGGTCCGGCGGCAGTACTACTGGCACCGGTTCTTCGGCCACCAGCCCGACCTGAACTTCGAGAACCCGGCCGTCCAGGAGGCGATCCTCGACGTCGTCCGGTTCTGGATGGACATGGGCATCGACGGCTTCCGGCTGGACGCGGTGCCCTACCTCTTCGAGGAGGAGGGCACCAACTGCGAGAACCTGCCCCAGACGCACGAGTTCCTGCGCCGGCTGCGCTCGACGATGGACCAGGAGTACCCCGGCTGCGTGTTGCTGGCCGAGGCCAACCAGTGGCCCAAGGACGTCGTGGCCTACTTCGGCACCGAGGAGGAGCCGGAGTGCCACATGTGCTTCCACTTCCCGGTGATGCCCCGGCTGTACTACTCGCTGCGCGAGGAGCGGGCCAAGCCGATCATCGACATCCTGGCCGAGACCCCGGAAATCCCCTCCCACGGCCAGTGGGGCACGTTCCTGCGCAACCACGACGAGCTCACCCTCGAGATGGTCACCACCGAGGAGCGGGCCGCGATGTACGGCTGGTACGCCCCCGACCCGCGGATGCGGGCCAACATCGGGATCCGGCGCCGCCTGTCGACCCTGCTCGACGGCTCGCGGGCCGAGATCGAGCTGGCCAACGTGCTGCTGCTGTCCCTGCCGGGCAGCCCGACGCTGTACTACGGCGACGAGATCGGGATGGGCGACAACATCTGGCTGCCGGACCGCGACGCGGTGCGCACCCCGATGCAGTGGACGCCGGACCGCAACGCCGGGTTCTCGACGTCCGACCCGGGCAAGCTCTACCTGCCGGCGGTGCAGTCGCTGCAGTACCACTACGCCGCGGTCAACGTGGAGTCGCAGCTGTCGACGTCCAGTTCGTTGCTGAACTGGGTCCGTTCGATGCTGCAGACCCGGCGCGAGCACCCGGCCTTCGGGATGGGCGCTTACCTGGCCGTCGAGGCCGACAACCCGGCCGTGCTGGCCTTTTTGCGGGTGCTGCCGGCCGACCCGGATGGCGGGATCAGCGGCGAGACCATATTGTGCGTCAATAACCTTTCCCGCACGGCACAGGCCACCCGGCTGCGTCTACCGGAGTGGGCCGGCGCCCAGCTGGCCGACGTCTTCGGTGGTAGCGGGTTCGACGCCGTCCCGGCCGATGGTCAGCTCTCGCTGACCATGGGGTCTCGGGACTTCTTCTGGCTGACCGTCAGCGGTGGGCCGACCGGAGGAGCCAACACATGAGCGAGCCAGTGACCGGCGCCGCCGACGTCGCCGGGCTACTGGCCAGCTGGCTGCCCCGCCAGCGGTGGTTCGCGGCCGGCCCGGGCGGGGTCACCCTCGCCCCGGCCGGTCAGATCACCCTGGCCACCGCCGGCAAGATCACCATTGCCGACCCGACCGCCCCGCCGGCGGCCGACCCCGGCGAGGAGCCCGTGGCCGAGCGGGTGATCGCCGGTGTGGTCGACGCGCAGCCGGCCGAGGTCGGCATCGTCGTCCACATCATCAGCGCGCTGCCGGCCGGCTCGGTTCCGGACCCGACCGGCGCCACGGCCAAGCAGTCGTCGTCGGCGCCGGCCTACCAGTCGTCCACCTATCAGGTGCCGCTCACCTACCGGCGCGAGCCGGTGCCGGAGCTGGCCCACGCCCTGCTCGGTGAGCTGCAGACCTCGGACGGCACCCGCTGGGTCTACGACGCCCCGCACGACCCGGCCTTCGTGGTCGAGTGGATGCAGCTGGTGGCCACGCCGACCGAGGCGATGTCGAGCGCCGGCACCCCGCGTAGCCGGGTCCGCGGCGTCCGCCGGGCCGGGGAGGGCGCGCCCGACCCGCACCGATCGGCCCACGTGCTCTCCGGTGAGCAGTCCAACACCTCGATCATCGTCGGCGACGACGGCGCCGACCCGGTGATGATCAAGATCATTCGCGTGCTGCAGCCCGGCCGCAACCCCGACGTCGTGGTGCCCGGCGCATTGGCCACGGCCGGCAACGAGCGGGTCCCCCGGCTGGTCGGCTGGGTCGAGGGTGAGTGGGTGCAGCCCGGCGGCCAGCCCGCCTGGGGCCATCTGTCGGCGTTCGCCGAGTTCATCCCGGGCAGCCAGGACGGCTGGCGGATCGCCTGCCGCGCGGTCGAGCGCGGTGAGACCTTCTCGGCCATGTCGGCCGACCTGGGCGCGACCACGGCCGCGGTGCACGCCGCCCTGGCCCGGGCGCTGCCCACCCGCCCGACCACCCCGGCCACGCTGGCCGCTCTGGCCACGCACCTGGAGTCGAGGTTGAGCTGGGCGGTGGGCGCGGCCCCGGTGCTCACCGGGTACGCCGCCGCCGCGGCCGAGGTGATCACCGAGGTGCGGGCCCTGACCAGCGCGCCGGACCTGCAGATCGTGCACGGCGACCTGCACCTGGGCCAGGCCCTGCACGGCGAGCGCCGGGGCTGGGTGCTGCTGGACTTCGAGGGCGAGCCGCTGCGGCCGCTGGCCGAGCGCGGCGATCCCGATCTGGCCCTGCGCGACGTGGCCGGCATGCTGCGCTCGTTCGACTACGCCGCCCGGCACTCCGTACTGGGCCTGCACGACGACGACCCGCGGGCGCTGTCGGCCTCGGCCTGGGCCGGCGAGTGCCGGGACGCCTTCCTGGCCGGCTACGCGAGCGAGGCCGGCCGCGACCCGCGCGAGGACGCCGTCCTGCTGCGGGCCCTGGAGCTGGACAAGGCGCTCTACGAGACCGTGTACGAGACCCGGCACCGGCCGGGCTGGGTCGAGGTACCGCTGCGCGCGGTCGGGCGACTGCTGGCTCTGGCGCCGGTGCCGTCCGTGCCGTCGATCCACTCGACCGCCGGGCCGGGCAGTTCACATCCGGGTCGCTGACCGGTTCAGGCGTAGCGGCTGCCGGCCGGGGACCGATACGCCTCAGCCATCCGGGCGGTGTGCTTCATGAAGGCAATGGTCTGCCGGAAAGCGTCCGGATCCGCCGGCTGGGACACGTGAATCTTCGTGTCCTGCCGTTCTTGCCAGCAATAGTCGATGAGCGCGTGCCACTGCGGGTCGACATGCTGTCTGGCCCAGGTCACGCCATCCTTCTTGGAAGTGATCCGGCCCTCGTGGAGGTCCTGCAGCGCCCGGCAGTTGTTCAGCACCAGGAAGACCTGGTGAAATCGATTGTCAAAGGGCGAGGCATCCTCGATGACCAGCCTCTCCCATCCGAGCATCGAGGATTTGATCTCCTGCCGTAACTCGTCGGCGGTCACCGGCGGAGCGAAATCCGCCGGTTCCGGGCCGAGCACCGCCCGGCTGCGGTGGCGCAGCGTCCAGCGCGACACCAGCGTGTTGTCGTGATCAGATCTGACCGGTGTCCGGGCGCCGTTCCCGAAGTACCAGAGCTGCCGGTCATCAGACTCAGGGCGGCGACCGTCGGCCCGGTAGGGCGACGACTTCGCGTTGAGCTTCGCCACCGGGAACATTGAGTACTCGAGGTGCTTCACCCAGCGGGTGTCCTGGGCGACACACTCGCGATGCGCTGATCGCACCCGGCCAAATTCTTCGCCGCTCAATTCGCTCTTGGTGACAACCATGAAATCGACGTCGCTGGTCAGGTCGAAATCACCGATCGCCAGCGAGCCGAGCAGGTACAGCCCCACGAATTCGTCGCCGAGCACTTCTCGCAGTGTGAGTGCGTAGGTGGTCAGCACGTCGTCGAGTTTCACGTAGGGCGTCAGAACTCCGGGCGTCGGCCCGAGGTCTTCGCTGTCGCTCATGAGACTCAAGATATCGACTGCAGAATAGGTACTGGCCGCCGTCGAGCATGCGGGCGCTCATTGACCGCCGCCGGGCAGCGCGGCTCGCAGCCCCGTCGCTGAGGTGTTCTGAGCGGCGGCGGGGCCGGCTGACTTCGGCGGGGCGTCTAGGTTTTGGATTGGGGCTTGCCGGCGGCTGGGGCCCGGCTCTCGCGGCGGGCCCTCAGGCCGCCGGCGACAACGCTGGTGGACCCGAGCAGCACGACGAAGCCGACCAGGGCGACGATGATGCCCACGGCTCGCCCGTGGATCACACCCACGGCCATCAGCACGATCCCGAGGACCACCCCCGAGGTGGCCAGCACGGCCTGCGTGCCGACCCGTAGCCGATGAATGCTCAGCGACGAGGCCAGTCGCGGATCCTCGACCAGAAGATGGCTCTCCATCTCCTGGAGCAGGCGCCTCTCACGTTCTGACAGCTCCATGGCCACACCCCTTTCACATGCTGAACGCGCACCCCCGGCAACTGGTTCCGGGTCGCAGAGCCCACTGGGTGGCGTTCTGCTTCATCATGCGCGATCAGACCAGGCAGGTCCAGGTCGATCGGGCAAAGCGGGGTGATTGAACGGAGCCCGCTCGGGATCGAGGGCCCGGGAGTCGGCCCCGAGCCAGGGGGCCAGGGCGATGAGGGAGACGAACAGGAGGACGATCAAAAAAGTAGCCATACCTCTATTGTGGCCATTTTGGCCTTGCATGAAAGAGCCAATCCATCGACACTGGCCTGATGTCGAGTACCCAGCCGGTGCCAGTTGGCCCTTTCAGCCCGCAGATCGCGCACAAGAGCCGGATCAGCGCCCGCGAATTGGTACCACTGCTGACCGATTGGGACGCCGCCTCCGGGCCGGGCTACCGGAGCCTGGCCGACCGGTTGCGGTTGCTGATCCTGGAAGGCCGGCTGCCGGTCGGTACCGTGCTGCCCTCCGAGCGCCTGCTGGCCGAGGCCCTGCGGACCAGTCGGACCACCACCACCTCGGCCCTGCGCCTGCTGCGGGAGG
Organism: Kineosporiaceae bacterium; assembly: GCA_965200525.1. Lineage (GTDB taxonomy): Bacteria > Actinomycetota > Actinomycetes > Actinomycetales > Kineosporiaceae > JANNPJ01. The sequence goes on from OZ241368.1 coordinate 7,040,189, forward strand.
CCGGCTTCGCCGTCAGCAGCCAGGGCGCCGGTACCTGGACCGCCCTGCCGAACGCCGAGCCGGCCGCACCGGCCGGTGCCTGCGCGACCAGCTCCGACGGTGAGCCCAATCCCGGTCCGGGCCGCGGCGACTTCAGCTCGGCCGCGGTCGAGGCGCCGCCCGAGCTCTACGGCGCCTACCAGTCGGCGCTGCACGAACTGCCCCGGTACCTGTCCGGCAACGGGTACGTGACCAGCGGGCTGCCGGCCCTGCGGGCCCGGATCGCCGAGCGTTACACCCGGCGCGGGCTGGCCACCACGCCCGACCAGATCCTGGTCACCGCAGGCGCCCTGCAGGCCCTGCACCTGGTGCTGCGGGTGGTGGCCGACCGGGGCGACCGGGTGATGGTCGAGCACCCGACCTATCCGGCGGCGGCCGAGGCGATCCGCCAGCGGGGGGCCCGGCCGGTGCCGCTGCCGATCGAGGGCGGCTGGGACGTCGAGCGGGCCCGCACCCTGATTCGCCAGACCGGCAGCCAGCTCGCCTACCTGATGCTCGACTTCCAGAACCCGACCGGGGCGATCCTGGGCACCGAGGGGCGCCGGCGCCTGGGCCGGGCGATCGCCGAGACCGGCTGCACCGTGATCGTCGACGAGACCATGGCCGAACTGGACCTGCGAGCGGTGCTGCCCCGGCCGGGCGGTGACCAGCGCCCGATCGAGACCCCGCGCCCGTTCGCGGCGTTCGCCCCGGCCGAGAACGTGATCAGCCTGGGGTCGGCCAGCAAGGTGCTGTGGGGTGGCCTGCGGGTGGGTTGGGTCCGGGCCTCGCCGCCGCTGATCCGACGGCTGGCCGCCGTCCGGGCCAACGAGGATCTCGGCGGCCCACTGCTGGAGCAGCTGGCCACCGCCGTCCTGCTGGCCGACCTGGACCCGATCCTGCAGCAACGGCGCCAGATCCTGGCCGACCGTTGCCTGACCCTGCGGGCGGCCCTGGCCGAGCACCTGCCGGACTGGAGCGCGGCCCTGCCCGAAGGCGGACTGTCGTTGTGGTGCAAGTTGCCCCAGCCGCGCAGCAGCCAGGTCACCTCGGCCGCGCGCACGCTCGGCATCACGCTCACCGCCGGGCCCCGGTTCGGCCTGGACGGCGCGTTCGAGGCCCGGCTGCGGATCCCGTTCGCCCGCCCGGCCGAGGATCTGCTGGCGATGGCCGAGCTGCTCGGGCGGGCCTGGCGCTCGGCCGACTACCAGTACTTCGCCGAGAGCAACCTGGTGCCGGTGTGAATCATTGCCCTACTTAGCGTGTCTGCATCATCACTTAGCGTGGTATCGCGCTAACTTCGCCTCCTCATCGGGGGACGGCGCGTCGAGGTCGACGCGCGGGCGGGGGCTCTCTTGCGGACGGCACGAACAGTTCGGACCAGCACCGGACGACGGGACCGGCAGCGCTGGTCCGGGGCGGGCCTGCTGGCCGGGTCGGCGCTGATCGCGGCCCTGCTGACCCCCGGCGCGAACCCGGCTGCCCGCGACCGTCTCCTGGGCGCGGTCCCAGCCGGTCCGGCGGCCCCGACGCCGGCCGCCCCGCCCGCGAGGGCCGTGCCCCGCCACCATTCCGACGTGGTCGGGCTGCACCTGCTGGCCGCCTCCGCCGAGGGCTACCTGGTCAGCCGGGGCGGACCCGCCTTGAACGGGTCGAGCGAGCTGCTGGCCGGACGCCGCGGTGCGACGCTGGCCGAGCAGGACCTGCGTCCGCGCGGCTACCGGACCGTCTACGACGTCAGCGGGCGGATCTTCAGCTGGGCCGACTCCGGCGCCGACCCGGCCCGTTGGCGGGTGCACCGGACCGATCTGAAGACCGGCACCGCGCACAGTTTCGCCAGCGCCGGTGAGCCGATGGCCTGGACGCCGGACGGCTGGATCAGCTGGCAGGGTTCGACCCTGACCCGGTACGTGGCCGGCGTCTCCCACCGGGTGGTGCTGCACGGCGTCCGGGCCCCGGGCCGCGGTGGCCCGGCCCGGCCCGTGGTCAGCGCCGACGCCGCCGGCCTGGTGGTGCACGCCGCCATGTCGGCCGGGTCGGAACCGAAGGACCGGATCGTGCTGGTTCCTCTCGACGACGCCGCGCCCGCGGTGGCCCGGACCGTGCTGGCGTCGGTGCCGTACCCGAGCGTGGAGACCTCGATCGCCACCAGCGGTCTCGGCGCCCAGGCCCTCTCCGAGCGGCTGGTGGCCTGGGTGTCCTGGTCGGACTCCGGCCGACGCGAGCAGGTGCTGCACCGGCAGCCGCGCGCGGGTGGCCCGCAGACCACCCTGGTGCTGCCCGACGACGTCGACCTGAGCACCCTGACCGCGGCCGGTGACCGGGTGGCGATGCTCCGAACCCCCGGGGCCCAGGGCACCACCGAGGTGGCGGTGCTCGGCGACGGTGGCTGGCGAACGGTGACCCTGCCCGGCCCGACCCGGGGCCTGCGCGCCGCCGGGTCGGAGTTCTTCGCCGCCGTCGACGGGCCGACCGGGGTCGCCGGGGTCTACGCGATCGGTTCCGGCGGGGCGTTCCGGGTGGCCCGGGTGCCGGCGCCGACGGTCGGGGTCACCGCGGTCAGCCTGAGCGCCGGCCGGCTGTCGTATCTCGACTCGGCCGTGCACGGCGGCCAGGACGGCGCCCTCTGGCAGCGTGCCGTCACCGGCGGTACCGGCGGCCGGCCGGTGAAGTTCGGCCCCGAGCACCGGATCGCCCCGCCCGGGCCCCAGACCGACGGGCCCGACCTGGCCATGTCGCTGTCCACCTCGGCCGGGCGGGCCCTGGCGCAGACCCGGACCGAGACGCCGGCCGCCTACCGGCTGCTCGACCGGGGCCGGCCACCCGCGGCCGGCCATCTGCTGCCGGTGACCGGCCGGCCGGCCACCGTGCGGGCCTCGGGCCCGTACACCCTGGTCGGCTCTCAGGTGTTCGGCCCGGACGCCGAACCCGTGCTCGACCTCGATACTCAGGCCGGGACGGACGCCGACCTGTTCGGCTCCGAACTGATCCACAGCTCGGCCGACGGCACGGTCCGGGTCCGGGACGTGACCGCCCCGGTGTCGCTGCTCACCCCGACCACGCTGGCCGAGAGCCCGGCCTGCGCCCGCGACCACCTGGACGGCAGCTGCCCGACCGTGGTGGCGATCTGGGGGCCGACCGTGGCCTGGAGCCGGCGTGACGGCACGATCTCGATCCGGACCCGGCCCGACCCGGCGATCCGGTCGGTGGCGACCGGCGAGCGGGTCACCGACCTGCGCCTGAGCGAGGGCGTGCTGGCCTGGCGGACGCCGAACGCCGGTGGGGCCGAGGGCAATCGGGACAGCATCCGGCTGCTCGACCTGACCTCGGCCCGGTCGCGGCCGCTGACCATGACCGGCCTGAGCGCGGTCTCGGTGGACGGTCACCTGATGGCCGGGATCGACGCGCAAGGCCGGGTCGCGGTCCGGGCCCTGCCGTTCGGCGGTTCGAAGCGGTATCCACCGCGGTTGCTCGGGGTGACGGCGTCAACGGACTTCACCATCCCGGGCCGATGGAGCCCAGGGTTCGACGCCACCACCGAGCTCACCGGGGTGCGCCTGACCCTGGCCCGGGACGGCGTGGTGGTGCGGACGCTGACCGGCTCGGGCGCCGACGGGTCGATCCGCAACCTGCACTGGGACGGCACCGACGATGCCGGAAATCCGCTTCCGGCCGGGACTTACGGCTGGCGGCTGGCCGCCGCGGCCAAGGACGGTGGCGGGCCGCTGGTCACCGCGGACGCCCGGGCCCTGACCGGAAGCGTCCGGCTGGCCCGATGAGAGCCCCTCGCCGCCGGACGATTCGGCTCGCCGTCGTCCTGCTGGGCCTGCTCGCCGCCCCGGCGGGCGCCGCCGTCCCCGCCGGCGCCGTCCTCCCCGCCGGCACCGTCCTCCCCGCCGGCACCGTCCTCCCCGGGCCTTCCCCCGTTCCCGGCTCGGCCGGACCGAAGGAACTGGCGGTCCCGGCCCAGGCCGCCGACAGCACGTCGCTGTCCCTGGTCGGGGCCTCGGCCCAGGGTTTCGCGGTCCGTCAGGGTCCGGCGGCCACGCTGCTGGTCGGCCCGCCCGGCTCCACCCTGCGGCAGCTCGACGAGCCGACCCGCACCAGCTCCTTCCGGGCCGGCCTGGTCGAGCTGGGCTCGGTCGGCGCGGTCAGCGCCTGGCGGGTGCCCGGCGTCGTCTGGAGCCCGTCCTCGCCCCCCGAACTGCACCGCCTCGACCTGGCCCACGGGCCGGACCGGGTGATCGCGGCCGCCGAGCTGCCCGACGTGCCGGTCGCGACCACCGCGAACGGCTGGATCGGCTACGCCGACGGCCGCCTGACCCGGCACGAGCTCGGACCCACCCGATCGGCCCGCGCGACCGCGCTGCTCACCGGCCTCGACGAGCAACCCCAGGTGGCGGCCGACCGGACCGGCGCCCTGGTCGCCGTCCGCCGGCTCGCGGACGGCGGCGAGGGCGTCTCCTACCGCGTCGACCTGGTCGACCTCACCTCGGCGCCGCCCGCGGTCGTCCGGATCGCCGACTCGCCGTCGCCGCTGAGCGAACCGGCCCTCTCGGCCAGCACGCTGGCCTGGATCACCACCGGCCCGGACGGACGCCCGGTGATCAACCGTCGGAGCCGCTCCGGCGGCGCGACCGACCGGTACACCGACCAGGCCTGGCCGCAGAGCCCGCCGGCCGTGGCCGGGGACCGGGTCGGCCGGCTGGTGCACCCGGCGTCCGGCTGGGCCCTGCGCGTCTTCGGAGCCGGGACGACGTCGATCCCCCTGCCCGGGCCGGCCGCCGGTCTCATCGGCGTCGGCCGCCGGTTCTACACCGCGGTCGGCGGACCGATCGGCACCGCCGGCGTCTACGCGGTGGACCCGGCCGCCGGCACGGCCGAACGGGTGGCCGGCGTACCGGCCCAGACCGTGGCGCCGCGCTCGGTCAGCCTCAGCTCGGGGCAGCTGCAGGTGGCCGACCGGTCCCGCGGCCAGCAGGCCGGGCTGACCCTGCGCCGCCGGCCGCTGAGCACCACGAGCGGGCCGGCCCGGCTCGGACCGGCCGAGCTGCTCCCGGCCCGGGCGGCGCTGGTGCAGGGCACAGCCTTCTCGGCCGCCCGCGGGGTCAGCGGCGCCCCCGGCGGTGGCTTCCAGCTGCTCGACCGAGGCACGGTCACCCACACCCTGCAGGTGCCCGCGGCCGACTACTTCGATCAGCTCCAGTCCTCCGGCCCCTACAGCCGGATCGGGCCGGTCGTGATCGACGCCGGCGGCAAGCAGGTGCTGGACACCAGCTCGCTCGGCGCGCGCAGTGTGCAGCTCTACGGGCCGCTGCTGGCCTTCGCCGACCGGCGCGGGGTCTGGCTGCGCGACCTGGCCCACCCTCCGTCGGCGACCAACCCGGTGAGCGTGTCCGGGCCCTGTGCCGACTGCGGGCCGGTGGCGATCTGGGGCACCACCGTGGCCTGGAGCACCGGCTCGGCCGTCGTGGTGCGGACCCTGGGCGGGCGAGGCTCGCGGCGGGTCGCGACCGGCTCCACGCCGTCCCACCTGATTCTGGCCGAGAAGTCGCTGACCTGGCAGACCGGCACGTTCAGCGCCACCACCAGCCACACGCTGGACCTGAGCGTGACCACCTCGAGCCCGGTCGACCTCGGCCCGGCGACCCCGCTGGCGGTCGACGGGCACTGGCTGCTGGCCGAATCCGCCCCCGGGTCGGGCCGGTACGGGGTGCGGCGGCTGCCGTTCGGGTCGGCCCAGCGCCCTCGCCTGATCGGGGCCGTGGTGCCGGCCACGTTCAGCCCCGGTGCCGGGGCCCCGCCCTGGCGTCCGGCCTTCGACACCAGCAAGCCGCTGACCGGCGTCGAGCTGACCGTCCGGGACGCCGCCGGCCGGGTGGTCGCGGTCCGGACCGGATCCGGCCCGGACGGCTCGATCCGGGATCTGGCCTGGGACGGGCGCGCCGATTCAGGCCGGGCCGCACCGGCCGGGGACTACCGCTGGGCCCTCACCGCCCGGGCCCAGGACGGCGAGGGTCCGCTGAGCGCCGCCGACGGGACCGGGCCGATCAGCGGCCCGCTGCTGCTGCGCCGCTGACCCGCCGACTCTCCCCCGCCTTTCCCTTTCCCCGGTTCGGCTGCACCCGATCGGATGGGACGGCGCTCACACCACACCCGGGCCGGCCGATACGGGAGGTGAGAGTCCCGCACGATCGTCGACCGAAGGCGCCGGTCGCTCCAGTCAGGCGCACGGGGTGGAGCGCCATGACGCATTCGAACCGGACCATGAACCTGCTTCCCCGGACCGGCCGGCGCCTGGCCGGCCTGGCCGCACTCGCCGGCCTGGTGATCACCGGCGCCGTCGCCCCGGAGGCCGGGGCCACCTCGCCGCCGGCCACCGTCCGGGCCGCCGCCGGCAACACCGATCTCGACGTCCAGGCCCAGACCGCGGACACCACCCAGCTCTCCCTGCTGGGCGCGAGCGCGAGCGACTACGCGGTCCGCCAGGGCCCGGCCCACCGGTTGCTGCTCGGCGCGACCGGCTCGGTCCTCAGCTACGCCCAGTCGGGGTCGGTGGTCGGGCAACTGGGCACCGTGGACGGCGTCACCGGCTGGACCGAGAACCTCCAGCCCACCAACCCGGCGTCCCCGCTGCGGCTGCACCGCCTGGATCTGGGCACCCGCCGCAACAGCACCGTGGTCACCGGCGACCGGCCGCTGGCGGTCACCGGGGACGGCTGGATCGGGATCGACGACGACGGCACCCTGAGCCGGCACGTCATCGGCGGCGCCGAGGACGGCCTGGTCGATCCGCTGATGAGCGAACTGCCGGGCGATCCCGTGGTCGCCGCCGACGCCACCGGAGCCCTGGTGATCAGCCGGCAGACCGATCCGGACACCAACCGCAGCCACTACGACCTCGACCAGGTCGACTTCGCCGATCACCAGGTCCACCGGATCGCCAGCTCGACGGTCGCGCTCAGCGCCCCGGCCCTGTCGGTCACGACGCTGGCCTGGCTGAGCGGGGCCGGAGACGGCAGCCAGGTGATCAACAGCCGGCCCCGGCCGGGCGGCGGCGGGACCCGCTACGTCGAGCCGACCACGCCGCTGAGTCGGCCGGCGGTGGCCGGCGACCGGGTCGGCTGGCTGATCCGCAACACCGCCGGGGACTGGTACCTGCGGATCCTGACCGGCAGCAGTACCCAGATCGTGAGCCTGCCCGGCCCGGCCGAGGGGCTGGTCGCGGCGGGCAGCACATTCGTCACCGCGGTCGGCGGCCCGCTCGAGACGGCCGGCGTCTACGCGATCGACACCACCGCCGGCCCGCCGGACGCCGTCCGGGTGGCCACGGTGAGCGCCCAGACGGCCGCCATCCGCTCGGTCAGCCTGACCGGGGCCCGCCTGAGGGTGGTCGACGACTCCAGGGCCGACCGGCCGGGCTCGCCGGTCTGGCAGCGCACCCTGGCGGCGGCGTCGTCGCCGGCCGTGTCGGGGGCCAGCCTGTTCACGGCCCGGGTGTCGCCGATCCAGGACGCCGTGTTCTCGGCCGGGCGGGGCCTCAGCGGCGACCCGGACGAGCCGGGCCGGTTCCAGCTGATCGACCGCGGCGTGGCCACCGGATCGGTGTCCCTAAAAACGGCCGACTTCGAGACCCTGCAGGCCTCCGGCCCCTACTTCCGGATCGGCTACCGGATCTTCGACAGCACCGGTCGCCGGGTCTACGACGCCGAGCCGCTGAACCCGACCGGCTTCCAGCTGTACGGCTCGCGGCTGGCCTACGGCAACAGCCAGGGGGTCTGGCTGCGCGATCTGGCCCGGCCCGACACCAACGCCCTGCGGCTGACCGATCACTGCCCGGCCTGCGGCGACGTGGCCACCTGGGGGACGACGGTGGCCTGGGTCAACGGGACCACGATCACCGTGGGCGACACCGACCTGGGACCGACCCGCAACGTCAACGCGCTCGGTGACCCGCTCAGCCTGACCCTCGGCGAAGGCACCCTGGCCTGGCTGTCGGCCGGGCGCACCGGCATCCTCACCGGCCACGTCCTGGACCTGACCAAGGAGTCGTCGGTCCCGGTGGACCTGGCCGGCCTGGTGCCGATCGCCCTGGACGGGCACTGGCTGCTGGCCCAGCGCGGCAGCAGCGACCGGTACCTGGTGCGCCGGCTGCCGTTCGGCACCGACCAGCGCCCCCGGCTGATCGGGGCGGTGACCCCGGCCTCGTTCAGCCCGGCGTCCTCCAGCGCCACGCAGCGCCGGTGGCAGCCGCAGTTCGACACCTCCAAGCCGCTCAGCGCCGTCACGATGACGCTGCGCACCGGTGCCGGCCGGGTGGTGCGGACCCTGCACGGGACCGGACCGGACGGCAGCATCCGCACCCTGAGCTGGGACGGGCGCAACGGGTCGGGCACCGCCCAGCCGGCCGGCAGCTACCGCTGGACGCTCACCGCGGCGGCCGCCGACGGTGAGGGGCAGCTGGCCGCGGTGAACGGCACCAGCGTGATCAGCGGGACGGTGCGGCTGGCCCGTTGAGCGGGGAGCTTTCCGCCGGTTGACGACACGCATATCGTGTCGCTCATAACTCCCCGCAACCCTCTCGAGAGCCCGCGATGATTCCTCCGCAGAACGAGCGACGCCGCGATCGCGTGCGCGCTGCGGCGGACCGCGAAGATCGACCCCGCGAGAGCGACTCCGATCCGCTGGCCGCACTGCGGGCCGCCCTGCAGGCCTGGGACTCGGTGGCCTTCGCCGACTGCTTCTCGTCCGACGGCTGGATCCGGGTGCCGCGGCCTGAGGGCGACCTCATCCTGCGTGGGCCCGACGAGATCGCCCGGGCCGGGTTCGAGTTGCGGGCGATGCTGGGCGATCTGAGCTGGACGCCGTCCCAGCGCTTCCTGGCCGCCGGCCAGGTGGTCGAGGAGGCGGTGGTCCGGGCCCGGGTCTCCGGAGCCCCGCCCGACGAGCAGATCCGGGTGTCGATGCGGGTGGTCACCGCATTCGACCCGACCGGCGAGATCGGCAGCCTCACGCTGTGGATCGACTGGGCCGCGCTGCACGACCCGCTCGGCGTGGACAGTGCCCGCGGCGCGGCCAGCGCGCTGGTCGCGCACGCCCGGTCCCAGGACCGGCGCGGCCTACGGGTGTTCCGCAGCGATCCGGCCTCGGCCCTGCCTCTGCCCGCACCCCGGATTCCGGATCCGCCGGCCCGGCCCAACCGTTCGGTGCGCCCGCCCGCCCCGGTGCTGTGGTGGCGCCGGCACCGGGCCACGGTCGCTGGTTCGGTGATGGCCGTGCTCGCGGTCGCCGTCCTGGGCTGGGTGGCGCAGAACGTGCTCACCTCGCCCCGCGGCGGCGGGACGGCGAGCGGTCCCCTGGCCCGCCCGGCCGCCACCGGCACGCCCGGCGCCGGCGGCGCGACGCCGGGCCAGTTCGGCAAGTCCGGGGCGGGCGGCCCGACCGGTTCGGGGGGGCCAGGCGGCTCGGGTGCTCAGGGCGGCTCCGGCGCTCAGGGCGGCTCGGCCGGGCCCGGAGGGTCCGTGGGTGGAGCGACCGGGATCAACGGCACGCCGCAGGCGAGCGCGACCGACGTCCCGGTGGTGCTGCCGTCGCTGCCGAACGCGACGCCGAGCGTCCAGCCCGGCGAGCAGAAGTCGTTCGAGTCCGACTTTCTGTTCAAGACCAACTCGTTCGAGCTGTCGGATAAGGCCCGGACCGAGCTGCAGAACCTGGCCGACGGCATCCGCACCCGAGGGGTCAAGGGCACGGTGCAGGTGAACGGCTTCACCGACAGCCAGGGCACCGACAAGTTCAACCAGAAGCTGTCGCAGAAGCGGGCCAACGCGGTGGCCACCGCACTGAGCATGGACCTGGCCGGGGCTCAGGTGGTGAAGCTGGAGCCGCAGGGCTTCGGTGAGACCCAGCCGATCGACGACAACCGCACCGCGGCCGGCCGGCAGGCGAACCGGCGGGTCGTCGTCGTCCTTCCCCAACAGTGACCCACCCGGTCAGCCGGCGAGGTCACAGGCGGGTCCAGGCGGTCAGCACCGCGCGAGAGTCAGCGGTCCACTGCAGCCGGAACAGCCCGGCCGGCCGGCCGGCGAAGGCGAACCAGCCGACCTCGTCCACCGGCACCACCACGGCCGGGTGCTCGGGCTGCTGGAGCTCGATCCGGCCGGCCCGGGGCGGCACCACCTGCCCCTGCAGCCCGGACGGCGTCACCTCCACCTCCAGCGTGAACTCCCCCGCCGTGAACGTGAGCAGACGTGGGGCCGGCTCCTGAGCCCGGACGCCGGACCGCTCGCCGGCCGCCTCGGTGGCCGGGTCGTGCTGCAACTGGGCCAGTTCGGCGTCGACCCGGTGCCAGGTGAAAGCGGCCCGGCCGGCGGCCAGGAAGGGAGCCGGTACCTCGGCCGCCTCCCGCAGGGCGGTGCCGAGCTCGGCCAGCAGGGTGTCGTCGTCCGGCGTCGGCCGCACTGCTTCCGGTCCGTCCCCGGGTTCGGTACTCATGCCAGTCCGGCCAGCCCGGGATGGCCCCGCAGGGAGTCCAGGCAGCGTTGCCGGGTCGGCCCGATGCTGCCGACGGCGATCCCGAGCCGTTCGGACACCTCGCTGTAGGCCGGCGGGGGTTCGCGAAAAAGTAATGACAGCAACGCATTGCAGCGTTGCGAGATCGAGGCGAAGGCGGCCCGCAGCGCGATGTGCCGCTCCTCGCGCAGCAGCCACTCGTCCGAGGCGGCCACCTCCGCGTCGGGCAGTTCCGCCTCCTCGACCGGCACCTGCCGCTGCTTGGCCTTGAGCAGGTGCAGGCACTCGTTGCGGGTGGTGGTGGCCAGCCAGCCGGGCAGCGCGGCCGGCTCCCGGATCGAGTCCAGCCGCTCGACCAGGCGCAGCCAGACGGCGGCTCCGACGTCGTCGGCGTCGGCCCCGAACAGCCGGTGCCGAGCGCACATCCGCCACACCAGCGGCGCGTACCGCTCGACGATCTCGTTCCAGGCCTGCTGGTCGCCGGCCCGGGCCCGGGCCACCAGCGCCATCACCACCGGGTCGTCACGCATCGAGGCCCTCGGGCAGGTCCGGCCGGGTGTCGATCCAGGGCTGCCAGGTCGAGGAGTCGGCGCGCGAAGGCACCACCCGGGACGACGTCCGCATCAGGTGACCCCAGGCCTCAGGGCCGGTGCCGGAAAGTTCGCGCCTGGTCCGGGCCAGGCGGCCGGCGACCCGGGCCGCGGCGAACGAGGTGCCGCTCCACCGGCACCAACCGGCGGCCTGCGCCTGGAAGTCGACGGCGTCCTGGTCGTACCAGCGGCACGGACCGGTCAGGTCCACGCCGGAGGCGTAGCCGTGGACGAACTGGCCGTAATTGCTGAACGAGGCCAGCGGTGGGGTGAGGGACGGCGATCGGCCCAGCGCCAACGATCGCTGCACGAGCACGCTCGTCTCGTCGGTGGCTCCGATCGCTTTCAACCGATCAAAAGAAAAGCCGGCCGGGTAACGCCGGTCGTCGGTCCAGGAGTTGCCGGCCGCGGCTATGACCACAAGGTCGGGCTTTTCGTGGAACAAGAAGTCGAGAGCGTCGCGCAGCCCTTCGGGAGCGGTTTCCTCGTCGCCCAGAAAGGACAGGTTCAGCACGGCGAGATGGTCCTCGGCGGCCATGTCGCGAATGGCCTGGGCCACCTGCTCGTCGTTGTTCTGCTTCGCGGCCGGGTCGTCGAGGGTGCCGGGGCGGCCGAGCAGGGCGTTGCTCATCCTGATCGTGGCCGTCGGAGCCTGCTGCAGAATCAGTCCGGCCACGAAAGTTCCGTGGCCGTGGTCGAGGCCCCCGTCGGTGTCGAGATTCTGAAGCCAGTCCGAGGTCAGATGCCCCTGGAGAAAGGGATGGGCGCTGCCGCCGTCGGCAACCACCCCGGTGTCGATGACCCCGATCACGAAATCGGGCTCGGCCGGCAGCAGAGCGGGCAGTCCTTGGAAGGCGGGTGACGGATAGGTGATGGCCCCACCGGCGCGACCAGACATTGCGGACCTCTTTCCCTCGAGATGTACCATCGTCGAACGGATGGCCGACCCGCACCGCTGATACAGCGTAGTAGCCGGAAGGACGGCGGCGAATGGTTTTCGCACCGTCAGGGCCAGGCGTTCTCTCCCAGGCTCTGAAGGCGGTCGACCTGGCCTACAGCGACCCGGTCGAGGCTCAGAAGGTAGCGGCGATCGCCCTGCGAACGGGCGACGACGAAGCCCGCTCGGTGGCCGAGCGCGCGGTCGGCATGGCCTTCACCGCCCTCGATCGTCTGTCCCGGGCCGAGGCCCATCTGCACGCCGCGGTCGAGGTGGCCGAGCGCGGCCGGCTCCCGGTCCGGTCCGGTGAGGCCCGCGGATCGCTGGCCTACCTGCTGGTGCTGATGGGCCGTACCGATGAGGCGCTGGCGGCGGTCGAGGCGGCCACCCCCGCCCTGGACGGGCCGGCGGCGGTGAAGGTGGCGATGCTGCGCGGGCTGGTGCTGCACGAGCTGGGCCGGTTCGTCGAGGCCACCGCCGGGTTCGACGACGCCCTGCGGCAACTGCGCGCCGGCGGGGGCGACGACCTGCAGGAGGCCGACATCCGGAACAACCGGAGCCTCACCCACATTCACCACCGGGACTGGCTCGCCGCCGGGGCCGACCTGGACCGGGCCGAGCAGCTCTATCTACGGGCCGGGCATGTCGGCCGGACCGCCCTGGTCTTCCACAACCGGGGGCTGGCCGCGACCTCCCGGGGCGATCTGCCGGCGGCGCTGGCCGCCTACGACGAGGCCGCCGAGCGGTACCGGGCCTCCGGGCGCGAACCGGGCTCGCTGCCGATCGAGAGAGCCGAAGCCCTGCTGTCGGTTCTGCTGGTGTCCGAGGCCCGCACCGACGCCGAGGCGGGGGTGAGCCGGCTGGGCCGGGAGCGCAATGCCGTCGACCTGGTGCAGGCCCGGCTCGTCCTGGCCCGGGCCTGCCTGCTCGACGGCGATTTCGCCGCCGCCGGCGATCAGGCCGACCGGGCCCGGCGCGCGGCGATCGGCCAGCAGCGCCCGGGCTGGGCCGCCCTGGCCGGCTACCTCGGCCTTCGGGCCCGATGGGAGAGCGAGCTCCCCGGGCCGCAGCTGATCCGGGCCGCCCGGCGCTCGGCGGCCGCCCTGGAGCGGGCCGGCTGGGCGGTGGAGGCGATCGACGCCCGGCTGATCGCCGCCCGCACGGCGCTGGAGCTGGGCCGGCCGGCGGTGGCCCGGCGCGAGCTGGCCCGGGCCGGCACCGCTGGGGGCGACGGACCGGCCCCGGCCCCGGCACCGGGTCCGGGTCCGGGTCCGGGTCCGGCGCAGGGTCCGGCGCAGGGTCCGGCGCAGGGTCCGGCGCAGGTGCGGGCCCGGCTCTGGCACGCCCGGGCCCTGCTGTGCCTGGCCGAGGGCGACCGGCCCGGCGCGCAGGCCGCCCTGCGGGCCGGGATGCGGGTGCTGGAAGACTTCCAGGCCGGTCTGGGGGCCACCGAGCTGCGGGTGCACGCCGGTGGCCACGGGGCCGAGATCGCCGGCCGCGGAATGCAGCTGGCCCTGGCCGACGACGATGCGACCGGGGTGCTCGAATGGGCGGAGCGCTGGCGGGCCGGGGCGCTGAGGTACCGCCCGGCCCGCCCGGCCCCGGACGCCGACCTGGCCCTGGATCTGGCCGAGCTGCGCCAGGTAGTCGGCGAACTCGCGGCCGGCTCCGGCTCCGGCCGCGATCTGACCCCCCTGCAGTCCCGGCAGGCCGCGCTGGAACTGGCCGTACGCAAGCGTTCTCGCCGCATTGGCAGTGAGCGATCAGCCCGCGGCGGTCGGCTCGAGCAAGCCGGCGGCGGCGATCAGCGGCCGACGGTGGCCGCCCTCGGCGCCGCCCTGGGGCCGGCCACCCTGGTCGAGTACGTCACCCAGGACGGCCGGCTGCACGCCGTCGTGCTGCGGGACGGGCGGCTGCGGTTGCACCGCCTCGGTCCCGCGGCCGCTGCGGAGCCGGACCTGGCCGCGCTGCGGCACGGGTTGCGCCGGCTCGCCTACCGCACCGGGACGCCGGCCTCCCAGGCGGCGGCGGGCCTCTTGGTGGAGCGGGCCGCCCACCGGCTGGACGCCGCGCTGCTGGCCCCCCTGCTGGATCCCGGCACCGGGCGCCGGCCGGCTCAGCCGCTGGTGATCGTGCCGACCGGGGCGCTGCACGCGCTGCCCTGGGCGGCCCTGCCCTCGTGTACCGGGCGGCCGGTGTCGATCGCGCCGTCGGCGGCCCTGTGGCACCGGGCCGCCCGGGACGCCGGACCGGCCCCCGGTGGGCAGGTGTTCGTCTCCGGGCCCGGCCTGGAGCACGCGGCCGGCGAGGTGCTGACCCTGGCCCGCCGCCGTCCGGGCGCGGCTCGCTTCACCGGCCGTCACGCCCGGGTCGAGGCGGTGACCAAGGCCCTGGACGGCGCCGAACTGGCCCACATCGCCGCCCACGGGCACTTCCGCCCGGACAACCCGCTGTTCTCCAGCCTGCAGCTCGCCGACGGGCCACTCACCGTCTACGACCTGGAGCACCTGGGCCGGCCGCCGCAGCACGTGATCCTCTCGGCCTGCGAGTCCGGGCTGTCCGCGGTCCATCCCGGCGACGAGTTGCTCGGCCTGGCCGCGGCCCTGCTGGCGATGGGTTCGCGCACGCTGATCGCGACCGTGATCCCGGTGCCGGACGCCGCCGTCCGGGCCCTGATGCTGGCCCTGCACCGGTACCTGCGAGCCGGGCACTCGCCGGCGGCGGCGCTGGCCCGGGCCCAGCAGCGGCTGTCCGGCGCCGGCCACAGCAACGGCAACAGCACCGGCACCGCCGACCCGGCGCAGCGGGCGGCGGCGGCCGGCTTCCTCTGCCTGGGCGCGGGCTGAGCCCTACTCCCGGTCCACCACCGACTCGTCAGCCTCCGACTCGTCGTCCGCCGGCCCCGGGTTGCGGACGGCCAGGTAGAAGCCGGCGATCACGACCAGCGCGGCCGCCGCGATCAGCAGCACGATGACGACGGTCGTCGAACCACTGCCGCCGCCCCCGTCCGCGGTGCCGGTCGATCCGTCCGCCGCGGCCACACCGGTGGGTTGCGGCGGCTCGCTGGGCGCCGTCCCCCCGTCGCCCTTGGTGGCGGTGAAGGCGAACCGGCCCGAGATCGGGTGGCCGTCGATCGAGGTCACCCGCCAGATCACCGTGTACGCCCCGGCCGGCGAGCCCGGCCGCACGGCCTGACGCACCTCCCGGTCGACCAGCGTCGGCGCGCCCTGGGCCACGTTGCCGCTCGGGCCGACCACCTCGAGCACGCTGCCGAGGGCCAGGGCCGGCTCGTTGAAAGTCAGCGTGATCCGGGTCGGCAGCACGGCGACGGTTGATCTGTCGGCCGGGCTGGTGCTCAGCAGGATGTTGTGGGCCGACGCGGCCGACGCCGCGCCGAACGTGGCCGCCAGCACCAGCCCGACCACGGCCAGCGCCCGGACCAGTCCGCCGCGCCGCCACGGGCCGGCGCTCACGGCCGCCGCCGCCGTCCGGCCAGTCCGAAGAACACCCCGGTCAGCACGCCGAGGGCACCGACGAAGATCCCGACCGCGCCGAGAATGCGGGCCGTCGAGTCGTGGGAGTCGGTGCCCAGGTTCTCCAGCGCCTGGAGGGCGACCGGGTCGCCGGTGGCCGCCACGCTCGATGTCGTGGTCGGTTCGGGAGTGGCCGTGGCGTCGGCCCCGTCCTCCGGGACGGCGGCGGTGACGGTGAAGGACGGCAGCGGGTGCTCGGGCTCGTCCGCGCCGGCCGGTTGTGGCTGGTTCCACTTGACCACCGTGCCGTCGGAGTAAGTCTGGGTCACTGGGAACGAGAGCACGGTGGCGTCGTCGGGGATCGGGCCGGCCGAGAGGGCGAACTCCTGGAACTGACCCGGCCCGACGGCGTGGCCCTTGGTCGCGGTGAAGGTGACCGTCCGGGGAGCCTCGGTGAGCTTGGTCCCGTCCAGGGTCACCGGTTTCGGCAGTTTGCCCTCCGTCACCGTCACGGTCCAGCCGGAGAGCGGCTCGGCCAGCACCTCGGCCAGCGGCGTGTCGGTGGGCAGCGAGATCTGCACCTTGCTGGTGCCGGCCTTCTCGGACTCGGTCGGTACCCGGAAGGTGAGCTTGGTGATCTCGGTACCGGCGGCGGTCTGGTCCGGGATCACCTGCACGTGGGCCTGGGCCGCGGCGGCCCCGGCCAGGCTCAGGCCGACGGCGGCCAGGGCGACTGCGGCGAGGCGCCGGGCCGTCCGGCGAGGACCGGCCGGGGAGTGGGACTTTCGGGGCACATTGCGATCGGGAGGCAGGGCTGAGCGAGCGTCGTCCTTGATCATGGTGTTCAGAGGTCCTTCGGAAGGGTTCAGGCACACGGGGACGGGGGCACCACCCGACCCCGGCGCCGAGCGCCACGAAGGTCAGGCGGTGGAAAACACGGTGGCGCGGGCCGGCTCCGGAGGCCCGCGCCGTCGCACGCCCCGCCGGGCCACGCCGGGACGTGGCCGCCCGGCGATCGCGGCCATCACCGGCAGCGCCCGGCGCACCGGGACCGGCCCGGACACCTCGGGCCGGGTGAACCGCAGTCGCAGCAGTCCGGCCAGCCCCCAGAGCGCTCGCTCGCCGTGGGCCAGCAACAGGGCCACGATCAGCCCGGCCAGCCCGTGAGCGAGCAGCATGGTGGGCGAGGGCCACAGCCCGGCCGCGGCCGTTCCGTGGCTCATCGGTTCGCCACAGCTGACGGCCACGTGCCCGGCCGCCCCGGGCATGGCCGGCATCGGCCCGGCCACGACCTGGCAGCCGCGGGTGAGGGACAGGGTCATGAAGGCGACGTGAAGCACGGCCTGGGTCAGCTCGGTGGCCACGATCAGCAGCAGCGGCCCCCGCCGGCGCGAGGCCAGCAGGTTGATCACGACCATCACCGCCGGAACGGCGACCAGCATCGCCACCGGCGAGACGGTCTCGCCCCCGGTCAGGTGCGCAGCGCAGGCCAGGCCGACCACCGCCAGCGCGAACAGCGCGACCCGGGTCAGCCGGAGCGCACCTCTCTCCGGAGCCATCACCGGCAGCCTAGCCATCGGGCCGTCGCGATCAACATGCCCAACTCTTTGCAATCACAGCCTTACTCTCTGTTCGCTTCTAGGCTGCGAAAAGAGAGCCGTGCGAGCCCGGAATGAACCCACCGCCCGTGCCCTTCATCATCTCTTCGCCCGAGAGGTACCGAATATCCATGACCGCTGTCACCGGAGCGGCCCGCCCCGTGGCCGCGTCACCGAAACCCGGCCGCCTCGCCGCCTACCAGTCCCACGCGCTGGCCCCCCGGTTCCGGTTCACCACCCTCGACGGGCTCGGCGGCCCGGCCGCGCTGCTGGCCGTGCTCTTCACCCTGAGCCCGATCGCCGACCGGCTCGACCTGCCGGACGCCGCACGGTACGTCTTCGACGGCGGGTTCGTGGGTGTCGACCTGCTCCTGGTGCTCGCCGGCTTCCTGGTCGCCCGGCGCCTGCTGGCGCCGTCCCCGGAGGGCGTAGGCCTGAGCGGGCGCCTGCTGCGCCGGATCGCGCCGCTGCACCTGCTGGCCTGGGCGGTGGCGCTGGGCTGGGTGGCCGCCCCGATGCTCCGGCCGATCCTGCACGGCGACCTCGATCCCGGCGACACCGCGATCACCGGGACGCCGGCCCACTGGCTCCTCAGCGCGGCGCTGCTGTCCGGCTTCGTCGACCCAGGCCCGGCCGGCTACCCGATGGCCTGGGCGCTGTCGGTCGGCTTCTGGACCAGCGTTCTGCTGATCGTGCTGGCCGCCGTCCTGGGCCGGATGTCGGGCCTGGCCGCCTGGATCGGGCCGCTCGGCCGGTCCGCCCGGTTCGGCCGCCCGGAGCGGATCGGCGGTCCCGATCCGGAACGACCGGTCCTGCTCAGCGCCCTGATCGGAGTCGTGGTCGGCGCCATCCTGCTGCTGACCACCTCGACGACGGCGGCCGGGGCCTACCAGGTCGGCCTGCCGGCCACCGGGCGGGGCCTGATCGGCATCGGCCTGGGCATGCTCACCTACGTCCGGTTGCGCGCCTCCACCGGGCCGCTGGCCCCACCGACCGCTCCGGGACGGCGCCCGTGGCAGTTCCCGGCCGGCCTCGGCGCCTCGGTGGCCCTGGGCGCGCTGCTGTTCTGCGTCTACCGCAGCGACCTGGTGCTGCGCAGCCATCTGCTGGCCGGGTTCGCCGTCGCGCCCGTCCTGATCTACTTCGTGGCCCGCTTCGACCGGCGCAGCCGGCTGCACCGCACGCTCGACAGCCGCGCCCCGCAATGGCTGGGGCGGCGGGCCCTGGCCCTGTTCGTCCTACACGGCGCGGTACTGATCTCGGTCGAGCAGATCAGCACCCACGGCCACCTGGACGTCGGCTCCCGCCTGGTCAACCTGTGCATCGTGATCGAGACCGTGGTCGGCTCGCTGATCGCGGCCGAACTGGCCCACCGGTTCGTGGAACGGCTGCTGGCCGCCCGCCCGCCGAGCGTGATGCCGAACGACCTGATCGTGGACGCCGCCGGGCCGGAGGCCGAGACAGCCGGAACCACGGCTGAGCCGGCGCCGGAGCCCACGCCTTCCCGTTCGAGGTCGACCCGCAAGAAGACGGCCCGCCAGGACGCCGGCGAGGCGGCCCGGACAACGGCCCTGGCCGAGGTGACCAAGGCCGCCGCCGTTCGGGCCGCGGCCCGCAAGACCTCCCCGGCCCCGACACCAGCCCCCGCCCCGACACCAGCCCGAGCCCCGGCCCCGAGCCCGTCCCCGGAGGCCGCACCCGTGGACGCACCCGTGGCCCGGACTCCTCGGCTCCGGATTCCCACCCAGGCCGGCCGGACCCGCACCGGCGAGTCCAGCCCGACCGAGCCGGTCGGCCCGACCGAGCCTCCGGCGACCGTCGTCCGTTCCGAGCTGCGCCTCAAGCCGCTCCCCCGCCGCCGCCCGGCGCCGTCCGACCGCCCCACCTCTTCCGACCGCCCTACCTCTTCCGACAGCCCCGCCTCTCCCGACAGCTCAGCCGCCGAGATCCCGACCGCTCCCAAGCCCGCGAAGGCAGCCTCACGCAAGCGGCCCGACTCGGCTCAGAAGACCGCCGACGCGATCAAGTCGGCCGCCGGGATGGCCAAGAAGACCGCCGATGCCCGCAAGAGCAGCAGCCCCACGGCCAAGAAGGCCGCCGCCAAGAAGGCCGTCCCACCCGCGAAGTCGGCCGGGCCGGCGAAGAAGACGGTCGACGTCCGGGCTCAGACCGTGGACGTGCGCCGCGACTCGAGCGACACCACCGTCGACCTGACCCCCACCGATCGGCCCGACCCCGTCGTCCCCGACGACACCGACGGCGGTCCGGCGAACTGAGGGAGCCGGTCGAACCAGGGGCGGGCCCTCAGTTCAGCGGGCCGCCGGTGACGGCACTGGCGGCCCGCAGGACGGCTCCCGAGGCGACCGCGTCCGCGACCCAGGCCAGCTCGGGCGCCAGGAACCGGTCCGGCCCCGGGCCGGCCACGCCGGTGCGGATCAGGTCGCGCACGGCCGCGGTCGGGCCGGCCGGCTCCAGGGGGGCCCGCAGGTCCAGGGCCCGGGCCGCCGTGAGCAGCTCGACCGCCAGCACCTGGGTCAGTCCCTCGATCGCCCGGCGCAGCTTGCGGGCCGCGGCCCAGCCCATCGACACGTGGTCCTCCTGCATCGCCGAGGACGGGATCGAGTCCACCGACGCGGGTACGGCCAGCCGCTTGAGCTCCGAGACGATGCCGGCCGCGGTGTACTGGGCGATCATGTGCCCGGAGTCGACGCCGGGCCGGTGAGCCAGGAACGGCGGCAGGCCGTCACTGCGCTTGGCGTCGAGCTGGCGGTCGGTCCGCCGCTCGCTGATGCCGGCCACGTCGGCCACCGCGATGGCCAGGAAGTCGAGCACGTAGCCGACCGGTGCCCCGTGGAAGTTGCCGTTCGACTCGACCCGCCCGTCGTGGGTCACCACCGGGTTGTCGATCGCGGCGGCCAGCTCGCGGTGAGCCACCAGCCGGGCGTGATCGAGGGTGTCCCGGGCGGCGCCGTGCACCTGCGGGGAGCAACGCAGCGAGTAGGCGTCCTGAACCCGGGTGCATTCCGGGCCCCGGTGACTGGCCATGATCGCCGAGCCGGCCAGCAGGGCCCGCAGGTTGGCCGCCGAGGCGGCCTGACCCGGGTGCGGGCGCAACCGGATCAGGTCGGCCGCGAACACCGCGTCGGTGCCGAGCAGGGCCTCCACGCTCATCGCGGCGGCGATGTCGGCCACCGCCAGCAGGTCGGCCAGGTCGGCCATCGCCAGCACGAGCATGCCGAGCATGCCGTCGGTGCCGTTGATCAGGGCCAGGCCCTCCTTCTCGACCAGCTGCAGCGGGGTGATGCCGGCCGCGGCCAGGGCGACGTCGGCCGGCATGGCCACGCCCTCGGCGTCGCGCACCGGGCCCTCGCCCATCAGGGCCAGGGCGCAGTGCGACAGCGGGGCCAGGTCACCCGAACAGCCCAGCGAACCGTACTCGTGCACGACCGGGGTGATGCCGGCGTTGAGCACATCGGCGTAGGTCTGCGCGGTGACCGGGCGGACGCCGGTCCGGCCGGTGGCCAGGGTCGACAGGCGCAGCAGCATCAGGGCCCGGACCACCTCGCGCTCGACCGCCGGGCCGGCCCCGGCCGCGTGCGAGCGGATCAGCCCGGCCTGCAGCTCGGCCCGCAGGTCGAGCGGGATGAAGGTGGTGGCCAGGGCGCCGAAACCGGTGGAGATGCCGTAGTGCGGCTCGACGTCCTCGGCCAGTTCGGTGACGACGGCGTGCGACTGGGCGATCGCCGCCAATGCCTCGGCGCTCAGCTCCACCCGGGCCCCGTCGCGAGCCACGGCCACCAGTTCGTCGAAGCCGATCGGCCCCAGCCCGATCTCGACGGTGGACGGGGCCCGGGGCGGTGCGATTGAGGTCATGTCGTGATTCGACCTGACCGCCGGGGTGCGGAGCAAGCCGCCACGGCCGCGATATCGGCCGTTCGACCGCTGCCGGTCCGGCGATTCGTTACTCGCGAGGACCGCCCTCTGATGACACCGTGTATATATGTCACGCCGGTGGGTAACTAGATTAGATCTGAAGGCGCTCGCCCTGCGGGTGAGCGCGGTCGCGGCGGCGGCCGGCCTGGCCCTGCTCGGCAGCGCCGGCCTGGCCTCGGCGGCGGCGAAGAACCCTCAGCCGATCGGGTTCAGCCCGATGAGCGTGGCCATGACGGTCCCCCGGGCGGTGTCGGTCACGTTCGCCGCGCCGGTGAAGGCCGGCGGGGCCAGCCTCACCGTGATCGCCGAGAACGGCGACGACATCGGCCGGGGGAAGGTCCGCACCGGCGGCAAGGCCCTGACCCGGAACGTGTCGGCGAAGGCGGCCCGCGGGCACTACCGGCTGGTGTGGAAGGCCGTGCTCAAGAACGGCCAGAAGGTGCACGGCAGCCACGAGTTCGTCCTCAACATTCCGGCCCCGGCCAGCGGCCCGGCCGGCCAGCCGATCCCGTCCGACTCGCCGTCCCCCTCCGAGGTCGTCGCCACCCCCGATCCCACCCCGAGCCCCCGGGCCACCCCGACGCCGTCCAGCTCGGCCAGCTCACCCAGCCCCCAGGGCACGCTCACCCCTTCGGTCCGGCCGGGCACCACCCTGGCCGCCGCCGCCCCGGGCGACTCCCACTCCGGTGACCACGACGGCGGGGTCTCCAGCGGCTTCACCGTGATCCCGCTGGCCGTCGGCGCGGTGCTGGTGATCGTGGCCGGCCTGATCGCCCGGTTCAACCGGCCGGGGGCCCAGGCCCGCTGAACGGCCCGCTCGTTCGTCGGCCGCCGGCCCTCAGCCGGCCACGTAGGCCGCCAGGTGCTGACCGGTCAGCGTGGACCGGTCGGCCACCAGCTCGGCCGGCGTCCCCTCGAAGACGATCTGCCCGCCGTCGTGCCCGGCCCCCGGGCCGAGGTCGATGATCCAGTCGGCGTGGGCCATCACGGCCTGGTGGTGCTCGATCACGATCACCGACTTGCCCGAGTCGACCAGCCGGTCGAGCAGCCCGAGCAGGTTCTCGACGTCGGCCAGATGCAGCCCGGCCGACGGCTCGTCGAGCACGTAGACGTCGCCCTTGTCGGCCATCTGGGTGGCCAGCTTGAGCCGCTGCCGCTCACCGCCGGACAGGGTCGGCAACGGCTGGCCGAGCCGGACGTAGCCCAGACCCACGTCGACCAGACGGGCCAGGATCTTGTGGGCGGCCGGCAACGCGGCCGCGCCGGTGGCGAAGAACCGCTCGGCCTCGGCCACCGACAGACCCAGCACCTCGGCGATGTCCTTGCCGGCCAGCTTGTACTCCAGCACCTCGGCCTGGAAGCGTTTGCCCTCGCAGACCTCGCACGGTGTGGCCACCCCGGCCATGATGGCCAGGTCGCTGTAGATGACGCCGTTGCCGTTGCAGTTCGGGCAGGCGCCCTCCGAGTTGGCGCTGAACAGAGCCGGTTTGACGCCGTTCTCCTTGGCGAAGGCTTTGCGGATCGGCTCCAGCAGCCCGGTGTAGGTGGCCGGGTTGCTGCGCCGCGAGCCCTTGATCGCGCCCTGGTCGACCGAGACCACGCCGTCCTGGCCCGAGACCGAACCGCGGATCAGCGAGCTCTTGCCCGATCCGGCCACCCCGGTCACCACCACCAGCACACCGAGCGGGATGTCGACGTCGACGTCCCTCAGGTTGTGACTGTCGGCCCCGCGCACCTGGAGAACCTCGGTCCCGCTGCGGACCGAATCCTTCACCGCGGCCCGGTCGTCCAGATGCCGCCCGGTCAGCGTGCCGCTCTTGCGCAACCCGGCCACGCTCCCCTCGAACACCACCTCGCCGCCGCCGCTGCCCGCGCCCGGGCCGAGGTCGACGACGTGGTCGGCGATCGCGATCGCCTCCGGCTTGTGCTCGACCACCAGCACGGTGTTGCCCTTGTCGCGCAACTGCAGCAGCAGGACGTTCATCCGCTCGATGTCGTGCGGGTGCAGCCCGACCGTGGGCTCGTCGAACACGTAGGTGATGTCGGTCAGCGAGGAGCCGAGATGGCGGATCATCTTGGTCCGCTGGGCCTCCCCGCCGGACAGCGTGCCCGAGGGCCGCTCCAGACTGAGATAGCCCAGGCCGATCTCGACGAACGAGTCGAGGGTCTCGCCCAGCGCCTGCAGCAGGGGGGCCACCGAGGGCTCGCGCAGCCCGCGCACCCAGTCGGCCAGATCGCTGATCTGCATCGCGCAGGCGTCGGCGATGCTGATTCCCTTGATCTTGGACGAGCGGGCCTGCGGGCCGAGCCGGGTCCCGCCGCACTCGGGGCAGGTGGTGAACGTGACCGCCCGCTCCACGAACGCCCGCACGTGCGGCTGCAGCGCATCGACGTCCTTGGACAGCATCGACTTCTGGATCTTGGGGATCAGTCCCTCGTAGGTCAGGTTGATGCCCTCGACCTTGATCTTGACCGGCTCCTTGTGGAGCAGGTCGTTGAGCTCCTTCTTGGTGTACTTGCGGATCGGCTTGTCCGGGTCGAAGTAGCCCGAGCCGATGAAGATCCGCCCGAACCAGCCGTCCATGCTGTACCCGGGGATGGTGAACGGCCCCTCGCGCAGCGACTTGCTGTCGTCGTACAGCTGGCTGAGGTCGATGTCGTTGACCGCGCCCCGACCCTCGCAGCGCGGGCACATGCCACCCAGAATGCTGAAACTCCGCCGCTCCTTGGTGGTCCGCCCGGCCTTCTCCATGGTCACCGCGCCGGCCCCGCTGATCGACGCCACGTTGAACGAGAAGGCTTGCGGGGAGCCGATGTACGGCTGGCCGAGCCGGCTGAACAGAATGCGCAGCATCGCGTTGGCGTCGGTGGCGGTGCCGACGGTGGAACGCGGGTCGGCGCCCATCCGCTCCTGGTCGACGATGATCGCGGTGGTCAGCCCATCCAGCACGTCGACGTCGGGGCGGGCCAGGGTCGGCATGAAGCCCTGCACGAAGGCGCTGTAGGTCTCGTTGATCATCCGCTGCGACTCGGCCGCGATGGTGCCGAACACCAGCGAGCTCTTGCCCGAGCCGGAGACGCCGGTAAACACGGTCAACCGGCGTTTCGGCAGCTCGATGTCGACGTTCTTGAGGTTGTTCACCCGCGCTCCCTGCACGCGGATCAGGTCGTGACTGTCGGCGGCGGCCGGGCTCATCGGGTCTCCATCGGTTGCTCGGGCGTCAGGCCAACCAGCGGCCGTCGGCCATGATCTCGCGCTCGGGCTGTTCGTTCACTTCACGCCAGGCCTGGATCCGGCGCGGGCGGACCCGGAACCAAAGGTGGTCGGTGCCGGGCAGGCGCGGGTCGAATCCGGCATGGGCCACGAACTGCTCAGCCTGCCGGGGGCCCAGCGCATCCATCGCCAGGACGTCGACCTCCCCCTCGATCAGGCAGACGTCGCGGGTCTGACCCACGGCCAGTCGAACGGTTCCGGAGGCACTCAGGTTCCTGCCGGTGGGACTGCGCGCCGAGGTGGCCATCAGCAGCACCGCACCGTCCCAGTGAAAGGACAGCGGCACCAGGTACGGCGCGCCGTTCCCCGAGGCCGTGGCCACCCAGACGTCGAACTCGCGGGCCAGCAGGCGCTCGGTGTCAGCCCGGCGCGCGGCCCGCGAACGGGGCTCGGCGAGCACGGGATCGTTCAGCCCAGCTCCTGGACCCGGATCATGTTGCCGGCGGGGTCGCGCACGGCGCAGTCGCGGACCCCGTAGGGCTGCACGGTCGGCTCCTGGACCACCTCGACGTCACTGGCCTGGAGCTTCTCGAAGGTACCGTCCAGGTCCTTGGTGGCCAGCAGAAGCGAGGCGTAGGTGCCCTTGGCCATCATCTCGGCGATGGTCCGGCGCTCCTCGTCGGTCAGGCCGGGGTTGGCGGCCGGCGGGTGCAGCACGATCGAGGTGCCGGGCTGGCCGACCGGGCCGACCGTGATCCAGCGCATCTTGCCCTGGCCGACGTCGTTGCGAACCTCGAACCCGAGGACGTCGCGGTAAAAGGCCAGCGCGGCGTCGGGATCATCGAGCGGGAGGAAGCTTGCGTTGATCGTGATGTCCATGACGATCAGGCTAGTTGGGGCTCCGGCCGGGGGGCTTCTCGATTCCTGATCGGTCGGGTCACCTGTTTGGCCACACAGGCCGGCAGGCCCTCGGTGCTCCGGCTCGCGTCGCGCCGGTAGAGGCTCGGCGGCATCCCGACCAGCTCGGTGAAACGGGTGCTAAAGGTGCCCAGCGACTGGCAGCCGACCTCGAAGCAGACCTCGGTGACGCTGAGGTCGCCCCGGCGCAACAGCGCCATCGCCCGCTCGATCCGGCGGGTCATCAGGTAGGCGTACGGGGACTCGCCGTAGGCGGCCCGGAACTCGCGGCTGAGGTGGCCGGCCGACAGATTTACCCCACGGGCCAGCGCCTCGACGTCCAGCGGCTGCGCGTACTCGCGGTCGATCCGGTCGCGCACCCGCCGCAGCAGCACCAGATCGCGCAGGTGCTGCTCCGTGGAAGGCCGGCTGGTCACCCGTTCAGGGTGCCACATCGGTACCAGGATCGGCACCGGAACCGGCACCGCCCAGACGTCGCAATCGGTCTCGGGTCGACTCGTCCACCGGCGTGTAGATCACCACATTCAGGTCTTTGTGGTCCGCCGGGGCCAGCCGGTGGTGCTCGAACTCCAGCACGCCCTCAGGCGTGCGGAACGAACGCCGCCGGGAGGCAAACCCTTCCACCCCATGATCGTTCCAGCCGGCCCGGAACCGCGGGCTGTGCTCGCTGAGCCGGGCGATCAGGGCCCTGACCGCCGGCGAGCCGAGCCGGCCGGCCGTCTCGGCGTGGAACTCGGCCAGGAAGTGGCCGCTGGTCACTTCCCAGTCGGGCAGCAGGTCGCGCACGAACGGGTCGGTGAACACCAGCCAGAGCAGGTTTCGATCGACCTCGTCGGCCGTGGCCACCCCGGGATACAGGGCCTGGTAGGCCCGGTTCCAGCCGACGATGGCCCAGTCGTGGGCGATCGCGTAGGCGGGCATGGCGTCCAGCCCGTCCATCAGCCGCTGCACGTGATCGGGTGCGCGCGGGCTCAGGGCCGGGGACGCCGGGGCGGGGCTGTAGCCGGCCAGCGAGAGCAGGTAACCGTGTTCGGCCGTGGTGAGGGCGAAGGTGCCGGCCAGGGCGTCGAGCACCGGCCGGGACGGCGTGACGTCGCGGCCCTGCTCCAGCCAGGTGTACCAGGTGATGCTGACCCCGGACAGGGCCGCGACCTCCTCGCGGCGCAACCCTTCGATCCGGCGCCGGCCGACCTCGGGCAGGGCGAGCGAGGCCCGGTCGACCTGGGCCCGCCGGGCCCGCAGAAAGGCCCCCAACTCGGCCCGCCGGGCCTGATCCGTGGTCACCACGACCGCAATGCTAGTAGTGCCACTACTAGCAACACCGCCGTCTTCCTGTCCTGATCGGCAGACCCGACGATCAGTGCATGCCCGCTCTGAGATCCCGAACCGTCACCCACGGCCGCAACATGGCCGGCGCCCGCGCCCTGATGCGCGCCTCCGGCGTGGCCGCGGCCGACATCGGCAAGCCGATCGTCGCGATCGCCAACTCCTTCACCGAGTTCGTGCCCGGCCACACCCACCTGCAGCCGGTCGGGCGGATCATCAGCGAGGCGGTCGCCGCCGCCGGGGCGGTGGCCCGAGAGTTCAACACCATCGCCGTGGACGACGGCATCGCGATGGGCCACGGCGGGATGCTCTACTCGCTGCCCTCGCGCGACCTGATCGCCGACTCGATCGAGTACATGGTCCAGGCCCACTGCGCCGACGCCCTGATCTGCGTGTCCAACTGCGACAAGATCACCCCCGGGATGCTGATGGCCGCGCTACGGCTGAACATCCCGACCGTCTTCGTCTCCGGCGGGCCGATGGAGGGCGGCACGGCCACCCTGGTCGACGGCACCGTGCGCCCGGGCCTGAATCTGATCAGCGCGATCACGGCGGCGGTGGCCGACGACGTCTCAGAGGCCGACCTGGCCCGGCTGGAAGAGAACGCCTGCCCAACCTGCGGCTCCTGCTCGGGCATGTTCACCGCCAACTCGATGAACTGCCTGACCGAGGCGATCGGCCTGGCACTGCCCGGCAACGGCACCGTGCTGGCCACCCACACCGCCCGGAAAGCCCTGTACCAGAAGGCCGCCACCACCGTGGTCGAGCTGACCCGGCGCTACTACCAGGACGACGACGAGTCGGTGCTGCCGCGAAACATCGCCGGGCGGGCGGCCTTCGAGAACGCGATGGCCCTGGACATCGCGATGGGGGGTTCGACCAACACCATCCTGCACCTGCTGGCCGCCGCCCACGAGGCCGAGCTCGACTACACCCTGGCCGACATCGACGCGCTCTCGCACCGGGTGCCGGTGCTGTGCAAGGTCGCCCCCAACGGGCCCTACCTGGTCGAGGACGTGCACCGGGCCGGCGGCGTGCCGGCCCTCCTGGGCGAGCTGCGCCGGGCCGGGTTGCTGCACCCGCAGGTGCGGGCCGTGCACGCCGGGTCGCTGGCCGAGTGGCTCGACGAGTGGGACCTGCGCGGCGGTTCGACCTCGCCCGAGGCGATCCAGCTGTGGCACGCCGCGCCTGGCGGCCGGCGCTCGGCCGAGGCGTTCTCCCAGTCCGAGCGCTGGGCCGACCTGGACACCGACGCGGCGGCCGGCTGCATCCGCGACGTCGCCCACGCCCACTCCCCCGACGGCGGCCTGGCCGTTCTGCGCGGCAACCTGGCCGTGGACGGCGCGGTGGTGAAGACGGCCGGCGTCGACGAGTCGATCTGGACATTCGAGGGGCCGGCCGTGGTCTGCGAGTCGCAGGACGAGGCGGTGGAGAAGATCCTGGCCCGCTCGGTGCGGCCCGGCGACGTCGTCGTGATCCGCTACGAGGGGCCGCGGGGCGGTCCGGGCATGCAGGAGATGCTCTACCCGACGTCGTTCCTCAAAGGCCGAGGCCTGGGCCGGTCCTGCGCGCTGGTCACCGACGGGCGCTTCTCCGGCGGCACGTCGGGCCTGTCGGTCGGGCACGCCTCGCCCGAGGCGGCCGCCGGCGGCACGATCGCCCTGGTCCGGGACGGGGACAGGATCCGGATCGACATCCCGGCCCGTACCCTCGACCTGCTGGTGGACGGCGACGAGCTGGCCCGCCGCCGGGCCGCCCTCCACGGCCGGTACGCCCCGGCCGACCGCAAGCGCCCGGTGTCGACGGCGCTGCGGGCCTACGCGGCCCTGACCACCAGCGCCGACCAGGGCGCCGTCCGCCACGTTCCGGACTGAAGCTCACCGCAGGCCGGAGCGCAGGCTCAGAACCCGGTGCCGGCGTAGGGAGCCCGGTCGGTCGCGAACAACTGCTCGGCCCGGCTCAGGGCCCCCTCGGTCAGCTCCCTGACCCGGCCGGCCGCCGCGAGGTGCCAGAAGGCGGTGCCCCCCAGGTACACCGCGGCCAGCGCCGACACCTCAAGGGCCAGATCGGCCGGCGCCGTCGTCGGCTCGGCGCCGGCGGCCGAGATCCGGTAGCGCCCGTCGTTGGCCGGCAGCAAAGCGTCGCCGACCTCGATCACCACCGCCTCCGAGCCGCGGTAGGTGCGCGCGGCCAGGGCCGCCAGGACGTCGACCAGGCGCAACCAGGTCTCGTCGAAGACGCCGGTGGTCCGCACCGCCCGCTCGTCCAGCACCAGCTTCTCGATCGAGTGGTCCACCGGCATCTTGACCAGCTCGACCCGGTGGACCAGGTCGATCGAGAGCAGGAACCGGATCAGCCCGTGGTGAGCCGCGTCGGTGGCGGCGACCAGATCGACCACCTGGATGGCCCGGTCGGTACTGGTGAACCAGGAGTCGGTGTCCTGCGGGTGGTAGCGCACGAAGCCGTCCTCGGCTCCGGGCTCGCCGTGCACGACCACGTAGCTGGGGTTCTTGTCCTTGCCGATGAACTGCTGAACCTTCCACCACCCCGGCCAGCGCTGGATCGTGCCCGGCCGCTCGACCCCCTGATAGATCCGCTCCAGCAGGTCCCAGGAGGTGGCCGGATCGACGAACCGGAGCCGGCCGCCGGGTGCCACCCCCGGGCGCAGCCGGGCCCGGGTGGTGAGCAGGTCGACCGACGCGGCCGAACTGGCGACGCCGTAGCCGAACCGCTCGTAGATCACAGCCTCGCTGGCCCGCAGCGTGGCCACCACCTCCCCCCGCTCGGCGATCTGGGCGAGCTGGGCCCGCATCAGGGCCGCTCCCAGGCCCTGGCGGGTGTGGGTGGGCAGGACGCCGACATCGGTCACCGCCGCGTGCGAGACCCGCACCCCACCGGGCACGACCAGTTGGTTGCGGAACGAGGCGGCCGTGCCGACCATCTCGCCGTCCACGAAGACCCCGAGCTGGCCTCCGGGCTCGGTGAAGGGCGCCAGATCGACATCGGGGGCCAGGCGCGGGATGTCGACGACCGAGGCCGAGAAGACCTCGAGGGCCTGGCGGACCTCGGCCGGATCGGTCAGGACGCGAAGATCGTGAGTCACCCCCGGGACGCTATCCGAACGAGCGCACCCCGGCCGATCGGGCCTAGGTTTGGGCTCGATCGGCGTCAACGGGAGGGATCAGACCATGAGATTCGGGGTGCTGGGCGTGCCGGTCAGCGTCGGGTCGCACCACGCCGGGCAGGAGAACGCCCCCGAGGCGGTCCGGGCCGCCGGTCTGATCGACCTGCTGCGGAAGGCCGGCCACGAGGTGAGCGATCACGGTGACCTCACCCGCCGTCCGCACCGGGCCCAACCGCTGGTCGACGGCGTGCGGGCGGCGGCCGATGTGCGCGACTGCTTGGCCGAGACGGCCCCGGCGGTGCGGGCGATCGCGGACGCCGGGCAGGTCCCGTTCGTGCTCGGGGGCGACTGCACCATCACCCTCGGCGTTCTGGCCGGGCTGGCCGGGTGTCTCCCGCACCTGGTCTACATGGACGGTGACGCCGACCTCAGCACGCCCGGGCGTACCGGCACCGGCATCCTGGACAGCATGGGCATCGCCCACCTGCTGGGTCAGGGTGCTCCCGAGCTGATGCCGTTCGTGCAGGCGGCCGGCCTCGCCCCAGGCGACATCTCGCTCTACGGCACCCACCCGGACGAGCTGTCCGAGTCCGACCGCGAGACCATTGCCGATCAGGGGCTGCTGCTGCTGGAGGCCGGTGCGGTGAGGGCCGATCCGGTCGCCGCGGCCGGACAGGTCCTGGCCGCCGTCCCCGAGACCCGGCCGCTGGCCGTGCATCTGGACGTCGATGTGCTCGACTCGGGTCTGCTGCCGATGGCCAACTTCCCGCACTTCGGCGGCCTGGACCTGGGAGCCCTGGAGCTGAGTCTGCGAACGCTGGCCCGCCGTCCCTGGGCCTCGATCACGCTGACCGAGATCAACCCGTCCTACGACCCGTCCGCCGAGGCCGTGCGTTCCCTGGTCCGGACCGTCGTGGCGGCGCTCAGCTCCTGAACGCCTCGGGGGCGCGCAGATCGATCACGTCGCCCGGCTGCGCGGTCAGATCGACCTGAGCACCGGCGGCGTCCCGCAGTTCCGGGTCGAGCAGGAACAGCCCCCGCATCGATCCGAACGGCGTGTCCGCGCCTCGCCGGCGCTCGGCCGCGAGGCGATCCGCATGCAGCCCGGGATCGTTCAGCAGGGCGCTCTCGGCCGCCTCGACCGCGGCCCGGGCCGAGAGGCTCACCCAGGCGATCTCCCGGTCGGCCCGCCAGGCCCCGGCCGCCGCCAGCAGCCGCACCCCGACCGCGGGATCGACGTCGACCAGGGCCGCCCCGAGCAGCCCGACGAGTTCGGGCAGGGAGAGCAACTGCCCGCAGTCGTGCCCGAGCCGAACCGCCCGGCGCAACCGGGCCCGGGCCCTAACCGCCCGGCCCAGCCGGTGATCCAGCAGGCCGGCTGCGGCCAGCACGTCGGTCGTCACCGGGGCCGAGTCGCTGGCCTCGGCCGCGGCCAGGGCCTGGTCCATCAACGACTCGGCCTCGGCCGCCCGGCCCTCGTCGAGGGCGAGACGGGCCAGGTTGATCAACGGGTAGCAGAGCAGGCCGGGGTTGTCGCTGTCCTGGGCCCAGCGCCGGCCCTGCTGCCACAGCTCGCTCGCCTCGGCCCGGCGTCCCAGCTCGTCGAGCACCTCGGCCAGCTCGTTCTCCAGCATCCGCTCCAGGTCGACCCGCTCGGACGGCCCGGCCGGCCCGGCCAGGACGTCGAGGGCCCCCTCCAGCAGGGCCCGGCTGCGCTCGGGTTCGCCGAGATAGCGGGCGGTCATCGCCCGGACCGAGGACGAGCGCACCAGCAGTCCGGCCTCGCCCAGCGGCCCGACCGTCTCGCCCAGCTCCTGCCCGATCGCCGCCGCCTCCCGCACCTGCCCGCTGACCAGGGCCAGGTTGCCCAGCTCGAGCAGCAGCCGGGCCCGCAGCGACCGATTCATCGTGGCCCGGCGCGCCGCCTGCAGCCAGCGGTCGGCCTCGCGCAGCCGGCCGGCCGAGAACCAGTACCCGAGCAGCGCCGAGACCAGCCGGCCGAGCAGATCGCCGGCCCCCGGCTCGGAGTGCTCGGTGGCCAGCTCGAGGGCCAGCTCCAGGGCAACCTCGAGGTTGGCCCGCTCGCGGTCCAGCAGCAGCCGCGGCGAGGGCCCGCCGTCGGTGCCCCAGGTCCGCCAGAGCGGGCCGAGCTCCTCGGCCAGCAGCGCGTAGTAGGCGGCGTGCTGCCCCCGGGCGACGCCGGTCTGGTCCCGGTCGCGCCGCAGCACCTGCAGGGCGTAGTCGCGGACCGTCTCCAGCATGCCCAGCCGGCCGACGCCATCCGCCGTCACCAGGCTCTTGTCGACCAAACGGGCCACGATGTCCAGGACCGACTCCGGTTCGGGCCCGTCGGCGACCTGCGGGGGCCCATCGGCGACGAACGGGGGCGCGCAGACCGCCTCGGCCGCCTCCAGGGTCCAGCCGCCGGCGAACACCGACAGCCGGCCGAACAGCTGCAGTTCTGCCGGGTCGAGCAGCTGGGCGCTCCAGTCCAGGGCCGCCCACATGCTGCGCTGACGCTCCGGCCGGTAGGCCGGGCCGCCGGCCAGCAGCTCCAGGCGCCGGTCGAGGCGGCGCAGGATCTCGGCCGGGGGAAGCACCCTCACCCGGGCCGCGGCCAGCTCCAGGGCCAGCGGCAGGCCGTCCAGGCTGCGGCACAGCGCCGCCACCGCGTCGGCGTTCTGGCTGGTCACCTCGAACGAGGGCAGGACGGCGCGGGCCCGCTCGCGGAACAGCTGCACCGCGTCCGCGGCCAGCACCCCCTCCACGTCGGCCCCGGCCGCGGGCACCGGCAGCGGGTCCAGCACCAGCAGCCGCTCGCCCGGGCGGCGCAGCACCGTCCGCGACGTCGCCAGCACGCTGAGCCCCTCGACCCGGCTCAGCAACTCGTCCAGGTCGCCGAGGCCGGCGTCAACCAGTTGCTCAAGGTTGTCCAGGACCAGCACCACCGGTTCACCGGCCAGTTCCCGGGCCAGGACGTCGAGGGCGGGCTCACCGATCCAGTCCGGTTCCGCCGAGACGGCCTGCAGGATCTCGGCCGCCAGCCGGGACGCCTCGGTCACCGCGGCCAGCGGCACGAACACCACCCGGGCCGGAGCCAGGGCCGCGACCACGGCCTCGGCCAGGCGGGTCTTGCCCGCTCCGCCCGGGCCGAGCAGGGTCACCAACCGGACGTCGGGCCGGCGCAGCAGCTCCAGGGTGGCCGCCAGTTCGGCCCGCCGTCCCACCAGATCTCCCCAGACGGGGCCCACCGCCGGACCCGCCGGGGGACTCGGCGGCGGACTCGGCGGCGGGGCAACGGGGGTGGGCTCCTGGAGCTGCACCTCCTGCCGCAACATCGCGGTGTGCAGTTCGCGCAGCCGCGGACCCGGGTCGACGCCGAGGTCGTCGGCCAGCCGCTCGGCCGCCGTGGTGTAGGCGGCGAACGCCTCGGCCTGCCGTCCGGCCCGGTACAGCGCTGTCATCAGTTGGGCCACGAACCGCTCGTCGAGCGGGTGCCGGCGAACGAGTTCCTGCAGCTGCGGAACCAGGGCGGCGTGCCGGCCGAGCTGGGCGTCGGCGTCGATCCGGTCGGCCAGGGCCGTGAGCCGTATCGACTCCAGCCGGGCCGGAGCGCCCTGGGCCGCCCGCATCCCGTCGAGGTCGGGCAGGGCCGGGCCGCGCCACAGGTCGAGCGCCACCCGCAGTTGCCGGCCCGCGCCGGCCGGATCGCCGGCCAGCAGCAGCGCGTGGCCGGACTCGGCTAGTCGCTCGAACCGGCTCGCGTCCACGGCGTCCGGCGGCAGGTCGAGCAGGTACAGGCCGGCGACGGTGCGTAGCGGCGTTGGGCCGCCCGGACCGCTCAGCAGCCGGCGCAGGCGCGAGACGTACACCTGCACCGTGTTGGCTGCGGTCGGTGGCGGCGCGTCGTCCCAGAGCTGATCGATCAGGGTGCTCGGCGCGACCGGCGTGCCGGGCGACAGCGCGAGAAGCGCCAGCAGGGCCCGCGGACGCGGTCCCCCGACAGCGACCGTCTCGCCGTCCACCCGCACTTCCAGTGGGCCGAGCAGGCGCACCTGCACGGTGACACCGGGAGGCGGCAAGTTACCCACGGGAACGAGGGTAAGCGCGGGACCGGCGAAAAGGCCCGTCCTTCGGCCGCGTTTATGGCTCTGACCTCGGCATTCAGTGTTCATTAAGTGCTTTGTCCGTCTCCCGGAGCAAGGTTTCGACCACGGAAGCACCGCCGTCGGCGGTGATCCACGGAACGAGCCGAGGAGGTGCCCGATGCGCGGTCGTACCTGGATCTGACGTTGTGAACCACCCGCACCGACCGTCCGGGATCCGATGTCCCGGACGTCCTCTCCGCAGAAGCGTTCCGCCCCCGGGTGACCCCCGGGGGCTGCTCGCCGTCCGTCGTGGTTCGCCCGTCCGGAAGGAGCACCGATGACCGCCCTGGACCTGGATCGAACTGTTACTCAGAGCGAGCTTTCGGTGACCGAACCGCCCTCGGTCGAGACCCCGGCGACCTACCGCGACGTCTTCTCGGTGGCCGAGTTCCGAACCGTCTTCGTCGCCGACCTCTGCTCGCTGGCCGGCGACCAGATCGCCGCGGTGGCGGTCGCCGTGCTGCTGTACCAGCGCAGCGGATCGGCCCTGCTGGCCGCGCTCGGGTACGCCACCGCCTACCTGCCGTGGTTGCTCGGTGGCCCGCTGCTGGCCGCCTGGGCCGAACGGTTCGCCGGCCGTCGCGTACTGGTCGCCTGCGATCTGGGCCGGGCCGCCCTGATCGGGCTGGCCGCGATCCCGGGGCTGTCGCTCGCCGCCGTCGGGGTGCTGGTGCTGGCCGCCGCCCTGCTGGCGCCGCCGTTCGACTCGGCCCGCTCGGCCCTGCTGCCGCAGATCCTGACCGGCGAGCGCTACCTGGTCGGCGCCTCGGTCCGGGACGCCGTTCACCAGGGCGCGCAACTGGCCGGCTTCGCTCTCGGTGGCCTGCTGGTCGTGGCCGTCTCACCGCCCGGCGCCCTGGCCCTGGACGCGTTCAGCTTCGCGCTGAGCGCGCTCGTCCTTCGCTTCGGTCTGACCCCGCGGTCGGTCGCCCGCCCGGCGAGCTCGACCTCGCTGTGGGCCGAGACCCGGGCCGGCCTGCACCTGGTCCGCACCGACCGCGGCCTGTCCGGCCCCCTGCTGCTCGGGGTCGTCGGCGCCGGGTACGCCATCGTCCCCGAGGCGATCGCTCCGGCCTATGCCGGTTCGCTCGGCGCCGGCCCTCGGGCGGTGGGCCTGATCATGGCCGCGGTGGCCGGCGGCAGCGTGGTCGGCGCTCTGACCCTGGGCCGGTCGGTCGCCGGTTCCGCCCGGGTTCGCGCGACGCCGTTGCTGGCCCTGGCCGGTGCGCTGCCCCTGCTGGCCGTCGCCCTGCACCCGGGCCTGGTCGTGAGCCTGCTGCTGTTCGCGCTCACCGGCGTGGCGTCGTCTTACCAGATCGCCGTGAACGCCCGGTTCGCCCGGCGGGTGCCGCCGGCCTTTCGCGCGCGGGCCTTCGGGATCGCCATCTGTGCCCTGTACGGGGCCCAGTCCCTGGCCATCGTGCTGGCCGGGGCGGCGGCCCAGTTCCTGGCCCCGGCCACGGTGGTGGCGGCAGCCGGTGTGGTCGGCGTCCTCGGCGTGATCGCCGTATCCTGGCCCAAAACCTCTGAGCTGGGAGATCCACGTGAAGTTCGTGCTGGACGGCACCGAGCATGAGCTGACCGCTGAGCAGGTGCGCGAGCGGCTCAGCGGGGTCCTGCCGGCCCGGGTTCGCCATCAGGGAGTTCGCGTCGACCGGCAGGTCTTCCCGCTGAAGCAGGCCTTCGAGGTCGCGGCCGGCCTGCGCCGCGACGACTTCACCACCCAGACCGCGCGCCGGCACCTCAGCGCTCTGGGCTTCGAACTGGTCGGTGACATCGACCCGCGTGAATCGAGCCTGCCCGAGCCGGAGCCGGCCGCACCCGCCGCCCCGGCGTCTCCGGTGATCGACGAGTGGCAGACCGACACCTCGGCCGAGGCCCGGCTGATCGAGCACCTCGAGGGCGAGGGCTGGCAGATCGAGCCCCAGCCGCCCGAGCAGGGGGTCGATCTGTTCGCCACCCGCGACGGCGCGAGCCTGGCCCTGCACGTGAAGGGCTACCCCAGCCGCCGCAACGGCCCGGCCTCGCCGCGGGCCGCCCGACGATCGCCGGCTCCGGCCGGAACCCAGGCCGGGCACTGGTACGCCCAGGCGGTGCTGGCCGCCATGCGGACCCGCTCGCGCCTGCCGCAGGCCCAGGCCGTGATCGCCCTGCCCGACGTCGAGCGCTACCGCGAGCTGTACGCCGAAACGGCTGGCTCGCTGAAGCTGAGCGAGATCGACGTCTGGTGGATCGCCGAAGACGGCCAGGTCGCTCCCAGCTGAGGTCGCGGGCTTCCTGATGACGCCGTGGCAACGGGCACTCACCCAGGTGGCCGACCCATCCTCGGGGACGGCACTGGACCCGAGTCTCGACGTGACCCTGCACTTTCACCCGGACCGGCTGTTCGCCGGGGTTCCGCTCCTGCGGCACCTGACCCTCGACGGGGTGTACCGCTCGCAGTTCGAGACCGGCACCGGCAACGGCGGGCTCACCGCGCTCGCGAACGGCGACCGGTGGCAATGGGAGCACCGGATGTTCGGCGGTGCCTACGACGACGCGGCGGCCTGCGAACGGCCGAAGTACGGCTCGCTCAACCACCGCCGGCGCCCGGCCGGCGGGTCGGTCCGCTTCGGCTCCTCGCACTTCCGGTTGGGTCCTGAGGCCCGGGCCCGCACCACGTACTGCTATCCCGACAGCAGCACCGACCCGACCCACTTCGGTACGGCTCAGCGGATGGCATTGATCGAACTGGCCGACGCCGACGCCGACGACGTCGACCAGCTCGACGACTACATCGAGGCCCACGTCCACGGCCCGGTTCGCCTCGAGCGGGACATCGCGGCCCTGGTGCTCGATCCGTCCTTCCGGGGTACCGCGGTCGAGGAGGCGGCCACCACGCTGCCCTTTCCGGTGCGCTGGCATCACGGTTTCTGCCTGCCGGTGGAGGAACTGGCCCGCCACGACGACTACCGGGGGCCGCACGTCGTGCGAGCCGGCCTGGCCATTGCCGAACAGGGCCGCCTCGATGCGCGGATCATCGGGGACGCCGTGCGGCGGGCGGAGTTCGATCCGCAGACCCTGAAGCAGGTCTGGCACTGCACGGCCCGTTTCGGCGCTCCACTCCGAGCACACGAATGATCAGGCGTCGAGGTCGATGGCGTTCTTGGCCCGCTCGGCCGACTCCGGCGACGGCGGTCCACCGGGGTTCTCGGTGGCCAGGGCCTGGTTGAGCCGGACGAACTCGCGCATCCGCTGCTCGTACAGCGCGAATCCCGACCGATGCTCGCCCTCGCACCGGGCCAGCGAGCCGGCCAGTACGTAGGCCCCGACCAGGGCCAGGCTGGTGCCCTGGCCGGACAGCGGCGAAGGGCAGTAGCCGGCGTCGCCGAGCAGAACCACCCGCCCGCTCGTCCAGGAATCCCGGCGGACCTGGGCCATCGCGTCGAAGTAGAAGTCCGGCGCCTTCCACATCGCGTCCAGCAGGGCCGGCGTCTGCCATCCGACGCCGGCCACCCGCTCGGCGATCAGCCGGCGCTGGGCGTCGAGGTCACGGCGGTCGTACTCCAGCGGCCCGGCGGCGAAACCGAGATTGACCCGCAGTTCGGTGTTGTCGCGAGCGGTGTAGACGGCGTACCCGACGTCCGGGGCCTGCAGCCAGATCTGCCAGCGGTCCAGGTCGAGGAAGTTCGTGGTGGTGAACACCCCGACGTAGGCGCCCAGGTGCTGGACGCCGGCCTCGGGGTCGTCGAAGGCCAGCCGGCGGACCGTGGAATGCAGGCCGTCGGCCCCGATCACCAGGTCGAACCGCTGCGGGGCGGCATTCTCGAAGCTCACCCGCACCCCGTCGTCCTCCTGATGCAGCGCGGCGATGCTGTCGCCGAAGAGGTACCGGACCCGGGGCTCCGTCGCCCGGAAGAGCATCGAGGTCAGGTCCTCGCGCAGCAGTTCGACGTCGTCACTGTCGAGCCGGCCACTGCTGAGCGCCATCTCGGTGGAACGCATCAGCTCGGTGCCCTCGCCGTCCACCATCGACATACCCCGCATCCGGGTCCGGGCCGCCCGCAGCGGCGCGCTCAGGCCCATCCGCTCGATTACGCCCAGGGCCGCCCCGCGCACGTCCACCGCCTGCCCGCCCGGGCGCAGCGCCGGGGCCCGCTCGACAATCGTCACCG
The DNA here is from genome assembly GCA_965200525.1 of Kineosporiaceae bacterium. Classification (GTDB taxonomy): domain Bacteria; phylum Actinomycetota; class Actinomycetes; order Actinomycetales; family Kineosporiaceae; genus JANNPJ01. The sequence goes on from OZ241368.1 coordinate 7,078,131, forward strand.
TGTAGCCGTCCTGCTCCAGCCAGTAGGCCAGGGCCGGGCCGGCAATGCCGGCTCCGGAGATCAGTACAGTCCTCATCCCAGTCGTCCCTTCGTTGTCCGTGTGGATGAAAATACGGTGTACGCAAAGCTGCTACAAGGAAAAGCACTTACACTGCACTAGGTCAGGCCTTGCTCCGGCCTGCCTGTGTTCTAGTACAGAAGGTGGGTCGTGATGGCCACTCAGCCGCCCTATCTGCGGATCGCCGACGAGCTTCGCCGCCGGATCGAGGCCGGCGAGCTCGTCCCGGGCGACCGGGTGCCCTCCACCCGGGCCCTGGCCGCCGACTGCGGGGTCGCCCTGGCCACCGCGGGAAAGGCACTGAGCGAGCTGCGCCGCACCGGCGTCGTACGCACCCAGTCCCGGGTCGGCACGGTTGTCGCCCCACCGGCGCGGGCCTCCCGACCCACCCGCTCCCCCACCACGACGTCGACGCGCTCGCGCCCGACCACCGCACCCGACCGGCCGTCCGCCACACCCGACCGGCCGTCAGCCGACTCCGAGCTGACTCAGACCCGGATCGTGCGCGCCGCCGTTGAACTGGCCGATGCCCAGGGCCTGGAGGCGCTGACGATGCGAGCCGTCGCCGCATCCCTCGGCGTGGCCACCATGGCGCCCTACCGACATGTCGCCGGCAAGGACGAATTACTGCTGCTGATGGCCGATGCCGCTTACGCCGAGGGCCGCTACCCCGAGATCAGGCCCGGCGGCTGGCGAGCCCAGCTCGAGGTCGGGGCCCGCGTGCTCTGGCAGCTGTACCGACGTCATCCGTGGCTGGCTCAGCTCGGGCCGCTGGCCCGGCCCCTGCTGCTGCCCAACCTGCTGCGGCACGGCGAATGGGTGCTGCGGGCCCTGTCCGGTCTCGGCCTGCCCCCGGCTCGCGTGCTCGACCTGCAGATCCTGCTGTACAACCACGGCCAGGGCCTGGCCGTCAATCTGGAGCGCGAGGCCCTGGCCCAGGCCGACACCGGGATGTCCGACGAGCAGTGGGTCGACGATCAGGTGCCCACCCTGACCGCCCTGGCCCGGTCCGGGTTGTTCCCTCACTTCGCCGCTCTGCTGGCCGGCCTCGAAGGCGGCTACGACTTCGACCTGGACACGCTGTTCGAGACCAGCCTGCGGGCCCTGCTGGACGGTTTCGACCAGCTCATCCGTCGCGAAGGTCGGGTCTACGAAGCCGGCTGAGCCGACCAGATGACGACGCCCAGGCACATCTCGTCACTGGTGCCCTCGCCCCAGAGCACATAGCGCGGCGGCAGCGACCTCAGGGCCGGCAACTGGGTGCGCAGCCCGGCGTCATGCGTGCAGGTCACCCGCAGGTCGTCGCCGGGGTGCACGGTGACCGGGGCGGGGAGCTCGCGCGCGCCCTGGTCGTCGAAGTTGTACACCGGCACGTCGAGCAGGGTCTTTGCCCTGGCCGTGCCCGGGTTCAGGTCGACCTTGATCGAGCGGCCCAGCAGGTGCATGTGCCCGGCCACGGCCTGGACCACCATGGTCTGGCGGGCCGGGCGATCGCAGTGCTGGGTGTTGCCCGGCCGGGGCACCTTGCCCGAGTTGCAGAGCAGGTTCAGGCCGGCCACGGTCGCGCCGGCGTCCTGGCCGAACCGGCTCATCTCATCGAAGATCGACTGGTCCCGGTCGCACAACGGGCCGTTCTGGCCGGCCGGGCAGGGCAGTTCGATCGGGGCCACCAGCAACGTGGTGTGCAGTGGCTGCAGCGCGGTGCGGCCGGGCACGAACCGCAACCGGATGCCGGAACGGTCGGCGCCGGCGGCCTTCCCGTCGGTGGCCAGCAGGTTGTAGTGCACCTGCATGATGATCCGGGTGCCCGGTTCCATCCGGTACCCGGTGCCCTTGGCGGCCAGCGACTCGGTGCCGCCCGGGGCCCAGGCGGCCAGCCAGGGGGCACCGCCCAGCTGGGCCCCTTGCTGCCCGATCCCGGTTCCGGAGAAGCAGGTGTAACCCTCGGCCGGATCCTTGGCGTCCAGGGCCTCGGCCGCGGCGACGTCCTTCTTCTCCAGCTTGAAGAAGATGGCGTGGTGCACGATTGCCGCATTGTTGGGCAGGAACTGACTGCCGACCAGGTACGCGGGCTCCGTGAGCTTCGGGTCGACCAGGAAGCACCGGTAGTCGTCGGTGCCCCCCGAGGGTGGGGACGGCGTGTAGGCGGCCGGCATGAACAGCGTCCGGAAGCTCTGGCCCTTGCGCAACGGCGTCACCGGCGCGACGTCCGCGTTCGTCGTACCGCCGCTGGCGCTCGGGTTCGGGCTCATGTCCATGCCGCTCATCCCGGCCATGCCGGCCATACCCGAGGACGGCGTGGAGGCGTCCGCCACCGGCCGGGCGGCGTCGTTGGTGGCGCCGCACCCGGCCAGGCTGAGGGCAATGACGGCGACGGCGCCGATCAACCAGGTCGTCCGAGAGCTCACGTACCGAACAGTAACCTGGCTCACAACCGTGAACAAGGGACGCCGGTTCAGCCCCCGCCGGCCCGCAGCCGGCGGGCCACCTCCCCTGCGACCTGGCCCTGGAGCTTGAGCAGCTCCTCGTTGCTCAGGATCTTGATATCGGTTCCCTTGGGCACGCTCACCGGCTGACTGGCATTGGGCCCGCAACGGATCGGCCGTCCGTCGGCAGTCAGCAGACAGGTCGCCTCGGCCCCTTGCAGCTGGCCGTTGCCGGTGACCCGGTAGGTCAGGTTCTGCTCGTTGCCCATGGTGGCGACCCAGTTGTCCCCGCCGGTGGGGATCACCTCGAAGATCTTGTCCAGGTTGTAGCAGCAGGCATCGCTGTAGTCGGCCCGGATCCGGGCCACCAGGGCCTCGGGCGAGACCCAGGCCTTGGCCAGGCGGTGCACGGTCAGCGGGGCCAGGTGCTCGCCCGAGTGCTGGGCCGCCACCGTGGAGACGGCCACGATCGAGCTGGTCGTGCCGTGCGGGGTCAGCGGGGTGACGTAGAGCGGGCCGCCGCCACCGCTCTGGTTCAAGGTGAACTCGGCGTCGTTCCCGGCGTTGGTGCCGTCGTCCGAGCCGACCCAGCCGACCCGCCGGGCCAGCCAGTCGGTGAAGCTGCCGGTGGCGGTCAGGGCCTGGCGCTGTTGCTTGGCCAGGCTGATCGGATAGGTCGGCCCCGGGATCTTGCTCACCTCGTCGGTCAGAGTGAGCTTGCCGGTACGGCCGTTGTAGAGCGCGATTCCGGCGGGCCGCTCGGTGACGCCGAACCAGCCGACCTGACGCTTGAGCGGGACCACCACGATCGGCGTCGTCCCGTCGCAATAGCTGTAGACGTCGCCGTTGTCGAAAGTGACGAGGTGGTGGTGCTGGGCGATCTGACGGGCGAGGCTGTGCCCGAACCGGCCGCCGATCCGGGCGCTGGCCTTCTTCGTGTCGAAATCGCAGCGTTGCCCCTCCTCGCCCCGTCCGCTCAGCGGAACGTGCTGGGTGAAGGCCGAGGCGTAGCCGGAGAGCCAGCCGCGGCGAACCACCAGGGTGGCGAACCGGTCCTGGTCGGCCAGGTAGGTGGTGTCCGAGACGTCACCGGCGATGTCGCCCAGACTGGTTCCGGCCTGGGCTTTTCCGACCAAGAAAGGCGCTCGCCCGGCCAGGCCCGGGACGGGATCGGTAACCACACTCGAGTGCTCCACGTAGGAACGGTCATTCTGGTACCCGCTCCACAACCCGATCCAGATCACGGCGACCAGGCCGATCACGAAGCCGACGGATCCGAGGATCCAGCCGTACTCGTCACCGCCCAGTGCGAATGGGATTACGACACAGGCACCGAGCAGAACGAGCAGCAGGATCCAGCGCCACAGCCGGCGCCCCTCCCAGACGAACTGGGTGATCCAGTAGGCGTCGTGCCAGATCCCGAAGAGCAGACCCAGCACCACGACCAGGCCGACGCCGCTGCAACCCAGCGTCGTCAGCGAGACCTGCGTTCGTCGTTGGTCATTCTTGCCACCCACGCCTCAGCCCGCCTTTTGCCCCGGTGTGCCCCACCCGGGCTTCAGGGTACGGCCTGGCGATCTTGAGCAGTAGTCCCCGCCGGTGGCTCAGTCGTCGTCCTTCGTGTCCGCCTTCTCCTCGGCGGCCTGGGCCAGGTCAAGGGCCATCACAGCAGCCAGGATGAGGACGTCGTCCTCCCCCTCGACTACCCGCACCGCGTAGGTGTCACGGAAGGTGAACCACTTCTTCGACACCGACGCGACTTCCTGGCCGTCGCGTTCGACGGTGTACTCGTGGTCGAGAAGGTTGCCTCGCATCTCCAGATCGTGCGGGCCCGGGATGTCGATCGTGTACCGGTCGACAAACGGGGTGAACAGCTTCTTGCGCAGTTCGGCCGCCTTCTGGCCCCCGACGCTGATTGTGTAAGTACGCCGCAGCGCGATCACCTGCCGGTGCACGGCGGCCACCTCCTGCCCGGCAGGATCCTCGATCACCAGCCGGTCGCGCAGGCTCAGCACCTTGCCGTCCACCTTGTAGGCCACCTGGCCCGAGTCGTCGGTGATGGTGAAGTCTCCACCGAAGTCCAGGAACTTCTCACGAATCAGATACATGCCTTCATCATCGACCGTCACGGCGAATGCCGTCACGCCAGGTAGTCCGATCGTTCCTCACGTCGGCGCCGAGGGCCCACAGACAGGCGGTCAACCAGAGCCATCGGCGCACGGACTTCGCGGTCATCGCCGCCGGAGTGCTCTGCCTAGAACCACTGGATCGTGGCCAGCTACTGCCATCAACCTCGTGCCGGTGCCCCGGCCGCGCCAGGCAACTGTGGTGCTTGCCGGCCCACGGGGGCGAGCAATCAGGAGCGCTCAATCAGGGTGACCGAAAGGAGTGACACCAAATCTGAGCCGACGCCATGCCAACACGCGACACAAGAACGATCAGTGAACCTGCCTTGGTCGTCCATCCAGTTGATTCAGCGAGGTTCAACAGGCCACTCAGCCACGAGGCAATGCTCCAAGAAAAACAAATTGGTTCCCCCGTTGGGTTGCGCAGTGAGGTATCGGTTGGTCTACGATTGATACCTCATTCTTTCCACTTCAGCGCGAGGCGGACCTAGGCGAAGCTTGATCGACTGTATTTCACGGGCCGGGGCGTTCCCCGCCTGTTGCTCACCGATCACCGCCGATCATTAGTCAACGTGTGTAAGCACCGTCATGTCTCATTACGTCCCTGCCATAACGGTTCTCAGCGCTGATCCCCCTCTTGACGGCGAGCTCAGGCCCGTCCATCGCAGATCGACAACGGGTTCGCCGCCAGCACTATCCGCAACCGCCCGCAGATCGACCCACTGCGCCAGCCCTCGCCAGGTCGCACTCGAGGCAACTGTCTTGCCACAGAGGTCCGCGGCCCCTACATGAGATTCAGCGCAAAGGCGTGCGAGCAGGAATGCTCACGCCACCGAGCTATTGAAGGAGACTCTTGAAAAGCCCCGACGACGTCGTGTCACACCGCATTGTTCTGCGCCAAGCCTCCCGGATCCGCGCCCTGCGCCCTCGATGGGCTTGGGAGAACCGTTGGCCGGTAGGTGAGGTCGCCCTCCTGGCCGGACGAGGCGGCCTCGGCAAGAGCACCATCTGTTACTGGGCCGCTGCCCGCCTCACCCGAGGGGAGTTGCGGGGCGAGCATTTCGGCAACCCCCGTGCTGTCCTGGTCTGCGCCACCGAGGACAGCTGGTCACACACCATCATCCCCCGTCTGATCGCCGCGGGAGCCGACCTGGACCGGGTGTTCGCGGTCGAGGTGCTGGAGAGCCAGGGGGGTGAGGACTACGAGGGGTGGCTGTCTCTGCCGCGCGATATCCCGGCACTTGGCACTGTTGCACAGGAGCACAACGCCGTGCTCCTGCTGCTGGACCCTCTCGTCAGTCGCCTCGGGTCCTCCCTCAACACCTACCGCGACAGCGACGTGCGACGCGCGCTGGAACCACTCAAGCGGTTGGCCGAATCGACCGGCATGGCCATTGTCGGGCTCATCCACGTCACCAAAGGCGGCGGCGCCGATCCGCTCGCCTCGGTGATGGGCTCGGTCGGCTTCGTCAACGTCGCCCGGTCCGTGTCCATCGTCGTCCCGGACCCCGACGACGACAGCGATCGAAGACGTCTCTTCGGTACCCCGAAGAACAACGTCGGACGAGACGACCTGCCCACACTCGCCTACGTCATCGACGGGGCTGCCGTAGAGACCGAGGATGGCCTGTCCTCGACCGGTGTCGTCCACTGGCAGGGGGAGGTGGAAGGCACCATCCGATCGGCCATGACCTCTGGCCTCGAGGACGCCGGGGTGCGCACGGCAACCGTCGAGGCCGGCGAGTGGCTCCTCGACTGGCTGCAGGCCCACGGCGGGCACGCACCGCGCACGGACGTCGAGATGCACGGACGCAAAGCCGGCCACTCGATCGACGCGCTCAAACGTGCCCGAGCCAAACTCCCGATCGACGCACGCTCGGAAGGGTTCCCGCGAAGCACGGTCTGGGTCCTCAAAACCGACACACTCAGCGACTCCGCACCACCGGATCCGAGCCACCATCAGCGCCCCGACCGGCCCGACAACCGCCCCAGCGCGGCGCCCGCCCCCTCATCCGCTGCTCCCACTGCACCGACTGGAGCTGACCTGCGGTTTTCCAGCCGCCCACCTGACCACAACAACCCAGTCGGTGCAGTGGGCGCAAGGGCACCCCGACCGCCTGCGACTGCGCGATCGCCAATGCCGCACGCCCCGGCCCCGGCATCCAACACCCACTCCAAAAATCCGCTCTGACCTGCAGTTCTCCCCGCCACCGCAGGCGCCACCAGCACCGGCCAGGACGACCAACGCCGTCGAACCGATCAACCGCCTCGGGCACCAACACGTCCCGACAGCCCGACCGCAGCTGCAGTCAGCGCACCGCCCCTGTCGACTGCACCGACTGCACCGACTGGCCCCGACCAGCGCTTTCTTTGACACCTCGCTTGCTCCAACTGCACCAGCAAGGAGCCCGCACCCTCCGCTTCGCCCCACCACACTCAGGCCAACCTCGAAGCTGGGCGCCTCTCGGATTCCGCCCTCTAACATCTCCAAGATCCACCGCAGCCACGTAGATCCGCCGCGACCACGCCCCCACCCACTGCTGGCAGCCGTGGAAGGCGTGGTCGCGACGATCCGCTCTCAGAAAGCCTGACGGGCTCGCTTCGGCAACAGAAATCCGATGGCGAACGCGACAGCGGTAAGAGCCAGTGAGATCAGGATCGTGATCTGGGCAGCGTCGATCGGCCGCCCCGCGGCCAGTGCCGCCTGCGGGCCGAGCGTGTCGAATCCGAGCCGGCTGAAAAACACCGTGGCCAACACCGCAACCCCGAGCGAGGCGCCCAGTTGCTGCAACGCCTCCAGCAGACCGGAAGCCGACCCGACCTCGTGGTCCTCGACCTCGCCCATGATGATGTCGAACAGCGGCACGAAGATCATGCCCATCCCGAAGCCGAACAGCAGCAGGGCCGGCGTCAGGCGGAAGTACCCGGGTGTGGTGCCGACGTCGATCGAGCCGATCGCGAACCAGAGCGCCACGATGCCCGCCGCCATGATCGCCAGGCCGATGTGCAGGATCGGCCGACCGACCTTCACCATCGCCACGGCTCCGACGCCGGAGCCGAAGAACCCCCCGACCGCCCAGGCCGCCATCACCAGGCTCGCCCGCATGGGCGTGAACCCGAGCCCGACCTGAAGGAAAAGGCCCACCGTGAGCGAGAAGCCGACGATCGCACCGAAGAAGACGATCACGAAGACGACGCCGGAGGCGTACGAGCGCTTGGCCAGGACGCTCAGCTCGACCAGCGGGGTCAGGCCGGCCCGGGTGCGGCGCAACTGCTGGGCCACGAACAGCCCGAACACGGCCACCGATCCGGCCAGCAGGGCGAAGATCCAGGCCGGCCAGCCGAGTTCCCGCCCCTGGACCAGCGGGTAGACGAGCAGGAACATGCCCAGGCCACCGAGCAGCGTCCCGACCAGGTCGAGCCGGCCCGGGCGAGCGGCGCCGGCGATCCGGTGGGCTGGAACGGCGCCCGGCAGTGCCGCCCGGCCGGCCAGCAGGGCGAACAAACCGATCGGCAGGTTGATCAGGAAGATCGTCCGCCAGCCGGCCCCGAACAGGTCGAGCTTGATCAGGGCCCCGGCCACCACCGGCCCGGCCACCGTGGACAGCCCGATGACCGGGCCCAGGGCGGCGAACGCCTTGCCGATCTCGGCCGGCGGGAACAGGTCGCGGATCAGCCCGAAAGCCTGCGGTACCAGGGCGGCCGCGAACAGCCCCTGCCCCACCCGGGCGGCGATCAGGCTCTCCGGCGAGAAGGCGAGCGAACAGGCCAGGGACGCCGCAACGAAGCCGACCAGCCCGATCATCAGCATCCGGCGGCGGCCGTACATGTCGCCGAGCCGCCCGCCGGTGAGCAGCCCGACGGCCAGGGCCAGGGTGTATCCGGCGGCCAGCCACTGCAGGGTGGCCAATGATCCGCCGAGGTCGGCCCGGATGGTCGGCGCCCCGACGTTGACGATCGTCGAGTCCAGCAGATTCATGATCATGGCGGCCAGGACGGCGGATAGGCCCAGCCAGCGGCGTCCCTCAGGTGCGGTGGGTGTGTGGGATCGGGCGGTCGGCCCGGCGATCAGAGCGTCGTCCCGGTCAGTGATGGTCACGAGAATCTCCTCGGTTCGGGTGCTTGGCACACCTCGAACCTAGAAGTCGATCAGGCACAGTCGGTTCCTGATTGACGCCGCTCGGCAGAATGATTTCGGGCCGTCGAGCGACTGTCCGCAGCACCCTGCGAGCTACGGACAGTCGCTCGTCCCCTCCGGCCAAAACTCCTTGCGGCTCAGCCGCAGCCGAGACTCTGCTGGTAGCGAGCCAGCTCCTGGCGCTTGGCCACCTGGTCGGCGTAGTCCCAGAGCACCTGCGGGTAGTCCCCTTCCTTGGACATCCGCTGCAGCACCGCCCACTGGCGACTGCCGCTCAGCACGTGGTCGACCGCAGCCATCGCGGGCTCGTCGCCGGCCGCCCGGGCCCGCTCGTACTTGTCCAGCCAGGCGCAGGTGACCTGGCCGATCACGGCCGCGCCGTACTGGTAGTAGTCGTTGGAGCCGTAGCTGGACAGCGTCGAGACGTCGAAACCGGCCGGCAGCGGCACGCCGACCAGCATCTGCCCGGCCACCTCGGACTCCTCGGCCGGGGTCACCACCGAGGCCGGAAGAACGGCCAGCCAGTCCTTGGCCGAGACCACCTTCAGCTTGCCCAGCAAGGCCTCGAACGCGGCCTGGTCGCCGACCCCACCCCGGATCTCCAGGAAGCTCTTGCCCTGGGCGGGCAGCATCACCGCGAGGTCGTCCGAGCTGTAGGTGAACAGGGCACCCCGGTGACCGAGCACGTTCAGGGTCTTGGGCTTGCTCACGCCGAGGCGATCCTCGTAGTAGCCCTGGTACTGCTCCGCCGGATACCAGTTCAGGCTCAACTGCAGCCCGCCCTGGGCGAAATGCGTCTCGCCGTAGTCGGCCGCGGTCTCGTCGACGTAGGTGATCTTCCAGGCCGGGTCGTCGATCAGCAGGTGCGGATTGCCGCTGCCCAGCGTGACCGGCGGCTGGGCTCCGGGCAGCACCACGACCTCGTTGCGCCCGTGGAAGGCGATCGTCGGCCCGGCGACCGCCGCGGCCAGGGCGGCCGCCGCGGCGACGGCGATCAGAGCCCGCCGCCGCCGGGTGACGGACGTGCGCGCCCCCGCGGGCGGCAGGTCCGGCGGGCCGGATTCGAGGGCCAGAAGCGGCACGTCGGGCTCTAGTTCCGGCTCGAGGTGAACGGGGGCGGTTCGGCCCGTGGTCGGCGTTGACATGATCTGCTCCAGTAGCTCTGGCCCGCCCCGGCCGAGGTCCAGCGAACTGGCCAGAGCCACCTGTGACGGCTGGGCCTGAGCGACGAGCCGGTCGATCTCCTGGTCGTTCATCTGTCCTCCTTCGAGACGAGTACGGATCGGACACCCTGCAGATGTCCGGCCCACCCCGGATCGTGACCGTCGGTGTCCTGAAGCTGCTCGCGCAACCGGGCGCGGGCCCGGGACAACCGGGCCCGGGCCACCTGAGGGGTCAGTTCCAGGGCGACGGCGATTTCCCGGGGTGCGAGCTGCTCCCAGGCGGCCAGCTGCAGCACCTCCCGATCACCCGGCTCGAGCCGGGCCAGTGCCTCCCGAACGACCCGCACCTGCACCACCTCGTCGGCCGGATCCCGGACGATCGACCGGTCCACCAGCTCGGTGCGCAGCCGCTCGCCCAGCCGGTCCCGACGGCCCTCACCGCGCAGGTGATTGGCCAGCACCCGGCGGGCCACGCCGTAGAGCCAGGGCCGGGCGTCGGGTTCCGGGGGGACCTCGGCCCCGCGCCGCCAGGCCACCAGGAACGTCTCGGCCACCACATCGGCGGCGTCCTCGGGAGCACTGACCCGGCGCAGCGAGTAGGCGAGGATGGCCTGCAGGTGCGCGGCGTAGAGCGCCCGGAAGCGTTCGTCGGAGCCGGCCGGCTGGTTCACAGAAGTCCCCACCTCCCGTTCTTGTCCGGCAACCCGGTGATCGTGACAGGCCATTTTGCCCAGGACGCATAGTGAGGGCCCCCGGGATCGGTCTAACAGGCGACAACACCATGGGGGTGAGCAATGGACACCGCAGCGGAGCACGAGTTCCGTGAGTTCGTCGTGACCCGGTCCGCGGCCCTGATGCGCCTGGCCTACCTACTGGCCGGGGGCGATCAGCACGCGGCCGAGGACCTGCTGCAGATCGCCCTGGCCAAGACGGCGGCCCGCTGGTCGCGGATCGACAACCCGGAGACCTACGTGCGCCGGATCCTCTACACCAGCAGGTCGACTCCTGGCGGATCCGTAAGCGCCGACCCGAGATCCAGGTGGCCGAGCCCCCCGATGCCGGGCAGGACGACGACACCCGGGCCGTCGACCTGCGGCTCACCCTGCGCAGCGCCCTGGCCCGGATCACCCCCCGGCAGCGGGCCGTGCTGGTGCTGCGCTTCTTCGAGGACCTGCCCGAGGCCGAGGTCGCCCAGATCCTCGGTTGCAGCGTCGGCACGGTCCGCAGCACCACTCACCGCTCGCTGGCGCGACTGCGCGCCGTCGCTCCCGAACTGCACGACCTCAGCCCGATCACGGAGGCCCGCCAGTGAACCTGGACACGCTCCTCAAGGACACCCTGGACGAGTGGTCGGCGCAGGCCCAGGTGCCGGCCGGCCTGGCCGAGGCGGCGTTGCGGCGGCGCTCGCGGCGGCGGACCCTCAGGATCGGGCTGGCCGCCGGGTCGACGGCCGTGCTGGTCGCCGCGGCCGCGGCCGTCTTCTCGATCGGCGGGACGCCGCAGTCGTCGTCCCGGCCGCTGATCCAGCCGGCCACGCTCTCGACCGACACCAGCGTGCGAGCCGACCTCGGCACCGGCTTCCCGAACCACCTGGTCGCGGCTGGGCACGTCGCCGTCGGGGCCTACTACGCGGTGCACGCGGGCGCGAAGGGCACCACCCCGCAGAGCTACCAGCGCACCTGGTATGTCTACGACCCGGCTCTGGGCACCTACCAGCCGACACCGTGGGCCTACGTCGACGTCGCCCCCGGTCTGCAGCAGGCGGCCGTGCTCGAGGGCCCGCTGCCGGCGTCCCGGGTCGGCATTCTCGACCTGCGGACCCAGCAGGTGATCGGGTGGATCCCGGTCCCGCGCCCAGTCGGCGGGCTGGTCTGGTCGCCGGACGGACGCCGCTTGCTGCTGACCACCTACACGGCCTCGCCCGACACCATGAATGACGGCTCGGGCTCACCCCGTTCCGGGTTCTACGTCGTGAACGCCGCCGCCGAGCTCGGGCCGTTCCACCCTCTGCCCCCGATCGCCGACAACTGGAACACCCGCCAGGATCTGGGCTGGAGCCGCACCGGAACGCTGATCTGGGCCCCCACGGTCACCGATCCCTCGAAAGTCTTCTACGACCTGAACGGCGCCGCGCGCCCCGCCCCGGCCCGCGAGGACGACGGCACGCTCCAGGACGCGGGGCTCTCACCGGACGGCACGATGCAGGTCAAGTTCGGGCCCGGGTCCGGCCCGGCCGTCACCGTCTCGAAGATCAGCGACGGCCGAAAGGTGGCGGTGCTGCCCCTGGAACAGGCCCGGGCCTGGGCCGACGACCACCAGCTGTTCGGGATCGGCTGCGGGCCCGACTGCTCGGGCAAGGGCGAGTTCCACAACCGGCTGGTCCTGGCCGACCTCGACGGGACGATCACCCCGCTCACCCAGTACCGCAAGGGTGACCAGCTCGGCACCTGGGAGCCTACCTTCACCCATCGCTGATTGAATGGGGTCGGCGATGGGAGGGGTGCGATGAACGGCGGAACCACCCGTGCCGTTGCCGGGGCCCGTTCCGGGCGCCCGGTGGCCGGCTGGTTGCTGGCTGCCCTCGCCCTGGCCTGGATCGGTCTGGGCGGCTCCCTGGCGCCGCTCGCCCCCGGGGCGGACGGGTCGAGAGCACCGGTCACGGTCGCCTCGATGCAGTCGCTCGACTCGGGACCGGCCCCGGCCTGGTCGGCCTCCCGGCTGCAGATTGCCCCGGTGGCCCGGGCCACGCCCGGGTCGCCGTTCGTTCCCCCACTGCTGCCGGCCTCCCCGCTCTGGGCCGGGCCGGCCCCGCTGCTCGCCTCGTTGCCTCTCGCCCTCGCACCGGCCGCCGGCCGGCTACCGCGGGGCGGGCTGGGGTCGCGCGCCCCGCCGTCGTCCTTCTGAGGTTCCCCGGTTTCTTTTTCGCCGTTCTCAGGAGACACCTATGCCTATTGATGTACTGCTGCGCGCCGTTCTAGCCGTGATCCTGTTCGTGTTGATCTTCATCGTCCCGGTGGTGCTCTGCCTGCGCGACCTGCGCAGCGGCCGGGCCGATCCGGGCTACGAGGCCAAGGCGGTGCGCGATTCGCTGAGAAATACCGGGTGACGCCGGTGCGCGCGGCCTGACGTCCGGGCCGGGGATCGAGCAGTCCCCGGCCCGGACCGAGCCGGTACCGAGCCGGCACCGAGCCGGGACCGAGCCTGAGCGGGGCCGGTTATGCTCGAGCTCATGACCAGCCCGACCACCCCCCTGGATCGCGAGAGCGGCCTGGCTGAACTGCTGGAATGCCGCGGCAGCATCGACAATCTGGACGCCGCGCTGATCGCCCTGCTGGCCGAACGGTTCAAGATCACCCAACGGGTGGGGCGGATCAAGGCCGACCTGGACCTGCCGCCGGCCGATCCGGCCCGCGAGCGCCAGCAGATCGACCGGCTGCGCCGCCTGGCCGAGGACGCGAAGCTCGATCAGGCCTTCGCCGAGAAGCTGCTGACCTTCATCATCGCCGAGGTGGTCCGCCACCACGAGTCGATCGCCCGCGACACGCAGTCCGGTAGCTGATCTCAGCCCCCTAAGCTCACTCAGTCCACGTCAGCTCAGGAAGGCCCGGACCATCGGGATCGCCTCGGGGTGGCGGAGCACGTCGGCGTGCCCGGCCCCTTCGATGACGTGCAGCTTCGCCTGCGGCGCGGTGGCGACGACGTGCTCAGCCACGGCCAGCCGCTCCTCGTCGGCCGAGCCGACCAGCATCAGGGTCGGGGGGCCGAACGCGGCCAGGGCGGCCTCGCCGATACCGGCGTCGAGTTCGGCCGTGCGCATGTAGGCGGCCAGGGCCAGGGGGTCGTTGGCCGCGAACGCCGCCCGAGTGGGCGGGTCCAGCGGGCCCCCGGAGTGGGCCTGCCAGCCGTCGAGGAAGCCGGCCATTCCGCCGTCCTCCAGGGCCTGGATGCAGTGCGGGAAGAACACCCGGTCGAAGGCGCCCGGGGAGTTGCCGGGAGCTCCGGCGGCGCTGACGAACCGGCCGATCCGGCCCGGTGCGGCCTCGGCCACCGAGAACCCGATCCGCCCGCCGAGCGAGTAGCCGAGGTAGTCGGCCCGGGGCACGTCGAGCGCGTCGAGCACGGCCAGCACGTCGGCGACGAACAGGTCCATCGTGTAGGCGCCCGGATCGTGCGGTTTGCCGCTGCGGCCGTGGCCGCGCAGGTCGAGGGTGATCACGGTGTGATCCGGGTCGAACTCTCGCAGGTAGCCGAAGCCGCGCCAGATCACCTGGGACAGGGCCGTTCCGTGGACCAGGACGAGCGCCGGGCCGGCCCCGGTACGGCGGTAGGCGATCCGCACGCCGTCCACCGGATTGCTCACGTAGTCCATGACCTGAACCGTATCCACCGGCCGACGGCACCTGCATCAGGAAGCAAGCGTTCCTGATGCGAGGTTAGTCTTGGTCCATGTTGGAGACCTCGGCCCGCCTGCTGCGGCTGCTCTCGCTGCTGCAGACGCCGCGAGAGTGGCCCGGGCCGGAGCTGGCCGGCCGGCTCGGCGTCAGCACCCGCACGATCCGGAACGACGTCGAGCGACTGCGCACGCTGGGCTATCCGGTGGACGCCACCCGGGGCGCGGTCGGCGGCTACCGGCTGGGCGCCGGGGCGGCCATGCCCCCGCTGCTGCTGGACGACGACGAGGCGGTAGCCATCGCGGTCAGCCTGCGCACGGCCGCCGGGGGCGCCGTCGCCGGAATCGAGGAGACAGCCCTGCGGGCGCTGACCAAGCTCCAGCAGGTGCTGCCCTCGCGGCTGAGCCGCCGGGTGGACGCCCTGCAGAGCTACACCGTGCAAGTGGGCGGCTACGGCACCGGCCCGACCGTGGACGGCGACGCCCTGGCCCTGCTGGCCGCCGCCTGCCGCGACCGGGAGCGGCTGCGGTTCGGCTACCTGGATCACACCCGGGTGGCGACGTCGCGGGCGGCCGAACCGCACCGGCTGGTCAACTGGGGGCGGCGCTGGTACCTGGTCGCCTGGGACCTGGACCGCACCGACTGGCGCACCTTCCGGGTGGACCGGATCGAGCGGCCGACCGGCGTCGGCGTCCGGTTCACCGACCGCGAGGTGCCCGGCGGTGACGCCGCTGCCTTCGTCCGCCAGGGCGCCCGCTCGGCCCAGTGGAAGTTCACCGCGGTCGTGCTGGTGAACGCGCCGGCCTCGGTGATGACCGAGCGGCTGACCTACGGGGCCGAGTCGATCGAGATCGTGGACGACGAGACCTGCCTGGTCACGCTGGGGTCGGCCTCAGTCGAGGCGATGGCCCCCTGGCTGGGCTTCCTGGACGCCGACTTCGAGGTGATCGGCTCTCCCGAACTGTCGGCTCAGCTGCTGATGCTCTCCGAGCGGTACCGGCGCGCCGTCGGCTGAGCTGTCGGGAGCGGACGGCCTCGGGTGAGGGCAAGCACCGCGACGAGGCCGAGGACGCCGGCCACGGCGATCGCGTGATCGGCCGGGAGCACCTGGCCGAGCAGGCCGGCCCCGGCGAAGCCCAGGCCCTGGATCACCATCATTCCGGTGTTGTCCAGGGTGTACATCCGTGAGCGCAGCTCGGCCGGGGTGAGGTCGCGCAGAGTCTGGTTCAGCCCCAGGCTGTAGGCGGAGGCGACCCCGATCCCGACCAGCAGGACGATCGCGACCACCAGCGGCGGGCCGAACCCGAAGGCGAGCAGCAGCAGGCCGAGCAGGAAGGCCAGCGGCACGCTCAGCGCGATCCGCCGCCTCGGGGCGAATGCCGTCACCAGCAGGACGTCGCCAACCACCGAACCGAGCGGGACGGCGGCCATCCACACCCCGACCAGGGCCGGCCCGTGCCCGCTCTGGGCCACCGCCGTCGCGGCGAGGCCCTCCGGGGCGACGGCCACGAACGGCAGGGCCCAGCCGAGCAGCAGCAACCGGCTGACCGCGGGAAAGGCCCAGACCGCCCGCATCCCGGCCAGCGAGTCGGCAATCAGCGACGGGCGCGACGTCCCGGACTCGCCGGCAGCAGCTCGAGGCGGCCGGGACGCGACGCCGAGGGCGATCACCGCGGCCGACAGCAGGAAACTGAGCGTGTCGGCCAGCAGCGCGCCGCGCGGACCGAACAGAGCGACCAGCCCGCCGCCGAGAGCGGTGCCGGCGATCTGCCCGCTCTGGGCGATGATCCGCTGGACCGAGCGGCCGGCCAGAAAGGTGTCGCCGGGCAGGATTTCGGCCACCACTCCGGTCGAGGCTCCGGAGCGGACCGGAGCCAGCGCGCCGATGACGAAGAGGGCGACGAACAGCATCGGGACCGGCACCCCGGGGATCGCCGCGATCGCGATCATCGTGGCGCCGACCAGGTCGATGCCGATCATCAGCGACCGGGCCCCGAGCCGGTCGGTCAGGGCGGCCAGCATCGTGCCGCCGAACAGGTAGGGCAGGAAGGCCACGGCGAAGGTCAGGGCGGACAGGAAGGCCGACCCGGTCCGCTGGTAGGTGAGCACGCTGATGGCCAGGTACCCGGCGCTGTCGCCGAGGATCGAGAACAGGAAGGCCCCGCTGATGGCGTCGAACTCACGCACCGACAAGGCGGCCCGATAGCTACCCTCCGTGATCTCCTTAGTCATGATCTCAGCCTGACCGGTTAGGCTGAGCCGAGCGAACGATTCGTTCTGAGCCGAATCGAGGAGGACTGGTGGCCCGCCGGACGCTGCTACGGCTGGGCCCGGACGACTGGGCCCGGTGCCGGTTCGTGCGCAGCACGCTGTTCGAGGTGGCCCAGGCCGTGCGGGTGCTGTTCAACGCCCGCACCCAGCACTACCAGCAGCCCTGGCTGGACACCATCGACCAGGGCCAGGCCCGCGCCCGGTTGCCGGTGCTGCAAGCGATCAACCCCGACCGGGGCTGGATCCCCGATTTCATCGCCCCGCCCCCGGCGCTGTCCGATCGCAGCGTCGAGGACGAGCTGGCCCTGGTCGCCGCCTACCCGATCGACCTGGTGGCGGCCGACCTGCGGCGCAGCCTCGACTCCCACCCGACCCAGCGCCGCCGCGGCGTGCTCGAGCCGCTGATCGACGACCCCGAGGCCGGCCGGGCCGGCGTGGTCGGAGAGCTGCGGTGGGCCTGGAGCACGCTGGTCGCGCCGAACTGGACCCCGGTGAGCGAGTTGATCGGCACCGACATCGCCTACCGGTCGCGGCAGATCACCCGGGCCGGCTTCGGGCCCGCCCTGGGCGACCTGCACGCCGGCGTCACCTGGAACGAGGGCTCGGTCACGATTGAGCCGGCCTTCGACGAGATCGAGCTCGACCTGGCCGGGCAGGGTCTGGCCCTGATGCCGAGCGCCTTCTGCTGGCCCAGCGTGATCCTGATCCACGACCGGCCCTGGCCGCCGACCCTGGTCTACCCGGCCCGCGGGATCGGCGACCTGTGGACGGTGCCGCCACCGGCGCCAGCCCGGCTGGCGAGCGTGCTGGGCCGCACCCGGGCTCTACTGATCGCCGATCTGGCGGCCCCCTCGACCACCACCGCCCTGGCCGCGCGCCACCAGCTCAGCCCGGCCTCGGTGTCGGCCCAGCTGCTCCGGTTGCGCGACGCCGGACTGGTCAGCCGCCGCCGGCTCGGTAAAGAGGTGCTCTATCAGCGAACCACGCTGGCCGACGCCCTGATTCAGGCCGGCGCCCGGCAGGGCGAGGGCCCTTACCAGGACCGGTAGCGCTCGAAATAGCTCGCGGCCTCCCGCATCCGGCTCTGGTGCCCCGGCGGCAGGCTCTCGACCGGCACCCCCTGCAGGGCGGTCAGGCCCCAG
This sequence comes from Kineosporiaceae bacterium, assembly GCA_965200525.1. Lineage (GTDB taxonomy): Bacteria > Actinomycetota > Actinomycetes > Actinomycetales > Kineosporiaceae > JANNPJ01. The sequence goes on from OZ241368.1 coordinate 7,095,846, forward strand.
CCTGCCAGGTCGCGGCCCAGGTCGTCGTCCCCCAGGGTCTGGGCCCGGCGGGTCAGCGGGCCGAGCAGATCGGCCCAGACGCAGAACCACAGCGGCAGGTCGGGCTGAGCCAGGCCACTGGCCCGGGTCAGTTCCTGGGTCTCGCCGATCAGGTGCAGCAGCATCCAGTGCGCCTCCAGCCCGAGGGCGAAGGCGGTCACGACGTTGCCCTGCAGCAGCCGGGTGGCGGCGTCGGCGGTGAGCGTGGCCGCCGCCGGCAACTGCTCGCGGGTGACCCGCAGCGCCGGGGCAACCAGCGGAAACGGCTCGGGGTCGAGCTGGATCCCGGCCAGCTGAGGTGGCCCACCGGCCAGCCGGTCGAGCTGGTGCACGGCCGAGCGCACGCCGCCCTGGTCGGGCCGGCGGCGGGCGTCGGCCAGCCGGGTCCGGGTCAGGGTGGGCAACGGTGGCGTGACCCCGAGATGCTCCAGCAGGCTCTGCGGATGGGAGGTTTCGCTCGTGCGCCCGGTGGCGGTCAGGACGGCGAGCTCGACGTCGGCGGCCATGGCGGCCGAGCGGGCGATCACCGGGTCCATCGGGGTCGAGCTCTGATTGGCCCCCTGCACTGCCAGGATCAGGCCCTCCTGGGCGGTGGCCAGGGCCATCTCGAGGTCGGCGGCCGAGCCGTAGACGTCGGCCGCCTGCATCAGCACCCGGGCTGCGCCCAGCTGGACCTCGTCGGTCCGGCCCTGCCGACCCGCCTCGGCGTAGGCCAGGACGGCCGCCTGGGCGTCGCCCACCGCCGAGGCGCCGGCGCCGTTGCCGGCGAAAGCCATCCCCCGGCGCAGCCGGACGTCGGCCAGCCGCAGGTCGATGTCGTCGTCGGTGGCGTCCTCGGCCGGGGTGAGCCGGGCGGCGTCGAGGTAGACGTGCTCGGCCTCGCTGAGCACCTCGACCGCCTGGACGTTGCGGTGCTGGTCCTTGATCACGCCACCCAGGCTGTAGAGCACGCGGCCCAGCCCCTGGGCGGTGTACGGGTCGTCGGGCTGCCGCTCCCCCAGGAGCCGCCCGATCACCGCGGCCTCGCGCAGGTACTCCTCGGCCTGATCGAGCAGGCCCTTGCCGTGCGCCTGCCGACCAGCCTGCAACAGGGCCCCGGCCCGCTGGGCCAGCAGCCCGGCCTCGGCGTCGTCCCGCCGCGACCTTCCCCCACGCCACATGACCGACAGTGAAACGCACCTGACAGCACGTGTCTACGGCTGGTCGGGCTCCGGGGGGGCGGCCAGCGCGGCCAGGTCGGCGAAAACGGGCCGCAGCTGGGGGTAGAGCCGACGGTAGATCGCGAACAACTGGTCGTAATGGTCGGCCACGGAGGCGCGCGGACGGACGGTCCGGCTCGGGCCGGCCATCGCCGCGGCGGCCCGGGTGATCCGCTCCCCGAAACCCTCGGTTGCGGGTGCGGCCGGGTCGACGCCGGCCGCCCGGGCGATGACGGCGGCGCCGAGCGCGCTGACCTCGTCCTGGGTGCCGATCAGCACCGAACGGCGGCTGATGTCGGCCACGATCTGGGTCCACAGCGGGCTGCGCGAGCCGCCACCCATCGCTCGCAGGGTCGAGATCGGCTGCCCGGTGACCCTTTCCAGGCCCTCCAGGTGCAGTCGCAGCTCGAATCCGACCGCCTCCAGGATGGAGCGGTACATGTGGGCCGCCGTGTGCCCGCCGTGCCAGCCGACGGTCGCGCCCCGGGCGTCGGCGTCCCAGTACGGGGTCTGGGCCGCGTTCCAGTAGGGCAGGGTGAGCAGCCCCTCGGCGCCCGGCGGCAGGGCCGCCGCGGCGGCTTCGAGGGCCGGGTCCGGGGCGCCGGCCAGTTCCGGGACGCCGAACCGGTCCCGGAACCAGCCCGCCAGGTAGGCCCCGGAGTTGAGGATGGTCTCCAGCGTGTAGGTGCCGGCCACCGTGCCGGCCAGGGTGCGGAACGCCGGATCGAACTGGTAGCGATCGGTCTGGACGCCGAGCACCATCGAGGTGCCGAGGTTCAGGTAGGCCGAGCCGGGCTGGGTGACGTCGGCCCCGATGCCGGCGGCCTGGCCGTCGCCGATGCCGGCCACCAGCGACACCGCCCGGGCGCCGGGCGCGCCCGACAGCCCCAGCTGCGCGGCGACGGGGCCGAGCAGCGGGCCGATCTCCTGCCCGGCGCCGACCAGCTGCGGCAGCTGCTCCGCGCGGACCCCGGCGATCTCCAGCAGCTCCTCCGACCAGGTGAGCCGGCGCAGGTCGAGCAGGCCGAGGGTGTCGGCCGAGGCCGGACTCGTGGCCCAGCGGCCGGTCAGCTTCTGGGCCAGATACGCCTGCACATCGCCGACCCGGTCCGCCTCCCGCAGCACGGCCGGCTCGTGCTCTCGCAGCCAGGCCAGCTTGTAGATGGCCGGCGTGACGTCCGGCGGCTTGCCCGACAGCTCATGGATCCGGGCGCTGCCGAACGCCGCGATCTGGGCCCCGGCCCGGCCGTCGGCCCACAGAATGGCCGGGCGCAACGGCACCCCAGCGGCGTCCAGGCAGACGAACGACTCGCGCTGGTGGGTCAGGCACAGCGAGCTGATCCGCTGCGGGCCGACCTGGGCGACGACGTCGGCGATCGCGTCCCGGGTCGCGCTCCACCACTGCTCGGCGTCCTGCTCGTACCGGCCCGGTTGCGGCTGGCCGAGTTCCAGGGGGCGGGAGGCGGCCGCAATCACCGCGCCGGCGGGGTCGAAGACGACCGCTTTCGAGGCCGTGGTCGAGCAGTCGACGGTCAGCAGCAGTTGGTCGGTCATGCGGGCGGATCGCTGCGCTCGCTCGAGGGGCTCGCCGCCGACCCGAGCACCTCACCCCAGACCCCGAGCACGTCGTCGGCGGTGTCCGCCTCGACCATCACCTTCAGCCCGGTCCGGGCCTGGGCGATCCGGAACGCCTGGTCGACCTGGGAGAGCCCGAATCGGTCGGTGACCAGCGAGCTGACGTCGACGGCCCGGCGCTGCAGCAACCGGATCGCCCGCGGGTAGATGTCGTTCATCCGCCGGACCATCACCAGGGTCAGCCCCTTGCGCCGGGCGCCGGAGGCGGAGAAGGTCGTGGTGTCGTCCTCGGGGATGCCGGCCAGCACCACCCGGGCCCCCGGCCGCACCGCCGCGATGGTCAGCGCCACGGCGGCATCGGTCCCAGCGACCTCGAACCCGACGTCCACGCCGCGCCCGGCGGTGGCCTCCCGCAGGCCGGCGGCGAACTCCTGCGGATCGGCGGGCAGCGCGACGTCGGCGCCGTACTGCAAGGCCGCAATCCGGCGGTGGCCCAGCGGATCGGCGGCCACGATCGTGCTCGCCCCGGCGGCCCGGGCCAGCTGGATCAGGCACAGCCCGATCGGCCCGCAGCCGATCACCGCGACCGTGAAACCGGCCCGCAGGTGGCCCAGGTCGAGGGCGTGCAGGGCGACCCCGAGCGGCTCCAGCATGGCGCCGTCGGCGTCGGAGATGTCGTCGGTGAGCGGGTGCAGCAGGTGATCGGGCCAGGTCAGGAACTCGCGCAGGGCGCCGTCGGTGTCGCTGTGCCCGGCGAAGGCCATGAACAGGCAGAGGTTGCGGTGTCCCTCCAGACACGGCTCGCAGACCCGGCACGGGATCGCCGGGTCGACCGCGACCCGCTCGCCGTGCCGGGGCCCGCCCTCGATCACGCCGGCGAACTCGTGCCCGATCACCAGCGGGGCGGCCAGCTGGGCGTCGCCGATCCCGGCCTCGGCGTACCAGTGCAGGTCCGAACCGCAGATCCCGACCGCGCTGATGCGGATCAGGCTGGTCCCCGGCACCGGCACCGGAACCGGCTCGTCGTGCAGGCGGATGTCGCCGACCCCGTGCAATCGCGCTGACCTCATGATTCGTCACCGTAGCCGGTCCGCGCGCGGGCCACCGGCGGGGGCCGGGGCGATTTGGTGGCCGATCAGCGCGCTGGGCCCGGGTCGACCAGGCCCAGGCGCACCGCGGCCATCACGGCCTGGGCCCGGTTGCTCGCCCCGAGCTTGCCGTACAGGTGCTGCACGTGGCTCTTGGTGGTCGATTCGGCGATGAAGAGGCGGCGACTGATCTGGGCGACCGACAGGCCGTCCACCAGCAGATCGAGCACCTCGCGCTCGCGCGGCGAGATCACCGCGGCGGCCGGGGCACTCATCCGGCGTTGCATCGCCCCGGCCAGGTCGCTGGCGGTGAACGACAGCGGGTTGGCGGCGGCGTGCCGAGCCGCGGCCACCACGTCGTCGGCCGGAGCATGCTTGCCGACCAGGCTCGAGGCACCGGCATCGACGGCGGCGAACAACTGCTCGTCCCCGGCGTACATGGTCAACACGACGATGCCCATCTCGGGACGGTCCCGCCGGGCCCGGTCGGCCAGGGCGATGCCGTCGCCGTCGGGCAGGCGCACGTCGGTCACCAGCACGTCGGGAACCAGCCGCTCGATCGCCCGCAGGCCGCCGGCGACCGAGTCGGCCTCACCGACCACGGCGAAGTCGCCGGCCGCCTCGAACGCCTGGCGCAGCCCGACCCGGATCAACTGGTGGTCGTCGACCAGAACCACTCGAACCCGCTCGAGCACCGCCGCCTTCGCGCCGCCGTTGTCGAAGGAGCCCGTCGTCGCACTACTCATCAGCCACATCCCTGTCGGTTCCGTCCCCCGGGGCACCCGGCGGCCTCATCCCTTTCGCCGCCGTGTGCCATGGTCTGCGCGAAAGAGCCTAGGAGGTACAGCCAGGCCCCGCGTCCCCCGTAGTGATGATCCGAGCGCCCCGGCCGGGGCCGCGACGCCCTAAGTTTCTGTCATGACCTCGAGCCCGCCGTTGCCCGCCGCCGCCCAGGCCATCGCCTTAGCGACCACGGACGCCGTGGTCGCGGCCGGCGCCACCGACGTGGCCTCGTTCGACGAGGCGGTCACCCGCCTGGCCGCCGCCGACGCCGAACAGGTCCGGGTGGTGCTCGGCGTCGTCGTCCGGGCCCTGCTGGAGGATCTGCATCCGGACGGGGTGTCCGGCGACGACCTGCTGGAGCTGATAAAGAGCTGTGCTCGCACCGCCTACGGCTGGTACCCACGGGTCGAGCTGGACGTGCTGGTCGTCGTCCTGACCGGCGCCCTGGGGGTGCACGAGCCCGAGCTGGAACCGCGCAAGTTCAGCCCGCCGGACGTCGCCCGGCACGCCCCGCTGTTCGTCGCCGAGCTGCTCAGCACGGGATCGGCGCCCGGGGCGCCGGCCCCCGCGGTGCCGACCTCGGCCCGGTCGGGGCGAGCCCTGAGCGTCTACTTCGCCGACGCCTACCGGGAGATCTCACAGGCCGAACTCAACGAAATGCCCTGAATCGGGCGGGTCGGCCAACTCAGCGGTAGGACTGGCGCGAACCGGTCCAGCCCGCGCCCGGGAACGCCGATAGAGAGCACGTGAGTGATCATGGCGGCCCCGGCCCCACGGGTGAGCCGTCCGCGCGCCGCCGGCCGAGCGAGGTCGAGCGGCTGGCCGAGCTGCACGACTACCAAGTGCTCGACACCGAGCCCGAAGCCGCCTTCGACGGGCTCGTGCGGGCCGCGGCCGTGGTCGCGGGCGTCCCGATCGCCCTGGTCAGCCTGGTCGACAAGGACCGGCAGTGGTTCAAGGCCAACCTCGGCATCGACGGCGAGGAGAGCGACCGGGAGTCGGCCTTCTGCGACCACGTGGTGCAGGCCGGCGCCGAGATGGTCGTACCCGACACCGCCGTCGACCCCCGCTTCGTGGCCAACCCGCTGGTCACGGACGGACCCAAGATCGCGTTCTACGCCGGCTTCCCGCTGGAGGCCCCCAGCGGCGCCGTCCTGGGCACATTGTGTGTGATCGACCGGATCCCGCGGACCCTCACCGAGGACCAGAAGACCCTGCTGCGCACCCTGGCCGAGCAGGTGATGACCCAGTTGCGGCTGCGCCGCGAGCTGATCGAGCGCGAGGCCCAGCTGGCCGAGCGCAACCGGCTGATGACCCGGCTGACCGAGTCGGAACTGCGGTTCCGCAGCTTGATCGAGCACTCCACCGACGTGATCGGCAGCCACAACCCCGACTTCTCGGTCAAGTATGCCTCGCCCTCCCTGAAGAGCGTGCTGGGCATCGATCCCGAGGCCGCGGCGCAGTCCAACCTGCTCAGCGACCGGCTCCACCCGGACGACCGGGCCCGGTTCGCCGAGGCGGCGGCCCGGACCTCCGCCGGGCGCGAGAGCATCGTCACCGGCCGGATGCAGCACGCCAGCGGGGTGTGGCGGCACATGGAGATCAAGATGCTGCCGATCCTGGACGCCGCCGGCGCCGTTCAGGAGATCCTCTCCACCGGTCGCGACGTCACCGACCGGGTCGAGGCCGACCTGGCCCTGCGGGCCGCCAACGACGAGGTGGCCCAGCGGCGCGAACAGCTGGAGGAGGCCCAGCGGCTGGCCGGCGTGGGCAGCTTCACCTACGACGTGGCCAGCCGGGAGATCACCTGGTCGCGCGAGCTGAAGCGGATCTTCGGCGAGCCCGACGACTTCGAGCCGACCTTCGACAGCTATCGCGAGCGGATCCACCCCGACGACCGCGAGGTGCTGACCGGCAGCGTCAACGAGGCCATGGCCAACGGCACGTTCTACGAGGTCGAGCACCGCCTGATCCGCCCCGACGGCGAGGAGCGCATTCTGCTGGCTCGCGGCCGGGTCGAGCTCGACCTCGACGGCACGGCCCTGTACCTGCACGGCATGGGCCAGGACGTCACCGAGGCCCGGCACACCAAGCAGGTGCTGAGCCAGACCACCGCCCTGTTCGCCCAGGTGCTGGGGGCCACCGAACAGTCGATCATCGCCACCACACCCGACCTGGTGATCTCGCTGTTCAACCGGGGCGCCGAGCTGATGCTCGGCTACACCGCGGCCGAGGTGGTCGGCATCTGCGGCCCGGAGATCTTCCACGACCCGCAGGAGATCCTCGACCAGGCGGCCGAGATGGGGGTCGAGCCGGGCCGGAAGGTGTTCACCCACCACGTCGACGCCGGCCAGTCGGACTCGCGGCGCTGGACCTACATCCGCAAGGACGGCGCCCGCCGGACCGTGCAGCTGACCATCACCGCGATGCGCGATCCGGACGGCGAGGTGAGCGGCTACATCGGGGTGGCCACCGACATCACCGACCAGCAGACGATCGAGCGCGAGCGCGACGACCACGCGATGATGCTGCGCGCGGTGATCGAGAACAACCAGTCGATCATCTACGTCAGGGACCTCGACGGCCGGTACCTGATGGTGAACCGGGCCTTCGAGGAGGCGTTCGACGTCCGCGAGCGCGACCTGCTCGGTCTCGACGCGTTCAGCGAAAACCCCCGGGCCCAGGTGTGGCAGGCCAACAACATGCGCGCGGTCGAGGGACCCTACCGGGTCGAGGAAGTGGCCGACCTGCCCGACGGGCGGCACTGGTTCGACGCGGTCAAGGTGCCGCTGCGGGACCGGGATGGCGTGACGTACGCCATCTGCGGGCTCTCCCTCGACGTCACCGAGCGGCGGCGGGCCGAGGCCGAGGTGGCCAAGGCGGTGCAGGCGATGGCGCTGGCCCGGGACGCCGCGATCGCGGCGACCAAGGCCAAGTCGGCGTTCCTGGCCACGATGAGCCACGAGATCCGCACCCCGATGAACGCGGTGATCGGGATGACCGGGCTGCTGCTGGACAGCGACCTCACCCTCGAGCAGCGCGATCTGCTGGAGACGGTCCGCACCAGCGGCGACCAGTTGCTGGCGATCATCAACGACATCCTCGACTTCTCCAAGATCGAGTCTGGCGAGCTCGACCTCGAGGAGCAGCCGTTCGACCTGCGCGAGTGCATCGAGGGCACGATGGCCCTGTTCGGCAGCACGGCCGGCGGCCTCGATCTGGTCTCGCACCTGGCCGAGGACTGCCCGCGGATGGTGGTCGGCGACGTGACCCGGCTGCGCCAGGTGATGGTCAACCTGGTCGGCAACGCGGTGAAGTTCACCCAGGTCGGCCACGTGCTGCTGCGGGTGGAGCCGGATCCGCGCGGCCGCGGTCCGGTCGCGGGCACGGTGCGGCTGCGGTTCACGGTGGCCGACAGCGGGATCGGGATCTCCGAGAGCAGCATGGACCGGCTGTTCAAGTCGTTCAGCCAGGTCGACGCCTCGACCACCCGGATGTACGGCGGCACCGGGCTCGGCCTGGCCATCAGCAAGGCGATCGTCGAGGCCATGGACGGCGAGGTCAGCGTGAGCAGCACGCCGGGCGTGGGCTCGGAATTCGCGTTCACGGTGACCCTGGGCGAGTACGACGGGCCGCAGCCGCTGCCGGGGGCGCCGGGGGTCGAGCTGACCGGGCGGCGAGCCCTGATCGTGGACGACAACGACACCAACCGGCGGATCCTGCGACTGCAGCTGGAGAGCTGCGGCATGGTCTGCACCGACACCGGCTCGCCCCTGGAGGGCCTGTCGCTGATCGGTCAGGGCATCCAGTTCGACGTCGCCGTCCTGGATTTCGCGATGCCGATCATGGACGGCGTGCAGTTGGCCCTGGCCCTGCGACAGTTGCCGGGTGGGCGCGGGCTGCCGCTGATGCTGCTCTCGAGCATCGGACGGCGCGAGCGCAACGACCCGCAACTGTTCGCGGCGGTGCTGACCAAGCCGACCCGCAGCACGGTGCTGATCGAGACGGTCAGCCAGGTGCTCGCCGGAGCGCCGGTGCCCGACGTCGTCGACTCCCCACCACCGGCCACCGTCGAGCCGGCCGCCTCGGCCACCGCGCCGATGATCCCGGCTCCGGCGGCGGCGGAGGCGGCCACGGAACGGGCGTCGGCCGCGGTCGTGAACGAGGGCAGCACCTTGCGGATCCTGCTGGCCGAGGACAACGAGGTGAACCAGAAAGTCGGCCGGCTGATGCTGGGCAAGCTCGGGCACCGGGTCGACATCGCCGGCAACGGGCAGGAAGCGCTCGACGCGGCCCGGCGCACGCCCTACGACATCATCCTGATGGACATGCACATGCCGGTGATGGACGGGCTGGAGGCGACCCGGCGGATCCGGGCTGAGCTGCCGGCCGATCGCCAGCCGCACATCATCGCGATGACGGCCAGCGTCACCCAGGCCGACCGGCAGGCCTGCACCGAGGCCGGCATGGACGGGTACCTGCCGAAGCCGGTCCGGGCCGATGCCCTGGCCGAGGCGCTGGCCACGCTGCCGCAGCCCTCGGCCTGAGTCACGGCCGACCGTCAGGCGGGTGGGTCCGGGCAGGCGTCGAACGACACCGACCCCAGGTCGGCGTACACGCCGGCCGTGGTCTGGGCCACCATCTCGCCCACCCGGACCTTGATCGCGGTGAGCACCGGGAACGGCTGAGGGCACTGCTTGGGCATCCGGAACCGCAGGGTGAACAGCTGCTTGTCGCCGCTGTACATCAGGCCGCCGACCCCTTTCGAGCCCGGACGCTCGCAGCTGCCGCCGGAGGTGATCGGCCCGGCCGAGGCCAGGCCGCTCAACGCCAGCAGGGGTTTGACCGAGGTCACGGTGACCGGGTCGGTCCCGAGGTTGCGCAGTTCGAACGAGACCAGCAGGTGGCTGTCGGCGTCGATCCGGGCCGGGCACTGCCGGCCGAGGTTGAGGTCGTCCCGTGCGGGGCCGGCACTCTCGGACAGCCCGGGCACCGGCAGCACCCCGAAGGTCGACACCGGGCCCGGTGCGGCCTGATGCCGGTCGCTCTGATCGGGCGCGGCCTGGACGGCGTCCTCGTGGTGGCCGGGCAGCAGGAGCAGGCCGACGATCCCGGCGGTCAGGGCCAGGCCCAGCCAGCCGAGCGAGCCCAGGGCGACGTCGTCCTCGTCGCCCCCGTTGCTGAGCACCTCGACGCCCACGCCGGCCTCCTCACCGCCGCCTTCCAGAGTACGGGGCCGGGCGCGGGCGGATCAGTCCTCGGCGGGCCCCGGTTCAGATCGTTTCGACGAGTTCGTCCCGTCCGGCGGAGTGATCTTGAGGCGGTCGATCCGGCGGTGGTAGTGCTCGCCGGCCTTGCCACCGAGGGCGGCCGCGATCGCGGTCAGCACCAGGGTGGCCAGCAGCGCGACCACCCCGCCGCGGGTCGCCGTCCCCTCGTCGACCGGAATCCGGGGCAGGTCGAGCTGGGCCAGCACGTTGTACCTGGCCCCGAAGCCGGCCACGGCCCCGGCCAGCGCCACGACGACCGCCAGGCCGATCACCCAGACCGCGAAACCCTGCCGGCCGCCGTCGAATCGCGACATCCGCCCGGCCACGTAGCCGCCGGCGAAGTAGGCCACGGCCAGCACTGCCAGCAGCACCGCGCCGCCGATGACGCCGATCGTGTCGACACTGCGGATCGGGCCGAGCCCGCCGTTCTCGGCCTTGTCCTGATTGAGCGCGGGGTGCCCGCCGGTAGCGGTCAGTCCGATGGCCAGACCCGCGCCGGAGAACGCGGCCAGCACCAGGACGGCCAGCCCGTTGGCCGAGAGCCAGCCGAAGAACGCCGCGCCCCAGTTGATCCCGCCGAACCGTTCGTGCTGGGCGGTGAACCGGGCCCTGGTCTCGGCAGTCATGATCTAAGTGAACCAGTAAGTGCCACTTGCGCCACTACGGTCACAGACCTCAGATCGCGCGGACGGCGGCCAGCACGGCCGAGTCGCTCTCGCCCCAGGTGCCGGTCATCGACGGGGTCGAGGTCAGCTCGGCACCCAGCACCCGGACCACCACCAGCTCCAACTCCCCGGCCCGGACGACGGTCAGCGGGCCGTCGTCGTGGCCGGACAGCTCACCGACCTCGGGAATCCCGGTGCCCGGCGTCCCGGAGCTGCGCACGATGACGCTCGGGGTGCGGGGAACCAGCTGCTCGCCGTCCTCGACCAGTTCCTCGGCCTGAAAGCCGCCGGTCAGCAGCATGGTGGCCAGCGCGGTCACCCATACCGGATCGGTGCAGCCGTCGTACACCCAGCGCCGGCCGAGCACCGAGTGCTCCAGGGTGCCGAGCAGGTCGGCGCCGGCGGCCTGCAGCGGGGCGGCCCGGTAGCTCAGCGGCACCTGCAGGACGGGCCCCTGGCCGCAGCGCACCAGCAGGGCTTCGAGGCCGACCTCGCCGTCGGGGTCGTCGAACCGGTAGGCGCCGACCTGGGTCAGCTCGCCGGTGCCGTCGAACCAGGCCCGGCCGGGCAGCCAGGTGGAGACCAGTTGCGGCTTGGTCGGGACGAGCTCGGCGCGGTGGATGAGGGCCATGAGGCCCGACCCTAAACGTGACCAGGCCGCCGGGCCAGGTCTTGGCCTGCGCCGTCCGGCGCAGGCCGGCAGCCAAAATGGGCCAAACCGTTGACGACAACCGTCTGACCATCACCAACTCGGCCACCGGCAACGGGGTCACCCAGCCCGGCTCCACCTTCACCGTCACCGTCACCTGACCGGTGGTGAACGGGAGCGGAGCGGGCCGGGGCGAACGAGGTTCGGTGGATGTCGGTAAGAATGCCGACATGCCGAGCCTCGTCGCCCCCGTCCTGCCCGCCGGCACGCTGGCCGAGCTGACCCAGCCCGAGCTCGCCGAGGGCGCCGTCCGCCTGCGCCACTGGCGGCCGGACGACGTGCCGACCGTGCTCGAGGCCTACAGCGATCCGGCCATCCAGCAGTGGCACGCCCGGTCGATGACGCCGGACGAGGCCGTGGCCTGGGTGCGGGCCTGGCCGCAGCGCTGGCAGCGCGAGGACGGTGCCGGCTGGGCGATCGAGCTCGACGGCGAACTGACCGGCCAGATCAGCCTGCGCCGGATCCGGTTGGACGAGGCCTGGGGTGAGATCTCCTACTGGGTGCTGCCGGCCGGGCGGGGTCGGGGCATCGCGCCGGCCGCACTCGAGCTCCTCACCCGCTGGGCCTTCACCGAGGTCGGCATCCTGCGCCTGAGCCTGGATCACTCGACCCGCAACCTGCCCTCGTGCCGGGTGGCGACCAAGTCGGGGTATCAGCTCGAGGGCACCGCTCGCCGCCAGCTGCTGCACCCGGACGGCTGGCACGACATGCACCAGCACGCCCGGCTCAGCCCGGCCCTGGAGGCCTCGGACTGAGCCGGTGTCCACCGGTCAGGCGGTCTCGTGGGCGGCGTACAGGGTGAGCATGGTCTCGGCGACGTCGCCGTCCACGATGTACATCGGGTTCATCAGCGGGAAGTCGCTGGCCGGGCGGTAGCCCTGGATCCGCGCGGCGAGTTCCTGCTGATCCACCCGCTCGAACCCCATGGCCCAGTCGTCGAACAGCCGCCGCTGGACGTCGGCATCCTTGAGGATCCGCAGTTTCGTGTGCCGGGAGTCGGCCATGATCCGGGTGAAGACCTTCTGGACCGCGCCGACCTCACCCTCCAGCATCTGCAGGAAGCTGCGCCCGGTATAGATCAGCATGCCGGTGACGTCGACGTCATGGTTCCGACGGCGAGCGCCGCCCAGCAGGGCCAGCAGTTCGCCCTCGCCGAAATCGCGTACGGCGCGACTCTTGTAGATCAGGCGCTTCATGATCACCCCCGGGTCGGGCGTGGCCAGGTGAGCGGCAACCCACCGGCCCGGCGCGACAACGCGCGCCAACTCACCCTTTCGGCGTTCTCCGGGCCGGCCTGAAGCACCCGTTCGGGCAACTCTCAGGCAACCGGCGAGCGGGCGGCCGAGCTCGCCTCGAGTGCGGCCCGCAGGCCCCGGAGCCAGGCCTGCGGCTGCTCCCAGGCGGCGAAATGTCCGCCGGCGGTGGGCTGCTCCCAGAACCGGACGTCGAAGAACCGCTCGGCGTAGGAACGAGGGGCGCTGACCAGATCGTGCGGGAACAGCGAGGCCGCGAGAGGCACGTTCAGCCGCCCGACCGGCGTGCGGGGCTCGACGTAGGGCGAGAACGATGTCCCGATGGTTCCGCTCACCCAGTAGGCGGTGATCCAGGTGAGCACGTCGTCCCGCGGGAACACCGACTCGACGTCGCCGCCGCAGTCGCTCCAGGCCCGCAGCTTCTCCACGATCCAGGCGGCCAGCCCGGCGGGTGAGTCACCCAGGCCGACGGCCAGGGTGTGCGGGCGGGTGGCCTGCTCGTGCTGGTAGCCGCCCTCGGCGGTCTGCCACGCCCGCCCGGCGTCCAGGTATCGCTGCTCCGCCTCGGACCGGTCCTCGGCCGCGATCGTGAAAACGTGGGAGTACGGGATGTCGGTCAGGTGCAGCGCGCCGACCCGATCCGGGCGGGCCGCGGCCAGCGCCTCGGCGACCCCGCTGCCGATGTCCCCGCCGGAGACCACGTACCGGTCGTGACCGAGCTCGTCCATCACCCCCGCGACGACCCCGGCCATCGCCGTGGTGGACATGCCGGTCGCGGTGAGGGGCTCGGCGAACGGATAGCCGGGCAACGCCGGGACGACGACGTTCAGGTCGCTGAGCAGCGGCAGCACCCGCTCGAACCGCAGGACCGAGTCCGGCCAGCCGTGCAGCAACACCACCACGGGGGCGTCGGCGGCCTCGGCCCGCTGGTGCACGAAGCGGCTCACGAACCCGTCGACCTCGGTCCGGGCCCAGGGCAGGGCCCGGATCCGGTTCTCGTGCTCGCGCCAGTCGTAGGAGTTGGCCCAGTAGTCGATCAGGTCGGCCAGGTAGTCGCCGTCCGTGCCTCGCTCCCAGCCGACCCCCTGCGGCAGGACCGTGCGGCGGAAGGACCGCAGGCGGCGGTTCAGGTCGTCCAGCAGGGTCTGGTCCGCGGGCGCGGGCGCGTCACTCATCCGCCCATGCTGGCGCACCAACGTTCCCGCGCAACCCTTCGACCTGGCCCACCTTCGCGATTCCCGGCGTGGCGCGGGTTCACGGCGGAGGGGTGGCCGGCGTCCGACAGCCCTGAATCTGTCGGACACCGACCACCGGTTCAGGAAGGACGGGTGAGGATCAGAACCGGCGCTCGACGACGTCGGAGTTGTCGTTGACGTCCTACGGCACCAGGCTGTGGCCCGACGAGCCGGCGATGACATCGCCGTCCTGGGTCGTGAAGACGCCCCCTCTGACAGTCTCTCCCCCGAGATCCAACAGCCCCTGCCCCGCACCCGTTTCCGGAGTGCGCCAGCATCACGCTATCCCCGGAAAGGGCGTCCTGTCATTATGAATCCCGATATTTGCGATACGTACCCTGTCCGAGACGGGCCGTGACCCGGCTCGGGAATCAGGTCAGCAGGCGGTCGAGCAGGAAGATCGCCCCGATCAGGACCATGGCTGCTCCTGAGGTCCGGCTGACCGCCCGGGCGGCCACGGGCCGGGTGTGCAGCACCCTGCGGGCGAAGGCGCCCAGGGCCAGGTAGAAGGCGGCGCAGGTGAGCATGAAAACCACACCCAGCAGGGCGATCTGGCCACCCACCGGCCAACCGGGTCCGGGGTCGGTGAACTGCGGCAGTAGGGCGACGAAGATCAGCAGGCCCTTGGGGTTGAGCCCGCTGACGCCGATCCCCTGCAGCACGATGTTGCGCTCGGGCCCGAGCGCAACATCGGACGCCGTCACCGGCGTAGAGGGGTGCCTGAACGTGGTCGCCCCGTGCCAGATCAGGTACAGGCCGCCGATCAGGGTCAGGCCGGTCAGCAGGGCCGGGGTTCGGGCCACCAGGGCGCCGACGCCGGCCGCCACGACCAGGGTGACCACGGCGTACCCGATCACCAGACCAGCGACGGCCGGCAGCACCGAGCGACCGCGCAGGCCGGCGCCGATGGTGAAGGCCCAGTCCGCCCCGGGGACCACGATGAGCAGGAGAGCCACGACCCAGAACGCGATGATCGAACCTGCGGTCATGGCGGTCTCCCCGGGGGTGTGGATCTCCAGCAAAGCTACTAAGAATCAGTCGCAATGTGCTTCCAAGTTCTGCCACGTCAGCCGCACTCGGTGGAAGAATTGACCATATGGACGCGATCGATCGCAAGATTCTTGCTGCCGTTCAGGATGACGGCCGGCTCACCGTCACCGAGCTGGCCGCCCGGGTCGGGCTGAGCGTCTCGCCCTGCCACCGCCGATTGCGCGAGCTGGAGCGGACCGGCGTCATCCGCGGCTACCGCGCGGTGGTCGATGCGGTCGCGGTCGGCCTGACCTTCGAGGCACTGGTCTTCGTCACCATGCGCCAGGAGGACCGCGAAACCCTGCTCGGCTTCGAACGGGCGGTGCAGGACATCCCGAACGTCGTCCAGGCCCAACGGTTGTTCGGCGATCCGGACTACCTGCTGCGGGTGCTCACCGCCGACCTCGGCGCCTACCAGCGACTGGAGGACGACGTGCTGGCCGCACTACCCGGCGTGCAGCGGCTGAACTCGACCCTGGTGATGAAGCAGGTGGTCCAGGACGGGCCACTGCCGGCCTGAGCAGCGACGCGGCATGCGTCAACAGCCACGATCGAACGCACCGATCGACGACACTGGGTCGGTGGGACGCTGGGTGCTGCACGTCGACATGGATCAGTTCATCGCAGCCGTCGAGGTGCTGCGCCGGCCCGAGTTGGCCGGCCTGCCGGTGGTGGTCGGCGGCGACGGCGACCCGACCAAGCGGGCGGTGGTCAGCACGGCGTCCTACGAGGCCCGGGCGTTCGGCGTGCAGTCGGGCCTGCCGCTGCGCACAGCGTTCAAACGCTGCCCGCAGGCGGTGTTCCTGGCCGTCGACAAGGTGGCCTACGAGGCGGCCTCGGCCCAGGTGATGGCCACCCTGAAGGAATTCGACGCCGTGGTCGAGGTGATCGGCTGGGACGAGGCCTTTCTCGGTGCGGTCAGCGACGATCCACCGGCCCTGGCCCGCCGGATCGCGGCCCGGGTGCTGGAGGTGACCGGGCTGGCCTGCTCGGTCGGGATCGGCACCAACAAGCTCCAGGCCAAGACGGCCACCGGGTTCGCGAAACCGGCCGGGGTGTTCGTGATCACCGGTGACACCTGGTTCGACGTTATGGGCGATCGGGCGACCGACGCCCTGTGGGGCATCGGCTCGAGGACGGCCACGAAGCTGAAAGAGCTCGGCATCACCACGGTCCGGCAACTGGCCGATGCCGACGACGGCGATCTGGCCGCCCGGTTCGGGCCGGCCACCGGGCCGTGGATCGGCAGTCGGGGCCGGGGCCTGGACCCGTCCCCGGTGATCGGCGACCCGTACGTGCCGCGCTCGCACAGCCGGGAGACGACGTTCCAGCAGAACCTGGAGGACTGGGATCAGGTCCGGGCCGAGCTGGTGACCTTGACCCGGCTGCTCATGTCGGACGTCGAGGCGGACGGGCGGGCCGTGGCCCGGGTGTCGGTCAAGGTTCGCTGGGCGCCTTTCACCACCCGCACCAAGGCCCGGTTGCTGCCGGAGACCACCCGCGATCCGCAGGCGATCCAGGACGCCGCCCTGCGGGTGCTGGAGTCGTACCCGGAGCGGCGCGCCGTCCGGTTGCTGGGCGTCCGGGCCGAGTTCGCCACCACGCCCGACTGACTGTCCGCCTATCGATCCCGTCGGCCGTTTCGAGGCTTAGAGGGCTTTACATCGTTGTTCCAACGATGTAAAAATCATCCAGGCTGCGAAGAGAGTGACCTGAACCACACGTTTGCGCTCCCGCTCGGCCCCCTTGACCGAACGAACAGAGGCTCACGCAATGACGCTGCGAGCTCGTCCCCGGACCCGCTTCCGGTCCCTACTCCTGGCCGGCGCATCCCTGATCCTCGGCGCCGGAGCCCTGGTCGGCGTGGCGAGCACGGCCCAGGCCGCCGGCACTCTGCCCTGCGACCTCTACGCCGCCGCCGGCACCCCCTGCGTAGCCGCTCACAGCACGACCCGGGCCCTGTTCTCGGCCTACAACGGCCACCTCTACCAGGTGAAGCGGGGGTCGGACGGCGCCACGGCCGACATCGGGCTGCTGAGCGCCGGTGGATACGCCAACGCCGCGGCCCAGGACTCGTTCTGCGCCGGCACCTCATGCATCATCACGGTGATCTACGACCAGTCGGCCCGGCACAACGACCTGACCGTCGAGGGCCCGGGCACGGCCGGCGGCCAGGACGTCGGCGCCAACGCCACCGCCCTGCCTATCACGGCCGGCGGGCACAAGGTCTACGGCGTCTTCATCGCCCCCGGAACCGGGTACCGCCACCGCGTCGGGGCCGGTGTGGCCGTGAACGGCCAGCCCGAGGGCATGTACATGGTGGCCAGCGGCACCCACGTGAACAGTGGCTGCTGCTTCGACTACGGCAACGTCGAGGCGAACATCGCCGACACCGGCAACGGCCACATGGACGCCGTCAACCTGGGTACGAACTGCTTCTTCCCACCCTGCTCGGGGGTCGGCCCGTGGGTGGCCGGCGACCTGGAGAACGGCCTGTTCCAGGGCCACGGCTCGAACACCGCCAACCTCGGCAACGCCACTGCGTTCGTCACCGCCCTGCTGAAGAACAACGGCCAGAACCGGTTCGCCCTCAAGGGCGGCAACTCGCAGTCCGGCGGGCTGTCCACCTGGTACGACGGCGCCGAACCGGACGGCGGCTACTCCCCCATGCACCAGGAGGGCTCGATCGTGATGGGCACCGGAGGCGACAACAGCAACGCCTCCATCGGCTCGTTCTTCGAGGGGCTGATGACCGCCGGGTACCCCACCGACGCGGCTGACAACTCGGTCCAGGCCAACATCGTGTCGGTCGGCTACGCCGGCTCCACCGGGGGCTCGCCGACCGGCGCCACCATCGCCGGCCCGGGCAACAAATGTGTGGACGTCGCCGGTGACGACTCCGGGGGCAACCTGACCGCGGTGCAGCTGTGGGACTGCCAGTCGTTCGCGGTCGACCAGCACTGGACCCACAACGCCAACGGCTCGCTGAGCACCCTGGGCCGCTGCCTCGACATCAGCGGCAACGGCACCGCCAACGCCACCCAGGTCGAGCTCTGGGATTGCAACGGCGTCGGCGGCCAGAAATGGGTGCAGCAGGCCGACGGCTCGCTGAAGAACCCGCAGTCCGGCCGGTGCCTGGACGCCCCCGGCGGGGCCACCGGCAACGGCACCCGGCTGCAGATCTACGACTGCAACGGCTCGGCCGCGCAGAAGTTCTCGGCCACCGGAGGCGCACCGATCGTGGGGCCCGGCTCCAAGTGCGTCGACGTCGCGGCCGACGACACCGGTGGCAACGCCTCAGCCGTGCAGCTGTGGGACTGCCAGTCCTCGGCCATCGACCAGCACTGGTTCCACAACAGCAACGGCTCGCTGCGCACGCTGGGCCGCTGCCTCGACATCGTCGGCAACAGCAGCGCCAACGGGGCGCTGGTGGAGCTGTGGGACTGCAACGGCATCGGCGGCCAGAACTGGCAGCAACAGGCCGATGGCTCACTGAAGAATCCGCAGTCCGGCCGGTGCCTGGACGCCCCCAATGGGGCGAGCGCCAACGGCACCCGGCTGCGGATCTGGGACTGCAACGGCTCGGCGGCGCAGAAGTATCCCCTGATCTAGGGGCCGCCGAGCACGGAGCAGGCGGAGGGTGCGCAGGACCCGGGGCGGGACACCTGCGCACCCTTCGTTCCGTTTTGCCGGCCATTTTCCACCCTCGCGGGCGGATCCATCCGGAGGAGCCGGCTGTCATGCTGGGCTCATGCAGCGATCCGCGGGCCTTTCCTGCCGATCGGATTACACACCCCGACGCCCGGCCGCGTCTTAACTGGCGTGACATTCGAGCAGTTCGTCGTGACCCGCTTGCCGGGCCTGCTCAGGTACGCAGTCGTCCTCACCGGAGACCGCGACCTGGCGCAGGACGTCGTTCAAGAGGTGCTGGCCCGGGCACATGTGAAATGGAAACAGATCGGTAAGTCGCACTCTCCGGACGCCTACGTGCGCCGGATGCTGGTGAACGAGTACCTGTCGTGGCGGCGCAGCTGGGCCGCTCGCAACGTGCACGCCGCCGGTGAGCAACTGACCGAGATCGACGACGCCCGCCGGGGGGGCCGTGACTACGCCCAGGACCTGGTGGACGCCGACGAGGTCTGGAACCGCCTGGCCACGCTCGGGCGCAAGCAGCGAGCCGTGCTCGTCCTGCGCTACTACGAGCAGCTGGACGACGCCCGGATCGCGGACCTGCTCGGCTGCACGCCGGCCACGGTCCGCAGCAACGCCTCCAAGGCCCTCAAGACACTCCGGCTCAACTCCGAGCAGACCAAGATCCATTCCAGGGAGACGCAATGACCGAGCACGCAGACCAGTTGCGTGAGGCCTTCGAGGCCCACGAATACCTGGCCCCGGACGCCGCGTCGGTGTACGCCGGCGTGCATGACCTCTCACGTACCTACAAGCGGCGCCGGCTCGGCGCCCAGGTCGCGGGCGGCGCCGTGCTGGGCGCCGGCCTGATCGCCGGCGGCATCGCCCTGCCGAGCTTCCTGCCCGGCGGCGTCCACCAGGAAGTCGTCGTCCAGGCCCCGGCCGCGGCGCCGGCCGCCGACCCGACCACCCCGCCCCCCACCGACGCCGAGGTCGCCGCCGACCTCAAGGCCTACTTCGGGGCCGGCTACGACCTCGATTCGGCCCAGAAGCTGGCCGTCACCTGGGGCATGTCCTCCGAGCTCGGCCCCACCATCGAGCCGGTCAAGGTCGAGGCCGGACGCCGCATCCTGGCCGGCGAGACCCTGCCGGTGAAGCCGGACCCGCTCGAGGCCGAGGACGCCACGAAGGTGACCGAAGCCGAAGCCTTCTTCAAGGCCGGGTACGACTACAAGGACGCCAAGCACCTGGCCAAGTTGTGGAAGACCGACACCACCTGGGACGCCAAGGCTCTGGCGGGCAAGAAGCTGCTGGCCGGCGAGACGCTGCCGTTCCAGCCGTGAACCAGGTGTTGCATCGGAGAATCGGCTTCGAGCTCGAGCTGATGGCCCCCCGGGGCGTCAGCCGGCTCACCCTGGCCGAAGACCTGGCCGGCCGCTTCGGCGGCCGGGTCCAGCCGGTGTGGCATCACGACAGCGAACCGTCCCTGGTACCGGGGCTGGGCCGGTTCCTGCACCTCACCCAGGGGTTCGAGGTCCGGCTCGGCACCGGTGAACTTGTCTGCACGCTGGTGGACGACGTCACCCTGCTGGCCGACCTCGATCCCCGGGCCCCGGCCCTGCCGGGCTGGCACCGGGTGCTGACGGACGATCGCCGACTGTTGCGGTTGCTGGCCCGGTACAGCGACCCGGGCGGCCCGGTGGACACGTCGCTCGACCGGGCGGCCGCACTCTGGGGGGCCAGGGTCGAGCGGTTCGGCGACGTCCTTCGCCTCGACGACGGCGGCAGCAACACCGTCGCCCTGGCCGCACCGCAAGGAGGGGAGCGGGAGCGGCCCTGCGAGATCGTCACCACGCCACTGGTGGTCGATCACGCGCAGGCCCTGGAGGCGTTGCTCGGGCCGGCTCGGGAGCTCGGTTTCGGCGTGCCGCGCGAGGCCGCGGTGCACATGCACCTCGACGGCGCGCCGTTCCGGGAGCCGGCCGCCCTGGCCAACGTCGTTCGGTTGTTCGCCCACTGGCGTGAGCCGTTGCGGATCCTGCTGGCCACCAACCCGAACTGCACGCGGCTGGCCCCGTTGCCCGAGGAACTGGTCCGCGCCTGCGACGGCACTCCGAGCTACGACGAACTGCAGCAGGCCGCCGTCGCGGCCGAGCTGACCAAGTTCTTCGACGTCAACTTGACCCAGTTGCTGAACGACGAGCCGTTCCGCGACACCATCGAGATCCGGATCCTGCCCGGGGCCATCCACACCGAGGCCGTCCTGGCCAAGGCCACTTTGGTAGAGCAGCTGCTGGACCGCTGCCTCGACCCGGCCCCCTTCCCTGCGCCCCCGGACGACCCGGACGAGGCTGTTGCCGAACTGCTGCGGATCGCCGCCTCGCTCGCCCCTGAAAACCGGGTGACGGCGCCGATAGCCTGATCGACATGAGCACGACCACCCTTCCCTCCGGGGAGCCTCTGACTGGCCGGTACGTCCGCCTGAGCCTGCTCGACGAGGCCGACCTGGGCGAGCTGTACCCGATCCTCGACGACCCGAAAGTCTACGAGAGCGGTTACGTGATGCACCGGCGGCCGAGCTCATCCAAGGACAGCCGGGCGCTGGCCCGCCAGCGGTTCCTGCCCGGCCAAGGCAAGGCTGACGGAGCCGGTTTCGGCCGGACGGCCTACGCGATCCGCCTGGTCGCCGACAGCGACCTCGGGCCGGCTGGCACCCTGGTCGGCACCTCCTCGCTGGCCGAGGCCAACCTGCAGCACGAGAGTGTCCACCTCGGCTCGACCCTGTACGGGTCGAGGTGGTGGAGCACCCAGGTCAACCCCGAAGCCAAGTTGCTGCTGCTGTCACACTGTTTCGAAGAGTGCGGTTACGGCCGGGTGAAGATCCAGACCGACCGCCTGAACACACGCTCGCAAGCAGCGATAGCCAAGCTGGGCGCCGTCCGCGAAGGAGTCCTGCGCCGGGACATGAAGCGCGAGGACGGCACGCTTCGCGACTCCGTCGTCTTCAGCATCTTGATCGACGAGTGGCCGCAGGTGAAAGCTGGCCTCCAGCAGCGACTGTCCCCCCTCTGAGTTCGGATCAGGAAGGCGGGTGCTCGGCGTCGTAGGCGGCCAGTAGTCGTTTGGGCGCGTTCAGCCGCCACGACTCGGCCACCAGCTCCCCCAGTTCGTCGACGTCAATCTCTCCGAGACGGACCAGCACCGCCGGGTAGCCGTCGTAGTGCGCGGTGACGAAGAACTTGTCCGGGTCGGCCAGCAGCAGCTCGTCGCGCTCGGCCAGCCCGGCACAGCCGACCATCATCGTGCCCGGCAGTTCGTGGATCCGCAGGAACAGCTGGTTGCGGACCCGGAACCCCGGCCTGCGGTTGTACGGCTTCTCAACCGTCTCCGGCAGGGCCAGGGCGACCCGGCGCACGTCGTCCACGGTCACCATCGGCACTCCCCTCCTGATCGGGTCAGCGAGCGCGGGCTCGCAGCATCCGTTCCAGAGTGGCCGAGCGCTCGGTCACCTGGCCCTTGACCAGCGGGCTGACGCCGTCGCCCTGGGCGGCGGCCCGGGCTCGTCGAGGAAAGTCCGGGCCGAGCCCGTGGCGGGGGAAGAAGCCGACGGTCGCCATCGCCGCCGTCATCCCGCTGTTCCCCAACGCCGGCAGGATGGACAGGAACTCCTCGGCGAACTCGCCCAGAACCGCGGCATGGGCCGGATCCCAGAAGGCCAGGCCGACCGAGCGATAGGCCTGCAGCGGCACCGACCGGTCGACGAACACGGCCTTCCAGATCTCCCGCTTGGCCTCGATCTCGGGCCGGGCGGCCAGGACGGCGCTGGCCCGCGACGGGGCGTCCGGGTCGGGATCCTGAGCCAGGGCGAGCTCGACGGCATCCTGGTCGTAGTCACCGATCGAGGCCGACCGGGCCAGCCAGCGCCAGCGCAGGTCGACGTCGGAGCCGACGATCTCGTCCAGTTCGGCCAGCACGGTGCGGTCGTAGGCGACGGCCAGGGCGGCCTGCAGCGCCGAGACCCGGGAGGCGCTGTCGCCCTCGGCCTCGGCCCGGGCGGCCAGGTCGATACAGGCCCGGGCCAGCTCGCGACCGGCGGCCGGCACCGCCGACGGGTCGGTCCAGTCCTGGACGGCGGCAACCCCTGTGCGCAGCAGGCCTTCTCGCACCGACGCCTCGGTCTCGACCTGCAGGGCCCGGACGACGTAGGCGACCATGTCGGTGGTCGCCAGAACGCCGTCGTCGACCAGGTGCCAGAGGATCAGCCGGGCCAGGGCCCGCGAGACCGGGTCGGGCAGCACCGGGCCGTACTGCTGCAGCGCAGCCAACCCGGCCTCGTCGGGGCGGACCCGGGCGAAGGTCAGGTCGCCGTCGTTGAGCAGCAGCAGGGCCGCGACCGGAGCGCCCTTGAGGCCCGGGATCTCGGTCTGCTCGCCCTCGACGTCCAGTTCGATTCGCTCGCGCAGCACCGGCCGGCCGGCCTCGACGTCATAGACCCCGACCGCCAGACGGTGCGGGCGCTGGGCCGGCCGCTCCGCCGGGGCGTCGATCCGGACCGCGACCGAGGCGTAGCTGTCGCCGTCCACCGTGGTCTGCACGGTGGCGGTATCGGTGCCGGCGGTGAGCAGCCATTCCTTCGACCAGGCCGACAGGTCGCGCCCACTGGCCTGCCCGACCGCGGTGAGCAGGTCCTGCAGGGTGGCATTGTCGAAGGCGTGGGCGGCGAAGTGCTGCTTCAGCCCGGCCACGAACTGCTCCGGGCCTGCGTAAGCGGTGAGCTGGCGCAGCACGCTGGCGCCCTTGGCGTAGGTGACCATGTCGAAGGCCGCTTTGGCCGCTTCCACGTCGGACACCGATTGGCGGATCGGGTGGGTGGCCGGGCTGGCGTCGGCGGCGTAGCCGGACTCCTTGCGCGATCCGATGAAAGAGGCCCAGGCGGCGCTGAACTCGGTGGTCTCGGCGGTGGCCCAGACGGCGGCCCAGTCGGCGAACGACTCGTTCAGCCACAGGTCGTCCCACCAGCGCATGGTCACGATGTCGCCGAACCACATGTGGGCCATCTCGTGCAGCAGGATGACCGCCCGCAGCTCGCGTTCGGTGGAGGTCGGGGCTGAACGGAAGACGAACGAGTCCATCCAGGTCACGCAGCCCCAGTTCTCCATCGCGCCCTGGAAGTCGGGGCAGAAGACCTGGGTGTAGCGCGGTTGCGGGAACGGCATGGCGAACTGCTCGCCGAAGAACCTCAGCCCGCCGGCCGTGATCTCGAACAGCTCGTCGGCCTGCTCGTCGAGGTAGCCGGCCAGGCTCTTGCGGGCCAACAGGCCCAGGTCGTACCCGTCGATCGTGCGGCGCAGTTCGTGGAACGGCCCGGCCGTGACGACCACCAGGTAGCTGGACAGCCGCGGGGTGTCGGCGAAGCGCCAGACCCGGTGCCCGTCGCCGTCGCTCACGTCGGTGGGGGCCGAGTTGGAGGCCACCGTCCACGCCGCCGGCGCGAGCACGGTCACGGCGAAGGTGGCCTTGAGGTCGGGCTGGTCGAAGCAGGCGAAGACCCGGCGGGCGTCGTCCGGCTCGAACGACGTCCAGACGTAGGCCTCGCCGTCGCCGGGGTCGATCGCCCGGTGGAGGCCGGCCCGCTCGGCCGTGCGGGTGGTGGTGGACTCGACCACGACCACATGGTCCCCGGCCGGCGCGCTCAGCCTCAAGCGCTCGTCGGCGTACGCGTCGGCCGGGACCGGCTCGCCGTCCACCCAGGCCTGAACCGTCTCGGCGACCAGGTCGAGGAACGTCTCGGGGCCCTCGCAGCGGTAGTGGATCGTGCTGCGACTGCGCAGGGTCGAGCCCTCCAGCAGATCGGTGAGGTCGAGCTCGATCTCGTAACGGTCGACCGCGGTGCTGCCGGCGCGGGCAACTGCCTCGTCCTGAGTCAAGGAAGCCATGGTCCAGATCATGCCATCCAGGCCCGGCGGCTACCGTTCCGGACGTGCTGACGACGACGCAGGTGCTGAATCAACGGGCCTACCCGGGCCGCGGGGTGCTGGCCGCCCGGACCCGGGATTCGTGGACCGTGGTCGGTAACGGTGACCAGGTAGTGCCGCTGGCCTCGGCTCTGGCCGGTGGGTCCGACCCTCTCACGGCCTGGATCAGCACACTTTCGAGCCGGACCCGCCGATCTTCACCTCCCGGATCTGCCTGGCCCACAACGCGGCGCCCGGCACGACGTCCCGTTGCTGATCTCACGGTGATCAGCCTGGTCGGGTAGAACCAGCGCGCCGCCGGGTGGGTCAGTTTCGGGCCCACTTCTGGTTGGCGCCGCCGGAGCAGTCCCAGATCTGGATCAGGGTCATCGGGGCCGTGCCCTGGTTGACCGCGTCGAGGCACTTGCCCGAGGCGGCGCTGGTGATGCTGCCGTCGGGATTCACGGTCCACTGCTGGTTGGGAGCACCGGTGCAGTCCCAGATCTGCACGGCGGTGCCGTTGTCGGTGGCCGCGCCGGAGACGTCGAGGCAGCGGGTTCCGCCGTAGAGGGTGAGCTGCCCGGTCGGTGAGAGGGCCCACTGCTGGTTGGTGCCGCCGTTGCAGTCGTCCAGCCAGGCCCGGGTGCCGTTGTTGGTGACGTCCGGCGGCACATCCAGGCACAGGCCCGACTGAACGCCCTTGATCAGGCCACCGCCGCCCTTGCTGAGCACCAGGTTCACCGACTTGTTGCGGGCGAGCGTGGTCTTGGCCTTGGGCGAACTGGAGATCACCCGGTCCTGCTGGACTGTGGCGCTGAACTCCTGGCTGGTGGTGCCGAGCGTGAGGTGGGCGTCGTGCAGGGCCGCGGTGGCATCGTGCAGGGTCATCCCGGTGACGTCGGGCACGGGGAACAGCTGCACGCCCAGGCTGACCGTCAGCACCACGGTGCCGCTCTTCTTGACCCGCTCCCCCGCCGCCGGATCGGTGGAGATCACCTGGCCGGCCGGGACCTTCGTGCTGTAGGCCTGCTTGACCTGGTCGGCCAAGCCGGCGTCGAGCAGGGCCCGCTGGGCGTCCGAGGTGCGCTGCCCGACCAGGGGCGGCGTGTCGGTGTACGACCCCGGCCCGGCCACCACCCACCACACCCCGACCAGGATGACCAGCACCACGGCCAGCAGCCCGGCGATCAGTCCGAGCACCCGGCGCCGGCCTCCGGGCGGCCCGGCGCCGTCCTCGTCGTCGTTGATCTTGAGGCGGGGCAGGATCGGGGCCCCGCCACTGCCGGAGCGGGCCTGGCGGCGGGACACGGCCAGCACCTGGGTCGGCTGCGGGCCCGGAGCCGCGGCCGGGGCCGGCCGGGTCGCGCCGGCCTGGCTGCCGGTGTCGGTGAGGTCGATCTGCACGGTGGCCGCATCGGCCGCGCGCAGGTCCAGCTGGGCGGGCGGCAGGCCGGCCACCGCCGCCCGCAGGTCGGCCAGCAGCCGGCCGGCGTCCGGTGGGCGCTGGTCCGGGTCGTGGCTGGTGGCCCCGAGCACCACCGGGTCGAACACCGCCGGGACGGCCGGGGCCAGCGACGTCGGTGCGGGCACGTTCTCGTGGACGTGGCGGTAGGCCACCCGCAAGGGGTCGGGCCCGGTGAACGGCTGACGACCGGTGAGCAGCTCGAACAGCAGGATCCCGGCCGCGTAGACATCGGCCCGGGCGTCCGCGACGCCGTGGCTGACCAGCTCCGGGGCCAGGTAGGCGACCGTGCCGAGCAACTCGCCCTGGGCGGTCACCGTGATCGGGGCGGTGATCGCCCGGGCCAGGCCGAAGTCGGCGACCTTGATCCGGCCGTCGTCGGTGAGAATCACGTTCTCCGGCTTGACGTCGCCGTGCACTATCCCGGCCCGGTGGGCCGCGGCCAGCGCACCCAGCACCGGCTCCAACACCGACACGCTCTCGCGCGGGGTCAGCGCCCCCCGCCCGGCCAGGACGTCGCGCAGCGTGCGGCCGGGCAGGTACTCCATGGCCAGGTACAGCACCGGGCCGTCGGAGCCCTGGTCGAAGACCTGGACCACGTTGGGGTGCGACAGCCGGGCGGCGGCTCGGGCCTCACGCACGAACCGGGACACGAACTCGGGATCGAGGGCCAGGTTGTCGTGCATCACCTTGAGCGCGACCTGGCGGTCGAGCCGCTCGTCGACGGCCAGGTAGACGGTGGCCATGCCGCCGCGGGCGATCTGCAACTGGATCCGGTAGCGGCCGTCGACCACTCGCCCGACCATCGGGTCCTGCCGGGTCGTGTCCACAATGGCCGAGCCTAAACGCCGATCGGCCGGTCAGGTTCGGGCGGTGCGAAGTTAGGGAAAATTGCCCGTGACAACCGGGCTTCCAGGACACTCGACCCATGTCCGTTCACCGGTCCAGCTCCCTGCGTCACATCCCGGCCCTGGACGGGTTGCGGGCGGTCGCCGTGCTGGCCGTGATGGCCAGCCACATCAGCGCCGGCCCCCGCACCGCCGGCGGCTGGCTCGGCGTCGACATCTTCTTCGTCCTGTCCGGCTTCCTGATCACCTCGGTGCTGGTCCGCGAGTGGGATCTGAGCGGGCAGATCCGGCTCGGGCAGTTCTACCTGCGGCGAGTGCTGCGGCTGTACCCCGCCCTGATCGTGATGGTGCTGCTCGGGGCCCTGTTCGCACCCGATCTGGGGGCCGGCGGCAGCGCCCACGGATACCTGACCACCTCGCTGCTGGAGGTCACGTACACCGAGGACATCGCCATCTGGATCACCCACAACGTGCAGGGCGGCTTCGGGCACACCTGGAGCCTGGCCGTGGAGGAGCACTTCTACCTGCTCTGGCCGATCGTCCTGATCGCGCTGCTGCGGTGGCGGGCCCGGGCCACCCGGTGGGCGATGGGCGGAGCGGTGGCGTCGCTGGCGCTGCTGGCCGCGTTCTCCGGCGGGGCGAGCATGGTCGGCACCCCGCTCACCTACTACGAGCCCACCAGCCGGGCCTACGAGTTGCTGCTGGGCTGCGTGATCGCGCTGTTCCTGCGCGACCTGGACGGCGCCGGCCCCGAGGGCCGCCCCTCCACGCGGTTCGTTTCCCAGGCCTGGGCGTCGGCCTCCACCTACGTCGGGCTGCTCGGCTGCCTGCTGCTGATCGCCGTGTCGGGCACCACCGAGGCCCCGCAGATGTGGGACAAGATCGCCGTCTGCGGCCTGGCGGCGGCGCTGGCCGTGCTCGGCCTGGCGGTGAACTCCGGCAGCCGGCCCGCCCGGCTGCTGAGCCTGGCGCCGATGCGCTACGTCGGGCGCATCTCCTACGGCTTGTACCTCTACCACTACGGCGTGGTCGAGGTCTTCTACGACCACGTCCACGTCGGCGGCGTGCTGCGCCCGATAATCCTGGTCGGGCTGACGTTCGGTCTGGCCGCGCCGTCCTACGCGCTGATCGAGCGCCCGATCATGCGCTGGGGACGGCATCGGATGGCCGAGCGCGACGCCCGGTCCGACGTTCGTCCTCGGGCCATGGTCAGCAACGGCTGAGCCCCGATCGGCGGGCCTGTTGCCTCCTGCCGGGACGGCGAGGAGGATCTATCTCGTGTCCAGCGCCGAGAAACTGTTCGACCTGCTCCCGAGCAACGACGGCTACCCGCGCCTGCTCGGCGTCCCGATGACCCTCGTCGAACAGCTGCGCGCCCTGTCCCGGTCGGCCCTGGACGGCGAGATCACGCTACCCGCCTGGCGCGAGCGTCACGAGCAGCTCCTGGAGCAGGCCCGCCCGGAACTCGAACCGGGCGACCTTAAGCGGGTGGAGGCCCAGGTCAGCATCGTCGCCGCGGCCGTCACCGAGGACTTCGACCGCTTCCTGTTCCTATCCGGTCTGGGCCGCAACCTGCGCCTGCTGCAGGCCCCCGACCCGGAGCGGGAGCTGCGCGACCTGCAGGAGGCCCTGCCCACCCTGATTGGGGAGACGTCGCGGGCCTCGGTCGAGCGGCAGCTGGGCGTGCTGCGGGCGATGAGCACCGAACCGGAGGCCGAGGTCTACGAGCCGGGCCGGCGGATGTTCAAGGCCCTGCAGGTCGGCACGCTGGAGGAGACCTACCGCTGGCTGCAGGAGGCGGTGGCCGAGAACCCGGGCGCCTCGGTCCAGGATCTGCTCACCCGGGCCGCGATCGAGGTGGCCGAGGCCAAGATGGAACTGGACCGCTACGACGACCTCAACGGCCGCCCGGACGGTCGCCGGGCCCGCTGAACACCGCTCCGGCCCAGGTGTATATGCTCCGGCGCTAGCAACGGCGCCCCAGGACCGACTCGGATCGGTGGGCCTCGTCCTGGAGGGGGTTTCCGCGTGGCCAAGACCGAACTGACTCTGCCGCGCCCGGCTCCGGGCCAGGCCGAGTTCGGCCGTGACGCCCTGATCGTCTGCGACAACCTGGTCCGGATCTACCAGACCGGCTCGATCGAGGTCCAGGCTCTGCAAGGGCTCGACCTGCTGGTGAACCGGGGCGAGATGCTGGCCATTGTCGGGGCGTCCGGCTCGGGCAAGTCGACCCTGTTGTCGCTGCTGGCCGGGATCGATGCGCCCACGGCCGGGCGGGCCCGGGTCGAGGAGTGGGATCTGCTGGCCATGACCCGGGCCGACCGGGTGCGCTACCGCCGTCACACCGTGGGTTTCGTCCGCCAGCAGACCGCCCGCAACCTGGTGCCCTACCTGAGCGCCCGGCAGGTCGTCGACCTGCCGATGACCTTGGCCCGGGTGCCCCGGCGGCAGCGCCGGGCCCGGGCCGAGGCGCTGCTGGAGTCGGTCGGGGTGGCGCACTGCGCCGACCGGCGGCCGGGGCAGATGTCCGGCGGCGAGCAGATGCGAGTGGCGATCTGCGTGGCCCTGGCCAACCAGCCGCACGTGCTGCTGGCCGACGAGCCGACCGGCGAGCTCGACACCGAGACCTCGGCCGAGGTGTTCGGCGCGCTGCGCACGGTCAACCGCGACCTGGGGGTCACGGTGGTCATCGTCACCCACGACCCCGACGTCAGCGGGCAGGTCGAGCGCACGGTCGCGATCCGGGACGGGCGCACCAGCAGCGAGGTGCTGCGACGCACCACCACCTCGGCCGACGGTGGCTCCGAGGTGATCGCCGAGGAGTACGCCGTGATGGACCGGGCCGGGCGGGTCCAGGTGCCTAAGGAGTACCGCGAGGCCCTGGAGTTGACCCGCCGGGTGCGGCTGGCCCTGGAGCCCGACCACGTGACCATGCGCCCGGACCGGGACGACGAGGCCGGCAGCGATGACGACCGACCGGGCGGCGACGAGTGAGCCGGCACAAGCTCGCGGGTCCGGTCGGCCCGCCGATGCTCAGCGTGCGCGGGGTGAGCCGCACCTACGGCTCGGGCGACACCGCCGTGCACGCCCTGCGCGACGTCTCATTCGACGTCACCGGCGGCACCATGGTCGCCCTGGTCGGGCGCTCCGGTTCGGGCAAGACCACCCTGCTGAACGTGGTCGGCGGCCTGGACCGCCCGGACGCCGGCACGGTCGTGGTCAACGGCACCGAGGTGACCGCCCTGGACGAGGATGGCCTGAGCACGCTGCGGCGCGACACCGTGGCCTACATCTTCCAGACCTTCGGCCTGATCCCGGTGCTCTCGGCGGCCGAGAACGTGGGCGTACCGCTGCGGATGAGCCGCACCCCCACCGCCGAGCGGGAGAAGCGGGTGGCCCTGCTGCTGGACCTGGTCGGCCTCAGCGACCACGCCGAGCAGCGGCCGGACGAGCTCTCCGGCGGGCAGCAGCAGCGGGTGGCGATCGCCCGGGCCCTGGCGGCGTCCCCCCGGTTGCTGGTGGCCGACGAACCCACCGGACAACTGGACGCCGAGACCGGGCTCTCGGTGATGGCCCTGCTGCGCGGGGTGGTCGAGTCCGAAGGGGTGACCGCGCTCGTCTCCACCCACGACCCGGTGATGATGGCCCTGGCCGACCGGGTCGTGCACATCTCCGACGGCCAGGTCGGCCCCGGATGATCCGCTCGTGCTGAGGCTGCTGGCCCGCCGGGCGAGCGTGCAGGTGCCGCTGCTGGCCGCGGTACTGGCCGTCGTCACCGTGGGCGCGACCCTGCTCGGGGTGTGCGCTCTGCTGCTGACGACCTCGCAGCAGCGGGCCCTGGAGCGAGGCATGGCCCGGACCAAGGCCGAGAACGTCGACCTCACCGCCTACGCCAGCGGGGTCAAGGGACCGGACGCCCAAGGGGTGACCCGCGACACCCGGGAGGTGCTGGCCAAGGTGCTGGCCCCGCTCGGATCCTCGGACAGCACCCGGGCCTCCTCGGCCATGCGCCGGCTGGGGCCGCCGGTCACCGGCCCCCGGCACCTGGCCTACTTCTCCGGGGTGGACGACCTGACGGCCAAGGCCCGCCTGAGTTCCGGACGCTGGCCGCGCCCCTCGACGACGCCGGGCCGGTTCGAGGCGGTGATACTGGAGCCCACCGCCCGGGTGCTCGGCCTGCATCCGGGCAGCACGGTCGAGCTCGGCCCGGAGGTGCCGCCGACGCCCGGCAACACCCCGGAGAAGGTCACCGTGGTCGGCGTCCTGCGCCCGCTGCCCGACGCCGGCTGGGACCGGGACCCGCTCGGCGCGGCCGGGTACGACCCGGCCTACCTCGACGGGCGCAGCCCGCAGTCGGCCCGGGCCTA
Organism: Kineosporiaceae bacterium; assembly: GCA_965200525.1. Classification (GTDB taxonomy): domain Bacteria; phylum Actinomycetota; class Actinomycetes; order Actinomycetales; family Kineosporiaceae; genus JANNPJ01. Next base: position 7,126,952 of record OZ241368.1, read on the forward strand.
CGGGCCGTTCGTCATCGCCATGGGCGACCTGTTCGCCAGTGGCTCGAGCCTGGACCGGCTGCAGGTGACCAGCCACCCGAACCTGACCGCCCCCACCGACGCCGAGCTGGGCGCCGTGGCCGCCTCGATGAGCACCGTGAACGCCCGGATGCGAACCGTGCTGGGAAGCAGGGTGCAGATCGAGCGGGTGGCCTCGGACCTGCCCCTGACCCTGTACCAGGCCCACGCCCAGCAGACCGTCACCCGCTCGACCGTCCTGGTGGTGATCCTGCTCGGGACCACCCTGACCGCGGCCGCCCTCGGCCTGGCCGGGCGCCTGGTGGCGTCCCTGCGGATCACCGAGACGGCACTGTTCTCGGCCCTGGGCGCGAGCCGGGGGCAGCTCCTGGCCCTGGCCGCGGCCGAGGCCGGGGCCCTGGCGGTGGGCGCGGCGGTGCTGGCGGTGCCCCTGTCCGGGCTGGCCCACTCGGGGCTCACCCACCTGCCGATGCTGGTCCACGCCGGCCTGGCCACCGGCCTGGAGGTCACCGGACCACAGGTGGCGGCCGTGGTGATCGGCGCCGTGGTGCTGGCCGGGGTGCTGGTGATCCCCTCCTTGCGGCCGGACCCGGCGGTGGTGCTGGCCTCCCGGAGCCGCCGGGAGTTCCTGGCCCGCTCCGGCGCTGACCTGGTGCTGGTCGGCCTGGCCGTGGCCGGCTGGTGGCAGTTGCGCTCGCAGCCGCCCACCCCCACCGGCTCGGACGCCGTGCGGGTGTTGGCCCCGGTGCTGTGCCTGCTGGCCGGGGCCGGGCTGGCCCGGCGCCTGGTGGCGATCCCGCTGCGGCTGGGCGAAGGGCTGGCCCGCCGCTCGCGCCGGCTGGTGCTGCCGCTGGCCGCGTTCGAGGCCGCCCGCCAGCCCCGGGCGGTGGCGGCCGCGCTGCTGCTGGCCCTGGCTGCCGCGGCCGGCACGTTCGGCCTGGCCTTCGGATCGACCTGGAGCACCTCGCAGAACGACCAGGCCGATGCCCGGGTCGGCACCGATCTGGCGCTGTCCCTCACCTCGCCGGCGGTGGCCGGCCAGGGCGCCACCGTGCACCGGGCCACAGGCGGGCTGATCACACCGGCGGTCGACCGGACGGTGCAGGTGGGCCAGTGGTTCGGCGATTCCGACAACCCGCCGCGACTGATCGCCGTCGACGCGACCCGGGCCGGTTCGCTGCTGCGTGGCCGGCTGCCGACCGGTACCTCGTGGGCCGGCGTCGGGGCCCGGCTGGCCCCGGCGGGCCCGGTCTCGGGGCTGGCCCTGCGCCCCGGCGCCGACCCAGGGCTGACCCTGCGCGGCAGCTCGACCTCGGGACCTCAACTTCGCGCCCTCCCCCGGCTCGTCCTGCAGGACGCCACCGGAGTGCGCAGTTCCTGCGAGGCCACCCAGGTGGTGCTGGACGGCGAACCGCACCCGATCCAGGTCTGCGGTCAAGTCGGGCCCGATGTGAAGATCGTCGCGGTCTCCCTGTCACTGGACGTCGACCCGGCCGGGCCGCCGTCCGAATCAGCCGGCACGACCCAGGCCACCGTCGACCTGCGGGTGCCGATCCCGGCCGGGGCCTCGGCTCCGACGGTGCCGGGCTGGGCCGCCACCACCGGCGGCGACGGGCAGGACCGGGTCAGCGACCCGGCCAGCACCGTCACCTCGACCGGTGCCGCCAGCACGGTGCGGACCGTGGCCACGGTGAACGTGGCCGACATCTACTACGACCCGGCGGTCATCGTGGCCACCGCCTTCGCCACTCCGGCGGCGGTGCCGGTGGCCGTGTCCAGCCAGCTGGTCCAGGCGCTCAACACCACGGTCGGGCAACGGCTGACGGTGAGCCTGGGCAACGCCTCGTTCCTGTTGGTGGTCGCCTCCGTGGTCCCCGACGTGCCCTCCGCCCCGGACACGGTCGCGATGCTGGCCGACGTCGACGTCCTGTCCCGGATGCTGATCGCCCGAGGATCCTTGGAGGGGCCGGTCAACGCCTGGTGGGTCGGTGGCCCCGACGGAGCCGGCGCGCGCGAGCGGGCCGACGCGCTGGGCCTGGGCGAGGTCGCCACCCGGGCCGAGGTGGGCGACCAACTGCGCACCGGACCGCTGCGGATCGGGCTGCCGGCCGCCCTGGCCGTGCTGGTGCCGGCGGCCGTGCTGCTGGTGCTGGCCGGCACGATCATGCACGTCACGTCGGACGTCGAGACCCGGGCGGTCGAGGTGGCCCGGCTGCGGGGGCTGGGCCTGCCGCGGCGCAGCGTGCTCGGCAGCCTGCTGGCCCAGCACGGCGGGGTGCTGGTGCTGCTGCTGGCCGCCGGAGGCCTGGTCGGGGCCGTGGTCTCGTGGTCGGTCGGGCCGTTGCTGATCCGCTCCGACCTGGGCGCGGCCCCGGTGCCGGGCGCGGTCGCGCACTGGCCCTGGCCGGCCGAGGCCGGGCTGCTGGCGTTGCTGCTGGCCGGGGGGCTGAGCGTGGTGTTCGTGGTGGTCGCCGTCCAGGTTCGCCGGGCCGATGCCGCTCACCTGCGGGTGGGCCCGTGAGCACCCCGCACCGCACCGATTCCCGGATCGACTCCCGGATCGACTCCCGGATCGGGTCCCGCGCCGACCAGCGCCGCCAAGCCCACCAGGCCCGGCAGGTGCGGCTGCCGGGCCTGCACTGGGCCAGTATCCGGGGCCGGGCCTGGGCCGACCGGTGGCCGCTGCTGCTGGCCGGGGCCGTCGTCGGCCTGGCCACGCTGATGTCGGCCGCGGTGCCGCCGTCGCTGCGCACGACGTCCGACGACGCCGTCAACCGCGCTGTCGCCGAGGCCGGCGAGCGCGCGACCGTGCAGGTCAGCGCGCCGTTCGAGCACGAGTTCTTCCCCCGGACGCGGGTGTCCAACTCGGCTGCGGTGCTCTCTCAGAACGCCGACGTGGCCCGCTCGCGCCTGAGCGCCGGCCTGGCGGCGGTAATGCGCCCGGCGGTCTCCAGCGTGACCACCACGGAACTGAAGATCACCGGCAACGTCCCGGGGCGCACGCTCGAGCTGACCTACGTCGCCGGTGGTCAGGGCGCCCAGGTGGTCTGGACCTCGGGCCGGGCCCCGGCCTCGGCCGTTCCGGTGGCCGAGCAGGACAGCGCCGTTTCCGTCGATGGCGTTCCCTGGCCGGTGCAGGTGGGGCTGACCCGGGAGACGGCGACCCTCCTCGGGGTGAAGCCGGGCGACCGGATCCCGGCCTCCTCCCCCACCGGCGACCACCTGGACGTGCGGGTCAGCGGGATCTTCCGGGCAGTGAATCCCAGCGATCCGGCCTGGACGGCCGCGCCTCAGGTGCTGCGCCCACGGGTGGCCAGCAACGGGGTGTTCAACCTGGTGTCCACGGCCGCGCTGATGACCGACGACTCCCTGCCGGACGGTCGGCTGGCCCTGGAACAGGACCAGACCCAGTCGACAGTGACCTTCACGCCCGAGCCCAGCCGGTTACGGCTGGACAACGCCGAGGCCCTGGCCACCGGCGTGGTCGCGCTCAAGGCCGGATCGGGGGCCTCGGACGCGTCCGACATCGCCCTGAAATGGCAGACCAGCCTGGACAGCGTGCTGCGCGAGGCGGTGGCCGCCGTCAGCGCAGCCACCGCTCAGGCCTCGGTGCTGCTGCTGGCCCTGCTCACCACCGCCGGTCTGGTGCTGCTGCTGGCGGCCGACCTGCTGGTGCGCCGCCGGACCACGGCCCTGACCGGCAGCCGGATGCGCGGGGCCTCGCTGGCCGGAATCGCGATCGAACTGCTGATCGAGTCGGTGCTGGTGACGGCGGCCGGGTGGGGGCTGGGCCTGCTGCTCAGCCGGTGGCTGGCCGGTGGGTTCTCCTGGCGCTGGCCGGTGCCGGTGGTGCTGATCGGGGCCCTGGCCGTCCCGGTGCTGGGGGTGATTGTGGCCGCCCGGGCCACCACTGGGCGAAAGGCTCCGGCGAACCGCTCGGCCCGCCAGAGCGCCCTGCGCACCCGCCAGCTGCGGCGCCTCACCCTGGAGCTGGCGTTGGTGCTGGCCGCGGCGGCCGCGTTCGTCTCGCTGCGCCAGCGAGGCATCGTGCCGGCCGCCGGGACCCACGCCGGCGGCGGGAACCTGCTGCCGGCCCTGGCCCCGACCCTGGGGGCGGCGGTCGGTGCCCTGGTGCTCTTGCGCCTGCTGCCGCTGGGCGCCGGGTTCGTGCTGGCCCGGGCAGCCCGTTCGCGCCGGGCCTTGCCCCTACTGGGGGCCGCCCGAGCGGCCGTGACCGTGGCCCGCCCCCTGCCGTTCGTCGTCCTGGTGCTGTCCACCGCCCTGCTCACGTTCGCGGTGGCCGTCTCGACGACCGAGACCGACGGGCAGGGCCAGGGGGCCTGGCGCACGGTCGGCGCCGACGCCCGCATCGACATGACGGCGTCCGCCTCGGTGCCGCAACTGGCTGCGAAGGTGGCCGCCGAGCCCGGCGTCCGACAGGCGCTGAGTGCCCGGGTCGCCGACCGGGTCACGGTGAGCTCCAGCCAGACCAGCAGCCCGGTCCGTCTGGTGGTGGTGGACGCCGCCGCGTTCGGCCGCCTGCTGGCGACGACGTCACCGCCGGACGGCGCCACGGTGAACAGGCTGAGCGGGCACACCCGGGTCGGCGGGCGGGTCGGGGCCCTGCTGAGCGTCGAGGACCCGGACCTGCTCAAGGGGACCGGGCTGGCAGTGCGCTGGAACGACACGGTGATCCCGCTGGCCCGCCTGGGGGCCGCGCCGACGGTCGGGGACAGTGCGCAGAGCACCTTGATCGTGGACGCGGCCGCGTTCAAGGCCGCCGGAGGCGATGCGCCGGCGAACACGCTGTGGGTGCTCGGATCCGGTGCCGCCGCGGCCGCCCGGGCCGTCGCCGGCCCGGACGACATCGTCACCGTGCGCAGCGACGTGCTGCGGGCCCGCCGGGCCGAGCCGCTGCCCGCCGGGCTGCTGCGCCTGGCGCGGGCCACGGTGCTGGTGCTGGTGCTGCTGGGCCTGCTGGCCGTCGTCCTCGGTGCCGCGGCCGGAGCCCCGGCCCGCGGCGAGATGCTGGCCCGGCTGCGGACCCTGGGGCTGCGCCCGCGCCAGGCCCGGCAGATCGCGGCGGCCGAACTGCTGCCACCGGTGCTGATCGGTGCCCTCGGCGGCCTGGGGCTGGGAGTACTGCTGGCTCACCTGGCGCTGGGGCCGCTGGATCTGCGACTGCTCACCGGCCAGGCTGCCGACCCGGCCCTGGTGGTGCCGTGGGCGGTCGGGATTCCGGCGTTGCTGCTGGTCGCGGCGGTGGCGCTGGTGGTCGCGGTCGAGTCGTCGGTGCGCCGGCGCGAGCGGCTGGGGCAGATCCTGCGCGCCGGCAACAGCTGAGCATTCATAGCTGACTACTCTTGGCAATGTTCGCCTACTCGCCGTAGTGTCACTCTGCTGTGGGGCTGCCTCGGGCCCGCACCGGAGCCCGCAGGAGTGACCCGTGCCCCATCCGCGCCACCGTGTGACGGCGACCGCGACCTCGACCTCGACCCTGATCACTGCGGCCCTGACCGCCGCCGTCCTTGCTGTCGGAGCCCTGACCCTTACCCCGCTGTCCGCGGCCCACGCGGATGCCGGGTCGAGCCCGTCCGCCGGCCCGACGGCGACGGCGTCACCGACCGTCTCGATCACCCCCACGCCCGGGCCGACCACCACGCCGGTCCCGGCGTCGACGGCAGTGCTCACGGGGCCGGCCCAGCTGCGGGTGCCCGGTTCGGTGTCGATCAGCTGGCCGAAGCACGGGCGCGCTCAGCTGGCAGTGGCCGGGATCGGCGTGATGGGCCGTTCCGGCGACACGAAGTCGGTGCCGATCGCCAGCGTCACCAAGGTGATGACGGCGTACCTCGTGTTGCGCGATCATCCCCTGACTGCCGGGCAGAACGGACCCAAGATCAAGGTCACCCACGCCGAGGCCTCCTCCTACGCCCGGCGCAAGGCCGCCGGCGAGTCGCTGGTCAAGGTCGCCTCGGGCGAGCTCATCTCCGAACGGCAGGCGCTACAAGGGCTCCTGCTGGCCTCGGGCAACAACATGGCCGACATCCTGGCCCGCTGGGACGCCGGCAGCCGGTCGGCCTTCATCGACCGGATGAACCAGACCGCCGCCGAACTCGGCCTGACCTCCACCCACTTCGCGGACCCCTCCGGCCTGAACGCCGCCTCCCGTAGCACCACCGCCGACCTGCTCGTCCTGGCCCCGGCGGCGATGGCCGACCCCACCTTCGCCACCCTGGTCCGGACCAGGAGCGCGAGCATCCCGTTGAACAAGATCAAGAACACCAACCGGCTGCTCGGCCGGCACGGTGTGATCGGGATCAAGACCGGCTCCACCTCCGCGGCCGGCGGCTGCCTGCTGTTCGCCGCGCAGAAGACCGTGGCCGGGCGGGTCTACACGATCTACGGCGCCCGACTGGGGGCCCCGGGCCCGAAGATCCTCACCAACGCCCTGGCCAACAGCGACGCCCTGGTGGTCGCGGCCGGCAAGGCCCTGCGGGTCACCACCCTGGTACCGGCCGGCCGGACGGTGGCCACCCTGACCAGCGCCGACGGCACCCTCGTGAAACTGGCCGCGACCCAGGACCTGACCGCCGTCGGCTGGCCCGGGCTGACTTACACCCTGGCCCTGCCGGTAGGCCTTCAGCCCGGCCAGATCCCCACCGTCCTGACCGCCCGCTCCGGAGCCCAGACCGTCAGCGTTCCGCTGGCTCGGGTCAGCTGAGCCCGCCCGACACTTCGGCCCTGGTCGAACCGTGCCCGGCCTAGCCTGCCGGGCATGACGCTGAACCTGCCCCCGCCCGACCTCTTCGCCGCCCCACCGGCCGCCCCGGCCGCGTCGATCACGCCGGCCCGAACCCGGCCCGGGCTGGTCCTGGCCGCCGTCGTCCTCACGGTGAGCGCCTGGGCCTCGGCCTTCGTGGTGATCCGCTCGATCGGCGAAGATCTCGATCCGGGGGCGCTGGCCCTGGGCCGGCTGCTGATCGGATCGGTCGCCCTCGGCCTGGTCCAGGCCGTGAGCGGGCGCTGGGTCCACCCCAGCGCCCGCGAGTGGGCCCTGATCACCGTGTGCGCGCTGGCCTGGTTCGCGGCCTACAACATCGCCCTGAACGCCGCCGAGCAGCGCCTCGACGCCGGCACCAGCGCGATGCTGGTCAACATCGGCCCGATCCTGATCGCGCTCGGAGCCGCGGTGATCCTGGGCGAGGGATTCTCCGCCCGCCTGGCCGCGGGCGCCTTGGTCGCCTGCGCCGGGGCCGTACTGATCGGCCGGGCGAGCACCGGCCACGGAGGCCGGGGGGCCACGGCGTCCGGGATCGCGCTCTGCCTGCTGGCCGCGCTCGCCTACGCGGTCGGCGTGATCGCTCAGAAACCGGTACTGGGCCGGCTGCCGGCTCTGCAGGTGACCTGGCTGGCCTGCCTGATCGGGACACTCGCCTGCCTGCCATGGCTACCCGCCCTGGCCGGTGAACTCGGGGACGCCGGGCCCGGCACCGTGGGCGGGCTGCTCTACCTGGGCCTGGTGCCGACGTCCCTGGCCTTCAGCACCTGGGCCTACGCGCTGGCCCGGACCGAGGCGGGCCGGCTCGGGGTCAGCACCTACGTGGTGCCGCCGCTGACCGTGCTGCTCGGCTGGGCCCTGCTGGGCGAGCGACCGGCCGTTCTGGCCGTCGGCGGCGGGTTCGTCTGCCTGCTGGGAGTATGGGTCTCGCGGCGCCCGCCGAGATCTGTTGCCGGGCCGGAGAGGTCATGATGACGGTGTCCGCCGAAGCGCTGGCCCGGCTGGCCGGGCTGCTGGCCGACCGGACCCGGGCCGGCTTCTGCCTGGCCCTGCTCGACGGTCGGGCCTGGACCGTGGGCGAGCTGGCCCACCAGGCCGGCGTCGGCCTGCCCGCGGCCAGCGAGCAGCTCACCCACCTGGTCGAGGCTGGGCTGCTGGTCGAGCAGCGCCAGGGTCGGCACCGGTACCTGCGCCTGGCCGATCCGCAGGTGGCCCGGATGATCGAGGACCTGGCCGCCCACCTGCCCGGCTCGCCGTCCCCCGGATCGACCTCCGGATCGGTGCCCCGCACCGGCCTGCGCACGGTGAAGGTCTCCGCCGCCCTCGCCGCCGGGCGTACCTGCTACGACCACCTGGCCGGCAGGCTCGGCGTGAGCATCGCCGACACCCTGGCCGGGCGCGGCCTGGTCGAGATCGAGGACGGCGCGAGCCTGACCCCGGCCGGGAGCGCCTGGCTGGGCGACCTCGGCATCGAGGTCGACGCCCTGCGCGGCGCCCGACGTCCACTGATCCGCACCTGCCTGGACTGGACCGAGCGCCGCCAGCACCTGGCCGGCGCGGTCGGAGCCGCGATCTGCCAGAACCTGGTGGCCCGCAACTGGATCGAGGCCGGACCGATCCCCCGGTCGATGGGCCTGACCGCGGCCGGCCGGCGCGAACTCCCTTCGGTCCTCATCCTCGACCCGGTCCTGCTGGCCTGACCGGCGGCTCGACCGGCACGGCTCGACCGGCAGGGCGGCCCGGGGTTCAGCCGGGCTGGCCGATGCAGCTGTCCATACCCTGCTGACCGGCGGCCAGCTCGTGCTTGTCGGAGCCGGACACCGTGATGCTGCTGAGGTTGTCGTCGTAGGCCACCTTGGCCATGTCGTCGCAGATCTTGCGGGCCACACCACCGGCCCCGCTGGTCAGGCTGGTCTCGATCGACACCTGGTGGCACCCGCCGTCCACACTGACCTTGGTGATGTGGCTGTCGGTGGCGGCGTCGGTGACCTTCTGGGGCACCGCGCAGCTGTTCGGATCGGCGGTGGGGCTCGACGCGTTCGGTACCGGAGCCACCGTGGTCGCGCCCGATCCCGATCCGGAGGCGTTGGCCGCGCCGTCACCACTGCTGCTGCCGCCACAACCGGCCAGGAACAGAACGAGCGCGGCGCCGACGAGGACCGGTTTGCGAGTCATAGGCCGGAGCGTAACCGGATGCCTTCTTGATCACGCCCAGTTGTTCGGGTCCGGCCCAGGATTCACTACGCCGAAACAGAGTCCGGCCCGGCTGCGGGCCGGGGCGGCAATAAATCGGTTGTCCGGGCTTCGTCCTCGGACGACTCTGGGATCCGTGATCGAGCCCAGCGAGACCGCCCGCCGCAAGGCGCTGGTGCTGGGCGCCACCGACTGGCTGGCCGACCTGCCTTCCCTCGTCGCCGAGCTGGAACAGGACTGGTCGTTCATGGTGGGCCGCACCTACAGCGACGCCAGCGAGGCCTTCGTCGCCGAGGTCACCGGCCACGACGGCACGCCCATGGTGCTGAAGATTCTCATCCCCCGGGGCGCGGACGTGACCGCTCACGAGATCACCGTGCTGGAACTGGCCGGCGGTCGAGGCTGCGTCAGCCTGTTGCGCCACGACCGATCTCGAAATGCCATGCTGCTGGAGAAGCTCGGGCCGTCACTGGCTCAGCTGGGCCTTCCGGTTGATCGCCGTCATGACATCCTCACCGCCGCGGCCGGCCGGCTCTGGCGTCCGGCCCCCGACTGCGGGCTGCCCACCGGCGCCGACAAGGGACGATGGCTGGCCGAGTTCGTCGTCACCACCTGGGAGGCGCTCGACCGGCCCTGCTCCGAACAGGCCGTCAGGCATGCCTTGGCCTGCGTCGAGACCCGGATCCGGGCCCATGACGACGAGCGGGCCGTTCTGGTGCACGGCGACGTGCACCAGTGGAACGCCCTGCGCTCCGGCTCCGGTGACGGGTTCACCCTCGTCGATCCGGACGGCCTGCTGGCCGAGGCCGAGTACGACCTGGGCGTCATCATGCGCGAGGACCCGCTGGAGCTGATGGCCGCCGACCCCCGCGACCGCGCGCACCGGCTGGCCGCGCGCACCGGGCTGAACGCGACGTCGATCTGGGAGTGGGGCGTCGTGGAAAGGGTTTCCACCGGCCTCATCTGCACGTCCATCGGTCTGCAGCCGGTCGGCCGGCAGATGCTCGCCGCCGCCGACGTCATCGCCACCGACCACGCGTCCTTCGCTTGAGCCCCGGACGCCGGTCGAGGGCGGCCCCGGTTGGTACCGTGCTTGAGATGCAGCTGGAGACGGGCGTGGATGCGCAGGCGGTGGTGCTGGTCGAGGGCCTGAGCGACAAGTCGGCCATCGAAGCCCTGGCGCAGCGGCAGGGCCGGCATCTGGATGCCGAGCACATCGCCGTCCTGGCCATGGGCGGAGCCTCGAACATCGGCCATTTCATCAACCGGTTCGGCCCGCCCGGGCTCGGCCTGCGGATGGCCGGGCTCTACGACCAAGCCGAGGTCGGCTACTTCCGCCGGGGTCTGGAACGGGCCGGCCTGCTGCCGCGCTACGAGGACTCGCGCGCCGAGTTGAGCCGCTCGCAGGAGTCGCGGGCCGAGATGGAGGCGCTCGGCTTCTACGTCTGCGTCAGCGATCTGGAGGACGAGCTGATCCGGGCTCTCGGCGTCGAGGGGGTGCTGGCGATCGTCGAGGCCGAGGGCGAACTGGGCTCGTTCCACACCCTTCAGCACCAGGCCGCCCATGAGGGACGGCGCACCGACGAGCAACTGCACCGCTTTCTGGGCACCCGGGCCGGGCGCAAGATCCGCTACGGCCGGCTGCTGGTGGAGGCCCTCGACCTGAGCCGGGTGCCCAGACCGCTCGAACTGGCCCTCTCCCACGTCTGACTCGGTCGCACCGGCCAGGCGGTCCATTCAGCCGCGGACCGTACGTCCGCGGTAGAGGTTGCCGTCGATGGTGGCGAAGTCGAGGTCCAGCCCGACGCCGTCCCGCTCGACCTGCAGGTGCAGGTGAGGCATCGTCGAGTTGCCCGAGTTCCCGACCTGGCCGAGGTTCTGACCCGCGCGCACCCGGTCTCCGACGGCGACGGCTACGGTGCCGGGGCGCAGGTGCGCCAGCACGACCGACTCCGTACCGGTGTCGATGATCACGTGGTTGCCGTAGGTCGGCATGAACCGGATCCGGCCCGGGATCTGGTCGGGGAGCCCGTCCACGGCGGCGAGAACCACCCCGTCACAGGGCGAGACGATTTCTTCCCCGTAGGACAGGAAATCCTCCAGCGAACGCCCGCCCCCGCCCTTGACCCCGTCGCGGCCGACCCGTACGACGTCGATGGCACCCCGTTGGGCCGGAACGCTGTAGTGGTGATTCAGCCAGCGCCCGCCGCCCTGGACGACGAGCCACGCACTGGACAGCGGAAATCGGTTCAGCGGGTGGGCCGGACCAACTCCCCACCGATGACGTCGTCCTCGAACCACCACGCTGCTCACGCCGGCCAGGACGACCATACCCACCGCGACCCAACCGACCCCTCCGCGCCTGAGATCGGGCCATCGCCAGACCGAGGCCACCGTGGCCAGGGCCAGGGCGTCGCCGGCCCAGCGGTACCACCAGGGTTGCGTGGCCATCGCCCGGATCAGGGTGAGAAACATGTAGACCGAGAGCAGGATCAGTACGTTTCCGAGCCACTCGCCTCGCTCGTGCGTGGTCCAGGGGCTGAGGATGAACCACACGAACAAGCCGGCCGTGACCACTCGGACCGCCGGCTCCAGCCTCGCGATGCCCTTCCCCCGCCCGGTTGAACGGTAGGGAGCGATCAGCAGCGAGTTGATCCGCCCGGAACTGAGGCCGGCCCAGCCGAGGGCCCGCCCTTTCGGGCCTTCGATGAGCAGGCCCTCGGACGAGTCACGCACCTGCAGGGGGGTGCCGACCCGCTCGCTGGTACCCGCCACGATGGAGCGCAGACGTTCGATGCCGACGACCTCGACCACCCGCGGGGCGAGCGCGGCCCACTCCTGCGGATCAGCCCGCAGGAAGGTGGCCAGGGCCTGCGCCTCGGCCTGGTGGTCGACCTCATCCGGGTTGGGGCGGCCAGGCGTCACGAGGCCAGAATAGCAATCCGATTTCGGCCCGAAACCGTCCGATACGGACACGTGCTCGACGGCCTTGACCTCGCCGGGCTGACGTCGCCGGGGGTCGCCGACTACGCGGTCGACCCGCAGTTCGCCGACGACCTGTGGGCGGTATCGATCCGCATGCCGGAACGGTGACGCCGGCGGTATCGACCTCTACGACGGGAGCGAGAAGATTTCGTCCTTGAGGGTGACGGTGCGCTGGGCCGGATCCACCACCGGCGTCGGAACGGTTTCCGGTGCCGGTGCCGGTGCCGGCGGGACGGCGGTCACGGCTTGCGGCTCCGAGGTGGGGGCAGGCTCGGCGGTGGGCGCCTCCGGGGAGGCCCCGGCCGCGCTGAGCCATTCCGGCCGCAGGGTCGGCGGCGGGATCGGGATCGGACCGGTGAACGGGACCAGTCCCCCGGCCGGCTTGGGATGACCGGTGACGTCGACCCGCGCGTCCCGCTGCCCCAGGGAGCGACGCGGATCGCGGCGGCCCGGCTGCGGCCCGGCCGCCGACGCCGCCTTCGAGCCCTGGCGGCGCGAGGTCATCCGGGCCGGGACCAGTCTCGGAATCGAGGGTGGTGTGGCCGGGGGCGGGGCGAGCTGGGCCGGATCGGGAGCTTGGGCCGCAGGGCGGGCCGACAACGGGTTCGCCCGGCCGGGGTCGCTCACTCGCTGAGCTGAGGACGCCGGGCGCGGCGGCGCCGGCTTCGCGGAGGCGGGCCGGACTGCTTCGGCGGCGGGCCGGGGGTGGCGTACCGGGGGTGACCACGACGATGCGGCGTAGGCCCGGGCGACGGCCTCGGCCGTGACGGCGGCCCGGGTCGGGGCGGGCACCTGCGGTCCGGCGCCGCGGCGGGCGGCGGCCCGCGCGCCGGTCGTGGCCAGCGAGGGCTTCTGGGACTCGGGCGCGTCCGGCGGCCCGGCAGCCCGGGTCGGAGCGGCCGGCGTGGTCCCCGATGCCGGCGCGTGAGAGGACCGAACTCTGGTCTCCCGGAAGTCACCGGGCGAGCCGGCCGGGGTCAGCGGCATTGCCGTAGCCGTCGGAATCGGTTCGACCGTCGGAGCCGGGTCGACCGTCAGAACCGGGTCGACCATCGGAGCCGGTTCGACCGGCGGAACCGGCTGGGCCGACAGAACCGACTGGGCCGACGGAACAGACTGGGCCGACGGAACAGACTGGGCCGACGGAACAGACTGGGCCGACGGAACAGACTGGGCCGACCGAATCGGCTCGTCCGGCGGAGCCGGATGAACCGGGACAGCTGCGGCAATCGGTCGCGCCGGTGGAACGGCCCGGTGAGCCGGAGGAGCCGAGGTGACCGGCACCAGGGAGGGCGGTATGGCCGCGGACGGGACCGCAGCCGGTGGGGCCAGGGGCCGGGGCACACGCGATCGGGGCGGGCGCGCCGGCTTTGACGGCGACTCCGACTGTGGCTGGGCGGAGCCGAGTGAGCCGGCCGGCGGTGACGGGAGACCCGTCCTCGGCATCGGCAACGGGAAGGAACGTCCGGCGTCCCGGGACGGGCGGGAGGCCAGCGGAGGCATCGACCGAGGTTGCCAGGTCGGCACGGCCGCCGGCGCGGGGCCGTCGACCGCAACCGGCCGGTCCGGAGACGCGGCGGCCGGCAACCCAGACGTGTCCGGCGCCGCGGAACCGACCGGCGCCGCGGGACCGATCGGAATCGGCGAACCGGCCGGCGCCGGGGCAGCCGGCGCCGCCGAAACGACAGGCGGCGTCAGGGAACCAGCCGAAAGAGGGGAGGCAGGCGGCGGCGAGGCAGCGGGCGGCGTCAAGGAGGTACCTGGCGCCGGCCGGGCGGCCCGTCGGCCGGTACGCGCGGCGACACCCGACAGCTCCGCTGAGGCCGACTCGATGGCCTGCGCCGATCTCTCGGCGAACGGCGAGCGCTCGTCGAGTGGCGAGCGCTGGTCGAGTGGCGAGCGGTCGTCGAGTGGCGAGCGGTCGTCGAGTGGCGAGCGGTCGTCGGCCCGGCCGGCGGCCGCGCGCCGTCCCGGTCGGGGCGCCGCCGCAACGGCAGACGGCACCGGCACCGGCACCGGGGCCGGTTCGACCGCCGGCGCGCTCGTGGCGGCCCGCTTACCCGATGCCCGCTTTGCGGTAACGGCCGCCGGTTCGACCGCGGGTACCGCCGTTCCGGCCACCTCGACCGGGGCCGGCGGTCCCTCCACGGGAACCGCCGCCGGCGAGGACGGACGGTGCCGGGCGACCCGGTGCGACTGCGGGGCCGACGCCTGAGACGGCTTGCGCCGGTGCAGCTTGCGCTGCTGGTACTGCTCGGCCCGCTGCTGGACGTCGAGATCCTCGGCCACCGGGCGGTCACCGCTCGGCCAGGCCGGCCCGAGCGGGAACGTGGGGCCGACCGGCGCCAGCTGGCGGGACGGCGACAGCGCGTTGGCCAGGCTCTCGGCCAGCGGCGAGGACTCTGGGCGCTGAACGGTGTGCCGGCCCCCGGCGATGACCCGGCCGGTCTGGGCAACGCGGTCGAACCAGTCGATCAGCCAGAAGACCCGGGGCTCGGTGACGTCGATCTGTCCCAGGCGGGCGGCGTCCACCAGTTCGTCTCGCAGCTGGGCACATTCGAGTCGCTTGTCGCTGCGGGTGGTGGCCGTGGCCACCAGGACGATGAGGAAGAACAGCACACCGACCGCCGCCGAGAGCCCGACCGCGATGATCACGGTACCTCCGCCCGGGTCACGTCGATCACCCGGTTCGGGCGGGCGACGAACTTGCGCAGCGCGGTGAGTTCCCCGGCCTGGGCCGAGAAGTCTTCCCGCCAGCGGTCGTTGTCGGCCGAGAGCTGCGCGTTGCGCTCGCGCAGCTGCAAGCACTCGCGCCGGTAGTGACCGGCCAGCAGCACCACAGCGAAGAAGAGGACGACGAAAAGCGCCGCCGCACCACCCAGTACGGGCGCCGCAGCATCAGTGACGGCCATGGCTGACCCCCCTCATGGGCATTGCTGAACGCCCGTGCCGATGATCTGGCACCACTGCTCGTTCTCCCCAAAACCTCACCGGTATGAGTAACGCACTGTAGTACTACTTCAACTGGCTGTTAAGAGTTTGCTCCTGGCGTGTCGCCTCTGAATCATCACGCGCTCCCGCCCCACGGACCCCGCGGTGGATCTACTCGAAGTCGCCCCCGTCGGTCGGCGTGATGCCGTTGTCCACCGCCGCCCCGTAGATCGAGGCCGCCTTGGACGTCGTCCCGCCGATGATCGAGCCGGCCTGCCCCTGGAACTCGGCCAGGTCGACCCCGTTGGTCTCCAGGAACAACCCGATGCACTCCATCGCCCGCCGGTTGAAGATCTGGTAGAACATCTGCTCGTCGGCGGCGGCGAACGAGTCGCCCAGGTTGTAGTTCGCCACCTGCTCGCGCAGGCTGCTGCGAGCGCCGAAGTCGATGTCGCGGCGCCGCTCGATCTCGGCCTCGGTCGAGGCCAGTCGCGCCTTGGCCACCCGCCCGGAAAGCCTGGAGGAGACCACCAGCCCGGGTGCGGCCACCAGCATCGGCAGCGCCTCGGCCATCGCGGTTCCGAGCAGCGAGGAGACCTCGGTCCGGCGGTCCACCGGCAGCCCCCGGACAGCGTAGAACTGCCGTTGCAGCGGGCGCAGGGCGTACACCAGCCCTTCGACGAACATCGTCTGGTTGGAGACGAACGCCCGCACGAACAGGGTGACGACGACCTGCCCGCCCCAGGCCGAGTGCTGGAAATAGGTGTAGACCCGGGCCGCTTCGGTGGGCTCGTGCAGGTACTGGCGCACCTGGGCCTCGGGGATCCGGGTCACCGGCCGGCGGAAGTTGATCGCCTCGATCGGATCCTTCTCGGTCGGGCCGATCCGGAACAGCGGCACCGACAGGGCGTTGGACCCGCCGCGGACGTAGAGCCGGTTGCCGGCCGCCGGGCGCGGGCTGATCCGCTGCGGCATGGTCGCCAGCAGGGCCTCCTGCAGGTCGGCCCCGGTGATCGGCTGGGGCACGGGTGGCCGGGCGGCGACCTTGCCCTCCGGGTCGGTGGCGTGCCGGGCGTGCGCCGGCATCGCCCGCTTGCTGACGTCGAGGGTCAGGTGCCAGCTGTCCACGTTGACCCCGCTGCCCACGAACGGCGAGGACTCCCCCCGGAACAGGACGGCGTTGCTGCGGTTCAGGTCGGCCAGCCCCTGCTCGAACGAGGGCCGGCCCAGCGGCGGGGCGACAGCGTTCTCCGGCTCGTAGATCACCGCGACCGCGGCCCGCCGGGCCGCCCGGGCCTGCCGGTAGACCAGCGCGACGGCCAGCAGGTAGGCCCAGACCCAGAGCACCATCCAGACCAGCACCGCCCGCACGATGTTCAGCACGCCGGTGAACAGCAGGGCCAGGGCCAGGGTTCCGGCGGCGACGACGTAGCCGAAGGTCACCGCCAGCCAGACGTCGCGGGACCGGCGCAGCCGCAGAGCGTGGGCCACGTGCCGACCCAGCTGGACGGCGTCCACCTGCCAGAGGGGACTGTGCGCCCCCCGGGACGGCGCGAGCAGCTCACCGCTGACCCGGTCGGCGAATCCTTCCCGCATGTAGGTGGCCGCACTCAGCAGCCGGGTGACCAGGTCGTCCGGCGCTTCCCAGTCGCTCTGCTCGATGCCGAAGCGATCGGGGCGGACGGCGCCCGGTGGGCCGGCCGCATCGTCCACCCCTTCGGGTGGCCCGGCGCCGTCGTCCCCGTCGTCCCGGCTGCTGACGTCGGCCGGCCCGGGGCGCAGGGCCGGATCCGCGGGCCGGTACATCTCCGGCTCACCCTCGAAGCCGTATCCGGCCGGCGTGTAGATCTCATCAGTCGTCACGGGTCAGCTCCAGCTCCAGGCGTCCGCGGATCCCGTGAAACCGACAATCGAGATCCGACTTGTCGGGAATGGTCCGCTTTAACCACCATCAATCACCCAGAGCGACCAGTCAAGATCTGAGAGCCACGATCTTGTCTCACTTGCAGTAGTGTTCTGACAGCGGACGGTGAAAGTGTGCCGGACGGCGGGCTCGGCCAGGGACGGCATGCGCGTCGACGCCACAGACCCACGGACGGGCCGGGCAATGCATTCCGCGGTTGACTTCTGATCATCCTGTGACTCCTGTGACTCCTGTGAATATCTGCAACAGGGCCACCGAGAATGCATTTCCCGAATTCGGTTCACGCGCTCGATACCACCTGAAGAAAATATCAGCCGATCGGTCAATTCGACCTCGTTCGGCCGGTGAAGGTGTATTGACCGAACGGATCGAAAGATAGTTTCAACACGCGAAATGCTTACGAGACAAGAACACTCGTCCTAGCCTAAGAATTAGGTTCGCTCAGTGGGCCAATGGGGGTCTGCGGCCTGATCGAGCCTTTTCCAATGTCTTGGGGGCTGTCTGTCCATGTCCGTATTCGAGGCTTCGGAGGCGAAACTGTCTCTAGAGGCGATCACCGCGCACAGCAGTCCGGCCGACTCCTCGACGGCGACCAAGAAACCCGCGCCCCGGGTCGAGACCCTGGCCGAGCTGGGTCTGTCGATCCTGCCCGCACACTTCCGTTCGGCCGAACGGGCCGGCGAGCGCACCTCGGAGCGGCCGGCCAGCATTGATCTGGACCACCCGGCCCCCGAGCTGACCCTCGACGAGGCCGCCGGCCTGCCCGAGCACACCACCGCCGGCAAGTACGCCCAGCCCGGCCGCCTGCCGGAGGGCCCCCGCCGGACACTCTCGCGCTACGCCCGCCGGGCCCGGATCGCCGACGTTTTGGTCGCCGGGCTGGCCGCCGTGTTCGCCGTGACCGCCCGCTTCGGCACCGTCCCCGGGGTGTACCTGCTGCTGCCGATCGAACTGCCGCTGGCCTGGGTCACCTGCGTCTGGCTGTACCGCGCCTACGAGCACCGCTACGTCGGCGAGGGCACCGAGGAGTTCCACCGGATCACCCGGGCCGGGCTGCTGCTGTTCACCGCGGTCGCCGTCCTGTCGTACATCCTGAACGGCGACTTCTCCCGCACCATCGCGATGATCTCGGTGCCGGGCACGGTGGTCGGATCGCTGCTGGCCCGCCGGCTGCTGCGCTCGGAACTGCAGCGCGAGCGGGCCGCCGGCCGGGGGCTGCACCGCACCCTGGTGGTCGGGCGCTCGGACGCCGCGATCAGCCTGATCGACTCCCTGCGGGTGACCGAGCGCAGCTTCCACCACGGCCTGGTCACGGTCGGGGTCTGCATCCCGGCTGAGGAGGTCACGCCGTCCCACATCCACGACGTTCCGGTGCTGGGGACGCCGGACGACGTGCTGCGGGCGATCGACCTGGCCGGGGCCGACCTGGTCGCGGTCGTCTCGCACCCCGACCTGTCCGGGCACGCGCTGCGCCGGCTCTCCTGGGCCCTAGAGGAGCGCGGCGTCGAACTGCTGGTCTCCCCCGGCATCGTCGAGGTGGCCGGCCCACGGTTGTCGATCCGCCCGGTGGCCGGGCTGTCGCTGCTGCACCTGGAGCGCCCGGTGCTAAAGGGCAGCCGGCGAGTGATGAAGGTGGCGTTCGACAAACTGCTGGGCGCCGCCCTGCTGGTCGCCCTCTCGCCGGTGCTGCTGATCCTGGCCGCGCTGGTCCGCCTGACCAGCCGGGGCCCGGCCCTGTTCCGCCAGACCCGGGTCGGCACCGGCGGGCGGGAGTTCACCGTCTACAAGTTCCGCTCCATGGTGACCGACGCCGAGACCCGGCTGGGCGAGCTGGCCCACCGCGACGAGGGCAACGGCGTGCTGTTCAAGATGAGGACCGACCCGCGGGTCACCCGGATCGGGGGCGTGCTGCGCCGCTACTCCCTGGACGAACTGCCCCAGCTGCTGAACGTGCTGCGCGGCAACATGTCCCTGGTCGGGCCGCGGCCGCCGCTACCGGCCGAGGTGGCCGGCTACCGGGAGGACGAGGTGCGCCGGTTGCGGGTTCGCCCGGGCATGACCGGCCTCTGGCAGGTCTCCGGCCGCTCGGACCTGACCTGGGAGGAGTCGCTGCGCCTGGACCTGCGCTACGTCGACAACTGGTCGCTGGTGCTGGACCTGTCCATCCTCTGGCGCACCGTTCGCGCCGTCGTCCGAGGCACGGGGGCGTACTGATGCAGTCGATCCAGTCGATCCGGTCGTTCGCGGTCGCCGGGCGCGCCACCACCATTCACCCGGGCGGCGTCGGGCCGCGCGGCGCCGTCCACCGTCGTTCCGAGAAACCGGGAGTCCGACCCGCATGAAACGCACCGGCCACGCGAAACGCCCAGGTCCACGGATTCCTGTCTCGGTCGTGATCATGACCAAGAACGAGGAACGGGTCCTGCGGCACACGCTGGCCAGCGTCGCCTGCTTCGACGAGGTGTTTGTGGTCGACAGCCACAGCACCGACGGCACGAACACCATCGCGGCCGAACTCGGCGCCGAGATCGCCCAGTTCACCTGGGACGGGGAGTACCCCAAGAAGAAGGAATGGTGCCTGCTCAACCTGCCGTTCGCCAACGAGTGGGTGCTCTACCTGGACGCCGACGAGATGGTCACCCCGCCGCTGGCGGCCGAGCTGCTCGACCTGTTCGCCACCGGTGACCCGGTGCACGCCGGGTACGACGTCGAACTGGACTACTACTTCCTCGGCACGATGCTGCGCCACGGCCACAAGGTGACCAAGCGGGTGCTGGTGCGAGCCGACCGCACCTCGTGGCCGCACCTGGACGACCTCGACGTCAGCAACATGTGGGAGGTCGAGGGGCACTACCAGCCGATCGTGGCCGGCTCGGTGGGCCGGCTCACCGGGCGGCTGGAGCACCGCGACCGCGATCCGCTCTACGACTACTTCGACCGCCACAACCGCTACAGCGACTGGGAGGCGCACCTGCGCACCTCGGGCGTCCTGTCCACCCAGGTGCGCGGGGCCCGCTCCACCCGGGGACGCCGCTACGCCCGGCTGCCGTTCAAGCCGATCGCCTTCTTCCTCTACTCCTACCTGGCCCGGCGCGGATTCCTGGACGGGCGGGCCGGCTTCCACTACGCGGTCGCGCACGCCTTCTACTTCTGGCAGATCGGGGTCAAGGAGGTCGAGCTCGGCGACCGCTCGACCACGGTCGACGCCGCGCCCACCTCGATCGACGTCACCGCCGCCGAACCGGAGCAGCCGGCCGCCCCCGCCGACGCGCACCCGGACCGGCCGGGCCGGTGAGGGTCCTGCACGCCGCCGCCTCCCTGGCTCCCCGGGACGGCGGCCCGTCCACCGCGGCGCTCGGGGTCAACCGTGAGCTTGCCGACCTGGGCGTCGACACCGAGATCGTCAGTACCGACGCCGACGGCCCGACCGGGCGGCTCGACCCGCCGACCCGGCGCACGATCACCACCGGCAGCGGCCGGATCCGACTGTGCCGGCGCTCGCGCCCGCACTCGCTGAAGAATTCCTGGAGCCAGGGCTTGAATCTGCTGCAGCTGACCCGTGATGCCGATCTCGTTCATGTGCACGGCATCTACCTGGCCAACTCGATCTGGACTTTCCTGGCCGCGCAACTGCGCGGCACCACCTACGTGATCCAGCCGCACGGCACCCTGGAGCCCTACCAGCAGGAGTTCGGGCAGGCCAAGAAGCGCCTGTTCGACCGGCTGATCGGCACCAGGATCCTGAACGGCGCGGCCGCGGTGATCGCCACGTCCAGCTCGGAGGCCCGCAACCTGCGCGAGCTGCTGCCCGAGGCCACCGTCGTCACGGTCGCCCTCGGCGTCACCCGGCGCCGCCCGGCGCTGGCCGGCGGCCTGCGCTCACAGCTGGGCGACTGGCTGGCCGTGCCCAAGCACCAGCGGGTGCTGTTCCTCGGCCGGCTGGCCACCAAGAAGCGCCCGGACCTGCTGGTGTCGGCCTGGAACCGGACCCGGCAGGGGCACCTGCTGATCGTCGGGCCTGCCCAGAACTGGGCCCCCGAGTCGCTGCGGGCCCTGCTGGACGACGAGCGGGCCGGCTCGGTGACGTTCCTGGACGCCGTCGACCCCGAAGCGGTGGCCTGGCTGATGACCGAGGCCGGCGTGTTCACCCTGCCCAGCGAGAACGAGAACTTCGCGATCACCGTGGCCGAGGCCATGCTCTACAACTGCGCCGTGATCACCACCCGCCAGACCGCGGCCAGCGAGCACGTCGAGGCCGCCGGCGGCGGGCTGGTGCTGCCCTACCCGGACGCCGAACTGCTCCGCGAGGCCCTCACCCACCTGCTCCAGAACCCGCTCGGCGCCGCCGAGATGGCCGACGCCGCCGGGCGGTACGCCGAGGCCGAACTGACCTGGACCACCACCGCCGCGCACCTGCTGGAGGCCTACAACCAGCTCACCGCCCCGGTCCCCCGCCCCCGCCCGGCCCCGCGTTCGGACAGTTGATCCGGGCGGGCCGCCGTGCTTCGCCGGCTCACGGGGTGTCGGTGCCGGATAGGCTCCGGAAATGAGCGCAGAACCGAACGACGTGGTGGCGGCGGTCCAGGCCGGGTACACCTTCAGTGGACCTTCGATCAGCCTGGGTGCGCTGCTCGTCGACGGGGTGCCGGCACCGCAGGCCCAGGTCGGCATCCCGTTGTCGATGATGAACCGGCACGGCCTGGTCGCCGGGGCCACCGGCACGGGCAAGACCAAGACGCTGCAGATGTTCACCGAGCAGCTCTCGGCCCAGGGCGTGCCGGTCTTCGTCGCCGACATCAAGGGCGACCTGTCCGGACTGTCGCAACCGGGGACGCCGGACGACAAGCTCACCGCCCGGACGTCGTCCATCGGGCAGAACTGGACGGCGACCGGGTTCCCGGTCGAGTACCTGGCCCTCGGCGGCAAGGGCACCGGGGTGCCGGTCCGGGCCACGGTGACCTCGTTCGGCCCGATGCTGCTGGCCAAGATCCTGCAGCTGAACGAGACCCAGACCTCGAGCCTGGCGCTGGTGTTCCACTTCGCCGACAGCGCCGGCCTGCCGCTGCTCGACCTCAAGGACCTGCGCTCGGTCGTGCAGTACCTGGTCTCCGACGAGGGCAAGGGTGACCTGGCCGGGCTCGGTGGCCTGAGCAAGGCGACCGCGGGCGTGATCCTGCGTGAGCTGGTCGGTTTCGCCGACGCCGGGGCGGAGGCCTTCTTCGGCGAGCCTGAGTTCGACTCCGGCGACCTGATCCGGACCGTGCCCGGCCCCGGCGGCACCGGCGAGCTGGGCGTGATCAGCTGCCTGGAGCTCAGCGCCGTCCAGGATCAGCCCGCCCTGTTCTCGACCTTCCTGCTCTGGTTACTGGCCGACCTGTTCCACGACCTGCCCGAGATCGGGGACGCCGACAAGCCGAAGCTGGTCTTCTTCTTCGACGAGGCCCACCTGCTGTTCAAGGACGCCAGCAAGGCCCTGGTCGACCAGATCACGACCACGGTGCGGCTGATTCGCTCCAAGGGGGTCGGGGTGTACTTCGTCACCCAGTCCCCCAAGGACGTCGACAAGGACGTTCTGGGCCAGCTCGGCAACCGGGTCCAGCACGCGCTGCGGGCCTACACGCCGGACGACGCCAAGGCCCTGAAGGCGGCGGTCTCGACCTTTCCGAAGTCGGTCTACGACCTCGAGGAGCTGCTGACCACGCTGGCCATCGGCGAGGCGATCGTCACAGTCCTGTCCGAACACGGCTCGCCCACCCCGGTGGCCTGGACCCGGCTGCGGGCCCCGCAGTCGGCGATGAAGCCGGCCCCGGCCGAGGCGGTCGCCGCGGCGGTGGCGGCCTCGGCGCTCAACACGGAGTACGGCAAGGCCCTCGATCGCGAATCGGCCTACGAGCGGCTGGCGGCCAAGCTGGCCCCGCCGCCGGCCGCCGCGGCCCCGGCTCCCGCCACGCCCGCACCGGCCAAGCCGGCCGCGGCGCCCCATGCGGCCAAGCCGGCCAAGGCCGAGCCGTCGATGGTCCAGCAGGTGATCAAGTCCTCCGCGTTCAAGGGCTTCCTGCGATCGGCCGGCACCGTGCTGGGCCGCGAGATCACCCGCAGCGTGCTCGGCACGGCCAAGAAGACCAGCCGCCGCTGATCAGCCCGACGTTCCCGCAGCGCCGGGGCCACCAGGGACGGCCGGTTCGGTGACGAGGGAGTCGACGATCGCCTGCACGCTGGTCACCAGCGTGGCCCGATGGGCGCGCTGTCGCGCGACCGGACTGCGCCCGCCCAGGATGCGCAGGTCGGGCGCGGTTGTCGCCCAGGACTTGCTCATGGCGATGACCAGCTGCAGGACGTCGAAAGCGGCGGCATCGCTCGGCATCCTCAGGGCGGCGCGCAGTTCCTGGGCCTTGCCGAGGTGCGACTCCCGCTCCTCGGCCGACGAGTGCTGGCGTTCCAGGGCCTTCCATTCGGTCAGGCGCACGAGCTCGGGGCTGCCGTTCAAGGCGTCGAACAACGCGCCGGCATACCCGGCCAGGTCGTGTGGGGTAAATGGCACGGTATCGGCCAGCACCCCCAGCCGGTGGCCGAGCATGGCGTCGAACAGGCCATCCTTAGAGCCGAAATAGGCGTAGATGGCCTGCTTGTTGGCCGAGGCGACAGCAGCGATCCGGTCGACTCGGGCCCCGGCCAGCCCGCGCTCGGAGAATTCCGCGTACGCCGCGTCGAGCAGGCGGGAGCGGGTCGCGGCCGAGTCGTAGGGCATGCGTTCAGCCTACAAATCCAACTGCCTGGTTGACAAGGGGCGACCCCGCTGCCTACTTTTCAACCAGGCAGTTGGTTTTATCTGCCGTCCGCCATCACCCGACAGGACACGACATGACCACCACCACGCGCTTCGACGCCCGGTCCACCGCCGCCGAGGTCGTCGAAGGCCTCGATCTGACTGGAAAGCGAGCAGTCGTCACCGGCGGTGCCTCCGGCATCGGGCTGGAGACGGCCCGGGCCCTGGCCTCAGCCGGGGCCGAGGTCACGCTGGCCGTGCGCAACCCGCAGGCCGGTGCCGCCGCGGCCGCAGCCATCGCCGAGGCCTTCCCGGCGGCCGACGTGCGGGTCGCTGCGCTTGACCTGGCCGACCCGGCCGGCATCGATCGCTTCGCCGCATCGTGGGCCGGGCCGCTGCACATCCTGGTGAACAACGCCGGGGTGATGGCCCTGCCGGAGCTCACCCGCACACCGCGGGGGCACGAGCTGCAGTTCGCCGTCAACCATCTCGGCGCGGCCCGGCTCACACTCGGCCTGCACGACGCCTTGGCCGCCGCCGGATCGGCCCGGATCGTCATGGTCAGCTCCTCGGCCCATCTGATGGCCCCGATGGACTTCGACGACCCCCAGTTCGAGCACCGCCCTTACGAGGCCTGGACGGCGTACGCCCAGTCCAAGACCGCCGCCGTCCTGTTCACGGTCGCTCTGGCCAAGCGGTGGGCCGGCGACGGCATCACCGCCAACGCCCTGCATCCAGGCGGGATCATGACCAACCTGCAACGGCATCTCAGCGACCAGCAGCTGGTTTTCGTCGGCGCCAAGGACGATCAGGGCAACACCCTGGCCGTGCCTCCGGGATGGAAGACCCCCGAGCAAGGCGCGGCCACCACGGTCCTGCTGGCCGCTTCCCCGCTCGTCGAGGGCGTCTCGGGGCGCTACTTCGAGGACGGCAACGAGGCCGCGCTCCAGCCCGAGCCGGCTCCCGGCCAGAGCGGGGTGGCGGCCTACGCCGTCGACGAGCACTTGGCGGATCGGCTGTGGGACGAAACCCTTCGCCAACTGGCAGGGTGATCACCGGTGGACCGACGTGAGCCGGAACCGCCCTGAGCCGTCCCCGCGGCGACGACCCCGCCGGAGGCTGGACAACGTCGATGCTTCCCACACCTGCGACGCTCATCCATTCCGGGGCGATCCCTCCCCTGCTCGGTTGCCTCGTGCCGGCCGGCGCATTTTGCGGTTACCGACGACTGGTTCGCCATCGGGAATGGCCCCAACTTCTGGGCGACCTGCTGGTGTTCGTGTCACTGATCGGGATCTGCGCCCTGACTCTGGCCCGCAACGAGGGCTCACCGTCGTTCTCCGGACACATTTCCTGGGCTGCCGGCGGGCTGAACCGGTTCATCGGGTATCTGGGCACCGACAGCGAGATCACGCTCAACATCGTGCTGTTCGTCCCCGCCGCGGCCACAATTTCTTGGCGATACGGCCGCCCTCTGCTCACCGTCGTGGGGCTGTTCTGCCTGTCCCGGGCCGTAGAGCTCACCCAAGGCCTCGTCGGACTCGGCAATGCCGACGTGTCCGACGTCCTGTCCAACCTGGTCGGAACCCTGCTGGGCGTCCTCCTGGCCGGCGCGGTTCTCTGCTTCACCGCCTACCGGACCACGCCGATCGCGCTCACCACAGCGGGCCTCGTCATTCTGTTGCTGGTCGGCGTCGGCGGCGCGCTGCCGCTGGCCACCTGGCGGGAGGACCACGTCCGGCAGGACCTGCAGAGCAAGTTCACCGGCACGAACCTCTCGAACTACAGTCGCTGGGACGCCGCCGGCGAACTCCCGGCTCGGGTTTTCCGACTGGATCAGTCTTTCAGCGACGGCGCGACCGTCAACGCCGATCAGGCCGTTGTCCGATTCCCGGCTGACACGCTGGGCCTCAGACGCTGTGTTCTGGCTACCTGGACACCCACGGGTTTCAGCGCCCGCGCCCAATCAGGCGCACCGTGCCAGGTGTTCATGGGGTGAGACCGGGCCCGGGCAGGTACTCGAGACGGCGTCCCGGCCCACGCGGGATCGGCTGCGTGGACCGGGACGACGGGTACTGCTCGGATCAAGCCGGGGGCGTGCCCCAGACCAGGGTCGACCCGGTGTAGGCCGCGATCTTGGTGCTGTCGGTGTAGCTGTTGGCCGTTCCTCGGCTGTAGTCGTTCGACTCGTCGAAGGCCGACCAGTCGCTCTTGTTCAGGCGGAGCTGGATGTCGCCGGTGGTGGCTCCGGCGGCCAGGGTTGCGCCGGAGAAGCTGATCTCCAGATAGGCGTCGGCCCCGCTCACGGCCGGGCTCAGCGGCACCACTCGAAGGTGGATGTTGCCGCAGCCGACCGCCGCGTAGTCGCACCAGGTCGAGAAGTCGCTGCTACCGGCGTCCTTGGTGAAGTAGTACCGGGCGGTGACCGTGCTCAGGTTCAGCGCCGAGGCGCCGGTGTTCACCAGTTGCAGGCCGGGGCGGATCTGGTTGTCACTCACGTTGCTGTCGTTGTTCTTGTACTGGACCTTGACGTTTCCGGTGCCACCCCCGCCTCCCCCGCCGGAGGCCGTGGTCGCGGTGACCGGACTCGAGGCGGGCGAGACGTTGCCGGCGGCGTCCCGGGCCCGCACGGTCCAGGTGTAGGCCGTCGCCGGGCTGAGCCCACTGTCGGTGAAGCTCGCACTCGTGGTGCTGCCGGCGAGAGTGGTTCCCCGGTAGACGTCGTACCCGGTGACGCCGACCGTGTCGGTGGACGCGCTCCAGCTCAGCGCCACGCTGGTCGAGGTCTTGGCTCCGACGGTGAGGCCGGCCGGAACGCTCGGGGCGGTGCTGTCACCGGTGCCACCACCGCCGGTTGCACCCCCGCCGAGCGGGAACTTGATCGGGGTCAGGTAGGCGTCCTTGGTGGTGTTGATCGTCGTCCAGTCGTCGTTCAGGACGCCGCCGGTGTCACCGGAGTCCGGGTTCCACGACCAGAACGACCAGCTGAAGCTGTCGCCGCTGTTGGCTGCGCTCGGGCGCAGGTAGCTGACCAGGCTGCGCAGCCAGGTCTGGTCGACGCTCGCCTGCAGGGTGGTGCCGAACTCGCCGACCCAGACCGGGGCCACGTTGTTCTTGAACAGGTAGCCCCAGGCCGAGTCCCAGATCGCCGGCATGTTCGCCGGGAACGTCGGGTCGCTGAACCAGGTCTGCGCGAACACACTGGTGGCGTACTCGTGCGGGGAGTAGACGAGTCGGTTGGCCACCGACAGCCGGACCGGGTAGTCCGCAGCGCCGCGCAAGTTGCCGCCCCACCAGCCACTGGTGCCGTTGTACTTCTCCACTCCCTCGACGAAGATCAGCAGCTTCGGATCGACCGCGAGGACGGCGTTGCCGGCCCGCTCGGCCGCCAGCCGCCAGTCGGTGCTGGTGTCGCCCGAACCCCAGGTGGCCGCGCCGTGCGGCTCGTTCATCAGATCGATGCCGATCACCGTGGGGTTGTTGTTGTACCGGCTGGCCAGGTTCTTCAGGTCGGCGATCCAGGTCGCCTCCGAGACGGTGGAGGTGTACCAGAGCTCGGACTGGCCGTTCGCGTCCGGCCGGTGCCGGTCGAGGATGATCTTCAGGCCGATCTGGCCCGAGTAGGCCACGATCTTGTCCATGATCTGCAAGGAGGTCAGGCCGGCCAGGTCGGCGTTCTTGCCGCTGGATAAGTCGATCCCGTTCGGGACCACGGCGGGCTTGAAGATGTCGTCGCTGTAGGGCAGCCGGATCGAGTTGTAGCCGGTGGCCTTGATCTGGTCGAGCATCGATCTGTAGTCGCGGGTCCAGAGGCCGTGGGGCACATAGTTGGCGGTCTCGAATCCGAACCAGTTGATCCCGGCGATCCGGACCGGGTTGTTGTTCTCGTCCAGCAACTGTCGGCCGCTGGTGTGCCAGTACCCACCGCCGACGGTGCCGCTGGCGGCGGCCGTCGCCGGAGCGATCATGACCAGCGACGCGACCAGCATCGACGAGATCACCGCCAGCACGGCGGCCACGCGGGACGCGATGATCGCCCCGTTCGGGTGTGGATCGGGTTTCGCCACGGTGTGCTCCTTGTCCGCGCCCGGGCGGGACGCTGGATCGCCATTGATCGGAAACCCGAGCGTCGATCGCGGAGGGCGGCGAAGCAATGAGCTTCAACCGTTTAAGCAGCTCACTCCTCGGAGCTGCGCCCGTACAGCTCCTGGGCGTTGGCGATGGTCTTCTCCACGATCAGGGCCTGCTGCTTGTCGAACTCCCCCAGGTCCACGTTCCGGCTGCTGAGGCAGTCCCGCAGGCAGTTGAGCACCTGACGGCTGAACGTGCGGTAGTACATCTCCTCGTCGATGAAGCCGAAGTGGTTGCCGTTGCTGCCGCTGGCCACCGCCTCCCGAAGGCTTTGCCCGGCGGCGAAATTGACGTCTCCGCGCCGGGCCAGCACCTGGCCGGTCCGCTTGCGGGTGATCCGCTGGTCGCGGTTGAACCGCAGGTTGTTGATCGGCCGGGCCGGGCTGTTGAACAGCAGCGGGAACACCACCGGCAGGACCGAGCGCAGCACCGGCAGGCGATGGGCACCCGGGCCGAGCGGGATCGTGCCGACGTCGCCGTACTCGGCCCGGGGCGGGCGCAGGGCACAGATCGAGGCCTCGGCGAAGAGCATCGGGTACTCCACGACGAGCCGCACGAACAGCGTGACCACCACCTGGCCGTCCCAGCCGGTCAGCTCGAAGTACGTGTAGGGCCGGGCCGAGGCGTGCGGCCGGCGCAGGAAGCCCTTGATCGCCTCCTCGGGGACGGCGCAGACCGGCCGGCGGAACCGGATCGCGGCCGTCTCGTCGTCCCGGACCGGGCCGGAGCGGAACAGGCCTCCGACGGCGACGGCGTGACCGCCGACCACGTACATCCGCAACCCGCTGACCGGCTTCGGGCTGATCGAGTCGGACATCGCGGCCGCCAGCGCCTCGTGCAGTTCGAGGCTGTCGAACCGGGCCGGCTCGACCCGCTCGCCGTCGTCGCCGGCCGGGCCCGTGCTGAGGTCGACCGACATGGTCCAGTGATCGAGCAGGGCCCCGGAGCCGACGAACGGCACCTGGCCCTTGAACAGCATCACATTGGCCTCGGCGTCGTCGTCCAGGTCCTGCTCGACGTCGTCGGCGAGCGGCGGCGGTTCGATCGCCTGTGCCCCCGGCCCGCCGACCACGGCCACGGCCGAGACCCGCACGGCTGAATAGTGCTGCCAGACGATGACGAACGCGACCGCGTAGACGACGGCCACGACGGCCACCGCGATCAGCACGAACGCCTCGACCCCGGGCCGGGGGAACCAGCCCAGCCCGACGAACTCGGTCGTCAGGGCGATCGCGGCCAGCGCCACGACCAACTCCACCAGCAGCTTCTGGTCGCGCCCGGCCCGGCGGGCGCCGGCCTGCTCGGCGTGCCGGGCCAGGGTGACGGTGTCGATGTTCCAGTTCGGGGCCACGCCCTGGAACCCGGGCTCGACCAGCTCGTCGTGCACCCGGTCGGCGAAGGCGGCACTGAGGTGGGCGGCGGCGCAGAGCTGGCGGGTGATGGCATCCCCGGGGACGACGAACGGCGTCCGGGACGGCGCGGAGCCCGGGCCGAGATCGCCCGGGTCGCCACCGTCCCCACCGTCGCCGCCATCGGGCGGCTGCGGGCCGCCGCCGGCCGGGCCCGGGTTCTGCCCGGCCGGGGCCGGCGGGGTCGGATCACTGTGCTCCGGGCCGGGCGGCTCCGGATGGTCCCAGACCTTGCCGCCCCACTCCGCCTGCCGCTCGTCCACCACCGGCGCATGGTTACTCATTTCGGAACCATCCGTCACAATGGGTAACGAGTCAAGAAGGCGAAGGCCGTTTCATCGATGTGTCCGGGGTCAATCCGTCGAAACCCGGGCAGATCGGCGAGGGTCCGCGTGGTCGGTCGGCACGGGACGCCGTCGCGCCGCTCAGGAGGGCATGGCCGGCGTCCGCAGGGCCTGGCGGGTGGGCAGTTCGATCGCCAGGCCGGCGATCGCGAGGACGACCAGGGCGCTGGCCGGCGCCAGCCAGATCGGCCCCGACGGCCAGGGGCGCTGCAGGAAGCCGATTCCCAGCAGGGCCAGTGGGATCGCCGACACCACCGCGGCCAGGGCGAGCGCGGCCGCCCCGATCAGGGCCGCCTCCCGGCGCATCAGGGCCCGGACCTGTCGCGGGGTGGCACCGATCAGCCGGAGTAGGGCCAGTTCGGGTCGGCGGGCGGCGGTGGCGGCCACCAGCGTGTTGGCGATGCCGAGCAGCAGGTAACCCAGCAGCACGGCCAGGGTGGCCAGGTTGATCCACCCCTCGGGCGGGATCCCCCGCCCGCTGCCGGCAGCGGCCGAGGTGTCGCTCAGCACCAGCCCCGGACTGCTCGCCACCAGGTTCGCCAGCCCTTTCCGAACCGCCGCACTGCCGTCGGTCCGGACCAGCACGCTCTCGTCGAGACCGGTGCTGGTGTGCCCGGCGACCAGGTCGCGCGAGAGCACGATCGGGCCGAATCCGAGGCTGCGCCCGTAGACCGCCACCACCCGGGCCTGAACCCGGGTGCCGTCGCCCAGGATCAGCCGGATGCTGCGCCCGGTGCCGGCGTGCCGGGAGCGGGCGACGTCGCTGCCGACGGCGACGGTGGCTCCGCTGAGCCGCCCGAGGCTGCCGGACCGCAGGCCCGGGTCGAGACCCTCGGCGGCGTCCGGGCCGAGCACCGTCGCCGGTGTCGACTCGACCGTCTCGTCGCCGAGTTCCCGGTACGACCACAGCACGGTGGTGCGGTTCAGCGGGACGGCGGCCTGCACTCCGACCGACGCCCGCAGGCGCTCCAGGACGCCGTCCGGCACCCCGCCCAGGCCCGGTGCGCTGACGCTCAGCTGGGCCCGGGTGCCGGAACGGACGTCATCGGCAGCCGCCGTCGCGACCGTGGTCTGGGCCAGGGTGTACGTGAGGGTGAAGATCACGGCCATGGCCAGAGTGGTGACGGCGCCGGCTACCCGCAGCGCCTGGCCGCGCACGTTGGCCACGGCCAGCCAGGTCGGGGGCGAGACACCGGCCGGCAGCCGCCCGGCCAGCGCGTCGCCGGCCCGGCGAACCAGCACCGGCCCGGCCAGGGCGGCCCCGATCCCGGCGACGATGCCGGCCAGAGAGGTGCCGGCGGCGCCGACGACGGAGCGGGCCAGCAGCGGGCCCACAGCCAGCCCGGCCGCGGTCACCAGCAGCGAGATCCCGGCCCAGACCCGCAGCACGGACGGCGGGCGCTGCCGGCTCTGGGTCTCGGCCACGGCCTCGATGGCCGAACGGCGCGAGGGGCGCCAGGCCGCGCCGCGGGCCGAGACCTGCACGACCGCCACCAGCAGCAGCACCGAGGCCAGGGCCGGCAGCGGGCTGAAGGTCAGTGGCAGCCCGGGCGGCAGCGTCGCCACGCCCACCAGCAGCCGCCGGAACTGCCCGGCCAGCAGGTAGCCCAGGCCGACCCCGGGGGCCAGCGCGACCAGGGCGATCAGCGTGGCCTGCCCGGCGACCAGACGGCGCAACTGCCGGGGAGTGGCCCCGACGGCCCGCAGTAGGGCCAGTGGTCGACGTTGCCCGGCGATCGAGACGCTGAGCGCTCCGGCGATCACGAAGCCGACGATCAGCAGGATGATCCCGGCCAGTGAGGAGGCCAGCAGCACCAGCAGGTAGCGGGCCGCCGTGGCTTCGGGGGCGGCCGTGTCGCCCCGGGCCGGGCCGGTGGCCACCAGCAGGCCGGTGCCGCGCAGGTCGTGGCGGACGGCGGCGAGCACCTCGGCGGCGGCGCCGAGACGGGTCCGCACGGCAATCAGGTCGACGGTGCCGGCCCGGGGCCCGGAGTCGCGCCCGGCCAGAGTGGCGGCGGTCCGGTCGTCGAACAGGATTCCCGCGTCCACCCCGGTGACGAGCGCCGTCACCCGGTAGCTGCCGGTGCGGCCGGCGGCGGTCACCCTCACCGGTTCGCCCAGCCGCACGCCGGCGGCGGCGGCAACCGCCTGGGGCAGGGCCACCTGGCCCGGCCCGGACGGCGCCGTCCCCAACGTCTTCGCGGGGTCGAGCAGCCGGGCGGAGGTCCATCCGTGCCCGTCACTTCGGGGGTCACCGGCGCTGACGACCTGGCCGTGGCCATCGACCAGGGCGGCCGGGAAGCTGAGATCAGCGGTGACGTCGAGGACGCCACGCTGCTGGGCCAGCCGGCGCGTGAGCTGCCCGGCCGGGCCGGCCGGGATCGGGCGCCGTTCCGGCAGGGCGATCGGCAGGTCGCCGGGAGGCCGCAGGGTCTGATCGGCCGAGATCACCAGGTCGGCCCCCGTCAACCGCCCGGCCGGCAGGTGCGAGCGCAACCCGGACTCGGCCAGTACCCCGGTCGCGGTGACCAGGGCGGCTCCGCCGAGGACGGCGGCGGCCACCGCCAGGAGCGCGCTGATCCGGTGTCCGGCCAGACGAAGAGCGAGGTGCAGCACGGCTCAGCCCTCCCCGAGCGTGATCAGGCGGGCGCTGAGCTCGCCCGCGGTCGGGGCGGTCAGGGTGTCGACGATCCGCCCGTCGGCCATCACCAGCACCTGGTGGGCCTGGGCGGCCACGGCCGGGTCGTGGGTGACCATCACCACGGTCTGGTGCAGCTCGTCGACCAGTTCGCGCAGCAACCCGAGCACTTCGCGGGCCGCGCGCAGGTCGAGCGCGCCGGTCGGCTCGTCGGCGAAAACCACGGCCGGGCGGGCTATCAGGGCCCGGGCGATGGCGGCGCGCTGTTGCTGGCCACCGGACAGCTCGCCCGGGTGGTGGCTCAGTCGCTCGCTCAGGCCCACCCGGGCGGTCAGCGTCTGCAGCCAGGCCGGGTCGGCGGACCGGCCGGCCAGGCGCAGGGGCAGGGTGATGTTGTCGGCGACGGTCAGGGCGGGCACCAGGTTGTAGGCCTGGAACACGAACCCGATCTTCTCCCGGCGCAGTTCGGTCCGCCGGGTCTCGTTGAGCCCGGCGATCTCCTGTCCGTCGATCCGCACACTGCCGCTGCTGGGGGTGTCGAGCCCGGCGGCGCAGTGCATCAGGGTGCTCTTGCCCGAACCGGACGGCCCCATCACGGCCAGGAAGCGGCCGCGGCTGACCGTCAGGGACACTCCGTCCAGCGCCTGGACGCCGTTCGGGTAGGCCTTGCGCACGTCGGTGAGCGCGATCGCCGGCTCGCTCGAGGCCGGCGTCCGGATGCCTGGCTGGGCGCCCGGCCGGATGCCGGTCGGAGTGCGTGCCGGGATCATCGCCGTCCCCGCAGCCGCAGCACGACCAGGGCGCTGACGAAGGCGGCGGTGAGCACTCCGAGGCCGAGGTGAACTCCGGTCGGCACGCCGGCGAGGGAGGACATGGTGTTGGCGACGGCGCTGATCACCAGCAGCAACCACAACCCTGCGGTCAGGGTCGGGTGGGTCGGGTGGGCCGTCGCGTCGATGCGGGTGCTGGTGCCCGTGCGGGGTGAGGCGGTCATGATCTGCTCCTTGGGACGAAGGTCAACTGCTGACCTCGACGCTACGGAGACGCCGATCGCGAGCCGATCCCCTGACCTGCCCGGTTCGGGGTACAGCAGGCTGTACTCCTGGGCCCCGCAAGCTGGCGGCGGGCCGGGTCGAGCCCTACGGTCCTTGCGTGCGTACCCACCCGTCCTCGGCCCCGGCGCCGGATCAGGCGCCGTCCGGCGCGGTGCTTCGCCTGGCCGGCGCGATCTGGCCTGCGTTCCGGCAACTGGCCGGTGGCCTGGGCACCGCGGTGCCGGCACTGGGCCTGATGCTCGGGCTGGCTGTGAGCGCGGTGACGGCACCGCTCGGGGTCGGCCTGCTCCTGGTCCCGCCGTTGCTTCGGGGCCTGCACGCTCTCACCGACCGCGAACGGGCTCGGCTCAGCCGTTGGGGCCCGGCGCTGATCAGCCCCGGGCCGCGGCCCAGCGGCCTGCGGGCGGCCGGCGCCGATCCGACCACCCGGCGCGAACTGCGCTGGCTGGGCACCCACGGCTCGCTCGGCCTGGTGCTCGGCGGGCTCGGCGTGCTGCTGCCACTCTCGGCGGTGCGCGACATCTCTCTGCCGTTGTGGTGGTACCTGGTGCCGGCCGGGGAGGCAGGCCCAACCCTGGCCCTATGGACGGTGCGTACCTGGCCCAGCGCGTTCGCGGTCACCCTGCTCGGCCTGGGCTGGCTGGCGATCGCCGTGGGCCTGTCCCCCGCGATGGCCCGGCGCCAGGCCCGCACCGGGCGGCACTGGCTGGCCCTCGATCCGGCGATCGACCTGTCCCTGCGAGTGGCCGAGCTGACCGCGACCCGGGCCGCGGCGCTCGATGCGCACGCCACCGAACTGCGCCGGATCGAGCGGTCCCTGCACGACGGCACCCAGAACCGGATCGTCGCGGTGACCGTCCTGCTCGGAGCGGCGCGCCGAATGCTGGAGCGCGATCCGGCCGGCGCCGACGCCGTGCTCGAGCGGGCTCAGACCGCCGCGGAACAGGCCCTGGCCGAGCTCAGATCGGTCGCCCGGGGCATCCTGCCGCCGGTGCTCACGGACCGGGGGCTGGCCGGAGCCCTGGCCGGGCTGGCCGCCGGCAGTGCCGTGCCGTGCCGGGTCGACGTCGAGGTGGCCGGCAGATGTGCCGCCTCAATCGAGGCGACCGCCTACTTCGTGGTGGCCGAGGCCCTGACCAACATCGCCCGTCACAGCGGGGCCACCCAGGCCACGGTCGTCGTCCGCGGCGATCAGCAGTGGCTGCACCTGAGCATCATCGACGACGGCCGGGGCGGGGCCGAGCCGAGAGCCGGCACCGGGCTGGGCGGCATCCGCGACCGGATCGCCGCCCTGGACGGGCGCTTTGCCATGACCAGCCCCGCCGGGGGGCCGACCGTTCTCGAAGTGGAGCTGCCGTGCGGATCGTGATCGCGGACGACGACACCCTGCTGCGCGAAGGGCTGGCCCTGCTGCTGCGAGCCGAGGGCCTCGACGTGGTGGCCACCGCCGGCGGGCCCGAGGACTTCCTGGACGCCGTCGAGCAGCACCGGCCGGACGTGGCCATCGTCGACGTCCGGATGCCTCCGACCCACACCGACGAGGGCATCGTCGCCGCGGTCGAGGCCCGGCGGCGCCGGCCCGGGCTGGCCGTGCTGGTGCTGTCGGCCTACGTCGAGCAGACCTTCGCCACCGATCTGCTCGCCGGCGGCGCGGCCGGGCTGGGGTACCTGCTGAAGGAGCGGGTCGGGCGGGTCGAGGTGTTCCTGGAGGCCCTGCAGCGGGTCGCCGCCGGCGGCACCGCCATCGACCCCGACGTCGTGGCCCAGTTGCTCACCCGGATCCGCCCCGACGACCGCCTGGCCCGCCTGAGCCCTCGCGAGCGCGAGGTGCTGGCCCTGATGGCCGAGGGGCTGGGCAACACCGCGATCGCCGAGCGCCTGGTGGTGACCGACGGGGCTGTGCACAAGCACATCCGCAGCATCTTCGCCAAGCTCGACCTGGCCCCGGACGATGCGGCCGACCGGCGGGTGACCGCCGTCCTGCATTATCTGGAGGGCACTCAGCGGCGATGACGGCCCTCGGGTGTCAGGCCCGGCGGCGCACGATCGCCAGGCCGTCCCAGCCCTTGGAGCCCACGGTCTGCACGGCTGTGGCCTCCAGGCGCGGATCGTCGGCGATGGCCTGCAGCGCCGCCCGGACCCCGACGACCCGGGGGTCGGCGTCGTCCGGGTCAATGACCGCCCCCTGGCGCACCACGTTGTCGATGACGATCACCGTGCCGGGGTGGCTGAGCTCGAGCGCGGCCGCCAGGTAGAGCGGGTTACTGGGCTTGTCGGCGTCGATGAAGACGAAGTCGTAGGGCTCGGCGCCGGCGTCGATCAGTTGCTGGGCCGAGTCGGCGGCCGGCCCGACAACGAGGTCGACCCGGTCGATGACCCCGGCTCGCCGAAGGCTCTCCCGGGCGACGTCCGCGTTCTGTTGTTCCAGCTCCAGAGTGGTCACGTGGCCGTCCGGTCCGACCGCCCGGGCCAGCCACACCGTGCTGTAGCCGGCCAGGGTGCCGAACTCCAGCACCCGGCTGGCTCCGCTCATACCGACCAGCAGGGCCAGCAGAGCTCCCTGGTTGGCAGCCACGGCGGCGTGCGGCATCGTGGTGCCGGCGGCGGCCTCGCGGGCCGCGATCAGGGCGTCGTCCTCCTCGACCAGGGTCTCGACCAGGTAGGCGTCCACCTCGTGGCTGAGGGTTTCGCTGTTGTCCATCGGTGACTCCCGTTCGCTCGATGTTCGGATGGCCCGCCGGGCCGGGGCGTGCTTGTCTGCTGCCATGGCACCGAGCCGCGAGACGTGGGCGAAGGCGAGGCTGTGGCGGATCGTGCTGCAGTCCGCCGTGCTGAACATCGCCATGATCGCCTGGCTGGTGCACTCCATCGTGACCCACAACAGCGACCTGATCTGGGCCGCCGCTCTGTTCCTGGTGCTGCTCGGCCTGCCCCAGATCGTGGGGCTGGTGCTCACCGTGCGACGCGAACCGCTGCGCAGCGACCTGTTTCGCCGCGGTTCCGCCCCGAGCGGCGATTGAGCCCCGCGGGCCAGGTTAGACCATAAGGGTGAAGTGTCGGATTTCGGCTGGGACGGCCGGCGGCGCGGTCGACGGGGAGGGCAAAGGATCCGGCGAGGGAGGCCAGTCATGCAGCCCGAACCCCAGGGAAGCTGGCTCCGTACGGCCGTGACCCTGACCTGCCCGGTCTGCGAGCACGTCGTCCCGGCGGATCGGGGCACCTGCGAGTGGTGCGAGGCCGAGCTCGACGGCCCGCCGTCCGAGGTCGAGCCGGCTCATCCGGCCGGGTCGGGGGCGATCCGAGAGACGCCTTCACCGCTGCGACCGATGGTCGCGCCGGCGGTCGCGGCCTACCTGGCCACGCAGCCGCTGCCGACGCCGGCCGATCTTGGCGCCCGGCCGGCCCTGGTTCCGGGTTCGCCGGATCAGCTCGCCCCGCCGGGCCCGTTGCCGACGGTGGCGACGACGCCGCTGATCGGGCCGACACCGTCGTCCCCGATGCTCGCGCCGCTGTCGGCCCTGCCGTTGGACCAGACCGGGGACGGCGCCGACCTGCTCCAGGCGCTGACTTCGGGTGCGGCCCCGCCCGTCGTCCGGCCGCCCCCGGCGCTCTCCCCGAAGCCGGTTGTCCTGGGGCCCATCTCGCTGCCGACCGCACCGACCGCACCGACCGCACCGACCGCACCGACCGCACCGATGATTCAGCCCGCGGGCCCGGCCCGGCCGGTCGTTCCTGCCGCCCTGGTCGAGGTCGTGCCGGTCGGGCCGTCGCCGTCCACGGCTCGGCCGGCCCCGATGGCCGCCGTCACGCCGATGCCGGTCCTGGTCGAGGCCCCGCCGGCCCTGGCCGGCCCGATGCGGATCGCGCCTCCGCCGGTCCTGCCGGGCCAGACGGTGACCCCGGCGACCCCGGTGAAGTCGGTCATTGCCGGCCCCGTCATTGCCGGCCCGGTCGTCGTCGGCCCGGTTGTGGTGGGCCCGATCGCCGCTCCACCCGGACCCGCAGGCCTCTCCTCCCCCACCCCGATCACGGTTCCCGCGGCGGTGGGGCCGCAGGGGCCGGCGAAGCCCACCGCCGGCGGCGGCCCCGGCACCTTGCTGGCCCTGCTGATGCGCCCCGTGCTCTGGCCGACCGGCTCGTCGGGCCGGATCTCCGGGCCCGGCGGTTCGTAGCCCGCGCGGGCGCCAGGAGGTCGCCCCGGACACTCGATCGGAGGCCAGCTCCGTGTCTCGGTCAACCGACGGTTGGACTGCGCCGCTCGAGCAGGACCGTGTCTCGCCAGACCCCGTGGTGCTGGGCGATGCGTTCGCGCAGGGCGAGGGTGCGGTATCCCGAGGAATGGTGCAGCCCAATGCTGGCGCGATTCTCGGGGAAGATCGAGGTCTGCAGAGTCCAGAGTCCGGCAGCGTCGGCCGCGGTGACCTGACGGTGCAGCAGAGCCTTACCTACGCCGCGGCCCCTGACGTGCGCGCCGACGTAGACCGAGGTCTCACCGACACCGGCATAGCAGTCCCGCGCTGACACCGGGGTGATCGCCGTCCAGCCGGCAACCTGGCCGTCGATCTCAGCGACCCACCGCTGGCCCGGCAGCCACTTCGCCTCCAGGGCACGGCGAGTCGGCGTCTCGATTTCGAACGTGGCGTTGCCGGTGGCGATGCCCTCACCGTAGATGCGCCGCACGTCGGTCCAGTCCCGCTCTTCGAGCGCCCGGACGGTGACATCCTCGGGCAGGTCGTCGGGACAGCACGGACGGGGCGCCAGGACGCCCATCACCACGTCGGCGGCATGCGGGAGACCGGTGCAGCAGGCCGCATTCACAGAGACGAGAGTGGTGGTCTTTTCCTTGCGGAGCAACACAAAACCGATCTCGGCAAGCTTACGCACGTGGTGCGAGCAGGTGGCTTGACTGATGCCGAGAAGGTCGGCAAGTTCGCCCACCGGAAGCCCCCGGTCCGACGTTGCGACGGCGTGCAGAAGTCGCACCCTCATCGGTTCGGCCAAGCAGGCGAACCACTCCGCATAGCTGCGCGCATCATTTTCCGCCAGAGAGCCGCCGGCAACCACAGCGCGGGGCTCAGATCTGCTCACCGATGTCGTCACACCCAAGTATCGGTGTCGACGGATGGTTGCGTCAATCGACCGCCATCGATATGTTCCCAGAGGTTCAATCGACATGTATCGATAGAGGGAGTCGTCATGGCTGAGGCGCCAGTCGTTGTCGTCGGAGCAGGGCCGGTTGGATTGGCCACAGCGGCCGAACTGCTCGAACGAGGGCTGGAGCCATTGGTGCTGGAGGCCGGGTCGGGTGCCGGAGCAGCCGTGGCGCAGTGGAACCACGTGCGACTGTTCTCTCGGTGGGCCGAACTGGTCGCCCCGGCTGCGGCCCGGCTGTTGGCCGGCTCGGGATGGCACCGTCCGACTGACGCCGCGTATCCCACCGGCGCCCAGTGGGTGTCGGAGTACTTGAAGCCGCTGGCCGATGCCCTCAGTGAGCGAGTGCGGTTCGAGTCGCGGGTGGTCGGGGTAGCTCGGCGGGGCCGAGATCGGGTGGTGGACGCCGGGCGTGACAGTGAGCCGCTGACCATTCACGTCCTGAGGTCCGACGGGCGGGAGCAGCGGTTCACCGCACAGGCCCTGGTTGACGCTTCGGGAACCTGGGGCGCACCGAACCCGCTGGGTGGTGACGGCCTGCCCGCCCTCGGTGAGGCGGCCGCGAACGACCGGATCGTCTACCGGGTGCCGGACCTGAGCGAACCGGAAACCACGGCCCGGTACGCGGGCCGGCACATTGCCGTTGCCGGTAGTGGGCATTCCGCGCTGACGGCCCTGATCGCGCTGGGCGAGGTCGCGGAGTCGAACCCGGGCACCCGGGTGAGCTGGCTGCTGCGCCGTGGTGGGGTGGGCAACGCGTTCGGTGGTGGCAGTTCGGACGAACTCCCGGCGCGAGGGGCGCTGGGCCTGCGGGCGCAAGCCGCGGTGGATGCCGGGTACGTCAAGGTGATCGGTGGGTTTCGTACCGCTGGCGTCGAGCGCACCGCGAACGGCACGCTCGCCCTGATCCCGGACGCCGGAGCGCGGGTGGAGGAGGTCGACGAAGTAGTCGTGCTGACCGGCTTCCGACCGGACCTGTCGTGGCTCTCGGAGGTTCGCCTGGACCTCGACCCGATCCTGCAGTCCCCGACGAAGTTGGCACCACTGATCGACCCGAACGTGCACTCCTGCGGAACGGTGTACCCGCACGGCGCCGCTGAACTGGCGCATCCGGAGCCGGGCGTGTTCCTGGTCGGGATGAAGAGTTACGGGCGGGCCCCGACCTTCCTGGCCATGACCGGGTACGAGCAGGTCCGCAGCGTCGCGGCGAAACTGGCCGGGGACGACGAGGCTGCCGCCCGGGTGGAACTGACCTTGCCCGACACCGGCGTCTGCGGCGGCTCGGGCGTCTTCGACGAGGCCGGCACGAATGCCGCCGGTGGGTGCTGCGGCGCCCCGGCGAACGCTGCGCCGAACCTGCCTGACGGTGCGCGCGTCATTCCCCTGCTGGGTGCGGTGAGCAGCTGACGAGGAGGAACCGCGAACTCGGGGTGATCGTCGCATCGCCGGCGGATCCCGGCTGGGACTCCCGTGCCGGGCTCCGCCGGGTCCTGGGCGCGCTCTGCCTGAGCGAGATCACCAGCTACGGCGCGCTGTACTACGCGTTTCCGGTCCTCTCGACCTCGATCAGCGCCCAGACCGGTTGGTCGACCGCCGGGGCGACGGCAGCATTCACCGCCGGCCTGATGGTTTCCGGCCTGGTCGGGATCCCGGTCGGGCGATGGGTCGACCGGAACGGCCCGCGCGTCGTGATGACAGCCGGCTCGGTGCTCGCGGTCAGCTGCCTGGTTCTCATCGCGACCGCGCCCAGCCTGCTCTGGTTCTTCGCGGCCTGGTTGCTGGCCGGCGTCGCGATGGCCGGGGTGTTCTACGCACCCGCGTTCACCGCCCTGACCCGTTGGTACGGGGCTGACCGGATTGCGGCGCTGACCACCCTCACCCTGGTCGCGGGCCTGGCCAGCACCGTGTTCGCCCCCCTGAGCGCGCAGTTGTTGCATCACCTGGGTTGGCGGGCAACGTTTCTCGTCCTGGCCGTCATTCTGGCCGTGGTCACCGTGCCGGCGCACTTCTTCGGCCTGAGGCTGCCATGGCCCCCGCCGCCGCCGGTGCCGCCTCGGCCAGGCCCGGAGAACCGGACGTCTGAGCCGGGGGCAATTGCCCGTAGCTCGATGTTCCGAATCCTGGCTGGGGCTTTCGCCATGGCCGGGTTCGCCTCGGTAGCTGCGGCGATCGGTCTGATTCCGCTTCTGGTGGGTCGGGGCCTGAGCCTGTCGACGGCAGCCCTGGCCCTCGGGCTGGGCGGTGTCGGACAAGTCGCGGGGCGCCTGGGATATGCCCGGCTGGCGGCCCGGACTTCGCTGCGCACGCGCACCGTTCTCATCCTTCTCCTCGGCGCATCGATCACCGTGACTCTCGGACTCCTGCCCGGGCCGGGTGTGCTGCTCGTGACCGCCGCGGTCCTCTTGGGAACCACCCGGGGCATCTTCACGCTTCTGCAGGCCACTGCGGTCTCCGACCGGTGGGGTACACACCACTACGGACGCCTCAACGGCCTGATCTCCGCTCCCATCACCTTCGCCCAGGCCATCGCCCCAGCGGGCGGTGCCGCCCTGGCCGATGTCCTGAGTTACCCCACCACCTTCGCCGTCCTTGCGATGATCACCGTGGCGGCGACGGTCCTGGCCGTCTCGGCTACGCCCGGGACTGACTGCCCCTAAGGGCTGAGCGGTCCAGTCGATGGCCGCCTTTCGATCAGCCTGGGGATGCGGGCTCGCGAATGGGCGAGACGAGGGCGGCGTCGCCGGTGTCGGGGTAGAGGGTCAGGACCAAGGCTGCTCCCAGAGCGGCGCCGACGAGCTGCGCCACTACGAACGCCGGGACGGAAACGGGGGCTATGCCCGCGAAGGTGTCGGAGAACATCCGTCCGATCGTGACGGCGGGGTTCGCGAACGAGGTCGAGCTGGTGGACCAGTACGCCGCCCCGATGTATGCACCCACCGCACCTGCCGACAATGCCGCTCGGCCACTACGGGCCAGCGCGAAGATCAGTGCAATCAGGCCGGTGGTGGCCACGACCTCGGACAGGAGCGTGGGTGGGGCGGCCCGGTGGTGGACCGCGACCTGGAAAGCGGCTTGCGCGTACATCGCGTTCGCCAGCACCGCTCCCAAGATCGCGCCGAGGATCTGGGCTCCGGTATAGGCCAGAACGTCAGGCCCGGACAACCCGGTCCCGGTCCGTCGCCCCAGGGCCCAGTCGGTCATGGACACCACCGGATTGAGGTGCGCTCCGGAGACCGGGCCGAACACCAGGATGAGAACTCCCAACCCGAGCACGGTGGCGCTGCTGTTCTCCAGCAACTGCAGACCCACGTCGTGCGGGGACAGGGTCTGGGCGGCGATACCGGAACCGACCACCACCGTTACCAGCGCGCCTGTACCGATGGCCTCAGCCAACAGACGCCGGGCCAGCACCGAGCCGCCGCACTTGACGTCAGTCATTCCTCAACCATACTTGACTCAACATTCACGGAGGCAATTGGATGGCCGAGGTTGAGCGACGAGCGCGGATGCACTCCGCCCTCGGCGAGCCGGCGCGGCTGGCCATCATCGATCACCTTGCCCTGGGTGATGCGGCGCCCGGTGAACTCGGCCAGGAATTTTTGCTGGCTACCAACCTGCTGGCCCACCATCTGAAGGTGCTGCAGGACGCCGGACTGATCCGCCGGGTCCGCTCAGAAGGCGACCGGCGCCGCAGCTATGTCCAGCTCGTGCTCGATGATCCTCTGGTCACAGCCCTGACCAGCCCGGCCGCAACCAACCTGAACCGGGCAGCCGAGCGAGTGGTGTTCGTCTGCACCCGCAACTCGGCTCGTTCCCAACTGGCAGCGGCGGCCTGGGCCCGCGCCAGCACCGTTCCGGGAACGTCTGCCGGCACTCACCCCGCCGCGCGAGTGCACCCGGGTGCGATTCGAACCGGGCGGCGCCACGGTCTGACGCTGGACGCCCATGCGACCGCCGGCGTCGCCGATGTCGCCCGTCCCGGCGATCTTCTGGTGGCCGTCTGCGACAACGCTCACGAAGAACTGCCCCCCGGACGCACTCAACTGCACTGGGCCGTGCCGGACCCGGTCCGAGTCGGCACCGACCGGGCCTTCGAGACCGCCTACGAGCAGATCACACAGCGCGTCGAACGCCTCGCCCACGCCTTCCACAACGATCTCGGGAGCACATCATGAACGCGACCCCCGCCCGGCCGACCTCCGCGCTGGACAGAGCCGTGACCGCTCCGCGAGTCCTGTTCGTCTGCGTCAAGAACGGCGGCAAGTCGCAGATGGCCGCCGCCCTGATGCGCCGGCACGCCGGGCCCTCGGTCGAGGTCGACTCGGCCGGCACCCGCCCGGGCGCCAGCATCAATGCTCTGTCCGCCGAGAGCCTGGCCGAGCTCGGCATCGACATCAGCGACCAGACCCCGAAGGCGCTGACGCCGGAGCTGGTCGCCGCCGCGGACATCGTCATCACTCTCGGTCGCGAAGCCGTGGTCCAGCCGGTGCCCGGCACCAAGGTGGTCAACTGGGACACCGACGAGCCGTCAACCCGCGGGATCGAGGGGATCGAGCGGATGCGCCTCGTCCGAGACGACATCGACGCTCGGGTCCAGGCCCTTCTGGCCGACCGCCGTACTCGACCGGCCGAACAGCAGGTCTGAGATCAGGGGGTGGCGACGCCCGCGCAGTCGGCCGGGGCGTTCACCGGGTTGCAGCGGGCCGCGACCGCACCGGGCAGCTGGACGGCGTACCCGGTCCCGAACCGGGCCGAGTCGGCCGGGCTGGGATAGTCGGTGCTGACCCACTGCGCGCCGCTGGCCAGCGCGGCATCCCGCATCGTGGTGTCGCCGCTGCGGGCCTGAGCGGTGTCGACGTCGGCGCGGGTGCGCACCAGGTACCCGGCCCGGACCTCGGCCTGGATCCGGGCCTGGTTGGCTCCGGTCGGGTCGTTCTCCTCCACGAACGCGGCGTCCGGCTGACCGGGCGTCGAGTTCGTGAACAGCACCCGGCCCCGCGACGACGGGTGCCCGGCCAGGTAGCTGTCCCGGTAGGTTCCCTGGTTGTCCATCAGGAACAGCGTCTTGCCCCGGGACGCCGCGAGCGTCGGCCAGCCGGTGCTGAGCACGGCCGCCTCGAGCGTGGCCGCGCCGGCCCGGACGTCGTCCGGCGTGATCAGCGCGGTGGCCGGGAAGACCGAGCGGATATCGGCGTCCACGGTGTCCATCCGGGCGCTAGTCCAGGGCAGCGGACTCGCCAGCAGGGCGGCGCGAGCGGCGGCAGCGACCCGGGGCGCAGAACGGGGTCGAGCGGCGGCGGTCGTGCGGCGGGGCCCGGCCTTGGTGACAGCCTTGATCACAGCCTTGGTCGCGGCCGTCCTCAGCTTGGTGGTCTGGGCTCCGGTGAGCGAGAGCGGAGTGTCCTTGAACTCGACCAGCACGGCCAGCGGCACATGGGCCGGATGGGCGTCGGACCAGCTCTTCACCGCCTGCAGGCAGACCCGGAAGGTCAGGCAGTTGCTGTGGTAATCCAGGTCCTGGATATGCAGGACCTTGGTGCCGGGCTGCTTCATCACCGGGTCGTAGGGGCCGCCGAAGGTCAGCGTCCGCAGCAGCGGTTTGGCGTACAGCCCGCCGTTCGGGTCGGCCCACACGTCCAGCTCGACCTGGCGCACCTGCTGCTGGTCGAACTGGGTGCCGAGCGCCGGATGAGTGTATTCCAGGGCTTTTTCGCCGCTCGGCGAGACGATCCCGCGCAGCGTCGACTCGGCCCGGGTGGCCTGTCGGTGATAGCTGTTGTGCGTGCCGACCATCTGAAGCTGGTTCAGTCGCACCGGCTCGTCGTCCACCTGCGCGCCGGTCGCGCCGGTCGCGCCGTGGGCGCTCGGCGCCGACAGCAGGGCGGCGGTGAGCGCGGTGAGCACCGTGACCAGAACCGGGATCCGACGACGCTGTGGATTCATGCAAGCACCGTACGTCACTGGCCCCAAATCCGGCGATAAGCCGCACCGGCTGTTTGCCGGGCCTTCACCGTGGGCATCGGTGCAAGTCGCGAGGCGGCCGGATCGGGAACAGGATCGAGATAGCCCCAGAGGAACGGAGCACACATGAGCAGCGCCATCGATCTACTGATCGTCGGGTCGGGCCCGGCCGCGGTGTCGGCCGCCCGGTCGTACCGCGATCACGACGGCCCGGGCCGGGTGGTGATGGTGACCGACGACCCGGACGCCCCCTACGACCGGCCGCCGTTGTCGAAAGACTTCCTGCGCGGCGAGACCACCGAGGCCGACCTCTTCCTGCTGGAGCA
Source organism: Kineosporiaceae bacterium (assembly GCA_965200525.1). Taxonomy (GTDB): domain Bacteria; phylum Actinomycetota; class Actinomycetes; order Actinomycetales; family Kineosporiaceae; genus JANNPJ01. Next base: position 7,171,562 of record OZ241368.1, read on the forward strand.
GCGCGAACTGGAGAAACTCGAGGTCGAACTGCGGTCGGGCCGGGTCGTGGGGCTGAGCCCGGCGGAGCATCAGGTGACCGTGGACGGCGACGAGACCCTGACCTACCGGTGGTGCCTGCTGGCGACCGGGTCCACGCCCGCGGTCCTGCCGATCCCCGGCGGGGACGATCCGGGCCTGCTATACCTGCGCACCCTGCAGGACGCGCGGCGGCTGCGCTCAGCGGCCACGGCCGACGGGGCGAAGTCGGCCGTGGTGGTCGGATCGGGCTTCATCGGGTGCGAGGCCGCCGTCTCGCTGCGCCGGCTCGGGCTGGCGGTGACGCTGGTGACCGACGAGGAGGGGCCGCAGCGCAAGCGGCTCGGCGAGCAGGCCTCGGCCAGGATCGCCGGCTGGCTGCGGGACGAGGGTGTGCGCCTGCTGACCGGGGTCACCCTCACGTCGATCGACGTCGAGCCGGAGGCCACCACCGTTCAGCTTCAGGACGGCGACGACGTCCGGGCCGATCTCGTGCTGATGGCGGTCGGCGTCACCCCGGTCACCGACCTGGCCGACGCGGCCGGACTGCCCCGGCACGAGGGCCGGGTGACGACCGACGCCGCGATGAGGACGCCGATGGACGGGGTGCTGGCCGCCGGCGACATCGCGATGGCCTTCAACACCGCCGCCGGCCGGCCCCTGGCCGTGGAGCACTGGGGCGAGGCCGAGACCATGGGCCGGATCGCCGGCGCCACCGCCGCCGGAGCACAGGCCCAATGGGACGGCGTTCCCGGGTTCTGGTCCCAGATCGGCGAGCGCACCCTGCAGTACGCGGCCTGGGGTGACGGGTTCGAGCAGGCCCGCCTGGTCGAGCACGGCGAGAAGGCGTTCACCGTCTGGTACACCGACCGCAGCGGGAACGCCGTCGGCGTGCTGACCTTCGGCGTCGACGACGACTACGAGAACGGCCAGTCCTTGATCACCAAAGGCACGCCGCCGCCGGCCTGAGGGCCGGCGGCGGCAACACTCACCTGGCTCAGCTGACCGGCACGGGCGCGGGCGTGGCCGCGGTGAAGATGTTGTCCTCCGGGGCGGCCCGGCGGCTGTGCCAGAAGCCCAGCCCTGACAGGGCCAGCATCACCAGGGCCCCGAGGAAAGCGGCGATCGCGGCGATGCCGGCGATGGTCGCCATCGTGCCGAAGGCATAGGCGTTCAGCAGCAGGCCGCGCAGGGTCTCGCCCTTGAACACGGTCTCCACCTGGCCGGCCAGCTCGGTGTTGGTCGGGTCGGCCTGGGCTGCGGCGCTGAGCTGGGCGTAGGTCTTGCCGCCGCCGATCTTGGTGAGGTGGACGGCGATGAAGTGGTCGGCGTAGGTGCCGGCCTGGGCGCCGGTGGTCAGCTGCTGCCCGGCGTACTTGCGCATCGGGGCGAACTCGGCGCCGGCGGTGGCCGGGCTGCCCTTGGCCGGGAAGAAGATCTGCTCGGCGCTGAGCTGGCTCTTGATCTCGTTCTGGACGAAGTTGTGGGCCCAGGTCAGCAGCGACCCGGCCACGATCAGCAGCACGGTCAGGGTGATGCCCAGCGAGCTGAGCAGGCGGTCGAAGCTTTTGCGGCGCACGGCGAGTTCTCCTTGTGAGAAGTCTTTCCGGGGCCGGGGCCGGCCCCTTCACGTTTCACCTGATCTTGTCCGGGCCGGCGCCTCCAGCCATCGGGCCGAAGGTCCCGAGCCGGGCCGAAATGGTCCCGACCTGGGCGGCAGCACGGTCAAGTCACTCGAAAGCCGCATTGCGGCGCAGGGTGTACGGGTTGTGCCAGAGCGCGGCGTCGACAACGGCGAACCGGCGACCGGTGATCTGATCGGGCCTGATCCGGACGAACTGGTGCTTGGGCGAGCCCTCCCAGGGCGCCAGCGGCAGCAACGAGGCCGCGATCAGGTCGTCCATGTCGTGGATCGGGCCGGCGCTACCCTTCATGACCACGCTCCACGCCTCGCCGGTCACGGGATCGAAGCCGTCCGATTCGAAGGCAACGGTGCCCGCCCCCAGCGCGGCCGTCAGCTTGGTGCCCTCACCCGTGCGGAAGATGATGCTCGCGTGGTCGCAGACGTAGTTGACCGGAAAGATGTCCGGTTCGCTGCTGAAGGCCACGCCCAGCCGACCCACGGCGACGGTCCGCAGCAGGGCCCAGCAGGTGGCCTCGTCGAGCCGGGACGCCGAGGTCGGCGTCTCCGGTCGGGGGTGGTGCGTCGGGGTGTCCATGCCCGCAGCCTGCGCCGGCACCGGGCATCCGGACAGGGCCTTTGAGACCGGGTCTACAGGACGCCACGCCGTGTTCTCGGGACCTTCGGCCCCTTGGCCTTGCGCGACAATCACCACAGGGTTGGATTGTCAGGACCGGTGCACGACCCCCGAGAATCGAGGACGGCCGACGTGACCACGACCGACGTGAGCAGTTCCGCTCCGCCCGAGCTGATCGATCGCCTGGCCCATCCCGAGACCGCCGAGGTCGAGGCCCTGGACGCCTGGTGGCGGGCGAACAACTACCTGACCGTCGGGCAGATCTACCTGATGGACAATCCCCTGCTGCGCGAACCGCTGACCGCCGCCCAGATCAAGCCCCGCCTGCTCGGGCACTGGGGAACCAGCCCGGGCCTGTCGTTCATCTACGCGCACGCCTCCCGGCTGATCCAGCAGACCGGCCAGCAGATGCTGTACCTGGCCGGTCCCGGTCACGGCGGCCCGGCCCTGGTCGCCGCCGGCTACCTGGAGGGCACCTACTCCGAGATCTACCCCAGGATCAGCCCGGACGCCGAGGGCCTGCACCGGCTGTTCCGGCAGTTCTCCGCCCCCGGGGGCATCCCCAGCCACGTCTCGGTGACCACGCCCGGGTCGATCCACGAGGGCGGCGAGCTCGGCTACGTGCTGGTGCACGCCTTCGGCGCGGTGATGGACAACCCTGACCTGATCGCCCTGGCCGTGGTCGGCGACGGGGAGGCCGAGACCGGCCCGCTGGAGGGCTCCTGGAAGGGCGTGTCCTTCCTCAACCCCGAGCGCGACGGCGCGGTGCTGCCGATCCTGCACCTCAACGGGGCCAAGATCTCCGGCCCGACCGTGCTCGGGCGCAAGGATCCAGCCGAGGTCCGCTCGCTGCTGCACGGTCACGGCTACGACGTGATCGAGGTCGAGGGCTCGGACCTGCCCGGCATGCACTACCGGTTCGCCGAGGCCCTGGCCGGCGCCTGGGCCTCGATCCGGGCGATCCAGGACTCGGCCCGGAACGGCAGCTGGGACGGCGAGCGCCCGCGCTGGCCGATGATCGTCCTGCGCAGCCCCAAGGGCTGGACCGGGCCCGACCTCGTCGACGACGTGCAGGTCCAGGGCACCTTCCGGGCCCACCAGGTGCCGCTGTCCGGCGTCCGGGAGAACCCGGCCCACCTGGCCCTGCTGGAGCAGTGGATGCGCTCCTACCGGCCCGAGGAACTCTTCGACGAGGACGGTTCGCCGTCCGAGCTGGTGCGCCGGGCCAACCCGGCCGGCGACCTGCGGATGAGCGCCACCCCGCACAGCAACGGCGGCCTGCTCACCCAGGACCTGGAGCTGCCGGACTTCCGCGACTACGCGGTCGACGTCCCGGCCCCGGCGACGGTCCGGCTGGAGTCGACCCGCAAGTTCGGCGAGCTGATGCGCGACATCTACCGGACCAATCCGCAGACCTTCCGGCTGTTCAGCCCGGACGAGACCAACTCCAACCGGCTGGGTTCGGTGTTCGAGGCCAGCGACCGCGGCTTCGCCGAGCAGGTCCGCCCCGGTGACGTCGCACTTTCGCGGGACGGGCGGGTGATGGAGGTTCTCTCGGAGCACAACTGCCACGGCTGGCTGGAGGGCTACACCCTGACCGGCCGGCACGGCGTGTTCGCCACCTACGAGGCGTTCGCCATGGTCAGCGCCTCCCAGACGATCCAGCACGGCAAGTGGCTGGACGAGGCCAACAACCTCTCCTGGCGGGCCCGGGTACCGAGCCTGAACATCTTGCTGACCTCGACCGCGTGGCGCAACGACCACAACGGGTTCAGCCACCAGGGCCCGGGGCTAATCCAGAACGTGATCACCTCGCGCGGAGAGGTCGGGCGGGTCTACCTGCCGCCGGACGCGAACTGCCTGCTTTCGGTGGCCGACCACTGCCTGCGCTCGCGCTCGTACGTCAACCTGATCGTCATCGACAAGCAGCCCCAACTGCAGTGGCTCAGCATGGACGAGGCGATCGAGCACTGCACGCGCGGGGCCGGCATCTGGGGCTGGGCCGGCACCGACGACGGCAGCGACGACCCGGACATCGTGCTGGCCTGCGCCGGCGACGTCGTCACCATGGAGACCGTGGCCGCTGCCGCGATCCTGCGCGAGCGTCTGCCGCAGCTGCGTACCCGGGTGGTCAACGTCGTCGACCTGATGTCGTTGCCGCGCCGCAAGGACCACCCGCACGGCATGGACGAGACCCTGTTCAAGGAGCTCTTCACCGACCACGTGGACGTCGTGTTCGCCTTCCACGGCTACCCCGGCGCCGTCCACCAACTGGTGCACGGGCGCCCGGACGCCGACCGGTTCCGGGTCCGGGGATTCATCGAGGAAGGCACCACCACCACGCCGTTCGACATGGTGGTCCGCAACCGGGTCTCGCGCTACCACCTGGTGATGGACGCCCTGCACAACGCTCGCCGCACCCCGCGGGGAGCCAGCGAGCTGATCGCCTGGTGCCAGGCCCGCCTGGCCGAGCACGAGAGCTACGTGGTGGAGCACCTGGAAGACCTGCCCGACATTGCCAACTGGGTGCTCGGCGACCCGTCCGTGCCCGCCTGAGCCCCGGGATGTCGGACGGCGCAGCGGTTCTGGTCATCAACAGCGGCAGCTCGTCGGTGAAGCTGGCCGTGCTCGATCCTCTCTCGGGCCAACGGTCACTGACCGGGACGGCCGAGCGGGTCGGCACGCCCCAGGTGAGCCTGAAGCTGGGCCGCGATCACCTGGAGGCGATCGCGGCCCCGCCGGGCGGTTCGCCCCAGGACGTGGTCGCCTGGCTGCTGGCGGCCCTGCCGGCCGGCGAGAAGGACGCGATCACCGCGGTCGGGCACCGCGTCGTCCACGGGGGCGAGCGGTTCTCGACCTCGGTGCTGGTCGACGACGACGTGCGCTCGGCCCTGCGCGACCTCACCGAGCTGGCCCCGCTGCACATGCCGCCCAACCTGGCCGGCATCGACGCCGTGACCGACACGCTGCCCGGTCTGCCCCAGGTGGCCGTGTTCGACACCGCGTTCCACCAGAGCATGCCGCCGCGGGCCTACCGGTACGCCGTGCCGACCGACTGGTACGAGCACGGTGTGCGCCGGTTCGGGTTTCACGGCACCAGCCACCAGTACGTCAGTGGCCGGGCCGCCGAGATGCTCGCCCGGCCGCTGGATTCACTGCGCCTGGTCACCCTCCACCTGGGCAACGGCTGCAGCGCCGCCGCCGTCCGGGACGGCGTCTCGGTCGACACCAGCATGGGTCTGACTCCGCTGGAGGGGCTGGTGATGGGTACCCGCAGTGGCGACATCGACCCCGGCGCCCTGGGTTACATCGCCGGGCAACTTGACCTGGACCTGGCCGGTGTCCTGGAGGTGCTCAACACCCGCAGCGGCCTGCTGGGCCTGTCCGACGGCCGCAGCAACGACATGCGGACGCTGAACGAGGCGGCCCGGGGTGGAGACGAGGCGGCCACCCTGGCCATCGACGTCTTCTGTTACCGGGCGGCGAAGTCGGTGGCGGCGCTGGCAGTGCCGCTGGGCCGCCTCGACGCCCTGGTCTTCACCGGCGGCATCGGCGAGCACTCCCCCGCCGTGCGCTCGGCGATCCTGGGCCACCTCGCCGTCCTCGGCCTGCGGGTGGACGACGAGGCCAACGCGGAGCACGGCCGCTCCACCAACGGCCGGATCACCCCTCCCGGCCCGGTGACCGCCCTGGTCGTGCCCACCGACGAGGAGGTCGCCATCGCCCGCGACACCGCCCGCCTGACCTCGCGTCGGGTCTGACTACCGACCGGGGTCAGCGGCCGAGCAGGCGGTTGGCCAGGATGGCGGCCTGGGTGCGGCGCTCGACGCCGAGCTTGGCCAGCAGGCTGGACACGTAGTTCTTGATCGTCTTCTCGGCCAGGAAGAGCTGCTCGCCGATCTGGCGGTTGGTCAGGCCCTCAGCGATCAGTTCCAGGATCCGGCGTTCCTGCGGGGTCAGAGACGAGAGCTCTTCCGGATCGTCGTCGCTGCCCCGGCGGATCCGCTCCAGCACCTGGGCCGTGACCAGCGGGTCGAGCAGACTCTGACCGGCCGCGACCCGACGGACGGCGTCCACCAGGTCGGTGCCCTTGATCTGTTTCAGCACGTAGCCGGCCGCCCCGGCCATGATCGCGCTGAACAGGGCCTCGTCGTCCTGGTAAGAGGTGAGGATCAGGGCCTTGATGCTCGGATCGGCCGAACGGACGTCGCGGCAGACGTCGATGCCGCTGCCGTCGGGCAGGCGCGCGTCCAGGACGGCGACGTCCGGGCGCAGCGCCGGGATCCGGCGGGTGGCCTCGGGGGCCGAGCCGGACTCGCCGATCACCTCGATGTCGCCGGCCGATTCCAGCAGGGCGATCAAGCCACGGCGGACGATCTCGTGGTCATCGAGCAGATAGACGCGGATCACTCTTCCGTTCTACAGGAACCGGCGCCTGGACACCGAGGACCAAAGGCCCGGATACCGGGGTCCCGCGACCGTGCCGGCCGGTAGCGATGGGGTGATGTATTGATGCATGTCCCAAAGCTCGGTGACCACGCTCGACCCGAAGACCTGCCTCGAGCTCATGGCGACCCAGGCTTTGGGCCGGCTGATCTTCACCCACCGGGCCCTTCCCGATGTGCTTCCGGTGACCTACCGCCTGGAGAACCGGAGTGTGCTGATCCGCTTGGCCTTCGGGTCGGTCGCTGCGGTGGCGACCCGCGGCAGCGTGGTCGCCTTCGAGACGGACGACTTCGACATCCACTCGCACACCGGCTGGAGCGTGACCATCGTCGGCCGGGCCCACGAGCTCACCGACTCCGCCGAACTGCGGAGCACGCAGGCCCTGGACCTGCGCTCCTGGGGAGCCGACCAGCGCGACCTGTACTTCAGGGTGGCCGCCGAGAAGATCAGCGGGCACCGGCTCGACGTGGCCTCCGAGCCGGTGGCCATCCGCGTAGACTCCGACGTCCGCGGACCTCACCGGTCTGGAGGCGCCGCCGCCTGAGAGGCCGTCGCGGTCGGGCGAACGGTTCTCTGATCAGGCGGGAGACTCGTGACCGACCAACCGGACCACCCGCTGTCGGCGGTACCACCCGATCCGAGCGTTCCGGGCCTGCACCGTCTGCGGCTCGACGTACTGCTGCGCGAACTGGTGAACCGGGCCCAGGACATCATCGGCGTCGAGCACAAACTGCACCGCCTGCTGGACGCCGTGGTCTCGGTGGCCAGCGAGCAGAGCCTGCCCGACACGCTGCGCCGGATCACCGAGCTGGCGGCGGAACTGTCGGACGCCGAGTTCGCCGCCCTGGGCGTGATCGGGCCCGACCAGACCCAGTTGGCCGAGTTCATCACCGTGGGCATGGGCCCGCACGCCCGGGCCGAGATCGGTGACCTGCCCAGCGGCAAGGGCATCCTGGGCCTGATCATCACCCACCCTGAGCCGTTGCGGCTGCCCGACCTGCGGCTGCACCCGGCGTCGTTCGGCTTCCCGCCCAACCACCCCCCGATGGGCACCTTCCTCGGGGTTCCGATCCGGGTGCGGGCCGAGGTGTTCGGCAACCTCTACCTGACCGAGAAGCGCGGTGGCGGGCAGTTCACCGAGCAGGACGAGGATCTGATGGTCGCCCTGGCCGCCGCGGCCGGAATCGCGATCGAGAACGCCCGGCTGTTCGAGGCGACCCGACGGCGTGAGCGCTGGCTGGCGGCGTCCTCGGAAGTGACCAACCGGCTGTTGCGCGGCGCCCAGTCCTCCGAGACCACGCAACTGGTGGTCGACAAAGCGGCCGAGATCGTCGAGGCGGACGCCGCGTTCCTGTTGCTGCGCGACGACGACAGCAACGAATTGACGGTGCTGGCCGCGCACCAGACCCAGGCCGCCGGGTTCGTCGACCAGCGCTACCGCCTGAGCGAGGACGTCGCCAGCCAGCTGTTCATCGCCGGTCAGGTGCGAACTTTCGGCCCCGACTCGCCCGTGCTGCAGGCGGTCTCGGACGCCGCGCCGCCGATCGGGCAGACCGGCACCGGGGTTCTGGTGCCACTGGGCTCCGGCGGGCGCACCCTGGGGGTGCTCTGCGTGACCCGGCTGCGCGACGCCACGCCGTTCCGGGAGGCCGATGTGCTCATGGTGCACACCTTCGCCGGGCAGGCCGCGCTGGCGGTGGAGTTCAGCCGGGCCTCCTCCGACCGGCAGCGACTGGCCATCTACGAGGACCGCGACCGGATCGCCCGCGACCTGCACGACCTGATCATCCAGCGGCTCTTCGCGATCGGGCTCGGCCTGCAGGGCGTTCTGCCCACGGTCACCGAGCACGAGGGTGTCCACATGAAACTGTCGACCTACGTCGACGACCTCGACGAGACCATCCACGACGTGCGCCGGGCGATCTTCTCCCTGCAGGAACCGCAGGAGCGGGCCAGTGGGCTGCGTGGGGAGATCGTGCGTACGGTGACCCGGGCCGCGGCGGTGCTGAACTTCGAGCCCCGCCTGACCATGGAGGGTCCGCTCGACTCGGCCGTGCCGGACGGCCTGCACTCCGACCTGCTGGCCGTGATCGGTGAGGCGCTGACCAACGTGGCCCGCCACGCCAAGGGCCGCACGGCCGAGGTCCGGGTCGCGGTGAACGTGGCCGAACGCACGATCACGGCCGTTGTCGAGGACGACGGGGTCGGGCCGAGCCCGGACGACGTGCCCGGGCACGGCACGGTCAACATGGCGGTGCGGGCCCAGCGGCTCGGCGGGTCGTTCGCCCTGCAGAGCCGCGGGCCCGGCGGTGCCCGGCTCACCTGGTCGGTGCCCCTCGACGCACCGCGAACGAGCCGGTGACGGTGTCGGCGGCCGGGCCGCGGGTCACCCGGACGATTCTGGTCGTCCCGACCGGGCAGGGCTCCGGACTGACCAGCACCTGCCTGGGCCTCGTCAGCGCCCTGCAGCAGCAGGGGGTCGACGTCGGTTTCGGCAAGCCGCTGGCCCAGCCCCGTCCGGGCAAGGCCGGTGGGGACCGCTCGAGTGCACTGGTCCGGCTGACCTCGACGCTGCAACCGCCGGAGCCGATCCCGGCCGGGCAGGTGGAACGGGCGCTGAGCGAGAACGCCCTGGAGAGCCTGCTGGAACAGGTGATCTCCCGGATGGAGGCGGTGGTGGCCGGCCACGACGTGGTGATCCTGGAGGGCCTGGCCACCGGGCCCGACCTCACCTATGCCGGGCGGATGAACGTGGCGCTGGCCAAGGCCTTCGACGCCGACGTGCTGCTGGTCGGCGCCGTGGACGACGACCTCGGGGGCGACGCGGTCGAGCACCTGGCCGAGGCGATGGCCATCACCGCTCAGACCTACCGGGCCAACGAGCACGACCGGGTGATCGGCGCCCTGGTGAACCGTTTGGACGACGTCGCCCCGGCCGCCGTCGACACTGTCCGCAAGGCTTTGGCCGACCAGGGTCTGAGGTTCGCCGGGGCGGTGCCGTTCCGGATCGAGCTGACCTGGCCCCGGGTGCGCGATCTGATTGCCGACCTGGAGATCACCGTGCTGAGCCAGGGCGAGAGCGACCGGCGGGTGAAGGACGTGATCATCGGCGCCCAGGCCGTGCCGGGCATCCTGCCGCTGCTGAGCGAGGGCCGGTTCGTCGTCGTCCCCGGAGATCGGCACGACGTCATCCTCAGCGTCTGTCTGGCCGCAATGAACGGCACCCGCTTGGCCGGCCTGCTGCTGACCGTCGGCCTGGCCCCGGACCTGCGGGTCTGGGACCTGTGCCGGCCGGCGACCGAGACCGGCCTGCCCGTGCTGCTCACCCCGACGCTGTCGTATGAGACGGCGACGATCGTGCACTCGATCGACCCGGAGGTGCCGGCCGACGACCTGGAGCGGGCCCGCCTGGTTATGGCGACCGTGGCCGAAGGTCTGGACCCGGACTGGCTGGCCGCGCTACCGACCCCGACCCACGTCACCCGGCTCAGCCCACCGGCCTTCCGGCACCGCCTGACCACCGCGGCCCGAAAGGCGAACCGGCGAATCGTGCTGCCCGAGGGCACCGAGCCGCGAACCCTGCGGGCCGCCGTGGTCTGCCACGAGCAGGGCATCGCCCGCTGCGTGCTGCTGGCCCCGCCCGCCGACGTGGCTACGGCCGCCGCCCGGCTCGGCCTGGACCTGCCGGCCGACCTGGAGATCATCGACCCCAGGCAGGTCGAGCCCCGGTACGTCGAGGCGATGGTCGAGGCCCGCCGGCACAAGGGCATGACCGAGGCGATCGCCCGCGACCAACTCGCCGATCCGATCGTGCTGGGAACGCTGATGCTGCGCCTGGACGAGGTCGACGGCCTGGTCGCCGGCGCCGTCCACACCACTGCGGCGACCCTGCGCCCGGCCCTGCAACTGCTCGGCCCGGCACCCGGCGCCAAGCTGGTGTCGTCGGTGTTCTTCATGTGCCTGCCCGACGAGGTGGTGATCTACGGCGACTGCGCGGTCAACCCCAATCCGGACGCGGCCCAGCTGGCCGACATCGCGATCCAGAGTGCTGCTTCGGCCAGGGCTTTCGGCATCGAACCGCGGGTGGCGATGATCAGCTTCAGTACCGGTAGCTCCGGCTCCGGCACCGATGTGGTCACGGTCACCGAGGCCACCGCCCTGGTCCGCGAGCGCGAGCCGTCGTTGCTGGTCGACGGGCCGTTGCAGTACGACGCGGCGACGACCGCCTCGGTCGCGGCCAGCAAGGCCCCGCACAGCCCGGTGGCCGGGCGGGCCACGGTTTTCGTCTTCCCCGACCTGAACACCGGCAACACCACCTACAAGGCGGTCCAGCGCAACGCCGACGTGATCAGCATCGGCCCGATGCTCCAGGGCCTGGCCAAGCCGGTCAACGACCTTTCCCGCGGCGCCCTGGTCGAGGACATCGTCTACACCATCGCCCTGACCGCCATCCAGGCCCAGCAACGCGCCGACAGTCTTATCTGAACCTGCCGCGAGAGCTCTCAGTCACGTCGGGCCGGGACGGCCGCCCGGTGGCGGTAAGGTGCCGCGCTCGACGGTGTTGGCGTAGATGCCCTCCAGTGCCTGGGTGAGCGTCGGCAGCAGATCCTCCGGCAGGGCGGCGAAGAAGAGATTCTGGATCAGATCGACGTGCCCCGGGGACGCCGAGTCGAGAGCTCTGCGTCCCTCGACGGTGAGCGTGACTTCGGTGACTCGCCGGTCAGCGGCCGACAGGTCGCAGATGACCATCCCGCGACGGCTCATCCTGCGCACGTGGTGTGACAGGCGGCTGCGCTCCCAGCCGATCTGGGCCGCCAGAACGGTGATCTGCAGGCACTCGCCGGGGGCGGCCCCCAGCGCGGTCAGGACGTCGTAGTCGGGCAGGGACAGGCCGCTGTCGGTCTGCAACTGACGGTTCATCTCGTAGTTCAGGCGCAACTGCAGCCGGATGTAGGCCAGCCAGGCCTGGCTCTGGTCCGGGCTGAGCCACCCGCTCGCCGGTGGCGGCGGCGGCGTGCTATTACTTGACATGTCACCTAACTTCTTCGGATGAAGCTGTGACCCCATCATCGCGTGACACCCGTTCACCAGCAGGGAGACCATCGTGCCGAAGGCGTCCGTTCTCGTCGGGTACGGCTCCCCGGACGTGCTCGTCTGGTCCGAGGTACCGATGCCCGAGCCTGCCGCCGGGCAGATCCGGATCCGGGTCCAAGCGGCCGGGGTGGGGCCGACCGACCTCAAGATCCGCCGCGGTGACCTGCGGGCCGTGTTTCCCCAGCCACCGCGAGCCGTGCTCGGCTTCGAGGCGGCCGGCGTGGTGGATGCCTTCGGCCCCGGCGTGAGCGGGGTGGCCGTCGGCGACGAGGTCGCCGCTCTGCTGCCGGCCCTTGGTGGCTACGGGGAGTACGCGCTCACCTCGATCTGGACACCCAAACCCGCCGACGTCAGCTGGGCGGACGCCGCCGCGCTGCCGGCCTCGGCCGAGGCTGCCGTCGGGGTGCTCGACCAGCTCAAGGTTAGCGCCGGCGAGACCGTGCTCGTGCTCGGCGCTGGTGGCTCGGTCGGAATCATCGCCGTCCAGCTCGCCCGGATCCAGGGTTTGACCGTGATCGGCGTGGCCGGGCCCGGTGACCAGGACCTGTTGCACGAGTTCGGCGCGATTCCGGTGCGGTACGGCCCCGACCTGGCCGGCCGGGTGCGCGAGTACGTGCCGCGGGTCGACGCCGTGCTCGACGCTGCCGGCCACGGCGGACTGGAGGAGTCAGTCGACCTGGCCGGCGGGCCGTCGCGGGTGATCACCCTGGCCGGTGAGCACTCCGCCGACCTCGGGGTCACCCTGTCGGCGCCGACCCCGGACCGGGCCCCGGACGCCCTCGACCGGACCATGCCGCTGCTCGCCTCGGGTGCCCTGAGGCTACGGGCTCAGCGACTGCTTCCCCTGTCGGACGCCGCCGCGGCGCACGCTCTGCTCGAAGGCGGGCAGGTCCACGAGAAGTTGGTGCTCACCCTTCGATAGCGGCATCCCCCCGAGCCCGGGCTCGGACACGGACCGCGGTCACTCCTGAATCGTCGGGACGACAACGACCGGGCAGGTCAGGTGCCGCACGCAGTTCAGCTCGGCCGACACCTCATCGATGGTCTGGTTGAGCTTCTTGTACGCGGTCGAGGCCAGGCTCTCGTCGGTGTGGGCGGTGAGGCCGCCGTAGGCGTATCCGGCGACCGCCGGGTCCTGCCAGGCGGCCACGGCCTCGACCCGGGCTCCGAGCAACCGGGCCTGGGTCATGGCCCAGCGCAGGGCCGTCCTCGATCCGGGCGATCCATCGACGCCGACGACGATCCGGGGATTGCCCTGGGTTGCGATGTAGATCATCTGAAGTCCTCGATCTGCGCGGGGGCGGCTACCCGTACTCACTGTGCCGCGACCAGGCCGTCACTGATCAGGGCCGATGGACAGGGCGACCGGGGCGAAGGTCCCGCGTCCCGGCAACTGCTCAGCCGGTGGCCTACGGTGAGGGCCATGCGTATCGGGGTGATCGCCTCAGTCGCGCACCGGACGCCGCCTCGGGATTACGGGCCGTGGGAACAGGTGGCCTCGACCCTGGCCGAGGGGCTGGTCGCGCTGGGCCATGAGGTGACGTTGTTCGCCACCGCCGACTCGATCACGTCGGCCCGGCTGCACGCCGAGAGCCCGACCGGTTACGAGGAGGATCGCGGCCTCGACGCCAAGGTCTACGAGTGCCTGCACATCTCGGCGGCGTTCGAGCGGGCCGGCGAGTTCGACGTCCTGTCCAACCAGTTCGACTTCCTGCCACTGACCTACAGCCGGCTGGTCGCCACCCCGATGGTCACCACCGTTCACGGGTTCTCGTCCCCGGCGATCCTGCCGGTGTACCGCGCCTACGACGACATCGCCCGGTACGTCTCGATCAGCGACGCCGACCGCCACCCTGATCTGACCTACCAGCGCACGATCCACCACGGGATCGACCTGAGCGGGTTCACCTTCTGCCCGGACCCCGGCTCCTACCTGCTCTTCCTCGGCCGCATGCACCCGGACAAGGGCGCCCATCGCGCGATCGAGCTCGCCCGGCGAACCGGCCTGCCGCTGGTGCTGGCCGGGATCATCCAGGACGAGGCGTATTTCGCCGAGCAGGTCGAGCCTCACCTGAAGCACCCGGACATCACCTATGCCGGCCCGGTCGGCCCGGCCGAGCGGGACCGACTGCTCGGCGGCGCAAGGGCCCTGGTCCACCTGATCAGCTTCGCCGAGCCGTTCGGGCTGTCGGTGGTGGAGGCCCTGGCCACCGGCACGCCGGTGATCGCCTACCGGCTGGGCTCGATGCCGGAGCTGATCCGGGACGGAGAAACCGGTTTCCTGATCGATGATCTCGCCGCGGCCGAGGCCGCCGTCGATCGACTCGGGACGCTGAATCGCCGGGCCTGCCGGGACGACGTCGAGCAGCGCTTCAGCGCCGAGCGGATGGTCGCCGACTACGCGGACCTGTTCGCCGCCGTGGCCGGTGACATCGCGTCCAGCAACTCCTCGACGTAGGCCCACACCACCGCGATCCGCGCGTCCCCGATGCCGTAGGGCAGCCACAGTCGGCCGTCGTGGACGACGCCGCCGCAGGAGTAGACCACGTTCGGCACGTAGCCCTCCCGTTCGGCCGGGGCCGCCATCAGAAACGGCTGCTCCAGCCGAGCCAGCACCCGGCTCGGGTCGTCCAGGTCGAGCAGGAGCGCCCCGATGGCGTAGACCCGCATCGGCCCGACGCCGTGGGTCAGCACCAGCCAGCCCCGGTCGGTCTCGATCGGCGGACCGCAGTTGCCCACCTGGAGCAGCTCCCAGGCCAGCGCGGGCACCTGCAGCGCGACCGGCTCGCTCCAGACGAAGCCGTCGGGCGAGCGGGCCAGGCTCGTGCTCTCGCCGTCCGAGCGGCACAGGGCCAGGTGCTCGCCACCGACCAGGCGAGGAAAGAGGGCCATGCCCTTGTTCCGGGCGGCCGGGCCGGCCAGCCGGTGAGCGTGAAACGTGCGCAGGTCGCCGCTGATCAGGAGCCGGGGGGCGATCTGGCGCCCGTCGTAGGCGGTGTAGGTGGCCCGGTACTCGATCGTCCCGTCGTCCCGGGTGAACTGGACGAACCGCGCGTCCTCCAGGCCGTTGCTCTCCTCGTCGGTGACCGGGAACAGCACCTGCTGGCTGAGCTCGACGTCGTCGGGAAAGGTCACCTGGTAGGCGGAGCCGACCAGGCGGCGCAGCAGGTCGACGGTCGACTGGGCGCCGGGCAGGGCGAGCAGGCCCGGGTGGGCCGCCGCCAGCGCGGCCTCCAGGTCGGGGTCGCTGAACTGCTCGGGCAGGCTGACCAGCACGCTGTGCGCGAGCCCGTCGATCTGGCCGAGGTCGATCAGCACCGCGTGCAGATGATCGCGGTACCAGGAACCGGTCGAACTGGTGCCGACCACCGCGGGGCGGGCCCGAGGTTCGAACGACCACCGATCGCCCGGGCCGGCCAACGCGGTGCAGAAGCCGATCGAGGACAGGTGCCCCTCGCCGATCGCCCGCAGGCTGATCGCCAGCCGGATCTGCCCGACCAGGAGCCCGCTCTGGTCGGGGTGCAGGACCGCGCTCGGGTTGCAGATGGCGGCCCCCTCCAGGGCGTACTCGTTGGTGAAGGTGGCCCCCATCAGCAGGGCCCGGGCCGGCGACATCTGCGCGTCTCCGGGTACGAAGGGGCTGACCACCGCCGCGTGGGCGCGCAGCAGCTCGAGGTAGCCGCGGTGGCGCTCGGAGAAGTTGACCATCAACTCGGCCGTGAGCTGCTCCACCTCGGCCTCGGGCAGGGCGAGGACCCGCTGCGCCACCGCTCCCCTTCGCGAGCGCCCGGTGGGCAGCTCCTCGCCGGGCAGGAACAGCCGGGCGATCACCCGGGCCAGGTCGGGGAGCACCGATCCCCCGGCCGCCTCGCCGGCGTCGATCGGGTGGGCCAGGCTCATGCCCACACCCCGAGTCGCCGGGCCTGCTGGGCCGTGGAGAGGGCGGCCAGGGTGGACTCCGCCCCCTGGTTGAGGTTGCGGCCGTGGCGTTCCAGGCCGTCGAACCCGGCGCCGGTCAGCGGATCGATCATCGCCACCTTGGCATCGTTGTCGCCCAGGAACCAGGCCGCGGCCAGCTTGACTCCGGCCCGCCAGGGTTCCTGCCCGGTCAGGTCGTAGGCCCGGGCGCAGGCGTCGGCCAGAGCCGCGACCTCGATCGGCTGCTGATCGAATCCCGGGTCCGCGGCGGCCCGGTCGCGGCCCCCGACCGGCGTCACCGACAGGTGCCCGTCGCGGGTCTCGCTGCGCAGCAGGAACTCCAGCAGCCGTAGCCCGTGCCGCCGGGCCGCCTCGTGCGGAATCATCGAGCCGGCCACCAGGAGAGCCTCGGCGACGGAGGCGTTGGCGTAGGTCAGCCACCGTTCCGGCCACGGCCAGAACGGATCGACCGTGGCCGCCGACGGCACCCCGATGATCTGGACGGCGTCCCGCAGCAGGTCGTGGGCGATCTCGTCGTCCGGGTGACGGCCGGCCACCTCGGCCGCCCCGAGCGCGGCGAAAGCACTGGCTCGCAGGAACGGTGACACGGGGGCGGCGCCGGCCCGGTGGAACCCGTCCAGGGCCCGCCGGCGGAACTCCTCGGTGGGCCCGTGGGCGGCGGCCACGCCCAGCCCCCAGACCGCACGACCCCACCAGTCGCCCGGGGCCGGATCGTCGGCCCAGGTACCGTCGGTGCGCATCCGGTTGTGGCACTGGCCGTCGGGCGCCACCGCGCCCAGGGTGAAGTCCAGGTAGGTGCGCCCCAGCCCCAGCACGACGGGGCTCGGATCAGGTTCGCGGCAGACGACGACCAGGGCCCGGGCGACGTCGTCCAGGCAGAAACCGTGCTCGGGCCGGGGCTCGGTGTGGTCGGCGTGCTCGAACAGGCCCGGCCCCTGCGTCATCCGCCGGAGGTGGTCGAACACCGGGCCGGGCGAGGTGCCGGCGGCCGTCATACGCTGACCCGCGCGGCGATCAACCGGTGGGCCAGTTCGCGATAGCGGGCGGCGACCGCCGGCCACAGCACCTCAGGGGCGGTCGCGACCGCGGCCCGGCTCATCCCCTCGGCGATGTCGCGACGGGTCAGCAGGGTGCGCAGGGCCTCGGCCAGGGCGATCGGGTCCTGGTGCGGGACGAGCATGCCGGCCCCACCGCCGAGCAGCTCGACCGCGTGCGGGAAGCGGGTGGCGACCACGGGTTTGGACGCGGCCACCGCCTCGATCAGGACGCCTGAGGTGACCTGCTCGGTGGAATCGTAGGGCAGCAGGACGATGTCGGCCGCCGCCACCAGCTCGGCCAGCTCGGCACTGGTGAGGTAGCGGCTGTCGAAGGTCACCACATCGTCCAGGCTCAGTTCGCGGGCCCGCTCGACCAGCCGCTGCCGGTACGACTCCCCCTGATGGGCAATCACTTTGGGGTGGGTACGGCCGGCCACCAGGTAGCGTGGCGCAGGATCGAGGTCGCCCAGTTGGGCCATCGCCTCCACCGCCCACTCGATGCCTTTGCCCGGCCCGATCAGGCCCCAGGTGAGAATCGTCGGCCGGGTCGCCGGCCGGTTGCGGGGGCGGACCACCTGGGCGCGCGCCGGGGGCGCGCCGTGCGGGATCACGGTGACCTTCGCCATGTCCACCGCGTAACCGGCGGCGAGGCGATCACGCGCGGTGCGGGTCATCGTGACGACGGCATCGGCCAGGGCGACCACCGATTCGAGCACCGTTCGCTGGTTCGCGGTCGGCTCGCTCAGGACGGTGTGCAGGACGACGACGGAGGGCACGGTCAGGGCGGCCAGCAGGGGCAGGATCTCCTGGCCGTCCGCACCGCCGTAGATGCCGTACTCGTGCTGGACGATCGCCACGTCACCCTCATTGAGCAGGGCGGCGGCGCGCAGGCCGCTGCCCGCCTCACCCGCGACCAGGCTGCCGACCACCTCGTCACCGCCAGCCGCCTGCGGGCCGTCGACCGCTTGGATGACGCGCCCGGCTCCCTGACCGGTCGCGACCAGCTCGAGGTAGAGCGACGACGCGAACGTGGCCAGGCCACAGACGGTGGGCGGATACGAACTCACAAAACCGAAGCGAATGGTCATATCGCAGTGCCTTTCGGTCGAGCGGCACCACAGGGCGAGCTCAAAGCCGCGCGTGGTCGCTCCGAACCCCCGTGCAATCGAAGGCGTCGGCTCTTGCGAGCATCGGCAGGAATCCGGGGGGCAGACATGCTCCGGTAGCCGAGAGACGTGCCCATTGTAGCGGGCACAGACGTCGCTACCCCGCACCCACAGCGCGGGCCCGGCGATGGATGCCGGAGCTGGTCCAGCCCATCGCCGCACACAGAGCCGACAATCTTCACCGCAGCGACGAATACGCGTGCTGTTCAGGCGGTGCCGTGGTATCTAGGAGATTCGGCGGGAACGGTGATGAGATGAACAGTCGGGCCAAACTACCGCCGTCTGAGATGTCCTGACGCGTCGGTCAAGCCTCGGGCTTCAGAAGCCGATGATCCGAGGAATGCACCGGTGGGGGTGATCAAGATAGCGCCAGTCAGGGTGGCCGTCGTCGTCGATCGCCAGCAAGAGTCCCAGGTCCCTCTGATCGAGGGCCTGGAGTCGGTGCTCCGTCCACTCGGAATGACGGTCCTGGTCGTGGTGATTCACCCGTTGCACCCGACCCGGGGCCGGGTGCTGCAGCGGATGATCAGTACCGGCCTGCTGCAGGGCATCGTGGTGACCGCCATGAACGAGCGGATCGAGGGAAATGCGCAATTGACCGACGTTCTCACCGGAATCACCGAAGTCCCGGTGGTGAGCGTCGGGACCACCCTCACGGGTCGACCCGCAGTCCTGCCCGACCGGGCATCCTCGATGAACGAGGTCCTGCGGCACCTGGTTCTGGACTGCGGCCGGCGCCGACCCCTCCTGGCCACCACCGGTTTCGAGCTCGACGGTACCCACGAGCGTGAGGGAGTGTTCCGCCGGGCCGCGGCCACCCATGGAATCGAGTTGCCGGCTCGAGCGGTGCTGGGCGCCTGCTTCGACCGCGATGTGGCCCACGGCCAGATGACCCGGCGTCTGAGCTGGGCCCCGGTCCTGGATTTCGACGCCGTGGTCGCGGCCACGGACGAGATCGCCCTCGGTGTCCTGAGCGCGCTGAGCGCGGAGTACATCCGGGTTCCGGACGATGTGTCGGTGGTCAGCTTCGGCAACACCGAGGCGGCCTACTTCAGCGAGCCCCTGCTGAGCAGTTTCGAGGAGAACCTGCATGCTCAGGGTCGAGCGGCCGGGCAGCTGCTGGCCGCCGTCATGGCCGGCACCAGCACCGCGCAGCCGGCGCTTCGACCGGGACAACTGGTGGTCCGCCGCTCCAGTCGTAGCGCCTACGTGCCGCCGCCGCCTCCGCCGTCGGATGAATCCGCCGGGCTCAGCGGCATCCTGGCCGTCGAGTTCCCCCCAGCCACCAGCCCCGCCGGTGAGGACATCCGGGCCCAGCTGGCGGCCCACCGGCAGCGCTGGTTGCCTCGAACCCTGGACCGGGACTTCAACGCCTCCGAGGACGTCCGGATGGGTACCGAGCTGCGCAGCCTGGTGTTCGCCCATCCCGAACCGGTCTGGTGGCGCCAGGTACTGCGCGGCATCGAGATCGAGATCGGGAACACCTCGCCGAGCGATCCACAGGCCAAGGCTCTGGTGTCCGCGGCGCTGTCGGTGTGCCTGCACATCGAACGGGCCCTGGGCGAGGCGCGCGCCGAGCGCGACCGCATCGAGCAGTCCTCCTCCCATCACATCCTGGCCCTGAACCGAGCACTGGCCGCCAGCACCACCGTCAGCCAGATGACCCGGACCGTGACGGCGTTCCTGCCCCGGTTGCACATCAGGCGCTGCTTCCTCATCCTGGCCCAGCAGGTCGGGCCCGGGGCGGTTCCGGCCGCGGCCCAGGTGATCCTGGCCTACCGTGACGGTCGCGACGAACTGGCTGACGAGCCGGTGATCGTGTCAGGGCACCAACTGGCCCTGCTCGAGAAGTTCGAAGCCCCCTCCCTCCTGCCCCCGGCCCTGCGAAGCGAGCTCGACACCGGGACCTTCACCTTGCAGCCGCTGTTCAGCGCCGAGCGCTGGTTCGGTTTTCTGCTGCACGAGCAGGTTCCGCTGGACCGGCACACCGGGGAGTCGCTACGGCTGGACATCAGCCGGGCCCTGGAGGCGTTCAACCGGGCTCATGACCTCACCCACAGGGCGAGCGAACTCGAAACGCTGGTTACCGCCAGGACGATGGCCCTGGAGTCGGAGATCTCCGTGCGCCGGGCCGCCCAGGAGGACCTGCGCCGGGCCAACGAGCAACTGCAGGAGGCCCTGCTGCACGACGGCCTGACCGGCTTGCAGAACCGGCCGGCCCTCGATGCTCATCTGGAGCGCGCGTGGTCCGCCCACCAGCACACGCAGCGGCCACTGAGCGTGCTGATGTGTGATGTCGACCATTTCAAGCTCTACAACGACTCCTACGGTCACCTGGCCGGCGACGATTGCCTGCGACAGGTGGCCGCCCAGCTCGGCCTGTCCACCCACCGCGGCGCCGACCTGGTCGCCCGGTTCGGCGGTGAAGAGTTCGCCCTGGTCCTGCCGGACACCGACAGCATCGGCGCACTGGTTGTGGCCGAGCGGGTGCTTGAACTGGTGCGGGAGGCGGCAATCCCCCACCGGGCTCTCGGGCCCGAACGGCACGTCACGGTCAGCGTCGGGGTGGCCACGACGCGGGGGCACCTCAGTGCCGAGGCCTTGATGGCGGACGCCGACCGGGCGCTGTACGGAGCCAAAGAGGCCGGGCGGGACCGGCTCCAGGCCAGCGATGAGCCCGTTGCCCCGGCGCCACCGGCACCGCCGTCGATTCCGGTGCTCCCTCGTCAGCGAGGGGTCGTGTCCAGCGAAGCCGCCGCCGAAGCTTAGGCGCTGACCGCATTCAGGCGACGACTGTTTGGTTCGGTCATAGTCGCGAGGCGGTGCGAACGAGGTTGGCCAGGGCCAGGGAGCGGCTGTGCGGGGGCCAGGCGATGTGGGTGACGACGGGTGGTGCATCGATCAGCGGGACGGCGGCGTGCCCGGCCCACAGCCAGGAGCGGGCCGACTCGGGGAAGACGGCCAGGGCCCGCCCGAGCGCGATCAACTGGGCCAGCTGGGTCTGGTTGTGGACCTCCGGGCCCGGGCCGGGCCGGTAGCTGCCGTCGTCGCGGGGCCAGCGGGCCATCGGTAGATCCGGGACGTCGCTGATGTCAGCTAGGGACAACGTTTTTCGCGTGGCGAGCCGGTGCCCGGCGGGCAGGATGGCGACCTGCGCCTCGGTGGTCAGTTCTTCGCTGTCGAACCCGGTCAGCGGGTTGAACGGGGCGTGCAGCAGGGCCGCGTCGGCGCTGCCGTCGCGCAGCAGCTTTCCCTGCTCGCACAGGCCGCACAGGAGCACCTCGACCTCGACCGCGTCGGGCTCGGCCGCGTAGGCGTCGAGCAGCTTCTGCAGCAGTTCGTGAGACCCGGCGGCCTTCACCGCCAGCACCAGGCGATTGCCCCGCCCGTCCGGGCGATCGGCCCCACCGGCCCGGCGCGTGCGGCGGGCCGCGGCTGTGGTCGCCTCGAGGACGGCACGCGCCTCGTGTAGCAGCACCTCTCCGGCCTCGGTCAGGCTGACCCCACGGCGGTTACGCTCCAGCAGGCTGACCCCCAGGCGCCGCTCCAGGCGCTGGACGGCCCGCGACAGCGGGGGCTGGGCGATGCCGAGGCGTTCGGCCGCCCGGCCGAAGTGCAGTTCCTCGGCGACGGCCACGAAGTACTGCAGCTCGCGGGTCTCCAGGGTGTCCACCGACCCAGGATACGCTCGGTGATACCGGGTGGGTATCACAGCCCACCGGATGGGTGTTGGCCGCGCACCTGGGCGAGGGCGAGCATCCCGGTATGAGTGAAACGAAGATCGCGCTGGTCACCGGCGCCAACAAGGGGATCGGGTACGAGATCGCGGCCGGGCTGGGCGCCCTCGGGTACCGCGTGGGGGTCGGGGCCCGCAACCCGGGCCGGCTCAAGGCCGCGGTGGAGAAGCTACGGGCCGCCGGTGTGGACGCGTTCGGGGTGCCGCTGGAGGTGACCGACGACCGGAGCGTCACCGAGGCCGTAGCTCTGGTCGAGGCCCGGGCCGGGCGGCTGGACGCCCTGGTCAACAACGCCGGTATCTCCGGGCCGATGGGCCCCGGATGGGTGCAGGACCCGACCACGCTCGACCTCGACGTCGTCCGCACGGTCGTGGAGACCAACGTTCTCGGCGTCATCCGGGTGACCAACGCGATGCTGCCGCTGCTGCGCCGCTCGGCGTCGCCCCGCATCGTCAACGTCTCCAGCAGCGTCGCCTCGCTGACCCGGCAGGCCGACCCGGAGATCGAGATCGGGCCGGTGATGGCCGCCTACTCGCCGTCGAAGTCGTTCCTGAACGGCGTCACCGTGGCCTACGCCCGGCAGTTCGCCGGCTCCGGCATCCTGATCAACGCCGCCTGCCCCGGCCTGGTCGCCACCGATTTCACCGGCTTCAACGGGCGCCCGCCCAAGCAGGGTGCGGCCACCGCGATCCGGCTGGCCACGCTGCCCGACGACGGTCCGAGCGGGTCGTTCTTCGAGGACGCCGGCGTGGTTCCCTGGTGACCTCGATCGGCCGGCGCCGGGTCGAACGAGTCAGCGGAGCCGCAAGCCGTCCAGCAACAGGTTGAGCAGGGCGTCGACGTGGCCGCGGTCGTGCTCGTGCTCGTGGGCGGTGATCAGGGTGACGCCGCCGAGCGCCAGCATGATCTGCTCGGCCGGCACGTCCGCCCGCAGCTCACCGGCGGCCACGCCGGCCCGGCGCAGCTCGTCGATGGCTTCCTGCAACACCTTCCGGGTGTGTGAGCGCAGCTCCTCCTGGGCCAGCAGGATGGCCGGCAAGGCGTCCGACATGCCCTGCTTCGCCAGCATGTAGTCGACGAACAGGTCCATCCACCGGCGCAGCGCCGCCAGCGGTGGGCCGGTCTGCAGCAGCTGCCCGGCCGCTTCACCGAGCCGGGCGCTCTCGGTCCGGTAGGTGGCCTCGACCAGGTCCTCGCGGGTCGGGAACCGCCGGTAGACGGTGGCGATGCCGACGTTGGCGGCCCGGGCGATCGCCCGCAGCGACGTGTCGGCGCCCGGCGTCGCGAAAGCGGTCGCCGCCGCCTCCATGATCCGGTCGTGGTTCTCCCGCGCGTCCGAGCGCAGTTCCCGGCCCATCCGGTGTCCTCCTTGCAAATGGAGCGCGCTCCACTTATGGTCAAGTGGACGCTGTTCCACTTAGAGGATAGCCCCAGCCGAGGAGCGACATGTCCACCGACAGTGCGGTACCCACCATCCCGTTCGGAGCCGGCACCCGGGCCCGGGAGGTGCTGGCGGGGGTCGACCTGACCGGACGGCGGGCGATCGTGACAGGCGCAGCCTCGGGGATCGGCCGCGAGAGCGCTCGCGAGCTGCTGCGGGCCGGGGCCGAGGTGACCCTCGCCGTCCGCGATCCGGCCGTCGGAGCCCAGGTCGCGGCCGAACTGGGGACGTCGACCGGGCGCGCCGCCCCACAGGTCGCCGCGCTCGACCTGAGCGACCCGGCCTCGGTCGCGGCGTTCGTGGCCGCCTGGGCCGGCCCGCTGGACATCCTGCTCGACAACGCCGGGGTGATGGCCACGCCGCTGCGGCGCACCGCCGCGGGCTGGGAGCTGCAGTTCGCCACCAACCACATCGGGCACTTCCAGCTGACCACCGGCCTGCACGACGCCCTGGCCGCGGCGGGCTCGGCCCGGGTGGTGGTGGTCAGCTCGGTCGGGCACGTCAACGGCGGCGTGCTCTTCGACGACCCCAACTTCGAACGGACGCCGTACGACCCCTGGGTCGCCTACAGCCAGTCCAAGACGGCGAACGTGCTGTTCGCGGTCGAAGCGGCCCGGCGGTGGGCCGGCGACCGGATCGCCGTCAACGCCCTGAACCCGGGCCGGATCGCCGACACCAACCTGAGCCGCCACCTGGCGGTGCCGCCGTCGTCGTTCGACCCGGCCGGCTCCAGCGGCGTGTCGATCAAGGACGTCGAGCAGGGTGCGGCCACCTCGGTCCTGCTGGCGGCGTCCCCGCTGGTCGAAGGGGTGAGCGGGGCCTACTTCGAGGACTGCCAGCTCGCCGCGCCGTTCACCCCGGGCGTGCGGCGCGGGGTGGCCGACCACGCGTTGGACCCGGCCGGCGCTCGGCGGCTCTGGCCGCTGACCGAGGATCTGCTGGCCCGGGCCGGCCACCCGGCGCACCCGTAGGATCGGCCGGCGGCCGGGCCGACCGGATCGGCACCGCCCGGTGACGAACGGAGACCCAGGATGAGCCAGGCCCCGCAGGACCAGAGTGCCCGGGCAGCGCGGACCGACGGCCGGGGTGGCCTCGTCTTCGGGCCGCAGCCCCGGCCCGACCTGGGCGAGCACGAGGTGCAGGTCGCGGTGGCGGCGGTCGGGTTGAACTTCCGCGACGTGTACTTCGTGCGCGGCAACGCCTTCCGGGCCGCCAACCACGGTGGCGTCCCGACCACCGACGCCGCCGGGACGATCACCCGGGTCGGTTCCGGCGTCACCCGGTTCAGCGCCGGTGATCGGGTGCTGACCACGGTCCTGCCCGGCTGGATCGACGGCCCGCTGTCGCCGGAGGGTTTCGCCCGCTCCCCCGGTTCGGCCGGCCGCGACGGCTACCTGTCCACCCTGATCCAGCTCGACGAGCAGGAGCTGGTCGCCACTCCCCGTACGCTCAGCGATGTCGAGGCCGCCTGCCTGCCGGTGGCCGCCCTGACCGCTTGGCACGCCGTCGCCGAGGTCGGCGCGGTTCGGGCCGGCGACACCGTGGTGGTCCAGACCACGGGCGGGGTCAGCACTTTCGCCATCCAGTTCGCCGCCGCGCTCGGGGCCGAGGTGATCGTCACCTCCCGATCGGCGGCCAAGCTGGAGCAGGCCCACGAGCTCGGGGCGGCCCAGGTCGTGAACACCACGCTGACCCCGGACTGGGACGACGAGGTCCTGGCCCTCACCGGCGGGCGGGGCGCGCAGTTCGTCGTCGACATGGGGCTGGAGGGCGGCCTGCGGCGCTCGGCCCGGGCCGCGGCCTTCGAGGCCACCATCGCCGTGGTCGGCGCCGTCCAGACCGAGACCACCGCCCTGGACATCTACGTCGTCATGAACAAGAACCTGCGACTGCGTGGGGTGGAGACCGGATCGCGGAGCATGTTCGAGCGGATGAACCAGTTCATCGACGAGCACGGCCTGAAGCCGACGGTCGACTCCACCTTCGACTGGCACGATGCGCAGCTCGGCCTGGACCGGATCGCTCGGAGCCCGTTCGGCAAGGTCGTCCTGACCATGTGATCGATCGTAGGTGTCATCGGACACATGACAACGATGAGTGACGACATTCCCGGCATTCATCCCGTCGTCGCGACACCATGTAGTCGCAGAGACCGGTGGGGCTCGTGTGACCGGCTCCATCCTGATATGGATGGCTCATCATGCGGGGGGTCAGGTCGCCGGGGCGACGTCACAGGGCGGGCACGGCTGCCTTTGTGCTGGCCTCAATGATGCTCACGGCCTGCTCCCAGGCCGGATCGGTGACGCCGACCGCAGCCAGGCCCACCACCGCCGACCCGGTGGCGACGGGCCCCACCCCGCCCCCGTCCAGCCCGGCCTCGACGCCGGCGCCTAGCCCCAAGACGGGCGCGCCGGTGAAGATCTCGTTCGGTGGCGACGTCCACTTCGCCGGTGCCTCCGCGGCCGGTCTGAGCGGCAACCTCGGCACGGCCGTGGATCGGCTGGCCGACGCGGACATCTCGGTGGTCAACCTGGAGACCGCGGTCACCACCCGAGGCACGCCCGCCCCCAAAGAGTTCACCTTCCGAGCCCCGCCGGTGGCGATGAACGTGCTGCGCCGGGCCGGGATCGACGTCGTCACGGTGGCCAACAACCACGGCATGGACTACGGCCGGGTCGGCCTGAGCGACACCCTGGCCGCGGCGGCCAAGTACCACCTGCCGGTGATCGGGGCCGGCACGGACGTCACCGCCGCCTATCAGCCGTATCTGAAGACGGTCCGCGGGGTGCGGGTTGCCGTCCTGGCCGCGACCGACGTCCTGGACACGTTCGCCATCTCGACCTGGCCGGCCACGGATTCGGAGTCCGGGCTGGCCTCGGCCAAGGATCCGACCCGGTTGCTGGCGGCGGTGAAGGCCGCCGGTGAGAGCGCGGATGTCGTCGTCGTGGATCTGCACTGGGGGGTGGAACTGCACCAGTGCCCGACCACCCAGCAGTTGCGGCTGCTGGACGCGCTGATCACCGCCGGCGCCGACGTCGTGGTCGGCAGCCACGCCCACGTGGTCCAGCCCTCGATCAAGCGGGGGCGCACGGCGGTGGCGTTCGGCCTGGGCAACTTCGTCTTCTACGCCCGCTCCGGGCCGACGGTGGAATCGGGCGTCTACACCGTCACCGTCGATCGCGGCGGGGTGCTGGACACCGACTGGGCGCCGGCCCAGATCCGCGGCGGGCGGCCCCAGTTGCTCAGCGGAGCCGCGGCCGACACCGCCCGCGACCGGCACGCCGCCCTCGGGCGTAGCTGCGGTGTGGCCTAGGTTCAGTAGGTGAAGCCGGCGATCAGCTGAGCCAGCTCGTCACTCATGCCGGACAGCTCGCGGGAGCTGTCGGCGGCCTGGCCGATGGCCGACGTCGTGGTCCCGGCCGCCTGCGCGACGACGGAGATGTTCTGGGCGATCGTGTCCGAGCCGCGGGCGGCCTCGGACACCCCGGCGTTGATCGCCTCGGTGGTGGCCGTCTGCTCCTCGACCGCGCTGGCGATGGTGGTCTGGAACTCGTTGATCCGGCTGATCACCGCCGCGATGTCGGTGATGGCCGCGGTGGCCTGATCGGCGTCGGACTGGATCGACTCGACCCGCCGCGAGATGTCCTCGGTGGCCCGGGCGGTCTCCTGAGCCAGCTGCTTGACCTCGTCGGCGACGACGGCGAACCCCTTGCCGGCGTCACCGGCCCGGGCGGCCTCGATCGTGGCGTTCAGGGCCAGCAGGTTGGTCTGCTCGGCGATCGAGGTGATCAACCGGATGACGTCGCCGATCTCGCGGGAGGACTCACCGAGCTTGTTCATCGTGCCGGTGGTCGACTCGACCGAGCGGACCGCGCTGGTGGCCACCCGGGCCGCCTCGTTGGCGTTGCGGGCGATCTCGCCGATCGAGGAGCCCATCTCCTCGCCGCCGGCCGCGACCGCCTGCACGTTGACCGAGACCTCGCGGGCGGTCTGAGCGGCCACGTCGGCCTGGGCCGACGTCGCGTCGGCGGCGCTGGTCAGCTCCTGCGCGATCGCGTTCAGGCCCTGCGAGGCCCGGCTGAGCCGGCCGGTCGAGCTGTTGATCCGGGAGAACACCTCGCCGATCCGGCTGAGGGCGGCGTTCAGCGCGCCCGACATGGTGGCGATCTCGTCGTCCCCGGAGTCGGGAACCCGGACCTTGAGGTCGCCGCCGGCGACACTCTGCAGGGCCGAGGCCATGGCGTTGATCCGCCCGACGATGCGCCGGCCCAGCATCAGCAGGGTGCCGGCGATGAAGACGAGCGACAGGCCGGCCAGCACGAGCACCAGGATCAGGAACTCCCGCAACGCGCTGTTCACCTCTTCGGAGGAGTGATTCACCGCGTTCTGCAGCACCTTCTGGGCCGCCGCGGTGCTCTGGTCCCGGGCGGCGTTGAGGGCGCCGTACTTCTGCACGGTGGTCGCCTCGTCGCCCGTGGTCGCGGCGGTGGCGTTCTGGAAGTAGTCGCTGAGGTTCTTGCTCGCCGTGGCGATCGCCGCGACTGCCTGGCGCTCCGGGCCGGTCAGGGGCAGCGCCGACAACTGGGAGAAGATCTGCGCCGTCTCGGTCGCGTTGGCGGCCAGCTGTGCTCCACCGGTGGCCCGGTACTCAGGGATGAACTGCACGCCGAGGGTGGCGATCTGGCTGGTGCCCCCCACGACGGCCAGTCGGTCGACCTTGGTCAGGGCCGCCTGCCGGACCTTCAGGGTGGCCTGAGCGTCGTGGGCGTGACGCCACTCGTAGACGGCGCCGGCGCCGATCACCACGTTGGACAGCACGATCGCCGCGCCCAGAGCCGGAAAAATCCGGCGGATCGGCCAAGAGCTACCCAACATGACGGCATCCTCGAAATCATCGGCGGCCGGTGCCTTCCTTCATGGACGGCACCAGGGCGAGCTTGATAGCGCACGCCATCGAGAGATCGGCCGGTGAGCGACGACCTTGAGCCGCCGGGCTGCTGGACTGCTGGACTACAGCGGGGGGAAGGTCTTGCCCTCGTGCTCGTCCTGCTCGAACAGGTCCACCCCGCGCCCGATGATCTTGCCGTCCGGCGTCCCGACGACGTCGTGGTCCTTGCCGTCGTAGTCGATCTGGTGCAGAACGAAGCGCATCGCCTCGAGCCGGGCCCGCTTCTTGTCGTTGCTCTTGACCACGGTCCAGGGCGCGACCTCGGTATCGGTGTAGTAGAACATCGCCTCCTTGGCCGCGGTGTAGGCCTCCCACTTGTCCAGCGAGGCCAGGTCGTTGCGGGAGAGCTTCCACTGCCGGACCGGGTCGATCTGGCGCACCGCGAACCGGGTGCGCTGCTCGGCCTTCGAGACCGAGAACCAGAACTTGACCAGCCGGATCCCCGAGCGCACCAGCATCCGCTCGAAGTCCGGAGCCTGGCGCATGAACTCCTCGTACTCGGCCGGGGTGCAGAACCCCATCACCCGCTCGACCCCGGCCCGGTTGTACCAGGAGCGGTCGAACAGGGCGATCTCGCCACCGGAGGGCAGGTGCGGCACGTAGCGCTGGAAGTACCACTGGGTCTGCTCTCGCTCACTGGGCCGCTCCAGGGCGATCACCGGGGCACCGCGGGGGTTGAGGTGCTCGGTGAACCGCTTGATCGTGCCGCCCTTGCCGGCGGCGTCGCGGCCCTCGAACAGCAGGGCGATCTTCTCCCCGCGGGTCTTGACCCAGTTCTGCAGCTTGATCAGCTCGATCTGGAGCAACCGCTTGATGACGTCGTACTCCTCGCGGGTCATCCGCTCGTCGTACGGGTAGTTCTCCCGCCAGGTGTCGACCACCGTGCCGTCCGGGCGCAGCAGGACCGGGTCGTCCTCGTCGTCGCTGTCCACCCGCAGCCCGACCAGCTCGTCGCCGAGCAGGCTGCCCTGGATCGCCTCGCGCATGTTGGACGGGACCACCTCGCTGGCCCAGGGCAGTTCGTCCAGCGGTTTGTCGGTCATGGCGATCATCATGTGCGGATCGGGCGAAACGCACCACCGCAGTCACCCCGCCGACACGGTACCCGCGCCGGTACAGGCCGGGTCGGTCACACCAAATGGCGATCATGAGCCAGGTCAGCAGACTGCCGCTGACGAAGGAGGCTGCCGGTGGGTGTGCGGACGTGGGTGGAGAGCTGGCCGGTCTACCGGCAGGTGAGCGGCACCGATCCGTGGGGGCGAGGGGCGGCCGCGAAGTCGCCGGCCTCGGCCCACCTGCACCCGCGCATCGCCGAGGCCGATCGGGTGGTCAAGTCGGTCTGCCCGTACTGCGCCGTCGGCTGCGGGCAGGACGTCTACGTGAAGGACGAGAAGGTCGTCCAGATCGAGGGTGATCCCGGTTCTCCGGTCAGCCGGGGCCGGCTGTGCCCCAAGGGCTCGGCCACCCTGCAGCTGACCACCGGACCGGCCCGGGAGAAGCAGGTGCTCTACCGCAGGCCGTACGGCACCGACTGGGAGCCGCTGGACCTGGCCACCGCCCTGGACATGGTCGCCGAGCGGGTGATCAAGTCCCGCCGCGAGGGCTGGCAGTGGGAGAACGAGGGCAAACGGGTGCGCCGGACCATGGGCGTGGCCAGCCTCGGTGGAGCAACCCTCGACAACGAGGAGAACTACCTGATCAAGAAGCTGGTCACCGGTCTGGGCATCGTCCAGGTCGAGAACCAGGCCCGGGTCTGTCACAGCTCGACCGTGGTCGGGTTGGGCACCTCGTTCGGGCGCGGCGGCTCGACCACCTGCCTTCAGGACCTGCAGAAGGCCGACTGCATCGTCATCCAGGGTTCCAACTTCGCCGAGGCCCACCCGGTGGGCTTCCAGTGGGTGATGGAGGCCAAGGCCCGGGGCGCCAAGATCATCCACGTCGACCCGCGCTTCACCCGCACCAGCGCCGTCGCCGACGCGCACGTGCCGATCCGGGCCGGCAGTGACATCGCGTTCCTCGGCGGCATCATCCGCCACGTGCTGGAGAACGAGCTGTACTTTCGCGACTACGTGCTCGCGTACACGAACGCCTCCACCCTGATCGATGAGAAGTACCAGGACACCGAGGATCTGGACGGTTTGTTTTCCGGCTTCGACGCCGAGGGCCGCACCTATGAGACGGACTCGTGGCAGTACGAGGGCATGCAGGCGGCCGCCGCCTCCGGCAGCCGGGATGCGGCCAAGGAGGACAGCGGGAACAGCAGCGGGGACGACGGCGGTCGCGACCGTGACAGCGCCCACCGGGTACAGCAGTCCGGTCACCCCGAGTCGCACGGCTCCGGCGGCCCGGCCCTGGTCGGGACGCCGAAGCGGGACGAGACCCTGCAGGACCCCAGGACGGTGTTCCAGATCCTGCGCCGGCACTACGCCCGCTACACCCCGGCGATGGTGCAGGAGGTGTGTGGCATTCCGCAGGACCAGTTCGCGATGGTCTGCGACGCCCTGACCAGCAACTCCGGACCGGACCGGACCAGTGCCTTCGCCTACGCGGTCGGCTGGACCCAGCACACCGTGGGCTCGCAGTACATCCGCTGCGCCAGCGTCCTGCAGTTGCTGCTGGGCAACATCGGGCGGCCCGGCGGCGGCATCATGGCCCTGCGCGGGCACGCCAGCATCCAGGGCTCCAGCGACATCCCGACCCTGTTCGACCTGCTGCCTGGATACATCCCGATGCCGCACGCCCATCAGCACCAGGACCTGGCGTCGTTCATCAAGGCCGACTCGGCCCAGCGGGGGTTCTGGGGCAACATGAGCACGTACATGGTGAGCCTGCTCAAGGCCTACTGGGGCGAGGCCGCCACCGCCGAGAACGACTTCCGGTTCGACTACCTGCCCCGCATCGACGGCACCCACAGCACCTACGAGACGGTGCAGGCCCAGCTGGACGGCGTCTGCCGCGGCTACTTCCTGATGGGCGAGAACCCGGCGGTCGGCTCGGCCAACGCCAAGATGCAGCGCCTCGGCCTGGCGAAGCTCGACTGGCTGGTGGTGCGTGACTTCTCCCTGATCGAGAGCGCCACCTGGTGGAAGGACGGCCCGGAGGTCGCCACCGGCGAGATGGTCACCGAAGACATCGGCACCGAGGTGTTCTTCTTCCCCGCCGCCGCGCACACCGAGAAGGAGGGCACCTTCACCAACACCAACCGGATGCTTCAGTGGCACCACACCGCCGTCGAGCCGACCGGTGAGGCCCGCAGCGACCTGTGGTTCGTCTACCACCTGGGCCGCCTGATCCGCGAGAAGCTGGCCGGCTCGAGCGACCCGATGGACGCCCCCATCCTCGATCTGGCCTGGGACTACCCCACCCACGGCCCGCACGACGAGCCGAGCGCCGAGGCCGTGCTGCAGGAGATCAACGGCCGAAACGGCGACGGCGAACTCATCTCGGCCTACACCGAACTGAAGGACGACGGCTCCACGACCTGCGGCTGCTGGATCTACGCCGGGGTCTACGCCGACGGCGTCAACCAGTCGGCCCGGCGCAAGCCGGTCGACGAGCAGAACTGGCTCGGCCTCGAATGGGGCTGGGCCTGGCCGGCCAACCGGCGGGTGCTGTACAACCGGGCCTCGGCCGCGCCCGACGGCACACCGTGGAGCGAGCGCAAGAAGCTGGTCTGGTGGGACGGCGACCAGGGCAAGTGGGTCGGGGACGACGTCCCGGACTTCGTCCCCGACAAGTCGCCCGACTACCGGGCTCCCGAGGACGCGCGAGGACCGGACGGCCTGAACGGCACCGACCCGTTCATCATGCAGTCCGACGGGCGCGGGTGGCTCTACGCCCCGGCCGGGCTGGTCGACGGACCCCTGCCGACCCACTACGAACCGCAGGACTCCCCGGTTGCCAATCCGCTGTACCGGCATGGGCGGAACCCGGTGCGCGAAGTCAAGTCCCGGCGCGACAACCGGTTCCACCCCAGCGGCAACGAGCCGGGCGCCGACGTCTACCCGTTCGTCGTCACCACCTACCGGCTGACCGAGCACTTCACCGCCGGCGGCATGAGCCGGTGGACGCCGTACCTGGCCGAACTGCAGCCCGAACTGTTCTGCGAGGTCTCCCCCGAACTGGCCCGCGAGCGCTCGCTCGAGCACGCCGGCTGGGCGACCATCGTGACCGCTCGCGGCGCGATCGAGGCCCGGGTACTGGTGACCGAGCGGATGAACCCCCTGACGGTAGCAGGACGGGTGATCCACCAGATCGGCCTGCCCTACCACTGGGGCCAGAACGGTTACACCACCGGCGATGCCGTCAATGACCTGACCTCGATCGCCCTGGACCCGAACGCCCACATCGAAGAGGTGAAGGCCCTGACCGCCGACATCGTGCCGGGACGGCGCCCGCGCGGCGCGGCGCGGCCCGCCTACGTACTGGCCTACCAGCAGCGCGCCGGAATCACCGAGAAGACCGGGATGGACAACTGATGAGCGATGTCGTGGCTCAGGCCGGGTACGAAGACGCGCCCGCACGCAAGGGCTTTTTCACCGACACGAGCGTCTGCATCGGCTGCAAGGCCTGCGAGGTGGCCTGCAAGGAGTGGAACGCCGTTCCCGAGGACGGGCTGAACTTCACCGGGATGTCCTACGACAACACCCAGGGCCTGGGCGCGGACACCTGGCGGCACGTGGCCTTCATCGAGAAGCCGGCCCGCCCGGCGGTGGACCTCGGCCTGCCGACCATCGGCCCACCCAGGCCGGCCGCCGTCGCCACCGATCCGGAATCAGGCAAGATCGATCTGCTGGCCGCACCGGAGAAGCCGGGCTTCCAGTGGCTGATGTCGTCCGACGTCTGCAAGCACTGCACCCATGCCGCCTGCCTCGACGTCTGCCCCACCGGGGCGCTGTTCCGGACCGAGTTCGGCACGGTCGTGGTCCAGCAGGACGTCTGCAACGGCTGCGGGTACTGCGTCTCGGCCTGCCCCTACGGGGTGATCGACCAGCGCAAGGACGACGGCCGGGTGTTCAAGTGCACGATGTGCTACGACCGCCTGACGGTCGGGGAGCAGCCGGCCTGCGCCAAGGCCTGCCCGACCGAGTCGATCCAGTACGGCGACCTGGACGAGCTTCGCGAACGGGCTCAGCAGCGGGTCGACACCCTGCACGCCGCCGGGATGGCCGAGGCCCGGCTGTACGGGCACAGCCCGGACGACGGCGTCGGCGGGGACGGCGCGTTCTTCCTGCTGCTCGACGAGCCCGAGGTGTACGGCCTGCCACCGGACCCGGTCGTCACCACCCGAGACCTCCCGGCGATGTGGAAGCACGCCGGCGTCGCGGCTCTGGGGCTCCTGGCCGCGGCGGGCATCTCTTTCCTGGGAGGCCGCAAGTGAGCCCCGCTCCGATCGCCGAGCCGCAGCGCTCGGGCCGGAGAAAGCGCCGCGGGCGACGGGGCGAGCGTCTGATGGTGCCGGACGCCGAGTTCTCCTCGTACTACGGGCGCCCGATCCTGAAGGAACCGACCTGGGAGGCGACCGACATCGCCGGCTACCTGTTCCTGGGCGGACTGGCCGGAGCCTCCTCGGTGCTCGCCGCCGGAGCCCAGGCGACCGGGCGACCGGCGGTGGAGAAGGCCAGCAAAGTGACTGCGGCCGCGGCCATCTCGCTGTCCCTGGTGGCTCTCGTGCATGACCTCGGCCGGCCGGCCCGGTTCGTCAACATGCTGCGAATCTTCAAGGCGACCTCGCCGATGAGTGTCGGTTCGTGGTTACTGACCGGATATGCCCCGCTGGCGGCGGTCGCGGCCGGCGCCCGTCTCAGCGGTCGGGTGCCGCGCATCGGCGCCCTGGCCACTCTCGGGGCGGCCGCGCTCGGCCCGGCCGTGACGTCGTACACCTCGGTGCTGATCGCCGACACCGCCGTCCCGGCCTGGCACGAGGGGTACCGGCAACTGCCGTTCGTGTTCGTCGGGTCCGGTGCCAGCGCGGCCGCCGGGATGGCGCTGCTGGCCGCACCGGTGGAGCAGACCGGGCCGGCCCGCCGGCTGGCCGTGATCGGCAGCGCGCTCGAACTTGCGGCGGCTCAGCAGTTGGAGAGCAACCTGGGCTTGGTCGCCGAGACCTACCAGCAAGGCCGGGCCGGCCAGCTGATGCGGGCCGCCCGGATCCTCGGCGGCGCCGGAGCCCTGGGTGCGGCACTGCTGGGACGCCGCAGCCGGACCGCCGCGGCCCTGAGCGGAGCGGCCCTGCTGGCCGGGTCGGCCTGCACCCGGTTCGGCATTTTCGAGGCCGGTCGCGCATCGACTCTGGATCCGAAGTACACCGTGGTGCCCCAGCGAGAGAGGAGCGCTCCCTCGTCCTGAGCCCGTGGCTCCTGCGTCGGCCGGCGTGCAGTGGCGTCGAGGTTGGTGGGACACGTGCACCACACAGCACCGACGGGCCGTTCTCGACCTCCTGGTCGACGTCCACACGGCACCACCACGGGTGCGTGCCTGGGCCCGGCAGGACGACTACGAGATTCCCTTCCTGGACGCTGTGGTGACCACCCTCGACGGCCCTGGCCCGGCACCGGATGCCGGCGCCACCACCGGCCCCTGCGCTTGAGCGACCCGAGACCTGTTGCACACCCACGCCGCGGCCGTGCGCCGGGTTCGCACCAGCTACGACCGATTGGTACAGGCCGCCCGCAGGCAGCCGCCGAGTTCGGTACTCGCGCATGGCGACGACGAGGAGCGCTGGTCCATTCTTGTCGACCTGGTTCCACGCCAGTAGGTGGTGGGCCGCCCGACCACCGGCGCGGTCAGCCGCGCATCCGGGCCAGGGCCGAGCAGAACTGCGAGCGGGCGGCGAGCTCGACCTCGACCGGGGCCAGCACCACGTCGACGGCCAAAGCATCGACCCGTTCGGCCAGTCGCCGCCGGGCTCGGCGGGCCCGGCGGCGGGCGCCGGTCCGGGCGAACGGGGCACAAAGGCGGGCCAGCAGGAATCCGGCCAGCAGTCCCAGCACCAGCAACAAGGTCGGCACCGGGAACCGGCCGACCCGCGGCAGGGGCGGGTCGGGCAACTGCAGCCAGGCCACGACGAACAGGGCCACGAGCCACACCAGCCCGGTGGCGGCCAGGCCCAGGAGCAGCCACTGGGCCAGCGCCGCAACCCGCCACCAGCGAGGTCGATCGCCCAGGCCCAGGTCGGTGCCGGACACACAGCGGTCGAGCAGGTCGGGCAGCTGCGCCTGGGAACCGTGCGCGGCCCGGCGGATGCTGTCCGGCCAGGGGTCGGGCAGACCGGCCGACGCCTGGTCGCTGATCTGGCGCAGGGCGCGGTCGACGCGGGCCCGCTGCAGGGCCGAG
The DNA here is from genome assembly GCA_965200525.1 of Kineosporiaceae bacterium. Lineage (GTDB taxonomy): Bacteria > Actinomycetota > Actinomycetes > Actinomycetales > Kineosporiaceae > JANNPJ01. Next base: position 7,206,979 of record OZ241368.1, read on the forward strand.
GGCCCGGGCACGGAGGTGCGGACCAGCTCGGAAGGCGTGTCCCGCAGCCGCAGCCGCCGGGCCGGGTCGAGCCGCAGCCGCGCGGTCCACGACGTGACCGGCCATCCGGTGACCTGCCGCGAGCGCAGCCGGTAGGCGCCGGCGACGGCCTGGCTGACGACATCGACCCCGGCCGCATCGGTCAGCGCCTCGACCAGCCCGGCTCGGTCGGACGCCGTGACCGCCGGCCCACCGCTGCCGACGCAGGCGTCGTCGAGTTGCTCGGCCAGCGCCCCCAGGTCGGCCTCGATCCGGGCCACCGCGGCCTGCTTGGCCTTCACCCGGGCAGCCAGGGCGGCGTGCAGATCGGGCAGCCCCTGCCCGGTGCGGGCCGAGGTCGCCCGCACCGGCACCCCGGCCAGCCCTTCGGAGGCCAGCAACGACGTCAGGTCGCCGACGCAGCCGGCGCGGGCCGCCTCCGGGAGGCGATCGATCTGGTTGAGGACGACGAGCATGACGTCGGCGTGCGCGGCCAGCGGGATCAGGTACTGCTCGTGCACGGAGGCGTCGGCGTACTTCTGCGGGTCCAGCACCCAGACCAGCAGGTCGACGCGCTCGACCAGGCGATCGGACTCCAGGCGGTGCTGCTGCTGGACGGAGTCGACGTCGGGCAGGTCCAGCAGAACCAGCCCGTGCAGGTCGGGCTGGGCGCCGGCCTCCAGGACGTGCCGGCGGGGCACGTCCAGCCAGTCGAGCAGGCCGGCGGCGTCCTCGCTGCCCCAGACCGCCGCCTGGGCCACCGAGGTGGTCGGACGGCGCAGCCCGACCGTCGAGAGAGGTTGGCCGGCTAGGGAATTGAACAGCGACGACTTCCCGCTGCCGGTCGCCCCGGCCAGCGCCACCACGGTGTGCCCCTGGCCGAACCGAAGACGCTGCCCGGCTTTGGCCGCGATCGCCTCGGCCCGGGCCACGCTCGTGGGGTCGAGCCGCTCGCGCGACAGGCCGAGCACCTCGTCGAGGGCCTCCAGCCGCGGGCCGATCCCGGCGCTCCGCCCGGTCAGCAGCTTCACCGCTCCGCCTGCGGGCCGAGCGGGCGGGTGGTCGCGACGTCGGGGGCGAGGGGTTGCGTGGGCGATCCGCCACCGCCGGCACCGGGCCGGGTCAGGGAGCGCGAGGCCCTTCGGGCCTTCTCGAACGTCTCCAGACCGGCCCGCAGCCCCAGCGCCGCGTCCCGGTCCGGGGACGCGGCGTGCACCAGGTCGACGAAGCGGGCGCGCTCGGTCTCCAGCAGCAGCTCCACCCGTTCCAGGAGATCGGCCCGGGCCCGGGCGGCCAGCATCCGCACGGCGCTGTCGCCGAAGACGGCTTCGAGGACCTTCTGGCTGGCCGCCGACGAGCCGCCGGCGATCAGGATCTCGGCTCCGCTCAGGCCTCCGGTCTGGGCGAACACGGCCAGCATCAGGACCAGCCCGGCGCCGTTGGTGCCGAAGGACGCCAGCCGGGCCATGGAGCGCTTCTGCCCGCCCTCGGCCGCGACCAGCTCCAGCACCCGGCCCTGCCAGGCGCGGATCTCCTCGTCGAGGGCCGGGGCGAACTCCGGCGAGCAATGGCCCAGGCCCTGGGCTCTGCCGGTCAGAAGGTCGCGGCCGGCCGGGCGCACCCGCCAGGCGTCGACGGTTCGCTCCGCGGCCCGCTCGGCGGCCGAGCGCAGCAGGATCTGCACGCTGCTCTCCAATGCCTGCTCGACCGCGGCGGTAGGGGCCTGCCGGCCGGTGACGAACGCGGTGAGCCGATCGCGCAGCCGGCCGATGCGGTTCTCCAGGTTGCGGGTAAGTTCGCCGGTGCCGACGAACTCCTGCCAGCGGCTGAGCACCTCGCCGCGCAGCACGCTGCCACTGCGGATGCCGTCGTCGAACTCCAGCACCGCGTCGGCGTAGGCGTCCTCGGCCTCGTCGCGCAGCAGCGCGGCGGTGGCCAACTGCTCGTCGACCTCGCGGGCCATCAGCGCCACCCGGGCCCGCATGCTGGCCAGGGCTCCGTCGAGCGTGGTGCGGATGACCTCCGCGCGGGCGTCGGCGTCCCCGGCCAGTTGCTGCAGCCAGGCTCGCAGAGGGGCCACCACGGCGTCCGGAAGGCGCTCGTTCTCACTGGTTAAGGGTGTTTCGGGGACGGCGAAGAGGGTGGCCCGGGCCAGGCCGTTCTGCTCCAGCATGGCGGCCAGGTGGGCGCTGATCTCGCGCATCCCCTCGGGCGGCACCCGGTTGATCACCACGGCCAGGGCGGTGCTGCGCTGCTGGGCGGTGTGCAGCAGGTCCCAGGGGACGGCGTCGGCGTACCGGGCGGCTGAGGTGCAGAAGATCCACAGGTCGGCGGCGGCCAGGAGCTGGCCGGCCAGCTGACGGTTCTGGGCCACGACCGAGTCGATGTCCGGCGCGTCGAGCAGGGCCAGCCCGGCCGGCACCGCCGGGTGGGCCACGACGTGCAGGCTGCGCCCCCCGCCCTGGCTGCCGTCGCCGGTGGTGCGGGCCAGCTCGGGCAGGATGCGGTCCTCGCTGAACCACCGCAGGTCGGCCGGGCTGCAGACCAGCACCGGCCCTCGGGTGGTCGGGCGCAGCCAGCCGGCCTTGGTCACGTTGTCGCCGACCAGGGTGTTGACCAGGGTCGACTTGCCGGCCCCGGTCGAGCCACCGACCACCGCCAGCAGTGGGGCGTCGAGCTGGCGCAGGCGCGGCAGCAGGTAGTCCTCGACCTGGCCCATCAGCTCGGTCCGGGCCTGGCGGGCGTCCGGCGCGCCGGGGGCGGACAGCTCCAGGCGCAAGGCACCGACGCTGCGGCTCAGTGCCTCGAGGGCTTCGGCCAGGGTCGGAACGGTCATGGCGCTCATCATGTGCGACCCGGCGGATTGCACCACTGCAACCGTCCGGGGGTGGCGGCTTCAGGCCCGACTTCGGTCCCGGCTGGTCACGACCACTCAGGTTCGGGCTCGTACGACCACTGCTGGTCCGGGGCGTACGGCCACTGCTGGTCCGGCTCGTCAAGGTGGTACTCGCCCGGCACCAGGGCGATCGGGATGCCGCAGCGACGGGTGTCGCTCGCGTGGGCCAGCTCCTGGAACAGTTCCTGCACCAGGCCCCGGTCGTGCAGCGCGACCACGATCAGGACGGCGTCCGCGCAGTGGGTCAGGATCGAGCGGGTGGCCGGGCCGGGCGCCGTGACCACCCGGGGGGCCGCGGCGCCCTGACCACCCGAGTGTTCGGCCAGGGCCCGCTCGATCGCCCGCTCGGCACGCCGGCGGGCCAGCCGCCGACGGTCGGCCTCGGCCCGAGCGCCGGCCCGCCCGTCGGGCCCCTCGTACGGAGCCACGACGAGCAGGCGGGCCTGACGCTCGTCCGCGCGGTCGGCGGCGTAGAGCAGGGCGGCGTCGCCGTCGGGTCGCCCGTCACAGGCGACGACCACGACGGCGTCCGGAGGCGTCGGCCGCTCAGTGCCCGGGCACATGGGGCAGGTGGAACGTCAGCGCCGGCTTGGCGTTGGCGACCAGGCCCCGGGCCTGGGCCGGCCACCAGGCTCCGGCGGCCGGGTCGACCGCGCCGCCGTACTCCGGGTCGCCCGGGCCGGCCGTGCCGCGAGCGCACTCGCCATCCGACTGCCCGATCGTCTTGATGAACAGGTAAGCGTCGGCCAGGGCCACGCCGGTGCTCACCGTCGGGCGATCGCCGATGCCCCGCCCGGGTGCGTTGCACCAGACCTGGGCGTCGGTGTACTTGCCGGCCGGCGGCGTCCAGGCCCCGAGGCCGTTACGGCTGGTGTCGACGACGAAGTGGGCCAGCACGTCCGGGCCGGGGTCGGCGCCGAGGTTCTGCTCGAACCAGTCGTCGGTCCAGTGCCAGGTGCTCTCGTCCATCCCGTCGACCGCGTTGCCCGGCGCGCCGTCGTTCGGGGCGGCCGAGGAGTAGTACTGGCTGGCGCACCAGTCGGCGTGGCCGGCGGCCCAGGCCGGGCCGGCGGTGGCGAACCAGATGCACTGCGAGACCCAGCGCCCGTAGTGGTCGTTCGCACTCGTCGGCCAGGTGTTGGAGACGTTCAACGAGAAGCCTTGGCTGCGAGCGACTCCGGCCTGGATCAACCGGGTCGCGATGTCTCCCACCGCCCGCCACTCGCTGTTGCCGGCGTCGAGGTAGACCGAGACGCCGGGGTTGGTCTCCAGGGTCGTGACCGCGTAGTTGAGGTCGGCGATCCGGCCGGCGCTCAGCTCGCCGGTCGGGTCCGAAGCCGGGCCGCAGTCGCTGGGCAGGTTGGCCAGCCCGTCAGGCTCGACGATCACCACCGACTTCCCAGCCCCCAGCCCGGAGGTGAACCCGTCGATCCAGGCCCGGTAGGCGGCGTCCGACTGGGCCCCGCCGGAGGAGTACAGGCCGCAGTCCCGCAGCGGCACGTTGTAGGCCACCAGCACCGGCACCGCATGCTGAACGGCGGCCGAGCGCACCAGCTTGCGCACCGAGGTGGCGACCTGCGCCGGGGTGCCGTCGGTGAACCACTGGGCCTCGGGCCAGCTGGCCAGCTTGGCCATCGCCAGCGCCCCGGGCCCGTCGTGCTTTTTCAAGTCGGTGAGCGCCTGCTTGGCCGCATCTCCGGTGGGGTCGACGTAGAACTCGGTGTTCGCCGGCAGGGTGCGCCCGTTCGCCGCGGTGGCGGTGGCGGCAGGCGCGGCGGCGGGACGGGGCGTCGCGAGGGCCGGAGCGGCCGGCGCCGCCAGGGCCACGCCGGCGGCCGCGACCACCGCCAGGATCGGGGAAATTCGCATGAGAGCTCCCTGCAACGTCGAAGGGTAGGGCCGCCCCGGAAGGATGGGGCGAGGTGGATGCGTGACCCAGAATGTGGGAGCGCTTCCAGTTTCGTCAAGTGTTCCGGTAGCATCTATTGCGGCCGTAGGGCTCGAATTGCCACCCGAAGCAGACGGCGCGTGGCCAGCTAAGTCCAGCCGGATCAACCAGTGCTGGTAGCGCTACCAGTTATTGTTCACACCCGGACCACGCGAAGGGACCACACCGTTCCATGGTGATCAATCCGGCCGGCCGCCTACCCACCCTGGACGAGGTGGCCGAGCGCGCCCAGGTGTCCCGGTCGGCGGCGTCCCGGGTGATCAACAACGCCCCCAACGTGAGCCGGGCCAAGCGCGAGGCGGTGCAGAAGGCGATCAAGGATCTGGGTTACGTGCCCAACCGCAGCGCCCGGGCCCTGGTCACCCAGCAGACCGGGATCGTCGTCCTGGCCATCTCCGGGGGCGATCCCCAGACCTTCGCCGACCCGTTCTACGCCCAGGTCATCGTCGGGGTCACCCAGGCCCTGGAGGACACCGACCTGCACCTGATGCTGAGCCTGGTCACCTCCGGGCGCGGACAGGACAATCTGAAGAACCTCCTGCACACCCGGGGCGTCGACGGCGTCATGCTGATGTCCCTGCGCGGGGACGATCCGCTGGCCCACATCGCCGCGTCGTCCGGCCTGCCGATGGTCGTCGGCGGGCGCCCCCTGGGCTCACCGGCGACCTGGTACGTCGATGCCGACAACCGCGGCGGAGCCCGGACGGGCACCGAGCACCTGATCCGGCTCGGGCGCACCCGGATCGCCACGATCACCGGGCCCGAGGACACCGACGTCGCCCAGGCCCGTCACCTCGGCTACCGCGAGGCCCTGGCCATGGCCGGCCTGAGCCCGTACGCGACGGCGGCCGGCGACTTCACCGAGGGCAGCGGGGAGACGGCGATGCGCACCCTGCTGGAGCGCCGGCCCGACCTCGACGCCGTTTTCGTCGCGAACGACAACATGGCCGCCGGCGCCCTGCGGGTGCTGCGCCAGGCCGGCCGCTCGGTGCCCGGTGACGTCGCGGTGGTCGGATTCGACGATCTTCCCGTGGCGGCCGGCACCGACCCGCCGCTGACCACCGTCCACCAGCCGATCCAGGCCCTCGGCCGGGAGATGACCCGACTGCTGATCGCCGTGATCGCGGGCCAGAACCCGAGCCCGCTGATCCTGCCGACCAGCCTGGTGGTCCGCGAGTCGGCCTGAACCGGCCGTCCGATCAGCTCAGCAGTTCGGCCAGCTCACCCAGATCATCGACCTGGACGTCGAAGCCGTCCAAGGCGCCGGGGCGTTCGGCGCCGGGCCGGGCCACGTAGGCGGTGGCGAATCCCTGCTCGGCGGCGGCCCGCAGGTCCCAGGGGTGGGCGGCCACCATGAGGATCTCGGCCGGTTCCAGCCCCAGCCGGTCTGTGACCGTCCGGTACACCGCCGGGTCCGGCTTGAACGAACGCACGAGCTCACCGGACAGGACGGCGTGCCAGGCCAGCCCACCCAGGCGGGAGAGCGCCGCGAGCTCAGCCAGGTCGGCGTTGGACAGCGCCACCACGGTGAAGGAGTCCCGCAGAGCGGTCAGAGCGGCCGGGGAATCCGGCCAGGGCTCCAGCCGGGACACCCCGCCGGCCAGCTCGACCATCATCTCCGGCGCCGGGTCGGCGATCCCGACGGAGGCGAACGCCGTTCGCAAGGCTAGCCGACGCAGATGCCGGTGCGACTGCCACTCAGCGGTGCCGGAACGGACCTCGTCCATCAGGCGGTTCAGCTCGCTTTCGGAGGACTTCAGCACCGGCTCGGCCTGCGCGAGCGCTTCCGGGGCTCGGCGTCGCAGGACGGTCCGCAGGTCGACAGCCAGGCTGGTGTCGATGTCGACGACCGTGCCCATCACGTCGAAGACCAGGGTTGTCACCGAACTGAGCCGCGGGGGCAGGGGGGTCGTCGTCACAGCAGGGATCCTGCCCCGAGGTCGAACCTGGGGCCAGCGCATGCCCCGGCCCCACCGCCGGTTCCGCGGCCCGGCGTAGATACTGGTCGGATGCCGACACCGGATGCAGCGCTGGAGAAGCTGGGTTTCCTGACCATCGGGCTGTTCGACCCCGATGATCCTCGGGCCGGGCACGAGAACACCCTGGAGATCATCGAGCTCGGTGAGCAGCTCGGCTTCGACAGTGCCTGGGTGCGCCACCGCCACCTGCAGCACGGCATCTCCTCCCCCACGGCCTTCCTCGGGGCAGCCACCCAGCGCACCCGCCGGATCGAGCTGGGGACGGCGGTGACCCCGCTCGGCTGGGAGAACCCGCTACGCCTGGCCGAGGACTTCGCCACGCTCGACGTGCTTAGCGGCGGCCGGCTCAATCCCGGGATCAGCGTCGGGCCACCGATGCACTGGGACGACGTCAAGGCCGCCCTCTACCCGGACACGGCCGAGGCCGAGGACTTCAGCTACACCCGGGTGCAGCGCCTGCTTGGGCACCTCCGCGGCGAGCCGGCCAGCACCTTCAGCGGCACCCAGGGCATCGAGGTGTTCTCCGAGCGGGTGCAGCCGCACTCCCCCGGCCTGATCGACCGGATGTGGTACGGCGCGGCCAGCCTGCGCTCGGCGCAGTGGGCCGGTGAGAACCGGATGAACCTGCTGACCAGCAGCGTGGTCAAGGCTGAGGAGTCCGAGGACTTCGCCGCGATCCAGCAGGCCCAGATCCGGGCGTTCCGCGCCGCGCACCCGCTCGGGGCGGCCGCCCGGGTGTCGCAGGGCCTGGTCGTGATCCCCACCGACAGCGCCACCGAGGCCCAGAAGGCCAGGTACGCCGCCTACGTCGAGGCCCGCACCCCGCGCACCGCGGCGCCGCAGGGGCCGGCGCGGATGATGTTCGCCCTCGACCTGCTGGGCAGCTCGCCGGAGATCGCCGAGCGGCTCTACGCCCACGCCGGCTTCCGGGAGGTCACCGAGGTCGCCTTCGCCCTGCCGTTCAGCTTCGAGCACGACGACTACGTGCAGATCCTTACCGACCTGGCCACCCACCTGGGCCCGGCCCTGGGCTGGAAACCCCACGCCGAGTAGAGATCGGCCGGTCCCAGCCGGGCTTCGTGACCGGTTCGGTGACCGTGCAACCTGGGCGGCGGCGTCTTCCGTCACTGGGGCATGGAAGAGGAGCTGAGCCTATGAGAACCGTGCGTGACGAGCAGTTCCGCAGTTACGTGCTCACCCGGCGGCCGGAGTTGCTGCGAACGGCGACCCTGCTGACCGGTGGGGACCCGCATCTGGCCGAGGACCTGGTCCAGTCGACCCTGACCCGGCTGTACGTGGCCTGGCCGGCGTTCCAGCGGGCCGCCAACCCCCACGGGTACGCCCGCCGGGCCCTGGTCAACGCCCTGGTCGACGAGACCCGCCGGCCCTGGCGACGTGAGCACTCCCGGGCCGAGCTGCCCGATCGGCCGGCTCCGGAACCGGCCGACACCAGCCCGCAGGTCGAGCGGCTGAACCGCGCGCTGCGGCAGTTGCCGCCCCGGATGCGCGCCGCCGTCGTGTTCCGGTACTTCCACGACCTCAGCGTGGCCGACACGGCCCACGCCCTGGGCTGCACCGAGGGAACGGTCAAGAGCCAGACCGCCCGGGCCCTGGATCGCCTGCGTGAGGTCCTCGACCCGGCCTTGTCCCTGCCCGCGCCCGCCCCTGCCTTCACCACGCTCAAGAGGAGCTTCTGATGTCCGACCTGCGCACCCTGCTGCACGAGGCCGCCGGCCCGATGCCCACCCAGACCTTGCCCACGGTCGCCGACGCCGACCTCAGTCGTGGCCACCGGGCCCTGCGCCGGCGCCGCGCCGGCCGGCTCGGCGCCAGCTCCGGCCTGCTGGCCGTGACCGCCCTCGGCGCCCTGGCCATCGCCGTCCCCTCGGTGCTGCCGGGCACCACGACCACGACCCCGGTCGCCTCGGCCCACGCCCCGGCGGTGGCCCCGCTGGCACTGGTCGCGTACACCGGCACCCAGCCGCACGGCTACGTCCTGGACAAGGTCCCAGCCGGCTGGACGATCGCCGACGACGACACCGGCGTCCTCACCCTGGCTCCGGCCGGGGCGAAGGACGCGAAGGACCACTCGTTCGTCAACAAGATCGCGATCACGGCCGAGGAGGACACCGGCGTGCCCGACGTGCCCCTGGACGAGGTTCAGGTGGGCGACCAGCCGGCCGTGATCGCCCACATGGAGGGCGGCGACGACACCCGCACCCTGTTCCTGAAGGAGCCGTCCGGGGCCTACCTGAACATCCAGGTCTGGGGCGGTCTGGGCTGGAACAACGACCAGATCGCCGAGTTCGCCGCCTCCGTCCACATGACGGAGGACGCCGCGCTCAGCCACGGCTGACCGAGGGCCACGGGTGAGCGATCGGCCCCGGACTCGTCGGGGCCGATCGCTCAGGTAGGCCGGTCCGGACGCCGAGACAGTTGCGCACCCCGCACCTGCCGGTCGCGCGCGGGTGAGCACGCTGTCCGGCGGCCGGACCGCCCTGGAGGGCCACCGCGTGATCCACCCCTCGATGCCCGTGGCCGTGGCCCGCGCGGTTACGAGCGAGCGGGTGCCGGCTCGAGCCGGGGCTCGAGCCCGAGGCAGGGCGCTGGTGCGCACGCAGATCCTCGGGCTGGGCGCGGGGACGGCGGCCCTAGTGATGATGCTGTGGGGGCTGGGCCGGCCGGCGTTCTGGATGGACGAGGCGGCCTCGCAGGTGGCGACCCAGCGTTCCTGGTCGCACGTGTGGCTGATGCTGCAGGGCACGGACGCCCCGCTGGTGCCCTACTACCTGCTGCTCAAGGCCCAGAAGGCCGTCGCGATGCACTTCTGGCCGGCGGTGGCCGCTCATCCGGAGGCCCTGCTGCGCTGGCCGTCAGCGCTGGCGGTGGCCGTGGCCGCCTGGGTGCTCGCCTCCTGGCTGCGGGTGGCCGCCTCGGACTGGGTCGCGGCCGGTTCCGTCTCGGTCCTGCTCCTGATCGAGGGTGTGTCGCGCTACGGCCAGGAGGCCCGGCCCTACGCCCTGGTCATGATGATGGCGATCGTCGCCACTGCGGTGTGGTGGCGCCTGATGAGGACCTCCAGCCCGGCCGTGGCCGTGGCCTACGCGGTGTGCGTGGCCCTGCTGGTTTGCCTGCACGCGCTGGCCGCCTCCGTGGTACTGGCCCACCTGGTCGCGATGGTCCTGATCCGGCGCGAGGAGTTGTTCCTGCGCAGCCTGGCCGGCGTGTGCGGGGCCGGCACCGGCCTGCTCGTCACCTGCCGGCTGACGATCGACGCGATGGTCCAGGGCAGCGGGGCCAGTCACTACGCGCCCCTGACCGCGACCACACTGCTGCAGACGTTCCTGTCCTTGTTCGAGGGCACCCTGCGCCCGGATCCACGAGTGCTGATCGTGATGGGCCTGGCCCTGGTCGGGCTGACCCGGTGGAACTCACCCCGGTACGCCGACGTGGCCCGGGTCGCGACGGCGTGGGCCCTGGTGCCGGCGCTGGCCCTGATCCCGGCCATCGCCCTGCAGCCCAACCTGCTCAAGGCCCGGTACGTGCTCTTCGTGATCCCCGGCTGGGCGATCCTGGCCGGGCTCGGCGTGGCCACGGTGGCCGAGACCTGGGGCCGGGTGGCAGCCCTCAACCGGGCCACCGCCGTCCTGACCACGGCGGCCGTGAGCCTGGGCCTGGTCAGCGTTCTGGCCTTCGCCCAGTGGCCGACCCTGAGCGCGATCCGCACCCCGGCCGGTCACGGCGAGAGTGTCCGGCCCGTGCTGGCCCAGCTCCAGAGCCCGCCCTACCGTTCGCTGCCGATCGCGGTCACCTCCCAGTTCGCGGCGATCGAGCTGGGTGCCTACGCCCCGGAGGACGCCGCGCGCATGCTCAACGTGCGCTACCAGACCGACCTGGTCGACATCTGGCCCGAGCCGGTGCCGCGCCCGCTGCTCAAGCAGACTCTGCGCGCCGTGCCCACGCTCGTGTTGCTGGCCCGCACCGGAGGCTGCGCCCAGCTGCCTGGCTATCTGGGCCGATACGAGGTGACCCGAGCGGTTCCGGCGCCTGGCCGGTGGAGTTTGTACCTGCTGCGCCGGAAGCCTCCGCCCGCCCCCGGAGCGATCAGCTCAGCCGCCGCATCACAGCTGTTACCGCCCTGTTCAGCCGTCTCCCCGCCCTGAGCGAGCGCCGGCCGCACCGAGTTCTGCTCGGTGCGACCGGCGCCCGGGTCGAAGGCGGCTACCCGTTGGTGGTACCCGTCACGGGTAGCTGACCAGGTAGGACGGCGTGGAGTTGGTCGGGGTCACCGCCCCGGTGTCGTTGATGACGTGGGTGATCGATCCCTTGTTGCCGAGCGAGACGGTGGCCAGGTTGTGGAACTTCACCCCGGCCACGTTCGGCACCTCGAACGAGTGGGAGAGGTTCACCGCAGGATTGGTGTTGAAGAAGCAGTAGCTGCCCAGCCCCCAGGCCTCGTGCGAGGTCACGCCGGCGGCGACCTTGTAGGCGGCGTAGCCGTTCTTGCTCCCGTCCATCCAGGAGGCCTGGTCCGGCACGTCGTAGGCCTTCTCGTTCTGGAAGAAGATCGTCTTGCCGCCGTTGCCGTTCCAGAGCACGTCGTACTTCTTGTAGTGCTCCACGAACAGGCCGGTGGCCAGCACGTTGTTGCCGTTGACGATCACCCCGTAGTCGGCCGGGTTGGTGTTCCAGCCGACCCCGGAACCGTGGTCGGCCCGCCAGGCCCAGGTGTGGTCGATGATCGTGTTGTTGCTGTTCACGACCAGGCTGTTGGTGGCCGATCCGGCGTGAGCACCACCGATCCGGAAGAACACGTCCTGGACCGTGGTCGGGTTGGCTGCGTGGCCGGCGCTCGAGCCGGCCGGCCCGACCGTGAGCAGGGTGTTGGAGTTGGTGGTGCCGGCGTCGAACAGGAACCCGCCCAGTTTCACGCCGTCCACGTCGGCGACGCTCATCGCGTTGACGCCGTTGTCCGGAATGAGGGTGGGGTAGCCGATCCCGAGGACGACGGTGTTGGCCCGGGTGACGTTGACCGTCTGGCTGAGGTGATAGACCCCCGGGGTGAAGAACAGGTTCAGCCCCTGGGCCAGGGCCTGGTTGAGGGTGGCGGCGGTGTCGGTCGGCTTGGCCACGTAGAACTGCGACATCGGCACGGAGCTGCCGGCCGTCGTCCCCGAGGCCCAGCTGGCCCCGGAGGCGTTGGTGCGCAGGGCCGGCACGAACACCCGGTACTTGCCGGCGCCGTCGATGTACAGGAACGGCTTCTCCCGCGAGAGCGGGGTCGTGTTCAGCACCGTGTGCGACGGATTGGGGAAGTGCGCCGCCGGAGCGCCGTTCACCCCGGAGAACACCATGTTCCAGACCGATCCGGTCCAGCTGCCGAAGCTGCTGTCGCGCGAGTACCACTGCTGCTGGGAGACCGAGGACACCTGGCCGTCGATCTTCGAGTCGGCGATGTAGCCGCCGCTGGCCCAGCCGTTGCTGGCCGGGGCCAGCTTCAGCGCTCCGTGCACGTGCACCCGCCGGAACGGTGCCGCCTGCGCGACCGCCCACCGGTCGCTCCCGCCGGTGGGGTTGATGGCCAGGTTCTCGGCCGAGCGCCAGAAGTTCTGGGTGGCGTTCCCGGTGCCGTCGAAGGCGTCGACGGTGACGGCGCCGTTGATGGTGGTGTCGTCCGGGTTCAGGCCCAGGCCGAGAATCGAGGTGTTGTATCCGATGTTGGCGAAATCGCTGTAGCTGCCCGGCTTGAACACCAGGGCGTCGCGGCGGTCGCCGAACTGGTTGAGCTTCTGGGCGTTGAACACCGAGTCCAGCGTGGTCTGGATCGACGAGCTGGACATGCCCGGGTCGAAGATGTGCACGTTCGGCCCGAAGTCCGGGGTGTCCGAGGTCGGCAGGGTGGTCCCGCCCCCGCCGCCGGGTCCGGTGCTGCCGAAGACCTGGAACTCCAGCAGCGAGTACCCGTACTGGGTACCGCGCACGGTGCCGTACATCCGCACGTAGCGGCCGGTTCCGGCCACGGTGAGGTTCTGCGTGCCTCCGGTGCCGGTCGTGGTCGAGTAGATCGACGTCCAGTTGACGGCGTCGTCCGAGGTCTGGATCTGGAAAGCCTTGCCGTAGGCGTGTTGCCAGTACAGCGTGACCGAGGTGATGGTGTCGCTGGCCCCGAGGTCGACCTGGAGCCACTGGGGATCGGCGGACTGGCTCGACCACCGCGTGCCGGTCGTGTTGCCGTCGACCGCGGCCGATGCCGGGTAGCCGGCGCCCTGGATCGAGGACGCGCTGGCGGGCTTGCCCTGGGAGAGCAGGGTGTCGGCCGCCTGGGCCGAGGTGCCGGTGACGAGGGCCAGGTAGGAGGCCAGCACGGCGACCACGGCTGACGTCGCGATCAGGCCGCGTGATCGGCCGGTCGAACCGCGGCCCGGGCCGGGCCTGAGTCTGGTGCGGAGCAAGGTATACATCATTGTCTCCCTGCGGTTGTGGTGCGTTGACGACGTTTTCAGCCCGGGACGGATTCCCGGGACGGCGCAGCCTTCAGAGCACCGTGTCCACGACGGTGCTCCTTAACCGGGTCACTTCGGACCCTACGGAAAGCGCTGTCCAAAAGATCCATCAGTGAGCTCGCGCTGTCAATGGACGCGCGGCGGACGGTTCAGCCGGCGTCGCGGCGCCGGCGCTCGCGCAGGACGACGCCGGCTCCGGTCAGGGTCAGGGTCAGGCCCCCGACCAGCCCCGCGATCAGGGCGAACGGGGTCCCGGTAAAGGCCAGCCCCGAGCCACCGTCGGTGTCGTTGCCACCGCCGCCCCCGGAACCACCTTCTCCACCGCCTCCGCCCCCGCCACCGCCGTCGGTGTCGTTGCCACCGCCCCCACCCGAACCGGAGCCGCCACCGTCATTGCCACCCCCGTCGTTGCCTCCGCCCCCACCGGTGCCGGTCCCACCACCGTCGTCAGGTGCGACGACGGTGACCTCGACCGGCTGGTCGGCGGCCTGGCCGAGCACGTCGGTGACCGACATGGTGAATCCGTCCGAGCCCGGCCGTTCCGGCGCGGTGTAGGCGCAGGCGAGCTGGTCGGACGAGGGCTTCACGGAGCCGGCCCCGGACACCGTCGAGCAGTCGGCCACCTGCAGGCCCGCGTAGTCCGCTCCCGTCGGCCCGATCCTGGTTGTGCTGCCGGTGTTGACCCGGACCGTGATGGTGGCCGTGCTCAGGGCCGGGACGAACGTGAAGAACCGCGGGTAGCTTCTGGCCCCGCCCGCGTTGGTGACGGTCACCGTGACCGGCCCCGGCGCGTGCGCCGGCGTGGTCACGCTCAGGGTGTTCGAGCCTGCGGCCCGCACTCCACGGCCGGCCCGCGAATCCAGCGAGAAGCCGGTCTCCGGCCCGAGCACCAGGCTCGTTCCGGCCGCGCCGCCGAAGGTCACGGTGGTGCTCCCGTCGAACCGGGCCCCGCTGATGCTCAGCCTGGTTCCGCCGGCCGTCGGCCCGACGTCCGGCGCAACCGCACTGATGGTGGGCGGTTCGACCGCCGGCGGCGAACCGGGCGTGAGGAAGGTGAAGAGGTCGGCCGCGGAGACGGCCGACGTGCCCCCGGGGCCGAGCATCGTGATGTGCACCGAACCGGTCCCGCCGGGCGAGGTGGCGGTGACCTGGGAGTCGCTGTTGACCGTGAACGTGGCCGAGGCAGTGCCGAAGTAGACCTGGGTCACCGGGCCGGGCGAGGCGAAACCGGTGCCGGTGAGCACGACGCTCTCGCCGCCGGCCGGCGTCCCGGACGACGGGCTGACGACGTTCAGCACCGGCGCGTCGAGGTAGCTGAAGTCGTTGTCCGGCCCGGCCGGGTCGGAACTGCCGAAGATGGTGCTGACCACGACGTCCGTGATTCCGGCCGGCCCGGGCGGGCTCCGGACGGTCAGGCTGGTGGAGGTCAGGATCTGCACGCTCGTCCCCGGCCCGCCGCCGAAGTCGACGGTGGCGCCGGCCCCGAAACCGGTCCCGGTCACCGTGACGACGGTGCCCCCGGCCGCCGGCCCGCTGGGTGGGGAGAGGCCGGTGACGCTCGGCGGCCCGGCGTAGGTGAAGTCGTCGGCCGCCCCGCTCGGGTCGGAACTGCCGAACGGCGTGGTCACGGTGACGTCCTCGACCCCCGCGGTGCCGGCCGGCGACGTCACGGTGATGGTGGTGTCGGTCAGGACGGTGAAGTTAGTGGCGACGGCGGCCCCGAACCTCACCCCGGTGGTGCCGGTGAACCCGCTTCCCGTGATGGTCACCGCGGTGCCGCCGGTGAGCGGTCCGCCGTCCGGGACGAGGCCCAGAACGGCCGGCCCGGCGACATAGCTGAAGTTGTCGGCGCCGGTGTTCGCCGAGGCGCCGAGCACGGTCGTGACCTGCAGATCGACCGTGCCCGCCGTTCCGGCCGGGGAGGTCGCCGTGATCGTGGTCGGGTCGAGAACGCTGTAGGCGGTGGCCGCGTGGCCGCCGAAGGTGACGGCCTGGACGTCGACGAAGCTGGTTCCGCTGATGGTGACCACGGTGCCGCCGGCGAGCGGCCCGGCGGCCGGGCTGATCGCGGCGACGGCCGGGGAGGCGACGAACGTGTACGCGTCGGCCGGCACGACGGCTGAGGTGCCGCCGACCGTGCTGACTCTGATGTCACGGGTGCCGGTGCCGGGTGGGGAGAGCGCGGTGATCCGGGTCGGGCTGTCCACGGTGTACCCGGCCGCGTCGGTGGTGCCGAACTTCACCGCGCCGGGCCCGGTAGCGGTGGCGAACCCGGCTCCGGTGACGACCACCGTGGTGTTGCCGGCCTGCGCGCCGTGGTCGGGGCTGATCGCCGTGACGGCGGGAGCGCCGACGTAGCTGTAGTCGCTGCCCGTCCCCGCGGCCGAGGTGCCCCCGGACGGCGTCGTCACGCTGACGGTGACGGTGCCCGAACTGTGCCCCGGCGACGTCACCGTGATCCGGGTGTCGCTGTCGACGGTGTAGACGGCCGCGACGGTGCTGCCGAACCGCAGCGCGCCACTGGTGGCGGCGGTGCTGAACCCGCTGCCGGTGACGATCACCGTGGTGCCGCCGGCGCTCGGCCCGTCGTCCGGGGTGAGGCTGCTGACGACCGGAACCGGGATGTAGCTGAAGGCATCGGCGCCGGAGGTCACTGAGGTGCCGCCGGTGTCGGTGACCGTGAGGTGCTGGACGCCGGCCCCGGCCGGAGCGGTGGCGACAAGCTCGGTGGCGCTGGCGAACTGGACCGCGACGGCCGCGGTGGCGCCGAAGTTCACGGTGCTGAGGTTCGTGAACCCGGTTCCGGTGACGGTGACCTGGGTACCGCCGACGGCCGGGCCGTGATCGGGGCTGATCGCGCTGATCGCGGGCCGGTCCACGAACCGGTAGTCGTCCTGGACCGAGTTGGGGCTCAGGCCGTACGGCGTCGTCACCCTGACGTCCACCGTCGCCGCCGCGTGGGCGGGCGAGAGCGCGGTGATCCGGGTCGGGCTGTCCACGGTGAACGAGGTGGCCGCGAGCGGGCCGAAGTCGACCGCGCTCGCGCCGGTGAAGCCGGTCCCGGTGATCACGACGCTGGTGCCGCCGGCCGCCGGACCGGTGCCCGGGCTCAGCCCGCCGACCGTCGGCAGGGCCACGTAGGTGTAGACATTGGCCGGGGCGCTCGCGGAGTCGCCGCCGTCCGGCGTCGTCACCGTGACGGTGAGTGGGCCCGCGGCGTGGGCCGGCGCGACGGCGGTGATCCGGGTGGCGCTGTCGATGGTGAAGCTCGCGGCCGTGGCGCCGAACCGCACCGCGGTGGCCGCATTGGACGTGCCGAGCCCGAACCCGGTGCCGGTGACGATGACCGTGGTGCCGCCGGCCACCGGGCCGTCGGCGGGGGCGAGCGCGGTGACGGTGGGCGCGTCGACATAGGTGAACCGGTCCGCGGGCGTGGGCGTGGAGGTGCCGCCGGGACCGACCACGGTGACGTCGACGCTCGCCCCGGCCTGGGCCGGTGCGGTCACGGTCAGGGCCGTGTCGCTGCTGACGACGATGCCGGTGGCGGCGACGGCCCCGAACCGGACGGCGGTGGCGGTGGTGAAGCCGGTGCCGGTGACGTTCACCGTCGTCCCGCCGGAACTGGATCCGGTGGCCGGGCTGATCGAGACCACCACCGGGGGCGCCACGTAGCTGAAGTCGTCGGCCGAACCCGCGCTCGACGTCGAGCCGAAGCCGGTGGTGACGACGACGTCGACGGTACCGGCCGAGCCGGCCGGGGCGGTGGTGGTGATCCGGCCGTCGTTGTCGATCGTGTACCCGGTGGCCGGCTGCGCGCCGAAGCTCACCCCACTCGTACCGGTGAACCCGGCCCCGGTGATGACGACGCTGGTCCCGCCGGCGACCGGCCCGCTGGTCGGGCTGATCCCGGTCAGGACCGGCGGGCCGACATAGGTGTACTGGTCGGCGGCAGTGGCCGCCGACGTCCCGGCGACCGGCACGCTGACCCGCACGTGAACCGCGCCGACCGCGTGAGCCGGGGCGACGGCGGTGATCTGAGTAGCGCTGTCGACCGTGAACGAGACGGCGTTGGCGGACCCGAACGTGACCGCGCTCGCGCCGGTGAGGTCGGTGCCGGTCAGCACCACCGTCGTCCCGGCGGTGACCGGCCCGCCGGCCGGTGAGACCGCAGTCACGGCCGGGGCAGCCAGGTAGGTGAACGTGTCCGCACCGGTCAGGGCGGAGGTGCCGCCGGGGCCGGTCACCGTGACGTCGAGGGGGCCGGCGCCACTCTGGGCCGGGGCGGTCGCCACCAGGGTGCTGTCGTTGGTGACGGTGACGCCGGTCGCCGGCAGAGCGCCGAACCGGACGGCGGTGGCCCCGGTGAAGCCGCTACCGGTGACGGTCACCGCAGTGCCACCGGCGACCGGGCCGGCGGCCGGGCTGAGGCCCAGCACGCTGGGTGCGCCGAGGTACGTGAACCGGTCGGCGGCCACGGTCGCCGACGTCCCGTAGGCGGTGGTGACGACGACGTCCACGGCCCCGGTGAGCACGTTCGACGGCGAGGTGGCGGTGATCTGGGTGTCGCTGTCCACGGTGTAGCTCGCCGGGGCCCCCCCGAAGCTGACCGCGCCGGCGCCGGTGAAGCCGGTCCCGGTGATCACCACGGTGGTGCCGCCGCCCAGCGGGCCCGCGGCCGGGCCGAGGGCGGACACGCTCGGCGGCCCGACGTAGGTGTACCGGCTGGGCGAGCCGGTGGCCGACGTCCCTCCGTTCATGGTCGTGACGGTGACGTCGAGGGCTCCGGCGGCGTGCGCGGGCGCGATCACGGTGAGCTGGGTCGGGCCCAGCACCGACACCACGGCGGCGGTCGAACTTCCGAACTTCACCGTGTTGGCCAGGACCGCGTCGAAGCCGGTTCCGGTGATCACCACCGTGTGCAGGACGTCGCCGCCGGCGGTCGGGCCGCTGGCCGGGCTGAGCCCGGTGACGGTCGGCGCCGCGACGTAGGTGTAGTCGTTGGCCGTTCCGGTGGTGGGCGAGGTGCCACCGGGCGTGGTGACGGTGACGTCGGCCACCCCGACCGCGCCGGCCGGGCTGGTCACGGTGATCTGGGTCGCGCTGCTGACCACGATCGAGGTGGCCAGGGTCGGGCCGAACCGGACCGCGGTCGCGCCGGTGAGGTCGGTTCCGGTGAGCACGACGGTGGTGCCGCCGGACGCCGGGCCGGCCGCCGGGCTGAGCCCCGTCACGGCGGGTGTGGCCACATAGGTGTAGTCGTTCCCGCTGCCCGCGCCCGAGGACGTCCCGCCCGCAGTGGTGACCGTGACGTCGACGGCCCCGGCGGAGCCGGCCGGCGCGGTCGCCGTGAGCTGGGTCGCGCTGTTCTGGGTGAAGGGGGCCGAGGTGCTGCCGAACCTCACCGAGGTCGCCGCGTTCAGGTCGGTACCGGTGACGACGACGGTCCCACCGCCGGGCACCGGCCCGCTCGCCGGGCTCAGCCCGGTCACGGCGGGCGTGGCGACGTAGGCGAACTCGTCGGCCGACGAGGTGCTGGAGGTGCCCCCCGGGGTGGTGACGACGACGTCGACCGTTCCGGGCGACCCGGCCGGCGCGGTCGTGGTGATCCGGGTGGCGCTGTTCACCGTGTACGACGTCGCGCTCGTGCCGCCGAACGTCACCGCCGAGGCCGCGCCGAGGTTGGTGCCGGTGACGACGATGCTGGTGCCGCCGGACGCCGGGCCGGTGGCCGGGCTGAGCCCGGTCACGGTCGGCAGGCCGGCATAGGTGTAGTCGTTGCCGGTTCCGCCGGTGGACGACGTCCCGCCGGCGGTGGTGACGGTGACATCGACCGTTGCGGCGGACCCGGCCGGCGCGGTCGCGGTGATCTGGGTGGCGCTGTTCACGACGTACGAGACCGCACCGGTGGCGCCGAACCTCACCGCGGTGGCCCCGCCGAGGTTCGCCCCGGTGACGACCACGCTGGTGCCCGCGGCCAGTGGCCCGGACGGCGGTGACAGCCCCGTGACCGTGGGCGCGGCGGTGTAGAGGAAGTCGTTGGCCGGGCCGGCGGTGGCGCTGATCCCGCCGTCGGCGCTCACCCTCACGTCGACCGTCCCGGCCGCACCGGGCGGGGTCACGGCGGTGATCTGGGTCGGGCTGTTGTAGGTGTAGCTCGCGGCATTGGTGCCCCCGAACGTGACCGCGCCGGCGCCGGCGAAGTTGGTACCGGTGATGACCACGGTGCTGCCGCCGGCGGTCGGGCCGGCCGCGGGGGTCAGATTGGTGATCGTCGGCGTCGGCAGGTACGTGTAGTTGTCCGCCGTGGTGTTGGCCGAGGTGCCGGCCGCATTGGCCACCCGCACGTCGACCGGCCCGGGCGAGCCGGCCGGAGCCACCGCGGTGATCTTGGTCAGGCTGTTGACGACGTAGCCGGCGGCATTCGTGGTGCCGAACTTGACTGCGCCCGCGCCGGTCAAGCCGAGGAAGTTGGTGCCGGTGATGACCACGCCGGTGCCACCGCCCTCAGGTCCCTGGGCCGGGCTCAGCGAGGTGACCGCCGGAGTGGCGGGAGCGGTGGTCGAGCACTCGCTGTGCCCGATGATGATGTCGCCGCCGGTGCCGACCACGGCCAGGGCCGACAGCAGCCTCAGATGCAGGGCGTTGACGCTGATCTTGCGCACCCCGGCGACCGTGCTGGTGATCTGTTCGTTGAGGATGACGTCGGCGATGCCCGGAACGCTCAGAGTGCTGTTGACGGCGGGGGTGCCGTTGATCGGACCGCTGCCGAGGTCGAGGCCCACGACGGTGGCCGTGCCGCTGACCCCGCTCGCATCACCGGTGCAGCTGGACCCGAGCAGCCCGCTGGCTCCGATCGTGGCCCCCAGCAGGGTGAGGCTGAGCCCGGCCACGGAGTTGTCAGCCGTCGCGGTGTCGGCCAGCTGGTCGCCGTTGGCGTTCGTGCTCAGGGCGCCCAGGCTCAGCAGTCCCGGCACGTTGACCGACAGCGTGGTGTTGCTCGTCGGCCCGGCCGGAAACTCCGACACCGGCAGTTTCGCCAGGGTGAGGGGCAGGCCCAGAAGGGAGAGGCTCACCGACGCGCCGTAGGAGGCGGAGTCCACCGCGTTGCCCGCGGCCTGCCCTGACGTTGCGCTCAGAGGCACCAGCATCAACCCGAGCAGCAGGCTGATCAGCGGGCGGGAGAGCCGACGGATCAGCGGGGCCGGTCGGGCCGGGGCCGGTCCGGCCCCGGGCCGGGGGGAAACATCGGCGTACCCACGCATCAAAGGCACCCCCATGCACCCCCGCACCCCCGCGTCCCCCGCGAGGTACCCCCATCGCCGCTTCTGGACTCCGGGTGGCCACAGTCGTCAGCCCTGGCCGCTCATGACTGTAGGAGTCCCTCACGAGCAGGCCGGTGATTCAGACGGCGTGTCATGATCATGTGACCGGCCCCTGAGTCATCTGTCCCACTTGTTCGCCGTCGTCGGTCGAAAACCTATTTGTACCAGCCCCAATCACCCCGGCTGGCGGTCTGGGCCCGGCCCGGCAGGATCAGGGCCATGGCAAACGACGAACCCCTGCGGGCTCTGGCTCTGGTCTGTACCCTCAGCCCCTCCCCCGCCGACTCCAGCAGCCAGGTGATGGCCGAGCAGGTGCTGGCCCAACTGGCCGAGCACGGCGTCGAGACCAGCCTGGTGCGGGTGGTCGATCACGATGTGAAGCCCGGCGTCGAGCTCGACCTGGGCGCCGGCGACGCGTGGCCCGCGATCCGGGCCCAGCTGATGGCGGCGGACATCCTGGTGCTGGCCACGCCCACCTGGATGGGCCAGCCCTCAAGCGTGGCCCAACGGGTTCTGGAGCGGCTCGATGCCGAGCTCTCCGAGAAGGACGACGAAGGCCGACTGCTGACGTACGGAAAGGTCGCCCTGGCCGGTGTGGTCGGAAACGAGGACGGCGCCCATCACATCAGTGGCATCGTCTTCCAGTGCCTGAACGATGTCGGTTTCAGCCTGGCCGCTCAGGCGGTGACCTACTGGAACGACGAAGCGATGGGCCAGGCCCGCGACTACAAGGATCTGCCCGAGACCCCCGACGCAGTTGCCTCGGTCACGAAAACCGCCGCTGCCAACGCGGTGCACCTGGCTCGCCAGCTGAAGGACCGGCCTTACCCGTCCGCGGGCTGAACCCCCACGCGAGCCGGCGCGAGCGAGCCCACGGTCACAAGTCGCGCGAGCGGGTCAAACAGCGGACGTCGAGTTCGCGGCGCAACCGACTGTCACGAAGGCCGTCGACGACCACAGCGGCGCCGCACCAGGTGGCACCGGCCTGATCGACCAGGGCCCGCGCGGCGACAGCCTGCCCGCCGGTGTCGATCCAGTCGTCCACGAACAGCACCCGATGGCCCGAGGGCAGGTGCTCCCGGCGGGCTCCGAGGTGCAGGTTGCGGTCGAGGTAGTCGGGTGGAGTGCGGGTGGTCAGCCA
This sequence comes from Kineosporiaceae bacterium, assembly GCA_965200525.1. Taxonomy (GTDB): domain Bacteria; phylum Actinomycetota; class Actinomycetes; order Actinomycetales; family Kineosporiaceae; genus JANNPJ01. The sequence continues at coordinate 7,228,786 of OZ241368.1, forward strand.
GTGGTCGCTGTCGGCGGCCGGCGTCGGATTCTTACGCAGTTCGACCAGGCCGATGCCCGATTCGAGCGCGACCAGCGCGCCGAGCAGGGCGCCGCGCGACTGGGGCCCGAGGATCACGGTAGGTCGAGCCTCGCGGAACAGCCCGGCCAGAGCGGGGCCGAGGCGGCGCAGGATCGCCGGGGCCGCCCACCAGCCGGTGACGTCGGCATAGCTTCTCCGGTCGGTGCGGTCCGAGCGCCAGGCGAACGCGTCGCGCAGGTCGTCGAGAAACTCCAGTTCCGGATCGACCCTGGCTCTTGGCCCCCTCCCCTGCATGGTCACCGACCCAGTGTCGAGGCGAGGACGTCGCCGACGCCATTGGATTACCAGGGCCGGGGCTGAGGCCAGAACCGGTACGAGAAACCGTACTCGCCCCGAGGCTGGGGCCAGAACCGGGACGAGACCCCGTACAGGCGCACCCGCAGCTCAGGCTCCTGGTCCCAAAGGGTCAGGTCACATCACGACGCCCGACCAGGGTGATCGTGAGGCCGGCGAACGCAAGGACATAGAGCGCCACCGCGATCAGGGCCGTCGCCCCGCCGAGTTCGTGCAGCACGCCCGGGGTCGGGTCGGCCTCGACGCCGATGAGCGAGCCGACCAGCGAGCCGGCCGCCGTCCCGGGCAGGACGTGGGTGAACGACTCGACCGAACCGAGAAGTGAGCCCACCCCCCGGAGCAAAGGCTCGATGACCAGCACCCACACCAGGCCGAGGCCGACGGCGAGGGCCGGGCCCCGGGCCAATGTCCCGACCGTGTACCCGGCCAGCGCGAACAGCTCCAGCACCAGGCAGCCGACCCCGAGCGACTTGAGCAGGGCCACGGCCGAGGGCCACGCCAGCTTCGCCCCCTCGGTGAGGGCCACACTCGAGGAGACGGCGGTGAACAGGACCAGGGTCAGCAGCACGATCCCGACCACGAACGCGGTCAGAGTCAGCAGGGAACCGGCAATGGTCTGCGCTCGGCTCGGGCCCTGGGTGAAGACGGTCTTCCAGGTGCCCCAGGCATACCCGTTACCGGCCGCGATGGCACCCAGGACCATCATCAGCGCCCCGCCGAACATGGGCATGCCCTGGATCAGGACGTCCGGCAGGTGCGCCGGCAGCAACTCCTGCAGGAGAGCCTGCGAGCTCAGGCCGTCGTTGGAGAAGCTGGTGTCGCCCGTGCGGTAGGAGACGTAGTTGAACAGGTAGCCGAACAGCAGGGCCAGGAACACCCAGGCCCCCAGAGTGACCCAGACGGCCGGCCACTTGCGCAGCCGCAGCAGTTCGGCCCCGGCACTACGCAGAACCCCCTTCATGCCGGAACCTTTCGCTCGGACGAGCCGTGCTGGCCGGTCAGTTCGAAGAACACATCTTCCAGACTGCGCTCGACGGGGGCGATCTCGTGCACGTCGAGCCCTTCGGCGACCAGGGCCCGGGCCACCTCCGGGGCGGAGGTCGCCGGCAGATCCAGCCTCAGATCGTCTCCGGAGCGGTGCACTCCCCCAGGCCCGGCAAGCCTCGTCGCGACCGTCTGAGCCGCGTCCGGCGGCGTGGCCCGCACCCGCAAGGACGTCGCCCCACGCAGTTCGCTCACGGTCGACTCGCGTAGCAGCGAGCCGTCGCTGATCACTCCGACCCGGTCGCAGATCTCCTGCACCTCGGCCAGCAGATGGCTGGACAGCAGCACGGTCTGCCCGCCGCGAGCCAGGGAGACCACCAGCGCGCGCATGTCGGCCATGCCGGCCGGGTCGAGACCGTTGGTCGGCTCGTCGAGCACGATCAGCTCGGGCTCTCCCATCAGGGCCGAGGCCACCCCCAGGCGCTGCTTCATGCCCAGCGAGTAGGCCTTGAACCCATCACCACCCCGGCCGGCCAGGTCGACGCGCTCCAGCGCCTGGTCGGCAGCCGCCTCGGGCAGCCCCTGGTAGCAAGCCATCACCCGCAGGTTGTCGCGCCCGGAGAGGTAGGGAAAGAAGCCCGGGCCCTCGATCAGGGCACCGACCCGCCCGGTGATCTCCCGATCACCGGCCGGCCGGCCGAGCACGGAGGCGGTGCCGGCACTCGGGCGGATCAGCCCCAGCATCATCCGCAACGTGGTCGTCTTGCCGGCTCCGTTCGGGCCCAGGAAGCCGTACACCTCACCTCGGCGCACGTTCATGCTGACGGCGCGCACTGCCACCCGGCCGGCGGTGCCGCGGCCGTAGCGCTTGGTGAGCCCATCGGTCTTCACCACGAGTTCATCGGTCATGGCTTCACCCTGGCCGGGTGCCGATCCCGGGGCGTCCGCCCGGCAGCGGCTGCGGCGTACGCAATCCTGCGTACGCCCCGACCGCTCGCCGGCGTACCGACCGGCCCGCCCCAGCCTTTAGCCTCGAAGACATGTTGGCCATCACCCACCGGGACCGAACCCTGTGGTGGTTGCTGCCGTTCGTCCTGCTCGTCACCGTGGGCTCGGTGGGCGCCAGCCACGACCGGCCGGCCGGGCAACAGGCAGCCGCCACCCTGCTCGGCCTGATCGCGGCGGCCGCCAGCACCCTGGCGATCCCTCGTCCGGACGAGGGGATGATGCTCAACGGGGCCGCCGTCGGCAGCTACTTCGCCCTGGGGCTGGGCAACGGGCCGATCTTTCTGACCGTCCCGGCGGTGGCCTTCGTCGCCGGGCGTCACCCCTGGGGCCGATGGCGAGCCACCCTGCTCGGGGCCTGTCTGCTACTGATCCTGATCGGCCTCACGCTGCGTGTGAGCCTGCACGACGGTTCGGCCTTCCTGTCCTTCTGGCAGGCCATCGGCCTGGCCGCGTTGTCGCTGGCCGCGGTGACGTTCGCCCGCTCGATGCTGGCCCGCCGAGCCGTCCGGGCCGAGGTCGTGCGCCGCACCGCCACCGAGGAGCAGCTGCGGATGGCTCAAGACCTGCACGACGGCGTGGGCCACGGCCTGGCCGTCATCGCCATGCAGGCGGGCGTGGCCCTTCACCTGCTCGACAAGCCCGACCTCGACCACGATTCCCTGCGCCGCGGGCTGACGGCGATCCAGGCCACCAGCCGCGAGTCCCTCGATGCCCTGCGCGCCGAGCTCGCGGTGATGAGCGCCCCCCAGAGCCTGCCTCGGCGCCCGGCGCCCGGCCTCCGCGACCTGAACGCGCTGCTGTCCCGGGTGCGAGCCGGCGGCCTGCAGGTCGAGCGCAGCGGCGAGGCCGGGTCCGTTCCTGATGCCGTGGGTCACGTTGCTTACGCCGTCGTGCAGGAGGCGCTCACGAACGTGCTGCGCCATGCCGACGCGACCCGGGCGAGCGTTGTCCTCGCGCGACACGGACCGAACCTGCTGCTGACCATCACCGACAACGGGGGCGGCACGGGACCGGCCAAGCCTGTCATTCAGAGCACACAGGTCCAGGGCGCGAGAGTCCAAGGTCCGGAGGTCCGAGGTACGGGGGTTCAAGGTACGGGGTTCGAAGGCAAGCGGGTCGAAAGTGCGGGGTGCGAAGGCACGCGGATCGACGGCACGCGGATCGAGGCGACGGGCGTCAAGGGCGGAGACATCCGGGGCATGGGCATCCAGGGCATGCGTGACCGGGTCGAGCGGCTGGGCGGCGTCTTCGAGATCCACTCCGGAACAGGCGGATTCGAGGTCAGCGCTCGCCTTCCGGTGCCGCCGTGATCCGGGTCGCGCTGATCGATGATCAGCCCCTGATCCGGATGGGCCTGGCCACCCTGATCGCCGCCGAGGCCGACCTCGAGCTGGCCGGGGAAGCGGCCGACGGCCGGGAGGGCCTGGCTCTGCTACGCCGGGTCCGGCCCGACGTCGCGCTCTGCGACATCCGGATGCCCGTGCTCGACGGGCTCGAGCTGCTGACCGCGGTCGCCGCCGATCCGGCGCTCGAACAGGTGCGCATCGTCGTCCTGACAACCTTCGAGCTCGACGAGTACGTCTTCGAGGCCCTGCGAGCCGGGGCGAGCGGCTTCCTGCTCAAGGACGCCGATCCGGCTCGACTCCTGGAGGCCGTCCGGGTCGTCGCCGGCGGGGGCTCGCTGCTCGCACCGTCGGTCACCCGCCGGGTGATCGAGGAGTTCAGCACCCGCCGGCCGACGCGGCCGCACCCCCGGCTGGGCGACCTGACCGAACGAGAGCGGGAGATCGTGAGCTGGGTGGCCACCGGGCGTTCGAACGGGGAGATCGCCCAGCAACTCTCGGTCAGCGCCGACACGGTGCGCACCCACGTCAGCCGGGCCATGGTCAAACTTCACGCCCGCGACCGGGCGCAACTGGTGGTGTTCGCGATCCAGTCGGGGTTGTGATCCGAAGACGCTGACGGAGAGGCACGGTGGACGATGCTGAAGACCAGGGTCGGCGAGGAGTTCACCATCGACCTGCCCTCGAATCCCGGCACGGGCCATCGCTGGGAAGGCCGTCCCCCACTGACGGCATCCGACCGCTGCACCAGGAATTCCAGGCCCCGCCCGGCGCGCGGCAAGGCCGGTCCGGGGTGCAGCGCTTTCACTTGACCGCCACCGACACCGACACCGAGCAACCTTGAAGTTCACCCTCAAACGCAGCTGGGAAGCTCACGGGATCGACACCCACGTCATCGAACTCGACGTGACGTGACGTGGTCCGCGAGGATCAGGCCCGGGCCGGATCGCAGCGTGGAACAGCAGCCGGCCAGCAGCACGCCGCTGGTCGCGTACAACGAGACGGCCGAGCCCAGGCCGGGCAGCGCCGTCCACAGCGAGTCGTGGCCGGCCAGTGGAGCCACGACCAGGGTCAGCCCGGCCACCAGGCCCATCACGGCACCGGTCCAGTAGTACAACCGGACGCCGAACAGCCGGGCCAGCGGGATGAAGTGAACGCCGACGCCCAGGCAGAACACGGTCGGGATCAGGTTCTGGTGCCCGCCCGCCCCCAGCACGGCCGAGAGCCCGGCCAGCGCGCCGAACTCGACGCCCACCACGAGCCCGAAACGCCCCCCGACATCGGCCGCGCCAGCTCGGTCGGGCCCGGCCGGGAACGAGCCGGACCGGCGGATGACCACGACCGCGCCGACGATCAGCAGGACGGTCAGGGCGCCCGCCAGCACCAGGACCGAGATCTGGACAGCGGAGGACACGCCTTCCGACGTGCCCCAACCACTCCACGAGAAGGCGAAACAGCTGAGCACGATCAGGCCCACGGCCCGCCCCCGCAGTTCCGGCCTCGACATTCCGCCAGAGTAACCGGGCTCGGGCGACACCGACCCGATCCGCTCAGAGGATGCGCCCACATCAGCCACCTCAGGCCGAGCCGACCCATTCGTCGGTGCCGTCGGTGAAGATCTGCCGCTTCCACACCGGCAGCCGCAGCTTCACCTCGTCGACGATCGCCATCGCGGTGGCGAACGCCTCGCCCCGGTGCGCACCGGCCACGGCGACGATCAGGGCGGCCTCACCGATGGCCAGCTCTCCGGTGCGATGCGAGAGGGCCACCGCCTCGGCGTCACCGCGGCCGGCCACGTCGGTGGCGACCTCGGCCAGGATGCGCCGCGCGGTGGGGTGGGCGACATACTCGATCCGGCTCACCGACCGGCCGCCGTCGTGATCGCGGACCACCCCACTGAACGTGACCACCGCTCCGCTGGAGGCGCCGCTCACCGCCGCGACGTGGGCCGGCAGGTCGAGCGGCTGGTCGGTGAGGTCCGAGAGCACGACCGCGCGCTGCGGCGGCCGCATCCGGCTGACGTCCGTTGATGTCCCGCTCATGGGGTGAACATTAGGTCAGGACCGCAGTTCTCGCGTGGGTAGGGTTCGTCTCGTGACGCCGACGCAGCTGCGAGCCTTCTCGACCGTGGTCCGCCTCGGTTCCGTCAAGGACGCCGCGGCCGAGCTCAGCGTCACCGAGGCGGCGGTCTCGCTGCACATCGGTTCGCTGCGACGCGAGCTCGGCGACGTGCTGTTCACCCGCACCTCGGCCGGACTGGCCTTCACCCCGGGCGGTTTGAGACTGGCCCGCCGGGCCGTAGAGATGCTGGGCCTGCAGGACCGCACGGTTCATGAGGTCAGCCAGGCCGGGCGCGGCCGTCGCCTGCTGCGCCTGGCCGCCTCGAGCCTGTTCGCCGAGTACGCCGCTCCGGGCCTGATCGAGCTGTTCACCGGCCGGGCCAAGGATCTCGACGTCGAGATGATCGTCTGCCACACCCATCAGTTCGAGCCGTTGCTGACCGGACGCGCGGTCGACGTCGCGATCGGGCCGCCTCCGGCGAAGCTGCCTGACCTGCTGGTTCACGAGCCGTTCCTGCGCTACGAGGTGATCGTGGTGGCGACGCCCCAGCTGGCTGCCGAGTCCGGTCTGGACCGCGCCGGCTCGCTCGGGGGCGAAACCTGGCTGCTGGGGCCCTCGGCCGTCGGCGACGACGGGGTGGTGCCCCGGGCCCTGCGGCACTTCCAGGTGCCCGAGCCGAATCAGCGGATCTTTCAGAGCAGCGCGGCCGCACTTGAGGAGGCCAAGCGCGGCAACGGTGTCGCGCTTGCGGTTTCGTTCGCAGTCCGCTCGGATCTGGCTTCCGGCAGCCTGGTTCAGGTCGGGGGCGCCGCCTTCAACGGTTCGGGAGCCTGGAGCGCCGTCACCCTTCCGGCCCACAGCCTGCTGCCGGCCGCGGCCGAGCTGACCCGGTTCATCGCCACCCCCCGGGCCACGACGGCGATGCTGCGCGGTTCCGGGATCCAGGTCGGGCACTTCCGCCCGTCGGTGCACATCACCCTGTGGAGCTGATCGCCCGCCCGCGCCGTCCACGCCATCGGCGCGGGCAGCGTCAGCGGGCATGGATTGGACCCTCGACCTCGCTCAGCGGGCGCACCTTGCGGTGGCTGCGCCGGGCCGCGATGATCTCGGCACAGATCGACACGGCCGTGTCCTCCGGGGTCATCGCGCCCAGGTCGAGCCCGATCGGCGAGTGCAGCCGGGCCAGGTCGGACTCGCCCACGCCGGCCTGGCGCAGCCGCATCAGGCGGTCGGCGTGGGTGCGCCGGCTGCCCATCGCGCCCAGGTAGCCGGCGTCGGTGTCGAGGGCGGCGACGATGGCCGGCACGTCGAACTTGGCCTCGTGGGTGAGCACGCAGATCACGTCGCGCGCGGTCAGGGTCGGGCCGATCCGCTCCAGGAGACGGTGCGGCCAGTCGACGACGATCTCGTCGGCCTGCGGGAACCGGGTCGGGGTGGCGAACACCTCGCGGGCGTCGCACAGCGTGACCCGGAAGCCGAGCACCGTGGCCACCTTGCACAGCGCGGCCGCGAAGTCGACGGCACCGAAGACCAGCATCCGGGCCGGCTGGACGAACGACTCGACGAAGACCGACACCTCCTCGCGCCGGGCCTGTCCCTGCGGGCCGTAGTGGCGGATCCGGGTCGATCCCACGGCGAGCTCACCGCGGGCGTCCCGGCCGGCGACGCGGTCCAGTTCGGGATCGCCGAGCGAGCCGATCGCCGGCCCGTCACCGGCCGGCAGCAGCAGCATGGACCCGGTGCCCGGGCCGCTGATCACGGTGGCCAGGGCCATCGCCGTCCCGGCCCGTAGTGCTTCGGCCAGCCCATCGAAAACCTCTCCCGGGTGCAGTTCGGCCACGAACAGGTGAATCGTTCCGCCGCAGGTCAGGCCGACGGCGAAGGCGTCGTCGTCGGAGTACCCGAAGCTGATGACCTCGCGCCGGCCGGTCGCGAAGGCGTCCAGGCAGGCCTGGACGACGGCCCCCTCGACGCAGCCGCCGGAGACCGAACCGGCCACCTCGCCGTCCTCGCTGACCGCCATCACGGCGCCGGGCAGGCGGGGACCGGAACCGTCGAGGGCGACGACGCGGGCCAGCGCGATCCGCCGGCCGGCGCGACGCCAGGCGTCGAGCTCGCCGAGAAGTTCACGCATCAAGCACCCGCATGCCGGGAGTGTAGGTATGGCGCCGGCCGAAACCGTGAGCCACCTAAGCGAACCCTTAGCTTCCTGGACAGCCGGGACCGGGCCGGAGCGATGCTGGGCCCACCACCGTCGACGTTGGGGATGGCTGATGCAGGTTCCGGCACCTTTTGAGTACGAGCGGGCGACCAGCGTCGATCACGCCATCGGTCTGCTGGACCGGCTCGGCGACTCGGCCCGGCTGATCGCCGGTGGCCACAGCCTGCTGCCGATGATGAAGCTGCGGCTGGTCAACCTCGAGTACGTGATCGACATCAACGACCTGCACGGCGAGCTCGGCTACATCCGCTTCGAGCCCGGCCTGGTCCGGATCGGCGCGATGACCCGTCACCGCGAACTGCTGGAGTCCGACGCCCTGGCCGCCGTCTTCCCGATCTTCGCGGACGCCGAGCAGGTGATCGCCGATCCGGTGGTCCGCAACCGGGGCACCCTGGGGGGCTCGCTCTGCCAGGCCGACCCGTCCGAGGACCTCTCGGCGGTCTGCACCACGCTCGACGCCAGCTGTGTGATCCGTTCCGGCTCCGGCGAGCGGGTGGTGTCGATGGCCGAGTTCCACCGCGGGCCGTACGAGACCGCGGTCGGCGACGGCGAGATGCTGACCGAGATCCGGATCCCGGTCCGCCCGGGCGGCTCCAGCGCCTACGAGAAGGTCGAGCGCCGGGCCGGCGACTGGGCGGTCGCCTCGTGCGGGGCCGCGGTCTGGATGGACGGCGGCGTGATCGTCGATGCCCGGGTCGGGCTGGCCGCGGTCGGCCCGAACACCACCGGGATCCCGGAGATCTCGCAGGCTCTGCGCGGTCAGGTGCCTTCCGAGGCGCAGTACGCCGTGGCCGGTGCGATCGCCGCCCGCAGTTGCAGCCCGACCACCGATCAGCGCGGCACCACCGCCTACAAACGGCACCTGGCCGACGAGCTCACCCGCCGAGCCCTGCGCCGCTCGGTGGCCCGGGCCACCGACGCCACCGTCTCGACCGGAGGGAACTGAGCATGCAGGTATCGATGACGGTCAACGGGGAACCGGTCACCGCCGAGATCGAGGGCCGCACCCTGCTGGTCCACTTCCTGCGCGATCAGCTGGCCCTGACCGGCACCCACTGGGGCTGCGACACCAGCAACTGCGGCACCTGCGTGGTCTGGCTGGACGACGAGCCGGTGAAGTCGTGCACCGTGCTCGCCGCGATGGCCGGCGGGCGCGCGGTGCGCACGGTCGAGGGCCTGGAGCAGAACGGCGTGCTCGACCCGGTGCAGCAGGGCTTCATCCAGTGCCACGGCCTGCAGTGCGGGTTCTGCACCCCGGGGATGATGATGACCGCCCGGGCCCTGCTGGACCGCAACCCGGATCCTTCGAACGACCAGATCCGCCACGCCATCTCGGGCCAGATCTGCCGCTGCACCGGCTACGCCACGATCGTGCGCTCGGTGCGCTGGGCCGCCGACGCCGAGGCCGACGCGCGGGCCCTGGCCGCGGCCGAATCAGCGCCGGGCAGCCAGAACACCGAAGTGGGGAACCCGGCATGACCACCATCGAGACCGGCCGCACGCCGACCGACGAGAACAACGACCAGCACCCGGTCGGGCACGGCCGGATGCTGCGCAAGGAGGACCCCCGGTTCGTGCGCGGGCTGGGCCGCTACTGCGACGACGTGCAACTGCCGGGGATGCTGCACCTGGCCGTCCTGCGCTCCCCGGTGGCCCACGCCCGGATCGTCAGCATCGATGTCAGCCTGGCCCTGGCCCTGCCCAAGGTGAAGGCGGTGGTCACCGGCAAGGATCTGGCCGCCCAGGGGCTGGCCTGGATGCCGACCCTGTCCAACGACGTGCAGGCCGTGCTGGCCACCGACAAGGTGCGCTTCCAGGGCCAGGAGGTCGCCTTCGTGGTGGCCGAGGACCGGTACACCGCCCGCGACGCCCTGGAACTGATCGACGTCGAGTACGACGTCCTGGAACCGGTGATCGACGCCCGCACCGCCCTGGCCGAGGGGGCACCGGTGATCCGCGACGACCTGGAGGGCAAGAGCGACAATCACTGCTTCGACTGGGAGACCGGTGACGCCGCGGCCACCGAGGCGGTGTTCGCCCGGGCCGACGTCGTGGTCAGCGAGGACATCGTCTACCCGCGGGTGCACCCGGCCCCGATGGAGACCTGCGGCGCGGTGGCCGACTACGACCGGGTGGCCGGCAAGCTCACCCTCTGGTCGACCACCCAGGCCCCGCACGCGCACCGCACCCTGTACGCCATCGTGGCCGGCATCCCCGAGCACAAGATCCGGGTGATCTCGCCCGACATCGGCGGCGGGTTCGGCAACAAGGTGCCGATCTACCCCGGCTACGTCTGCGCGATCGTGGCCTCCATCGTCACCGGAAAGCCGGTGAAGTGGATGGAGGACCGCTCGGAGAACCTGATCAGCACCGGTTTCGCCCGCGACTACATCATGCGGGGCGAGATCGCGGCGACCAGTGACGGCAAGATCCTGGCCGTGCGCACCCATGTGCTGGCCGACCACGGTGCGTTCAATGGCACGGCGGCCCCGGTGAAGTACCCGGCCGGCTTCTTCGGGGTCTTCACCGGCAGCTACGACCTGGAGGCGGCCTACTGTTCGATGACCGCTGTCTACACCAACAAGGCCCCCGGGGGTGTGGCCTACGCGTGCTCGTTCCGGATCACCGAGGCGGTGTACCTGGTCGAGCGGATCGTGGACTGCCTGGCCTACGAGCTGAAGATGGACCCGGCCGAGCTGCGGCTGAAGAACTTCATCCAGCCCGAGCAGTTCCCTTACCGGTCGCAGACCGGCTGGACCTACGACTCCGGCAACTACGAGCCGGCCCTGCGCCTGGCCCTGGAGATGGCCGGCTACGACGAGCTGCGGGCCGAGCAGGCGGCCAAGCGCGAGCGCGGCGAGCTGATGGGGATCGGCATCTCGTTCTTCACCGAGGCGGTCGGGGCCGGCCCGCGCAAGGACATGGACATCCTCGGCCTGGGCATGGCCGACGGCTGCGAGCTGCGGGTGCACCCGACCGGCAAGGCCGTCGTCCGGCTGTCGGTGCAGTCCCAGGGCCAGGGCCACGAGACGACCTTCGCCCAGATCGTGGCCGAGGAGATCGGCATCCCGCCCGAGGACATCGACGTCGTGCACGGCGACACCGACAACACCCCGTTCGGCCTGGGCACCTACGGCAGCCGCTCGACCCCGGTCTCCGGCGCGGCCGCGGCCCTGGTGGCCCGCAAGGTGCGGGACAAGGCCCGGATCATCGCCTCCGGCATGCTCGAGGTGTCGGTGGCCGACCTGGAATGGACCAAGGGGTCGTTCGCGGTCAAGGGCGATCCGGGCCGGTCGGTGACCATCCAGGCGATCGCGATGGCCGCGCACGGCGCCGGCGACCTGCCCGACGGGCTCGCAGGAGGCCTGGAGGCCCAGATCTGCTACAACCCGGAGAACCTCACCTATCCCTTCGGCGCCTACATCTGCGTCGTCGACGTCGATCCGGGGACGGCGGCGGTGAAGGTCCGCCGGTTCATCGCGGTCGACGACTGCGGCACCCGGATCAACCCGATGATCATCGAGGGACAGATCCACGGCGGCCTGACCGACGGCATCGGCATGGCCCTGATGGAGATCATCGCCTTCGACGAGGAGGGCAACTGCCTGGGCGGGTCGCTGATGGACTACCTCATCCCGACCGCGCTCGAAGTCCCGGACTGGGAAACCGGTTTCACGGTGACGCCCTCGCCCCACCACCCGATCGGGGCCAAGGGGGTCGGGGAGTCGGCCACCGTCGGGTCTCCCCCGGCCATCGTGAACGCCGTGGTCGACGCCCTCAAGCCGTTCGGGGTGCGGCACGCCGACATGCCGCTGACGCCTTCGCGGGTCTGGGAAGCCATGCAGGGCAACGCTACCCCGCCGATCTGAGGGCCGATCCGATGACCAGCACCGCCACCCACTCGCACGAGCACACCTCGGTCGGCCCCGGCCTGTCGACCCGGATCCAGGCCCTGATCCAGGGGCGGGTGCCGTTCGTCCGGGTGACCGTCGTCCGGGCCCAGAAGCCCACCTCGGTGCGCCCGGGCAACGAGGCCATCGTGCTGGCCGACGGCTCGATCGAGGGGTTCGTCGGCGGGGTCTGCGCCGAGGAGTCGGTCCGCCGGGCCGCTCTGGACGCCCTGGCCGACGGTGAGTCGCTGCTGCTGCGGGTACTGCCGGACGCCGCCGAGCCGTTCCCGGCCGCGCCCGGGGCCCGGGTGGTGCAGAACCCGTGCCTGTCCGGCGGGGCGATGGAGATGTTCCTGGAGCCGCTGACGCCCGCCCCCCTGATCGCGGTGATCGGCGAGTCACCGGTCTCGACCGCGCTGCGGGTGATGGCGGCCGGGGTCGGGTTCGAGGTCGCCCCGGACGGCGGGACGGCCCAGACCGGCGATCCCGGTCCGGCCGGCTCGGCCGGGCCGCTGGCGGTGATCGTCTCGACCCTGGGGCGCGGCGACCACGACGAGATCCGGGCCGCCCTGGATGCCGGGACCGGTCTGGTCGGGCTGGTGGCCAGCCCGAGGCGAGGCGCCGCCGTCCTCGACGAAATGGGGCTGGACGACGCCGAGAGGGCGCGGGTCCGCACGCCCGTGGGGCTGTGGATCGGTGCCCGCACGCCCGAGGAGATCGCCCTGTCGATCCTGGCCGAGCTGATCAAGGCGATCCGGCTCGACGGGCTCAGCGCGCCGGCCCCGGCCGCCGCGACCACCACCCCGGCATCGGTGATCGGCACCGCGATCGATCCGGTCTGCGGGATGAGCGTGTCGATCGGCCCCGGTACCCCGCACCTGATCCGGGACGGCGGGGAGCACTGGTTCTGCGGCCCGGGCTGCCGCGAGCGCTTCGCCGCCGGACCGGCATGAGCGCACTACCGGACCTGTCGGACCTGACGCAGCGGCTCGAGCAGGCCGGCTATCTGGTCGACGACGGTCTGGCCATGGCCCTGTTCCTGAGCCTGCACCTGGGTCAGCCGCTGCTCCTGGAGGGCGAACCCGGGGTGGGCAAGACGGCCGCGGCCAAGGCGCTGGCGGCAGTGCTGGACACCCCCCTGATCCGGCTGCAGTGCTACGAGGGCCTGACCACCAGCGAGGCCCTGTACGAGTGGAACTACCAGCGGCAGTTGCTGGCGATCCGGCTGGCCGAGACCCGGGAGGAGAAGCTCACCGACGCCGACCTGTTCACCGAGGAGTTTCTGCAGGAGCGGCCGATCCTGCGGGCCCTGCGCCACCCCGGTCCCGGGCCGGCCGTGCTGCTGATCGACGAGATCGATCGGGCCGACGACGAGTTCGAGGCCCTGCTGTTCGAGTTCCTCGGCGAGTCGGCCCTGAGCATCCCCGAGCTGGGCACGGTCGTCGCCGTGCGGCCCCCGGTGGTCGTGCTCACCTCCAACCGCAGCCGGGACCTGCACGACGCCTTGCGCCGGCGGTGCCTATACCACTGGATCGAGCCGCCCGAGCCGGCCCGGGCGGCGGCGATCCTGCGCCTGCGGGTACCCGCCGCGAGCGCGGCCCTGATCCGCTCGACCACGGAGTTCGTCGGCCGGGCCCGAGGCCTGGAGCTGGACAAGCCGCCCGGCCTGGCCGAGCTGATCGACTGGGTGTCGGCCCTGGCCGTGCTCGGGGTGGGTCATCTCGGGCGCGAGTCGATCCTGCAGACCATCTCGACGGTCACCAAGACGGCCGAGGACCGCGACACCGTGTTCGAGGCCCTGCCCGCGCTCGGGTACCCGCCGGACGCGGACCCGAACGGCGCCACCACCGAATCCCGCGAGGAGCCGTTGTGAAGATCGAGCACGAGTTCACCGTCGCCGCCCCGATCCAGCGGGCCTGGGACGTGCTGACCGACATTCCGGGGATCGTCCCCTGCATGCCCGGCGCCCAGCTCGTCGGGCACGATCAGGACGAGTCCGGCGCCGACGTCTACCGGGGCAAGGTCAAGGTCAAGATCGGCCCGGTGGTCAGCGAGTACGCCGGCACCGCGACCTTCCTGGAGAAGGACGACGAGGCTCACCGGGCCGTGATCGACGCCAAGGGCCGCGACAGCCGGGGGGCCGGCAACGCGGCCGCCGGCATCGTCATCACCCTGCGCTCCAGCGGGTCCGGGGACGACGAGAAGACCACGGTCAGCCTGGACACCGACTTGAAGATCTCCGGCAAGATCGCTCAGTTCGGCAGCAGCATGATCCGGGAGGTCTCGGAGAAGCTGCTCGGGCAGTTCGTCGCCTGCCTGGAAGGCCAGTTGCACGCCGCCGAACCGGCCGAGCCGCAGCCGGTTCCGGAACCGATGGCCGAACCGATCGCCGAACCGATCGCCGAACCGGTCGGCGGGCCACAGGCCCACGTGGTTCCCGAGCTGGCCCGGGCGCCCTCGGTTCGCCCGGCCTTCGTTCCCACCGCCGAGGTCGAGGCCCTGGACCTGATGGACCTGGCCGGCAACGCCGCGGCCAAGCGGCTGATCCCGGCCCTGATCGGGCTGGGCGTGGTGATCGCCGCCGTGATCTACGTGCTGCGCCGCTGAGGCCGTGACCGCCACTGCCGCCGGGATCCTGGCCGGCGCCGACCGGGCCGCGTTCGCCACCGCCCTGGGACAGCGGCTGCGCCGAGCCGGGGTGCCGGTCGACCTGTCGCGGCTGGAGTCGTTCGTGCGGGCCCTGTCGGCGGTGCCACTGCTCACGCGCTCGCAGTTGTACTGGGCGGCCCGGATCAGCCTGGTCCGCCACCGGCGCGAGCTCGCAATCTTCGACGAGGTGTTCGCGGCCGTGTTCGACGCCGTATGGGCCCGCGACCCGCACGCCCGCCGTCAGGGCCCGGCCGCAGCCGGTCCCGGCGACGGCTGGAGTGCGGCGCCCGGCGCCCCCCGGTCCGCCCGGTCCGAGCAGGACGGCGGTGGCCTGCCCTGGATCACCCGCCCGGCGTTGCAGGCCGACGACGGCGCACCCGACCCGCGGGCCGAGATCTTCGAGGGCGAGCCGATGCCCAGCGCGCTCGCCGCCCTGGCCGCCACCCCGTTCGACCAGCTCGACCCGGAGCAGCTGCACCTGCTGGCCGGGTGGCTCACGGGAGCCCTGGCCCGCTGGCCCACCCGCCGGACCCGGCGCACCCACCTGCACCGCCGGGGCGGCTCGATCGACCTGCGGGCCACGCTGCGCCGCAGCCGGGCCACCGGGTGGGAACCGATCCACCCGGCCCGGCGTACCCCGGTCCGGGCCCGGCGCCGGGTGATCCTGCTCTGCGACGTCAGCCGGTCGATGCAGCCCTACACCGCCGTCTACCTGCATCTCATGCGCGCGGCCGCGCTCGGCGTCCAGGCCGAGGTGTTCGCCTTCGGCACCGACCTGACCCGTCTCACCCCGGCGCTGAGCGATCGCGATCAACGCTCCGGCCCGAGCGTCGTGGAGAAGGCGGCGGCCCGCGTCAGCGACCGCTCGGGGGGCACCCGGATCGGGCACAGCCTGCACCGGTTCCTCCGGTCGCGGACCGGCGCGGCAGCCCGCGGCGCCGTCCTGGTGATCGCTTCCGACGGCTGGGACGCCGACCCGCCGGCCGAACTCGAGGCCGCGCTGAGCCGGCTGCACCGCCGGGCCCGGCGGGTGATCTGGCTCAACCCACGGGTGGCCGAGCCGGGCTTCGCTCCGCTCACCGGGGCCATGGCCGCGGCTCTGCCGTACTGCGACGAACTGCTGCCCGGACACACCCTGAGAGCCCTGCAGGACGTCGTCGAGGCGCTCACCCGAGTGCCCTGATGCCGGCCGGAGCCGACCCGCTCGCCCTGGTGCTGACGGTGATCGCGGTGACCGGGTCGGTGGTGACGGCGGCGCGCGGGAACCGGAGCTGGTGGTTGAGGCTGGCTCACCTGACGATGGCTCTGGCCATGGCCGGGATGCTCGTTCCGGCCGGACCGTTGGGCCTGCTCGTCCTGCGGCTGAGCCTGGCCGGCCTGATCCTCGTGGCGCTGATCGTCGGCGTGCGGCTGAAGCGCTGCGCGACGGCCCGGCCCTGCGTGCTCGACCTGACCGGCATGGCCGTCGTCCTGGCGGGCTCGAGTCTGGCCGGAGCAAGCCTGCGCCTGGTGGTCGCGCTCGCGGTCGGCTGGGCGGTGTCCTCACTCTGGCTGCGCTGGGAGCAGTCTCTGCAGCCGGGCCCGTCGCTGCGAACGGCGAGCCGCCACCTACTCGGCTGGGAGCCACTCGGCGTCCTGGCCTCGGCCCTGGCCATGGTGGCGGTCGCCGTCACCATGCCGATGCCCTGAGCCCGATGTCGTTCCAGTAGCTGATTCAGGGACGACGAACGACTCCGGCCGGCACCCGAAGCGCAGTTCGGGTACCGGCCGGAGCCGGGTTCAGCGGGTGTGAAGCGGGGAAGTCACTTCACGTTGGGCAGCAGCTGGTAGTTCTCGTCCAGCACGCCACCACGCTCGGGCTTGTAGATGTCGTTGCCCCGAGGCGTGCACTGGAGGCCACCGTTGATGCAGTGCTTCACCAGCGGAGCCAGGATGGTCGGGTCCCAGACGTTGAACACGTCGTAGTGCCAGGTGTAGCCGGCCCCGCTGGACAGGCGCACCTTGGACATGTCGCCCGAGGTCGGGAAGGCCATCTTGAACTCGATCATCGGCAGCGCGACCGGGTGGTCGGCGGGGCAGATGGCCCGTCCGTAGTTGGTCTGGTCCGGCACCGGGTAGGCCATGTGGCTCTTGTGGTCGGGGCTGTCCAGGTGAACGCCGTCCCAGCAGCTCGGCGACTGCATCCGGACGTTGAGCTGGGTACCGGCCGGGCAGTTGGCCGGGAAGTCCCAGTTCTTGGAGCTGTCACCGCACTCCCAGCCCTCGACCGCGCCCGGGTCGGCCTTGAACTGGTCGGCGCTGGTGGCCTTGGCGTTGCCGACGACGTAACGCAGACCCTTCGGGAACGGCAGCACGGTGCGGTAGTCGTAGACACCGGACTTGTAGTAGATGACCTGCGGGCCGGTCGGCTCGATCAGCTTGTCCCCGTTGTAGAGCGAGGGGAACCAGTAGCCGGAGTGGTCGGCCGGGGTGACGCAGGCCGTGCCACCGGCGAAGAGAGAGGCCGTGGTGCTGAACGCGTCGGTCGTGGTTGCGCCCATGAAGGTGTGCATGTGCGAGGCACCGGTCAGGCCGGGGTAGACGATCGGGTCGTTCGGCTTGGTCTCGGTCACCGGGCAATTGGCCTGGAACTCGTGGTGGTACGTGTCGGGCGCCGGGACGAAGTTACGGTCCGGCTGGATGGGCTGGGTCGGCGTCGAGAGGGTGATCGACTCACCCGGGCCCAGGTTCGGGTTGAAGCCCGAGACCGGCGGGGTGGTCGCCGGAACCGTGGCCGAGGCCGACGGGGTGGCCGAGGCCGCAGCCGTGGCCGGAACGGTCGGCGTCGCAGTGCTACCGGTGTCGGTGCTGCCGACCGGGGTGCTGCTGGCGGTCGGCGTCGGCGTAGTGGTCGCCGCTCCGCCAGAACCGAAGACCTGGAACTCCCAGAGCGAGTAGCCGTACTGCGTGCCCCGGGCGGTCGCGTTCATCCGGACGTAGCGGGCCGAACTGCCGTCGCCCTTGACCGCGACGTCTTGCAGGCCGCCCTTGCCGTCGGTGGTCGAGTAGACGGTGGTCCAGGTCTTGGCGTCAGTCGAGGTCTGCAGCTGGAAAGCCTTGGCGTAGGCGGTCTCCCAGGTGAGTTCGACCTTGTCGATGGCGGCAGTGGCGCCGAGGTCGACCTGCAGCCACTGGGCATCGCTGAACTGGCTGCCCCAACGGCTGCCGGTGTTGCCGTCGACGGCCGCGCTGGCCCCCATGTTGGCCGGGTTCTCGGTCGAGGAGGCGGTCACCGCCTTGCCCTGGGACAGGAGCGTGTCGGCGGCCTGGGCCGAGCCGATCAGGGTGACGACGCCTGCGGTCGCGAGGGCCAGCGCAGTCAGCCCGGCGGCGGCGCGGTGACGGCGGCTCATCCTGCCAAGGACAGGGTGGCGGTTCCCGGTGGGACCGGATTTCATCGAGTCTCCTGCAATCAACGTGGTCGCTCAGAAATGCCCCGCCTGGATACAGGGGCGGTGCACCCCAGAAGGTAGGAGACCGAACGCCGGCACCGGTGGGGCCAGGGACCTGCAAGTGGGACGGTAGGGGCCCAGATTCGTGGGCCCCACAGAGCCGTGCATGACGGACGATCGCAACCAGTGGACAAATGCTGACAGAACGTCGTTGTCTCCGGGTAGATTGCTGGCATGCGCCTCACCGAACACAACGCCTTCCAATCCTGGACCGCGATCGTCTTCGTCGTGTTGGCCGGCGTGCTGGTGGCGGCGACCCTGAGCGACTCGTTCTGGCTGTTGATGGTGTTCGTCGCGGGGATCTTCATCCTCGTCCTGAGCATGCTCCTCCACGCCTCCCGCAACCCGCGCTGACCGCCCAAGGGTGATCCGGGATCTGGCCCGATCTGCACGAGAACGTGGCCGGGTGGCCGGAGTTCAGCCCAGTCCCGTTAGCTTCGAGCATGCAGCGCTGCCCCGGCGCGGGACAACCGCCGGGGCAACGCCAGAGCTGATGAACATCTGCTCAGCTCGTCCCGGTGATGATTCCTCCGCCGACGGTCGCGTTGGTGGCTTCGTCGATGAGGATGAACCCCCCGGTGGCCCGGTTACGCCGGTACTCATCGGCCAGCAACGGCACCGTACTGCGCAGCCGGATCCGGCCGATGTCGTTGAGCCCCAGCTGGGTCGCGGACTCGTCCCGGTGCAAGGTGTTGACGTCGAGCCGGTACTTCAGCTCCTTGATCAGCACCCGCGCCGTCCGGGTCGTGTGCTTGATCACCAGCTTGCGACCGACGGTCAGCGGCTGGTCGGTCATCCAGCAGAGGGTGGCGTCGATGTCCTGGGTGACCTTCGGGGCATTCGCCGGCCGGCAGATCATGTCACCGCGGGAGATGTCGATGTCGTCCTCCAGCCGCACCGTCACCGACATCGGCGGGAAGGCCTGCTCGACCGGGCCGTCGGCGGTGTCGATCGAGGCGATCCGACTCGGCAGGCCCGAGGGCAGGACGAGGACGTCGTCGCCCGCCTTGAGCACTCCCCCGGCCACCGTTCCGGCGTACCCGCGGTAGTCCGGGAACGCCGCCGACTGCGGGCGGATCACGTATTGCACCGGGAACCGCACGTCGATCAGGTTGCGGTCGCTGGAGACGTGCAGGTGCTCCAGGTGGTGCAGCAGGGACGGCCCGTCGTACCAGGGCATGTTCTGCGAGCGGGTGACGATGTTGTCGCCGTTCAGCGCCGAGATCGGGATCACCGTCAGGTCCGGCACCTCCAGCCGGGTGGCGAACCTCAGGAACTCGTCCTGGATCTCCTCGAACACTGATCGTGAGTAGTCGACCAGGTCCATCTTGTTCACCGCGAGCACCAGGTGCGGCACCCGCAGCAAGGTGGCGATGAAAGCATGCCGGCGGGACTGCTCCACCACCCCCTTACGCGCGTCCACCAGGACGATCGCCAGGTCCGCGGTCGAGGCTCCGGTCACCATGTTGCGGGTGTACTGAATGTGCCCGGGCGTGTCGGCGATGATGAACTTGCGTCGCGGGGTGGCGAAGTAGCGGTAGGCGACGTCGATCGTGATGCCCTGCTCGCGCTCGGCCCGCAAGCCGTCGGTGAGCAACGCCAGGTTGACGTAGTCGTCACCGTGAGCCGCGCTGGCCGCCTCGACCGCCGCCATCTGATCACTGAAGATCGACTTGGAGTCGTACAGCAGCCGCCCGATCAGCGTGCTCTTGCCGTCGTCGACCGAACCCGCCGTGGCGAAACGCAGAATGTCCATGGTGTGCCCCTTGAGCCCGGGCGCGTGCGCGGCAACCATCAGAAGTACCCTTCCCGCTTGCGGTCTTCCATCGCGGCCTCACTGAACTTGTCGTCGCCACGAGTGGCGCCGCGTTCGGTGATCCGGGTCGAGGCGACCTCTTCGATGATCTTGTCCAGGGTGTCGGCCTCGCTACGCACCGCCGCCGTCAACGACGCATCCCCGACCGTGCGATAGCGGACCGTCTCGGTGAACACCGTCTCGGTGGCCTTCGGCCGGCAGACCTCATGCACCCCGTACAGCATGCCCTGACGCTCGAACACGTCCCGGCGATGCGCGAAATAGATCCCCGGCAGAGCGATCTGCTCACGCTGCACGTACTGCCAGATGTCCAGCTCGGTCCAGTTCGACAACGGGAACACCCGGATGCTCTCCCCGCTGTGGATCCGCCCGTTGTAGACGTTCCACAACTCAGGCCGCTGATTCTTCGGATCCCACTGGCCGAAATCGTCACGGAAGGAAAACATCCGCTCCTTGGCCCGGGCCTTGTCCTCGTCCCGGCGGGCCCCACCGAACGCCGCGGTGAAGCGGTGCTTCTCCAACGCGTCCAGCAGCACCGGCGTCTGGATCCGGTTGCGGGTACCGTCCGGCGGCTCCTGGACGGTGCCGTTCTCAATCGCCTCCGGAACGCTGGCCACCAACAACTGCACCCCCAGCTCAGCCACCCGACGGTCGCGAAAGTCCAGCACCTCCTGGAAGTTGTGACCGGTGTCCACATGCAGCACCGGGAACGGAATCCGGGCCGGCCAGAACGCCTTCTCAGCCAGCCGGAGCATCACGATGGAATCCTTGCCACCGCTGAACAACAGCACCGGGCGTTCCAGTTCCGCGACCACCTCGCGGATCACGTGGATCGACTCCGCCTCAAGCGTGTCCAACTGCGACAACCGATACTCCGCGGACAGGGCGGCGGCGGTTTCCACTGTGGCGACACGGGGCGGGCTCACTGGAGGGCCTCGGCACCGGAGCTCGAGGCCGCCGCCATTAGCGCCCCCGGATTCGTTTCGGAACCCACAGGGGTGAACAGGGCCGACGAGGGGAAGGCCTGCGGCGCCGGCAAGGCGGCCGAGGCCGGCTCCGGTGCCTCCGACTGCTGAGCTCGCTTCCAGGCCAGCCTGGCCTCGACACCGCATGACATGTAGAAAAGACTGATGGCAGACATGGCTGGCTCCGACCATTCGGCGACGGTTTAACTCATGCTAATCCTGCGGATCTGTGACCCCGGAACGCAAGGCCACCTCAAACTATTCTTCCTCGAGACTCCGGCCGCCGGGACGGGGGCTCGGTGAATACCCAAAAGTCCCCCGATCAGCGAGTTTTCCAGGACCGGGTGATCGTGCGGGACTGGCGGGAGCGGGCTCCACGAATAAGTCAAGATGCGGCCGGAAAGGGCCCGAGGCAGTATCCATTCGCGATTCTTATGTGCGAGCGACAAGCCGCCCTGGATATCACCGCAGAACGTGGCAGACTGAGGTTATGCCTGAGACCTCGCCCCGGATGTGGCAACTGCTGCGGCTGCTGCAGATGCCGCGCGAGTGGGCGGGCTCGGAATTGGCTGAGCGGCTGGGCGCATCCCGCCGCAGCGTAAGCCGTGACGTGGCCCGGCTGCGATCGATCGGGTACCCGATCGACCTGGGTACCAGCCCGGGTTGGTATCGACTCGAGTCCGCCAGCGGCGTCCGGCTGGTCCTGACGGACGCGCAGGCCGACTCGCTTGCCGTGGCCCTCGCAGCCGCCGGCCCCGATGATGGTGACGACGACGCCGACGGCCCGGCAGTGGGCCCGATGATGCACCTGCTGCCCGCTCACCTGCGGGCGCGCATCCGCGCCCTTCAGCTGAGCACCCAGTGGATGCCTGACGCCACCTCGCGGGTCGATCCGAGCGCACTGACCGCTCTCGCCCTGGCCATCCATGAGCACGAGTTGGTGCGCTTCACCTACCGCGATCACAGCGCCCACCAGTCGCTGAGGCAGGTGGAGCCCTATCGGCTGATAGCCGGTGGCGGTCGGTGGTATCTCTTCTCATGGGACCTGGAACGCGAGCAGTGGAGGACTTTCCGGGTGGATCGGATGATCGCACGGGCCTCCGGAGGTGGCCAGTTCATTCCTCGCGCGGTGCCTGCGCAGAACCTGGCCGTCTACACCTCGCGCGGCGTGTCCAGCTCCGTCTATCGTTATCAGGCCCGGGTCTGGATGCACGCGCCGGCGCTGGAAATGGCCGCGCGGATCGGGCCTCGGGCCGGCACCGTCGAAGCGATCGATGAGGAGAACTGCATGCTGCGAACCGGCGCGAATTCACTCGACGATCTGGCCGGGTACATCGCCAAGTTGGGGGTGGGGTTCGACATCGTGGGGCCGAAGGAGCTGATCGAGCACATTCACGCCCTGGGCGGGCGACTGTCGGCCGTGCGATACATCCCGGAGGCTTCATGAGCATCCAGCCTGGTGACCGCGCCATTGCTCCCGGCCCGCTGGCCCTGGTCCAGGGATTCGTGAACAGCATCAACGTCGAATTCGGCCCCGACACCCTGGAAACCTGCGCCGGCCTGGCCTCGTGGTTGCAGCGGTGGGGGCTGGGCGATCCGCAGATCCAGCCGGACGAGCGTGATCGACTGGATGCGGTGGCCCTGCGCGAGGCCCTGCGCGCACTGTTGTATGAGCACAACGGCGGCCCGTCCGATCCCGGTGCTCGGGCCACGATCGAGCAGATCGCCGCCACCGCTCCCCTGGTACTGAGCTTCAGCTCCCCTGAGGGCGACTTGCGTCTGGTGGGCCAGAAGCCGGGGGTAAGGGGCGCCTTCGCTCTCATTCTGGCCGCGGTGGCCAATGCCACGACGGACGGTTCGTGGGTCCGGCTGAAGGCGTGCCACGAGCATCGATGCAGCTGGGCGTTCTACGACCGTTCGCGAAATCGCGGCAGCCGCTGGTGCTCGATGCAGGTGTGCGGGACCCGCTCGAAGATGCGGACCTACCGCGAGGGTGCGCGCACCTCGGCCTGAGCATGAGTGATCCGCACCGGTCGGCGACCGGTGCGGATCACGTGCGTGAGCCACTGCTCAGGGAGCCTTGTCCCGGCCCAGGATCTGTCGGGCCACCACCATCTTGGTCGCCGCAGCGGTGCCGTCGGCCAGTTGCAGACCGATGACGTCACGCAGGCGCTGGGCCACCTGGCCGTCTTCCGTCCAGCCCAGGTGGCCCAGGGTCAGCAGCGACTGGTGCACAGCCTCCATCGCCGCCTTGGGCGCCCACCACTTCGACATGTTGGCCGGGATCCGCGGGTCGCGACCGTGATCGGCGTTCCAGAGGGCTTCCAGGGCGAGCATTCGCGCCGCCTGCAGGAACGTGAGGTGTTCGACCAACGGGAAGGAGACGGCCTGGTACCGGCCGATGTTCTGGCCGAACGCCTCACGGGTGCGGGCGTGCTCGAAAGCCAGGTCGAGGGCGGCCGTGCCGACCCCGATGGCCATCAGGGAGATCATCGGACGGGACACCCCGAAACCCTTCATGACCTGGACGAAGCCGAGGCCGGGAGGGCCGACGACATCCTTGGCCGCCACCCGCACGTTGTCGAAGACCAGCCGGCCCCGCCCGCCGGAACGGCAGCCAAGGTCCGAGAGGATCTCGCGGTACACCCCGGGTGCGTCCAGGGGCAGGTAGAACGCCGTGATCCCATGGGCGCCGTCCTGGCCGGTGCGCGCGAACGTCAGGGCGTGGGTGGCATAGGCGATCGACATGATGGAGGTCTTCTCCCCGTCGAGCACCCAGTCCTCCCCGTCGCGACGAGCACACATCTGGATCCCGGCGGCGTCCGTTCCGTGGTCGGGTTCGGTCAGGGCCAGGGCAGTGATCGCGGCGCCGGAGGCGATCGCGGGCAGCCAGCGCGACTGTTGCTCGGCGGTGGCGTTGGCGGCCAGTACGCCGCCTACCAGGCTGGCGTTGAGTACCGGGAAGCAGACCGACAGGTCGGCAGCGGCCAACTCCTGAAGGACCACCCCGACGCTGAGAGCATCGGCGTCGCTGCCGCCGAAGGCCGTGGGGATGCGCAGGCCGAACAGGCCCTCGGCGGCCAGGTCGGCCAGCAGGCCGTGACGGTAGGTTCCTCGTACGTCGCTCTCGTGACGGTAGGGCGCGACATGTGCGGCGGCGAAGTCCCTCATGCGCTTGGCCAGGGTCTGCTGGTCGGGGGTCAGATCGAAGTCCATGGTGTCCTCACGTGGGCAAGCGGGCCGGGCTGCCCCGACCGGAGGGGTGGTCGGGGCAGCCCGGGATCCGGGTGGGTCAGTTCTGCAGTTGGGGCCGGATGGCCAGCGCCATCTGGGCCACGCTCGGGTCTTGGAACAGCACGTCGAACAGATCCTCGGCGGCACCGCCGACCGCGAACTTGGACCGGATCTCCTCCACCAGGGCGGCAGCCAGCAGGGAGTCCCCTCCGACCTCGAAGAAGTTGTCCAGGACTCCCAGGCCCTGGATCCCCAGGGTCGAGGACCACACCTGCAGGACAGCCAGTTCGACGTCGTCGCGCGGCTCGGTGTACGCGGCGTCCAGCTCGGGGCGGACCTTGGGCGGCTCGGGAAGGTTGGCCCGGTCGATCTTGCCGTTGGTGGTCAGAGGCAACCGAGGGTCGATCATGTACGCGGCCGGGACCATGAAGCTGGGCAGGGCCTGCTGCAGAGCACGACGGATGTCCGGCACCGACGGCTGACTGCTCTCGTCCGGTTCGATGTAGGCGACCAGGTGGGTGTCGCCGCGATCGTCCTTTTTGGCCAGCACGGCCGCCTGCCGCACCCCGGGCAGGGCACTGATCACGACCTCGATCTCACCCAGGTGGACCCGGTTGCCGCGCACCTTCACCTGGTTGTCAGTCCGCCCGACGATCTCGATGCTGCCGTCCAGGTGGAACCGGGCCAAGTCACCGGTCTGGTAGAGGAAGGGATATCGGGCCGGGTCGAAGGGGTTGGCCACCCACTTCTCGGCCGTGGCCTGCGGCTGGTTGAGGTAGCCCGACGACAGGCTCTCGCCGGCCACGCACAGCTGCCCGACCACCCCCGGCGGGACCGGCCGCAGGTCCTCCCCCAGGACGTAGGTCTTGACGTTGGTGGTGGGGTGCCCGATCGGGGGCAGCCGCTCGGCTCGCCCTTCTGCGCCCAGGCTCTGACCCAGGACGGTCAGGTCGCAGGTGGCCACCACCGTGGCCTCGGCCGAGCCGTAGAGATTGAAGATGTGGAAGGGCAGGTCGGCGGACGGCCAGACAGCCACGCGCTCCCCGCAGATGCGAATGTTGCGCAGGGCCGTGTGCTCGGGCCAGTCGAGGGTCCAGAGCCTCTCGGCCATGGCCTTCATCAGCAGCGTGTGGGTGATCTGCTCCTGCACGAGCCAGTCGCGCAGCCACTGGGGAGAGGTGACGACGGAGGGTTCGGGGATGAACACCGGGGCGCCAGCGGCCAGAACGGTGAAGCACTCCACCTGGACCATGCCGTACCCGGGGGCGGCCAGCCAGGTGCCGCGGGAGGTACTGGTGATGGCGCAGGCCGCGGCCATGCTGTGAATCAGAGTCCGGCACGCGCCGTGCGGAACCAGAACAGCTTTCGGCAGACCGGTCGAGCCAGAGGTGTAGCAGACGTGGATGAGATCCTCGGCGCGAGTGGGGACGCTGACCGCGCCGGCCGGCTCGTCCGCCCAGTCGCTGGTGTCCAGGCAGACCACCGGCGCGATCCCGCTGACCTTGCTCTCGTCAGCCGCTGTGGTCAGGACCAGGGAACTGCCGGCGTCCCCGATCATGAACAGCAGACGGTCGCTGGGGAAGGACGGGTCCAGCAGCACCACCGCCGCCACGAGCTTGAAACAGGCGAGCTGGGCGATGAGGCTCTCGGCGCCTCGGTCAAAGCACACGGCCACCCGGTCTTGACGCCCGATGCCCAGGGCGGCCAGCCGGTGGGCCAACCGGTTGGCCGCCTCGTCCAGTTCACGGAAGGTCAGGCTGCCCCCGGGCCAGGTGACCGCGGTGACGTCCGGTGTCTTCTGGGCCCATCCGGTGATGCGCTCGTGGAAGAAAGCATCAGGAATGTCGGAATCAGTGTCATTCCAGTCCAGCAAGATCCGCTTCAGCTCGCCACCCTCCAGCAGGGCCACGTCCGATACGGCGACGGCCGGGTCGGCGTCGAAGGCGGCCACGATCCGCTGCAGATGAAGGGCGTACTGGGCCGCGGACTCGGCGCTGAAGTCGCTGTCTCGCAGCACCAGCTGCAGATCCCCCTGCCCCAGCACCACCGTCAGTGGAGCCTGCAGACCGGCGCCGACGTCTTGGGCGCCGGTAACCACGGCCAGCAGGGCAGGGCTCGGTTCGCCCGGCGAGGGTTCGGCCCGATGAGTCAGGGACACCGCGATCGCTGCGGCGGCGAGCACCTCACCGGCCGAGCTCTCAGAGGTGACCTTCAGCTGCAGCGCCTGGAGCGACTCACTGCCGCGGCGGTGGCCGACGAGCACCTCGGTGACGGCCGTGTAGCGGTTCAGCAGCGTGGCCACGGCCGCGAGCGCTGTCAGTTCCAGGTGCGCGGCCGAACGCTCGGGGACCGAGATCGTGTGCCGGTGCAACCGGGCGGGATCTCCCCCGGCCGCCGAACGGGCCAGCGGAAGCAGTATGGCGTCCATCGCAATTCTCCTTTTTCGAGGGTTTCAGCTGGCCAGGGCGGTCGGGAGGGCGGATCGGCGCTCGCCGACGGCCTCGCGCAGCCGGTGGATCATCGCGGTGGTGGCATCCCACCCGGCGCATTCGTCGGTGATGGAGACGCCGTAGGCGAGGTCCTGCGCCTGCCCGATCACCAGTTCCTGACGGCCGTCCTCCAGGAAGCTCTCGAGCATGATTCCGGCGATGCCGTAGTCGCCGTGACCGATGCGCTCGGCCAGGTCGTCGACGACCACGCACTGGCGGCGGTGGTCCTTGCCACTGTTGCCGTGCGAGGCGTCCACGACGACCCGGGCCGGCAAGCCGGCCCGGCGCAGCAGGGCGAGAGCTCGCGCGACATCGACCTCGCCGTAGTTGGGACCCTGTTGACCGCCGCGCAGAACCACGTGGCAGTCGGGGTTGCCCGTGGTCGCCACGATGGCCACCTGACCGTCGTCGTCGATCCCCGGAAAGACATGACCGCGAGAGGCGGCCACGATGGAATCGATGGCATCCTCGACCGACCCGCTGGTGGCGTTCTTCATGCCGACCGGCATCGCCAGTCCGCTCGCCATGTGCCGGTGGGTCTGGCTCTGCACCGTGCGAGCCCCGATGGCCCCCCACGCGACGACGTCGTCGAAGTAGTTCGCCAGGGCCGGGTCGAGGAACTCGCAGGCAATGGGCAGCCCCAGTTGCAGGATCTGGGTCATCAGGGAACGAGCGACCCGCAGGCCGTGGTTGAGGTCGTAGGAGCCGTCCAGCCGGGGGTCGGTCGCCAGTCCCTTCCAGCCCAGTCGGGTGCGGGGCTTCTCCACGTAGACCCGCATGACGACGAGCAACTCATCGCTCACCTCTTCGGCCAGGGTCGACAGCCGGTGGGCGTAGTCGATGGCGGCGACCGGGTCGTGGATGGAACAGGGGCCCACGACCGCCACCAGGCGGTCGTCCTCACCGTTGAGGATGGCGGAGATGTCCCCGCGGGCCCGCAACAGGGTCCGCCGGGCGCTCAGGGTCACGGGGATCTCGCGGCGAGCCGCGGTGGCACTGAGGAGATATCTCTCGGCGCTGATACGGGGCGCGGCGGTGCGGACAGAATGCATGCCAGAAGTCCTTCCGGAAAGTGGGATCAGACGCCGTCGGCGGCGAACACTGCTGCGGAGAAGGTGAAGCCCATGCCTGTCCCGAGCAGCAGGATCCGCTCGCCCCGCCGCAGGAGTTGGTGCTGCAGCAGGTGGTTGAGGGCGAAGAGTCCATCGGCCGGACCGAGATGACCGACCCTCAGCCCCAGATCGAACAGCGTCTTGCGGGGGGTGAACTGTAATGGGCGCAGAAAACTGTCCTGCATCAGGGCTTTTCCCACGAATGGGGTGAGGAACCAGTCGACGTCCGCCAGACCGATGCCGGCCTCGGCCAGGGCTCGGGCCACCACGCTGCGTGTACGTTCGCTGGAACGCTGGCGCACGTCGCGCAGCGAGACGCCACCGTGTGCGAGGAATTCACGAGTCCGCCGGCGCATGTCGGCCTGAGGTTCGGGGGCGGTGGTGAAAGGTAGGTCACCACGCGAGAGACCCTCGAGGGCAGTGTCGGTCTCCGAGGTCAGGGACACCAGCCGTAGCCGCCCTTGGCCACGGGAGACGACGGCCGAGGCCGCTCCGTCGCCGAAGATCATTCCCGGCGAGAGGTACCAGCGATCAACCGGCGGCGCGAACCGGTCGCCGATGGTGATGAGCGCGTTGGGCAGATCCGGACGCGAGGAGAGCATGCCGGCGGCCACGTCGAGGCTGGCCAGGGAACCGTTCGAGGCTGCGGCAATGGTCAGTGGTGAGCCGACCAGGGTGTCCCCCAGCAACTGGCCGGCGATCCAGCAGGCTGCCGGCCACATCTCGATCCCCTGGAAGTGCCCGTGGCTGTGCAGGTGCAGGGTGGAGGAGTTCACCTCCACACCACTCTGGGCGGCCTCCTTGATGGCGTCACGCCCAGCGGTCACCGCCATCTCTGGTGGCGCCTTGTCGGATCGTGAGATGGACACCATCTCGGTGCTCTCGGCCGCGCGAGCCGAGTAGAGGCCCTCGCGCACGGCGTCCGCGACCGGCATCGGTTCTCCGAGCGTGCCGCCGGTTCCCGCCAACCAGATGTCGTCGATCCGCATCGCTCTGACTCCTTCCGCCTGCCTGTCCGAAAGTCTTTGTTCAGCAGGTGTAGTGGTGGGCCGGCCGGAACTGCGCGACCGAACTTGCTACCACCATTGACATTAAGGTGGTAACACCAGCAGAACAATGGACTGGCGATAAGAGCTGCTTCTCAGGCTGCGAAGGGCAGTGCCGACATCGGATATCCGCACGCAGACCACCGACCCCCGAGGGCGGGCGCAAGGCCGCTATCGACGGGGGCTCGGTGGTGCGGCAGGGCTCAGGGCCTGCGGCTGGAACTCATCCGCGAAACCGGCTCAGCGCCGAGCGGGCGCGCCCGACCCAGGAGGCGTCGTTCACGTCGTAGCGCTGCGTCGCCGCGGGGGCGGCGGTGGGATCGGGATGCCCCAGGGCCAGCGCGGCCACGGCGCACTCGGTGCGCCAGTCCACCCCCAGGATCCGGGCCGATGCCTCGATGTTGATGCTGTCCAGCGCATCGGCCGCCAACCCCATGGAAGCGCAGATGAGCGAGGAGATCTGGCTGAGCGCGCCGGCGTCCTTCAGTACGAGCGCGTAGCTGGGGCCGTCGAACTTCCACGACAGCCGGCGGAAACGGGCCGTGATGACCAGCATCACCGCGCAGCTCACGTCGAGGGTGCCTTCGACCTGACCCATGTCGAGCAGCTCACCGACTTCCTGGGCACTGGTCCCCAGGGCCTCCAGCCGGTGCCCGAGTGGGTCGTAGTGATAGACCGAGCGCTCCAGGCCGGTGCAGCGCTCGATCACGGCGTAGGTCTCCAGTTCGTAGCGGTGCCCGCTGCCGAGGTAGGGCCGGTCGCTGCCGGCTGTGGTCGAGGCCGGATCCGGCGAACCGACCAGCGAGCGGACCCTGGATGATCGGTAGAGCAGTTCGCCGAGCTCCTCCAGGTCCATCGGCTGATCGCTGTAGGAGCGGGTGCGGCGGGCCCCCTCGATGGCAGTGGTCAGGGCTGGGTCCTGGGCCAGCAGATCGGGCCAGGCCGGGCGGGGCAGGTCGATGATCTTGGCGTCGTCGACCGGCTTGACCACCGGTTCGACGCCGGCCTGCTCGCCCATCGGATACATCGCGCCGAAGTCCCGGTCGTGGCGTCCCAGCGTCGAGCGAGTGTGGAACATCAGGTCACTGGGGTTCCAGCCGGCCAAAGCCGGGTCCTCGTCCTCGGCGAAGGTGGCCCGCTGCAGCGGGTCCGACCCGCCGGTGGCCTGCACCACCATGCCTGCGGCCATCAGGAAGCTGACCACGGCCTGGCTGTTGGCACTCATCTCCTCCGGGGCAACAGCTCGCATGAGTTGGCCGATGAGGGGCATCACCGACTGGCTGTGGATCACGACCCGAAACAGAGACAGGGGCGATTCGATCGCGAACGTGTTCCCGTCGGTGCCGATGAGAGCGAAGCGCGACAGGCGCACGGAGGCGACCAGGGCCTGAACCGGCTCGAACCTCGCCTGCGGGGTGAGCGGGACCGCCGAGATCATCGGTGCGGCGGCATCCTGCCCGAACGATCGCACGACAATGTGCTTCAGTCCCTCCAGCACGTCGTCGAGTTCGCGTGCATCGGACTCATGCGAGATGACGTTGCTCAGCGGGGTGGGGCCCAGGCTCATCCGCTTGAGTGCCTGCAGGACCGCCGGCGACGGCGCGTGCAGGGTCGTCTCCTCCCAGCGGCTGTAGATGACGACGGTGTCGTTGGCAGGATCCGTCTCGATGTGGACGTCTTCTCGGAATGACAGCAGAGAAGACAGCGATGGCGCGGCGGGGTCGAGGGTGTTGTCGCTGGGCACTGCTCGCTCCCCTCGGGGTGGTGGTGGCGAAATGAGTCTGGTGGACACAAGCGGATCTACAGGAACAGGCAGGTCGGATTCAGGTCCTCGTAGGCGGTCGGAGCGCGAAGGTGCCCTTGGCGTACGGGAACGTCGAACAGGCGCCCCGGTCCCAGCCGGGCCCAGAAGTGACGCAGACCCGGCACGACGACCTTGACCACGGGCATGGCGATGTCCGGGCGGGTCTGATCGAGGACGAGAACCTCCAGGCCGTGACGAGCTGCCAGCGCCACCAGGTCGTAGACCTGCTCGCGCAGGTCCCCTTGCGCCTGGTACGCGAACTGACCCGCCGTCTTGGGCGAATGGGTGGGGTCGGGGACCAGGTATGGCTCGCTCGAGATGGTGGCGTTCTTCCACCAGTGCAGAAGGTCACCGTCGACAGCACCGTAACCGCTGCCGTCCGAGGTCACCTGGGCGACCGCAGGCAGCAGTTGACCCAGCTCCGACAGCGCCCGGCGAGCGGCGATCGCCGGATCGAAGTGGGCACCGAAACCCAGCATGATGTCCTCGGCGGGCTTGTCGTGACGACGGGAGATGGCCGCAACCACCGGGATCCCCAGGTCGGAGGTGACGTCCAGCAACCAGACATCACGATGGATCGTGCGGTAGTGCTGGCTCAGGGCGCTCATCCAGGGGTCGTTGAAGGAATGCAGGTCGATGGCCTGATGACGAATGCGGTTGTACCACCAGATGGCCACGGCGTCACGTTCGACGAGCTCAAGGAAACCCTGGACGATCGCGTCCTCAATACTGGCACCAGCGGCATTGCCGTTGGAAGTGGCCTTGAGGGAAGGGTTTCGACGCGACCCGAAGTACAGCAGGTCGGTGGGCATGAGTAGGTGACGGCGACGGGACAGGGACCAGATCGGGGTCCAGTCGATGACCGCGTCCTGGTCGAACGGCTCGGCCACGACCTGGAAGAGCCCGGCGTGGGCGTTCCACTCGTCCCGGGAGGCGAACTGGCGCGGGTCGAAGTTCTGGCACTCGTCGGGATGTACCGCATCGGCCGCCAGCTCGCGGTAGGTCCCGCGCACCACCGCTTCGTCACCGAAGCGGGACCCGCTGTAACGCTCGACGGCTTCGCACAGGGCCCCGACCCGCGCCTCCAGCTCGGTGCTGCCTTTTCCACCACTCTGCTGACGTAGACCGGCCTTGAGCGCAGCCAGGCTGGCATCGTCGTGCGCCAGGTTGGGACCCGAGAGGTAGCTGTGCGTGAAGCTCGGGCAGCGCGGGTCCCGCTGGATCGCGGTCATGATGCCGATGAGCGGGTCAGACAGGTGCTCGTAGCGCTGCCACACCTCGGCGGTGGTGCGCGCCCGCTGCCCGTTGCCCTCGCAGGCCACGGAGGGCCGCGAACGCAGAACGATCGGTTGGTGGGCGCGGGCACTGATCATCTCGGGGTCGCCGCAGGCCGGGCACTGAGGGCGGCGCTCGACGCGATGGCGCGCCGAGCGCAGCGAAAGGGTGTCCAGGCTCCAGATGGTGTCAGCGTTCTCGGGTCCCCATCCGGCGAACCACTTGGACACCTCCAGGGCCGCCAGCGCCAGGGCGGCGCCGCGGGTGGCCGAGAGCGAGGCGTCCGGCGGAGCGCCGGTCTTGCCGGTGGCCCGTTCACGCAGTCGCAGATCCGATCGACGGTGTGCGCGCAGTCGACTGGCCAGGCACTCCCAGCAGGCTCCCTGGCCTGGGCGCACGAACGGCCCGATCCACAGGTCGACCCCAGTCGGCTTGGCCAGCACCCAGGCCCGCCCGTCACCCAGCCGAGCGGCGTTGAACGCTTGCAGGCGCGGGTCGAGGTAGTCGTCACAGAGGATCATCTGCAACACCTCCGGGCCCGGATCCACCCCGTCCATCGACGGAACGACCTTGACCCCCGCTCCACTCAGGGCGATGGCGGCCGGGCGGATGTCGACCGCTCCCAGTGCGGTCAGCGCCACCACCGGGACCGTCGAGGCCAGGGCCGGTGAGGTGGGGACCAGGCCGGCCAAGTCCCAGAAGGCCTGAGCGGCCTCGTCGTCACCGACCTGGTGCCGCGGACGGGCTCCCACGAGGTTGGCCCCAGCCAACATCCCCAGAATGCGTCCCAGTTGGCCGGCCTCGAGCTCACGGCTGGCCACGGTGTGCACCTCGGCCAGGGTGCGACTGCCGTCAAGCAGGGGGGCGAGCACCTGCATCGGCTCGCCGGACAGGGCCACGGTGCCCCGGACAGACGTCAAGTAGACCGCCTCCCCGGGGACCGTGGCCGCACGCAGATGGCGCTTGAACCCGATGAGGGGCGCCTCCCCGTCCGCGGTAATGCTCATCCGCAGTACGTCCACGTCACGGTCAGCGCGGACGGACGGTCGAGGTCGCAGATCATGACCCCGTCGGTGAAGCTGTTGAGGGAAACGAGCCCCTCGGGGGCGGTGCTGGCGGACTGAGCATTCAGGATCGACATTTTCGTGATCTCCCTCGTGTTGGCCAGAGCCTCGTGTTCGGGGCCGGCCCGGTTTCGGTTGGGCTTGTGCCAGAAGTATGTGAGACCGCCCGGAGCCACGGATAGTTCTCAGATCACCGCTTGAGTGTGAAATATTCACGCCCAGCTCGTGAGGTCATGCGTAGGATCCACACCCGCTCTCGTCCTACAGTGAAGGACGTCCGGGATTCCAGTGCTGGACGCGAAACTGAGTGGGAACGTGCGTGACACCGGAACGCCAGTCGGCGTGAACGTGCGCGGCACGAAGAATGACGCAGACCAGGAAATGAACGAGAAGGGCGAGAGAGATCCGATCTTGCCTCAGCGTCGAAAGTCTCGCGACGTGGCTGTCGCGGATGAGTGCCGTGGTTCGCCTGCCAGGGCCGACCGATGACCGATCACTGATCATCGGATCCGGTGTGGCGGCGAGATCCTGACCGTTATTTGCCATTGCCGTGGCGCGGCCGGGATCCGGTATTCGACTTCCGGGATTCTTTCCGCCCCCATGGCAAGGCAGGAGTTCTTCAGTGGACATATTACTTTCCCAACGCCGAATCGACACCGAAGGCGGCATCGCCTTCCACCGCAAGTACCAACGCGAGGACGGCACTGTCTTCGAGACGACCGCCCCATCCACCTGTCATTCGCTGCGCCGCACCCAGCAATTGCAGCAGGCCCTCGACGCCTTGCGCGGCATCGCGTTGCAGTTGGACCGGCTCGCTGCTACCGAACCGGCCCTGCCTGGCCCCGGGTACCGCTCACCTCGGCCCTCGGGTGCCCAGGCCTACCTGCGTGAAGAAGTGAACGAGATCTTGGCCCTTCGCCTGCTGTCGAGTCCCAGCCAACCCCATCGTCTTCCAGCGAGCGCAGCTGGCCCGGACCAAAGAGGCAATCATGTACCGTGATCTTCAGATCAACCGGTTGCGCGCCTTGGTGACGGTCATCGACCTGGGCGGCTTCCGCCGTGCGGCCGACGCCCTGCACATCACGCAGCCGGCGGTCAGCCAGCAGATCCGCCAGCTCAGCACTCTGATCAAGGGACCGATCTTCCTGTCCACGGGCCGCGACATCCTGCTCAGTGACCAGGGCGAGGAGCTACTCGGCTACGCCCGCCGCATCGTGGCCCTCAACGACGAGGCGGTGGACAGGTTCCTGCCCCCCACCAGCGATCAGCGCCTGACCATCGGGGTCGGAGACCAGCTCGCCGAAGCGCTGCCCGACATTCTGCGCGGACTGTCCACCGGAATGCCCAAGGCGCAGATCAGCGTGCGCACCGGCCCCAGTGAGACCTTGCAGGGTCAGGTCACGACGGGTCAGCTCGACCTGGCTCTGGTTCTGCAGCCCAGCCCACATCGGGTCATGACCGCCGCCTGGCACGAACTGGGGCACCTGCGGATGAACTGGTTCGGCGAGCCCACGTCCCGCGCGAAGGGCGCCGAACTGCCGCTGACTCTGTTCACTGAGCCCTGCACCTTGCGCGGCACGATCATGGCCACCCTGGACGCATCCTCGGTGCCCTGGCGGGTGGGCTACGAAGGACCTGAGCTCATCGGCCTGCGGGCAGCGGCCAAGGCCGGCCTCGGGGTTGCCTGTCTGATCGACAACGGCGACGAACTTTGGGGCCTTCCGCGGACCACGAACCAGGACATGCCGGAGCCCCCCGGCCCGGTACCCGTCAGCATGGCCGTCTCAGCGGCGGCCTCGACGCGCAGCTTCGTGCGCATCGCCGAACGGTCTCTGCGCGACGCGCTGCGCGAATACCCTTTCGCTGCCTGAAGACACTCCGCTGCGCGCCGGTCGGCCATAGGCCGCCGGCGCGCACCCGACGTGCATCGCTCGAGATCCCCTGGACCTCTGCGCCGAGCCCATCGCGTGCCCGAAGCACCTGCGCCGGAGCAAGTCCACGAGCCCGACCACCGCCCTGCCATGCCGCAACCGTCAGAAAGAGGACCGACTCATGCTTCGTTGGCTCACCGCGGGTGAATCTCATGGTCCGCTTCTGATCGGCGTTCTGGAAGGTCTGCCTGCTGGTGTCGAGATCACCAGTGACGACCTGAAGTCCGCGCTCGCTCGCCGGCGTCTGGGGTACGGGCGGGGCGGGCGGATGAAGTTCGAGCAGGACGAGGTCCGGATGGTCGGCGGTGTCCGGCACGGGCTGAGCATCGGTGGGCCGGTCGCGGTCGAGGTCGGCAACACCGAGTGGCCCAAGTGGGAGACGGTGATGTCGCCCGACCCGGTGGATCCGAACCTGCTGGACGGCTTGGGCCGCAACGCCCCGCTGACCCGCCCCCGGCCCGGGCACGCGGATCTGGCGGGGATGCAGAAGTACGGCTTCGACGACGCCCGCCCGGTGCTGGAGCGGGCCTCGGCCCGCGAGACCGCGGCGCGGGTCGCGCTGGGGGCCGTGGCCGCCGCCTTCCTGGAGCAGGCGGCCGGTATCCGGCTGGTCAGCCACACGGTCTCGATCGGCCCGGTGTTCACCCCGCACGACGGCGAACTGCCGGGCCCGCACGACGTCGATGCCCTGGACGCCGACCCGATGCGCTGCCACCACGCGGCCACCAGCGCCGCGATGGTGGCCGAGATCGACGACTGCCGCAAGGCCGGCGACACCCTCGGCGGGGTGGTCGAGGTGCTGGCCTACGGCCTGCCGCCGGGCCTGGGCAGCCACGTGCACTGGGACCGCCGGCTCGACTCGCGGCTGGCCGGGGCCCTGATGGGTATCCAGGCGATCAAGGGCGTCGAGGTCGGCGACGGCTTCGCCACCGCTGCCCGCCGCGGCAGCGCCGCCCACGACGAGATCGAGCGCGACTCGGCCGGCGCGATCCGCCGGCGCACCGGGCGGGCCGGTGGTGTCGAGGGCGGGATGTCCACCGGCGACGTCCTGCGGGTGCGAGCGGCGATGAAGCCGATCTCGACCGTGCCGAGGGCACTGGCCACGATCGACACCGCCACCGGGCAACCCGCGGTGGCCATCCACCAGCGCTCGGACGTGTGTGCCGTGCCGGCCGCCGGGGTGGTCGCCGAGGCCATGGTGGCCCTGGTGCTGGCCGAGGCCGTGCTGGAGAAGTTCGGCGGCGACAGCGTGCCCGAGACCGCCCGCAACGTTCGCAGCTACCTGCAGGCCATCCCCGAGCTGCTGCGACCCGACACCAGCGGCGACCCGTCGTGAGCGGCGACCAGGTACGCCCGTACGCCGTCCTGATCGGGCCGCCCGGAGCCGGCAAGACCACGATCGCCCGAGCCGTCGCGGCCAAGCGGTCGCTGCCGTTTCGCGACACCGACCTCGACGTCGAACAGCGCGCCGGCCGGTCGGTGGCCGAGATCTTCGTGGACGACGGCGAGTCGACCTTCCGCGAGCTGGAACACGCGGCCGTCCTCGACGCCCTGGCCGAGCACGACGGCGTCCTGTCGATCGGGGGTGGCGCCGTGCTCGACCCCCGCACCCAGGAAGCACTGCGCGGGCACACCGTGGTGTTCCTCGACGTCCGGATCGCCGACGCCTCCAAGCGGATCGGGCTCAACCGCGACCGGCCGCTGCTGCTGGGCAACCCCCGGGCGCAGTGGACGATCATGATGGACCACCGCCGCCCGATCTACACCGACGTGGCCACGATCCGCATCGCCACCGACGGGCTGAACACCGACGAGGTCACGGTTCAGGTACTGGCCGCCCTGGACGAAATGGAGCGTGCGCCCGGATCGCAAGTCCCCATCCGGTGACGGCATCCGGACGGGGCGTCCAGGCGCAGGACGTCAGCTGGAGCCGGCCCGGCCGTCCCCGAGCTCAGGGCACGATCCGCGGTCCGTGGGGCGGCTGCCCGGACGCCAGCCGATCGACGTAGTCGGCGATCCGCCGGGTGCGGGTCTCCTCTTTCTTGAGCTTCTGCAGGGTCAGCAGGATCTGGTAGGCACTGCTGCGACTCAGGGCAGCAAAGGCAGCTGCTGCGGCCGGCGAGGCATCCAGCGCTGCCCGCAGTTCGGGGGTGACCTCGGCGGTGCTCTGAGGCGCATAGGCCTCAGCCCAGCGACCGTCGCTCTTGGCCGCCTCCACCTGCTCAAGACCGGACGGGCGCATTCGCCCGGCATCCGTGAGCACCTCCACCCGGGCACAGTTGATCTTCGACCACGGACTGCGCTTGCGACGCGGAGAGAACCTCTGGCCCCACCAGCCTTCCGGCAGGTTCCCGGAATACGCCTTACCGTCGATCCAGCCGTAGCACAACGCCACGTCCAGGGCCTGTGAGCGGGTCAGCGACGGCACGCCCGTCCCCTTCTTCGGCAGTGCCAACCAGACCTCGTCGACCTTGTCGTGGTTGGCCTCCATCCACGCTGCGAACTCCTCGACCGAGGCACACCGCAGATTGTTGTCAGTCACCGTCTCACCGCTCACCGTCTCACCAGACTTCCCGCGTCGGCTCAGCCACGCGCCTCGAGGTTGCTGTTGCCTTCGTTCACTGTTCGCGTCGCCCGAAGCCCCGAGCGAGGATACCCGCGCGGCCGCCGGCCGGGCGGACACAGCCGGCAGCAGCGTCCGCCCGACCGGGCCGGTCACGAGTTCCCCTGCACGCCGGATCAGGCTGCGGCGTCCGTGTGCCGATACTCCTGGACGTCGATCTCCTCCAGTTCGAAGTCTTCGGAGTAGTCAGAGTTCTCGATGGCCGAACTTCCCGCACCCTCAGCGGCATCCTTGATCCGCTGCAGCGTGGTCAGCATGCCGGCCCGAAGTTCCTCGGTGTGGTTCTCGTAACCGCCGAGCATCATCTGGGCGAAGGAGGCCGTGCGCTTGCGTTGCCCTTCACTCTGCCCCGAGACGTCCCACCGTTCGGTGAGCAGCGTACCGGCCCCGTCGGCCTCCAGACGATAGGACCAGCGTACGCCGTTGGTCGTGGTGCGGAAGGCGAAAGACACGCCAGGTTCGGACTTCTCGACCTCATTGGAGGTGACCCAGACCACCTTGCCGCGCCGGTTGATGCCGATGAACCGCGCACCGACATCGCGCTTGGACCCGCGCCAGAGACAGCGGCGGCACTCCGGGCTCCACTGCCCCATGCGTGACACGTCACTGATCAGGGCCCATACCGTCTCCGGGTCGGCGTCGATCCTGATCGACACCTCTTCGGGGTGGTAGTCCGCCGACACCGACGCCGGTGCCGGTGCCGGTACGCCGATGGCAGCCCCGCCCCTCTTGGCTCGCCAGGCCCCCCGGCGCCGCTCGCTGCGCAGCTCGGCCAGGTAGGGGTAGTGGTCCACCTGCATGGTGTGCCGCTTGGAGCTGACGTACCGCTTGGCCAGGGTCTCCTTGTACCCGACGATCTCTTTGGTCACGCGCGCCGGCGAGGGCAGCACGGCCTTGCCCTCCAGCAGGTCGCCCACCCACTGCGACTGGGCCTCCGACAGCACGGTGGTGGCTCCCAGAGGCTGGAACAGACCAATGAAGTACAGGTCCGGGTGCTCAGGATGGACGACGCGGTGGTAGAGCGACACGTCGTTGTCGGTCGGAGCCATGATCGCCTCGTCCAAGAACGGGAAACTGATCTTGTACCCGGTGCAGTAGACCACGGCGTCGATGACCTCGCTGGTTCCGTCGACGAAGTGGACGGTATCGCCCTCAAAGTGGCTGATGTTTGGCTTCACCGAGAGGTCGCCGTGGCCCAGGCGGCCCAGCAGCGTCTCGGACACGGTGGGATGGGAGTTGAACAGTTTGTGATCCGGCTGGGGCAGCCCGAAATCGGTGAGCTTGCCGATCGTCATGCGCAACAGCGCCGCCATGATCCAGCGCTGCGTCTCGCGCGGCATGACCCGGGTGAGGAAAGGACTGATCAGGTCGTCACCGGGCTTGCCGAACATGAACTTGGGAAAGACGTATCCACCCCGGCGCGTGGACAGGAACGTGCGTTCCGAGACGGCGGCCGTCTCCACGGCGATGTCAGAGGCCGAGTTGCCGAAGCCCAGCACGACCACGCGCTTGCCCGCGTACTCGTTCGGGACCTTGTAGTGGTGCGAGTGGGTCTGCACCCCCGTGAAGGTGTCGGCTCCGCGAAATGCCGGCTCCGGGTATCGAGGCACGGAGTGGTGACCGTTGGCCACGATCACCGCCCGGTAGTGGGTGGTGGTCTCGACGCCGGTGTCGCGGTGGCGCGCGCTGACATCCCATCCCCCGGCCCGGCTGCGCTCGACGTGGGTCACTTCGGTGCGAAAGCGGATCGCGTCCCGGAACCCGAAGTGATCCACGAAGTCGTCAAGGTACTGAGCCATCTGGGTGTGATGGGGGTACGCGGGGTAATGATCGGGCATCGGGTAGCTGCGGTACTCCGACAGGTGGCGGGAGGTGTTGATGTGTAGCGAGCGGTAGGAGGAGGACAGGTCGTTGTCGTTGAGGTAGCGCCAGTTTCCACCGACCTCGGACCCGGATTCGTAGCAGTCGAAATCGATGCCGCGTTCGCGCAGCACCTGGCAAGTGGCGATCCCGGACGAGCCGGCTCCGATGATGCAGACGCGCTCCATGATTCGTTCTCCTTGTGGTGTCGGATCGGTGGCGGATCAGGCGGCGCGGCGAGTGGTGCTGGGCCCCTGGGGCGCCTGGGTGCGTTTGGGAGCGAGCCTGTTGTTCACTGCGGCGACGCGAAGCTGGCCGACCACGACGCGACCGCGCTGGTTCATCACCGCCACCGAACGCAGGAAGGTCTGAGCCCGACGTCCGCTCAGCCCCGACACCAGCCCGGCGGTGAGGCCCGCGCGAGCCGCGGCTTCGGGCGTGTGTGCCGGTCGCACGCCGACCGGAGCCGGCCGGGGGGCCGGCGTGAGGGCCGTTGTGGCGGCCGGTGCGAGCTTCACCGGCAGGTCCCACAGGTAGTGACCGCCGGCCGTCACGTGGGCCGGTCCGCCCACAGCGCGCAGGACTTGATAGGCGCTGCGTACCAGAACCCGGCCGACGGCCGAATCGATCGCACCGGCCAGGTGGGGAACGCTGGTTGCGTAGTTCACCTCGAACGTGAATTCACAGCCCTCAGGCACGTCTCGGGTCGTCCAGGACCCGCGCAGGTGCTGGAAGTCGCCCGTCACCTGTTCGAACTCGATGCGGTTGGGCTGCTGAGGATCGCCCGAGCGCCAGGTGCGCTGCACCCAGCGGGCGCTCTTGTTGCGGAAAGTCAGCTCCCACTGCTGCAGCCCCTCACCGACATCGGTGACGGACGCGATGTCGCCGGCGTAACCGGGGAAGGCCACCTGGTCGTCCAGGCGCTGCATCAGGTCGACCGCCCCGGCGGGGAGCGTGGCTTTGAGGATGCGAGATGTCATGAGGATGCCTCCAGGTCGGTGCGCGGGCGAAGGATGCTGACCGCCTGCAGGTGCGTCGTGCGCAGCATGGGATGACTGGCTTCCCCGAAGACCCCGCCGGTCAGCCCGGGCCCGCCCTGGTTGGGAAGAAAGGGCAGGAAGCCGCTGTGCGAGTCGTTGATCTTGAGGTTGCCCCCGTTGGTGATTGCTTCCAGGCAACGCGAGATCGTGGCGCTACCCTGCGACCAGAACGAGTTGCGCAGGCCGTAGGCGTTGGCGTTGACGAAGTTCAGGACCTCTTCCAGGAGTTCCTCGTCCGAGTCGGCGAACGCCGGGACGATGATCGGCAGAAGGGGGAAGAAAGTCTCGTCCCGCACGACCGACATCGACCGGGCATCGTGCAGGCCATCGACCCGAACGATACTGGGCTCGACGAAGAATCCTGTGCTGGAGGGAGTTCCGTCGACCTCTAGACGCCGGCCGCCGTGCAGCAGCTTGGCCCCCTTGGCCAGGGCCTCAGCCAGGCAGCCGAAGAACCAGTCCACGCCGAGGACGGGGGTCAGCACCACGTCGGGGTCCTCGGGATATCCGGGCTTGATCTTCGCAGTGGCCTCGATGACCCGCGCGATCAGCTCGTCGGCGATCGCTGGGTGGACGACGACCTGGTTGGGCACGTTGCAGATCTGCCCGGAGTTCATGAAGAACTGGGTGATGGTCTCCACCGCCGCATCGAGGTCGGCGTCATGCCACACCACGCAGCAGTCGTTGCCGGCCAGCTCCAGGATCGGCTTCTTGCCCGCGGCGACACACTGGCCCTCGAACTCCAGGCCCTTCTTGCTGCCGCCGAAGTAGATGATGTCGTTGACGTGCTCACTGGCCAGCCAGGCCTCCAGCATGGGCGGCCCGCAGAAGGCGTTGAGAGTTCCGGGCGGAGCACCCATCTCCTCCAGGACCGGGGCGACCACCTCACGCATCGCATACATGCAGCTGAGCGCCACTCCCCGGGGAGCGCGGACCACGACGGTGTTTCCGGACAGCATGGCGGTCAGGCCATTGAGAGCATTGACGGTCGCGGCGTTCTGCGGGGGGTTAATGCATACGACCCCGTCCGGAAGGCGGCGCAGGATCATCTCGCGCTCGTTGTCCTGGCGGCGAAACTGCAGCTGCCCAGCGCACCATTCGATGGTCTCGCGACTCCAGCTGGTGAACGGGATGCCCATGATCATGCCCTCGGCCGCCGAGCGCGGCGTTCCCTCGGCCACCAGGATCTCCACGAGCGGGTCGCGGTGCTGCAGCAATCGCTCGCCGACAAGTCGCCCGACCTCGATACGGTCGGCCAGGCTGACGCGGCTCCACTCGGCCACCGCGCCGGCAGCCGATTCCAGGGCCAGATCGGCCAGAACCTCGTCGGCTACCGCACAGGCCCCGATCACCCGATCGCCCGCGGCCCGCGGGTCGGTAATTCCGAGGTCGAGGTCGCGCTTGAGACGCAGGGTGGTAAAGGTGTCCTCGATGAGGGCTCGGGCCGTCAGTGTGTGGACCAGTGGTGTCGAGTCGCTGACAATGTCCCGGCCGCCGATGTAGGCGGAATATACTCCGAACTTCATGTCGCCTCCTTTCATTTATCACCAAGGCCACTGACAATGGCCGATGGCAATTACGCTATATTGGCGTAAACCGACCCGCAATGGGGCCGCCATAAAGATGTCTTATTGAATTGGCGCCGCGGTTTCAGTCGCGCTCAGGCGGCCACGTCGCCGGTGCTTTCCTGACCGGCCGGCTCATCACCGCACTGCCGATCGGCCGGATGAACGGGCGGCAAGATGGAGGGCAGGGGCGTGGCCGGCGCTGGTCCTGTCAGGGTCCGGCGTTCGAGATTCGCTCCGGACGCGATCCAGTGGGCCACCGCCCGGGTCAGGACGCGACGGGCCTGACGGAATTCCTGTCCCCACAGGTGCTCATGGGGAGTGTGATCTAGAGCGGCGTCGCCCGGGCCGTAGGCAACCATGGGAATGGGCCCCCAGGTCTGCACCAGGGTGTTCATGTCACTGCTGCCCTTTTTGGCCAGGAATCGCGGCCGGATTCCTTCTTCGCGAAATCCTCGGGTGAACGCCGTCACCAGAGGACTGGTCCGGGCGGTGAGGATGCCCGGGGTGGCCCGCAGCACCTCAGCCCGGGCCGGGGCGCACTCGCGCTCGAAGAGACGCACGAGGTCCTCGGGATTCAGGGCCGGCGGCACCCGCACGTCGATGACCGCTTCCCCGCGCTGGTAGTCCCCGTCGTTGACCGCGTGAATGCCGAGCGCGGCCATCATCGCCTGATCGTCGGCCTCGGCGATCGAGGTACGAAGACGGGTCAGAATCTCGGTCATCAGGTCGGCCGCGGTCGAGACCCCGCGCCCGGCAGTGTGCCCGACGCGTTCGCTGAGCCACAGCCGCACCTTGTAGAGGCCGAAGTACCCGATGGTCAGAGCCGCGGCCCCGCTGGGTTCGCCCACGATCACCGCGTCGGCGTGGTAGTGCTCTCGCACGTAGAAGGCTCCCGCGGACGTGGTCTCCTCCTGCACGGCGCCCACCACCCGCACCTGGCACCGCTCGGGCACCGAGGTCTCGGCCAAGGTCTGCAGGAAGGCGATCAGGCTGCCCTTGGCGTCCACGCTGCCGCGCCCCGACAGAGTGTCGCCATCCCAGCGAGGTGCCCACAGGTGGGCCACCGTGTCCAGGTGCCCGAGCATGAGTAGTCGCTGCTCGCCCGCGCCGCGAGTGGCCACGAAGTTGCCGGCCACGTCGATGCCGGCCTCGATCCCCCGGGCCTGGCACCAGTCGAGCAGGTACTCGGCCAGCTCCCGCTCGTCGCCCGAGACCGACGGGATCTGGACCGCCCGTGAGAGCAGCTCCAGGTCCGGCGAGGGCGCCGGCCCCCGCCAGAATCGGGTCCCCGAACCGGCGTTGAGCTTGTGCGGACCGGTGATGGCTACGTCGCCGGGCGAGGACAGGGCCAGTTCGGCGGCCCGCACCTTCTGGCGCATCCGGCCCTTGGCCAGCAGCGCCCCCTGTCCCGGGTGGGCATCGGTCAGCCGGCTGGTGGGGTCCATCACGTTCTGCAGCAGCCCGGCGGTGCCGGTCACCAGACGCAGGTGGTCGGCGCCCATGGCGTTGGCGACCTGTGCGGCCAGGACGTCGGCATCCACGTTGAGTGGACCGGTGCCCTGTTCGTCGGCCATCGGAGGGCTCAGGCAGACCACGTCGAAGGCGCCCAGCAGTCGGTGCAGGCGTTCGGCGTCGACCTGGGTGACCACACCGGCGCGGTGGTCGCGCACCAGTGCCACCCGCCCCTCGCGCACTACCCGCAGCGGCGCGTTCGCCCGGCCGCTGACCAAGGCCTCGGCCTGGGATGTGGAGGCGTACACGGTCAGCCCGCGCGCATGCAGCCCTCGGCGCACCAGGGGCAGCGTGACGTGCTCGTAGGCCTCCACGATGTGGGCCATCTCTTCGAGCGTGCAGTACCTGACCTCGTCGCCGTTGCGCAGGGTGAGGGTCTGCACGGCACGTCCGATCCGCTGGTAGTGATCGGCGATGCCGTCTGCACCCCCGGCCACCAGTAGGACGCGGGCCCCCCGGGCGCACAGCTGCGCGATCTGGTCGAAGGGGGCCTCGTGGTGCAGGCTGGCGCTGCCGATCTT
The DNA here is from genome assembly GCA_965200525.1 of Kineosporiaceae bacterium. GTDB lineage: Bacteria > Actinomycetota > Actinomycetes > Actinomycetales > Kineosporiaceae > JANNPJ01. The sequence continues at coordinate 7,272,668 of OZ241368.1, forward strand.
GACCACGTAGAGCGCTGCCAGGCGGGTACTGGCCACCGGCCCCAGGACCGAGGCCCCTACAGGAGAGCGGCGCGCCTGCGCGCCCGCGGTGGGCCCCACGGTGGGCTGAGCCTGGATCTGCGATGTCATCGTCTCGTGCCTATCCGATGCCACGGGTGTTCCCTCCGTCTGCCACCACCACGGTTCCCGTGATGTACGAGGCCTGATCACTGGCGAGAAACGTCACCAGCGCGCCGAAATCTGAGACATCCCCGATGCGCCCCAAGGGGATGTGCGCGGCCACCTTGGCCAGTTCGGCCTCCACCTGGTCACCGAACTGGACGTCGAGGATCGGCGTTCGGTGAAACCCGGGTGCCAGCACGTTGACCGTCACTCCTCGGGCTCCCAAGGCGTGCACCAGCCCTTTCATGTACCCCAGCAGGCCCAGCCGGGCCACCGAGGACATCCCGCTTCCCGGGTGGGGCTGACGCACCGCCTCGGAGGCGATCATCAGAATCCGTCCCCAGCCGTTGCCGGTGATCATCGGTAGGGCGGCCAGGGTCAGGCTGATGTGCGGAATGAGGTTGGTGTCCAGCGCTTCGCGGTAGTCCGCGATCTGGAAACTCTCGACCGGCCCGAAAGGCACTCCGCCCGAACTCGTCACGACGACATCGAGGCCGCCGAACGTCTCGGCGGTGCGGCGTACCCATTCGGCGGCCGCCTTCTCGTCGCGTAGATCCACCTGGGAGCTCATCACCCGCCCGGCACCCATCGCATCGACCTCGGCGTGGGCTCGGGCCAGCTGCTGCTCCTCGCGCCCGCAGATCGAGACGTGTGCGCCCTCGCCGGCCAGGGCTTTGGCCACGGCCAGCCCCAGTCCCCGGCTGGAAGCGGCCACCAGGGCGCAGCGCCCGTTCAGTCGTAGATCCATGACTTCTCCTCAGGTCTGCCCGCGCAGGCGCGGCTGCAGCGGATACCCGTAGCGGGCCAGCAACGCCAACGCCGGGCCGGTGGCGGCCGCGGACTGAGTCGGGCTCAGCCGCGAGCGCCACCGTTCGTCAGCGCGGATGATGGTTCGCCCGGCCCGCAGCCGGTCAGGGTTGCCGGTGACGGTGTGGTTGGTTCCCAGGTTGAGCCCGCCCTCGGCGTCCACCGGCGATTCCTCGTCGAGGCCCGCGAAGTCCATGACCTTGCGCAGGCTCGCGCGCGGCGAGGCGCACAAGTCCTCGTGGCGCAGGCGCAGGTAGCGCGAGCCGGCCACCCGCCCCACCGCCTCGGAGGCCAGGTTGAAGGCAGCCCAGTAGGCGCTGCTGCGGGCCGGGTTCATGGGGTCGATGTAGTCCTTGGCCTGCTGGTAGGACACGGCCGTGGGCCGCGGGTCGCGGACCAGGTGAAGGACTCTGGTGCGCACGTCGGTGCGCCCCAGGAGTGCAGCCGCTTCGGCCGGGAACTTGGAGCTGTCCACGATCAGGCGCTCGCCGCCGCGCTGGGCCAGCAACCGGTACAGCGCCACCGTGCGATCCACGGCCTGTTCCAGTGCCGCCGGCACCGGGCGCCGGCCGAGGGCCTCACTCAGGCGGGTGAGGGTGTGGCGGGTGCGCAGGAGTCCGTGCTGGCGCAGCATCATCTGCTCGGCCAGGGCGGTGCTGTCCTGGTCGGCGGCCTTGATCAGGCTCGACCAGTGCTCGCACTCGGTGACGGCCAGCCCACACCCGCACTGGGTGTTGGTCCCGGCCCGGGCGATCCCGTTCTGCCACAGGTAGTGCAACTCCCCCACGTGAAGCACACCGGGAACCTCGCCCAGCACGTTTCCCAACAGGGTGCTGCCGCTGCGGGTCCAGCCGGTGATGTACAGGACGGTCGGGACGCCTGTCGTCTCAGACATCGCCGCCTCCCCAGGTCAGGCTGATGAGGTGCTGAGGCAGGTGAACGGCCAGGCCAACCCGGGTACGGGCCTCGATCACGTCGACGCCGTCGGTGCCGGCACCGCGGCGCAGGGCGACCGAGGCGACGTTCGGCAGCAGCAGAGTGGCGGCGGCGCTGAAATCCCCCAGTAGGAGCCGATCGCGCGGCATCATCCGCGTGCGCGAGACGGTGATACCGCTGGTGGCCAGGCGACTGAGCAGGCCGGTGCGGACCAACTGCCAGTAGACGGCCGGGTGGGCGACGATCCCGTCACACGATCCGCCGGTTTCCTCCACGTCGGCCGCCGTGCTGAGGATTGCCTCCTCCAGAGCCTCCTCGGTGGTCCGCCGGCGCGCGTCGGGCAGGCGCAGCAGCCCGGTGATCGCGCCGTCGGGCGTGCCGTGCAGCAGAGACTGGTTCTCCACCACGGACAGGCGCACGAGCACCCGGTAGTCCAGGTAGGAGGCGAACACCGACTCGTGCTCCAGCAGGCCCGCGGGCAGCTCGACGTTCACGCACAGATCGGTCAGGGGCGCGTACTGCACCCGGCTGGCGAACGCGGCCTCAGGGGTCCTTGAGTACGACGTGCCCGACGTCGCCTGCGACCGGGCCGGCGGTTCGACGACGTGCGGCACTGGCAGGTCGTCGACCGTGGCCGTCTTGAGCAGGTGGCGCACCGTGAAGCGCGGGCGAGAGGCGAACAGCGGGAAGGCCGCAGGCAGGTGCTGGCGGAAGGGCACGACGACGTCGCCGTCCTCTCCGTGCTCGAACGCGGCACTGACCCGGGCGGCGAACTCCTGCCCGGGGGTGCGCACGACGTCCTCACCCGCGACGGCATCGAGGCCGGGCCTGCGGGTGCTCTCGGTGTCCGAGCCGGTGGAGTTCCAGCTCAGGACGTCCCTGTGCACGCTCAGTGTGGTGGTGGCAATCCCTGGCATGACGCACTCCTTCAACGACAATGTGAACCATGAGAAATCATAGGTAACCGATTGCCTCTTTTACTCGGGAGAACGAGAAGATACGCTTATTCCCAACCCCCGCAAGCCTTATGCCCTCTCGATAAGCAGTGCTATTCGTTTCCAGTAGAAATGTTGATTGGAGAATAGCGAACGGAATGCCTTAGGTTCATTCCGTCAGCAACAGACATCTTTTCGAGATCGGGGCCAGCTCATGCCGAACATCACCGCCGTCGCCGCCGAATGCCCAGAATGTGCCGCTCCGGTGGCCATCCAGCCCGACGCCCGGATGAGCGAGATCGTGGAATGCCCTGAGTGCCGCAGCGAACTGGAGATCGGCTCCACCGACCCCTGGACCCTGGAGCTCGCGCCGGACGTCGAAGAGGACTGGGGCGAATAGGGCAGAAGGAGGGGAAGACGCTCATGAGTGCCACCATCGCCGTGCTCGCCTCGCGGGTGCGGTTCGAAGAGAAGCAGATCATGGCCGCCGTAGAGGCTCGCGGTCTCGATGTCGAACACCTGGATCCGCGAACGCTGTGGGTGGGCGACCGGGCGGGTTCACCGGAGAACACCATCGTCATCAACCGTGAGATCGGACAGGTACGAGCCCTGTACGCGGCCGATGCGCTGGAGTCCACCGGGGCGAGCGTCTTCAACAACGCCGCGGCCACCCGCTTGTGCGGGGACAAGTGGTTCACCGCCTCGGCGCTGCACCGGGCCGGCCTGCCCACCCCTCGCAGCATCGTGGCCCTGACTCCTGAGGCCGCTCTCAAGGCGCTCGAGGAGATCGGCTACCCGGCCGTGATCAAGCCGCTGGTGGGCTCGTGGGGGCGGATGGTCACCCGGGTGGGCGATCGGTCCGTGGCCGAGGCCGTGCTGGAGCACGTCGCCGCCCTGCCCTCCCCGCAGTCGCACGTCGTCCTGGTGCAGGAACTGGTCCAGCATGCCAACTGCGACCTGCGGGTGATCGTGATCGGCGGTCAGGTGCTGGGAGCAACTCGCCGTCACGGCGTCGAGTGGCGCACGAATGTGGCCCGCGGCGCCGTGAGCGCTGCGACCACCCTCACCCCCGGGCAGGCGCAGTTGGCCGTGGACGCGGCCGGGGCCCTGGGAGCAGACATCGCCGGTGTGGACCTGCTCGAGGACGGCGAGGGCACCACCACCGTCCTGGAGGTCAACGACCGGGTGGAGTTTCGAGGATTCCAGACCGCGCACGCCGACCGGGTCGATGTGGCCCAGGCCATCGTCACCCACGTCCTGAGGAGCACAGGAGCATGATTCGCGTCGCCGTCGTGGGTGCCTCCGGCTACATCGGAGGCGAGCTGCTGCGCATCCTGACCACGCACCCGCAGGTCGAGCTCGTCGCGGCCACCTCCACGCGCCTGCACGGCAAGCACGTGGACGGGCCGCACCCCAACCTACGGGGTCGAACCCGGCTGGCGTTCAGCGCCATCGAGGACCTGGATCACTACGACGTGCTGTTTCTGGCCACCCCCCATCGGGACACCATGCGCCAGATGTCCGGCTTCCTCGACAAGGCCACCACGGTCATCGACCTGTCCGGTGACTTCCGGTTACGCCGGCCGGCCACCTACGAGGAGTACTACGGGGTCGAGCACGAGGCCCAGGATCTGCTGGAGACGTTCGTGCCGGGCCAGCCGGAGTTCTACCGGGAGCAGCTACGCACGGCTCAGCGGATCAGCGTCCCCGGATGCATGGCCAATGCCGGAATCCTGGCTTTGCGCCCGCTGGCCGATGCCGGCCTGGTCCAGGGCGAGATCACCGTGGACGCCCGGACTGGTTCCAGCGGATCCGGGGCCAAGGCCGGGCCCGAGAACTTGCACGCCGAGCGCAGCGGTGCGCTGCGTATTTTCGCCCCCACCCGGCACCGGCATGAGGCAGAGATCTCACAGGCGACCGGGCATCCCATCCGGATGAGCGCGACCGGGGTCGAGGCCGTGCGCGGCGTTCAATTGCTGTGCCGGGCCCGGCTGAACGAGGGCGTGGACGAGCGGGCGATCCGCTCGGCCTACCGCAGCCAGTACGCCGACGAACCGTTCGTGCGCGTGGTGGCCCAGCGCCGGGGAATGCACCGCTTCCCGGACGCGAAGATCCTCAGCGGTTCCAACTTCTGCGATGTCGGATTCGCCCTCGACACCGGCGCGAAGAACGTCACCGCGATCGCCGCCCTGGACAACCTGGTCAAGGGCGGAGCCGGAAATGCTGTGCAGTGCATGAATATTCGACTGGACATGCCGGAGAACCTCGGTCTGGAATTCACCGGCCTGCACCCCAGCTGAGCCACGGACGAGCTCATTTGCCGATTCCACGGAAAGGACAAGGACATGACTGCTCCCACGCTGCCGGGCACCGCGACCCACGAGTCTTACGCCATCGACGAGGTCACCTCCGACGGGGAGGATCTGGTCGCGGTCGCCAGTCGCATCCGCGAGCACGTCCTGGCCATGTGCGCGAGCACTGACGGCGGGCACGTGGGTGGCTCACTGTCCCTGGTCGACATCCTGACCAGCCTGTATTTCCGCGTGCTGCGGGTCGACCCACAGATGCCGGCCCTGCCCGAACGCGACGTCCTGCTGCTGAGCAAGGGGCATGGAGGCATCGGCCTGTACGCCACCCTGGCCGAGGCCGGCTTCTTCGATGTCGCGGAGCTGGGCGATTACGGCCGTCCCGGTGGACATCTCATGGCCCATCCACACCCGGAGGTGGCCGGGGTCGAGATGGCCTCGGGGTCCCTGGGACACGGCCTGGCCGTCGGGCTGGGGTTCGCCCTGGCGATGCGCCTGGACTCCGAGGCCCGCCGCACCTTCGTGATCATGGGTGACGGCGAACTGCAGGAGGGGTCGGTCTGGGAAGCCGCGAGCGTGGCCTCGCACCAGGGGCTGGACAACCTGATCGCGATCGTGGACCGCAACCGGCTGCAGATCAGCGGGGACACCGAGACCGTGGACTCCCTGGAGCCGCTGGCCCAGAGGTGGGCTGCGTTCGGGTGGACGGTGCGCGAGTGCGACGGGCACGACATCGAAGCGCTGAGTGCGGCCCTGGCGGCCGCACCGGTGGCGGGCAAGCCGACCGTACTGATCGCCCACACGACCAAGGGCAAGGGTGTGCCGTTCCTGGAGGGACAGGCCCGCAGCCACTTCGTGAAGCTCAGCGAGCGACAGTACCGCCGGGCCCTCAGCGGGCTGCGGGCCACGACCGGTGGCCGATCGTGAGCATCACCGTGCCGGCCCCGACACCGTCTCCCCCGCCGCCGGCCGAGCGCTCCGGTCGGGAGGCCTACCGCGACCTGTTGAAGACCCTGGTTGCGGCCAACGAACGGCTGGTCTGCCTCGACAGTGACACCGGCCTGTTCACCCGCGCGGACTTTCCCGAGGCCACGCAGCGGTACGTCAACGTCGGAATCGCCGAGCACACCATGATGGGGGCTGCCTCCGGCCTGGCCCGCGAGGGGCGCATGCCGGTCGTGAACACCATGGCCGCCTTCGCCTCCTCGCGGGCGATCGAGGCCGTGAAGATCGACATCGCTCTGGGTAATCTGCCGGTGCGCATTGTGGCCACCCATTCGGGCGTGTCGGCCGGCCATCTCGGACCCACCCACCACGCCCTGGAAGACCTGGCGGCCATGCGGGTCCTGCCGAACATGACGGTCGTCGTCCCGGCCGACGCCGAAGCCACCGAGGAGCTCTTCACCCAGGCCTTGGGGCTGCCGGGCCCGGTGTACATGCGCCTGGGCCGGCATGCCACGGCCCCGGTGCCGGTGCGCGGGCGACTGGTCCTGGGCCAGGCACAGACCTTGCGCTGGGGCGGGGACATCACCCTGGCGGCCTGCGGCGCCCTGCCGGTCCTGATGGCCATCGAGGCCGCCGACATCCTGAGCTCGCAGGGAATCTCGGCGACGGTCATGAACGTGCACACCGTGAAGCCGCTGGACGTACCCGCCCTGGCCGCCGCCGCCAGCATCACCGGAACCGTTATCACCATCGAGGAGCACTGGCAGGTAGGCGGTTTCGGCTCGGCCGTCGCCGAGGCCCTGTCCGCCCTGAGCTCGGCGCGCGTCCTGCGGATGGGGATGCCGGACGAGTTCGTCCCGGTGGCCGGCAGCCAGGAGTACCTGCTGGCCCGAGCGGGCATCACGGCCGCATCCATCGCTGAGCGTGCCCGCACGGCGCTGAACGACTCCTGGAGGACCTCGTGAGCTCTGCCGCCCGGCCCGAGCACGCGCCCCACAGGGCGCCCGACTCGCTGCCCGATACCTCGACCGACTCTCTGCCCGACTACCGCGCGTCCGGCTGGTGGCGCGACGAAACCGTGATGGACGACCTGCGGCGCGCGGTCGCCGCGCATCCGGATCGAGCGGCGCTGATCTGCTACCAGCAGGACACCACGGTCGTGCTCAGCTACCGCGAACTGGCCGCCCGGGTCGAGCGCATCGCCGCCAACCTGGTGCGTCTGGGGATCCGGCCGGCGGAGGTCGTGACCCTGCACCTGCCCAACTCCTGGGAACTGGTGGCGCTGTGCCTGGCGTGCGTGCGGGCCGGTGCGGTTCCCGGGCCGGTCGTGCCCATCATGCGCCGGCGCGAGGTGGAGTTCATGACCCGTCTGACGGCCAGCCCGATGTACATCGCCCCGGCGCACTACCGTGGACTGTTCGGCCGGCAGCTGGGCCGCGAAGTCGCCGCCGCGGTCACCAGCCTGCGCCACCAGGTCGTGGTGGCCGGCCCGGCCCTGCCGGGACAGACCTCGCTGGCTGCCGGCGACACCAGCCTCGACTTCGAACGTGACCTGCTGCTGGCTGATCCCGGACCGGTCGACCTGGACGCCCGGGAGTCCCGAGCTGACGATCCGGGGCAGATCATGTTCACCTCGGGTACCACCGGGGAGCCCAAGGGAGTCGTGCACACCCACAACACGCTGTACGCGATGAACAAGGCCCAGGCCGACGTCTTGCACCTGGGCCCGGACGAGGTAACGGCCATGGGCTCGCCCACCACACACCAGGCCGGATACACCTGGAACTTCCTGATGCCCCTGCAGTTGGGGGCCACGGCGGTGCAGGTCGACGCCTGGAACCCCGAGGTCATGCTCGACGCCCTGCAGGACCAGAAGGTCACCTTCTTCATGGGCGCCCCGACGTTCCTGTCGGATCTGATCGAGGCCCAGCGCGCCCGCCCCCGCGACCTGTCGGCACTGCACACGTTCGCCACCGGCAGCGCCCCCATCGCACCCTCCCTGGTCGAGGATGCCCTGGAGGTGCTCGGCTGTCGGGTCTACGCCCTGTGGGGCATGAGCGAGAACGGTTGCGTCACGATCACGCGCCCCGAGCAGGAACCCCTGCGGGCCGCGCACAGCGACGGGGTCGCGGTGCCGGGCATGCAGGTGCGCATCGTCGACGAGGACGGCCAGGCGGTGAGCGACGGGCGCGCCGGCGCGCTGCAGGTACGAGGAGCCTCCCAGTGCGAGGGCTACTTCATGCGCCCGGACGTGTACGCGGCCTCGCTCACGCCGGACGGCTGGTTCGAGACCGGCGACCTAGCCCGGGACGACGGGTACGGCGGGATCCGGATCACCGGACGGGTGAAGGACCTGATCATGCGCGGGGCCGAGAACATCCCCGCCGTCGAGGTGGAGGCCTCGCTGCTGAGGATGCCCAACGTGCGAGATGTCGCCGTCGTCGCCTATCCCGACGATCGCCTGGGTGAACGCGCCTGCGCGGTCCTGGTCCCCCAGGACGAGCCACCGACGCTGCAGGAGGTCCAGGCCCATCTCAGTCTTGTCGGCATGGCCAAGAACTACTGGCCCGAGCGCCTCGAGGTGGTCTCGGCCCTGCCGCGCACCCCCTCGGGAAAGATCCAGAAATTCGCCCTGCGAGAGCAACTGCGCGAGGCGAGCTAACTCTTCCCGGGACCACCGACGTCCTGGGGCACCCAACGCGTGAACGGCTCACGCGTCGCACAACCTGTGCACCACCGAACCGGAAGGAAGAACCACCATGGCGACTCGAGCTGAGAGCAGCGCCACCAAAACGCTGCTGCTTCTGTGCTGCGCGCAATTCATGCTGGTGCTCGACTTCGCGATCGTGAACATCGCGTTGCCCTCCATCCAGCGGGCTCTGGACTTCACCGAAGGCGCTCTGCCCTGGGTGATCGGCGCCTACGCGTTGTTCTTCGGCGGCTTCCTGCTCGTCGGCGGGCGGGCCGGGGACCTGTTCGGGCGCAAGCGGATGTTCGTCGGCGGTCTGGTCCTGTTCACCGCCGCGTCGCTGGTCGCCGGGCTGGCCAACAGCCCGCTCATGCTGATCATCGCTCGGGCCAGCCAGGGGCTGGCCGCTGCGGCCGTGTCCCCGGCCGTCCTGGCCCTGATCGCCATCGCCTACCCCGAGGGGCGCAAGCGGGCCATGGCCATGGGCGTCTTCGGGGCCGTGGCCTCGGCCGGCTTCTCGTGCGGAGTCCTGTTCGGAGGGCTGCTCACGCAGGCCTTCGGGTGGCGCTCGGTCATGTTCGTCAACGTGCCGGTCGGCATCGTGCTCATCGCCTTCGCGGTCAAGATGCTGGTGGCCGATCACGCGGCGGCCATCCGCCAGCGGGTCGACGTTGTGGGCGCGGTCCTGATCACCGGTGGGATCTGCACCATCCTGTACGCGCTCACTGTTGCCGCCGACAAGGGCTGGTCCTCGGCCACCGTGGTCTGGTGCCTGATCTCCGGCGGCGTCGCCGTGGCCCTGTTCATCGCCCTGGAGGCCACTCTCGGCGCTCGCGGTGGCTCGCCGCTGGTGCCGCTGGGCATCTTCAACAACCGCAGCCTGGTGGCCGGGGATCTGATCTCCTTCCTGTCCGGTGGCGTCATGTCCGTGTCCACCTACTTCATCACCCTGTACATGCAGGAAGCCCTGGGATACTCGGCCATGAAGGCCGGTCTGGCGTTCTTCCCGCAGGCGTTCGTGGTGTTCCTGGCGGCCAAGTTCGTGGCCGACTGGACCGGTACCAAGGGACCGCGCCCTCTGCTCATCGTCGGCGCGCTGCTGCTGACGGCCGGCTCCCTGCTGCTGGCGTTCGTGCCGGCCGACGCGAGCTTCCTGCTCAACCTGCTGCCCGGCGGTGTCCTGATCGGACTCGGGGTCACCGTGATGCTCATCGCGACGGCCGTCTCGGCCACGGCCGGGGTGCGCCCCCAGCAGCTCGGGCTGGCCTCGGGCATCTACAACTCCAGCAGGCAGCTCGGGGTCGGGATGTGCCTGGCCCTGGCGGTCACCCTGGCCGACGTCGGCCCGCAGACCAACCCCCAGGATGTTTCGGGATATCACGTCGCGTTCGGTATCTCGGCGGGCCTGTCGATTCTGATCGCCCTGTTCGCGGTGGCGCTGCCCCTGGCCAAGCCGATCAACCCCTTCGCTCACGCCCCGGAGGCCGACAAGGCCGCCGATGCTCAGAGCCCCGACAGCACGTCGAGCACCTCCAGCGGCATCCCGGTCACGGCCGGCGCCGAGTAGTCCACCTCCCGCAGGGCCGGCCCACATCTGGGCCGGCCCTGCGGCCTGTGTGCCCTGTACGTCAAACGACCACCTGGGAGACGGATCCATGTCGACAACGATCATCGCCGGTGGTGGCATCGGCGGACTGGCCACAGCCCTGTCCCTGGCTCGGCACGAGCACCGGGTGCAGGTACTCGAGCGCCGCGATGCGTTCGCGGAGATCGGGGCCGGGATTCAACTGGCCCCCAACGCCTTCCGATGCCTGGATCTGCTGGGCGTCGGGCCCGCGGTTCGTGCCGACGCGGTCTTCATCGACGAACTGCGCTTCATGGACGGCACGAGCGGCCGGAAGGTGGCCGCCATGGCGCTGACCGAGGACTACCGCTCACGCTTCGGCGGCCCCTATGCCGTGATCGCTCGCTCCGACCTCTACCAGGCGCTCCTGCGTGGATGCCAGGCGCATCCGTCCATCGATCTGCTCACCGGTCAGCACGTCGTCGGGTACCAGAACTCCCCTGGCGCGGTCAGCGCCCTCACCGCTGCCGGCGATCGCTTCGTGGGCACCGCCCTGATCGGCGCCGACGGATTGCGCTCACGAGTGCGGGCGCAGCTGGCCGCCGACGGGCGCCCCCGGATCTCCGGACACAGCATCTACCGCTCCACCATTGCGATGGACGACGTTCCAGTACGTCTGCGCTCCAACTCGGTCACCTTGTGGGCCGGGCCGAAATGGCACTTCGTGCACTACCCGATCGGGGCGGGTCGATACCTCAACCTGGCCGCCACACGCGATGACGGCGCCGAGCACGAAATGAGCGGCGACCCGGTATCGCGCGAGCATGTTCTGGCCCAGTTCCCCGGCCTCGGTCACGCCGCCGGCGACCTGCTGGCCCTGGGCCGGGACTGGCGCACCTGGGTGCTGTGTGACCGCGATCCCATCCACACCTGGACCGATGGACGGGTCGCATTGCTCGGGGACGCCGCGCACCCGATGCTGCAGTACGCCGCTCAGGGTGCCTGCATGGCCTTGGAGGACGCGGTGGTGATCGGCCGGCATCTGTCCGCGTCGAAGAGGGGCGCGCCCGACGAGGACATTCCCGCCCGGCTGCAGGCCTACGCCGACGAGCGACGCACCCGCACAGCGCGCACCCAGCTGGTGTCCCGGGAGATGGGCCGCCAGCTGTACCACCCCGCCGGCGCAGCCGCCGGGCAGCGAAACGCGATGCTTTCGGCGTTGAGCACTTCGCAGCTGCACGACCGGGTCGCCTGGCTGCACGCCGGGCCGGCCGCGGACGTACAGACCGATGGCCCGACCAGTGTCCCGGCCGGTGCCCCGGTCGACGTCCCGGCCGATGCCTCGGACGATTTCTCGGGTGATCTGCGGGCCCGGCCGGCGGCGTGAGACTCGCCGTCGCCCGCCCGCGCGCTGACGGGGACACCGGCCACGGGGTGGGCCGGTGTCCCCGTTCATGGTGGCTCGCTGGCCTCACCACCTGGTCGGGGCATGGAAGGGGTCCCCTCCGATGCTCAGGAGGCGGCGGCCAGGGAGGCCAAGGCCTCGGGCATCGGTACCCGCGGGCCTCGCTGGCTGAGCAGGTGGCGCAGGGTCCGGGCCAGGATCGCGGCGCCCTGGGGGGTCAGTATCGAGGCCGGGTGGAACTGCACGGATGCGAATCCGGGCCCGCGCAGGGCATGGACCTCGTCGGTGTCACCTTCGCGCAGGACCTGGATCGCGCCGCGATCGGGATCGGTGCGAAAGGTGTTGGACAGCAGGCTCGCGCTGAAGGTGTTGTAGAAGCCCACGTCCATCGGCTCGCCGAAGAAGTCGATGGTGCGCTGGACCCCTTGATTGGGAACAGGACGGCGCACGATGTCCAGGCCCAGGACGGAGCTGAGCACCTGGTGGCCCAGACAGACGGCGAAGAACGGCGTGCCGCCGCCGAGGAGGTCGGCCACGACCGCTCGAAGGCGCGCGATCTTGGGGTCGCTGACGTCGGTCGGGTCGCCGGGTCCAGGCCCCACGATGACGAGGTGATGATCCTCGATGCGGTAGTCCTCGTCGAAGCGGGCGACGGTGACCTCGAAGCCCAGCGAGGCCAGCAGGTGCCGGGCCATGGCGGTGAAGGTGTCCTCGGCGTCGATCACCAGCAACCGGGTGCCGGCCACCACGCAGGACCGGCGCGAGCGAGCCTTCGGCTCGTCGAACCAGAAGGGCGCCAGGGGCCGGTTGCGAAGCGCCAGGGCCTGGGTCACGGCCGGGTCCTGACCGATCGCGTCCAGATGTGGGCGGGTGCTCGCCTCGTGCTGGCCGCTGCTCAACGCTCTCAGCAGGCCTTCCGCCTTGGCCCGCGTCTCGGCTGCTTCGCCGGCCGGATCGGAGTCGCGCACCAGCGTGGCCCCCACGGACAGGCGCAGGTGACCATCGGAGTCGATGTCGGCGGTACGGATGGCGATGGTCGAGTCCAGGGCTGGGCGCCCGTCGCCGTCGCGTCCGATCAGAGCGATGGCGCCGGCGTAGTAGGCCCGTCCTTCGGGTTCGAAGCGGGCAATCACCCGGCAGGCGCTCTCCAGCGGGCCACCCGTCACGGTCGGGGCGAACAGGGTTTCGCGCAGGATGTCCCGCACGTCCATGGTGCTGTGGCCTTCGATCAAGTACTCGGTGTGGGCCACTCGGGCCATCTGCTTGAGGTGCGGTCCACTGACCCGCCCACCGAGCTCGCAGACACGGCCCATCATCTTGAGTTCCTCGTCCAGGACCATGTACAGCTCACCGGCTTCCTTACGATCAGCCAGGAAGTCCAGGACCGCCGGCAGCTGGGCCTCCCCCTCGGGATAGGGATAGGTCCCGCTGATCGGGTTCATCGTCACCGTGCCGGCCTGCACGGTGACGTGACGCTCGGGCGAGGACCCGATGAAGGTGCGTCCGCCCGCGCGGACCAGGAAGGTCCAGTGCGCGCCGGGGTCGCGCCCCAGCAGGCGCCGATAGAAGGCCAGAGCCGTGGCTGTCGACCAGTCGCTGACGTCGGCGCAGTATGTGCGCTTGATGACGAAGTTCGCTCCAGTGCCCTGGCCGATCTCCTCCGTGAGGATGCGCTGGACGGTGCGGGCGTACTGCGCGTCGTCGGCGTCGAACCCGCCGCCGATCAGTTCGACCGGCCCGCTCGGCAGCACCTGCAGGACCTCGGCCAGCGCCAGCACGCTCTGTTCCTGCACGCTCATCGCCAGCAGCGGGCATCCGTCGTCGGGGAACTCGAAGCCCCGCTCGCCGATCTGGCGGTACGGCATCACCGCCAGCACCTCGTGCCCGGGCCCGCCGTCGGTCGTGAAGGGAATGTCGGCGATGCTCTCCAGGGCCACGCTCTGGCCGATCAGGAGATCGACGCCGGCAGCCATCGCGCTGCCCGGGCGGTGCAGCAGCGCGAAGGAGGACGTGTTCGGGTCGAGAATGCGCTGCAGCCACGGCGGGGTGCTCACGAGATCTCTCCGTCCATCATCTGCACGGCGCGCCGGGTCGAAAGGGTGACCGCGCAGCGAGAGGCCGCGTAGTCGAGCGCCAGGCGGTGGTACTCGGAGCTGAAGTCGGCGACTGCGTCGGCCACGATGAAGGTCTCGATGTCGTGGGAGAAGGCTTCGTGCGCGGTCATCAGGATGCCCACGTGGGCGTAGACGCCGCCGATGACCAGCTGGTCGCGGCCGGTGGAGCGCATCAGTTCCAGCAAGCCGGTGTTGAAGAAGGCACTGGGACGCCACTTCGTGAACACGGTGTCCTCGGCCGCCGGCTCCAGGGTGGAGACAATCTGGCGGTGCTCACGCCCGGCCGGCATGCCGGCCCCCCAGAAGTCTCGCAGCAGGCCGCGCTGCTCCCCGCTCATGCCGCCGGGCTGGGCGGTGTAGGTCACGGGCGCGCCGGCCTGGGTGAAGCGCGTGCGTAGGGCGACCACGTTGGCCAGCAGGTCGCTCATCGGGGCCTGCTGAGCCTCGAACGGGCGCAGGAAGTAGTTCTGCATGTCGTGGATCAGCAGGACCGCGCGAGTGGCGTCGATGCTCCAGCCGGCCACGTTGTGCGGCAGGTCGGTCTCCACGGGCATGGGATAGGGCTCGATCGCCGGAATCGCCATCATGTGCTCCTGGGGGATGCGGTGTGCGGGCTGAGGTGATGAAGAGGGCAGCAGGAAGGAACTGTGGTCAATGACCGAGGGCTGCTCCCCCGTCGACGGTCAGGTCGTGCATGGTGATGTGGGAGGCCTGTTCGGACAGCAGAAAGACGATGGCATCGGCAACATCGCTGGGCCGGGCCAGCTTGCCCAGCGGAATGCCGAGCCGGAACGTCTCGGGCGTGCCCTCGATGGAAGCGCGCCGGGCCTCACCGTCGGCCCACAGCGAGGTGAGCATGGCGGTGTCGGTCGAGCCGGGAGCGACCACGTTGCAGCGGATCCCGTAGGGTGCGGCCTCCAGCCCCAGCGTCTTGGTGAAGCTGGCGGCGGCTGCCTTGGACGCCGCGTAGGCAGCCATGTGCCAGCGCGGCGTGTGGGCGGAGTTCGAGGCGATGGTCACCACCGCTCCTGAGCGGCGTCGCATCATGCGGCTCACCACCGCCCGGCTCATGTTGAAGACACCGGTGGTGTTGACGGCGAACGTGGCGCTCCAGTCCGCCTCGCTCAAGGTGACGGCCGCGCCGGTGCGCAGGATCCCCGCCGCGTTCACCAGGTAGTCAATCGGGCCGAGATCACGCTCGATCTGGTCGACTACCTGCTCGACGCCGGCACCGGAGGTCACGTCAGCGCAGTACGCACGCACTCGGGCGCCGCTCTCGACCAGCTCGCTGACCACCCGGTCGAGAGCCTTCTGATCTAGGTCGAGCGCGGCCACCTTCATCCCCTGGGCTGCCAGGGACGTGACCACCGCCTGCCCGATTCCGCCACCGGCCCCTGTGACGACCGCGACGTGTACCGCGGTGGCGCCGGGGTCGACGGTAGGCACTGTTGCTGTCGTGGACATGATCAGCTCCTGACCTTCTGAGGACGACGGGTGACCTGCTGGGCCAGGTCGGGATCGATTCCGAGACAGCGCACCGAGAACGAGGACAGGGCCTGGAGGTACTCGTTCTGGAGCCGGTCCTCATCCAGGTGCGTGCTCGTGCCCGCCTGCAGCAGGATCTGTCCAGCCACGATGACGGTGTCGACGTCGTGCGAGCCACCCAGAGTTAGGAATGCCTCCAGGGGGCGGGGATTGAGCAGGTAGCGCCAGTCGTCGACTCCGACGAGCACCACATCGGCCTGCTTGCCCGGTTCCAGGCTTCCGATCTGGTCGCCCCAGTCCAGTCCGCGAGCGCCGATGCGGGTGGCCATCGCCAGCGCATCGGTGGGCAGCACTTCGGTGGGATCGGCGGACATCTCGTTCCAGGACTGCCAGGCCGCCCGCATGGCTTCGGCCATCCCCCCGATCGGCAGGGCCGCGCCGTCGGTGGACACCGAGACGTCGAGCCCGGCCCGGCGCAGCTGTGGGATCAGGCGGGTCTCGCTGAGGGACGACTCCCCCGCGCCGCCGTACTTGGCCGGCGAATGGCTGATGTGTGCGTTCGCGGCGATCAGCAGGTCCCGCTCGCCGTCGTCGGCGAACGCGGTGTGCACGGCCATGAATCGGTTCGTCAGCAGCCCGAGCTCGGCGAACCGGCGCACCGGACTCTGCCCGTAGTAGGCCTGCATGGCCGCGCTCTCGTGTCGCAGGGCGCCCACATGGGTGGCGAAGGGAACGTCGTGGCGGGCCACCAGGTCCGCGAACCCGGCGCCGAGCTCGTCGCTCATGTTGATCCCGTAGACCGCCGAAGGACGTGCTCTCACCCGTCCGGAGTCGTCCTGGGCGCACTGCAGGATCAGCCCCTCGATCCGGGCCAGCAGGACGTCGGGATCGCGGGTGCGCCGGAACGACGATTCGCCGGGCAGGCAGACCGTGTCACCGGCCCAGGTGCTGACGCTGCAGCGAATGCCGAGCTGGCGGGCGGCCGCCAGCAGGGCCTCGGGCCGGTTCAGCGAACCCACGTCCCCCAGGGTGGTGACGCCCGAACGCAGCTGTGTCCACATCGAGTACCGGGCGATGGCCAGTGCCTCGTCTGGTCGCAGAGCCTCGATGATTCCCGCGAACTTGTCGAAGGCTGCGGAGATGGCCGGAAGGTCCCCACCACCGGCCATGAAGGCAGCGACGTCGCCGCGGTCCGAGGCCGGCCGCAGGGCACCCTTGAACGGCAGCCTCATGGCGAACATGTCGTGCCAGTGAGCGTTGACGAACCCCGGCAGGATCATCTTGCCGCGGGCGTCGATGATCTGCAGGTTCGGCCAGTCGGCTGCCGGTACCTGCGCCTCGACCTGGCCGGTCGGCCCGACGGCTACGATGCGCTCGCCGTCCACGAGCACGGCTCCCCCAGGGATGACCTGGTCACTGGCGTCGGCGGGGTACAGGCAGCCGTTTCTGATCAGCAAGGTGGTCATCAGGCAATCCGTTCGGTGGCGGCGGTTGTGGTGTCGGTGGCGGCATGCAGACCAGCCGCGGTGGCAGCGGCGACGTCCCAGGCGGTGAGCAGGTGCTGGTGCCAGGCCTCGATGGTCGGGTCGGCGACGAGGTCGCCCAGGCGCAACTGGACGCCGAGTCGCCGCCAGCGGGTGATCAGGCGCATCGTGTCCAGCGAGCTGATGCCGAGCATCACCAGGTTGGCGTCGGCATCGATCGCCTCGGGGTCGAGCTCGACGATGTCGGCGATGATGTGCCTCAGGTCGGTGACGGTGGGCGCTAGGGGCAGGGAAGCGGGCATGACGTCGTCCTCTCTTCGATCGATTCCTCGTGGGAACGCTTTTCAGGCCACCGGAGCGGGCGACCAGGTTCGTGCGATGGTGCGATCGGCTGCCGCTGAGGCCAGCACCTTTTTGTCGATCTTTCCCAGTGGAGTCAGCGGAAAGGCCTCGATGAACTCGACGCGGTCGGGCAGCTTGTAGTCGGCCAGCCCCCGAGCGCGCAGAGTCTCCTTGAGTTCTCGCAGGCTCGGCTGGGGCCCGGACCCCACGAGGAAGGCATAGGTCTGCTCGCCGAACAGGTCGTGCGGGGCCGCCACCACGGCGGCGCCCGAGACTCCCTCATGAGTGAGCAGATGCCCTTCCACCTCACCGGCGGAAATCTTGTCCCCGCCGCGGATCACCACGTCCTTGAGCCGGCCCTCGATCACCAGCCGCCCGTCGGGACGCAGCCGGGCCAGGTCGCCCGAACGGTAGAAGCCATCGGCGGTGAACGCCCGTGCGTTGTGTTCGGGCGCCCGGTAGTAGCCGCGCAGCGTGTACGGCCCGCGCACCAGCAGCTCGCCAATCTGCCCCGCGGGGCAGTCACCATCGCCCTCATCGACGATGCGGACCTCGTCGGCCTCCGAGATCGGGATGCCCTGGGTGTTCAGCGCCACCTCGTCCTCGTCATCCGCCCTGGTCATGGACAGCAGTCCCTCGGCCATGCCGAACACCTGCTGCAGCCGGCAGCCCAGGGCCGGTCCGATCCGCACCGCGAGATCGTGGTGCAACTTGGCCCCGCCGATCTGCACGGTGCGTAGGCTCGACAGATCAGCCTGCTCCCAGGTGATCGCCTCCACCCACAGTTGCGCGACGCTGGGCACCAGGGAGGTCAGCGTGACCCCCTCGGTCTCGATGAGCTTGAAGCAGTCCTCGGGGGTGGGATCTTCGGCGATGACGACGGTGCCGCCGACCGCCAGGGTGCCGACCACCCCGGGACAGCCCCAGGTGAAGTTGAACTCCACCGGCAGGGCGGCCAGATACACCTCCTGGGGGCCGATCTCGCAGACACGAGCAACCGTCCTGATCTGGCAGTGATAGTCCGAGTGGGTGCGCGGGATGAGCTTGGGCAGAGCGGTGGTGCCCCCGGAGATCAGGAAGAAGGCCACATCCTCGGCGTCCTGCACGGGGGCCGCCACCGCCGGGGCATCGACGTCGTCCAGACCGACGAATCCCGCACGGGCCGGCAGTGGGCCGGCTCCCAGCACGAACACCTGCTGTACCGAGTCGACCTCGGCCAGCATCTGCTCGCCGAGGGCGAGGTGGTCGAAGCCGCGGTACTGCCCGGGCACCACGTACGCGACCGCCTCGGACAGTCGGCACAGGTGGCCGATCTCGTTGGCCCGGTGCGACACGAGAGAGAACACCGGTTTGGCGCCGAGCTGGAACAGGGCGAAGGCCACGATCACGAACTCCGCGACATTCGGCAGTTGCAGCACCACACGGTCCCCGGACCGGATGCCGTGGGCGGCGAATCCGGCCGCGCGCCGATCGACGGCATCGGCCAACTGCTGGAAACTGAGACGACCGCCGGCGTCGACCAGGGCGGTGGCCTGCGCGAACTGCTGTGCCCACCTGCGAGGCAGTTCGCCCAGAGTTTCAGAGTGCCAATGGCCCTGGTCACGGTAGGCGGCGGCGAACGCCTCCGGCCACGGTGTGCATCCTGACAGCATCATCAGTCTCCTCTCACAAAGGTGTCGTCGAAGCCTTCGGCCGGATGCGGTTCAAAGGCCGTCACGATCTCGATGACCGCACAACCCACCTCCATGCCGGGAGCCGCTCCCACCAGGAGCACGTGGTCACCGACCGAGACCTGCCCTGAGGTCCACAGGTGCTGCAGCCCGATGAACGGGTCGGAGGCACCGGTGTGCCCGTTGCCGCGGCTGAACTCCCAGACCCCCCTGTCGATACTCAGATCGAGCGGATCGAGGAACAGGTCGTGCAGCGCACCGCGGGAGTAGGCGACGTGGCAGACCCGGCGGATCTTCTCCAGGGACAGCCCCGCCTCGTCCAGTGCCTGCGTCACTGCCGACGACACCAGCGCCCCCAGATCACCCGAGGGCGGAGCGATCCCCTTCATCCACTGCTGACGCCAGAACCGGCTGCGCTCGTCGAAGTTCAACGATCGGCCCACGGTGATCCCCGGAGGAAAGAGTTGCTCGCCACCGCGGTGCAGCTCCTCCATTCCCGGATCCGACACGGCCCCGTACGACAGGAACCGCGCGAACCCTTCGCGGCGCGAGACCACCACCGAGGCGGCTCCGTCCCCGAGCAGGAACAGCGGCGAGGCGCGCCAGCGGTCGACCAGCGGGGTGGAGAAGTTGTCCGCCGCGGTCAACAGGACCGCCTGCTTCTCCTGCTGATTGCTCAGGCGCTGGGCCGCCAGCTCCAGGCCGGCGAGCATTCCCAGGCAGCCCTGACGTAGCTCGATCGCCGAGACGGGGGTGGCCAGGGTGTGGCGCAGCACGTAGTGCGGCGCCGACCACCCGTCCGGGCCCTGATGGTGGGTGGCGCAGTGCACGAGCGATCCGAAGTCCTCCCGGGGGTGCCCGGCCTGGGCCAGTGCCCTCAGCGCCGCCGTCACCGCCAGATCCGGAGCGGGGGTGTCGCCGGCCACCCGCACCGCCGTCATCCCCGAGAGCTCGGCCAGTTCCTGGTCGTAGAGCCCATCACCGATGGCCTGCTGGACGCTCACCGCCGGCGGCAGCGCGGTCCCGATCCCGGCCAGGAAGATGCCGTCGAACCTCATCGTCCGGCCTCGTTCGCGCCGGCCTCGTCCTGACCCTGGTCGCGACCAGGAGTCTTGTCCTGGGCAGGAACGAGGAAACGCGCAACGCTGTCGAGCTTCTCGCAGGTCTCCTCGAACTCCCGTTCGGGTACGGACTGGGCCACAATGCCGGCTCCGGCCCGCAGCCAGGTGCGTCCCTCGCGGCGGTAGACGCTGCGAAGGACCAAGGCCGCATCCATCGACCCATCCTGGTCAACCGTCATCACCGACCCGGCGTACAGCCCGCGAGCCTGCGGTTCGTAGGTCCGAATGGACTCATAAGCCGGCATTTTCGGCACGCCCGAAGCGGTCACAGCCGGAAAGACGGCCCCGAAGGCGTCCCATTCGGCGCGACCGGGCGCCAGCTGGCCCGAGACCTGCGAGGCCAGGTGCTGGACGCTTCCTCGCTCTCGGATGGCCATGAACTCCGGTACCTCGACCGTCCCGGGAACGCACACATCGAACAGTTCGTCGGCACCGGTCTTGACCGAAATTGCGTGTTCGTAGACCTCTTTGGGCGAACCGAGCAGATCCGCGCGGAGCGCGGCATTCTCCAGCAGGTCCGCGGTCAGGGCGCGGGTGCCGGCCAGCGGTTGGCTCACGACATGCCCTTGCGGGCTCACCTTGACGACGATTTCCGGGCTGAAGCCGGCCGCCTCGAGTCCGTCCAGCTCCAGCAGGAAGGAGCGAGCCGGATTGTTTCCGCGCCGACCGGCGACATAGGTTGCGACGAGGTCAATCTCAGACTCGAGCTCCACCACCCGGGACAGGATGACCTTGTGGTATTCGCCGGCGTTGATCTCCTCGACGGCCAGCTTGACCGCCTCACGGTAGGCGTCCTCGCCGACGGCCCGGACATCGACGGGCAGCGGCGGGCGACCAGGGCTGGTAGCCGCAGGAGAAACGGAACGCAGGAGCTGCGCCATGGTCTCCTGATCGGCCGCCCGCAGCACGGCATGGCCCCGACTCAGACGGACCTCGGCGGCAGGCACGAAAAGATGCAGCAGGCGCTCGTCCCCGATGTGCCGGGTGTCGCCGGCAACGGCATAGGACAGCTCGAACGCGGCCCACCCGTAGGCTCGCCACTGCGGGATCTCGATCTGCTTCAGCAGTTCGGAGACCAGCTCCAACGGCCGATCGCTCCACGGGCGGACAGTCTCAGGACGACCCTCCTGGGTCAGGCGGGCACCGGTGCGGTCGAGAGTGAGCTCGGCCCGACGGCCCGCGGCGTACGACCAGGTTCCCCCACTCTCGTAGACGACATGACCTGTGCCAGAACTAGATTCGGCCAGACGTGCGGCCACGAGAAGCGGGTCCTCCGTCAGCGGGATCTGGGTCTCGAAGTAGTGAAGCCACCTGGTGGGACTCATCGGGGATTTCCTTCCTGGCAATCCGGAACGGGTACCAACCCGCCGGTGCGGGGCACAGGGTCAATGGCGCTGTTACCACTTAAGACATTACGCCGGTAACGCGCAGGCGGCAGCGGTCAACCCATTAGCAATGGTTGTCAGCGTGCGAACAAACGACGCCGAGGCGCCCGATCAGCGCCGCGGAAAAGCACTGTCGGGCGCCGGCGATAAGCAGCGCTAATGCCCCGGGAGCTTGATGTCGCCGCCCGGGCGGGTCTGATCGATCAGATCAGGCGCAGGTCCGTACTCAGATCCAACCCGCCTCGGTGGCGATCCGGATGGCGTCCACCCGGTTTCTGGCGTTGAGCTTCGTGACGATCTTGGTCAGATAGTTGCGCACTGTGCCGACCGAGACCCGCATCGTCGCCGCGATCTCCGGCGGCTCGGCCCCACCTGCGGCAAGCTTGAGCACCTGCAGTTCGCGATCGGAGAGGGGAACCTCACCCACGTCCCACGCGCTCAGGGCCAGCTGGGGATCGACGATGCGCCGTCCCGCGGCCACCTCCCGCACCGCCAGCGCCAGCCGCTCGGGTGGTGCGTCCTTGAGCAGGAAGCCGGACACGGACACCGACAGGGCCCGCCGCAGGGTTCCCGGCCGGCCGAGTCCGGTGAGGATCAGAGCCCGGCACGACGGCAGGCGCTCGCGCAGCACCGCGGCGGCACTGAGTCCATCGATCACGGGCAGGTCGACATCGATGATGGCCACGTCCGGGCGCGTGGCCAGGGCCGTCGGCACGATCTTGTCACCGCTGTCGACCTGGGCGACCACGGTAAAGTCGGGCTCCAGCTCCAACAGGGCAGCCAGCGCTCCCCGCACCATGTGCATGTCCTCAGCGATGAGGATCTTCAGCAACCTGCACCCATTTCCCCGAGCGGCCCGGTCCCGATCGCCATCGTCGGTCCTGTCGCCGGTACATCCAGCCTAACCGTGCTCATCATGCCGCCCTCATCGTCATGCCGGCCCTGGTCCCGGCGAGCCAATCGTGTTCATCGGCAAGGTGGCGACCACCTCGTGCCAGTCGTCCTCGATTGAGCTGACAAAGGTCCCCCCCACGGCCTCGACCCGCTCGGCAAGGTCAGTCAGGGTATCGCTGGCCGGCGCAGAAGCCAGGACATGCGCGCCCGCACCGTCGTGCATCACGGCCATCTGCACCCGGCAGCCGTCGTTCTCTTGCATGTCGCCGCCCACGAGGGCCAGATCGACGGTGCAGTGCTTGGCTCCCTTGTCGCGCAGCAGGTGAGCCAGGGCCTCGCGCAGAATCATGCTGAGGACTGCTTCGATGACCTCCGGCAGCATGGTGACGCGCAGATCGGTCCTCATTTCGATGCCGGCCGCTCTCAGGGCCGGGGCGTTCAGATCGAGCTCGGCCGCCAGGGACGTGTTGCGGTAGCCGCTGGCCGCAGCACGCACGTTGGCGACCGCCCGCCGGGCACACCCCAGCACCTGCGCCATTTCGGTGCGCGCCCGATCGGGCGAGCGCGGCAACAGGCGGTAGGCCAGTTCGCTCTTCACCGACATCGCCGAGAGGTCACGCCCAAGGCCCGCGTTCAGCTCCTGCGCCACCCGCAGGCGGCTCTGGGCCACCGCCAGGCGAGCTAACTCCCGCCGGTAGTTCTCTATCTGGGCCAGCATCTGCGCGAGCAGTCCCAGTCCGTACAGGACGAGTCCGGTCACCACGGTGGAGATGGTCAGGTAGGCCAGCCATTCGGGGCGGCTGTCCTGCGTGGCGGCCACCGCGGCCGGCACCGCCGCGACGGCGACGAATCCGGCCCAGCGCCAGGGGCCGAATCCCAGGAGCAGCACCGATCCGGCCACGAACCCGCCCATCGACCCCCAGGGCTGCGTGATCCAGATCAGCGGCACGAACGCGGCGGCCGCCTGGGTCAGCACGCTGGCGGTCCGCAACCACCCAGGCCACTGCGGTAGCCGGCCCAGCGACATGGTGATCTGCAGTCCCACGGAACAGAGCACCCCGAGGATCAGGGCTCCAGCCCCGATGGCGCCCGGATCGCTCGGCAGGACGTTGATGAGCAGCAGCCCCCCGTACCCCGTACACACAACGGCCACGATCAGCCGGGCGATCCGCACATGCCATTGGGGGGCCTCGCGCGGCAGTTGCACCGGGACCGCTCTCGGGGACAGCGGCTCCGCGGCGGCACCGACTGGCGGGTGGAGCGCGACGGAGGCCGTGACGGTGAACAGCTCGCCCCGGGTCAGGACGTCCAGGCCGCCACCAGCGCCGCGCAGGCGCTGAGCGAGATTCTCCAGGCCGGATCCGTCCGTCAGCCGCACGGACCCCGTAGAACCATCCACGCCGTCGTTACTCACCTTGAGGAACATCTGTGCGTCCTCTTGCCAGACCTGGATCTGCACGAGCTGGGCCTTGGAGTGGCGCAGGATGTTGGTCACAGCCTCGCGCAGGACAATGGCGAGCACGGTCTGCAGTTCGGGGCCCATCTCGGTGTCCAGGCCTTCGCTCCGCACCGCGATCTCCGCGGCGGTGAGCATCGATTCGACCGAGTCTCCCTCGTCGGCCAGGCTCATGGCTCCGTAGCCGCCGCTGACCTGCCGGACATCGGCCAAGGCGCGGCGGGCCACGTCGAGGACATCCTGGACTTCCTGGCGGGCACGGTCAGCGGCCTCCGGCAGCAACCGGTAGGCCAGCTCGCTCTTGAGCATCATGGCCGAGACGCTGAAGCCAAGCAGATCGTGCAGGTCGCGCGAGAGTCGCAGGCGCTCGGCGACGACCGCCATCCGGGCAAGGTCGCCACGGGCAGCGTGCACCTCCTCGGCCACCGAGGCCAGCGAACTGACTCCGTAGACCATCAGCCCGGTCAGGGCGGTGAAGTAGATGCTGTAGAACACATCCGAGGGGACCAGATGGAACGGCAGGAGAGCCAATAGCAGGGCCACGTTGACACCCACGAAGACCGGCCAGCGAACTCGCCCGCCGATCATCAGTAGCGTGGATCCAGCCAGGAACCCGGAGATGGACCCGGCCTGCGGCCCCACCCACAAGAAGGGCCCGAAGGTCACGGCGGCCTGGACGCTCAAGGACAGGACCCGTTGCCAAGCTGACCACGAGCGGGCATCCAGGGTGGACTGCGCGACCTGCACCACCAGGGCGACTGCGACGCAGGCCACGAAGCCGAGCAATGCGATTCCGCCGAGATCACTGTCCCAGACAGCGATCAAGGTGTTGACGACGTAGCCGATCAGGACGGCAGTAATGATGCGGCGCGCCATCCTGGGTGCCGCCATCGCCTGGGGGGCATCAGGAAGGAGATGTTCATCCTGAACGGACCGCGACTGTTCGATCATGACAGCGCCTATGTCACTCACCGGCACCCATGAATGGGACGCGGGCGTGCTCGGTCGGTCCACATCTTTGCGCCGCCCCAACGTCTGATCCATCACCGATCGACACCTACCGCGAATACCCAGCGTCGGTGCAGCCTGGAACCTGCCTCGGTGCGAGCTTACGACTCGCCGGTCCCGAGCGGCAGTACAATGCATCCATCAATCGGATATTTGCACTGAAAACTATCAGCTAGCCCACACCGGGGCGCAGCGCCTCAGCCAGACTGCCATCCAGTTCACCGGCGAACTGGGATGCCACCCCCGTGTTGCCTTGATCGACGAAAGGCAGGACGCACCTGACGTGCGGCCGTACGCGCAGATGGGCGCGAATTCGAGCAGATCCACCCAGTGATTGAAATCTGTACATCTGCCGGCAGTTGACTGCCCGGACAGCGACCGTGCGCGCCGGCGAACGTGTCGACGAACTGGTTGTTGATCATTTGATTTGACCACCACCATCTGGATGATCACCCGCTGCACACCAACACCGAGAACACGTCGTGCCATAAGGATCATTGGAGCCAGACGACAACGATGTCGAAACTCCGACTTCGGGCTCGGCGGCCCAACCGGCGCTTCCCGAAGGTGGCCCTTGCCCGCCTCACCCTTCCCCAGAAGGGTTCCCGACTGTTACGCCCCGCCTGCCGCCGGCAGCAGCAAATTCGCAAGCGCTGATCTACGCCGCAGACTGTTGGGTCGAGAACTGGGGCCGGACGGCGACCCGAGGTCGGCCTCCCGGGTCCATCATGCAGGACCACCGCCACCTCGATACGTTCGCTGGGCCGAAGTGGGTAGTTTGACGCTATGACCGAAACCCAGCGGCAACCGGTGCCCCGCGAGGACGGCGGTGAGCTTGCGACCGCGCTGGCCTTCCTGAACTTCGCTCGCGAGTGCGTGATCAAGAAGGCCGATGACGTGTCGGACGAGGATGTTCGACGCCCCCTGGTGCCCACCGGCACGTCACTGATCCGCCTCATCCGTCACCTGACCGACGGGGAGTACTACTGGTTCCAGGTGCACCTGCTCGGCGAGGGGGCCGAGCCCGACTGGGACGCCGCCGAGAGTGACGACCGGCCTCCGGCCCAGATCATCGCCGACTACCGGGCCGCGATCGAGGCCAGCAACCGCGCCATCGCCAAGATCAACGACCCGAACGCGCTCGCGGTGCGGCCGGTGGACGGACGCCGACTGTCGTTGCGATGGACGATCGCGCACATGACCTCGGAGACCGCCCGGCACGCCGGTCACGCCGACATCGTGCGCGAACTGATCGACGGCGTCACCGGGCGCTGAGGGCGGTCCGCGCTGATCGGCGGGTCGCTCACGGCGGGTCGGCGCCCCGCTGGCCTTCCTGCTCGACGACGGCCTCACGGTCGCGCAACCGGGCCAGGCCGGCCAGCGGGCGGCTCATCCGGTGGTTGGCCTCGAACGCAGGCCGGTTGCGGTCCAGGAAGGCCCAGTAGCCGGCCGTGAACGGGCACGCCTTCTCGCCCAGGCGCTGTTTCGGGTCATAGACGCAGTCGTGGCAGTGGTCGCTCATCTTGTTGATGTAGGCCCCACCGGCCGCGTAGGGCTTGGTCATCATCGTGCCGCCGTCGGCGTGCAGGGCCATGCCGACGACATTGGGGACCATGACCCAGTCGTAACCGTCGACGAAGGTCCGGTGGAACCAGTCCGTGACCGCGACCGGGTCGTAGCCACGCTGAAGCGCCCAGTTGCCCAGCACCATCAACCGCTGGATGTGGTGGGCCCAGCCGTCCTCGCGGACCGAGCGCAGCGCGTGCGAGAGGCAGCGCGCCTGCACCTGACCGTCGGCGTCCAGGTCGGCGAACCATTCGGGAAGGGGTTCGCGGGCCCGCGGTTCGTTGCGGTGGCGGTAGTCGTCGCCGAAGTGCCAGTACAGGTGCCAGACGTACTCGCGCCAGCCGACGACCTGGCGGATGAAACCCTCGGCGCTCGGCAGCGGCGCGTCACCTTCCGCGTAGGCCTGGGCGGCCCGGGTGGCGACGTCGACCGGGTGCAACAGGCCGAGATTCAGCGGCACCGACAGCAGCGAGTGAGCCATCCAGCGATCGCCTTCGAGGATCGCGTCCTCGTACGGCCCGAAATCGCCCAGCCGCGTGGTCACGAAGTGCTCGAGGCAGGCTCGGGCCTCGTCAGCGGTGACAGCGAATCGTCGGGGGCCGTCCTCGCCGAGGAACGCGACGCCGTCCTCCCGCTCCCAGCGGTCCAGATCGGCGCGTACCTGCTCGTCGATCTCGTCCTCCGCCGGCCACCAGGGGGGCGCCAGGGCGGTGCTGTCGGCCAGGGTCCGGGTCCGGGGTGGCGGCTGCCGGTTGTCCTGGTCGTAGTTCCAGCGACCGCCGACCGGTTCGCCGTCCGTCTCGATCAGCAACTGGTGGTGGCGGCGCACCTGCCGGTAGAAGTCCTCCATCAGCAGCCGTTGGCTGCCCCGGTGCTGGGCCCAGTGGGCGAACTGGGCCTGGCTCACGGCCCAGCCGCGGGCCGGCAGGACCCGGAGGCGACCTGCTTCGGCCAGGGAGTCGGTCAGCCGACGAGCGGCATAGGTGGTGGGCGCGCAGACCGTCAGGTCAGCGTCGTCCGGCAGGAGCTGCAGGGCCTGGCGGTAGGTGTCGGTGCGCAGCAACACCGCCTGTTCCCCCAGCTCGGCCGCCCGGTGGCGCAGCGCGGAGAGCACCAGGTGGGCCTTACGCCGGTGAAACCGGCGACGACGGAACACCGCCTGAGACTCGATCAGCACGGCCGGCTGGCCCGGGGTGTCGAGAAAGTGCGGGCCGAGCTGGTCGGCGAACAACCAGCGACGCCCGCCCGACGCTGGGCGCCCGAGAGCTTCGGTGGCGATCTCGCCGGCGGTCCGGTGGTCGGTGTTCGGCACCGGCCCAGCCTGCCCGCTGCCGGCGACGAGCGCGCGCTGACGTCACTGGCGGCCTCATCGGTTTCGTGCGGGCGGGTCAGGCTGCAGGCTGGGCGCTCACCGGGAGCAGCTGAGCCTGCGGGACGGGCGCCGGTGGCCGCGCCGCCAGCAGCAGGGCGAGGCCCCCCACACACAGCACGACATTGGTGACGTAGGCCCAGCGGAACCCGAACTCCTGAGCCAGGCCGAAGATCGGCCCGCCCAGCACGGCACCGATCGGAAAGGAATTCGTGAACAGGGTGGTGGCCCGGCCGGGCCGGCCGGGCAGCATGTCCTGCATGTAGGTGATGCCAAGGCCGTTGACGGCCGCGATGAACAGGGCGTTCACGATCTGGGCGCCGACCAGCAGCGGCACACCGGTGGCCAGGACGGCCAGCAGCTCGTAGACGACGCCGCAGCAGGCGCCGGCCACGACCAGCGACCGCAGCCGGATGCGCGTGGTCAGCCAGCCCAGGCCCAGCATGAGGGGAATCTCCAGGAAGGCGCAGAACCCGAGGATCAGGCCCGCGTCGGCGACCTTGCCCCCGAGGTCACGGCTGACGTAGAGCGGGAGCGCCTGGACGCCGAGCGCCAGCGGGCACTGCAGCAGGACGAACGCGACCACGGTCAGCCACAGCACCAGCCGGGTCGGTTCCGGCCCGGGACGAACGGCAGGCTCCACGACGACGTCCGAGTCCGATCGCACCGAGGACGGCGGCGGCACCGGGTCCGAGGGTGGCACCAGGTCTGACGGTGGCTCGACCGCGGGAGCCGAACCCGGCTGCTCCTTCAGGAGGAAGACCGCGACCAGACCGCTCGCGACGTAGGTGGCCGAGGCCGCCGCGTAGAGCAGGCGGAAGCCCCCGAGGCTGAGCAGGAGGGCGGCCAGCGGCGGCCCGGCCACCCAGGCCAGCGAGAACACGGTCCGCAGCGCGCTGATGCCCATGGCCGCCCGATCCGGGTCGTCGCGGCTGAGAACCTGCCGGGCGTAGGCGAAGCTCTGGGGATACAGCGCACCCGCGAAGGCGAACAGCGTCACCGAGACGGCCAGCAGGACGGCGTATTCGCGCACGAACGCGGCCAGCCCGGTGCCGATCAGGCCGGACAGGGAGGCGGCGATCATGATCTTTCGGCGGATCGGCCACCGGTCGGACGCGCGCCCGACCAGGGTCGACGAGACCACACCGGCCAGGGGCGTGGCGATCAGGAACGCGGTGACCTCGAGGGGGCCGGCGTGGACGGCCGTGCTCAGGAACAGTGACAGGAACGGCCCCACCATCGCCGTCGAGATGCCGACCGCGAGGAACACCGCGGCCAGGGGCAGCAGGGTTCGGCCGACGGACCGTGGGAGCAGATCGGTGTCCAGGGCCATGGTCGGCCACCCTACGGTGCCGTACATCCGTTCTTCGCCTGCTTTTCCGGCCGCGCCCGCCGTCCGCCACCTTGCCCACGGTCACGGAGTGGCTTCGTGCCCCGCTTGCCCGTGCGTGCGCCGCTGCTCCTTCATCTGGGCCTCGAACAGGTGACGGCGGCCCTGGAGCAGCTCGTCGCGGGCCGCCCGCTCCGTCTCCCGGAACACCGACCAGTAGCCGTCGTCGTACTCCTCGACGATCTGGAACGTCCATCGTCCCTGAAGGACGTTTCGGCCGATCAGGTCGCGTTCGATCCGGTCGGCCAGCTGTGGGTGGCCGGCTTCGCGGAGCCCCTGCACCGCCTCCCCCAGGGCCAGATCGGCGCCGCCGGTGAGCTGGTGGAACTCGTACAGGTGGCCCCGGGCTCGCTCGACCGTCTCCAGGGCCTCGGACAGCTTGCCGAGCGCCTCGACCGTCTCCTGGCTCGCGCCGTCCGGAATCTGGTGGTTCTCGTCCGGCCCCTCATCGACCATGAGCGTGCTCCAGTTCTTCGTACCGCGTTCACCTTCGTCCGGGGGCGACAGACCGCCCCGTCGAACCTACCCGGACCGAGCCCGGTGCGCTCGTGTGGACACCCGGGCCCGAACCGGGCGGACGACGTCAGGAGCAGATGCTCGGACCAGGCCCGGCGACCCGGTGCAGGCGGATGGTCAGCGCCACCTGACTGTCCTTGGGCAGGGTCGTGCCGTACCAGCCACCCTTGGCCATGGCCGCCTTGACCACCGACATCTTGACCAGAACCACCTTGACCTCGTAGTTCTGTCCGACGGAGTCGTCGCGCGACCCGAAGAACTGGGCGCCGCTCCAGTGCGACAGCTGAGCCGGGTCGTCCCAGCCGACGACCGGCTGGAAATAGCTGTTCTCGTCGTGGTTGACGGTGTTCTTCACCGCCAGCATCAGAGTCTGACCCGAGGGAACCTTCGCCGTCCCTGAAAACATCTCGCAGCGGTGCACATCCGCTCCGTTCGCCGGGCTGGCCAGGACGACGCCGTGGGTGCCCTTGGTCGCCGGCCCGGCCGCACCGGTCGACGTCGCCGTTGTTCCCGGTGTCGCCGACGGAATCCCGAGATCGGCCCCCGGCAGGGGCGGGGTCGTGATGTCGCTGGCGTTGCGGTCCGGCAGAACCCCGACCAGAGCCGCCAGCCCGAGCAGGAGCGCGAGGCCCCCCGCGGCCACGGCGGCCGGCGCCTCACCACCGGCGAGCCTACGGTCGCCGTCCATGAATCGCGTTGCCACCAGGACGACCGCGGCGCCGAACACGGCTCCCAGGACCCAGACCTGAGCACTGCCGCCCTGCCAGAGCTGAAC
The DNA here is from genome assembly GCA_965200525.1 of Kineosporiaceae bacterium. Lineage (GTDB taxonomy): Bacteria > Actinomycetota > Actinomycetes > Actinomycetales > Kineosporiaceae > JANNPJ01. The sequence goes on from OZ241368.1 coordinate 7,302,992, forward strand.
CCCTTCGACGAACAGCGCCATGACCGAAGCCACGATCACAATGCTGAGAGTCAGCCGACCCGCGTGTTTTTTGGCACCCATGTGAAACCCCAATCGGAAGGAGAGAAGGAAGCAGCGATTCAGAGGGTCAACGACACGTGCCCGGACACCGTGCAGGTGTCGCAGGGTTCGTCCTGATACGCATCGGCCCTGCTGATCAGCTCGACCAGGTCCGCAGACATGGCGTCCGGGAACTGGGCGACGTACACCTTGCGCTGAGCCGACTTCGGCGAGACGTCGAGGGTGTAGGTCAGGTCGATGTGGTACTTGCCGGCGGTCTTGAGTTTGGCCTTCGGGTAGAACTCGTCGTCGGTGACCGGGCTGCCGTCGTAGTGCAGCCTCTGCATGAGCCAGTACGAGTTGCCGGATTTCGGCGGGCGGCGAATCGTGCCCTTCACCTCGATGTGCTCAAGCGCGGGCTGGTCCGGGTCTGCTACGGCGTGGCTCACCTTGACCGTGGCCGCCGGGCCGTGGTGAGCCTGGTTCGATACCACGAACGGCCAGATCCAGAGACCGGCGGCGCCGAGAAAGGTGGCCACCAGCAGCAGCTGGACGATCAACCCGTCCCGGGCCGGTAGCGGGCGGCGCCTTCGGGCCTTCGGGCCCGTTTTGATGCCCAAGATGCGTTCACCCAGGGGTGGGCCGGTCGCCCACCTCGAAGCATCAGATTCGGGCGAGAATTCGTCGCGACTGGTCGCCATGGCCAAGACAGCAGCACCCAGAGTCAGCAGGGCGATGGCAACCACAATCCAGCGGCTCGTTGGCGTGTCGATGTCGAATTTCTCGAAAGCCACCTGGTTGCCCACGATGCCGGAGACGGTCGACAGCACCGCGGTGCCGATGATGCGCAGATCCTTGGACGCCAGGGCCATCATTCATTCCTCCTGCGGTCCGGGACCGGCGACGCCGCTGTCGTCGGTGGCCCCGCGGGCGTCGTGGGTGAGGGTGCCGGAGTGGTCGGCGGTGGTGCCGGGGTCGTCGTCGGCACAGGTGCCGGTGTCGTTGTCGGCGGGGGCGCCGGGGTCGTTGTCGGAGGAGGTGCCTTCGTGGTCGGGTCAGCCGCTGGTGTGGTCTCCTTCGGCGGGTCCGGCGGGGTCGTCGTTGCCGGGGGCTGCGTGGTCGGCAAGGGCCGCAACGTGAAATGGGCAACGTTGGAGACCAGATCGCCGTGCGTACTCGTCAGCCCCTCGCGAGTTGCCCAGCTCTGGTGGTACTGATCCAGCAGGACCGCAGCATCAGCTCCGGTCGCCGAGACCACGAATGCGTTTCGCCCACCCCGGTCGTCCGACGTGTCGAAATTCAGGGTGTACGTCGAACTGCCGGTGCGGGACGGCAGGATCCCCTGGACGAAGAAGCCGTTGCCCGACCACTCGACCAGAAGGAAGTACGTGTAACCAGGCAGAGGGGCAATGTGAGCATCCGTCGCTGCCACCGGATCGCTCCCGCTGGTCGAGACGCTGATGGTGACGTCGCTGGTCGACGGGCCGCCTCGGGTCGGGCCGGCGCTGTTCGTCGGTCCGGAACTGGCCGTGGGACCGTCAGAGCTGGTCGGGCCACCCGGACTCGGCGGGCCACCCGGGTTCGTCGGACCACCCGGGTTCGTCGGACCACCCGGGTTCGTCGGACCACCCGGGTTCGTCGGACCGGCACTGTTCGTGGGACCACCAGGGTCGGTGGGACCGCCGGAGTTCGTCGGACCGGCGCTGTCGGTCGGACCAGTCGGACTGGTCGGGCCGGCACTGTTCGTCGGGCCGGTACCGACCGGCCCCGGTGCGGTGGCCTCGCCACCCGGTGAGCTGGTCTGGGGAGCGCTCGGGCCACCGGTCGGCGATCCGATCGGGCGAGACTCTCCCGCGGGGCTCGTTTCCCCAGGTGACGCCGTCGGTGAGCCGGACGGCGAACTCGACCGCGGGGTCGGTTGCGAGTTCGACGCGGACGGCCGATCGGTGGCCGTCGCCGACGGCCGCGACGACTGAGACGGTCGGCTCGTTGCTGACGGCGGCGGCGAGGACGGTGCCGCACCGGACCGGTCGGGCGGCGTCGTGGTCGCGGAGGATTCGGGTGTGGACGACGGCCGCGTGACGGGCTTGTCGGGCACCGGACTGGATACCGCGTGTTTGGGCACCAGCGTCACCGTGTCGTCGGGCGCGATCACAGCGGCGCTCGCGCCGTTCGGTGGGTTGGCGAACGTGTACCCCTGCTGCTGTACGAGCTGGAAGTCGGTCCCGGCGGCGAACACCGCCAGGGTCGAGACCTGAGTGCCGCGCAGTCGCACGACCCAGACCCGGCCGCCCACCGGGTCCGACAGCAGGAGCCGGCCGGCCGCGACGACAGCGGCTACCCTCCGTCCGGACAGTGTGCTGAGCCCGGGGAGCCGCGCCCCGGTCGTGCAGGAGCCAGCGGCCCGGCTGCAGCCGGTCACGGTTCCGTCGGCCGGATCGAAGAGGTAGACCCGCCCCGAGTCCTGGTCACCAGCGACCTGCACCTCGGATGAGAGCTCGTGGACGACCTTGGCCCGGGAACGTTCTCGTGAGCCGTCGTACCAGGTGACGGTGCCGCGGTCGAGATCGACCACGGCGGGGTCGGCGCCGGTGGCGGCGATCCGATAGTGGGCCGGCAGCGCGGGGCCGGCTCCGAGCCCGGCCCGGCCGCGGCCCGGCTCGACCCGGGCCAGCCGCCCGTCCGGCGTCGGGTACAGATACACGTGCGCCCCGGAGACGACCTGGGTGGCCGTCGTCAGGTCCAGCCCGGACAGGGCCAGCTGGGACGGCGAGAGGGTGACCGCACTGATGCTGCGCAACAGCCCGGCGCCCCGATCGATCCCGTAGGCCGTCCCCCCGGCCTGCACCACCTCCAGTCCGGCCGGGGCCATCGGCACCGCGGTCACGAACGACGCGGAGGGCCCGTCGATCAAGGCCAATTGGTCGGTTCCCCGAGTGCCCAGCCAGGCCTCGGCCGCTGTCATGGTGACCCGGGGATGCTGGTCGTGATGGGCGACTCGGGCCAGGATGAACGGCACGGCCAGGGCAAGTGCTCCCAGGAGCGGCAACACCACCGGGCGCAGGCGGGCCGAGGGGGCTGCGGGCCGGGCCGACCACCACTGTCGAAGGCTCATCACGACGCCCCGACCAGGGCGGTGACCGGGCGCGCGGGAGCGGTCAGCAGTTCGTCGGCCAGCACCCAGGCCCGTTCGGCCTCGGTCTCGGTGGGCGGGTACGGTCCGAACAGCGCGGCATTGACCAGGGTCACCAACTGCGGCATGCATCCTCCTGGATCGGCCAGACCGGCTCGAGCGATGGCAGCGACCTGCTCCGGCGTGGACGAGGCCCGGACCGGTAGTCCGCGTTCCCGGCACAGCTGGGTGGTCGCCGTCCAGGCCCCCATCACACGCTCGCGAGGATCGGGTGAATACCGGCGCTGCAACAGCATCCGCCGGCGGGCGGCGCGGTCACGACGCCGCCGGGCGGCGACCAGCATCCGGTAACCGAGCAGGAACAGCAGTCCGGCCGTGATCAGGACGATCAGCACGAGCAGTACCGGAACGACGGCCGCCCGCAGGGCCGAGGCCAGCCGGGCCGACAGCTGGGACCAGGAGCGGGCACCCCCGGATCCGCTCGTCGAGGTGGTGGTACCGCCGGCCACGGCGGGCGGCGGCGAGGCCCCGGCGTCGGTGGTGGACGTGGTGGCACCACCCGCGAGCGCGGTGACGGGCTTGTCCGGATCGGTGGGGTCGAACGTCAGCCATCCGGTTCCGGCGACGTAGACCTCGGACCAGGCGTGGGCGTCGTGCGCGCTCACCCTGGTGACGACGCCGGGGGCCGGCGGCCCCGGCAACCGGTACCCGACCACGACCCGGGCGGGCAGGCCGGCGGCACAGGCCAGGTACGAGAACGCCGCCGCGTGCTGCTCGGCGTAACCGACGCGGCCCGGACCACTCCCGGAGAGCACCCGTTCGATGGCCGCGAGCGAGCTCCCGGCCGGGGCCTGCGGGTTGTAGGGCAGCTGAGAGCGCATCCGGGCGGCCAGGTCGGTGAGGGCAGCCGCGGTGACCGGCCGCTGCGGCAGCCAGGTGTGGCGCAACTCAACCACCGACGGGTCGTCGGCATGAGCCCGGCAGCGGGCGGCGGTCGGGGTGGCGGCCTCCGGCTCGGCCGCGTCGCCGGTCAGGGTGTAGCGCCAGGACGCCGGGGCCGAGCGGGCCAGGATCATCCCGCTGTCCCGATCGAGCAGTACCGACCCGCGTCGGGCGATGGCGGGCTGCCGCTGCAGTCGCACCGGCCACCCGAGCTGAGGAAGCAAGTTCGCGGGCAGGCGCACGACGTCGACGTCGGCCCGGGTCGCGGACGTCGAGCCGCCGGATCCACGGTCGGGGCGCAGGACGGTTCCGGCCACCCGGAACCGGGGCCGGGCCGACCACGCCGTCCCGTCGAACACGTCCAGCCGGGCCAGCACGACCAGTGCGGGCCGCGCGGCCCCGGTCACGCTGATCGAGAAGCGGGGTTCATCGGGACCGTTCAGGTCCGAGCGGACGAAGGCCAGCGGCGTGACCTGCGGTTCGACGTCCACGGCGAGCCAGCGGTCCCTCGGGTCGAACCGGTTCGGCCCGAGCACGGCTGCAGCCGTGGCGGCAGTGACCAGGGCCACCGCGACCGCCGTCCCAGCGAGTCGGAGAGTCTCCGGGCCGGCGGAGGCGCTGCCGGTTCCGGTCTGCCGGCGTCGGCGAAAGCCGATCAGCAGCACTGATGTCGCTGCGAACACGGCAATTCCGGACGACACCCCCACCGGCCCGCTGTATCCGGCGCAGAGCAGCAACTGAACGGTCAGGGCGAGCGCGGCCGGCAGGAGCGGCAGCAACAGCGAGCCCGACCCCAGGGCCAGCAGGCCCAGCCCGGTGGCGGCGAAGGTCACCAGGAAAGGGATCGCCAGGACGTCGTTGGCCAGGTCGACCGGTTGGTTGAGGGTCAGGATGGCGCTCAGCCCGTGCGCGATCTCGCTCACCGGGTTGCCGGCCGCCGGACGGGGACGGGCCGGCAGCCAGCCAAGGGCGCCGACGGCGACGAAGGTGAGCACCGCCGCGGTTCGGGCGAACCGGGTCGCGGTATCAACGCCCGGGCCCAGTCGGGTGAGGCCCAGCACGGCGAGTCCGGCGGCCACCGTCCCGGCCAGCAGGGCGGCACCGAGAGTCACCAGGTAGCGGCTGTTTCCGTACAGCGCGCCGTACCCGGCCACCGGAACCGCAGCCAGGATCAGGACCCCGGCCATTTCCCCGGCCCACCGGAGCGCCCCGGCCGTCATCGCCGCACCGCCCGCATCCGGGGAGCCAGTTCCCGCAGGAGTGGCACGGCCAGCACCCGGGGCCCGTTGCGGGTGGTGCCGGACGGCACGTCGTCGGCGATGCTCACGATGGCCAGGTCCCGGGGGCCGGCCAGAGCCCGCCAGCGTCGCTCGTCCGGAACCGGCCCGGTGATCACCGTGACCGCGGTGGCCTGCCGGGGCACCGCCACCTCGTGGAGTCGCTCGCCGTCCTGGCCGCTGCTCGGCCCGCGCACGGCCGCCAGTGGATCCAGGACGTCGTCCCGCGATCCCCCGGATCCGTAGTGCCGGTGCAGACCGGTCGTGCTGAGCAGCCAGGTCTCCCCCGCCGCGGCCGCCGCCAGAGCCAGGGATCCGGTCACCTGAACGGCGACGTCGAACGAGCCGGCCCGGTGAGCCTCGGCCGAGGTGTCCAGGACCACGGCCTGGCGCACCACGTCGGCTCGAATCAGCTCGCGGATCACGGGTTTCCCGGTGCGCGCGGTCGCCATCCAGTTGATCAGGCGCACGTCGTCCCCCGGCTGGTAGTCCCGCAGGGCGTGAAACGTCTCCCCAGGACGGCGCGGGCCGAGCACCCGGCCCACGTCCGGATCGGCCTCGCCCCGGCGGCGTCCGGCCCGCAGGTCCACCGTGTCCGGCTGCACGGTCAGGGTCAGGTCGCAGACCGACCGGCGACGCCGGCGGAACAGGCCCAGCACGTCGCTGCAGTCGCTGATCACCGCGGTCACGAAGTAGAGGCCTCGAGGCAGTGGCGGAGTGTCGAGGGCCACGGTCAGCGAGTCGCCGGCCTCCAGGACCGCCGCCGTCTTCTCCAGTACTGTCACCGGCCCGTCCAGGCCCACCAGTTCGGCCGTCAGCCTGGTCGCGGCGCTCCGCCGGCCGCCGCTGTTGCGCACCAGCACCTCCAGGGCGGTCCGGCCGCCCTCGACGGTGCGCGGTACCGCCCAGTCTGCGTCCAACTCCACCTGTGGCGCCGGCGTCATTGCCCGTGCCAGCAACAAGGCGGTGCCGGCGGCCGCGGCCAGCGCGACCAACTGGGGGTATCCGGTCAGGGCGGCCAGCAGTCCCAGGCTCACCCCGGCGGCCAGCACCGCCCAGCCCGAGTTCGTCGGCATGACTTAGGCCGCCCGGGCGACCGGCGGCTCGGACGCCCGGTCCGGCACCGTAACGGTGTCGAGCACGGCGGCCACGGCCCGAGCCGCGCGACCGCGATCGCCCTCGCCGTCGTCGTCCATCAGGATCCGGTGGGCCAGAACCGGCTCTGCCAGCCGCTTCACGTCGTTCGCGGTGACCCAGGTGCGGTCCTCCGAGGCGGCCAGCACCATCGCGCAGCCGGCCAGGGCGATGCTGCCGCGCGGGCTGACGCCGAGGGCAATGCCGTGGGTCCGCCCGGGTTCGGCCCGGGTCGCGGCCGCGAGCCGGGCGATGTAATCGCGCACGCTGGGGGCCATGTAGACGGTTCGGGCCAGCCGGCTCATCTCCGTGATCCGCTCCATCGGCTCGACCTGGACGGCCGGACCGCCGGCCCTCCCGGAGACCTGCATCTCGATGGCGCGGGCCTCGCTGTCGACGTCCGGGTAACCGAGGGTCAGGCGGATGGTGAACCGGTCCAACTGGGCCTCGGGAAGCTGATAGGTGCCGTACATCTCGACCGGGTTCTGAGTAGCGATGCACAAGAACGGATCCGGCAGCCGGCGGGCCTCGCCGTCCAGGCTGACCTGCCCCTCGGCCATGGCCTCGAGCAGGGCCGCCTGAGTTCGAGGGGCGGCCCGGTTGATCTCGTCGGCCAGCAGCACGTTGGTGAACACCGGGCCTTCGCGCACCGTCATCGTGCCGTCCGCCTGCCGGTAGATCAGACCACCGGTGACGTCGGAGGGCAGCAGGTCGGGAGTGAACTGGACCCGGCAGAACCTGCCTCCGACGCCGGCGGCCAGTGACTTGGCCAGCGACGTCTTGGCCACCCCGGGCACGTCTTCGATCAGGAGGTGCCCACCGGCCAGCAGGCACGTCACGGCCAGTCGAATCTGGCTCTCCTTGCCGAGCACCTGCTCGGCCACCTGATCCACCAACTTGGTGAACGTGTCGGCGAATCCCGCCGCTTGGGCTTCGGTGATCATTTGTGAACTCCCTTCGGGGGACTATGGGCGCACCGAACGACGGGAACCGATGGTGCAGCCTCGGTTATGGCAGCGACCGCGACATTGCGATCACCGCCGGGCAGCACGAACCACGGATGCATTCCGCCAGTTCAGGACCGAGCCTTGCCGTATTCGACTCGTGCCGGCAGAACCGGCCAAAGCTTCCTCGAACAAGGGCTTTTGGCTGCCGTCGGGGCCGGAGCAGATTCCCTTGCGCCTCAGGAATCCCTGGAGCAAATCGTTGCACGCAGATGGATCAGATGTCAGCAGAACCATGAAAAGGGTGCAGTTTGGATTCAGCAAGGGTCGTTTCTGAAGCAATTGCCGACCAGCGACATTCTTCGTAACCCCTGCTCGGTCGATCAGGAGCGTTCCAATTACCGGACCGTTCCATCGGCGAAACGGTTGATGCACGAATCGATCGGAATGCCATATCGGCGGTCAATCGACGGCAGGCAACGAGTCCGGGGCCGACGCGCGCATTCACGGTCAAAAGGGATTACTCGCGGGCTCGGTACGAGATCAGCGTCGCGTCGCTCCGCTGATGATCATGATTTCTTCCGATCTGCCCGTCTGGTGCCGCCTCGACCGCTCAAGTACGCGGCGACAAGGGTCGAAAAAAGACCGTGACGTGGGCCCGCGACCAGCTGGCGCCCCGGGACCTGCAGACGGCCAGCCGGGTCGCCGGCTGGATGTGCCTGGTCTCCTCGGCCGTGGTCATGGTCTCGGACATCTTCCTGGCGTTGTCGGTCGACCTGGCGGTCAAGATCGTTCTGATCGCAACGCCGGGAGCGCTGCTCGTCATGGGCTGCCTGCTGCTGTGGAGCCGGTTTCGCTACACCGCTGCCTTGGTGGTGCTCACTCCCGTCGTGGCCGCGGCGATGATCGCCGTCCTCGACCTGAGCACCTCCGACTCCTCGGCCGGCGCCCAGATCGCCTTCTGTCTGCCAGTCCTGTTCACCGCCTCCCAGTTCCCGGCGCTGAGCGCGGCCGCCATGGTCCTGATCGCGGCCGGCGCCGACGCTGTGGTCGTGTTCACCCAGCGGCCGGCCGATCTCGCGCTGGTCGACCTGGCCGGGGTCACCCTCGTCCTGGTGGTGATGACCGTGCTGCTGGGCCACGCCCGTCGGCAGCAGGAGGAGCTCAACGCGGGGCTGCGCCGGCAGGCCTCGGTCGACACCTTGACCGGGCTGGTCAACCGCACCGTGCTGGACGAGGCCATCCGCCGGGCGCTGGCCGAGCCGACCGGCACCGCGCTGATCCTGATCGACGTCGACAACTTCAAGTCGATCAACGACGGGTACGGCCACCCGGTCGGTGACGACGCCTTGATCCACATCGCCACGCTGCTGACCCGGGCCGCCCGGACCGACACCGTGATCAGCCGGCTCGGCGGCGACGAGCTCGCCGTCCTGGTTCCTCGCTGCACCGAGGCCGAGAGCCGGGAGCGGGCCCACGAACTGCTGGCGGCGGTGCTCACCCAGCCGTTGCCGCTGTCCGGCGGCACTTCCCTGGCCCTGTCGGTCAGCGTGGGCCTGGCCCACACCGCCGGCGGGCGGCCGCTGCGCGAGCTCTACTCGGCCGCCGACGCGTCGCTCTACGAGGCCAAGCGGGCAGGCCGGGGCCGGGTCGGGCCCCCGATGCTGTCGCTGTCGCCCGAGGGCTCTGGCGACCGGCCGCCCGGCGTGGCGAGCACCTCGCAGTATTGACCGCGCCCCTCCGTGGCCGGATCCGTGGCCACGGATCCGTGGTCGGATCCGTGGCCGCCACGGATGCCTGCCTTCAGGCCTGGACGACAGGCTGCTGATCAGTGGATCCGACCCGGATCCGACCACGATCAGGAGACCTGACATGACCATCACCGAAACCCCGGCCCCCGATCAGGCGAAGCTGGAGGCGTTCGTCGGGCAGGCCGTCGTCGACCTCGCCGCCGCCGTCTCCGGCCTCATGCTGCACCTGGGCGACCGACTCGGCCTCTACAAAGCCCTGGCCGGCGCCGCCCCCATGACCTCAGCCACCCTGGCCGAACGCACCGCCACCGGCGAGCGCTACGTCCGCGAATGGCTGGCCAACCAGGCTGCCGGCGGCTACATCGTCCACACCCCCGGCGACACACCGGAGAGCGACACCTACACACTGCCCCCCGAGCAGGCCATGGTTCTGGCCGACGAGAACAGCCCCGTGTTCCTGGCCGGCGCCTTCGAAACCGTCGCCTCCTGCTACAGCGACCACGACCAGTTCGAAGCCGCCTTCCGCACCGGCGCCGGCGTCGACTGGGCCGAGCACGACCACCGCCTCTACACCGGCGTCGTCCGCCTCTTCCGCCCCGGATACGCCGCCTACCTCGTCGACCAGTGGCTACCCGCCCTCGACGGCGTGGTGGAAAAACTCCGGGCCGGCGCCAGCGTCGCCGACGTCGGCTGCGGCCTCGGCGCCTCCACCATCATCATGGCCCAGGCCTTCGAACACTCCACCTTCGCCGGGTTCGACCCCCACGCCCCCTCCATCGACGAAGCCCGCCACGCCGCCACCACCGCCGGGGTCGATCGGCGGGTCCGGTTCGACGTCGCCACCGCCACCGACCTGCCCGGCCAGGGATACGACCTCATCTGCCTCTTCGACGCCCTGCACGACATGGGCGACCCCGTGGCCGCCGCCCGCCGCATCCGCCAGGCCCTCGCCCCCGACGGCACCCTCCTCCTCGTCGAACCAGCCGCCGGCGACACCCTCACCGACAACCTCAACCCCGTCGGACGCCTCTACTACGGCCTCTCCACCGTCATCTGCACCCCCGGCTCCCTCGCCCAGGACGTCGGCCTCGCCCTCGGCGCCCAGGCCGGCCCGCACCGCCTCACCCAAGTACTCAACGAAGCCGGCTTCACCCACGTCCGCCTCGCCGCCCAAACCCCCTTCAACCTCATCCTCGAAGCCCGACCCTGACGCAGCGCGGTGCCGCCCGCTCGATCTCAACCCGAAATGAGTTGCTCACCAACACCAACGCCGCGTGCGCTGCACGTGGTCGTCCTCTCCAGGACCTGATGACCGGGGCTGTCAACAGCCCCGGACATCAGTACCTCTGAGCAGTCGGCGCCGACGGGGCAAGCCGGCCGCGGGGTTTCAGCGCTTGGCGCTGAATCCCCGGGTCAGCTGCTCCAGCTCGGCGTTCAGCGCGATCAGGGTGGCCACGTTCTCGCCGGCCCGAGCCATGTGACCGGCCGCGCCGCCGGCGACCGAGGCCCGGCCACTGATCCCGGCCGCGATCTCGCCGGCGCCGGTCGCCGCGTCGCTGACGCTGGCGTTGATCGCCGCGGTGGTGGCGCTCTGCTCCTCGACGGCACTCGCGATCGTGCCCTGGAACTCGTTGACCTGGGCGATCACCGAGGAGACGGACGAGATGGCGGCCGCGGCCTGGTCGACGTCGCCCTGGATGGCCTGGACCCGGGTGGAGATGTCCTCGGTGGCCCGGGCGGTCTCCTGAGCCAGTTGCTTGACCTCGTCGGCGACGACGGCGAAGCCCTTGCCGGCGTCTCCGGCCCGGGCGGCCTCGATGGTCGCGTTCAGGGCGAGCAGGTTGGTCTGCTCGGCGATCGAGGTGATCAACCGGATGACGTCGCCGATCTGCCGACTGGAATCGCCGAGGTTGGTCATGATCGCGGTGGTCGACTCGACCGCCTGGACGGCACCGGTAGCGACGGTCACGGCCTGGTTGGCGTTACGCGAAATCTCGCTGATCGCCGAGCCCATCTCGTGCGAGCCGGAGGCGATCAGGCTGACGTCGTGGCTGACCCGCTGGGCGGCCGACTCGACCACCCCGAACATGTCGGCGGTGGCCTGGGCGCTGCTGCGGACCGTGGTGGTGGTCTCCTGCAACTGGGTCAGCGCGCTCATCATGCCGGCGCGGATGGTCTCGACCTGGGCCAGTCGGCCGGTGTGAGCCTGGCTGAACTGGTCGAGGTCACCAGCCAGCAGGCGAATCTCGCCGAACAGGCCGGTGTCCGGGGTCGCGGCCGGCGTGCCGGCGGCCAGACCCTGGACGGCCGTGCGGGCCCAGCCGAGCTGAGTGCTGACCGCCCGGGCCACGGAGAAGAAGGCCACCGCGGCGACGGCCTCCACGACGGCGATGACCACCAGCAGCAGTTTCAGCCCCCCGTGCCCCGAGGGGACGGAGGTGACGCCTACCGCGGCCGCAACGGCCAGAGCACACAAGATCAGCGAAAGGAACCCTGAGATCTGACCCAGGCGCCATCCGGAACGTTCGGCCATGCTGACGGTGTCCTCTGCTGGAGTTGCCTTCCCTGACCGCTTCTCATCGGCCCGCGCAGCAGCAAACTTGACCACCGGTCCGGCCCGGCCCGGGTCGTTCAGACGCCGGCGCGCAGACGGCGGCGCTTCTGGGCGTACATGGCCGCATCGGCCCGGGTCAGGACGTCGGACAGGCGCACCGGCGTCGAGGACAGGGCCAGACCGATGCTGGCCCCGACGCTGTAGGTGCCGAAGGCGCCCTGGATCGGCCGGGCGATCTCCTCCTGCAGCCGGGTCAGCAGGGACTGGGCCGAGCCCGAGATGGTCCGCCCGGCCATCACCACGACGAACTCGTCACCGCCGACCCGGGCGATGATGTCGGCGTCGCGCACGCTCTCGCGCAGCCGCCGGGCCACCTCCCGCAGCACCTCGTCGCCGGCGTCATGTCCGAGCGTGTCGTTGATCTTCTTGAAGCCGTCGAGGTCGATCAGCAGGACGGCCAGCTCGTCGCCGTCCACCCGGGTCAGGTTCTCGGCCCCGAGCAGGACGGCCCGGTTGGACAGGCCGGTGAGCGAGTCGTGCGTGGCGGCGTAGCGGGCCTGGGCCTCCTGCTCGCGCAGGGCGCTGTGCAGGCGGGCGTGCTGGATGGCGATGGCGGCGTGGTCGGCGAACAGCTCCAGGATCTCCAGCTGCCACGACTCGGGCCGCCGGCCGTGGAAGGGCAGGTCCACCGACAGGACACCGACCCATTCCCCGGTCGGGGCGGTGAGGGGAGCGTAGAGGCCGTCCAGCGGGTGCCAGGTGACGTCGTCCTCGGGCACGGGGCTGTTCGGCACCCAGGCGTACATCTCGGTCTCGGAGTGATTGCGCCCGTCGATCCAGCGCAGATTGCCGATGGGCTCGGACCGGGCCAGCTCGGCCGCCCACTTCTCGGCCGTGCCGACCGATCCCATCAGGGTGTCGCGGGCCTCGGCGTCGCCGGCCACGGAGACCACCACGAAGTCGCCGTCAGGCCGGACCAGGTTGACCGCGGCGACGCCGAAGCCGGCGCCGTCGACCACGCCCTGCGCGACGGCGTCGAGGGTCGCGGGCAGGTCGAGACTGGAGTGCACGCGCTTGGTGATCTGGTGCAGGGCGCGGAAGGCGGCCAGCTGGGCCCCGGGCGACAGAACGCCGCCGTCGAGGTCGGCACTCGAACCCCATCGATCATGACTCGACAAGGTTCCTGCCCTCCATGCCCTCGCGATCCCACTTCTCGATCGGTACGAACCCACCCGACCTGTAGCCGAATCCGGTCAGTATTCATCACCGGCGGCCCCGGTAGCGCATTGAGCCCGTTGTGACTTTGCGCCCGTATTCGCACGGTCGGCACGTCCGGGCGCCCGGTCGCGGACCATCGACACCTCAGCCGCGACCACGACACGCAGCCGCGTGTAGATCTGTCGGGATGTGTTTGTTTTCCTAAGATTATGTGGACATATTGACAACCTATCGAACATGAGAGCTCAATATCTCTCAGACCGCTGGGAGTCCCCTGACCCTCTCCTGGACATGGCCGCTGGCCTGTGTGTGCGCCCGGATGCGCGGTCCGACGGCCGGTAGGTCACGGCCGTGCGGTGCTCGGCGACTCAAAGGAGAGTCATGTCCACACGCAGGTCAACCCGCAGGTTCACCCGGCTGGTCACGGCGGTGGCGCTGCTCGCGTCGTCCTCGATCCTGGGATCGGCCCTGATCGGTACCAGCGCGGCCTCCGCCGCCGACAACGGTGCCGCGGCGACGCCGCCGGCCGGCTGGAGCAGCTGGAGCTTCGTGCGCAACACCCCCACCGACGCCAAGATCAAGGCCCAGGCCCAGGCGCTGCACGACTCCGGCCTGGTCGGCCACGGCTACACCTACCTGAACATCGACGACTTCTACTACCTCAACCCCTCCCAGACGGTGGACCAGTACGGCCGCTGGGTGATCGACACCGCGAAGTTCCCCAACGGCATGGCCAACGTCGGTGCCTACGTGCACAACCTGGGTGAGAAGTTCGGCCTGTACCTGACTCCGGGCATCCCGGTGGCGGCCTACAACCAGAACACCCCGATCGAGGGGACGTCGTTCCACGCTCGCGACATCGTCTCCGACACCAGCCGCTACGAGGCCAACTACAACTTCGGCAACGGCGCGATGTACTTCATCGACTGGGGCAAGAACCCTGCCGCGGCCCAGGCTTTCGTCAACTCCTGGGCCAGGCTGCTGGCTTCCTACGGCGCCGACTACCTCAAGATCGACGGCGTCGGCACCGGCGACCAGGACGACGTCATCGGCTGGTCGAAGGCTTTGGCCGCCTCGGGCCGGACCATCCACTTCGGACTGTCCAACGGCCTGGCCCGCGACCACGCGGCCACCTGGCGGCAGTACGCCAACAGCTGGCGGACCGAGGGCGACATCGAGTGCTACTGCTCGACCCTGACCAACTGGAACAACGTCTCCTCCCGGTGGAACGACCTGCCGGCCTGGGCGGCGTGGGCCGGGCCGGGCGGCTGGAACGACCCCGACTCGATCGAGGTCGGCAACGGCACCAGCACCGGCCTGAGCCCGGACGAGCGCCGCAGCCAGATCACCCTGTGGTCGATCTCGGCGGCGTCCCTGCTACTGGGCACCGACCTGACCCACCTCGACTCCGGCGACCTCGCCCTGCTCACCAACGACGAGGTGCTGGCGATCGACCGGGCCGGGAACGCCGCGATCCCGGTGTCTCAGTCGTCGCAACAGCAGGTCTGGCGAGCGCCGGGCCCGAACGGCACCACCACCGTGGCCCTGTTCAACCTCAGCGGCGCCACCGCGACCGTGACCGCCAACTTCACCGACGTCGGCTTCACCGGCAACGCCGCCGTGCGCGACCTGTGGAGCCACACCGACCTGGGCACCTCGGCCAACTCGTTCTCCCGCTCGCTGCCGGCCCACGGCTCGGCCCTGCTGCGCCTGACCCCCGCCGCCGGCGTCACCCCGACCGGTGGTCCCCTGGTCAGCGCCCTGTCCGCGCGGTGCGCCGACGACCCGCACAGCACCACCACCAACGGCACCCAGGTGATCGTGTACGACTGCAACAACCAGACCAACCAGCGGGTCACCTACAGCAGCTCGACCAAGGCGCTGAAGCTGATGGGCAAGTGCTTCGACGCCCACGACAACCAGACCGCGGTCGGCACCCACGTGGAGCTGTACGACTGCCACGGCGGGGCCAACCAGCAGTGGAACGTCAACGCCAACGGCACGATCACCGGCGTCCAGTCAGGCATCTGCCTCGACGTCACCGGGGTCACCAACCCCAACGAGTCGGGCCTGGAGCTGTGGACCTGCAACGGCGGCGGCAACCAGCGCTGGATGCTCGGCGCCGGCGTGCGCGTGGCCTGAGCCGCTCCTCCTGACACCGGCCGGGGCGGCAGTTGCCGTCCCGGCCGGGACGGCAACTGCCGCTCAGCGAATCGGCCAGGCGACGTCGAACACGTCGTCGTGCGGGCCCGCCTCGTAGAAATCGGTCCAGTACGTCTCCCGGGGAGGGCCGTCCATCTGCAGACCCTGGGCGCTCAGCCAGGCCGGGATGGTCTCGTAGACCTGACCGAGGCGACCGGACTGCACAACCTCTTTCGTCACTCGCACGTAGGCCTCCCGGTGGGCCGGAACGAGGTGCAGGCCGTCCG
This sequence comes from Kineosporiaceae bacterium, assembly GCA_965200525.1. Classification (GTDB taxonomy): domain Bacteria; phylum Actinomycetota; class Actinomycetes; order Actinomycetales; family Kineosporiaceae; genus JANNPJ01. The sequence goes on from OZ241368.1 coordinate 7,318,413, forward strand.
AGGAGGCCGTGCGGTCGGGGTGCAGCGCGGCGCCGATCTCGATCGGGACCTCCCCCTCGTTCGGATTCCCTTCGTAGATCACGACGAACACCGGGGCTTCGCCGAACGCCTCTCGCAGCAGGTAGGGCCACGCCACCGTGGTGCCGGCCCCGCCCAGCCCGCCGGCGGCCTCGCCGGTCCGGGCCATGGCGTCGGGCAGCCACTTCTCCAGACCGGCCTGGTCCACCGAGCGCGTCTCCGAAACCAGAACCTGGTCCGGGACCTGCCGGACTCGCACGTCGAACATGTCTGCTGTCTCCCTCGTTGGCGGTGCACGACTGCCGCTTCACCCATCCAGACCGCGCCGGCGAGAGGAACTCATCGCTGCCCGGTGCCCGACGGGCCTGCGGGTCAGGACAGGATCACTTGAGCCGACATAAGGTGTTCGCCATGGTCGACGTCGACGAACCTCGATCGCGCCGGCCCAGCGATTCGTGACCGGAGGTTGACGATGATCTTCATTGCGGTGCGGTTCAAGGTCCGTCCTGAATACGCCGAGGGCTGGCTCGATCTGGTCGACGGCTTCACCCGGGCCACCCGCAGCGAGCCCGGCAACCTCTGGTTCGACTGGTCGCGCAGCGTGGACGACCCGGACGAGTTCGTCCTGCTGGAGGCCTTCCGCGACGGCGACGCCGGGGTGGCGCACGTCAGCTCCGACCACTTCCGGGCGGCGATGGCGGACATGCCGAAAGCCCTGGTCGAGACTCCGCGGATCATCAACGGCGAACTGCCCGGCGACACCTGGTCGCGGATGGGCGAGCTCGAGATCACCCCGGAGTAGACCTTCCCTGGCTGGTCAGCTGACGGTGGCCCACGCCGGGTCGACCGGGGCATGGATGAGACGGCGGTGGCCCAGCGGGGCGTCCAGATCCAGGTAGCCGGTCGCGGTCGGTGCGCCCGCCGCGCAGTCGAAGGCCGGTGCATACCGGCGGGAGAACGCGGCCACGGTCACGGTCGTGCTGGTCTCGCTGACCCGGATCCCGGCCGAGCGCACGCACGCGCCGTCCCCGGCCCGGTACTTCACCACCAGCTGACGCCGGTCGCCGGACATCCCCCGCAGGGTCCAGGCCACGCTGAGGTCTCCCTCCTGGGCCGAGCTCAGCATCGCGACCGGCCCGACCTTCTCCGGCACCGGGTTCGTGGCGGTCAGCGGATCGGTGACACCGGGCTTCAGGTCGCGTGCGGCCAGCGCGGCCGAGGCCGGGCCCGCATCGTTCTGGTCGCCCGATGAGCATCCGGACGACACCACGATGCCGGCCAGAACCACGGCCACCCCCAGCCCACCCCGCACGACGTTCTCCCTCGCTCCGGTCCGGCGCCTCGGTCCGGCGCTCCGGCAGTGAGACGCACCCGCCCTGCGAGTGGTTCCACCCGGCCGCGGGATCTGCACCACCACCGGCGCGATCACCCTGCCGCACGACTCGGCCCACCTCGACCTGCGGACCACCTGTACGGCATGGTTCTCAGCTCGGCGTCGGACTGAGTCCGGCCCCGGATCCCCGACCCATGGCTGAACTGACGACGGTCTGGACGAGCGCGCGGCCACCGGGAGCAATAGCGTCCGTTCGTCAGGCCTCTACTGCCGTCAGGCAGTCAGATCTATCAGAGGAGAACCATGAGCGAGCAGACATTTCCCGACACTGAGGGTCCTGCCGACGGCGGCGCCTCGGGCGTTCCCGGCGAGCACGACGGCGGCGCGGACGGCGGAGCCGACTCCGGCGCCGAAGGCCCCGCTGACGGCGGCGCCTCGGGCGTTCCCGGCGAGCACGACGGCGGCGCGGACGGCGGAGCCGACTCCGGCGCCGAGGGCCCGGCCGACGGCGGCGCCTCGGGCGTTCCCGGCGAGCACGACGGCGGCGCGGACGGCGGCGCCGATGGTGGCGCGGACGGCAGCGCCAGCTGAGTGAGTACTGAGAATGCGGCGCCCAGCGCGCCGGCCTCGGCGTCGGAGGGTGGGGCCGCCCGCCCCGCCCTCCGGCGCTGCACTTCCCTGGACCCCGAGCGCTTCGGTGAGCAGATCTGGGGCAAGCAGGCCTGGCTGAGCCGCGCCGGCGAGCTGCCGGCCTCCTTCGAGGACCTGTTCAGCCTGGCCGCGGCCGACGAGGTGCTCTCCCGGCAGGGCCTGCGCACGCCCTTCCTGCGGGTGGCCAAGGACGGCGCCACGCTGCCCGCGGCCCGCTTCACCACCGGCGGCGGAGTCGGTGCCGGGGTCAGCGACCAGGCCTCTGACGTGCGTCTGAGCCAGCTGTTCGCCGACGGCTCGACCATCGTGCTGCAGGCCCTGCACCGCACCCATGCCCCGGTGATCGACTTCGCCCAGGCCCTGGGGGCCGACCTCGGCCACCCGGTGCAGGTCAACGCCTACCTGACGCCGCCGCAGTCGCAGGGTTTCTCGTCCCACTACGACGTCCACGACGTCTTTGTGCTGCAGATCTCCGGGGCGAAGCGCTGGCGCATCCACGCCCCGGTCCACCCCGCGCCGCTGCGCGACCAACCGTGGACCGACCACCGGGCCGCGGTCGAGGCGGCCGCGAGGCAAGAGCCCCTGATCGATGCCGTGCTGCAGCCCGGTGATGCGCTCTACCTGCCGCGCGGATACCTGCACTCGGCCGTGGCGCTCGGCGAGACCACCGCCCACCTGACCGTCGGCGTCCACGTCTGGACCCGCCGTCACCTGCTGGAGCAGTTGCTGGCGGCCAGCGGCGACCGGGAGGAACTGCGCACCAGCCTGCCGCTGGGCGTTGACGTGAGCGACCCGCAGGCCCTGCGCAGCGAACTGGAGGCCACCGTGGCGGCCTTCACCGCCCGGATCGGGCTGGTCGAGGCCGAGCAGGTGGCCGCCCGGCTGAGCACGCCGATGCTGAGCGCGGCCAAGGCCGAACCGGTCGCCCCGCTGGCCCAGGCGGCGGCGGTGGCGGGCGTCGGGCGGCTCGACCGGTTGCGCTGGCGCCGGGCCCTGCCGGTGGTGACCCGCCGCGCGGGTGATCAACTTCTGGTGCGGACCCCGGACGGCGAGGTGCGCCTGCCGGTCCAGGCCGAGGTGGCCCTGGACCAGCTCCGGGCCGGGCAGGTGCTCGGCGTGGGCGACCTGCCGGTGTCCGGCTCACCCGAGGGCGGCGACGAGCAGCTCGACCTGGCCCGCCTGCTGCTGCGTCACTGCCTGGCCGTCCTGGTCCGATGAATGCCCGATGACGGCGTGGTGAAGGCCTGATGATGGCGTGATGAGCTTGGATCCACGCCTGGCTCGCTGCTCGGTCGCGGCGCGCGCTCACGACGACCCGATGGTCGCCACCGCTCCCCCGGCTCGCCGGTTCGTGCTGCTGGAGGTGCCCGGCCCGTGGGCCGGCGACCTGTTCCAGGCCGGCCACCTGCGCCCGGACGTCATGGCCGCCGTGCGGGCGGGCGCGGCCCGGATCGGGGCCCGGCTGCTGCTCATCCGCCGATCCGGGCGCCATCCCCTCGACCCGGGACACCCGCGGGCCTGGGCGGTGGGCGAGATCGGCACCGGATTCAGCTGGGGACAGTGGCAGCAGGAGGACGATCTGCTCGCGGTGGACGTCGGGGCCGAGCTGGCCGCGTTGAGCCGTCCGGGTGAACCGGGTGCGAGCCGGCCGCCCGCCCGCCCCCTCGCCCTGGTCTGCACCCACGGCCGGCACGACCTGTGCTGCGCTCTGGAGGGGCGGGCCGCGGCCGCCGTCGCCGCGGCCCATCCGCGGGTGGACGTGTGGGAGTGCTCGCACCTGGGCGGTGACCGGTTCGCGGCCAACCTGCTGTGGCTGCCCTCGGGCCTGCTGTTCGGTGGGCTGAACGCCGCCAACACGACCGCCGTCCTCGACCGGGCCCTGACCGGCCAGGTGCTGCTAGAGCACTTCCGCGGCCGGTGCGGCGACCCGGTCGTGGCCCAGGCCGCCCAGTGGCACCTCCTGCGGGCGCTGGGGCAGACGCGGCCGGACGCCGTGCGGGTGCGGTCGATCGAGGCCGGCCCGGAAACGGAGCGACGAGCCCGGGTCGTGCTGACCCACGAGGAGCAGGCCTACCGGATCGAGCTCACCTGGACCCTGCAGCCGGCCCGGGCCCTGACCTGTGCGGCCGGTGCGGCCGGCACCTCCAGCCGGGCCCGGGTGTACCGCCTGAGCGGCGAACCCGAGCGGCTCAGCGCCTTGCCGGCCGCTCGGGGCCGGTCCTGAACCGTTCCCGGAGCGCGGATCGCTGATCGGGCGCCCGACGCCGTTAGGCTCGGTCAGGCCCATTTTCTTGTACAGACGGGATTGCCATGCTCAGCCTGATCGTGGTCCTGGTCGCCACCGTGATCGTCGGGACCACCCTCGGACAACGCTGGGACGTCGCTCCCCCGGTGTTCCTGCTGTGCGCCGGTGCCCTCCTGGGGCTGATCCCGGCCCTGCACGACGTGCCGTTCGACCCGGACGTCGTCCTGCTGCTGTTCCTGCCCGCCCTGCTGTACTGGGAGAGCCTCAACACCAGCCTGCGCGAGATCTGGAACAACCTGCGGGTGATCGTTCTGACCAGTGTCTTCCTGGTGCTGGCGACCATGGCCGTGGTCGCCTACAGCGCGCAGGCCCTCGGCGTCGACGACCGCGCGTCCTGGGTGCTGGGGGCGGTCCTGGCCCCCACCGACGCCGCGGCCGTGGCCGGCCTGGCCAAGCGGATGCCGCGCCGGACCCTGACCACGTTGCGGGCCGAGAGCCTGATCAACGACGGCACCGCCCTGGTCCTGTACGCGATCGCGGTCTCGGTCGCCGTCGGCGGCGACATGCCCGGCCCGGTCTCGCTGCTGGGGCGGTTCGTCGGCTCCTACGCCGGCGGGATCGCCGCGGGCCTGGCCGTCAGCGGCGCCGGACTCCTGATCGGCAAGCGCCTGGACGACCCGCTGCGCGAAGGGGCACTGAGCGTGCTGACCCCGTTCGCGGCATTCCTGGTGGCGGAGGAGATCCACTCCAGTGGCGTGGTCGCCGTCGTCACCGCCGGGCTGGTGTTCACCTTCGCCGGGCCCTACGTGATCGGGGCCCGCTCGCGGGTGCAGGCCTTCAACTTCTGGGACCTGGGCACGTTCATGCTCAACGGCAGCCTGTTCGTCTTCGTCGGCATCCAGTTCCGCCAGGCCGCCGGGGCTCTCGACGACGGCGCGATGGTGCGGGCGACCTGGGTGGCGCTCGGCGTCACCGCCGCCGTCGTCGGAACGCGAATGGTGTGGCTGCACACCACCGTCTTCGTCATCCGCGCGGTCGACCGGCGGCCCGCGCAGCGGCTGCGGCGGGTGGGCTGGCGAGTGCGCACCGCCAGCGGCTGGGCCGGATTCCGGGGAGCGGTCTCCCTGGCCACCGCTCTGGCCGTGCCCCGCACCACCCATTCCGGGGTCCCCTTCCCGGACCGCAACCTGATCGTCTACTGCACCTGCATCGTCATCTTCCTGACCATCCTCATCCAGGGCCTGACCCTGCCGTTCGTGCTGCGCTGGGCCAACCTGCCCGAAGACACCGGCCGGGCCGAGGAACTGGCACTGGCCCGCACCACCGCCTCCGAGGCCGCCCTGGAGGCGCTGCCCCGGATCGCCTCCGAACTCGGGGTGGACGACGACCTGCGCGAGCGCCTGCAGCACGAGTACGAGGAGCACATGCGCACCATGCAGGCCGAGGACGGCGGGCCCGGCGAGCCCGACTCGGATCTGACCGCCCGGCACGACCTCGACCGGCAACTGCGCCTGGCGGTGCTGGAGACCAAGCGGCGTTCGGTCACCCAGCTGCGCAACGCCAACCGGATCGACGACATCGTGCTGCGCGAACTGCAGGCCGCGATCGACCTGGAAGAGGTCCGCCTGCTCGGCCCGGTGACGACCGAGTAGCGGACGAGCCTGACCGGCTCGGGCCGAACGCCGCGAATCGCCAGTACGGGGGTCGCGGATCGGCGAGCAAGTCGCCGCGAATCGGCGACCCAAATGCCGCGAATCGGCGAGACCGCGGACTCCTGGACTCTGGCCTGGCCGCAGATCTGGTCGACGTCTCGCCGAATGGGGCCGGGGTCGGTGCCAATCCACAAATTGCCGGGCAGATCCTTGAAGGCTTCGTCATCGGTGAGTTGAAGCGTCAGTTGACCTGGTCCGATGCGGACGCCCGGCTGTTGCACTACCGGGATCGTGACGGCGCAGAAGTTGATCTCGTCATCGAGGCCAAGGACGGAAGCATCGTCGGCATCGAGGTCAAAGCCTCCTCAACGATCGGCGGTCGCGACGTGAAGTGGCTCGCTCAGATGCGGGACCGCCTTGGTGAACGGTTTGTGGGCGGATTCGTCCTCCACACGGGATGCACCTCGGCTCCGTTCGGCGACCGGATCACGGCCATTCCTGTCGATGCCCTGTGGTCGCTGGAGTCCTGAACCTCAGCAGGCCGACCGGAGCACGGGGCCCTAGCCTGGGTGCAGGTCAGCAACGGGAGGACAGCATGGACGGGGAGCTCGGCGACGTTCCGGCGCTCCTGGGCGATCGCTACCTGCTGGGCCGGGAGCTCGGTCACGGTGGGATGGCCGTGGTGTACCAGGCCTGGGACAGCCGGCTCGACCGCGATGTCGCGGTCAAGGTGATGCGCGAGGTGGTCAGGGATCCGGCCCACCGCGAACGTTTCCAGGTGGAGGGCCAGACGCTGGCCGGTCTCAGCCATCCCGGGCTCATCATGCTGCTGGATGCCGGCACTGAGGGCGATCGTCCCTTCCTGGTGATGGAGCTCGTCACGGGTGAGACACTGGCCGACCTGACCCGTCGCCGCTGGCTGGGTGTGCCCGAAGTCGCCGCCATCGGCCGCGCCCTGGCCGAGGCGCTGAGCTACGTGCACGGCCAGGGCATCGTCCATCGCGACGTCAAGCCCAGCAACGTCCTGGTCGGGCCGGACGAACGGATCCGGCTGGCCGACTTCGGTATCGCCCGACTGCTCGACAGCCCGGTGCGGCACACCGCCACCGGCCTGATGCTCGGCACAGCTGCCTATCTGTCACCCGAGCAGGTGCGCGGCGAGTCGGCGTCGGCCGCGAGCGACGTCTACGCACTGGGCCTGGTCCTGATCGAGAGCCTCACCGGCCGGCCGGTCTTCTCCGGTCCACCCCATGTGGCCGCTCTGGCCCGTCTGATCGAGGCGCCGGTGATCGACGAGGGCCTGCCGGCGACGCTGCGCGACGTCCTGACGGCCATGACCGCCGACCGACCGGCCGACCGGCCGACAGCCACGGAGGTCGCCGTCCGGCTGAAGTACGTCATGGCCGAGACACCGGCCGGCCGGATGGCCCTCGTCGGCAACCCTGAGGGCCGGGCCTTCGCCAGCGACGATCCCGAAACCGTCTCGACGCAGGAGTCGGCCCTCGGATCAGCCCCCTTGGCCCACACGGCCCCCTCCCGCCGTCCGCTCGCGGCGCGGTCCTTGGCGGTTGCCGTACTCGTCGCCGTGCTCGTCGCCGCCCTGGCGATCTGGGCACCGACTGTTCTGCGCGGTGCGGGAGATGGCTCGGCCACGGCGTCCGAGCCGCTCGTCACCTCGTCTCCGGCGACGGCCGGGCCTTCAGGGGTCAGCCGCCCGGGGGCGATCGCCGGCGGGGCGACGGCCACCGACGTGACCCATGACCCTTCCCCGCGGACGGGGGCGGCCAACCCGCCCCGGCCGACTTCGGCGGTCAGCGATGTGTCCGTCACCGTGACGCCGGCCAAGGCTCAGAGCCAGAGCAACTCGACGAAGAACCAGAAGGCCAAGAAAGTCAAGAAGGTGAAGAAGACGAAGAAGTCGAAAGACAAGCCCTCAAAAAGCAATTCGGGCAAGGGCAAGGGCAAGTAGAGTCGCTCGAACCGATCAGGTCGCGGGGAGGCGGAGCAGCAGGTCCGCCACTGCCGTCGGCTGCGACAGGAAGGGGTGGTGGCCCGTGTCCAGTTCGAGCACACGACCGGCCCTGCGGGCGAACTCGCGCTGCCGCTCGACCGGCGTGCCTCTGTCCCGGGTGCACACGAGGTAGGTCGATGGCACCTGCAGCCAGGCCGACGCCCGGACCGCCTGCCCGGTCACGTGCAGGCTCTGGCGGGCCAGGTGAGCCGCCGCCTGAGCCTGGACGTCGGCGTCACAGTCCGGCAGGAACGTGTCCACCAGCAGTTCGGGCCGGACGCCGAAGGTCCCGGCGTCCGGGTCGACGTCCAGAAACGGGGCCGGAGCGCCGTCGCCGAAGTCCGACAGGCCTTGCCCGACCTCGGGCAGGTAGCTGGAGATCAGCACCAGATGGCGCACCGAGTTGAGGCCCGCGGCCGCCTCGGCGGTGACGATGCCGCCGTAGCTGTGGGCGACGACGACGGTGGGCTCGTCGCCGTCCTGCAGCACCTGTCGTACGGCGGCGACGTCCTCGGGCAGTCCCGGTCCCGCCGACCCGGCCCGCAGGCCCGTCTCACCACAGCTGGGCAGGGCCGGGGTCAGGCTGGGCACCCCCGCCTGCTGCAGGACGTCGGCGGTGCGGTGCCACCACCAGGAACCGTCCCGCACGCAGGCCCCGTGCACAAAGACGACTCTCATTGGTACCTCCGCGTGCGATGTGGTCCCGTTCTGATGGACGATAGACGTAGCGTTTGTTACGTGAAACGCTGAGGCCGTGGGACGGCGGCTCCAACCCGAGATCAAGCAGCGACTGCTCGACGCCTGCACCGACTACGCGCTCAAGCACGGCCTGCCCGAGCGGCTCGAGCCCCTGGCCGGCGCGGCGGGCACCTCCGGGCGCATGCTGATCTACCACTTCGGCACCCGCGACGGCCTGCGCCGGGCCGTGCTGGGGAACGCCCGCCGTCGTCAGCTCGATTTCTTCGGCGCCTTGCTGCAGGCCCGGCCCGACGAGCCCTACGCCACCACGCTGGGCCAGGCCTGGGCCGCGATGACCGGCCCCGACGGTCGCCCGTTCCTGCGGATGTTCTCGCTGCAGGAGGGCTCGGTGCCGCCGCTGTGGCCCGACTTCCGCCGCATCGCCACCACCGACTGGCTCGAGCCACTGGCCGAGGGCCTGCGCAGCATCGGCCGTCCGGAGCAGGCCACCCTGGTTCTGGCGGTCATCCGAGGTCTCCTGATCGACCTCGATGCCACCGGCGACACCGCTCGCACCGATCGAGCATTCCGTCAGTTCCTCGACTCACTCGAATCCGGTCCGAGCGCGGTTCAGCCGAGTCGTCCGGGAGCCGATCATGAATGAACCCCCCCGCCGGTAGACCACCGGCACTCAGTCTGGAGATCCGGCATGTCTGTGGCGTCGCAGCCCATCCGTCGACTGGTGTCGATGATCACGTCCGTCATTGTGATCGGCGCAGTCGTGGTCGGCGGGATTGCCGTCTGGCAGACCCGTTCCGCCCACAGTGCCGAGAACACCCTGCGCATCTACCTTTCCGCGCAGGCGAGGATCGAGCGCTTCTCCCTGCTGGATTCGCAGACCAAGTACAACAGCGTCGTCATCACCGCTTATCCGCAGACCGCAGCTCAGCAGAACGCCCTGATCAAGACCGATACCGCCGAAATGGGCTCGATCATCAAAGATCTGAGCAACGAGAAGCTGAGCTCGGCCGAGCACACCGCGATCCAGGCGGTCACCACCGCCCGGGATGCCTATCTGGCGCTGAGTGCCACCGTCCCGGACATCAGCACCCCGGAGAAACTGGCGGCCGTGTCGGCCCAGTTCAACGCGGCCACTAAGGCCCAGACCGATACCACCGCCGCGGCCAAGAAGCTGCTGCAGACCAACCTGACTCACCAGCAGACCCGGGTGAACGACGCCGTCCGCAACCTCACCTGGCTCCTGCTGGTCGTGTCGATCGGCGCCGGCCTGCTGATCGCGGCGGGCCTGACCCTGTTCGGCCGCCAGATCGTGCGCCGGATCGGCCTGCTCGACGACGCGCTGGGCAGCGTGGTCCGAGGTGACCTGCGGATCTCCGTGGATGCCCGCGGCGGTGACGAGGTGGCCCACATGGCGGCCGGGGTGAACACGCTGGTCGAGCGCCTGCGTTCGGTCTTCGCGGCGATCGACGGCGCCAGCGGCCGGCTGCGCACCTCCGCCGCCTCCCTGGAGGAGGTGGCCGAGCGGGTGGGGCGCTCGGCGTCCGAGACCTCGGACCAGGCCGAGGTGGTCGCCCGCACGGCGGGCGAGGTGTCCCAGAACGTCGAGGCGGTCGCCGCCGGCGGCCAGGAGATGGGGTCGTCGATCGGCGAGATCGCCCGTAACGCGAACGAGGCGGCCCGGGTCGCCACCGGGGCCGTGCAGTCCGTGGAAGCCACCACCGGGACGATGAACAAGCTGGGCGACTCGTCCCGGGAGATCGGCGACGTCGTCCGGTTGATCACCTCGATCGCCGAGCAGACCAACCTGCTGGCCCTGAACGCCACGATCGAGGCGGCCCGGGCCGGAGACGCCGGCAAGGGCTTCGCCGTCGTCGCCGACGAGGTCAAGCAGCTGGCTCAGGAGACCGCCCGGGCCACCGAGGACATCTCCAAGCGGGTCGAGACCATCCAGGACGATGCCGACCAGGCGACCCAGGCGATCACCGAGATCGCCCGGGTGATCACCCGGATCAACGAGTTCCAGACCACGATCGCCAGTGCGGTCGAGGAGCAGACGGCCACCACCCAGGCGATCAACGCCGGGGTGTCGGACGCCGCCACCGGCTCGGGTCAGATCGCCCGCAGCATCGCCACCGTGGCCGGGTCGTCGAGTGCCACGGCCGCCTCGATGGGCGAGGCCCGCACCAACGCCGCCCAGCTCACGGCGATGAGCGACGAGCTCGCCGAGATCGTCTCCGGCTTCCACTTCTGACCGATGCCGAGGCGCGATGCTGAGGTCGCTCAGGCCCAGGTGATCTCGCCGTCCCGGTCGACGAACCGGCCCGATGCGTGCCCGGGGCCCTCGGTGGCCAGGGTGACGATGGCGTCGGTGCCCTCGGTGACCGTCTGCGGGCCCGAGTGGCCGTTGAGATCGGTTGCGGTGTAACCGGGGTCGGCGGCGTTGATCCGGATGCCCGGCAGTGCCTTGGCGTACTGAGTGGTCAGCATGATGAGCGCTGCCTTCGACGACGTGTACACGGGAGCGACGTAGCCGGACTCGGGGCGGGACGGGTCGTGCGTGGCCTCCAGCGACCCCATCGCACTGCTGACGTTGACGATGACCGGGTCGGACGATCGGCGCAGCAGCGGCAGGAAGGCCGTGGTGGTCCGGACCACGCCGACCACGTTGACGTCCAGCACAGCCAGGACGTCTTCGCCGGTCAGGCCGCTGGGGTCGCCGGCCGGGCCGTGCACACCGGCGTTGTTGATCAGGACGTCGACGGCACCCTCGTGGGCCTCGACGTCGGCGGCCGCGGCGGCCACCGATCCGTCATCGGTCACGTCGATCCGGACGAAACGGGCCCCGAGGGCCTGGGCGGCGGCGGCTCCGGCCTCGGGGTCGCGGGCTCCGAGCAGCACGGTCTGGCCCTGGTCGATGAGTCGGCGGGCGGTCTCGTAACCGAGGCCCTTGTTGGCGCCGGTGATGAAGGTGATGGTCATGGACCCATCGTCGGCCTCCTCCCCCATCGTGAACCAGGGACGCCGCCACGGTAGGAACAGCGGTACCACTCTGAGCCGGCCCTGACGCGAGACAATCGGGCCATGACCACTGACGCCGATCTGGGGGCCACCCTGCGGGCCTGGCGCGACCGGCTCACCCCCGCCGCAGCCGGCCTGCCGAGCGGGCGAGCACGCCGGGCCCAGGGCCTGCGCCGGGAGGAGCTGGCCGAGCTCACCGGCATCTCGGTCGACTACGTCGTCCGGCTGGAGCAGGGCCGGGCCACCACGCCGTCGGCCCAGGTGCTGGCCGCGCTGGCCCGGGCCCTGCAACTCACCGGGGGCGAACGCGACCACCTGTACCGTCTGGCGGCAATTGTCCCGCCCTCGGACGGCGAGATCTCCGACCACATCCCGCCCGGCGTCCGCCGCGTGCTCAACCGCCTAGGGGACGCCGCGGTCGCCGTGTTCGCCGCCGACTGGCAGCTGATCTGGTGGAACCGCGGCTGGGCGGCACTGCTCGGCGACCCGTCGACCACGCCACCGACGTTGCGCAACTTCGCCCGGGACAGCTTCCCGATCGACGACGACGGCCCGCGCCTGTCGCACTGGCCGGTGACATCGCTGGCCGGTGGCACGGCCGAGGCCGCCATCGTCTCCGACCTGCGCCGGGCCACCGGGCGCTTCCCGGCCAACCGCCGGCTGAACACCCTGATCCAGCAACTCACCACCGGCAATGCCCGGTTCGCCGAACTGTGGGCGACCGGCCAGGTCAGCGCCCACCGAGAGGACCACAAGGTCATCGAGCACCCGGCGGTCGGCCCGATCGAGGTGGACTGCGACGTCCTGACCGATGGGGACGCCGAGCTCAAGATCGTGATCCTGACGGCCGCGCCCGGCAGCCCGGACGAGACCAAACTTCAGCTGGCGGTCGTGGCCGGCATCAGCGATCGGCTCATAGTTGAGGAAATCAGGTGAAGACCGTCCAGAGCAGGTAGGCGTTCAGGATGATCACGAATCCGAGGATCAGCCCGGCCACCCCGATCGTCACCGGTGAGTTCACCGCGGCGCCCATCAGGGCCCGCCGGCTGGTGAAGATCACCAGCGGCACCAGTGCGAACGGGATGCCGAACGACAGGAAGACCTGGCTCAGGACGAGCGCGTCGGTGGCGTTGACCCCGATGGCCAGCACGACCAGCGCCGGAATGACGGAGACCGCGCGGCGCAGCCAGACCGACACCTGACGGCGCAGGAACCCTTGCATGATCATCTGCCCGCTGTAGACGCCGACGCAGGTGGAGGCCACGCTGGAGGCCAGCAGGGCGAGGGCGAACACCAGCCCGGCGGCCGCCCCGGTCCGCACCACGAAGCCGTGTTGGGCGCTCTGCAGCGACTCGGCCGCGCTGCCGGGCAGGGCGGTGGCAGCCAGCAGGATGCTGGCGTTCACCGTGGCCGCCAGCAGCATCGCCGCGATGATCTGGGCGCGGGTGATGCGTACCAGGTCGGCCAGCGAGCGGCGCGAGCCCCGGCTGATCCCCGTGGTCAGGCCCGAGTGCAGGTAGACGACGTGCGGCATCACCGTGGCGCCCACGATGCCGGCGGCCAGGTAGGCGCTGTCGGCGCCGTCCAGCCGGGGTACGAGGCCGGCCCCGACCGCGGCCGGGGACAGGTGGGCCAGGGTGGCCTGGTAGGCGAACCCGAGGGCGATCAGAGCGATCGACACGTAGACGACCGGGCGAAAAGCGTCCTGCCCGCGCACACTCAGGGCCAGGATCACCGACACGGTGGCCACCATCACCAGAGCCCCGGCGAACAGGGGCAGGCCGAACAGCATCTGCAGGGCGATCGACCCGCCGACGATCTCGGCCAGGTCGGTCATCACCACCACCAGCTCGGCCTGCAGCCACATCGCGATCCGCCACGGGCCCGGCATCGACTCACGGCACAGCTCGGGCAGACTGCGGCCGGTGACCAGGCCGAGTTTGGCCGAGAGGTACTGCACCAGCATGCCGATCGCACTGGCCAGCACGATCACCCACAGCAGCATCGTGCCGTGCCGGGCGCCGGCGGTGACGTTGGTGGCGAAGTTGCCGGGGTCGATGTAGGCGACCGCGGCCACGAACGCCGGCCCGAGCGTGCCGGCCGCCGCCCGCCAGCCGGAGATCCGTGGTGAGCGGCGGAGCCCGCCGTCCGGGAGGGTGCGTTCCCGGACGGCGAACTCCTTGCCGATCGGTGAGTACATCAGTAGATGTTCGACGGCCGAACCATGCCCTCGGCCAGATCGCCGAAGCCGGGCGCCACGATGGCCCCGGGGTTGCCGAGCAGCTCCTCCACGATGAGCGTCTCGGTGGTCAGCAGCAGCGCGGCGATCGAGGCCGCGCTCTGCAGGGCCGAGCGGGTCACGATCAGCGGGTCGATGATGCCGAAGTCGAACATGTCGCCGTACTCCCCGGTCAGGGCGTTGAAGCCGTGACCGGCGTCCAGCTGGGCGACCTGCTTGACCACCTCGTCGCCGTCGAAGCCGGCGTTGATCGCGATCCAGCGCAGCGGCTCACCGAGCGAGCGGCGCACGATGTCGCGCCCCTCGGCGGCGTCCCCGCTCAGGTCCAGGGCGTCCAGTGCCGCCTGGGCCTGCACCAGCGAGGTGCCGCCGCCGGCGACCACGCCGTCCTCGACCGCGGCCCGGGTGGCCGAGAGCGAGTCCTCGACCCGGTGCTGCTTCTCCTTCAGCTCGACACCGGTGGCGGCACCGACGTGGATGACGGCGACGCTGCCGCTCAGCCGGGCGATCCGCAGGGTCAGGCTGTCCTGGTCGTGCTCGTTCTCGGCCCGCTCCAGCTCGCGGTTGAGCTGCTGGATGCGGGTGCTGACCTCGTCCGCGTCGCCGGCTCCCCCGACGATCGTGGTGCCGGACTCGGTGACGGTGATCCGGTGGGCCCGCCCGAGCTGCGCCAGGGTGACCGAGCTGAGGCTGACCCCGGACTCGCTGCTGACCACCGAGCCGCCCAGGACGGCGGCCAGATCTTCCAGCTCGGCGACCCGGCGGTGGCCGAACCCGGGAGCGCGCACCACCACCGACTGGAACGTGTTGTGCACGTTGTTGGTGATCAGCATGCTCAGGGCCGGCCCGTCGACGTTCTCGGCCAGGATCACCAGGGGTTTGCGGGTGCGCTGGACCTGTTCCAGGACCGGCATCAGCAGCTGCACCGAGGTGATCTTCTCGTTGGTCAGCAGGACGTAGGCGTCCTCCAGGACCGCCTCCATCCGGTCCCGGTCGGTGACGAAGTACGGCGAGATGTAACCGTGGTCGAACTCGACGCCGTCCACGAAACTCAGCCCCATGCCGAACTGGGGCCACTCCTCGACGGTGACGACGCCGGAGCGCCCGACCCGGGCCATGGCGGCGGCGATGATGTCACCGATCTGGCTGTCGTTGTTCGCGGCCAGGGTGGCCACGTGCTGCAGGTCGGACTCGCCGCCGACCTGGGTGCTGCGCGCGGCCAGCTGCTCCAGCACGACGGCGACGGCCTTTTCGATGCCGGTCTTGACCTGCATCGGGTTGGCCCCGTTGTCGATCGCTCGCAGGCCCTCGCGCACAAGGGCCTGGGCCAGCACGGTGGCGGTCGTGGTGCCGTCACCGGCGACACCGTTGGTCTTCATGGCGACTTCCTTGACCAGCTGCGCGCCCATGTTGGCGAACGGGTTGCGCAGCTGGATCTCCTTGGCGATGGTGACGCCGTCGTTGGTGATGGTGGGGGCGCCGGTGAGCTTCTCGATCACGGCGTTGCGGCCCTTGGGCCCGAGCGTCACCTTGACCGCGTCGGCCAGGGCGTTGACGCCGGCTTCGAGGAGCCCGCGCGCTTCGACATTGAAACGGAGGTCTTTGGCCATCTCAGCTTGTCCTTACTAGAGGTGGTACTCAGAAAGAAGGTGCGACTCGTGCGATCGTCAGGTGCACTCAGGCGTCGACCTGAGACCGGATCCGGGCCCACCTCCTCGCAGGTAGGCGTCGGGTTCGGGGCCGCGTTCGCGGTGTCGTTCGCAGTGGCCCGCCCTGGAGGCCGACCACAACCGCTCGTAGGGCGTCGGCCAGGGCGTTCATGCCGGCTCCCGCGCGACAGTGGGCCGCTCGTCGAGGGTCCAGCCCTCGGCCAGCAACCGGCCGCGGGCCCGTTCCAGGCAGGGCAGGTGTGCCCCGCCCTGGAACGAGGCCCGCCGCTCGTCCGATTCGCTGCTCAGATCGGTGAAAGAACCCATTTAGATCAACTATTCGACGACTTTGAGGTCGAAGTCGATGTACTCGGCGGCGTCCTCGGGGTTGGCGAAGAGCATCGTCTTGTCGTCGAAGTGGACCATCCGCCCGTAGTGGGTGGACATGATCTCCTCGAAGTCGGACTCGTTGAACTCGGTGCCCAGAGCATCGGTGATCTCGTTGAAGTCGAACGTGATCGACCGGACGCCGTCGACCCGGATCATCGAGGGGTACTCCTCGACCTTGACGCCGTCCTTGTGCCGCATGATGTCGGCCACGATGTAGCCGTTCTGATTGTTCATCAGCGTGACCCCGCACATGTTCGACGACGTCCGGTCGACCGCGCCGAAGTCCTTCTTCGTCGTTTCGCTCACTGGTTCAGCTCCTCGGGCTCGTTGAGGTCGAGATCGGCCAGCACCTTGCGCAGGTCGTCCTTGGCCGCCTCGAGCGAGTCGGCGAAGGCCACCACCCGCTCCAGCGGCTGCGACCAGATCGGCTGCAGCTCGCGGGCCGCGCGCAGGCTCTGCGGCACCCAGTGCGAGAGCCAGCTCTGGATCACCGCCTTGTTGGCCTCGCCGTGCTTCTCGTCGCGGGTGAGCAGGCTGAACAGGGCCCGGGTGTAGTTGAGGTCGCGCGAGTAATCGTTCTCGCCGACCCCGACGATCGTCGGCGTCACGTAGTCGCTGTTGCGAGCGGCCACCTGCATCACCAGGTGGCTGCGGAACAGCCCGCCGACCAGCGACTCGTAGACGACATTGGTGGCGAACAGCGCCTCGGCCCAGTCGTGGACGGCGGTCAGGCGCTCGGCGTTCTCGCGCACGCCCTGCCAGACCGGGTCGTTCTGCCAGACGTCGCGGTGGGCGGAGCCGTCGAAGCCGATGTCGGACTCGCTCAGGTCCAGGTTGTACAGGGCCAGGTCCTGGGCGAAGCGCAGCTTGTGAGCACAGTTCACCGCCATCGCGTTGTTGATCATGTTGGTCGGGGCCGAGCGCTGGGCGGCCATGAACACGTGCATGCCCAGGCCGTTCTCGGCGTGCATCCAGGCCCCGACGTTGCGCTCGACGAACCGGATCCAGCCCGGCGCCCAGCTGCCGTAGGCGTTGGCCAGCTTGGCGTTGGTCAGGTTCTGCTGCACCTGGCGCACCACGTTGGCGTTGTTGCGGTAGATCGTCTGCTCCCACTCCTCGTTGGGGTCGCGGAACTGGTGCCAGTCGCTGGACTGCAGCGCCGTCCAGTCCAGCGGGTACCCACCGGGGCCGTCGGCGAACCCGTACAGCCAGCCCTGGGACAGGTGGCGGGTCGGATCCGGCTGGACGTCGAACGTGACGTCCTCGTAGGTGGTCGAGCGCATCTTCGCCGGCGAGAAGTAGTTGTAGGCGCGGCTGGTGGAGCTGGGAAACTCCAGCGCCCCGGCCTCGGCGTCGGTGAAGTGTGGTTGCGGGAAACTCCGTGCCTTGTCCGAGCCGGCATGCGTCGGAACTGCCATGACTACCCTCTTTCTGTGCTGGCGGTGGTGAACTTGTCGTAGAAGATGCGCTCGATCGGCACCGAGCGGCGGCCCAGCAGGGCCATCGCGGCGTCCACCATCGGGGGTGGCCCGCACAGGTACAGGTCGGCCTCGCTCAGGTCGGGCTCGCCCCGGTCGACCACGTCGGTGATCAGGCCGTGGCGGCCCGGCACGCCCAGGGCGGCCCAGTCGGCCCCCTCGGCCTCGGACAGCGCCGGCACGAACGAGAAGTCCGGCAACTGAGCCCCCAGCTGCGCGATCTCCGGCAGGTAGAACAGGTCGCGCTCGGTCCGGGCGCCGTAGTAGAAGACCACCGGCCGCTCGCTGCCGATCTCGACCAGGTAGCGCAGCAGCGACAGGATCGGGGCCATGCCCGCTCC
Source organism: Kineosporiaceae bacterium (assembly GCA_965200525.1). GTDB lineage: Bacteria > Actinomycetota > Actinomycetes > Actinomycetales > Kineosporiaceae > JANNPJ01. Next base: position 7,336,137 of record OZ241368.1, read on the forward strand.
CCCGCCGATGCACACGATCCGGCGCTCGGATTTCTCCCGCAGCGTGAACGCCCCGTACGGGCCGATCACGTCCAGGGCGGTGCCGACGGCGATCGAGGTGTCGAGCAGGCCGGAGAAGTGCCCGCCGGGGTACTTGCGGATGATGAACTCGATCTGCCCGGCCCCGGCGGCCGAGTCGGCCGCGGTGCTGGCCATCGAGAACGACCGGTGCTGGTCGGTCCCGGGGATGGAGATGTCGGCGTACTGGCCGGCCTTGAACACGAACGCGGCCGGTTCCTGCACCCTCAGGCGCAGCGACACGATGTCGTGGGTCAGCTCCGTCACCGCGCTGACCACGGTCTTGAGCTGCTGGATCGGCACCGCCGAGCGCAGCACCTCCTCGTCGTAGTTGATCAGCTCGACGGTGAGGTCGCTGTAGGCGTGGGTCTTGCACAGCAGGACGTACCCCTCCTCGCTCTCGTAGTCGGCCAGGGCGAACGTCGAGTAGCGGGCCATCTGCACGTCACCGTCGATCAGGAACGACTTGCAGGCCGAGCACTGACCTTCGCGGCAGCCGTGCATGAGGGTGATGCCCTGGCGGAAGGCCGCGTCCAGGACGGTCTCGTCCTCGTCGACGTCCATCTCCAGGTCGACCGGTTCGAACCGGACGCGGTGGGTCTCGCCCATGGGACAGCTCCTGAGGCTCGAAGAGGGCTGGGGACAGCTCGAGATCGCGGTGACGGCGACAGCTGAGACAGATCGCCGTCACCGCGATCGTTCGGTGGGGCCGGCTCAGACCTTGGCCGGCCGCCCGCCCGGGCCGCCGGCGACGTAGGCCGCGATCGAGGCCTCCCGATCGGCGTCGGACATCTCGTTGAGCAGCACGTTGGGGCTGGCGAAGTTGATCCCGCGCACGTCGTCGAGGGTCCACAACTTCTTCGGGTCGTCCAGGTCCAGGTGCGGCTGCGGGATGAGGGTCTTGCCGTCGTCCCGCACGTAGCCCAGGTCCTTGATGATGTCGGCCAGGTCCCGGTTGTGGTGCAGGGTCTCCCACTCCCGGTGACCGGTCAGCCGGCCCATGTTGGGGGTCGGGCGGCCCTCGTACTCGGGGCGGAACGCCTTGATGTCGGTCCAGGCGCAGGTCTCCGAGCAGTACGTCTTCCAGGTGCCGTCGACCTTCTCGGTGACCATGTCCTCACGGATCAGGCAGGGCACCATGCAGGTCCAGCACCGGTGCGGGTACTGGTAGTCGACGTCCTCGAAGGCGATCGGCTTGTTGCGGCCCGGGTACTTGAGGCGGTTGTAGTTCTCCCACCACTTGCCGTACTTGTTGTACCAACCCGGGTACTTGTACTCGAACCAGTCGAAGTCCTCGTCGGTCATCGGGTCGATCCGCCAGTAGTTCACCGGCCAGCCGGTGGAGAAGAACTGGGCCACCTCGTGCACGTAGCCCTTGTTCCAGATCCGGTTCCAGGCCTCCTCGACCAGGTCGTGCGGGATCTTCAGGCCGTACTTCTCCAGCGGGATCAAATAGCTGCGGTAGTAGTCGTCGTAGATCCACCGCCGCCACATCTCGGCGTAGCTGTCGCGGTCCTTGCGCCGGTCCTTGGTGCCGTACTCGATGAACGTGCCGATCGCGGCGTCCACCACGCAGTGGTTGTTCCACCAGGCGTAGCGCAGGTCGCGCTCCAGCAGGGCCCGGTTGTCCTCGTCGGCCAGGGCCATCAGCAGGATGGAGTACCCGTTGCTGATGTGCCTTGACTCGTCGGACTGGACCGAATGGAACACCGTGGGCAGCAGGTAGTCGCCGTTGGCCGCCGCCTCCGAGGGCATGGCCACGAACAGGGTGTTCGTGAAAGCGGTTTCGGCGACCACGGTCAAGTAGATGTTGGCCGCCGTGATCGCGTCGCCGGTGATGAACCCCTCGCCGAACTGCCGCCCGATGGTGCCGGCGTAGTTGTTGGCGAACGCCTTCTCACTCATGTCGAACCCGGCCGGGTCGATGTAGTGGTTCATGTAGAGGCGCTTGAGGTTCATCTGGATAGTGGAGTGGCGGACCTCGTCGATCATCTGTACCGCGAGCCCGTTGTGGATCTCCGGGTTCGGCACCGCGTCGATCGCCAGGGGCATCGCCCGGGCCGCGGAGATCTCCGGGAACGGGATGATCGACAGGAACAGCTTCTGCCACTCCATCCAGCGCTGCTGGACCTGGCGGAACATGTTCCCGCGGATCGCGCCGTCCATGGCTCCGAAGACGCGGTTGTCCTTCTCCTCCTCCATCGGGAAGTAGGAGCGCAGGATCTGCTTGAGCGGATCCTTCTTGGGGGCCTTCTCGAACGTGTAGTCGGTTCCGAACCGGGTCGCGGGGGTGGCGAAAGTTGGCTCCCACGAGAGTTCGGTGATTTTCTTGTGCGCCTTGCTCAGACTCTGTCTGCTCAACATGCCTCCCGGTGTGAGCTCGTGGGCCGGCAAGCACCGCGAGCGCCGTGCTTCGAATCACACCTCAGAAAGTTGCAGCCACCCGTCTCAATCTGAGACGAGCGCTGGGCAGTTGGTCCGCGGCGGACGTTTCAGGCTTAGAGTGCGAATGTCGCCCCGAACTGCGTGGGGGCCGGTTGTCTGCTATCCGCTGTGCGCCGACGGCGGTGAGCAGGCCCGATCGACGAAGTGGAGGCAACGATGCCCGGACCACCGCAGGGACCCCCGAACCGTCGGGAAGGCCGGCCCCGCCACCTCGCCGACGCCCGAGAGCGCTTTCTCACCTCGCAGGACTTCGAACCCGACATCGTGCGGGAGACGATCCTGGCCTCGTGGTGGCGCTCGCGGCAGCTCAACGTCGAGGCCGACCACGTCGACGCCGCCTACGTGCAGGACCTCGATCCGCATTCTCCGCTGCTGACCTGCGCGACGCCGATCCTGCGGCAGCTGGGCGAGCAGCTGCAGTCCCAGCCGATCAGCATCATCCTCACCGACGCCCAGGGCGTGGTGCTGGACCGGGTCGACTCCGACGACGCGATCACCAGCTACCTGGACCGGGTGAACCTGGCCCCCGGGTTCAGTTACGCCGAGCAGTTCGTCGGCACCAACGGGATCGGCACCGCGCTGGCCGAGCGGGTGGCCACCCTGGTCGACGGGCACGAGCACTACGCCGACAACCTGGAGCGGCTGGTCTGCGCCGGAGTGCCGATCAAGCACCCGGTCAAGGGCACCCTGCTGGGCGCGCTCGACCTCACCTCCTGGTCGGGTGAGTCCAACTCCCTGATGCTGGCCCTGGCCTCCTCGACCGCCGAGCGGATCGAGAAGAGCCTGCTGACCCAGTCCGGGCTGCGCGAGCTGGCCCTGTTCCAGGAGTACCTGAAGACCTGCCAGCGCAGCGACGGCATCGTCCTGGCGATCAACAGCGACCTGGTGATGATGAACGAGACCGCCCGGCGCATCCTGTCCGCCTCCGACCAGCACTCGCTGCTGGAGACGGCCGGCGACGTGCTCGGTGCGACCAAGGCGGCCACCGTGATCAGCAACCTGCCCAGCGGGCTGGTGGCCCGGATGCGCTACCGCCCGGTGCTCAGCCAGCGGGGCCCGTGCGGCGGCGTCTTCGACATCCAGCTCACCGAGACCCCGGTGCCGCGCTCGCGGACCGCCGAACCCGCACCGGTGCGCGACGGCGTCCGCCTGCCCGGTCTGGTGGGCACCAGCTCGAGCTGGCAGCGGTGCCTGCGCGAGGTCGAGGCCTGCTGCACCGGCGGCGAATGGCTGGTGCTGACCGGCGAACCCGGCACCGGCAAGCAGTCGCTGTTGCGCGCCCTCCACCAGCGGATTAACCCCTCGGGCCACTTCCGCTGTTTCGACGCCGCCGACACCGACGAGCCCGGCGCGGACGTCGAGGAGTGGCTGGACGCCCTGGCCGCCGAGCTGAGCCAGGGGCAGGGCAGCCTGGTGCTGGCCCACGCCGATCGCCTGACCGCCGAAGCACTGGTCGGGGTGGGCGAACTGCTGCAGCAGTACGGCGACCACGGTGGCTCGGGCAACGCCTCCTGGGTGGCGATCACGATGAGCGCGGGCCTGACCACGACCGAGCACGCCGCCCAGTTGCTGCCGCACTTCCCGCACACCGTCGAGGTGCCCTCACTGCGCCACCACAGCGAGGACATCGCCGAACTGGTGCCGGTGCTGCTGGAGAGCATCACCGCCGGACGCCGCCTGAAGTTCAGCTTCGACGCGATGCAGCAGCTCAGCCGCTTGCCCTGGCCGGGCAACGTGGCTCAATTGCGCCAGGTGCTGTCCGAGGTGGTCCGCCACCGCCGCTCCGGCACGGTCACCGCCGCCGACCTGCCGCCGGAGGCGCGCTCGGCGATCCGCCGGCGGCTGAGCCAGCTGGAGTCCCTGGAGCGCGACGCGATCGTGCGCAGCCTGACTGCCAACGACGGCAACAAGGAGCTGGCCTGCGCCGAACTGGGCCTGAGCCGGGCCACGATCTACCGCAAGATCCGCGACTTCGGCATCACCGTGCCCAAGTCAGCCCCAGGACCTTCCTAGTCGAGGCCGGGCCGTCGAACATGGCCGTCAGGGCCACCGGGACGCGAGCGCGAACCCGCTCGGCCGTTCGGGACAGACGTTCACCAGTCGAACGGCTCGATGAACAGGTGGATGGTGCCCCCGCAGGTCAGGCCGACCTCGACGGCGTCGTCGTCGGAATATCCGAAACTGACCAGGCTTCGCCCGCCGGTCTCCAGGGACGACAGGGCGATCTGCACGACCGCCGCCTCGACGCAGCCGCCCGAGACCGAGCCCAGGACCTCGCCGTCCTGGCTCACCGCCATGGCGGCGCCCGGCAGGCGGGGACCGGAGCCCTCGACGGTGACCACCCGGGCCAGGGCAGCGCGCTTTCCCGACTGCCGCCATCGGTCCAGATCTTCGAACAGATCACGCATCAGACCTCCGTCGATTCCTGCCGGTCCCACCCCGGCCGTCCGCCCCGGCCGTCCGCCCCGGCCGAGCGCGCGATCTTCTTGACCTGTTCATTGTGTGCTTCGCACGCCTCCGGCGACGCGGCTGCCCCCAGCATGCGGCGGGCGCGGCCCCCGGCCCGGGCGGGGCAGGGACAGGCTCAGGATGAAAGCCAGTGCGACGAGAACCAGGTCGATCGAGACCACCCAGATGTCCGCTCGGGCGTACCCCGCCACGTCGGTGGCGTGACCCAGCGCCTGGAAGAAGACCGTGCCCAGCGCCGCGACGCCGGCGGCCCCGGCGAACTGCTGACCAGTGGTGAGAATCCCGGCGGCCGAGCCCGCGTTCTTGGGCCGCGCCCCGGCGAGCACGGCGCCGGTCAGCGCCGGTACCGCCAACCCGTTGCCGAAGCCCACCAGGATCATCGGACCGATCACCCGGGCCACCGACGTGTCGGCCCCGGACAGGACCAGTACCAGCAGCAGGCCCAGCAGACCGGCGCCCGCGATCACGGCCCCGACGCTGATCAACCGTGCGCCCTGCTTGGCCGCGACTCGCGGCGATGCGATGGAGGCAACGGCGAAGGCGATCCCCAGCGGGGTGAAGGCCAGACCGGCCGGCAGCGGGCGCAGACCGAGCCCCGACTGCATCACCAGGGTGATGGTGAACATGAAGCTGAAGAAGGCGCAGAAGATGCCGACACTGACAACCAGACCGCGGGCGAAGACCGAGTTGCGCAGCAGGTCCAGGTCGAGCATCGGCCGGCCACCGCGACGGGCCAGGGCCCGCTCCCAGGCCACGGTCGCGACCAGGGCCGGAAGCGCGGCGATCAGGCAGGTCCAGGTCCACCACGGCCACCCCTCCGTCCGCCCCAGCACCAGCGGAATCAGGATGAGGGCCAGGCTGCCGGAGATGCCGACGGCGCCCAGCGGGTCCAGCTTCGACCGCCCGCCGCCGACGTGTCGCGGCAGCAGTCGGTGGGCAAGCAGCGCGGCCACCAGACCGATCGGAACGTTGACCAGAAATATGGCCCGCCAGCCGAGCCCGAACATGTCGCTCTCCAGCAGTACCCCGCCGACCACCTGGCCGGCCACGGCCCCCAGGCCGATCGTGACCCCGAACCAGGCCAGCGCCTTGGGCCGTTCGGCCGCCGGAAACGTCCGGGTGATCAGTGCCAGCACCTGCGGCACCATGGCGGCGCCGGTGAGCCCCTGCGCCAGCCGGGCCACCACGAGTTGCGACGGGGACTGCGCCAACCCGCACAACAGCGAGGCCAGCACGAAGGCGAGCGTCCCGTAGAGGAACATCGTCCGGCCGCCGACCAGATCACCCAGTCGCCCGAACGTGATCAGACCGGCCGCGTAGGTGAAGCCGTATCCGGCGACAATCAGCTCCAACGCCGCCTGACCGGCACCGATGTCGTGCTGCAAGGTGGGTGCGGCGACGTTGACCACGTAGAGGTCGAACTGGGCCATGAACATCGCGGCCAGCAGGACCGGCAGCATCAACCATCGCCCGGGCTCCAGCGGCGGGCTCGCCGCTGGAACCTGGGGCTCGACGAGGGTCTTGGGCTCTAATGCCATCTCAGAACACCGCTCTCCGGATCTACAGAAGGTTTCTGAAGCAAGGGCTCGCGGAACTCGTGCCGAGCGCTGAGTGGTCGGCGGGCCGACGGGGCCGACGGGCGACCGCTCTTGTTCGTTGCGCGTCAAACATAGCTCAGTGTTCGTGACAGGTCGAACATTGGGTCGCGAATTGTTGTATTGTCATCGAACAACCGAGGACGGGACAGCCGATGGCGAACGACACCGGAGCACGCGCGGGGCGGACCGCGCCTCAACACACCCATCCCAGCCAGGTCCCCCTGATCGTGGTGATGGCCGCGCTGGCCGATCCGGTCCGCCTGAGTATCGTTCGCGAGCTCGCCACCGAGCCCGACTGGAGCATGACCTGCGGCTCGTTCAACGTGCCGGTCAACAAGGCGACCCGCAGCCACCACTTCACCGTGCTGCGCGAGGCCGGGCTGATCGAACAGCGCGACGTAGGCACCCACCGGATCAACCGGTTGCGCAGAAGCGATTTCGAGGACTCCTTCCCCGGCCTGCTCGAGCTGGTCGTGCAGCGCGCCGAGACCCCGATCGCCCCACCGGTTCCGGCCCGCGCAGACTGACCGGCGCCTACTGCCCGCCGGCGTCGGGGGCCGCGCAGCTCTCGACCATCTGGTCCCACAGGGTGCCCCGCACGACCAGCGGCCGGGTCGAGGACCGCCGGCCGCCGTCGGCCGTGCGCACACTCACCCGCAGGTCGACGGTCGCGCCGCGAGCGTAGGTGCGGCAGTCGATGACCAGGTCCACGTCCACGGGCTGGGCCGTGCCGACCGGCACGACCTTGCCGTGGGCATCACCGTTCAGCGTGATTCCCCTGGTCCGGGCCGAGATGCGCCCGAGCTTGATCGGCAGGGGGCCGGCGTTGATCACGCGGATCCCGCTCTGGAAGGTGTACGTGTCGTCCCCGCCACTGGCACCGCCCACGTACCCGTCTCCCGGAACACTGACGAACACCGCCACGTCGGCCCGCCGGCTCCGCCAGTTCCACAGGCCGTCCCCGGCCCGGGTCAGACCCGCCGCCACCAGGGCGATCACCACCGCCAGGAGTACGACTCGCCCCCGCGGCGCGGAGACCACCCGCATCGACCATTGGCGCCGGCGCTCGCGCCAGGGAATCCGGCCCGGTCCCTCGGCCCGGTGACCGTCCCCGCCGGGGTCGGCGTCGTCCAGATCCAGCTCGGGGATGTCATGGGCCATGAGGTCATCCTGGACCAGGGCCCGCCGGAGGCTGGTGCGGTGGCCCCCCGGCGGGTCGCGATCTCCGGGGGACGCCGTTCCCGGGACCTTCGACCCTGTCGGGGCCGAGAACGCCGCCCTAGGCTGCGCGTCTCGCACCGGCTTCCCGGCTCGCGAGGCACTCCCCGCCGCAGAGCCGAGGTCATCGTGAGGGCTCGAGTCCATCCCCTGGTCGTGCTGATCGCCGACGACGACGCCGGCGACGTCCTGCTGCTGGAGGATGCCCTGGAGAGCAGCGGCCACGCCCAGCACATCCATGTCACCCGCGACGGGCAGGAGGCGGTCGAGTTCCTGCGCCGGATCGGCAAGTACGCCGGTGCTCCACGCCCTGACGTGGTGTTCCTGGACCTGAACATGCCCCGCAAGAACGGGCAGCAGGTGCTGGCCGAGATCAAGTCCGACCCCCTGCTGGCCAGCATCCCGATCCTGGTCTTCACCACCTCTCAGGACCCTGAGGACATCCGCCTGGCGTACTACCAGCACGCCAACGTCTACGTGACGAAGCCGATCAACCTC